>NZ_JADKZI010000001.1 GCF_017811815.1 Flavonifractor sp. AGMB03687
GGGGGGGGGTGTTTGTATTTTTGGGGGGGCGGGGTGGGGGGGCGGGGGGCCCAATGTGGGTTGGTGTTTTTGGGTGTTGTTTTTGTATTTTCACTGGGGGGGGGGGGGGCGGCCCCCCCCCCCACCGCTTGGTGTGTTAAAAGGGGGCGTCCGCCACCCGCATCTCCTTGGCGAAGAAGGTGTAGGTGCCGGTGGCCACGGTCTGGCCCTGATCGTTGGTCAGAAGGGTGTCATAGACCAGAATGGTCTTGCCCAGCTTCTTGGGAGTAGCCAGGCAGTGGATATAGCTGCCGGTGCCGGGGGCCAGGTACTGCATGGAGCAGTCCAGGGTGACGCACACATGACCGCAGGTAAAGGCGGCGCAGCCCGCCACCGTGTCCGCCAGGGCCACCAGGGCGCCGCCGTGGACGATGCCCATGGGGTTCAGGCTCTCGGGGCGGATCTCCAGGGTGCCCTCTGCCTCCCGGCCCTCGATGCGGGTGACGGTAATATGGTTGTAGGGAGCAAAGTGGCCCTCGCCGTTGACCACCCGCTGAATATCACTGAAGGAATCCATCCAGAATCTTCTCCTCCGCTTCCTGCTCCGTCAGACCCAGGGTCATCAGCTTGAGGATCTGGTCTCCGGCGATGCGGCCGATGGCGGCCTCGTGGATCAGCTGAGCGTCCACGTGGTTGGCCACAATGGCGGGGATGGAGGAGATCTTCGCGTTGCCCATGATGATAGAGTCACACTGCACATGGCCGAAGCACTTGGTGTTGCCGGTCATTTTGGGGTAGAACACCTGGACGGAGTTGTCCTGGGCCACGGACCGGGAGATGACCCGGCCGGTGGCGTCCTCGCCGTCCAGAATGATTTCCATGTCGCTCTCGGCGGTCTGCTGACCGTGGGTGAGCAGCTTCTCGGTGATGATGGCCTCGGCGCCCTTGCCCACCACGATACGGGTCTCCCGCTTGGTGGAGTCCACGCCCCGGATCTGGGTGGACTCCATGTTGATGGAGGCGCCCTCGTCCAGATAGACGATGGTCTGGGGGTTCATGATCCGCTTGCCGGTGCCCTCACCGTCGCCGTAGTGGCGCTCCACATAGCGGACCTTGGAGTTCTTGCCGATGTGGAAGGTGTGGACGCCGTCGTGCTGGCTGGTCTCACAGCCGGTGTTGTGGATGCCGCAGCCGGCCACGATGTCCACATCGCAGTCGTCGCCGATGAAAAAGTCGTTGTACACCATTTCGCTCAGGCCGGTCTGGCTGATGATGACGGGGATGTGGACCGACTCGTGCTGGGTGCCGCTCTTGACGGTGATGTTGATACCCGACTTGCCCGGCTCCTCCTTGGTGGTGATCTCAATGTTGGCGGTGTTGTTGCGGGAGTCCAGCTGTCCGTTGCGGCGGATGTTGTAGGCCCCCTGAGGGGTCTTCTCCAGGTCCGCGATCTCCTTGAGGAGCTTCCATTCCGCTTGATCCATCTTACTTCGCTCCTTCCGACAGATAACTGCAAGAGGTCCTGGTGTTGGCCAGGATCTGGGGGAAGATCTCATCCTTGGGGCCCTGCTTCTGGACCTTGCCGTCGGCGATCATGACGATCTCGTCGGCCAGGTCGATGATGCGCTCCTGGTGGGAGATGACGATGAGGGTGGCCTCCCGCTTCTGGTGGATGAGCTTGAAGGTCTCGGTGAGCTTGGCAAAGGACCACAGGTCGATGCCGGCCTCGGGCTCGTCGAAGATCATCAGACCGGTCTTGCGGGCCAGGATGGTGGCGATCTCAATGCGCTTGACCTCGCCGCCAGACAGGGAGGCGTCCACCTCGCGGTCGATATAGTCCCCGGCGCACAGACCCACCTTGGTCAGGTACTGGCAGCCTTCCTCCCGGGTCAGCTTGTCGCTGCCGGCAGCCAGGGCCAGCAGGTCCTTCACCTTCAGACCCTTGAAGCGGGGGGGCTGCTGGAAGCCGTAGCTGATGCCCAGACGGGCACGGCCGGTGATGTCCAGATCGGTGATATCGGTGTCGTTCCAGCGGATGGTGCCGCCGGTGGGCTTAACCAGGCCCATGATGGCCTTGGCAAGGGTCGTCTTGCCGCCGCCGTTGGGGCCGGTGATGACCACAAACTGGTGGTCTTTGACAGAGAGGGAGACGTCGTTGAGGATGCCAAGCTCCTGGCCTTCCTCTCCCTCCACCTGATAGCTGAGATGATTGATCTCCAGCATAGACGGTCTCTCCTTTGTATATGGTTCATTCCACGAGCTATTATTTTATCACGCAGGGCTGGAAAATACAACCCTGAGCGGGGCAAATCTTACCGGGACGGCATAGAATGGGGGGAAACGATACCGAAACAGGAGGCAATGCGTATGGATCAGGAATGGCTGCCCAACTGTGACCGGGAGGTATTTGCCCGGGTGTGGAAGCGGGTGATGCCCGACCAGCGGGAGGACTGCCCCTTTGAGGTGGTGGAAGCGGCCCAACAGACCCTGCCCGCGGTGGTGGTGCCCGACCCGCCGGCGGCGGAAGAGGAGGAGGGGACGGTCTGCCTGGGGCCCGCCTCGGCGGTCCACGGTCCCCAGCTCCAGCAGTACATCGACCAGGAGCTGGCGGCCCACCGCTGCTGCCAGATGCTGGCCCGGCGGGTGCCGGGCAACGGAGGACGGATGCTGGCCACTCTGGCCGCCGAACAGCGGCGGCGGGCCAAGCGGCTGAGCACCGCCTATTTTCTCATCTCCGGGGTGCGGTATTGGCCTGCTGACCGGAGCGGAAGTCCCGTCAACGGCCCGGTGACCGCCCTCCTGCGGGAGCAGTTCCAGGCCAAGCAGGGCTACGCGGCCTGCTACCGGGCGGCAGCCGCTGGCACCGCCGACCCCTGCCTGGAGGCCCTTTTCCATGAGTCGGCCGATGAGGCGGAGGCTCACGCCTGGGTCATCCGCAACGTACTGGAGCAGATGTAGCAATCAGTCCCGGCGGAACACGTGGATGCGGAAGGAGGCCTGTACCTTCAGGCCGTCCAACTCCGCCAGCCGGGCGGCTCCCTCCTTGGGAGTCTTCCAGTAGTAGGGGGTCATCTGGAACAGGTGGGGCAGGTCCTCTCCCGCCACCTCCATGAGGGAATCCACCGGCACCACGTCCAGGTAGGAGAAGCCCTCATAGGGGATCTCCTGCTCCTGGTTGGGGTAGGGTGTATCGTAGAGCACCTGCTTGAGCTCCCACAGGTGGTTGGCGGCGGGTACTACATAGAGGAAGAGCCCGCCGGGGCGGAGCACCCGGCGAAATTCCTCCAGGGCCAGGGGAGAGAAGCAGTTGAGCAGCAGGTCCACGCTGTGGTCCGCCACCGGCAGGTGGTAGGCCGAGGCCACGGCAAACTCTCCCTGGGGCACCCGCTTGGCCGCCAGCCGCACCGAGGGCTTGGACAGGTCGATGCCTGCCAGCTGAACCGATTTGCCCGCCCCGGTGAGGGCGGCGTGGATGCCGGCGGTGTAGTAGCCCTCGCCGCAGCCCGAGTCCAGCACCGACACCGTTTCACCGGCGTGTTCCAGCGCTAAGTTGCACAGGGCGTCCCGCAGGGGAGCGTAGTAGCCCTTGGACAGGAACTGATTGCGGGCAGTTACCATGCCCTTGTCGTCACCGGGGGACTTGGAGTGTTTTTTGTTGGCTGGGAGCAGGTGGACATAGCCCTCCTTGGCCACATCGAAGCAGTGGCCGTTGGGGCAGGTATAGGAGCGCTCCGCCCGATGCAGGGGGGAGGCGCAGAGGGGACAGGTAAACAGGCTCAAACGGGCCATCTCCTTCCGAACGATCTGTTCGTATCATACCAGTTTGCCGGGGATAAAACAAGGGCCGCGCTTATGCGCGGCCCTTTGCTGTGGGAGTGATTTACTTGGTGGTGATGGTCAGAATGCCGTCAGTCACGGTCCAGGAGGCCCCCAGGGCATCCAGCAGAGGACCGGGGGAGACGTAGTAGTAGCCGCCCAGGGTAGTGTTGTGGAGCACCGCGTCCATGGTGCAGTAGGTGTCGCCCACGTAGGTGGAGACCTGGATGGGGGACAGGCCGGTGGGGGCCTGGTCGGGGTAGGAGAGCTTGTGCTCCTCAAAATAGGGCTGGCCGGCGTCCACACACAGGCTCTTCAGCCAGTAGACGTTGAACTGGGCGTCGGTGCCGCTGAGGGCGGCGGCCAGATCCCGCAGGCGATAATAGGTGTTGCCGTCGGCGTCGGTGGCGGTGGCCACGTCCTTGGCTACGCCGTCCACGGTGACGCAGGCGTTGGCCTTGGCCTGGGCTACCAGAGCGTCATAGTCGGCCAGGTTGTAGCTGGCGGCGTAGGGGGTGTCCAGCAGACCGGCGTTGATGTAGCCGATGAGCTCGGCACGGCGGGGATCATCCTCGTTTAGGTCCACGCCCACGATCTTCCAGTTGTTGTCCACCTCGGGGGCCACGGGGGAGTGCTCGGCAAAGTAGGCCACGATCATGTCGCGGATGGAGTTGGAGGACTCCCACTCCTTGGTGCCGGAGATCAGGTTTTGGCCCTTCAGGGCGGAGGAGTAGCGGTAGTTGTTCACCGCCAGGGTGAGGGTCTGGTCGTCCTTCAGAGGCTCGCCCTTGAACATGACGTTCTTGATGCGCTCCCCCTTGGGCTGGGACAGGTCGATCTCGTAGTCCACACCGGCGAACATATCATAGAGGTAGTCGGGGTACTCGGGGTCGAAGGAGATGTTGATGTCCCCTTCCTTCCACTGGTTGTAGCACTCGGCGGACCACTCCATGTAGGCCTTCAGTTCGGCGCCGGTGACCTTCACCCGGTAGAGGGTGTTGTCAAACTTGTAGATGTCGAAGATGTTGCCGTAGTTGATGTCACCGGCGGGCAGGTCGCTGGTGTTCTTGAACAGGGCGGCGGCGGACACGTCGGCGCCGGAGTTTTCCAGCTGGATCTTGTTGATCAGGTCCATGACGGCGGTATCCTCCAGCTTGCCCTGGGGCAGGCCGGCGATCTCATTCTCCGGCTGGAACTTGGCGGTGGTGGTGCCCAGCGGGGGGAGGGGCTCGCCGCTCTCGTCGGTGCCGCCGGCGATGAAGTCGATGGTCTCCTGATGGGCCTTGGCCACCAGGGGGATGTCCCGGATCTCCTGGCTGGGGGTCACGCCGGCCATGTCCACGATCTCCACGGAGGAGGCGGTGATGTTGTTGTCCTTGTCCAGGGTCAGATCGAAGCGGGCGATGTCACGGCCGCCGTTGCGGGCGCCGCCGATGACCACGTTGCCCTGCTGCTCCTTGACCACCACGTGGTTGTGGGCCACCTGGAGCACGTCGATCTCCGGATTGTCGTCCAGGATCTTCTGGGCGGAGTCGGAACCGCCCTCCTCGTCAAACTCGGCGTACATACCCATGTGGGCGGACACCACGATCACGTCGGCCTGGTCGCCGATCTCGTCGATGGCCTTGCCCGCGGCCACGTTGGCGGCCTCAAAGGTGGCGTCCTCGATGCCCTCCTTGCCGCCGTCCCAGATGGGCACGTCGGGGGTGACCACGCCGATGATGGCCACCTTCACGCCGTCCTTCTCCACGACGGTCCAGCCGGCGCCGGTGACCGGCTTGCCGTCGGTGCCGGTGACGTTGGCGGCCAGCACGGGGAAGTCGGCCTGGCCCAGGATGGTCTGCATGGTGGGGATGCCCCAGTTGAACTCATGGTTGCCCAGGGTCATGGCGTCATAGCCCATGTAGTTCATGGCGGTGATAACGGGGTGGGCCTGGTCGGGGGTCTTGTTGTAGAGGTCGTCGGTCATGATGGTGCCCTGGATATCATCACCGGCGTCAATGAGAATGGTGTTGGGATTCTCTGCCCGCACCTGCTGGATGTAGGTGTACAGGCGGGCCATGCCGTTGTTGTCGGTCTCCTTGTTGTCCTCGTAGGAAAAGCCCCAGATATTGCCGTGCATATCGGAGGTTCCCAGGATGGTGATGTGCTTCTCGTTGTCAGCGGCAAAGGCTGCGGGCATCAGGGATACCAACAGCGCCCCGGTGGCCAGCAGCGAGAGCAGCCGGCGGAACTGGCGTTTCTTCATAGTTGATCCTTCCTTCCAACCCATTTTTTACCGAGTAGTTTACTCGGCTTTCGATCTCATAGTAGCACGGCGTGACAGGGAAGTCACCCTTTTTTTCAGGTTTTTTTCAGAATCTTTTCCAGTTCCCCCTATTTTGCGCTTTGGGGCTGGGAGAAAACGACAAGGCCCGCCGCATTGCGGCGGGCCTCCGGGCTTTTTCAGGTATCCAGCAGCTCCTTGCCGGAGATGCCGGGCTCGGTCATGGAGTAGGGGTCCAGGATCTTGTCCAGGGCCTCCTGGTCCAGCAGACCCTCGTCCAGGATGAGCTTGCGCACCGAGGCGCCCGTCTCGATGGCCTGCTTGGCCAGCTGGGCGGCCTTCTCGTACCCCACGTGGGGGCAGAGGGCGGTAATGATGCCCACGCTGTTTTCCACCAGGTCCCGGCACCGCTCCCGGTTGGCGGTGATGCCGGTGACGCAGTTGTCCACAAAGGTATGTACCGCGTAGGTCAGGGTCTCCACACTCTGGATCAGGTTGTAGAAGATGATGGGCTCGAAGGCGTTGAGCTCCAGCTGGCCCGCCTCGGCGGCCATGGTCACCGTCATGTCGTTGCCGATGATGTTGAAGGCCACCTGATTGACCACCTCGGGGATGACCGGGTTGACCTTGCCCGGCATGATGGAGGAGCCGTTCTGCTTGGGGGGCAGGTTGATCTCCCCAAAGCCGCACCGGGGGCCGGAGGACATGAGCCGCAGGTCGTTGGACATCTTGGACAGGTTGACGGCGCAGGTCTTCACCGCGCCGGACACGGCCACAAATTCGTCCAGGTTCTGGGTGGCATCGATAAGGTCGAAGGCCTGCACCAGGCTCAGGCCGGTGACCTTAGACAGGTTGGGGATGATGCGGCGGAGATACTGCTCGTCGGCGTTGATTCCGGTGCCGATGGCGGTGCCTCCCATGTTGAGGCAGCGCATCTCGTCCTTGGCCCGCTCGAAGCGGGCGATATCCCGGCGGATGGCCTCGCTGTAGGCCCGGAATTCCTGGCCCAGGCGGATGGGCACCGCGTCCTGCATCTGGGTGCGGCCCATTTTCAGCACGTCGTCAAACTCCGCCGCCTTGGCGTCCAGGGCCTTGTAGAGCCGCTCCAGCTGGATCTGGGCCCGCACCAGCAGCTTGAGCACCGTCAGCTTGCCGGCGGAGGGGAAGACGTCGTTGGTGGACTGGCCGTAGTTGACGTGGTCGTTGGGGTTGACCAGGGTGTAGTCACCCTTCTGGCCACCCAGCAGCTCGATGGCCCGGTTGGCGATGACCTCGTTGGCGTTCATGTTCAGGCTGGTGCCCGCGCCGCCCTGGATGGGGTCCACGATAAAGGCCTCGTGGAGCTTGCCCGAGACGATCTCGTCGCAGGCATGGACGATGGCCTCTGCCACCCGTTTGTCCAGCAGGCCGATCTCCAGGTTGGTGATGGCCGAGGCCTTCTTGATCTCCGCGATGGAGTTGATGAGCTCCGGGTGCATGGTCAGGCCGGTGATATGGAAATTCTCCGCGGCGCGGAGGGACTGGACGCCGTAGTAGACATCCTTGGGGACGGCCTTCTCCCCCACAGAGTCGTGTTCGGAACGGTACTGCACTGCCATGATGGGGCCTCCTTGCAAGCTATCTGTCATTTGCGGCTCTCATCATAGCACTTTGCAACTGGATTTGCAAGTGCTCTTGCAAAAAAGATTCAGAAAACGGGAGGGGGTCTGCCACTAGGCACAGCAGAATTTGTGTGGTATAATAACTCTGTATAATGTTTTTTGCAAAAAGGAGTACGACATGATCACTGTTTCCGATCTGACCCTGGCATACAGCGGCCAGCCCCTGTTTTCTCATGTAGACCTGCAGTTCACCAAGGGCAACTGCTACGGCATCATCGGTGCCAACGGCGCCGGCAAGTCCACCTTCCTAAAAATCCTCTCTGGCGATCTGGAGCCCACCTCCGGCGAGGTGTCCATCCTGCCCAAGACCCGCATGTCCGTCCTGAAGCAGGACCAGAACGCCTGCAACGCCTATTCCGTCATGGATACTGTCATCATGGGCAACAAGCGCCTGTATGACATCGGCAAGGAGAAGGATGCCCTCTACGAGAAGGAAGAGATGACCGAGGAGGACGGCATCCGCGCCTGCGAGCTGGAGGAGGAGTTTGCCGAGCTGGGCGGCTGGGAGGCCGAGAGCGACGCATCCCGCATCCTCCAGGGCCTGGGCGTGGGCACCGAGTTCCACCAGACCTCCATGGAGACCCTGGATGCCCGCCTGAAGGTGAAGGTCCTGCTGGCTCAGGCCCTGTTCGGCAACCCGGACATCCTGCTGCTGGACGAGCCCACCAACAACCTGGACATCAACGCCGTCAACTGGCTGGAGGACTTCCTGCTGGACTTTGAGGGCACCGTCATCGTGGTCAGCCACGACCGCCACTTCCTCAACACCATCTGTACCCACATCGTGGATATCGACTACAACAAGATCAAGCTGTATGTGGGCAACTACGACTTCTGGTACGACGCTTCTCAGCTGATGCAGAACCTGATGAAGAACCAGAACAAGAAGAACGAGGAGAAGGCCCAGGAGCTGAAGGAATTCATCTCCCGGTTCTCCGCCAACAAGTCCAAGTCCAAGCAGGCCACCGCCCGCCGGAAGCTGCTGGAAAAGATCACCCTGGAGGAGATCCCCGCCTCCTCCCGCCGCTATCCCTGGGTGGCCTTCTCTCCTGACCGGGAAGTGGGTAAGGACATCCTCTTTGTCACCGACGTGTCCAAGACCATCGACGGGGTGAAGGTGCTGGACAAGGTGTCCTTCATCGTGGGCCACGGCGACAAGATCGCCTTCGTGGGCGACAACGAGAACGCCCAGACCGCCCTCTTCAAGATCCTCACCGGCGAGATGGAGCCCGACGAGGGCACCGTCAAGTGGGGCCAGACCGCCACCTACTCCTACTTCCCCAAGGACAACACCGAGTTCTTCAAGGACTGCGACGACAACCTGGTGGAGTGGCTGCGCCAGTGGTCCTCCGATCCCCACGAGGCCTACCTCCGTGGCTTCCTGGGCCGGATGCTCTTCTCCGGCGACGAGGTGTACAAGGCCGTGAAGGTCCTCTCCGGTGGTGAGAAGGTGCGCTGCATGCTCTCCCGCATGATGCTCTCCGGCGCCAACGTGCTGCTGCTGGACCAGCCCACCAACCACCTGGACCTGGAGTCCATCGCCGCCCTGAACAACGGCCTGGAGGCCGTCAAGTGCAACGTGCTGGTGGCATCCCACGACCATCAGCTCATCCAGACTGTGTGTAACCGGGTCTTCGACTTCACCGCCGACGGTCAGCTCATCGACCGCAAGATGACCTACGACGAGTACCTGGAGAGCCAGAAGGCAGACGCATAACAAAGCAAAACAGCGGGACGGCTTGGCCGTCCCGCTGTTTTTATAGTTCTGTGCTTTTTACCGGGCGGAGGCGATAAAAGAGCAGGCCCGTCAGATCGGCCAGGCCCCATCCAATAGGCACCGCCCACCAGATGCCCTTCAGGCCGATGGCCGGGATGGGGGCCAGTAGGTAGGCCAGGGCCACCCGGGTACCCAGGGAGACCACCGTCAGCACCACCGACACCCCGGGCCGCCCCAGGCCCCGGAACAGGCCGTAGAGCAGGAACAGGATGCCGATGCCGCAGTAGCACAGCCCCTCGATGCGCAGGTACTCCACCCCGATGGCGATGATCTCGGTCTCGCCGGGCTCCACAAAGAGTGCCATCAGCGGTGCGGCGAAGAGGCACACCAGCAGGGAGCTGACCACGCAGAAGAGGATGGACACCCACACGGCGGAGCGGATGCCCCGGCGGATGCGCTCCGGCTGGGCCGCCCCGGTATTCTGGGCCACGAAGGTGGAGAAGGCGTTGCCGAAGTCCTGGACGGGCAGGTAGGCAAAGGCGTCGATTTTGACGGCGGCGGCAAAGGCGGCCATCACGTTGACCCCGAAGGAGTTGACCAGCCCCTGCACCATCAGGATGCCGAAGTTCATTACCGACTGCTGCACGCAGGTGAGCAGGGAGTAGTTGATGATGCGGCCCAGCTCCCCCCGCCGGAAGGTACAGTGCTCTCGCCGGAGGCGGAGCAGGGGGACCCGGAACCAGCCGTACAGGGCGATGCCGGCGGCGGATATCCCCTGGGCCAGTACGGTGGCCCAGGCCGCTCCCGCTACGCCCCAGTGGAGCCCCAGCACGAACCACAGATCCAGGCCGATGTTGAGCAGGGTGGACAGAGCCAGAAAGACCAGGGGAGTGGCCGAGTTGCCCACCGCCCGCAGCAGACAGGCGAAGTAGTTATATAGGAAGGTGAAGCAGATCCCCAGCAGCACCACCTGCAGATAGGCGTGGGTGTCGTCCCAGGCCTCCGCCGGAATGCGCAGCAGCGTCATCACCGGTTCCAGCAGCAGGAGCACCCCTATGTTGAGAACCACCGCCACCGCGCCGATGAAGAGGAAGGAGAGGAAGAGGCAGCGTTTCAGCTCATCCTCCCGCCGGGCTCCATGGAGCATGGACCACAGGGCTCCGCTGCCCATGCACAGCCCCAGCAGCACCGAGGTGAGGAAGGTCATCAGGGTGAAGGAAAAGCCCACCGAGGCCAGGGCCTCAGCCCCCAAGGCACGGCCTACAATGAGGGTGTCTGCAATGTTGTAGCACTGCTGCAGCAGGTTGCCGGCGATCATGGGGGCGGCAAAGCACAGCATGGGACGGGTGATCCCGCCCCGGGTCAGGTCGATCTGCATGGTAAGTCCTCATCCCTTTCCACGGCATGATAACAGGCCGGGGGAAAAAATACAAGTGCGCCCTTGCCTTTTCCACTGGGAAACGGTAAGATAGAACATGCAAAAAAACCGTGCGTTTTTTCCCATTTCGTGCTATACTAAGTGCTTGAACTTACTTCATCCGGAAAGGATGCTGACAATGCGAAAAGAGATCCTTCTGCCCGCCGTCGCGGCGGTGGGCGGCCTGGCGGGTTTCGGCCTGCGCTGGTGGGAGCTGAACACCGCCTTTGAGCCGGATACCGGCCTTCCCATTTCCGGCGCCCCCGCCACCATGGCCCTCATCGCCCTGTCTGTGGTGGTGGCGGCTGTCCTTCTGATCCTGAGCCTGACGGTCAAATATCCCCAGTTCCAGGGGTACGACCAGGCCTTCTCCGCCAAGGGCAACACCCTGTATGCCACGGTGGGGGTGCTCTCCGGCTTCCTGCTGATCGGCGCCGGCGGCCTGATGGCCTACGACTTCGCCACCGGGGCCAATCCCATCTATACCCGGCTCATCGTGGCGGTGATGGCGGTGGCCTCCGGCGTGTGCGTCATGACCACCGTGCGGGACAACTTCAAGGGAACGGGCAACGGCAAGTACAGCGTGCCCCTGCTCATCCCGGCCTTTACCTTCTGCGTGTGGCTCATCGCCGCCTACCAGGTGCGGGCGGGGGACCCGGTGCAGCTGGACTACGTGTACGAGCTCTTTGCCATCATCACCGGCCTGCTGGGTCTGTACTTCATCGCCGGCTTCTCCTTTGATAAGGGCAAATGCGTCCCCGCAGTGTTCTTCTGCCTGCTGGGCGTGTATTTCTCCATCACCACCCTGGCCGACCAGCACGACTGGGCCACGCTGGTGCTCTATGGCTTTAGCATCCTCTACCTGCTGACCTCCAGCGCCTTGCTGCTGTACAATGCCGCCCGGCCTCTGCCTGTGGAGCCGGTCGAGAACGATACGGAGGGATCCTCTGATGTCTGAGAAAAAGAAATTCTATATCACTACCCCCATTTACTACCCCTCGGATAAGCTCCACATCGGCCACGCCTACTGCACCGTGGCCACCGACGCCATGGCCCGCTACAAGCGCCTGACCGGCTGCGACGTGATGTTCCTCACCGGTACCGACGAGCACGGCCAGAAGATCGAGGACAAGGCCAAGGCCGCCGGCGTCTCCCCAAAGGAGTACGTGGACAACATCGTGGAGGGCCCCCAGGGCGTTAAGGACCTGTGGAAGCTGATGAACATCTCCAACGACCGGTTCATCCGCACCACCGACGACTACCATGTGGCCGCCATCCAGAAGATCTTTAAGAAGATGTACGAGAAGGGTGACATCTACAAGGGCAAGTATGTGGGCAAGTACTGCAAGCCCTGCGAGTCCTTCTGGACCGAGAGCCAGCTGGTGGACGGTAAGTGCCCCGACTGCGGCCGTGAGGTCCAGGACGCCGAGGAGGAGGCCTACTTCTTCCGGCTGAGCAAGTACGCCGACCGCATTCAGGACCTGCTGGAGAACACCGACTTCCTGGAGCCCCGCAGCCGCGTCAACGAGATGGTGAATAACTTCATCAAGCCCGGCCTGGAGGACCTGTGCGTCTCCCGTACCTCCTTCCAGTGGGGCATTCCCGTGGACTTTGACCCCGGCCACGTGGTGTACGTGTGGATCGACGCCCTCTTCAACTACACCACCGCTCTGGGCTTCATGAACGACAAATACGACGATTTTGAGAAGTACTGGCCCGCCGACGTCCACTTCATCGGCAAGGAGATCGTCCGCTTCCACTCCATCATCTGGCCCGCCATGCTCATGAGCATGGAGATGCCCCTGCCCAAGAAGGTGTTCGGCCACGGCTGGCTGCTGCTGGACGGCGGTAAGATGAGCAAGTCCAAGGGCAACGTGGTGGACCCCTACCTGCTGGCCCAGCGCTACGGCGTGGATTCCCTGCGTTACTTCCTGCTGCGGGAGTTCCCCTTCGGCACCGACGGCAACTTCTCCAACGAGGCTCTCATCAGCCGCATCAACACCGACCTGGCCAACGACCTGGGCAACCTGGTGAGCCGTACTACCGCCATGGTGGGTAAGTACTTCGGCGCTCACCTGCCCGCCGGCTGCGGCGCTGACGAGGACGAGAAGGACCTGACCAATATGCTGGCCCAGACCCGGGGCAGCGTGGACCTGGCCGCCAACTTCCCCGAGGACGATCCCCGGAAGTTCGACGTGGAGCTCATCTCCATGGCCGCCGTGCTGCGCAACGCCTATGAGGACAAGATGGAGCAGTACGCCTTCCAGGACGCTCTGATGGAGGTCTTCAAGCTCATCGGCCGGGCCAACAAGTATATCGACGAGAACAAGCCCTGGGCCCTGGCCAAGGACGAGACCCAGCAGGACCGTCTGGCCCATGTGCTGTACAACCTGCTGGAGTGCGTGCGCATTTCCGCCGTGCTCCTCACCCCCTTCATGCCCGAGACCTGCGAGAAGATCTTTGCCCAGATCGGCGCCGACGACAGCCAGCGCACCTGGGAGTCCGCCGGTGTGTGGGGCGCGCTGCCTGCCGAGGCTTCCGTCAGCAAGGGCGAGAACCTGTTCCCCCGCATCGACGCCGCCAAGGAGCTGGAGGAGCTGGCTGCCCTGGAGGCTGCCGCCAAGGCGGAAGCCGCTGCCAAGGCCGAGCCCGAGTATATCACCATCGACGACTTCGCCAAGGTGAAGTTCGTCACCGCCAAGGTGCTGGCCTGCGAGGCGGTGAAGAAGAGCAAGAAGCTGCTCCGCTTCACCCTGGACTGCGGCGAGGGCGAGACCCGTCAGATCCTCTCCGGCATCCATGAGTACTACGAGCCCGAGGACCTGGTGGGCAAGACCGTGGTGGCCTGCGTCAACCTGGCCCCCCGGAAGATGATGGGCCTGGAGTCCAACGGTATGCTCATCTCCGCCGTGAAGGAGGGGACCGAAGGCCACGAGGAGCTCCACCTGCTCATGCTGGACGACAAGGTGCCCGCCGGCTGCACCTTGGGCTGATCCATTCAAACAACAAAAAAAGAGACGCTGCATATGCAGCGTCTCTTTTTTGTTTATTTTTACCGCTGATCCAGGGGCACGAAGGGCCGCATGGGAGCCACCGCCTTGTAGGCGGGACGGATGATGCGGTTGCCGGGCTGGTAGACCTCCTCGATGCGGTGGGCGCACCAGCCCACGATACGGGCCACGGCAAACAGAGGGGTGTACAGCTCCTGGGGAATGCCCATCATCTTGTACACCATGCCGGAGAACAGGTCCACGTTGGCGCACACTACCTTGTCCTCTCCCTTGACGGAGAGCAGGACCTCGGGGGTGAGCCGCTCCACGGTCTCATACAGCTCGAACTCGTCCAGCATGCCCTTGGTCTCGGCCAGCTTCTTGGCAAACTTCTTCAGGATGACGGCGCGGGGATCGGACAGGGTGTAGATGGCGTGGCCCATGCCGTAGATGAGGCCCGACTTGTCGCCGGCCTCCTTCCGCAGCAGCTTGCCCAGGAAGGCGCGCACCTCGTCCTCGTCCTTCCAGTCCTTCACTTCGTCCTCGATGTAGCCGAACATCTCCATGACCTTCTTGTTGGCGCCGCCGTGGCGGGGGCCCTTCAGGGAGCCCACGGCAGCTGCGATGGCGGAATAGATGTCGGTGCCCGAGGAGGACAGCACCCGGCAGGTGAAGGCGGAGTTGTTGCCGCCGCCGTGCTCGGCGTGGAGCACCAGGCACAGGTCCAGCAGCCGGGCCTCCTGCTCGGTGAACTGGTTGTCGTGGCGGACGGAGTAGAGGAAGTTCTCCGCCACGCTGAGCCCCGGCTGGGGCCGGTGGAGGTAGAGGGACTCGTCGTTGTAGTAGTGGCGCTTCACGGCAAAGGCGTGGGCCACGATAACGGGCACCCGGGCGATGAGCTGGATGGCCTGCCGCAGCTGATTGGGCAGGGACATGTCGTCGGGGTTATCGTCATAGGAATAGAGAGCCAGCACAGACCGGGCCAGCTTGTTCATCACATCAGGGCTGGGGGCCTTGATGATCATATCCTCGGTGAACATGTGGGGCAGCGTGTGGTTGTCGCTGAGCATCTGCTGGAACTGGGTGAGCTGCTCCCGGGTGGGCAGGGCGCCGAAGAGAAGCAGATAGGCGGTCTCCTCAAAGCCGAACCGATTTTCCCGCACAAAGCCGTCCACCAGCTCCTCCACGTCGATGCCCCGGTAGATCAGCTTGCCGGGGGCGGGGAAGCGCTCGCCGTCCTGTAGGTAGTAGCCCAGTACGTTGCCGATCTGGGTCACGCCGGCCATGACGCCAGTACCGTCGGCGTTGCGCAGGCCACGCTTGACCCGGTAGCGCTCATAGTAGGCGGGGTCGATCTGGTTATGTTTCTTATATTCCTCGCATAGACTCTCGATGAAGCCCATGGATGTTTCCTTCTCCAGATTTTGCATTTCCAGCCTCTCCTTTTGCGCAAATTCTTTTACACGGTATTGTACAACCAATTGGAAGCACAGTCAATATGGAAAATGCCAGATGGAGAAAATGAAACAAAAAACATCCAAACTTGCAAAAAGGAGGTGGTGAGGGTGAGACAGGTGGCGGTGGCCGCCCTGGCGCTGCTGCTGGCCCTCTTCCTGCTGCCGCTGATGCTGGTGCCCCAGGGGGAGGGGGAGCTGCCGGTGGAGAGCGGGAGCCTGCCCATTGACCACACCGTGGTCACCCCGGAGCCCTCCCTGGACAGCGGGCGGCAGGTAACGGTCAAGCTGGAGGATGGGACGGTGGAGACCATGGCCATGGACGACTATCTCTGGCGGGTGGTGGCGGCGGAGATGCCCGCAGCCTTTGAACCGGAGGCCCTGAAGGCCCAGGCGGTGGCGGCCCGTACTTATACCTACGCCAAAATGGAGCGCACCACCTCCGCCCATCCGGAGGCCGACGTGTGTACCGACGTGAACTGCTGCCAGGCCTACCGTACCCAGGAGGAGGCGGCTACCAGCTGGGGGTCCAATGCCCAGATGTATACCGAAAAGATCACCGCCGCTGTGGCGGACACCGACGGTGTGGCGGTGCTCTACGACGGCAGCCCCATCCAGGCCGTCTTTTTTTCCTCCGCCGACGGGCGGACAGTGGATGCGGTGGAGGTGTGGGGCAATGCGGTGCCCTATCTCACCGGGGTGGACAGCCCTGAGGGGGAGGAGGTGCCCAACTACCATTCCACAGTCACCCTGACGACGGAGGAGTTCAAGACCACCCTGCTGGCCGAGTATCCCGGGGCGGATCTGTCGGGGGACCCGTCCGGCTGGTTTTCCAATACGGTCTCCAACTCCGCCGGCGGCGTGAGCAGCGTGGATGTGGGGGGCGTCACCATCAGCGGGCAGGAGCTGCGCACCCTCTTCTCCCTGCGCTCCACCAGCTTTACCGTGTCCGCCGGGGCGGATGGCGTGACCTTTGCCGTCACCGGCTACGGCCACGGGGTGGGTATGAGTCAGTACGGGGCCAACGCCCTGGCCCAGGAGGGCAAGAGCTATGAGGAGATTTTAAAGTGGTACTACACCGGCGTGGAGGTGGAACAATATACCCCTGGGCAGCCGTGAGGCCGCCCAGGGGCGCTGTTTATGCCGTCAGTTGTCGGATGTTGGTCTCGTTCAGCTCATACCATACCGCATCCGCCTTTTGGGCCTGGGCTTCCAGAGCGGCCTCGTACTCGGCCTCAGAGACAGGCTGATGGTCCACCTCATAGGTGGTATTCTCCACATCCAGTTCACAGCGGAGGAGCGGCTCCATGGTGAGGCCCTCTTCCGTAAAGCGGACGGAAGCCACGCCCTCCTCCGTACCGGACAGGCTGGAGTAGGTAAAGGTGCCGTCGGTTTTCAGCTGCCAGAAGGTGCGCCAGTGGCTGGGATAGCCCCGGATCTCGTCCCCCTCCTGACGCAGGATTACATAGCCGCCCATGTCATTGGCCACGTCGGTGACCTGGAGGACCACCTCTTGGTTTCCGTCGCCGTCCAGATCCAGCACGGCAAACTCGGTCACGGCAGCGTAGGAGCTGTAGGGGCTGAAGGCCAGGGGAATGTCCAGGAGAAAGGTGGGAACCCCCTGGCCGGAGTCGTCCAGATAGAGGAAAGAGCTGTTGCCCAGCAGAACGTCCTGATAGGGGCTTTTCCCGCCGCCTGAGAAGGGGGTATAGGGGAGGGCGACGCCGGACTCCATCCAGCTCTCCCCAATGGCAACGGCGCTTTCGCCGTCCACCGGTACAGACACCTGGTCCAGCTCCACCAAAAAGCCCTCCGCCGACGGGTCGAACCGGTATTGGTGCCACTCCGTCCGCCCCGCGCCGCTGGAGCCGCAGTGGCAGAGGACACCGTCCTCCCGCACCACATAGAGGTTCCGTTCCCAGCCCTCCACCGCCAGCACGGGCTGGCCGTCCACCAGGGTATAGATGGCAAAGACATAGCCCTGGTCCAGATTCCAGATGTCGTTGCCCACCCAGCCCAGCAGCAGCTCCTCCGAGCCGTCCCCGTCCAGGTCCCGGCGGGCGTAACCGATCTGGTGCTCCTGTCCCCAGTAGGGGGCAATGACAGCGGATACCAGGTCCGGATAATCGTCAGGCTGCTGTTGGAGAAAGGCCTCCTCATACCGAGCCAGAAGGGTTTTGTACGGGTCGAACTCCCCGGTAGTAGCCCTGGGTTGAGGATCCATATCGACCACGGTGCAGGCGCAGCAGGTGACTATCAGCCCCAGAATCAGCGCCAGGCAGACCGCCGCCTTGCCGGGCTTGCGGTAGCCCTTGATCCCCAAAAGCCGGGCTTTCAGCTGCCGCTTTTCCTCGCAGAGGGTGGCGGCCATTCCGGCGGAGGTCCGCCCCTGACGGGCGGCCAGCATCAGCAGCATATCCCCGTAATCCATGCGCTGGGCGGGGTCCATGGAGCGGATGACCGCCTCGTCGCAGGCCAACTCGCAGTCCAGGGCGATCTGCCGCCCCATCCAGTGGACCAGGGGGTTGAACCAGTAGAGGCTGGTCACCAGAGTCACCAGCCATTTGTAGAAGAGGTCCCCCCGCCGGTAATGGGTCAGCTCATGACGAAGCACGGCAGACAGGGCGGGACCGTTGAAAAGAGGGCCGCTTTGCGGAAGAACCACCACCGGGTGGAAGAGCCCCATCAGCATGGGGGTGCCCACCTGACTGCTGCAAACCAACCCCACCCGGCGGTTGTGCTTCAGCTGTTGGAACAGGGCAAGGGCCTCCGCCGGGGGCGGGGTGAGGGAGGCCCTGATCCTGTGGGAAAAGAGGGCGTAGGCGGCGATATGCCAGCAGAAGAAGCCTGCCCCGACTGCCAGCCACAGGACAAACAGCACACCGGTAAGGGGGAAGACGGGAGCGGACGGCTCCGGGGTCTCATCCTGCTCTGCCGGGGCCTGCTCTGTAGGCAGCGTGACAGGGGTGGTCTGTACTTCTGCCTGATGGGGGAGCTGGGTCTCCTGCGTAACGGCCTCCCGGACCGGCTGGGGCGGCTCCGGCAGATGGATGCCATAGCCCACGGGAACCAGAAAGCGGAGGAGCACCGCCAGCCAGATATAATAGGTGAAGGCCTTGGGCACCTTGTTTCGCAGGGCGGGACGGATCAGCAGCAAAAGCACGCACAGCAGGGAGCCGGACAGGGTGAGGGAGAGCAGTGTGAGCAGAACCTCTTTCATGTGGACTCCTCCTGGTGGAACAGGGCGGACAGCTCGGCAATTTCCGACTGGCTCAGTTGGCCGTCGGACAGCAGGGAGGCCACCAGCTTTTTGGCGCTGCCGTTGAATACCTTGTTGACCAGATGGCGGGCGGACCAGCGGCCATATTCCGCCTGGGTGATGGCCGCCCGGTACATCCCCCGCCGCTCCAGCACCACCGCGCCCTTCTCGCACAGACGGCGCAGCAGGGTTTTGACGGTGGAATCCTCCCAGCCGCACTGGGCGGACAGGATACGGCGGATCTCAGAGAGGGCCGCCGGCTGGGGAAGACTCCACAGCACCTTCATGACCTCCAGCTCCGCATCCTGGATCTTTTCAGCACCCATACACATAGCGACCTCCTAAAAGTTTACTGTTGTAACCTAACATAAGGCTACAACAGTAAACTTTATTTGTCAAGAGGTTTCCTCGGCGGGCTGGACCATTTCTGACTCCGCCTCCACCACTGGGATCCCCTGCTCCTGCCGGTAGGCGATGAGCCAGGCGGGTTCATGGAAGCCGTCGTAGCCGTCGGGGTAGGTGCCCAGTACAGAATCCATGCTTCCGTCCTGGTGATAGAGGAACTCGAAGCAGCTGTAGTTGTCCGGTGTGCCGCCCACCAGCACGTCGTGGATAAGGTCGTTTTCGTCCGTATAGGTGTAGACATAGGCCTCCGTCTCGGAGAATTGGCCGGTGATGTCCAGCGCCTGTCCGTTCTCGGTGGTGAGCCACACCTTACCGTCCCGGACCTCCACCGGGGAGAAATCCGGGTCCGAGGGGCCGGTGATCTCAAAGTAAAGATAGCCGTCGTTGCCGTCTCTTACGGTCGCCTGGCCGCCAGTGAGGTAGGTGGTGCAGCTGAGGATGCCGGAGGCGGCCAAAGCCCCGATGGTCAGGATGACGGCTACAGCTGCGGCGGTGAGCAGATTGCGGCAGTGGTTCACTGTCACCTGGGCCAGCCAGGCCCGCTCCTTCCCCTGGGCGGGAGGGGCTTCCATGAGTTTGAGAAAGACCGACTGGCACACGTCCTCGGCGTCCTGGGGCGAGCGGGTGTAGCTCAGGGCCAGGCCGTAGACCATGGACCGGTACCGGTCGAACAGGGGGAGAAACTCCGCTTCGGTCATCCAAACACCTCCTTTTGCTGCGCATTGTGGCCACGCAGATAAGACAGGGCAGCACCCCAAAATCTGACGGGATAGCCTGAAAATTTTTCAGCCCATAAAGGGGATGGCCGTTGTCAAAAATGAGACTCTTTGGTATAATATCAAATTGGAAAGGCATGTGCTATGCCTTCCGAAATATGACGTAAAGTGAGAGATCGCACATGAACACACGGTATGACGTTGCTATTCTCGGCTGCGGCGAGGCCGGTATTTTCGCCGGGTATGAGCTGATGCACCGCAATCCCGGACTGAAGGTGGTGGCCCTGGATCAGGGGGCCGACATCTATACCCGCAGCTGCCCCATTGTGGCGGGCAAGGTGAAGGAGTGCATTCACTGCAAGGTGTGCGGCACCATGTGCGGCTTTGGCGGCGCCGGCGCCTTTTCCGACGGCAAATATAACTTTACCACCGCCTTTGGCGGCTGGCTTACCGACTTCATGCCCAAAGAGGAGGTCATGAGCCTCATCGACTACGTGGACTCCATCAACATGAAGCACGGCGCCACCGATAAGGTCTTCTCCACCGATACCCCGGCGGCCCGGGCTCTAGAGAAGCGTGCCCTGGAGCACGACCTCCACCTGCTCCAGGCCCGGTGCAAGCACCTGGGCACCGAGAACAACCTGAAAATTCTCCAGAGCATCTATGAGGAGTGCCGCAAGGGTGTGGAGTTCCGCTTCAACACCTCCGTCACCAAGATCATGGACCTGAAGGGGGAGGGCTACCGGCTCATCACTGAGAAGGGCGACGAGATCGACTGCACCTGGCTCATTGCCGGCCCCGGCCGCTCCGGCGCCGAGTGGTTCTCCAACCAGTGCAAGGAGCTGGGCATTCAGCTCATCAACAACCAGGTGGATATCGGTGTGCGGGTGGAGCTGCCCGCCAAGGTCTTTGAGCACATCACCGACGTGGTGTACGAGTCCAAGCTGGTGTACCGCACCAAGCAGTACGGCGACCAGGTGCGTACCTTCTGCATGAACCCCTACGGTCACGTGGTGGCCGAGAGCGTGGAGGGCATCAACACCGTCAACGGCCACTCCTACTCCGATCCCGCCCTCCAGAGCGAGAACACCAACTTCGCCCTGCTGGTGTCCAACCGGTTCACTCAGCCTTTCAACGAGCCCTACCGCTACGGTAAGCACATCGCCTCCCTGAGCAATATGCTGGCTGGCGGCGTGCTGGTCCAGCGCTTCGGCGATCTGGTCAGCGGTATCCGCACCAACGAGCACCGGATGAGCAAGTCCTTCGTCCGGCCCACCCTCACTGCCGCTGTGCCCGGCGATCTATCCCTGGCCCTGCCCAAGCGGCAGCTGGACGACATCATCGAGATGATCTACCAGCTGGATAAGATCGCCCCCGGTACCGCCAACTACGACACCCTGCTCTACGGCGCGGAGGTCAAGTTCTACTCCGCCCGGCTGGCTCTGTCCGGTGAGCTGGAGACCTCTCTCCCCGGCTTCTTTGCTGTGGGCGACGGCGCGGGCGTCACCCGCGGCCTGGCGCAAGCTGGTGCCTCCGGCGTGAAGGCGGCCCAGGTCATCCTGAACCGGCTGAAGTAAAGACAAGAAAAAACAGCTGCAAGCCATATGGCTTGCAGCTGTTTTTTATTTGCTGATCAGGCGGCGGAGACGCCGGCGTTGGGCAGCTGGTTGGAATCGGGCTTCTTCACCAGGAAGGCCAGCCGCTTGCAGAAGAACCGGGAGATAAAGCCCACCGTCAGGGCGCACACTACGGTGCCCTCCCGCAGGCCGTGGATGGAGCCCAGGTCCAGCAGAGACAGCAGGGTGGCGGCGGCCACCATGGTCAGGTCGTAGCCGGTCTTGGTCTTGCCGAAGTCCCAGTGGAACTCCTGGCTGCACACCCGGACAAAGCCCTCGCAGGGGAGGATGAGCACATTGGGGATGACCTCCAGAGCCACACCCAGGCCCAGGCAGCTGCAGCCCAGCAGCAGCACCACCCAGTGTCCGGCGTAGGACTGGGGGATCAGGTCGGACAGCAGAGACATCCACAGGTCGATGCAGCAGGAAAACACGAAGGTGGCGGGGATCTGGAGCAGCTGGATGGGCTGAAACTTCTTGCGGAGGATCAGAATCTGGCCGCCCAGCATGACGCAGTTTACGACGAAGGTAAAGGTGCCCAGAGAGACGCCGGGGAACACGAAGGTCAGCACATAGGCCAGACTGGACACCGCGGAGGTGCCCATGCCAGCCAGCGTGATCAGGGAGATACCCAGTGCCGAGCAGAGGACACCGGCGAAGAAAATGAGGTAGCGCCGGAGCAGTCCGGTGTGAGACATGTGGCTCGCCTCCAAAAAATCATTTTTTAGAACTAAAAATAGTTTAGCACGTTGAAGGGGGGCGGTTCAAGATGCATCTTTACCAAAACGAAAGTGGCTTTTTTGTGGAATTAACAGGGAGAACCGGGAAGGGATGGGGCCTTAGGTATCCCAAAAGGACGCCAGATATACGTAGGTAAAAGGATACCAGGAGGCGTTCTCTTTGCTTTGTTGAACGGAGAACGCGGACTCATATTCCGCCTGGGTGACCGACTGGTAGTCCAGATAGTAGTCGGTGCGCCAGGTGCCGGTTTCGTCCGTGGTGGTATCTACGGAACCCAGAGGCGCGGTGCCCCAGTCATGGCTGGGCCGGCCTGAGGCATCGGTATCCGTAAAGAACATGAGGCCGAACCCCTGGGAGGTGTCATAGGAATAGGAGTAGCTGCCGTCGGTTTTCAGATCCAGAAGCTCCTGTTCCTCCAGAGTATAGCCGTAGATGGTGCCGCTGCCATCTTGCCGCAGCACCACCCAGCCGGAGTAAGGGCCGGAGTCTAGGCGCAGACAGAGCACGACCTCCGGGGCGCCGTCCCGGTCCAGGTCGACCACGGCAAAGGTGTCCGCCGACAGCCCATCTCCCCGGGGGGCATGCTCCTGCAAAAACCGGGACAGGGTGGTGGAGACGCTGCCGCGGGTGTCGTAAAAGGCGCCGTCCTCCAGCAGTACAGAGCGAAACCGGGCGGACAGGACGGGAACGGACGTCCCGGCGCCCTGGGGGGTCGTCTCCCGGAGAGACGGGTCCGGCGGCCGGGCGGGGGTGAGGAGGGAGAGGGCAAAGCTGTCCGCCAGCTCCTCCAGGTCCTGCCGGCTCACCCCCTGCTCCGTGCCGGCCAGTACGTTGATGAGGAGAAAGGAGTCCTCCAGGTCGGCCAGCACCAGCCCCCGGTCCGGGCCCAAATCCAGGGTGACCTCCCGGCCCTCGGCGGTGCGGTAGTGCCATTCCTGGTAGGAAGATAGGTCCCCCACATTCAGATACACGTCGTTGAGGGTGCCCTTGACGCTGCGGCGGAACTGGTAGGACAGCTCCCCGTATCCGCTGGTGGTCAGGTATCCGTCATAGTGGAAGGTGCCGTCCTCATAGATCCGGCCGGAATAAGCGGTATTGTCCCCCAGAAAATCCCCCAGAAGGGAGATCCATTCCGCCTGGTCCTCCACTACATGGTTCCAGGTGTGGAGGGTCAGGCCGTACCGAGCGGCGATCTCCTCCAGCTCGTCCGCCATGTCCTGGGTGTACACGCTGTAGCAGCTGTATTTGGCCAGACTTTGGTCCATATGGTTGCCCACGATCCTGGCGATGCTGCCGTCCGGATCGTAGGAGGCAAGAAAATCGTTCCACTCCGCCAGGGCCTGGCTCTCCGGGGAGGTGATATAGCCGGACAGGCTGAGGGAGTCAGCAGGTGCCGGTTTCTCGGACTGGACAGTGGACTTGGGCAGCAGCAGGTCCCGCACCCCAAGCAGGTTGGCGGCCACCGCTCCGGCGGACAGGGCGGCAAGCACTGCCACAACAGCGGCCAGCAGCCACAGACGGCGGGGCCGCCGTTTTTTGGGCCGCTCCTTCTGGGCAAAGTCCTCCCAGCGGATGGTGGAAGTACTGTGGACCTGGGAGAAGGTCTTTTGATAGAATTCCCGGTTAGTCATCCTGCCACACCTCCCCCAACTGTTCCTTCAGCTTGGCCCGGGCCCGAGACAGCCGGGTGGTCACTGCTGAGGTCTCCAGATTCAGCAGCCCTCCGATCTCCCGGGCCGACAGTTCCTCATAGTAGTAGAGCACCAGTACAATGCGGTAGATCTCCGGCAGGGCCATGACGGCCTGATAGAGAGCCTCCTCCTCCGGCTGCTGAAACACCGGCTGAGGCGGTACCTCCTCCAGTGAGGCCCGCCGCTTCCGCCAGGGACTGCGCAGCACATCCCGGCAGTAATTCACCGTCACCCGTAGCAGCCACCGCCGCAGGTGCTCCTCCCCCTGGAAGGGCTTTTGGGCGGTGTACAGCCGTAGAAAGACCTCCTGTACCGCGTCGTCCGCGTCCTGGGGACTGGCCAGGACGTGGAGTGCCACCCGGTAGACCGTGTCCTGATAGCGCTCCACCGCGGCGGTGAAGCTGGTTTTATCCATGGGCGTCTCCCCCTTGTCTGAATGGTTTCATTTATGGTACGAGCGGGACAAGGGATTTGTCACAGAAAGCGTCAAAAAACGGGATGCCGGTTGGCATCCCGTTTTCCTATAATTTGATTCAGGCCGGATCAGGCTCCTCCGCCGGGGCGGGGGCGGTGCGGGTGACGGTGGCCCACTCCACTCGGCGCTCGGACAGCTCCTCCACCCGGATGTGCAGGCCGTAGATGTCTACCTCGGGGTGGCTGCCGTCCTCGGGGATCACCGACAGCTGGGCATACACCAGGCCGCCCAGGGTCTCCGATTCCTCCTCCTCCGGCATTTCCATGCCCAGGGTCTCGAAGAGCTCCTCCAGCTCAGCGCTGCCCGCCACACGCCAGCGGTTTTCGCCCAGAGAGATGATCTCCTGGTCCTCCTGGGGATCGAACTCGTCGTAAATGTTGCCCACGATCTCCTCCAGCAGGTCCTCCATGGTGACCAGACCGGCGGTGCCGCCGTATTCGTCCACGACGATGGCCATATGGGTCTTCTTGCTCTGCATATCCCGGAACAGCAGGTCGGTGCGCACCGACTGGGGCACGAAGTAGGGGGCGCGGAGCAGCTGACGCAGGGGCTTGGGCTGGGGCTTCCGGGCGTTGATGAGCCACTCGCGGGTGGAGAGAATGCCGATGATGTCGTCGGCGTCCTCCTCGTAGACGGGGAACCGGGACAGGCCGGACTCCTCAATGGTCTTTTCGATCTCCTCCTGGGTGTCCTCTGCCCACAGCATCACCATGTCGGTGCGGTGGACCATAACGTCGGCGGCGGTCATGTTGTTGAACTCGAAGATGTTTTCGATCATTTCCTTCTCTTCGGTCTCAATGGCGCCCTTCTCCTCGCCGATGTCCACCAGGCGGCGGATGCCCTCCTCGGAGACCGGGGGGCGGTCGGCGTTGGGGTCGATGTGGATCAGCCGCAGGAATAGCCCGGCCAGCAGGTCCAGCAGGGCGGTGAGGGGAAGCAGCACCGCCGACAGGGCAGACACCACGGTGCAGGTAAAGCGGGCCACGGCGGGACCCCGGTGTACCGCCACCCGGCGGGGGATCATGTAGCCGAAGACCAGATGGACCAGGGCCAGCACCAGAACGGTGAGCACCAGGCAGAGGACCCGGGCCGTGCCGATGGCAGAGCCGGTGAGAGCCCAGTGCTCCTGAGCCCAGGCAGCCAGCGGCATGCCCAGTCCCAGTGCGGCAAAGCCGGCGCCCCACAGACCGGCCAGGGTGATGCACAGCTGCACGGTAGTGCGGGTACGGCCGGAGCGGCGGAGCAGCTTCTCCAGACAGAGGGCCTTCCGGTCCCCTTCCTCCACCTGGTGGCGGAGGTCGGCCTCATTGAGGGAGAGAATGGAGAGCTCTGCGGCTGCAAAAAAGCCGCTGATACAGATAAAAAGAACCTGAAGCAGCAGCCGGGACCATAATGGGGGTAACAAGGTGATTCCTCCTAGCGAAAAGCGGTTTGACAGGATGGTTCTGCCTCTAAGTATAGCACAGCACGGAAAAAAATCTATAAGATTAAGGAAAAAAGTTGGTATCCATGTTATAATGGGGGCTGAAACCCGCCGCGGGCTATAGGTCCGCAACAGTAACGGCTCCCCGGAAGGGAGCCGCCGGAGTGTGAGAGAGAATGGGAGAACGGATGGGAAAGCGGTGGCTGGAGCACCCGGCCGCCTTTGTAAAATGGCTGGTCTTCGGCGGGATCAGCGGTCTGCTGTGCGGCGGTGTGGCTACCGCCTTTTACTATGCCTTTTCCGCCGTCACCGATCTGCGGCATGACAACCCCTGGCTGCTCTGGCTGCTGCCTCTGGGCGGCCTTGCCATTGTGCTGCTCTACCGGGCGTGCGGCATGGAGGGGGACCGGGGCACCAACTTCGTGCTGGTGGCGGTGCGGGAGAACCAGCCCCTCCGCCTGCGTACCGCGCCTCTGGTCTTTGTGTCCACCATGATCACCCACCTGGTGGGCGGCTCCTCCGGCCGGGAGGGAGCCATCCTCCAGATCGGCGGCTCCATCTCCTCCAAGGTGGGCCGGCTCATGCGCCTGGACGACAAGGACAGCCGCATCATCACCATGTGCGGCATGTCGGCCGCCTTTTCCGCCCTCTTCGGCACCCCGCTGACCGCCGCCATGTTTGCCATGGAGGTCACCAGCGTGGGCGTGCTCTATTACGCCGCCATCGTGCCCTGTATCCTGGCCTCCATCATCGGACTGTGGGTGGCCCAGGCCTTTGAGGTGCCTCCCACCGCCTTTACCCTGGAGGGCATCCCCAACCTGAGCCCCTTCACCCTGCTGCAGGTCATCGGCATGGGCATCCTCTTTGCTCTGCTGTCCATCTTCTTCTGCCGCATGATGCACGCCGCCCCCAAGCTGTACGACCGCTTCCTGCCCAACCATCTGGTGCGGGCGGCGGTGGGCGGTGGCCTGGTCATTGCCCTGACCTACCTGATTTGGATCTGGAACCCCGGTACGTATGACTACAACGGCGCCGGTGAAGCCATCATCCACGCCGCCATTGGCGGACAGGCCCGGCCGGAGGCCTTCTTCTTCAAGATGCTCTTCACCACCGTCACCCTGGGGGCGGGCTTCAAGGGCGGCGAGATCGTGCCGGTATTTTTCACCGGTGCCACCTTCGGCTGCACCGTGTCCCCCTTCCTGGGCCTCCACCCCTCCTTCGGGGCGGGCCTTGGCATGGTGTGCGTCTTCTGCGGCGTCACCAACTGCCCCATCACCTCCCTGCTGCTCTCCCTGGAGCTCTTCGCCGGGGACAGCCTGGGTATGTTCACCGGCCAGAGCCTGTGCCTGTTCGCGGTGTGTCTGGCGGTGTCCTACATGCTGTCCGGCTATTATGGACTGTACAGCGAGCAAAAAATCGTTTATAGTAAACTGCGGCCTGAATTCATCAACAAAAAGGCCAATGAGGATCATGAGTAAAACACGGAGCAAGGAGAACCATCATGCTGCAATTCAATCATTTCAACTTTAACGTCCTGGACCTGGAGCGGTCCCTGGACTTTTACCGTGAGGCCCTGGAGCTGACCCCGGTGGCCGAGAAGAACGCCGACGACGGCTCCTTCAAGCTGGTGTACCTGGGAGACGGGGAGACCGGCTTCCGGCTGGAGCTGACCTGGCTGCGGGACCGCACCGAGCCCTATGACCTGGGCGAGCAGGAGTTCCACCTAGCCTTCCTCACCGACCGCTATGAGGAGCTGCTGGAGCGCCACAAGGCCATGGACTGCGTGTGCTTTGAGAATCCGGCCATGGGCATCTACTTCATCGAGGACCCGGACGGATATTGGATCGAAATCGTGCCCGCGGAGGCCTGATACCATGAGCAAGACCGTGACAGGTGGCCGGCTGGCCTACGCCGACCTGCTGCGGGTGACCGCCATGCTGGCAGTCATCGTGCTGCATCTGGCGGGCTCCCAACTGGGCAATGTACCGGTAGGATCGGTGGAGTTTCACGTCCTCAATGCGTATGACGGACTGACCCACTGGTGCGTACCGGTGTTTATCATGCTCTCCGGCATGTTTCTGCTGGATCCCAAGCACAATTTGTCTCCCTCCAAGCTGGTGTTCGGCCACATCCTGCGGCTGGCGGTGGCTCTGCTGGTGTGGGGTGCCGCCTACGCCCTGGAGGTACAGATCGCGGCATCCGGCCTGAGCTGGCAGAGCCTGTGGACGGCTTTTCATCAGGTGCTGCTGGGCAAGACCCATTTCCACCTGTGGTTTTTGTATATGATGATCGGCCTCTATCTGATCACCCCCATTCTGCGGGCCTTTGTGCGGGGCGCCAGCCGGGGAGACTTCCACTGGTTTTTCCTGCTGGTGTTCCTGTTTGCCAATGTGCTGCCCACCCTGCTGCGGCTGCGGCCCAGCCAGACCATCAGCCTGTGGGTGAACAATCTGAATATCCACCTGGTGATGGGCTATGTGGGATACTATGTGCTGGGCTACTATCTGAAGAACTACACCCTGAACCGGGCGGCGGAATATATCATCTACATTCTGGGTGCGCTGGGGGCGGCGGCTACCGTGGGCGGTACCGCCTGGCTGTCCCAGAGACGGGGAGAGCTGATTCAGACCCTCTACAACTATGACAGCCCCAACATCGTCTTAATGAGTGTGGCGGTCTTCGTCTTCTTCCGCTATGTGCTGGGGGTCAGTGAGGAGCGTTCCCGCCGCCAGCGGATCTCCGGCGTGGCAAAGGTGTCCTTCGGGGTCTATCTGGTCCATGTCTTTTTCCTCATTGTACTGGACCGGCTGAACATCACCGTACTGTCTTTCCCCACCGCCCTGGCGGTGCCCCTTCTGACCGTGGCAGTGTTCCTGTGCTCCTTTGCCGTGGCCTGGCTCATCTCCAAGATCCCCCTGGTGGGGCGTTACCTAACTTAAAGGAGGCAACTGCGTGCTTTTTTCCAGTTCCATCTTCCTGTTTCTCTTTTTGCCGCTGGTGCTGGTCATCTATTACCTGCCCCTGCGTAAATTCCGGCAAGGGCAGAACGTCTTTCTGCTGCTGGCATCTCTGTTCTTCTACGCCTGGGGCGAGCCCTGGTTTGTGCTGGTGATGATGGGCTCCATTGTGGCCAACTACGGCTTCGGCCTGTGGGTGGCCCACAACAAGCGCAGGGGCAAGACCTGCCGGCTGCCCATTTTTCTCACCCTGGTGGCCAATTTGGGTATTCTCTTTGTATTCAAATACCTGATGTTTACCCTGAGTATTCTGAATGGCCTGGGTGCCTCCTTTGTGATCCCGGTGATCGAGCTGCCCATTGGCATCTCCTTCTTCACCTTCCAGGCCCTCAGCTATGTGCTGGACGTCCACCGGGACCGGGGCCAGGTACAGCGCTCCCCCCTGAAGGTGGGTCTGTATATCTCCTTTTTCCCCCAGCTCATTGCCGGACCTATCGTCAAGTATGAGACGGTGGCCGACCAGATCGACAACCGGCAGGAGAATTGGGCGGACTTCTCCTCCGGCTGCGCCCGCTTTGTGGTGGGCCTGGGCAAGAAGGTGCTGCTGTCCAACCAGCTGGCCCTCATTGCCGACCGGGCCTACGGCATGGCCGGGGACGAACTGACCATGTCCTTTGCCTGGCTGGGCGCGGTGGCCTATATCCTCCAGCTGTACAACGATTTCTCCGGCTACTCCGATATGGCCATCGGCCTGGGCAAGATGTTCGGCTTCCATTTCCTGGAGAACTTCAACTATCCCTTCATTGCCACCTCCCTGGCCGACCTGTGGCGGCGGTGGCACATCTCTCTGGCTACCTGGTTCCGGGACTACGTCTACTTCCCCCTGGGAGGCAGCCGGGTGGACACCAAAGCCAAGATGATCCGCAACATGTTTGTGGTGTGGCTCTTCACCGGCATCTGGCACGGGGCCAACTGGACCTACCTGGCATGGGGCCTCATCAACTTCGCCATGCTGATGCTGGAGAAGTTCGGCGGCCTGGGCAAGCGGTGGCCCCTTTTCTTCAAGTGGCTGTTTACCTTTATGGTGTTCCTGCTCACCTGTGTGTTCTTCCGGGCGGAGAGCATTATGGCCGCCCTGCAATATTTCAAGGCCATGTTCGGCTTCGGTGCCGGGCTGGGGGATGGGCTGACGGTGCTCTACCTCACCGAGTGTTGGCTGCCTCTGCTGGCGGCGGTGGTGTTTTCCGCCCCGGTGGTCCCCAAGGTGCGGGCCTGGGCCGACAAGCACAACTGTGTGCTGCTGGACGTGGGTTACGCCCTGCTCATTGCCGGGGTGTTCCTGGTGTCGGCCAGCTTCATCATCAAGGGCACCTATAACCCCTTCATCTACTTCAACTTCTGATAAGGAGCAGCTACATGAAACGACGCTATACCATAACCGCGCTTCTCTTCCTGCTGATGGCGGCGGGCGGCTTTTTCATGCTGGCCACCTCCTTTTTGGGGGGAGAAGGCAATTTTGAGACCCTGCTGAAGAGCTTTGCCAAGGATAAGGATGTGACCACCTTCCTGGCGGGGGCGGAGACCGCCGTCAACCAGGACCTGGACCGGGACCACCTGTTCATCCAGCTCTATGGCGGCGTCCAGCGGCTCACCGGCCGCCGGATGGTGGAGGACGCGGTGCAAGAAAACACCGTGGTCAAACTGGATACCGGTGCGCTGAACTTCGTCAAGCCCAACAGCACCGCGGAACCGGCGGAGAGCGTGGAGGCCAATGCCGCCGCCACGGCGGACTTCGCCGACCAGCTGGCGGAGCTGGACATTCCCTACCTCTTCGTCATGGCCCCCCAGAAGATCCAGCGGGGGCAGGACCTGCTGCCGGTGGGCATGGAGGAGAACGGCAACACCACCGCCGACGCCTTCCTGGAAGAGCTGGACCGGTGGGACGTCAGCTCCTTTGACCTGCGGCCCCTCTTTGAGAGCAACGGTATCTACTCCGGCTGGTTCTTCAACACCGACCACCACTGGAAGCCGGAGGCCGCCTTCTTTGCCTGGCAGAATCTGGCCCAGCTGCTGGATGACCGCTACGGCTTTGTGACCTCCTCCACCCTCACCGATCCCGCCAACTGGAGCACCACCGTGCTGGACGACTACTTCCTGGGCAGCCAGGGCAAGCGGGTGGGCTCCCTCTACGCCGGGGTGGACGACTTTACCATCTATACCCCCAAATTCAAGACGGAACTGACCTATTCCAGTCCCGACGGCGGCTTTGAGCGCACCGGCTCTTTCAACCAGTCGGTGTGTTTCCCCGAGCGGGTGGCGAAGAAGGACTGGTTCAACGGCAACCCCTACACCTATTATTCCGGCGGCGACTATGGTCTGGCCACCATGACCAACCACAAAAACCCCAAGGGGCCCAAGATCGTGCTGCTGCGGGAGTCCTTCTCCTGCGCTTTGGCTCCCTTCCTGGCCCTGTCCTGCTCGGAGCTGACCACCATCGACCTGCGCTACTACCAGGGGGATCTGATGGACACCATTGAGAGCCTGGAGCCCGATCTGGTGATCACTATGTATGCCGCCAGCTCCACCGGGCTGGAGAATATGTTTGCCTTTAACGGAACGGAGTGAACAGTGTGGAAGTGAGTGAGCGGATGCCCTCCCTGCGGCGGCTGGACTATCACTATATTGCCATGCAGGCGGGGTTCTGGGCCATGTTTGCCGCCATTGTGGCCTATCAGACCGCACTGCTGCTGGAGCGCGGCTTCAGCAACAGCGAGGCGGGACTGATGACAGCGGTGCGCTGCCTGGCGGGCATCGTGTTCCAGCCCCTGCTGGGCGGCTTTGCGGACCGCCATCCCCGCCTGCCCCTGAAGCATATCGTCACCCTGTCCATGTCCCTCTCCCTCATCGCCGGGGTGTGGTACTGGCTCTCGCCGGACATGGGTCTGTGGGAGACCACCCTGGTGTGGGTAATCATCGGCGGCCTGGAGGTGTCCTCCTACCCCCTGATGGACGCCATGGCGGTGCAGTTTATCAATGAGGGTATGCCCATCCGCTACAGCCTGGGCCGGGGCATCGGCTCCCTGGCCTATGCGGTGGTATGTGTGGTGTTGGGCTTCCAGTCCGGACGGCTGGGGCTGGAGAGCACCCTGGTGACCCACTTGGTCCTGGTGGCGGTGGAGATCCTGCTGGTGGCCACCTACCCGGCCTACCGGGGCAAAATCCGGACGGCGGAAGAGGAGGGGCCCAAGCCCCAGTCCGCCCTGTCCCTGCTGCGGAGCAATCCCCGGTTCACCCTCATGCTGGCCGGCGTGTTCCTGGGCCTTACCGGTATCATGCCCCTGTCCAACTTCCTGGTGAACATCGTCACCAGCCGGGGAGGCAGTGAGTCCGACCTGGGCATCGCCCTCTTCCTCATGGGGGCCTCCGAGCTGCCCACCGCCTTTTTCTTCCAAAAGCTGCTGCGGCGGCTGGGCAGCGGAAAGCTGCTGCTGCTGAGCATGATCTTCGGTACCTTAAAGGGTGTGCTGCTGCTGCTCACCTTCAACTGCCTGGGGGTGCTGGCGGTGCAGCCCATTCAGGTGCTGGGCTACGGCCTGTTTACCCCGGCTTCGGTGTACTTCGTCAACGAGTCGGTGCCCGAAGCCGACCGGGTCCGGGGCCAGACCGTCATGATGGTGGCCTCTAACGGCCTGGGCGGCATGATGGGCGGCGTGTTAGCTGGCTGGACGCTGGATTTAGGCGGCGCCAATCTGATGCTGGTGGCCTGTATCGTCTCCGGCTGCCTGGGTGTGCTCCTCTGCCTGGCCGCCCTGCGGCTGAATCCTAGAAAAATAAACCGAGTAGTATAGCTTTAGGGGCCGCTAAAAGGGTGAGCAAACACAAAATAGTGGAAAAAAAGGCTGTTCCTGAATTGGGGAACAGCCCTTTTTTTATGCTTACTGCGTATCCGTTTTGAAAAATTTTGATAAAAAGCTCCTGGAGCTGGTTAAAATGAAAATTACCTCTATGCAAAACGGAAAGATTGGTGTATGATAGTCCCGGTTTTGAAGAGTTATATTGTATACCTGTTATGGAGGTAGAAAATGAGAAAGACAAAAATCATCTGCACCCTGGGTCCCGCCGTGGACAATGAGGAGACCATCCGCCAGCTGATTCTGGCCGGCATGGATGCTGCCCGCTTCAACTTCTCTCATGGTACCCATGCCGAGCAGCTGGCTCGTCTGACCATGCTGAAGTCCGTCCGGGACACCCTGGGCCGCCCCGTGGCTACCATTCTGGACACCAAGGGCCCTGAGATCCGCATCAAGTCCTTTGCTAACGGCCCCATCACCCTGGAGAAGGGCCAGAGCTTCATGCTGAGCACCGACGAGGTGGAGGGCAACGAGAAGCAGGTGTCTGTTACCTATCTGAATCTGCATGAGGAAGTGGGCCCCGGCTGCCGCATCCTGGTGGACGACGGTCTGATTGAGCTGCTGGTGGAGAAGGTAGAGGGTCACAACATCTTCTGCACCGTGGAGAACGGCGGCCCCCTGTCCAACAATAAATCCATCAACATCCCCAACGTGAGCATCATGCTGCCCTCCCTCACCGAGAAGGATAAGGACGACCTGAAGTTCGCAGCTGAGAACGACTTTGACTTCATCGCCGCTTCCTTCGTCCGGAAGGCCAGCGACGTGGAGGACATCCGCGCCGAGCTGAACAAGCATGAGGGCGGCGAGAACATCCGCATCATCGCCAAGATCGAGAACCGCGAGGGCGTGGACAACCTGGAAGCCATCATTGAGGCCGCCGACGGCGTCATGGTGGCCCGCGGCGACCTGGGCGTGGAGATCCCCGCTCACGAGGTGCCCATCCTCCAGAAGAAGATGATCAAGGCCACCATCCGTCAGGGCAAGCCCGTTATCACCGCTACCCAGATGCTGGACTCCATGATGCGCAACCCCCGTCCCACCCGTGCCGAGGTGTCCGACGTGGCCAACGCCGTGTTTGACGGTACCTCCTGCGTGATGCTGTCCGGCGAGACCGCCTCCGGCAAGTACCCCGTGGAGGCCCTCCAGACCATGGTGGACGTGGTGACCTCCGCCGAGAACTCCATCCGCTACTGGAACCGCTTCCGCGAGCGCAACCTGCTGCCCGAGATCGGCGGCATCAACGACGCCATCACCCACTCCTGCTGCCTGACCGCCATGGACCTGAATGCCAGCGCCATTCTGGCTGCCACCAAGTCCGGCTATACCGCCAAGGTGATCTCCCGTTTCCGTCCCGCCTGCCCCATCCTGGCCCTGTGCCAGACCGAGTCTACCCGCCGCCAGCTGGCCATCTCCTGGGGCGTGAAGCCTCTGCTGTCCGGCGAGGTGGATTCCACCGACCGCATGTTCTCCATGGCCGTGGACGTGGCCCGCAAGGAGGGCATGGTGAAGCCCGGTGAGACCGTGGTTATCACCGCCGGCGTGCCTCTGGGCAAGTCCGGTACCACCAACCTGATCAAGGCTGAAGTGGTGAGCGAGCCTGTGTAAGGCCCGCACGTTTCCAAGGGTATGAAACGAGCCCCTGCCGTATGGCAGGGGCTCGTTTTTGTTTGGAGGCTCAACCGAGCCGCCGGACCAGATAGGGGATGGCGCGCTCGAATTCCACCCCGTACCAGTTGGCGTCGGGGGATTCCATGGTCATACGAATGGACCCCACCGTGTAGTCGGTGGCCAGGGCCAGGGCGTCCCCCAGCTCCATGCCTCGCATAAGGGAGCCTACGCAGGTGGAGGCAAACACGTCGCCGGTTCCAGGGAAGCTGGCGGGCAGGTGCTCCCCAAAGTAGCTGCCGTACCGGCCGGTCTCCCGGTCGTAGTACATGACGCCCAGTTTGTCCGGCCCAGAGCTGACGCCGGTGAGAGCCACATACCGGGGACCCAGGGCGGCCAGTGCCTGGAGCATCTCCCTGATATGGCCCTCATCGTACTCGGTGCGGTAGGGCAGACCGGTGAGCAGGCTGGCCTCGGTGAGGTTGGGCAGGATCAGATCGGCCTTGGCGCATACGCGGGCCATCTGGGCGGGGAAGTCGGGACCGAAGGCGGGGTAGAGCTTGCCGTTGTCCGCCATGACTGGGTCCACCACGATGAGGGTGCCCTCCTGCCGGAAGGTATCAAAGAAGGAACACACATCGTCGATCTGCTCTGTGGAGGCCAGATAGCCGGTGTAGATGGCGTCGAAGCTCAGCTTGCATTCCTGCCAGTGGGCGGCGATGGGCGCGATCTGGTCGGTGAGGTCCTTGCAGGTGAAGCCGGGGAACATAGTATGGGCGGACAGAACCGCCGTGGGAATGATGGAGCACTCCACCCCCATGGCCGAGATGATGGGCAGGGCCACCGTCAGAGAGCACTTTCCCACACAGGAGATATCCTGAATGCTGACGATCCGTTTCAAAAACCGCACTTCCTTTCCAATATCGCTGGGTGCAGTATAGCAGAGAAACTGGCCTGCTTAAAGCGTCACATATTGCTTATTTCATAAGGCCAGTTCTGGAAAATCGTGTGTTCAAGGCCCATCCACCCGTTGCACAATGGCCCACAGGCGTATATAATAGATAAGCTTATGTAAAAAGCATGGATTCGTGGATAAATCCCTTGATAACATTATCATTGCTCTGCTTTGCCGCTCCGGCAGAAGGGAGCAGAGAACAGAAGGAAGGAAACAGAGGCATGAAAAAGCCTGTTCTTGTGGTCATGGCCGCCGGCATGGGCAGCCGCTACGGCGGACTCAAGCAGATCGACCCCGTGGGGAACCACGGTCAGATGATCATTGACTACTCCATCTATGACGCCCGCCGGGCCGGATTTGAGACGGTGGTATTCGTCATCAAGCACCAGATCGAGGATACCTTCAAGGCCGCCATCGGCGACCGGCTCAGCAAGGTCATTGACGTGAAGTATGCCTACCAGGAGCTGGACGACCTGCCCGAGGGCTATGCCGTGCCCGCCGGCCGGGTGAAGCCCTGGGGCACCTGCCACGCGGTGCTGGCTGCCCGCAAGGTGGTGGACGGCCCCTTTGCCGTCATCAACTCCGACGACTACTACGGCCCCGAGGCGTTCCGGGAGATCTACCAGTACCTGGAGAACCATCCCGATCAGCCCGGCTGCTATGAGTATGCTATGGTGGGCTACCGCCTGGGCAACACCGTCACCGAGCACGGCCACGTGGCCCGGGGCGTATGCGCCGAGGAGGGGGACCACTACCTGAAAGAGGTGGTGGAGCACACCCACATTGAGAAGGACGGGGAGGACGCCCGCTTCACCGAGGACGACGGCCAGACCTGGACCCATCTCAGCGGCGACACCATCGTGTCCATGAACCTGTGGGGCTTCACCAACAGCTTTCTCACCGAGGCCCAGGCCCGCTTCCCTGCCTTCCTGGACAAGACCCTGGCCGAGAACCCCGAGAAGGGGGAGTACTTCCTGCCCAGCGTGGTGACCCAGCTGCTGGAGGAGGGCAAGGCCCGGGTAAAGGTGCTGCGCAGCGCCGACAAGTGGTACGGCGTCACCTACCGGGAGGACAAGCCGGTGGTGGTGGCGGCGGTGCAGGCCATGACCCAGGCGGGCCTCTATCCCGACGATCTGTGGGGAGCGTGTACCAATGGCAGCTGCTGAACAGTACTTACAGAAGGCCCTGGACGCCTTTGATTTCGGCGGCCAGGTGGTGGGGGCGGTGCGCTTCGGCTCCGGCCACATCAACGATACCTTCTGCGTCCACACCCAGCCGGGGGAGGACCCCTGCCGCCGGTTCATCCTCCAGCGCATTTCCCCCAGCGCCTTCCATCACCCGGAGCAGGTGATGGCCAACATCGCCGGGGTGACCAGCTACCTGAAGAAGGAGATCGCCGCCGAAGGGGGCGATCCCGAGCGGGAGACCCTCTCCCTCTGCAGCGCCAAGGACGGCAGCTGTTTTTACAGCGACCCGGAGGGGGGCGCCTGGCGGGTGTATCCCTTCCTGGAGGGCACCATGTGCCTCCAGTCCGCCGATACACCGGAGCGGTTTGCCGCCTCAGCCCGGGCCTTCGGCAAGTTCCAGCGGATGCTGAAGGACTACCCGGCGGAGACCCTGTATGAGACCATCCCCCCACTTCCACGACACCGAGGCCCGGCTGGCCAAGCTGAAGGAAGTGGTGGCCGCCGATCCCATGGGCCGTGTGAAGGACGTGGGGCCGGAGCTGGACTTCGTGGCCGCCCGGGAGGCGGACTGCTCCGTGGTGCTCCAGGCCCTGCGCAACGGGGAACTGCCCCTGCGGGTCACCCACAACGATACCAAGCTGAACAATGTGCTGCTGGACCGGACCACCGGTGAGGCGGTGTGCGTCATCGACCTGGATACCGTCATGCCCGGCCTGTCCATCAACGACTTCGGCGACTCCATCCGCTTCGGTGCCAACCACTGCGCCGAGGACGAGACCGATCTGGACAAGGTGAACTTTGACCTGAAGCTCTTTGACGCCTATACTGAGGGCTTCCTGGAGAGAGCCAGGGGCGCCTTTACTCCCGCCGAGCTGGATTACCTGCCCTGAGGCGCCCGGCTCATCACCCTGGAGTGCGGTATCCGCTTCCTCACCGATTACCTGGAGGGGGACCACTACTTCCGCATCCACCGGCCCGGCCAGAACCTGGACCGGTGCCGTACCCAGTTCAAGCTGGTGGCCGATATGGAGGCCTGCTGGGACAAGATGTGCTCCGTGGTGGACCGGTATCGCTAAGAAAAATGAAAACGCGTTGTTTTATCCAAGTCGGATAAAACAACGCGTTTTGTGTTTTGCAGGGAATCAGGCCAGTTCCAACTCCGGGAAGGGCTGTTCCACCAGGGACCCGGCGCAGTAGCGGGCGGCGATGTTCCGGTCATCCCCGTCGTAGAGGAACTGCTCCAGACGCTCGAAGGGGGTGCGCTCCACCAGAGCGTCCAGGGTGGAGGGGCGGAGCACCAGGGCGTCAAACTCAAAGCCGGGCAGGAAGGCCCCCACGTCCCCGAAGAAGGAGCCCGCCCCCCGGGTGGCCAGATAGAAGGCCTCCGCCAGGGAGAGGGGGGACTGGTCGGGGTGGTTTAGTCCATTCAGCTTGGAGGTCTGCACCGTAGCGGCCACGCTGCGGGCCATGGAAGCGGTATGGCCGCCGGCCACATCGCTGGCTACGCAGCAGCGCAGACCCAGCCCCAGGTCCTGCCGCAGAGGCATGATGCCGCTGGACAGGTTGGTGTTGGACAGGGCGCAGTGGGCCAGCATGACCCCCTTGTTCTTGAGCAGATCCTTCTCGCCGTCGGACAGGTGAATGGCGTGGGCCATGATGGTCTTGTCCTGCCGCAGCAGGCCGAAGTGCTCATACACCTGGGTGTAGGTGGGGATGTCCGGGTGGAGTTGGGCTACCCAGGCCACCTCACTGGGGTTTTCCGACAGGTGGGACTGGATGGGCAGATCATACTTTTCACCCAGCTGGCCCAGGCCGTCCATCAGCTCCGGGGTGGTGGAGGGGACGAACCGGGGGGTGAGGATGAAGCGGGTGTGCCGCAGCTCCTCCCGGCTGCGGCAGATCAGCTCCTCCGTGTCCGCCAGGGAGGCGTGGGTATCCTCCCGCAGGCTGTCGGGGGAGTTGCGGTCCATGTTCACCTTGCCGATGAGGCCCCGCAGGCCGGACTGCTCGGTGAGCTCCATCAGCCGCCAGGCGGCCTCCTTGTGGATGGTGGCAAAGGCGGAGAACCGCAGGGTGCCCACCGCCCACAGGTGGTTGAGGAAGGCCTTCCACGCCCGGTCGGCAAAGGCCGGGTCGGCAAAGCGGGCCTCCGCCGGGAAGGTGTAGGTCTCCAGCCAGGGCAGCAGCTCCTTGTCATAGCCGATGCCCCGGTTGATGATCTGGGGGGCGTGGATGTGCAAGTCGGTAAAGGCGGGGATGATGAGGGCGTCCCCCCAGTCGGTCACCGGCTGGCCCTCATACTCCGGCGGCAGGGTATCGTACAGCCCCACTACCGCAGTATTCTTGGTGACCAGATAGGCGTTGGGTCGGATCTCCAGCTCCCCCAGGGTGGGGGCGTGGAGGAAGGTTCCTTTCAGGATCATGGGATACTCCTTTCGGGGATGAAGAAGCTCAGAGCACCAGCTCTACGGTGTAGCCCAGTTCTTTCAGTCCGCTGACGATGCCGCCCGGGTCCACCATGTGGCCGGCGCCCACCGCCATAAAGTAGGTGTGGCTGCCCTCGGTCTCCAGGTACTTGGCGGCGGCCTGGATCATGCCGGGATCCCGCTCCGTAAAGAGCTTGGAGTTGAGCTCATCGGTGCTGTTGATGATGGCGGCCTTGTCGTATACCTGGGAGAAGGCGGCGGGGTCCCGGTCCTTCCAGGCAGCAAACATACCGGAGAGCATCTCCTCCTGCTGCTGGAGGCCCTCCTCCACTTCGGAGGAGGTGGTGCCGGACAGGGAAGCCTCCAGAGCGGACAGGGCGGCGTCCAGGTAGGCCTCCTGGTACTCGGCGGAAAGTCCGTCAAAGATGCCGCCCTGGAAGGCGTAGGTCTCCACCGCGCCGATGGCCTTGCCGGAATTGACCGCGGCGGCGTTCACATAGCTGTCGATGGCCATGGCGTTGGTGCTGGTGGAGTCATCCATCATGCTGAGGGTGGAGAAGGTGGAGGCCAGAGCCCAGGGCTTGTAGAGGTCCAGGGCATCGGCGCCCATGCCCAGGGCTGCGGCGGCGGTCTGCACCCGCTGGTAGAGCTCGGGGCTGATGTGGTCGGCCAGAGTGGTGCCGTCGCTGTAGGTCTGCATGCTCTGGAGCAGGGCGATGCCCTCCTGGTCGTTCAGGTCCAGCTCAAAGATGACCTCCTCGGAGGCCTGGATGGCGTCCCGCAGGGATTTATGGAGGGGATAGACGTTGTCCCGGTCCAGATGTATGGTGCCCAGCAGGTACAGGGTATTATCCCCGTTGGTGGCCTTCCACAGCAGACCCTTGGACCCGGCGTCCTGCTGGTCGTAGACCGCCAGGATGAGCCGGTTGGCCATGACCATGGCCTCCTGATAAGTGCAGGTGCGCTCCAGAGCCAGGTCACCGGCGGAGCCGCCTTTCACCACCCCAAGGCTGGTGAGGAAAGCGGTGGTGCCCTTTTCCACGCCGGGCAGCTCATAGGCGGCGGCCTCCTGGTAGAGGGCGTTCATGACGCCGCCCCTGGTGGTGTCCACCACCAGGCCCACGGCGTCCGCCGTCCGCTGGTCCAGCTCCAGCAGAGCCAGCTTGGCGGCCACCACGTCGGTCATGGACTCCAGCTGCTCCATGGTCACCGGGCTCTCAATATAAGAGGTATAGTTGTCGTCCACCAGACCCAGAGCGTAGCTGTCGGCCAGCTGGCTCACGGCCCAGGCGGCGGGCTGCTGGGGCTCCGCCGCCAGAGCGGGGACGGCCAGCAGGGCGGCGGACATCAGTCCGGCCAGGATCTTTTTCAGCAGGTTTCCTCTCATAGGTATGCTCCTTTCCTTTTTGTGGGGCATGGATGGCTTAGGTGAGACTGAGGCTGGCGATGTACTGCTTGGCGGTGCGGGGCGTTCTTCCCGGGTGGCGCATCTCCCAGCGGTCGGCGCCGGTGCGCAGGGCCTGCCTGTCCATAGTGATGCCGGACTGGGCGGCCATCCGCTCCACCAGGTCCAGGAAGTCGGCTTTGTTCAGGGCCAGATAGGGGATACGCAGGCCGAAGCGCTCGGCCAGGGAGGTCTTTTCCTGGATGGTCTCGCTGGCGTCCACCTCGTCTCCCGCCCGGTCGGAGAAGGTCTGCCGCACCAGGTGGCGGCGGTTGGAGGTGGCGTAGATGGCCACGTTGGCGGGACGGCGCTCCAGGCCGCCCTCCAGGATGGTCTTCATGACGGAATAGGTGGTGTCGTCCTGGTCAAAGGCCAGATCGTCGATGAACAGGATAAACTTGAGCCGCCGGCCGCCCAGGGTGCGGATAAGCCGGGGCATATCGGCCAGCCCTTCCTTCTGCACCTCGATGAGCCGCAGATCCTCAAAGCCGGGCCGGGAGAGCAGGCTCTTCACGGTGGCCGACTTGCCGGTGCCGCTGTCGCCGAAGAGCAGCACGTTGTTGACGTGGTGTCCCTCCAGCAGGGCCTGGGTGTTGGCGATGACCTGATCCCGCTGAAGCTCGTAGCCCATCATCTCGTCGGGGGTGGGGCAGTCGGGCTGATCCACCGGGAAGAGCTCCCCGTCCTCCCACAGGAAGGCACGGCTGCGGGCGAAGAGGCCGGAGCCGTGGGTGCGGTAGAAGTCGGTCAGCTCCTCAAAGGTAAAAGGACAGCCGGCGGGCCAGCGGGGCAGCCCCTCCAGCACCGGCAGTAGGGCGGCACCGGCCTGCTCCGCCATGGCGGAGATGAGGCGGCCGCAGTCCAGGCGGCACAGCTGGGTGAAGAGCTCCACATCCCGGCGGGCGGCCCCCTCCAGGGCGGGGTCGGAGCCCCCCTCCTCGGCCAGCCGGGCGTAGGGGGACTCGGTGTAACGCAGCTGGTCGTGGAGCCAGTCCCCCAGACCGGCGTAGTTTCCGGCCCGCAGGGCGTAAAACAGGGCGGCGTAGTCCTCCGCCGCACCGGCGCTGTCCTGCCGGGCCAGCTTGTCCAGCAGGGAGCGCACCAAATGGAGTTCAGGGGTCTCCAGAATATGTCGGTAAGCGGCAACGCCCCCCAGGGCGAAGCGCAGGGTTTCCATGGTCATGTTGGGTTCCTCCTTATCTGTGTCCATTTTATGCGCGGGGGGAACCGATGTCAATGCAAAGGCTTGACTTGAGCGTTCAATTTCCGTATGCTTGAAGAAAAGCGGATATGGAAAGGAAGTCTTGTGTATGCTGTTACAGGAGCAGCGGGAGCTGGTGGTGGAGTACGGTAAGAAGCTGGTCACCACCGGACTCACCGACGGTACCTTCGGCAACCTCAGTGTATTTGACCGGGAGAGCGGCCTCATGGCCATCAGCCCCTCGGGCATGGACTATTTTCTCACCACGCCGGAGGACGTGGTGGTCACCGATTTGGAGGGCAAGGTGGTGGACGGCAAGCGCAAGCCCTCCAGCGAGCTGGATCTCCACCGGCTGTTCTATCAGCGGCGGCAGGATGTGACTGGAGTGGTCCACACCCACTCCACCTTTGCCACCGTGCTCTCCTGCCTGCGCTGGCCCATTGAGCCGGTCCACTATCTGGTGGCCTACGCCGGGCGGCAGGTGCCCTGCATCCCCTACTACCCCTTCGGCTCCCTGGAGCTGGCCGAGGCGGCCTGGGAGGGCATGAAGGATCAGTACAACGCCTGCCTGCTGGGCAATCACGGCCTGCTGGCGGTGGGGGGCAGCCTGTCCTTTGCCTTTGATGCCGCCCAGCAGCTGGAGTTTCTGGCTAAGGTCTACTACTATACCAAGCAGGCCGGGGGCGGGATCAACCTGACGGCGGAGGAGCTGGAGGCGGTGCTGGGCAAGTTCCAGAGCTACCGCCAGGCCTAAGCCTTGCATTTTCAGCCGGTTCAGAGTACAATCTGGACTGGAATCCAAAAGAAAGAGGAAGTGAACCAATGGATCGGGAGGAAGCCTTTGAATTTCTGGACCGCACTGCCCGGGGAATCGCGGAGATGTTCGGCTCCACTTGCGAGACTCTGGTCCACGACATGGGGGACCCCAGGCACCCCATTCTGTCCATTTATAACGGCCATGTGTCCGGGCGGACGGTAGGTTCCACCATGGACATCCTGGGTACCGCCAAGGAGCTGGACCGGGATGCCCTGGTCACCGACTTCGTCAACCTGTACGCCACCACCCCCTCGGGTCAGCAGATCAAGAGCAGCACCTTCCACCTCATCGGGGAGGACTTCAACCTGGCCCTGGGCATCAACTTCGACTACAGCTCGCTGGTGTACGCCAACCGCATCCTGGTGGACCTGATGAGCGCCGAGGCCGACCTGCAAAGCGCCATGTGGCACGGCGGGGAGGGCCAGCTGACCCAGATCTTTGAGGAATGTCTGGCGGCGGTGGGCAAGCCGGTGAACGCCCTGACCAAGCGGGACCGGATGAAGATCATCGCCCTGCTGGACCAGAAAAACGCCTTCTCTTTCCGTAAGTCGGTGCCCTTTGTGGCCAAGCGGCTCCAGGTGTCCCGGTACACGGTGTACAAATACCTGGGGGAGCTGACCGGCGCCGCCGGCGAGGAGGAACAACCAAAGGAGGATTAACACCCATGTATCAGGATAAAATCAACGCCTATTTTGACGACCCGGCCCGCCGGCAGCAGCTGGTGGAGTCCATCTCCCGGCTGGTGCGCATCCGCAGCGTCCGGGAGGAGGCTCAGCCCGGCATGCCCTTCGGCCCCGGCCCTGCCGCCGCCCTGGCGGAAGCCCTGAAGCTGGCCGGAGAGCTGGGCTTTGCCACCAAGAACTATGACAACTATGTGGGCGCCGTGGACTTCAACGACCAGGAGACCCAGCTCCACATCCTGTGCCACCTGGACGTGGTGGGGGAGGGCACCGGCTGGACGGTGACCGAGCCCTACGCCCCTGTGGAGGTGGACGGCATGCTGTACGGCCGTGGCACCGACGACGACAAGGGTCCCGCCGTGGCCGCCCTGCTGGCCATGCAGGCCGTCAAGGACCTGGGGGTGCCCCTGAAGAAGAACGTCCGCCTGCTGCTGGGCACCGACGAGGAGAGCGGCTCTGAGGATATCGCCTACTATTATAATAAGGAGCCCTATGCCCCCTGCACCTTCTCTCCCGACGGCGAGTTCCCTGTCATCAACCTGGAGAAGGGCAGCTACAAGCCGGTGTTCACCAAGACCTGGGCGGCGGAGAGCGCCACCCCCCGGGTGACCGAGTTTCACGGCGGCTTCCGCATCAACGTGCTGCCTCCCGAGGCCTCCTGCGTGGTGACCGGCCTGTCCGATGAGGCGGCCGAGCCCTACTGTGAGGCAGCTGCCGCCGAGACCGGCGTTACCTACGAGCTCACCCAGCATGGGGACGACCTGCACATCCTGTGCAAGGGCAAGGGCGCCCATGCCTCCACCCCCGAGGAGGGCGTCAACGCCATCACCGGCCTGATCCACCTGCTGTGCGCCCTGCCTCTGGCCAAGGTGGGCTCCACCGCGGCCCTTCACGCCCTCAACGCCCTCTTCCCCCACGGCGACTGCGCCGGCAAGGCCCTGGGTATCGCCCAGGCCGACGAGCTGTCCGGCCCCCTGACCCTGGCCTTCTCCCTGCTGGAGATGAACGAGACCGGCCTGTCCGGCCAGTTCGACAGCCGGGTGCCGGTGTGCGCCAACGAGGACAACTGCCAAAAGGTCACCGAGGCCTCCTTTGCCAAGTTCGGCTTTACCGCCGAGGGCGGCATGCAGGAGCCCCACTATACTCCCGCCGACACCCCGCTGGTCAAGACCCTGCTCAAGTGCTATGAGCAGTACACCGGCAACAAGGGCGAGTGCCTGGCCATCGGCGGCGGCACCTACGTCCACGAGATCCCCGGCGGCGTGGCCTTCGGCTGCGCCATGCCCGGCTTCAACGGCAACATGCACGGTCCCGACGAGCATACCTGCATCGCCGATCAGCTCACCGCTGCCAAAATCTTTGCCCAGGCCATTATCGACCTGTGCGGCTGAGTATCCAAACGAAAAAAGACGACAGGATCCAACGGATCCTGTCGTCTTTTTGTTTAATCGTCGGTGCCTGTGGATTCGGAAGACTCCTTCCGCACCTGGGCCAGATAGCGGTAAATGGTGGCCTGGGAACATTGTAAGGTGTCCGCCACCTCTTTTACGGCCCCCTTCAGAAGGAAAATACCCTGGGGCTCCAGGGCGGCCACGATGCCCAGCCGTTCATCGGCGGTGAGCCGGTCGGCGGTGAGGCCCATCTGGCTCAGCTCCCGGGAGACCGCGTCGCCCGCCACACCGTGGATGGAGTTGTGGAATCGCTCCGCGGCGGTGGAGGTGTGACGGATGTCGTTGACCCGTCCCTCGTCAAACTGGAAGCTGGTCTCCACAAAGCTGTCCGGGTGGCACAGCTGCATGATCTGTTCGCTGACCGACTGGAAGCGGCTGTCGTCAAAGTTGATGCACAGCATGCCCACCAGCTCTTCGCCGTCCTTGATGAACAGGGTGGAGGAGCGCAGGGATTTTCCGGAGGCGGATACACCGGGATAGTGGAGCATATAATCGGTCTGTTCGTAGCTTTTGTCTTTCAGCACCTTCAGTCCAACATTCGTCAGAGGCGCCCCCACTTCCCGGCCGCTGACATGATTGTTGGCGATGGCAATGATGGAGCAATGGTCGTCCGTCAGGTCATGGAGCGCTACCTCGTAGTCCGGACCCAGCGCGCGGCCCAGGAACTCCGTCAGCCTGACATAGTAGGAAAGCAATGCACTGCCCATACGATCACCTCAATCCTTTTTTTGGGGGTGCGGCGATGGTACGTACCGCAGGATTCCTGAAACTTACCTATAGTATACCTTATTTTCAAGTGGTTCGCAAAAAGTTTTGATAATAATTTCTTACAAGAAATGATAAAAATTTCTGAGCACTTTGCCAGTGGTTCTATTAAACCACCAAAAAAGAAGGGTACCAAAATGTTTGTTAGCATAAAATAAACAAAAAGTGGTTGACATTTGGGTTCGACGGTGATAAATTTATCTCGGAAAAAAGAAGGGAGGTTAGCAAAATGAAGAAAATTATCAACACTGATAAGGCTCCCGCCGCTATTGGCCCCTACGCTCAGGCTGTTGAGATCGACAATCTGGTCATCACTTCCGGCCAGCTGCCCATCGATCCCGCTACCGGCGCGTTCCCCGAGGGCATCGCGGAGCAGACCCGTCAGTCCCTCACCAACGTGAAGTCCATCCTGGCCGAGGCTGGCCTGGGCATGGATAAGGTCATCAAGACCACCGTGTTCCTCAGCGACATGAACAACTTCGGCGCCATGAACGAGGTGTACGCCACCTTCTTCGGCGAGGGCGGCTATCCTGCTCGCTCCGCTGTTGAGGTTGCTCGTCTGCCCAAGGACGCCCTCGTGGAGATCGAGGTCATCGCAGTCAAGTAAGTCACACAGCCCTACACGTACTACACAACATTCGGAAAGGTTACTGTCCGCCTGTTGAAGGAGCCGGAAGAGCCGGCTCCCGACGACCGGGGTATCCTCTAATAAAATGATGGCGCCAAGCGCCTAAATTATGGAGGTAAATAAAATGGACAAGAATGTGAAGCACTACCCTCTGGCTCAGGATGTTGAGATGCCCCAGCACTGCGCGTTTGCCGTGCGTGACCTGCCCCAGGCCACTGTCGAGCAGCGTGAGCGCGCCCTGAACGCCACCCACTGGAACGAGTTCTCCTTCCCCTCCGGCCTGCTGACCGTCGACATGCTGTCTGACTCCGGCACCACCGCCATGACCAACCAGCAGTGGGCTACCCTGTTCCTGGGCGATGAGGCCTATGGCCGTAACACCGGTTACTATGTCCTGCTGGACACCTTCCGCGACATCTTCGAGCGCGGCGGCGAGAAGAACTGGAAGAAGAGCATCGACCTGGTCCGCACCGACTGCCGCGACCTGGAGAAGATGATGGACGAGCTGTTCCTCTGCGAGTACGAGGGCGGCCTGTTCAACGGCGGCGCCAAGCAGATGGAGCGCCCCAACTCCTTCATCATCCAGCAGGGCCGTGCCGCTGAGTCCGTGCTGATGGAGATCGTGAAGAAGATCCTGACTGCCCGTCATCCCGGCAAGGTCTTCACCATCCCCTCCAACGGCCACTTCGACACCACCGAGGGCAACATCAAGCAGATGGGTTCCGTGCCTCGTAACCTGTACAACAAGGAGCTGCTGTACGAAGTTCCCGAAGGCGGCAAGTATGAGAAGAACCCCTTCAAGGGCAACATGGACATCGAGAAGCTGGAGCAGCTGATCAACGCCGTGGGTGTGGACAACGTGCCCCTGATCTTCACTTGTATCACCAACAACCCGATCTGCGGCCAGCCTGTTTCCATGGCTAACATCCGCGAGATCAACCGTGTGGCTCACAAGTATGACATTCCTCTGGTCTTCGACGTGGCTCGTTGGGCTGAGAACGCCTACTACATCAAGATGAACGAGGAAGGCTACGCCGACAAGTCCATCGCTGAGATCGCCACCGAGATGTTCTCCTACTGCGACGCCTTCACCATGTCCGCCAAGAAGGACGGCCACGCCAACATGGGCGGCATGCTGGCCTTCCGCGACAAGGGCCTGTTCTGGAAGAAGTTCTCCGACTTCAACGAGGACGGCACCGTGAAGACCGACGTGGGCGTGCTCATCAAGGTTAAGCAGATCTCCTGCTACGGCAACGACTCCTACGGCGGCATGTCCGGCCGTGACATCATGGCTCTGGCTGCTGGCCTCTATGAGTCCTGCGACTTCAACTATCAGCATGACCGTGCCATGCAGTGTGAGTACCTGGCTCAGGGCTTCTACAAGAACGGCGTTAAGGGTGTCGTTCTGCCCGCCGGCGGCCACGCTGTGTACATCAACATGGACGAGTTCTTCGACGGCAAGCGCGATCACACCACCTTCGCCGGCACCGGCTTCTCTCTGGAGCTGATCCGTCGCTATGGTATCCGCGTGTCCGAGCTGGGCGACTTCTCCATGGAGTACGACCTGAAGACTCCCGAGCAGCAGGCTGAGCTGGCCAACGTGGTCCGCTTCGCTATCGACCGTAGCCGCCTGACCAAGGAGCACCTGGACTACGTCATCGCCGCTGTTGCTCAGCTGTACAAGGACCGTGAGTCCATCCCCAACATGCGCATCGTCTGGGGCCACAAGCTGCCCATGCGTCACTTCCACGCTTTCCTCGAGCCCTACCCCAACGAGGAGAAGTAAGACGCGCTGCACATTGTAACAATGTGACGTAACTGCATCACGCGGAAGCATGCAGACACAATGAACGGCGGCGCCCACGAACTTCATAGATCGTTCGTTGGGCGCCGCCTTTCTGTTTTGAAAAAGGTGTGCTGCGGCGTTTCCGTGTGGAACAAGATCCCTGCCATCTCCCATATTCAGCCTCTGTACGCATAGCCGGATCGGTGTGATGACCCGGGATCGCGTTCCCTGCCTTTATTTTAAATGAGAAGAGAGGTTAGAGTTTATGGCAGCTCCTGATAAGACCTTAGAAACCCGCGACGGTTTTAAGAGCAAATGGGGCTTCATCCTTGCCTGTATCGGCTCCGCCGTAGGCATGGGCAACATCTGGCGTTTCCCCATCATGGTCTCCACTTACGGTGGTATGACCTTCCTGCTGCCCTATTTCCTGTTTGTCGTTCTGATCGGTATGTCCGGTGTTATGGAAGAGTTCGCTCTGGGCCGTGCCGCTGGCGCCGGCCCCATCGGTGCCTTTGGCTATGCCACTGAGGACCGCACCGGCAAGAAGAAGGTCGGCGAGGCCATCGGCCTGCTGCCTGTTCTCGGTTCCATGGGTCTGGCCATCGGCTACACCGTGGTTCTGAGCTGGATCTTCAAGTATGCTTTTGACAGCATCACCGGCAGCATGTACGCCATGGGTACCGATATGGCTACCATCGGCGGCGCTTTCGGTGCTATCGCTCCCGAGAATGCCAACCTCATCGAGAGTGTTAAGACCGTGTTCAGCGGCGAGGCCGGCAACACTCTGTGGCTGGTCATTGGTCTGGTGGTCTCCATCGTCATCATGGCGCTGGGTGTTTCCGGCGGCATCGAGAAGGCCAACAAGATCATGATGCCCGTTCTGTTCGGTCTGTTCCTGATCCTGGCTGTCTACATCGCCACTCTGCCCGGCGCTTCCGAGGGCTACAAGTACATCCTGACCCTGAATCCCGCCGGTCTGCTCAACCCCAACGTCTGGATCTTTGCCTTTGGTCAGGCGTTCTTCTCCCTGTCCGTGGCTGGTAACGGCTCCGTGATCTACGGTTCCTACCTGCCCAAGAACGAAGACATCGGTTCCTCCGCCCGCAACGTGGCCATCTTCGATACCCTGGCTGCCCTGCTGGCTGCCTTCGTTATCATCCCCGCCATGGCCGTCGGCGGCGGCGACCTGACCAAGGGTGGCCCTGGCCTGATGTTCGTGTGGCTGGTCAACGTGTTCAACGGCATGCCTGGCGGCCGTATCGTGGGCGCTATCTTCTTCATCTGCGTCCTGTTTGCCGGCGTGTCCTCCATCATCAACCTGTATGAGGCCCCCGCGGCCACCCTGCAGGAAGTGTTCCACTTCAAGCGTCTGCCTGCCGTGCTCACCATCGGTGTCATCGGCGCTATCATCGCCGTCTGCATCCAGGGCATCACCTCTCCCTGGATGGACGCCGTGTCCATCTACATCTGCCCCCTGGGCGCTGCTCTGGCCGGTGTCATGTTCTTCTGGGTCCTCACCAAGGAGAAGGCTCTGGCTGCCATCAACGAGGGCGCCAAGAAGCCGATCGGCAAGTGGTTCCTGCCTCTGGGCAAGTTCGTCTATGTCCCCCTGTGCATCGTGGCCCTGGTGGCCGGCGCTGCTCTGGGCGGCATCGGCTAATCCGAGGCGGCTCAAGCCACATAACGTGTAAAAAGAACCGGAACTCTGTTACAGAGTTCCGGTTCTCTTTTTTTGCTCATTTCTGGTGGCAACCTGTGGCTACCCGGCGGCTACCAGTAGCCATTGAAAAAACGGAAACTCCTTGTGCGGCAAGGATTTGTGGAAAAACTGGCAAGATGTTCCCTCTTCCTGGTCAAATCAAACAAGGAGGAATTCCAAATGAGAAACCTCAAGCGTGTTCTCAGCCTGGCTCTGGCCGCTCTCATGCTCATGGGCATGATGGTCGTCGGCGCTGGCGCTGCGAGCAAGGATTTCACCGATGCGGATGAAATCAAGAATGTTGAGGCTGTCGACGTTATGGTCGCTCTCGGTGTGCTCGAGGGCGGCGATAAGGGCGACTTCCAGCCCAACTCCATCCTGACCCGTGAGCAGGCTGCCAAGATCATCTGCTACATGCTCCTGGGTGAGGAGGCTGCTGAGAAGCTGACCACCAACTACAGCATTTTCAGCGATGTTCCCGCCAGCCGCTGGTCCGCCCCCTACATCAGCTACTGCGTGAACCTGGGCATCCTGGCTGGCGACGGCGCCGGCCACTTCTATCCCGAAGGCAAGCTGACCGGCGTTGCTTTCGCCAAGATGCTGATGGTCTGCCTGGGCTACTCCGCTGAGCGCGAGCACTATGTGGGCAACAACTGGGAGATCAACGTGTCCGCCGCTGCCATCGCTGCCGGCGTGGCTCCCAAGGGCCTGGACCTGTCCAAGGAGCTGTCCCGTCAGGACGCTGCTCAGATGGCCTTCAACACCCTGCAGGCCACCATGGTTGAGTACCTGAACGACAACACCATCATCATCGGCAACACCACCGTGTCCACCGTGGGCAAGGCCACTGCTGTGAAGCAGTCCCCCTACACCGACACCATGGACACCGAGAACCTGCAGTTCGCTGAGAAGTACTTCAGCGGCCTGAAGAAGGTTCCCGCCACCGACGCTTTTGAGCGTCCCGCTATCAGCTGGCGTTACAATGCCAAGCTGGTCGGCACCTACACCCTGGATTCCGACCTGACCTACACCACTGGTGTGGAGCTGAGCGAGATCTACGCTGATCTGGGCCTGTCCAAGGCCAAGGCCACCAACGGCTTCTACATTGACGGTAAGTCTCAGAATGCTGTGACTCTGGCCAAGAACGACGACACCACCATCGGTGGCAACGGCGTTCTGACTCAGGTCTGGTACGACGAGCATGAGGATGGCACCAGCACTCTGACCATCACCGAGATCAACACCTATGTTGCCAAGATTAACAGCGTTGCCAAGGCCACCAGCAGCTCTGACCGCTATGTGACCCTGAATGCGCTGCGGAATCCCGGCACTCTGAACAACAAGTACGTGACCGAGAACTTTGCCGTCAATGATCTGGTGACCTACACCGCTGCTTGGAACGGCACTCGTTACGACATCCAGAGCGTTGAGCTGCTGGAGAAGAACACCACCGGCCTGCTGACCGAGTGGAAGGGCGGCAACATCTATGTTCCCGGCGAGAAGGGCACCAGCAATGCCAACTTCACCGTGGACGGCACCAACTATAAGTACAGCACCAACTACTACATTGCTGACGAGAACGGTGCCAGCATCCGCATCTCCGACTTTACCGTGAACAAGTCTGAGGTCAATGTCTACCTGGATCAGTATGGCTATGCCATCTATGTGTCCGGCGTTGAGTCTCCCAAGAACTATGCCGCCGTTATCGGTGTTGGTTCTTCCAACCAGTACGGCGATGAGACCAAGGGCGTGACCCTGCTGCTGCCCGATGGCACTCAGAAGACCGTCACCGCCAAGATGGACAACTGGTCCAATCTGACTAACGCTACCGGTCCTTCTTACAACATGGTCACCGATGCTACCGCTGATATCGTCACTTACACCGTGGACGACAATGGCGTGTACAAGCTGACTCTGGCTGGCACCAACGGCAAGTACAACAGCACCGCTTACAATGCTGCCGATGAGGTGGTCTTTGTCAACGGTAAGTCTCAGTTCATCCTGGATCACAACCACGATGACGTGTACACCGATTCTCTGGATAAGGTCCTGTACACCACCAGCGAGACCGTCTTTATGGTGGCTACTCCCAAGGCTGGCGGCGGCCAGAACTACAATGTGTATGTTGGCTACAACAACATGCCCAGCATTGACCCCAATGTTCCCACCACCGGTATTGCCTATGTGACCAACAGCTACTATGCCAACCAGATTGATGTGGTCTACATCTCCACCACTCAGCTGGCCGGTATCGCCGGTGTCGACACCTTCTTCGTGAAGGACGGCTCCAACATCATCACTGACAGCACTGGTAAGTACTATGTCTTCCCCGCTATCGTGGACGGCAAGGAGACCACCATCAAGATCGATGCTGAGACTGTGGCTGATTGGAACATGGACGGTTCTGTTCCCACCACCGAGAAGCTGGTTGGCGCTGCCAAGGGCATGTATGCCATTGACAATGTCACCATGAACAGCAACGGCATCATCACCGGTTGTGCTGTGAGAAACAACACCTACTTTGCCGCTTCCGCTGGTACCGCTGGTACCGTGGCTGCCAATGGTGTGGTTCTGGGTATCGGCTCCAACAAGAATACCGCTACCTACTGGGCCTACAACAGCAACACCAAGGTCTACTACGTGAGCGAGGACTTCAAGACCATCTCCATCTCCAGCGTTGAGGCTGTGATCACTGACGCCAACGATCTGGTTTACGCTGCCTATGACAGCGCCAACAAGGTTCTGACTGACGTGGTTATCGTTGAGGTTCCCGATCAGACCACCCCGACCTACACTGTGAATGTTGCTGGCTGCTCCGGCATTGCTTGGGTCAACAAGGTTGACGGCACCCACTACACTGGCGACGCTGGCACTGTCCAGGAAGGCAAGAACTTCCAGTTCAAGCTGGATATCGTTGACCCCACTAAGGCTCTTGTCTCTGTCAAGGTGGGCGATACCGTTCTGACTCCCGATGCCAACGGTGTGTACACTGTTGCCAACGTTACCGCTAATACCACCGTCAATGTTACCTTCTCCACTAAGGTGACCCTGACCTTTAAGACTGGCTCTGACAGTGCTATGGTCTCTGTGAACGGCGGCGAGTACAAGCTGGTCGACGCTCTCGGCACTGACGACTATCAGGTCGTTGTTGCTCAGGGCAGCACCGTGACTCTGCAGATCCTGCCCGCTTCCGGCAAGACTGTGAGCAGCGTGACCTCCACTGGTAACTTTGTGAGCGGTACCGGCAATACTCAGACTATCATTGCCAACGCTACTGCTGATGTTACCATCACTTATGCTCCCTAACGGTTAATTTCGTAAAGGGCATAACAATAAAATCCCCCGGCTTATACGAGCCGGGGGATTTTTTACATCTCACCCCACAGGACAAACTGGTTTCCGGGCCATGGAAATCCACCTTTAAATACAATCTTATGAAACTCCAAAAAGAGGATTCCCGTGGGGTATATCATTGTACCATTGTAGGACTGAAGGGATACGAAGCGGTCAGCCCGAAAACCGGGGAACATGGTGATCCGGGGAGAATATGCCTCCCTTTGGCTGAAATCCGTGTTGGTCTGAAATAGGAAGAAGCCCTCCGATGAATTGATGTAAAGCCGAGACTGGGGCATGTCATATGCCATGCAGTCCAGATGCACTTTGTCCCATTTTGTCCAATCGACATCACTCAGGTCGATTTCAAAACTGGTGAGATACTCCGTGATATTGATCTCTTTCAGCTTGGTGAACCGGCTTTGAGTGGCCAGGGCGCGGACCTCGTCCAGTTCGGACTGCTCTGCCTTCCGGCTCACCCCCTCCGCCAGACTGTCCAGTGCCGTGTCGATCTTCTGGAGATCCTGGTTGAAGTCGGTGCGCAGGAACTTATCCTGGGGCTGCCATTGATGAAGCTGATAGTGTTCCGTATAGTCTGACATATAGATTCCTCCTTGTTTTGTCTCTTACCCACCGGATGGGGGTAAGGGGCTTTTTGTTGCATCGGGAAGAAACGCGGGTTTTGCCCCGGTGCAACAGCAGCGCCTATAGTGGCAAAACGCCAAAGCTACAACAAGGAGGAATGTACATGGCAAACTATACACCGAATTATCAGCTCCACCAGTGGGAACCGGAGGACCCCTTCCTGCGCACCGACTTCAACCAGGATTTGTCCAAGATCGACACGGCCCTGGACAGCCTGGCGGACAAATCTGCCCTTCTAGAAACCGCTGTAGCTTTGTGCGGTAATTGTACAGTAGAGTATCACGTCTATATTGGAACTGGTACTGGTGCAGCAGTACATACTTTCAGTGCACTTCCATTGGTTATTTTTGTCTTTGATCAAGCGGGTATTTTCGTTACAGCAGGGCAAGGAATGCCCCGAGCACACATGCATAATATCAATGGAGTAGCTGCTCAATGGGGTACAAATTCGGTTACCCTTGCTTATGACGATGAAGCTTTTATGAATAATGCCGGGCAGAAATACATTGCAATAGGACTGATACATAATTCATAAAGTAAAAAGGAGCCCCCGATTTGGGGGCTCCTTTTTGATGAACTATTCCAGGTAATTACCAGGTGATAGTCAGAGTGCCGGGAACGGTAACGGTGCTAGCAAAGTTAATCTCGTAGGTACCAACCTTAGGATCGGTGGCACTGGGAGTCACAGTGATGCTAGCGCCGGCCACGCCGCTAACGCTGAAGGAAACGCTGCTGAGGTTAGTAGTGGTGCAGGAGATGGTGCCGGTGATCTTGTAACCCTCGGCAGCCCAGTAAGTGCCGGTGGAAACGATCATGTTGGCACCAGCAGCGCGCTCGACCTTGACCAGGTAAGCGGTACGAACGGTGGCGGTGAAGGTGTAAGCACGATCGCCCATCAGAGCAACATAGTTGCTGTTATTGGTCTTGTACTGATAGGTGTAACCAGCGTTCTTCAGACCCTCAATGGCCAGCTCATCCACGGTCTTGCCGCTGTTCACGCGGTCAATGACAAGCAGAGTACCAGTCTGGGCAGCGGGGTTCAGGGAGTTGACCACAGCGGACTCGGCAACACCATCGGTGGGATCGATCACTTCGCCCTGAGCATCGGTATCAACAATGATTACGCTGGTGGCGATCTTGTTGCGATCCAGAGTGGCAATCAGAGTACCGTTGGCAACCTTGCCGCCGTTCTGCATGGCCTTGATGGCGGTATCGGTGTTGTCGAAGTAAGTCACCACAGTCTTGTCGTCAACGGTCTCCACCAGAGCGGTGGGGCACTTGTCGGCAACAGCAATGCCATTGGTAGCGTTGGTGGTGGTGTACAGAGTCCAGCCCTTCATGTTCAGGTTGGCATTGGTCAGAGTCTCATTGACAACAGAGTCAACAGCAGCAACGTCGATGGTGACGGTGGAAGCACGATTCGCCTCAACCACGAAGCCGTTGGAGTCGAAGCCCAGAGTCAGCAGATCGCGCTTGTGGACATTCTTCAGAGCCACCAGGTCGCCCCACTCGCCGCGCTCACGGACGGTGGTCTCCACGCCGTTCATGATGCCCTTAACAGACCAGTAGTACAGGCCGTCGGTGTACTCCTCGTAGTTCACATCGCTGAGGGCGTAGAAAGTGTTCTCCACGCTGGCGGTGTCCTTGCCCACCACGATGGCGGCAACAACATAGCCGTTCTTGTAGATGGCATAAGCGCCCTCGCTGGCGGTGCCATTAAAAGCGGTACCATTGGGAATGTCCAGAGTCTTCTTGGCGTTGGTAGTGCTATAGACGGTCAGATCGGTGTTCTTGATGCCGGTGTTAACGGACTTCACCTTGTTGATGATGCCGCTGCCGGTCTGGCCACCCAGAGCCTTCAGGCCCACGGTGATGTACTGAGAATCAGCGTTGCCGTAAGCAACCTGGCCACCAGCAATCTTGTTATCGCCAGCATCAGCATTCAGAGCGATATGCTGGCTATCGATGGTACCATTGCTGGAGTAGGTGGTCTGAGCCTGGTTGGCAACATAGGTCAGGGTGTACACGTTAGAAGAGTTGACAGTGTAGGAGTACCAGGTGTTCTCCAGAGCCTTGCCGCCATTGCCCACGATAGTGGTATTGTCCCATGCAACGCTGGCGGACTTAAAGGTGGACTTATCCACATTGACGGTGATGGTCTTCATGGTGCCGTCGGTGAAGATGGCAGTAGCCTCAGCAGTGGGATTGGCGGTGTTGTTCTGAGTGATGTTGTAGCCGGTGATGAACACGTAGGTGTTGGCATCCTCGACCAGTTCGATGCCGATCAGGTTGTCATAGGCATCCAGGTACAGGTTGTAGGTAGCCTCAGCCAGGTTCTGATCGTCGTACTGATCCAGCACGCCGGTCTTGTACTGAGCGGAAGCAGCGTAAGCATAGGTAGTGCCGTCAGCAACAACCTTGGAGCCCTTGGAGAAGGCGCTCAGCTTGGTATCCTTAACAACCTCGGGAGCGCTGATGATCTCGATGGCGTTGCCAGCGATGTTCACCAGGACGATGTCGCCGTCCTTCACGTTCTCGATGGCCAGATCCTCGCCCTTAACGACCATGGTAGAAACCTTGGTGGTGTCCAGAGCGTGGATCTTGTCGGCGTTGTTGTAGGAGTAGACCTGGAAGGCAACCTTGTCGGTCTTCTCGTTGTAGTCGGCAGTAGCAACAGCCAGGTAGGTGTTGATAATGGCGATGGTGATCTCGCCAGCATCGGAGTCCACATAGACCTCGGTCAGAACGCCGGTGTCAGTGTGAGCCAGATCGCGGTTGTTGGTCTTGACCAGCAGGTTCTTGGTGATGTCATCAACCTTGTAGCCGTCCACATAGACGTTGAGCTTGCACTCCTTGATGATGGAGGCGGTCAGAACATTGTACAGCTCCTTGCCGGTGACAGCGGTGGTGTAGGACTCAACCAGCAGGTCGGAGTCAACATAGGTGCCAACTTCCTTCTTGTCGTACACCCAGGTGTGGGCGGGACGACCGAAGGCGTCGGTGTTGGCGTTCTTCTTCAGATTGCCGAAGTACTTCTCAGCAAACTGCAGGTTCTCGATACCCATGGTATCGGTGTAGGGGTACTGCTTCACAGCGGAAGCCTTGCCGGTGGTGGAGATGATGGTCTCACCGCCGATGATGATGGTATTGTCGTTCAGGTACTCAACCATGGTGGCGCTCAGGGTGTTGAAAGCCATCTGGGCAGCGTCCTGACGGGACAGCTCCTTGGACAGGTCCAGAGCCTTGGGAGCCACGCCGGCAGCGATAGCAGCAGCGGAGACGTTGATCTCCCAGTTGTTGCCCACGAAGTTCTCACGCTCAGCGTTGTAGCCCAGAGCGACCATCAGCATCTTGGCGAAAGCAACGCCAGTCAGCTTGCCCTCGGGGAAGAAGTGGCCGTTGCCGTCGCCAGCCAGGATGCCCAGGTTCACGCAGTAGCTGATGTAGGGGGCAGACCAGCGGTTGGCAGGCACGTCGCTGAAGATGCTGTAGTTGGTGGTCAGCTTCTCAGCGGACTCCTCACCCAGCAGCAGGTAGCAGATGATCTTGGCAGCCTGCTCACGGGTCAGGATGGAGTTGGGCTGGAAGTCGCCCTTATCGCCGCCCTCGAGCACACCGAGAGCGACCATAACGTCGACAGCCTCAACATTCTTGATTTCATCCGCATCGGTGAAATCCTTGCTCGCAGCGCCAGCGCCAACGACCATCATGCCCATGAGCATAAGAGCGGCCAGAGCCAGGCTGAGAACACGCTTGAGGTTTCTCATTTGGAATTCCTCCTTGTTTGATTTGACCAGGAAGAGGGAACAAGTTGAAAGCAATCCTCCAACCCCTTGCACCACAAGACTTTTGGCGCCTTCAGGTGGCGACAGGTAACCGCCAGGTAGCCAAAAATCACCTAAAATCGGCTCATTTCCTCCCACCATGCAACCGTTGACGGCAGGCAAAAACCCTGACAAAATACAGTATACGCGCTAATTCGACAATTCAACTGATGAGTATGGGAGGAACTGGAATGGCGAGAAAGACGATCAAGAAAAACCTGGCCTATGATGATCAGAAGCAGCTGTACTACGTCTGCTTTAATTATGGCACCGACGCCGAGGGCCGCCGTGACCGGCGTGTGCGCACCTTCGCCGACCGGGCGGAAGCAGAAACTGCCCTGGAACAGTTCCAGGGCGGACGGGGCAGGCGGCTCCCCTGCGATTGCAGCCGCCTCACCCTGGCGGAGTGGCTGGACTACTGGCTGGAGGAGGTCATCGCCCCCAACCGGGCTTACACCACCTACTACTGCTACCGCTCCGTGATCAAAAACCATATCAACCCGGCGTTGGGCCGCATCCGGCTCAGGCAGCTGGAGGCCTGGCACATTCAGCGCTATTACGCCCAGAAAATGCGGGAGGGGCGGCTGGACTCCAATAGTGTCCACAAGCACCACATTCTGCTCCACACCGCCCTCCAGCTGGCCTTCCGGCAAAAGATTTTGCGGGAAAACCCGGTGGAGCGAGTGGAGGCTCCCCGGGAGCACCCCACCCGGCAGTTCTACTACACCCCCGAGCAGCTGCGGGAACTGTTCCGGGAGGTGGAGGGCGATTGGCTGGAGCTGGTGGTCAAGCTGGGAGCCTACCTGGGCCTGCGGCGGGGGGAGATCTGCGGCCTGCGGTGGAGCGACATTGACTTTGAGCACTACGTCATCCGCATCCGGGTCACCCGCACCACCGCAGGGGACCGGGTGGTGGAAAAGGAGCCCAAGACCAAGAACTCCATCCGCACCCTGGGCATCGCCGGGCTGGAGGACCTGACCCGGCTGCTCCACGCCATCCGCCGGGAGCAGCTGGAGCAGGCCGCCGCCCGGGAGGATTACGTGGATAGCGGCTACGTCCTCACCGACGACAAGGGGGAGCCCAGGCATCCCAACATGGTCACCTGGGCATTCCGCACCTTTGTGGAGCGCCACGGGCTGCCCCCCATTACCGTCCACGGCCTGCGCCACACCTTCGCCAGCCTGGCCAACAGCGCCCGCATCCCGTTGCTGGACATTGGTAAGGCTTTGGGCCACAAGGATGTGTCCATCACCGGCCGGATCTACACCCACATCTTTGACCAAACCCACCAGGAGGTACTCAACACCGTGGCCGCCCGCATTGAGGCAGGTTAAGGGGCAGAAAAGACTTGACAAAGAGGGTACATAAGCATATGATTAGAATATAGATAAAAGTTTAGGAGGTATCCCATGACCCAGCGAGAGCGGCAGATCCTGAAATGGATCGAGGAGAACCCTATGATCTCCCAGCAGGAGCTGGCGGACAAGGCGGGCATCACCCGGTCGTCTGCGGCGGTACATATCTCCAACCTGATGAAGCAGGGGCACATTGCTGGTAAGGGCTACATCGTCCGCACCGCGCCCTACGCGGTGGTGGTGGGGGGCGTGAACCTGGACATCGGCGGGCGGTCCCTGGACAAGCTGGTGCCTGCGGACTCCAACCCGGGCCAGGTGCGCACCAGTCTGGGCGGCGTGGGCCGCAATATTGCCCACAACATGGCACTGCTGGGGATGGACGTGCGGCTGTTGACCGCCTTTGGCGACGACATGAACGCTCAGCGCATTGCTGCCAGCTGCGGCGAGCTGGGCATCGACATCAGCCAGTGCCTGACGGTGCCGGGAGGAGCCACCTCCACCTATCTGTTTATTGCCGACCACCAGGGGGACATGGCCCTGGCGGTCAGCGACATGGAGATCTACCAGCACATGACTCCCGCCTTCCTGGCCGGGCGGTCCCGGTTGCTGCACAACGCCCAGCTGATCGTGGTGGACACCAACATCCCGGCGGAGTCCATCGCCTGGCTGGCGGACAATGTGCGGCTGCCCATCTTCGCCGATCCGGTCTCCACCGCCAAGGCAGAGAAGCTGTGGCCGGTGCTGGGCAAGCTCCACACCCTCAAGCCCAACCGGATGGAGGCGGAGCTCCTCTCCGGCGTGACCATCACCGACGAGGCCAGCCTGAACAAGGCCGCGGATGTCCTGCTGGCCACCGGCCTGCGGCGGGTGTTCATCAGCCTGGGCGGCGACGGAATGCTGGCCGCCGACCATAAGGAGCGGCTCCATGTGCCCTGCTGTCCCGGTGAGATGGTGAACACCACCGGCTGCGGCGACGCAGGCATGGCCGCCATCGCTTGGGCCTACCTGGAGGGTACCAACCTGGAGGGCACCGCCAAGGCCGCCATGGCGGCGGGTGCCATTGCCATGGAGAGCGCCGAAACCATTAACCCGGCCATGAGCGCACAGCGGCTCCGGGACCGGATGAAATAAAGAAACGCTGACACAAGGATTTCATATGGAGGTATCTGTGATGAATCTGAACAAGTTTTTGGATGTAGCCCCTGAAGTAGCCGCTGCCGTGGCGGCTGGTAAGCCCGTGGTGGCCCTGGAGTCCACCATCATCTCCCACGGCATGCCCTATCCCCAGAACGTGGAGACCGCTCTGAAGGTGGAGCAGATCATCCGGGACAACGGCGCGGTGCCCGCCACCATCGCCATCCTGGGCGGCCGCCTGAAGGCCGGTCTGAGTGCCGAGGAGATCGAGTACCTGGGCAAGCAGGGCCAGAAGGTGACCAAGGCCAGCCGCCGGGACCTGGCGGTGCTGGTGGCCCGCAAGGCCGACGGCGCTACCACCGTTACCACCACCATGATGATCGCCCACATGGCAGGCATCCAGATCTTTGCCACCGGCGGCATCGGTGGTGTCCACCGCGGCGCCGAGACCACCATGGACATCTCCGCCGACCTGGAGGAGCTGGCCTCCACCCCCGTGATGGTGGTGTGCGCCGGCGCCAAGTCCATCCTGGACCTGGGCCTCACCCTGGAGTACCTGGAGACCCACGGTGTGCCCGTCATCGGCTACGGCACCAAGGAGCTGCCCGCCTTCTACACCCGCAAGAGCGGCTTTGAGGTGGACTACCGCATGGACAGCCCGGAGGAGATCGCCGCCGCCTTCCATGTCTCCCGTGAGCTGGGCCTCAAGGGCGGCATGCTGGTGACCAACCCCATCCCCGAGGAGTTTGCCATGGATCACGACGTGATCAACAAGGCCATCGACGAGGCCATTGCCCAGGCCAACGCTCAGGGCATCCACGGCAAGGCCACTACCCCCTTCCTGCTGGCCAAGGTGAAGGAGCTCACCGGCGGTGATAGCCTGGACTCCAACATCCAGCTGGTGTTCAACAACGCCAAGCTGGCCGCTCAGACCGCGGCCAAGCTGTGCGCCATGAACTGACAACGGAATATGCGCTTTTTCGTGGGGCGCCGCAGCATGCGGCGCCCCATTTTTCCATGTTTCGCCGGGGGAAATTGTAACAATGTTTCTTTTTGCTAACATTGGGGGGCCATACATTGAAACCCCTTTGGCCGGGACGTATAATAGGACACAGAATGATTGACACTGTGTCTGCCCGACGGTTTTCCGGGTGACCGGTGTAAAACCAGATGTCCCGCATGGGAGAAAAGAGGCGATTGTATGACGCGGAAGCATCTGATCTTCCGCCGGCTGTGTGCGGCGCTGCTGGCGCTGGCTCTGCTGCCGGCGGGTGCATGGGCGGCTGAGCCCGTTCAGGAGGAACCTACCCTGGGGATCTATACCACTGGGGATATGGCAGGCAGAGTGGGGCAGACCGACCCCCTTACCGGCCGGATCGAGTACCATAGTTATTTGAAGGTGGCTACGGCCATGGCCCAGGAGCGCCAGAACATGGAGGACACCCTGCTGCTGGACAGCGGGGACGCGGTGGCCAATACCCTGGTCAGCGGCAGTGCCGCCGATACGGCCCTGGCTCTGCGCACCATCGGCTATGACGCCCTGGTGCCCAGCGTGGAGGAGTTCCGGCTGGGCCAGGGACACCGGGCGGCCTTCTTCCAGGAGCTGACCCAGGCGGAGGGAACGGGCACGCCGGTGAATGTGATCTCTGCCGACTGGCTGAGCGGCGAGACCGGACAGACTATGTACCAGCCCTACCAGATCTTTACCACCCAGCTGGATGGTAAGGAGCTGCGGGTGGCTGTGGTGGGACTGGGTACCCTGGAGGTACCCCAGTCCATGCCCTCCTATTACTATCCCGACAGCCAGTTCGGCCACGAGGGCAATACCGACCATACCTACGCCTGGGAGTGGACCCATTGGGTGCAGCCCCAGTTGAGCAAGGAAAACTGCGACCTGGTGGTGGTGTGCTGCCACGACGACCGGAATGGTCTGGAGCAGTTTGCCGCTAAGACCACCGGCATCGATCTACTGGTGGGCGGGCACGGCCGGGCGGACAGCGGCACCTTCCAGAATGCCGCCGGTCAGGAGGTGTCCTGGGTCAGCAGCGGCGGCACCGCTCTCACCCGAACCACCGTGACCCTGAATGACAGCGGAGAGGCGGTCGTTGGAGAGAGCCAGCTGCTGGACCTGTCCGACTATCAGCCGGATCAGACCCTGGCCAAAGCCACGGAGGCGGGCCAGAAGGCTCAGGAGAGCGCCGCCGACCGTCAGGCAGGCCGCCTGTCCGGGGATTGGTCGGAATACAAGACCGATGCCGTCCACCAGAGTGCCGCCGGCGATCTGGTGGCCCAGGCCATGCTGTGGACCTCCGGGGCCGACGGAGCTCTGGTGACCAACGGAAGCCTGGGCAGCCTGCCGGAGGAGGTAGGCACCGGCAGTGGGATTCGCACCCTCACCTTGGGTGACTGCGCCAGTTTGGCCCTGGGCCGCAGCGCCGTCACCGTGGTGGAGATGACCGGTGCCCAGCTGAAAGCCTGGCTGGATACCTGTGCCGGCCGCTATACGGTGGATGAGTACGGACGCATCACCGGCGGCTATGACGCCGATTTCCTCTATGGCATGGACTATGAGCTCTATGTGGGAGCCCCTGCCGGACAGCGGGTGACCAACCTGACCTTTGAGGGGCAGCCCGTGGAGGACGATCAGGTCTTCCGCATCGTGTTGGAGGAGTCCCACCTGTGGGACGGGGAGTTCCCCGACTGTACGGTACTGTGGTCCGCCGGCGCTGATATGCAGTACGCCTCCACCCGGGGTACCATGGCCTCCATGCTGGCAACCTACCTGAGCCGCAACGGTACCGTCACCCCCAAGCGGGAGAGCACCTGGGCGGTCTATCAGGGAACGGTGGACAGCCCGCTGACCCGCCTGGAGTTTGTGGAAATGCTCTATGAGGTGGCCGGTCAGCCCGCACCGGGCGCCGACGGCGCCTTTGTGGATGTGGTGGGCAGCGACGCGGCCATCTGGGCGGCCGAGACCCGGATCGTCAGCGGTGACGGAAAGGGCAAGTTCCTGCCCCAGACGGCGGTGACCCGGGAGCAGGCGGCCGCCATGCTGTACAACTACGCCCGGGCCATGGGCCTGAATACTGCCACCAATGGTGAGGCGGTCAATTCCCTGTCCGACAGCAGTTCGGTTTCCTCCTGGGCACGGTCCGCCGTGGACTTCTGCCTGGCGACCGGCCTGCTGGAGCCGGTGGGGGAGAAGGGCGATCAGTTCCAGCCCGCTGCCACCCTGAGCCGCACCGAGGCCAAGGAAACCATGGCTGTTCTGGCCCAACTGGATTAAAACCGATGAAAGAGGCCCTGCCGCATCACGCGGCAGGGCCTCTTTTGATCTTTCACAAAACGGTAAGGAGGGGTTTAGAAATTTTTAAGATGATTCTGATACACTACCTTCAGAAGCAAAGGAGGAGACACAATGGAGCAGATTCTGAAGGTAGAAGGACTGTGCCGGGATTATGGCAGAGGAACGGTCACCCACGCGGTGGATCATGTGGATTTTTCGGTGGAAAAAGGGGAGTTTGTGGGTATTATGGGCCCCTCGGGCAGCGGCAAAACCACCCTGCTAAATTGTATTTCCACCATTGATACCCCTACAGCGGGACATATTTGGGTGGAGGGGCAGGACATCACCACCCTGAAGCAGAAGGAACTCTCCCGGTTCCGGCGGGAGCGGCTGGGCTTTGTGTTCCAGGACTGCAATCTGCTGGACACCCTCACCGCCTATGAGAACATCGCCCTGGCCCTCACCATCCGCAAGACCCCGGTCCGGCAGGTGGACCCCCTGGTGAAGGAGACAGCCCAGCTGCTGGAGATCACCGAGTGCCTGAACAAGTACCCCTACCAGATGTCGGGCGGCCAGCAGCAGCGTACCGCCGCCGCCCGGGCTATCATCACCCAGCCCGCCCTCATCCTGGCCGACGAGCCCACCGGCGCCCTGGACTCCAAGTCCGCCCGGCTGCTGCTGGAGCGGTTCGAGGTGATGAATCAGCTCCGTCAGGCCACCATTCTGATGGTGACCCACGACGCCTTTACCGCCAGCTACTGCCACCGCATTCTCGTCCTGCGGGACGGCGCGGTGTTTGCCCAGCTGGAGCGGGGGAACCAGGACCGCAGAGACTTTTTCCGGCGGATCATCGACGTGGTGACCGAGCTGGGAGGTGACCAGAGCAATGTTCTCTAAGCTGGCGGTCAAAAACGTGGGGCGCAGCTTCCGGGACTACGGGGTGTACTTCCTCACCGTGGCCTTCGGCGTGTGCCTCTTTTATGTGTTCAACGCTCTGGAGACTCAGACCGTGATCCGCTATCTGGCCCAGCATCCCCGGACCAATATCGTTGGGGCCATCCAGCAGCTCATCGGCATCCTGTCGGTCTTTGTATGGGTGGTGCTGGCCTTCCTCATCCTGTACGCATCCGGTTTTCTGGTGCGCCGCCGCTCCCGGGAGCTGGGCACCTACCTGATGCTGGGCATGGAGCGCTGGCAGGTGGCCCGGCTGCTGCTGGCGGAGACCGCCGTCACCGCCCTGGTGGCCCTGGTGGTGGGGCTGGTGCTGGGTGTGGTGCTCTCCCAGGCCCTGTCGATCTTTACTGCCGGGCTTTTCGCGGTGCCCAGGACCTTTTTCGCCTTTTCCATCTCGGTTCCCGCCCTGCTGAAGACCATCCTGGCCTTCGCGGCCATCTTCCTGCTGGTGATGCTCTACCACGCCTTTACCGTATCCCGGCGGAAGCTCATCGACCTGCTGCGGGCCCGGCGGGTGAACCAGGAGCTGAAGGTGCGCTCCCTGGGAGCCTCGGTCTTCTTTTTCCTGGCGGGCTGTGTCCTGCTGGTCATCGCCTACGCCATGCTGCTCACCCGGGGCCTATTGCGGGTGGACGCCCTGTTCTGGGTGATGCTGGGGCTGGGCAGCCTGGGTACCCTGCTGTTTTTCCGGGCGCTGTCCGGCTTCCTGCTGCGGCTGTGCCAGAGCAACAAGAAGCTCTACTACAAAAACCTTAACATGTTCATCCTGCGGCAGTTCAACGCCAACATCAATACCACCTACCGGTCCATGACGGTGATCTGCCTCATGCTGCTGCTGGCCATTGGCATCACCGCCACCTCGGTGGGCCTGAACAACACCGTGGCCCAGATGGCGGACCAGACCATCGTCCAGGACGTGGAGCTGGCCGTCTGGGAGGAGAAGGGGGAGATCCCCGACCTGCCCGCCGCGCTGAAGGAGGCGGGCTTTGACCCGGACGAACAGTGCAGCCGCTGGCTCTCCTTCCCGGTGTATCGGGATGAGGATGGACACTCCATTATGATCCAGGCCGATTATGACGCCTACGCTGCCGCCTGGGGGCAGGAGGTGGTGGATTCCTTCGTGGACAGCTGGCGCGTCCGCCTGGTGCCCCAGGTGGAGGAGGGCCTGACGGCCGACCGCTGCTACTTCCTGGCCGACTACGCCGGGGACGCCCAGACCACGGAGGAGGCCTTCCTGGCGGCGCTGGACCAGGCCCACTTCCTCTACAGCTACACCTATACCACCAAGCTGTCCACCTGGATGGAGCTGATGGGCACCAAGGTGCTGGTGCTCTTCATCGGCCTGTATCTGGGCGTGGTGTTCCTGGTGGCTTCGGCGGCGGTGCTGGCCCTCCAGCAGCTGAGCCAGGCCGCCGACAGCGCCCAGCGCTACCGGGTGCTGTCCCGGCTGGGCGTGTCCGAGCGGATGCGGGGCCGGTCGGTGGATATCCAGGTGTTCCTGGCCTTCTTCCTGCCTTTGGCACTGGCGCTGGTCCACGCCGTGGTGGGTATGACTGCTGCCAATGCCGTCATTGCCCAGGTGGGCAAGGTGGACGCCGCCGCCTCCAGTGCGGTCACTGCCCTGCTGCTGGTGGCGGTGTACGGGGGCTATTTCCTGGCAACCTGTTGGGGCAGTAGGAAAATCCTGCGGGCATCTGCTTAAAAAATGCGAAAAACCCTTGCAATCGTTCGCTGTTTATGCTATCATTTCATTTACGTGTAAGAGACTGCACGACTTTGTCGCGCGCAAAAATAGCATGGACAATGCCCCGTTTGCGGGGACGAAAGGACGATGTAGCGTGGATATCACCAAGCTGATTCTGAGCATTATCGACGTGGCGGCCTGCCTGTTCCTCATCGCCGTGGTGCTGCTCCAGTCCGGCAAGAGCGCCGGTCTGTCCGGTGCCATCGCCGGCGTTGCTGACACCTTTATGGCTAAGAACAAGGCTAAGAGCTGGGACGCCAAGCTGGCCAAGATGACCAAGTGGGTGGCCATCGGCTTTATGATCCTGACCTTTGTGATCTGCCTGCTCTGAGAAAGCGAAAAAACGCCCTTCCGAGTCCGGAAGGGCGTTTTTTGTTGCAAAAAAGCGGGGTGCAACTGCTGGTTGCGCCCAATACAAGGGAACTTGGTGGACGCAGAACGGCTTTTCCGCTATACTGAGCGGGAAAGAGAGGAGGAGTTCTATGACATTGGGAGAGACCATCCACCAGCTGCGCACCAGCCGGGGCATGTCCCAGGGGGACCTGGCCAATGCGCTGGAGGTGTCCCGGCAGTCGGTATCCAAGTGGGAGACCGATGCTTCGGTGCCCGACCTGGACAAGCTGGTGCGGCTGAGCCGCCTGTTCGGCGTCACCCTGGACCAGTTGGTGTGCGGCACGGAAGAGCAGCCCCGGGAGGCGGGTGAGACCCTGAAGCCCGAGAGAACCACCGGGGAGAGCGCCGCCCCCACGCCGGTGCGCAGGACCGTAGGAGCCGTGCTGCTGGCGGTGGGCCTGCTGGGGTTTTTGATATGCGTTCTGCTATTTGGCCTGGATGGACTGCTGTTTGGCCTGTTGTTCATCCTGCCGTTCATCCTGTGCGGGGCCTTCTGCCTGAAGATCCAGAAGCGGCTGGGACTGTGGTGTGCCTGGGGCGTCTACCTGCCTCAGCAGATCTACTGGACCATGGGTACTTCTATCACCTGGCATCTGGTGCTGTCCACCCCATGGTACACAGCCTCCATGAACTATCTCCGCCTGTTTGTGGGCTGGCTGATGCTGGCCGTTATGATCGTTCTGATCATAGTTACGGCCCGGAGCTGTTCCGATCTGTATAAGCGGCCTGCCCCCGGTACCATCGTGCTGACGGCGGTGCTGTGGGCGGCGGGGCTATCTACCTGGCGTATTTTCAGTCTGGTATGCAGCTTCTTTGTCAATGAGGAGGGCATCATCCGGGGCGGGTTGCTCCTGGGGCTGTTTCAGGGCTTCATGGCAGCCGCCCAGACCGCCGCTTTGGCGGCGGCATTGACGCTCACCCTGGCCCTGGTGCGGGGTGCCCGCGCCAAACCATAAAGCAACGCCGTAAGACCTCCGGCAGATGTGCCGGAGGTCTTACATTTTCGTTGAAGCAGGTGCGCAGAAGGGGGTATAATAAAGAAAAAAGCCATGAGAAAGGAATGTTTATGAAAGACAGACAAGAATTGACTGGTATTTATCAGGCCAGCGGCCGCGGCTTTGGTTTTCTGATCCCGGAGGAGGGGGAGGACTGCTTTATCCCGCCCCGGGCGGACGGCGGCGCCTGGAATGGAGATAAAGTAGTGGCCCGCATCACCGAGGAGGACCCCCAGGCGGGCCGCCGGGTGGCCAAGGTGGTCCAGGTACTGGAGCGGGCCAACAAGACGGTCACCGGCGTGCTGGAGCGGCAGGACCATACCCTGTGGCTGCGCCCGGACAACGAGCGCCTGCCCGGCCCCATCCAGGTGTTCACCAAGCGGAAGGGGGTGCGCCCCGGCGAGCGGGCCGCCGTAGCCATCACCAGCTTCGGCGGCGGACGGACCGCCCCCATGGGTACCCTGCGAGAGCGGTTCGGTCCGGCAGACCGGCGGGAGAGCGCCGTGGAGGCCATCCTCTACACCCACGATATTGAGCGGGCCTTCCCGCCCGCCGTGCTCATGGAGGTGGAGGGGGTGCCCCAGGCGGTGGAAGCGGCGGCTCTGGAGGGGCGGCTGGACCTGCGGGGCAAGACCATCATCACCATCGACGGAGCATCCTCCAAGGACTTTGACGACGCGGTGAGCCTGGAAAAGGACGAGACGGGCCGCTGGGTGCTGGGGGTCCACATCGCCGATGTGAGCCACTACGTGCGTCCCGGCTCCGCCCTGGACCTGGAGGCCTTCGAGCGGGGGACCTCGGTGTATTTTGCCGACCAGGTAGTGCCCATGCTGCCGGTGGAGCTGTCCAACGGCATCTGCTCGTTGAACCCCCATGTGGACCGGCTGGCTCTGTCCTGCATCCTGACCATGGACCAGAGCGGCACGGTGGTGGACCACACCATCGCCAAGACGGTGATCTGCTCCACCGAGCGGATGACCTATGAGGACTGCAATGTGCTGCTGGCGGGGGAGGACCCTGCCCTGGCGGAGCGGTACGCCCACATCCTGCCCATGCTGAAGGACATGGCCGGCCTGGCCAAACAGCTGGAGAAGATGCGGCGGAACCGTGGAGCCCTGGACCTGGAGACCAAGGAGAGCTATGTGATCTGCGACCAGGAGGGCAAGCCGGTGGATGTGGCCCTGCGGCAGCAGGGGGAGAGCGAGAAGCTCATCGAGTCCTTCATGCTGGCGGCCAACGAGTGCGTGGCGGAGTACCTGAATCGCCTCCACAAGCCCTGCGTCTACCGGGTTCACGAGAAGCCTTCTGATGAGAAGAGTCAGGCCCTGCGCACCATGGTGGCCCCCCTGGGTTATGACCTGAAGAATGCCGACAGTCCCTCCCTCCAGAAGCTGCTGGACTGGGCCAAGGGCAAGCCGGAGGAGGGGGCGGTGTCCATGATGGTGCTGCGCTCCCTGATGAAAGCCCGGTACGATGAGGACAACCTGGGCCACTTCGGCCTGGCGGCGGAGTATTACTGCCACTTCACCTCGCCCATCCGCCGCTACCCCGACCTGATGGTCCACCGGGTGCTGTCCGCCCTGCTGGACGGGTCCCTGGATAAGCAGGAGAAGAAGCTGACCACTGCCGTCCAGCGGGCCGCCGTCCAGTCCTCTCAGCGGGAGCTGGCTGCCCAGGAGGCCGAGCGGGAGATCGAGAAGCGCTATTTGGCCGAGTTCATGGCGGGCCACATCGGAGAGACCTTCGCCGGTGTGGTGTCCGGCGTTACCCGGTTCGGCCTCTTCGTGTCGGTGGCCGGGGGCGTGGAGGGCCTGCTGCCCGTGGAGGCCCTGCCCGGCGGAGGCTGGCACTACGACGAGGCCCACCTGACTCTGCTGGAGGACAACGGCAGCGGCCGGTATACCTTAGGTATGCCCCTGGAGGTGGAGTGCGCCGCCGCCGACCCGGTGAGCGGCCAGGTGGATTTTATCCTCCCTGGCGGCACCCCGGTGACCCGAAAGAAGCGGGAGGAGGAGCCCAAGGAACGGCCCGGCCGGGGTGGCAAAAAGAGCCCCCGCAAGCCGGGTAAGGGCCGGGCCATGCATGTGCCCAAACGGCGCAATGGAGGCCGAAAACGATGATGAAGCGTATTCTGAGTGGTATATTATTGCTCTCTGTATTGCTTTTGGCGGGGTGTGGCGGTCAAACGGCCGCCTCCACCCCCGCTCCCGCGGCCACGCCCAGCACCGCGCCTACGCCTGCTCCAACTCCCACGCCGGAGCCTACCCCAACCCCGGACCCGGTGGCGGAGGCTCTGGCGGCCATGACCACCGAGGAGAAGGTGGGCCAGCTGCTGGTGGCGGGCATCCTGGGGACCGAGCCCGGCGAGGACGCGGTCCAGGCCATCCAGGACTACCAGGTGGGCGGCATCATCCTCTTCGGCCGGAATGTGGAGAGCGCCGACCAGCTGGTCGCCCTGACCAACGGTCTGAAGGCCCTCAACGGTGACTACGTCCCCCTCTTCCTGTGCGTGGACCAGGAGGGGGGACGGGTGGACCGGATGCCTCCGGAGGTGGATCGCACCCCCGGTGCCGGACAGGTGGGAGAGAGCCTGAGCCAGGAGGACGCGGGGGCGGCTTACGGCGCCCTGCTGTCGGCGGAGTGCGCCGCCTTTGGCTTCAATCTGGATTTTGCCCCCAGTCTGGACATCTGGTCCAATCCGGAAAACACGGTCATCGGTGACCGGGCCTTCGGCGTGGAATGGGAGAGTGTCAGTGCCTTTGGGTTCCATGCGGTGGGGGCCATGGAGGAAGCGGGAACGGTGATTCCGGTGGTCAAGCACTTCCCCGGCCACGGGGACACCAGTGTCGACTCCCACGTGGACCTGCCGGTGGTGGACAAGACTCTGGACGAGCTGTGGCAAAGTGAGCTGGTCCCCTTCGGCATGGCGCTCTCGGGAGAATACTGGGGGGAGCAGAAGATGGACCCCGCCCCGGCGGTCATGGTGGCCCATATCCTCATGACCCAGATCGACCCGGACCTGCCTGCCTCCCTGTCTCCCGCGGTGGTCACCAGCTTGCTGCGGCAGGGGATGGGCTATGAGGGCGTGGTGTGCACCGACGATCTCACCATGGCGGCCATCTCGGATACATACGGCATGGGGGAGGCCGCTGTCCTGGCGGTGGAGGCCGGATGCGATCTGCTGCTGGTGTGCCATGAGGCGGACAACCTGACCGCCGCCCGGGAGGCGCTGCTGGCGGCGGTGGATTCCGGCCGCATCTCCATGGAGCGGCTGGACCAGAGCGTCTACCGTATTCTGTCCCTGAAAGGGGAATACAGCCTTACCAACGACCCGGTGGGTCAGCCTGACATTGATTCCCTCAATGCCCAGATTCAGGCCCTTGCCTGAACCAACCGTCCTCATAGCGGGGCCGTCTGTCCGAAAATCGTGGACAGACGGCCCCGTTTTCGCTATAGTGGGGTTGAAAGGAGGGGGGAGCATGAAGGTAACGGTTATCATCGATCCGGAGCGGGACGGGCCGGAGATCATGATCACGGCTCCCGCCCTCACCGACGAGGTGAAAGCCCTGGCGGCCCGATTGGAGGGAGGGGGCATCCTTACCGGCTGGCGTGGGGACACCGCCGTGCCTCTGGAGGAGGACGCCATCCTCCGCTGCTACGGGGAGGAGAAGGGGGTGAAGGTCCAGACCACCCAGGGGGTATTCGACCTGCGGGAACGGCTCTACGAGCTGGAGGCCAAGCTGGACCGGCACACTTTTGTGCGCATCTCCCACTCGGAGATCGTGAATCTGCGTAAGATCACCGCCATGGACCTGGGTCTCACCGGTACCATCCGCATTACCCTGGCGGAGGAGACGGTGTGCTACGTCTCCCGGCGGTATGTGAAGAAAATCAAGGAGGCCCTGGGGCTTTGAAAGGAGGGAGATCCTGTGACATACAGACAGAAGCAGTGGCTGGTCCGCATCCTCATCGGCGGACTGATCGGCATAGCGGCCCTGGTCCCGGTGGGGGGACTGTTCAACGACCTGGTCAGCGGAGGTCTCCTCGCCATGGGGAAACATACGCCCTTCCGGCTGGTGAGCTATGATCTGGAGCGGCTGGCCGGCCCCGCCGCCCTGGCGGTCCAGCTGGGGCTCTACTTCCTGATGGGGGCGGTGGTGGGGGTGTCTACCCTGCCTTTTGCCAACGACGGGGCCACTCTGGTCCGTCGGTCCCTGGCCCACTTTGTTGTTACCGCCGGAGCGCTTACCCTGATGGTGTGCCTGTGCGGGTGGAACTGGGGGAGGTGGGTGCCTCTGGTGGTTTATCTCTTCCTGTTGGCCCTGGTCTATGCCTTTATCTGGCTGGTCCGCTGGGCCATCTGGAACAGTGAGGTGGAGGCCATGCGGAAGAAGCTGGGGCTCATTCCAAAGCCCTCTCAGTGGAAGTGGAAGGAGACCCTGCCCTTCATCCCGGTGATCCTGCTCATCTGCCTGGGGCTGCCCTGGCTGCTCCGGCTGCTGGAGGGGGGCGGCATGCCGCTGTTCAGCGGTGCCATCTATGTGGGGATTCTGCTGCCCATCGGGTGTATGGCCGCCGGTATGTTCCTGGGGGAGTGGCACGGCTTTTGTCCCCTCTATCCGGTGCTGTGCGCGGTGGGGGTGCTGCCCGCTGTCTTCCTGCTCTATAATCACACCATACTCATTCTCCTGTGCGCTATCGCCTTTGGCTCCGGCCTGCTGGGGGTGGCGGCGGGGGCCTGGCCCAGAAAAAAGAAGGAGGACTGAATGGACCGGCTGTATCTGCTGATGATGGGCGGCGCGCCCATTCTGAGTGCTCTGCTGGGTACGATGGTGCTCACCCGGCTGATCTGCCGTCTGACCATGGGGCGCTTCCGCCCTCTTCGGCTGCTGCCCCTGGTGCTTCTGGCTATTCCGCTGATGGTTGCCGTCAATCAATACCTGATAAAAAATAGGTTCTGGGAACTGGGGATGCTGTACTCGGGTGTCGTGGGCGGGGCCATCCTCCTGGGCTGGCTGGCGGGATGGCGGCGCTGCCGGAGAAAGGAGAGGGCTTGAAGTGGAGATGCTGCTTTTGCTGTTCTGGGGCCCGCTGGTGGGTGCGCTACTCCTCACCCTGCTGCTGGGGAAATGGACCCGGCGCCGGTGGCCCATGGTGCTCCCCCTGGGCTTTCTGGTTATCCCCCTGGCGGGAGGCGTGTATGGCTGGAAGCAGGGCGGCTTTTTGTGGCAGCTGGAGGTGGCGCTGTGGGCCATGATCGGCGGGGCCATCTTCCTGGGCTGGCTGATCGGGCGGGCCCTCTGCGGAGGAAAGGAGCGCAAGTCATGAAACGGGAAGTGAAGCTGTACAATATCCTGCTGCCCATCTGGATCCTGTATTTCTTTCCCCAGGTGTGGATCATCACCCTCCCGGGGAATCTGATCATCGACTGTGGAGTGCTGCTCATTACCCTGGCGGTGTTGAAGCATACCGGGAAAAAGGCGGTGCTGAAACGGCTGTGGTGGAAGTTCTGGCTGCTGGGTTTTCTGGCCGACTTTATCGGGGCGATGTTCCTGTTTGGCTTCTGGTACCTCTCCCTGCTGCCGGACCCTGTGGGCAGCTGGGTGGACCAGGTGCTCTCCGCCGCCTTCCTCAACCCCTTCCGCACCCTGCCCGGCTTCCTGTACACCCTGGCCGGTGTGGCCATCGCCGGTGTGTGCATCTACTTCTTGGACAAAAGGGCCATGAAGTCCTGCGCCCTGCTGGACGGGCGGCAGCGGCATGTCATTGCCCTGACCATGGCCATTGTCACCGCCCCCTGGACCTTCTTGATCCCCCTCTATTCTTATTAAACGGAACGCCGCAGCCCCAATACGTTGGGGTTGCGGCTTTTTCGTCGGACCGGTATAATAGCGTTATCTGATACAAAGGCGGGATGGATATGGCAAGCCAAGGAGGCAGCAAGATCAGCTTTTTCGGGCTGGTGGCCATGGGCATCGGCTGTATGCTGGGCACCAGCTGGCTGCTGCTCACCGGCACCTGGCTGGATACGGCGGGGGGGCCCCTCAATCTGGCGGTGGCCTTCATTTTATGCATCATCATTGAACTGCCCTTTGCCTTCGCCTACATGGAGGCCATCCCTATGTTCCCCCTGCCGGGCGGCGAGGTGGTGTACTCCTACGCCGCCTTCGGCCCCAGAGGGGGCTTTGCCGTGGGCTGGGCGGGCATCCTGATGAACACCATCGTGTTCTGCTGGGTGGACCTGGCCGCCATCTCCCTGCTGGACGAGCTGTTCCCCGTTCTGAAGGAGAGCATGGTGCTCTACCATGTGGGGGATTTTCCGGTGACCCTGCCCAACCTGATCCTCCAGCTACTGCTGGCGGGAGCCATTCTGTGGGTGCAGATCAAGGGGGCCAATGTGTGTGCCTCCCTGGCCAAGATCGCCACGGTGGTGCTGCTGGTCATGTGCGCCATCGGTCTGGCGGTGTGCTTCGCCCACTTTGACCCGGCGGTGTATGCCGCCGACGGGGGTATGGAGTTTGACTTCGCCGGTTCGGCCTCCCTGCTTTCTCTGCTGGTGTTCTCGGTGGCCGGGTGGGAGACGGTGTCCAAGGCTGCGGCCGACGCCACCGGCCCCGCAGCCCGCAAGGCGGGGGCCGCCCTCATTACCTGCCTCATTCTGGTCACTGGTATTTTGTGCCTGGTGTCCACCGCCGTGGCGGGCTGTATGCCCTGGACCGAGGCGGTGGGCCGCACCGCCCCCTTTGCCGACGTGCTGGTGTCCATCACCGGCCTGCCCTGGGTGCGGCTTCTCTTCCTGGTCACCGCCTTTGTGGGTGCGGTGGGCGTGATGAACTCCACCCTCTACTCCTCCGCCCAGATGCTCTATGGCCTGTCTCGCTTTGCCCTGGTGTCCCGGAAGTTTGCCGTCCTCCATCCCAAGTACGGCACGCCGGTGCGGTGTATCTGCTTCACCGCCGCCTTTGTGGTGCTTACCCCCTTCACCGGCAAGCTCTTCTTCATCCCCTTTATCAATGTGGCCTCCCTGACCACCATCGTCATGTGGGTCATGTCCTTCGCGGCGGTGCTGTGGCTGAGAAGAAGCCGTCCTGAGCTGCGCCGGCCGGTGTCCATGCCCGGCGGGAAGGTGACGGCGGTGTTTGGCGTGCTGGCCTCTGCTTTCCTGGCGGGCAACATCCTGCTGCCCATGAGTCCCGGCGCCCTGGGCGGCCTGGAATACGCCCTGGCGGCGGCTCTGGCGGTGCTGGGCTGGGTGCTCTACCAGTTCCGGGACCGGTCTGTTACCGCCGGGGAGCAGGAAAAGCTGATCTTTGGGGACCTTCTGGGGGGAGAATTCCCCGCAACCCCTTGCAAAATCAGCAAAAAATGATATACTAGTGCCCACTGAGACCAATTTTTACGAATCGAGGGAAATGGAAATGGAACGCACCAAAATCGCACAGATTTTTGCGGACCAGGAGCAGTTCGGCGGCAAGGAGATCACCGTCTGCGGCTGGGCCCGTACCATCCGGGACATGAAGAGCTTCGGCTTTGTGGAGCTCAACGACGGTTCCTGCTTCAAGAATCTGCAGGTGGTCCTGGACGCCAATGTGCTGGACAATTATAAGGAGATCGCCGGTCAGAACGTGGGCGCTGCCCTCATTGTCACCGGTACCGTGGTTCTGACCCCCGAGGCCAAGCAGCCCCTGGAGATCAAGGCTACCAAGATCCAGGTGGAGGGCACCTCCACCCCCGACTACCCCCTGCAGAAGAAGCGCCACAGCGTGGAGTACCTGCGTACCATCCAGCACCTGCGGCCCCGCACCAACCTGTTCTCCGCCACCTTCCGGGTGCGCTCCGTGGCTGCCCACGCCATCCACTGCTTCTTCCAGGACCGGGGCTTCGTGTATGCTCAGACCCCGCTGATCACTGCCTCCGACTGTGAGGGTGCCGGCGAGATGTTCCAGGTCACCACCCTGGACCTGAACAATGTGCCCAAGACCGAGGATGGCCAGGTGGACTACTCCAAGGACTTCTTTGGCAAGAAGGCCAACCTCACCGTGTCCGGCCAGCTCAACGCCGAGAACTTCGCCATGGCCTTCGGCAACGTGTACACCTTCGGCCCCACCTTCCGCGCCGAGAACTCCAACACCCAGCGCCACGCCGCTGAGTTCTGGATGATCGAGCCCGAGATGGCCTTCGCCGACCTGAACGACTATATGGACACCGCTGAGGCCATGATCAAGTATATCATCAACACCGTCATGGAGAAGTGCCCCGACGAGATGAACTTCTTCTCCTCCTTTGTGGACAAGGGCCTGAAGGAGCGGCTGGAGCACGTGGCCAACTCCGACTTCGGCCGCGTCACCTACACCGAGGCAGTGGAGCTGCTCAAGCAGAACAACGATAAGTTTGACTACAAGGTGGAGTGGGGCTGCGACCTGCAGACCGAGCACGAGCGCTACCTCACCGAGCAGATCTTCAAGCGTCCCGTGTTCGTCACCGACTACCCCAAGGACATCAAGGCCTTCTATATGCGCCTCAACGACGACGGCAAGACCGTTGCCGCCGCCGACTGCCTGGTGCCCGGCATTGGTGAGATCATCGGCGGTTCCCAGCGTGAGGAGCGCCTGGAGCTGCTGGAGAGCCGCATCAAGGAGCTGGGCATGAATCCTGAGGACTACTGGTGGTACTTGGACCTGCGGCGCTACGGCTCCTGCCGCCACGCCGGCTTCGGCCTGGGCTTCGAGCGGATGGTCATGTACCTCACCGGCGTGTCCAACATCCGCGACGTGGAGCTCCATCCCAGAACGGTGGGCAACGCTGATTTTTAACAGAGAAGGAAAGAGAACCCCGATGGGGCGCTGCATGGAGCAGCGCTTCATCGGGGCTCTTTTTATCCCTCCAGCAGGGGCAGCAGCTGATTGCGGCAGATCCACTGGTCGTTGTACCGGCGGCGCACGATGGTTTTGGCGTTCAGGCTCCGGTCCTCCCGCATCAGATTGACGATGGCCCGCCCGTGCTCCTCATAGTAGGCCTGCTCGGAGGGGGAGTAGCTCTCGTGGGTGTCAAAGCCAAAGTTCCGGGCGTCCCATCGCATGAAGTAGGCTCCCAGGCTCTCCCCCAGTTCCTTCAGGGCGGGGACAGCCTGGTTGAGCACCAGAAAGTTGCCCCGACTGGCGGCCTCCAGCACGGTGAGGCCGAAGGACTCCGAGTAGGAGGGGCAGATGAAGAGGTTGGATAGCTGGAACAGCTCAAACACCCCCTGCCGGGGGAAGCCGTCGGGGAAGCCGATGTCGGAGGTGAAGAGCAGGTCCCCGTCCCCCAGGCCGTACTTTTTACCCTCGGTGCGGATCATGGCCTTGTAGACCTTGGGGGAAATATCGGCGCTGGGAAAGTCGCAGAAAATGACCTTGATGTCCTGCTCGGTGGCGGCGCGGATAGCGCCCGCCAGGGCGGCCACCTTCTCCAGCCGCTTGCCGGTGGTGAGCCGGGCGGGATAGACCGCCAGCAGGTCCGGGCGGGTCAGATCCATGTGCCGGGCCACCGTCTGTGCCGCCTCGCTCATGGAGGGGATCAGGGGCAGGGTGTTGTACACCACGGCACACCGGCCCTCCGGCACGTCGTACTGCCGGGCCAGGGCCGGGATGCCCGAGCGGGTGGGGTAGACAAATTTGGTCCGGGGCAGGTCGGTAAACCGGGCGGAGAAGGGGTATTCCATCTCCGGAGGCCGGGCTGCCGGGAAGGAGTGGGTGAAGGCCAGGAAACGCAGGTGGGGCAGTGCCTGCTGGGCCTTGCGGACGGCGATGTTGTGGACCAGATGCCAGCCCTGGTAGAGAATGTCGTGGAGGATGCACACGTCCACATCCTTCAGATGGGCCACAAGGTCTTGGGCAATGTGGTCGGCCTCCTCAAAAAAGGTGTCGTGGACCTGTCCGGTGGGGGAGGAGTAGTCGTGCCACTGGATGGCCTGCCCGTGGAGGGTGTTGGTGATCTTGACCCACTCCAGCCGCTCATCTACAAAAATGCCGCTCCGCTCCTGGTCGGGGCAGGTCTCGCTGACCAGCATTTTTACTGATACCCCAGCTTCCAGCAGCATCCGGATCTGGTCCGCCGCCACATTTACCAGGGAGTAGGTGGGGGACAGACCGGAAAACATGGTCAACAGGGCCACCTTCATACCGCATACCTCCTTGTCCGGATGGGATGCACCGGCGCGGCAGGAGCTGCCGCGCCGGCACTTTGTTTGTCAGGGCATATCGTCACAGATGCAGGCATCAAAGAGATCCAGCTTCTGCTTGAGCACGGTTTCCAGACTGGACACCGCGTCCACCATGGATTCCACCGACTGGTTGGCCTTGAGGATGGTGTCGGCTCTGAGGTCCTCAAAGGCCAGGATCTTCTGCAGCTTCTCGCCCTCGGCGTTGAGGATATGGGACAGGGCGGTCTGCTGCAGGGCTACCGACTCAAAGAGATCGGTGATGGCCTGGCTCCGGGGGATGGGAGCCGCTGTGGTGGTGGAGGTTGTGCTGGTGGTGGAAGTGGTGGTCGTGGTGCTGGTTGTCGTCGAGGTTGTGGTGCTGCTGGTGGTACTGGTTGTCGAAGTGGTGGTACTGGTTGTCGAAGTGGTGGTGCTGGTAGTACTGGTGGTAGAACTGGTGGTGGTGCTGGTTGTGGTCGAGGTGGTACTGGAGGTGGTGGTGCTGACGGGCACCAGACAGCCGGTGGCTTCGGGCAGCTCCCCCTCAAAGAGCTCGTTGTGGCTCTCTGCGTTGCCGGCGTAGCTGTCAAAGATGATGTTGCCGTTGATCTGGCTGAAGGTGGTGGCTGCGGCGGCAAAGGGGGCCAGGACGGAGCCGTAGATGGCGGTGGTACTGTTGGACCAGGTCAGGGCCTCCGGGAAGTTCCACAGGATCTTCCGGGCGTTCTCCCGGGTGGCGGTGATGCCGTTGCGGAAGATCTGGTAGCTGCCGTACAGGATATTGGTACCCGACACATTGATAAGGATGGTGGAGCTGATGGGTGCGGTGATGTTGATGCCGTTGAGCCGAGCCAGAGACAGACCGGAGCCGTACAGGTTGGCGCTGTCCAGTTGGAAGATATTCAGAGTCTCATCGGTGCCGGTCAGGTTGAGCTGGCCGAACACCACGGTGCCGGTGCCGTTGGCCTCCAGAGAGCCCCAGTAGAGAGAGGCGCATTTCAGGTAGCTTTCCGCCTCGGCAAAGTCGATGGGCGTACCGGTGGTCAGGGCGCCGTTGGGATTGCCCATGGTGTAGTTGATCACTGTACTGGTGGGGCTGATGACGGTGTTGCCGCTGGCGTTGGAGCCGCCGGACACGTTGACGGCGCCGCCCACCACAAAGGAGGCGTCGGTGCCTGCCGGGGGAAGGGGCGTGATGCCGGCGCCCACGCCGTAGTTGCTGAGGACGGCGTTGCCGCCTACCGCTACCCGACCCTCGGCATCGGTGTTGCTCAGGCTCAGGTTTCCGAATACGAATACGTTATAGTCATTGGCAAGGCCAAAATTGATCGCCATAAAAGGTCCTCCCAAGGAAGAGTGTGAGGGTATCACATGTGCACGCCTATCCTATGCGGCGTGTTCCCCGATGGTGCCAAAAAAGCGGGGCCCCCATAAGGGAGCCCCGCCTGCGGTGCTTATTCCGGAACGACCTCTTCGGCGGGCTTGCACAGGCAGCCCTCAAAGGCGGACAGCTTGGAGTGAAGGATCATTTCCAGCCGGGACACGGCGTTGACCATGGACTCCACCGACTTGTTGGTGGCCAGCAGTACGTCGGGGGTGACGTCCTCCAGGGCGACCATCTTCTGGATCTTCTCACCCTCGGCGTTGAGGATGTGGGACAGAGCGGTCTCCTGCAGGGCCACGGACTCGATGATATCGGTGATGGCCTGGGTACGGGTGGTGTTGCTGGAGGTGATAACGGGCATTCCCATAATAGCGTATGCTCCTTCAAGTGTATTGAGCGTCTGCTCGCAGTATGCTATGCCCGCCGGATGGATTACGTGATAAAAAGAGCGCCCCGCATTGCGGGGCGCTCTTTGCGCATGTGTTACATCTTCTGCTCCAGGGACTTGGAGTCTACCTCGTCCTTGAGCTGCTGGGCGAAGCTGTCGAAGGACATGACGGTCTGCTGGCCGTGACGGTTGCGGACGGCCACGTCGCCGCTCTCGGCCTCCTTGTCGCCCACCACCAGCATGTAGGGCACCTTCTGCATCTGAGCCTCGCGGATCTTGAAGCCGATCTTCTCGCTGCGGTGATCGGTCTCCACCCGGTAGCCCAGCGCATCCAGCTTGGCGGCTACCTGGTCGGCGTACTCGGCGGCCCGGTCGGTGATGGGCAGCACCTTCACCTGCACGGGGGACAGCCAGGTGGGGAAGGCACCGGCGAAGTGCTCGGTGATGACGCCGATGAAGCGCTCGATGGAGCCCAGCACCACGCGGTGGAGCATGATGGGACGGTGCTTCTCGTTGTCGGCGCCGGTGTACTCCAGCTCGAAGCGCTCAGGCAGCTGGGAGTCCAGCTGGACGGTGCCGCACTGCCAGGTACGGCCCAGGGAGTCGGCCAGATGGAAGTCCAGCTTGGGGCCGTAGAAGGCGCCGTCGCCCTCGTTGATCTCGTACTCCTTGCCCATCTCGGTGATGGCTTCCTTCAGGATGTCCTGGTTGTGCTCCCACTGCTCCACGGTGCCGATGTGGTCCTCGGGCATGGTGGACAGCTCGATCTTGTAGGGCAGGCCAAAGACGGAGTAGACCTCGTCAAAGAGCTTGACCACGTTCTTGATCTCGTCCTTCAGCTGCTCGGGGGTCATGAAGATATGGGCGTCGTCCTGGGTGAAGCAGCGCACCCGGAACAGGCCGTGGAGGGCGCCGGACAGCTCATGGCGGTGGACCAGACCCAGCTCACCTACCCGCAGGGGCAGGTCCCGGTAGGAGTGGGGCTCGCTGGAGTAGACCAGCATGCCGCCGGGGCAGTTCATGGGCTTGACGGCGAAGTCGGTGTCGTCAATGACGGTGGTGTACATGTTGTTCTTGTAGTGGTCCCAGTGGCCGGAGCGCTCCCACAGCTGCCGGTTGAGCATCATGGGGGTGGAGATCTCCACATAGCCGTAGCGCTTGTGGACCTGACGCCAGTAGTCGATCAGGGTGTTGCGCAGCACCATGCCCTTGGGCAGGAAGAAGGGGAAGCCGGGGCCCTCGTCCCGCAGCATGAACAGGCCCAGCTCCTTGCCCAGTCTGCGGTGATCGCGGCGCTTGGCCTCCTCGATGCGCTGCAGGTAGGCGTCCAGCTCGTCCTTCTTGGGGAAGGCGATGCCGTAGATGCGCTGGAGGGTCTCACGGTTGGAGTCGCCGCGCCAGTAGGCGGCGTTGCAGGCGGTAAGCTTCAGGGCGTTGCCCTTGATGCGGCCGGTGGAGTCCAGGTGGGGACCGGCGCACAGGTCGGTGAACTCGCCCTGCTTGTAGAAGGAGATGTGGGCGTCCTCGGGCAGGTCCTGGATCAGCTCCACCTTGAAGGGCTCGCCCTTCTCCTCCATGAACTTCAGGGCCTCCTCACGGGGCAGCTCGAACCGCTCCAGCTTCAGCTTCTCCTTGCAGATCTTGCGCATCTCTGCCTCGATCTGGGTCAGGTGCTCGGGAGTGAAGGCGAAGGGGGCGTCCATGTCGTAGTACCAGCCCTCGTCAATGGAGGGGCCGATGGCCAGCTTTACTTCGGGCCACAGACGCTTGACGGCCTGGGCCATCACATGGGAGCAGGTGTGCCAATAGGTTTTGCGGTACTCGGGATTTTCAAAGGTAAACTCGTTCTTGACTTCTTCGGACATAACTAAAACCTCCTTGTAAATTGGGGCGGAGGGTAAAGAAAACGCCTCACCCCTGTTGGTCAGGGGTGAGGCGTATAAAACGTCCCACGGTTCCACCCTGCTTGCAAGTAGCGTTTGAGCCGTCGCGAGCAGCGCGGATGGACCGGAGCGAGGGCGAGGGGAGGGCCGTAGGGCCCGGACACCAGCCCGAGTCGGAGGGAAGCCGCGCGTCGCGAGCAGGCGAAACGTGATCGCTTGCCGCTTGTGACTTTCTGTAACGGGAAAGCCCCGGCCCGGTCATCCCGGGCGGCTCGGGAGTGGTACAGCCGCCGCGTGTCGTGGGTCCCTTCCACCAAAACGGGACCTTCTCTGTCCGCCGCTGTGCGGGTTCTTCTCCGTCCATGCCATTTTAACGAGGAAACTATAGCACCAAACCGCGGCCCTGTCAAGCGGCAAAGTGGACAGAAAGAGAAGGAGAAAGCAGGGAAATTGATATTTACAGTTTATTCACAATACATACACGATTTAGCCTTATTTACAGGGTATGATACAGACAGATTCAGAGATGAATCGAAACAAGAGACCATCCTCCCAAACCAATTCCTCTCTTATCCCTCTCCAACACCTTTGCAACACACACAACACACACCCAAAAAGCCCCGGCCATACGGCCGGGGCTTTTTGGTGCTTTCCGGGCAAAAAGAGAGGACCGGTAAATACCGGTCCTCTCGGATAGGCAGGTCTTACTTGCCGGGGTGAGCGGCCTTCCAGTCGCGGTTGTAGCGATGCTCGTTGACGATGAGCACCAGCACCACGTTGACCAGAGCCACGCCGGCGAACACCAGGTAAGCCATCTTGATCTGGCCACCGGTCATCTTCTGGACAACGCCGTTGACCAGGAAGCACAGAGCGGTGATAGCGCCCTGGATGGGGAAGATGACGCTGTTCACCTTATCAAAGCCCTGACGGCCGAAGATAGAGGTGGGCAGGGAGGTGGTGAAGTTGGCGGAGCCGCCGATGCCCATGGCGATCATGAACAGGGAGACATACACCAGGGGGGAGGAGCTGTCGGCAGCGCCGAAGTTGCACAGCAGGGCGATGGCATACCAGATGCCGAAGCCAACCATGGTCTTCTTGGTGCCGATCTTGTCGTCGATGATACCGATGAGCCAGGAACCGACCACGCCGCCCAGGGCCAGGATGGTCATGACGTTCATAGCGGCCTGGGGGGTGAAGCCCAGCTGAATGTTACGGGTGACCAGCTGGCTCATAACGCCCACGGAGCAGATCTGGAAGAAGCCGGTGGTGATAGCGGCCAGCCACAGCTCCTTGGTGCAGAGCAGCTTGGCGGTGGTCCAGCCGCCGTCACCCTCCACCGCGTCGGTGGTGTCGTACTCGTTCTTGTAGACCTCGTCGGACACGTTGTCGGGGTTGATGCCGCGCTCCTGGGGAGTGTTGCGGATGAAGATCATACCCAGGACGCCCAGGACGATAGCAGCGACGCCGATGGGAATGATACCGGCGGAGAAGTTCTCCTGGCCCACGTTGGCCAGCTCAGCGCCGCCAACGCTGGTAACAACAGCGGTGGGGGCGATCAGGATGGCAACCAGCTGCACATAGAAAGCGGAAGCGAAGTTGTGGCCCATGGTGGTGTAGCCCATGACCACGCCCTTCTTCTTGGGGAACCAGGTGGCAACCAGAGTACCGCCGGCCACATAACCGGCGGACATGATGCTGCCGTACACGAAGCACATAGCAATGGTGTAGACCGCAATGCTGGGAGCGTTGCAGGCCAGGATGTAAGCGATACCGGAGATGATGCAGCACACACCGGAGGTCATGCGGGCGCCAGCCTTACGGTTGATCTGGCCCACGATGATGAAGAACACCACGCCGACGATACCGGCCAGGGAGTTCATGTTCATGATGTCGCCCTGCTCCAGGCCCAGACGGAAGGCCACGTTGGGGGCGGTGATGTTAGCGCCGTCGTTGCACATACCGACGTACAGGAAGAACATCAGCAGGCAGTAGATGATGACAACCCAGCCTGCTCCGAAGTTGACGACGGAATTCTTATTGCCGTCGCGGAGGTTTTGTTTCGCCATTCATTTTCCCTCATCTCTAAATGGTTTGGATCAGGACATGTGCCGGCAAGTCCATTCCTTGTTGCAGGTATACTTTATCCAGTTAGGGGCTTTTGTGCAATCCCCACAAGTTGGTGAGTTACTAACCAAAAAGTTCATAGTGACCAGGAAGTAAGTATCCGGTTTTGTGGAACCTATCTAAAAGTATAGTTAAAAATTTGACAAACTAATGCGTGTAAATTTTGGTTTAGAAATTGAAATGATCAGTATGCACAATTTCGGGACGGAAATTTTGTCGGCTGGAAGAGGCGGGGACGCAGCGGCTGGAACAGAGGTGAAAAAACGCACAAAGGGCTGGGAAAGGACAGAAGGAACTGAGAGAGCGCTGACGGCGCACAGAACGAAAAAGAGCGGTGCGGTGTGTTAGGACAGCGGGGCAATAAAAAGCGCTCTGAGGGGCGTGTGCGGCCTCAGAACGCGAAATGGGTAAAAATACACAAAAAGACCCGCGGGAGGGACTGCCGGTTAGCGGCAGCTCCTCCCGCGGGTTTAACAGGGAAATTTGCAGCTCTTACTTCAGGCTGAGGATCTCACGGGCCTCGTCGGGAGTAGCAACCTGCTTGCCGAACTCCTCGATGACGCGGCGGGCGCGGTCCACGAACTGGACGTTGCTCTGAGCCAGCTGGCCCTTGGCGTACATGACGTTATCCTCCATGCCCACACGGATGTGGCCGCCCAGGGCCACGGCGCCGTACAGCATGGTCATGGCGGAGTGACCCACGCCGAAGCAGCTCCAGGTGGAGCCGGGGCACAGGGACTCCATGGTCTCCTTCATGAAGATCAGGTTCTTCATGGTGCCGGGGATGCCGTTGGCGCAGCCCATGCAGAACTGGAAGTGCAGGGGCCCCTTCAGCACGCCCTTCTTCAGGTAGTACTGAGCGTTGGCGATCATGCCGGGGTCAAAGGCCTCGATCTCGGGCTTGACGCCCCACTCCTGCATGTTCTTGCCCAGCTCCTCCAGGAAGGCGGGGGGGTTGAGGAACAGGGAGGTGTGCAGCCAGTTCATGGAGCCGCAGTCGTAGGAACCCATCTCGGGGCGCAGCTCCTTCAGGTGGATCTGGCGGGTCTCGTCGGTGGCGTTCAGGTCACCGGAGGTGGTCATGTTCAGGATGATGTCGCAGTCGGGGTGATTGGAACGCAGCAGCTCCACGGTCTCGCGGAACTTGTTCTTGTCCATGGTGCCCTTGCCCTGCTCGTCACGCATGTGCAGGTGGGCAACAGCGGCGCCGGCCTTCCAGCAGGCGTACACGTCCTCGGCGATCTCAGCGGGGGTCATGGGGACGTTGGGGTTGTTCTCCTTAGTGGGCCAGGCACCGGTGGTAGCCACGGTGATAATGGTCTTATTCTTCAGATCGGCCATGATCGGTCATCGTCCTTTCGAGATTAAATGAAGATACCGCATAAAGCGGCGGGCGACCGCCCGCCGCTTTACGCATGGCATGGAATGGGAAGGGAATTTAAGGGTAGTTAATAGAACAAAGAGAGGGGGAAGGATTACTTGTTGCGGTTGAACAGCTTCTGCATGTACTCCAGGCCGCTGGCGCCGTGACCATCCTCATCGGCGTAGCCGGTGCCGCCGTACTTGTAGGTGCGGTCGGGCACGGAGGGATCGATGTTCTCCTCGTCGATGTAAGCGACGCAGCGGGACATGGCGCCGTCGCCCATGTACCAACGCAGGGGGAAGCAGAAGAACTGGAACACGGTGCCGGGCTTGATCTTGTCCAGGTCGCCGCCCAGGTTCTCGACGCCCACGATGCCGTGGCCGAGCATCTCCTTGTGGCAGGGCTCCCAGGTGCCCCAAACGCCCAGGTTCTCCAGCTCGCCGAACTTCTCGTCGTAAGCGGCCTGGCCGTGGATGCGGATGTACTCGAACTTATCGAACTCGGCATAAGCCTCCTCGCCGAACAGCTCCTTGTACTCCTCAGTGATGGGCTTGCCGGTGGCGCCCAGCAGGTTCATGCGGGTCATGCCGTTGTTGCCCATGGCGGTGTGCAGGGGGTGATCCAGAGCCTGGCCGTCCATGGCCACGCACTTCACGCCGTGCTTCACGAACCACTTGCCGGCGTCAATGCCGGTGCCGATGGCGTAGTGATAGTAAGCCTTGGAGTCGTCGAACAGGCGGTGCATACCGGTGTTCAGGCACAGAACCTTGCCCTTCAGGGAAGCGGGATCCACGCCCCACTTCTTGCAGGCCTCGTCCAGGTGCTTGTCGGTGATCAGGGTCCAGGGCTCCACGTCCAGCTTCAGCACAACAGCCTCGCCGGTGTAGGCGTCGATGGGCATCTCGTGAGTGTAGCGAGCGCGACGGCCGTCGAACTCGTACTCCATGACGTGACGGGGAGCGTCGCAGTGAGTGCCGGTGTGCATGGTGCAGGTGATCTTGGAAGTCAGAACGCCGCCCTTAGCCATGGTGTGAGCGTTGGTGATCTCGGGCTTATCGAAGTAGGGCCAGCGAGGAATCTCAGCGCTGAAGGGGTGGGTCAGATCAACATAAACTTTACCCATAACAGGTGCCTCCTTAGATAATATACAAATGCTTGCGGATAGACCGGATGGCTTACTTGCCGTACAGCATCCGGATCAGATACTCGTTCAGATCGGCGTTGGACTTGGCGACCTGCTCGGGGGTCCACTTCTGGAAGCCCTCGCCGGTCTTGAAGCCGATCTTGCCTTCATCCCGCAGCTGCTTGAGCAGGGGAGAGGGCTTGTGGGAATCCTCCAGGTCCTGGAGGATGTAGTCGTGGATGTTGTAGGTCAGGTCGGTGCCCACCATGTCGGCGTTCTCCATGGGGCCCAGCTGGGGCAGACGGAGACCGAAGGAGTAGCGGACCGCCTCGTCCACGGTGGCGGCATCGGCGATGCCGTTCTCCACGATGGAGATAGCCTCACGCCACAGGGCGTGCTGCATACGGTTGGCAATGAAGCCGGGCACGTCCTTCTTGCACAGCACGGGCTTCTTGCCCACGGAGCGCAGGACCTCCATAACGGTCTGAGCAGTCTCATCGGAGGAAGCGTCAGACTTGACCACCTCCACCAGGGGGATCAGGTGGCCGGGGTTCCAGAAGTGGGTGCCCACGAAGCGCTCACGGTGCTTCAGCTCAGCGGAGATCTCGCTGGGGCTCATCACGGAGGAGTTGGTGCAGAAGATGGTGTCCTCGGCGCAGCGCTCTTCCAGCTTGGCGAAGGTCTCGCGCTTGATCTTCATGTCCTCGAACACGGCCTCGATGACGAAGTCGGCGTTCTTGACGATGTCGCTGTCCATGTCAGTGGTGAAGGAGATGCGGGAGAGGCGGTCAGCCAGCTCCTCCTCGGTGATGACACCCTTCTCCACCAGCTGTTTGGTGTTGGTGCGGATACCGGCCTCCACGTCGGTGGGGTACAGGTCGTACATGCCCACCTGGAAGTCGGGGTTGGAAGCGAACACGAAGCCGATGTTCTTGCCCATCATGCCCGCGCCGCAGATCAGGATATTCTTGATTTTCTTCATTGCGTTATGCCGTCCTTTCCGTCAAACGGAAATTACACCACCAGGTAACCGCCGGAGCAGTCGCAGTTGCTGCCGGTGATGAAGTTGGAGGCGTCGGAGGACAGGAACAGAGCGTAGCCAACGAAGTCGTCGGGCTCGCCCAGGCGGCCGATGGGCTCGCGGTTCAGGAAGTTCTTGTACACGGCGGACTCGGGATCGAACATCCACTCGGTCAGGTCGGAACGGAACACGGTGGGGCAGATGGAGTTGACGTTGATGTGGTACTTGGCGGACAGGTCGCAGGCCAGGCAGGAGACCATCAGGTCAGCGCCGCCCTTGGAGGTGCAGTAACCGGTGTAGCCGGCCATGCCGCGCTTGGAACGCTGAGAGGTCACGATGACCATCTTGCCGCGCTTGGTGTTGTCGGCCTCGTACTGAGCCACCATCTGATGGGCAACGTACTTGGTCACGATGTAAACGCTCTTGCAGTCGGCGTCCATGATGTACTGCCAGTCGGCAACGGACTGCTCCAGCACGTTCTGGGGCTTGTTGTAGCCGTGGGAGACAGCCAGGATGTCGATGCAGCCGTACTGAGCCACGCAGGCCTTCACCAGAGCGTCCACATCCTCCTCCTTGGCGGGATCGGCCACGAAGTAGGCGCAGTCAATGCCCTCAGCCTTGAACTCGTCCTCCAGAGCCTTCAGCTTGGCGTCGTTACGGCCGGTCATGAAGACCTTGGCGCCGGCGTAGCCGTAAGCCTTAGCCAGAACGCAGCCCAGAGCGCCGGTAGCGCCGGTAACCAGGGCAACCTTGCCCTTGACGGAGAACATATTCTCAACGAAATCCTTTTTCACGGGAACCATGATGATTTCCTCCTTATGTTAATGAATGGTCAAATGGCTGGTCGCAGGCCCAATTAGGCGTTGGGGTAGTTGATGATGACCAGCATACGGGCGGGCAGGTTGCTCTCGTTCTTCAGACCGCGGCCCTCGTTGGGGGGGAAGGAGATGGACTCGTTCTTGTGGATGACGTACTTCTTGCCGTCCTTATCGGTGACGGTCATCTCGCCCTCCAGCACGTAGTAGACCTTCTCCAGCGGGTTGTCCTCGTAAGCCCACTCAGCACCGCCGCCGGGCAGGAAGGTGGAAACGCCAACCCAGAACTTCTCAGCACCGGTCTCTTCCTTGCCGTGAATGCGCATGGCGACGCAGCCGAAGTGGCCGGCGGCCTCATAAGTCTTGAGCTCCTCAACAGTACGCTTAACCATTTGAAATCCGCTCCTTTAATTGTTTTTAGGTGTGTTTTGTGTCTTTGCCAGGCCCCGTTGGCCTCAGCACTTTGTCTGGTTATAGTGTAGTCACGGAGCGGGTTTTGTGCAATACACACAATTATGTAAGTAGGTAACTTGACGGTTTGCACCCACCAGAAGGTAAGTATCACAAAATTGTAGAAAACGCCTAAAGTAAGGGGGTGAAAATGTACAAAAAGAATGAAATAAAGCATAAAATTTGAGGGGTTTGTTGAAACTATACAATTTCTTTGTTAAAATTTTGGCATAGCTGACGCGGAAGTATGGTTCCCCACCTTGTAGGGAATGGGGCTGCTGTGGTATCATTGATAGCGGAGGGCGGACAAGCCCCCCATGCGTAAATCTGGGAGAGAAAGAGGTAACTGCTTGTGTGGAACGATCATTTTGACACACCGACAAATCCCTACCACTATGTGCTGCACTGCATCGGCGGGAAGTGGAAGATGACCATCCTCCATGAGATCCACACCTACGGGAGCATTCGCTTCAACCAGACGTTGAAGGCTCTGCCCATTTCAGAGAAGGTGTTCAGCCAGCAATTGAGGGAGCTGGTGGAGGCGGGACTCATTCGCCGCATCTCCTATGACACCATCCCGCCCAAGGTGGAGTATGTGCTCACCTCCAGTGGAGAGCAGCTCATCCCTGCACTGGACGCGCTCTATATCTGGAGCATCCGGCAGATGGACGAGCGGGGCATCCCCATCGACTCCGACGCCTTTGTAGTCCACACCTCCAGCAAGTACACCGAGGAGCTTGAGGACATCATGAAGGCCAATGACTTTGAACCGGGCCGCACCCGCCAGCGGCGGGACCGGGATTGAGGCGGCACTATGTCAGGAAAGACCCTGCCGGGACCGGCTTTGCCGGTTTCCGGCGGGGTTTTGCTCTTCCCGGCCGGACCGCCGTTGCAATATGGTCCGGTTTGGGGTATCATATTCGCTAGAAAAAGATCCTGAGCAAAGGAGGCGCGTGATATGCGCGATGGATTTGTCAAGGTAGCCGCCGGTACCCCCAAGATCCGGGTGGCCGACTGCCGTTATAATGCGGAACAGATCTTTACTCTCATGCGGGAGGCGGATAAGCAGGGCGTCAAGGTACTGGCTCTGCCTGAGCTGTGCCTTACCGGCTACACCTGCGCCGACCTGTTCCTTCAGCCCACCCTGCTGAGAGGGGCGGAGGAGGGCCTGGCCACCATTCTGGAGGCCACCAAGAATCTGGACATGGTGGCGGCTGTCGGCCTGCCCGTATGGAACAAATGGGACAACAAACTGTATAATTGCGCTGCTGTGATACAGAGCGGAGAGATTTTGGGCCTGGTACCCAAGACCTATCTGCCCAACTATGGGGAGTTCTATGAGCAGCGGTGGTTCGCCTCCGGGGCGGGAGTGGAGACCACCATTCCCCTGTGCGGGCAGGATGTCTCCCTGTCGGACGGCGACCTGTTTGCCTGCAACGATATGCCCAATCTGGTGATCGGTGTGGAGATCTGCGAGGACCTGTGGGCTCCCGAGCCCCCCTCCATCCACCTGGCCCGGTCGGGCGCCACCCTGATCCTGAACCTGTCCGCCTCCAACGAGCTGGCGGGTAAGGCGGCCTATCGCCGGGGCCTGGTGTCCGGCCAGAGCGGACGGCTGGTGTGCGGCTATGTGTACGCCAACGCCGGAGAGGGCGAGTCCACCACCGATCTGGTGTTTGCCGGCCACAACATCGTGGCGGAAAACGGAACCATTCTGGCCGAGCGGCGGTTTGCCACTGGCCTCACCATCAGCGAGATCGACGTGGACCGGCTGGTCTACGAGCGGCAGCGGATGAATACCTATCGGGCCGACCCCAGCCGGGAGTGCTGGCGGGCCACCTTTGATCTGGACCTGACTGACACCCGGCTCACCCGCCCGGTGTCCCCCACGCCTTTCGTGCCCCAGGACCAGAACGACCGGGCCGAGCGGTGCAACGAGATCCTGTACACTGCCGCCCTGGGTCTGAAGAAGCGGCTGGAGCACACCCACGCCAAGACGGCGGTGGTGGGCCTGTCCGGCGGCCTGGACTCCACTCTGGCGGTGCTCATCACCGCGGTATCCATGGAGATGCTGGACCGGCCGGCCAGCGATATCATCGCGGTGACCATGCCCTGCTTCGGCACCACCGACCGCACCAAGTCCAACGCGGTGCTGCTGGCCGAGCGGCTGGGCTGCACCCTCAAGACCATCGACATCGGGGAGGCGGTGCGCCGCCACTTCAAGGACATCGGCCAGTCCATGGAGGATCACGATGTCACCTTTGAGAACGGCCAGGCCAGAGAGCGTACCCAGGTACTGATGGACATTGCCAACCAGACCGGCGGCCTGGTCATCGGCACCGGCGACCTCTCCGAGCTGGCCCTGGGCTGGTGTACCTACAACGGCGACCACATGAGCAACTATGCCGTCAACGCCGGTATCCCCAAGACCCTGGTGCGCCATCTGGTCAGCTTCATCTCCGACGACAAGGAGGCGGAGGACCCCCAGCTGTCCACCGTGCTGGCCGACATTCTGGATACTCCCGTGTCCCCCGAGCTGCTGCCCGCCATCGAGGGCCAGATCGCCCAGAAGACGGAGGATCTGGTGGGCCCCTACGAGCTCCACGATTTCTACCTCTATTACGCCATCCGCTGGGGCTTCTCCCCCAAAAAGGTGCTGCGTCTGGCGGAGCAGGCTATGGGCAAGCGATATGACCGGGCTACTCTCCTCAAGTGGCTGAAGAACTTCTACCGCCGGTTCTTCTCCCAGCAGTTCAAGCGCTCCTGCCTGCCCGACGGCCCAAAGGTGGGCTCGGTGGCACTCAGCCCCCGGGGCGACTGGCGCATGCCGTCCGATGCTGTGGTCTCCCTGTGGATGGAGGAACTGGAGGGACTGGAGTAACGTGAACCTCTACTGGAAACTATTTTGGCTCTTTGCCCGGGTAGGCGCCTGCACCTTCGGCGGCGGCTACGCCATGCTGCCCATCCTCCAGCGGGAGCTGGTGGAGAAGCGAGGCTGGGTGCAGGAGGAGGAGCTAACCGACTACTTCGCCATCGGCCAGTGTACCCCCGGCGTCATTGCCGTCAATACCGCCACTTTTGTGGGCCATAAACTGGCCGGCGGTGTGGGAGGCGTGGTAGCCACCCTGGGCGTGGTCTTCCCCTCCATCGTTATCATCATGGTCATCGCCGCCTTTTTGCAGAACTTTGCAGAGCTGCCGGTGGTGGTTCATGCCTTCAACGGTGTGCGGGCCTGTGTGTGCGCACTCATCCTGTCCAGCGTGCTCAAGCTGCGCAAGAGTACCATGGTGGATGTGCCCACCGTACTCATCTTTATGGTGGTGGTTGTGCTGGCGGTGGTGGGCAACTTTGTCACCTTCCCTGCGGGGACCACGCTGGCGGCAGTAATGGGCTTTGTCACCTCCCCCATCATCCTGGTGGTGGCGGCGGGCGTTACCGGACTGTGTGTCCGGGCCGCCAAAGGAGGGCTGAAGAAATGAGTTATCTCCAGCTCTTTTATGAGTTCTTCAAGACTGGCCTGTTTGCCATCGGCGGCGGACTGGCCACCATCCCCTTCCTTACTGATATGGGCACCCGCACCGGCTGGTTCACCGCCGGTGATCTGGCCAATATGATCGCCGTCTCCGAGTCCACCCCCGGCCCCATGGGGGTGAATATGGCTACCTATGTGGGCTTCCACATCGGCGGCATTCTGGGCGGCGTCATCGCCACGTTAGGACTGATCTGCCCCTCCATCATCGTCATCTTGATCGTGGCCGGATTTTTGAAAAAATTCCGGGAGAGCCGGGGGGTGGACGCGGTGTTTTACGGTATCCGCCCCGCCTCTACCGCCCTCATTGCTGCGGCTCTCATGGAGGTGTGCGCCATTGCCCTCATCAACACCAGCGCCGCCTTTGGCACGGCGGAGTTTTTCCACTGGAAGGGCATCCTGCTGGCGGTGGCAGTCTTTGTCTGCCTCCAGATCAAGCCCCTGAAAAAGCTCCATCCCATCGTGTTCATCGCCGCCTCGGCGGTGGTGGGCGTGCTGTTCCAATTTTAAACTGAAACGGAAGAGGGGGCTGCTGCACCGCAGCAGCCCCCTCTTTACAGGAGAAATGGTATGCGTATTGCCAATGTCGTGTCCGACTCCATCGTGGACGGCCCCGGCCTGCGGTTCACCGTCTTTACCCAGGGCTGTCCCCATCACTGCCCCGGCTGCCATAACCCCGATACCCACGACCCTGCCGGAGGCCGGGAGGCCACGGTGGAGGAGCTGGCGGAGCAGATGCTATCCAATCCCCTCACCGACGGGCTCACCCTATCGGGCGGGGAGCCTTTTGACCAGGCAAGGGAGTGCGCCGCCCTGGCGGCCCGGGCCAAAGAGCACGGCCTCAATGTGTGGGCCTATACCGGTTACTGCTACGAAACCCTGCTGGAGCAGGGAAAGCCCGATGTGCTGGCCCTGCTGGAGCAGGTGGATGTGCTGGTGGATGGGCCCTTTGTGGAAAAGCTCAAGTCCTACGACGCTCTCTTCCGGGGGAGCACCAATCAGCGGCTCATCGACGTGCCCAAAAGCCAGACGTCGGGAACGGTGGTGCTGTGGAGCCGGCCCGACCCGCTGGCCCACTTTACCCGGCCGGAGTCATAGGACCCCGCTCTGGCGCAGTCCGGCCCCGGTGCGTACCCCCAGCAGAAAGGCGTGGGCAGCGGCGAAGGCCACCACCGCGTCCACATCCTTTTGGGTCTCCTCGGTCTGGCTGCCCTCGCACAGGGAATGGCGGAAAGTATCCCCATCGTCCCTGGGCTGGCGGTCCAGGTAGGGCCTGATGTATCCTTCATAGAGGAAGGAAAGGAAATCGCTCACAACACCACCTCCAATGTCGTGTCAATTATACACCACATAAAATGTCATGTCAAGGGGGCGCTGCCGATATGGAAAAAATCATGGAGCCCTTTGGTAACCGGCTCAAAGAGCTGCGAAAGGGAAAGCATCTGACCCAGGTGGAAATGGCACAACTGCTGGACTGTACCGACCGGCACTATCAGCGGATGGAGTACGGGTATATCAACGTGCCGTCTCTGACGCTGATTCGTTTGGCCGACTATTTCGGGGTGACCACCGACTACCTGCTGGGGCGGACGGAAGGGACCGAAGTATGACCCTGGCCGATTTTCGGGCCCGCTGGGCGGGCCATGTGCCTGAAATACAGGATGTGAAGCAGGAATGCGCCGTGCTGGTCCCTCTGGTGGAGGGACCGGAGGGGCTGAGCCTGCTCTTTGAGGTGCGCGCCTCCACCCTGGCCCACCAGCCGGGGGAGGTGTGCTTCCCTGGCGGCAAGGTGGAGCCGGGAGAATCTCCCCAGGACTGCGCCCTGCGGGAGACCTTTGAGGAGCTGGCCATCCCCACCGGTGAGGTGGAGGTCATATCCCCCCTGGACCTGCTGGTGCAGCAGGGCAAGTTTGTGATGCATCCCTTTCTGGGCGTTGTGAGCCCGGCGGGACTGGCCGCCATGCGCCCCAGCCCCGCCGAGGTGGACAGCACCTTCCTGGTACCGGTGGAGTGGCTCAAGGCCCACCCGCCGGAGGTCTATTCCTATGAATTGCAGCCTCAGGTAGGGGCGGATTTCCCCTATGACCGCATCGGTTTCCCCAACGGCTACCGCTGGCGCAGCGGGGAGTCCAGCGTGCCTGTCTACCCCTGGCCGGACCGGCCCATCTGGGGCCTCACCGGCCGCATCGTCCGCCACCTGATGGAGGAGACGGTATGAGAGGGCCGGAACAGCTGGGCCCCTATCGCTACGAGCAGTCGGACGTCTGTTTCCCCCTGGGGCAGGACAGCCTGGCTCTGGCCGAATTTGCCACCCTGCGGCGGGGGGACAAGGTGTGCGACCTGGGCTGCGGGGCGGGAGCCCTGCTTTTGCTGTTGGCCGGACGACAATCCACATTGGAGCTGTCCGGTGTGGAAATTTCCCCTGAGGACAGCGCCCTGGCCCGCAAAAATCTGGCGGAAAACGGCCTGACGGGGGAAATTTACACCGGTGACGTCCGGCGGGTGTGCAAAACCCTTCCGGCGGGGGGCTTCTCCCTGGTGGTCTCCAACCCGCCCTACTTCCGAGCGGGCAGCGGGGGAGACGGCGGGGCGGCCCGCATGGAGGAGGCCACTCTGACCGACTGGTGCGCCGCCGCCGGACGGCTGGTGAAAAACGGCGGGCGGTTCGCCCTGGTCCACCGGCCGGAGCGGCTGGCGGAGCTCTTTGCCGCCCTTCAGCACAGCGGGCTGGAGCCCAAGCGGCTCCAGCTGATCCAGCACAAGGAAGATACGCCCCCCTCCGCCGTTCTGGTAGAGGCGGTGCGGCAGGGCAGGCTGGGCCTGGAGGTCTTGCCTGTACGACTGATGAACCGGAGGTAACCACTATGGCCGGAATCTTATATCTGGTACCCACCCCTATCGGCAATCTGGGGGACATTTCCCAGCGGATGGCGGACACCCTGGAGGCGGTGGACTTTATCGCCGCCGAGGACACCCGGGTGTCCCTCAAGCTGCTCAATCACCTGGGGCTGAAAAAGCCCATGATCTCCTACTACCGCCACAACACCGAAGCGGGAGGCCAGGCGGTGCTGGGCCGCCTGCTGGCTGGGGAGAGCTGCGCCCTGGTCACCGACGCAGGTACCCCGGCGGTTTCCGACCCCGGCGAGGACCTGGTGCGGCTGTGCGCCCAGAGCGGGGTGGAGGTGGTGGCCATCCCCGGCCCCTGCGCCCTCATTACCGCGCTGTCGGTGTCCGGCCTGCCCACCGGCCGCTTCACCTTTGAGGGTTTCCTGGCCATGAACAAGAAAAACCGCCGGGCCCACCTGGAGGAGCTGCGGCAGGAGCAGCGGACCATGATCTTCTATGAGGCCCCCCACAAGCTGACCGCCACCCTGGCCGACCTGGCGGAGGCCTTTGGACCGGACCGGCGGATCTCCCTGTGTCGGGAGCTGACTAAGCTCCATGAGGAGGTGCGCCGCACCACCCTGGGGGAGGCTATGACCTGGTACGAGGCCAATCCGCCCCGAGGTGAGTTCGTCCTGGTGGTGGAGGGTGCCGCCGAGAATGCCAAGGAGGCTCCCACCCTGGAGCAGGGGCTGGAGCGGGTGGCCCAGCTGCGGGCCGAGGGGTTGTCCCTGAAAGATGCCGCTCGGCAGGCCGCCAAGGAGACCGGCTTGCCTAAGAATGAGCTCTACAGCAGGGCTATGAATGAATAAACACTGTTATCCTAATGAGCATAATTGAATATTACAAACCGTATATTTTCGGCCTGTTTCGAAAAGGTCGAAACTGTAAAAAAACGGTCGATTCGCCGGGAAAACAGGGAAAAAGATGGGAAAAAACAGCACAAAATTGAAATATTCTTTTAACCCGTGTTAATTGCATAATTATTAGCAAATTTAGCAAAAGAAAGGGACTCCCCCTGCAATATGCAGGAGGAGTCCCGATTTTTTTCTGCTTGGGTTACTTCAGCTGGAGCTCACGGATGCAGTTGGTGCAAACGTTTTTGCCCTTAAAGTTGACCACATCCTTAGCATCATCGCAGAAAATGCAGGCGGGCTGATACTTTTTCAGCACAATGGAGGCGCCGTCCACATAAATCTCCAGAGAATCTTTCTCCGCGATATCCAGCGTGCGGCGAAGCTCGATGGGCAGGACGATGCGGCCCAGCTCATCTACTTTGCGTACGATCCCAGTTGACTTCATAAGTGTTACTTCCTTTCCCTATTAGCTTCCAATTATTCCCCTCATTAACTAGAAACTGACACAATTATAACACAACGTATTGCCCTGTCAAGCAATGTTACAAAATCTTCATATATTATCTGCCATTTTTCGCCTCGAAATTGGGTATCTTTTCCGAAGCTGGATCGTATAGATAGCCCGATCTGGAAATTCGGACGGAGAAAGGGGCGGAGCGCATGGCAATGGCGGCGATCTGGACGGGGATGGTGGTGATTTCCATCCTGTGCGGGCTGGCCACCGGCAACGGGGCGGCGGTGGGAGCGGCGGCTCTGGAGGGAGCCGGGGCGGCGGTGGACCTGTGCCTGGCTATGGCGGGGGTGCTCTGCCTGTGGATGGGGGTTATGGAGATCATGAAGCGCTCTGGCCTGTCCGCCGGTCTGTCCAAGCTGCTGCGCCCCCTGCTGGGCAGGCTCTACCCGGACTTTGCCCGGGACCGGGAAGTGATGGACAGCATCTCCGCCAACGTGTCGGCCAACCTGCTGGGGCTGGGCAACGCGGCCACTCCCCTGGGCATCCAGGCGGCCCGGCAGATGAGCCGCCGCACCCCGGGGGTGGCCTCCGACTCCCTGTGTATGCTGGTGGTGTGCAACACCGCCTCCATCCAGCTCATCCCCACCACCGTGGCGGGGGTGCGGCTGGCCGCCGGGTGTGAGACCCCCTTTGACATTCTGCCGGCGGTGTGGCTGGCCTCCGCCCTGTCGGTGTGCGTGGGCATTGTGGCGGCCAAGCTGCTGTCCAAGCTGTGGAGGGATTGACCATGGGGACCTTTTTTACCATGCTGGTGCCCATCATCATCGGGACCGTGGCCCTATGGGGCATGGTGCGGAAGGTGGACGTGTACAGCGCCCTTATCTCCGGCGCCGAGGAGGGGCTGGGGGTGCTCATCCGCATCGTACCCGCTCTGGTGGGTCTGCTGACAGCGGTGTATATGCTGCGGGCCTCCGGGGCCCTGGAGCTGGCGGCGGAGGCCCTGGCCCCGGTGCTCACCGCCGTAGGCATCCCGCCGGAGACGGTGGCCCTGATGCTGGTGCGGCCCATCAGCGGCTCCGCCGCCCTGGGGGTGGGAGCGGAGCTCATCTCCACCTACGGTCCGGACTCGGCCATCGGCCGCACCGCCGCCGTCATGCTGGGCTCCACTGAAACCACCTTTTACACCATTGCCGTCTACTTCGGCGCGGCGGGCATCGTCAAGACCCGCTACGCCGTGCCCGCCGCCCTGTGCGCCGATCTGGCCGGCTTTCTGGCCGCCGCTTGGGCGGTGCGGCTAATCTTCTGAGGAGAACAAAAGGAGGCCCGCTGCATTTGCAGCGGGCCTCCTTTTGTTATAGTGTAAAATCCTCGTCCTTTAGCTTGCCCAGATCCAGGGACACCGGCGGAGTGGGCACCCGCTTCAGCGGGTCGTACCGGAAGGAGCGGCAGCTGCCTCCGGGGGAGACCACGCCCTTCTTGACGCAGAGGACCTGCTCCTCATCCAACTTGGTACCGCGCTGGCAGTAGCAGCAGCGAGGCTCAATGTCTTTTTGGAACAGCATACGATCCCTCCTCTTCTCTTAGGTCACACGGAAAATTTCGTGCCTAATATTATATCACGCTTTTCCGGCGTTTGCCAAGGCCTTTTCGTGAGCCCAGGGCGGCTGCCAGCAGGAAACCCAGGAAGATGAGCCAGGCGGCCAGGATGGAGACGGTGAGGGCACTGTGAAATTCCATACCGGCGATGCCGGCCACCTGATCGGCCAGGTAGTTGGAGACAGGGGCGTTGAGAGGGACAAAGCGGACCAGAACCCCCACGAAGAGAGCGGAGAGAAAGCCGTGGAGCAACTTGCCGACCAGGTAGGTGCCCACCGACAGGCCGCTGCCTCCGATGAAAGAGAGCACCTGGCAGTGGACCGACACACCGGCCCATCCCAGCATGAAGGCGGCCATGGTGAGCCGCCCGCTGAGGGCGCCCCCCTCCGACAGGGTGGACACCCCAGAGGAGATCTCCAACGCACCGGTGAGCAGCCGCTGGGCCCACTCCGGGGTCAGGCCGAAGGGGGCCAGCACCGTGCCCAGCACCTGGGCCAGGCCGGGCAGGAAGCCGGAGCGGATGAGCAGCTGGATGACCACCGTGAAAAATACCACGAAGGCACAGATATTTAAGGTGGAGAGAAAGGCGTTTTTCACCGAGCCGGTAAAGGCGGTGGAAAAGCGCTGGGCCTGGAACTGGGGGGAGGAGCGGTGGGTTTTGCCCTTACCGCAGTCCTCACCGGCCTTGTAGAACCGGAAGAGCAGTCCCACGCACACCGAGGCCAGGGCGTGAGCCAGATAGAGGGCCACCCCCACGGTGCTGCTGGCGAAAATACCTGCCCCCACCACCCCCAGGATAAAGGCGGGGCCGGAGTTGTTGCAGAAGGCCAGCAGCCGCTCTGCCTCGGTGCGGGTGCACATCCCCCGCTCATACAGGTTGATGGCGGTCTTGGCCCCCACCGGGTAGCCCCCCACAAAGCCCAGGGCGAAGGCGGAGGCACAGGCGCCGCTGACATGGAAGAGGGGGCGCATGACCCCCTCCAGCAGTCGGCCCAGGTAGCGGGCCAGCCCCAGCTCCACCACCAGGGAGGAGAGTACAAAGAAGGGGAACAGGGATGGGATAATTACGTTATAGCACAGCTGGAGGCCGGTCCGGGCCGCCTCCATGGATGGCTTGGGGTAGAGCATCAGCGCCAATGTGGCGCACAACAGGACAAGGCCCAGAATGAAATCGCGGACTCGGGCCTTGGATAGCAGCTGGGACATGGCACACACCTCCTTCACAGATGGGTATGCGCCATGGGGAAAAAAGTTGCCTGTCCCCTCAGCCGCCGGTGCGGAACACCTGGCTGAACAGGGTGTAGTCCTGTTCCAAACGGGACAGCAGCTGGTAGGAGCCCCGGTGGAGGGTCCAGTCGATGACCACACCCCGGAAGTGCCGCAGCAGGAAGTCTGCGGTCCACTCCGCCGACCAGCCGGGCAGCAGCCCGCCCTCGGCCTCCGCCTGCCCCAGACAATTTGCCATGGCCCGCAGGGTGAACCGGCTGGAGTCCATGGAGGAGGTGTCGTCGGGGGAATCCAGCCGCCGTTGATAGTAGCGGGCCACCAGCTCCCAGCCCAGGTTTTCCAGGAACTGCGCGTAGTTGGTCATCAACCGCCACAGCCGTTGGGCGGGAGGCTCGTCCTCATGGCCGGCCAGGGCCTGCTCCAGGTAGGTGTCCAGAGGGGCAAAGCCCCGGGAGAGCAGGTCCTCCTTGGAGCGGAAGTGGTGGTAAAAGGCACCGGTGGTGATCCCGGCCTGCTGGCAGATCTCCCGGATGGAGACCTTGTCAAAGCTCTGCTTGCGGGACAAGTCCATGGCGGCCTGCAGAATAGCCTGTTCGGTCTGTTTGGCCTGCTCTTTTCTACGGGTACGATAGTCCTCCACGCGCTTCCACCTCTTGACAGCGGCGACCCTTTGCCGCTATAATTTAAGTAAGTCACATAACGACGTTATGTCAGTTTCCCAAACTTGATTATAGAGTAGGATGATCAGCTTGTCAAACGTACAGAAGATCGCGTTGCTCACCGATTCCACCGCCGATCTGTCCCCCGCCCTGCGGGAGGAAAAGCCCATCTATACGGTCCCGCTGAAGATCGTATGCGACGATGGGGAGTACTCCGACGGGGTGGACATCTTCTCCGGAGATATCTATGAGCGGCTGCACCGGGGCGAGCTCCCCCGGACCTCGCTGCCCGACGGCGGCAGCGTCAGCGACACCCTGGACCAGATCAAGGCCGACGGCTATGAAAAGGTGCTGGCCGTCATGCTGTCCTCCGGCCTGTCGGGCACCTATAATATGGTGCGCCTTCTGGCCGAGAGCCGCAGCGATCTGGAGATTGCCGTGTTTGACTCCAAGAGTGGCTCCCTGGGTATGGGGATCATGCTGCTCCAGCTGTGGGAGGACATCCTGGCCGGGGTCGACTGGGATACCCTGGTGAACAAGCGGGTGCCTCAGCTGATCGCCAATACCTTCCCCTTCTTCTCGGTGGATACCCTGGAGTATCTCAGCAAGGGCGGGCGCATCGGCAAGGTGACCGCCCTGGCCGGTACCCTGCTGAGCATCAAGCCCATCATCTCCTTTGCCGGGGACGGACAGCTCCAGAGCGTGGCCAAGGTGCGGGGCCGTCGGCAGGTACAGGACAAGATCCTGGATCTGATGGCTCAGAAGCTCAAGCCGGGCGTCCGGTACAACCTGGGCATCGCCAACGGCGGCGCGCCCGAGGAGATGGAAGAGTTTGCCGTCCGGATGAAGGAGCGCTTCCCCAATGCCGAGCACATGTGGGCTGGCGAGATCGACGCCACCCTCAGCGTCTATATCGGCGACGGCGTGCTGGGCGGCGGCATTCAGCTGCTGGAGGATTGAACCCAAAACCATGAAAAAAGCCCTGCTGCATAGGCAGCAGGGCTTTTTTGTGTTCAGGCAGCGGGCTTATCCAGCCGCTTGCGGACGTCCTGGCGCAGCAGGGTGTAGGCCACCGAGGCGATGGGAACGCTGATGAGGATGCCGGGCACGCCCATCAGGCTGCCGCCTACGGTGACGGCGGCCAGCACCCAGATGCCGGGCAGGCCCAGAGAGGTGCCTACCACCCGGGGATAGATCACGTTGCCCTCCACCTGCTGGAGGATGATGAGGAAAATCACGAAGATAAAGGCCTTCAGGGGGGAGACCATCAGCAGCAGGACGGCCGACAGAATGGCGCCAATGTAGGCGCCCGCCACCGGGATGAGGGCGGAAGCGCCCACCGTGACGCCGATGAGGGGGGCGTAGTCCGGCTGGATGAACAGCATGCCGACGGTACACAGTCCGCCCAGGATGCAGGCCTCGATGCACTGGCCGGTGACAAACTTGGTAAAGGTGGCGGCGGTGAGGGAGACCACATCGGAGATGGGTCCGGCCACCTTGGCGGGGACATAGGTCTTCAGCAGGCGGCGGCACTGGCCCAGCAGCTTATCCCGTCCGGAGAGCATATAGATGGAGAAGACCAGGGCCAGCACGCCGGTGACGACGATGGAGACCAGACCCGTGGTGAACTCCACGATCTGGGGGCCCAGGTTGGAGAGGAATTTCAGGGCGTTGTTGAGGATGCCCTCCAGGGTGGTGTTCAGTTTGGACAGGTCCAGCTGCTCGATGTCCAGATGCAGATACTCCAGCAGATGGTTGATGGTGTTCTGGGCGTTGGCGATGTAGCCGCTGAGGTTGAGGACAAAGGTCTGGATGCTCTCCACCAGCTTGGGCAGCACAAAGGAGAAGATGGCCACCACAACAATGATGAGAGCCAGATAGGAGGTAAGGACGGCCAGGGGGCGGGCGGCGCCCCGGGCAGAGGTTTTGTCCAGCCCCCGGCTGTACAGCCGGAAGAAGAACTGACAGGGGCGGTTGAGCACAAAGGCCAGGCAGAAGCCAATGATGAGAGGCTTGAAGACCGACAGCAGAATGCCCAGTCCTCCGGCCAGCACATCCAGACGGGCCAGTACCATCACCAGGACCACTGCATAGGTGATGATGAGCAGGATGCTTTTAAACAGCTTTTTATCCATAATAAACCTCAGTTCCATAGCAAAGAATGGTAGCTTCACTATAGCATTCCGATGATATGCCGTCAACGGGAAAGGCGTATGCTTCATAAAAATTTAAGCAGAGGTCGAAAGAAAGGCAAGTTCATGAAATTTTACTTGACAGGAATGAACTGCCGCCTTATAATCTAGTAAACAGATAGGAATTAAGTAAATTCCGGAAAGGAGCCACCTATGGCTGAACGATTCATTTATGCTGACCACGCGGCTACCACCGCTGTAACCGATACCGCCCTTGCCGCCATGCTGCCCCATTTCACCCGGGACTATGGCAATCCCTCCAGCCTGTACCGCTTCGCCCAGGAGGGCAAGACCCACCTGGAGGAGGCCCGCGCGCAGGTGGCCGCCTGCCTGAATGCAAAGCCCGAGGAGATCTACTTCACCTCCGGCGGCACCGAGGCCGATAACTGGGCCCTGCGGGGTGTGGCCGAGCTGATGGCCCTCAAGGGCAAAAAGGCCGGCCACATCATCACCAGTGCCATTGAGCACCACGCCATCCTCCACACCGCCCAGTACCTGGAGAAGCAGGGCTACGAGGTGACCTACCTGCCGGTGGACCGGGATGGCCTGGTGAACCCCGCCAACCTGGAGGCGGCCATCCGGCCGGACACCATCCTCATCTCCGTCATGGCAGCCAACAACGAGATTGGCACCATCCAGCCCATCGCGGAGATCGGCGCCATTGCCCGGGCCCACAAGGTGCTCTTCCACACCGACGCCGTCCAGGCGGTAGGCCATATCCCGGTGGATGTGGAGGCGTGGAACGTAGATTTGCTCTCCCTGTCCGGCCATAAGTTCGGCGGACCCAAGGGGATCGGCGCTCTGTATATGAAAAAGCCCCTCCGCCTGCCTGCCCTCATCCAGGGCGGCGGTCAGGAGAAGGGCCGCCGCTCCGGCACCGAGAACGTACCCGGTGCGGTGGGTATGGCCGCTGCCCTGAAGGAAGCGGTGGACCGGCTGCCGGAGGAGTCCGCCCGGCTGGCCGCCCTGCGGGACAAGCTCATCGACGGACTGAGCAAGCTGCCTTACACCAGCCTCACCGGTCACCCGGTCAAGCGGCTGCCCGGTACCGCCTCCTTCGTGTTCGAGGGCGTGGAGGGCGAGGCCCTGCTGCTCCACCTGGACGCCAAGGGCATCTGTGCCTCCTCCGGCTCTGCCTGCTCCTCTGCCTCTCTGGACCCCTCCCACGTGCTGCTGTCCATCGGCCTGCCCCACGCCATCGCCCATGGCTCCCTGCGGATCTCCCTGGGCGCGGACAACACCCAGGAGGACGTGGATTATATGCTGAACGAAGTGCCCGCTGTGGTGGCCTACCTGCGGGAGATGTCCCCCGTTTGGGACAAGGAAGCCCAGAAACCCACCTGGGTTCTGTAATTGGAAAGGAGAATATTACATGCTGTATTCGGATAAAGTGATGGACCATTTTGAGCATCCCCGCAACGTGGGAGAAATCGAGAACGCCGACGGCGTGGGCCAGGTGGGCAATCCCAAGTGCGGTGACATCATGAAGATGTACCTGAAGATCGACGGCGACGTCATTACCGACGTGAAGTTCAAGACCTTCGGCTGCGGTTCCGCCATCGCCACCTCCTCTATGGCCACTGAGATGATCAAGGGTAAGACCATCGGTGAGGCCATGAATCTGACCAATGCCGCTGTGGCCGAGGCCCTGGACGGCCTGCCCGCCTATAAGATGCACTGTTCCGTGCTGGCGGAGGAGGCTATTAAGGCCGCCCTGGCCGACTACTACACCAAGAAGGGTGAGCCGGTACCCGACTCCCTCAAGCTGCCCTGTGACTGTGAGGACGGACACTGCTGCTCCTCCTGCGGTTAAACAAGAATCAGAAAGCCCGCCGCGGAATGTTCCGCGGCGGGCTTTTGTTATGCAGGCGGGCTCAGGGGCTGGAGGGCCTCCTCCGGCGGAGGGGCCAGGGGGAAGGTGACGGTGGCCTTGAAGAGATCGCCGTCGATGGAGAGGTCGAAGGTACCCCCCTGCAGCTCGGTGAGACTGCGGGCGATGGACAGCCCCAGGCCGGAGCCGTCGGTGGTACGGGAACTGTCCCCTCGCACGAAACGCTCCATCAGCTGCTCCGGAGGAATGTTCAGGGGTTCCCGGGAGATGTTTTTCACGGAAAGAACGGCCTTATTATCCTGGTGCTCGATGTCCAGGTAGACCCGGGTGCCCTCCAGGGCGTACTTGTTGCAATTGGACAGCAGGTTGTCGATGACCCGCCACAGGTGGTGGCCGTCGGCCTGGATCCAGATGGGCTCGTCGGGGTAACGGGTGACGGTGGTCAGGCGGTTCTGGGCAAATTTCTCTTCAAATTCCCCCAAAGCCTGCTGCACCAGCTGGACCATGCTCAGGGGCTCCAAATGGACCGGCAGGGTGCCGGTGGAGGCCTTGGATGCTTCCACCAGATCCTCCGTCAGCTTTTTCAGCCGTAAACTCTTGCGGGTGAGCACTTCGATGTAGGACTGGATCTGGGGATTGTCTATGGGTTCTTTTTTCAGCAGGTCCACATAGTTGATGATAGAGGTGAGGGGGGTCTTCAGGTCATGGGATACGTTGGTGATGAGCTCGGCCCGGAAGCGCTCGCTGCGGATGCGCTCATCTACCGCCTGGCTGATGGTGCCGCCCAGATCGTTGAGCTGCCGGGCGTGCTCGGCCAGGTCCCGGTACAGCCCCTTGGTGTCGATCTTGAAGTTGGGGTCGCCCCCCAGGATGCGCTGGGCCCCCTGGCGCACCCGCTTCCACTGGATGGTCCACCGGCACAGCAGCCAAAGCACCAGGCCCTGATAGACGGGGATGAGCACGATGGTCAGACCAGTAAGGACGGTGCCCACCAGGTAGAGCAGGAAAAACAGGATGGTGCGGCCGGTCAGAGGCCAGCTGTTCACTATGTTGCGGATGGCCCGGCCCAACACCGAGATGAGCCGCCACACCAGGGTGTTGGACCAGAAGGTGCGGGCCCGGATGCGGACGATGCAGGTGAGCAGGGCGGAGAGCAGGCACAGGCCAATGCCGCAGGATACCAGGGCCAGGCCCACCACCAGGTCGGTGGTGGGACCGTTGGCGTTGAGGGCAACGGCCATGGGGTCCCCGCCGGCCAGCAGCAGAAGAAATGCCCAGGCTTCCAGCAGCAACAGCAGGTCCAGGGGGATGCGGTCGAACCAGGTGAGATGGATGCCCTTCTGATCCGGATATCGGCCTGCCGTGCGGCACAAGAAGGCGCACAGAAGTACGCAGGACAGGTCCAGCACCACCGTGAGCACCGCCAGGGCGGGCAGATAGCGGGCGTACTCAGTAAAGTCGGCGGCGCCCTCATAAAAGTCGTCATGAACCGGCAGGGTGGGGTCCACGCCGTACTCCACCGCCAGCTCCACATAGAGCAGCCGGGTGTCCTTGGACTGGTCATAGTCCCAGGAGTAGCCGTTGAAGGTATAGCCGTATTTGGCTGCCAGGGAGGCGTCGTTGGGGGTGATGAGCTGCTCGCTGCCGTCGTCCAGCACCGCATAGAGCAGATAGAACTGCTTTTCGCCGTTCCACACGAAGTAGTCCCCCCGGCGCTCGGTACCGTCGTTGTAGCTCATGGAGATGGAGTCCCGGTATACGGTATGGACGCTGCCCTCCATGGAAGCGCCGTCCTCCAGATTGGTGTACACCAGCGTGCCGGTGTCGTTGCGCCGGATGGAAAAGCGGAAGTTGGTCCGGGTATCGTCCAGCTTGTACTCCAGGTCGGCCAGCCGCTGCTCGTCCAGGTAGGATAGCTTGGCGTCCCATTCCTGGTACTGGAGCAGGCGGGCCAGTTCGACCACCTGGTTGTACCAGATGTTCATGTTCTGGAAGCAGGAGTTGCTGGAGTAGTAGCCCACCCCGGTCCACAGGGTGTCCCACTGGGAGAAAATAAACAGGGAGGCCCATACGCCGCCCACCCCGGTACCCAGTGCCAGCAGGAAGGCCAGAACCCGGACTGCCAGGCGGGTGCCCAGTTGCTTCATGGTATCACTGCTCCTTGTCTGTGGCGGGTCAGATCTTTTCCATCTTGTAGCCCAGGCCCCACACTACCTTGATATACCGGGGATTGGCCGGGTCGATCTCGATCTTTTCCCGCAGATGCCTGATGTGTACCGCCACCGTGTTCTCCGAGCCCAGGGAGGGGTCGTTCCACACCAGCTCGTAGATCTGGCTGGTGGAAAAGACCCGGCCGGGATTTTTCAGCAGCAGCAGTAAGATGTTGTACTCCAACGGGGTGAGGTTGACCCGGTCCCCGTCCACCGTCACCGACTTGGCGCTGTCGTCCAGGGCGATGCCGCCGTTGGTGAGCAGCTTGGCGCTGTCGCCGCCGCCGCTCTTGCCCCCCAGGCTGGTGTACCGCCGCAGCTGGCTCTTCACCCGGGCGATGACCTCGATGGGGTTGAAGGGCTTTGTGATATAGTCATCCGCCCCGATGTTCAGCCCTAGTACCTTGTCGGCATCCTCGCTCTTGGCGGTGAGGAGGATGATGGGTACGTTATATTTTTCCCGCAGTTTGGCGGTGGCTCGGATGCCGTCCAGGCCGGGCATCATGATGTCCATCAGGATCAGGTCCACCGGCTGGGTCTCGGCGGCCTTCAGGGCTTCCAGCCCGTCATAGGCCTTGACGGTGCGGTAGCCTTCGCTGGTCAGGTAAATATCCAGGGCGGAGACGATATCCTTGTCGTCGTCGCAGACGAGAATGGTATACATGCACTCACCTCATTTGAAAGCAGAGTATAGCACAGGGATCTTAAGACAAAGGGTGTAAACCGGTTAAGAACCCTTTAAGATCCGATATAGATGAATAGGATCAGACACCATTGTACCCCCAACCGCCCGCAAAAGCAATGACCGGTACCGGTAGGCCGCGAAGGGAGCAGAAGTGGGTCGAATGAGGTAAAATGGCGGATTTGGCCATGTAAAATGTATGAAAAATACTTGCGGGGCCCGAACTATCCCGATATAATAGCCCCAGGAAGAACATGCGGCGTCCCCGCCGTGCCGCCGAGCGGGCGATGGGGCCGCCGCCTTTTTACCATGGAGGCGCGTATGGAACTGTGGATGGAAGAAGGAGACGCCTGGGCGCTGCTGGCCCGGAAGCTGGGGGAGCACTTTGCCTGGGCGCAGCTGCCTCCGGTAGCCCGCACCGATACCGGCAAGCCCTGGTTTCCCCAATACCCCCAGTGCCACTTTAACCTGAGCCACAGCGGCGACCTGGCCCTGTGCGGTGTGGGGGAGCATCCCCTGGGGGTGGATGTGGAGCTGGTGCGCCCCCGGCGGGAGGGTCTGGCCCGCTATGTGCTCTCGGAGGAGGAATATGCCTGGTTCACTCTTCAGGGTGGGGACTGGGGGAGCCTGTACACCCTCTGGACCCTGAAGGAGGCCCGGGCGAAGTGCAGCGGCACCGGCCTGCGGCAGGCCCCCCGCACCATCGCCGTGCCCCTGCTGGAGCCGGGGCAGACCGGCACTCTGGACGGGCTGACCTTCCGGTCCTACGCCGGGGAGGGGTGGCGTGCGGCGGTGTGTTCCGCCGGTCCGGAGCCCCTGCCGGAGGCCATTCAGGGCGGGATGTAACAAACTGTTCCTCAATCTTAATATCTTTTTAAGAAACAGGACCGGATTTTCTAAAGGAACATCCGTTATAATGGATCATGAAAAAGAGCCAAGTGAGGAGGGAGCGGCGTGAACATTCTGATCGTAACGGGAAAGTTTGGTATGGGCCACTGGTCCGCTTCCATATCGCTGCGGCAGCAACTGCTGCGGTCGTTTCCCGAGGCACAGGTGGAAGTGATGGACCTCATCGCCTATACCAGCCACAATCCTGAGTCCATGTACAAGTGGTTCAATGTCCTGGTGACCCGGGGCAGCGGCCTGTTCAACCTTTATTATAAGTTTACCCAGAACAAGGATTCCGATGAGCGCCCCCTCAACGAGGAGCAGTGCCCTGACCGGGTGGAGGAGCTCTTTGCGGTCAAGCGGCCCGACGTGGTCATTGCCACCCATCCCATCTGCGCCCGCATCGTGGCCCGCTGGAAGCAGGAGACCGGCAGCAGCCTGCCTCTGGTGACCTGCGTCACCGACCTGACCAGCCACTCCGAGTGGATCCACCGGGACACCGACTGCTATCTGGTGGGCACCGAGGAGATCCGGGAGCGGCTGGCGGAGAAAGGCGTGGACCGGGACATCATCTATGTCACCGGCATTCCTGTCCGGGCGGAGTTCAAGCTGCCCGTCCACCGGGGCGAGCGGCAGGAGCGCAACCTGCTCATCATGGGCGGCGGCCTGGGCATGATGCCCCGGAAGGACTCCTTCTATGAGGCCCTGGACAGCATGCCCGGTGTGAACACCACCATCATCACCGGCCGCAACCAGAAGCTGTATGACCGGCTGGTGGGCAAGTACCCCCACATCAATGTGGTGGGCTTTACCGACCGGGTGTATGAGTACATGGCGTGGGCCGATCTGGTGCTCACCAAGCCCGGCGGCATCACCGTGTTTGAGAGCATCTTTTCTGAGCTGCCCATCCTGGCCTGGGAGCCCTTCCTGGAGCAGGAGAAGCGCAACGCCCGCTTCTTGGTGGAGCGGGGCATGGGCCGTGTGGCGGCCAAGGAGCCCGACGAGTGCCTGATGGCCATTCGGGAACTGATCTATGACGACGATACGCTGGCGGATATGTCGGCGAAAATGCATGCAATGAAGGAACAGCTGGAGCAGGAGAGCCTCATCCACATCCTGGCCCGGCTGACCGCGGGAAGAGGGGTGTGCGCCTGATGGACAAACGGAAAAGCCTGGTCGGTATCGGATTGATCCTGGCCCTGATGCTCTTTACCGGCTATATGCTGTTCCGGGACATGTCCTTCTCGCGTCTGGCCGGTACCCTGAGCCAGCTCAACCCCCTGTGGCTCCTGGCGGGCCTGGGGATGATGTTCCTCTTTGTGGGCAGCGAGGCCATGTGCTCCCGCATCATTCTGGGGCGGCTGGGCCATAAGGTGCGCTACCGCCGCTGCCTGGGGTACTCCTTTGTGGGCTTCTATGTCAGCTCCATCACCCCTTCCGCCACCGGCGGGCAGCCCGCCCAGGTGTACTACATGTCCCGGGATAACATTCCCGCCGCCCACGGGGCCCTGAACATGATGCTCATTGCCGTGTGCTATCAGGTGGTGGTCATCGGCTACGCCCTGGTCTGCGCCCTCACCCACTTCGATCTGGTGAGGAACCTGGGGGGCGGCCTGGGCCTGCTGCTGCTCTACGGCGCCCTGGTCAACGGCGTGCTGACGGCGGGCATGCTCTGCCTGATGTTCCTGCCCAACGCCGCCCGCAAGCTCACCGGCGGCGTACTCCGCCTGCTGGTGAAGGTGCACATCATCCGGGACGAGGAGAAGGCCCGCCAGCGGCTGGAGAAGCAGATGGAGGAGTACCGGCGGGGGGCCGAGTGCGTGAAGGCCAACCCCGGCATGGTGCCCGCTCTGCTGGCCATCACCGTGGTGCAGCTCACCGCCCTGTTCTCCGTCCCTGTGATGGTTTACTTTGCCTTTGGCCTCAGCGGCAGCAGCCCCCTGAACATCATCGCCACCCAGGCGCTGGTGACCCTGGCAGTGTCCAACCTGCCTCTGCCCGGCGCGGTGGGCGCCTCCGAGGGCGGCTTTGTCACCGCCATGGCCCTCTTCTTTGGTGCGGGGCTGGTGACCCCCGCCGTGCTGGTGTCCCGGGGCATCAGCTTCTATTCCTTCCTGCTCCTCAGCGCGGTGATCGCCCTGGCGGTTCATCTGCGTGGCCGCCGTAAGCGGAGTGAGAGAGGGACTGTCCCTTACCCTAAGCGGGCCCGGGGGCCTATCGTGACCTGAAAAACGGCGTCCACGGGACGCCGTTTTTTCTCTTGTGCCGCCGGGTCTGGTGCATTATAATCAGAGGGAAGAAAAAGGAGGCGGGACGATGTATTACTTGGGAATTGATCTGGGCGGCACCAACATAGCCGCTGCAGTTGTGACTGAAAAGGGCGAGATGCTGGGCAAGGTCAGCCTGCCCACCCCCCGGGATGTGCCGGCGGAGCAGGTGGCCGATCAGATGGCGGCGGCCTCCCGGGCCGCGGTGGAGCAGGTGGGCCTGTCCATGGACGATATCGCGTCGGTGGGCATCGGCTCCCCCGGTACCATTGAGCCGGATACCGGCGTAATCCGGTTCTGGTCCAACCTGGATTTCAGCAACGTACCTCTGGCCGCCCTGATGCGGGAGCGGCTGAACAAGGAGATCTATCTGGAGAACGACGCCAACGCCGCTGCGCTGGGGGAATTTGCCGCCGGCGCCGGCAAGGGCAGCAACTCCATGGTGGCCATTACCCTGGGCACCGGTGTGGGCGGCGGCGCCGTCCTTAACGGCAAACTGTACACCGGCTTCAACTATGCCGGTATGGAGGTGGGCCACTTTGTCATCGAGCACGGCGGCCGCCTGTGCACCTGCGGCCGGAAGGGCTGCTTTGAGGCCTACTGCTCCGCTACCGCCCTCATCAAGCGCACCCGCGAGGTGATGGAGGAGCATCCCGACTCCAAGCTGTGGGAGCTGGCCGGCTCCCTGGAGGCGGTCAACGGTCGTACCCCCTTTGACGCCGCCGCCTTGGGTGACGCTGCCGCCGGCAAGGTCATCGACGAGTACGTGGATTACCTGGGCTGTGGTGTGGCCAGCCTGGTCAATATCTTCCAGCCCGAGGTGTTCTGCATCGGCGGCGGTCCCTCCGCCCAGGGGGAGACCCTGATGGCCCCGGTGCGCTACATCCTCAACCGGGAGGACTATGCCCGCAACAGCGTCCACCGTACCCGGCTGGTGCGGGCGGCTCTGGGCAACGACGCCGGCATCATCGGCGCCGCCCTGCTGCCTCTGTTCCGCTGATCCCCACAGGGCCCGCCATAGGCGGGCCCTGTTCCTTTTGGGAGGCTCACTCCACCGGCTCGTAGCCGTCGTAGCAGTCCGGGGCTTCCCCATTTTCCTCTCCCTCCGGCCTGGGATACAGGACCAGGGACAGACCGAACAGAGCTGCCGTCCCCAGGGCGATGACCTGGAGCTTGTGCTCCTCCAGCCAGGGCTTATGCTCCTCCAGGGCGGACAGCCGGGTGGCACCGCCGTACAACAGGGCGGCCCCGCCGCCGCACAGGGCCAGCCGCAGCAGGAGCTGGATCTTCTCCGATGCTTGTTCCATGGATACCCCTCCTTTTGTTCCAGTATAGCGGGGAGGGAAGGGCGCCATGCACCCCCCTTAAGAAATTGTGGAGAAATGGTTAAGATTTACCCGGCGGCCTTGTATGTAGCACGGAAATCGGCTATAATGTGACAAGATTTTGAAAAAATATCCGCCGGAAAGGCGGAATTCCGCAGTATCGAGGGCGAATGCATGAAAGGCAAGCAAAAACAACGTCCAGCAGTCCAGGAGGGCCCCAGGCCCCGCCGGGACGTACCTCGGGTAAGCGCCGATCCTGAGCTGGGTCTCACCATGGCCCAGGTCAAGGAACGCCAGCAGAATGGCTGGGCCAACGATCCGGTGGAATCCCCCACCAAGACCGTGGGCCAGATCGTGCGCGCCAACGTCTTTACCTTCTTCAACTTTATCTTCGTGGTTCTGGCCGTCCTGCTCATTATCGTGGGATCGGTGGAGGACCTGCTTTTCCTGCTCATCGCCATGGCCAACACCGGCATTGGCATTTTGCAGCAGCTGCGCTCCAAGCAGACCATCGACAAGCTGAACCTGCTGGCCGCACCCAGGGCCAACGTGGTGCGGGAGGGACATCTGGGCTCGGTGCCCGCCTCCCACCTGGTGCAGGACGACGTGGCGGAGCTGGCCTCCGGCGACCAGATCCCTGCCGACGCCACTGTGCTCTCCGGTCAGGTGCAGGTCAATGAGTCCCTCATCACCGGCGAGGCCGACGCAATTGTGAAAAAGCCGGGGGACGAGCTGCTGTCCGGCTCCTTTGTGGTGGCGGGCCGCTGCCGGGCCCGGCTGGACCGGGTGGGCGCCGAGTCCTACGCCGCCCGCCTGACCCTGGAGGCCAAAAAGGACGTCACCGTGGGCAAGAGCGAGATGATGTCCTCCCTGGACAAGCTGATCCGGGTTATCGGTATCCTGCTCATCCCCATCGGCATTGCCCTGTTTGCCAAGGAATTCTTCATCGTGGGCCGCACCTTCCAGGAGACGGTGGTGTCCACCGTGGCCGCCCTCATCGGCATGATCCCAGAGGGCCTCTACCTGCTGACCAGCGTGGCACTGGCGGTGAGTATGATCCGCCTGGCCCAGGGCAAGGTGCTGGCCCAGGACATGAACTGCATCGAGACCCTGGCCCGGGTGGACGTGCTGTGCGTGGACAAGACGGGTACCATCACCGAGCCCCGCATGGAGGTGGGCGAGGTGGTGTACCTGGACGAGGAGAAGTACGCCGAAACCGAGGTCACCGAGATCCTCAACGCCTTCTATCAGGTGTCCGAGGCGGACAACGACACCGCCCGGGCCATGCAGAAGAAGTTCCACGGCGCCTCCACCTGGCACGCGGAGCTTACCATCCCCTTCACCTCTGCCACCAAGTGGAGCGCCGCCGTTTTTCCCGGCCACGGCTCCTACGTGGTGGGCGCCCCCGAGTTTATCATGGGGCCCCGGTACTCCGACCTGAAGGAAGCAGTGGACCCCTGGTCCGCCAAGGGCTACCGGGTGCTGCTGGCAGCGGAGTACCAGGGTACCCCCGACCAGAAGGGGCTGGACCCCCGGCGGGTGTGCCCCATGGCCCTGGTGCTGCTGTCCAACCGGGTGCGGGAGTCCGCGCCCAAGACCTTCCAATACTTTGCCGAGCAGAAGGTGGCCGTCAAGGTCATCTCCGGCGATAACCCGGTGACGGTGGCCGAGGTGGCCCGTCAGGCGGGCATCCAGGGGGCGGACCGCTTTGTGGACGCCGCCACCCTCCAGAGCGACGCCGACATGGACCGGGCGGTGCGGGAGTACACCGTGTTCGGCCGGGTCACCCCCGACCAGAAGCGGCGGCTGGTCCGTGCCCTCCAGAGGGCGGGCCACACCGTGGCCATGACCGGCGACGGCGTCAACGACGTGCTGGCCCTGAAGGATGCCGACTGCGGCATCGCCATGGCCTCCGGCGCGGAGGCCGCCTGCCACGCCGCCCAGCTGGTGCTCCTTAACTCCGACTTTTCCGCCATGCCCAAGGTGGTGGCAGAGGGCCGGCGGGTCATCAACAACATCCAGCGTGCCGCCGCTCTCTATCTGGTGAAGAACATCTTCTCCTTCTTCCTGTCCATCATTTCCCTGTTTGCCACCTTCCCCTACCCGGTGACCCCGCTGCAGATCTCCTTCCTCAGCGCCGTCACCATCGGAGTGCCCTCCTTCTTCCTGGCGCTGGAGCCCAACCATGGCATCGTCAAGGGTAAATTCCTTACCAATGTGTTCCGGGCGGCCCTGCCCGGCGGTCTCACCGATTTGATCATTGTGCTGGGGCTGGAGGCCTTCTACCTGGCCTTCGGCTTTACCACCGATCAGCTGTCCACCATGTCCACCATTCTGCTGGTGATGGTGGGTCTGCTGGTGCTCTATCAGGTGTGTAAGCCCTTCGACTGGAAGCGTCGGGTGCTGATGGGGGCCATGACCGGCTCCTCGGTGATCGCCATCGTTTGGTTCGGCGCTAACTTCGGACTGAGTGCCCTGACCGTCCAGAACGTGCTGGTGCTGGCGGTCTTCCTGGGCCTGGCCTATCCCGTCATGCATGTGATCCTGAATATCTGCCAGCTGGGTGCCCTGCTGCTGGACAAGCTGAGCCACAGGGGGGAGCACCGATGAGTGTGACGCTGCGGCCCTATCGCCCGTCGGACTGCCCCGTTCTGGCGGAGCTCTTCTATCAGACCGTCCACGGGGTGTGCGGACGGGACTACACCCCGGAGCAGCTGGACGCCTGGGCCGACGGCCAGGTGGACCTGGCGGCCTGGGACGCCTCCTTCCGGGCCCACACCACTTTGGTGGCGGAGTGGGACGGGATGGTGGCCGGTTTTGCTGACCTGGCCGACGACGGCTATCTGGACCGGCTCTACGTCCACAAGGACCTCCAGGGCCGGGGCATCGCCGCCGCCCTGTGCGACGCCCTGCCCGGCGCCAAGCTGACCCATGCCTCCATTACCGCCCGGCCCTTCTTTGAACATCGGGGCTGGCAGGTGGTGCGGGAGCAGCAGGTGGAGCGCCATGGGGTCAAATTAACCAATTTCGTCATGGAATGGAAGGCTGTGGATGCACGGCTGTGACAAGAATTTACCTTTACTTTTGACCAAACCCCTGATATAATAGCGGAGAATCAAATAGTGTCCGCAGTTGCGGCATTGCCGCCAAGGGGGAAGCCGGTGAGAATCCGGCGCAGTCTTACCTCTACTGTAAGCGTGGACAAAGGCGCAGAGACCATTGGCCCATGGGGCTGAGAAGGTGCGCCGGCGGAGGAAGCGCGAGCCAGGAAACCCGCTGCAAGGGATACGGTACAACGTAGCTCTGAGGTGGAGAGGTGCGGCGTTTTTTGGATGAAAAAAGCCCTCCCCAACATGGGGAGGGCTTTTTTGAGCGCAAAGGAGGCGGTTTGGTGCTGGAAGTATATATCCCGGTGGGGAACAAGCAGCTGCGCTGCGGCTACACCACTGGTACCTGTGCCGCCGCCGCGGCCACCGGGGCGGCCCGGCTGCTGCTCACCGGGCAGAGCCTGCCCGCCGTGGTCATTGACACCCCGGCGGGGATCACGGTGGAGGCCGAACTGCTGGAGCACGCTGCCGGACCGGGCTGGGCCAGCTGCGCCGTCCGGAAGGATGGGGGAGACGACCCGGACGTGACCCACGGCACCCTGATTTTCGCCCGTGCGGAAAAGACCGACACCCCCGGCGTTACCATCGACGGCGGTACCGGCGTGGGTCGGGTGACCCGGCCCGGCCTGGACCAGCCGGTGGGCCAAGCCGCCATCAACTCCACCCCCCGGCGGATGATAAGCCGACAGGTGGAGGAAGAGATGGCCCGGGCGGGCTATACCGGCGGGCTGGCCATCACCATCTCGGTGCCGGAGGGGGAGGCCCTGGCGGGGCACACCTTCAATCCACGGCTGGGCATTGAGGGGGGCATCTCCATCCTGGGCACCAGCGGCATCGTCCGGCCCATGAGCGAGGCCGCCCTCATTGACTCCCTCTATCTGGAGCAGGACATGGCCAAAGCGGCCGGCGTGACCGACCTGCTGGTCACCCCCGGCAACTACGGGGATTCCTTCGCGGAGGAGACCCTGGGGCTGGACCTGACCCACCGCTGCACCTGCAGCAACTACCTGGGCCACGCCATCGACCACGCCGCCGGGCTTGGCTTCCGGTCCTTCCTGCTGGTGGGCCACCTGGGTAAGCTGATCAAGGTGGCGGCGGGGAGCATGAACACCCACTCCAAGGTGGCCGACGGCCGGCGGGAGACCCTTACCGCCCACGCCGCCCTGGCGGGCGGGAGTCCGGCGCTGCTGAAAGCCCTCTTTGATTGCCCCACCACCGACGCGGGGGTGGCGCTGCTGAAGGAGGCCGGACTGCTGGAGCCAGTGATGGCCTCCATTGCCCAAGCCCTGGAGGAGGTGCTCCGCCACCGGGCTGGGCCGGACCTGGCTATTGAGGCGGTGTTCTTCTCCAACCAGTACGGACTGCTGGGAAAAACCACAGGGGCCGAGAAACTGCTGGCCCTGCATCAACATCAATCGTAGGGGCAACCGTTACGGTCGCCCACCGGTACAGATAGGAGTTTCGATTATGGTACATTTCATCGGCGCGGGCCCCGGCGGGGCCGATCTCATCACCGTGCGGGGAGCCAAGCTGCTGGGGGAGGCGGACGTCATTATCTACGCCGGTTCCCTGGTGAACCCCGCTCTGCTGGATTATAAAAAGGAAGGCTGCCAGGTCTATGACAGCGCCAAGATGACCCTGGAAGAGGTCATTGAGGTGATGAAAGAGACCGAGGCCAGGGGAGGCACCACCGTTCGGCTCCACACCGGCGACCCCTCCCTGTACGGCGCTCACCGGGAGCAGATGGATGAGCTGGACAAACTGGGTATCTCCTACGATGTAACCCCCGGTGTGTCCTCCTTCTCCGGAGCGGCTGCTGCCCTCTGCGCGGAGTATACTCTGCCCGATGTATCACAGTCGGTTATCATCACCCGCATGGCGGGCCGCACCCCGGTGCCCGAGGGAGAGCAGCTGCGCAAGATGGCCTCCCACGGCTGCACCATGGTGCTCTTCCTGTCCACCGGCCTGCTGGAGCAGGTGGAGGAGGAGCTGATGGCGGGCGGCTATGCCCCCGATACCCCGGCGGCCATCGTGTATAAGGCCACCTGGCCGGAGGAGAAGGTGTACCGCTGCACCGTGTCCACCCTGGCGAAAACCGCCCGGGAGAATAAGGTGACCAAGACGGCCCTCATTACCATCGGTTATTTTCTGGGGAACGATTACCAGCGGTCCAAGCTGTACGACCCCACCTTTACCCATGAATTCCGGGAGGCCAGCAAGTGACGGCGGCCATCATCGCCTTTACCCGGCGGGGGGCGGCCCTGGGCCGTACCCTGGCCAATGCCCTGGAGGCCACCCTCCGTGTGCCCGCCCGCTTCGCCCCTGAGGTGGGGGCGGAGGCCTACGACAGCCTGGAGGGCTGGACCGCCAAAGCCTGGACGGAAGCGGACGCCCTCCTCTTTGTGGGGGCGGCGGGCATCGCTGTCCGGGCCATCGCGCCCCATGTGAAGGATAAATTCACCGACCCCGCCGTGGTGAGCGTGGACGAGGCGGGACGCTTTGTGATCCCCCTGCTGTCCGGCCATGTGGGGGGCGCCAATGAGCTGGCCCTGAAGGTGGCCGCCCTCACCGGCGGCCAGGCGGCGGTATCCACCGCCACCGACGTCAACGGCCTGTTTGCCGTGGACGTGTGGGCCAGGGAGCGGGACATGGTCATCACCGACCGGGTGCTGGCCAAGGAGATCTCCGCCGCCCTGCTGGAGGGGAAGCCGGTGGGCTTTGTCAGCGACTTCGGCCACCCCTGCCCGGCGGGACTGACCCGGGGCCCGGCGGAGCTGGGTGTGTGGGTCACCTACCGGCGGGGAGAGGGCCCCTTTTCCCGCACCCTGCGGCTGGCCCCCCGGGGACTGATCCTGGGTATCGGCTGCCGGAAGGGTACCCCGGAGGAGACCATCCGGGAGGCGGTGGAGGAAGCCCTGTCCGGCTATGAGCCCCAGGCGGTGGTCCAGGCGGCCACCATTGATTTGAAGAAAGAGGAGCCCGGCCTGCTGGCCTTCTGCGCTGCCCACAACCTGCCCCTGGCCATCTTCTCGGCGGAGGAGCTGGCCCAGGCGGAGGGGAGATTTACCCCATCCGCCTTTGTGGCCCATATTACCGGGGTGGACAACGTGTGCGAGCGGGCGGCAGTGTGTGCCGGAGGCACCATTCTGATGCCCAAGCGGGCAAAAAACGGCGTCACCACAGCGGTGGCGGGAAGGAAGATCCTATGAAAGTAACTGTTATCGGACTGGGCCCCGGTGGGGGCGCCGATTTGACCGGGCGTGCCCGGGCCGCGTTGGAAGCGTGCGACCTGATCGTGGGCTATACCGCCTATATCGAGCTGGTCAAGCCGGACTTTCCGGAGAAAGAGGTGCTGTCCACCGGCATGCGCCGGGAGGTGGACCGCTGCCGGGCTGCCGTGGAGGCTGCCCTCACCGGCAAGGACGTGGCGGTGGTGTGCTCCGGCGACTCCGGCGTGTACGGCATGGCGGGGCTCATCTACGAGGTGGCTCAGGAGTATGACCCCATTGAGATCGAAGTGATCCCCGGCATCACCGCCGCCTGCGGCGGCGCTGCTGTGCTGGGCGCTCCCCTGACTCACGACTTCGCGGTGATCTCCCTGTCCGATCTGCTCACCCCCTGGGAGAAGATCGAGAAGCGTCTGACTGCCGCGGCCCAGGCGGACTTTGTCATTTGCCTCTATAACCCCTCCAGCCGGAACCGGCCTGACTATCTCCAGCGGGCCTGCGACATCCTGCTGCGGGACAAGGACCCGGAGACCGTGTGCGGCACCGTCCGCAACATCGGGCGGGAGGGGGAGGAGGGCAAGCTCCTCACCCTGGCCCAGCTGCGGGACACCCAGGTGGATATGTTTACCACCGTGTTCATCGGCAACAGCCAGACCAAGGTGCTGGGCGGCAAGATGGTCACCCCCCGCGGCTACCTCCAGCGGGGGGAGTAAGATGAACATCCTGCTCTTCGGCGGCACCGGCGAGGGGAGAGAGCTGGCCCAGTGGCTGCTGGATCAGCAGATCCCCACTCTGGTGTGCGTGGCCACCGAGTACGGCGAGACCCTCCTGCCTCCTGAGGCGGAGGCCCATGTGGGTCGGCTGGACCGGCAGGGGATGGAGAAGCTGATGGCCTCCCGTCCCTTCACCCACGTGGTGGACGCCACCCACCCTTACGCCGTGGAGGTGACCGCCAACATCAAGGCGGCGGCGGAAGGGGCCGGTCTGCCCCTCCTGCGGCTGGTGCGCCAGTCCGACGGGGAGGACCTGTGCCACAAGGCGGGGGACATGGCCGGAGCAGCGTACATGCTGGAGCAGCTGCCGGGCAACGTGCTGCTCACCACCGGCAGCAAGGAGCTGGACGCCTTTGCCAAGCCCGGCCTGGTGGAGCGGTGCTATCCCCGGGTGCTGCCTATGGCGGACTCCCTGGACCGCTGCCTGAAGCTGGGCTTTCCGCCCAAAAACATCATCTGCATGCAGGGCCCCTTCTCCAAGGAGCTGAATGTGGCCCTGCTGAAGCAATATCACATCAAGACTCTGGTGACCAAGGACACCGGGGGCTACGGCGGGTTCCGGGAGAAGGCGGAGGCCGCCCGTGAGGCGGGCTGCGCGCTGCTGGTGGTGGAGCGGCCCCGGGCCGAGACCGGCCTGACCCTGGAGGAATGTAAGGAGAAGCTGCTGGAGGAGGGAGAAGCATGAAAGTCTATCTCGTCGGCATGGGCATGGGCGCCCCCGAGACCATGACGGTGTGGGCGCTGGAGGCCGTCAAGGAGTGCTCCACCCTGGTGGGCGCCCCCCGGCTGCTGGAGCGCTTCCAGGAGAGCCACACCTGCGTCCCCCTCATCGCCGGGAATGATATCGCCGAATACATCGAACAGCAGCAGGAGGGCCCCATCGGGGTGCTCCTGTCCGGGGACACCGGCTTCTACAGCGGAGCCAAAAAGCTGTGGACCCTGCTGGGCAACCACCAGGTGGTCACCATCCCCGGCATCTCCTCCCTCAGCTACTTCTGTGCCAAGCTGCACACCAGCTGGCAGGACGTGAAGATCGTCAGCGCCCACGGCCGCAGCCACAATGTGGTGGGGGAGATCCAGCGCAACAGCCGGACCTTCGCCCTCACCGGCGGGGCCACCAAGGCGGAGGACATCTGCAAGGAGCTGACCCGGCGGGGCCTGGGCAACGTCACCGTCTCGGTGGGAGAGCGGCTGAGCTACCCCGACGAGCGGGTGGTCACCGGCACCGCGGCGGAGCTGGCGGAGCAGTCCTTTGCCGACCTGTCGGTGGTGCTGGCTGAGAACCCCGACCCGGTGGTGCGGCCCTTCAACTCCCCCGGCCTGCCCGACGGAGCCTTCCTCCGGGGGGACGTGCCCATGACCAAGGAGGAGGTGCGTACCCTGGCCATCTCCAAGCTGCGGCTGGAGGAGCACCATGTGGTGTGGGATGTGGGCGCCGGTACCGGCTCGGTATCGGTGGAGTGCGCCCTGGCCTGCCCCGCCGGGCAGGTGTACGCCGTGGAAAAGAAAGAGGAGGCCCTGGCCCTGCTGGCGGAGAATAAGGCCCGGTTCCACACCAACAATCTGGTGATGGTGCCCGGCACCGCCCCGGCGGCCCTCCAGGACCTGCCTGCCCCTGACCGGGTCTTTCTGGGTGGCACCTCCGGCGAGCTGGAGGAGATTCTGAACATCATCTTCCGGAAAAATCCTGCCGCCCGGGTGGTGTGTACCGCCGTCACCCTGGAGACGGTGGCTGAGGCCGCCCGGCTCTTCGCCCCTCTGGAGGGGGCGGATATGGTGCAGATGGCCGCCACCCGCACCCGTAAGGCGGGCCGGTATCACCTGATGGACGCCCAGAATCCGGTGTGGATCTTCTCCGGGGAGGGACGGCCATGAGTACCCCACGGCTGCTGCTATGCGCCCCCGCCAGCGGAGGGGGTAAGACCACCGTCACCTGCGCCCTTTTGCAGGCCCTGATGGATCGAAACCTGAATCCCGTGGCCTTTAAATGCGGCCCGGACTACATCGACCCCATGTTCCACAGCAAGGTCATCGGGGCCAAGAGCCGCAACCTGGACCTGTTCTTCCTGGGGGAGGACCGCACCCGGTCCCTGCTGGAGCAGAACAGCGTGGGGTCCGGCCTGGCCCTCATCGAGGGAGTCATGGGCTACTACGACGGCATCGCCATGAGCCATGAGGCCAGCGCCTACCACCTGACCAAAGCCACATCCACCCCGGCGGTGCTGGTGGTGGACGGCCGGGGAAGCGCCCTCACCCTGTCCGCCGTGGTCCACGGCCTGAAAAACTTCCGGCCGGACAGCGGCATTCAGGGTGTGATTTTAAACCGGGTGTCCCCCATGCTCTACCCCCGGCTGAAGGAGTGTATCGAGGGGGAGACCGGCGTTACCGTGTACGGCTTCCTGCCCAGCCTGCCCGACTGCGCGCTGGAGAGCCGCCACCTGGGCCTGGTCACCGCCGACGAGGTGGCGGGACTGAAGGAAAAGCTGAAAAAGCTGGCCGCCCAGGCGGAGCAGACCATTGACCTGGACGGCCTGCTGGCCCTGGCCGCCTCCGCCCCTGACCTGAACGCCGGACCTCTGGCTCTGCCGGAGCTGGTGGAGGGAGCGCCGGTGATTGCCGTGGCTCGTGACAAGGCCTTCTGCTTCTATTATGCCGATGGCCTGGAGCTGTTGGAGAAGCTGGGGGCTAAGCTGGTGGAGTTCTCCCCCCTGAAGGACCAGGCCCTGCCGGAAGGTACCTGCGGACTCTACCTGGGGGGCGGCTACCCGGAGCTGCTGGCGGAGCAGCTCAGTCAAAACACCGCCATGTTGTCCGCCATCCGGAACGCGGTGGCGGGCGGCCTGCCCACCGTGGCCGAGTGCGGCGGCTTCCTCTACCTCCATGAGAGGCTGGAGGATACCAATGGAACAGACTGGCCCATGGCGGGCGTCATTCCCGGCCGGGCCTGGAATACCGGTAAGCTGGGCCGGTTCGGCTATGTGACCCTTACCGCCCGGACCGACGGCCTGCTGTGCGGGGCGGGAGAAGAACTGCCCGCCCACGAGTTCCACTACTGGGACAGCCAGCAGCCCGGCGACCGCTTCCGGGCACAAAAGCCTTTGAGCAACCGTGGCTGGGACTGCGGCGTCCATACCCCTACCCTGTACGCCGGCTTCCCCCACTTTCATTTCTGCGCCAAACCCGATATGGCCCGTAATTTCGTGGCGGCGGCCCGCCGCTACAAGGAGGAATCGCTATGACACTGGAAGAAGTGGTCCGTTCCATTATCCCCGCCGATCAGAACGCGGCGGCACAGGCCAAGGCCCGCTGGGACTCCATCGCCAAGCCCCTGGGCAGCCTGGGCGCTCTGGAGAGCGCGGTGATCCGCATGGCGGCCATCACCGGCACCCCCGATGTGGACATCTCCAAGCGGGCGGTGGTGGTGATGTGCGCCGACAACGGCGTGGTGGCCGACGGAGTCACCCAGACCGGGCAGGAGGTCACCGCCATTGTGGCGGAAAACATGTCCACCGGTGACACCAGTGTCTGCGCCATGGGCCGGGCCGCCGGGGTGGAGATCGTGCCGGTGGATATCGGCGTGGCCAACCCACTCCACGGTGAGCGGATCCTGCAGAAGAACATCCGCCGGGGTACCGCCAACCTGTCCCAGGGTCCTGCCATGACCCGGGAGGAGGCCGAGCGGGCTGTGCTGGTGGGTGTGGAAGTGGCCCGGGACCTGTGCGCCAACGGCGTCAAGCTGCTGGGCACCGGCGAGATGGGCATTGGCAACACCACCACTTCCTCCGCCGTGGCTTCGGTGTTTTTGAACAAGGAGCCCGAGGTCATGACCGGCCGGGGCGCCGGTCTGTCCAGTGAAGGCCTGGTGCGGAAAATCCACGCCATCGAGCGGGGCATCGCGGTGAACCAGCCCGACTCCAACGATCCCATGGACGTGCTCCATAAAGTGGGCGGCCTGGATCTGGCGGGCCTGGCGGGCGTGTTCCTGGGCGGCGCTCTGTGCCATGTGCCGGTGCTGGTGGACGGCTTCATCTCCTCGGTGGCCGCCCTTATCGCCGCCCGCATCTGCCCCACCTGCAAGGATTACATGCTGGGTTCCCACGCCTCCGACGAGCCCGCCAGCAAGCTGGTGCTGGGCGAGCTGGGCCTGGAGCCCTTCCTCTACGCCGGTATGCGGCTGGGTGAGGGCACCGGCGCGGTGGCGGTAATGCCCCTGCTGGACATGGGCCTGGCGGTGTATCGGGAGATGACCACCTTTGAGGCCGCGGATATTGAGGCCTATCAACCGTTGACCTAAGAGCCGGATACCGAACGGCTTCCATGAAAGGAGGAATCACCATGTTAATCCTGGTTTCCGGCGGCTCGGCCAGCGGGAAGTCGGAATTTGCCGAGGGCCTGGTGACCTCCTCCGGCCTGGAAAAGAGGATCTACCTGGCCACCATGCAGGTGTGGGACGCCGAAAGTGTCCGCCGGGTGGAGCGCCACCGGCAGATGCGGGCCGGGAAGGGCTTTGAGACGGTGGAGTGCCCCACCGGTCTGGCGGACGCCGTTCTGCCCACCGGCTGTGCCGTGCTGCTGGAGGACCTGTCCAACCTGTGCGCCAACGAGTACTTTTCCCCCGACGGAAAGGATGACGCTCTGGAACGGGTGCTCTCCGGCATCTGCAAGGCGGCGGAGCAGGCAGAGCTGCTGGTGGTGGTCACCAACGAGCTCTTCTCCGACGGAATGGATTACGACCCCGTCACTCTGGACTATTTGTCGGTGCTGGGGGAGCTGAATCGCCGGGTAGCCGCCCTGGCGGGACAGGTTTACGAAGTGGTGTGCAGCATCCCCGTGGCGTGGAAAGGAGAACGTGCGTGAAAAGTCTCATCATTGCCTTTGCCATGTACTCCAAGGTCCCCATGCCAAGGGTAGACTGGGAGAAGAAGGCTCTGTCCTGGGCCCTGTGCTGGTTCCCCCTGGTGGGGGCGGTCATCGGCGCGGTGCTGTACGGCTGGATGGCCCTGGCACGGTATCTGGGCTTCGGCCCCCTCTTCTTCGCCGCCTTCGCCCTGCTCATCCCTATCGCCCTCAGCGGCGGCATCCATCTGGACGGCTTCTGCGATACCTGCGACGCCCTGTCCTCTCACCAGACCAGGGAGCGCAAGCTGGAAATTTTGAAGGACTCCCACACCGGGGCCTTCGCCATCATTTGCTGCGGCCTCTACCTGCTGGTGTTCTTCGCCTGCTGGAGTGAGGTGGCGGCGGCGGGACGGGCCGCCCTGGTACTGGCGTTGGGGCCGGTGCTCTCCCGCAGCCTGTCGGGCCTCTTTGCCGTCACCCTGCCCAACGCCCGGGGTACCGGTCTGCTGGCCACCTTTACCGACACTATGGACACCGCCAAGGCCCGTGGCGTCATGGTGATCTGGGTGGTGGCCTGCGTGGCCGTCCTGCTGTGGCTGGACCTGTGGACCGGCGGCGCCGCCCTGCTGGGGGCGGGACTGGCCTGCCTGTACTATCGGGTCATGAGCCAGCGGCAGTTTGGGGGCGTTACCGGCGATCTGGCCGGATTCTTCCTCCAGATCTGCGAGCTGGCTATGGTGCTGATGGTGGCTGTGGTCCAGAAGATCGAGGTGTTGGTATGATACTCATTATCGGCGGCGCGGGCCAGGGCAAGCTGGACTACGTGCTGCAAAAAACGGGATATACCCCCGACCAGGTGGCCCATACCCCGGAGGAGGCCAAAACCAAGCCGATCTTTGACGATCTGGAGCAGTGGCCCCACCTGGACGAGGAGGAGCTGCTGACCGCCAACCCCAACCTGATCCTCATCTGCGATGAGGTGGGCTGCGGCGTGGTGCCCATCGACCCGGACCAGCGGGCCTGGCGGGAGGACGTGGGGCGGCTGTGCTGCCGTCTGGCCAAGCGGGCGGAGCGGGTGGAGCGCATTTTCTGCGGCCTGCCCATGCCCCTGAAAGGAGACAAACCATGGAACTGATCCTCATCCGTCATGGAACCACCCAGGGCAACCTGGAAAAGCGCTTTGTGGGTACCCTGGATGTACCGCTCACCCCCCAGGGGGAGGAGCTGGCCCGTAAAGTGGGGCCCACTCTGCCCCGTGTGGAGCACATCTACCGCTCCCCTCTGATGCGGTGCCGTCAGACGGCGGAGCTGCTGTGGCCGGGGGTGGAGACCACCGTGATCGAAGAGCTGCGGGAGACCGACTTCGGCCCCTTTGAGGGGAAAAACCACGAGGAGCTGAAGGACGATCCCTTGTATCAGGCCTGGATCGGCCAGCCCGGTACCCACCTGAACTTTGCGGCCATGCCGGTGGGCGAGACCGCCGAGCAGGTGGTGGAGCGGGTGTCCATCGGCCTCGGGAAGCTGGCCAAGGACGCCGCCACCCGGGGCTTTGAACGGGTGGGCGTGGTGTCCCACGGCGGGGCGCTGATGGGCCTGCTGTCCAAATATGGCCGCCCAGAGCGGGAGTATTACGGCTGGATGTGCCCCAACTGCGGCGGCTTCCGTATGGCGCTGGACCCGGACACCCTGGAGCTGACGGTACTGGAGGAATATAAGGGATGAGTTGGTGGATCAGTCATCTGACGGCGCTGCTCATTGGCTTCTGCCTGGACCTGCTGCTGGGGGACCCCCACTGGGCCCCCCACCCGGTGCGGGCCATCGGCGCCCTCATCTCCGTGCTGGAGAAGGGCCTGCGGAAGATCTTCCCCAAGTCCCACGGCGGTGAGCTGGCAGGGGGTGTGGTGCTGGTGCTTCTCACCCTGTTCATCCCCACCGGCCTGACGGTGCTGCTGCTGTGGGCCTGCTGGCAGGTGAGCCCCTGGCTGGCCCTGGCGGTGGAGAGCGTGGTGAGCTACCAGCTGCTGGCCACCAAGTCTCTGGCCGCTGAGAGCCGGAAGGTGTACGACGCCCTGAAGACCGGGGACCTGGACAAGGCCCGGTATGCCGTCTCCATGATCGTGGGCCGGGACACCGACCGGCTGGACGAGGCGGGGGTGACCAAGGCGGCTGTGGAGACGGTGGCGGAGAACGCCTCCGACGGCGTTATCGCCCCCCTCATCTTCCTGGCCATCGGCGGCGCGCCCCTGGGTATGTTCTATAAGGCGGCCAATACCATGGATTCCATGGTGGGTTATAAAAATGACAAATACCTCTACTTTGGCCGGGCGGCGGCCAAGTGGGACGATGTGCTCAACTTCCTGCCCGCCCGCATCTCCGGTGTGCTCATGTGCCTGGGGGCTGCGGCGGCGGGGTATGACGGGAAGAATGCCTGGCGCATCTTCCTGCGGGACCGGAAAAAGCACAAGTCCCCTAACTCCGCCCACACCGAGGCGGCCTGTGCCGGCGCCCTCCAGCTTCAGCTGGCGGGCCCCAACTGGTACTTCGGCAAGCTGGTGGAAAAGCCCACCATCGGGGATGACCAGCGGCCTCCGGAGCCCCTGGATATCCTGCGCTCGGGCCGGGTTCTGTACGCCACCGCCTTTTTCGCCCTGCTGCTCTTCTGCGGGGTACCTCTGTTGATTTTATTGTTCCCCTGAGGGCAAAGGCCCGCAAGGGCCACGAAAAGGAGCGTTGTTATGCCAGTCTACACCCACGGCGGGGATATCCTCACCGCCCAGGCCGCCTATGGCGGGGAGGTCCTGGACTTTTCCGCCAACCTGAACCCCCTGGGGATGCCTGCCCCGGTGGCCGAGGCGGTCCGGCAGGCGGCGGACCAGTCGGCCCGCTACCCGGACCCTCTATGCCGGGACCTGCGGCGGGCCATCGCCGCCCACGACGGAGTGGGGGAGGAGCAGGTGGTGTGCGGCAACGGAGCCGCCGACCTGATCTTCCGATTGGTGTTTGCGCTGAAACCGAAAAAGGCCCTGGTCACCGCACCCGCCTTCTCCGAGTATGAGGAGGCCGTGACCTGCGTGGGCTGCGAGGTGGCCCGGTATGCCCTGGACCAGAGCAGGAACTTCGACCTGGATGCTGGCTTCGTGGATGCCATCGGACCGGACACCGACCTGGTGTTCCTGTGTACCCCCAACAACCCCACCGGGCGGCTGATCGATGAGGAACTGCTGGAAAAAGTGGTGAAGCAGTGCGGCGCTGTGGGCGCGGTGCTGGTGGTGGACGAGTGCTTCCTGCCTCTGGCCACCGGCGGGCCGGGGCTGGCTCCCTGGCTGGCCCACCACCCCCATCTGGTGCTGCTGCGGGCCTTCACCAAGAGCTACGCCATGGCGGGTCTGCGGCTGGGCTACTGCCTGACGGCCAACGAGGGCCTGCGGGAGCAGCTGGGCAGGTTCGCCCAGCCCTGGAGCGTGTCCACCCCCGCCCAGGCGGCAGGTGTGGCCGCCCTCACCGGCTGCCCCCACTGGCCGGAGGAGGGCAGGCGCTTTGTGGAGGAGGCCCGGCCCGGTCTGGCCGCCGGTCTGACGGCGGCGGGCTGTACCGTGATCCCCGGGCAGGCCAACTATCTCCTGTTTCAGCTGCCCGGTGTCACTGATCTGAAAGAGAAACTGCTGGAGCGGGGCGTCCTGATCCGTTCCTGCTCCAACTACCACGGCCTGGGCCCCGACTGGTATCGGGTGTGCGTCCGGGGCAAAGAAGAAAACCGGCGGCTGCTGGCCGCCCTCAGCGAGGTGCAGTGATGGCAAAGGCAATTATGATCCAGGGTACCGCCTCCAACGCCGGCAAGTCTCTGCTGGCGGCGGGGCTGTGCCGCATCTTCAAGCAGGACGGCTACAAAGTGGCCCCCTTCAAGTCCCAGAACATGGCCCTCAACTCCGCCATCACCCCTGACGGGCTGGAGATGGGCCGGGCCCAGGTCATGCAGGCCGAGGCGGCAGGAGTGGCCCCTGATGTGCGGATGAACCCCATCCTCCTGAAACCCACCAGTGATGTGGGCTCCCAGGTCATCGTAAATGGGATACCACGGGGCACGATGAAAGCCGGAGATTACTTCAAGTATAAGAAAAACCTGATTCCCGACGTGATGGAGGCCTATTCCTCTCTGGCAGAGGAGTATGATATCATCGTCATTGAGGGGGCGGGCAGCCCGGCGGAGATCAACCTGAAAGAGGACGATCTGGTCAATATGGGCATGGCCCGCATGGCCCACGCCCCTGTGCTGCTGTGCGGCGACATCGACCGGGGCGGCGTGTTTGCCTCCCTCTACGGCACGGTGAAGCTGCTGGACCCCGAGGAGCAGGACCTGATAAAGGGCCTTATCATCAATAAGTTCCGGGGAGATGTGGACATCCTCCGCCCCGGCCTGACCCAGCTGGAGGAGCTGGCGGGCAAGCCGGTGCTGGGCGTGGTGCCCATGCTGGAGGTGGACGTGGACGACGAGGACTCCCTGTCTGCCCGTTTGTCCAGATTCGGTAAAGTGGGCCTGGTGGACATCGCGGTGATCCGCCTGCCCCGGCTCAGTAATTTTACCGACTTTAACCCTCTGGAGCGGATGGAGGAGGTCTCTCTCCGCTATGTGGGGAGCGTGGGGGAGCTGGGCCACCCCGACCTCATCATCCTGCCCGGCACAAAGAACACCATGGACGACCTGCGTTGGCTGCGGCAGAGCGGCCTGGAGGGCGCCATTCTGAAGCACGCCGCCAAGGGCGGCGCTGTGGTGGGTATCTGTGGTGGCTATCAGATGCTGGGCGACACCGTCTCCGACCCCGACGGGGTGGAGGGAGGCGGCACCCTGGCGGGATTGGGCCTACTGCCTGCCAAGACCGTTTTCCAAGGGGAGAAGACCCGCACCCGGGTGACCGGGACCTTTGCAGCTGCCGAGGGCATTTTCTCTGGCCTGGCAGGAGCAGCCTTTGAGGGCTATGAGATCCACATGGGCAAGACGGAGAGCGCCGCCGCCCCGTTGGTGCAGTTTGCCACCCAGACCGGGGAGGAGCACACCGACGGCCTCAGCGACGGCAACGTGTGGGGCTGCTACGTCCACGGCATCTTTGACAAGGCCGGCGTGGCCGAGGCCCTGGTGAACGCCCTGATGAAGGCCAAGGGCCTGGAGGGCCAGGCCGCCAGCGTGGACTGGCAGGAGTATGCCCAGCGGCAGTACGACAAACTGGCGGACGGTTTGCGCGCCAGTCTGGACATGGAGCGGATCTACCGCATCCTGAACGGGGAGGAATGACCCATGAAAAAAATCGAGTTGCAGCGGGTGGCTCCCGCTGATATTGAGGCCAGAAGCATGGAGATCATCGGCCAGGAGCTGGGCGACCGGGTATTTCCCGCTGACCAGCTGCCGGTGATCAAGCGGGTGATCCACACCAGCGCCGACTTCGACTATGCCGACAACCTGGTGTTCTCTTCCGACGCGGTGGCGGCGGGCATCGCCGCCATCAAGGGGGGCTGCACCATCGTCACCGACACCCAGATGGCCTTCTCCGGCGTCAATAAGCGTGTGCTGGAGAAGTTCGGCGGCAAGGCGGTGTGTTTCATGTCCGACCCGGACGTGGCCGCTGAGGCCAAGGAGCGGGGGGAGACCCGGGCCACCGTGTCCATGGAGCGGGCCGCTCAGCTGGAGGGCCCTCTGGTGCTGGCCATCGGCAATGCCCCCACCGCTTTGGTGCGGGCCTGCGAGCTCATTGAGGAAGGAAAGATGGCCCCCGCCCTGGTCATCGGCGTGCCGGTGGGCTTCGTCAACGTGGTGGAGAGCAAGGAGCTGCTTCTCACCATGGATACCCCCCACATCGTGGCCCGGGGCCGCAAGGGCGGCAGCAACGTGGCCGCCGCCATCTGCAATGCCCTGCTCTACCAGGCCAGCAACAACGTACGGGAGTGAAGGATATGAATACACAAGCCCTTCTGGCGGTGTCCTTCGGCACCAGCCACCGGGACACCCTGGAAAAGACTATCGCCGCCATCGAGAAGGCCCTGGCCGCTGCCTTTCCGGAGCGCACCCTGCGCCGTGCCTTCACCAGTGGTATGATTCTGCGGAAGCTGGAAAAAGAGGGCACCCACATCGACGACGTGCCCGCCGCCCTGGAGAGGCTGGCGGCGGAGGGGTACACCGACGTGTTGGTCCAGCCCACCCACATCATGAACGGCGACGAGTACGACAAGATGATGGACCTGGCCGCCCCCTTTGCGGGGAAGTTTGAGAAGCTGACCTTCGGCCGCCCCCTGCTCACCGAGACCGGGGACTATCTGGACGCGGTACAGGCTCTGCTTCAGGACCTGCCGGAGCGGGAGGAGGGCAAGGCCATCCTCTACATGGGCCACGGCACCGAGCACTTTGCCAACTCCTGCTACGCCCTGCTGGAGTATGTGTTCCACGACCTGGGCCGAAAGGACGTAGTCATCGGCACGGTGGAGGGCTATCCCGGCTTTGGAGAGGCGGTGCGCCGCATCCAGGAGCTGGGCGCTGCAAAGGTGGAGCTGCGGCCCCTGATGATCGTGGCGGGCGACCACGCCAAAAACGACCTGGCAGGCGATGAGGAGGACTCCTGGAAGTCCCTGCTGGAGCAGAAAGGCTACGCCGTCAACTGCGTGCTCCAGGGGCTGGGAGAGTTCCCCAGCATCCAGGCCCTTTTCGTCAAGCACGCCGGAGAGGCCCGGCAGCTCCAGGCCTGAGGCCTGTTTTGAATAGAGGGCCGGGAAAAGGGAAGCCGGGTGCAATTCCCGCGCAGTCCCGCTGCCGTAAGAGAAGAGCCGCCGGGCACCATGTCACTGGGGTCACCTGGGAAGACGCGCGGCGGCAGAGAGACTCAAGCCGGAAAACCTTGCCCGGCCCGGCAATCCAAACCGCCTACGAGTGATAGGAAAGGATGAAACAAGTATGAGAAATCTGACTGCCAACAAAACCGTCCGCGCCGCGGCGGTGCTGGTGGGGCTGCTGGGTCTGATGACCATGAGCGCCTCCGCCATGCACATTGCCGAGGGCATGCTGCCGGTAAACTGGGCCATTGGTTGGGGGGCGGTGTGTGTGCCCTTCCTGGTGGCCGGCTTCTTCTCCATCAAGAAGAAGATCGACCAGGCCCCCCGGGCCAAGATCCTGCTGGCCATGTGCGGCGCCTTTGCCTTCGTGCTGTCGGCCCTGAAGATCCCTTCGGTGTCCGGCTCCTGCTCCCACCCCACCGGTGTGGGCCTGGGCGCCATCCTGTTCGGGCCCCTGGTAATGACCGTGCTGGGCCTCATCGTGCTGCTCTTCCAGGCCCTGCTGCTGGCCCACGGCGGCCTGACCACCCTGGGTGCCAACACCTTCTCCATGGCCATCGCCGGACCCATCGTGTCCTGGCTGGTCTACAAGCTGCTGCGGAAGGCCAAGGCCCCCGCTGCCGTGGCGGTGTTTGCCGCCGCCGCCCTGGGGGACCTGTTCACCTATGTGGTCACCTCCCTCCAGCTGGCGGTGGTCAACGGCGGCCTGGTGAAGTTCCTCACCATTTTCGCCGTGACCCAGGTTCCCCTGGCCATTGCCGAGGGCCTGCTCACCGTGGTCATCTTCAACGTGCTGGAGAAGTACAGCAAGACCGAGCTCCAAGAGCTGCAGGTCCTGTAAGGAGGGTATCGGTATGAAGGTTTGGCAGAAAAATTTGATTTTGATCCTGCTGGTGGTGCTCATTGCCGCCGTGCCCCTGTGGCTGCTGCCCAACGCAGAGTTCGGCGGGGCGGACGGCCAGGCCGAGGAGGCCATTATGGAGCTCAACCCTGACTATGAGCCCTGGTTTGAGCCCATCCTGGAGCCCGCCAGCGGCGAGGTGGAGTCCCTGCTCTTCGCCCTCCAGGCCGCCATCGGCGCGGGGGTGGTAGGCTTCATTCTGGGCCGCATCACCAAGAAGAGCGACGGAAAAGAGAAAGGAACGAACTGACCATGGGTACCGACCGCTACGCCTACCAGTCCCGCCTGCGGCGGGTGTCCCCCATGCCTAAACTGCTGCTGACGGTGGTGACGCTGGTGGTGTGCCTGTGCTGCAGCAGCGTGGCGGTGGGCCTGTTTACCCTGGTTTTGATGGGGGTGCTCATCACCGCCCTGGGGGGCCTGTCCCCCAGGGTGTACCTCCACTTTCTCAAGGTGCCCCTGGTGTTTCTGGTCATTGGCTGCATCACCATCGTGGCGGGGTCCTACCCTGCTGGAACAGAGGTGGTGGCCGCCATCCCGGTAGGGGACCGGCTGTTGGGCTTTACCGCTGACGGCCTGCACCTGGGCGGGCAGATCTTCTGTAAGGCCATGGGCACCATCGGATGCATGTATTTTCTGGCCCTCAACACCCCGGTTACAGATTTGACCATGGCCATGGAGAAGCTCCATGTGCCCCGGCTGCTGGTGGAGCTGATGGAGCTCATCTACCGCTTCATCTTCGTGCTGGCGGAGACGGCCTCCAACATCCGTACCGCCCAGGATTCCCGGCTGGGCTATCAGGGCTTCCGCCGGTCGGTGTCCTCTCTGGGGATGCTGGCCTCCATGGTGTTCCTGCGGGCGTGGCGGAAGGCCGACCGCATCTATACCGCCCTGGAGTCCCGGGGCTATACCGGCAGCCTCACCACCCTGTCCGATGCTTACCGGCCGGGGTGGGGGCTGCTCCCCCTCACCGCCCTGGCGGCGGCGGGGCAGATCGCCATTTGGTTTGTGGAAGGGAGGCTGCTGCCGTGAAGGCCATCCAGGCAGAAGATCTGTGCTATACCTATGAGGACGGCACCGTAGCGCTGGACCATATCACCTTCGGGGCCGAAAAGGGCAAGGTCACCGGGATTCTGGGGGCCAACGGGGCGGGCAAGTCCACCCTGTTCCTCAGCCTCAACGGCGTACTTACCCCCAAAAGCGGCAGGGTACTGCTGGGAGGAGAGCCGGTGCGCTACGACAAAAAAGGCCTGCTGGAGCTGCGCCGCCGGGTGGGCATCGTGTTCCAGGACCCGGACGACCAGCTGTTCTCCGCCGATGTGTACCGGGACGTGTCCTTCGGCGGGGTGAACCTGGGCCTGCCGCCCGAGGAGGTCCGCCGCCGGGTGGAGGCCGCCCTGGAGCGTACCGGCGTGTCCCACCTGCGGGACAAACCTACCCACGCCCTGTCCTACGGGCAGAAAAAGCGGGTGGCCATCGCCGGTGTGCTGGTGATGGAGCCGGAGGTGCTCATCCTGGATGAGCCCACCGCCGGCCTGGACCCCCAGGGGGTCAGCGACATCATGAAGCTGCTCACCCGCCTGCGGGATGAGCTGGGCATGACGGTGCTCATCGCCACCCATGACATGGACATCGTGCCCCTGTACTGTGATCACACCTATCTGCTGGGGGGCGGTAAGGTCCTGATGGAGGGCACCCCGGAGGAGCTCTTTGCCGATCCCACGGCCCTGCGGGCCAACCATCTCCGCCTGCCCCGCATCGCCCACCTGATGGAGGTGCTGCGGGATGTGGACGGGCTGGATACCGACCGCTCCGCCGCTACCATCGGGGCGGCCCGGCGGGAGATCCTGCGCATGCTGAAGGAGGAAAGACCATGAGAGGAATGCTGTACGGCGTGGGGGTCGGCCCCGGGGACCCCGAGCTGATCACCAAAAAGGCGGAGCGCATCATCCGCCAGGCGGCGGTACTGGCCGTGCCCGACGCGGGCCGGGGAGAGAAGACCGCCCTCAATATCGTGGGGGAGCTGGCCCAGGGCAAGGAACTGCTCAACTGCGCCGCCCCCATGGTGCGGGACCATGCCGCCCTGGACGCGGCCTATGAGCGCAATGCCGACCTGGTGTGCGCCGCCCTGGATGCAGGCAAGGATGTGGCCTTTATCACCCTGGGCGACCCCACGGTGTACTCCACCTACCTCTACCTCCACAAGAAGATCCTGGAGCGGGGATATGAGGCCGAGATCATCCCCGGCGTGCCCTCCTTCTGCGCGGTGGCCGCCAAGCTGAACATGGCCCTGTGCGAGAAGAGCGAGCGGCTGCTCATCGTCCCCGCCTCCCATAAGGACGTGTCCGACTGCCTGGACCTGGACGCCAACCTGGTGTTCATGAAGGCGGGCAAGGAGATCGGCGCCCTGAAAAACACCCTGGAGGAGCACGGCCTGCTGGGTAAGGCCTCCCTGGTGGCCAACTGCGGCATGGAGGGTGAGCTGGTGTGCCCCCACTTTGCCGACCTGGAGGAGGGCAGCGGCTACTTCTCGGTGGTGCTGGTGAAAAAGGGGGAACAAGCGTGAATCTCATTATGACCGGCCTGGACTGGCACAAGGCTCCCATTGACCTGCGGGAGACGCTGTCCTTCACCCGGAATCAGGTCGTGGGGCTGGACCGGCGCATCAGGGACCGGGCCGGGGTGGAGGGCTGCGTGCTGCTGTCCACCTGCAACCGCACCGAGCTCTATCTGTCCTGTGCGGAGGGGCCTCTGCCCGACCCGGGGCGGCTGCTATGCGCCGCCGCCGGGGTGGACCACGCCCCCTTTGAGGCTGCCTTTGTCACCCGGACGGGGGAGGAGGCGGCCCGCCACCTGATGGAGGTGGCTGGCGGCCTGCGCTCCCAGATCTGGGGCGAGGATCAGATTGTCACTCAGGTAAAAGCGGCTGCCGCCGCCGCCCGGGAGGCGGGGACGGCGGACGGCGTGCTGGAGACTCTGTTCCGCAACGCCGCCGCCGCCGGCAAGGAGATCAAGACCCGGGTGCGTTTCATCGGGGTGCCCCGGTCGGCGGCCCGGTCCGCTGTGGACCGGCTGTCCGCCCATCTGGGGGGACTGAAGGGCCGCAAGGCTCTGGTCATCGGCAACGGAGAGATGGGCCGGCTGTCGGCCTCCCTTCTCCACGAGGCAGGATGCGCCGTTACCATCACCCTGCGCAGCTACCACCACGGGGAGACCGTGGTGCCCGCCGGCTGTGCCGTCACCCCCTACGAGGAGCGCTATCAGGCCATGGAGGGCATGGACCTGGTGCTCTCCGCCACCACCAGCCCTCACTACACCGTGACGGCCTGGGAACTGGCTGAGCTGTCCCATCCCCCTGTGGTGCTGGCCGACCTGGCCATCCCCCGGGACATCGAGCCCCAGGTGGCCACCCTGCCCGGCTTCACCCTCTACAATGTGGACGACCTGGGGGTGGACGCCAGCCGGGAGATTCCACCGGAGGCGGCAGAAATTGTGGAAAAGTATCTGGACCGGCTGAGCCAGTGGGAGAACTACCGCTCCTGCCTGCCCGGCCTGGAGCGGGTGAAGCAGGCGGTGGCCGCCCGTGTGCTGTCCACCGATCTGGAGGGCCCGGAGGCCCGGGAACTGGTGGAGCTGGCGGTGAGCCGGGCGGTGGACCTGCTGTCCGGCGGGCTGAAGGATAACCTGACTCCGGAGGACCTGGAGCGGTGCGCCGCCAAGATCGAGGTGCACACCGCCGCCCGGCCTCGGTGGAGCCTGCCGCCGGAAAAGCACTTCCGTTTTCCACTTTTCATCGACCTGGTGGGGAAAACTGCCGTGGTCATTGGCGGCGGCGTGGTAGCCTGCCGCCGGGCGGAGGTACTGGCCCGCTTCGGCGCGGAGGTCACCGTCATCGCCCCCAGGTGTAAACCTCTGGACGGGCGCATACAGTGGGAGGGACGGCCCTACGCTCCCGGCGATCTGGCGGGAGCTGCCATTGCGGTGGCCGCCACCGACGACCGGGCCGTCAACCGCGCCGTGGGGGAGGAGGCCCGCGCCCTGGGGATCCCGGTGAGCGTGGCCGACGCCCCGGAGGAATGTACCTTCTTTTTCCCCGCCATCTGCACTGGGGACAACATTGTGGCCGGAGTGGCCGGGCGGGGAGACGACCACGCCCGCACCGCCCGGGCCGCCAAGGCCATCCGGGCCGTACTGGAGGGATTGGAATGAAGACCATACGGTTGGGCAGCCGGGAGAGCAAGCTGGCTGTCATCCAGTCGGAGCTGGTGATGGAGGCCATCCGGGCCCATCATTCGGATATAGCGCTGGAGCTGGTGACCATGAAAACCACCGGCGACAAGATTCTGGACCGCACCCTGGACAAGATCGGTGGCAAGGGCCTCTTTGTGAAGGAACTGGACGCCGCCCTGCTGGACGGTCGGGTGGATCTGACGGTACACAGCTGCAAGGACCTGCCCATGGAGGAGGATCCGGCCATTCCCCTGGCGGGCTTCTCCAAGCGGGAGGACCCCCGGGACGTGCTGGTGCTCCCGGAGGGAGTGACCGAGCTGGACCCCGGCAAGCCCATCGGCTGCGCTTCCGCCCGGCGGACGGTGCAGCTCAAGGCCCTGTTCCCACACATGGAGGTGGCTCCGGTGCGGGGTAATGTGCTGACCCGGCTGCGCAAGCTGGACGAGGGCCAGTATTCCGCTTTGGTGTTGGCGGCTGCCGGTCTGAAGCGTCTGGGATTGGAAGGGCGCATCACCCGGTATTTCACCGTGGAGGAGATGATCCCGGCAGCAGGCCAGGGCATTATGGCCCTCCAGACCCGGGCCGGGGAGGATTTGAGCTATCTCAGCGGTGTGGTGGATGAGGAGGGCACCCTGTGTGCCCGGGCCGAGCGGGCCTTTGTCCGCAAGCTGGACGGGGGCTGCTCCTCGCCCATCGCCGCCCATGCCGTGCTGGAGGGGGAAAATATCACCCTCACCGGCCTCTATGTGGACGAGGCCGGGCAGGTGTTCCGGGACAAGATCTCCGGACCCAAGAAACAGGGGACCGCGCTGGCGGAGCAGCTGGCAAATTCCATGAAGGAGGGAAGCCCATGCCTGGTAAAGTGACATTGGTAGGAGCGGGCCCGGGCGATCCCGGCCTGCTGACCCGGAAGGGGCTGGAGGCCCTCCAGAAGGCGGAGGTGGTGGTGTATGACCGTCTGGTCAGCCCTGCCATCCTGGCCATGATGCCCGAGAAGGCCGAGCACATCGACGTGGGCAAGCAGGCTGCCCGCCACCCGGTGCCCCAGGACCAGATCAACCAGATCCTGCTGGACAAGGCCCTGGAGGGCAAGAACGTGGTGCGCCTCAAGGGCGGCGATCCTTTCCTGTTCGGCCGGGGCGGCGAGGAGCTGGAGCTGCTGGCCCAGCACGGCGTCTCCTTTGAGGAGGTGCCAGGCATTACCTCCGCCATTTCCGCCCCCGCCTACGGGGGCATCCCGGTGACCCACCGGGACTGCTGCTCCTCCCTCCACATCGTCACCGGCCATCAGCGGGCGGGGAAGGAGCTGGACATCGACTTTGAGGCCCTGGTGCGCACCAAGGGTACCCTGGTCTTTTTGATGGGTGTGTCCGCCCTGCCTCAGATCTGCAAGGGCCTGCTGGACGCGGGCATGGAGCCCCATATGCCCGCCGCCGTAGTGGAGCGGGGCACCACCACCGCCCAGCGGCGCATTTCCGCCACCCTGGGCACCCTGCCCGCCGTAGCGGAGGAGGCCAAGGTGGAGAGTCCCGCCGTTATCGTGGTGGGCAAGGTGTGCGCCCTGGCCGAGGATTTTGACTGGTTTGATAAGCTGCCTCTGAAGGGCAGACGGGTGGTAGTCACAAGGCCCCGGGAGCGGGCGGGTACCCTGTCTGCCCGGCTGCGTGCCCTGGGGGCCGATGTGTGGGAGTATCCCTGCATCGCCACCGTCCCCCTGGACCCCTGTCCTGCGGTGGATGAGGCTATGGAGCGGCTTTCCGGCTATGAGTGGCTGGCCCTCACCAGCCCTGCCGGGGTGGAGGCCCTGTGGCGGTGGCTGGAGGGCCACGGCAAGGACGCCCGTGCTCTGGGCGCGGTCAAGCTGGCCGCCATCGGTCCCGGCACCGCCCGAGCCCTGGCCGCCCACGGATTGAAGGCCGACTATGTGCCGGAGGTGTACGACGCCGCCCATCTGGGAGAGGGCCTGCCCGCCACCGGCAAGGTGCTGGCCCTCCGGGCGGAGGAGGGCTCCCCCGCCTTGACAGAGGGGCTGGCAAGGCGTAACATTGCCTGTGACGACGTGGCCAGCTACCGCACGGTGTATGAGAATCCCCGCTCCCAGGAGCTGCGGGAGGCGGTGGAGGGAACAGAGGGTCTGCTGGTGACCTTCACCTCCGCTTCTACCGTGAAGGGCTTCGTCTCCTCCATGGGAGAGGACGCCAACTTCTCCCGCATGGTGGGTATGTGCATCGGGGCCCAGACCGCCGCCGAAGCGCAGAAGTACAGCATTCCCGTGCGGGTGGCCCGTGAGGCCACCATGGACGCACTGGTGGAATTAATAACAGAAGGTGTTTGATATGGAACTGATCCAACGGCCCCGCCGCCTGCGGGGCAACGACGCGGTGCGCCGCCTGTGCCGGGAGACCCGCATGTCCCCCGACAGCCTGATCTACCCCATCTTTGTGGATGAGACCCTCCAGGGGGTCCGGCCCATCGAGGCCCTGCCCGGCCAGAACCACTACGGCCTGGACAGTGTGTGCCAGGCGGTGGAGGAGTGCCTGGCCAACGGGGTGACTCACTGCATCCTCTTTGGCCTGCCCGCCCACAAGGACGCCATCGGCTCCTCCGCCTGGGATGAGCACGGCGTGGTCCAGGAGGCCATCCGGGCCATCAAGGCCAAGTACCCCGACTTCTATGTCATCACCGACGTGTGCATGTGCGAGTACACCGACCACGGCCACTGCGGCATCCTGTGCGGCCATGAGGTGGACAACGACCAGACCCTGGAGGTGCTGGCCAAGACTGCCCTCAGCCACGTGCAGGCCGGGGCCGACATGGTGGCCCCCTCCGACATGATGGACGGCCGGGTGGCCGCCATCCGGGCCATTCTGGACGAGCACGGCTACACCTCCACCCCCATCATGGCCTACTCTGCCAAGTACGCCTCCGCCTTTTACGGTCCCTTCCGGTCGGCGGCAGGTTCCGCTCCCTCCTTCGGGGACCGGAAGGGCTACCAGATGGACCCCCACAACCGGAAGGAGGCCCTGAAGGAGTGCGCCCTGGACATTGAGGAGGGTGCCGACATCATCATGGTCAAGCCCGCCCTCAGCTACCTGGACATCATCCGGGAGTGCTCCGACGCTTACGACCTGCCCATGTGCGCCTACCAGGTGTCCGGCGAGTACGCCATGATTAAGACCACCGCCGCCGCGGGCCTCATTGACGAGTACCGCATCATGTGCGAGGCTGCCCTGTCCGTCTTCCGGGCCGGCGCCAACATGCTCATTACCTACTACGCCAAAGAACTGGCTCAGGCCATTCAGAAGGGGGATATCGGCTGATGGGACGCTCGGAAGAACTGTTTGAGCAGGCGGTCAAGGTACTGCCCGGCGGGGTCAACTCCCCGGTGCGGGCCTACCGGGCGGTGGGCATGGCTCCCCGCTTCATCACCCGTGCCGACGGCCCCTTCATCTGGGATGAGGACGGCCGGAAGTATATCGACTATGTGTGCTCCTGGGGCCCCATGATCCTGGGCCACAACCATCCCGTCATCCGGGAGGCGGTGGAGAAGGCCGTGAAGGACGGCCTGTCCTTCGGCGCTCCCACCCGCCGGGAGGTGGAGATCGCCCAGCTGATGATCGACCTGGTGCCCAACATCGAGATGGTACGCATGGTCAACTCGGGCACCGAGGCGGTCATGTCCGCCGTCCGTCTGGCCCGTGGCGCCACCGGCCGGGACAAAATCATCAAGTTTGAGGGCTGCTACCACGGCCACTCCGACTGCCTGCTGGTGAACGCCGGCTCCTCCGCCCTGGCGGGAGGCCATCCCTCCTCCGCCGGTGTGCCCGAGGATATCGTGAAGCACACCCTCACCGCTCAGTTCAACGACCTCTCCTCCGTGGAGGCCCTGCTGGACGCCTGGCCCGGCCAGATCGCCTGCATCATCGTGGAGCCGGTGGCCGCCAACATGGGCGTGGTGAATCCCGCTCCCGGCTTCCTGGAGGGCCTGCGGAAGCTGTGCGACAAGAATGGTACTCTGCTCATCTTTGATGAGGTCATCACCGGTTTCCGGCTGGCCCTGGGCGGCGCGCAGGAGTATTTCGGCGTGAAGGCCGACCTGGTGACCTTCGGCAAGATCATCGGCGGCGGCATGCCGGTGGGCGCCTACTGCGGCAGCCGTGCCCTGATGGAGCAGGTGGCTCCCTGCGGCCCGGTCTACCAGGCGGGTACCCTCAGCGGCAACCCGGTGGCTATGGCTGCCGGTCTGGCCCAGCTGAACTACCTGAAGGACCACCCGGAGGTCTATACCGACATCGCCGCCAAGGGCGAGAAGCTGGCGGCAGGTATGCGGGAGACCATCGCCAAGACCGGCGCGCCGGTGGTGGTCAACCAGATCGGTTCCCTGCTGGCCCCCTTCTTCACCCCCACCGCCGTGTCCACCTTCGTGGACGCCAAGGGCAGCGATGTGGGCAAGTACGCCCGCTACTTCCAGGGCATGCTGGAGCGGGGCGTGGCTCTGGCTCCCGCCCAGTTCGAGGCCATGTTTGTCTCCGCCGCCCATGGGGAGGAGGAGCTCCAGGCCACTCTGGCTGCGGCCGAAGAGGTATTCGCCGCGCTGTAACCACAAAGCCGCTGCTGATGCAGCGGCTTTGTTTTTGGACGGTTGACAGATACCGGAAACCTGCTACACTGGGAGCAGGAACAGGAGGGAACGCCTATGCCAAGACCGAAGAAATGCCGCCGCATCTGTGCCCTGCCCCGGCACAGCAGCTTTGGCCCCCTGGAGGGGGCGGCGGACGGGGTCGTGGAGATGGCGGTGGAAGAGTATGAGTCCATCCGCCTGATGGACCTGCTGGGCTGCACCCAGGAGGAGTGCGCCGCCCAGATGGGGGTGGCCCGATCCACGGTGCAGCAGGTGTACGACGCGGCCCGGAAAAAGCTGGCCCTGGCCCTGGTGGAGGGGCGGCGGCTCCACATCTCCGGCGGAGATTACGCCCTGTGTCCCCAGGGGGAGGTCTGCCCGGGACGCAGCTGTGCCCGAAGGGACTGCGGCAGAGGGCGTTGCGGGTGCGGCTCCTGTTCGGACAAGGATGATGGGCAAAATTCACAAAATATTTTGAAATAAGTTGTGACAATCTGCGGACTTCGTGGTATAATCAAATCAGGGAACCGGTCCAGACCGGAACCCAGTCCCTCCTCGGAGGGTGGAAGGAGTTGAAAACGATGAAGTTCGTATTCACAGACAAGAAGATCAATCTGCCCAACAAGGTCCATGCCTATGCCGAGAAAAAGGTGGGCAAGTTAGACCGTTACTTTAAGGCGGATGCGGAGGCCGCCATCGTCTTCAGCGTAGAAAAGGACCGCAACAATGTGGAGCTGACCATCCGCTCCGGCGGTACCATCATCCGTGTGGCTGAGAGCACCTCCGATATGTTTGCTACCATCGACGCGGCTGTCTCCTCCGTGGAGCGCCAGCTGCGCAAGAATAAGAGCCGCCTGGAGAAGCGCCTGCGTCAGGACGCCTTCTCCCGCAGCGTGGATGTGGAGGAGATATCCTCCTTCGCCCCCGAGACCGACGAAGAGGAATTCAAGATCGTCCGCACCAAGCGCTTCCCCATCAAGCCCATGACGGTGGACGAGGCGGTGCTGCAGATGAACCTGGTGGATCACACCTTCTTTGCTTTCAAGGATACCGACCAGGATGGCCGCTTTGCCGTGGTGTATAAGCGCAACGATGGCGGCTACGGCCTCATCGTGGATGAGGACTGAGATCAGACATAAAAAAAGGGAGCGGCGACGCTCCGGCCTGATAAGGGTATCACCGAAACCGTCCAGAGCAAAAGGAACTGCCACATCACCGTGGCAGTTCCTTTTTATATGCAAGTAATTTGAACAGGCAATTCCTGCTATTATTATCCCCAAAGGTCACTTCATCGTCATGAAAACCGGCACCCACCCCATGCGGACCCGGCTGCGGCTGTTCCTGGAATGGGGGATCACCTTCGGGGAGCCGTACAGCATCCCAGAAAAAGCGGCCCGCTCTGTGGCCTATGCCAATAAGCAGGAACTGGAGCTTGCCATCATGTGCCGACATGTGCGGATGCCCGCGGCAAGCGGCGCGGCGCCGGTATCCAACAAGGCGGATGCCAGACGGGAGCAGCAGGCCGATCCCTCAGCAGGCCATCACGGCCAGGAGCCACCTGATGGGCAGAAAAGCCTGCGCCCATGAGGATATCGTGTATGGCTTATTTTCAGAATATCTACCACTCCGACCTGAGCCACAGGGCCAGATCGGTCTATATGTATCTCAAAGATCGCGCCGACAGTGAGGGCCGGTGCTGGCCGGGGATCCGGACCATAGCCGCCGAACTGGGGTTCTCCCGCTCCACTGTCAAGCGGGCGCTGGACGATCTCTACGGAGCCGGCCTGCTTACCAGAGAGCCGCGCTGGCGGGAGAATGGGAGTCTCAGTTCCAATCTATACCGGCTGGTGTGAATTCAAAATAAAAAGGTCCACCGCCAGGGGGAGATTTTGCCCTGGTGGTGAACCGAGGGTAGGTCCATGATGGATCCACCAGAAGGACACACTCTATCACACCGCCTTTGAAAACGATAACCTTTGTTTCGCTTTCGCTTCTTATTTTATATACGAGACCCCGTAGGTTTTCAAGATTTAAGCAGCCGGAAGAAAAGCCATATTTTTTTCTTCCTGCAGCCCATCTTGAAAATATGCTGATATTCGCATATAATATATACAGCAGATTTCAGACAGGATATATTGACAAAGCAAGCATGACACCTGATGTATCTTTGGGAAAGGCGGAGCGCGAATGAAAGGCTATCTATCCATAAAGGAAGCCGCCCGCAAGTGGGGGATTTCAGAGCGTTGGGTCAATCAATACTGCACAGACGGGCGTATTCCCGGTGCGGAGCGTTTTGGGCGGTCATGGGCAATTCCAGACACCGCCGAGAAGCCCACTGACCCGCGATCTAAGAAACAGCGCCGGGATTGCAGAGAGACAAACCGCTGAGAAGTGTCTTTGTAAAGAAGATACGGCGAGGAAGTGAATGACATGATTTCCGATGAAGAATTATACAGACAATATATAAGCGGCGATGAAACAGGACTTGACGAATTGATGAAAAAATACGGCGACCCGCTGACCTTATACATAAACGGGTATCTGCATGACGTTCACGAAGCGGAGGACTTGATGATAGAGGCTTTTTCCTATCTGTTTACGAAAAAGCCGCGCATCCGGGACGGTGGTTTTAAGGCTTACCTGTATAAAACGGCGCGGCACATGGCTTTGCGCCACAAAAGCAGACAGCGTCTTTCCTTCAATCTTGACGATCTGACTGAGGAACCGGACGGACAAATACTGGTAGAGGAGGTTGTCCAAACAAAGGAAAGAGATCAAATTTTGCATTTCTGCATGGACGAATTAAACCCAGATTACCGGGAGTCACTTTATCTGACCTATTTTGAAGGCATGAGCTACTTGCAGGCTGCCGAGGTCATGGGAAAAAGCGTAAAGCAGATCACCAATACGGTGTACCGGGGAAAAGAGCGTTTGCGCGGATTATTGGAACGGGAGGGAATTACAAATGTTGAGCCATGAGGAACGAATAGCAGAAGTAAAACGGCGTATTGCTGCAAAAGAACATCAAAAAAGACTGCGGCGAGGTCGGATCACTGCTGTTTCTTGCGTGGCGGCGTGTCTTGCGGTGATCGTGGGCTTTTCCCTTTCCATGCCCGGTATTGTGGAGCAAATCGAGCTGGGAACTTCCTCCGGCTTTGAAACGGCGGCAACGATTTTAGGCGGTAACGCCGCGCTTGGATATATCGTGATCGGGCTGCTCGCTTTTGTCCTCGGCGTGTGCGTGACCATTTTGTGCTTCCGCATCCGTTTGTTGGATCAGGAAAAACAGCCAGCGGAAAAGCAAAAAGGGGACGATGCGGATGGAACTGATCAGTAACCTTTTGCAATTTTCTGTCACGTTACTGGGCTTTTGCCTGAGCGGTATCCGGTATCTAAAAAACCGAAAACAGGCGTATTTCCTGCTGACCTGCTTTTATGGCTGCTTTGCCCTCGGCTCTCTGTACTGGACGCTGTATTTGCTTTTATATTCTGAAACACCGCAGGTCTTTTATGTGTCGGAGTTTGGCTGGGTAGCCAGCATTATTTTTCTTTACATCCTGCAATACGCCCTTTCCTCCGCGGAGGAAAGGGGCTTTCTGTGCCGGAAAGCCCTAATCGCCCTCCTGATCAGCGTTCCGCTGTGCGTGTTTTACTGCACCTTTGGCGACATTCTCTCCAATCTACTCTGGTGCGGCATGATGATCGTTGTTTCCTATCATGCGATCCGGGGGCTTGCTTACGCCCGGACGCAGGCGGGAGCGGCGCGTGATATGCGATATTTCCATATTGGGGTACTGTGCTATGTGGCGGCAGAATATGCCCTCTGGACTTCCGGCTGCTTTTGGCCGGGAGATTCCATTTCCAGCCCCTATTGCTGGTTTGATCTTCTGCTGACGCCCTGTATCTTCGCTCTGCTGCCCGCTACAGGAAAGGCGGTGGAGGGATGACCTATATTGAAAATATTTTTATCTGTATGGCGTCGCCCCTGCTGATCGCCGCCCTGTGCATGGGAAAGCGGCAGACAAAGTTTTTCCTGTTTTGCCTTGCGGGAATGGGTGCGTGTCTGCTCTCCGCTTACATCAATACCTTTCTCGCCGCACTTTATGGGGCGGACACCTTTGGCGCAACTGCGGAGATCGCCCCGGTGGTGGAGGAAGTGATGAAGCTTCTGCCGCTGCTCTTTTACCTCTTGGTATTTGAGCCGAAAGCGGAACAGATCAAGATTGCCGCTGTGATCACCGCCCTTTCCTTTGCCACCTTTGAAAATGTCTGCTATCTGATCCAAAACGGGGCCGGACATTTTTCCTTTATTTTCTTCCGGGGCATCGGAACGGGAGCGATGCACGTCATCTGCGGGGCCATCGTCGGAGGAGGGCTTGCGTATGTGTGGCGGCGAACCTGGCTGAAGATCGCCGGGACCTGCGGTTTGCTTGGAGCGGCCATCACCTTTCATGCGATCTATAATCTGCTGATTGCCTACGGCGGCGCGGCGCAGTATATCGCCTATCTTCTGCCTGTGCTGATTCTGACAGCGGGAAAGCTGCTTGCCCGCCGTCTGACACCATAATGAAATAGATTTTTCTCTTTTGGGAGCTGCCTTTGTGCGGCTCCCAAATTTTTTGAAAAAATATGATTTTGGGGTGAGAGTTTTTCCGCGTTTTTGTACCTATATAAATGAAAGGTTTTTTAAGCTACTTTTCAGACGAACCGGAGAGAGGAGGTTTTGCGTGTATGTACGATACAGAAAGGCGTGTTGCGATAGTAAAAAAGCGAATAGCGGAACACCGCCGCAGGCAGGCGCGGCGAAGCATCCGCAGTTTGTCTGCCCTGTGCGTCCTGCTGTTCCTGTCCCTTGTGGGAACGGTGGGAACGGTAGGGACGGTACGGGACCAGCCGATAGATGCCGCAGGAATGTACGGCGCGATCCTGCTGCATGAGAGCGCGGGCGGATATGTGCTGGTGGCGGTGGCGACGTTTATGCTGGCCGTGGTGATCACGGTCGTCTGTATGCGGCTGCATGAACGGGAGAAGCAAAAACAGAAACAAGAACAAGAACATAAGGAGGACGCAACATGAAAAAAATCCTGTCCCTGCTTTTGACCCTCTGCCTGCTGCTGGGCGTTCTACCCTCTCAGGCCCTCGCCTATGTGGGGGACATTATATCGCCTGGCAGTACAAATGTGCAGACGAGCACGAACAATAATTCGCTCGTCCTACAAAACGACTATATCCGTGTGACGCTGAACAGGCAGACCGGCATCCTCACGACCGCTCCGACTGCGGCATCGGACAGCCCCGGCCAGCAGAAGCCCTACTGCGAGTTCATCACGTATGATAACGGAATCGGTTACAATAAGAAAGAAATCACACATCCCGCAACGCTCAGTCTGAAAAGCGCATCGTTTATGGAGAAAACGCCGAACGGCGACACAAAGGCCATTAAGGCGGAGTATGCTCTGACATTCGAGCTGTCCGGGAAATCTGTTTCCGCAACGACTGCGGTTTACTATGAACTGGTGCAGTGCGGAGAAAATAAGTCGTCAGCAGACGCATGGGGCGTGCTGACGTCCGTTGATAACATCAAAATCAACGCCAACAGCTTCGGCGACCTCAACCTGGCTACCGATATGAGTGCTTGGTGGGGCTATACCCTCGACGGCTTCAGCGGTATGGGGCACGCCAACGCCACAGACGGCCCCGCCATCAAGATGAGCCGTACCGTCGTCAAGAATGAGGCAGAAGAGGAGATTTCAACCGAAAGCTCCGTCATCACCAGCAAGGTGGATGATTTGGATACCTGGCAATCTTTCTCACAGGGGACGGATTGGTGCTACAACTACATCACCGAGGTCTATGTGGACGGCTACGCCTGGGCAAATCCCTTTGTAGGACTGTCGGGCTACTATAAGAATAAGACCATCAAAGCCTATCTGCCCGATACGGTCAGCGTCACGCCGGGCAATAACCCCAGCAGCACCCGCGTGGAGTGCAGAAACGATATTGGTTACTATTTCAGCGGTGACGAGAGCTATCCGAATTCAGGACGCTTTCTCTGGGGCTTCCGCAATCTGACAAAAAATGCGGCTGATGTTCCATCAGAGCCGGACAAGGTGGAAGTATCCATCAACGCCAAGCGGCTTGCTGCCTTTGCTGACGGGAATGACGGCGTAACGGTGGAATATGTTGCCGATGACGCGGCGCTGAACGCGCTGAAACAGCGGTACGGAAATCCCGTCGCCCTCATCAGCGGCGAGTATGAGAGCAAAAACGGCGCGGAATTTACCTTTACCGGCGGGGCGGCGCTGCTCTCGCCCTCTGTGACGGCGACATGGGGAAATGGCGGTGAGCTCGTCATTCACAAGGACGGAACAATCACCCACAGTGGCCTGAGCCTGAATGCGCCCAGCTTCAAGTTCTATCAGCCGAACAGCGGCGCGGGCGAGGAATTGAAAATCAAGCTCACACAGGACGGCTTTTTGTTTGAGATTGACCCCGAAAAGAACGACGCCGTGATCTATGTGGACATCCCCTATGCCACGGCGAAGCTGGAAAAGGTCACCGCTGATGCCGCGGGAAACCTGGTGTTCGCCGGCGGGATCAGCTTCCAGACGGTCTTTGAAGGGGCGAGCTTCACCTTGAAAGAGCTGGGCTACGGCTTAAATGACAAAAATGAATTTACGGTCAATGGCGTCCATGCCACGGGCAGCTTTGACACGGCCAAGACGCTGTCGCTGGAGCTGGCGAAGGTCGAGGGCGAGGTCAACACCTTCAAGGGGAAGGAGAAATATGCGTTCACGCTGGAACTGAACGCCTTTGACCTCTTTGAGACTGAGGCGGAGCTGGAGCTGGTGCGCAGCAAAAAGGACGGCAGCCTGCTCCCCAATACGCTGTACTTCTTTGTGTCGGCAAGCCCCGGCATCCCCCTCATTCCTCCGGTGCCCATTGGGCAGCTCAACGGCGGCGGCGCGGGCTTCAAGGATCTTGCCGCCACGGTGAACGGCGACTACTTTGCCATTCCGCCCCTCAAGCTGCGGGGTACGCTGAAGGGCACCTATCTCCACCTCATCGAGGGCAAGGGAGATGTGGTCATCGGCCCCAGCGAAATTTCCCTCAAGGCGAACGATGTGGGCATCGTGGGGACGAACGCGTCTATCATCGACAGCTTCGGCTATTCTCTCCAGCTCAACGGCCAGGAGCGGACCTATCATGGAACGACCTACAAGGGCATTTACTTCGTCGGTTCCGAGACCCTTGAATTGGATCTGCCAAGCACTGAGATAGACGTATTTATCCTGGATACCTCCATCGAGCTGGGCGCGTTTGGCGGAACGGGTACGAAAAATGATACAAAGCATTTGTATCTCGGCGTGGGTGCCAACGCCGTTGTCAAAAGCAAGGTGCAGGTTCCAAGCGATGTGCCCGTGATTGGCGGTTGGAAGCTTGGCAGTTGGGACGTTGACCTCATTGTGGGCGGACAGACGGAGTTCCCCATCGAGGGCGTCAGCGTCAGCGAGGGAATGGAAGACGCTTTCGACAACATTGACGTGTACCTCGGCGCGATGACCGGGGTGTATGCCGGAATCATCGACGCGCGGCTGTGGGTGCTTGTGCCGAATATCGTGGAGACCAACTTCCGCAGGGGTGGCGGTTGGGATGTGGAAACCAAGTGGTTTGGCAGACTACCCGAATGGGACTGGTCGGAAAAGGGCGTTGAGCCAGTGGTGCAGTCTATGCCGTCGGAGGACAGCGGCGAGGCCGTCCCCATGCTGCTTGCGGCGGAGCCCGTTGCGCTTGTAGCCAGCGGCGAGAACTCAACGACTATCACAGTAAATGCCGGTACAGACGAAACGCCGTATATCCTGCTGGCATTTGACAAGAACATCACCGAGGACGAAATTAAACAAGCTCTGTCTGTTACAAAGAGTGGTGAAACCACCCCGATCCAAATCAACTGGCTGGGTAATAGCTACGAAATCAATTCCAGCTACGCCATCAACGCAGACACCGACATCATACATAACAAGAAGGACAACAAGGACTACCGCGTGGCGATCCTGCGGCTGAAAGAGGGCGGGACTTATCAGGTCAACCCGGGCTCGCTTACGCTTGACACGCAGAAATCCCAAGGCGTTTCCATTGCTCCGTTTGAAGAACTGGCTTTGTCTTTGAACAGCAATCAGGTGTCCGGTGAAATCAAATACGCCGAGGAAAATACAAAGTATGTGCTTCGCACCTATTTTGCCAATGAAGAGGGCGGCGCGGATTATCTGATCGACGAGCAGGAAGTAACGGATGCAAGTAAAATCTCAGTCACGATCCCGCAGAGCGGTGCGCTGGCCCCATCGGGCGAATACTATGTGACCTCTTTCCTGATGACGGAAAAGAGCGTGGAAAGCATCGACGAGAACGGCGAAAAGGAAACCCTGACCGGCCTTGTCGCCATCGACCATCAGCAGTTTAATACTCAGGTAAACTATCAGAACCAAAACCAGCCGACCGCACCCCAAACTGTTACGCTGGAGCTGGCCGGAAACGAGGTCATGACGGCAAAGTGGGATAAGGTGGACGATGCTGCCGGCTATGCCGTGACGATTTATCAGAAAAACGGAGGCAAATGGATCGACACCGGCTTTGGCTATGACCTTGATAAAGAAACGACCTCTATCAATATGGCGCTGACCGTGGGCGGAGAAGAAACAACAAAGTCTAAAAACCTGTCCGCAAACGAGGCCTACAAAGTCGGCGTGAGGGCATACAAGGAAGATGCTGAGAACGAGGGCGGCAAGTATTACAGCGCGGAAATCGAGTCTGCGGATGAGGGTGTGTATCTGCCTGAATATACGCCGCTGAAACTGACACTCTCTGTAAACGGCACGACCTGCACAGCAGACGAAAATGGCGTGTACCACGCCTATATCGGCGGTGAATCGAATACGCTGGCGGTAAGCTGCGCTGACGACAACTCCAATGCTACTTTCAAGGTTACAAGAATGGACAAGACTACCGAAAACGAGATTGCGGCGAGCCAGGATGGTAGCTATACAATCCCTGATTTTGAGGGCAGCCTGATGTTCAAAATCGACGGCATTTCAAGCGTCACGGGCAGTTCGACCGCCAAAGATGTGACCAGCGTATTCCTGCTGGTGAGCGTGGACAAGACCGCCCCCGTGCTGACCCTCTCTGATCCGATATTCTATGCCGATATGACCACGGGTGCGTATGAAATCACCGGAACGGCGGACGCGGGAAGCGAGATCTTTTACGGCGATAATAAGGAGTCTGTCTACGCCGACAGCGACGGAACCTTTACCATTCCCGGTACGCTGGATGAAAACAGCGGCATTCTCTCCCTCTGCGCACAGGACAGCGCAGGGAACAAATCCACATCGCGGTTTGCGCTGATTACGAAGCAGAACACCGCTACCGAGTTCATCGTCACCTTTGACGGAAACGGCGGTACGCCCTCTGTCGGCAACATGACCACCACCAATCAGAAGCTGACCTCTCTGCCCAGCGCATCTCAAAGCAAGCACAGCTTCGACGGCTGGTACACCGAAAAGAGCGGCGGCACAAAGATCACGACGGATACCGTATTCCATGCAGATACCATCGTCTACGCTCACTGGACATACACCGGCGGCTCGTCTTCCAATGATGGGGAGGATTCCGTTAACAACGATGCCACCATCATCCAACGCCCCGATGTGAACGAACCCAATGTCCCCACCACGGCACAGAGTGAGAAGGTCAAGACAGATGCTAAGGGCAATGTGACCATTACCAATCCCATGGTATCGGATGCCATCAAGGCAGCAAAGGATGATACGAAAAAGCATGGTAATCAGAAAAATGGTGTTGCGGTGGAAGTCCCTGTGGAGATTGATAAGAAGCTGGACGGTGTACAAATCACGCTGAAAGCGGATGCACTGGATACTTTGGTGAAGGAAAATGTCAAGCGCTTCACCATCGACACAGACCGGATGGCCGATTTCGGCTTCACCTTGGATACCCTCAAGGAGCTGAACCGCCAGACCAGCGGCGACATTATCTTGAAGGTGAAGAAAACTACCGTTTCCTCTATTGAGGCAAAGGCGACTATCGGAAATCGCCCCGTTTATGACATCTCCCTGTGGGAAGTCAAAAACGGCAAGGAAACCAAGCTGAGCAACCTGAATGGAAAGACTATCAGCATTGCCATTCCGTACACACCGGCAAAGAACGAGCAGCCCGGCAACCTCTATGCGGTTTCTGTGGATGGAAATGGTAAGCCCCAGTGGATCACCAAGTCCAGCTATGATGCCAACCAGAAGGCAGTCATCTTTGAGCTGACACAGCCCGGTGTTTACGGCGTGGGCTATGATGCTAAAATGCCAGCCTTGACCGACATTGAAAACCACTGGGCTAAGGATAACATTCTCTTTGTGGTCAGCCGTGGGTTGCTGAATGGCACCAGCGAAACCACATTCAGCCCCAATACCGGCATGACCCGAGGGATGTTCGTCACCGCCCTGGGACGGCTGGCGGGTGTTGACCCGGCTGATTACCAGACCGGCAAGTTCACCGATGTGAAAGCCGATGCCTACTATGCACCGTATGTCAACTGGGCGGCAAAGACCGGTATCGTCAGCGGAACAACGGACACCACCTTCGCCCCGGATACCAACATCAACCGGGAGCAGATGGCGGTCATTATGAAGAACTACGCTGTCAAGCTGGGCTACACAGTTCCGAAAGCCCTGGAAGCCGTGACCTTTGCGGACAACGCAAGCATTTCTTCCTGGGCAAAGGAGGCAGTTAAGTCCATGCAGCAGGCGGGCATCCTGGCGGGCAAGACGAACAATCGCTTTGACCCTGCAGGAACCGCCACCAGAGCCGAAGTCGCCACCGTCCTGTGGCGGTTTGTGGAAATCATCATTGACCCGCAGACCGCAAACGGCTGACAACAGAATGACAGCGGCCAGTGGAGCTTTCTCCGCCCACTCCGCCATAGAGACTCAGCGGTTCTACCGCTCTCTGGGCTGTGTAGATGCGGCCCAGCCCCTGCAAAAGCATGTAGAGGCCGAACCGTTCGACTGCCAGCTGGAATACAGACTGTAAAAGCACGAGCTGCATGGAAGTAAAACATAAGCTCCCCCGGAAGGCAAACGCTTTCCAGGGGAGCTTTGTGGTTACTTGGGAGTAGTATGTATTTCCACTTATCCACAGAGCATGACTTTGGCGGAGAAAGCGCCATTCTGATGGGTAAACGTACTTGTACCGCCGTTTTTTTCCGCAATGTGGTTGACAGCCTGGATACCAATTCCGCTTTCTTTTCGCTTTGATGAGAGGAAAACGCCATTTTTTTCGTTGACTTTACCGTCAAATGCATTTACAACCTCGATCAGAAGAAGCCTCTTGGCATGCACATATGCTGTTATTTCGATTTGCCGGCGGGCGGGTGCGGTGCGAAGGCTGGCTTCCAGCGCATTTTCCAGTAGATTGGATAAGATCAGGCACATATCGACCTCATCGATCGGAAGCGATTCCGGCAGATCGAGCTTGGTGCGGAAGGGAATGTCCTCGCGCTTTGCAAGAGCGCAGTAATAGCCGACAACACTGTCCGCCGTACGGTTTTCACAGAAGCACATATCGAGATTCGGGATGCGGGAGACAGTTTTTGCAAGGTAGCTTTTCAAGTCCTCCAGTTCACCAGCCTCGGCCAGCGCAGAAATATGATTTAATTGATGGCGCATATCGTGCCGCGCCTGCCGGGCCTCTTCAATGGCGGTCTTGAGGCTCTCATAGCGCTGCTGCTGCATGGAAAGCAGCTGGTTTTCCTGCTGTAATCTTGCGTTGCGGTTGAGGCTGTTCGCCATCAGAAGGAAAATCGTGTTGAACCAGAAAAGCAGCACCAGAAGCGCGATGCTGAGCACAATGTAACCCTGCAGGACCCTTCCTGTCTGAAGTGTTGTCTGGTAACGCGGGATCATGAACAGGTTTAGAAGGATGAACCCCAGCGGTAAAACCCAGAACACATACCATGTCTGTGCAAAATTGTCGTCCTCGACCATCGCACGCACCGCATGGGTCGACGGATAGGATGCCGCCAGTACAAAAACCCAGCAAACTGCGTTATAAAAAACGCAGGCAGCAAAGCAGAACCATGGCCCATCCGGCGGCAGCTGCATATGTAGAACAATCGCCGCGCTGACGGCTCTGGAAAGACTATTCAGGCAGGCAAATACCGCGCAGATCGACAGCGCGATCGTTCCGGATTTCCAGAGGGATATCCGGAGCGTTCTGGTATACAGAGCAATCGCAAGCAGCGTGATACCCGCAAGGACAAAAACAGTGGAAATGCGAAGCTGATAGCAGACGAGCCCACCGCCGACGCTCAGGCCTGCCATCAGCGGCAGAAGCCAGGCGGCAAGTTTTCTTGGCGACTGCTTCAGATAGGATTTTACAGGGAAATATGCAAGCAAAAGACCGGGGAGTGCGACGAACAGTTCCAGCATCGGACGCAGAATATCTTTCATCTCATACGCTCCCCTTGCAGCAGAAATTCCATAAACGCCTGCCGGGCAGGCTTCAGAAGCTCCTGGTTGACATAGACACGGCTGCCGTCGGTCATGCAGAAGGCGGTATCCCGGAAATCAGCGGCGTGCTCTAAATTGACGATCACACCGCGGCCGCAGACGAAAAAGCGCGGATCTTTTTTAAGCGGCTCGGTGAACGCCTTGAAGCTTTGGCGCGTGGCCAGCGTTTTTCCGGCGGTGGTGCGGATGTTGATTCTATGAGCAAAATGCTCGGCGGAAATAATGTCCCGATAGCGAAGACGAACGTCGCTGCCGCTGACTTTCACAGTCAGAACCGGCTCAGGACGCGGCAGTTTTGCAAGCATTTCGGTAAGTAAACCGGAGAGTTCTTCCTCGGAAAAGGGCTTCACGAGATAGTGAAGTGCCCGTACCTGAAAGCCTTCGAGCGCGTGATCGGTAGACGTCGTGGTGAAGATCAGAAGGCAGTCTGTGTCCGTCTTTCGAAGCTCCTTCGCTGCGTCCATGCCGCTTAGGCCCTCCATGTAAATATCGAGAAACGCGGCCGAAAAGCGCCGCTCTTTTTCTGCCGCGAGAAAAGCCTCGCCGCTTTCAAATCCCAAAATATCCGCTTCCACACCGCGAAGCGCCAGCTGCTGCGATAAGCGTTCTTTCAGCAGTGCGCGTTCGGTCTTGAGATCATCCACAATTGCAATCCTCATGCTGACCTACTCCTCCCCTCCGTAAAAAACTCCGGTATGATTATATCACAGATGTCCTGCCCCGGCACACCAGCAAAGCCAGATTTCGTGCCGGAAACGGGGCTTTCGTGCCAAACAGCTTGAAAAGCGTGTGCGCATTCGTATACTGACAAGCAGAAAACGTCAACGACGGCAGAAAGGAGGAGCGCTGTGTACCGAATTGCCGTGCTGACAAATAGTGAAGCGCAAGAAGCTTTTTTTACAGAGCAGGTCTCGCAGTTCTACGCCGAATGTGAACGGTTTCCCGTAATTGAAACATTCCGCGATCAGGAACAGTTTTTTGAAACCGCACAGAAAACGCCGCCGACCAATGCGGTGATCGCCCTGCCGGGTGTCGACGGAATGAATGCGGTGGAACATCTGCGTGCGCTTTGCCGCAATACGCGCATCATCTGGTGCAGCGATCTGGATTTTTCGCTTCATGCTTTCCGACTGCGTGCAGATTATTTTCTGCTGGAGCCGGTAACAAAAGCAGCTTTCCAACAGGGGCTTTGCGTCTGGCTGAACGAGAAAAATTTGGTTGCTCAGCTCCGGCCCAACTACGCCGAAACCAACAAGGAGGACTATTCATGAAAAAGAGAAGCATCATCCGTTCTGCGCTATGCCTTATGCTGGCAGCAGTATTGTGTCTGTCAATGGCCGCCTGTGGTAGAACACAGACACCCGCAGACGAAGGTACAACTTCAGAATCTTCTGCGCCGTTATCCGGTGCACTGCCCGTGAAGGCTTTGCAGCCCAAACAGGTGGAGGAAAACCCCTACATGGCAAAGAGCGACGCGAATATTCACCACGACGGGTACAACACCGACTCCACGGATGAAATTCTGCCGCTGGGCATCTATCCGGAGATCAATGTCTCCTACGAGACGACGAACGCAAACGCCTCCCCTGCCATCTACTTTGACAGCTACGGTCATGCGGTCGTGCCGCTGCTCGGCGGCATCGCCATCCGCGATCTGAACGCCGAAGAGACGAAGACGCTCGGCTATTTCTCCCCGAAGCAGCACGACGGCGGTGGTTACGTCATCCAGAGCTCCTACACATTCCTTGACTCCGAAAACCGTATCGTCTGCCCGACCAGCAACAACCATGTGCTGATGCTGCGTGCGACGGAGGAAGACGGCAGCGTCATTCCGGAATTTGAAAAGGTTCTGGACATCGACATCAAGGCTGCAGCAGAAGCCGCGCTCGGCAAGGAGCTGACGCAGAATCTTCTGTCCGTGGTCTTTGACTACGACGGAAACCTTTGGTTTGCAACGGGCGGCTTCCGTATCTACCCCGAGCGCCAGCAGCAGGGTGTTCTCGGCTACATTGCCCGTCCGGCCATCGATGCGATTTTAAGAGGCGAACAGACGGATCTTTCGAAGGCAGTTTTCGTCTATGAGCTGACGCCCGGCGAGGGTGCGGAAAACGGCATCGCCGCATCCAAAGACGGTGCCGTCATTCTGACCAATATGAACTGCTATCTGCTGCGCGCCGACAATGGCGTGGACGTTGCGTGGTGCACGCCGTATGAGAGCGTTGGTGCAAAGGTCAGCGGTGAAGGCGATAAGACCACCGGCGGCGGTCTTGCATGGGGCGGCGGTTGCTCGCCCACGCTGACACCGAACCTTGTGATGTTCACCGACAACGCAGACCCCGTGAAGCTTCTTGCGCTCGACATGAAGACCGGTGAGGTCGTAGCCAGTATGCCGGTTTTGGATGATCTGCCCGAGGGGTATCAGGTGGCGGTTGAGAACTCTGCGATCGTCTATGACGACGGTGAAGGCACGGTCAGCACGATTGTCTGCAACTGGTTCGGCGCAGGCAACGCAGGTCTTGCCGACCCCAACAGCGACTCCTCAATTCAGAGCTATGCCAACATTTATGACCAGAACTGGTTGATGAAGGGTAATGTTATGATTGCCCCGGGCATCGAGCGCGTGGACACTGTGAAAACCGATAGCGGCTATGAGATGAAGAGCATCTGGTCTCGAAATGACCTGAGCGATACATCGATGCTCAAGCTCTCCACCGCGACGGGCTATATCTACGGCTATGTGCAAGATCTGACCGCCGGGATGTGGCAGTACATCATTCTGGACTTTGAGACCGGCGAGACCGTCTTTACGATGGATGTTTCCAACAGGTTTGGCTACAACAATATGGCCATCGGGATGTACGCCGGAAACAGCGGCAACGCACTCTACTGCCCGACGGGCTATATGGAGCTGCTGCGCTTGCAGGATCGCTTTGTGTATCTGCCGGAGATGCCGTATCGTGAGGTAGACTTAGACAAGGCGGCAAGAAATATCCTTTCGCAGGAGCAGTTTGAACTTGACGGCGGCGAAGGTACGGTCGCCAGCTGGAGCAACAGCGTGAGCATCCGCAACGTCCACCCCAACACCACGGTCGCTTTCCGCATGAATAATTTGTCTGGCAGCGCCTCTGATCTGATGCTCTACGCTTATGGCATGGACGGCAAGCTGGCGAAGGTCGCTTCTGAGCTATGGTCGATCACGGATGAGGCCGGTGAGGCTGTGACGGAACTCACTGAAGGAACGCTCTATGAAGTGCGCATCACTGTCGCCGACGGTGGTGAACTCGACCTGAGTGAAGTAGAAAAGGAGATCAAGTTCTCCTGCGTACTTGGGAAATAATTCATTTCAGAATCCGGCGTTTTGAACGCCGGATTCCTTTTAAACAATCATATTCATTACGGAGGAAGTGCCCATGAAACGAATGATTGCGGCAGCATTCATGTTCTTATTTCTGCTTTCTGTCACCGCTTGCGACAAAGCGCCATCTAAAGAATCCACACCGCTGAATGCCGAAAGCAAAGCTGCAACAGAAATTACAGCGCAGACCAACGCTGAGGTCTATCAGCTGCTCGATTTTGACGACGAGCAGGAGGCCGAATTTGCAGGCCGCGGCCTCATCTTCGCGCCGGACTCGCTCGTCATCCAGGCCGAAAACGGCATGACGATCTGGTCGCAGGATGCGTATGACTTCGTGCGGGAAAGCGGCGATGCGCCCACGTCTGCAAACCCAAGCCTCTGGCGCAACACGCAGTACAACGCCCGTTACGGCCTGTTTGAGGTCACGGACGGCATCTATCAGGTGCGCGGCTATGATATTTCGAACATCACCTTCGTCCGCAGTGAAAACGGCTGGATCATCATGGATTGCGGCAGCAGCCGCTATACTGCGTCCGAGGCACTGAAGCTCTTCCGTGAGCAGATGGGCGATGACCGCATTGTCGCTGTCGTTATTAGTCATGCGCATGTCGACCACTACGGCGGCATCGAGGGGCTGATCGGCGCAGAAGATGTGGCGGACGCATCGCTTCCGCTGGACGAGCAAATTGCCTCAGGCAAGACAGCCATCATCGTGCCGCAGGGCTTTGCTGACGCGGTCATGAAGGAAAACGTCTTGGTCGGGACGGCGATGAAGCGCCGCGCGAGCTACCAGTACGGCAGTTTCCTGCCGTACTGCGAGCAGGGACGGCTTTCGGTAGGTATCGGTCTGACCGTCGTGCAGGGCGGCACGGGCTATCTCGCACCGACATATGAGGTCACCGACACACTCTTTGAAACGGAAATTGACGGCGTGAAGGCTGTCTTCCAGCTGACGCCGGGCACGGAGTCTCCCGCGGAGATGAACACATATTTCCCGGACAAACAGGCGCTCTGGATGGCGGAAAACTGCACCGGCACGATGCACAACCTCTACACGTTGCGCGGCGCAGAGGTACGCGACGCCAACGACTGGGCGCGGTACATCACGCAGGCGCAGACGCTCTTTTCGGACGCGGAGGTTGTGTTCCAGTCACACAACTGGCCGCACTGGGGAGCCGATGTGGTGCAAGAATATCTAACCAATACCGCCGCTGTCTATAAATTCATCCACGACCAGACACTTTTGTACATCAATCAGGGCTACACCGCGACGGAGATCGCCGCCACGATCGGGTTGCCGGAGGCTTTGGATAAGGTCTGGTACACGCGGCAGTATTACGGCACGCTTCGCCACAACGTCCGCGCGGTATATCAGAAATACATGGGCTGGTATGATGCGAATCCCGTGCACCTGAACGAGCTGGAGCCGAGCGAATACGCGAAAAAGCTCGTCGAATATCTCGGCGATCCCGAAAAAGTGCTCGAACAGGCGCGCGCGGACTATGAGAAGGGCGAATACCAGTGGGTCGCGCAGATCACAAACACGCTCGTCTTCGCAGACTCTGAAAATATGGACGCGCGGTATCTCTGCGCGGACGCGCTCGAGCAGCTTGGCTATCAGGCGGAGTCCGGCGCGTGGCGCAACGCGTATCTCGCCGCAGCATATGAGCTGCGAAACGGTACAGGCAGCTATCCACAGGTCAGTAGCATCGGCGCCGGCACGACGGCGCAGGGCATGGATGCGCAGACAATGTTAGACTACATGGGTATCATGCTCGATACGGAAAAGCTTGCAGATACGTCCTTTACCATCCGGCTTAAGCTCACGGACAGCGAGGATTATTTCCTGAAGCTCCACCATGGCGTCCTGCTGTATTATAAGGACGATGGCACGGCGGAGGCCGACTTGACGCTCTCAACCGTCCGCACCGGCATTCTCGCCATTGCAAACAGTGATCAGGAAAATATCGCTAAGCTTGTTACAACAGAAAGTGGAGATATGACACTGTTTGAGGATCTGTGCACCAGTATGACCACACCGAAGTTGTATTTTAATATTATCGAGCCATGATTGCCGCTCATCTGACTATATCGTGTATGGCTTATTTTCAGGATATCTACCATTCCGATCTGAGCCACAGGGCCAGAGCGGTCTATATGTATCTCAAAGATCACGTCGACAGTGAGGGGCGGTGCCGGTCGGGGATCCGGACCATAGCCGCCGAACTGGGTCTCTCCCGCTCCACGGTCAAGCGGGCGCTGGACGATCTCTACGGAGCCGGTCTGCTCACCAGAGAGCCACGCTGGCGGGAGAATGGGAGTCTCAGTTCCGATCTATACCGGCTGGTGTGAATTCAAAATAAAAAGATCCACCGCCAGGGGGAGATTTTGCCCTGGCGGTGGACCGAGGATAGGTTCATGATGAACCAGCCAGAAGATTCCACTCTAAGGAGAGATTAAGGCAGAAGAAAATTGAGAGCGGAATAGAAATTACATCCAATGTCCTCGCAACTTTTGCGATGTATGGCAAAGTATGCTCAACGAACTCATTAACCGCATCAACATCTATACCCCCATGATAGGCCGCAACCGCATCGGCAAGGAGAAAATCATCACAATCTACTACAAGTTTGTGGGCGCGTTACAGTAATCTTCTCTTTACCAATTGGAGTGTTCATTATCTGTTGTGAATCGGCAGGGTGATCCCCACCTGAAAGACATCCTCTCCGGGGTAGAGATCCATTGTCCCGCCGTGGCGCTCCACCGTCTCCCGCACCGAGCTCAGGCCGATGCCACAGCGGACACCTCCTGCCTTGCGGGAGAGGATATGTCCTTCCGACCGGTCAAACCGCCCGTCGTAGGTGTTCTCCACCAGAAGGAACAGAGTCCCCTCCGTGGCCCGGCTGGTGAGGGACAGCCGCCGCTCCCCCCGGCTCTGGCGCTGGCAGGCCTCCAGGGCGTTTTCCAGCAGGTTGCCCAGAACAGTACACCACTCCACGTCCCCCAGAGGGACCCCCGCTGGAATGGTCAGAGCCAGGTCCGCCCGGATCTCCTGCCGCTGGGCGGCGGCGCTGTAATATTGCAGCAGGGCGTCCACCGGCGCCCGGTTGCAGAAACTGCCGGGGGACACCCCGGGCCGCCGTGCCAGAACGGAAGGGAAATCCTCCAGATAGCGCAGCAGCTCCCGGCGGTGTTCCTCGGTCTCCGGACGGCTCTCAATCTGTCCCGCCAGCTCCGTGATGGTACGCAGGTGCTGACGGAAGTCGTGGATGAGCCGTCGGTTTTCGTCGGAGCGCTGGGCGAGCTGGTCGGCGTACTCCACCTGCATGGCCAGTTGCCGCTCCATCTGCCGGTACTCCGCCGCGAAGGCCAGATTGAAGCGGTAGGCGCTGACGATGTCCCGCCAGAGGACATACCCAATGGTCAGCGTCATGGCAAAGCTGCCCCACTCACCGAACCAGCCGGTGACCACCGGCTCAAAGGCCGGCAGCAGTCTGTCCCAGAGAAGAAGCGTTGCATAGAAGGCGGCGGCGAAAAACAGCGGCGCAGCCTGGGGGACCTGCTGCCGGACCGCCCGGAGGGCCGCTCCCAACAGATAGACCGCGGAACCAATCTTGAAGCAGAAAATCAGCAGGGAGAATACTTTCATCACCGGGATCGTCAGGTATGGAGACAGCAGTCCGTAGCAGAGGGCTGTCAGGCAAAACAGCCAGCCCGCGATTTCCACCGTCAGGGCAACTGGGCGTCGGGTCTGACAGAGCCGGTTTTGCAGCGTTATCACCAGCACCACCATGGCATAACCCACGGAGATCTCCAAGGCATACCAGGGCCGGGGTGGCAGGGCGGCGGCGCTGTGCAGAATGGGGTAGGCAGTGAACAGCGATCCTGCCAGGCACAAAAGGGCGAAAAGCAGGGCGTTTTTGTGGCGCATCCGCACACCGAAATAGGCGGCCAGCGCCGCCCCCAATACCCCGCACAGCGTTACGCATACCGCCAGTCCCAACCGCAGCCCCCGGCTGAGGTTGACTGCTAGGGGTGTGCCCAGGGCCGGGGGATAGACCAGCCCGCTGTAAAAATGGGAGTCATCCCGCACCGCCAGCAGGATGGTGGTGAGACCGCTTCCTGTAAAGGTGAGCATGCGGTTCTGGGTGCGGGGCTGGTAGTGCTCCAAGTCCGGTTCCCCCACCTGCAATTCCAGATTTCCGTTGAGATAGAGCCGATAGGCGGAGTAGATCTCCGGCAGCTCCAGACCGTATTGGGCGGGCTTCTCCGGAAGCTCCAGGGTCAGCACATAGGTCCCGCAGCCGTGGGGCGTCACCCCGTCCGGCTGGTCAAAGCGGGTGCGTTCCCCGATGGAGGTATCGATCATGTAGTGCTCCGTGCCGTGTGCAGCCCACTCCTCCGGGGTGAGAAGCACGGCGGGGTAGAAGGCCCAGCCGTGGATGAGGAAGTGGAGGTCGGTCTGCTCCAGTTCCTCATCCGTCAGGGTCAGCAGGCCGTCCATAGGCTGGGCTCCGGGGCGGGTATATTTGTTGTCCCAGACATACAGGCTCAGGCACAGGGCGGAGCCCAGCACCACGGCCAGCAGCAGGGCCAGCAGCTGACGGTGGACAGGCTTCATCGCCGCCACCTCCTCCAGAGAAGGGCTCCAAGGCCAACCAGCACCGCCCCGCCCGGGAGAACCAGAGCAGCGGAGAGGACTGTTGCCCGTTTAGGCAGAAACGGCTCGGACAGTTCTTTAGGCTCCTGAGATGCAGGAGCCTGCTCCGGGAGTTCGGGCTCCGGGCTGTCCGAAAGGGCGGCAGGCTCCCCAGCGGTCTGCTCCGACGGGTCAGACGGCTGTGTGGACACGGCACAGGGCTTCGTCTGCGCGGGAACGGAGGCCCCTGCTTCTTCCTCTGCTGTGACTGGTTTCTCCGATTGGGCGGCGGGGAGTGCATCCGGCACAGGTTCCGTCTCCGGCTGCTGGGTCAGCATCTCTGACAGGGTGTACCGGCCCGTGTGCCGGATGGGAAAGACCGCGATGCCCCGCTCGGCATCCAGTGTTCCGGCAGCGGCCGTACCATCTTCCCCCGTCAGCACGAGGACAGCTCCATCCTGTTCCAGCGTGACCGGCAGCATCACCTCACAGTCCGGCAAATCGGATATTCCTCGCCCGTCCACCTCCACAGTGAGGGAAAAGCCGTCCTCCGTGGGAAACAACTCGATGTAAAAGACGCTGTCAGCACGGAGGGAAAGAACGTCTAAGGCGGCGTCAGACAGGGTGAGGGTCACCCCCTGCTTGGAAAAGCGCACCGGCCTCACCTGGGCCATGGTCAGCACCCGGGCCCCGGACAGCAGGCTTTCGGTCTCCGTCACCCGCTCCTGAGAGGGCTCCGGTTTTGAAACCTCCGGATCTTCCTCTGGCGGCTCCGGGCGGCGGGGCGGGTCATCCTCCTCCGGCTCCCATGGCTCCGGGGCGGCGTCGGTCCGGTCATCCCCAGTGTCAGCGGGAGGCTGGACGATGTCCTGGGGCGGATTTCCGCCGGTGTCCCCGCCGTCCCGGTCCCCGTCGTGGTAGCCCTCCAGCACGATCTCGTCGGCGTAGAGAAAGGATAAGATTCCCGTCTGTCCGCCATCGTAGTCGGCCTGGATGCGGTAATGGCACCCCGTATTCAGAAGATCGGTGAACAGGGACAGCTGGGTTTCATCCCAGTAGGCTCCGTCCGTAATCTCCTCCCACGGCCCGCCATCCTCCGACAGCCATACGCGCACAGCAGCCAGATCACCGGGTGGGGCCACCCAGGGAAAGACCAGCGCCCCCCGTGCGGCCAGAAGGCAGTTGAGTTCCGGCCTGCCCTGCTGCTGGACGGAGACGGGAACGGTGATCTGGGGCAGAACAAACCCATCCCCAAAGACCGTGTTTTCCGGCAGGAGCACCGTGCCCACCGCCAGATAGACCCCCACGGTCTGGAATTCCACGCCGGAGAAGTCCCACTCGATGGCAGCGGTCACGGTTTTCCCACTCTCCGTTTCGCATTGGAGGGTATAGGGGGAGAAGCAAAATTTCTCCTCCAGAACCTCCAAATCACTGCCCAGGGGCAGGGCAAATGCGTCAGTATAGGGGTACCAGGATTCCACTGCGGTGATGACCTCCGGGGACTGATCCTCCACCGTGACCGGGATGTACAGTGCCCCCGGCACACCCTCGGCGAGGACGTAGCCCTCGGGCAGCTCGATCCGTCCCACCGCCTGATAAGTCCCGGTCTTGGTTTGGTCGATGTCGCCAAAATCCCAGGCCACGCCCAGGGGTTCCTGCCGGTTCTCCTCCCCCTCCGTCACAAGGGCGGTCACCGATTGATGCTGAACCGCCAGCCGGTATAGCAGCTCCAGATCGTCGTCGCTGTTGCCCGTCTGCCGCACCGGGAGGGTAACGGCGGGCAGAGCGGGCAGCCCGTCTCCGGCAAAGCCGGTCACGACGGCGGAGATCATGGGCGCAGGCTGCGGGGGTTCCTCTGGTTCCGGCGCAGGCAGGCCACCCTCCGGCAGGCCGCTTTCTTCTGTGGCCGCAGGCGGCGGGGTCTCAGGTTCTGCGGCATAGGCGGGCCAAGCGCCGCCCAGGGTCAGGAGCAGCGCCAACAACAGCGCGCTCCCTCTGTTTCTTTTCCTCATTACGGTTCCCTCATTCTTCCAAACATATAGGCCCTGTATTGGGCCAGGATCTCCCGCCTGCGCCGGGGGGCGATGGGCAGGGTGCTCCCGTCGTCCAGACGCAGCTCGTCCCCCGTCTGGGCGGCGATGTGGTCCATGTTCACCAACACTCCCTTGAAACACAGGAGAAACCGCCGGTCCCGCTCCAGCGGGGCGGCCGCGGCGGAAAAGCTGCGGCCCAGGGGCAGGTCTCCCCGGGTGGTGTGCAGCACCACGCTGCGCTGCTGTACCTCCAGATACCGGATCTGGCGGGTGTCCACCTCCAGCGTCCGCCCCTCCACCGTAACGGCAAGGGTGGGTACCTGGAGGGCCCGCCCCAGGCGGCAGTTGGCCATGGCCTGGGCAAAGTCCTCGTCCTTCACCGGCTTGATGAGGTAGTGGGCGCTGTTGAGGGAGAAGCCCTGGCGCATAAAGTCCTCGCTGGTGGTAAGAAAGACCAGCTTGCAGTCCATGTCCCTGGCCCGGAGGGTTTGGGCGGCCTCAATGCCGGTGATGCCGTCCATGTAAATGTCCATAAACACCAGATTGAACCGCTGGCCCTGCTCCAGAGCCGCAGAGAACGCTTCTCCGCTGGCAAAGGCAGTCAACTCGTATTCCAACCGTTCCCGGGCCATATAGTCCGCCAGCTTCTCCGCCAGCCACGCCCGGTCCCGCTCCAGATCGTCCACCACGGCAATGCGGTATGGCGTCATATTGATCCCTCCCGTCCGCATAAAATTCCAGTTTCAGTATACCATAAATCCACCGGCCTGGACGTGTATTTCGCGCCAAAAAAATGCACTTCGTGCCAAAGACCTTGCACTCCTCTTGACAACCTGATACCGTATAGATGACACCAGACTGTGAAAAGCCTGGTGTTTTTTATTTTCAAAATTGGTGGAAGGAGGTGCGCCCGGATGAAGCTGGCCATCTGTGCCCCGTTTATGGAGTCCGATCTGTGGCAGCAGCGGCTGCGGCGGGCTGCGCCCTGGGCGGCGCTGGAGTTTGACGAGTTCTACCGCCCGGAGGAAATCCGCTCCGTCCCCGGTTTCCGGTATGATGCCGGGGTGGTGGTCATGAAGGGGGCGCGGGGGCTGGAACTGGCCACGGCCCTGCGGGAGCGGTCCGACGACCTGCCCCTGCTGTGGCTCAGCGACGACGAGAAATTCGGCCTGGCGGCCTTTGACTTAGGGGTGGCCATGCTGCTTCCTCTGAACTGTACCGATCAGGAACTGGCCGATGGCCTGCGTCGGTGTGGAGTAAAAGAACGATGGGAGGCGATGGGATGATCGCGCTGATCTGTGACAGCTGGGAAAACTTCTGGAGGGAGGTGCTGTCCCCATGGGGAGAGATAAAAACCTTTTCCGACGGGGTGACGCTGGCATACTACCTGCAGCATGGCGGTCCCTGCGACCTGGCAGTGGTGGCGGTTGACGGGGCGGACGGCATGAACTACTGCGACTACGCCCGGCATATACGCCACGGAGTCCGGGTGCTGTGGGTGACCCAGGATGCGGATTTTGCCCCCCGCAGTCAGCGCATGGGGGCGGACGGATTTCTGGTCAAGCCCCTGCCCCGGGGCGAGCCGGAAAATACCCTGCACCGCATCCTGGGCCCGCCCGGCAGCGCCGGGTGACCACACGCAAAACCCATTGGCAAGGGGGAACCCCCTTGCCCCCGGAGGGGTCCCTCCGGGGGCTGATCCCTCTTGTGCCACATTTTTATATGGAGGCGATCTGATGAAGCACATAAGAAAAAACTGGAGACGGTTTGCCGCTGTGCTGCTCTCCGCCGCGCTGATGATTTCCACGGTTTCGCAGACGGCATTCGCCGCCGGAGCAGACACCGGCAAGGCGATACAGCTTGTGGACGGCGGAACGGCCGCAAACATCAGCGGCGGGCAGGCCAGCAGCGTTTATTTCGGAACCTATCCGCAGAACAGCGCCGGAAGCGGCGGATATCATACCGACCCTAATGAAAGCGGCGATGTACATACCCACTGCGTCTGCGGCGGGAATGGAGATGTCAACGGACACGAACATGACACTGCTGCAACATGGATAGCTGCCGATTCCCTGCCTGATTCTGCTGGTAACTACTACCTGACGCAATCTGTGTCGGGGAGCTGGACTGTGCCAACGGGCGAGGTCAACCTCTGCCTAAATGGGCAGACGATTTCCGGCAGTATCACGGTCGGCAGCGGCGCGACGCTGACGCTGACCGACTGCATCGGCAGCGGCAAGGTTCAAGGCGAAGTGCTCGTCAATGGCGGCAAATTGGAGCTGTACAGCGGCACGATCACCGGCGGCGTGCAGGTCGGTAAAAAGGGCGGCACCTATCAGACCGGCTCGTCCTTTACCATGTATGGTGGAGCGATTACCGGTAATGAAGACTACGGCGGTGTGTTCCTTGTCGGCACGACGAATCATATCGCCCCGCCGAGCTTCACCATGCATGGCGGAACCATTTCCGATAACACTGCGGGTGCGTCTGACGGCGGTGGCGGCGGCGTCTATGTGGGTGAGAAGTGCAGCTTCACCATGGACGGCGGCACCATCACCGGCAACACGGCCACCAACGGCAACGGCGGCGGCATCTATATCCACTTTAACGCCGGCAATGTTTCGATCTCCAACGCCACGATCACCGACAACAAGGCGTCCGCCACGGGGAATACAAGTTATGGCCACGGGGGCGGCATTTATTCGGAGAGAGGGGTAACCGTCAAGGGTGTGACGATCACCGGAAACAACAGCACCTTCGAGGGCGGCGGCATCTATGGAAAGGGCGCTATTACCCTCACCGATGCTACCGTTACCGACAACAATCGATATGACGTTTACTACGGCGGACAGGAAAGCTCAGCTCCTGAGCTCACTGTTTCCGGCTTGGTGAAGGCCGGTTATTACGCCAATAATGATTGGAAGCTGCCCATTCTTGTATCAGGCGAATTGAGTGAGGATTCGGTCATCCGTGTGGGCGTGTATGAAGGCATAAAGCCCAATGCCGGCGGCAGTCTCCTGATTGCCGAACCGGCAAGCGGCGTGACGCTCAGCGCCGAGAACTTCAAGGCGGACGCCGCCGACAGCGTGACCAGTCTGGGCGAGGACGGCAAGGTCTATCTCTCCCTCTGCGAACATGAAATGGACGATACCGGCTACACCTGCAAAAAGTGCCATACGCAGTTCGATGCACGTATAGGCGAGAGCGCCTATTATCAGACGCTTGCAAAGGCGTTTCAGAATGCGTGGGATGGCAGCACGATAACACTGATGCGGGATGTGAACCTTAATGGAAGTTGCTCCGCCTCCGATACTATAACGCTGGATCTGCATGGAAAGACGATCACCAGCGGGGATAAGTTCTTCAATGTCAACGAAAAACTGACGGTCAAGGATTCCAGCGAGGGCGGCGGAACGCAGACGCTCAATGTCAAGTTTTCGGTTAGGTCCAACGGAACGCTGGCGGTTGACGACTCCTACACCGGCGAGATTTCGCGCGTGGAGCTGCAGACCGGCGGCGCGCTGGAAGCTTACACCGGTACGATTCAGGAACTGCTCCTGGGAAAGGGTAATGGAACCGGTTATAGCGTGAAGTTGTGGAAGGATAACGCCCACTGCTGCACTGTCAAAACAATTACGCTGGCCGAGAATGCTGACCAGAACCTTACCGTCGGCGGCCTGCTGGAAACCAACCATGCAAAGTGCGAACTGTACGGCGAAAAGGGCGGTATATGGAGCATCGTTCCCAAGACGAAAAAAATCTCCGAACTGACCGGCTATACAGCGTACAAGGTGCAGTTCCCGGAGTGCGTCCATCAGTGTGACAATGATACGGTAGAAAAGCCTGTGTGCTCCAAATGCGGCAAGGTGCTGGTCGTTAAGATAACAGCCACTGCTTCCGATGGCAAAACAAGAACGGCCTGGTTCCCGGCGGACAGCGGTATCGAAAACGGGGACGGCTATGTAGAGGCCATCCAGACCTTGAACGGCTGGAGCGCCGAAGAGTACACTGATGCGACCCTGATGCCGCTCTGTGATGTACACGATGGCACCGGCGGTATCGGCATTAAGAGTGTCACCCTGACCGGAAAGCTTGCTGTGGACGGCGGAGAGCATCTCATCAATTCTACGACCATCGCCGCCGGCGCAGATGTGACCTTCAAAACCGGTCAATTCCGTCATATCACCATCAACGGCAAGGCGTCTTTCGTGGGCGGCACCTACCTGGGCATGGTGACTGCTTCCTCCGGCGCAGAGGCGGTCTTCAGCGGCGGTGCGTATCAATACCTGAAGGTCGAGGACGGCGGTACGGCAGTGGTGAAGGACTCAGCTGCGTTTGGTGAAGATGTTACGGTGACTAAAGGTACGCTGACTGTGGAAGGCGGCAGCTTTCGTGCTGCGGTTGTCGTCGAGGGCGACGGAACAATGAATGTGAACGGCGGCAGCTTTACCGGAACCGGCAAGCTTGATAGAGTGAAATATAGCGGCGGTGCGAAGGGGACGGTCTCCGGCGGCTCCTTTGCCGATCTTTACTTATATAGCAGCGGCACAGCTTGGCTTGCCGGAGGCAGCTTCACTAAGCTGAGCACAGCCGATTCCGGCGTGCTCAGCAGCCTGCTGGCGGACGGTGCGGCTTACTACGATCAGAGCGGTAACGCCATATCGGGCAGCGGAGTTTCAGAACTTAACAATGTGACTGTGAAGACCCATACCCACACTGTGGATGAGCAAACCGGCATTTGCAGTGTCTGTCAGAAGCAGATGGCGGCCTCCCTGACTGCCGGCAATGAAACAAGCTGGTATTTGACCCTTGACGCGGCCATCAAGGCGGTCAATGAGGGAAACGGTGAAAAGACGCTCAAGCTGTATCAGGATGTTAAGACAGATGCTCCGTCCTATGAATTGACCCATGGGCCGGTAACGCTGGACGTGAATGGCAAAAAAGCCTCTGGTTTGATAATCACTATAAAAGGCATCCAGCTGACGGTCACCGGCACAGGTACGATCCGGGATGTGACGGCCAGTGGCAGCAGCGCTGTGGTGAAAAATTCCACGGTCAATATCAACTACATCACGGCCGAGAACGGCGGCAGGCTGGAGCTGGGCGGCGGCTCATACATGGGGCTGGCCGTAAAAAACGATGGCAGCAGCGCCAGCCTGAGCGGCGGCGCATATAAAAAGATTGAATGGGGTAGACCTTATGTTCCGGCGAATGAATATCTGGCGGATGGATATGGCTATAAAACAAGCGAAGGCACATGGGATGATGGCACTGGCAGCGTAGGCAATGTAACTGTCACGCCAGCGCCCATCAAAAGCACAAAGGTCTATCCGAACAGCGAGATGGGCTACTCCGGCAGTACCTTCGACGCAAAGGACAGCACCTCTGTGACGCTGACAGTGTCGGTCACACCCGATGAGAGTGCAGGCCTGACCTATATCTGGTGCAGATCCATCAATGATGAGTGGCGTTGGCTTACGAATCCTTCTATTACGCAAGGCTTGACTGAGAAATATACCGGTGCCGACAGCCAGACGCTCTCCATTACCAAATTGCCCGCAGGCCAGACCTTTTCGTATAAAGTCCAGATTGTAACGAGCGACGGCTATAAGTGCTACAGTGAGCCCTTTACTGTGAGCACCTGTGCCCACGACGGAGATAAAACCTTGCAGCATGATGAAACGCATCACTGGTCTGTCTGTGGAAAGTGCGGTGCGGAACTTGACAGAGCAGAGCACAGTGGCGGCACAGCGACCTGTACCGCAAAGGCGGTATGCAGCACCTGCCAAACTGCCTACGGGGAGCTGGGAGGCCATACATTAACAAAGCATGATGCCGTAGATGCCACCTGTACCGCACCCGGTAATGTGGAATACTGGCACTGCTCTGTCTGCGGCAAGAATTTCTCGGATTCTATAGGAACAGGAGAACTCACAGAGATCACCAGTCCGGCTCTGAACCATAACTGGGGTGCGTGGACTTCCAATGGCAACGGCACCCATACCCGCACCTGTCGGCGGGACAGCCGCCATACGGAAACAGAAAACTGCTCCGGCGGCTCCGCCACTTGCACGAACGCAGCTATCTGCACAAGCTGTAGAGGTTCCTACGGGAAAGAGCTGGGTCATGACTGGGGCGAATGGAAAAACACCAGCAACGCCCAGCAGCATACCCGCACTTGTCGGCGGGATCAGAGCCATACCGAAACCGCCGCCCATACTCCAGGCACTCCGGCCAACTGTACCACCCCGCAGACTTGTACGGCGTGCGGCTATGAAATCACACCCGCTAACAATAACCATGATTGGAATGCGTGGGAATCCAATGGAAATGGAACGCATACCCATACCTGCAAAAACGACAGCAGTCATACAGAAACCACAAATTGTTCCGGTGGTTCCGCCACCTGTGAGGCGCAGGCAGTCTGCGACGTCTGCCATATGGTGTATGGAGAACTTGCACCCCATACACTGACCCATACTCCCGCAGTGGACGCTACCTGTACCACTCCCGGCAATGTGGAATACTGGCACTGCTCTGTCTGTAACAAGAATTTCTCAGATTCTGAAGGGAAAGGAGAACTCACAGAGATCACCAGTCCGGCTCTGAACCATAACTGGGGTGCGTGGGAGAAAGTAAGTGAGACCCAGCATCAGCGGATCTGTCAAAACGACGGTTCCCACAAGGAGACCGGAGACCACACCCCGGGCACTGCCGCCACCTGCAAGGCTCCGGCGAACTGTTCCATCTGCGGACAGTCCTACGGAGAAAAGAATCCGAGTAACCATACGGGTGGAACAGAAGTGCGGAATCAAAAAGAAGCAACCACAACCACCGAAGGTTATACCGGTGATACCTATTGCTTAGGCTGTGGTGAGAAAATCGCCTCCGGTATGGTCATTCCCAAGCTGCCCAGCAGCGGCGGTGGGAGCAGTAGCGGCGGAGGCGGCGGTTCTTCTACTCCGTCCGTCACGATCCCAGTGTCCTCCGACCATGGCGGAGCCAAACTCAGCGCCACGATCTCCGGCAGCACCGCCACTGTGTCCGTCAGCGGAAAGGAAATCGACAAAGTCATTGCCGATGGGGCAAAGTCAGTGACGGTAGATCTCTCCGGGCTTTCCAAGGTAGACAGCGTGAAGCTGCCCGCCTCGATCATTGCCAAAACCGAAGATGCTGAGGACACAAGACTGACGATCCGGCTCCCTGATGGCGCCGTGGAACTGGACGAAGCGGCGCTGGAATCCATCGCCTCCGGCAAAACCGTGACCGTCTCCGTCCAGCAGGCCAATCTGACCGATGCCCAGCAGGAGGCCGTCAGCGCGCTGGCTCAGGTGGCCGTGGTGGTGGACGTGGACATCGTGGTCGGGACGGTGAAGCAGTCCGCCTTCAACGGCGGGCGGCTGACCATCTCCATCCCCTACATCCCTGAGAAGGGCGAGGACACGTCCACGCTGGCGGTCTGGTACATCCGGGACAACGGCTCCATTGAGAACAAGGGCGGCAGCTATGACGCCAAAAGCGGCTGCTTCGTCTTTGAGACCGACCACCTCTCCCGCTACCTGCTGGTCCACACCGAACAGGTCATGGGTTTCACCGATGTACCCGCAAATTCCTGGTACGCCGGTGCGGTAGCATGGGCGGTGGAGCAGGGAATCACTTCCGGCACGTCGGACACCACCTTCAGTCCCAACGTCTCCTGCACTCGGGCGCAGATGGTGACCTTCCTCTGGCGGGCCAGCGGCACCCCCGAGATTGGCACGACGAGTCCCTTCTCCGATGTGAGTGCCGATGCCTACTACTATGATGCAGTGCTGTGGGCTATTGAACAGGGCATCACCGGCGGCACCGGCGACGGGAAATTCTCCCCAGACGCCCCATGCACCCGGGCGCAGATGGCCACTTTCTTGTGGCGAGCCAACGGCTCCCCCGAGGTTACGGGAACAACACCCTTCTCTGATGTGAGCGCCGGAACCTACTACTGCAATGCAGTGCTGTGGGCCTATGAGCAGAACATCACCAATGGCACCGGCGGCGGGAAGTTCTCCCCCGATGCGCCCTGCACCCGGGCGCAGATGGTGCAGATGCTGAAAAACGCTTCGGACGCAGCGTAATACTCGGATCATTGGCGGGGCGGGTCAGCTCGCCCCGCCGGGTTGATAATAGGATTAGGAACAGCAGGCGGTTTTCGGAGGAAAATCTCCGAAAACTGCCTGCCTTTAACCAGACGGGAAAATACAGGCTTTGTGGGGCAAGGTATCCACCCGCAAAGATAAAAAGTTGGGGCGGTTTTCAAGACCGCCCCAACTCTACAATTGGGTTAAAATGATAGATTCCTGCTTTATTGTCTCTCCAAAAAACTCGTGAGCATCAACGCTACTCTCCCCGCAGATCCTTGACCGGCACGGCGACCTGCGTGATATAGTCGCCGCTGTTCTCACCGCGGTTGGGCGGCCCCTCCAGGTAGATGGAGCGGAACGGCCCAGTGGTCTGGACGCCATGCTCCCGGACATATGCCGCCAGTGCCCGGACAGCGTCGCCTGTCCCCTCATAGGGGCCCCGGTAGTAGATGCACAGTGCGGACGTTTCCGCAAACTCCACCCGCTCCGGCCCGTCGAAGCGCTCCTCCACGGGAATACAGCACATGAGATCCAGCACATTGGGGTCCGGCGTCATGCGCATGGTGAAAAATCTCAATGTCCTGGACATAAGCCCCGTCCGGGCGGCGGCGATATAGGTATTCCGCAGATTGACTGCGGCCTCGGCGGTGTCCCGGCACTGGTACCGTCGGCAGAAGCACACCTGCCGGGGAAGCGCCGTACTGCGGACGGTCAGGTCGCCCTGCCGGGCGGCGCGGGCCTGAAGGGTCTGGATATTCCGGTCCAGGCCCGCCCGCAGTTCCAGGAGGCGCTGTAAATGAGCATCCATATTTTCCGTATCGTAGTAATATTCCGCCACCTCTTTCAGAGAGAGGCCGAGAGCTTGCAGGGATTTGATAGAGCGGATCTGTGTCATATTATCCGCCGTATAGTAGCGAAAGCCGCTTTTCTCATCCTTGACCGCTGGGGTCAGCAGCCCCATATCCTCATAGAGCAGGATCGCCTTGCGGGTCACACCGAGGATCTTTGCCACTTCCCCGATTTTGAACAGGTTATCCCCATGCTTTTTCACAATAACCACCTGCTTTTATGAAAAAAGTCTCTTGACTCGCCCCTTTAGGGGCGAATTATAGTGACAGTGTAGCAGAATATATCCATCTCCGCAAGACCAGCTTCCTCAAAAACCAGACCGCTTTTTTTGGGGGGCGTCCTGCCGGAGTGCTGCAAAAAGGGGGGGGGAGAGATACGGTGACAAAGGTGGCATTTTGCGATGATGACAGCGCCGTACTGCGTGAGCTCCGGTTGCTGCTGGAGCAATACCGCGCGGATCGGGACGAAGAGCTCGACTGCGCCGTGTTTCACAGCCCCCTGGAGCTGATCCACTCGATGGAACGCGGCGACGGGTTTGACATTCTGTTCCTGGATGTCCTGATGCCGGGGGTCAACGGGATCGACACGGCGTCAGAGATCCGAGCGTTTGACAAAGCAGTCAAGATCATTTTTCTGACCTCCTCGGCGGAGTTCGCGGTACAGTCCTACGCAGTGGGAGCCTACTTTTACCAGTTAAAGCCTATCTGGAAGGAGGGCTTTTTCCGGCTGATGGACTCCGTCCTTGCGGCGTGTGAAAAGGAGCAGTCGGACAGCATTGTCCTGCGGTGCAAAACCGGTGTTGCCCGAATCGGGCTGAAGGAGCTGGAATACTGCGAAGTCATCCACCGGACGCTGTTTTTCCACCTGACCTCCGGCAAGGTGCTGGAGAGCATCGGAAGTCTGGACGATTTGAGCGCCCAGCTGGAGCCATACCGGTGCTTCCTGCGGCCCCACCGCTCTTATCTGGTCAATCTGGAATATGTCCGGAATATCTCCGCTCGGGCGGTCACCATGTCCTGTCTGACAGAGATCCCGCTCCCACGGGGGAAGTATAATGAGGTCAAGGACACATATCTGGAATACGCCTTCCGGAACAGGCGGGTGATGGTATGAGCACGGCTGTCTCCCTGCTGAACGATGTTGCGGTGAGTCTGTTCGGGAGCATTCTGGCCGCCAGCTTCTGCGGCGCGCTGGACTCCCGCCGGAACCGGGTGGCGTTCTGGTGCTGCATGGTGGTGATCCCCCTTGCGTCGGGCTGGATCTATGCCACATGGGATGGGAAATTTCTCCGGATGATCTACCCGCTGATCATCCACCTGCCCCTGATCCTGCTCATGTCCTCACTCACCGAAAGGCCATGGTGGTCAGCGGTTTCCGTCCTGACCGCCTACCTCTGCTGCCAGCTCCGGCGCTGGCTTGCGCTGTTTGTGGTGACGCTGGCCTCCGGCGACCATGTGATGCAGGATGTGGTGGAGCTTGTTGTCACGCTGCCGCTGCTTGCCCTGCTGCTGCGGTTTGCCGCGCCGTCCATCCGGAGGCTGGCGGATCACTCCATCAAACTGAAGCTGGTATTCGGCGTGATCCCAACGGTGTACTATGTGTTTGACTACGCAACCGTCGTCTACACAGACATTCTCACCAGCGGCAGACCTGTGGTGGTGGAGTTTATGCCCTTTGTCTGCTGTGGAGCATATCTGGCATTTCTTCTGTATTATGTGGCTGAGGAGGAGCAGCGGAACCGGCTCCAGCAGCTGCAAAACAGTCTGGGGATGCAGGTGACCCAGGCTGTCCGGGAGATCGATGCCCTGCGCCAGTCCCAAAAGCAGGCCAGCGCCTACCGCCATGACCTGCGTCACCACCTGCAATATCTGGCGGGCTGTATCGAAGAGGGGCAGACAGAGCGGGCACAGGCCTATATCTCCGGCATCTGCGCGGAGATCGAGGCACAGAAGGTACAATGGTACTGTGAAAACGATACGGCAAATCTCATCCTCTCCGCCTTTGCGCAGCGCGCCAGCCGGGACGGCATTTCCCTGAACGCGGCGGTGACGCTCCCACCCTTTCTCCTGATCTCCGACAGCGATCTGTGCGTGCTGCTGTCCAACGCGTTGGAAAACGCCCTTCACGCCTGTCAGAATCTGCCCGCTGCGGAAACACCCCCCGTCATTTCGGTGGGGGGCTATGAGCAGGACAGCAGGCTCTTTTTGCAGGTGGCCAATCCCTGCGCCGAACCAGTCCGGTTTGAAAACGGCGTTCCCATCTCCAACCGGCCCGGTCACGGTCTGGGCGTTCAGAGCATCTGCGCCATCGTGAAGCGGTACGGCGGCATCTGCTCATTCTCGGCGAACAACGGAATATTTCTCCTGCGGCTGTCCCTTTGAAGGTGGGCGCGCGGTCGATTCAGTACATTCTGCGTACGATTCAGGCCGTGCGCCCCCTTTTTTTGTTCATGGGGCTTATGATACAGATAAGCCAAACGGCTGTATGAAATACAGGAGGAATACAAACATGAGAAAACTACTTACCATTTTGCTGGCAGCGGTGCTGTGCCTCTCCCTGGCGGCCTGCGGCGGCAGCGGCCCGGATAAGCAGCCCGCCATCGACGCCTACAACGAACTTGCCGAAAATTACAACAAGTTTGTGGAGATCACCAATGAAGATCTGAGCGGCTGGAGTGAAGAAGACATCGACTACATGAATTCGATTGCCGACGCGATCACGCAGTACGGTGAGCAGCTGGAGAGCGATGCCGAACTGACGCAGGAGCAGCTTGACGAGATGGTTGAGGCGTGCAATGAGTTCAACGGCATCATTGAGGAATATCTGGAGAACGAAGGATAATTCAAGACAACGATACATGATGTCATTTTGATTCTGCTTGAGGCGGATGCGCCAGTCCGCATCCGCCTTGAGTTTTGAAGGAGGCTATTTTTATGCCGTTCATCATAATTGGCGGGCTGATCGCAATTTTCGTGATCTGGGGGATCGGCGTCCAGCGCAGGCTGGTGGCCATGGACGAGAATGTCAACAACGCCATGAGCCAGATTGGGGTGCAGCTCTCCTCCCGTTTCGATGCGCTCACCGCCCTGCTGGATCTGGCAAAAGGATACGCCGCTCACGAGTCCCAGACCCTGATCGAGACCATCAAATCCCGGCGCAGCGTCATCACGGCCACATCCACCCCGGACGATGTGCTGAAGCAGGAGGGAATCATCTCCGAGGCCCTGGGCCGCATCTCCATGGTGGCGGAGCGGTATCCTGAGCTGAAGGCCAGCGAGAGTTATAAAAAGTGCATGGATGCCGTGGACAGCTATGAAAAAATGGTGCGCACCAGCCGCCTCATCTACAACGACAGTGTGACCAGGCTGAACCGGGAACTGCGGATGTTTCCCACCTCCCTGCTGGGCGGCATGTTCGGGTTCCGTCAGCGGGACTATCTGGAGGCGGTGGAAGAAAAGGCGGATGTGCCCAGTATGAAGTGAGCCAATGAAACAGAAGATTGCGGTCATCATTGCGGCTTTCCTTTGCGCTGCCTTGCTCTGCACGCCGGCTCTGGCGGCCAGCCGTGTGCCGGAGATGGAGCTCGATGTGGCTTTGCGGCCCGACGGCGCGGCCCACATCATCCAGACCTGGACGACCGACGCCGATGAGGGAACAGAGTTTTATCTCGGATGCAGGGACAGCGGCTATCTGACCATCACCGATTTTTCCGTCTCCGACCAAAACGGCCCCTATGTCTATGTGGAGGACTGGGACGTGGACGCTTCCTTTGAGGAGAAGGCGAACCGCTGCGGGATTCTTGAGACCGGCGAGGGCGTGGAGCTATGCTGGGGCGTCAGCGAATACGGGGATAACCGCTATACCATTGAATATGTGCTCCATGATCTGGTGGGAAACTACTCCGACGCAGACGGCTTCAACCACCGCTTTGTGGACGAGATGAACTTTTTCCCCACTGATGTGACGCTGACCATCCGCAACCAGGACGGCACGCCGCTGACGGACGAGATCTGTGACATCTGGGCCTTTGGCTTTGACGGGCAGATCCAGTTTGAGGACGGCGTTATCCGGGCGTGGAGCGAAGCGCCGCTGGAAAGCGGAGCGCACATGACCGTTATGGTGGCTCTGGAAAAGGGCGTCCTCTCACCCGTGCGCGTCGTGGAGGACAGCTTTGAAGCGGTGAAGGAGCGCGCCCTTGCGGGCAGCGACTATGGAGCCGGTGAGGATGCGGAATGGGATGACGAACCCCTTACGGCAGGGGATCTCCTGCTGTTTGCCGCTATCATTCTCACACTGGTTTTGCTCATCCTTCTGCTGGTTGTATTGCTCGTAAAAGTGGGAAAAGCCAAGAGAAAAAAGCGAATGGAGCGGGTCGGCTACTTTCGTGACGCGCCCAATGGCGGCGATTTGAATGTGACCTATCAGCTGGGCCTTTGCAGCGGCCTGTGTGAAGAGGACGCCCTGCTGGGCGCTTATCTTATGCGGCTGATCAGCCAGGGCTGCATGGAAAGCACAGACGATTCCAACGATGCGGAACCAGTCCGTTTGCGTTTGAGCCATGGGCCTCAGAGCGGAAATGTGTACGATGACGCGCTCTACACCATTCTGAAAGCTGCTGCCGGAGCGGACGGCGTTTTGGACCCCAACGAGCTGGAGCACTACTGTGGGCAGAACTACGTCCCCCTGTCCCGCTTTATGGAGTCCTGTGAGCGCAGCGGCAAGCAGACGCTGATCAGGAGCAGCTGTTTGAAAGGCGCTGTTCTGGATCACGACAAGGATCTGACAAAAAAAGGGCAGCAGGAGCTGGACGAGATATACGGCCTGAAGCATTTCCTGTTGGATTTCTCTTTGATCCACGAACGGGGCGTCAAGGAAGCGGTCATCTGGCAGGATTATATGGTATATGCCCTGATGCTGGGCATCGCAGACAAGCTGGAGGCACAGATTCAGGAGCTATATCCGGATCAGCTTCCCCAGTTAAATCAATATCGCCGTTATGTCCGTTATACCGGCTGTTACAATGGCGTGATGTACGGTGCGTACAGCCGTGAAAAACTGCGCAGAGCACCGAACCGCAGATCGGGCGGCGGCGGCAGGGTGTCCTTTGGCGGAGGCGGCGGTTTCTCCGGCGGAGGCAGCGGCGGGATCCGCTGAAGATAACTGAATGTGATAGGAGGAACATGATGGGACTGTTTCACAAGAAAGAAGCCTGCCCGATATGCGGCGGCGAGGTCAAGGGACTGTTTCACAAAAAAATCGGCGGCAAGAAGGCTCTGTGCAAGGATTGCTCTGCCCAGGTTTCTATGGCAAAGGAGCTGCTGAAGGACGCAACGCCGGAATTTATAAAGGAACATCTGGAATATCGCAGGGAGAATGCCCTGAAATACAACGCGCTGCACTGGGAGGCAGAGTACGATGCCCGCGGCACGAAGATGGGCGTGGATCCCGGCGCCGGTTTTTTGTATCTCATCGATGCGGATATGGATGATTCGGATAATCCCGTGGTGTTTTCCTTTGATCAGATCACCCGGTATGAGCTGTACCGGCTGAATCAGAAAGTGGATGATTCCGATACGCCCGGCGCAACGGCACTGGAAAGCACCCTTTCCGCCCTGTCTGGCATTGCAAAAATACTGGATAAGGATAAGAACAGCAACGATTATTTTCGCCTTGTGCTCACCACCACGGAGCCCTACTGGCCGGATCTGAAGATCGAGATCTACTTCAACAGCCCTGATGACATTTACGGCTTTGGCGGCTTTGGCGGCGATTTGGAACGGATGTGTCAGGTACTCAAGAGCGCCGCCCGCAGGGAACCTGTCGCCATTTGCTGATGTGGGGAGGAGCGTACTATGGGATTATTCAGCAACAACAAAAAATTGTGCCCCATCTGCGGCAGCCCAACGCCCCGTCTGCTGGCGACCAAAATCGAGGGGCAGCCCATCTGTAAGGAATGCGACAGCCAGATCGACCTGCCGGACGGTGCGGTAAACAGGATGTCCCTCTCCGACTTCAGGCAGTACCTCGCCGCATTTGCGGACAACAAGCGCCTTCAGAGTGAGTTTCAAAGCAGTTATCAATTTCATATCGGCTTTTGGAGCGGCACGCTGTATGTGGATGAGGCTCACGGTCTCCTCCGTGCCAAGGAGAACCGCGGCTGGGTCTTTGAGGGGAAGGATCTGAAGTCCTTCCGTATTTCAGAGGATGGCGAAACCCTGTTTGAAAGCGGCGACGGGGTGCTGAGCTGCCACGCCAGCAGCGTTCCCGACCGGGTGAACGGTATGGCGCAGATCATCGCGCAGTTCCATATGCACAAGCAGGAGTATGAGCGCCGGGAGGCCATGGAAGACCTGCGGAACTGTATGGATGAAAGCAGCGAGGAGCGCCGGGACCGCCAACGTGCCAGCGACCTGTACCGCCCCCGTTTTGAAGGGCCTGCGCCGATGCAGAAATTCCGTATTGAGATCATGCTGGACCACCCCTATTGGCAGAAAATCGAGGACGAGTTCTCCGGCCCGGAATTTGACAGGGACTACCCCCGTGCGGAGGACTATCTGAAAAGCTACCGGGAGCAGACGGAGGAACTGCATCTGATGGCCTCCAAGCTGATGCGCATGATGGATCCCACTGCGGGTGAAATACATCTCAATTCCTCCGCCGCAGCGCAGACCGCGCAGAGCGGTGCGGCGGCGCCGGCGGATGCTGTGAATGAGATTCAGAGGTACAAGGCCCTGCTGGATGCGGGTGTGCTGACGGAGGAAGAATTTGTGGCCAAGAAGCGGCAGCTTCTGGGGATCTGAAATGGAGGCAGGGATGAAGAACAAAATATTCGTATTTCTTTTGGCAGCGGTTATGTGCCTGTCCCTCGCCGCCTGCGGCGGGGACGAGGCTGCGGATGGGTCCACCCCGGACGCCGCCCCCGTTTTTCACGCCGGGGACGGAAGCTGGGCGGTGTACTGGTATCTGTGCGGCAGCGATCTTGAGACCAACGGCGGCTTCGCCACCACCGACCTTTCCGAGATGATGGAGGTACAGCTGCCCGAAAACGTTAATGTGGTCATCCAGACCGGCGGCGCCGCCGTGTGGCAGAACGACCAGATGGATCCGGAAAAACTTCAGCGGTGGCTCTACAACAGCGAGGGGCTGCAGCTCATCGAGGAGCAGGATACCGCCAATATGGGCGACGCCCAGACCCTCTATGAGTTCCTTGCTTTTGCCAATGAGAATTACCCCGCCGACAAGGTGGCAGTGACCTTCTGGAACCACGGCGGCGGCTCGGTGAGCGGCGCGGCCTTTGACGAGCTTCACGGGCTGGATTCCCTGGACCTTGCCGAGATGTATCAGGCCTTTGACGCCGTATGGCCGGCAGACGCCGAACACCCGGCGCTGGAGCTGGTGGGCTTCGACACCTGCCTGATGGCCACGGTGGATGTGGCGTCCACCTTCCAGAACTTTGCCAAATACTTGGTGGCCTCCGAAGAGGTGGAGCCTGGCAACGGCTGGCTCTATTCCGGCTGGCTGGGGGCGCTGGCGGAAAATACGGATATGGACGGCGCAGCGCTTGGCACCGCCATCTGCGACACCTATTACCAAGGCTGCGAGGCGGTGGGCACCCAGGATCAGACCACCCTGTCCGTGACCGACCTCTCCAGACTGGAACCGTTGCTGGAGGCCTACGAGTCCTTTGGACAGGAGGCGCTCGCGGCTGCGGCGGAGGATCCTGGCTTCTTTGCCGAACTGGGCCGGGCCGCCGCCCGGAGTGAGAACTACGGCGGCAACACCCGGGAGCAAGGCTACACCAACATGGTGGATCTGGGCCATCTGGCTCGACAGACCGCATGGATGCTGCCCTCCGCCCAGAGGGTCTGTGACGCGCTGACGGATTGTGTGATCTATCAGGTGGGCGGTCCCTATCGGGCCGAGGCTACGGGACTGAGCTGCTACTATTCCTACAACGGCGATGTGGACGATCTGAACGGGTATATCACCGTGGGTGAGAGCACCGCGTTCAAGCATCTCTACGCCTACGAGCTCACCGGCGAGCTGGCCGAGGACGGCGAGGAATATCTCAGTTCCCTGGATATTGGGGAACTGCCGGAACGGGTCACGCTGGCCGATATGGACTGGGACGGCGCACCGCTGGATCTGGACGATGAGGGGACCTCCTTCCTGACCCTCGGGCCAGAAGCCAACGATGTTCTGGCGGGCATCGGCTTCTCTCTGTTCTATGTGGACGAGGCGGGCGACCAGATGCTCCTGCTGGGCACCGACAACGATTTGACCGCTGACTGGGAAAACGGCGTGTTCTACGACAATTTCCGGGGCGTCTGGGGCGCACTGGACGGTCATCTGGTCTATATGGAGCTGTCCTTCGAGGGCGATGATTACAACCTCTACTCCGTTCCCATCCTGTTAAATGGCGAGGCGTACAACCTGCAGGTGGCATACGACTTTACCGCTGAGGAATGGAGCATCCTGGGCGCTTCCCAGGGGCTGGACGAGTCCGGCATGGCCAGCAAGGAGCTGCGTCTGCTGGCCGAGGGCGACGTCATTACCACCATCTGGAAAGCCGCCACCTTCACTGGGGATGATGATTTTGAGATGTACGCCGCTGAGGAACTGACCGTCACCGCCGACACGGCCTTTGGAGAGGCACCCCTGTTCGACGGCAGCTACTCCATGGTCTTTGAGATGTGGGATGCGGCAGGCAATTACGCCTGCTCCGACGCCGTGACCTTCGACTGCGCGGGAGGCGAGATCTCGACTACCGTTTATGAGGACTGAGCAGAGGTGTTCAGGGAAAGGGGGCTCGCCCCCTTTCCCTCTCCCATGGGGGAGGGATTGTCCCGCTGAGAACGGGGACACATTCGGCCGGCCGCATCAGAAGAATTCGAGCGGCTGCTGTTATTGTTGAAACAGGAAGATTCCAAAATGACCAAGGAGGAGGAATGCACGATATGAAAAAACGGATACTCAGCCTGCTGCTGGCGATTGTTATGGTAGTCTCTCTGATCCCAACCACGGCTTTTGCCGTTACGGATACACAGGGAGCATCTGCGGAGCAGGCAAACCCATTTGCCGATGTGAAGGAAACAGACTGGTTCTACAAGGCTGTGCAATACGCGCGCATCAACGGTTTTTTCAGCGGCACCAGCAAAACGACCTTTGAACCCAACGGAACCATGACCCGCGGGATGTTCGTCACTGTGCTGGGGCGGATGGCTGGAGTAGATGCCGATCGCTATCAGAGTGCGAGCAGCTTCAGCGATGTACCGGCAGACGCCTATTATGCCCCTTATGTGGCATGGGCGGTGAAGCACGGGGTCACGGCTGGTACGGGCGGCGGGAAGTTCTCCCCCGATGCGCTCATCAACCGGGAGCAGATGGCCGTATTTTTTGTGCGCTATTTTGAGAAATTTGATGTGGACTATACGACTGACGCGGTGGTCACCACCATGCCTGCGGACATCGACACGGTTTCCCCCTATGCGCGGGACGCGGTCTTGAAGCTGTGGAAAACCGGCCTTCTGAACGGCGACGGAGTAAACTTTAATCCGGCGGGCAATGCCAGCCGTGCCCAGGCGGCCACACTGTGTATGCGGACGGACGAAACGGTGGAGACCTGGTATCAGGAACCCGGCGTGCCCTCCGAGCGGGTCAGCATCGACCCCGAGGCCGGAGATCCAGCCGTCAAGCCGGAAAAGCCCTCCACAGGCGGCGGATCTTCTGGCGGAGGCGGCTCCTCCGGCGGAGGGACGAGCCAGACCACCTATTACGAAGTGCAATTTGCGCTGGGCAGCGATCAGACGGACATCACCCTTCCTAACGCCCAGACTGTTGCGAAGGGCACTCCCGTCGCCAGCCTGCCTACGCCGGCCAAGGCCGGGGTGATCTTCCTGGGCTGGTACTATGATCAAGAGCTGACCCGCGGGGTGGAAACGGGCGACACCGTGACAAAAAACATGACCCTCTATGCCAAGACGGCGGCGGGAGCAGAAGTGCAGTCCATGGAAACGCCAAACTATGTGACCCGCACGGAACTTCAGGCGGGTATCTATTCCTTTGACGTGGTGGGCGTGACCGGAGAGAGCAATATCAAAGCCGCCGTGAAATTCATCAATATCACAGGCGGCAATATGGCCGTGGACTACACCGTCAGCGGTTCCACGGTGTCCGCTGTGCTGGAGGCCGGCCAGACCTACCAGGTGGAGCTGCTGGACGAGGCGGCGCGGTTCAAACTGGACGATGGCGAGCAGAGCGCGTCCATCCGCTATCTGAATCTCCTCACCGCAAAAGAAGAGGTGAAAAACGCCGAACTGAACGATGGGGTGAAGCAGATCCCGGTCACTGACACCGAGGGCTTGGAGGACACGGTGTTCGCCGGGCTGTATCAGATCGACGGACAGGGCCGCAGCGCCGAGAACACCACCAGCGGCAGCTTTACCTACACGGGTTCTGAAACGCTGGCAGTGGGCGATACCCTGGCCGTCACCTCCGGCAGCGTAGATCTGAACGATGTCAGTTCCACCGAGGGCGAGGTAGGTTACATCAAGATCACTGCCGTCAACGGCAGCGGCAGTTACAGCTATGAGATGGCCGATGTGGAGGATGTGCTCTTTATGCCCGATGTGCTGCCCATCCAAAGCGTCTGGGATACGGACAACAACGAAAACACCATTACCATCACAGCGGACAATCTATCCACAGCCATGGAAAATGTGGACGCGGACAGCCTGGACGCAGGCGACTTCATCGGCTTTATCAGCAGCGCATACAGCGAAAATGCCTCTGCAAATTCTTATGGAAAAATAACTGAATTTACCCAAACTGGCAACAGCTATGTCATCACCTACACCTCCGCAACAGAAGCGGACATCGAAACCGCACTGGACGTCTACTACACGCAGGACAGGGAGATCGAAGTCAGCGACGAGGAGAAGGCGGAGATCGAAAACGAGATCCGGGCAGACGTGGAAGCAAGCGGTTACGCCGAGGAGGCCGCCCTCTATCTCGCGGCCGTGATGCTGGAGAGCGACGAACTGAACGAGCTGCCGGACCCCGAGCAGGTGGAGGAAACCATGAAAACCATGCGAGCCTCCGCCGTACCGTACAGCGGCGTTGTTGCCGCGGCCAAAGACGGAAACAAGGTAGAGGTGGAATTTGACGCTAAGGACATCAATATCAAGGTGCGCGCCAACCAAAGGCTGGATCATCTGCAGGGCAATGGCTTTGACGTGGAGATCAGTATCCCCTTTACTGTGAAGATCAACGACAAGGTGGAGATCGGCATCACCGCCACCTTTGAGGAGGAGATCATCCTCCGGCAAAGCGTCAGCACCAAGCGCCACAAAATAGGCTTCCTGCGCTATGACTACTCTTTGAACGCCTCCTTTGATGTGGGCAACTATACCGGCATCGGCTTCACCGCTGACATTACGGCAGGCGGGGACGAGGAGGACGCCTCCATGACGGCAAAGTTGGACGCCATCATGGAGCGCATGGAAGACTATGCCGAGGCGGGCGGCGTGCAGGGCACAGACGGCGAGATGGATTCCCTGGCGGAGATCTATGCCGGCGTGATGGATAACGCCAATGACACATGGTTCGAGATCGTCAACGTCAAGCTGTTTGAAAACAACGGCAGCGCCTTCCTGCATATCTTCTGCTGGCAGGTAAAGGGCAGCTTCGTGGTCAGCGCCAATCTGGCGGTGTCCATGGGTATGAGCTTTGACTATACCACCCAGAAACGGTACAACTTTTCCGTCCGTGTGAAGTCCAGACAGGCTACCAATGAGACCATTGACATCATCACGCCCCAATACAATTTCGATTTCTATGTGGTGGGCACCGTTGGCATCCGCGCGGGACTGCGGCTGGAGATGTATGTGGGCCTGATCTCCCTAAATCTGGATAAGATCGGCATCGTGGCGGATGTCGGGGCCTACTCCCAGCTTTGGGGCTACTTCTTCTATCATCTGCGTTGGGTGCAGGGACAGGGGAAGGAGGAGCGTTCCGCCGGAGCCATGCTCATCGAGATCGGAATGTATATCGACATCAAGTTTTTGGCACAGGCCTTCAACAGCAGCAAGCTCACCTGGGCGCCTACCCTCTATGCCCATGAGTGGCCGTTGTGGTCGGCGGGTGAGCAGCAGAATGTCTATGCCTTCGCCGTGACGGATGACACAGGCTACAACATTAAGACCGTCAAGAGCCTTGCTCTGCCCGGTTCCACCTATACCATGCAGTACATGGATCTGAAATCAGGTGAGACGGGAGCGGTCAATCGGGATGACGGCAGCGAGAGCGCCTTTACCATCTCCTTCTCTAACCCGGCCTTCCGCTACGACCCGGCCGGCAATACCGTGACGGTCACGCCGCCCACCGGCTCATTGAACGAAGAGACCGACATGACCATTACATGGAAGAAGGCTGCGCTGTCCTTCACCTCCGAGCCCATCCAGAAGGTCATCCATATCACATGGAGCGATCCGGAGGGGCTGCGGTACATCAGCTTTAACCCCATGGGCGGTTCCGCCGTAGCGCAGCTCACCGGCGGCGTGGGCGCTGCCATCACCTGGCCGCAGGATCCTGTGAAACAGGGCTATACCTTCGCGGGTTGGTACATCGATTACACGTGCAGCAAACCATATACCGGAAGTACAAGCACGATGCCCTCGACCTTTACCAATGCCCTCGGCCAATCTGATCTCAAAGCAAAGGGTATGGTGCTCTTCGCAAAATGGATTCCCAGCGCGGATACACAATACACCGTGGAGCACTATCTGGAGGAACTGAACGGCTCGTACAAACTGAGTGCCGCGGAAACCAGGCAGGGCACCACGGAGGCCATGACCGCGGACAGCGCCAACGAATATCCCGGTTTTACCGCCAGGGCTTTTGAAGAGCAGACCATCGCCCCGGACGGCTCCACCGTGGTTCGGGTGTACTATAACCGGAACCAGTACACCGTGACGTGGGATCTGAATAACGGAATGCAGCAGACCATCCAGATCTGCAAATACGGCGCGGAGATGGCTGCGCCCAAACCGGCACGGGAGGGCTATACCTTTGCCGGCTGGGACAAAACTCCGTCTGAGACCGTCACCGAAAGCGTGACCTACACCGCCCAGTGGACGCCCAACAACAATACCATCGTGTTCAACGCCATGGGCGGCAGCGCGGTTCAGACAACTACCGTCAAGACGGATGCCAAGATCACAAAACCCGATGACCCGACCCGTACGGGCTACGCCTTCGGCGGCTGGTACACCGATCAGAGCTGCACCCGGGCATGGGAGTTCAGCAACACCGTTTCCGGCCCCATGACCCTCTATGCCAAATGGACGGCTAACCAGTACACTGTGACCTTCGATGCCAAGGGCGGCGTCCTGACGGATGCGGGGGGCAGCAAAACAGTGACTTACGGCGCTGCCTACGGCGACCTGCCCGCCCCCACCCGCGCCGGCTACGATTTCGCGGGCTGGTTCACAGCTGCAAGTGACGGCGAGCCGGTCACAGCCGAAACCGTGGTAAGCACGGCTGCTTCCCACACGCTGTATGCACACTGGACAGAAGGTGCTGCAAGCTACACCGTCAAACACCTCTGGCAGAATATTGAGGACGACGATTATACGCAGCACGAATCCGAAGAAAAATCTGGTACAACATCTCAGCAGACCGCCGCAGAAGCCAAGAGCTATACCGGCTTTACAGCGCAGTCCGTCACACAGGCGGAAATCAAAGCGGATGGTTCCACTACGATCGAAATCAAGTACGACCGAACCAGACATACGGTCACATGGATGAACGGCAGTGACACGCTGGAAACCGATTCCGATGTGAAGTTCGGCTCAAAGCCCAGTTATGACGGCAGCATCCCCACGAAAACCTCCACTGGCCACACCTATACCTTCACCGGTTGGAACACAAAGGAAGACGGTTCGGGCACGGCCTTGACGAAGAGCACCACCGTTGGTGGAGATGTGACCTATTACGCCCAGTTCAGCGATACGTTAAACACCTATCAGATCACCTATGAAAATGTGGATGACGCAGCCAATCCCAACCCGTTCTTCTATACCTACGGGACTGCCGTGCCCCTGGCTCCGCCCACCCGCACGGGCTATACCTTCGGCGGCTGGTACGAGGACAGCAGTTTCAGCGGAGAGCAGGTGACAGCGATCGCTGCGGATGCGACGGAAAACAAGACCCTCTACGCCAAGTGGACGGCCAACACCTACACCGTGACCTTTGACGCCAACGGCGGCGAGGTGGATCTGAGCGAAAAGGAAGTCGCGTACGGCAGCACCTATGGCACCCTGCCCACACCCACCACAACGCGGACAGGTTATGGGTTCGACGGCTGGTACACAGAGCCTAACGGCGGCACAAAGGTCACGTCGGATACAGTGGTGACCACCACGAACAACCAGACGCTCTACGCCCGCTGGGTACCGGCATCCTACGAAATTATCTACCATCTGGAGGTGCCGGAGGAGGAAGCGGCCGGAGAAGCTGCCACAAATCCGAACCCGGATACATACACCTACGGCCAGGGCCTGATTCTTTCCGCTCCGTCCAGAACAACCCATCGCTTTGAGGGCTGGTATACGGACAGCGGATATACCACGCCGGTGACCAGCATTTCCCCGAGCCGGACCGGACCTGTCGAGCTTTACGCCAAGTGGTACTATACAGGAAAGATCTCCACCGAAACGGAATATAAGGGGTTCAACAAAACAATCAAATTGTGGGTCGGTGGACAGCAAGTAACCAATGATGGAATGCAAATTCACCGGGACATCAAGGGGGTGCAGTCCGTAACCTATGATGAGACGTCCAATACCTATACGCTGACCCTGTGCGGCTACCGCTATCAGGGCTCCGGATATACCTATGGACTACATGATTCGGGCATTCGGTTTTCAGAGAACGCAGCGCTGCACATCGTGCTGGCAGACAACTCTGTGAACAGCATTGACTTGAGTCCATCCACCAATTATGCTATCTATGGAATCCATTCCACAGAACCTGTGATTATTTCCGGCAACGGCGAGCTGGAGCTGAACTGTTACAGACCGTCGGAGGGCAGTGAATCTTACGGAATTTGGGTGGACTACGGCAACCCGCTGACGATCAATGGCGGCAATATCACAATTAAGGCGGATTCGGATGTGAATGGCCTCGGAATTTTCATGGAGGGACACTCGACCATTGGAACAGTAACGATCAACGGCGGCACACTGGACATTGACGCAGAGAGTTGCGGGATCAGATGGAGGGAGCCGGGTACGCTGGCAATCAATGGCGGCGATGTGACTCTGCGCGGCTATTTCGTACTCTATAACGGCACGCTTCAGCTTGGCAGCGGAATGACCGCTACTGCCAGCGACAATAGGGACGGCTCCAATGCGGAGACCTATGATCCAGCGCATACTGACCAAGATGTGCCGAGTGTGAGCAGCTATAAGTATTTCCATGCAGGTTCCAACTGATCTCGTTTGCACGATTTGAACCGCAAGAACGGCGGCTGGGATTATCTCCCAGCCGCCGTCGTTCTCTTGCCGCATATCCGGATGCAGCTGCGCACAACTCAACGGAGAGGAGCCACAGCAAAGCGTTAGGTCAGTTTACAAGGAACTACACGCAGACCGTGAAACGGGCTGCTGACAACAAACGGCGGTATGCTCCCGGAGAGGGCAGCATACCGCCTGTTTTGTTGTCCGGGGTTTCCAAAGGGGTGCCCCCTTTGGCACACGACTTTGCTTGCAAAGTGTAGTGTGTTATACCTGCTGGCGTGGCTGACGGGGGAAACGGGGTGCGGTGCTTCTTGCGCCCCGTTTGCTCCGGCAGGAAAACAGGCTGAATTTTTGCGAATGGGAATGAGCAAAAAATCGGCCTGTTTTCAGAGAACGGCGGCAGGTATATGAAAGCCCCCGTCCCTCGTCCTACGCTCCGACTTGTGGACAAAGTGTCCCGAAGTTGTGGCCACACTCCCGGAAAAGTAGCAGGACAGCGGGCAACCGTCAAGGCTGAAATGAACGGGGTTACACCCGGCCTTGACCGCCGCCCGCCGCCCCGCTGGATGGGTGGACAAGGCGGCCAATCCCTCAAAGTGCTTGTCCGCGCTCTTTCTGATTTTGAGGTATTCAGTTTTTCAAAATTGAATAATCAAAATAAATTTTTTCGATTGAAAAAATTTTATTTGTTATCATCTTCAATGCCATATTTTTTCTTTTGCCGAATCACATAATTACTGATTTTTTCATCATATAGTGGATACTGGTAATCCAACTGGCATGCCACTTCTGACGAAACCTCCCGGAACAATGCCATACATTGTTCAAAGGATTCCCACATATGGGGATAGGAATCCATATTATAAGTGGACATAAGTCGTTCCCACAATTCCTCTGGGACATATTGCTTCATAAATTTATAGTTTTTTCCCAAACTGAAATGAAATCCCTGTTTGATACCAATCAGCCAGGAAATCATGCGAAGCAATTCTTTTCGTACTATATCATTCATATGGTCAATAGCAAAAAGAATTTCTTTGCGGCATAAGCCCTTTACTACATATGTTGTAGTATTCCAAAATTCATTACAGCAATCGTCAAACATTCTTTGAGTAGGCTTCTGCAAGTGGTAGTCTATATCCGTTGGTATTGGCGGCTTTACGATACGGTTGTCTTTATCCAACAGTAACTTTACCAGTTTATCCCATGTAAAATACTCGTCTATCAGTTCCAGCGGCAGCAAAGTTAAATCTATCTTAACATCATCAGTAAACAGCATTAAATATGAAAATCCCTTTTCTACAGCTGGAAATAATTCCATATCTTCCGGCTTTTGCAGAATCAACCTTTCACCAAATATATCTAGCCATTTATCATCACTTGTGAAGCTGTCCATATCCGTAACAAAAAAAGTAATATCAAAATCCTGAAAATCATCAGGCGGAATATTTGTATTTGTTCTAGATCCTTCCAAAGTAACCATGCGAATGCGTTTGTCTGTTTTTGCAAAATTCAAAACAATATCATAAACTTCCTTTTCTGATCTCATTTTTATCTCCTCCAATTATTGAAATAGGTGTGAAGCCATTTTAGGGCTTTCCCGCCTTGATTACCCTTTAGCAAAGACGGGCGGGGCTGTCAACGGCGGCGCATGAAATGCGCCGTTCATCTTGACCGTTGACTGGCTCGGCTGGCTTTGCTATTTTTATCGAATTGCATATTGGTAAATTGCATTGATATGTACTTGGGTTGTATTCACGATTGGCACATTAACATCTTCGGGCTTTATGGCAAGTGGCAGCTCCGTACAGGCGAGAATGAGTGCATCTACATTTTCTTTTTCAATGTATTTATTTGCCAGTGCAATCATTTTCTCTTTATCACTAGGAATTACTATGCCATTCTCTAAATTGGGGTATATCAGTTTTCCTAATAGAGATATTATTTTTTCGCTATCGCCTTTACAAGTAACATCATCGGGCGGCGAAGTTCATCTTCCATACCCGGAATATCCATCATCTCTTTAGGCGGTTCTGCTTCCTCTACAACTTTAAGCTCAAACCCATTGTTCAGCAATCCCATTATAATCTGTGTAAGTGTGTGATGTTGTTTTACTACATCACATCCTAAAAAATGTGTATTTCGTTCTCCTGTTATAAAGTAATTATCAATCGCCCAATATTGCGGTTTCCCATCATCTGTATAAATCCAATCCTGCCCAACTCCTGCGGTAAAAACAGGGTGTTCGATATTAAAAAGAAAAATTCCACCTGGTTTTAATGTCCTATACACTTTTTGAAATATTTCCACTATGTCCTCTATATAGTGCAGAGCTAAATTAGATATAACACAATCCCATTCATTTTCTGGATAGTCATATTCCTCTAATCCGCTAATACGATATTCAATTTGATTTCCTGAATTGCGCTTTTGGGCTTCCTCAATCATTTTCTTACTTAAATCGATCCCTAATATTTTTGTAGCTCCTTGTTCTTCTGCGAACTTGCAGTGCCAGCCATATCCGCACCCCAAGTCAAGAACAGATTTTCCTTCTAACGAAGGAAACAAAGGTTTTAATTGATGCCATTCACCAGCAGCTTTTAACCCCTCTTTACTGCGGGACATCTTTGCATATTCTTCAAAAAACTTCTCATTATCGTATTCATTATTCATAACCTTAACATCTCCTATTTTATCCTTCGGCACCGCCGCCTCCAGGCGGCTCCCCAACTTCATCTGCTCGATAAATGGGAATTGCACCAAAACAATCTAAGACAACAATGCTGCCCTACTTGCGATTTTTTCTTGTACTGCGGAAACAGTTTCTTGAATGGAATAATTGGTCGTATCTACAACATTCGATTCATATATTCCCAGATTGCAAAATTGCTCCCACATTGTTTCTACCAATTCGATATTTGTTTTTCGGTCTAACTTTGAGCGTTCAACAGCCCGCTTTAAGGTTTCTTCCTTACTTGCCCTTAAAATAATATAATGCACCTCATAATGTTCCCGAACAAGAGCTTTCCATGGCTCCAAAAACCATGGCCCGACAATCCCATCTACAATTACATCATATCCGCCACGAGCATATCGCTTTGCAGCTTCTAAAAAGGCTTCAATGACAACCAGATTTTGCTCGTTGGATTCTGGCAAATGTGGTGGTATTGCGCCTTTGCTTAAGTAATGAAAAAAGTCATCGGTGTGCATATGCACTGATTTATCCATATCTGATTCCTTTGCGACAATTGACGCAGTTGTTGTTTTTCCTGTCCCCGGTGAGCCTGTAATCACAATAATTCTTCCTTGATTCATCTATATTTTACCTCCACAAATTTTGATTTGTTGATAACTCATTATATCATAATTCTTTCGGTACGTCAGCACGAAAATAAGTATGTGGTTTTTCGTAAAGTGGTCTTGTCAAATAGAAGCGGGGAGCCGGCTGTGAAGTGGAGTCCCATGGTTCCCTTATAGTCATAAGTTCGTTCTTTTCATTCATTGTAAACAGTGCTTCTACATGAAGCTGCATATAGTACGAGTTGCTTTTTCCCATTTTCTAATATTCTCCTACATTTATTTCTCTGCCTGTTCAATCATTTTCTTTACTAACCGCTGAAACAGGTCGGCGGTTTCCTCGTCCATCGGCGCAAGCTGTCCAATCTGTCCGGCTATCATCGCCGTTACATCGTCAATGGAAAGCGGTTTTTGTTTCTGTTCCGCCAGTGCGTCCCGCATGGCTTGGAACATCGCGGCGGTCACAGCTTCTCCCGGCTGTTCCCCGTTGTAAATGTCTTTCTTAATGTCCCGCAGGATAGCCAGGAACACATTTTTGATTTTTTCAATCTCCGCTTCATGTTCCCCCATCTTTTGGGCGTTCAAAAGCTGTAAATCCTGCTTCGCTTCTGCCCGGTGTTCCGGGTGTTCTTTCATCAGGTCGGACAGGGAAGCCGTTGCCATCTCGATAAGCTGGTTTCTTGCTGTTATGCCCTTTGCCGCCGTATCCTGAAAATAAATCCGTATCAAATCTATCAGCTTGGGAAAATTCCTGTGTTCCAACAGACGGTTGAGGATTTGCACATCAACAGCACCCGTCACAAGCCCCCTCACGGCCCCCTCTGACAAGCCTAATTCAGAAATATCGTAACTTTTACGGACGCTCACGGTAGACAAGCCCAGTATGTAGTCTGTCGATACCTTAAATTCCTTTGCCACACCTATGAGAATATCACTGCTTACCGTTCTTGTTTCGCCGCTGACAATGCGGCTCAATTGGGAAGCGGAAACGCCTATCTTCTCCGCAAGTTCCTTTTGTGTGATGTGGTTCCCGTTGCATAAATCGGAAATCCGCTGTCCGGGTGTTCCGGGTAAAGCCATAGACACGCACCTCCTCCGCATACTTCCATTATACAAGATAATTGCAAAAATGCAATTTCCAAAGTGTAAACTTCATCAAAATGCAATTCTCGCAAAAAGCCGGGATTTGCATTTTTTTCGTGTAGACTTAGGGTAGTTCATCGATGGACAGCACCTTGAAAACAGAATGACCGTCCGAAAAGAGAATACCACGGCTGGGGAAGCACCGCCAGGAGCCGGACTTTTGGACACTTTGTCCAGAGGTCACTTCGGGACAAAACGTCCCGAAGCTGCGGGGAGCGTGCCAACGCCGGAATACGCCGCTATTGTCGGGGCCCCCGCAAAGCCGCATGGCTTTGTGGGGAGAGGAGGAGCAGCGGAGCGAGTGAGTTTTGCCGCTTGCGGCGAAACGGGCGATACGCAGCTTGCGACGACGAGGCAGGAAACCTTTTCGGGGAGAACGGCAATGGAAAGCAAAATGGAGGGAACGCATGAGAGATAACCCCTATAAAGACTTGCCGCCGCTGGAACGCAGGCCGGACGGTTCCCTTTACCGCATGACACCGGCGCAGAAGAAACAGGCGGCCAGCCTGATACGCCGGGAGTGCTGTTGCTGTGAGGACGGCAACTGCATTGTCCTTGACGATGGGGACGCCTGCACCTGCCCGCAGACGGTTTCTTTCTCGGTCTGCTGTAAGTGGTTCCGCTGGGCGGTCTTGCCGCTGGACGGGACGCTGAAAGCGGAGATTTTCCGGGATAAGGACATGAAACGCTGTGCGGTTTGCGGCGGCGTGTTCGTCCCCAAATCCAACCGGGCTAAATACTGCCCGGACTGCGCCGCCAGAGTTCACAGGCGGCAGAAAACAGAAAGTGAACGGAAAAGGAGGTCTGCTGTGGACAGTTAGGAGCGGAAAAGCCTTGATTTATAAGGCTTCGCAGGCCCCAAACCGGGGCAGGTGGTATAAAGTATCGCCCGCCCCGGAAAACGGGCTTCTAACCGTCCACAAAACACGATATGACAAACACGATTTACATTCACCAGCCGGAACAGGCGTTCAGCTTCACCCGGCTCCCGAATTTTCTCTTTGAAGCCCCTACATTCAAGCCCCTGTCCAACGAGGCAAAGGTGTTGTACGCCTTTATCCTGCGCCGGACAGAGTTATCCCGCAAGAATGGGTGGGCGGACGAGTACGGGCGGATTTACCTGTACTATCCCATCTGCGAGGTAGTTGACCTGCTCCGCTGTGGGCGGCAGAAAGCGGTAAATACCATGCGGGAACTGCAATATGCCGGACTGGTGGAGATCCAGAAGCAGGGCTGTGGAAAACCCAACCGCATTTTCCCAAAATCCTATGAAGCGGTTCCGAACACCGACTTCAAGAAATCCCGTTCTGGTACGCCGGAGGGCTGAAAACCGTACCCATGAAGTACGGAAATCACTCCTGAGAAGTACGAAAACCGGACGGTATATAGAAATACAAAGATTAAAAAGATTGATTTATATTCTATCCATTCCAATCCTATCCGAGCTATTTTCTGCGGGATTTTCCCTGTGGAAAACCCCGGATAGGAAAGGAATGGGGAAAGGAGCAGAATGGCACAGCACGCAATTTTGCGTTTTGAGAAGCACAAGGGCAACCCGGCAAGGCCGCTGGAAGCCCATCACGAACGGCAGAAAGACCAATACGCCAGCAACCCTGATATTGACACCAGCCGGAGCAAATACAACTTCCATATCGTCAAGCCGGAGGGACGCTATTACCACTTCATTCAGAGCCGGATTGAGCAGGCCGGGTGCCGAACCCGCAAGGACAGCACACGGTTTGTCGATACGCTGATAACCGCCAGCCCGGAGTTTTTCAAGGGGAAATCCCCAAAGGAGATACAGGCGTTTTTCCAGAGGGCGGCGGATTTCCTCACCCACCGGGTAGGGCGGGAAAATATCGTGTCGGCGGTGGTACACATGGACGAGAAAACGCCCCACCTGCATTTGACCTTTGTTCCGCTGACAAAGGACAACCGCCTGTGCGCTAAGGAGATTATCGGCAACCGGGCAAACCTGACGAAGTGGCAGGATGATTTTCACGCCTACATGGTGGAGAAATATCCCGACTTGGAGCGTGGGGAAAGCGCCAGCAAGACAGGCCGGAAGCATATCCCCACCCGGCTTTTCAAACAGGCGGTTTCCCTCTCCCGGCAGGCAAGAGCCATTGAAGCCACACTGGACGGCATTAACCCGCTGAACGCCGGAAAGAAAAAAGAGGAAGCCCTCTCCATGCTGAAAAAGTGGTTCCCGCAGATGGAGAATTTCTCCGGGCAGTTGAAAAAGTACAAGGTCACAATCAATGACCTGCTGGCAGAAAATGAGAAGCTGGAAGCACGAGCCAGAGCCAGCGAGAGCGGCAAAATCAAAGACCGCATGGAGCGGGCAAAGCTGGAAAGCGAACTGCACGATATGCAAAGGCTGGTTGACCGTATCCCGCCGGATATACTGGCGGAACTGAAACGGCAGCAGCGGCAGTATGGAAAGGAAAGGTGATTTTATAAGTAACAATATCAGATACAAAAAGGAAACAGAAGTCGTGACTTTTCAGGGAAAGGAAATCACGCTGGAAAACCTCTCCCCGGTGTTCACGCCGGAGCAGGAAGCGACCAAACGCCGGGAACTGGAGCAGCAGCTTTATGAGGTGTTCCGCAAATATGCCGATAAGCGGCAGAAAGAGGAAGCCGGGGCATAAATCCCGAAGCCATCGTTGATTTGCGGGGCTGCTGGCGGTATAATAGAACTGTCAGCAGCTCCGTTTCTTTTTAAGAAAAGGAGCGACAAAATGAATAACAGGATAGACGCGATCTATGCAAGGCAATCGGTAGACAAAAAGGACAGCATTTCCATTGAAAGCCAGATTGAGTTTTGCAAATACGAATTGAAAGGCGGGAACTGTAAGGAATACACAGACAAAGGGTACAGCGGCAAGAACACAGACCGCCCGAAGTTTCAGGAACTGGTGCGGGATATTAAGCGGGGCTTGATTGCAAAGGTCATTGTTTACAAACTTGACCGTATCAGCCGTTCCATTCTGGACTTTGCCAACATGATGGAACTGTTCCAGCAGTACGATGTGGAGTTTGTGTCCTCTACGGAGAAGTTTGATACCTCCACCCCGATGGGGCGGGCTATGCTGAATATCTGTATCGTGTTCGCCCAGCTTGAACGGGAAACGATACAGAAGCGGGTGACAGACGCTTACTACTCCCGCAGTCAGCGGGGCTTCAAGATGGGCGGGAAAGCCCCTTACGGCTTCCACACCGAGCCTATCAAAATGGACGGTATCAACACAAAGAAGCTGGTGGTAAACCCGGACGAAGCGGCCAATATCCGGCTGATATTTGAGATGTACGCCCAGCCCACAACCTCTTACGGGGACATTACCCGGTACTTTGCCGAACAGGGGATTTTGTTCTACGGCAAGGAACTGATACGCCCCACACTGGCGCAGATGTTACGCAATCCCGTCTATGTGCAGGCGGACTTGGATGTGTACGAATTTTTCAAAAGCCAGGGTACGGTTATCGTCAATGACGCCGCCGACTTTACGGGGACAAACGGCTGTTATCTGTATCAGGGGCGGGATGTGAAGCCCAGCAAGAAAAACGACTTGAAAGACCAAATGCTGGTGCTGGCTCCCCATGAGGGCATTGTTCCGGCGGATATATGGCTGGCTTGCCGCAAGAAGCTGATGAACAACATGAAAATCCAGTCCGCCCGAAAAGCCACCCACACATGGCTGGCGGGGAAAATCAAGTGCGGGAACTGCGGATATGCGCTTATGAGTATCTTCAATCCGTCCGGCAGGCAATATCTCCGCTGTACGAAACGGCTGGACAATAAAAGCTGTCCGGGCTGTGGGAAAATCATCACTTCCGAACTGGAAGCGGTGGTTTACCAGCAGATGGTGAAGAAGCTGGAAAAGCACAAGACGCTGACGGGCAGGAAGAAAGCGGCAAAGGCCAATCCCAAAATCGCCGCCCTGCAAGTAGAGCTTCTCCATGTGGACAGCGAGATTGAAAAGCTGGTGGACAGTCTGACGGGCGCGAACAATGTCCTGCTCTCCTATGTGAATGTGAAGATAGCGGAACTGGACGGGCGCAAGCAGGAACTTGTGAAGCAGATAGCCGAGCTGACGGTGGAAACCATCAGCCCGGGACAGGTCAACCAGATTTCCGGCTACCTCGACACATGGGACGATGTATCCTTTGACGACAAGCGGCGGGTGGTGGATTTGATGATTACCACCGTTGCCGCCACAAGCGACAGCTTGAACATTACATGGAAAATCTGACGGGCGGTAATCCTCCCGTCAGACCGTTACCCTGTGTAGTCCCTTGTAAACTGTACTTTACCGTTGATGAAACTACCACCGGCAACCTGCACGATACCGCAATATGTAGATTGCCCCAGCCAACTTTAAAACATGACTGTATGGGTGTTCATGATGAGCCGCTGTGATAGTTCTCATTGGGAAAACCTTTGTTTCTCTCTGACATCGCGAACCACTTTGACCAATCTATCTACCAAAGATTATGCATCCATCCCTCTATTGCAATTTTACCGTGCAAAATTCATATAGAGGGGACAGGGCATGCCCCGTCCCCTCTCCGCCGTAAGGAGGCAAATCCCATGCAAAACAAAGAAGGCCAGCGCCGACTCTTTTTACTACTGCAACTTCTCTTGGAACAGACAGACGAGGTCCACTCAGTGTCGAGTGGGGACGTTTTGCAGTTTTGGGCATCCAACGGCATCCCAGCCAACCGGAAGAATGTCTACAGCGACATTCAACTGCTCATGGATTTCGGCTTGGACGTTATCTGCGTCCGCAGTGCGCAGAACCGCTATTGCATCGGTTCCCGGCTGCTGGAACTGCCGGAACTCAAACTGTTGGTGGACGCCGTGGAGTCCTCCCACCTCATCACAGAGAAGAAAAGCGCCGCCCTCATCGAGAAGTTGGGCCATCTCACCAGCCGGCACAACGCCGCGCTCCTGAACCGCCCCGTCTACATGGATGGCACGGCCAAGCCGGACAATGAGGCTGTGTACTACGCCATCGACACGATCCAGACGGCGATCCACGAACAGCGGGCAATCTCCTTCCGGTATTTTGAGTATACGCCGAAAAAAGAAAAGGTCCTGAAACACAAGGGATACCGCTATGGGTTCAGCCTCTACGCGCTCATCTGGAACCGGGACTTCTACTACGCCGTGGGCTGGTCGGAAAAGCATGGCAAGCTGGCACAGTTCCGGGTGGACCGCATGACGGCCATCCGGGAGTCGGATGCCCCCTACACAGCAGACCCGTCCTTCGATCCGGCGTCCTACATCCGGGAAGTCTTTGGAATGTATCACGACGCGCCCAAACGGGTGACTCTGCTGTGTGAAAACCGCACCATGCGGAGCGTCATAGACCACTTTGGCGAGGATGTGGCCACAGAGGTGGTGGACGCCAAACACTTCCGGGCCGCGGTGGATGTGGCGCCCACCCCACCATTTTTCTCTTGGGTGTTCACTTTCGGCGGCGCCATCCGCATTGAAAGCCCAGCCGATGTGTTGGCAAGGATGAAAGAAATGGCCGCATGGCTGTGCATATAAAAGCAAGAGGGATCTGTCCAGAGAGGTCTGGGCAGATCCCTATCACCTTTATTGGGCAGGAGAGCCGCCGCAGGGATATATCCCCGCAGCGGCCCTTCCTGATTCTCAGTCCGAAAAGTATACCGGCCTGCTGATGGCCGTAAAGCCCTCGATGCCTGTGATCACCACATTGTTGTATCCGCTGGCGCAGTGGATGATGAGCAGATTGCCGCTCTCATCCCTGCCGCCCACGATGCCGACATGGCTGTCGCCAGGGTAGAATACCAAGTCGCCTGGGAGCGCATCGTCCCAGGAGATGGCAGTGCAGTAACTGTGCTGACTGGCTGCTCCGCCGCCGTGGCCGATGATGTACTCGCCGCCTGTGGCGTTATAGAATACCCAATCGACATATCCCGAGCAATCCATCCCGTAGGGGCGGTAGGTGCCGGAACTGGAGCTGCCGGGGGCGGTGACCTGCATGGTGGTTCCCCAGCGGGAGTCCCAGCCAAGGACCAGGCTCTTGCCACCCCAGAAGTAATTGACCTTACCCACCAGCTGGCAGGCTGTTTTTACGATCTCCCGGCGCTCGGCGCTCAGATCCTCTGGCAGCGAAGCAAGCAGTTCCTTGGCGTCAGCCTCTGTCACAGCCAGATTCCCAATGGCCTCGCCCAGCAGATCGAGGTTCTCCAACAGGTCGTCCAGCATATCGTTCTGCTCATCAGTAAAGGCATAGTATTCCCGCATCTCATCCACAGTCTTGCCTGTGACGGTAATCGTCAGAATGGTTTCCGTCCAACTGTCATCCTCGCCATCGTCCGGGGTGCTGTCTGGGTGGTCTATGGTTTCTGCCTCGGAGGAGAGGGTTGTCATATCCCCGAACACCTCCTTCAGCCATGCTACCCTGTCGGTGTCCAGAGTAACCACATCCACACCGTCATTGGTCCCCGCAGTTTTTACCGCAAACACAGCCACGACCTCCCGCCAGTCCGGCGGGGCACGTTCTATGATGATTTGATCGTAGTCCCCAGCCTGCAGTTCCTCCAGTTTGCCGGCGTACTCCACATTGATCTGAGCGATGGCTGTGCTGAGCGCCACGGAGGTGCTGTCTGCAGGCTCGTTGGCGAACAGGATGCCGAAGGGCGAGGCGATGAGCATGCCGATCAGGCAGATGAACACCAACAGGGCGAGGACAACGGAACCGCCGGCGGCCGCGGCGGCGATCAGGCTCCGTGCCGCCGCGAGGATGGCCCGCAGGGCGTTCCCTGCTTTGGCGGCGGCCTTTTTCGCTGCACTACCGGTTTGCTTTGCCACCTGACGGGACATAGCCATCTGCTGTGCCGCACGGGCTGTTTGGGCGCTCTGGGCGGCGCGGGTGGCCCCTCGCCCCGCCTGGGTGACGGTCCTCCCGGCATGATCCGATGTCTTTACCGTCTGCCTGGGAGCGCTCACAGCCGGTTTTGCGTGATGCACCGCCCAGCTCCGGCCCGTCTCTTTTATGGCAGGCGTTCTGCGTTTCCCTTTTGGCAGCGGGTCGGCGTCTTGGACAGGCTTCGCCTTTGTCCACGTGGGAGACATAGTCCTGTCCTGCCTGCCCCCTTTCCCAAGCGCAGATCTGCCGGAAAGCCGGAGATCTCCTGCAGGAGGTACAAGATCATTCCCGCTGTCTGCTGGCTGCCGCATCCGTTCGACTTTGGCCTGCGCTGATTTCTGCGCCGCCTGCCGTCCGCGCTCCCGAATGAAGGGCTGCTGGCCCTGGGTGCGCACTGGGGACAGACCGGAAGTTGGCGTTCCCGTCTGGGTGCGCATGTAGATGTCTTTGGTCTTGATCCGCTGTCCGGCGTTTCCGCTTGGTTTCGCTGGCTGGCCTATTGCTACGGTGCTATGTCGACTTTCCCAACCCTGTGCGCGGATCTCCGGCGCGGGATCCACGGCAGTTGGATCTGCAGGGGCGCTGTCGCTGGAGGTGCGGTTCTTCCGCCTCTCTTTGACGAGTTTTTCCGCACCGCGCTCCATGCGGCGAATACCGCCTGCGGCGGTGTCCTCGATTTGGTCGCCGCCATAGTCATCCCGCTGCCCCTGCTGTGCGGCGTCCCGCAGACCTGTCCGCAGGCGGTCTGATCCGTCCTCCAGACCGCGATGGACCAGTTCCTTCGGTGCGGCTTTTATCTTCTTGTGGATAGAGGACACAGTCTGGGGTTTCTCCTTGATCTTATCCATCCGGCCGCCTCCCCATGAATGCGGGCCGCATTATGTGGCCCGCCCCGGCGCATGGATGCCGTCCGAGTCAGAGGGTTTGGTGGTCATCAGGCGGTACAGCCGGTTTTTGGGGAAGTTGTCCATAAAGGGCACAATGGCGCTGCCGCATTTGATGAGACCGCGGCCGGAGTCCACGTTGGTGATGTAGGAGAGTTGGTTGTCCGAAATGTTCAGCAGCCGGGCAAGCTCCGTCCGGTCCGTCGCCGCCTGATTGAGCATGACGAGAAACTCGCTGTTGGCCAGCATAGTCCGGGCGGTATGGGACTGCAGGAGATCGTCTACATTCTGCGTGATGCCGGTACAGCAGGCCCTGTATTTGCGCACGCGCTTCCACAGGGTAAACAGGAAGTTGGCACTGTACTCGTGCTGAAACAGGAGATAGATCTCGTCAATGTAGATCCAGGTGTTGCGCCCCTGTTGCCGGTTGCGGATGATGCGGTTGAAAATGCTGTCCAGCACCACCAGCATGCCCACAGGCAAGAGCTGTCGGCCCAGATCCCGGATGTCATAGCAGAGGATACGGGAATTAGTGTCCACATTGGTGGGCTTGGCGAAAGTGTTGAGGCTGCCCTCTGTGAACAGTTCAATGGCCAGCGCCACATCCCGCGCCTCCGGCTCCGGCTGGCGCAGCAGTTCGGCGTGGAAATCCTGCAGGGTGGGCACAGCCCCTGTATAGTCTCTGCGGATATACTCCCGGTAGCACTGGGCGGCACACCGGTCGATGATGGATTTCTCCTTGGCGGAGAGTTTCCCAGATCCCATGAGCTGCTCACACAGGGACAGAAGGAATTCAGATTTCAGCACTACCGGATTCTCACCATCGCCGTAGCCCTGCTCCATGTCCATTGCGTTGATGTGGTTTGGCGAGGTAGCGGACACCTCGATGACCTCGCCGCCCAGCCCCTCGATGAGCGGCCGGTATTCAGATTCGGGATCGATGACAATGATGTCGTCCGGCAGACCGCCTGCACCGTTCTCCGCCGCCAGGGCCAGCCCCACCATCTCACGCTTGGCGGTGAAGGACTTGCCGGAGCCGGACACGCCGAGGACAAAGCCGTTGGCGTTGAGCAACTCCCAGCGGTTGGCGAGGATGAGGTTTTTGCTGATGACATTCTGCCCATAGTACACACCGCCCTGATGGCGGATCTCCTGGGCCTTGAAGGGCATGAGGACGGCCAGCGCCTCGGTGGTGAGGGTGCGAAGGGCGTCGATGCGGCGCAGGCCCAGTGGCAGTGCCGTCACCAGTCCCTCCGCTTGCTGCCAGTTAAGGGTGGAGAGCTGGCACAAATGCTTGCGGGCGATGGACTGGAGGGTTTCCGTGTCGCTGTCCAGTTCCTCTCTGCTATCCGCCAGATGTACCAGCGTCACCACGGCGAACATCATCCGCTGGTCACGGGTGGTGAGGTCGTCCAGCATCTCTCGGGTTTCCTTGCGCTGCTGTTCGAGGTCATACGGAACAACGGCGGAGAAATTGTTGTTGCTGTTCTGCCGGCGCTGCCAGTTGGTCACATTAGTTTCCACGCCCAGCAGGCGGTTCTGCATCTCCCGCACGGCCTCGTCCGTAGGAACGGGGATCACATCAATGGACAGCATGAGCGTCCGGTTCAGTTCCGTCAATTCGTTGATCATGGAGTCCTTGATGTAGGAGGCGTACTCCTTCAGGAACAGGACCCGCCCGAATTTATCGCCCATGACGAAGTGGTCCTTCTTGAATTCCAAACTGTCCGGGCAGATGGCATCCTTGTAGGAGGAGCCCTTCCGCATGCTGTCTTTCAGGTCAAAGCGGAACTCTGTTTCCTCACCTATCCGGTAGAAGTCATGGTGAATCCGCAGGCGCTCGATGGCGTCCAGTTCCTCACTGCGGGAGTCCAGCTTGTTGAGCCGGCTGGTGATGTCACTGGTGACACGGTCAAAAAAGGTTCTGGCTTCATCTACATTTTTCTTGTGGGTGGACACAGTGATGTACCGCTCCTGCACCACGCTGTTAGACGAGTCGGTGACCTTGTCCGTGAGCATGGTGTTGTACTCGGCCCGGTAGCCGTCCAGGAAATCCCCACGGGGCGGGAGGAGGATGGTCTCCTCAAAGTTCTGGCGGTTGAGCCGTTTGTTGTTGATGGTGATCTTCGTGGTGGAGCCGGTGTCCAGCGCATTGAGCAGTTCGGAGTAATTCAGGAACATCGCCGTCTTGTCCTCTTTGGAGGCGATGGCGTAGTTGATATCCGAAAAGCGGATGCACTTGGAGAACTTGCTCCCAAACTGAAAAACCCCATCCGGCCAGATGCGGCGGATGGGGATGGTGTCCTGTACAGATCTTGGCACGGTAAATTGTTCTTTGTCCTGCTTGAGCGTATTCTGCAGTGTTTTAATCAATCTTCAGGGCCTCCTTCATACTCGAATGCTCCATGAGTTTTGCGTACAGGTTGTCCGATTGGAAGACGAGCCGATGAGGATATAAAAATTCCGTGCGGATATAGGCAAGTAGAAACTGCTCCAGCGTCATGCCGTTGTACTGAAAAAAGCCACCGAGGGCGAACGGGAAAGCGCACAAGACGCAAACCCATCCGATCTCGGAGGTAGCCAGCACGGAGCGCAGGCCAAAATATACGCCTACGGCAACGGCGACGGCCAGCAGCGCAAAGATGAGCTGGCGAAGCGACAGCCCGAAAAACAGGCTCTCCTGATAATTTCGGACTTCTTTGTTGATGCGTACCTCGATTGGATTTCACCTCCGTTTCCATTCCTGAACTTTTGGCAGACAGGAGTTGCCGTGTCCGCCGGGATATGCTAACATCAAAGTGAAAAAATACGAGAGGGGTGTACCCATGTTATATGCATATATTTTTCTGGGAGCCGGGATCCTGATCCTGTCCATCTTGTTTCGCCTGGCTGCGGTATTCCGTTTGACCATCCCGCTGCTGTACGCGCTGGTGATGCCGACGCTGCTGAGCGATTGGTACTACGCCCACTACACGCTGGCCAATGCAATATGGTACGTCCTGCTGGCGATCACGGTCCTGTCTTGGGTGTACTCTCTGGTGCGGAAAATCTCCGCCAGCATGGAGCGGCGTCGGCATGAAAAAGCGAAAGAGGAGATCTTGATCCAGCGGGTGCGGGAGGCCGGCCGCAATGGCGGCGGCATCATCCATGTTGACGACCTGTCGGATTAACCAAGGCCCATCAGTTCCCGCACCAGCCGGTCGCTCATCTTGATGGCGCCGACTAATACAAGCATGTTGAAAATCAGTTCCCCGACGTAGTTCCAAACGATGGTGGCGGCAGCCATTGTATCATCCGCGATGGCTGGCGGCGCCGCGGCAAACTGTGAAAAAATAATACAGGCTAAAACGATCATACAGCCCTCCAGGCAGATGGCGGCGTAACTCTTGATAAAAGCCACGCCGATGCTGCTGGAGGGCTGTCCTGCGAAACTGGCCAGAGGGATAGGGGCGATGGCCGTCGCCATGTAGAGTTTGAAAAGCGGGAATACACGGTGAGGATCATCACCAGCGAGAGGACCCAGATAAACAGGGACCCCAGGAGCGTCACCGCCCACAGCGGGATGCTCTCCAGAAAGCCCACATCCTCAATGATGGTCACCATCTCGTCCGGCAGGGCCGTGCCAGACATAGCCGTGAGGCCGGAGGCGTCCATGATGGTGGACACCGCGCCCTGGGCAATGTTGAACAGGGCCATCATCAACTCCAGACCGTATGTGACGGCCCCCTGCGCCAGCGCGAACCGCACAAAGGTCTTGACCGCCGCCTCTGGCCGTTTGAGTTCCGTAAAGCTGCCGCAGGTCTTGACCACGCCGGCCACGAAAAACAGCACCAGCAGGGCGTAGCCAATGGCTCTCAGCGCGTCATGGATATTGAGAATGACATCCCAGATCCCACCGCCTTTGAATTCTTCCGGCGACGTGGAGATGAGCGTCCAGATCTCGGTGAGTTTATCATTCCAGGTAGCAAGGGCTGAGTTCAGGTTGTCAACGATCCAGTTTCCACTTCCGATGGTTTTTCACCTCCATTCTCGTAAATTTGTGTTGATATTTACTCATAATTTTGCTATACTATTTGCACAAGGAGGTGACAGCAATGCCGAGCATCCGTCCCATTTCTGATTTACGAAACAGTGCGAATGAAATCTCGGATTTCTGCCGGCAGACAAAGGAGCCTGTCTATATTACTCGCAACGGCACCGGGGATATGGTGGTGGTCAGTATAGAAGAATATGAGCGCCAGCAGGCTCTGATCGACCTGTACGGGAAATTGGCGATTGCCGAACAGGAGATTGCCTCCGGCGCGGAGGGCGCAGATTTCGCGGACTTTGCCAAGCGTATGCGGGAGCGTGTCCATGGAAAACTATAAGGTAAAAATCTATCCTACTGCCCAGCAGGATTTGCTGGAGATTATAGAGTACCTAAACACGCTGTCGCCGGAGGCGGCACTGCGCTACTACGATTTGCTGACGGAACAGATCGCGAGCCTGTCGAGGATGCCGGAGCGATGTCCGAAGCCGAAGGACCTGGCACTGGCTGCCAAGGGCTACCGCTATCTCATTGTAGAAAACTATCTGGTGTTCTACATCGTATCCGATGACACGGTTCAAATCCGCCGCATCCTCTATGGCCGCCGGGACTACCGGCTCTTGCTGTAATATAAACTACGTTACAGGAGGGCGCATTTGCGCCCTCCTGCTTTTACCCCTCAGCCGGTGATGAGGGTGAGAATCTCCTTTGTAAAGGTAATTACAATGCCGCCTGCGATGGTGAGCATGCCGTTGGCACGCTGGGAGGGGTCGTGGCTCTTGAGGGACAGGCCCAGCTGAAGGACGCCAAAACCCAGCAGGATGAGGCCGATGGCCCGGATAAGGGAAAAGATAAAGTCACTGAGGTTGTTGACCACAGAGAGCGGGTCATCCGCCGCGAAGGCGGGGCAGACGGTCATGACGGCAACCAGCACAAAGCAGGAAAGCATGGCGTAGATGCGTTTGACCCGCTTCTCGAATTTATGATTCATGCTGCATTCTCCTTCTCTTCGTTAGTGTCATCGGTAGAAAATGCCGCAAACAATTCATGTCCAGGAATCATCGATGCGTGATTTTGTCCATGGTGGATGTAGGGCGGACCGCCGGCCAGAGAGGTTTGGCGGACCGCGGGATGTTTCATCAGATCGTATTTCAAGTCCATCACCGGCCCAGCGCCGCGGATGAGCAGGACGGCATAGCGGTTATCCAGCCGACGCACCTCGTCCGGCGTCAGCAGTTCCCGCCCGCTGATCTGCATATTGGTGGACCAGGAACCGGACTTGCCCTTGGTTTCCCCGTGGGTTTTGGTGTCGATGGTGGATTTGCCGAGTGCCTCGGAAATATACTTGTGGGTGCTGGACTCGTTGCCGCCAAGGTACAGCAGAGTGTCCGAGTTGCCGGGGATGGTTTCCCAGGAGTCCTTGAACTGCTCCTTGATCTGTGCCATGTTCTGAATGATGGTGCTGCATGAGATGTTGCGTGAGCGCATCGTGGCCAGTTCACGGGGCAGACCCGGCAGGTTGACCGAGGGCGCCTCATCCAGAATAAAGTGGACATGGCGTGGCAACGGGCCGTGGTGGATCTGATCGGCGCAGTAGTAGAGGGTTTGGAACACTTGGGCGTAAAGCAGACTTACCAAAAAGTTGTAGGTATTGTCATTATCTGGGATGACGGCGTATAGAGCACACTTCTTATCCCCCAGAGTGTAGAGATCCATATCGTCGTGGTCGGTGATGGCCCGGATCTGGGGCAGGTTGAACGGCGCCAGGCGTACAGCGGTGGATACAAGGATGCTCTTGGAAGTTTTGCCCGCCGCCATCTTGAACACCTTGTACTGCCGGACAGCGACACTGTCCGGCTTTTCCCGCTCAATGGCGCTGAACAGCAGATCCAGCGGCGAGACGTGTTCCTCGTCATCCTCCTTCACCTCTGCGTACTCCAGCACCCGCATGACCATAGAGAAGTTCTGCTCGGACTCGGGCGCCTCCTGGAACAGCATGAGGATGATGGCCTGAAGCAGCGCCGTTTCTGCCTTGGTCCAGAACGGATCCGACTCATGACTGTTCTTGGGCGTAGTGGCTTGGATGAGATTATTGACCAGCCGCAAAGCGTCTTTCTCATCCCTGATGTAGCGGAAGGGGTTGTATCCGTCCGACTGTTCCAAGTTGACGAGGTTCAGCACCCGAACGTCGTAGCCCTGGCTTTTGAGGTAGCCGCCAGTGGCGGTCAGTACCTCCATTTTCGGATCGGTGATCACATAGTTGGTATTCGCCTCCAGAATGTTGGGCAGCACATAGCTGCGGGTCTTGGCCGCGCCGCTGCCGCCGATGACCAACACATTGAGAGATCGGCGGTGCCTATGGGTATCCAGCCCCAGACGGATATGCTTTGTCAGGAGCTTATTCTGCTTTTGGCAGAACGTGGCGTTGACCTGTTTTGGAGACGCCCACTGTGCGGATCCGTGTTCCTCACCGTCACGGGTGCGACCCTGTGTGGTGCGGTAAAGACAGATGCCCATGATGTACGCGCCGGTGCAGGCGAGGATACTCATCAGGCTGTGTTCCGTCCAGCGTATCTTCAAAGGGGCCTGCAAGGCTGCGGTCAGGTTCGTGAGCAGTTCCGGCAGGCCGTCTCCGATGGACTGGGCGATCAGGAGCGCAGCCCAAACCACGGGAATGTAGAGAAACAGATACGGGAGAAAGCCTCCCGTTCTGCTCGGTTGATTCAGCGGCATTCACCTCCAACTGAAAACACGGGAGCGCACTGTGATAAGTGCGCCCCCATAGGATGATTCGATGTATGCCGGTTTGTTTAATCCTGCTCGAATGGGTACAGGATATCCACGCCGAGTGTGTGCAGATGATCTTCATATTGCAGCAGCCCCCGCAAGTCATTGCCTCGATAAATCCGCCCCTGGTTACAGGCCAGAATGTAGTCCATGCTTCCACTGTCCGCTTCTTGCGCCAGCAGTCTGAGGCTATGTCGTTGAAGATTCTGTCCGCTGGTATAGTCCCTGTACTCCCCAACAATCTGCATGTCATTTTTCTCCGCAAATTGGCGCAGGTAGGAAGCTTGTCCATTCATGGCAATCTTATCTGCGTTCCGATTCCCGGTATCCACTCTGAGATACAGCCAGCAGCGTTTTCCATATAACTGGCCTTTCGGCGGCAGGCTGTCGTGAGTGAACAACCTTTTCAGCAGTGCAACATCCTCAGGGAGTAGGAATCCGGCGCTGCCGGTGCATCCTCTGTAGTAGTAAGCGACTTTCATGGTATCTGACCTCCTTCAACTTTTTGCAACTCAACCATACCCGAACTGACCCGGAATATCCATCACTTTCCCCGAACAGTACCCAATCATCTGCTCTTGGTCTGCGTCTTGGTTTTCTGCCTGGCCGGGACGCGTTTGCGCAGGTCATCCAGATGCGCGCGATAATCTTTCAGCCGCCCTTCAACGGAGGGCCGCTCATCACTCGTCGTCCTCGCTGCGCTCTCTGCGTGCGTAGGAGAGTTGGTGCCTGTATCGCGCGAGGCGCGTCCCGACCGGGAATCTTTTTTTGGCATTCCGGGTTTCTTTTCTGGCTGCCGTCCCCGATCCGGCTGTTCCTTTTTGGAAGACTCCGGCTGCCGGTACATCATCTTCTGGAACACCAGATTGGCCCGTTCCACCTCTGTGGCTGGCATGACAACATCTACCATGCTATTGGGATCCCTGGAGTTTTGGATGGCCGCATAGAGCAATTTAGGTTCCCGCGCCTTGTGCCTGAACTCCCGGTATTCCTCCTGCGTCATGGGGAATACACGCAGATCCCGCGTCTGCTGCAGCATTTTGCCCATGCGCACCCTGCCGCTGATTTTCCTATGGCTTTTTGCTAAGGCCAACGACATGGCCAGCAGGTTCTTCGTTGCCGAACCGCCCAGCCGGACAGCCACCTCTCCGCCGGAGAGCATCATGCGGACCAGCTGGTCCGCGGCCTCACCGCCTCCGATATTCATCTCGTTCCACCTCCTTTGCCTTGGCCTCGGCCACCTGAATATCATGTTCCATCTGGGGCCGGTTTTGTTCAATAGTTTCGCACAGGGAGATCTCCTTCCGCGCCCGCCGGATCTCCTGATTGATATCCGCCAGCTACCGGTACAACTCCATCTTTTCCACCATGAGCTGCTCCATGGGGATCCCGCACTGTTCCAGCGTAGAGACAGCATCCATGTAGCGGGAAAACTGTTTCTCCATACCGGGCATGCCAGACTCATAGCATTCCTTTGCTGGCGCAAGAGCCTCCACATCGGAGAGAGCGTCGTAGAGCGCCCGCTTTTTCTTCTTCCGCACATTGAAGATGGTGCGCTGCTTTATTAAGTTGGCCAGCGTTTTCTCTGTGCGGGCACGGACGGCCTGAAGACTCTCTGTTGTGGAAACGCCATGCGCCCGCAGGAAGGCGAACTGTTCTTTGTAGCTCTCGAACTTCATGATCTCTCTTCTGAGATGGGGCGTCATTTTCGGCGGATACTGCCGCTGTCCAGCCTTGCCCAGCAGATAGAGGTAGTGGACGTACAACGCCATGAATCCGGTGTACTTCTGGGGGTGACGCCTGCGGTACGGTTCATACCGGGACCGGTAGATGATGGCCGGACGGTTGCCGGCAGCAATCTCATCCAGATTCCCCGCAATGGCAGCGCGGATGCCGGCCTCGGTGAACAGCGGATTCTTCCGGCCCGGCGCCATGAATCGCTCCTGCCCTTTGAGACGAAAGCCGAGATGTGCGCCGTGCTTGATCTCATACCCCTTGTGTTCCATAATGAGGAAGAAGTGGCCGATATCGTTGGCGTCCTGGATGGCCTCCCGCAGATCTGCCTCCAGCATGGAGCGGAAGGTGGGCTGGCCCTTGCTCTGCCGCAGCCACTCGATGTAGCTCACAGCCTTTTCTCCCTTGCCTTCCATAATGATGGACAGGCCGTGTTCCCGGCACAGCCGGTCTGAGATGGCGCGGATCCGGCTGTAATAACTGCGGGAATTGCTGTGGTACTTCTCGCCGGTATCCGCATTCACGGAATTGAAGATGGTATGGGCGTGGATGTGCTCCTTGTCCACATGGACGCCGATGACCGCCTGATACCCAGACAGATGCTCTGCCGCGAACTCCTTGGCGATCTCCAGCGCCAGTTCTGGGGTGACCTCGCCGGGGCAGAAGGACTGGATGATGTGATAATACTGGACGCCGTCTGTTTTTCCCATTGCGCATTTGGTATCCAGCATCTGCCTGCATGCGTAGCCAGGATCACAGTTCAGATGGGCTGTAAGAATCTGTTCGTCAGTCTTATCGCCATTGAGCACATAGCGGATGCCAACATCCAGCCGGCCTTTCCTGGCAAGAATTTTTGTAACAGCCATTTACTTTTTCGCCACCTGGTACATAAGTTCATAGATCCGATCCAGCATATACAGCCCGTACTTGGCATCGTCTGGTTTGGCAATTCCGGCATTGACACTGCGGGCGATTTGATTGATATTGTTGCCGATATGATGAATCTCGGTGCGGAGGGCTTTGATCTCCTGAGAAGGGAGCGCCCGAATCTCCGCCCCCAGAATGAGGCGCCGGAGGTAGGTGGTTTTGGAAAGGCCGCAATGTCGGGCGCTGTTCTCCAGCAGCGTTTTTTCCTCTTGGGACAGCCGTAGGCAGATCTCGTATTTCTTTTGCATGCTCACTCCTTCCACGGCTCACAGCCGACAATTTTCCGCCGATGGGCGGCATTGGGGACAGGGGTATCCCCTGCAAGCGCGCAAGAGATATCTTTGCGCTATGCTTGCGCCGTCGCCGCCAGAGGCGGCAGTGGCTTCGCCGCGCAGGGCGCGGCCATTTTCAAGCGGTAGATGGATTTCAATTCCTCTTCCTGCGGAAAAGAAAAATAATCACTGCTTACGGGCCTTGAGGTCGATAATCTCCCGCACCACCGAAAAAGGTGCGGCCTTGATGATCTGGGTGTCGTTTTGCAGACCAGTAACAGGAGCCGGCTTTCTGAAAAATCGCACATACTGTTCTTTCACTATGGTCCAGACCTCCCTTCAAAGGCAGGGCGTACCATTGGACGTCCTTGCCGTTCGCAGTTGGAAAGCAAGGGTGTGTCATTGGACGTCCTCCAGCCCCTGCTCCCGCGCCTGACGGATCCGGCCTCTGGCTAGTGCGGCATAAGCGTCCGTCACCTCGATGCCGGTGGCGGAGTAGCCCTCCAGCACAGCGGCCAGCACCGTGGTGCCGCTGCCGACAAAGGGGTCCAGGATCCGTCCGCCCGGCTCAGTGATTTTCACAATGTCCCGCATGAGCTGCAGGGGCTTTTCCGTCAGGTGGATGCGATTCTGCGGGTTCCCGTATTTGAATACACCGGGCAGGCAGGGCACAGGCCGGTTGATGGGCATGTCCCCGTTGGATCCCCAGACGATGTACTCCGCCTGCTGGCGGAAGCGCCCCTTCTGGGGCCGGCTGTTTCCCTTGTCCCAGACGGCGGTACCGCGCCAGATCCAGCCCGCCCACTGCAGGGCGTCCGTAGCTGCGGGGAGCTGCCGCCAGTCGATGAACATACACACCGGGGCGCCGGGTTTGCAGATCTTTCGGGCATCATACAGCCACTCTGCGGCCCAGCGGGTCCAGGATCTCTGATCCTTGGCATCGCCGTCAAAAGGCGGAGGGGCGTTGTCGCCCATGCTGGAGTATTTCTTAGCCGTGGATTTGTTCTTTTCCGCTTGGGTACGTCCGCCGGATGCATAGGGCGGGTCTGTGATCACTGCGTCGAAGGTGTCCGGCTCAAAGCCGTGCAGCACCTTCAGCGCGTCGCCTTGGATGATCTCCCACTGAGGGTTATCTCTCATAGGCAGTTTTCTCCTTCTTCTTGTTTTTTGTAGGTGTTGGCAGTACAGGTTCCTGATATTCTTCCAAATGCACAGTTCCGTCTTTTTCCGTTACGATTGCAGGCCGGTAGACACGCTGGCCGAGATCCAGCAGCGTTCCTTCGATGGCATCTGCTACTTCTCCAATATAATGCATATCCCAAGGAAACTCATCTTCCGTCTTGTTGAGGAAGGTGAGGATCGTTTGGTAAACGGCATTATCAATTTCGTCTAACTGCTCTATATGCCTGTCTGAAAATTCGATCTCCATTTCTTCTGACGGAGTATTGTTCATAGCATCATCGCTCCTTCCCTTGCTTAATTCGCCGGCGCAGAGGCTTCCCTAACTCCTTCTGATCTGTCAAGACGGGGATGCCCAGCCTTTCTGCATGGCGGATCTCCGCCCACATGCCATCTGTCCAGACGGGACCGTAGACATTGACCTGCTGGCAGGACTCTACCAGCCGCAGACCCATCTCCCTTGCTGCCTGATCCTGTGCCGGGTTTTCCGGATCGGCAATGGGAGGAAACATCAAATGGGGGCAAACAGGCACATCGCCCTCTGCGAACACTTCCCGCGCTTTTTCTTTGGCGAAGGCGATGTTCTTTTCCGCATTGCCGCGCAGCGGGGCGCAGATATAGACAAGTTTTGGGCCGTCCTGCCGGCGCTCTGCCACACGATCCCGGAACACTTCCAGGTACTCATTTACAGCCTGCCGCATGGCGGAATAGTCCGCTGCAGATGGGTGGAAGGCATACCACTCCGCTTTCTTACCATCTTCCCAGATATGCGGCGCTACGCCGCTGCGAAAGTTGGGATTGCCCGGCACCTGTTTGACACCGAGGACATCCTTCAGCCGGAGGTGGAGTTTATCTACTACGCCGTCTGTGCGATTCAGCACTGTAACGCTGATGGCGTCATAGTGATCCGCATAGCCTGATGTCACAAACTGCACACGGACACGGAGATCCTTTCCCAGAGTTCCCAAACAGGTCCGGCCCACAAATTTGGGGCTGCTGACCACCGTGCCGTCCGCAAACAGTTTCCGGAGTTCCTGTTCATAAAATGTCATCGCTCCGGCCCATCCTTGGTGCGTTTTGCCTTGGGCGGGTTCTCATGGTACTCATAGGTGCTTTTATCCTTAGAGAGATAGAGGTCAAAGTCCGCAAGGTCGATCCCCATGATATCTGACGCCATTTCATACGCCTCTCTGGAACAGAATTCCGGGATGTTAGCGTCCGTCATTTCTCCGTTTTTATATACAGCCTCTCCCACATTGCGCCCGAAATCCTCATCTGCCCAGCGGTAGGAGATGGCTTGGTCGGGGTACTTCTTCGAGAGCGCCTCCAAAATTGTTGGGACGCTGCTCCATGCGGTAGAGAACTCCATAGTATCATCATCGTTGCCCAGTTCTACACAGGAATACGCATTCCATTTGGTTCCCCAATGTTTATTGCACCACTCATACCAGGTGGGAGAGTCATATTTTTGGATGTTCTCATATGCCTGTTTGCCCAGCGCCCATTCCTCTGGATGTTCTTCTTTGAAAGCCTCTGCCGTTTTATCCCCATTCATAAAACGGCGGTATGCATTAAGACCCCTGTCCGTCCTGCTGCCAGACTCAATACTCAAAGGCTCCGGCATTGGAATCAACTTGTTAAAATCAATGCTCCCATACACATCGTCCTCCTGGCGCAGATCCCGCAGCATTTGATGGAAAGCGGCGACCTGCTCCGGCTGATCTCCAAATGAGATCAAGTTTGTGATATGATTTGGCATGTGCCCTCCTTTCGCCGCTATGCGGCATTTTTCCATAGGCTGAGTTGTTCATCTTCTCGGCGGAAAACTGTGTCAATTTCCGAAAATGTCATGGACCGGTTGAATTTTTCAGTGACCTTCCCCGGCAGGATCTGCAGTTCCAGCATTCTGGACCACAGGTCGGGGTGATGGTCATAGAGGTGGCGGAGTTTCCGCCGTCTGGCGTTGGGACAGAACCAGCAGCCGCCCCTGTCGGTAAATTCATAGACAGGAGAAAGCAGCCCCGCCTCCCGGCAGAGCTGCTTTGCGTCCTGTTCCGTATAGCCGTATTTGTCCAGCAGGGAGACACGGCGTCCCTCCAGCCGAAGCAGCCGCTCCTGCTCATCCTTGGCGATGCCGATGTACTGTACCGTGTCCGGCGGGAGGCTTTTCTGATACCGCAAGATTGGTTTCAGTTTGCAGTCTCGCTGGACAGCGCATCGCCCACAGATGGGAAAGGAACGGAGCAAGCCCTTTTTCGGCCCGCGGGTGATCTGTCCAGTGAATAACCCCACATAGGTCTGCGGCCCACGGAGGACACGGATCTTTACGCCCATGTGTTCCAGTACAGGAATGGCTGTTCCATAGATAAAGTCACGGTGTTCCGGCACCTCGCCAGAGATATGACGGTCAAACATGACTTCGCAGTACACCGCCTCATCCAGTGGTTCCCCATAACGGAGCGCCAGTAGGATGGTGGCAATGCTGTCTTTGCCAAAAGAACAGGATGCTATATGTTTCAGGTGCCACCATCCCCATGATCCAGTGCCGCACACAGTTTCGTAAACTGTCCAGCCTGTCCGGTCTGTTCCCACGGCAGAGTTGCCCTGGTAAAGTGCCCATAGTTGCAAGCGTCTGCGAAGATGGGCTGAGCCAATCGCAAAATACGAATCATGCCGGCAGGCGTGAGGTCAAAGAAACAGCGGACCGCCTGTTCCAGCAACTCATCAGGGTATGTGCCAGTAAGATAGGAATCCACATCCACAGCCACCGGCTCGGCCCGACCGATGGCATAGGCCAGAGCGACCGTACATTTCTCCGCAAGGCCGGCGGCCACAATATTCTTTGCGATGTGGCGGGCCATATAGGCGCCGCTGCGGTCCACCTTGGTTCCATCCTTGCCGGACAGTGCGCCGCCGCCGTGGGGCGCCAGCCCTCCATAGGTATCCACCATCAGCTTTCGGCCGGTCAGTCCGGTATCCGCCTCGATCCCACCCAGCACAAAGCGGCCGGATGGGTTGATAAGGATCTCCGTATTTTCATCCGCTTGGAAGATGCGGAGAGCAGGCCGAATAACACATTCCAGCAGTTCCTTCCGCAGCAGGGACAGATCCTTATCCTCCGCATGCTGGCAGGAGAGGACGACGGCGGAGATTCGCCTGGGAGCGCCGAAGGCATACTCCACGGACACCTGCGCCTTTCCGTCCGGTCGCAGGCCGCTGATCTGGCCGCTTGTCCGCGCGCAGGTGAGCAGGGCGGTCAGGCGGTGAGCCAGCACCACCGGCAGGGGCAGGAGGTTTTCTGTTTCGCTGCAGGCGTAACCATACACGATTCCCTGGTCACCGGCTGCGGTCTGTTCTCCGCGCTGTACCGCCTCCGCGATGTCCGGGCTTTGGGAGTGAATGAGGACATCCACGCCAAAGTTCCTGCAGTCGTATCCGGCACGGCGCACCGTGTCGCGCACGATGGAAGGGATATCCGGGATCGCCAGCGCAGTGATCTCGCCGGCAACTACAAATTTGCTCGCCGTCGCCAGAACTTCACAGGCGACGCGGGCGTTGGGATCGTGTTCCAGACAGCAGTCCAGCACTGTATCCGCTATGGTGTCACATAGTTTATCAGGGTGGCCCCCTGTGACAGATTCCGCTGTCATAATCGTTTTATCTTTCATGCTTATTCCTTCTCTCTTTCTTTTTGGGGAATGGGAACAGCATCTCCCGGCTGTACAGGGCTTCATATTTTTGAAGTTGATCCGGCGTCAGAGACACAAAGGTTTCTTCGCCAAGCCCGGCAAGGAAAAAGGTGCCGCACACAACATCATACGGATCCCCGTTTTCCAGCCGGAGGAGGCGGTTTGGCTGCAGGCCGGCAAACTTGCCGCTGCTGTTGCACACAAGCGCCACGGGGTCCTCATAGGGATATATGGCCTCGATGTCCCCGCCGACAATCGCCTGCATGGCCTGCAGGGTGTCCAGGATCTGCCGGGGGTATGGCGGTATCCCCGGCTCTACAACGAGGATCGTCAGATGGTTATCGCTCATGGTGGTCCTTCTTTCTGCATGGCTTTTCGCCGGAAAACAGATCCATCTCCTGCATGCGCTCGAAGTGCCGGGCCTGTCGCACCTCGTCATGCACATTTTTCAGCGCGGCCTCCAGTTCCGGCACCGGCAGGCCGTTCTGACGGTATCCCTCCAGAATGCCTCCATAATAAGCAGGAGAAGGGATGGCGGGATCCCGCCACAGTTCTCCGGTCATAATATAAGCCATGACGGCCATTTCGCTGCCGTCCCTTGTGCGGACCGTGATATCCTCTTTCTCATACAGGCGTGGGTATCCCTCATAGATGTCCAGAGATTGCTCACACTCCGGCGTCAGTTTCCACAGTAGGCCGTGGACCTGACAGCCGGGCAGAGGCTCGATGGTGGCAACGCCGCATCCGCTGCGATTGCCGCGAAACAGCAGTTCATAGCCGTCCAGCACCGCAGACCCAACCACTTGGGCGGCAGGACAGCGGACAGCCATCTGCTCCAGATTGATGTTGCTGCCATAGGCAAAATACAACCGTTCTGCCATATCAGTCCTCCAGAATCGTGAGGGCGCCTGCTTTCGCCAACTGTGCAAACACGGTCTGGGCCTGCTGCTCTACATCTCCATCCGGCAGGGGAAAGTCCAGACCGGTGGTGCGGATGATGTTGTTTCGCAGGAACCAGATGTAACTTTCCGTATCCGGAAATTCCGCAGGGTCAAAGACACGGGCGCGCAGATGGTCCATGATTTCCGTTCCGGTACCCTGCAGTACATCTTCTTCAATTCGGATCTTCATCTTGTCACCTCTCCATCTCTCGGTTCTTTTTCTTCTTTTTATTGGCTTCGTAACAGTCTTTGTCATAGCGCCATGCCCGGTCCCCATCCAGGTTGGCCAGCAGGTGGTCGCGGGTGTTCTTGAACTCCGGCCCGTTGAGGCCCAGACGCACCAGCCAGACTCGGAAGGTAAACAGCTCATTATCGCTATGCGTTTTGCGCATGACAGTGCTGCGCTGGGCGATGGCTTGGGCGGAGATAGCGAGACACAAGTTGATGTATGCCGCCGCCCGTCCGGCATGGAGGGTGGAGTTGAAGCAGCGCCACTCCACCGTACCACGGAAGAATACAGAGTGAAGATTCAGGGCGTAGTAGCGTGTCCAGTTATAATGTTCGCTGCTCTGTATATTCCCCTCGTACCAGATACTTTCCAATTTGGTCAGATCCTTGGTTTCCTCGGAGGAAAGGGTGCGGGCTTGGCGCAGCATGGGTTCCCGCACTTTCTGACAGTATTGATTTACCCTGCTCTGGTTAACCTGCAGTGCCTTAAACAAAATATCCTCCTTGGAGTACATGATGCCAAGGAGGTTCTTGAGGCTCTGCCGGTTGTGGTTGGCAGCGTCTACATGGACATGCAGTCCGCAGGAGGAATTGACCTTTGCCCCTGCTTTACGCACCCTCCGCACACACTCCTGAAACTTGGGCAGTTCCTGATAGGTCAGTTTTGGGGAAACCATCTCAACAGAATACTCACTGTCGCGGATTCTTTCATATCCGGTGCTTGTCTTTTTCTCCAGAGTCAGGCTTCCATCATACATAAACCGCCATTCTTTCCCATCGGGATCTTCCACATACCAACTGTCATAATAATCATCGCCGTGGCGCGGCTGGGTGCCGAAATAATCTGCCAGCGCCTGCGCGGCCTGTTTGCGGGTGATGCCGGTCATCTCCACTTCCACGCCGAAATACTGGTCTTTCAACCCGGTCACGCTGCCGCCTCCTTCCGCAGATCCTCATCCACAGCGCGGATGCGCCGGCCAATGGCCTCAATCACATTCACAGTGACGCTGTTGCCTGCCTGCTTGTAGGCTTGCGCATCCGAGGTGATGGCGAGGATCTTGTCGATCTGCTCATCTTCAAAACCCTGCAGGCGCAGGCACTCTCTGGACATCAGGCGGCGGATTCGTCCGCCACGCTCCACGATGCCCTGTGTACTGCTGGTATCCAGAGTATGCGCAATATCATGTCCGACTCGGCCACGTCTGGTATTACTTCCAGCGTAGCCGAGATTCACGCTGTCGCCAATCTCGGCTTCCTTGTATCCCTTTTTTGTTGCCTCTTTAATCAGCAGCGCCCCTGAGCGTTCTGCCTTGTGGTTGGACAGTGTAGTTTGTCCATAGCGAGCAGTGATACACCGGGATTCTTTTGCCCGTTTCGGGTGTCCGGCACACAGATCCACAAAGGGCGCATCCGGTGGCAGCATGTACAGCCCAGTTTTCACACCGAGGCCGCCACCGCCTGCCGTCTGGGTGCAGGCTACTCCGCTGATGTCGTAGACGCGACGTCCTTGTGGTCCGCCGATGAGTTGAATAAGAGTTTTTCCGTCATTTCCGAAGACAGGAAGTATTTTTCCGGCGCATCGGGAATCAAGATAGCAGACAAGGAACACCCTTCGTCTTGACTGTGGGACTCCAAAATGTTTGCTGTTAAGCACAGGCCATTCGACATAATACCCCATGTCAGAAAGCGTGGAGAGGATGGCCGCAAACGTCTTGCCGCTGTCATGGTTAAGCAATCCCATGACGTTTTCGAGCAGAAGATACGAAGGCCGTCTGGCTTCAGCCAGGCGGGCAATTTCAAAGAAGAGAGTACCTCTTGCGTCGTCAAATCCTTTTCTGCGACCAGCAAGAGAAAATGCCTGGCAGGGGAATCCTCCGCATAAGAGATCGAAGTCTGGCAGGTCGTCGGGGTCAATGGTTCGGGCGTCTGGATAGTATCGTTCCTCCTTCCCAATGTCGTGGATCGCACGGTAACTGGCGTCAGCGTATTTGTCGATCTCGCAGTGGCCGATACACTGAAATCCACCGGCGCGGGTGAGTCCGGCGCGGAACCCGCCGATTCCAGCGAACATGTCAAAATATCGAATCAGATGATATCATCTCCCTCCTGCAGCGCACGGAGAAAGCCGAGGACGTCCTCATCGACGGCCCCGGCCTGCTCCGGCTGTGTAGTGGTTTTTGTAAACAAAACACCTGTCAGTTCCTCACGGATGACACCTCGAACGGTCTCCAGCAGTTCCTGCTGTTCCATATAGCCGTTGATCATCCTGCACACGGCATCCATGCGCTGTCCGGGCGCAACAGCGGACAGACGCTCCCAGGCATTCCGCTGCTCTCGCTGGGCCAGGGAGAAGGAGAGGCTGAGCCGTCGCTTTTCAGCCATTGGCACCGCTCCCCGACATCTGCCGTACAAGCCGTTCATAGCCCTTGGCGTTCAGGGATACGTCGTCGAGGATCACGGGCCGACACAGGCCGTTTGTGGCCGGAACATGGCGCTTCAGGAGTGCCGCTCCGCCTCCCATAAAAATAGTGGGCATGGCGCGCGTGTCCAGACCGCACTCTGTGATAGCGGAGAGCAGGTTCTGCACATATAGGTCCGTCTGGGCATGGATGATGCTTTTCGCCTCGTCCGGGAGGCTGCTGGCGTCACCCCGCAGGACGCACTCGATCTGCGTCGCCGTCAGGGAAACACCCAGAGCACGGCGCACCTGTTCACCGATCTCATCGATGCAGCGGATCATACCCAGTTCCAAACTGCGGCAGGTGGCGGCATTGGGGAGCCGGTTGTCCAACCGCATCAGGTCTACCGTCCAGCCGCCGATGTCTGCCACGATGACAGACGGCTCATCTATCAACTCCGCCTGAGTCAGTACAGCGGCATAGCCCTGGGGGAACAGTTTCACATCTCTGATGGTGACGGTATAGTCCCGGCCCTCATAGCAGAAGGACACCGGCTTGCTGTCCCGCAGCAGATAGGAACGGAACTTTTTCTTGTCCCTGCCAAAACTGGTCAGAGGCAGGCCGGCGGCCAGAATGACGGAACAAGTGCGCTCGGCGCTACGGCAATCCAGTTCTCTGGCGATGGCCGCCAGTGTCAGCAGATAGTAGTCCTCCGTTCTGGTCTTGTCCTTCTGCAGGGGCTGTCTGCCGCTGCCTACCACATAGTACATTCCGCCGTATTCCAGCACATTCTTCTGGGTGTACGGCTCATGCTCATAGGCCACCAGCCCCGTGGGAAAGGAACTGTGGACAGTTTTCATGGCCGCGTAGCCGTGGTCCACGCCGATGATGTATTCCTCGCTCACCGAGCGCCGCCCCCTTTCTCTTTTTTGGCAGCCCTATCCTGAGCCTTGCCCTCATCCAGCAGTCGGCGGATCTCATGAAGGTCGAAGTTCCAGGTGGAGGATGCCACCTGGAAACGCTCAGGCCCGCCGTATTTCTCGCACAGACGGGGCAGGAACTGCGGCAGGTCTTTCGGATCCCTGGGGTATTGGATGCCGTCCTTGTAGACAATATCCGCTGCCAACTCGTCCCGCAGATCCTCCATCCTGTCCGGCTCCATCTCATCATAGGCGCTGCGGCCGGTGAGCTGCTCATAGGCGTAATCGCCCACATAGGATATGCACTCGAAACAGCAATCGCCGTATGGCTCTACATTCGCCAGTGTGTCCGGATCCCGCAACGCATTCATGTACACATCTTTACCCTGGGCAATCAGCCAAGCGCGAAAGTCGATAAAGCCGTCATCTGAACAGCCATACTCCTTGATCACACTGGCGGCGTCCCAAAGGCCGTATTGGGCCGCCAGATCCTCATAGGTGTGCAGGATGTCGTGGAAACTCTTGGCGGCGGCAGGCCCCATAGATACAAGATGATCCCGCAGGTAGTTCTCCATAGCGCCCATATCCTGACCACAGGTGGTTTTCGCCTCATGAATCAGCGCCCAGAAGGTATCCTTGCTCATCCCATTATCAGGTTTCAGTTCTATCTCTCAGCACCTTCTTTCCATTTTTCGTTTTGTTTGCTTTTCTGCCGCTCGTGTTCCTGGGGCAGAAGGCCCTGAAAGCCCAAGTCACACAGCACCTGTGTATAGAGCTGCTTTTCAAAGGCCCGATATTCCGGGGCGGCGGTATCCACATCCAGCAGGACGGCCTTTTCATAGGTTGTCCCCGGCACAACCTCCCACCGGACAGCGTGGAACCGCAAGGCGGTCAGGTACTGCAGGAGCTGACATCCGTCGGCATAGTCCAAAATGCCACAGTTGTCCTCATAGGGGAACGCGCTTGGGAGATTGGGATAGCCGGAGATCGCCAAGGCGGCATCGTAGAGACGGAAACCGCCCTCATCAAAGTCTGGCGCGATGGCATGATAAAACCGCTGGAGTTGTTCTGTGCTGTCCAATGCCGGACAGAAGGACGCAAAGGCTTTCTGAAGCGTTTCCACTTTTTGACGCTCCTGATTGGCGGCATATTCCTCGCCGCAGCTCTTCTGGTAGTATTCGTCGGCGAGCGATTCCAGTTCATTGATCTTGTTTTGCATCTGCGCACATTCCATTCGGCTGAGATCCAGTTCAGCATTGGATTCTTCCAATGTCTGCTGCAGTGCGGGGTAGTCCCGGAGCGCGGCGATCAATTCCCTGATCTTCATATCACGCCGCCTTTCGAATGCGGACAATCAGGCGGTCCAGTACGACGATGCGGGATCTCACCTTGCTGGCGGAGGCGTTCAGGCAATGCGCCTGATTTTGGATGCGGCGGCGGATGGCCGCAAGTTGCTGGCGATCCCGGCAGCACTCCAGTACAACGTACCGGCCTTTGCCGTTGGACAACACTTCCCGCTCACCGGAGTCGTCACGAAGGCTGGCCATGAGACGCTGGCCCAACTGCCGACGGTAGCGATCCTGCAGAACATCGACGTCGCAGGAGACATGGTGCTTTTTCAAAATGGTCGCAATTTCATCGCCACTGATCTCCATATTGGCGAACAACACCTCCATGATTTCGGCCTTGGCTTTGGGCGGCAGTGTGGGATTACCGTGGGATTTCTTGGTCATCGTGCCTGCTCCTTTCTGCGCTGTGCGCGCTGCACCACATAACCGGCCTTGTCCAGGGCAGGCATCTCGCTTGGAAAGACATAAAGCGTGCCATGCTGCTCGGCCCTCTCGGCAGGAAAGCCCTGTGGGATATTCTCAAGAGAGTCCGAAACCGCGACGGTTCTGTATTTCCAGTCACGGGGGGATTGGTAGGCGAACAGGTGATCCCCCGCCCGCCGGATACAGCAGGCGTCTTTCCCCTCATGCTGCCAAACATATTCGACCACAGCCGCTTTCTCCAGCACGAAACGAGGCTGGATCCCCTGCGCCAGTTCTGGCGCGATGGCATTGATGTATTTCACCATGTCACGGACATTGCCGCATTCAAATTCCGGCGCATCATAGCCATACCGCTCTGTAACGAGCGCCCACTTCATACACTCATGGGGACTATCCAAAGAGACGACAAAGTATTTTCCGTCACGTTCCCCGGTGAGAGGCTCAAACCGGACATCGTCATAGAGCGGTCCATCCAGCGGGCAGTTGTTCTTGAACCACACATAGTAGTTGTCCAGGATGAAGGGATCCGTGATCCCCAGCACCACGCTGGAGATCTTCTTCAGGCGGCTGGACAGGGCATCGTCCCGGCAGAACCAGTCGTACCAGCCGGCCTCACACTGAACAGTTCGGTCCCGGCTGCTGAAATCTCCAGCGCGAAATCGGTCCTGCCATGTCCGCACACTCATCTCATTCATAGCGTCCCCCTCTCCGGCAGAATACGCTCCATAAGGTCGGCAACGGCAGCAAACACACCGGCCAGTTCATGGGACTCCTTGATGGTATCCTCCATTTCCTCCCTGGTCATGCGGGTGCATTGGACCCAGATCCGTACATTTTCCTCTGTGGGCGTCAACAGAACAGCCTTTTCATACGCCTTGCAGAACACACCGGCAATCTTGCTCTGACGGTCAATTTCCGCGTCCTTCTCCCGGATCTCCTTTTTTGCTTTTTCCAGCTCCACCAGTTCCAATGCCGCCTGCCCCTGCTCGTCCTCCGGCAAATCCTGTATCTGCCGGGTGATCTGATACCCCTGGTTGACGGACAATTCCTTTTTATCCAGGGCTTCCTTTACGGCGGCGGGGGCATGTTCGTCGATCTGCATTACCTTGCCCATTGTGCGCTCCCCAAGACCAACGGAGGAGGCCAGTTCCTTACGGGTGTCCACAGGGGAGGAACCTTCCGGCAATGTTGCCGAAAGGTCTGTACGGGCGCCTTGGTTGGCCTTGGCTCTGGCCTCGATCTCCGGCCTCAGTTTTAAGGCGATCTTGCCCAGCTCCCATTTGTCCAGATTACGGCGGCCCTTCTGGGTATCCAGCGCCCATTGCTTGGCCTCCAGCAGATCGTCAAAGGCAAACACCGCCATTTTGTAGGGCAGGCCATGCCGGGTGCAGATCCGCTGGCGGTTGTGGCCGTCTACGACGACCAGATCCTCGCTGACGATAATAGGCGCATAGCAGCCGTTTTGCAGGATATCCTTCTCCAGCGCGGCAAACTGCTCCCCACTGAGAGGGGGGAGCAGCTCCGCCAGTTCCGGCAGGATCGTGGGCGTCCGTTCCGCACTGGTATACTCGGTTCCGGTATTCCGCATGGCGCTCAGGCCACAGCCACATCCATGTCCTCCGCAGACATGGACGCGGCGCCTTCCTCCATACGGCGGGGAGACAGGAATTCCACCTCTGTGGCTTTGATGAGGAAACCGGGCTGACGCTCCGGCTCGTCCGCAAAGGTGATGGTTTCAAAATCGCCGGAGGCGGCCAGCTTGCAGCCCTTCCAGGCAAACTCCGCGCAGCGTTCCGCCAGCGGGCCGCGGACCTTGATGGAGATGAAATCCGTCAGGCGGTTGCCCTCCTTGTCCCGGTAACGGCGATCCGACGCGATCCGCAGGATGGCATAGGGCTTTCCGGTGGCCTCATGAACCTTCAGTTCCACGTCGTTGGTCAGGTTTCCGATTGCTACGATCTTCAGCATAGGTACATTCTCCTTCTTTATTATTTAATGTAGGGTGAATTGGGGGATAAAAGCGCCACGGCCCACAGCGGGGCCGCGGCACAGCGGACGAATCACTTGTCCCAGGTTTCGGGATCGGTGAGGATGGCGGTGTGGGGGTTGGCGGCCTCCAGCACCTGATAATAGGCCCAGTGGCGAGGAGACACATCAGGGAACGTCACCAGACGGCGGCGGTGCTCTGCGATGTAGTCCTCATCGGCCTCACGGCCCAGCAAGCGGTTGACGATGGTGACGACCTCCGCCCGGTCAATGGGATCATCTGCCCGGAAGGTGCCGTCGCCGTAGCCCTCCACCCAGCCATGGATGGCGGCGTCCTTGATATACTCTGCCGCCCAATAGCCATCATTTACATCGTCAAAACCCTTGTACTGCTCTATGATTTCTTCGGCTCCATCGCAGTACACATCAAAGAACCGCGCCGCCATAGCGGTGAACTCGGCGCGGGTGATGGCCTTATCGCCCCGATAGGTGCGGTCATTATAACCCACGGCCACGCCGTAGCCAGTCAGGTACTCCACATAGCCTGCATACCACACCTCCGAGTCAATATCCTTAAACTTCACTTTATTTTCGCTGGGGATGCGCTCATCCAGTTTGTCGGAGAGCAGGCGGGCAAAGATGGCTGCGGCCTCGCTCCGGCTCATGCTGCGCTCTGGGCCGAAGGTGCCGTCTGTGTAGCCATAGATATAGGCCCCATGGTACTCTGTTTCCGTAACAGCGGGAACGGTGAGTTTGCCGTCCTCATCGGTTTCGCCGCGCTCACTCTGCCCCAGATCGCCCTTGACGATGATGGTCACGCTCTCCTGTGGGGCGCGCTTATTGTCCGTCACCGTAACGGTGATGCGGTTGTTCTCATCCATATCCACATCGTCGGGCAGAGTGACCGTAATATTGCCGCCCTTTCCGATGGACACTCCCGCATCCTCAATAGGCCGCCCAGTTTCGTGGTCCTCTACGGTGACGGTCAGGGTCCAGCAGTCGTCGTCCTCGTCCTCCCAGCCCACGGTGGCGTTTCCATTCCCGCTGGTCGTGCCGGTGGTACCAGGGACAGTGAGCTGTCCAGACTTGTCGGTCTTACCCTCGCAGTAATTGTCGTGCTTATCTGTCACCGCGATGAACATGCCCGGTGCGGCGCTCTTGTCCTTGGTGAGCAGGACGGTAACGGTAGTCTGGCCGGCATAGTCCAGCAGGCGGGAACCCGGCAGGCGGATGGACAGTGTATCGTCTTTGTGGAGGATGACAGTGGCGTTGGCAACAGGGGCCTTGGTGTCGGTATCCGTGACGATTACCAGATATCCTCCCACAACGGCTTCGCCTTTGCTGTCTGTGGTAGCCTGATTGTAGATCTTCTCGATTTCCTCGGTTTCCAGTGTTTCGCCGCAGACGGTACATTCCTTATGCTTGCTGCCCTCGCTGCCGGTGGTAGGCTCCTTGTCGATGATCCAGTCACCGGGCTTGTGACCTGCCGCCTCGGTGTAGTCACCCTTATAGGTATCACCGCAGCGGGTACAGGTAAAGGTGGTGTAGCCCATTTCCGTACAGGTAGGCTTGGTCACTTCTTCGGTATAGTCATGGCCCAAAGCATTCTCAATGATTGCCCCGCAACGGGTACAGAGTTGGGGCTTGGTACAGGAGGCGGGTTCGCCAGGGATATGCCCCGCAGCTTCGTCGCCCTCCAAACGGGTGGCTCCACAGCGGATGCAGGTGTATTCGGTCATGCCCTCGCCGGTGCAGGTGGCCCCGGTGATCTCCGTACCCTCATCCCAGGAGTGGCCCAGAGGGGACGTGTAATCCGTGATAAAACTGGAACCGCAGCCCTCGCAGCGATGAATGGTCTTGCCGCCGCCCTCACAGGTAGCCGGGGTGGTCTTACTCGCATAATTGTGGGGCAGGGCCGCTGTGATATCCTCGATGTGGCGCTCCCCACAGACGGCGCACTCCCGCAGAGTGTAGCCGGGGTTGGCGCAGGTGGCAGAAACAACGGTGGTGGAAAACGCATGCTCGGTCTGAGGCAGGTCGGTTTCTTTCACATTACCGCACCGCTCACAAATATCAATGGTCTTGCCGGGCACTTCACAGGTCGCATCTCGAATCACCACGCTCTGATGGGCGTGACCCAGCGCCGCCTCATAGTCCCGCTTTTCAATCTTGCCGCAGTCCGCGCAGAGATAGCGATCATAGCCCAGAGTCAGGCAGGTGGCAGGGACACGATCTAACAGCGTCCAGTTGTGATCTTCGCCGCAGGTGCCGTCACCGTCGGATTCCTCAGTGCTTTCATCCCGCAGATGGACATAGGCCACACCGTCCTCCACCATATCGGTGTCGTGGAAGGTGTAGGTGATTTTATAGTACACAGCATAGTCCCCAGCTTCGGTATAGTTGGGGGCGCTGGTCAGGGTACAGGCGTCTGCACTGTGACCATAGCGAATGGCCGTGGTGACGCCGGCCTCGGAGAGATCCGATACCGTGACCGTGTGGGGCTGTCCGTCCACCACGCCGAAGTAGTCCGCCACAACAGACTTGGCGGTGGTGTAGGCAGTTTCGGTATAGTCGCAGTCGGCGCAGGCGTCCATCTCCACAAAGCGGTCATGGGCCAACTCGGGACGGATGTTGCTCTCCATGTGGTGGCGCTCCAGCGTAGAATTTTCCTCTTTGAAGGTGCCGTAGCAGAATCCGCAGTACTCGCCGCTGGTAGTGGTGACACGATGATACTTGCTGTCTACCTGCTCGATGGCCTGTGTTTCGGGCAGCTCCTCAAAAAAATTGTTAGCGCAGTCATACAGCCAGTACACATTGTTTTGATAGCAGTAATCTTTCTTGCTCATATTGGTATTGATACCGCCGCAGGTTTCACATACCGCTTTCGTCCAGTGATAGCCTGTATAGTAAGCGTCCTGCCCGGGCACGCCGTCTAAAACCGCGCCTTTCCCTTCGCCGCCGATCAAAGTTCCGTCTGAATACCGGACATTCCGGCTCATGGCTGTCTGACCGTCCCGTGTATATTCCGGGGTGCGGAAGGCAAGGAAAGAGGTCTGCTGCTTACACTCCCTGCATTGAAAAGTTTCATGGGTGATTGTAGCATTAACATCCAGTTCATTGGTGCGGTTGTCCGCCTCCTGCCAATGCTCGGCAGGATCGTGATAACTGTTTTCCTGCGCAGCAAAGGCGCTGGGTACCATGCCGACGCACAGCACTGCCGTCAGCAGCAGGGCCGTTATGCGCTTCAGGCCATGCTTTTTTGTCTTGCTTTTCAAATGGGCGTTCCTCCTTTTTTGTATAGAAATTGCTGTTGGATATCTTTTGTTTACTTTTACTTGATCACCGCCCCCTTTCCTGGCACTGCTGCACAAAGGTCAGATAAGCGTTCCAGTCCTTACGGGAGGGAGGGGACAGCGTCTGCACGGCGTAGCCCTCTGCCGCGTATTTCCGACCCATGCGCTCTGCGGCCTCCTGGCCGGGGCGGTCGTGATCCAGGCAAAGGACGATTTTCCGTACTGCGGGATGTGCCCGAAGAAACTCCGATAGGCTACGGTCGTCCAGGCAGCACAGGGCCAGGGCGTTGCTGTGGAATCCCCTGTGCAGGGTGCAGTAACTCATGAGGTCGATGGGGGCCTCGAACACATACACGGTCCTGCTGTCCTGGGCATACGGCAGGCGGAAACCGACGGATTTGTCGCTGCCGGCGACGTCGCCTTTGAAACCGCTGCCGTCCCGGTCGTAGGTACCCCGCAGGCTGGCGAAGGCTACCTTGCCATCTGTCCCATAGCCAACGAACACACAGTTGTGATGCTCAGCGTCCTCATACAGCAGTCCGGCGTCGAAAAAGCTGCGGATAACGCGAGGAGCGATCCCACGCTTTTTCAGGTAGGCGTACACCCGGCGCGCATCGTTGTGTTTAGGTGGCAATTCGAACGATTTGGGCGGTTCCGGCGCTTGCTTGGGCGGCTTGCTCTGGTCCACAGGGGCATCTCTGGCGCGGCCATGGAAGGCCAGCAGTTCCTCTACCGCCTGGGGGAAACTCCTGCCGCAAAAATGCTGCAGGAAGGTGATGGCGTCCCCGCCCACTCTCTCGGAGTAGCGGTACCAGATGCGGCGGTTCTTGATCCGCAGACTGTCCATTTCTTTGGTGGAGTGGTAATGGCCCACCCGCGTCACGGTATAGCCGAGAGATGTCAGCAAATCTGGCAAGTCTGTCCCGCGGGCAATCTCCATCTCCTGTTCTGTGAAACGATTGGATTTCTGTTCCGACATTTTTCCACCTCCAGTTCCCTGCAAAACAGACCGCCCGGATCGTCCCTGTTGGACAATCCGGGCAGTTCTGGGATCCTGATTTACTTGATTGTTCTCTTTTGGGGCGGCCCCTCCACATACTCGGATATGTCGCAGTCGCAGCCGATGAGCTGCCCACCGCACACGGGGCACCGCTCCGCGTCGCATCCCACATGGTGGTAATGGCCAGGCTTGGCGCCGCAGTCGTGGCAGCGGGCGTCCTCATACGCCATGCCGTCCACACCGTACTTGATACGGCGGTAGTATCGATCTCCGCATCGCACATGGGTCCAGGTGCAGCCATCCGCTTTTAGCATCCGCTGGCCGCAGGCTTTGCAGAGTGCGCCGCCAGCAGCGATAAAGGCATCGAGTTCACTCTGCTGCATCCTCGTTGCCTCCTTCTATGGTTTCCCTGTTCTCGGACTCCACCTTGGTGTATGCCTCCTGATCCTCAGCGGGGGCGGGGATATCGTCAGGGGCGGCGTCCGCCGCCTGCTGCAAGGCGTTCTCGATCAGCCCCAGGACGAACTCCCGCTGTGTCACTTTGCGGCCCTGACGCTCGCTCTCCAAGGACAGGTAGTCCTTGATCCGTTGAAACAGGTCCTCACTGATTTGAAATGCCATTGTTCTCGTCTGTGCCATGCCGTTTTTTCCTCCGTTTTCATAGTAACTGGTGAGCAGGTCTGTGATGTACTCGCTGAGGGACTGGTTTGCCGCAACGCGCTCCGCTGTCACCCTGGCGTGTAGGGGTTCCGGGATCTGACAGGAAAGGCCCTTGGTCTGCTCCATGTCTGATTGCCTCCTTCCGTTGATTTGCAACGCAAGTATAGCCGGAAAGCATCACGAAAGCCATTACCAACACCACCAAGGAATGGCGGACAGACGAATCAAATGCAACAATTTCATCCTGCAGTGGGGATCCGGAAATAGCCGGCCTCCTTGCGCTCATGGTAGAACTGTTCCACTGTCCGCAGGTTCCCTGTCACCGGCATCTCCGGCAGGGCCTCCGCCATGCTCTGAAAATATCTCCGGCCGAGGGCGGCGCGGGGATCCAGAACAGCGACGACACAGGTGTCCGTTTCCGTACGGATAGCCCGGCCAAAACCCTGCCGCAGTTTGATCTGCATTTCCGGGACAACAACGGAGCGCAGGAACTCCCGCAGGTTCGGGTAGTCCTTTCGCTCTTTTTCTTTTACAGCGTCCGGGTAGGCAAAGGGCAGGCGCGGGATGATGAGCAGGGACACACCGTCGCCAGCGAAGTCCAGCCCCTCCCATGCCGCGCCGGTGGCCAGCAGGATACTGCCGGGGGCGGCGCGAAAGGCTGTCAGAGTGCGGGCTGGGCACCGCCCCATCGTAAATACAGGAAAGGGCAGCGCTGCAGCCTGCAGCCGTTCCTTGACAGCAGACATGGCGAGATAGGATGTGAACATCACCAGAGCGTGGCCATGGGATGCCACCGCCAGTTGCCGGATCTGTGCAGCCAGCCGGTCATAGTAGTCCGCCGTGTCCAGTGGGATCGGATCTTGTGGTAGATAAAGGAGGCAGTTGCGCTGATAGTCAAAGGGGGACGGACACACAGTTTCTGTCACGAGCCGCTCGCCTGTCAGGCCGGCGGCGGTGCGGAAACGGCTGAAATCCTTCCCAACAGCAAGGGTGCCGGAAGAAAGGACAATGGGCTGTTCCCGCCGCCAAAGCGTGGCCTGGAGCTGCGCGGTCAGTTCTGCCACTGTGCCGCACAGCATGGCCCCGCCGTGGTCATTGTCTGCTGCGTAGAAAATCATTTCAGGATTCCCTAAATAAAAGAGGGATACTGTGGAGGCGACGGCAGACAGAAGACGCCAGGTTTCCTTGGTCAGCAGACCCTCCAGCTGTCGGCAGACCACTGTCAGGACTTGATGCGGCCGTTCCAGGAACATCTGGTAGGCATCAAATCCAGCCCCTTCTTCCACTGGAACTGACAGTTTTTCCGTCAGCGGCGCCACAGCTTCGGAGAGCAGTTCCGCTGCGAGGACATACCGCTCCACATGTAAACTGCGAACCAGCTCTGCAAAGTCCTGAGCCTTCAGCGTCACGCCAAACATCTGCCGGGCAGTTTCCGGCAGTTTGTGGGCCTCATCTATGATGATGGCTGCGCTGTCTGGAAGAATGGTTTTTTTCTTTTGGCTGCGGTGGATAAGATCTGCCATCAGGAGGTTGTGGTTACAGATCTGGACCGTATACTGTCCGCTCTGGCAGGTGTCCAGAAAGCAGTGATACCGGCAGTCCTTCAGCCGGCACCTGCACCGCTGCGGAACACAGATCCGCTCCCTGTCATAACTGCTCATCCCAGACATCTGGTCCAGATCCAGCACGTGCCGTGCGGCGTGCAGGGCTTGGTGGGCGGCGGGATTTTTATGGCTGCCCTCCACCTGCCGGATCCGCCGTTCCAATCGGGCGTCACAGGCGTAGTGGGCCTTGCCCTTACGGATGACTGCCTCGATGGGTGCAGAGATCAGTTCCGCAGACAGCAGTACACCAGACAGAAGGGGCAGATATTCCTTCTGGATGGCATTCTGCAAAGCGATACTGGAAGTGGAAATCAGGATAGGCCGCTGCGGCTTGCCCTCTGCCGCCCGGCACTTGCCCAGCAGGATGCCGGCAGTCAGGTAAGCGAAGGTCTTGCCGATGCCGGTCCCAGCGTCGCATAGGGCGATGCCGCCGTCCAGCATGGTGTTCAGGATGCTGTGGCATAACCGGATCTGTTCCGGACGCTCCGTCATGCCCCTTCGAGGCAGTAGGGTTTTGAAAATATAGTCAATTTACTCATGGGCCTTTTCATGGGTATATTTCTTCATGGATACTTCCGTCCTTTTATCTTTTTTTCGTGTTCCCATCGCATTCGCACTCGCCCTCCGATGGGTTTGGGAACAATGCGGGCAGACCCCTGACAGGAGGGCCTCACGGGCATGTTTCCGGGATCTCTACTGCTTTCAATCCCAGAGCAGCGCCGCCTGTCTTACGCGCAGGCCGTGCTTGGTGTGTCATTATTTGAGCCGTCCCATCTCTTGCCCGGCCTGTCAGGGCCGGCCACAGGCTGAATCGCTCGCCGGCCGTTTGGACCGGGTCCTGGCGCGCGCTATGGGGTGGGTGCGGCTGCGTGTTACCCGCATTGCTGGTATGCACTTTTCAAGGAACAGTGGAGGGGGAGGTGTTTTCCCCCTTCACTTTCCTCCCGAAAAAAACGCCAAGTGAATACCCTCACGCCGCAAATTTTTCAAAATACTTTTTCAGATCCTTCAGAATCCGATCCCGGCGCTTGATGACGGCCCGCTGGGTAATGCCCAGACGCCGGGCGTATTCTCTGGTGGAGAGGCGGTTGTAGAACAGCGCGATGATGAGCTGCCTGTCACGATCCTCCAACGAGAGAAGGGCGGCCAGAAGCATGCTGGACATCTCCTGCCGCAGACAACAGTCCTCCGCGCTGGGTGACATTTCTTCGCCCACATAGTCCGGCAAAACGCCGTCCTCTGCCATCTGTTCCAGAGAGAGCTGCTGACCTCCAGCAGGAACGTCCTCGCTGAGATACCGCTCCCGACGATCCATCCGGGCATAGGCAGAGAACACATCCTCCGGGACGGATACGTCTATGCCGTCTACCGTAATGATATGGTCGACAACTTCGCCCTTGTCGTCACAAATTTTCCTGTAGTTCCGATTTTCCTGCCATTTTTTCATAGTTTTGATCTCCAATCTCAGATTTTTTGGGGAAATTTCTGAGTTGGCGATCATGGGTATTTCGCTATGTAGGGCTGCCAAAAATTCCGCATTTCAAGCCTTTCCGCCGCCCTGCCGCGGAAAAGGCGCAAAAAAAGAGCCTTACAGCACAGCAGAACTGCTGCCTGTAAGGCTCCGAACGCGGTAGATCCCGCTTTTTATGCGGGCGGTTGGTGCGCTTGACGAGGTCGATACTCTATTTTCATTTTAGGAATATCCGGTCTTTTCAAAGGAGATGCCGATCTGTAGCCCACATTTGGGACACTTGGAGAACAATTCCGCCTTGTCCGCATGCTCCGGGCCGTAGAGACGCAGACGCCCCGGATCCACGCCGGCCGCAGCGTCGATCACACGCCCACGGCCGCACACAGGGCAGCGCACCGCTTGGGTTCTTTTTACTTGTTGCATGGCGTTCCTCCTACAAAGTGTTCTCTGTTTTGAGAACAGCGTAGTAAAAAATTTTACAGCAAATGGTGGTTGGTGAGACGGATCCGCATGGCCTGGCGGGATACCTGAAACACCTCCGACATGGCCTGAACAATGGCCTGATTGTCACGGCCAGCCCGCATTTGATAAAAACACCGTTTCACCATAGGCATGGGCATGAGCAAGGCGGACCCAAGCATATTCGCCTGGATCTCCATACTGGTTTCCTTGACGGCAGGCTGCAGCGCCGCGCTCTCTCCAGTACCAACATACAGCCCCTTATGCAGGATCCAGTGGGACAGTTCATGGGCCTCAGTAAACCGCAGTCGGCCGGTGCTGGATTCTTCTTCACACAGCGAGGCATCTATGAGAATCGTACCGGCTTTCACCGGGAACAGGGTATACTTGCCCAGTTCCATATCATATACGGCCTCCAGACCGGTATCGAACACGGTTTTTCCCAGAATGCGGCCATTTTTGCGGAGGTATTGGAACTCCAGCGTCAGACCATGGCGCTCGATAAGATCCTCGATGGGAATGGCGCAAGGCTGACCGCGGTAGAGGCGCTCATCGTAGGCATCCAGCACACGCCGTGCGATGCCCTCCATCGTCTGCTCTGTATAATACTTCCGCATGGGCTTGTCCCCCTTTTTCAGTTGCCCGGTTTCTCCCGCCGGGTAATGCGGTCTATAAATTCCTGCCATTCCTCGTCTGTGGCGTCCACTTCCTTGGCTGTCCGTAGGGCAGCCCGGACGATATCCCGTTCCATAATGTACTCTGGCAAGTCCGCGGACACCCGCTGCGTTCTGGATTTGGCAGCCAGATCCAGCAGAAGTTCGGCATCTGCCTGGCATAGTCCCAGAATTTCAATGAGGTGGTTTAATTTCTCTCTGGTGGGCGCCGGCCTCCGGTCATTCTCGATGTTGCTCATATAGACCGGAGATACCTCCAACTGTGCCGCCAGAGCGCGTAGGGACAGTCCGCGGGCCATTCGTTTCTCCCGCACATAACTGCCGAATGTCTGCTCCATTGCGGTGTGCCTCCTATCTGTTCTCTGTTTTGAGAACGACTGCTCTTAGTATACACGCATACCTGCCTCCGTACAAGAGGGGGCTGGGAACATGTCCCCCACCGGGGACATGTTCTTTTTTTGATTGGACATGGGTATTCGCTCGGCCTTTTTTTCGGGAGGAAGATGAAGGGGGAGTTTTCTTTTCGGGCATGAACTTAAGACTGGGTTTGGCAATGCTGCCGGACCCAATTCGCCGTTTTCTGGCCCCTCATATTCTGTAGAGGAGGGACGCAATGCCCAAAATCATTCCCATGCCCGGCAGGGCGGAAAAAGTTGTAGCCGAGCGCGACCAGTTGAGTCACGGACGGCTGATCCATGTGGTTTCTGTGTTCCCCACGGATGGCACCTGTTCGCCGGAGGAAAAACTGAAAATGTTCATTGACATGGACCTCAAAAATTCACACACAGTTTCGGAAAGGGGTGGACAAACCACCCCGTCAGAGGTAACATCACACAAACTCTGGATGGTTTGACTGGAGAAAAGGAGGATCGCATGAAGCAGTCAAACCAAGGAAAAATCACCGCTCTGTACTGTCGCCTGAGTCAGGACGATGGTCTGGACGGGGAGTCTAACAGTATCCAAAACCAAAAGCGAATATTAGAGCAGTACGCCATCGACCACCACTTTCCCAACACCCAGTTCTATGTGGATGATGGATACTCTGGAGCCAGTTTCAACCGGCCGGATTTCCAACGCATGATGTCCGACATGGAGGACGGCAGAATTGGGATTATCATTACCAAGGATCTCAGCCGTCTGGGGCGTAACCAGCTGCATACTGGCCTGTACATTGAGGAACGGTTCCCACAGTTCGGCGTCCGTTACATTGCCATCAATGACAATGTGGACACAGAAAACGCCGAGAGCAACGACCTGATGCCCTTCAAAAACCTGTTCAACGAATGGTTTGTGCGGGACACCAGCCGGAAGATCCGGGCGGTCCAGCGGGCCAAGGCTCAGCGCGGGGAGCGTCTGGGGACACGGGCGCCCTATGGCTACAAAAAGGATGAGAACGCCAAGGGGAAACTCATTGTGGACGAGGAGGCTGCTGCTGTGGTGCGCCGTATCTTCGCTCTCTGTGCCGCCGGTCGCGGGCCGAGCCAGATAGCCAAACAGTTGAAGGCTGAACGTGTGCTTTGTCCGGCGGTTTATACCTACTGCAAGTTCGGATCCGGCCATACCTGTCTGGATCTGTCCCAGCCCTATAACTGGTCTAACAGCACCATCGCCAACATCCTGGAAAATGAAGCCTACCTTGGGAACACAGTCAACATGAAGTTCACCACGAAATCCTATAAAGACAAACGGTATGTACAGCATCCCAGGGAAGAGTGCTTGGTGTTTGAGGGAACTCATCCGGCGCTGATCACGCAGGAGGTTTGGGATATCGTCCAGCGGGTACGGCAGCACAAACGGCGGCGCACCAACATGGACGAGCAGAACAAGTATTCTGGGCTGGTAGTATGCGCCGACTGCGGCTCCACGATGGTCTTGCATCGGGCACACACAATGTCCGCCTCCTACAACCACTTCACCTGCCGCACCTACAAGAAGGAAGGCGCTGAGGTTTGCACAGCCCACTACATACGGGAGTGTATCCTGGATGAAGTTGTGCTGGAGGATATCCGCAGGGTAACGGCGATGGCGAGGGAGCATACCCAAGAGTTCGCTACCTACATCTGCGACCGGCAGTCTGCCGAACTGCGGCGGGAAATCCGAAAGCAGGAAACAGAGTTTGCAGACATGAGAAAACGCGAGGCAGAATTGGAGGCTATATTCAAGCGGCTGTATGAGGACTCGGTGCTGGGGCGCATCACCACGGAGCAGTTCCAGACCCTCTCTGCCAGTTATGTGGCGGAACAAGAGCAACTGAAAACCACCATCCCGCAGAAGGCGCAGGCTATCACCAAACTGAAAGCCACGGTATCCGGCGCAGACAACTTCATTGCCAGAGCAAAACGCTATACTGACATTCAGGAACTGACGCCGGAGCTTCTGCGGCTGTTCATTCAGAAAATCGTAGTGCATGAGAAGGATGTGAAATGGTCCAAGCACGCAAGGCAGACCGTGGAGATCCATTACACGGACATTGGCGTGGTTGGGAACCTGAACATCTCCCAAAGTGCATAAAGGAACAGGCAGGTGCTGCCAATGCAACACCTGCCTATCCTTAAAATTTGTAGTTGTCCTTATGAGGCCGGACATAAGCCGCTCCCTTTTTTATGCGTTTTTATTCCAGCGGGGTAAACTCGCCGGTGACCGCGTTCACATAGTAGGTGCCGGTGTCGGTGAGGAACCGCCACACCGGGGTGAGCTGGATCTGCCGGGTGGTGTTGCTGGAGGTCAGGTAGCCGGCGGTCATGTCGTCGATGCGGCTGCACACGTAGCCGCCCTCGTTGATGCCGGCCAGGAACTGGACCAGGATGGTGGTGGTGGACAGCAGCTTAGTATTGGAGGACGCCGTTACCGTGCCGTCCAGCCGCTGGCCTTCCACCCGGATCAGGTCCTCCCCCTGCCAGTAGAGACTGACCGAGCAGGAGAAGAGGGGACTGCCGTCCCAGCTCTGGCAGTAGGTGAGCAGGGCGTCCGAGCCGTTCATCTCCAGATCTTCCAGGGTCCCCGTAAAGCCCATGGCCTCCAGACAGGCCTGGCTGGCCTCATCATAGTCCTCACCGCTCTCCAGGGTGCGGACGCCGGGCTGCAGGGAGATGGTAAAGCTGCCGTTCATGGAGAACTCGGCGGTGCCCCCCTCGCCGGCGTAGCGGGGACGCACCTCGCTCTCGCCCTGGAGGGTGACTTCACCCAGCAGGGCGGCGGCCACGGCGGCCTCGCTGTCCCGGTCCCGGTTCACGGTCACCAGGGGGAGGGACAGGTCCTCCGGTACCTCATCCAGTCCGAAGGTGATGCCGCCCTTCTCCAGAACCTCCTGAACGGCCTGCAGGGTCTCCTCCCGGTAGCGGTGGTCACGGCTCTCCTGGCTGCCCACCAGCAGCAGGAGAATGACGTTGACGCACACCAGCATCAGCAGGATCACATTTTTCAGCTTTGACCATTCCATAGGAACCTCTCACTCCTGCCTGCCGGAAATGCAAATGTTATTTGGCCACCCAGTCGGCCTGGACGGTCTCGCCGCCGGTATCGCTGTAGCAGAGCACCAGCTCCCGCTCCTCAGGCTGGAGGGCCTCCAGGGCGGCGGCGGCCTGCCGCTCCGGCAGGACCAGGCTGGTCTGCCCCGCGTCCTCGTAGCGGCGGAACCGGAGGGTGAAGGCGGTGATCTGTCCGTCCCGGATGGTGAATTGGGCGGCACAGGCGCCGCCGGAGAGACTGACCTCCGTGCCGTTGAGGCAGTAGCCGTAGGAGACCTCCACGCCCTCCTCCGTCTGCTCCACGCCCATGAGATAGATGCGGGCGGCGGAGCAGTAGCGGCCCACCGTGTCGGCGGCCAGGCGGCGGGTGGTCTCAATCACTTCGGTCACGTCGCTGTCGCCCACCGGGTAGCGGGAGGCGGTGTCCTCCGCAGTGCTGTATACCACCGTGCCGTCCCGGTTGATCTCCAGAGTCTCCTGCCCTTCCCGGATGCGGATGCCGTTGGGGATGGGGTAGGAGGCGGTCTGGAAGGACAGAGCCTCCTGCAGCTCAGCAATCAGACTGTCCTCCAGGTTGGACAGGGGATTGGAAGCACGGTAGACGGTGGGTGTGGGGGTGGAGGCGGAGATGAGCACATAGGGGTCCAGCCCTTCATAGCCGCTGTCCTCTCCCAACTCAAAGGCAAAGAGGATGCCGTTGCCGCCGTAGTCGCTGATGAGTTCATCCATGTGGCCGGTATAGGCCACTGCCGTCTCGCAGGCATAATACAGGCCGTCACTTTCATTATGATAGTACAGCCGCACGCTCTTCTCATCCAGCGCCACCGCGATCTGCCGGGCGGAGCCGGACAGGGCACGGTTGGCGCTCCCCTCGCCGGTCCAGGCGCTGAGGGTCTCCAGGGGGATGTTCCCCAGGAAGTCGAACCACACGCCGGGGGACTGGAGGGCGGCCTGCCAGTCATCCTCTGTGATCTCCACGGGGGTCTTGGCGCTGGTCAGGGCCTCGCCCAGCAGGATGCCCAGGCTGTCATACAGTTTGTCGGTCTGAGCGGCGTTGTACTGAATGGCGTAGCGGTTGACGCCGTCATACACGGCGATACGCACCGGCCGGGCGGCGGCGGTGAGCTGACTGCTGCCGCCGGGATCGGGGGTTGTGTCAGACTCCTGGGGCTGAAACAGGGAGACCACCGACCCCAGAATGCCCTGGGAGCCGGAGACCACCTCGTTCTGCACCAGGGCCCGGAGGGTCAGATAGACGGCGGAAAGGGAGAGCAGCACGATCAGGATGCTCTTGAGCCGCTCCACCCCGCGGTTGCGGCGGCGTCTGGACTTACTCCTTTCCATGGCGCGGTCCCTCCGTCAGCAGGGTGATGCGTACCGTCAGGCCGGGACCGGGCCGGTCCAGCAGCTCGATGACGCCCTCGTGGCGGTCGATGATCTCCTTGGCGATGGAGAGGCCCAGGCCGGTGCCGCCGGACTCCCGGGAGCGGGCCTTGTCCACCCGGTAGAAGCGTTCAAAAATGCGGCCCCGGTCGGCCTCGGGAATGCCGATGCCGTTGTCGGCCACCTCCATCCACACCTTGCCCGGCCACTGGCCGGCGGAGATGCGGATGTGGCCGCCGTCGGGGGTGTACTTGATGGAGTTGGATACGATGTTCATCATCACCTGCACGATGCGCTCCCGGTCGCCCACGATGTCGGGCAGAGTGGCGGGGAGCTTCAGCTCCACCTGATGGCCGTGGCGCTGGGCCTCCATCAGAATGGCGTTGTATACGTCCTGCACCGCCTGCCCGAAGGAGAAGGGGGCCAGCTTCAGCTCCGACCGACCGGAATCGAACCGGGACAGGGTGAGCAGGTCCTGAACGATGTGGGTCATGCGGTCGGACTCGTTGAGGATGACCCCCAGGAAGTTCTTTTCCATGTCGGGGGGCAGTTCTCCGGCGTTGTCCGCCAGGGTCTCGGCGTAGGAGCGGATGTTGGTCAGGGGGGTGCGCAGCTCGTGGGACACGTTGGCCACAAACTCCCGGCGCATCTCCTCGGTCTTGTGCTGCTCGGTGACGTCGTGGATCACCACCAGCACGCCGCCCAGCCGCTCCTGGTCAAAGGGGGTGAGCAGCAGCTCCAGGCTCTTGCCGCCCACGTTGCGCACGCCGTCCAGATAGCCGGGGGACTCCACCGCCAGCACCCCCTGGAGGGGGGCGATGTCGGAGAAGAGGGTGTCGTAGTTGACGCTGCCGCCGATGGGAATGGCCATCCCCAGCAGCTCCTCGGCGGCGGGGTTGGACTGGATCACCGCGCCGTCCCGGGCAAAGGCCACCACGCCGTCGGTCATGTGGAGGAAGAGGGTGCCCAGCTTGTTGCGCTCGTTCTCCACCTCTTCCAGGGTCTGGTGGAGCTGCCGGGCCATGTCGTTGAAGGTGCCGGTGAGAATACCGATCTCATCCCGGGAGGCCACCTCCAGCTTCTGGGAGAAGTCGCCGTTGGCCACCCGCTCCGCGCCCTCGGTGAGCCGCTCAATGGGGGTGATGAGGGTCTTGGACAGCAGGAAGGAGAGCAGCACCGAAATCACCAGGCCGAAGACCAGAGCCTCCACAATGAGGGTGATGAGCTCGCTGTTCAGGGCGGCGGCGTTGGTGCCGTCGTCCCGGACGTAGATGATGTACCGCTGGCCGCCCCGCTGGACCGCCACCGCCACATCCATGTAGGAGGCGGAGGGGGTGCTGTCGTCGCTCTTCTCCTCCCCGGCCAGGACCCGCATCAGGTTGCGGGAATCCATGTCCAGAGGTTCATCGGCGTCCTGGTCGTCGGAGCCCGCCAGCCAGTGGCCGTCGGAGCCGTCCAGTACGTAGTACTTCCGGCTGCGGTTGTCCACGCCCAGGGTGCCGTTGTAGGTGTTCAAGATCTCGGCGATGCTGGCCGCTCCGTCCTCCTCGCCGGGGGTGGGGGTGGTCAGGTCGGACCAGAATACCTCGTCCTGGAAGGCCTCAGACATCTGGGTGTAGAAGTCCTGGGTGTAGTAATTGGCCACAGAGTTGATGAGGAATGCGCCCACAACGGTCATCAGCAGAATGATGAGCAGCGTCATGATGAGCATGAGCTTCATGTGCAGGCTGCGGAACATACTGTGGACCACTCCTCTCTTGTCAGAATCAAAGTTGGGGCGGGCAGGGACGGCCGCCCCGGCCCGCCGGACTTGGTTTTATCAGGCGTTGAAGTAATAGCCCAGACCTCTCCGGGTCACGACGAACTGGGGAGAAGCGGGATCGTCCTCCACCTTTTCACGCAGGCGGCGGACAGCCACGTCCACGGCCCGGACGTCACCCACATAGCCCTCGTAGTTCCACACGTGCTCCATGAGAGCCTCACGGGAGAAGACCTTGCCGGGCTGGGCGGCCAGGAACTTGATGAGCTCATATTCCCGCTGGGTCAGGTCCAGGGCCCGGCCGTCCTTGTAGACCATCATCTGGTCGGGGTCAATGGTGATGCGGCCCAGCTCCATCCGGCTGCCGGTGGCGGCGGGGGCGGAGACAGGGGCGCCGTTTACCATCTCGTTGCGCCGGATGTTGGCCTTCACCCGGGCCAGCAGCTCCCGCATGGAGAAGGGCTTGGTGATGTAGTCGTCGGCCCCCAGCTCCAGGCCCAGGACCTTGTCGGTCTCCTCCTCACGGGCGGTGAGCATGATGACGGGGGTGGAGCGGTTTTCCTTGCGCAGGTTGCGGCACACGTCAAAGCCGTCCATCTTGGGCAGCATCAGATCCAGCAGGATCAGATCGGGGTTCTGCTCCAGGGCCAGCTGGAGGCCGGCCTCGCCGTCGTAGGCCTCCAGGGTCTCGTAGCCTTCCTTGCCCAGATTAAAGCTGAGGATGTCAACGATGTTCTTTTCATCCTCCACAATCAAAATACGCTTGCTCATGGTAACCTCCTGTCCTTACAGACCCAGCAGCTGCTTGACCTTCAGCACCAGGGCCACCGTTTTGGCGTCCATAATCTCGCCGGACATCACCTGGTCCACCAGCTGGGAGAAGGGGACCCGCTCCGCGTCCAGAAACTCGTCGTCGTCCGGGTGGCAGGCGCCCTGGGTCAGCTCCTGGGCCAGATACATGTGAAGCACCTCGGTGGAAAATCCGGGGGAGGAGTACAGGCAGCCCAGATAGGTCAGCTTGCCGCAGGTGACGCCCACTTCTTCCTCCAGCTCCCGCAGGGCGGCGGGGCGATGGTCCTCGCCCTTCTCCAGCTTGCCGGCGGGCAGCTCGGTGACCACTTCCTGGAAGGGATAGCGGAATTGCCGCACGATGCTGACTGTGCCGTCGTCAAACAGCGGCAGAATGGCCACCCCGCCGGGGTGCTCCACCACTTCCCGCCGGGCCACGCGGCCGTTGGGCAGCTCCGCCTTGTCCAGCTTCAGGGTGACGATCTTGCCTTCAAAGAGAGTGTCGCTCTCCACGGTCTTTTCCCACAGTTCCATCCGGCGTATCCCCTTTTCTTCAATCGGTTAGGTGCATTATATCATACTTCCAGTTCTTGTGCCACCCTCAGCTTTTCCAATCCCGCCAATCATTACAGCTGTACGCCGCCGGGCGGAACAGCTATAATCAGTTTCATCACATGAGGAGGTAGCCTATGACCATCCAGCCCATCGGCAGCGCCAGCGTTGCCCTGTACATCACCCCCGCCGATCTGAAGGAGCACGGCCTGACCTCCGCGGGCCTCACCCTGGAGCAGGCTCTGGAGCTGACCCGCACCGCCTTCCGCCAGGCGGGCATCGACCTGGAGGGGGCCATTGAGATCGAGGCCTACCCGGAGTCCTGCGGTGTACTGGTGTTTGCCCATGTCCGCGCCCCCGAGCGGTGCTGGTTCTCCTTCGGCAGTTTGGAGGATCTGGCCGCCGCCGCCCGGGCCCTGTCCGATCCCCGGCCGGACGCCGCTCTGCTGTGGTGGGAGGACCGGTGGTGGCTCTCCCTGCCCACCGGGGCGGAGCAGGCCGCCGCCCGCCTCTCGGAGTTCGGCCGCAGCGAGACTCACCGCCCCCATCTGGCGGCCAGCCTGGCCGAGCACGGCCGCACCGTGCTCTCCTCCGACGCCCTCACCGGACTGCTGACCTATTTTCCCGTCTGAGATATTGACAGGTGTGATATAATATATTCTCAAGAGATTTGTCCCGGTTGGGAGGTGGCGGAATGGAGAGTAAGGGCATCAAGATCGTGGCCAAAAACAGCAAGGCCTACCATGACTATTTCATCGAGGATAAGTACGAGGCGGGCATCGAGCTGGCGGGCACCGAGGTCAAATCCATCCGCCAGGGCCACGTCAACCTGAAGGACTCCTTCTGCATCGTCAAGGATGGGGAGATGCATGTCCACGGCATGCACATCAGCCCCTACGAGAAGGGCAATATCTTCAACAAGGACCCTCTGCGGCCCCGCCGCCTGCTGATGCACAAGCGGGAGATCCTGAAACTGTTTGCCAAGGTCAAGCAGGACGGATACGCATTGGTCCCTCTGTCCATCTACTTCCGGGGCTCACGGGTCAAGCTGGAGGTGGGCCTGGCCAAGGGCAAGAAGCTCTATGACAAGCGGGACTCCGCCGCCGCCCGGGATGCCAAGCGGGAGATGGACCGTACCATGAAAGCACACCGCCGCGGCGGTTATTGACAAAGCGGGAGATGGATCTCCCGGAGAAAGGAAGGAAACACACATGGCTCAGAACCCCATTGTGACCTTTGAGATGGAGAACGGCGGCAAGATGGTGGCCGAGCTCTATCCCGAGGTGGCTCCCAACAGCGTGAACAACTTCATCAGCCTGGTGAAGTCCGGCTTTTATAACGGCCTGATCTTCCACCGGGTGATCCCCGGCTTCATGATCCAGGGCGGCTGCCCCCAGGGCACCGGCATGGGCGGCCCCGGCTACTCCATCAAGGGCGAGTTTGCCCACAATGGCGTGAAGAACGACCTGAAGCATGACCGTGGCGTGCTGTCCATGGCCCGCGCCATGCATCCCAACTCCGCCGGCAGCCAGTTCTTCATCATGGTGGAGAAGGCTCCCCACCTGGACGGCGAGTATGCCGCCTTCGGTAAGGTGATCGAGGGCATGGACGTGGCCGACGCCATCGTCAATGTGAAGCGGGACCGGATGGACCGCCCCTACGAGGATCAGCGGATGAAGTCCGTCACCGTGGAGACCTTCGGTGTGGACTACCCGGCTCCTGAGAAGTGCTGAGAGCGACCGAAGCACAGAACTGAACATGTTACCTGCCGCGGCGCGGTTGAACCGCGCCGCTCTACGGGGGCGTACTGGTTTCGACGGGGACGTAGAGGCGGGAATAGCGGGCGGATGTGCCTGACATCCTAAAAACGGGCAACTTATAAATTAAAGAACAACGATAACGTCGTTCTCGCCGCTGCTTAATTAGCGGCCGTCCCGTCCGGAAGGACCACGAGCCGGAACGGGGCGTCGTTTAGTGGTGCACGTGTGTGCGCAAAGCTTTGAGCGCACCATGAACAATGAAGCTACCGAATCTTGAAGTTTGACGGCCTGCGTCAGGATAAGGGAATGTAATCGACCGTCTGCGCCCGGAGAGGTTCCCGAGGAAGCGTTTTCGGACGGGGGTTCGACTCCCCCCGCCTCCACCAAAACAATATAATCCGAACCTTGTGCCGATTGGTCATGGGTTCGGATTTATTGTTTTTATAGAAGAAGTTGAAGACTGGTAATAAAGAAACCGGGAGGACTGCCGATCATGGCAATCCTCCCGGTTTCTTTATGTAGATGCACTGTCTGAAATCTCCTTCTTTGCTTTCCATTCGGCAAATGCCTTTTTGCCACCTTCGCTTTCGTAGTACTTCTGAATTACCGGAAGCAAACTCCGTGCCAGCGATTCAAAGACGTATTCCGGAATTTCGGTTGCATCCACGCTGTTTGGGATATTCGTTTTTTCTGCGTTCACATGGTACCTCCTTTATCGCTTCTGTAGCGCGTATAACCCCATTTTGGCGTTGCTGTAAGGAAAAGATATTCCCCTGTGTTTTCGCGCCGATTGTGGGGCGAAAAATGCCACGTTTTTGACCTTTATCCGAACAATATTGAGCTGCCTTTCTTCGGCCGAATCAGCTTCGCATTAGAGGGATAATTCAGCGTAATCAATGCGGGTTTTCCAAGCCCCTGTTTCTTTCGGCAGATCAAACCGCTGAACTCAAGCTCATGAAATATCCGCGTCGCACATTGTCGGCTGCGGTGCAGCTTCTTCTGCGCCTGTTCCACGGTGAAGTAAATTCGGATGGTGCCGTCAGTTTCAAGAAAACCGTTGACTTTTGAAATGCTCGCCCGATCCAGCATCAGAGCATACAGCACTTTTGCATCGTTGGACAGCCCGGCAAGACTATCCTCCATCAAAAACCGTGGAAACGGTATGTAGGATGCCGACAAGCTCTCGCTTGTAAACTTCAAAAACTTCTGTGACATAATCCTCCTATCCCATCCATCAAAACCAGTATTGATAGGATTGATGGATGACTATATTGAGCGTTGATTTATTTCTTATTGTTTTGGGTATGAATTTCATCCCCTGTGACAGTTTGGAAATCCATGCTCCAAAAATCCGGTTGTGGTACGCTCCGGAGCGTCAGCTTGTCCACCGTCCGGAAAACCGGTGACGGAAAACCCACACATGGAAAATCCCGTTGTGGTCAAAGTTCTTCCCTCTGCCGCGTTTTCAACAGCTCCCAAATTTCGGCCTGCCGCGCTTTCAGTTCGGCAACATCGGCATCGTAAAAATGCCCGGTGCTGTTAATGCGGCGGCAGACGTGGTTGATGTTTGTGGCAATCCTGCTGACAGCGGCAGCTAACTTTTTCTGCTCGGTGTAATCGACCTTGATGATGTACCCGTCAATCAGCATTTTCCGGGCATACGCGCCGAAGTTGCGGGTGCCGAGTTGGTTCATCTTGTGGCGAACCACGCTCAATTCCTGCTCATTCAGGCAGATTTCTTTGCGGATGGGTCGCGTGCGATCCGGCATGATAAAACACTCCTTTCACAATACAACGGACATTTTTTCTCAAAAACTTGGTAGTGGCGAAAAGAAAATTTTGAAGACGAGGGCATTGGCGATTCGTTGCCCCTCACTTTACAACGGACATTTCTTCGTCGAAACGCAGGTATCGAAACAGAAAATTTTCAAAAAATATGCGCTCCTGCTTTTGCGAAAGCGGGAGCGCGTTGTATCTGCGGATATGAGATTTGAGAGAGTAGCAAGCACATCCGGTGTCCGTACACACCGGAAAAATGGGCAGTTCAGCTTTGCGCCTGATCTGCTCATTTTATTGTTGGGGAAGCCCCACACCCCTTTCATGTCTGAATTGAAGATACTTCCTGAGATTTTCCGGAAAGTCCTTGCTTTTATTCGCTTTGACGATTATAATTATACTGTGATTTTGTAAGCAGACGCAGGAATGAACTGCAACAGGAGTACCGCCCATGAAGTATTTATCTATCACGCAAACCGCCGAACGCTGGGGTATCTCCACTCGCCGTATTCAGATTTTGTGCGGCGAGGGGCGCGTTCCCGGTGCGATCCGCATTGGCTCGGTCTGGGGGATTCCAGAGAACGCAGAGAAACCGGCGGACGCGAGAATCAAGAACGGGAAGTATATCAAGAAACCCGCCGAAAACGAAAAATGAGCCGCAGATTATATCAGCGACTCTAACTCGAAATAATGGGGTCTATTCCATCTCGCGGGTGCGAATGGGCGCACTGACCCCTTGTCACGAATCTACCTAAATCGTCGATTCGACAGACAATGACGTAAACAGGCAAGAATATAAATTTTTCGATTAGATTATAAGGTTTTAGGAGGATGAGTATATGGCAATAGACAAAAAAACATTATCAGAGGCCGACATCCGAACTAAATATATTACTCCTGCAATCGAACAGTCCGGTTGGGATAAAATGTCTCAAATGCGAGAGGAGTATTCCATTACCGCCGGGCGCATCATTGCTCGTGGGCAGGTTTGCAAACGGGAAAAGCCGTTAAAGGCAGACTATGTTCTTTTTTATAAACCCAATAAACCAATTGCCATTGTTGAAGCAAAGGATAACAACCATTCTATGTCTGACGGTATGCAGCAGGCATTGAACTACGCGCAGATGATGAATGTGCCTTTTGTTTTTTCGTCGAATGGAGATGGATTTGTTTTCCATAATCGCTACATACAAGAGGGCGAACGGGAAACAGTTCTTCCTCTCGATGGGTTTCCATCACCTGAAACTCTTTGGGAAATGTATGTAGAACAGAACTGCATTGGCCCTGCGCAGAGCAAAATTATAGATGAGCCATATTATATAGATAATCCGAATAAGCAACCTCGGTATTATCAGATCAATGCAATCAACAGGACTGTAGAGGCAATTGCAGCTGGTCAGGATCGAGTCCTGTTGGTGATGGCTACCGGTACAGGTAAAACGTATACAGCATTTCAAATTATCTGGCGTTTGTGGAATGCGGGAATTAAGAAAAGAATCTTGTTTCTTGCAGACCGTACTGCTTTGATTTCACAAACTTTCACAAATGATTTTGCACCCTTTAAGGATAAAATGACCTGGGTAACAAAGCAGAACTTTGATACGGCCCACGAAATTTATCTTGGATTGTATCAGGGATTAACCGGTGAAGACGAAGACGCCAACAGCTTGTTTAAGCAGTTCAGCCCCTCGTTCTTCGATTTGATTGTGGTGGATGAGTGTCATCGTGGCAGTGCAAAAGCCGATAGTCAGTGGCGCGAGGTTTTGGAATACTTCTCTGCTGCAACGCAGATTGGTCTTACTGCAACGCCAAAAGAAACCAAGGAAGTTTCAAATATTGACTACTTTGGAGATCCTGTCTACACCTACACCCTGAAACAAGGTATCAACGATGGCTACCTCGCTCCGTATCGTGTTATCCGTGTGTTCTTTGACAAGGATGTAGAAGGATTCGTTCCTTACACCGGCCAGACAGATGACAACGGCGAAGTGATTGATGACCGGATTTACAATGCACTGGATTTTGATAGAAAGATCGTTCTTGAACAGCGTACCAAGTTGGTTGCAAAGACAGTGTCCGATTACCTGAAAAAGCATAATTGCCGCATGGACAAAACCATATTCTTCTGCGTCGATCAGGAACACGCAGACAGAATGCGCCGGGCGTTGGTGAATGAAAACTCCGACATGATGGCAGTTGATGAACGCTATGTTATGAGAATTACGTCCAATGATGAAGCAGGTGTCGATCAGCTTGATAATTTCCGTAATGTAGAGAGTCAGTATCCTGTGCTTGTTACAACATCCAAGTTACTATCTACCGGTGTCGATGTTCAGACGATTAAATTCATCGTTTTGGATTCTAATATCCGTTCCATGACTGAGTTCAAGCAGATTATCGGTCGTGGTACTCGTGTGCGTGAGGATCTTGGCAAACTTTACTTCACAATTTTTGACTTCCGTGATGTTACCCGCTTGTTCTATGATCCTGATTTCGATGGCCCGTGCGAACAGGATGAGGATTTTGATCCGGCAAATGGGTACAATGGTGATCCTCCACCCAAGCTCCCGAAGCCAGTTAATCCACAGAAAAAATATATGGTCAGCGGAGAGCCGGTTACCATTCTCAAAAAGATGGTACAGTACATGGATCGGGATGGCAAGCTCATTACAGAAAGCCTGATTGACTATACCAAGAAAAACGTTCTTAATCAATATGCGACGCTGGATGATTTCCTGTCTGCTTGGGGAGCTGCCGAGCGCAAGGAAGCCATTATCAAGGAGATGGAGGAACACGGCATTCTGTTCTCTGAACTCTGTGAGCAAATCAATCAGGATCTCGACCCGTTTGATCTGATTTGTCATATTGTATTTGACCAGCCGCCGCTTACCAGACGTGAACGAGTCAATAATGTTCGGAAGCGCAACTATTTCACCAAATACGGAGAAAAAGCTGCTGAAATTCTGGACGCACTGCTTACCAAATATGCCGACTCCGGCTTGTCTGACTTAGAGAATGTAGATGTACTGAAAGTCGATCCTATCAAGCAATATGGAACTCAGGTATATATCGTCAACACGATTTTCGGTGGTATTGCGAAATTCCGACAGGCGATTAAGGATTTGGAGGCTGCCATCTACGCTGCATAAAGGAGAATAATTACTATGGCAATGTCCGCTTTGATTAAGTCACTGGAAGACATCATGCGCAAAGACGCAGGTTTGAACGGTGATGCGCAATATATCGAACAGATCACCTGGCTTCTGTTTCTAAAAGCTTTTGATGCCAAGGAAATGGAGTGGGAATTCCGACCCGAGTACCGTGGCAGTACCATCCCAGAGGGCTTCCGATGGCGTGATTGGGCGGATGATAAAGAAGGTATTACTGGCGATGCCCTGATTAAATTTGTGGACGAACTGTTCGACAAATTGAAGAAACTGGACGTATCTGATGGCGATCTCAAAAAGTTTGTAGTTCGTAATGTATTTACGGACATTAACAACTATATGAAATCCGGTATCTATCTTCGCCAGCTTATTAACCGTATCAACGAAAAGGTTGATTTCATCGACGCTACGCAGAAGCATACATTTAACGAACTGTATGAGGGTATGCTCAAAGATTTGCAAAGTGCAGGTCGTGCCGGCGAGTTTTACACGCCTCGTCCGGTAACCAACTTTATTGTTGAGAAAATTGATCCCAAATTGGGCGAGACCGTTCTTGATCCAGCTTGCGGCACCGGTGGTTTCTTAACCAGCACTATTGCGCACATGGGCAGTATTACAACGACCGAGCAGCTCAATACTCTGCAAACTACTATTTTCGGTTGGGAGAAAAAGCCTCTGCCGTATCTGTTGGCTATGACCAACCTGATTCTGCACGATATTGAAACTCCACAGATTCGTCATATCAACTCCCTGAACAGACCGGTAACGGATTATTCTGCCAAGGACAGGGTTGATGTTATTGTTGCAAATCCTCCCTTTGGCGGCGCGGAAGATGATGCTGTGAAGCAGAATTTTCCAGCAGAATTCCGCACAAGCGAAACTGCCGATCTGTTCCTTGTGCTAATGATGTATCTGTTGAAGGACAAAGGACGCTGCGGTGTAGTTCTTCCCGATGGCTTCATGTTCGGTGATGGCGTAAAGGCTGCTATCAAAAAAAGAATGCTGGATGAGTTCGGTTTGCACACCATTATCCGCTTGCCGCAGGTTTTCAAGCCCTATGCCAGCGTTAATACGAATCTGTTGTTCTTCCAGAAGGGGGTTCCCAGCCGAGGCGTCTGGTTCTACCGGCTGGATTATCCGGAAGGAGTCAAGAGCTTTACAAAGACCAGGCCTATGTTGGACAAGCATTTCGATCCGGTTCGTGAGTGGTGGGCTGATAAACAACCAATTGTGGTAGAAGGGAAAGATAAGGCGAGATTCTTCACTGTAGACGAATTGGTGGCTCTAAATTACGATTTTGACAAATGCTGTCCTTTCCCCCATGAGGAAGAAGAAATTCTGGAACCAGCCGAACTCATTGCCCGCTATCAGTCCGAGCGCGCCGAACTGAACGCTAACATTGACCGCATTTTGACGGAGATTTCCGCAATGCTGGAGGTAAAAGAATCATGACCGCACAGGACTTGAAAAACTCCATACTCCAGCTTGCTGTTCAGGGAAAATTGGTGCCTCAAAATCCATCTGATGAACCTGCTTCCGAATTATTAAAGCGTATTGCTGATGAGCGTACCCGTAGAATGGCCGAAGGAACGCTTGTAGTGGATAAGAAGCATACAGCATCTCCAATCACCGCAGACGATATTCTTTATGATCTTCCTGAAAACTGGAAATGGACCCGTTTTGCGGATATTGTTACATTCAGCTCAGGAAAGACACCTCAGAGACAAAACACTGCCTACTGGAGCAATGTAGAATATCCTTGGGTTTCCATTGCAGATATGCAAGCAGATTCACTTACAACCACTACAAAGGAACAGATCAGTGAAGCGGCCTTCGAGGATTGTTTTTCGGGAAAAATTGCTCCTGCTGGAACAATGATAATGAGCTTCAAACTGACGATCGGAAAGGTGAGCATCCTTGGAATGGATGCTGTCCACAATGAAGCAATTATTAGCATATATCCTACGGCACCTGTTGGCGATAGTCGCATATTGCAGAAATGGTTGTTCAAGATTCTTCCGCTTGTTGCGGCGACAGGTAATTCCAAAAATGCAATTAAGGGAAAGACTTTGAATGCTATATCAATGAGTAATTTGATGATTCCTGTCCCTCCCCTCGCAGAGCAGGAGCGTATTGTTGCCAAGCTTGAGGAACTGTTGCCGTTCGTAAGCGAATATGATAAGACAGAAAAACGGCTATCTGCACTAAATGATGAATTCCCTGATAAGCTCCGCAAATCTATTTTGCAGCAAGCAGTACAAGGGAAACTGACCGAACGTGACCCTTCAGATGAGCCAGCATCAGAACTACTGAAACGAATCCAGACGGAAAAAGCCAAACTCATAACCGAGGGGAAGATAAAAAAGGAAAAGGCACTGTTACCGATTGCAGAGGATGACTGCCCGTTTGAAATTCCAGGCACCTGGAAGTGGGTAAAGTTTGGGGGAATTGCGGATTTATGTCTTGGTAAAATGCTTGATAAAGCAAAGAATCAAGGCAATCTGCATCCTTATTTAAGAAATGTAAATGTACGATGGGGATTCTTTGACTTCGAAGATATTTTAAAAATGCGCTTTAAGGACGACGAAGAGGAGCGGTACTCAGTAAAATATGGCGATCTTGTTGTCTGTGAAGGCGGAGAGCCTGGTCGCTGCGCTGTTTGGACGGATGTCAGTCAAACATTTAGGATTCAAAAGGCACTTCACCGTGTGCGATTTATTGGTGATGTAGATAGCTTTTACGCATACAGAGTATTTGAGTATTATGCCTCTAACGGATACTTTGCTAAAAGATTTACGGGTGAAACAATTAAACATTTACCCGGAGAAGTTCTTAAAAACATTGCATTCCCGCTTCCTCCAATTGCTGAGCAAAAAAGAATTGTTGTTCGAATTAACGAACTTCTGGCAATATGTGACGGATTGAAACATGTGCGCTAAGGAGAAAAAGTTATGGATATAGAGAAAATTAGGCAAATAGATTTCGGAGAAATCGATGGCTATGGTGACCCCAACCTCGAAAAGTACTTTTTGGATAATGGTTATTGGGGCAAAATTATCGATAGCAACGTATTTTTTGTCGTCGGCAAAAAAGGGACAGGAAAATCTGCTATCTATCGAATGATTGAGCAAGCGTCATTACATAACGGCTGCTTAGTGATAAACAAAGATTTTGGTGAATTCCCTTTCGAAAAACTGCTAAGCTTGCAAGATGATAATTTTGCTAAACCGAATCAGTATCAAACGATTTGGAGAAATGTCATTTTTAATTTGTTCATTCAAGCTATCGCCAGTCTTCCAGATGAAGACAACAGCTATTATCGAGAGATCAAAGCTTATAAAGAGATGTATTTAGGTAATGCATTAGATCTGCACAAGGAAATTGTGTCAAAAGCTGTTAAAAGCCAAGGAAGTCTTCTCGCACATGGTGTCGGGGTAGGCGTTGAAAAAGGTGTCCAGTGCGATTTTAGATATAACGAAGATAATATAACGACTATCAATTCTACATTGTCCCGCTTACTTGAAAACTATTTCATTACAACGGCATCTGAGGCCAAAATTGTTATCCAGTTTGATAGACTAGATGACAACTACAACCAATATCAAGATTTAGAAGAGTATTATCAGGCAATTATTAGCTTATTTAAAGCGGTATATAACTACAATCAATCGCTTCGTGCAAAAGCGGTGCGGAATGCTAAAGTTGTCCTATATATCCGATCTGATATTATGAAAGCCATGGCTATTCGTGATGCGGAAAGTGCCCGATGGGATGATTTCAGAATTGACTTGGACTGGCGTGTTAACAATCTAAAAGAAATCTATGATTCCGATCTTTATAAAATGGTGATGAAGAGAATTGACGTATCATGTCCTGCGGTCGCAGGCAAAGATTTTGGAGAAATTTTTGTGTCGGGGAGTGATTTGAAAAGGGATTATCAAGTACATGATCTGTTCAAAACTCTTGTTCTTCAAACGTTATTCAGACCACGTGATTTGATTAAGCTGTTAAAAACATTGCAGAGTGCAATTCTAAGCAAAGGAACACTTAATAGTGCCGTTTATGGTGATGCATTAAAAAAGTATTCTAACTGGCTTGTGAACACAGAACTTGCAAACGAAATTAACCCTGTGCTGAGAGAGGATTATCCATACGTAATTGAACTGCTCCGTCTCTGTGGTTCCAGAAATCTCAGTGTTAAAACATTTACCGAAAGATATAATTCGGTTAAGCATGAGTTCACGTTGAAACCCTTGGAACTGCTGAATTATTTGTACGGTGTAGGAGTAATCGAAAACTCTTGGAAAAACAAAGCTACTGGGAAATATATGCACCGGTCAATTTTTAGAAACGAGGGAGATTTTGACCGTAATCTGAACTTCCGAATTCTCCCTGCTGTATGGAGCGGGTTAACAGTATAAACTACAGCATAAGGGGCGATTTATAGATGCACTATTTGATATTTACAGATGAAGCCGGTGCATACAAAGCCCAAACAACGCCCGACTTCCGCAAGCGGCATCCTTTCTACGTGCGCTCTAACGTGATAATCTCCATGGATGACTACATGGAGTTCCAAAAGGAAATGCAGACACTTAATGGTATGTATGAAATACCGGTTGGCGAAGAAATAAAATGGAGTGACCTTTGGGAAAAACTGCGCAACCGTCCCCGCACTCCTGCAATTGCTGCTATAACTGAAGACCGTCTAAAAGGATATTACAGGAAAGTTTTCGAGTGTGCGTCGCAGAAAGATTCCCTTCAATACATATTTACCATCACCAACGTCTATGAACAATACTGCCTTTTGGAAGAACGGCATGTATACAAATTTCATTTACAGGAAGCTTTTCAGCGCGTACAGATGGACTTGCGTCCACGCAATGAGTTCGCTGTATTCATTATGGATGAGTTAAATACGGAAACTATAAAACAGATCAAAGCTGTTTGCCATGAATTTACTGTAAATGGTGACTTCATCCGAAACTACGGAAATGTATATCACAGCATTTTAACTGAGAGCAGCAACCAGAGCGCAGGTATTCAACTTGCGGATTATGCTGTTGGAGCTATGTACGGTTACCTGCGACGATCCTTCATTGCACCGGACAATTACGCCTTTGCGACAGACATGTATAATGACTACATTTACAGGAAATTGCGGCATAGTGCAATGGGAAGTATTATGGGCTATGGTATCCGAGAGGTACCTAAACACTTGACCTTGAGGCAAAACTTGGCAGCCCTATTTCCTGATATTCAGGTGGATACTGCTACATAAAGATTATCGATAGGTAATTTTGAGGTTATCGTTTACGCAAAAGTTTCAAAATCCGGGTTGACATCTGCTCGGATTTTGATTATACTATGCTTAACCCGAATTGGAGGTTGAACAGCATGAAACAACTGGGTATGCGTCTTCGCGCATTGCGGGAAGGTATTGGCTTATCCCAATCAAAATTTGCCGACGTGATCGGTTCTACGCAGTCCAGCATCAACCGCTATGAAAACGGTCAGGCAACGCCGACTGTTGAGCTTCTGCGCAAGTATGCGGACTATTTTGACGTTTCAATGGACTATATTTTTGCCCGCTGCGATGATCCGCATGGCAAGCTGTATGAAGCGAAACCTCCGGTTGACGCGAACAATCCTGAACTGAGGAAGTTCGTTGAGATGTGCTTCGATCCGGAATCACCGATGAACGAAAAGCTGAAAGAAGCAATGCTGAAAATGCTTGGGGAGGCGAGGACATGAGCAATGAATTAACCCATAATCCGGGACGGTTTGACGAGGTCATTCATATCATCGACAACGCCCGCAGCCGCGCCATGAAAGCAGTCAATGCAGAGCTTATTCAGATGTACTGGGAAATCGGCTCTTATGTCAGCGGCAGAGTGAAGGATGGCGGCTGGGGAAAAAGCGTGGTTGCAGATTTTTCCGAATTTCTGCAAGCGCATTATCCGGGAACAAAGGGATTTTCTGCGCAGAACATCTGGCGTATGAAGCAGTTTTATGAGACTTATTGTGACAACGAAAAACTCTCACCACTGGTGAGAGAAATTCCATGGACAAGCAATCTGCTGATTATGACTGGCTGCAAGACCGACGAAGCGCGTGAGTTTTACCTTCGCCTATGCATTGCAAATCGTTACACGAAACGCGAATTGGATCGTCAGATCGGCAGTATGCTGTATGAGCGGACGATGATCTCTCACGAAAAACATAAGGATTTGCTTGCTGGGAACGGCGGACTTGCGGCTTTGCGCGATTCCTATGTGTTTGAATTCCTTGACCTTGAAGAACCGTACAAGGAAAAGGATTTGCGGCGTCAGATTGTCTCGCATCTGAAAGATTTCATTTTAGAGTTTGGACATGATTTCACTTTTGTTGGCGAAGAATACCGCGTTCAAGTTGGCAACACGGATTTCTTCATTGATTTGCTGTTCTATAACCGTGCATTGTCCTGCCTTGTTGCAATCGAATTGAAAATTGATACTTTCCGTCCTGAACATCTGGGACAGCTCAATTTTTATTTGGAAGCACTTGACCGTGATGTAAAGAAGCCGAATGAAAATCCGAGCGTTGGCTTAGTCCTCTGCACCGGTAAGGATGATACCGTAGTCGAATACGCGCTCAGCAGGTCTATGTCTCCGACAATGGTCGCAGATTACACATTGCATCTGCCTGATAAAGCTATCCTGCAAAGTAAGCTGCGTGAACTGACAGAGCTTGCGTTGGAAAGCGGCGAAGGCAACGAGGGTGATGAAGAATGAACGCTGTTATCTACGCCCGCTATTCCTCAGACAGCCAGCGCGAAGAATCCATTGAAGGTCAGCTCCGTGAGTGCCGGGAATATGCCGAGCGCAATAATATGACCATCGTTGGAACGTATATTGACCGGGCATTATCTGCAAAAACAGCAGATCGACCGGAGTTCCAGCACATGATCAAGGACAGCGCAAAAGAGCTGTTTGAGATTGTCCTTGTATGGAAGCTCGACCGCTTTTCCCGTGACCGTTACGACAGCGCACACTACAAGCACATTCTGAAAAAGAATGGTGTAAAGGTTGTTTCTGCGAAAGAGCATATCTCCGAAGGTCCGGAAGGAATCATTCTGGAAGCGATGCTGGAAGGCTATGCCGAGTTCTATTCTGCTGAGTTATCAGAGAAAATCCATCGCGGACAGAAAGAGAATGCTCTGAAAGGGAAAAACAACGGCGGTGGCGTTCCTCTCGGCTATCTGTTGGACAAGAAAGCACAGAAACTTGTGATCGATCCCGTGACTGCACCATTAGTGGTTGAGATATTTGAAAAGTATGCTGATGGCAAATCGGTTCGTTCCATTGTTGAGGATTTCAATACCCGCGGACTTAAAACGAAAAAGGGACAGCCGTTCAATATCAATAGTTTCAGCTCTCTGCTGAAAAACCGCAAATACATTGGCGAGTATCGCTATCAGGATGTTGTAATTGAGGGCGGCGTTCCTGCTATCGTTCCGGAAGACCTGTTCAACCGTGTGCAGGAACGCATGGAGAAGAACCGCCATGCTCCCGCAATGGCAAAAGCAAAAGAGGACTATCTGCTGACAACGAAGCTGTTCTGCGGTAAATGTGAGCGCATGATGGTTGGTGAAAGCGGCAAGAGCCATACCGGCGCTATGCACTATTATTACAAATGCAGCGGTGCGAAGCGCCTGAAGGATTGCGACAAGAAGGCTGTTCGCAAAGACTGGATTGAATGTGTTGTTGTCCGCCTGACCATGCAGCGCGTCATGGATGAAGAGAAGATTAACAGGCTCATCGATGCAATTTTTGTTATGCAGGAGCAGGAAAACATAACAACCCCTGCGCTTCGCTCACAGCTTGCGGAAACCGAGTCCTCCATTGGAAACATTCTGAAAGCAATCGAGCAGGGCATTTTCACGCCGTCCACCAAACAGCGGCTTGATGAGCTGGAAGCACGAAAAGAAGAAATCCTTGCGAATATCCAGACCGCCGAACTGCAAAAGCCAAAGCTGACCCGCGAACAGATGACGGCATGGTTTGAGCAGTTCCGTCATGGCGATCCAGCAAACCGTGATTTTCAGAAACGCCTGATTGATACATTTGTAAACGCCGTGTATGTGTTCGATGATAAACTGGTCTTGACCTACAACTATCAACATGGGACGCAGACAATCTCACTTGACGAGATCGCGTCGGCACTGAGTTCGGATTTTGATGGGGATACTCCACCAGAAAGAGGCCTGAAATCCTAGGATTTCAGGCCTCTTTTGCTGTTTCTATATCGTATTTATTTGAAAATTTTAATTTGGTAGATATCCTGGTAGATATGGGCTCGAGTCCCGGTTCAGCCCTGCGCCTGATGCAGATAGAATTCATTTTCCGTCACCTTGATCACGAATTCATATTCCAGTTTGCTGGCCTTGGAGGGCTCGATGTTATATCGTTTGCAGACAGAACGGAAATGGGAGAGGTATGCCCTGTCCGACCGATCCAGCGGGGCGACCCAACCCTTTGCTGCGCCATGTATCTCCATCTTCCGAAGATAAGAACGATCCAGTTCCGGCATAGTGAGAACGCCTCCTTACTGATATTCTGCGATGATGGTCTGAGCAGCATCCTCCCAGATAATGAGCCGGAAGGGATCGTAGACGCTCAGAGGCATCGCCCCAAAGGTGCGGATATAGTATTCCCGCAATTCAGAAGTCTTTGCCTTGAAATAGAGGACGCCTCCATAACCGGCTTCCGTGGAGACAGATGCGGCGTAGGCAAACAACGCCTTTGCAATACCGATGTATTTTTTCTGGCCGCCCCTGCTGTGCAGGAGGTTTTGATTACTGTGGCCAGCACTTTCCAGATAGATGATCTCCACAGCAAGGCCGTTATCGTCCAATTCGTAGGACATCAGGCCCAGCAACTCGGAGTCATCAGCCCGGCGCAGAGCTACTTTGTTGGGCATTTGCCGGGCTGCCCTGGAGGTCCATCGAGTCTGCCAGTCAGCAGTATTCTCCAGGTCCTCGGGACTGGCAGGAGAAACTGTGACCGGGATTTTTTCGGAGAAATCATAGTCCCAGACAAACAGGTGCTCGAGCAAGGTCATTCCTCCTCTTATGTCTGTAGTTTATCACAAATCATGATCAGGTACAAGGTCACTATGGCCGTCCGCCGCATTGCTTCCGCTGATGGCAGATGGTTCGGCTTCCTCCCACATCCGCTCCAGCAGCTCCCGGTGATCACGGTCCAGCAGATGGGTGTACACCTTGCTGGTGGTGGAGGGAGAACTGTGGCCCAGTGCCTTGCCGATATCATACATAGGGATACCCTTGGCGTTGGCGATGCTGGCAAAGCTGCGGCGTAGCCCGTGTAGAGTGAGGGGTGGCAGGCCCTGCTTGCGGACAAAATCAACGAACAGCTCGGATGCGTAGTTGGGCCGCATGGGACGTCCGTCCTCGTGGGCCACCACATAGCCCTCATTACAGTAGCCTTCTCCCAGATAATCCCGGTAGGACTTCTGACGTGCCTGCTCCCGGCGAAGGGCTCCCTCCAGATCGGTGGGCATATGGAGGGTACGCCGGGAGGTATCGGTTTTGGGTTCCTTTACGACGATAGATTTACCTGCTGCCGTACGGACGGACTTGATATGGATGACCTTATGCTCAAAGTCCACACAGGACCAGGTCAGCCCCAGGATCTCCTCCCGGCGCAGGCCCAGCAGGCCGGCCAGCTTGATCATGACCTCCAGCCGGGTATTATAGCAAAGCTGCAGCAGCTGACGGAGGTGCTCCATATCATAGAAGTGGATCTCGGGCCGCTTGACTTTGGGCGCCTCCACCCGGTCGGCCGGGTTGGACAGGATCACCCCCTGTTTGACGGCCAACTTCAGGGCAGTATTCAACAGGTCGTGGTGCTTTCTGGCAGTGTTGGAGCTGAGACCTTTGTCCCGGATCAGGTGTGCGTAGTATTCCTGCAGGTGTTGGGGCGTCAGCTTTTGGAGCGGGATGGTCCCCAGGCTTGGAACGATGTGGGCCGAGATGATGTTTTGATAGGCGTAGGCAGTGGTGGACGCTCTGTTCAGACGGACCACATCGTTCATCCATCTGTCGAGCCATTGGGCGACTGTGGTATCCTTAGGGAGCACCACAGAGCCCGCATCCCGGGCGGCCTCGTGTTTGCGCAGGGCGGCCCGAGCCTGACCGATTTTATCGAATGTCTTGAGCTTCTTGATCTGCTTCCCGGTGGTGGAATCGATGCCGAAGTCGAGATTGACATAGAATTTTTTGCGCGCATCGTCATACGAGATGTTGCGTTCCACCCGTTTGCGGGCCATGCTGATTCCTCCTCTGTGGGTAATAAGGACCCCCGGCTTTGCAGCCGGGGGCGCTTGGGTGAAGCGTCTCAACTGGCCTGCACCATATCCATGCGTAGGTATTGGGCGAGGGCTGCCCGGCTGATCCGGATCTGGCGTCCTACCCGGATACAGGGTATCTCGCCGGAATTCACCAGTTGATATACCTTGTTGCGGCTGACACCCAGCAGGGTGGCGGTATCCAGGACTGTGTAGAAGATGGGGTGGGTCGGAAGACCGGGGTCCGGGATCATGGAAGTGTGGATCATGGTAAGTCGCTCCTTTCGGGAATGATAGATTATAGTTGAAGGTGCTTGGGGCTTCAAGGATATAGTATATAATTGAGATCAATCGGAAATCGGACGCATCGTCATGCGGAGAGGGACCGGCGGACCGGCAGCCCGGCATCAGGTCGGAACCACACCGTCTCCTTCCCAAGTTTGGTACGGATAACGCCGCCGGCATCCAGCATCTGTTTGAATTTGGGCAGCTTCAGCAGGTCCTTCCAGGCGGAGGGGGTGATATCCAAAAGCTTCCGCAGCTCAGAACTACGAACAGGCATGCCGTCCCAGCTGTCCAGAAACTCCTTCATTTTGGCGTAGGCTGTGGGCTTTCCGCCATAAGTCTGGGTATTTTCCCGGGCGGCTGTGATGCAGGCGGGAAGATCGGTGTAAGTCTCAACGCGGCAGCCGGGGAACCGCGGCCTCAGCAGCCGCCATACTTCGGCAGGCGGTGCAAAGAGGAAGATGTGGATCTCCTCCGTGCAGTCAGGGTCACGCAGCGCACAGCGGAAGATCTCCTGCTCCAGCCGGGCGGCCAGGTGCCGGCTTTCATACTCGACCAGCATAGGAACATCCCGCAGTGCATTTTTCCAAGTTTTCTGGGAGCGGATCATCATGCTGCAGACCGACTCCAGCTGTTCCTGGAATCCATGCCCTTGCCAGGCGGCGTAGCAGTGGTCCAGATAGATATCCGGGTTGAGTCGAGGATAGCCCAGCAGGATGACATTTGTGCAGGTGCGAAAGGCATTACTGCCGTTGGTGCCGCCGAAATAGGGGACTGTCGGGGAAGTCTGGTCCGGCATCAGGAGGATATGCTTCATGGCGCCAGAGCTGAGGTGCTGAGCGAAGAAGAGGCTTTGCTCCTTATAGGTGACAAGGAAGGTCTCTCCCGGGAATTGCCGGATGAGTTCCTCGATCAGATCGGACAGGCCTTGAAGAAGCCAGTTCTTCTGCATAGCGGATTTGGACACGTTGAGCTTTGGGTGGTCGTAGATGTGGAATACCACATGATCCATGGTGCGAGGTGGTGCGGGGTCGAGAAATCGCAGCGAGGGATGGTGACGATAATCCCCGTCCACCTCTGCGGTAGCATCGAATATCAGGACCTGATGTTGGTCCAGGCAGGCCATACCGTCGGTAGAGGTGGACAGCTGGAAGCCGCATATCTTAGAGAAGAGACAGGTCTCTCCTGCGTGCAGGCCGGCCATGACGGGGAGACTACCCTGCAGCTCCCGATTCCCGCTGCCAAGATAACGGAGCATCTGGTGCTGCATCTGAGCAAATCCGACGGGGTCACGCTCCTGCAGCGTGGCAAATCCGGCCAACTGGTCTACCGGTGGCTGGTTTGGAAACTGGAGCACCGAGCTCTGTCTGAGCTGTTGGAATGGCCGCTCCACCAGGAAGCGCAGTTTCTTTTGCAGGCTGCTCACATGGCGGTCGCTTATCTGCCGCCCGGAGGTCAGCGACTCCAGCCGGGTGGACAGGCTATTGATGTCCGTCTGATCGAGAGAGAACAGCTGGAACAGCTCCGGCTTCTCGTCAAAGATGACCAGGCGTCGGTGTACCTGGCTTCCATCGGGCAGGGTGCGCAGCAGCAGTTGGTCCAATGCGCCGGACTGGCGCAGCCGACAGAATCGGGCCTGGGTGGCCCCCAGCAAATATGTAAAATCACCCTCCTCCTGCTGGAGAAGCAGCGGACACTGATCGGCGTAAGAACAGGACTTTCCCGGGCAGTCCAGTACGTCCTGGATCTGGGGATTGCAGCACAGTCCCCGAGCTTTGCCTGATAACGTGAGACTCTGGAGAGACAGCATGGGCATATCAGCGTCAGAGGGACATGCTTGGTTGACCCGCTCAGTGATGGCATTGAGATCGGCCACCTTCTGGAGAACCAGCAGCACCCCGCCGAAGGTATGGGCCAGAGGATCATTGCTGGTGTACAGCTTTGCCATGACCAGAAGAAAGGCCAGGATCCAGGTGGATTTCCCATAGCCCGCTCGGGCAGGGATGATCTGGATGGTGGGTCCGTCCACTGACATGATCTCGCGGGTGCAGTGCTTCCAGTAGGAGACGTCCAGTCCGGGCTGGAGTTGCTGGAGCTGTTTGACCACCAGAGAGACCAGGCGATGGACGGAGGGATCGGGAAGAGCCTGAAAGCCCTCCCTGGGATCTGGGCAAGTTGAATGCAGGTGTTGGAACTGGTCCGGTGGAAGATGAGGCTTAACTGCCTCCTGTGGGGGGTTCAAGTCCATTGCGGAAGGGGGTGCAGCGGCACCCCTTTCTTTTTTTGCCAGGGAGCGCAAGAGAGTGGTATGCTGATTTTTGTGATTTTCTTTTGACATATGGTTCATATTCCTCCTTGTGAGCGTAAGAATCAGAATAAAATCATTGCAATAGAATGGCAAGTTCGTGGGCAACACATCTTGCCGGGCAGCAATGCACGTTGCCCGCGTTTTTGCCACGATCACGAGCCTCTGAGTACGTCGGCTGGGATCGCGATCACGTAGGTGGAGTCGCGTTTTCCGGTGCCATAGAGGTCGAAGCGGTATCGGGCGCCGGAGCTGGGTTTCTTGATAAACTCTTCATCCACCAGGATCCGTTGAAGGTCCCGGATCCAGCTCTTCTGAGAAAAGAAGGCCGTGTCCACATCAGGGAGCGCCCGAAGTGCTTTCCGATAGGCGGTCGCCCATTTCGCTTCCGGGATTACCCAATAGAGGACCCCGGAGATCTTGCGCCAGGCGCCCAGATGCTTGTCCGACTCTCGATAGGGCTCGTCCAGTTCTGTGATGGAGGTGGACTTGGACAGGTGCCGCATGGTCTCCAGAAAGACCGCTGAGTCTTCCGCGTGCCGTACCGGAAGTTCGGGTACCGGATCGGGATCATAGACATCCTTGACAGCTTTGCGGTAATCTGCCGCTTCGTCGCTGGTGAGCAGATCACATTCCTCGAGCGTGTCGAGGAATGCGAGCAGCAGTTGGTAGCGGATGGCCCGATTGAGCTTCTTGGGATCGAGGACTACAGAGATGTAACGGCTGTCCACAGGGCCAAAGGATGCCTTGGCGGCCTGAATGATCCTTCTGGCCCTGTGTTTTTTGCATGACCATGTCCACCCATCCAGTGCCCAAGCTACGATATCTCGATGGCTGCGCAGGGCTTCCAGGATGGAGGGGTCGCAGGCCTGGAGCGCCGAGGAGCTGATCCTGTGACCGTGCAGGTCACAGCTGCCGCAGTTGAGAAGGATGAGCCCTGAATGCTCCAGGTAGGGAATGGAATCTCGCAGTTGTGCGCTGCTGGCGCCGACTACGAGAGCCACCGAGTCGGTGTATGGGTAGGGCAGACGGATGGGCTTGAGTCCCTCCTGCCTTACGCGGAGCTTCAGAGAGGTGAAGTCCTGGATCCTGTGAGGAATAGCCAGGGAACTGGTGCGGAAGTCCAGGACGGCTTTCCGGCGGATGTGTGCCCGCCGCTTGTGCCGCCACTTCTTGCAGTTGACTGCTGCGCGCACGATTGCACGGAGGCAGTCCTCCACCAGCGGAGCGGTAGAGTTGATGGACAGGACGGGATGATAATCAGGCTCCACAGCACGCAGGGCAGAGCACCACGTACCGCCCAGAAGGGTAGCGACCAGATCCCAGCCGGCTTCAGGGTTTTGAAACAGGCTTCCAACGGAGAGCAGCGTGAGGGCCCCCTCCCTAAATACCGCGGCGGGCGGGGAACACTCGCTGCCGAATTCGTCCAGGCAAGGCTTGCAGTTGGGCACCTTCTCTGGAACGCGGCCGCAGGAAACCACGCCTGCGGATTTCAGATAGCGGGACAGCGCCTTCTTCCGGGCGGCTTCATTGAGGTCCCGGAACCCGGGAATAGTACCGATCAGATGCTGCTCAGTCAGGGGGGTATAGGTCTTGGACTCGGAGTTGTAGGTGTAGTAGGGGGAGTAGAATCTGTTGTTGATGTGTAGGATCGTCATGGGTGATGGCTCCCTTCGTATGATCATTGCCGGCATCGATAGCATAACGCATGACGAGTTATCTGACAAGTAATTTATAACTTTTAGCGGTTATAAGATAATTTATATTTGGTTGATAATATATTAACTGAACTTTTTACTTGAAATTTAAAAAATGCGGTGAAGGGAGAGATTACATATAAACTATAAAACACTAATTCATTATAGTGGTTAGTAAATATTTACAGTTTTGATAGAGATGTGTTATATCAGGGGGCGGGTAGCACTATTTTAATCTTGCTTTCTATTTGCAAATCCTAGTATCATAGAACTGAAGGAAGAACTCCTGGAGCCTAAGGTTACACTAAAATCGTCACTATGACGAGGTAATATATGTAAATTTATATATTATACAGGAAAAGAAGGGTTATAATGTCATTGCCTCCTAATGTGAAAACCTTACTGGAAAAGAACGTACACGAGGACAAACCATGCCATATTAGATTGACTCCCAGGGTGGGTGCGTATGATAAGGAAATCGAAGTTCTAATAGAGGAGATTAAAAAAGGAGCAAAAGAAAGTTATAAGTTGCTTCCTAATGGAGAAGCAAACCGCATTCTTAATTATTGGAACCAATTCCATAAGCAGTTTGACTATGCGTCATTTGAGACGTTCTACATCAAAAATATCTTTTGTAGAAGTCATCATATGCTTGATATCAAAAAGGAGGTGTTTTTGACCTTGATTGCTGACCGTACGTTCCTGTTCATGGAGTATAATCAGCACAGTACAAATGAGAAGTATCCTACATTGCTCAACGTATGCCAGAACCATGTTTTGTCTGAATGTGAGGAGCAGGCTAATTATATCCGCGATAATGGATTTGCGCCCACAACTGCTCACAGGGCTTCCTATGAACGCCTACTGGAGAACAGACGCAAACTGAAGGAAGCCATAGAGCGCAGGAAAGAACATATAAAACGCTGGAAGAGCAACGAGGCTCTGGATAAGCAGGATTTTTCCATAGATTTTGGCAAAACAAAGCGAATAGGTAGAAGAACCAAGGATACGACGATTGAAAACCTATCGCGTTTGTTCTACGCTTATCTAAAGGCGATGGTTGATCGCGGTTACCGATATGAGTACAAAAAATATGCATCGAGCGAAGAAAACGCCGACCAAAAGAGTGTAGCAAAAGCCTGTGCGGAGGATGAGTGGATCAGAGAAATAGGTTTGGTCCATCAAAAACTAGTTAAACTAAACGCGAGCGGGACTGCACTGAACCCAGCCATCGTATACTTCGATCTCTTTGCAAATTACACTAGTAAATTGGCAAAGCATAAATTAACCAAATACAAATTTCGGATGCCTAGCCCAAATAAACGTGCAGAGGATCGCCGGGTACCTCTTACCATATCTAGAAAAATCGAATGTCAGATTATCCTTTATGACTATCTGCTGGATCTATTCTTTCCTAATGGTGATAGCAGTGAGCGGGCCTACGCAAAATATGAGTTCTATGCAGCTACCCATTATCAATGGTATATGCACTATCAATTACCTGAGAAACCAAAACAGAGAATAAGCTCCAGTGAGAAACAAGACTCTGAGGCAATCCAAGAGCTGCCCAATTTTCATCTGCTGCCTGACCTGGAGGACGGCGTGGATGAGCTGGGTCATCTGATACGCCGTAACATAGAATTATGCTTACCCAACGGATATGAGTGGCTTGCGACAGACCCGTTGAACGCAAGGTATTATGATAATATTCATACTAAAACGCTTCTGCTTGAGGAGGCATGTTTGCGCCTTCCATCCCAGAGAATGATCACAAAGGTGCGCAATTACATAAAAGAGATCCAAGGAAGCCGAAATCTGTTGGAGGAGTATGCAAGAATAGAAGCAGATCCTCGGAAGGTGATCCAGCTTTTAAATCCGATATGTCAGGAGAAGGAGTTTTATTTCTACTCTGAAATAGCATTGAGCGAATATGCTCCCATCAGTGCTGATAGAAGAGTGGAGTATACGAGACTGATCCTGGAGCATGAGTTGAGAGCACAACTCAATGAAGCAGCTCACAGAGAGCTGTTTCATGTTGCGCATAGATATTTTGCAAAGTTGTTTGTGACAAAAGATCCATTTGGAATAAGCGAGTAGGGGGAATGGCATCAGGGGGGAATCTTTAAGCCTCCATTTATTTATAGAGGATTCCCCCCCTATATAAAATGCACCCATACCAACGGCTCTCTATGGGAGCCGTTGGTATGGGTGCGGAAAATCTCTGATTCACGAGCATCGGACGAAAAGGGATGGACTTGCTGAAGGCTCGCGAGAGACTGAAAAGCAAGTTCCAGAACTTTCGTCCGATGTGAGGTTTCAGTAAGGACATACGTTTTTGTCCGATGCGCAGTGAATCTTATTTGACACAAGAGAGGGCACTTCCCCCGTCGAAATGAGACCCTTTGAAGAGACTATACTATTTTTTAGAGAACTACCACAGACGAAAGCATACTTCAGCGATCTTTATAACGTTGCTGGATCTCCTGGACGATTTGCCGAATTTCTTCCCATTGCTCGGCGGTAAACTGATAGCGGCCGCACATATCCTGCACCTCATTCTCTCAAAATTAATCTCCTACCGCAAGGGATAGTATACCACGAACTGCTGTCCCATCAGAAGGACTTTGTATCCGCCACAAATTCCCTCTTGCCATTTAAGAACATTCGTTCTAGTCTATAGACAAGAGGTGATGGATATGGGGCGGCACATTCTGCACGTGGATCAAAACTGTTTTTACGCCTCGGTAGAGATGCAGCGCCACCCGGAGCTGCGGAACAAGCCTCTGGCGGTATGCGGCAGCCAGGAGGAGCGGCACGGCATTGTGCTGGCCGCCAACTATATCGCCAAGCCTTACGGCGTCAAGACCGGTATGGCAGTCTGGCAGGCCAGGCAGCGCTGCCCCCATCTGGAAATCCTGCCCCCGGATATGGGGGAATATATCCGCTTCAGCCAGATGGCACGGGAAATTTATGAGGACTACACCGACCAGATCGAGCCCTTTGGCCTGGATGAAAACTGGCTTGACGTCACCGGCAGCGTAGGGATGTTTGGCTCCCCCATGACCATTGCCAGAGAAATCAGCGACCGGATGAAGTTTGAGCTGGGCATCACCTGCAGCATCGGAGTGGCAGACAACAAGATCACCGCCAAGCTGGGCAGCGACTACAAAAAGCCGGACGCCATCACCCGCATTGAGCGGGACAACTACCAGGAGATGGTCTACCCCCTGCCGGTGGAGGATCTGCTCTATGTAGGACCGGCCACCAGCAAGAAGCTGCGGGGGCTGGGGATCAGCACCATCGGGCGGCTGGCCCAGACTCCTCTGGACACCCTGACCAGGAAGCTGGGCAAGATGGGGACGGTACTCCAGACCTTTGCTCTTGGGCTGGACCCCTCTCCCGTCCAGAAAAACAGCCACATCCCCAACATCAAGTCGGTGGGCAACAGCGCCACCACGCCCCGGGACATGACCTGTGACAGCGACGTGGAGCTGATGCTCCTGCTGCTGGCGGAGAGCGTGGCTTCCCGGATGCGGGAGCTGGCCAGCCGATGCACGGTGGTGGAGGTCTATGTCCGGGACATAGAATTAAACTCTTTCTGCCGGCAGCGGAAGCTGGAGGTGCCCACCTGCTCCAGTGACGAGATTGCCCGGACGGCCTGCGACCTGTTCCGCCAAAACTACCGCTGGGTGCGTCCCCTGCGCAGCATTGGCGTCCGGGGCGCCGGGCTGGTGGAAACCACAGCGGGCACCCAGCTCTCCCTCTACCCGGAGGAGACTCGCCGGGACAAATGGGAGCGGATTGATGCGGCGGTGGACCGTCTGCGGCAGCGGTACGGCTACCGGAGCATCCAGCGGGCCAGGCTGTTTACCGACCCCCTGCTGGGGGCCATCAATCCCAAGGACGATCACACCGTGCATCCGGTCGGTTATTTTGGAGGATAAGCAAATGGAAGAACGGGAAAAGCGCTATGTGCCGGTAATCGTCCGGTTTGAGGCCGACGGCAAACTGCGTCCTCTGGAGATCCAGTTCGACGAGGCACACCGCTACCCGGTAGACAAGATTCTGGACGTCCGCCGGGCAGCCTGTCAGAGTGTGGGCGGCGTAGGGGATCGCTATACCTGCCGCATCCAGGGGAAGGAGTCCTATCTGTGGTTTGAAAAGGGCCGCTGGTTTGTGGCAGCCAAGCGATAGCACAGGCAGGATGGTGGCAAAAAATGATTCCATATGACCCACCAGCCATATACTTTTTATGATTCAATACTTTTGGGATTTATAATACAAAAACTATCGAAATCTTTTGATTTTGTGGGTGGGATAAATGCGCTATACGCATTTATCCCACCCATAAAGCCGGATGTCACCGCCACGGAGCCATATCGTACAGCTCCTCCTCGATTTCATCGGTGGAATACCCGGCCTCCAGCAGCTCATCGATGTCCTCCGGCGTATAGCCCAGAGCAGAGGCGATGTTCTTCAGGGTATGCAGATAGCTCCGGTCCGGCTGATACGAGCGGGCGCAGGGATGCCATGGGCGATAGACGGGATAGGTCATCGCAAAGTGCCCTGTCGTGGTCATGCCATGCTTGTCCCATCTCAGGATCTCCCCGTCTGAGACAGGTACCTCCCGGAACGACTCCCCGGCCAGCCAGGTGCGGTTCACTGCCTGCCGCAGGATGGCTAGAGTGGAGGCGTAGACATACAGCCCCAGCCGGGGATAATGCCAGATGGTCAGCGGATTATCCCCCTTCACCAGGTACAGCCGGTCCTTATGATCCAGCACCGTAAATACAAAGGAGCCCTCCACCGTCTCAGCCATCTCGCTCAGGCTGTCCGGTGTGAGGGCTCCCTGTTGTTCCAGCAGCTGCACCGCCACATAGCTGTCCGTCTGAATGTAGGTCTGGGGCAGCTTCCTGCTGTTGCGGAGGCTCTTGTCATTGTACAGAACTCCGTTATGGGCCAGGGCAAAGTGCAGCCTGCCCACCTTCCCGGCAAAGGGATGGTTGTTCTGAGGATATTTCGCGTCCCCCTGAGTGGTCATTCGGGTATGTCCCATCACCACCCTGGCGTCCCCCGGCACGAAGAAGCGGTGCTTGCGGGCGGGGCCGGGGCCTTTGCAGATCTGGAGTCTGCCGCCGCTGTTGTAGGCGATTCCGGCGGCGTCCGTCCCCCGGACCTCGCTCGCAGCCGCCAGTGCCCGGATAAGCTTGGTCTTCTGTTTACCGGTGAGATTTCCGTTGTTGTCCATGATTCCAAACAAACAGCACATCAGCTTTCCTCCTCACTTTCTACCGGCTCATTCACATAGAGCCGCCGTTCCTTCAAATACTGGATGAGCTCCGGCTGCTGACACCCGGACACAAAGGAGGTCCAGGCCAGGCTCTTCAGCTCCACATCATTAAGGCAAATAGCACAGCTGCAGATCTGGTCCACCAGCTGCAGCGTAGCCAGAATGGTGTTAGTTTTCAGGGTGCCCCTAAACATCCGGAATTCCACTGTATCCGGGTTTTGCAGATTGACGCAGGTGTACCGTCCCCCGTGGTAGCCCTTCTTGGCGAAGTCCAGAATGTCCATGGGGTGCTCCTTGTAGCCGTATCGGGCGGCCCAGCGCTCCAGCTGCCGCTGGGTGCGGCGGCTGAATTTCAGCAGCTCCTCCCAGTGCTTCTCGAAGAAGTAAGGCACCCGGGCAATGGCCTGGTCCTGCTCCTGCTGGGTATTCCCGAAAGCGGCCCGGCTCACATGAACGTGGAGGCCGCAGGTATTTGCCCGGTGACTGCGGTAGCCCAGGGAGAGCGCCTTCCGGCAGAGGGCCTCCCAAGGCATGGTGTGGAGCTGCCAGTCCAGGGACAGAGGATGGGTCACCAGCTCCAGGCCGTCGTCCAGGGAGCCGTCGTGCTTGATGTACATCAGGGGATGGTTGGCATTGGCGATATCCAGCAGATCCCGGGCGTTGTCCGCCTCCTCGCCGCCCTGGTCCAGTTCCAGCTCCACACCGAAAAACCGGGGCCCCTCTCCCTGGAAGATGGGCTCCGGTTTGTAGTAATAGTCGTGGATGGGCTTGTCCCGGGACAGGGTATGGAAGCAGTCCAGGCAGTAGGGCCGCTCGTCGTATTCATCCCCTTCCTCATAGTAGGCTGAACTCTCCCGGATCAGGGAGCCGCAGCGGCAGCAGTTGGTATAGTGGTCATCAAAGCAGTTCTGGCACAGGGGCGTGTCTGTCGTGCCCGCGTTGTCGCTTTCCCAGATCCGCTCTCCACAGTGGCGGCAGAACAAGGTGTTGTTGTCCAGGCATTGGGCGCACAGGTCCTGGCCATCGAAGTGGTACAGCTGCTCGGTTGGCAGAGCGGCACCACAGAGCTCGCAGGTGTGCAGTTCTTTCATAGAAATTCCCCCTTTAAAACGCAAAAAAGCCCCGGGGCTTTCCCCGAGGCCATCGTAGTTTATAGTATGTAGTTCAGTTTTGGGACGATCCGGATGGCGGAAAGAGGTCCAGGGCCAGCAGAATTGCCACCCGGACGCCCTCCCGGAAGGCTCCCTCCACGGAAGCCGTCTCTCGCTTCACAAAGACATCCTCCAGTTTGTCCAGCAGGGCGGCCGACTCCCGGTCCAGCTGCTTGCGCAGTTCCTCTGACAAGGCCATCATCTCCTCTGAGCATTGGGTATACGCCGGCTCCCCGTAGCGGAAGCTGTCCTCCATAAGCCGCTCCATCATAAGTAAATCTCCGGCCGGGCGAAGCGTCTGGCGTACCGTTCCAGCTGCTCCGGCGTCAGGCTCTCAAAGTTCTCACTGTCCGGCGGGGCGGCGCACAGGAAGAAGGTGCCCGCGACAATGTCGTAGATCTCCCCGCTGTCCAGCCGCAGACAGCGGTTGAGGGGCAGCCCCACCAGCTTGCCCTCCTCGTGGCAGATGAGGGCCACCGGTTCCTCAAAGGGATAGACCGCCTGGATGGGGCCTCCTACCGCCTGCTGCATGGCCTCCAGGGTGTTGTCCAGCTCCGCCGCCCGAGGCGGCTCCAAAGGTGGGACCAGTAGTACGTTCATAACCATACCTCCAGATAAAAGGATAGCCCAGGGAGCAGATGCTCCCTGGGCTTCATAGGTATAATATACAGGCCTATGTTGGAAGAGACCGGATAAAAATAATCCTGACGTCAATAAAATGATAGTTCCTTTTTAGAAATGGAGTTTATTGCTGTTCGGGCTCTGCTAGATAGGCTCTTAATGCTCACAATAACTTTCACACCCTTCATATGGTCGCTCAGAAATTCATTATGCACATCCGGCATCTGGCTCCATATGTAAGAGCGTAAAATATCCATTACGAACCGCCGTCTAATAACGAACAGGCGCTTTTGACAGAACGATTCTATCCTCGCAGGCAATGTCAAACTTGTCAAAACCGATGTCGTGGAGGAACATATTGATGCGACACAGGTTGTAGGTGGTGATGTTGATCTCCTGGCCGAAAAAGCCGTTTCGCACCGCATCGTGGCCCAGCACCTTCACCGCCTTCAGCAGCAGGGAGCCGGAGCCGCAGGCCGGGTCGTATACCTTGTTGACCTCGGTCTTGCCCACGGTGCCCAGTCGGGTGAGCAGCTCGGATACATCCGCCGGAGTAAAGAACTCGCCGCCGGACTTGCCCGCGTTGCTGGCGTACATGGTCATAAGATACTCATAGGCATCACCAAAGGCGTCGATGTCGTGGTCCTTCACATCCCCCAGGTTCATGTCGGCCACGCCGTTGAGGAGCTTCACCAGCTTTTCATCGCGCTTGGCCACGGTGGCCCCCAGCTTGTTGCTGTTCACATCGAAATCGTCAAACAGGCCGGCAAAGCTGCCCTCAGACTCGCTCCCCTTGGCCGACTCCTCAATGTGGCGGAAGACGGTCTCCAGCGTCTCGTTCAGGTTTTCGTCCCCGGAAGCCCGGGCCCGCACATTGCAGAAGAGCTCGCTGGGCAGGATGAAGAAGCCCTTCTCCTGTACCAGGCCCTCCCGGGCCTCCTCGGCCTCCTCATCGGTCATTTTGGCATAGTCAAAGTCGGTGTTGCCTGCCTCGATCTCGCCGCTGTTGATGTAATTGCAAATGTCTTTCCAATCCAGAGAATGAATGAGTCTACCGGAACCTGATGGTCGGCGCTTTTCTAAGATGGTCTGTTTCTTGAGTGCGGAGGAGCTTTAGAAAAATCAGGAATAGTTCGTTCTAAATGATGTTATCTTTTTTGCTTTTTGAGAGATAGATCAGGATAGCCTCGAAACGCGGTCTGCAAGGGCCGTCATGGACTTCCGCCGTGCTTTACAAAGGAAAAGCATGCCTGCATCTGCATACATCTCTAGTATCCAAGGAAACAAAATTAGCCAAGAAGATGTGATGGAATTTTTTACACGCTAAAAAGTTGCACAAAGCGAAACGATTCCAGAAAGAAAAAAGCAAGATTTCCGTCTTGTTGTACAATAAATTGCAGAAAAATCTCTTATATTAAAACATATCGTCAGAAATCGATGCATGTTGACATCTTAGAAATACTTTGCTATATTTTATTTACCAGGAAACAAAAGAGGTGAGATGAAGCTTCATGGATTCATTTTATGGTGAGATAGAGACCAGGTTTGTCCGCATCTTCAACACCTACGCCGAGATGCAGCGTAACCGACATGAGTACTGTCCGGGCGTAGCCCTGACCCCGTTGGAGATCCACGCTATAGAGCGGATCGCCATCACCAATCCCATCAACATCACCGAGCTCTCCCTGGCGCTGGACATGACCAAGGGAGGTGTCTCCAAATGTGTGGACCGGCTGGAAAAGCTAGGACTGGTGCGCAGATACAAATACATGCGCAACCAGAAGGAAGTCTATCTCCACCTGACCGAGCAGGGGGTGGATGCCTTCCACGGACACGAGAGATACCACAGGGTCGCAGACCAGGTCATCATCGATTACGGAAAGCAGCTTTCGCCGGAGACACAGGATGAGATCTTGGGCTTTCTCGATATGTATCTAAAGCAGATGAACATTTTGTTGAACCAACCCAACGAAACTACAAGCAACGAAAAAGGAGAGTAAGACTATGGAGATCGTATTGTCTTCCGCATCCCATCACGCAATACTCTTCGCGTATCTGGCGAAAGAGGCCATCGACACCTTCGGTGAGGCGGGCAAGGCAGCAGTGACCGCCGGCGTCAACCGATATGGAGAGCAGCGGGGCCACCGCATGGCCCTGAGGACCCAGGCCGACGGTAACCCGCTGAACGTGGAGAACTATCTGGTCTACGGCGAGTGGGAGGCATTCCCGGGTCAGATGGACTTGCGTTTCCCAGAGTATTCCCCCGAAGTCAAAATGCAAAATTACCGTTGCCCCTGGCATACCGAGTGGAGCAAGCGTGGTCTGGAAGAATACGGGCGTTACTACTGCCGGGATGTAGACGCCGCCCTGGCCCGAGGCTACAACGGTATGGAGCTCACCCTCAACGCCAACCGAATGATGGGGGATGCCTGCTGTGATTTCACCTTCCGGGGCTGCTCTGTTCCGCCAGAGCGGATGGAGGGATTCAAACGCAAGCAGGCTAAGATAGGCAGTAAGGCCAAGATGCCTTGGGAGTACCATGTGGGCCACATCTATCGCACCATGAAGGAGGCCATCGTGGATGCCTTTGGTACCGAGGGTGAGGCCGCCGTTGCCCGGGCACTGGAGTCCTACCGCCAGGAGTATGGCGACGAGGCCCGGGATCTGGTACTCCAGTACGCTGATGTCGATTATGATGCGATGCCTCCTTATGCCGGGATCGAAAGCGAGGGGTGAGCGATGGAACGTGAGTTTGACCGTGTGATCGCCTGTGACCTGCTGGCTGTGGGCGGTTCCGGCGCCGGTGTTACAGCCGCTATCTACGCCTCCCGTCAGGGACTGGATGTGGTGCTGGTCTCCAAGGGCAAGGTGGGCTTTAGCGGCAACGCCATCATGGCCGGTGGTGGTTTCGGTGTAGACGGCGAGAGCGGCAAGGAACTGCTGGGGCTGGAGGGGGCAGATCCCTCTTTCAGCAAGGAGCGCATGTTTGATTGCATCGTCAAGGAGTCTTTCTTCCTCTCTGACCAGAACATGGTGGAACAGTACGTGGAGGAAGGGCCCATAGTGGTCAAAGACTACCTGGGCTGGGCCCAGCGGGCCGGGCAGGACTACTTCTTTTGCAAGCCAGCCAACTGGATCGCTTCCGGCCTTAGTTTTACTAAGGCCCTGGTCCAGGGCCTGAAGGAGGCCGAGGGGATCCGCACAGTGGAGGATGTGGCTGTCATCGAGGTGCTCACTAACGACGGTAAGGTCTGCGGCGCTGTGGGTATGGACATTTACACCGGCGAACTCATCCTCTTCCGGGCCAAGGCTGTGGTGTTGGGCACCGGCGGCTATCAGCCCTTCAGCATGAACAACACCGTCACCGACATGACCGGCGATGGTCCGGCCATGGCCTACCGGGCTGGCGCCCGTCTGACCGATATGGAGTTTATCCTCTCTTTCCCCACGGCGGTCGTACCCCAGGAAATGAAAGGTTCTATTTACCCCTATGTGTTTGAGTACAATATGCGCAACCTCAAATACACCATCCGGGACAAGAACGGCGACCCATTGCCCATGCCTGAGGAGATCATCCAGCTCTCCCGGGGCGGCAAGCTAAGCAAGTTGGTCACATCCTACTACTTCGGCTACGCCGCCGACGCTGGCCTGGCCGGACCAAACGGCGGATTCTTCTACGACTACTCCGCCAACACCCGGGAGGAGAAAGAAAAAGGCTTCCAAATCTTTTATGATCGATTTGACCGCTGGCACCGCCACGGCTACTACAAGGGCGAGAGCCTGGCCAAGGTGGAGAAGATGATCTTCGATGACGAGCCTCTGGAGGTCGGTATCGGCGCCGAGTATTGCATGGGCGGTGTGGAGATCAACGAGAAGATGGAGACCGGTGTGCCTGGCCTCTATGTGGCCGGTGAGGCTGGCAGCGGTGTCTTTGGTGCCTGTCGGGTGGGCGACGGCTTGGTGGAAATGATGTGCCAGGGGATGCGCTCTGGTCTGAGCGCTGCCGAGTACTGCAGGGACAACCCCCTACCCGCGGTGGACGAGGATCAGGCTGACCAACTCCTGAAAAAGATCCTGGGGCTCTTCAATAACGAAGGCGGGCGCAGTCCCCTGGAGTTCTATCAGGATATCGAAGCTGTCTGCGACAAGGGCTTCGGGCTCATCCGCACCGGCGAGAAGCTGGAACAGGCACTGAAGGAACTGGAGGAACTGAAGGCGGAGTGGCCGACCCTTACTCTGGGCACCAAGAGTCGGGCCTACAACGCTGAGTGGCTCTGGGCCCTCCAGGCCGAGAACCTGCTCATCTGCTGTGAGGCAGGTGTGCGGGCGGCTATCCTCCGTAAGGAGAGCCGCGGCTGTCATATCCGTAAGGACTGCCCCCAGGTGGATCATGACAATTATCTGGTAAAGTTTGTCCATCACGCAGGGGCCCAGGGAATGGAGACCACCACCCGTCCCCCTGTCCACACCAAGCTGGCGTTGCCTACAGGCCAGAAGGAGAATGTCATCTCCTACTTCCTGGATCCGACGCTGGACTATCACCGTTGAGAGGAGGGGCTTGCAATGACTGTGAAGATCGATCGGTACGACCCTGAAAGCGGCCGGATGTGGACCGATAGCTTTGAGCTCCCCACCCTGGAGCGCCGCATGACGGTGATGGATGTGCTAGAGTACATTACGCTGCACCTGGACCCTACGGTGGCCTATTACCACCACAGCGTCTGTGACCACGGTATCTGTGGCCGCTGTACCCTGAAAGTCAACGGGAAGAACGCCTTGGCCTGCTTGACGGTGGTCAACGACCTGACTGAGCTCCACCTGGGTCCCGCCGCCGGACGGACGGTAGTGCGAGATCTGGTGACCCGGCACTGAGTGAGCGTCAATTCCACGGCCTCCCGCCGTGTAGTTGGAAGATATGAGGGAAATCAAAAGGAGGAATCTCAATGTCAACAAAACCCGCAACGGCCCAGCAAAGTGACATCTTTGACATGCCAAAGGGCAGCATTTTTAAGAAGCTGGCCTACGTTCTGGCCTTCGTTGGCCCCGCATCCATGATCTGCTCCACCTCCATGGGTCCCGGTACCGCAACGTCCTGCATCCAGGCCGGCGCGTCTTTTGGCTTTGATATGCTGTGGGCGGTCATTCTTAGCGGCCTGATGTGCGGCGGCGTCGCCTATCTGGGCGCTAAGGTCACCGCTATCTCCGGCAAACCCGCCTATGAGTTCATTGAGGAAAAGATCGGTCGCGTTCCCTCCGTTATCCTGTTCCTGGTGGTGCTGTGTACCTGGTACATGGTCGTCTACAGTCAAGGCGCCACGATGATGCACCTGAACAATATCATCTTCGGCGAGCGTTTCGGCACCATCGCCTTCATCATCACCATCGCCATCATCGCCTACCTCTATGTGGTCAGTTCCAACACCAGCGTGGTAAAGATCGCTTCCATCATGTGTACCCTGATGGCCGCCATCTTCTTCATCAATATCTTTGTCTGCCAGCCCAGCCTGAGCGACATGGCCAAGGGCTTGATCCCCAGGATTCCCGGCGGCGTGCAGGGCGCCATCATCATGGCCGGCATCGTGGGCGGCTCTGCCCCTGGCACCTCCGCCCTGTGGTATTCCTACTCCGTCAAGAACCAGAAGTGGGATACCCCCAAGGCTCTGGGCTTCATTAAATATGATCAGATCATCTTCGCCGGTATGTTTACCATCTTCTCCCTGGGTATCTTCATCTCCGGCGCTGCGGTGCTAAATCCCGCTGGGATCCAGGTCTCCTCCGCGCTGGACGCCGCCGTGGCTCTGAAGCCCATCGCCGGGAACTTTGCCACCTACATCTTTATCGCCGGTTTCTGGGGCGCCGTGTTCACCACCATCGGCGGCATGAGCACCTTGGCTACCTACTGCCTCAACTCCATGGTCCGCATCCATGAGGACCGCACCAACATCAAGGTCCGCAAGTTCGTCCTCATCGGCATCGTGGTCAGCCTGCTGGGCGGTCTGTCCGGCGGCAATGCCCTGTCCCTGCTGGTCAACTTCATGGGCGCACTGAACATCGGCGGCCTGGTCATCATTGCCATCCTGCTGTTCTACTGCTGCAACAAGAAGTTCACTGGCCCCGAGTATGCCACCAAGTGGTACACCATCGTGCTGGGCCTCGTTATCCTGGGCTTCAACGTCTACTCCGCCTGGACCTACGTGGCACGTTTTCTGTAAGCTACCCCGACCTGTCCCCACCGGGGTCTTTCCGGTGGGGACTTTTGACCAAAGAAAGGATGTGCTGCTATTATGGAACTGCAAGATCGAGTCGCCATCATCACCGGGGCCAGCTCTGGCATCGGCGAGGTGATCGCCCAGTTTTACCTGAAGGAGGGCGCCTACGTCTACGGTTGCGGCCTGGAGCCCGCCGCCAACTTCAGTGACCCCAGATTCTTCTATCAGCAGTGTGATATCTGTGACCCGGACCAGACTACTACAGTGGTGGAGGGCTGCGTCAGAGAGTTCGGCAAAGTGGATATCCTGGTCAACTGCGCCGGAGTCACCGGCCTGGGCACCATCGACGACACCTCGGTGGCCGAGTTCCGCCGTCAGTTTGAGATCAACGTCTTCGGCCTGTACACTATGACCAAGGCAGCCATTGACGAGGTGCGCAAGTCGGAGCACGCCGTCATCGTCAACATCGTCTCCGAACTGGGCGTCAAAGCTATCCCAAACCGTATCGCCTATTGCCCCTCCAAGGCTGCAGTGGAGATGCTCACCCGCTGTCTGGCCGCCGACTGCGGTCCCCGGGTGCGGGTCAACGGCATCCTTCCCGGCTTGACCGAGACCCCTATGACCAAAATGCGCTACGAGGACGCCCCCGACCCGGAGGCTGAGCGTCAGAAGACCCGGGACCGCTACGTCCTCAAGCGGATGTGCGTGCCTGAAGACGTGGCCAACGGCGCCGTGTTCCTGGCCAGCGACCGCAGCTCCTTCATCACCGGCGACATGCTGGCGGTGTGCGGCGGCGGACAATTCATTACCTGTCAGTAAGGAGGTCCTGCTATGGACACGCTCACCGCTGTTCTCTCCCTTGAAGAACACCTGCTGGAGCTGCGGCACCACATCCACCAAAATCCTGAACTGGGTTGGCAGGAGCAGGAGACCCAGGCGCTCATCCTCCGTGAGCTGGAGGAGCTGGGTATCCCCTGTGAGACTGTGTGTGGAACTGGCGTCATTGCTACGCTGGAGGGAGGGCAGCCCGGGCCGGTGGTGGGCCTGCGGGCCGATATGGATGCTCTGCCCATCCAGGAGAAGCTGGACGCGCCCTATCGCTCCCGGAAAGACGGGGTCAAGCACGCCTGTGGTCACGACTGTCATGTGGCCATGCTGCTGACTGCGGCCCGGGTGCTGACCGGATGTCGGGACCAGCTCCACGGGACGGTCAAGTTCATTTTCCAACCCGCGGAGGAGATCATCGAGGGGGCCCATGCCATGGCCCAGCTCCCCCAGATGGAGGGTATCGACCGTATATTCGGCCTCCATGTATGGAATGACCTGGATGTAGGCACCTTTTCGGTCGAGGTGGGTCCCCGCCTGGCCTGCGCCGACAACATCTACCTCACGATCCGGGGCAAGAGCGCTCACGGCGCCCAGCCTCACAACGGGGTAGACGCCATCGTGGCGGCCTGCGCTGTGGTGGAACAGCTCCAGACGGCGGTCAGTCGGAAGGTCGACCCCCTGGAGCCGGTGGTGGTGACCATTGGCACCATCCATGGGGGCACCGCCTCCAACATCATCGCCGATGAGGTCCAACTTTCCGGCACGGTGCGTTGCTTCAATAAGGATCTGCGGGCCGATCTGCCCCGGATACTGGAGGACCTCGCTGTAACGACCGCCCAGGCCCACGGCGCCACCTGTGGATTTAAATATGCCCCCTGTGCCCCCCCTGTCATCAATGAGACATCCAGTACCGCCATCGCCCAGAAGGCCGTGACCGACCTCTTCGGCGCGGACAAGCTGGTCCACCTGGAAAAAACCATGGGCGGTGAGGACTTCTCCTGGTTTCTGGAAAAGATCCCTGGCTGCTATATCTTTGTAGGAGCCCGCAACGAAGCTGCCGGCAAGTGCTGGCCACACCACCACGCCTGCTTTGATGTGGACGAGCGATCTCTGGTGAACGGCACCGCGTTGCTGGTGAAGCTTGCCCTGGGCGATGGAAAGGAGTGAGGATCATGCCGGAAGGTGAAAAGGTGAATTTCACCGCAGAGTTCAACAAAAACAAAGAAGAACTCCTGGCCATGGACGAAACGGAGTTCCGCGCCCGCTTTCGGGAGCGGACCCACCACACTCTGGAGATCCAGACCTACGCCAACGCCTACCGCCGCAAAGTCCTCTCGCCCAATCAAGACAAGACGGTCCAGATGTACCTGGAGGTATGGCGGGAGCGGGGACTGTCCGAGGACCTGCCCGAGTATGTCTTTGCCCAGACACTCCTGAGCATGGCCTACACTCTAATGGAGGGTGGGCAGGTGAACCTGGCCCCCTACGTCTGTCCCCCGATCACAGAGGAGGAGCGGGCGGCCTTTGAGCGGGTGCTCTACGAGCGCCGCTCTGTGCGGGAGTGGAAGCGCGCCCCTGTGCCCGACGAGGTGCTGAACAAAGTACTGGAAGCGGGGCTTTGGGCGGCCCACGCCTGCAACCTCCAGTCCATCCGCTACCTGGTAGTACGGGAGGAGACCACCCCAGGTCTCTTCCGGGGGAGCGACATTCCCGGCGGCCCCGTCCATATCGTGGTCCTTCAGGACATGCGAGTCTACCGGGCCAACCCGGTGATGCCAGAGTCCAACCAGTTGCTGGACGCGGGGGCTGCCGCCCAGAACCTGGTGCTGGCGGCCTACGCCTATGGCTTGGGTGGCTGTTGGCTCACCTTTACTAGTCAGGCCATGAAGGACCGCATCCGCCAAGCAGTGGATCTGCCGGACCACTACCGGATGACCACCTATGTGGATGTGGGCTGGCCCGACCAATCTCCCTATCCGCCCCAACGTCTGGGGCTGGAGGAAGCCATCATCAAGTCATGTTAGGAGAATCACCCATGGAGGAAGCACTCTATCAAAATCACCTGGCCATTCTGAAAAAAGAGCTGACGGTGGCCCTGGGATGTACTGAGCCCATCGCGATCGCCTTCGTGGCCGCCAAGGCCCGCCGGGTATTAGAGACGGAACCTGTCTCCTGTGTGGTGCGCTGCAGCGGCAATATCATCAAAAATGTGATGGGCGTCACCGTTCCAAACTCGGGAGGCCAGCGCGGCATCGACGTGGCCGCTACTCTGGGCATCGTGGGGGGCGACCCCGACCTGGAGCTGGCAGTCCTGGAGCCGGTGACCCAGGCCCATATCGACCAGGTCAAGGTCCTGTTAGACCAGGGTTTTTGCCGCTGCGAGCTGGTGGAGGGGGTTGAGAACCTCTACATCCAGGTCCTCCTTACCGACGCGCAGGGCAACACCGCCCAGGTGGAGGCCAGGGAGTATCATAGCAACATTACCCAAATCGTCAAAAACGGCCGGACCCTCCAGTCCAATGGTGGCAACAGGGCCTCTGTTCAGTCCGACGGAGGAGAGAAGTCTCTGCTGACGGTGAAGAACATCTTGGAGTTTGCGGACTGTGTCCGCATGGAGGACGTAAAGGAGGTCATCGACCGCCAGATCTCCTACAACACTGCCATCTCCCGCGAGGGCCTATCCGGCCACTACGGCGTAGAGGCCGGCCAGGTGCTCATGTCCCACGGCGGGCAGGATGACCTGCGCATCCGGGCCAGGGCCGCCGCCGCTGCGGGCAGCGATGCCCGCATGAGCGGCTGCCCCCTGCCAGTGGTCATCAACTCAGGCAGCGGCAACCAGGGCATCACCATCACCCTACCTGTGGTGGAGTACGCTAAGCATCACCATGTGAGCGAGGAAGGCCTGCGCCGCGCCTTGGTGGCCGCCAACCTTCTTTCCGTCCACCAGAAGAAATACATCGGCAGTCTTTCCGCTTACTGCGGCGCGGTGAGTGCCGCATGCAGTGCCGCGGCGGGCATCGCTTATATGCTGGGCGAGCCCTTTGAGGTCATTTGTGACACCATCACCAACACTATCGCCACCATCGGCGGCATGGTGTGCGACGGGGCAAAGTCCTCCTGTGCCACCAAAATAGCCACAGCTGTGGACTGTGCCCTCAACGCCCTGGAGCTTGCCAGGGAGAAACACGTCTTCCAGCCCGGTGAGGGGCTGGTCAAGCAAGATGTGGAGACCACCATTCGCAGCGTAGGCCGTATGGGCTGCGTCGGGATGCGCAGCACGGATGTGGAGATCCTCAACATCATGCTGGAACACTGATCTGATATCTGCCTCTCTTCATCTTGAAACCGGCCGGGCACCCTTTGCCCGGCCGGTTTCAAGCCTATAAATTAAAAAGCGGACCAGTTTAGACGACCAAGCGTCTGATACGATAGGCAACTGTGCAGTCTAATAGATGACCTCTATTACGCCAGCCGTACTCGAGCGGAAGATACAGCTCTTTGCCGTTTTCTCCTTGACCGAATATTTTCGTACTGTTTTCCTCATATCCTGTTTTCTGGTATCCTGCTAACCGCCATTTTTGATGAACAGGAAGCAGATCCCCCCAACAACTACCAGTATCATGATCCATTTGAGGATCTTTTTCCAGTTCCAGCTTTTGATCTGCTCTACGTTCTCCCGGGGCTTTTCTTCATCAAAACAAAACTGTGCTATCATAAATGGCGCGGCGCTCGACACGATATAGCCAAAATAATACCCGATGGAGCCGGGCTGGATAAATGCCAGTACCAGAGTAACGAGATATCGCGGTATGACCAGCAGCATCTGCCGTATGACCAGCCAAAAGAAACCAGCGACGGCCCAAACGATGTTCCCGATGATGCCTGGACCAAAGCCCTCTAAATAGTCTAAGACCCCCTCGACAAACATATCGCCTATGGCTCGGCCAAAAATCACAAGGCCATTTTTGACACCGTCATAAAAATCCAGTTCGATCGCTGGTGTCTGGGCCTGGATCACAAGAGGTATCCCTGCGATATCCACACTTTTGCCAAAAAGCTTCCCGGTCGCAGAGATCTGGAAAAAGTAACTGCCGATTACTATGGCCAGGAGCAACAACGCACTGATGGTACTCATAAGGCCGATGGCCTTCAGCTGTGTGGAATTCTCGCAGCGGAATGCCAACTCATCCAGTTCATCCTTTGCTTCCTGAGAAAGATCAGCAGATACGATCTGATGTTTTATCTCCTGAATATGCCGCTTTGCGTGCTGACCACTCAGACTGTCTTTAATTTTTTGGTAGGTTTTTTCTGCCTGCCGCGCTTGTTCGCGTGTAGCGTACTGTTTTCCGAGGGCAGTCCGACAAGCCTGATCGATCTTGTCCAGGCGGTATTGGATCTCATCCAAATATCGGTGTGCCAGGACCGCCGGATTGTTCCCACTGCGGATCTGCGCCTGGAGCTTCAACAATGCCTGCTCTGCATCCGGACCGTCTCCACAGACTTCCAACGCCTGGTATAGTTTCTTGGCAACAGCTCGGATATGCACGGCTTCCTCGGGCGTCTCACAGTTCAGCGGTTCACTTTCTGGAAGCAAGATATCAACAGTGCAAAGTTCCTGTTTCAAATCAAGACGGCGCTGCTGCAAGTCCTCCTGATATCGCTTGCTGATGGCAGAGGCATATGCACCGATCCGCTGCTCGGCATCCTCCATGGAAGATAGACTTTGGAAATCTACGGATCGGAGGATGTCTTGGATCTGTTTCTGTTCTTCACGGGCTTCATCTGCTTCTCGCCTGCTGGGGAACACCACACCCTCAACGGTTCGATATCGAAGATCAAAGCGGCTGATAGCATCGTCGATTTCCTGTAATACTTCCATATCGCCGGTATAGTGCATCTTGGCGCAGAGAGCCAACACTTTATCATGGGCTTCCAGTGCCTGCGCCTCAGTGTCCAAAGGAAGTGTTTTGGCGTATGCGATCAACTGTGCCTCCTTTTCTTCCTGGATCGCCAATACGCCAAAATAGCCGGCGACCTGCTCCAACTGGCCGTCAGGATCTCCGAATCTGCGCAATGCAAAGCGATACCAATCATCCTGATAGGGATCCAGATAGAAAGATTGGATCAGGGCATTGCGGCATTGGGTATCATCGGAAATGTACTGCGCGTTATTTAGGATGGATACAGCAGCCCTTTGGGCTTCTTCCGTCGGCATGCCCTTCATAGGTAGCGAGTCTATCCCTGTTTCAGAGAGGCAATGGATGAGTGCATAGTGACAGTTGAATGCTGAAAGAAACACACCATCTGCGATCTTAGCAAATGTATTTGGATCATCAAAGATACGGCCCATCTTCATACTGCTGGAGATGCTGGAGGCCGCTTTTCCAAGCGCATTGAAGACCATATGCCCTGCGCCGATAGCCATGTTCATAGCCCCAGCCATGGCCATCCCTTTTACGGCCCCGGAAAACCCAAAGCCGCCTCCAACGATCCTGCCGCGATACTGTCTCCGGGCCTTTCTGTACTCATCCATTTGAGCTTCGTTCATAGTGATCTCCGCATATTTATCGCAGACTTCCATATAAGGCTCTGTCCATGCGGTGATGAGTGGCTCATACGCTTGTGAGAACGCCTCCTGGTCGATGGTCAGGATATCATGATCGACCAATTCCTGGATGCAGGCTTGTACAACGGGAAGCAGAGCTCCTTCGACCTGATCAGGTATCGCTTTAACGACTTGTTCCAAACTGTGGTTATTTTGGTACAGTCCTTTAAATCTACTTTTCGCTTGTTGGGCAAGCAAAAAGTATTGTCTCCTATAGTCATTATAAGCTACCTTAGATGCATCGATGGTGATTTGCTGTCCCAGTAATCGGTACTCCATTTTTCTCCCTCCTGTCTTCTTTAAATATATAACATATATCTATATAGATGTAAATAATCCCAGGATATTTTGCTAAAGTTATAGCAAAATGAATGGGAGTATCATTATGGAGATAGGCAAACGCATCATGGAATTGAGAGAAGCTGCCGGCTGGACTACCAACCGTCTGGCCAATCTATGCGGGCTTTCCCAGAGCTTCCTGCGCTCAGTAGAGCTAGGTGAGAAAGGGATCTCGGTGGAAAACCTCCAGCTGATCTGTGATACCCTGCATATCTCTCTGCGGGATTTTTTTGATGTTCCATCTGACCAGGACACAGAGCAGGAGCGTTTGCTGAGGCAAATAGCCAAACTCACAGATGAGCAGAAACTGGCATTGATCTCTTTCTTAGAAACAATGTCCAAATAAAAACAGGGGGTTCCCGTCAGTACGGGAACCCCAGATAATCCAGCAGGGCGTTCTTGCTGATTCTCCACTCCCGGCCTACCTTGACGGCCGGGAGTTCTCCATTCTGGATCATCCTGCGAATCTGCTGGCGGCTGGTTTTGAGCAATGCTGCCGCCTCCTTCACCGTCAGGACCTCGCTCATGCCCAGGGATCCTGTTGGAAGCTGCTGTTGCGTTTGGGCTGGTAGCCCCGTTGCTCCTTATAGATGGCGTTGTGCAGTTTCCGCACGTCCGACTTGAGAAAGCCCCAGTTGCCGAATTGGTCCTCTACGGGGCCGACGGCATATTTGTCGGCGTACTGCCTCAGTTCTGGTTTGTCCATCTCAAAGAGACGGCACAGTTCCGGGATGGTGTAAAACTCTTTCATGTCACGATAAGGAATATACTTCATTGTGATACCTCCATATAGAGTGATTTAGGAACGGCAAGGTCTGTGTCAAGTGTTTGATCGTAAATCACCGTTCCGTATACTAATGTTGGTGATCTCATCTTATTTCAATTTGTTTTATAAGTGAGTTTGGTAGATACATGGTAGATATCACAGGTAAAATAGCTCTGTTTTTTGCTGGGAAACTTATGAAAAGAAGTAAAAGCAAAAAGCGGGCTTTCCATTGGGACACAATGAATTGAAGGTAATGGAGAAGGAGAGCTGAGAAAGTCTCCACTAGGGTTCGACTCCCCCCGCCTCCACCAAAGGGGTATTACACGAACACATTTATTTTTTCAAAGGCGGCTTTGCTGTCACTGTGTTCCTGTGATACCAGAAAAGTGCCGTTCCGTTAAGGAGCGGCACTTTTGCTATATTTGCAGAATATGTAAGCTGGAGCATGAATAATGCCGCCCCATCCAGGAGGCGGCATTATTGCAACGGTATCAAAGCTGTGCTATCATAGAAACAGGTTGTTTGGGGTATGCTGTTGCCCCAAAAAGACGGAAAAAGTTGCCTATAAAAAAGGCCCCATGTGCCATAAAATCAGACATGAAAAGGAGATGCTACAATGGCCAAATGTCCTATTTGCGGAGAGAAACTCGGATTGCTTGCAAAAGTAAAAGTCAGTGACGGCGATATTTGCCCCGTATGTGCGTCCATCTGTGCCTCTCACGCCACTTTACCCATCGCCACCATCCAGGGATACTGGGAAACGAACAAAGCCCGCTGGGGCTCTTTTACGCCCACCCAGACCCTTAAGTCTCTGGCATCTGAAACGATTACCATTGATGATACCCACCGCTATTTTATTTTCGGTGATGTTAAAAAGCTCAAGGTGGAGCCGGTAGTGTTCAGCTTTGATGAGGTTGACAGCTATGAAATGGAAACAGTTGGCGGTAAGACTGTCACCAAGAAAAAGGGTGGCATTACCAGAGCTGTTGTGGGCGGCGTTGTTGCTGGCCCTGTCGGAGCTCTTGTCGGCAGCGGCACGGCCAAAGCCGAAACAAAGACCGTTGGCGGCGTAAAAATGACCAAAGTGCATTTTACCACTTATGCAGGAAAGGTTCAGAGAATGAGCTCCACCTATCCGATTGGATTTACTGACTTCCTTGACAGGTGTATTGCAGATGCGTCCTCTGAGCCCGCTACCACCGCCGTTGCCTCTGCTGCGGACGAGATTTTGAAATACAAGGAGCTGCTTGACAAGGGCATCATAACGGCTGAGGAATTTTCCGCAAAGAAAGCCCAGCTCTTGGGGCTCTGATCTGTGACGGCTCATTCCAAGCCAATGCTATAATGGATTGTCCCAGTGTATGTGCCAGGAGCCAGATTTGCCCCGCCGTTATACAGAATATACTCCATGCGGACGCTGCCCCATGAGCTGGGGGTGAGTTCACCGTCCCCAAAGGATGCGAGTATGGGATGCTGTCCAGTTACAGCTCCCGTAACATCTCCCTGGATACGGTAGAGGTTGCACAGCACCCAATTTTCACTGCTTTTGTCACCATTTAGGAATAAGTAAAAGCTCCCATCATTCTCAAATGTTTCTGCGCCATTGACACGCACAACAAGCCGCTTATCGGTGGGGATGTTCATTTCAGACGCAGTGATTTGAAAGGTGTTGCTTTTGCTGGTGATGGTGTAGCTTGCTGGGATGTTTACCAAGTAGGAATATGCCGGGTCCTCACCGCCCGTGCCTGAGCCAGTGTCAGTGCGCTGCGGTATCTCTAAGTTTACATCTGTGCTGCCAGCAGTTTCATTGATGGCAAAAGCCGTCAGCGGTGAAAAGCAGGCCAGCACAACAGCCAGGCTCAGGAGAAAGCTGATTTTCTTTTTCATGGTATGACCTCCAAAGTAAAAAATGTATTGGCTCCGTTGATTTCTGTTATTTCACCATCTGCATCAACACTCCAGCAAGAATAGTTAAGAGTTGCATTTTCATAGACACCCGCCGCAGGTGTGTTTTTTAGGCGCAAGAGGTCAATAACTGTTCCGGGAGCTATCAGCCCAGACTTGTAAAGTTCTGTGCCGTCTGGCAGTGCAATGGAAATGATGAAAGAACAGTCGTTTTGGGCCGGGTTTTCAAGGGACACATATTGAGTGCGTTCTCCGGCCTTGAATGTGAGCTTGTCATATCCAGGGATTGCAATAGAGCCCACAGCTCCAACGCCATATTGCTGGGGCTCCTCGGCGCTCAGAGGGGAGTTATTGGCTCTGCCTGCAACTTGATACCCCGTATATGCTCCAGCCAATACAAGTGCCACAGAAAGCACCACAGCCGCTGCTATAACACGCTTTTTCATAGCATCACCTCCTCCAGCGCCGTATAGTAGAGTTATCTGCCGGACACATTTCAAAATGCCCAGCCTTAGCCTCGGCAATTACATCTGCTTGATAGTGCTTTCTGGGCACGATAAATGCCGGAGCCGCAAGATGGAGTTTTTCACAGTCCAAGCAACGGTAGCGCTGTAACAGGAGCCAGTATGTATTGCCAGCAGCATCCACAACATGGCGGCGGCGTGTGTCATACCCTGACAGCCTGCCGCCGCACAGAGGGCAATAGAGCGCTTCTCTGCAAGATACTTTGTAAAGGTCACTTTTAAGATCGTGCTCTATGGCATACTGCGTGATGATTACCATGGGGCCCATATTGGGAGCCCACAGTTCTCCTCCAGCAATTAGTATTCCGATGGAAAGAGAAATGTGGTGGCGCTCCTGTCCCATTCTGTGATAATCCATACCTTTCCCTCACTGGTGTGGTAGCTGCCCAGTATTCGCTCACCGGCCAATACAGCTCTGTTGTTTTGCTCCCAGTCCTCTGGGCACAGATCACCCCAGTCACCGAAGCAGTAGCGGGCCAGGATGCGGGAAAGTTCTGCCCGAAACGCCGGACGCTGATTTGCACGCTCTGCCACTCCGCTTGTTGCGTATATCATTCCAAGTTCCATAACTGGCTCACTCCTTAGCACCAATTATGACATGTACCGGAAAGCTCATAAAGGCAAACTGGGTGGGTAAAAATGAAAAAGAGGCCGCCGGGCAATTTTTACGCCCAGCGGCCTCTCACATTGACTTTTATTGACCGTTTTTCATGTATCGACAAGCCATCATCCGCAAGGATGCGGGTGTGTTATTCCCGCCAACTGCCATGGCAATCTGGCTCCATCGGAGGCCGCCAACAAAGCGGAGCGTAAAGACTTGCAAAATAAACTCCTCTTGAATTGCGGCAAGATACTGCTCAAGCTCATTGCGCTCCGCAACGCATTTTTTTAGCCGTTCATTCAGTATAGAGGTGAGTTCCGCATTGTTGGATGCTTTGATAGATTTCTCCAGTAATGGGACCTCTTTGAGGAGATACTGGAGCTGCTCCAATCGCTCTGCGGTCATGCGTGCACCCCCTCAGCAGCGGTGACCAGCGCCTCAGTAAAGCCCTCGGTGAGCTGGCTGATAACGCCGTCCAGATCAGCACTGCCGTCAATTCTGTTGGTCATGCCGGTCATGTCAATCTTGACCTCTGCGGTGGTGAAACGGTTGATTGCATCCCTTTCTGCGATGTCCCGCAGGTATTCAAGCTGTTCCTCTGTCACGGCCAGAGCATCAGCGGTCTTGCCGGTATTGTCGGCAGTCAGCCCGGTGTTGTCAGCAATGCTGCTCAGGTCAAAGCCGCTGCCCAGTAGCCCGTCCATGTCAAGGGCGTTTCCGGGATTGAGCACATTACTCACTTTATCCATAATGCCATCACCCCAGGCTGCCCCAGCCTTGAAGGCGTCCTCCTGCCAGCCATCAGACCACGCACTGCCCCAAGCATCTTTGACACTCTCATATTCTTTTACATTGCCATAGGCCTCTGCCGATTTTGCGGCATATTCATCCGCCTTTGCGGAAATGCCGGAGTAGTCAAACTCGACAAAGGGCAGCTTATTCAAAGCCGCACAGATGCCCTCCACAACGGTGAGGGCAGTGGACAGCAGACCGTAAAACCACCCACGCACATTGGAGATGACATTGTGGAACGCAATGCCAACATCAGAGCAACAAGCAAAGAAAGCATCACGAATGCCAGCACCGACATTGAAAACAAACTGTTTGGCTACATTGAGTGCCCCCATAAATGTGCCCAAAACGGAGGTGCTTTTGGCACCGAACAAATCAAGATAGCGAATGATTGCCACCACAGCAGCAGTCAAGGCGAGAACGCCCACCACAATCCAAGTGATGGGGCAGGCCAGCAAGGCCGCATTGAGGCCATACTGTGCCACCGTAGCCGTAAAGGTTGCCCCCGTACTCATGGCAAGTGCGGCGGCATGCACCTTTTCCTGAAAAGCGGCTTGAGCTTTCAGCCCGTTTTGAATGGCCTGGGCTATGTTGAGTGCCAGCACAACGCCATAGTAAATGCCCAGAGCGGTGGCGGCCGCCATGATAATGGGCTCAATCACAGACCAGTTATCAACGATTGCGGGGCCGACATTGAACAGCACACCCAGCAATGCAGCGCCAACAGTAGCAATCACGCCAAAGGCCCGCAGTGCACCGTTGACAACTTTATCAAACTGCTCACTGTTTGCAATGGCATTGAGCTTTCCAAGTATTGGCGTTAGGGCAGAGAGCGCCCGGTTTTGCATGTTGGTCCAGATTTGTGCCCAGGTCATGGGCATACTCTCAAACTTGGCGTTGGTTTCATCTGCCACAGAGAAAAGGGCGTTTTTGACCACCTCAGCGGTGACCCGGCCCTCCTGGGCATATTGCTTGATGGAGCCCTCTGCAATGCCCATGTACTGCTCAATGGCTCTGGCGATGCCGGGCGCATTTTCAAGGATGGAGTTTAGCTCCTCACCTCTCAGAGCGCCTGCCGCCATTGCCTGGGTGAGCTGGAGCATGGCCGCCGCCTGTCCCTGGGCGGATGCGCCGCCAATGGTAAACTGGCGGTTGACTTGCTCCATAAAGGCAATGAGCTCATCATTGGAGCTGAAAGCGGCTCCAGCGTTTGCGCCCATGCTGGCAATAGCAGATGCCGTGTCAAGGTAGGCAGCTCTGGAGCGCTGGGCAGAGGCCATGATTTTGGCCTCCAGCTCATCCACGCTGCCGCCGTCATCCACAAGGAAAGACAGGCGGGCGGTGGTGCTGGTCATCTGGTCAGAGAGGCCGATGAGCTTATTGATGCCCACTCCCACGCCCAGAGTAGCGGCCACAGTTTTGATCTTGCCCAGCATACCGTCCAGGGCATCACTGCTGCCTCGGACATTGTGCTCCAGCTTCTCAGCCTGGATTGCAGCTTCCTGGTATGCATCTGCCATCTCCTGCACCTCGACACCGGCCCCTGCAAGTGCCGCCCGTGCTTGGTTAAATTCATCGGTGTCAAATGCCATGCCAGAGGCACGCTGGATTTGCTCAAAGGCGTTGAGTGTAGTATTGAGCGCACTTATGACATGATTAAGCGTGCGGGTCATACCATCATCCAACACCATCTGAGACTTAATTGTTGCCATGTTGTTTCGCCTCCTTTTTGACCGCACGGCGGACTATTTCACCAGAAATGCAGCTAATACACAGATTGTCATATGGGCGGCGGTGCTTATTTGCCAGCAGGGATGTACGCCGCTGCTTTAAGATCGCCCGTGGCAGATTTATCAGAGAGAGCACAATGCCTTTTATAATTTCGTATCCATCATGGTCCTTGTTCAGCAAAAATAGTCCATCGCTTGTGATACGCAGAGGCTCAGCGTAGGCAGCAGGACCAATCCCTGGGTCTGGGGTATAGCTTATTTCCTGAATAAATGGGATATAGGAAAAGCGTACAGCCGCCACTTTATTGGGCACAAGTATTTCAATGTTGTGGTTTAAGTCAGACATTGAACGCCTCCTGCAATAGCCGCTTTAGCCGTGCCTCAATCCAAGCCGGGGCTCGTCTTTTTATTTCATTTTCGGAATTGGTGAGAAAATATTGACCCTCTACCCAGCCGCCGTTGGGTTTGCGGTGGCCAAACTCAACATAGCTGGCATATTCCACGGGATTGATGATCTCAATGGCGTAGGTTGTGCCCACCCGTTTTACCGCCATAGTGGCGGCAAACTCTGCGGCCTTGGTCCCGTTTCCTGAGCCACTTTCGGCCTCTGCCTGTGTTCTGGCCGTCCAGCCCCGGCGTAGCGTACCACCCTTTTTGCCGCTGGTATTGACCTTTTTGGTATAAACCTCGCCTTTGAAATGCTTTTTGCCGGTCCGTTTTGCAACGACAGTGACCTCTCTGGAATAGTCCCCAACAGGTGTTGCGTGGATGACCAGAGCCAGCAGTTTAGCTGCAAGCTCCTTAGACATATCGGTGCAAAACTTCTCCATGTCAGCATCTTGGAGCTTTGTTAGGTTGTCCCGGAGCCGTTTGAGCTGTCGGCAATCACACTTTACACCGCCTGCCATACATCAGCACCTCCCATCTCAACCGATCTGGCCGCTTTCAATGCTGCCAGCGGGATAAGTAAAGGGCTTATCACTCAGCAGACTGTCAATGCGTCCAGCCAGCTCCAGGAGGCGGTCCTGGGCTGCACGCTCGGCATAACTATCAGAGCCATACCCACCAAGGACCGTAAACTCATCCAGCTTGCAGCTCTTGTCCGCCGTTTTTTCGGAAAGGAAAATATTTTCGGCCAGCATATCAGCCTCATTGAACAGGGCAAGGTAGGTGTCGGCTCTGTTCAGAACAAAGCCCAGAGAAGCAGGGAAAGCATGACGGAGATTTACCTCATCATCCATGCCTGTCTGCTGGAGGATGACACGCTCAAAGAGGTGCATCTGGTCCCAGTCATTGAAAAAGGGTTTGAGGATGCTGTGAGCGGTTTTGTCCGTCAGGCCTTTCCCCTCTACCGCAAGGAAAGAAAGCGCATTGCTGACCTGCTGCTGGTAGTCATAGGGCTTTGTAAAGTTGCGGACTTCCTCCGGGATGACAGCCTCACGCACACTGTCCAAAGCAGCTTTGACCCTGGCATTAAACAGCTTGTCCATGGCGTTCTGACTGGCTACCAAGTCATTGATCTGCTTTTGCAGGCGCTTGGCGGCCTCCTCATAGGAATACTCTTTCAAAAGCTGGCGGCCTCCGATGATGGAGCGGGGCTGCGCCGAAACAACACCGGCAGGGTCCGAAACTGCGGCGCTGGTTTCCTCATAGAGCCTGTCCATCAGGACACGGTGGTTTTTGACGGCGGTTTCAATCGCCTCTCTGCACTTGATTTCCATGGTAAAATCCTCCTTTTGAATATAAAAGAAAAGCGTGGGAAAATGGCCGGTGGTGTGACCATCTTCTCACGCTTTGAGTTTTGCCTCCCCCGCAGGGACAAGCAGAGGGAGCACTCGTATAGGAAGAAAGGAGGACTACATACCATGCCATTTTCCCACGCCCAAGGGCTTCCCTGTGCGTCTGCACAGAGGGTACTTGCTGACTATGATTATAGCTCCCACGCAAGCTGTTGAACAGAAAATTTATAAATATTTTTCCGTGGTAGCCTCTGGGGCGTGGAGCTCCACATAGAGATACACATAGGGCTTGCTGTTGTCATCCTGCACCTTGACCCTGCCATAGGGCTCCAGCAGGGGTGCAAGCTGCTGGATGAGAGCCATTTGCTCACGCTGGCCCTGTTCTGTGCGTTCAAAGGTAAACCGGCCCTTAATCATGTCCGCCACGCTTTCTGGCCTGGAGATAGTCATACCAGCCCTTGATGACAGGGGCCTGCTCCAGTAAGCGCTGCTGGCGGGCGATTTCTCGCACAATATAGGGGTTGGACATCAACACCTCTGCACGGTGTTGAATGTTGCGGCCATATCCAGCTCTTATGGCGGCAAGCTGTGCGTCACCGCAGTCTATGTATTCAATTACAAACTGCTGCTGTTTTTCAGATAATCTAAGCCCTGACATATTATTCTCCTTTCTGCATCTTTGCCCGTCCCTCAGCAACACGCTCTAATGATTTCTGCACGCAAGCATCCCCGTCAACCATCCACCAGCTCTGATCTCTAAAGCGCTCCCGCATTTCCACTATGCGCTCCACAGCAGAGCTGCCGGTGTTCTGGAACGATTGCACACCAACATGCATATAAAAAGGCGTTCGGAAGTCAACAAACTCCTCCAGCTTATTGCGGATGTCATGTTGCCGCAGTCTTTGCATTGCGGCCTGTTCTATGCGGGAGCAGCACTGACGGCTTACACCAAGCTCTGCCGCAGTGTTTTCTTGTGACAGGCCCCGATAATAAACAGCCTCAATGGTTTGCCGCTGAGATGGGGTTAGCACTGCCATAGCCTCATCCAGCTTGTTATGGAGCTGTTGCTGGTATATGGTATCCTCAACATCTGCGTAGGCATCGCTGGGGTCCGCAACAAAGTCACCAAGCTCAGAGAGGTCACCACCGTCCCCATCGCCAATGGGCGCATTTAAGCTGGAAACTCTGAGGTGTACTTTCAACTCAGGCGGAGGGAGCCCAGCATCCTCACACTGTTTAAGCAGTAGTTTCTCAGTTTCAGAACGCTTATAAGCGCTCCAGCTCCAGCCGGAGGCATTTGCTTTGGTTTTGGCAAAATGCTTTTTCAAGTAGTAGGTGAAATAACTGATAAATGATGCTCCCTGCGTTGCATCAAATGTTTCCACAGCCTCAAGCATGGCAATATAGGCGCTCTGCATGAGATCATCCAGCTCCAGACTTTCTGAGCCCATTACACGGGCGGTGCCACCCGTAAAAGCACATTGACGGGAGGCTATGGCATACGGATAGCGCCGCACCTGTTCCCAGAGTTCTGAGAGCACATCCCGCTCGCCCTGTTGTATCTTTTCAACTAACTCCTCATTGGTCATTGCAATCTCTGCCCCCTTTTGATAGAATAATCTTGCAAGTGAATACCCAGACCAAAAGGGGCCATCTCTGCGGAGGTGGTCTTTTTTGCGCTGATCTGGAGTGGAGATAAACACACCAGTTTCCCCGAAACTTAACTTTTCTTAGGTGCGCTGATTAAGAAACGGCCCAAGTTTTCACAAGTGGTTGCTGCCTGCACCCAGGGCCTTTCTCAGAGCCTCCAGCATTTGAGGTGAGATACCAAGCCGGGCATTTTCATAGAGGCGGATGCACTGCTCTGTACGCCCCACCATCTCGGCAAGCCGTTCTTGGGTGATGCCCCGCTCCTGCCGGAGCGCTTTGAGCCTGGCCGCCTGAGCGGGGATGATTGACCGCCGTGGTTTAGACACGCAATCACCACCTTTATGCCAAAGTGTCCATGAAACTCTCAAGGCGGCTAAATGTGCGGGGGTCCCGCTTGAGGCAAGACAGGCCGATACGGGCAAGCCCTTTTTCCTTTGCAGATAATGCCTTACCGCCATATTTTCTCCAGAGAGCAGCGGCCTGCTCTTTGGTTACACAAGAGAGTGCTTGTTCTAAAGCAAATCGCAATTCACCAAGCCACAAAATGTGCAATATCTCCTCAACATCATCTTTTGTATCAGGAATAAGTTCTGACAGTGTACCTGCATTACCTGCATCTGTGCCTGTTTGCAGAGGTGCGTCCAGACTTGTGGCCCGGTTTAATGCCTTAGCGGTTTGATAGGTGCTTTGCCCCGTTAGCCGGATAAAGTCATTTCGCAAAGCGGCTTTCATCAGTCCATAAAAGTTGCTTTCTGGTGTCCAGACCTTGATGACTTTAAGCATCGTAAAATAACTTTCTTGGTGTAAATCCTCAAAGGTGACACCCGCAATGCTGTTTGAGCTTTGAAGAAATGAAGCGGCACAATTTGTTATAAGCGCCTGCACATTATTCCAAATCACCAACAGCGGGCGTGTGTCTCCGCACTGACAGCGTATGATAAGTATTTCAAGCTCATCTTTAGACATCTGTTGCATTGTTAAGCCCCCTTTTTTTGCTGGCGGTGCCATAACGGCGGCCACATCTGGCATATATGTATTGAAATGCTTTAGCCTGCACTGTTTCCTTACACGCATAGCACTGTGCAGCAACATTGCACCAAGAAAGCCCATCCAAAAAGCGGAGCCTGATGATACGCTGGATGTATTCATCATCAATCTCAGATACATAGCGCTCTACTTTTTTGCGTTCTTGCTTGTAAAGCGCTTTTCTTTCTTGCATATCGCAAAGAATGGCGGCTCTAAGTGCGGCGGTATGTGGAGTGTTACCTTTCAGCCGCCGCAGACTTTGGGCACTCTGTTTAATATCATCGTGTAAATCAGAAAGCCGCCGCAGATCAGCTAAGGTCAGATAAAGCATTGAGGGGGTCCAAGAGCAGATGCTACCCTCATTGGGAGGCACTTTAACAGGCACAGATGAAAAAATAGTGTTCTGAGGAATGTGTAAAAATTCAGAGATAATCGAGGCGTGGTCTGCACGGATGCGCTTTTCTTGACCGGCCTTATTGCGCTGCTCTACAGAACGATAACAAAGGGAGATTCCTTGATGGTGTAATACAGCATCAACTTGTCTGGCACTCTTGAAACCTTGGCTACTTCTCCAGGATTTTAGCTCTGCTATATTAACAAACACGGTGTCCATGTATGTGTTCCTCCTCTTGCACCACGGCGCTCTGTATGGTACGATAGGAGCGCATAGGTGCTATAATTTAGCGGTTGTGGTATTTGTGCACTGTCTCTCAAGCGTTTGCAGCACTTGGGAGCACTGCGGGTCCTCTGGGGTGTTTGCAGCAGCTCAGAGGGCCTGCTTTCGTTTTTCCTTTGTCATCCTACCAAGACGGTGGCCGTTTAACTTAAAAACTGTTTGCCTACCAAAGCGGCGGAATACTTTATACTGGCCATACATAACTCGGCGCATTGCCTCTTTTTCCAGGGCATCACTCGGAAGATTGTGCCTCATGGCGTAATCCCGCAGAAAAGCGGTGGTCAGCCCACAGCGTATATGCTTCGGCATCCAAAACAGTTGGTCAAGCAGCGCCCATGCTCTTTCCTGTTCGGTCATTTGATAGTCACCTCCCGCCGGAACATTTAGGGGCTTGTCTACATGTTTTCCTTGATAGCTCTATGCTGGGTGGTTAGATAATTTAGATAATTTTGTAACTGTTACACTTTCTTATCTAAATTATCTATTTTCTCTGTTTTGGCATACATAGAAATTTCAAGTGTAACAATTATCCTTTTGCTCAAAAAGCCTTGTTTTTCAATGGGTTTGGCTGGAACATTCAAGCCGGAACATTTGGAGTTTGGTGTAACATGTTCCACTTGAGCCCGCCCGGAACATTTAAGGAATGAAGTGTAACAATCTCAGGTTTCAGAAAAGCAAACACATAATAAAGTGTAACAATAATTATCTGTTTTCCACTGGATTGTTACACTTGATGCATCCACGCTGCACCCCATAGGGGCCAAAACGCATGGGCTTACCTGCTCTACTCCAGCCAGGAACAGTGACAATGATGTTGTTGATATGGGTGGCATCTTTGTTGCTCATTTCATCCAGATTACGCTGGAGAAGTTCACACCATATTTCTGCCGGACAGACTTTGACCCGCTCGACCGCATAGCTGACATCAAAGCTCTCTTTGGCCAGCCAGAACACCTGCCGTTGGTAAATGTTCAGGCGCTCCCAGTGCGGGAGTATTCTGGCCTGCACAAAGGCATAAATCCTAAGCTCAAGCGGCTGCACATCGTCCTCAGGCGGCAGTTGCAAGCTCTTAATCTGGCCGAGGTATTCATGCCAGACTGCCTCTGCGTCTGCGGAGGGCTCAGAGCCCGGATGGATGATGATGTCTGAGCCAAGGGTCTGGGCCAGTTTGCGGCCTGTTGCCGGACTGCATGAGCCCCGTGCTTTTATTCTGGAGAGTAGCGTTGCTTGGATGCCTGCCGCACTGGCGGCCTCTTTATTGCTCAGTCCACGATAACGCATAGCAAGCTCCAGGCGGTTGACATCTATTTTCATTGCGTGCTCACCTCCTGATGGGCTTTTTCCCATTCTTTCAGAAAAAGCTCATATTCCTCACGGTGAGCGTCAACATATTCCCGGATAACAGGAAAGAACACTGCCGCCAGAGCCGCCGCTTGATCGCCAGACAGGGTGACCATCGGCTGCATGAGTTATGCCTCCTCTGTGCTGATAAGCTCTGCGGGGTCAACGCCCAGGGCCTTGGCAATTCGCCCCAGCGTAACCGGCCTCACATTGCGCCCACTCAAGACTTTTTTAACAGTCGGCTCCGGCATCGCAGTCATGCAAACCAAATCAGCCGTATTCATGCACGCCCTGGCCAAGGCCAGCTCCATTTTTTCCTTATTGGCTTTCAATTCGCTCACCTCCACAAAAGAAACACATTCAATATGACTGTGTTCATATAATAACATAGTCATATTGAATGTGTCAAGAGGCTTTTCACATTCTTTTTGATTGCCAAATGGTAAAAAGCGTGCTACACTCTAAAATGAGGTGATTTATGTGGTTTTAGGTCCAAGAATTGCAGCTGCCAGGAAGCAGAAAAAGATGACGCAAAAAGAGCTTGCGGCTATCCTGGGTCTGGCAACTGGTACTGTCCAGCAGTATGAGCTTGGGAAACGCCGCCCAGATATTGATGTCTTGAAAGCTATTGCAAGCGCCTTGGATGTATCTGTAGATGCGCTTGTGAGCGTCAATGAGCCGGAGGATGAGTATGAGCTAATCTGCGACACACTTAATACCGCTGGCCTGAACATTGCTCACGCAAGCTGCACCTCTGGTGATGCTGACAAGGACATCTACTATATTTCCAGAATTGAGGACCCGGATGACCCGGACCTGAGAATAGAGATTGAGTATTCTAAGCTGGCAAATATCATCCACCAGGTGCTTGAGGATGCCGATGCTAAGAAAGAGGAATATATCCAAAAGCGCCTGGACGCTGAGTTTTCATTGTGAAAGTGAGATGAGCCCTACATGATACCCGCTGTTATCTATGCACGGTTTAGCAGCCACTCTCAAACGGAGCAGTCTATTGAGGGGCAGCTTGCGGCTTGCTATGATTTTGCGGAGCGAGAGGGCTATACTGTCATTGGAGAATACATTGACCGTGCTATTAGCGCCAGAACGGATGACAGACCGGACTTTCAACGCATGATTGCTGACAGCGCAAAGCACACCTTTGAGGTAATTCTGGTTTATCAGCTTGACCGGTTTAGTCGTAACCGCTATGATAGTGCTGTGAATAAGCAGAAGCTCAAAAAGAATGGTGTGAGGGTAGTCTCTGCCCGTGAGAACATCACAGCAGATGCAAGCGGTGTGCTTATGGAGGCCGTGCTGGAGGGCATGGCGGAATATTACAGCGCAGAATTAGCCCAAAAAATCCGCCGTGGAATGGACATAAGCGGCTCAAAGTGTTTGGCAACAGGTGGCCGCCCAGCCCTTGGGTACAAGGTCGATGAAACGAAACACTACCAGATAGATGAGGATACAGCTCCCACGGTTGTCAAAATATTTGAAATGTACGCCTCTGGCATGACAGTGGCGCAGATCATCACGGAGCTCAACCACCAGAATATAAAGACCTCCACCGGCGCTGATTTCAATAAAAACTCCCTGCGTAAGATGCTCACAAACAAGCGCTATATTGGCATTTACACATATAAGGGGTCAGAAACGCCCGGCGGCATCCCTCGGATAGTTTCTGATGAGTTATTCAACAGGGTGGCAGAAATGATGGAGAAAAACAAAAAGGCTCCCGCCAGAGCGAGAGCCAAAGAGGAATATCTGCTGACAACAAAGCTGTTTTGTGGGCATTGCCGGGAAATGATGACCGGCATAAGCGGGACATCAAAGACCGGGACGATACACAATTATTACACCTGCAACGGCAGAAAGAAAAAGATGTGCAGCAAGAAAAATGTGCAAAAAGAATATATTGAAGAGCGTGTCATTGCTCTGGCCCGTGCACAGCTCACCGATGAGAATATCAGTAAGATTTCAAAAGCGGTTGCAGCTCTTTGTGAACGAGAGAAAGAGAGCAGTGAATATAGACGCTTGGAGCGCCAGCGCCGTGACATCGAAAAGCAAAAAGCTAATTTGGTGGATGCCCTCAAGTATGGAAAAGCCACAGAAACTTTGCTCAATGAGATAGCAAAATTAGAAAGCAGCATAGAGGGAATTGACCGTCAAATACTCATGGAGAAAGCAAAGTGCCTGGACCTAAAAGAGCCTGAGATTGCCTTTTTCCTCACCAAGCTCCGGGATGGTGACATCAATGATATAACCTACCGGCGGGCTATAATTGCCGTCATGGTTAATGCTGTTTATCTGTATGATGATGGGCGGCTCACTGTGATATTCAACTCAAGTGACAGGCCGGTAGAGGTCACGGAGGGCCTTTTGGCCGATGTTGAGGAGGATGCCGCAGAGTTCGTTTCTGGGGTCTGTCGCTCCACCATAAAATCAAAACGGTATAGATGCCACTGGCGAAAAGCCAGTGGCATCAACCGTTTCCGGGCTTTTTCAGCTCAAAAATTCACGGATGATTCCATAGATGCCAACCGCTGTTTCCCCCTAACTGGTGGGATTCGACCCCCCTCTTCTCGGAGGTTGGCAAAACCAGAAACCATGTAGCGCCCTTTTTGAAGCATCAATTTTCAAAAAGGGCGCTATTTTTCTATCAATAGAATACACAAAATTTGAGGCGTCAATTTGTTGGTCACGACGGGCCATCAGATTGGCGCCCTTTTTGCTTTCAGACAAATTCAAAAAGGGCACTAAATATCAGGAGGTAGTAAATGAACCGAGAACAGTTTTTTCAGGAGCTTCGCACCGCTCTCCACCGTGAGGGATTCACTCCGCAGCCGGAACAGGATGAATTGCTTCCTGTGGAGTGGGATGGTCTCCCCCTCTGCCGGATCACAGCGGACGGAGGCGTTCGCTACTGGCAGGAGGATGTAGCGACGCCAGAACGGGAACGAGCCTGTGAGCGAGCCACCGATCTGGCCTGCACCGTGCGGGAGTACATGACGCTGCTGGAACAGGCTCCGCCCCTGCAAGCCCAGAGCCTGACCGGCGACTACCGCTTGCTGGCTGACTTCAACGGAGCCGTGTTGGCTGCTCATCCCACCCGGCTTGGCGTCCAATTCGTCACATGGGACTGGAGTTTCGACCGCACGGGTCTCAACCAGGGAAATTACTTTCAGGACAACTATGCCGGTGCCAAGCAGGACTTCGCCATCCGCGCCGGCCTCATTCTCAAACAGCAGATCTTCAATCAGGAGCAGCTTATCGAAATCTACCGGTGCTGCTCTGACACCTTGGATACTGGTTTTGACCTGACTGCCGAGCAGGAAAAGTGCATCCGGGGCGTTCAAGAGCAGATTGCCATTGCAGCTCCCGATGCTTTGGATCGCATAAGGGAGCAGGAGCAGCACTCCATGGAACCCTATAACCAAGAACCGATCATGTAATATTCAAGCGCCGGAGTTTTAGAAATAAGACTCCGGCGCTTTTTTATTGCCTCAAACCAGACAGGAGGATTGAAGATTGGATCAAAAGAACGAACAAAAAGCGCCGCTGCGCATCAAAAACCTGGCTGAGTTGAAACGCTGTATCCGCCCCGGGACAGAGTTGGTGGCAACCAGCCATAGCAAGCACCCTGCCCTGGTCGGGCTTGTACGGGTGGTGACTGAGGTTCAGACCAACGCTTACTATTCCGTGGTCAAGGATCAGCCGACTCATCAGTATTCGACCTGTAATTACGGGAAGGGATTCCGCTCTGATTTCGAAAAGGCATCCAACTATTTATTTGAGGGCACGACCATCAAGGTTCTTGACCGCAGAAGCGGTGATAACAGCGTGCTGTACGAAATGGAGCTTTATCCGGGCGAATGCCTTATGCCCGGCCAGAAAAGCGATACGGAGGAGAATGAGGGAATCAGGGAAGACGATTGCGAAATCAAGCAGAAAGGGATGGGCATGACCTTATGACACGCTACTTCATGCGGGATACACCGCTGTGCCAGATGGAACAGCAGATGATGACCCCGCCCTATTTCAAGCCCAGAGGCCATGGCCGATACTATCCCGGTTTTCAATATAGCAGAGATGACATGGAGTGCCCATACTGCATGAACTTCAGACGCAATCATCCCTGCCCTTTGGAGCAGTGCGTCTGTCTGGATGAACGGATCGTGGCCGGTGCGATTGACCTCAACGAGTTTATCAGGGATTGCTTCTTCCCTGAAGCTGGAGCGCAGCTTCAGGCCCGGTTAGAGAGGAGTTTCAATGGCTGCTCCATTGAATTTTTCCTGAGCGATAGTCATCGTGAGCGCTGGCAGCACTGGCGTGAGCGCTGTTTTCGAATGCCGAACCGTAACCTGGCCGCACTGTTTCTTCTCACGGCGTATGGGGACATCTGGCGCAGGATGATCTGGAAGTTTGATGCCAGTGGGTTTGACTTCCAATCTGTCCAGCTCGCCGGCATCCAACCGGAGCTGTACAGTGTTTATCAGGCGGCCAAAGCCATCTCCACCGGCAGCCGCAATATCACTCTTGCCGATCTCGCATCCCCCGAATTGGTCACAGATGAGGCGTTCCACCTGATTGTCTGCGCTCTGCTTCTGGCTAAGTACGGAGATGCGATTTTGAATTTTGAAGGAAAGTATCACCCACTGTGCTCCCAGCAGTATTGTAGACCAACTGGGCGCAGGAGGATATGCCCATGATCCCCTGACAGATTATCTGGAAGAAGTCAAAGAAAGAACCCGGTTTCATTACTGGCTGTTCGGACACTATCATGACAACAAAATCCTGGATGACCGATTCGTTCTTCTCTGGGAACAGATGATCCGGGTGGTGTAAACAGGCCAAAGAGAAGTGCGGGAATATCCTGCGTTTCTCTTTGGCTTGTTTTCGGTTAAGCATAATTTATCAGGAAGGAGAAACTATGAACACTCGCAAAAACATCGACTATTCTGCCATGTTTGCGGATTTGGATGCAGCAGTAACTGCTGACTTTTCTCAAGTGCAACTATACTGCGAATTAGGCCGAATTGTATGTGGTCGTTCTGAAAAGGGTGCTGCGGTTGCTGCTGCAGAATACCTGTCTGAACAGTATCCGAATGTCCCTGGGTTCTCCCCGCGCAATCTGCGGAGGATGCGTGATTTTTACCGGATGTATGGTGAAAACGAAGAACTTTTGAAACTCGCCGCAGAGATCTCCTGGACACAAAATGTTGTGATTCTGGAGGCGGACCTGAACATGGAGGAGCGACGCTGGTATCTGCTGGCCGCAAAACAGTACGGATGGTCAAAATCCGCACTTCAGAACGCTATCCAGGAATGTGCTCATCAGGAACTCACGCTCGACGAATTTGAGGTTCCATGTTATACTGATCATGAAGAAAATCAATTGGAGAGTTCCGAAAATGATCAAGATACTTTTTCTCTGTCATGGGAATATTTGCAGAAGCCCGATGGCCGAGTTTGTGATGAAAGATATGGTGAAGAAAGCTGGTCTGGCACAGGAGTTTCAGATCGAATCAGCTGCTACCAGCACCGAGGAAATCGGAAATCCTGTTTATCCGCCTGCCCGCCGGAAACTGGTCGAGCATGGAATCGACTGTTCCGACAAAACAGCACGGCAGCTCCAGAACAGCGACTACGACAAGTACGACCTGCTGATCGGCATGGATCACGCCAATATCCGGAGTATGTACCAGATCTGTGGTGGCGACTTTGCCGACAAAATGCACCTTCTGATGGATTTTACAAGCCGACCAGGAGAAGTAGCCGACCCATGGTACACCGGCGACTTCAATGCGACTTGGCGGGATGTTATGGAAGGCTGTCATGGACTGCTTGATGATTTGCTGAAGAAAAGAGGTGTGATATGAATGGGGCAAGAGGATAAGATTCAGCTTTTTGAAGATAAGCGCATCCGCACAGCCTGGGACGAGGATAAAGAGGAATGGTACTTTTCTGTTGTTGATGTCGTTGCAGTTTTGACCGATCAGCCGGATCAGCGTGGCGCAAGCAACTACTGGGCAAAGCTGAAACAACGCCTTAAAGACGAAGGTGCAGATCAGTTGCTGACAAATTGTCAGCAACTGAAATTGAGGTCCCCAAAGGATGGAAAACGGTATAATACTGATGTGGCAGATACGGAACAGCTTCTGCGTATCATCCAGTCCATACCATCTCCCAAAGCTGAGCCGTTTAAGCTATGGTTGGCACAGGTTGGTCGGGAGCGAATCGAAGAAACGATAGATCCGGAACTGACCATTGAACGGGCGCTGGAAACCTATCTGAAGAAAGGCTATACCCGTGAATGGATCAATCAGCGACTGCAGGCGATCCAGGTCCGCAAAGAGCTGACCGATGAATGGGATGCCCGTGGTGTTCAAAAGGGCATTGAGTATGCCATTCTTACAGATGAGATATCCCGAGCATGGTCCGAGATGTCCACCAGACAGTATAAGAATCTCAAGGGGCTGAAAAAGGAAAACCTGCGGGACAATATGACTACACTGGAATTGGTTCTGAATATGCTGGCCGAGGCTACGACCACAGAAATTTCCAAGCAGAAAGCACCGGAATCTTTTTCTGATAATATCGAAGTGGCTCGTGCAGGCGGTAAAGTCGCTGGAGATGCCCGAAAGGCTATTGAGTTGCAAACAGGTGTCCCTGTTATTACGGAAAAGAATGCTGCCCAACTCAATCAAGTGATAACCGATTTGATTGAAGGGGGTATCTCCGAATCGGAAGTTGACTCATCAAAACAAGAATAAATAATTTGAGTTTTGCGGAGATAACATGACATCTACAGCGTTTTGATGTTACAGAAAGAGGCCTGAAATCTTAGGATTTCAGGCCTCTTTTTATATTTTCAGTGCATGTTAGAAAAATGTAAAATACATAGTAAAAAAGTATGATATAATGAAGCAAGACCCATATCCATCGATTACGGGAGGAATGTATGAACTTGATTCTCAGTGACCGGCCTCTGGCGCTGCCGGAGACCGGTCCGGATGATATCCGGCTGATTGATCTGTCTCAGCGGAAAATTGCAAATTGTGTGGGCTGTTTTGGCTGCTGGACCAAGACCCCCGGTAAATGTGTGATCCGGGACGACGCGGTGGAGGTTTATCCCGCCATCGCGGCCAGCGACCGGGTCCTCTATGTCAGCAGGGTGAAATACGGAGGCTACGACACTATTATGAAGAGCATGCTGGAGCGGGCCATCCCGGTGCAGCAGGCCTTCATCCGCCTGTTCCATGGGGAAACCCACCATGTGCAGCGGGCGGTAGCTCCCAAGCAGGCGGTGATTCTGGCCTATGGCGACATCTCCCCGCGGGAGCAGCAGGTGTTTCGGCGCCTGGTGGAGCGCAACGCCAGCAATATGAACTTTGAGAGCCACCGGGTGGTCTTTGTCCCGGAGCATGAGGTAGAAGAAGCTGTGAAGAAGGAGGTGGAGGCATGGGCAAGATCCTGATTCTCAACGGCAGTCCCAGAGCGCCCAGATCCAACTCCAAAGCGTACGCCCAGTGGTTTACCCAGGTCTGTCCCACTGAGACGGAGACCTACGCCATCACCAGGGACAACCACCTGGAGCTGTGCCGGGCAATGGAAAATTGCGACCACCTGCTGCTGGTGTTTCCCCTCTATGCCGACGGAATCCCGGTGACGCTGCTGAACTTCCTGAAGACCCTGGAGGAGAACCCGCCCCAGCATAAGCCCACGGTGTCCGTGCTTATCAACTGCGGCTTTTTGGAACCGGAGCAGAGTGAGGTAGCCATCAGCATGGTGGAGCTGTTCTGTGAGCAAAACAGCTACCCCTTTGGCTCAGTGCTGAGCATCGGCAGCGGAGAGGCCATCCTGAACACCCCATTCCGGGGGCTGGTGGGGCGGAAGCTGAAGCAGCTGGCCGCTTCTATGACCCGGAGACAGGGACGGCGGCTGAAGGTGACCATGCCACTTCCCAAGAAGCTGTTCCTTCGGGCCTCCACCACCTATTGGGAGAACTACGGAAAGCGCAACGGCATCACCAGAGCCCAGATGGAGACCATGGATATCGAGATTTGAGGCTGCGGTAAACTGCCTGCTGATTGAGCATTATATAGCGATAAAACGGGCTGTCCCAGGAAAGGGCTCAGTCCAGATCTGGGATCTGATGCAAGAAGTGCTCCCAGTATCTGGAGGAAGACCATGGAACTGGGGCAGCCTGAATTTTTCTTGATAAAAATTCAAAATGTAAGGAAGCTTATATTCTTTTATCTGGGCAATATGCTATAACCAAAACAGGCAAGGGGGTGAAGGATCATGCCGGACAGCGTTCATTTCTCACCTTGGATCCAGTATGATCTGGAGCGTTGGAGACTTCTTGCAGACGAGCGGTATCTGATCCGTCTGAAGGGAAAGACGGTGATCTACAACCAGGAGGAGGATACCGCACAGATCTATATCGTAAAGAGCGGACGGGTGCGCCTGTCCTATTTTGACAGCGAGGGCGCGGAGAAGATTTACATTTTTGCACTGTCGGGCTGTATGTTTGGGGAAGAGACCTGTTTTGAGCCGTCGGCGCAATTTCTGCATGCGGCTACCATTGTGGACAGTGAACTCTACTGTATCCCAAAGGACCGCTTTCTGCGTCATCTCTCACAGGATGTAGCGCTGAACGCCCAAGTGCTGACATCTCTGTCCCATAAGATCTATGTGATGATGGAGCATATCCGCCGCTTCAGCTTTCTCAACGCCCGCGGACGGGTGGCGGCGGTATTTGTGGACTTGGCCCACCGATTCGGTACTCCCACCGGGCAGGGTATCCGCATCGACCTGCCGGTGATCCAGCAGGGAATCGGCAACCTGATCAATGTGTCCAGACTTACAGTCAATCAGGTGATCGGCGAGTTGGAGCTTCAGGGCCTGCTGGAGAAGAAGGACGGACGGTGGATGATTTATGATCTGGACACGCTGACTGCGCTGAGCCAGATCAGGTAAAGGAGGAGGCAATGGAAAAGATCGCGATACTTGGGTTTGGCTGTGCCGGATACCATTGCGCCAAGACGCTGCGGGAGGAAGGCTTTGAGGGTGCCATTCATGTATACTCTGATACCGACCTGCCGCCTTATAACCCCATGCTTACCACCTATTACACCGGGCACCGGCTGCCGTGGAAGGCGTTGTTTCCCTTCGGCTCGCTGAAGAGCATTGCCCAGTCACTTTCACTGAACATACACCGCCGGGCTAAGATCAGCCGGCTGGACGCCGTGCGGCGGGAGGTGGTGCTGGAGAACGGAAAGCGCAGCCGATATGACGCAATTCTGATTGCCACGGGTGCCCGGGTCTTTGTCCCGCCCCTGCCCCACATGCCGGAGCGAGATGTCTATGTGATGCGTACTCCGGCGGATGCCGAGGCCCTGCGCCAGCGACTGGATCAGGGAGATGTGCGCAGCGGCGTGGTGGTAGGCGCATCCATGGTTGGCATCAAGGTGGCTGAGCTGTTTCAGCGAGCCGGTATCCGCTGTGTCCTGGCGGACCAGGCGCCCACGCTCTTCCCGCTGGCAGCGGTGCCTGAGGTAGGCCGGGAGCTGGGCCGCCGGGTGGAGGAAAAAGGCGTGTGCCTGCGGCTGGGCCAGCGGCTGACCGATTTGCGGGAATCCGAGGCTGGGCTGGAGGTATGCCTGGAGCAGGAGACTCTGCAGGCAGATGTGGTGGTCCTGGCCATCGGTACCCGCCCCAATCTGGACTTCCTGGACGCGGATGGCCCCAGAGTGGATCGGGGTGTGCTGGTCAACCAGCGGATGGAGACTTCTGTCCCTGGCATTTATGCCGCCGGAGACTGTGCCAGTGCCCTGAATATACAAAGCGGAAACAACCAGATCATTGGTCTGTGGGCCAATGCCGGCTATCAGGGTGTGACGGCGGCGGGCGCCATGCTGGGCAAGACAGTGCGCTATCCCGGCAGCCTGCTGCATAATATCACACATTTTCTGGATATGGATTTTATCGGCTTCGGCGATGTCAATGCCCAGGGTGAGGTGCTCCGCTGCAGCAACGACGGCTTCTACCTGTATGCGGTCCGGAGGGAGGGTAAGCTGGCCCTGGTCAACATTGTGGATAATCACATCATCAGCGGCGTCATCAAAAATTATATGACCCGGCGTTTTCTGGGCCATCAGGAGCCCATCAGCCCCATGCAGCGCGTGATTCTGCTCCGCAACGGGCTGAGCGAGCCCATGATTGATCTGCTGGAACACTGAGCTTTGAAGGGAGGTTTTACCTGTGGATGAAAAAGAGCGCCTGCTGAAAGCCAAGATTCCCGGGGATGAGACGGGGATCCAGGTGAAGCGGACCATCTGCGATATTTGTTGTCCCTCCTTCCACTGCGGCATTGATGCCTATGTGAAGGATGGGCAGGTGATCAAGATCGAGGGTACGGCGGACCATCCGGTCAACCACGGCCTGCTCTGTCCCAAGGGCCTGTCTAACCGGCAGTACATCTACCGCGAAGACCGCCTGCAGACCCCTCTGCGCAGAGTGGGACCAAGAGGTTCGGGCCAGTTTGAGCCCATCTCCTGGGAGGAGGCCTACCGTGAGATCGCCCAGCGGTTGAACGCCATCAAGGCAGAGAGCGGACCGGAGAGCGTGCTGTTTTACTCTGGCTATACCAAGTGGTACCGACCCTTCCTGCACCGGTTTACCTACTCCTTCGGCTCTCCCAACTTCCTTACCGAGTCCAGCAGCTGCATGACTTCTACCTTCCTCAACTGGTGGGTGACCACCGGAAATCCCATGTGCTCCTCCGATGTGGCGCGGGCCGGGGTATTTCTGGGTTGGGCATATAACCCCTATTACTCCCGCCATCTGGCTGCCCTTAATGTAGAGAAGCGCAAGGCGGAGGGGATGAAGGTCATCATCATTGATCCCCGGATCACGCCCGCCTCCCTCAAGCTGGCGGACATCCACCTGCGGCCCCGCACCGGTACCGACGGTGCCCTTGCTCTGGGGCTGGCTCACATCCTGATTCGGGAGGACAGGATTGACCGGAATTACATCGATCGCTATGTGTATGGATTTGAAGCCTATGCAGACTATGTGAAGCAGTTTACCCCCGAGCGGGTGGAGGAGCTGACTGGTGTGCCGGCAGAGCAGCTGGAGGCGGCTGCCCGGATGATCTGGGAGAATCTGCCCGTGGCCATCAACGAGAGCGCCGCACCCCTGGCACACCACCGCAATGGCTTCCAAAATTACCGGGCCATCATGTCCCTGTCCGCCATTCTGGGCTGCTTTGACCGGCCCGGCGGCCAGATCCCCATCCAGTTCAGCTATAACTATCTGCCCGGAGGCTTCCCCACCCGGGAGGATGCCTTCATTATGGAGCACTACGACCGGGTAAAGGCCCCGGCAGTGGGGGCGGAGCGCTTTCCTATCTGGAACGACTTCATCCATGAGGCCCAGGCAAACGATTTGTCCCGCCAGATCGAAGAGGGGTCCCCCTATCCCATCCGGGCCATGATGGGCTTCGGCATGAATTACCGCATATCCCCTGATGACACCCGGCTGAAGAAAAACCTGATGAAGCTGGATTTCCTGGTCAACACCGAGCTGTTTATGACCGATACCTGCAAATTCTGCGACATAGTGTTGCCAGCCTGTACCTCCTTTGAGCGCAGCGAGCTGAAGAGCTACGGCGGGGGCTACCTGTACCTGACCAAGCCGGTGATCCCGCCACGGTTCCAGTCCCGCAGTGATATCCAGATCCTGTGTGAGCTGGCCCAGGCCATGGACCTGGACGATGAGCTGCTCCGTCAGGGACCGGAGGCCTGCTGGGCCTACATCCTTCAGGACCTGCCGGTCTCTATAGAGGAGTTGAAGGAAGCGGAGGGGCTGGTAAAAGTGCCCGGTGTGACCCCCTACGTGCCCGGCACCATGCTGGAGCGGGGACTCAATACCGCCAGCGGAAAGTTCGAGCTCTACTCTCTAGCCATTGAGAAGCATCCCGGCTTCGATCCGCTGCCCACCTATCGTCCTCCCTATGAGGACCGGCCGGACGAGGATCTGCCCATGGTGCTCTCCTCCTCGCCCCGGCTGCCCAACGTTCTTCACAGCAGGCTCCATAAGGTACCCTGGAACCGCTCCCTCCGGCCGGAGCCAACCGCCGACCTCCACCCGGAGGACGGGGCCCGGCTGGGGATCGCCCAGGGGGACCGGATCGAGATCACATCCCACCGGGGGAGCATTCAGGTCAAGGCCAATCTGACGCTGAAGGCCGAGCCCGGCGTGGTCTGCTTCTACCACGGTTATGCAGAGGCCGACGCCAATGAACTGACCGACAATGAGATCCTGGACCCCTATTCCGGATTCCCCAGCTATCGGGAGACCAGAGTCTCCATCAGGAAGGTGTGAGCCATGGAGAAAATGATATTTGATTTTGATCCCTCCAAGTGCACGGCCTGTCAAGCATGCGTCATGGCGTGCTTTGACCAGAACGACATCGACGTGGAGCATCGGCAGCACCCCTTCCGCAATGCGGCAGCGCTGGAGTCGGTGGAGGACGGGCGGGAGAAATTTGCCTTCCTGTCGGTGGCCTGTATGCACTGTGAGGAGGCGCCTTGCGTTATGGGTTGCCCCAGCGCCTGCTTGTATAAGGACGAGGAGAGCGGCTTGACGCTCTATGACAACACCAACTGTGTGGGCTGCCATTCCTGTGCCATGGCCTGCCCTTTTGGAGCGCCATCCTTCAACCGGGAGGGAAAAATGGAGAAGTGTGACGGCTGTGTGGAACGTCTGCGCAGAGGTATGGTGCCCGCCTGTGTGCGGGTGTGTCCTACCGGAGCGCTGACCTGCCGGCCGGCCAGCGAGTACCATGAGGCCCAGACGGCCCGCTCCTTGAATGTGCTTGCAAAGCACCTGCTGGAGGAGGGGCCCGGAGGCCCCCACACAACATAAGACGTTTGACGGAGAACTGGCAGGCGGCATAACGGTCCCGATCATAACGTATTGATAAGGGAGGTCTTGTAATGAGTGAGAAGAATCGTTTGGAATTCCGTTTTGGCATGGTAGGGAAACTGATCCCCCTGCTGGTAGCCATCGTATTCATTATCTGGGCTGCGGTAAGCCAGTCCAATGTAAACGGTTATGTGGTGGCCTTTTTCATGGCCATTATCTTCGGCGTGGTGGTGGCCAAAGATGAGAAGGCCTACGGCCAGGCCATTATGGCAGGGCTGACCAAGCCTATGTTCCCTGTGATTGCCATGGCGGTGATCCTTGCGGCCATCTCCGGCAAGCTGATCTCCAACAGCGGCATGGTGCAGACCATTGCCTCCTATGCCATTGAAGCGGGCTTTACCGGGAAGCTGTTTGCAGCGGCCACATTTATTATTACCTGCTTACTGGCCTTTTCCACCGGCACTTCGGTAGGCACCTATATGGTGGTCATCCCCATCCTCTTTCCGGTGGGCGTTATGACCGGTGTATCTCCCATCTACATGATTGGTGCGGTGGTGTCCGGTGCTGCTTTCGGCGATAACCTGGCCCCCATCTCTGATACTACCATCGTTTCCTCTGCCACCCAGAACGCTGACCTTGGCAAGGTGGTGCGGACCCGAATGAAGTATTCCATCCCTGCGGCCATCATTGCACTGATATGCTTCCTGATCTTTACCAAAACGGAGGCCAATCCCGCAGCTTTGGAGGCTGCACAGGTAGATCCCCATCCGCTCTCCATGACTATGCTCATCGTGCCTGTGGTTATCATTGCTCTGTGCCTGATGAAAAAGCACCTGATTACTGCCTTGGCCTGGGGTGTGATTGCGGGCATCGTAATGGGTTTGATCACTGGCATCTATCAGATCTCTGATCTCTTGGCTTTTCCCGGTGGTTTCAGTGTCTCCGGTGCCATTATCGACGCCATCACCGGCTGCATGGGTACGGTGGCCATGCTTATCGGCGTGTTCTCCATGCTGGGCATTCTGGAGGCCAGCGGCCTCTTTGAGGATGTAGGCAAGGGCCTGACCAAGATGGCCAAGGGCCCGGTTAGTACCGAGATCACCATCGTGGGCAGCATCGGTATCCTGAGTATGGTGACCGGCGTCATCTCCGTAGCCATTGTGGCCATGGGTGACCTGGTTCGGGAGCTGGGCGAGAAGAATGGCCTGGACCGGTACCGCAGAGCCAACCTGATGGACTGCGCTGGATGTGTGTTCTGCTTCCTGGCTCCCTGGACGGTCCACTGCGTGATACCGGCCATGAAGGCGGCGGAGTTCGGCGAAGCTTTTGCTGTGGCTCCCGCTTCTGTTCCGTTTGTCAACTTCTACTCCATTTCCATGCTGGTGATCCTGATTGTGGCTATTGCTACCGGCTATGGCAGAAAGAGCAAGTGATAGACCTGAAAGGTGCGACGCCGCTTGCCGTACCTGTCATTAAAAAAAGACGTGCCGCTCAGCGGCACGTCTTTTTTATTTATGGGGGTGGATCAATGCTGCAGCAGCCACACAAAGCTGTAGGGATAGAGCTCCACATGGCCCAGCTCGTCGTAATGACCGCCGTACACCAGTTCCTCAAAGGCACCGGCCTCGGGGGCGCTGGCGGTAACGAAGTCACCGCTGAAGTTGAACAGAGCCACCAGCTTGCGGCCCTCGTACCAGCGGCCCAGACCCAGCACGTGGGGGTTACCGGTATCGAAGGTCCACACATCGGCCCGAGCATCGAAGGCGGGCTCCTGGGCACGCAGCTGGGTCAGGCGGCGCAGTCCCTGGAACTGCTTGCCCTGGCGGGTGTTCTCATCCCCCCGCATGGCGGCCAGATCCCACTGGAAGGCGCCGTGCTGGAGGTTGCGGGCGTCGCCGGCCTTGGCGGCGTCCTCATGGTAGCTATAGTCGTTGAGCTGGCCCACCTCGTCGCCGCTGATGAGAGCGGGCATGCCGCTCTGGGTCAGCAGGAAGGCGTGGAGCAGCAGGTCGCAGGCCACGGCCCGCTCCAGCTTGATGTCGTTCTGCTCGTAGTCGGCAGCCTCCACACCGCACAGGGAGGCGGTGGTGCCGCACACCTTGCCCTGGGCAGACCGCTCGCCCCGGCTGTTGCTGCCGGGGAACTGGCCGCAGGCCCAGTCGTTGAGGTACTGGCGGTGGGGCTCCTCATCGGCGCCGCAGTGCTCCTTCAGCCAACCGTAGTCCAGGGCCCAGTCCAGACCGTCGTCACCGTGGAGCCGGTTGAGGAAAAGCTGCTCCCGGGGCAGGGAGAGGGTCTGCTGCACCTGGTTGCGGAGCAGGGACACATCGCCGGTGGCCAGGGTGTTCCACAGCAGGGAGCCGCCCTCCCGGCAGAGCAGGTGACACTCGGGCTTGTCGGGGGTGAAGGAGTAGTCGCCGCAGGCGGGAGCCTTACCGGCCAGCAGCACGCCGGGGCACACCAGCTGAACGATCAGCCGGGCCATCCGCAGCACAGGGTGGGACAAGGCGGACAGATCGCCCAGGCAAAGAGCGTCGGCGCCGGCGTTGGCCAGCTCCAGCAGGCCGTTCACCCAGGTCTGGAAGGAGACGGCGTTCTGGGGGGCGGATTCCTTCAGCTCCAGGCACAGGCAAATGTCCTGGGCCCGGCAGGCGTCGGCCAGGTCAGCCAGCTCCGCGACGGTGCCGTGGGCAGCCAGGCGGAGGAAGTTCACACCGCACTCCTTCAGGTAGGGCAGCCGCTCCGCCACGCCGGACAGGGAGCCGGCAAAGGCGGCGGCGTCGGCGGTCATGGCCAGACGGTCCCGACGGCAGTACCAGTCGGGATCGGCCTCACGGTGCTGGTCCTGATCCAGCAGGGCCTGGGGACGGCTCTCCTGATACTGGCGCAGCAGGGTGAGCAGGCCGTCCCAGGCGGCCAGGTCGCCCTGGAACTGAGCGCGGTACAGCCGCTCCAGCTCCTCGCCATACTGGGCCAGACGCAGGTCCAGCAGGCTGTCAGTGGCCTGGGCGGCGGGAGCGGTCTCCACAATAACGGGGGCGGCCTCCACCTGAGGCGCGGCCACCACCACGGGCTTGGAGACCAGCAGGGTCTCCGGCATCACGATGGGAGGACGGCGGCCGGGAACGGCGGGGCGCTTGTAGTACAGATCCTCTTCCAGGGCGCGGATCATGCGCCAGGTATGACAGGGCACAGTGCCCTTGCGGTAATCACGATGGTCCATGTTGAATCTCCTTTATGGTACGGGCCCGGAGTACGGACTCGGAAAATACATGGGAGCAGGCCGGGTGGCCTGACCAACCTAACTTATATACTATAGCACGCTGGGACTGGTTGTTCAACTGAAATAGCCCAAATTTCCCTGAATTTTACACTCCGAAGGGAAATGACAGAAGAAAAGGATTGTATTTTTCGGCCTGTCGTGGTAGCTTGTTGAGAGAACGACGCCTGTGAAAGGGGGGACGGCGGATATGCCGATCCTGGAAGAATATCATAACGCGCTCCGTCTGGGTCAGAAGGAGGTCAAGGCGGCGGCGGCCCGGGGGGAGGAGACCGGCCTGCAGGTGCTGCCAGGCGACCCGGAGGAACTGGCCGTGCGGCGGGAGAGTCTGGGCGTGGTGGAGGTCCCCAGCGAGCTCATCGTGGGTACCTGCAACGAGCTGCGGCGCAGCAGCTTTTCTCCCGGCTTCTACCCGGTGCTGGAGGAGGACAGCGAGTTTGCCAACAAGTGGGCCACCCTGTGCCAGGCCCACCTGGAGGAGGGCATCCGGGACCCCATCAAGGCGGTGGAATATCTGAACCGCTTCTATGTGGTGGAGGGCCACAAGCGGGTCAGCGTGCTGAAATACTTTGGAGCCATCACCATCCCGGCGGTGGTCACCCGGCTGCTGCCCCGGCCCTCTGACGACCCGGAGATCACGGCCTACTATGAGTTTTTGAACTTCTACCAGATGACCGGCCTGAATTTCCTGGTGTTCAAGCGGCCCGGGGAATACCGGGAGCTGCTGGAGGCCATGGGACGTCCCGGCCACGAGCCCTGGAGCGCCGAGGAGATCCACGCCTTCCGCTCCTTCTACTACATGTTCCGGGACGCCTGCATCCGGGAGAGTGCCGACCAGCGGTATGTCTCTCTGGCCTTCCTGGTGTATGTGAAGCTCTTTGGGTATCAGGCCTCCCGGGGCAAGCTGTCCACCCAGATCGCCAAGGAACTGCCCATGATCCGGCAGGAGGTGCGCAACCGGCTGGAGAATGCCGGGGTGGCTCTGATGCTGGACGACGTGGTGAAGAAGCCGCTGTTCACCCTGCCGGTTACCGAGCGGCTGTGCGCCGCCTTCATCCACGCCGGCAGCAGCGAGACCTCCCGGTGGGTGTACGAACATGAGTGCGGCCGCTACCTGCTGGAGGACACCATGCACGACAAGGCGTACACCCTCTCCTACGAAAACGCCGTCACCGACGAGGCGGCGGAGGCCGCCATCAACGATGCGGTAGAGAAGGGGGCCGACCTAATCTTTACCACCGACCCGTCTTTGCTGCTGGCCAGCGTCAAGCAGGCGGTGCGCCATCCCGAGGTCAAGTTCTTTAACTGTTCCCTCAACAACTCCTACCCATCGGTGCGCACCTACTACCCCCGGATGTATGAGGCCAAGTTTATTAAGGGTGCCATTGCCGGTAGCCTGTCCCGTAGCGGTTGGATCGGCTATGTGGCCGACTACCCCACCTTCGGCACCATTGCCTGCATCAACGCCTTTGCCCAGGGGGCCCGGATGGTCAACGCCAACGCCCGGGTGCTGCTGTCCTGGGAAAGCCTGAAGCAGGGGGGCGGCATTGACAGCTTGCGGGCCAAGGGCATCGTGTATATCGACTACCTGGACCGGCTGGCCTCCAACGCCGGACCCCGGTCCCGGGAGCTGCACAACCTGGCCCTCATCCACTGCGACTGGGGCCGGTTCTACCAGAGCCTGGTGCGCCGGGTGTTGGAGGGAAGCTGGAAGAAGGAGAGCCAGGGCAGCAGAGCCATCACCTACTGGTGGGGCCTCAACCAGAAGATCGTGGATGTTCTCTGCTCCCGCCGCCTGCCTGCCGGGACCCGGCGGCTGGCGGGGGTGCTGCGGGACGCCATCCGGGCCGAGCGGCTGGACCCCTTCTACGGGGTGCTGATGAACCAGCAGGGCCATGTGGTGTACGGGGATGACGGGCCCATGCCTGCCCAGCAGATCCTGACCATGAACTGGCTGTCCTCCTACGTGGAGGGCTCCATTCCAAAGCCGGAGGAGCTGACCGACCGGGCCAGGGAGCTCATCCGGGTTCAGGGTGCGGAGGAGGCGTGGCTGAAGTGAAGATCCTGGCCGTTTCCGATCACGAATCCTCCTACCTGTGGGATTATTATACGCCGGGCAGGCTGGACGACATCGACCTGATCCTCTCCTGCGGGGACCTGAAGCCCCACTACCTGTCCTTCCTGGCCACCTTTGCCCACTGCCCGGTGCTCTACGTCCACGGCAACCACGACGGCCGCTATGAGGAGGACCCCCCTCTGGGCTGCATCTGTATCGACGGGATGCTCTATGAGCACCAGGGGGTGCGTATCGTGGGCCTGGGGGGCTCCATGCGCTACAACGGGGGGCCCTTTCAGTACACCGAGGGGCAGATGCGCCGCCGGGCCATGCGCCTGGCGCCCCGGATCTGCTTTAAGGGGGGCTTTGATATCCTGCTGACCCATTCCCCCGGCCGGGATATGGTGCCCTGTACCGACCTGGCCCACACCGGCTTTCAGACGTTCAATCAGATGCTGGACAAGTACCGCCCCGCCCTCTTCCTCCACGGCCACACCCACATGAACTACGGCCGGGGCATCCGGCGGGAGCAGCGGTACGGCGACACCCGGGTGGTCAACAGCTACGAGCGCTGCCTGGTGGAGCTGTGAGCGGCGGCGCGGGCGACTTTTTTCTCTCCGGTGAAAACTTTTCCTGTTTAAAATCGTCTAAAGAAACGGCGGCAAAATTCAGCGAAAGCCGTTTGCGGCGGGGAAGGGGAGACGAACCGCCCAAACGTAAGCTTTTATTAAGAATTTGTCACTGCTTTGTCATCCCTTGCCGGGCCGCTTATGCTAGAATGACAGAGCATCAGAATGTGGATCAAGGACATAAGGAGGAGATTCTATGACGGATCAACAGACGCCCGTGCTTGAGCGGCCTGTTCAGGACAAGACCCCGCCCGCGGCGTCCGCGGGCCCCAAGGGCCCCAAGAAGAAGCAGCGGGGCCGGGGCAAAATGATCGCGGGCATCCTGATCGCTGCCGCCGTCATCATCGCGGTGGCCGTGGTGCTGTGGTATTTTGTCTTCCGGGAGACCGAGGACAAGGGCGAGATCATGACGGCCACGGTGGAGTACGGCTCCATCCAGTCCGTGGTGAAGGGCAACGGCATGACCAAGGCCCGTAATTCCGCCAGCGTTACCCCGGGCAACGGCACCATCCTGGAGCTCTATGTCAAGGAGGGCGACCAGGTGGAGGCGGGGCAGCAGCTCTACAAGATGGACGACACCTCCGCCCGTGAGGCGGTGCAGACCGCCCAGGAGAGCGTGGACAACGCCCAGAAGGACCTGCAGGCGGTGTATGAGAAGATCGGCGAGCTCACCATCAAGGCCCCCCACAGCGGCAACCTGCGGGAGGTGGCCGACCTGAAGGCGGGGGACACCGTCAGCGAGGGGGACACCATCGCCACCATCGTCAACGACACCAAGCTGCGGATGTCCCTCTATTACAGCTACGCCTATGAGAACAGCATCAAGGTGGGCCAGACCGCCCAGATCTCCATCCCCGCCATCATGGGCAGCCTTACCGGCAAGGTGGAGCAGGTCAACAAGGTCCGCTTCGTCTCTCCGGAGGGCGCCACCCACTTTGAGGTGGTCTTTGTGCTGGACAACCCGGGCACCCTCACCGAGGGGATGGAGGCCTCCGCCTCCCTGACCACGGCGGACGGCACCCCCATCTATCCCTATCAGAACGGCAAGCTGTCCTTCTATGAGACCACCAAGATCACGGCCAAGGCCTCCGGCCCGGTGGAGAGCGTCCACCTGCTGAACTACGGCGACGTGAAGGCCGGGCAGGTCATGGTACAGCTGGGCGCCAAGAACACCGACGAGGAGATCTCCGCCAAGGAGGAGGCCCTGAAGGCCGCCCAGGAGAAGCTGGTGGAGGCCAACAACGAGCTGAGCAAATACAACGCCACCGCTCCCATTTCGGGCACGGTCCTGTCCTGCAGCCTGCAGGAGGGCATGGAGGTCCAGAGCGGGCAGGGCATCAGCATCGCGGACACCACCCAGATGGTGGTGGAGATCAATGTGGACGAGATGAACGCCCGCTATGTCAAGCCCGGCATGATGGTCGATATTGACCAGTACGGCACCCCCTATATGGGCATCGTGGAGAGCGTGTCCATGACCGCCACCGGCGAAAACGGCGTGGCCTCGGTGCCCGCGGTGGTGACGGTGGACAACTTTGACGGCTCCATGATCCCCGGTACTTACGTCAGCTACTCCTTCGTGGCCAGCGAATCGGAGAACTGCCTCACCGTGCCCATCGCGGCGGTGATGTACGTCAACTTCTCCAACGTGACCCTGCCCGACGACCTGGACGCCCCTCCGGCAGAGACCGGCGGCATGGACGACATGGGTGACATGGGCGACATGGGCGACATGGGCGACATGGGCGACATGGACGACATGGGCGACATGGGCGATATGGGCGATATGGATATGCTGCCCGAGGACGGTGCGCTGCCCGAGGACGGTGGCATGGTGGACTCCGGCGGCGCGGTGGCCGTGCCCCAGCGGTATGCCGGCGGCGCCTTTGGCCGCAAGCTGGGAGCCATCGCCATCCCCATGCCCGACGGCGGCGTGAACGGCGGTATGAACGGCGGCTCCATGGGCGGCGACGGCCTCAACACCATCGTCTTTGTCAAGGCCAAGGAGGCCCCCTCCAATGCCATTCTGGAGCCCGATCCCGCCTGGGAGTGCCCCGAGGGCTTCTGGGCCGTGCCGGTGGAGGTGGGCCTGTCCGACAACAGCCGCACCGAGATCAAGCGGGGCCTGAACGAGGGCGACGAGGTCTATATCGGCCGGGAGACCCAGAGCGCCGACAGTTGGGGTTGACACCATGCTCATTGATGTAAAAGACCTCTTTAAGATCTACCATGAGGGGGAGGAGAGCGAGGTGCGGGCCCTGGACGGGGTCTCCCTGACCATCGACCGGGGGGAGTTCGTGGCCATCATCGGCCAGTCCGGCTCCGGCAAATCCACCCTGATGAATATCCTGGGCTGCCTGGATATCCCCACCTACGGGGACTACCACCTGGACGGGGTGGACGTCACCGAGCTCAGCGACCGGCAGCTGGCCCACATCCGCAACAAGCAGATCGGCTTTATCTTCCAGGGCTTCAACCTGATCCCCGCCCTCAACGCCTGGGAGAACGTGGAGCTCCCCCTGATCTACCAGGGGGTGCCCGCCTCCAGGCGGTGGGAGCGGGTGGAGGCCGCCCTGGAGCGGGTGGGCCTGGCCGAGCGGTCGGAGCACAAGCCCAGCGAGATGTCGGGCGGCCAGCAGCAGCGGGTGGCCATCGCCCGGGCCATCGCCGCCCAGCCCCCCATCATCATGGCCGACGAGCCCACCGGCGCCCTGGACTCCCGCACCGGCAAGCATGTGCTGGAGATCCTCCACGGCCTCCATGAGGAGGGCACCACCATCATCCTCATCACCCACGACAACGGGATCGCCGCCACCGCCGAGCGGGTGGTGCGCATCTCCGACGGACACATCATCTACGACGGGGACAGAGAGGGGGCGTTCGCATGAATCTGACGCAGGCCTTCAAGATCGCCCTCAAGTCCATCGCGGCCAAAAAAGCCCGCTCCGCCCTCACCATGCTGGGCGTCATCATCGGCCTGGCCGCCGTCATCATCCTGGTGTCCTACGCAGAGGGCCAGAACCAGCAGATGCGGGCCTACTACGAGAGCCTGGGCAGCAACGTCATCAACATCAACGCCAGCAGCTGGGACAGCGAGGGGGTCTCCGACGCCCTGTACGACTACTGCCTGGAGATGGACGAGTATATCCTGGGCGTCACGCCGGTGGTGCAGATGTATGAGCGCACCGTCATCAAGTTCGGGGCCAAGACCCTGGACAGCTACGAGACCGCCTGGGAGGAGAGCCCCCAGGTGGTCATGGGCAACCAGGACTTCTCCCTGTGCAACAACTTTACCGTGGCCAAGGGCCGGGACATCGCCTATCTGGACATCAAGAGCTACAATCAGGTGTGCGTTCTGGGCGCCAAAATGGCCGCTACGCTCTTCAACTACATGGACCCGGTGGGACAGACCATCACCATCAACGGCGTCCCCTTTGAGGTGATCGGGGTCTATCAGGAGAAGGACCCGGAAAATATGAGCGGCATGGACCGCTACATCGTCCTGCCCTACACCGCCAACCGGGTGCTCAATAAGTCCACCCAGATGGACACCTTTGTGGCCAAGGCCAGGGACGCCAGCTCCACCACCAAGGCCATCACCCTGCTGAAGGGCTTCCTCCAGGGGATCATCAACGAGGACACTGGCTACTACTCGGTGACCACCCCCAACCAGTGGCAGGAGGAGGGCAACGAGCAGATCAAGCTGCAGCAGCGCTTCCTGGGCGGCATCGCCGCCATCTCCCTGGCGGTGGGCGGCATCGGCATCATGAACATCATGCTGGTCACCGTCACAGAGCGCACCCGGGAGATCGGCATCCGTAAGGCCATCGGCGCCGAGCGCAAGAGCATCATCGCCCAGTTCCTCATCGAGGCCTGTATGATCTGCGGCATCGGCGGCATCTTCGGCATCGCGGTGGGGTACATCGGGACGCTGATCGTCGGAAAGGCGTCCTTTGGACTGATCCTGCTGCCAAGTCCGGGCCTGACCCTGGGGACCTTCCTGATCTCGGTGGCCCTGGGCGTCATCTTCGGCATCTATCCCGCCATCAAGGCCTCCGGTCTCCAGCCGGTGGAAGCCCTGCGGGCTGATTAAAGGAGTGAGTATATGAAAGTGAGAAAATGGCTCTCCGGCCTGCTGGCGGCGGCGCTGCTGGCCGGGCTGCTGATCCTGCCGTCCTCTGCGGCGGGGAAGACGGGCTTTACCGACATTACCGACCCCAAACAGGCCAACGCGGCGGAGATGCTGCGGCTGATGGGCGTGGTGTCCGGCGACGGCACCGGCGCATTCCGCCCCAACGGCACCCTGACCCGGGGCGAGTTCTGCAAGATGGCGGTGGAGATCATGGGCCGGGGGGACGAGGAGCCCGCCCAGCGCAGCCGCACCATCTTCACCGACGTGGGCCCCAAGCACTGGGCTCGCGGCTACATCAACCTGGCCACCTCCATCACCGTGGGCGGCAGCAGCTCCAGTGGGGAGGGGGAGAGCAACCCCGGCACCCGCCTGATTATGGGTGTGGGTGACGGTACCTTCCGGCCCGACCGGGTCATCACCTGCGGCGAGGCTGTCACCATCCTCATGCGGGTGCTGGGCTACGGCAACGGCGACGTGGCCACCGGCGGCAACTGGTATGACGGCTATATGGGCCTGGCCCTCTCCCGGGGCCTGCTCAACGGCCTGGAGCTGGACGGCAGCTCCAACCTGACCCGTGGCCAGGCGGCTATCCTGTTCTACAACGTGATCTTCGCCAACACCAAGGACAGCGAGGATCCCTATCTTACCACCCTGGGCGGCAAGATCGAGGACGGCGGCATTCTGCTGGACGTCAACGCCACCTTCGCCGGTGCCTCCGGCGCGGTCAAGACCACCACCGGTACCTACCGCACCGACCGGGTGGGCCTGGACAGCAGCCTGGAGGGCATGCCCGGCCAGATCGTGCTGGATAAGCGGGGCAAGCTGCTGGCCTTCCAGCCCAAGGAGAACGTGACCCGCCGGGTGGTCAGCGTGGCCGTCTGGGATGCCACCTGGATCGAACTGCTGGACGGCACCAAGATCCGCATTGAGCCCGATACGCCGGTCTACCTGAACGGCGAGGAAAAGACCTATAAGGACATCTATCTGGATCGTGGTCCGGGCAGCTCGGCAACCATCTATTACGACGAGGCGGGCAAGATCAGCTACCTGTTCCTGGCCGGCCTGGGTTCCGGCGGCGATGCCATGGTGGCCCGCAACAAGCCCAACGGCAATCCGTTTACCGCTCTGACCGGCGGCGATACCGATTACCAGATCTACAAGAACGGTATCCCCGCTGATGTAAAGGATATCCGTCAGTACGACGTGGCCACCTACGACAGCATCTCCAAGATCCTGTATATCTCCGACCTGAAGCTGACCGGTTCCTACGAGAACGTGGATCCCAGCCCGGCGGCCCCTGTGACCATTACGGTACTGGGCAAGAAGTTCACCGTTCTGCCCGGAGCTGCCGAGGACCTGCAGAACTTCAAGATCGGCGATATGATCACCCTGCTGCTTACCGAGGACGGCCGTGTGGCCGGTGTGGTCAGCAGCAAGACCGCCCGCTCCAACAGCGTGGGCTATGTGTCTGAAATCAGCGAGGACGGCCAGGCCACCGTAGTTATGCTGGACAAGGCGCTGGGCGAGCTGAAGGGTCAGACCTCCTACAAGGGCGAGAGCGCCGAGAAGATGATGGGCGAGCTGGTCATCGTATCCTCTTACAAGGCGGGCCAGATCAGCCTGAACAAGGTGACCGCCGGCAACGGCGGCGGCGTTAAGGGCAGCCTCAATGTGGCCCAGCGTACCGTGGGCGACGTGCCGCTGGCGGACAACGTGGCCATCTATGAGAAGGTGGGCAGCAGCGCCCTGAAGCCTGTCAAGTACAGCCAGATCACCTGCAACACCGTGCCATCCTCCAAGATCCTCTATGGGGCCAAGGACTACGCCGGACGGTACAGCATTCTGGTGCTGGACGACGTCACCGGCGACCAGTACAGCTACGGCTTTATCTGGGAGACGGAAGAGGAGATCGGCGGCGTATTCAACGGCCAGCCCATTACCAACCCGGTGGTCCACCTGAACACCGCCGGACAGGAGAGTGAGCTGCAGCTGGTGGGTCACGCCAACAACATCGACCTGAAGACGCCGGGCGGTGTGGTTGCCTCCCTGAACAAGCTGGACAGCTACTCCAAGCTGGCAAGCTATGTGGTCCTGAAGGAAGTGAAGAATGTGCGCCGCAGCGCCTTCGACATGGAGAGCAAGACCCTGACCCTGCCCGACATGATGCTTCCCATCTCGGAGAAGGTGGTGTGCTACAACAAGGCCAACAAGCTTTGGTTCACTGCGGAGGATCCCATGGACGCCCTGAACCAGGCCCGTGCCTACGCAGAGACCATGACCATCTATTACGACAAAGCGCCGGAGGACGGCGGCAAGGTCCGTATGGTCGTGGTGGAATAAGACCCATCCAAAAACGGGGCGTGCCGCCGGCACGCCCCGTTTTTATGAACAAAAAGGCCGCCCCTGCGTCAGCAGGGGCGGTCTTTGCTGTTTGTGGGTATGAAATTAGCCCTTCAGGCTCTCAGCCCAGGCGGCGTACTTAGTTACCTTCTCGTCGCACGCGTCCTTGGTGGCGCCGTTGGCCAGGATATACACCTTGACCTTGGGCTCGGTGCCGGAGGGACGGACGATGAGGCTGGTGCCGTCGGCCATCTCGTAGCGCAGCACGTTGGAGCCGGAGAGCTCCATGGTGCTCTTGGCGCCGTCGGCCACATTGACCACGGAGCCGTCCTTGTAGTCCTTCTGCTGGGCCACCGCCACACCGGCGATCTCCACCGGGGGGTGCTCCCGCAGACCGGCCATCAGGTCGGCCATCTTCTTCAGGCCGTCCAGGCCGGGCATTACCAGGTTGAGGGTCTTCTCGCCGTAGAAGCCGTACTTCTCGTAGCACTTCTGGAGGGCATCGTACAGGGTCATGCCCTGTCCGGCGTACCAGGCGGCCATCTCAGTGAGGGAGAGGGCGGCGGTGACGGCGTCCTTGTCCCGGACATAGTCGCCCAGCATGTAGCCGTAGCTCTCCTCGTAGGCGAAGATCACCTTGCCCTCGCCGGCGTTCTCCAGCTTGTCCTTCTTCTCGGCCAGGAACTTGAAGCCGGTGAAGGTGTCATAGCAGGCCAGACCGTTGGTCTCGGCCACCTTGCGGGCCATCTCGGTGGTGACGATGGTTTTCAGGGCCACCGGCTTGTCCGGCATCTTGCCGGTGCGCTGCTTGGCGCCGATCAGGTAGTCCAGCAGCAGTACGCCGGTCTGGTTGCCGGAGATGGTGATGTACTCGCCCTGGTTGTTGCGCACCATGATGCCCACGCGGTCGGCGTCGGGATCAGAGCCCAGGATGAAGTCGGCGCCTTCCTTCTTGGCCAGATCCACAGCCAGGTAGAAGCCCTCGGGATTCTCCGGGTTGGGGGAGACCACGGTGGGGAAGTTGCCGTCAATGACCATTTGCTCGGGGACACAGATGACGTGCTTCATGCCCAGGCGGCGCAGCGCCTCGGGGATCAGCTTGTAGCCGGTGCCGTGGAAGGGGGTGTACACCATCTTGAAGGTGTCGGCCACCTTCTCCACAGCGGCCTTGTCATTGACCTGGCCCATTACGTTTTCCAGGAACTTCTCGTCGGTCTCCGCGCCCATCAGGGTGATGAGGCCGGCCTTTACCGCCTCGTCATAGTCCATGCGCTGGATGGAGTCGAACAGGTCCAGCTCCTCCATCTTGGCGGCGATGGCGGCGGCGTGGTGGGGGGGGAGCTGAGCGCCGTCCTGCCAGTAGACCTTGTAGCCGTTGTACTCCTTGGGGTTGTGGCTAGCAGTCACGTTGACGCCGGCGATGCAGTGGTACTCCCGCACGGCGAAGGACACCTCAGGGGTGGGACGCATGGCGTCGAACAGACGGACCTTGATGCCGTTGCCCGCCATGACGCAGGCGGTCTCACGGGCGAAGGTCTCGGAATTGTTGCGGCAGTCGTAGCACACGGCCACGCCCCGCTCCACCGCCTCGGGGCCCTCGGCCTTGATGACCTCGGCAAAGGCCTGGGTGGCGTGACGGATTACATGAATATTCATCTGATGCAGGCCAACGCACATAGTGCCGCGCAGACCGGCAGTACCAAACTCCAGAGGAGCAAAAAAGCGGCTCTCGATCTCCTTCTCGTCACCGGAGATGGACTGCAGCTCCGCCTTCTCAGCCTCGCTGAGGGCAGGGCTGTTGAGCCACTTCTCATATACATCACGATAAGCCATGGGAATTACCTCCAATACCTCAATTTCAGCAAAAGCACATCTCTGCGCTTGTGATTATAGCACAAACTGACCGGTATATCCACCCTGTTTTTTGGAAGTTTACGCCGTATGCTGTCAAATAATACCGGATATTTACTTGTGGTATCCGGAGCCTTCCTGGATCTTGAAGCAGCGGTAAATCTGCTCCAGCAGCATGACCCGGGCCAGATGGTGGGGGAAGGTCATGGGGGACATGGACAGGCGCAGATTGGCCTTTTCCTTCAGGGAGGGATGCATGCCGTAGGAGGAGCCGATGAGGAAGACCAGGGTGTTGGTACCGCTGCCCGTCCACTTCTCCAGTCTAGCAGCCAGCTTCTCGCTGGACAGCAGCTCACCTTCCACGCACAGGGCCACCACCGCCGCTCCCTTGGGAAGCTTGGCGGTGACGGCGGCTGCCTCCTTCTCCAGAGCGGCGTCGATCTGGGCCCGGGAGGGGTTCTGGGGCAGCCGCTCCTCGGGCAGCTCGGTAAGCTGCAGCTTGCAGTAGCCACCCAGCCGCTTGACGTATTCCGCCGCTCCGTCTATGTAGAACTTTTCCTTCAGCTTGCCCACGCAGATGATGTGAATGGAGACACCTTTCATACCGCATACCTCCGTCCCGGCTCGCTGCGGGGCGCCACGTCCAGCAGTACGTCCCGTCCGGGGACCGCTCCCATGCGGGTGAGGGAATCTCCCACCACCTGCCGGGCCCGCTCCGGGGTGTTGTTCTCATGGGACAGGTGGGCCAGCACCACGGTGGAGGCCCCAGCCGCCACGGCGGAGCATACCAGTGCCGCTCCCGCCTCGTTGGACAGGTGGCCCCGGTTCCCCAGGATGCGGTCCTTGAGGAAGTAGGGATAGGGGCCGGAGCGGAGCCACTCCACATCGTGGTTTGCCTCAGCCACCAGCAGATTGGCTCCCCGGATGCCTGCCTCCACCTCAGGGGTCACATGGCCCAGGTCGGTGACCACCGCCGCCTTGCGTCCGCCCTGAGACAGGGCGTAGCCGGTGCTTTCGGCGGCGTCGTGGGGGGTGGGGAAGGTCTCAATGTCGATGGAGCCGATGGAGAAGGACTCCCCCGGCGTAAAGGGGTGGAGCACCTCGTCCAGGAAGGCGATGCGGTAGCACAGCTGCCGCCCGGTGCCTCGGCTGGCGTACACCGGCACCTTCCGCTGCTTGGTCAGGGTGGTGAGACCGGAGATGTGGTCGGTGTGCTCATGGGTAATGAGTACGGCGGACAGGCTGGCGGGGTCGATGCCCAGCCCCTTCAGGGCGGTGGTGATCCGGCGGCAGGAGATACCGGCGTCCACCAGAATGTGGGTGTTGCCGTCGCTCACCAGCAGACTGTTGCCGCTGGAGCCGCTGGCCAGGGTACACAGTTCCAGCACAAAATCGCTCCTTTCCAGAAAAAACAGGCGGGAGATGAACTCTCTCCGCCTGCTGTTGCATATTGGTTTGATATCAGCCCACCTGGGCCTGCTTATCCTCGTCGGGGGTGACCACCACGCGGATGTCGGCGCCCACGCCGGAGAGCTTACGGACGATGTCCTCGTAGCCACGCTCAATGTGGTGGATGCAGCCGATCTCGGTGGTGCCCTGAGCGGCCAGACCGGCGATGACCATGGCCGCGCCGGCCCGCAGGTCGCAGGCCTGGATGCGGGCGCCGGTAAATTTCTCCACGCCCTCGATGACGGCGATCTTGCCGTCCACCTGGATCTGAGCGCCCATGCGGCGGAACTCATCCACGTACCGGAACCGGTTGTCCCACACGCCCTCAGTGATGACGCTGGTGCCCTCCGCCAGACAGAGGACAGCGGCGATCTGGGGCTGCATATCGGTGGGGAAGCCGGGGTAGGGCAGGGTCTTGACGTTGGTGCGGGTCAGCTTGCCGTGACGGCGCACCAGCACGGCGTCGTCACGCTCCTCCACGTCCACGCCCATCTCCAGCAGCTTGGCGGTGATGCACTCCAGGTGCTTGGGGATGACGTTCTTGATGAGGACCTCGCCGCCGGTGGCAGCCACGGCGGTCATGTAGGTGCCCGCCTCGATCTGGTCGGGGATGATGGAATAGGTGCCGCCGCTGAGCCGCTCCACGCCCCGGATCTTGATGACGTCGGTACCGGCGCCCATGATCTTGGCGCCCATGGAGTTGAGGAAGTTGGCCAGGTCCACGATGTGGGGCTCCTTGGCGGCGTTTTCAATGATGGTCATGCCGTCGGCCAGAGCGGCGGCCAGCATGATGTTCATGGTGGCGCCCACGGAGACGATGTCCAGATAGATCTGGGTACCGGTCATGCGGCCATTGGCGGCCTTGGCATGGATATAGCCGCCCCGGACGTCCACATTGGCCCCCATGGCCACAAAACCCTTGATATGCTGGTCAATGGGCCGGCCGCCGAAGTCACAGCCGCCGGGCGGGGGAACCTCCGCGGAGCCAAAGCGGCCCAGCAGAGCGCCGATCAGGTAATAGGAGGCCCGGATCTTGCGGGCCAGCTCCTCGGGCACCCGGGCGTTGCGGATGTGGGAGCAGTCCACGTCCACCGTGGTACGGTTGACAGTGCGCACGTCGGCGCCCAGCTCCTGCAGGATGTTGAGCAGCAGCGTCACGTCGCTGATCTGCGGCAGATTCTCAATGCGGCAGACCCCGTCCACCAGCAGGGCGGCGGGGATGATGGCAACGGCGGCATTCTTGGCGCCGCTGATATCGATTTCACCAAAAAGCGGCTTTCCGCCATGAATTACATACTTTGTCAAAATGCAACCCTCTATTCCTTCCACCGGGGAACACACCCTCACCGGCGGGATCCAGGTCCGGAAAACTCCGGCACGGTAAAGCATCTAAAAGCGCTCATTTTCCTCAGAGCGCTCCAATACACATATATTATACCATAACTTGCAGTAAAGTCAAAGAGGTTTCTTTTCTGAGACTTTCATGGGGCCCTGCAGCGGTAATTTGCCCTGATTTCACCGGGAATATACCTCTGTTAAGGCAAATGGGACTTTTGGACAAGCGGTTTACAGAAGTTTTCCATCCGCCGCTCAGTCCGCATTATTATACCCTATGGAATCCCATCTGTCTTTCTGAAAAATGCACAAAAAAAGCCATGGGAAGCTGTATATTTCGCAGCTGCCCATGGCACAAACTGGATATGATTTCTATTTGCTCTGCTTGTCCCGCACCAGGATGTGGGTGACGTTGGGCTGACTGGTGGGGCGCACATCCACCTCGAACCGGGGGAGGGACTTCACCAGCTTGGACAGCTTGGAGAAACCGAAGTTCCGGGGGTCGAAGTCGGGCTGCTTTTTCACCAGCAGGTTGCCCAGTTCGCCCAGGGCGGCGAAGCCGTCCTCGTCGGCAATGGTGTCCACCGACTCTGCGATGAGCTTGACCACCGCCTTGGGTACCTTGCGCTCTCCTTCCTGGTTCTGGGCAGGGGCCTCCTTCTTTTTCTGGGGCTTCTGGTTCTTGGACTTTTCTTCCTCCGCTTGCGCCTGCTCGGCGGCGGCCCGGATGACCTCGATATAGACAAATTTGTCGCAGGCCACGATGAAGGGGTTGGGGGTCTTGCGCTCCCCCATGCCGTATACCTTCTTGCCCGCCTCCCGCAGTCGGACGGCCAGGCGAGTGAAGTCGCTGTCGCTGCTCACCAGGACGAAGCCGTCCACCTGGCCGGTGTACAGGATGTCCATGGCGTCGATGATCATGGCCGAGTCGGTGGCGTTTTTGCCGGTGGTGTAGCTGTACTGCTGGATGGGGGTGATGGCGTTCTCCAGCAGCAGCCCCTTCCAGGAGGCCAGGTTGGGAGTGGTCCAGTCCCCGTAGATCCGTTTGATGGTGGGGGTGCCGTATACCGCCACCTCTGCCATGATGTCGCTCAGGGCGGAGCGGGGGGCGTTGTCCGCGTCAATGAGCACGGCCAGGCGCTGGTCGGTCTGTTCTGACATGTGAGTCCTCCTTGCGTGTGATGGATGTTATGTTCGGTTTCCGTATCCAGGAAGATTGTGATCATCCTATATCATATCTTGATATTGCTAAAAAAGGAATAATATGATTGGAAATGAAGGAAATATCATGAAAATTTACAGCATAAGGAAGGAAAATCATTACAAATGAAGGAAAAAGACAAAATTTGAAGGAATTTTTTTGATTAACCTCTTGACTTTTGCGAATGTGGAACTATAATGTAGACGCTTCAGGCGGTAGGGATGTTTCAGCTGACATCGCTCCGCCTGCTATGCTTTGCTCCTGGGACAGAGGGCGCGCGGCTCTGCTCGGAGGCAGTTTGAGGAGGTTCCTGTATGGTTACGTTTTTTGTTTGCCTGATTCTGCTGATCGTGGGCTTCTTCACCTACAGTAAGCTGGTGGAGAAGATCTTCCGGATTGATGACCGTCCGACCCCTGCGGTGGCCCACCCCGACGGTGTGGACTACGTCCCGATGAAAACCTGGCGTATTTTCCTGGTCCAGCTGCTGAATATCGCCGGCCTTGGTCCTATCTACGGTGCACTGTCCGGTGCCTGCTGGGGCCCCTCGGTGTATCTGTGGATCGTCTTTGGTACCATCCTGGGCGGCGGTGTCCATGACTTCCTGTCCGGTATGATGAGCGAGCGAAACGACGGTAAGTCCATCTCCGAGGTCGTGGGCCTCTACATGGGCAAGGTCATCACCTTCATCATGCGTGTGTTCTCTGTGGTGCTGCTGGTGATGGTGGGCGTCAACTTCTCCGTTGGCCCTGCCGGCCTGCTGGCCAAGCTGACCCCTGATTATCTGTCCACCATGTTCTGGCTGGTGGTCATCATGCTCTACTACCTGATTGCCACCTTCCTGCCCATCGACAAGATCATTGGTAAGCTCTATCCTGTGTTCGGTATCTGCCTGATCGTTATGGCCCTGGGCATCGGCGGCGGCATCCTGACCCAAATGGGTGGGGATATGCCCGAGCTGTCTCTGGCCAGTCTGACCACCGCTCATCCCGGCGGACTGCCCAAGTGGTCCATGATGTTTGTGACCGTGGCCTGCGGCGCCATCTCCGGCTTCCATGCCACCCAGTCTCCCATGATGGCCCGCTGCATCACCAGTGAGAAGCAGGGCCGCACCATCTTCTACGGCGCCATGGTGGCCGAGGGCATCATTGCTCTGATCTGGGCCGCTGCCGGTGTCACCTATTATACCAACCACGGATCTCTGCTGGACGGCATGACCGGCCTGACCAACGCCATCGCTGCCGGCGGCGCCGGTGATGTGGTGTTCCAGATCTCCACCGGCCTGCTGGGCACTGTAGGCGGCATCCTGGCCATGATCGGCGTCATTGCCTGCCCCATCACCTCCGGCGATACCGCTTATCGTGCCGCCCGTCTGACCATCGCCGACTGGTTCCACATCGACCAGTCCAAGGTGGGTCCCCGTGCCGCTCTGTCCATCCCCCTGCTGGGCGTGGGCGCCGTCATTGCTCTGGCGCTGCCCTGGGACGTGCTGTGGCGTTACTTCTCCTGGGCCAACCAGACCTTGGCTATGATCGTGCTGTGGACCGGCGCCGTGTTCCTGCATAAGTTTGGCTATCCCCCCAAGGCATGCTTCATCGCGGCTCTGCCTGCTACCTTCATGTCCGCGGTGTCTGTGACCTATTTCATCCAGGCTCCCGAGTGCCTGAACCTGTCCACCGCCATTGCTTACCCCATCGGCATCGTGGTGGCTGCCCTGTTCCTGGCCATCTTCATCTGGCGCGTCCTGATCGTGGGCAAGGACGACGTGAGCGTTGTCACCGCCAAGTAAGTCTAAGCGCCCTTTATCAAGATCCGGAGGAAATTCCTCCGGATCTTTTTTTGGCTCTTTTGCAGCAAAACCCCGTCTAAAAGCGTATATAAGGGTGAAAGGAGGGGAGAGGATGGAATCCAACCGGTTGGAGACCCTGCTGTTTCAATATGAGAATACCCTGTACCGGGCCGCTCTGGCCATCCTTGGGGACGCCCATGAGGCGGAGGACGCGGTACAGGACGCCTTCCTTCGCTGCCTGGAAAAGGCCCCGGACTTTGAGAGTCCCGCCCATGAGAAAGCCTGGCTGCTGCGGGTCACGGTCAATGGCTGCAAGAGTCGCCTGCGCTCCCCCTGGCGGCGGCGCACCGCACCGTTGCTGGACACCTACCCCGCCGCCGGACCGGAGGAGCAGAGTCTGATGGAGACCATCGGGAAACTGCCCGCCAAAGACCGCACCGTGCTCCACCTTTATTATTATGAGGGGTACCAGACGGCGGAAATCGCCGAAATGACAGGCTGGCGGGAGGGCACCGTCCGCTCCCGGCTCACCCGGGCCCGGGCAAAGCTGGGGGCACTGCTGAAAGGAGAAGAGCCATGAACCGATATCGAACCTATATGGATCGCATCCAGGCCCCCGAAGAGCTGCGGGACCGGATTCTGGCGGGGGAGCGCCCCCGGCGGTCCCGCCCCGCTCTGGCGGTGGGGGCATTGGCGGCCTGCTGCCTGGTGGCGGCGGTGGGCGGCTGGCAGCTGTGGCAGGGCCGGGCGGAGACACAGCTCAATATCGGGGCGGCGGCCACCCCGGCGGGCAACCAGCAGAGTGAATATACTCTGGTGGTGGAAGACCCCTTTGAGGGCCAGCCCCACAGCTTCCCCAATATCCCTGGCTATGACTACCCCGACTGTACCAGCTCAGACGCCATGGCCGCCGACTACGCCCCGCCGGATGGGTGGTTTATGGAGGTAATGTCTGCTCAGGAGATCATCACCGTCCTGGGGGGTACCGACCAGGTGCCCTGGACACTGGACTGGACCGGCTTTGGCCTGGATGGCATGGTGACTTACGACGGCGAGGGCAATCCCTGGCGGATCCAGATCTGGGGAATCCGGGGAGAAGAGGGACTGATGCTGGAGCTGTGGCCCGGCCGGGAGCCCCTGATCGACCTCATCTATGCCGACGCCGGAGTGGAAAATGTGGACGGCATGGAGGTCACTACCTACTCCTTATATTACGATAGCGATGGGGACGATGCCAAGGAGCATGTGTACCACGCCCACTACTTTGATGGGGAGATGGGGGTCTCCTTCTCCTGCAACAGCGGGGAGGCGGAGACGGGAGCCCGGCTGACCAGCCTGGTGGTGGGGCATGAGGGCTTTACCGCCGAGGGCCTGACACCTGAAACCATGGATGCCGACCATCTGCATTTGGGTACCGCCCGGCTCTACGGCAGCGGGGAGTTGACCCAGGGCGAGGCCTATCAGCAGGAGCTGTCCGAATATCTGCCCGATAAGGACCTGCTGCCCGATGGCTTTACCTTTGAGAGAGCCCAGTGGCACTTTGACGAGGTGGAGGACAGCCTGAGTATTCTGTGGTGCCGGGGCTATGACAATATCAGCGTGCGGGTGGAGCAGCTGCTGACACCCCGTACCGAGGAAAAGCTGCCCGGCAATCTCCTGCCTCATGAGGTGGATGCCCAGACGCTGGAGGGGCTGGGCCGCTATGTGGACGATGACCAGGGGGATACCCCCGGCTGGCGCTATGATACCTTTACCGTCTACTGCCAGGAGACGGACGGAGGTACGGTGGCCGTTACCTGGTCCATCCGGGGACTGGAGCCGGAACAGGCTGCCGACCTGGTGAAGAGTGTACCCACCGCCAAAGAGACCCAGGTCCATCCTGTTACTGGCGTCGTTGATTGAAACGAAGCGCGGAACCGTTTGGTTCCGCGCTTTCGTTATATTAAGGTAGGATCACTTCGTCCTCCTCGGTGAGCCCGGAGAGGATCTCGATATAGGTGCTGCCTACCATGCCGGTCTCCACGGTGACGGTCTCAGCCTTGCCGTTTCGCAGCACCTGGACGGTGTCGCCGTCCACCGCCTTTACCGGCACCCGCAGGCAGTCCTCCTTCCCCTCGGTGAGGATGGATACCGACACGTTCATGCCGTCCCGCAGGCCGTCGGTGTCCTCCAGGGCGATCTCTACAGTGTAGTCAGTGACGCCGCCGGAGGTGACGCCGGTCTCCTCCACCCGGCGGACCGAGCCCTCGTAGGTGCGCTGCTCGCCGGTGTCGGTGGTGAAGGTGATGGACACGCTCTGACCGGTGCCTACCCGGTCGATGTACTGTTCGTCGATGCTGGCGTGGACGCACAGGGCCTCCGGCTGGGCCAGTACTGCCATGGGATTGCCCGCGGAGGCCAGATCCCCCTCCTTGGCGGTGCGGCTGAGGATGGTGCCGTCCACCGGTGCGGTGATGGTGTAATCCTCCCGCTGGTCCTCCAGCTGGGACAAGCTGGTTTGGGCCGAGCGGACCTGGATCTGGGCGTTGGTCACCGCGTTGGTCAGGCTGTCATTCTTCAGGGTGCACACTGTCTGGCCGGAGGAGACGGTCTGCCCCTCATGAATGGAGAGGGTAAGCACCTGGCCCGATTGGGTGGCGTAGATGGACTGCTCGGTGCCGTAGGAGATGGTGCCTGCCTCCATGCACTGCATCCCGTTGACCGAGGCAGTAGCGGTGGTTTGGTTGGTCAGGGTGCCCGGGTTCTGGAAGGAGAACTCCACGTTGACGCCGGTGCGGCTGCCGCTGAGGGCCACCGGCGTGTCATACACCCGCACCACCTTGCCGGACAGGGTGTCCGCCATGCCGGGGAAGGAGATGACGGCGGCGGCTCCCGGAGTCAGGGACTTGGCGTCCTCCAGGGAGAAGGGGACGGTGAGCTTCAGGTTCACATTGTCCACCACCTGGGCCACCGGCGTGCCGGAGGCGATCATGTCCCCCACATGGACGTTGACCGCCGTAACGGTGCCCGAGGCGTGGGATACCACCGACAGGTCGGCGCAGGCCGCCTGGGCCTGGCTCAGGGAAGCCTGGGCGCTGTCCAGGGACAGCTGGGCCTGCTCGATCTGGTCTTCCAGGGAGCTGGAGTCGATGGTGTACAGCACCTGGCCCTCGGTCACGGTGTCCCCTTCCGCAAAGGTGCAGGACTCCACCGTGCCGCTGACGGTGGGGACGATGGTGTAGTTGTCGGCGTAGGTCACCGTACCTGTGTCCTCCACCCGGTATTCCACCGGACCCATATCCGGATTTACGGTGCGGTATTCCTCTTTGTTCCCGCCGGAGCAGCCGGTCAGCAGAAGCAGACCAAAGACGGTACACAGCGCGGTCCCACGCCGCCAGAATACAGCTTTCATACGAATACACCCCCGTGTGCTATTCCACGCTCTTGAGAGCGCCCAACATGTCGATTTCCCGCATTTTCCGCCCGATGATCCCATTGACCGCCAGCGCGAAGCCCATGGTCACCGCGCAGGACAGGCCGATGGCCATGGGGGTGATGACTACCTCCAGTGGCATGGCGGTGATGGACAGGATCAGGAAGCGGTCCAGGGCAATGCCCAACGGGATACCGCACAGAATACCCGCCCCGGCGAAGATCAGGTTTTCGCTGAGCTGCAGTTTCTTGATCTCCTTTTCAAAGAAGCCCAGCACCATCAGAGTGGCCAGACTGCGGATCTGCTCATAGAAGCTCATGATGCCCAGGTTGTAGATGACGATGCAGGCCAGCCCGCCGCCAAAGACGATGAGGATATACACCACCATAGAGGTGTTGGTCATCTTCTCCACCGCCGCGGCGGTGACTGCCTCCCGGCTCTGCCAGCCGTCCACAAAGTCGTAGCGGTCCAGCTCGCTTTCCAGCGCGGCGGCGTCCCCGGTGGTGAGGTAGGCGGTGGTGGGGGAGTAGCCCTTTCCCAGGTCACGCCACAGGCTGCGGCTCACATAGGCGCCGCTGACACAGCGGTTGACCTCCGCTACTCTTAACGTATAGTAATGATTATCTCCGGTAAAACGAAGGGTAATGAAATCTCCCTCTTCCACGCCCAGTTCGTCGGCCAGGAGCTGCTCCAGCACCAGTCCGTCCTCCGGCAGGGTGAGGGAGCCATCGGCGTAGGGATCGTACAGGTGGAGGGAGACCGTGTCCTCCGTTACAGTCAGGGTGGAGGTGACCCGCTGGTCATCGGTGTACATCCAGCAGGCGGTGGTCATCTCCAGCTCCGCCCCGGTGACGCCGGGGGCGTTGATGAGCCGGGTGTACTGGGATTCAGTCACCGAGCTGTTCAGACTGGCCATCACGTCGTATTTGTTCTGGTTCTGAGCCAGAGCGTCGGAGTAGGCGTCCATGGAATCCTTGATGGCGAAGGCCATGAAGACCAGGGCCATACAGAAGGCGATGCCTACAATACAGGTGAGCATCCGCACCTTGTTGCGGAAGGTGTTGCGGATGATGTACTTGGTGTTGAAGCCCAGCCGCCGCCACAGGGGGCCGATCCGCTCCAGAAGGACGGTTTTGGCATTCTTGGGGGGCTTGGGGCGCATACATTGGGCGGGGCTCTCCTTCAGCAGGGAGCGGGCCACCAGCCAGGCGCTGCCCAGGCAGCACAGGGCGGTGAGTCCCGCCGCCCGGCCCCAGGCGGCAAAGTCGTGGACAATGGTGTAGGCCGGCAGGTCGCAGCCGGTGGCAATGGTCCACACGATAAGGGCGGCGATGTACTTGCCCAGAAACGCGCCGATGGGGAAGCCAACCACTACCACCAGCAGGGCGTGGAGCAGGTAATAGATAAGGATGGTGCGGTCGTCGTAGCCCAGGGCCTTGAAGGTGCCGATGTCCATGCGGGCGTTTTCAATGAGTCGGTTCATGGTGCTCACCATCATCAGCACGGCGCACAGGAAAAACAGGGTGGGGAAGAAGGTGAGGATAGGCGCCAGATTGTCCTTGCTCTCCATGAGGGAGTAGGCGGGCTGGTTGTCCTTCAGGGCCAGAATGTTGACCACCTTGTTGCCCAGCACCTCGTCAATAGCGGTGCGAAGGGCGGAGGCGGGCACATCGTCGGCGGTGGTGATGCAGATCTGGGTATACTGGTTGGCCCCCAGCACCCCGCTGAGGACCTCCTCGTCCACATAGGCGAAGGCGAAGCGGGACAGATCGGGGGAGGGGTTGGTGGCGTTGATGTTATAGAGACACTCCGGGTCCTTGCCGATTCCGCAGATCTGGAGCCGCAGGTGGATGCCAAGGCCCGTGAGGGTGATCTCATACCAGTCCCCCACCTCCAGGCCGTGGGCGTCGGCGTACTGGTCGCTGAGGAAGATTTCACGGCTGTTCTGGGGCAGGGAGCCCTCCACCACATAGGGGGTATTGATGGAGAAGTCGGCCACGCCGTAGAGGGTGAGGGTCAGGTCGCTGTCATGCCGGTCCTCGGCGTCCAACACCACCCGGGGCTGCACGCCGGTGATCCCCTGGATGGCTGCCAGATCCCGGCAGTCCCCCTGGTCCAGTCCCGAACCGGAGATCCAATAGTCGGCCACGTTCTGGGCGTCGTAATAGTCCCCCATAATCCGGTCTACATTATAAATGATTCCGCTGAGACCGGTGTACACCACCACGGCAATCATGGTGATGATGCTCACCGAGATCAGCCGGGAGGCGGTGCGCCGCAGGTCGCGGAAAAAATTCTTCCAGATCATGCTACCACTCCAGCTCCTGTACCGGCACCGGGTTGGGATTCTCCTCAAAGGATTCGATCTTGCCGCTCTTCATGCGGATGAGCACGTCGGCGGTGGGCGCCAGGGCTCCGTTGTGGGTAACCACCACCACCGTCTTTTTACTCTGCTTGCACAGGTCGTACAGCAGAGCCAGGATGGATTTGCCCGTCACATAGTCCAGAGCGCCGGTGGGCTCGTCGCACAGCAGTACGTCGGGGTTTTTGGCCAGAGCCCGGGCGATGGCGCCCCGCTGCTGCTCGCCGCCGGAGCACTGGGCGGGAAAATTCCGCCGCCGCTCATCCAGACCCACCATTTTCAGTACCTCCCGGGTGTCCAGAGGATTGGGGCAGATCTGGCTGGCCAGCTCCACGTTTTCCTCCACCGTCAGGTTGGGCATCAGATTGTAGAACTGGAACACGAAGCCGATGCTCTCCCGGCGGTACTGGGCCAGCTGGTGCTTGTTGAAGCCGGAGATCTCCTTGTCGTTGACAAAGACCTTGCCGCCGGTGGGGGAATCCATGCCGCCCAGAATGTTGAGCACCGTGGATTTTCCTGCGCCGCTGGCACCCAGAATGATGGTGTACTTGCCCTCGGGGATGGTGAAGCTGATGTCGTCCACTGCTTTGATCACCGTTTTGCCCATGATATACTCCCGGGACACATGCTCCAGCCGGACCCCCGCCATAGGACAATACCCCCTAAAAATTGGTGAAAAAGTACGGATAACGATGGAAATTCAGAAATAATTTGTAGCAATATATCATATTATAGCATGTTGCGATTTCTTTCTCAATCCCCGCCGGGGTATGCTGTTATGAAAAAAGCTGCGGACCGTTTCCGGTCCGCAGCAGAGTGCTTATGCAAACTGATAGATGCCGTCGGCAGTGAGGGTGAAGTGGGTCTGGAAGAAGGCGGCGCAGGCCTTGGCCATGTAGGCAGGGTCCTGGCTGCCGGCGGTCTCCACGGCGGAGTGCATGGCCAGCTGGGCCATGCCGATATCCACCATGGGGATGCTGACGGCCTGGCTCAGCAGGTTGCCCAGGGTGGAGCCGCCGGGCTCGTCCGCCCGGTTGGCAAAGACCTGCACCGGTACTCCGGCCTGCCGGCAGATGGCCTTGAACAGTCCGGCGGTGAGGCCGGTGGTGGTGTACTTCTGGTTGGCGGACAGCTTGACCACCACGCCGCCGTTGGGGTAGACCTTATTGGCCGGGTCGGCCTTCTCGGTGAAGTTGGGGTGGACGGCGTGTCCGTTGTCGGCGCTGAGCAGCATGCTGGCGGCCAGAGCCTGCCGGACCTGCTGGGGGTCCAGGGCCATTACATGGGCGATGCGGGAGAGCACGTCAGGCAGGAAGGAGCTGAGGGCGCCCTGGCGGGTGCTGCTGCCCACCTCCTCGTTGTCAAAGAGACAGTAGATGTGGCCGGTGCTGTCCATGGTCTGGGCGGTGAGGAAGCCCTCCAGGGTGGCGTAGGCGCAGGCCAGGTCGTCGATGCGGGGGGCCTGAAACAGCTCCCCGGCGGGACCCAGCACCACCGGTTGCTGCCGGGGGCAGAGGGTGAGATCGGTGGCCAGAATGTCCTCGGGGGATACCTTCAGCTCCTCCGCCACCAGCTGGGTGAGGGAGGGGCTGTCCGCCAGACCGTACAGGGGCTGCATGTCCTTCTGGGCGTTGTAGTCGTGGCCCTTGTTGACGTCCCGCTGCTGGTGGATGGCCAGGCTGGGAATGGTGAGCAGGTCCCGGTCCAGGTAGACCAGGCGGCTCTCCACGCCCTGAGCGGTCTTGACCACCGCCCGGCCCGCCACGGTGAGGGGGCGGTCCAGCCAGGAGGCACAGTTCATGCCGCCGTAGCCCTCAGCAGACAGACGGAGATAGCGCTTGTCCCCCTCCAGCACGTCGCCCTTAATATAAAAGGTAGGGGAGTCGCTGTGGGCGGCGGTCATCCGCCAACCGGTTACCAGGTTCTTGGGCAGCCGGAAGGCGATGAGGCTGCTCTGGTTGCGGGTGGTGTAGTAGCCATTGCCCCACTCCAGAGTCCAGGGGGCGCATTCCTCCAGCCGGGCAAAGCCCGCCTCCTCCAGCAGAGCGGCGGCGCTGCGGACCGCGTGATAGGGGCTGGGGCTGCCGGCAATAAAATTCATCAGTTGATGCAGTGTATCCATGTTCTATAACCTCCTGCACAGACGATCGAACATACAAAAGCCGCGAACGCTTCAGCGTCCGCGGCGCGTGGTGCGGGCATGGGGACTCGAACCCCAACGCCGTGAAGCACGAGAACCTAAAGGTGATGTCACCTTAGTGAAAGATTTTCAGAGCCCTCCATATCATAAGGGGAGGGCATCTTTTCCAACACTTCAAAAGATGTTTCGGTCGTGACCGGCCGAACACCTGCTAAATCATAGCACACTCTGCCGGAAAAGTATAGCATGATTATAGCTTGCTGAGAAAATATCATGTGCATGGATAAATTTCGTGATTATAAACGCAATAGCAGTAGCCTTTTTGCTATTGTAGCGCAATCGACAGCATGATACAAAAACATATTCTTTTTGCTCTTGATTTCTTTCTGATAGTTATTATAATAATTGTTAGAAGCGATTGTTAGAACGGAGGCCGTTTTATGATTGAGAATAAGACCACGGAGTTTAAGCGCGAATATGTGGACGACATCAAATATGCTATAGTTGCCTTTGCAAATACGGATGGCGGAAAGATTTATATTGGCGTGAATGATGATGGAAGTGTCCGTGGTATTGAAAACACCGATGCAGTCATGCTTCGGATCACAAATATGATTCGAGATTCCATTCGTCCGGATGTTACCATGTTTACTGAGTGTGCCATCGAAACCATCGAAGAAAAGCCTGTTGTGGTTTTGACAGTGCAGCGAGGTACTGCCCGTCCCTATTACCTCGCAGGGAAGGGCATCCGCCCAGAGGGCGTGTATGTTCGCCAGAGCGCATCCTCTGTTCCGGCTTCTGAGACAGCCATACTGAATATGATTAAGGAGACCAGCGGTGACCGTTACGAGGATGCCCGCTCCATTAATCAGCAGTTGACTTTTGAAAAAACGGAAAGCTATTTTGCAAAGCGTAGTCTTCCTTTCGGAGATCAGCAGAAGCGAACGCTGAATATCATCGGCTCCGATGGTACCTACACCAACCTTGGTATGTTGCTATCTGATCAATGCGTTCACACCATCAAGCTGGCTGTATTTGATGGCAGCAAGAAAAGCGTGTTCCGTGACCGCAAGGAGTTGAGTGGCTCTTTGCTTACGCAGTTGGAGGATGCCTATTCCTACATTGATCAGTTCAACCATACCCGTGCGGAATTTGAAGGGCTGGAACGCATTGACAGGCGAGATTACCCCAGCGAAGCGTTACGCGAAGCATTGCTCAACGCCATCACCCATCGTGATTACAGCTTCAGCGGCTCCACGCTGATCAGCATCTTCGATGACCGCATTGAGTTTGTGACCATTGGCGGTCTGGTTCGCGGCCTTACTTTTGACGATATTATGCTCGGTGTATCTGCGCTCCGTAATCCAAATTTGGCCAATGTATTTTATCGGCTGAAACTAATTGAAGCTTACGGCACTGGTATTCTAAAAATTAATGAGAGCTATGCTGACTTCGCTGTAAAGCCGCAGTTTGAGGTTACAGATAACGCCTTCAAAATTACACTACCTAACATTAACTATGCAGGTGCTCGAAAAGACGTAACCGCGACAGCCCCATTGAAGGTCGCTGATAAAGCAGAACGGCGGGAAATACTGCTCCGACTGGCTGGAAAGCAAGGATATATCATTCGCAAAGATGTGGAAGCTGAGTTGAAAGTATCTCAGGCGACCGCTATTTTGATTCTGCGGGATATGGTTGAAAAAGGACTCCTGATTAAGGAGGGTTCCGGTAAACAGCAGAAGTACCGCATTGCGGAATAATGCCCGTACCGAAGTGGAGGTTAATATGTATATTGAATTAAAATGCCGTTCCTGCGGCAAGGCTTTCCACGTAGACTTTACCAGGAATGAGTAGGTCGTGCTTGTGAAACACACCCTTTGTCTATCTGCTTATAGTATAACCGTTCCGGTGATTTTTTACAGAACGAAAGGGCGGCGGGGAGCGACAGCCGCATGAATTTAAATAGAAAAGCTATAATTAAAATGCGCCTGACTGCAAAACGCAGTCAGGCGCAAAAACACAATGTAGGACCCCCCTGTATTCATTTACAGATCAAAGGGGATATTCCATGCTTGATATCAGGAAATGGTGACATTTCCAGTGAATGTCATGATCCCGAAAAACAGCAGGATTAGAGCTCCGAAGAAGAACAGAAATCCGCCCAGGACAGGTTTTCGGGGGCGGTTTTCCGTAATGTGGTCGGGCCGATCGGGATCGTAATAGCCAACCACCTGCCGCCCGAGATCCCGCTTGCTGGAAAGGGCCTGACGGCTTGCGTACTGATAGGTCCTGCCATTTACCGCGTACTCATAGGTTGGAAGATAAACCGTCTCCCGGCGCAGCCGATCACTGCCGTCCTTTTGGTGCGCCCACCGTTCATCGGCCGATTCCTCGATCCATACCACCTTCATCATCGTGGTGCCTGTGTACCGCCGCACGTCATCCTCGTATTCCTTCTGTGCGCTTTTTCGACGACGGACACCAAGCCATGCCATCAGCACGGCCGCGAGGAGAAAGCCAATGCCCGCTGTGATATACTGCATATATCCTGCGGGCCATGCCACAAGCGCTACTGCAAGAATGAAACCGATCACGATAACTTTGATACTCTTCATACGTCCTCCATCCCGCCGCCATGGGCGGAGATATCCTCTTATGATACCGGTGGTTGGTTCTGCACGGCATCTACAAACAAGATGGTCAGTCCGATATAAGCGGCGCAGGCTACTGCCAGCAGAACGCAGAGGACGACACAGACCGATTGAACCGGTTTCCGCAAGTAACGGCGGGAGAGAACTATCCCCAGCAGCGACAGCAACAGCAGCACCACAGCAAGCCAAAGAGGCATATTGCTCACCTCCCTCACACGCCGCGGAATGCGTCGATCATGTCCGTAAACCACTTCAGCTCGCGGGCAAAGCGCTCTCGTAGCTGCGCCGGGCTTTCATGGCCCTTGCCGATGTCGAAAAAGCCGCGTCCGCTGTGAACGGCGATATATACCCTGCCGTCGGGGTTGAGATTTACAGCAAATTTACCGATGGAGGAATCCGCCAGTGCCAGGATACGCTCCATGCGGCCAGGGGTCAGGATGCGAAGGGCTGCCGCTTCATCGTCGCTACTCAGATTGAAGCGTTTGTCGAAGACCTCGCTGCCTGTTTTGATGGTTTTGGCGCTGAACAGCTTATCCAGCCTTTCTCTCGGCCAGATGGTCAGCCATGTCGGAAATTCTTGTCCCAGCTCACACAGCATCCACTGACCGGTGTAGACAGGCTGCTCGTTCTTTTCCCACAGGCCTGTTTCCTCCCGCTGGACCTCGTTGACCTCCGTCAGCCTGACGGTACACAGCTCCGTAGTCAGGCCACGATATGTTCCCCGGACATACCCACTGCCGCTGCAATGGGTGTGTCTGGGCAGGGGTATGTTCGTGTCCTCTGCGTCCAGAAGATGCGGCGTGGGGCTCATCTGCACGTTTTCAAGGGCGGCGCTTACGATGTCCGGTGCGATGGCATCGAAGGTCTGCTGGCTTGCCTTGTCCTTGGACTTGCCCTGCACCATCTGCCCCAAGCCAAGGATCACGCCGCCGATGACGACCAGCACAATGTTGCCGCCCAGAATGATGCCTGCGATGGCGACCACACCGCCCACCAGCGAAAGGAGTTTTCCGCCCAATTTGCCGCCCTTGCTTTTGCGAAGCTGCTGCGACAGATGTTCATCCGTCATGTTCCTGCTTTTTTCTTCCATATTCTTCTCCTTATTCTGTCGTGCCGGTCAGCGCGGGGCTTTCCGTTATCATATCCAGCAGATTGCCCATACCAGCCAGCGAGGCGATGAACCACTTGCGGATGCCGTCAATGTCCCGCAGATCCAGCTCCTCCGGAACGCCCGCAAACACATACCGGGTGTTCAGAGCCAGCGTCAGCTCGCTGTCACGGAGGACAAGACCGCACAGCTTGGCACTGTTGGAAGATGTCTCCAGCTTCTGTACCAGGTCACGAAGCTGCGGTGTGACCTGATCGTCCGCCTCCCGGCCATCCGCCGTGTGAGCGGCAAAGTGCTTCCGGAAGGCAGCAGGGTCGGTGATGTCGTCCTTCTTCCGCTCCTGGAACGTATCATTCAGGGCGATGTCCAGCGTCGGGTCACAAATGTCCTTGCAGCGGACCACGATGCCGCGGAACAGCGTCTCGGTTCGGGTCATCCAGTTGTCGTTGTCAGGGCCGGATTTTTCCTCTACGGTGCGGCGCAGCTCCACGTTGGCCGCGGAGAACCGCAGCCCCTTGTGCTCACCCTCGTGAAAGTCTGTCACGGTACACTCCGTAAAGGAGACCGTCGACAGCTTTGCCGCCTTCAAGTACGCCCAGTCGATGGGCAGTGTGGCCGGCTCCGGCTCCGGGCCGAAGGCTTTTGTCAGCTCCGTGCGGAAGAAGCCGCCCAGCTGCTGCTGCATCAGGGCTTTTTTCTTCTTCTGGGCGGGGTGTGCCACCAACAGGAACAGTGCCACACCGGAAAAGACCAGAATGCAGATCACAATAATATTGCGATACACAAACATCATGATGCATCCGGTGATCACCAGAATAACGCCCAGCAGGATTCCGATGCTCTCCATTCTCTGATAGCTTCCCAGCTTTTTTGACAGCTCCGTGTCGGTCATGCGCTCGGCGCCCACAGCGTCAAAGTCATTGCGTTTCTTTCGCATAGCTATCCCTCCTCAGTAGCAAAGGCTGAAATACAGGCTGCGGTAGGGATCCACAGTGTCGATGTCCATGAGGGCAGCTTCGGGCGAAATGCTGTCCAACTGCATACGCTTGGCGCTGTCTTTGTAGCTCGACGGCTGTCCCTCGGCAGCAAATACGAGTCCGTCATAGTCCTCCGGGAGATAGACGGAGTAGCTCTTGGTCAGAACCTGTGCCCAGTCGCCGACATTGTACTGCCAGTCGGTCGAGTAGGCAAACTCGATTAGGTAGCTGTTCCCCTGCCAGCTGATGGTGTGGAGATAATAGTTGTCCCCGCGCTGGCTGTTGCCATAGGCCGTTGAGGTGGTGAGCCACATCCCAGTGTAGAAGTCATAGAGCTCACTGCTGGTGACAGTCGTATACTGCTGGTCAAAGTAGGGGATGGAGTCCTCCGGGATGTAGCAGACGGCGTCAAAGTGCAGCTCGCGGATGCCGTCGTGGGTGTAGTCGCCGGTCTTCGTGATCTCCCAATAGCAGTCGTCGGTATTGTAGCCGTCGCCGAGTCCTGAATAGCTGCAAACTCCGTCCTTCAGCAGGAAGGTCCCCCGCTCCACGGCGGCATTGATCTCAAGGCTGTTTCTTGTGAAGTACGGCTCCTGAGACTGGATGCCCTCCACAGGCAGGAGCGTACCGCCGTTCACGCTGTCAATGAGGTCGCCGCTGACGGTGCGGTCCAACTGCAAGGTATCGCCGCTGCCGTCGAAGTGGAGCGTGATGCCATATTCATCCACCCAAAGCGTACCGTATTCGATCACTTCATCCTGATCGTTTACAAATTCCCATGTGGCGTCATCGCAGATGCGTAGCCAGAGGTTCTTCCCTTGATACTCCCAAAGGCCCACATACTCACTGAGGTCACTGCCGCTGACGGTGACGGTGGAGAGGTCCTCCTGGAACACATAACGCTCCACGGGATCCCAGATCCAGATCAGCTCCGTCGCGTCGCCGTTTTCGTGGATGAAGCTGACCAGCACATCGCTTTCCCCATCGTCGTCCATATCCTCAAAGGAAATGGCGTTGAACGCCTGTTCCGCATCAGGGATGCTCATGGGAAAAGACACGCTGTCAAAGAGAATCTGCTCCGGTAGATCCCGGTAGAAGGCCGCGCTGCTCTCGCTCACCGTAACCAGCACGTCCACGCTCTCCCCGTCATGGGTGATGGTGCCGCTGCCGGCCACCACGCCGGTGGTGCGCCAGTCATCTCCCGCCACGTCATTCGTCCCGCCGCAGGCCGTAAGGCCCAGGCAGAGAATGACCGCCAGCAGGAGGGACAGACTTCTTTTCCGTCGATCCATCATTGTCATCCTCCCTTTCTGTCACTCCATCAGATAGTAGACGCCCTCGTCGCCCCAGACCAGAGAGTCCTCGTCAACCTCAAAGACCCGGTAAGAAACGCCGTCATACATGGTGGAGTCCGCATAATAGGTGCTTACCTCATCCATGGAGTAGGTGAAAACTCCGCAGTCCATTTCCGCAGGCTCAGCGCCGGGAGCGCGCTGGTAATAGCTCCAGTTTCCATTACCGTCGATGACGATATAGGTCTCAGCCGAGAGATCGCCGTCATAGTACCAAATGCCCTTGAATTCCGAGACATTCCGCTGGCAGAGGTCGGAATCCCAGCTCCAATAGGAGTCTGGGTCTCCGTCTAAACGGCCGTTCCAGTCGGGCACCTCGTCCTCCGAGGGATCGGGCTCGTCGTCCTCGGTGAGACGACCGCCGTCTTCATACCAAAGGTACTCCATCCCTTCGCCGGGGTTAAAGTAGCCGTAAGCGGCGCTGTAGAGCTGGCCGTCCTCCATGGCGATGCGGCTGCCGGAATCGTCTAAGTTGCTGTAGGCATAGATGGCCTCCCACTCCGGCTCATAGCGGAGGTAGCCGTCGTCTACCACATCACCAGTAAGATACAGCTGCCAGTTGCCGTCTGCGTCAAACTCGATGTAATCGTATTCGTTGTTCGCCTCGCCCAGCCAGATGCCCTCGAAGCTACTGAAATCGTTGACGGTATCTTCATTGAAGCCGCCTCCCAGCCCCTCATTGGGATCATCCTGCGGGGCGATTTGTCCCTCCGCATTGCCGCAGGCTGTACACAGCAGGAAAAGCAGCAATACCAGTCCCGCCAGAAGATATGGCTTTTTTCTCTTCATGTGATATTCCTCCTCATTCTTCATCGCTCAAATACAGCTGCGAAAAAATATTTTGATAGGTCTCATCCATATCCGCCGCAGCATCGGGGGGTACGCAGAAGCCGTAAAGATAGGTACAAATGTCGGTGTCCATGACAAATACGGTCCATTCCCGGGTATCTTCGTTCTCACCGGCGATATAGGTTACGATGTAAACCGGATAGCTTAAATTTCTGCTGTATTCCTCATTTTCTTCGGCGGACAACAGCTCATAGGTATCCGCATCACTTAAAGACAGAGCGCAGGCTGTCAGATAATCGTCCAGCTCCTGCACATCCGGAACAAAGCAGCTTTGCTCCGCCGCATTGACCACAAGGAGCTGCCCGTCCTCGGTGATATCCTCATAGCGGTAGGTGCCGTCGTCATGATTCTCAGAGAGCAGGTTCTGCATATTGGTAAAAGGCAGTGCACCACCCATCAAAACCGGGATGCTGTCCTGCGGAATTACATCGCCCCGGCCGTCGCCGTCCGCATCGTAGAGCTCCGCGATCTTCTGGTCATAGGTCTCCCGGTCGTAAGCGGTGTCCATGAAGATGGCAATGCTGAGATCCGGCGGCGAGAAAATGATGAAGTCGCCGTTTTCAAAAAAGGTAGGGGAACTGGGATCGTAGTCTGGGTTGACGGGCTGGCCGTCCTCCCCGTAGAACTGAAGGTGGAAGCCTGCGCTTAGCTGTTCTTCCGTGTACTCGCCCAGGCTAATACCAGCGCTTTCGCCTTCTTTCAGCGTGGCCTCCAGGCGGTTTTCGCCCCAGCCCTCTTCCGAGGTAAGGCTGATGCGGATATCCGCGATGGGGTAGGTGCTGCGGTTCACCACGGTGATCTGCATGGGATAGTGCTTTGCACCGCAGGCGGCAAGGCTCAGACAGAGCAGCACCAGGGTGAACATCAAAAGGGAGCTTTGTTGTCTCATTTCCTTTTCCTCCTTCTTCTGCGAGGCCTCAGATGTCCCAGTTGTCCATCCAGTTTGCACTCCAGTCAACAGCGGGATCATAGGGTTCTTCAGGGATCCAGCCTGCGGGATAGACGAGACCGTCTTCGTCGTGGTAGGCAAGGCCGTCGTCGCCGATGATGTAATCGTTGCCCAAAAGATAGCGGTTCACGCCATCGTAGTACCAGATGTAGAAGGCGGAGTATTCGTCTTCGTAGAACTCCGCATTTTCCATGTCGGTGTAGGCGTAGAAGTCGGCATTTCGGTAAAAGACACCGTCAAAATGCTGATCGTCCCCATAGCGCCCAAAGCGGGCAGCGGAGAGAGTGAAGCTGTTGCCGTCATCGCCGGGGCAGAGATAGGCGCGCGTCCCATTATCATAGAGGTAGAGGCCCATGCCCTCGCCTTCGTCGTTCATGGTGCCGCTCATGGAGTATTCCGGCGAGCAGGCGATGTACTGCATGAGAGACGAGTCGATGACGATGGTCTCGCCCAGCGCGTTCTGCCACATGCCGTCCCAGTTGCTTTTATCCCATTCGACGATCTCTGCCTCATCGTCCCGGAGGAAGGTGTGACGGTGGATGGCGAACCCGCTGCCCTCACCGTTCTGGTTCGGCAGCAGTGCGCCGTCATCGCGCAGGAGAAAATTGTAGAGAAAGCCGTTGAAGTAGATCATCGGTCGGCCGCTCGCTTCGGACAATTCGAATTCTCCGCGCCCGCCGAGTCTCCAGCCGGTGCGATAGGCGTAAAAGCCCTCCGTACTGTCAAAGTACAGCTTCGCAGTGCCGTCGATGCTCCACATCCCGTCGAGAAATTCCATGTCCGTGACGGTTTCATAGCCGCTTTGCGTATCGTCAGATTCGGTGTCGCCGCAGGCGGCAAGACTCAGACACAGCGCCAGCGCCGTCAGGAGCGAAAAAAGCTTTTTCATGCGTTCCTCTTTCCGCGGCATTACGCCATCTTCTGATAGTAGTCGTATTCGCCGCCCCAGTAGATCACATCGTCGCCGACGAGGGTGAAGTCGTAGACAACATCTTCATACACGGCGGAAGCGGCAAAATACTGTCCGGCACCGTCCTGATTTACCTCAATGGTACCGCAGTCCACCACAGTGGGGTCACCGTCGCCGCCGGGCCGCTCCAGCAGCTCCCAGCTGCCGGAGGCGTCGAACGTAAGGATGCTGGCGGCACCGGGCTCGGCATCCTGATACCATGTACCGGCAAGGTATCCGTAATCGCCGTCGCCGATGTTCTCGCCCGGCGCATCGCCGGTCACCTTCGTAAATGTGCCAAGCTCGGCCACGTACAGTGCGCCGACCTCATCGAACCAACTGCGGTAGGCCACACCATCGTGCTCGTTGTAGAAATAATCACAGTCATGCTCCGGCACGAACTGAATAAAGCCGCTGGCGGTCAGCTCTTCGCCGACATCATACAGCGCAAAGCGCACCTCGTCACCCTCATCATTGTTGGCGATGATCAGCCTGCCACCGTCCTCGCCCGTCCATGCGCCGCCGAAGATATACAGGTTCGCCATCTGTTCGCTGTCCTTGACCAGTCCCTCAAAGGAATCTGGAGCATCGTAAAAATTGCCGTCGCTGCCGTCGTTGTCATCATAGTCGCCGCCGCTGCTGCCGCAGGCGGCAAGACTCGTACATAGCAGCAGCGCCAGTGCAAGCGCCAGATATTTTTTTAAGTGTTTCATCGCATTCTTCTCCTTTTTCAGATAAACAGTGTCAATGCTCCTGCTCCGCCATGGACAATATCTCATCGTGGCTCAACTCCACATCGCCGAAGCGGACAAAGATGCCGTTGGTCACAGCGCTGTTCCAGACCCGTGCATCGGCAAGCGGGCGAAACCGGATCTTATCAAGATACGGCTTCATGTCCAGCAAAAGTCGGCTGCCGGATACAAAATCCACCTGCAAAACATGGTCGGGCAGCGGTGTGACGGCTGTGAGATACCTTCGGTTCAAGTGTGCGTCCTCCTTTCTGCAAAAATAAAAATCCACCGTACAAACATTGTACGGTGGATCCTATGGGATAACCATTAACCAAAGGTTAGGCCTTTTATCTGAGCAGCTCGGCAAGCTGCTTTCGTTTGGTTCGGGTGTCGCCCTCGATATGGAGCTTGGAATAAATCTGATTGACATACTGCTTGACGCTCCCCTCGGAGAGATAGAGCTTTTCCGCAATCTCGCGGTTGCTGAGGCGCTGCGCCATCAGCTCCACGATCTCAAATTCCCGCGGTGTCAGCACGTCGAAGGCTGCCGGGCGAGTGCCGGCTGCGTTTCGCGCTGTTGCCGCTTCGCCAAGCTCAATGATTTTTGAGATCAGGTCATTTTTTATCTCCCGTGCCAACAGAGGCTTCAGGATATCATAGTTTTCTACAAACGGCATCACAAGACCGTCCGGAGCAGCGTCGGAAAGTGCTTTTTTCAGCCATGCGTGGGCTTCCTCACTCTTGCCCAACCGCTCATAGGCTGCCGCTGTCTGGATGCGTAGGTGCAGCGCCACCAGCGCATAGTGCATGGATTCGCAGACCGGCAGCAGTTCTGCGCTATACCCCACCACCCGGGCATAAGCGCCTTGGGCAAGATACACCTGATTTTCGATCATTTCCATCATAGGCTTACCCGGCGCAAGCATATTGATATCAGAGAGCCGGTGCTGCGAAAAGATTTCAGGGATACTGTCCGTTTCACCCCGCAGCGCATGGTAATAGGCACTGGTGGCGTTCCAAAGGTTGATCCATGAGGCGTCGTGATAGCGCAGCAGCGCCGCGTATCGCTCCTCAAAGGTATAGCGCTGCTCCACATCGGTATAGCGCGAGAGCCGCCATGACAGAAAGTCGCAGCAGAGCGCCATGTTGATTTGCCCGTTATTCTTCGCCTGCGCATAGGCGCGCTCCAGTTCGATGTGCGCATCGGTGAAACGTCCTTGACAGAGCAGGGCCTCCGCGCGCATGATGGTCTCCGCACCCTGCCCGTGGTGGTTGGTGACCTTATAGTAATGGGGCATACACTCGTCCATCTCGGCAAGCTCGCTTTCGAGTTCTCCCGGTGCGCGGTAGAACATCATCAGAACGGACGGCGAGCCAAAGGTCCAGCCGCCGCTATTCTGGATGCTGATGGCGGGGCGGGACATCTGCTTGCTGGCGCTGCGGTGCAGGCGGCTCATGGCGCTGATGTCGTTGTAGCAGAGAAAACTCAGAATGAGGTCGCACTCGCCCAGCAGGTTGCCGCGCTCTTCTTCGGAAAGCTCCGGGTGCTCCTCAATAGCTGACAGTAGCCGTGCCTTCAGCTCCAGCATTTTCGGAATCTGCCGCCATGTGAACATCCGGCGCATCAGCACCAGAATGGCGAAGGGATAGGCCTTGAGCGTTTCGGCGGGGCACTTATCCAGCGCCTCCAGAACGTCCTCAGGCTTTAGCGACGCCAGCAGGATGCCCGCATCACTGCGGATGACCCGCAGCAGCGCATCGTAATTCTCGCTCTTCCTGTAGGCGGCGATGGCATGGAGATACTGCCGATGCTCTTCATACCACAGGCCGAAGCGCTCCCAATAGAGCCGCTGTGTTTCAGCTTTCATTGCCAAGAAGCAGCGCTCGGCGCACTCCTTCATCATGTGGTGGAAGCGATAGGTCGCGCCATCCGGCAGTCGCGTGACAAAGGCATTCTGCTCGGTCAGCAGGGAGAGAATTTGCCCCGCATCCGCATCGCCTGTGATATACTGCGCCATTTCGACGGTAAATTCGTCGGCAAGCCCCATGACCGCCAGAAACTCCCGCTGCTGTTCCGGCAGCGGATCGATCATGGCGGCGGTAAAGGTGGCGTAGATGTCAGAATCGCGGCTGGGCAGCACGCCGCGCTCGGAGAGCGTCCGCAGATTCAGATATACGGCGGAGAACCAGCCCTCGCTGGAATAGAGAAGGCTTTCGATCTGTGCATCGGAAAGTTCTGTGCCGCAGCGATGGGCATAGACGGCAAGCTCCGTGTGGTTCAGGCGCAGCTGCTCCGTGCCGATCTGATAGACCTTTGCTCCCAGCCGCACCGTCTGTGCAGCAGGCAGGAAACGATCCCGGCTGGCGATGATCAAATGCACATTGATGGGCAGACGGTTTGCGAGCATACAAAGAAACAGCGAGGCGCGCTTGTCCGTCAGCAGATGAAAATCGTCAACAAAGATATAGCAGGGGGCTTTGCCTGCCAGCGCATGGCAGAGATCGTCCACCAGCAGCCCACCGCCCGCGGCGTCCGTAGGGCAGGGATACTCCCGCAGGAAGGGGAACCCTGCGCGGGCAAACGCCTCCTGTACGCTTTTCCAAAAAATCGCAAGGTTGTTTGAATATACACTGATGCGGATGATGTGCAGTGTCTCTGCTTTGGCGCGCTCACCCAAATACCAGTTCACCGCCGTGGTCTTTCCGTAGCCCATGGGCGCGACCACGGTCGTCATGGCGCAGCGGGAGACGGGCCGCAAGCTCTCTTGCAGCCGCTCAGATATGTAAACGGTGTTCAGGTTCCGTTTCGGTTTTGGCATGGTCAACACCTCCGCACGAGTAACAATCTGTGCAAATATTATAGCCGCATATGCAACCATAGTTCCCAAAATACATCATGGAAATATTATGCATACCATCAAAAGTGTGGCAATTATTCTTTTTCCGTTTTTTCTCCTTCTATCCAGCAATCTGCTGAACATAGACATTATCCCTGTCGAACAGGTATGCCGCAGGCTTGTTGTAGAGATCGTTAACCGCCCGGATATTTTCAACAAACGGAAGTGTCACGCCCATGCGTGTCTGCGCAAGTCCTTCCAATGCTACAGTAGCGCGTTTCTCCCCGTGACGACCCAGTCTGCCGCCTGCCTCGATCAAGTTCTCATCCAACTGGGATTTGCTGATAACCGGCACTTTGGCAATGGTTTCACCCATGAACTTGCTTGCCACAGCTAAACCGCTTAACATCCCGGACTGGATAGAGGACTTAGAGTAATCTTCCATCAGGGAGTAGCACTCAGTATATATGGATCGGTACTGGAAGGAATACTCCGAGATACGCTGCTCGACACTGTCCAGGTAGCCTTCGCTGAAGTTCCCCAAGAGCATTACTTCCAGGAAAGTGGAATAGGAGTACAGATATAGCGCCAACTGATAGTCTTTGAACTGCGCCTGAAGCTTCTTCAAGGTTCCCTTGACCTCCTGATCACTGTGGATCAAGGAGCGCTTTTTCAACTTTTTGGCAATCTGATCACGGTACAGAATAATACTTGCCTCGGCTTCTTTCTTAATTTGCTGAACGAGGATGTGTTTATTCGTCTTGTATGTATCGTTATTCCAGTTGTACTTAAAATTGCTCATAACATCGCCCAGAACATTGAGGTTTCCCTGCAGAACCGCACGCTCTTTTTCCTCCAAGAACTCCAGAATCTCCTCCTGAGTTTCCTGAATGGCATCAAGCTTCTTCTCAATATTCATCAGCGCAGCGGCCATGAACAGCATTGTAGGATCGCAGGCAAGTGCAGTCATTCGCGCCTGACCGCCGCCGACTGTTCCGGATGCAGTCTTCAGGGAGCCGATAAATCCCTCGCTGGTTGAAAACATCTGCATGCCTTTGGTGTTGACATAGTAAAGGCCAGATCCACCGCCGCCAGTGACTGCTGTCTGAATCGCTGTAGTAAGCGGCTGGAAGGCAACTCCGAGTGCGGACAGATTTGCCAATGGGATCTTTGTGGCATTATTCATAGCAAGGTCGAGATCCGGCATAGCCGGAAGACATTCGACATCCATCATGGACTGCAATGTTGTGTCACGTTTTTTATCAAGTTCGTTACTCATAATGGTTAGTCTCCTCATTTGTTAATTAGATATTTCCATAAGAGGATTTGTAAAAATCGCGAAAAGCAATCCGCTGCAACGTTTATGCCTTTGGCAGGCATTGTTGCAGGACACTGCTACCTGGATACAATTTTCTATGTTAAATAATAACATATTCTGCCGAAAAAGTATAGTTTTGCTGTAACCATATCAGAACATTTGCGGAAAAGAGAAAAAGTTTCAGTAGCTTTCCAAGCGGTTGTGTGGTAATGTGTGTTGCTACCAGGAGGTGCAATACATGAACAAACTACTCAAAGACCTGTACGATTGCTTCTATACTCCGCCAGAGCTCCTGGCACAGAAGAAGGAAATCGAGGAATGCCACCAAGCCCTCATCGAGGTTCTGGAAAAACCGGAACGGCGGCTGGTGCTACAAATCATCGACGCCAAAGACCGCATTGTGGAGGACACATCCATCGACAGCTTTATCTCTGGATTTGAGCTGGCGTGGCGGCTCTCTATGGAACTGAATCAACATGAAAAAGAGCGCTCAGTCTCTCGCTGTACGGCGAAAAGATTGGGCGCTCTTTCCATGTCCAGAAAGGAAGAAGCAAAATGAAGAAGCTAATCATTACTGTAGCCGCATCCGCCGCCTGTCTGGCCCTGTGTGCCGCTATGTGGCCGCAGAACGAGCCAGCCGTGGAAACATCCGCGCCGCCCACGCCGCCCGCCGTAATCGCCGCTCAGCCCGAAGTTCCGGAGATGCCAGAAATTGAAGAAATCATAATGCCAGAGGAAGAAAAGTCGGATGTAACGCAACCGGAGCCAGTCAAAGAAGCTGCCACTGCACTGGGGTCATCGCCTATTCAAGCGCCTCCGTCGGGTGAAGTACAGGCTTCCCCTGAACAGAATGCCACACCACCGCAAGAAACGGAGCCTGCCCCGGCATCACCTGACAGCGCTCCGGACAACATGGTCTATGTGCCGGGCTTCGGCTGGATAGAAAGTCAAGGCCCCAACCATGTTGAATACGCCGAGGACATGTACGAGAACGGCAATAAAATCGGCATCATGGGATAAACGAAAAGCAGTACGGTATCAGACCAAGCCTGGTGCCGTACCGCTCATTCTGTTTCCTTCTCCAATGTGTCACTGAAAATCTCATGGACACGGATCAACGCAGCGACCTCGCAGATAAACCGCACCACTAACTCCTTTTCATCCAGCCAAGTCCTCTGCGGCATTGTGTATTGCCCCGCGTCCTGCTCTGCTTCCACTTTGGCGGCGCGGATGGCCTTCTGCGCAGAGAGCCACCGACCGTAGGCCCCGCCATACAAGTCCTTCTTCAGTTTCCGCAGCGCGGACTTGTACGCCTTCTCCGCTCCGCTGGGGCCGTTGTAGTTGAGATAGATCGCCAGCTCCTGAAAGGTCATGCCGACCTTGTCCGGCTGACCGATGCCGAGGTAGCTTCGCACCAGATTCAGCTCTCTGGGCGTCAGCACCTCCTCCATCCGCTGCATCAGCAGCGTCCGGCGCATGAGACGGTCATAGGCAACAGCAGGATTGCCGCCGCAGCTGACGGAGAACATATCGTCACCTAACTGCCGGACGCAAAACAGCGTCCGGTATTCTTTTATCAACGCCCCAGCTACCTTGGCAGATACATTCAGTTCTCCGCACACCACCTTGACCAACTCAGCATCAGATGAGTCCCATCCCTCGGCACAGAGGTATGCCACCCTGCGCAGCTGATTGTACCGGCTGACGGGAATGGACAGAGAGGAAGAATACCGTGCGGCGTAGTCGGACAGTGTTGCTTCTATCGCTGGCGTCGCATAGGTTAGCAGCTTCGTTCCGTAGGCGGGGTCAAAGCGCCCAGCCGCGTCCAGCAGCGCCAGCGCCGCCTCCTGCTTCAAGTCCTCCAACTCACACCATGGTGTGTACGCCCGCGCCAGTTCGGTGAGGTAGCCCTCGTTCTGTGCGATGAGCCGCTCCGCGGCGTTTTTGTCTCCGGCTTGCATCCGCAAAGCCAGTTCTTCGTTGCAGGGGCCGTCCCCGGCAACGGTGTACATATTTTTCGGCACAGGAACGCCCCCCTTCCTCATTTCAGCCGCTTTTCCGCCTCCGCGTAAATGTGTTCCAATTCCATATCTCGCGCATATCCGTCAGCGGCATAGCCGTTGTCCATCAGCGCCTTGTCCCGATAGCTCTCCGCAAGATAAAGAGCCTCCCGCCGCAGGTCATCGGAGATTTTTCTTCTCTGGTGATGCTTGCGGATCGTCCCGGTTCGGGTATTGAACAGGCGGTAGACCGGGTGCTGTTTGTTCTGCTCCTTCTGGTGCATCATCGCGCCGTACTGCCGGCAGGTATAGCGGCTGTCCTGCGGGGCAACGCCGTCGCAGTATTTTGGAATGTGACCGTTGGTGGTCAGAAAATATTTCCCGCAGCCTTGGCACTGGCTGGGTGCGTGGCCGTGGTGCAATCCGTTCATCAGGTCGAATACATAAAAGTCAATGGCACGCTTGCAAATCACGCGCTGCGCCGTTTTCCATTTTTCCTCATTGTTCTCATCCTGAAAATATTTGAATCCTGTGATAACTCTTGGATAAGAGAAAAATTCCTCCACTCCGCCAAACGGCATTTGCTCCAGCAGGATCAGAAAGCTGTCATCCTCATCAAAGCACTCATGCGCCGCCTTTGCGAAGGCGTCTGCATTACGCCGCTTCAATCTGCGCAGATATTTCTTCTCGAATGCGCGGATGAGCAGGCAAAAATTATAGATCGCCACCAAGATTCTCAGGATCGGCTCGCAAAAGGAAAGCGCCAAGTACGGAAGATGCGCCTCCTCTTCCTCATAGTCCCGATCGAGCCGCTCCTCGCTCAAAGCATGTTCAAGAGCCTCATACGCGCGTTGCTCTTCGCAATAGCAAAACGGAGGGCAAGTATACAGCCAGGAAACCGTGTCATGCAGCAGCGGTTTCAATTGTGCCGCAATATCATGGCGCTTGCTCTTTTCGGCTGTGCTCAAATCGTCCACAAGCGCCGTCAGCACAGTGATACGCTCCAGAAGAGAATCGTGGATCTCTCCGGCAAAGTTCAAAATCTCCGCCGCAAAATATCCTGCCGGAAACTCCTTTCCCTCGTAGTACAAACGGTCATTCCAGCAGTCCATGGTCATGGTGTCAAACGTGTTATACTGATCCGTTCCGATCTTCAAAAGCCCGCCCCCCCTGTCCCATATCTGTTTTATGGCTGTCCGGTGATATTCTCATTCTATCAAAAAATACAGAATAATCAAGTGAAAGGGTTAGAACCTCGACTGCAGCGAGGTCTCTGCCCTTATCTTTTTATCCGGAGGAACAAAAATTGAAAAATGAAAACCGATTGCTGACCATCGACGGAGAAACGCTGATGAGTCAGCCGCTCACGCCGCTGAACTTCGTGGTAGATACGCTAATCTCTCAAGGTCTGCACATCCTCGCGGGCTCTCCCAAGGTGGGAAAGTCCTGGCTGGCGCTGTGGCTGGCCGTCACGGTGGCAAAGGGCGATCCCGTCTGGGGTATGGGCGTGAAGCAGGGCACCACGCTCTACCTCTGCCTGGAGGATTCCACCCTCCGCATCCAGAACCGCCTGTTCGAGATCACGGAGGACGCCCCCGCCAACGTCCACTTCTCCACCAACAGCGACATCCTTGGCAAGGGCTTGGAGGAGCAGCTCCGCGCGTTCCTCTCAGAGCACCCCGACACGGTACTGGTTATCATCGACACGCTGCAAATGATCCGCGGAGCCGGTTATGACAACACCTACGCAAATGACTACCGTGACCTCTCTGTGCTGAAGCACATCGCGGACACCCACGGCATTGCCATTCTGCTGATCCACCATCTGCGGAAGGAGCTTGCCGACGATGTGTTCAGCCGCATCTCCGGCACGACGGCTATCAGCGGCGCGGTGGATTCCAGCTTCACGCTGGTGGAGGACAAGCGCGGCAGCGGCAAGGCGACACTCTCCTGCATCGGGCGCGACATCGAGTACCGGGAACTGACGCTGGAGCGCAACGGTGAAAATGTGTGGGCGCTGGTGTCGGACAGCCGGACGCAGCCGGAGCTGCTGGGCAGCCGGATCGTCATTCTTCTCTCTGAGCTGATGCGTGACCGCGCGGAATTTGTCGGCACTCCCACGGAGCTGTCCGCGCAGATCGACCCTGCGGGCAGCGAGGGCATCACGCCGAAAAAGGTATCCCGCCTGATCCTGCAAAGCGTTGATACTCTAAGGGAAATCGGCATTTCCGCCGTGGTGCGCCGCAGCAACGGCAAGCGGCTCATTGAGCTGCGCCGTGCCGAAAGTGACGATGCGCAGGATACCCAAGCTGTTGACCCTATCGACCCTGCCGATGTCTCAGGCGGTGAAAACGCCCCGTGTTTCGCCCTGTGAGCCGCTGTGTGCGCGGTTAGGGGAACGGGTGGCGTGTGTACCCGCTGAGGGGATATTTTACCCACACGGGGCGAGCACCGCAGTGGCGCGACACAGAGAGCGAGTCCTGCCGCTTGCGGCGGGACGAGGGATTCGCCGTCCGCTCGGACGACGGCGAGGGATTCGCCGTCCGCTCGGACGACGGCCAGCATCGCATTTGTCTGGTCTGCGGCGAAGCCGCTGCCCTGCCAAACGCACTGGGCGGGGCATGGCCCCACACCCCATTTTCGGGCAGAAGCCCACACCCACCAAGCTGCGAGCGTTTCTGCGGAAACGCTTTTACCCGCCTCCGGCGGCGCAGCTTCAAAGGGGGACCAGTCCCCCTTTGAGGAACCCCCAGCTCTCCGAGGGGACGAGAGAAATCATTTCAGAAAGGTCATTGATTATGAAAAAAGATATCAAATTCAGCACGCGCATGGCGTCCACTGACCGCGAGAAGATCAGGGCGCTGGCGGCGAAGGCCCACATGTCCATGAGCGACTACGTCACCGCCTGCTGTCTCGGCAAGCGGATCGTCGTCATCGACGAACAGAAAGAACTGCTCCGCCAGCTCAAGGGCATCGGCAGCAACATCAACCGCCTCACCGTCCTCGCCAACATGGGCAAGGTGCAGGTTATCGGTCTCGACAAGGCTGCGCAGGAGCTGTCCGAAGTCAGCGCCGCCCTGCGGTCAGTCATGGAAGGTCGGTGAGCCGTATGGCCATCGTACATTTTGTGAACTACAAACGGGGCACACAGTCCCGCGCCGCCATGCGCGGCGTGATGCTCTATGTCATGCAGGAGAAGAAAACCGCATGGGAGGACGAACCGCTCATCAGCGGCATCAACTGCCAACCGCAAAGCGTCTACGACGATTTCCTGAACACCAAACTCCTCTACCACAAGGACGGCGGCGTGATGTTCTATCACATGGTGCAGAGCTTTCCGAAGGGCGCGGCGATTGATCCCCGACAGGCCCACGAAGCCGCTCGGCGGCTGGCGGAGTATTTCGATGGCTGTGAGGTGCTGGTCTGCACCCATGTAGACCGCGAGCACATCCACTCCCACTGCGTCATCAACTCCGTTAACTTTGAGACCGGCAAAAAGCTGCACATGGCGAAAGAGCAGATCCAGGAACTAATGCGGCGCAACGATGCGATCTGTCAGGAGATGTGCCTGCCGGTCTTTGAGTCGATCACGCAGCAGGCCCACGGCATGGGCGGTGCGGAGTACCACACGGCGCTGAGGGGCCAAAGCTGGAAACTGCGGCTCATGAACACCATTGATGAGTGCATGAAATACGCCGCCGACAAGGACGCCTTCGTTTCCCTGATGGCGTCCGAGGGCTACGCCGTCCGCTGGGAAAGTGGGCGCAAGTACATCACCTACACTACCCCGGACGGCTTGAAATGCCGCGACAACAAACTGCACGAAGAAAAGTATTGCAAGGAGGCCATGGAACGTGAATTCAGAATCAGAGCAGAGATTGTCTCTGCAAGAACTCAAGCAGCGCAACCCTCGGCAGACAGAACTTACGACGCCGACACCACCTCACGAAGCGTGTCCCTCGAAAACAGACTGGGAGCGAATGATGAAAGATCTGGATACACTGTGGTACCATGCGGATCGGCAGACGGATCTGTTGGAGCGCATCAGCAGGCAGATGTCGCGGCTTCCCACACGGACGCAGCTGGACGATCTTCTGAAGACGGTACGGCATCTGGAGCAGATGAGCGAACAGGCTGGGAAACCGAAAGAGAACTCTTTTTCTCTGCACAGAATCAGACTTCCCAGACTGCATCTACCACACATCAGTATTCAGGCATTGATCTTTCTGCTAATGGCGGCGGCAGCACTGCTTCTGCTCTGGTGGGGCTTGGGCACCGTCTGGAGCAGCTCCAGTCTGCTGCCCCTGTGATGCCCGTACAGCACCACACCGACAGAAAGGTACTGCAAAAAGAACGCGAAAAGAAGATTGCCCTCGGTCACAAGGCAGATGACCACGAGGACGAGGTGAGTTATGACTGGCAGCAGACCATGTGAGGTCTGCTATTTTTATTGCCCGAATTGACTTCGGGAGAAAGGAACGCTATGGGTAGAAAGAGAAAAGAATCCAATATTGCAAGCGTCATGTACTCCTATGTGGGTACGGACGATCAGTTTGATGATTTTCTGAAAATGATGCTCCACGACTATCTGTCTGTGGATAATCCGTACACAAATCAGGCCCCGGATTTTGTTGGTAAGGGAGAAACTGAAGTTGCCTGATTTGTTTTGATAGCTATTCAAAAACTTGCGTGCTATGGTGTGTCGTGAATAATCGGCACACCATAGCGGAAAGGAACGATTATGAAAGTCTGGCTCTATTACCGGCTGTCCAGAGATGAGGACGAAGAACTCAACTCTCTGAATAACCAGAGAAAAATCATATACAACTTTGCTGTCAGCAACGGTCACGAAGTAGTTGGCGAATCCTTCGATGACAATGTCAGCGGTATGCACTTCAACCGTGAGGGCATCGACAAAATCTATGAGGTGGTCGAAGCGGGCAAGATCGAAGCGATTATCGTTAAAGACCTGTCCCGCCTGGGCCGTCACCGAACGCAGACAGCACTCTTTATTGACTACCTCCGAGAACATGATGTGCGGGTCCTGTCCGCAACGGAAAATATCGACACCTTCAATGAGAACGATGATCTCATCATCGGATTCAAAGGATTGGTCAACGACTTCTATGCTCGCGACGGCAGCCGCCGTGTGCGGACCGGTTACCGGCAAAAGCAAAAGGAAGGTATTGTGACCATCCCACCCTTCGGTTATTTCAAGGATAAGAACACAAAAAAGGTCGTTGTCGTAGAAGAAGCCGCCGAAACGGTCCGGCTGATTTTCTCCGCCTATGTCGGCGGCAGCGGCATGAAAGCCATTGCCCGTACATTGAACGAGCAGAGAAGAAAAACGCCCGCGCTCATGCAGATGGAGCTGCTAAACAAGCGGCTGCCTAATACGCAGGATGGGATACTCAAGAAATATCTGTGGGACGCGACGATGGTTGGTCGTATCCTTAAGGATGAGAGTTACATCGGTACGCTGATCTGCCACAAGAGCGAGCGCAATAAAATCAATAAGACCTTCCGCTTCACAGACCCGGAGGAGCAGTTCCGCCACGAGAATTATCTGCCAGTGATCGTGACCTGTGAGATATGGGAGCAGGCTCAAGCACTCCTTGCAGAGCGCAAAGAGAAAAATGTCCGTGCGGGTACCAACCGGGGCATCCTCCGGTACGGGGGATTACTCCGCTGCAAGGATTGTGGCCGAACCTTTATCGGGAAACGAATCAAGCTGAAAAGCGGGGAACGGGTCGCCTATGTCTGCGACACCTACCATCGGTATGGCAGGGAACACTGCTCCTCTCACATGGTAGACGAGGAAACATTGGACAGATTGATCGGCGCGGAGATCCTGCGAACAAAGAAAATGTATGAGGAAAACTGGTCGCGGATGGAATGGCTCATTGATAAATGGACGCCAAAGGCTTCCGTGGCCAGCTCTAAAATAACTAAACTGAAAGAACACATTCTCCTGCTGGAGGAAGAAGTAGAGGTGATCCTGATGGAACGCATTCGGGATAAGGCCAACGCGGAACGCTACGACCGCATGATCGCCAAGCGCGAGGAGCAGATCGCGGAGGCCAAAAAGCAAATCGAAGAATTGCAGAATATTTCAGAAATGCTCCGCAGCCGACAGGCCAAGCTGAAGCGGGACATCAGCCTGATCGACGACATCCTGCGAGAGGGCAAAATGTCAGAAGCACATCTGAGGATGCTGGTGGAGAAGATCCTCGTTCATGAGGAGGACGGCAGGCTGGATTTGGAGATCCGGCTGAAAGCACCCTTCCGTGACCATCTGGATATCTTCGAAAACGGGGCGCAGACAGATTGCTTCCCCTCCGCAGATTTTGACTATGACAGGTTGGGAGCGGTGATCTACGGCGATTACTATGCGGGGTAGGTGATAACTAACAGATGCGGGTATGGCTTTATGCGCGGCTATCAAACGATGATGACCAAGAGATGAACTCTTTGCTGAATCAGCAAGAAATCTGCCAGGCGTTTGCTGATCAGCACGGGTACATCATCGTGGGACAATCATTCGATGACAATGTAAGTGGCATGAAGTTCAACCGCCGTGGGCTGGACGAGCTCACGGCGGCTGTGGACGCTGATAAAATCGATGCTGTCATCGTAAAGGACTTGTCACGACTTGGCCGCCACAGGACCCAGACCGCACTGTTTATTGATTATCTGCGGGAACATCAGGTGCGGGTGATTTCCGCGACAGAAGGGATCGATACCTTCCGCGACGAGGATGATTTGATCATCGGCATCCGTGGCCTGATGAACGATTACTACGCCAGGGACATCAGTAAAAAGATTCGGGCCGGGTATCGTCAGAAACAGCGGGAAGGTATTGTGATCACACCGCCTTTTGGCTATCGGAAAGATCGCAACACCAATACGATTGAACTCCACCCGGAGGCGTCGGAAACTGTGCGGATGGTCTATTCTCTCTACTTACAGGGGCTTGGTCAAAAAGAAATTGCCCGCAGGCTCAATGCGCTGGGACGAAAGACGCCGGCACAACTCCGGGCGGAGCAATGCGGCAAAGAAGTCTGTGCGGCAAGCAAAACCAGTGATGGGCGCTATGTGTGGACGTATGCCAGCGTAAAAAACATCCTGGTGGAGGAGGCCTATACCGGGGTGCTGATCAATCACCGGTCTGAAACCAACGGCGGCAAGGCAAAGCGATTGGAGCAGGCGGAGTGGTACCGGCACGAAAACTTCTTTCCTGTCATAATTGAGCGTGACATTTGGGAGAAGGTTCAGCAAAAACTGAAAGCGCAGGCCCGTCCGGCCAATGGAAACAAGGCGAAACATCGCTACGCTGGACTGATTCTCTGCAAAGAGTGCGGCAGCCCCTTTGTGCCGATGATCCGGTATTGGAACAGCAAGCGGCGTGTGGAGTATGTTTGTAAGGGCTACCATCGGAATGGGAAAAGCTATTGCAGTTCTCACCGTGTCCATGAGGAGGTGCTGGATGCAGCGGTGCAGGAGTTTGCCCAGACCGTGCGGATCAGGATGGCCGAGGAGCAGAAGGAACTGAAGCAGAAGCAAAAAATGTGGGCGTTGAGGAAACCGGTCCTCGATGCCCACATTTTTACTCTGCAAGGGAAAATCCAACAATTAGAGGGGGAAATAGATGATATGACATTAGAGTTGTTGAAAAACCATAATCATTCAATTTCATAGGTTTCTTTTTCAACATGAAAGCGCTCAGGAATCTTGTAAACTTTCTTTAGGCTTGGAACCAACTCTCTCATCTCATGATTTTCACAGTAGGTGATGAATTGCTTGATTAAACTACTCAGTCTATTATCTAATGGGTGATCGAATAGTTTTTCTAACAGTGCAGCACATTGTTGAGCAGTGCGTTTGTTTAATATACGATTTGTTGCTTTTGAATGCTCAAGCCACATTCTTACATATGAATGAACGGAGTACCGATAGCTTTTAGAGAATTTTCCATCCACTGCTATTTCATACATAGCTTCGGCACCGTGCAAAAATTTAGAATCTCCATCACCAAGATTTTGGCTTAATAGATGAATGCCCCACACCATTTCGTTGTTGGCCAGAGCGTGGTTAACTTGGTAAGAATGAGGACGCATGGATTTTGCGTAGCGCAAATGATTGCTGGCATCCTCAAATTCACCATTGATTTGCGCAGCAATTCCAAATTGAACCCAAAAATAGCTAACATGTTTGCAGGGTGATTCAAGCCCTTCCAACAATGTGAGGATATCGTTCTTTGATAAAAGTCCAGAGTTTCGAATTCGTTTTACACTAATAGCTCGTTCAAAAATTGATGTTCTTTCGTCATGTCTCCCTTCATTAGCTGGAACTGCGTATATTGCCGCTTGCTGTAAGGTTTGAATAATCAATTCGGGATCATTCGCACCAATTAGGGTGCTAAGAATTCTGCCTCTGTGCAGTCGCAACCAACCAGGGGAGACACTGACAACATCAGAGTATTTTTTTACAAACGAAGACAACTGAAACCCTCTGGATTGCAGCTGCCCTATTTTCGCCACGAGCGGATTAGGAAGAGCGGCAATTCCCAAGCGATTTAGATAGCACAAACTATATAAAACTTTTTTGTCTGTATCTGATGCGTTTTTGGTTAACCAACGCGAATAGTGTCGTTGAAACGGCTCACCTTCCGTAGAATAATAAAGGGCGTCGATAATATCATTTTCCTTCATTATCTGGGATATAATTTTCTCTCGAGCTTGCCGTGAAAACGGATTTTGTTTTTTGGGTAATAAGTCCAAATACTTATTGAGACGATTGTTGCGCGAAAGCTTGTCGAATATTTTTTGGGCATAACCTGCATCCATTTTTACTGAAACAAAATGCAATGAAGAATCGGGGTCATCAAGTAAAAGATATTCTTTCCCTTGATGATTTGCAATAGTGTCCTCTAAAAGTAAAATCAGCCTTTCAACATTAGAGGGACACTCTTTTTTTAGTTCAAGAAATTGACTATAGTAGTAGGATGCGTTATCCGCATATATGGCCACCTTTGTCTTATTGGGTAGCATCGATAAATATTGAATAAGAATTTCAAAAATATTTTCATCCAAGCGATTTAACTGAATAGCAGTATATTTCTCGTCTGCAAGATCCACTAATAATCTTTTAATAAAACAAGATTTTCCAATATAACTTTCGCCAAAAAAAGCCATTAATATATGGCCTTTTGAAGATGATATTTCTTCCTTCCATTGAGAAAGTTGAGTAGATGATATATCTGCATTATGAAAAAAGTCGGCATATACAGTTTGCTTTCCTTTATACAAATCATAAGAAGATGGAGTGTTTCTGTTGAGCTCGTCAAGGAACACTGCTCCCACTTCGCGAAGAAAGCTTTTTTCTCTATTGGGAACGGCTATTTTTTCGTTCAATTGTTCCAAAAAAGTCTGTGTGTCACCTTTAATCCATATGTTGTTTGGGGAACTCTGAAGCTGCAGCTTTAACTTTCCGGACAAGTTTGGCAAAATAAAGAATCTATAAAACGGGGTTTGGGAATATCCGCTTCGCTCATAAATATCTAAGACGGCTTTTAAATCTTCTTCTTGAAATTGTGTGCCAATTAATATTAAATCATGTTGTAGTGCTTGGTGGGCAAATTCTTTAAGAAGTGAATCCCCGTCAATGGAAAAGTCCCGATACTCTTCACTGTCAAACACATATCCTTTTTGAGGGACAGTAACCGAGCCATGTAATTTAATTAGATTAGTAGTAGCATTTGTGCTGTTGCCGTTTAAATGCGCTCGATCCCAAACTGACAAGGGAATGCCGGCTCTTTTGTATATGGATTCGACTAAGTCGTCAATGTTAAGAGTGAAAATATAATCCCACTCATAGTTAATTAATTTTTCGTGAAAACCGTCACAAGATGGTTGACAATGTTGAAAAGATTGCGTCAAGAAAGCGTCCCGTTCAGAACCCTTATTTAGCAATCGTAAATAGGTGCATATCTCTTTTAAATCATCTTTTTTGTTTGCAATCTCTTTAGAAATTTCAGGGTCAAGATCATCAACTACGCCGTTCTCAAAAAAATGGTTGTATAAATTTTGAGATAATCTCCATCCAATGGGAAGAGGCTCGCCACTCCCGTTTTTGGCACCAGCGGAAAAACCTGCGCCGAGTAGTAAGACTGGGCGGTTTTGCTTCATGCGATCAAGTAAAAATTTGAAGTCTTTTTCCATTTTCTAACCCCTTCCTTTAATTGTAAACAAGCATGCTGATACTTACACTTTTGAATAGTATATGATAGGTTAAAAGCTCAGTCAAAGACTGAGCTTTTAAGTGGAGAATATTCTGTTCTGTTTTGGTACGGGTAGTGGGGGTCGAACCCACACGCCTTGCGGCACAGGAACCTAAATCCTGCACGTCTGCCAATTCCGTCATACCCGCATATTCAGTTTCCCTCTATTTTTACTCGGCGATGGGATACCCGAGGCGGAGCGTTACACTTGACCCGCGTCTATAAAAACAGGTCAGTCCTGCCTTTACCTGATTGACGAAAAATCCTTCACTGTGGTGACACCACCTAAATCTCGCATGTCTACCAATTCCATCATGCCCGCATATGAGCTGCATTCTTATATCAGCTGTTTATTATATCATAATCACGCAATTATGCACCAAGAAAAACCTACACTGAGGTGACATCACCTAAATCTCGCATGTCTACCAATTCCATCATGCCCGCAGAAATACTTGTATCAGTTTAGCATCGGTAGGGGGAAAAGTCAATTCTTCCGATGGAAATCGAAGCAATTTGACTTGGAAGGGGAGGGTCGGTATAATAGGGCTGTGAATTTATGTTTCGGGAGGATACACACAATGGAAGTTGCGCCCCGGATTGCTGCCATACAGGATATTTCAGGCTTTGGCCGCTGCTCTATGACGGTGGTGCTGCCGGTGCTGTCCGCTATGGGGAGCCAGTGCTGCCCCCTGCTCACCGCCAGCCTGTCCGCTCACACCGCTTTCCCGCCCAGTGACAAGGCTACCTTTCTGGACCTGACCGACCAGATGGAGCGGACCACCGCCCACTGGGCCGAGCTGAAGGTCAGCTTTGACGCCATCTACAGCGGATTTTTGGGCTCGGCGGATCAGATCCGCATCATTGAGCGCTTCTATCAGCAGTTCCGGGGGGAGCACACCCGGGTGCTGGTAGACCCGGTGATGGGGGACCACGGCAAGCCCTACCGCACCTATACCCCCGACCTGTGCGCCAAAATGCGGGAGCTGGCCGACCAGGCCGACTGCATCACCCCCAACTGGACGGAGGCCGCCCTGCTGCTGGAGGAGGACTATGCCGGCCGTCCCACAGAGGAGACGGGCATCCGGAGCTGGCTGGAGCGGCTGAGCCTGGACGGCAAGCGCTCGGTGGTGCTCACCGGCGTTAGCCTGGCGGAGGGGCAGGTGGGCGCGGGCTATTTTGACCGCATCACCGGCACCACCGGTTTTGCCATGGCCCACCAGGAGCCCGCCCACTTCCCCGGCACCGGCGACCTCTTTGCCAGCGTGCTGCTGGGCGCCCTCATGCGGGGGGACGAGCTGCCCGGCTCGGTGGAGCAGGCGGTGAACTTTGTCCAGCGGTGTGTGGCCCACACCCTCAAGGTGGGTACCCCGCCGGTGGAGGGTGTCCAGTTTGAGCCTATGCTGAAAGAGCTGGTATAAGCGCCTATAAAAAATAAAAGCAAAAAAAGGGACGCTGCAAATGCAGCGTCCCTTTTTCGGATTCAAGTATCTTACTTGTGGTCCACGGAATACATATGAGCGATGAGGTCCAGCACCTTGTTGGAGTAGCCGATCTCGTTGTCGTACCAGGACACAACCTTCACGAAGGTGTCGGTCAGAGCGATACCGGCGCCGGCGTCGAAGATGGAGGTACGGGTGTCGCCCAGGAAGTCGGAGGAAACAACAGCGTCCTCGGTGTAGCCCAGGATGCCCTTCAGCTCGCCCTCGGAAGCGGCCTTCATGGCGGCGCAGATCTCCTCGTACTTGGCGGGCTTAGCCAGGTTGACGGTCAGGTCGACCACGGACACATCCAGGGTGGGAACACGCATGGACATACCGGTCAGCTTGCCGTTCAGCTCGGGGATAACCTTGCCCACGGCCTTGGCGGCGCCGGTGGAGGAGGGGATGATGTTGCCGGCAGCAGCGCGGCCACCACGCCAGTCCTTCTTGGAGGGACCGTCAACGGTCTTCTGGGTAGCGGTGGTGGAGTGAACGGTGGTCATCAGGCCGTCGGTGATGCCCCAGTTGTCGTGCAGAACCTTGGCGATGGGAGCCAGGCAGTTGGTGGTGCAGGAAGCGTTGGACACGAAGTTCATGTCGGAGGTGTACTTGTCCTGGTTGACGCCCATAACGAACATGGGGGTGGAATCCTTGGAAGGAGCGGACATGACGACCTTCTTGGCACCGGCGTCGATGTGAGCCTGGGCCTTCTCCTGGGTCAGGAACACGCCGGTGGACTCCAGGACGTACTCAGCACCCACCTCGCCCCAGGGAATGTCCTTGGGATCCATGCAGGCAAAGAACTTCACGGTCTTGCCGTTGACAATGATGGCGTCATCGGTGTACTCGATGGTGCCGTCGAACTGACCGTGCATGGTATCGTAACGGAGCATATAAGCCATGTAGTCGGGGGTCATGAAAGGATCGTTGATGCCGACGAACTCGATGTCAGAGCGGTTGATGCCGGCGCGGAACACCAGACGACCGATACGGCCAAAACCGTTAATACCCACTTTAATGCTCATAGTGAATCTCTCCTTTGTTCTAAATAGCCTCTTAATACATCTTTCTTTGGCGCGACTACATTATAGACTAATCTGCCTGGAATGAAAAGAGGAAAAATGCAAAACTTACTGGGGAAACTGTATAAATTTATGCGCGGGTTATCGGTAAACGTGGCAGTTTCGACGTTGTACGACATTATTCCTTGAGATTCGACAAAATATTTGCTATACTGACTTTAATTATAGTCCCTCTGGGGCGCAGGAAGGGGAGAAGGACCGATGGAGCCCGTTTCCGAGGATCTGGGGCTGCTGCTGGTGGAGCAGTTCCGGGAACAGATGAACAATCTGGCGGCGGCAGTGCAGCTGCTGACGCCGGTGGTACAGGAGAAGGCAGGGGAACAGTATGAGCCCTATCTGGCCATCCTTCACCAGAGCATGTACCGCATGATGCGCATGCTGGGCAATCTGGAATACCTGCAGCTGCCGGAGGAGGAGCTGAAGGTGGAGCCGGCCAGCCTGGATATGGCGGGCCTGTGCCGTACCCTGGGGGAGCAGGTGGCCTCTCTGGCGGGGCAGGCGGGGCTGGAATTCTCCTATGAGGAGGAGAAGGGCAGTCTCATCACCACCGGGGATGCCCCTCAGCTGCGGCGGATGCTGCTGGGCCTCATCTCCAACGCCTTCCGGGCGGCGGGCAAGGGCGGACATACCGGACTGCGCCTGGCGGTGCGGGAGGACCGGGCGGTGCTTACCGTGTGGGATGACGGCCCCGGCCTGCTGCCTACCCAGCCCGCGGAAGAGGAGGACCTGCTCCGTCGGCCGGAGGGTCTGGGGCTGGGACTGCGGGTGGCCCGGCGCATTGCCTCCCTCCACGGCGGGGCCATCGTATTCGAGCAGCGGGAGGACCGTGGATCCCGGTCGGTGGTGTCTCTGCCCATCCGGCTGCCGGAGGGCGGCGTGCTGCGCACGCCCGGGACGGACTGGGACCGGTCAGGCGGGTTTTCCGACTTGATGGTGGAGCTGTCCGCCGTACTGCCCTACGAGGCCTTTCTCCCGGCGGATCTGGAATAAGAAAGAACAAGACCAAGGAGCGGCGCACGTTGCGTCGCTCCTTTATTATATAATAAGAGGAAAGATCATAGGGAAGGCACGGCGACGTGCTTGACGTTGGGGTTCTTCCGTGGGATAATAATTAGAATCTGTTTTGGGATTTGGAGGGACATATATGACGGATTTTTTGGTCCGGCATTTGGTACGGGACCATGAGAACGTACAGGATCCGGCGGTACGGGAGCGCTACGGCGTGCTGTCCGGCGGCGTGGGTATTTTTCTCAATCTGCTGCTGTCGCTGGGAAAGTTTCTGGCCGGTGTGCTCACCGGCTCCATCGCCGTGACGGCCGATGCCTTCAACAACCTGTCTGACGCCGGCTCCTCGGTGGTCACCCTGGTAGGCTTCAAGCTGGCGGGGCAGAAGGCGGACGACGGACACCCCTTCGGCCACGGCCGTATCGAATATCTGGCAGGCCTGTTGGTTTCCCTGCTCATTTTGATGGTGGGTGTGGAGCTGGGCAAGAGCTCCATTGAGAAGATCATCCACCCAGAGGACGTGACCTTCTCCCTGGTGACGGTGGTCATCCTCATCTGCTCCATTCTGGTGAAGCTGTGGATGAGCCTCTTTAACCGGAAGCTGGGCAAACGCATCAATTCGGCGGCCATGCAGGCCACCGCCACCGATTCCCTGTCTGATGTGGTGGCCACCTCCGCCGTGCTGGCGGGTACCCTGATTGGCCACTTTGCCCAGGTGAGCATCGACGGCTGGATCGGTGTGGTAGTGGCTATCTTCATCCTGCGGGCGGGCTGGGAGGCCGTTAAGGACACCCTTAACCCCCTGCTGGGCACCGCCCCCGAGCCCGAGCTGGTGAATGCCATCCAGCAGCTGGTGCTCTCCCATGAGCAGGTGGTGGGGATGCACGACCTGGTGATCCACGACTATGGCCCCGGCCGGCGGATGTGCTCCTTCCACGCCGAGGTACCCGAGGACGAGGACATCATGGCCGCCCACGACGCCATCGACCACATCGAGCGGGAGATCCAGGAGAAGTTCGGCATTGAGACCACCGCCCACATGGACCCCATTGCCACCGGCGACAGCGAGGTGACCCGACTGCGGGACCAGGTGCGGGATCTGGTGAAGGAGATCGACGAGGATATGAGCATCCACGATTTCCGGGTGACCCGTGGTCCCCTGCACACCAATCTGATCTTTGACGTGGTGGTGCCCCACCGCTGCCGGCTTAAGGACGAGGAGATCCAGGAGCGCATCACCCAGGCGGTGCGCGGAGTGGTGCCCGACTGCTATGTGGTGCTCCAGCTGGACCGGTCCTACGTTGGAACAAAATAGGCGGTCGATTTACAAATTGTTCACCTCACCGGGGCCTTTTGGGCGTATAATAAAAAGGAGTGGAACCTTGGTTCCCATTTGCTTGCATAACCGGAGGGACCGGAAGAATATGATTCAGATTAGTCTGAAAAGGACGGTGTACTATGGCTAAAAAGGTCCTCATTGTGGAAGACGATTCCAATATTGCGGAGCTGCTCCATCTCTATCTGGAGAAGGAGGGCTTTGAGACGGCGGTGGCCGGCGACGGCGGAAAGGGTGTGGAGCTCTTCCGCTCCTTCCGCCCCGACCTGGTGTTGCTGGATATCATGCTGCCGGTGATGGACGGCTGGTCGGTGCTCAAGAAGATTCGGGAGAACGACAAGACCCCTGTCATCATGCTCACCGCCAAGGGCGAGACCCAGGACAAGGTGGCCGGACTGGAGGGGGGCGCCGACGACTACATCGTCAAGCCCTTTGAAATGAAGGAGGTGCTGGCCCGCATCCACGCGGTGATGCGCCGCTTCGGCGGGGACGAGAACGGCACCGGGGAGAAGAAGCTGTCCTTCGACAAGCTGGTCATCAACCTGGACTCCTACGAGCTGCTGGTGGACGGCAAGCGGGTGGATACGCCCCCCAAGGAGCTGGAGCTGCTCTATCATCTGGCCGCCTCCCCCAACCGGGTGTTCACCCGCAACCAGCTGCTGGACGAGGTGTGGGGCTTTGACTACTTCGGCGATTCCCGCACGGTAGACGTACACATCAAGCGCCTGCGGGAGAAGCTGGAGGGGGTCAGCGACCAGTGGTCCCTGAAAACCGTGTGGGGCGTGGGCTACAAGTTTGAGGTTGTGACCGGCGGATGAGCAGTCTGTATAAACGACAGTTTGTCCTGACGGCAGGGATGATCCTGGTCTCCTTTGCCCTGCTGGGAGCCGCCTTCTTTACCCTGTCCTATCAGTACACCATCCGGCAGACCCGGGACTCCATGGAGCGCAACGCCGACTATGTGGCCAACTTCACCGCCTCGGTCCGCTCCATTGGCTACGGGGTGGAGGACGAGGTGTATATCACCATGGTGGCCACCATTGCCCGGATCTCCAATGCCGTGGTGCTCATCACTGAGGCCGACGGCGAGATGGTAGTATCCACCGACGGCAGTACGGTCCAGGGTTATAAGGATCTGGGAGGCCGCTACCTGCCCAAGTCGGTGTCCGACACCGTGGCCCAGACCGGCGGCTACACGGGCATGAGCGATCTGGGAGGCTTCTTCTCAGAAAAACGCTATGTGGCGGGCACTCCCATTACCATCAAGACGGTGGATGTGACCACCGGCCAGACCCGGCAGAACCTGGTGGGCGTGGCCTATGTGGCCGTCGAGGCCTCCAGCCTGACGGAGCTGTGGCGCGCCTTTACCACCATCTTCTTCTTTACCGCCGTGGTGGTGCTGTGCATTGCCTTCCTCACCAGCTCGGTGACCTCCCTGAAGCAGACCAAGCCTCTGAAGGAGATCGCCGAGACTGCCCGGAAATTCGGACACGGAGAGTATGACGTGCGGGTTACCGGCTACGAGGACCGAAGGGACGAGGTGGGAGAGCTGGCGGAGGCCTTTAATGCCATGGCCGACTCCATCGCCAAGAGCGAGGAGCGGCGCTCGGAATTTGTGGCCAACATCTCCCATGAGCTGAAGACCCCCATGACCACCATTGCCGGCTTCTCCGACGGCATTCTGGACGGCACCATCCCGCCCGAGCGGGAGCGGGCCGCCCTCCAGACCATCTCCTCCGAGACCCGGCGGCTGTCCCGCCTGGTGCGGCGGATGCTGGACCTGTCCCGGCTCCAGTCGGCGGAGAATGTTACCGCCCAGGAGCAGTTTGATGTCTCCGAGATCATGCTGCGGGTGCTGGTGAGCCTGGAGACTAAGATCAACGCCCGCCAGCTGGATGTGGATACCCAGCTGCCCGACGATCCGGTGATGGTTTGGGGCGACCCAGACGCTATCACTCAGGTGTGCTACAACCTGCTGGACAATGCCATCAAGTTCTCCGAGCCGGGGAGCACCATGGGAATTGCCATCACCACCAAGGCCAGCAAGGCCCATGTGACGGTGCGCAACACCGGCCAGACCATCCCGCCGGAGGAGCTGGCGATGATCTTTGACCGGTTCCACAAGAGCGACAAATCCCGCAGCGTGGACCGGGAGGGCGTGGGTCTGGGCCTGTATATCGTCAAGACCATTCTCAACAACCATAAGGAAAACATCACAGTGACCAGCCAGGACGGTGTGACCGAATTTGACTTCACCCTGACGCTGGCCTGAAACCGGCATCCCGGCAGTGCGGAGCATTCTCTGCCTGCCGGGAGCCGCACTACGGGAGGGACCCATGCACGGCTATTACTATGACCAGAACCGGGTCTACCCGGAGGAGATGGGCGGCACCGGCCGGAAAAAGGGCCGCCGGCCCAGAAGGCCGGGCCGGGCGGTGCTGCTGTTCTGCGCCGCACTGGTGCTGCTGATCATCGCGGCGGTGGTGCTCCACTGGGTGGGTGACACCCTGGAGCACCGGGACACGCTGTCCCGGCCCTCGGGCAGTCAGCAGGAGGGCCAGGGCGGCGCTTGGGAGGAAGAAGAGGAACGGGGCGAGACCACGGTGGAACGGGCCCCTCTGGGAGACCAGGTCACCATGACCCTGAACGCCCGCCCTCAGACCGAGCCTCACACCCTCCAGACCATCTATGAGGAGAATATCCAGTCCATCGTCTCCATCTGGGGAGACGCGGGGAGCTCCTATTCCTACGGCACCGGCGTGGTGCTGACCGCCGACGGCTATATCATCACCAATGCCCATGTGATCGAGGGGTGCAGCCAGGTGGAGGTCATCCTCCAGGACGACCGCAGCTATGAGGCGCTGCTGGTGGGGATGGATACCCCCACCGACCTGGCGGTGCTCAAGGTGGACGCCCAGGATCTGCAGCCCGCAGTCTTCGGTGACTCCGACCAGCTGCAGGTGGGGGACACGGTGGCGGCCATCGGCAACCCCCTGGGCCAGGAGCTGCGGGGCACCATGACCGACGGCATCATCTCGGCCATCAACCGGGATGTGGACGTGGACGGGTACAACATGGTGCTCATCCAGACCACCGCCGCCCTTAACTCGGGCAACTCCGGCGGCGCCCTCATCAACGCCTACGGGCAGGTGGTGGGCATCACCAACATGAAGATGTACGCCTATGACGACACGGTGGAGGGCCTGGGCTTTGCCATTCCCACTACCACCGTCAAGACCGTGGTGGAGGATCTGATCCGCCAGGGTTACGTCAGCGGGGAGCCCACCATCGGCATTACCTGCTATACGGTGACCGAGGAAATGATGGAGGCCTACGGCATGCCTGCCGGCGTGTGCGTCAAGAGCGTGCAGGAGGGCTCCGACGCCAAGACTCAGGGCGTGTTCCCCGGGGACGTGATCGTGGAGGCCAACGGCCAGAAAATCACCACCATAGAGGAACTGCTGGCGCTGAAAGAGAGCCTGTCCGCCGGGGATGTGATCTCCTTCCGCCTGTGGCGCAGCGGCGCCTACCTGGAGCGGGAGGTCACCCTGATGGAGCAGTATGTGCCCCAGTCATAACGAAAAAATGGGCGTCTCCGTCAGGAGACGCCCAATGTGTGCGTGAAGAATGGAATGAATCATTTGATGGATCGCACTTGTACCTCGCATGAGCTGCGAATATAAAATACCATAATTTACTTAAAATGTCAAAGACAACGTTTGTCGAAAGGGGTCGGGGAGAAGATGATACTTGTAAACGGAGTGGTCCATACCATGGAGGGGCCGGTGATCGACCGGGGCTATGTGACTTTTGCGGATGGAAAGATCACCGCGGTGGGTCCCATGGCGGAGCTGACGGAAACCGGGGACCAGACCCTGGACGTCCAGGGCGGGCACATCCTGCCCGGCTTTATCGACGCCCACTGCCATCTGGGGCTGTTCGGGGATTCCCTGGGCTTCGAGGCGGACGACGGTAACGAGTCCACCGATCCCTGCACCCCCCAGCTGCGGGCCATCGACGGGGTGAATCCCCTGGACCGCTGCTTCCGGGAGGCCCGGGAGGGGGGCGTCACCACGGTGCTCACTGGTCCCGGATCGGCCAATCCCATCGCCGGGCAGTTTCTGGCCATGAAGACCGACGGACGCTGGGTGGACCAGATGGTGGTGAAGGCCCCGGCGGCCATGAAGTTTGCTCTGGGTGAGAACCCCAAGTCGGTGTACAACGACCGGAAGGAGACCCCGGTGACCCGCATGGCCACGGCGGCTCTCATCCGGGAGGAGCTGTCCAAGGCCCTGGAGTACCAGGACAAGCAGGACAAAGCCGACCAGGACCCCGATGAGGATATGCCCGACTTTGACGCCAAGCTGGAGGCCCTGACGCCGGTGCTGCGGGGAGAAGTTCCCGCCCACTTCCACGCCCACCGGGCAGACGACATCGCCACGGCGGTGCGGCTCAGCAAGGAGTTTGGGCTGAAATACGTTATCGTCCACGGCACTGAGGGCTATCAGATCTCCGATCTGCTGGCCGCCGAAGGGGCGGCGGTGATCACCGGTCCCTGCCTCACCGACCGCTCCAAGCCGGAGCTGGTGGGCCAGACCCTGGAGAATCCCGCCCTGCTGGCCAAGGCCGGGGTGAAGGTTGCCATCTGCACCGATCACCCGGAGACTCCCATCCAGTACCTGCCCCTGTGCGCCGCCATGGCAGTGCGGGGCGGTATGGAGGAGGAAGAGGCCCTGGCGGCCATCACCCGCAACCCGGCTGAGATCGCCGGGATCGACCGCCGGGTGGGTACCCTGACCCCCGGCAAGGACGCCGATATCGTGGTCACCCAGGGCCACCCCTTTGACTGGAACGGCAAGGTTCAGGCGGTGTTCCTGGAGGGAAAGCAGATCAAATAAGCAGCAAAAAGGCGCGCCATACGGCGCGCCTTTTTTCATGGAAACAGTCAGGGCTCCAGCTTGTCCACACGGCGCTGGTGACGGCCGCCCTCAAACTCGGTGTTGAGGAAGGCATCCAGGATCTTGTCGGCCATGTTGTTGCCGATGAGACCGCCGCCCATGGCCAGCATGTTGGCGTTGTTGTGCCGACGGGTCATCTCGGCGGACAGGGGTTCGCTGCACAGGGCGCAGCGGATGCCCTTCACCTTGTTGGCGGCAATGGAAATGCCGATGCCGGTGGTGCAGATGACGATACCCCGGTCACATTCGCCGGAGGCCACTGCCTCCGCCGCCGCCCGGCCGAAGTCGGGGTAATCACAGCTGTCGGACGTGTAGCAGCCGTAATCCTTGTAGGCCAGCTGATGCTGGTCCAGGTAGTCCATGACATGGCGCTTGAGAGCCAGTCCTCCGTGGTCAGAACCCAGTGCGATCATAATGCATCCTCCTCTTACAGTGTATGAAATACAGGTTTGCGTTTTTCGTAGGTGGCCAGGTAGCGGAAGCCCGCCTCCGCCAGCAGCTGGCAGGCCTGGGCACAGCCCTTGCCCACGCCGTCGGTGGTATGGGCGTCGGAGCCGATGGTGACGATCTCGCCGCCGCAGGCTTTGAACTGGCGGAGCACCGGCAGCCACTCCTTCAGGGTGCGGCCCCGCCAGGTGTTGATCTCAATGCCCCGGCCCCGCTCTGCTGCCGCCCGGAAGATGCCGTCCAGCACGTCGTGGTAGCGGTCCAGGGAGATGGGCATGTCCATATAGCGCAGGGGGTAGATAATGTGGCTGAGCACGTCATAGAAGTCGGTGACCGCCAGCTGGGTCATGGACTGAAAATAGTCGTCCAAGGCGGCGTAGCAGGCCGACGGATCGGGATAGTCCACGTAGTAGAAATCGGTGCCTCCCTTTTCCGGGCACAGGTTATGGAGAGAACCCAGCACAAAATCCAGCTCCGGCCGGTCCAGAATGGTGCGGCTTAGCTTGGGATTCAGGTGGGCCATGCCGAACTCCAGCCCCAGACGGATGGTCAGCTTCCCGGCGTAGCGGGGGGCGGTCTGGGCATACTGCTCCAGGGCTGGGGGCCAGTCGTAGTGGTCCACCGGCTCGCCGTAAAGCTCCAGCAGGTCACAGTGGTCGGTGACGCACAGCTCGTTCAGGCCCGCCGCCACAGCGGCGTCCGCCATATCGGCCAGGGGCACACTGCCGTCAGGGGAGAGCTTGGTGTGGGTATGGTAGTCGGTCAGATACATAGCAGCCTCCTTTAAAACGGCCAGGCGGGGAACCATTTTAAGATGCAGGTTCCGTACCAGGTGGGGTAGGTGATGCCCACCAGCACCGGATAGAACAGGGCATACAGTGCCGCCGCGCCGCCGGTGACGGCGTACATGGCGGGCTTCCAGCGAATCATGCCCTCCTTCTGGGACAGGGTGTGGAACACATAGCACAGGGCCAGGATGAGGAAAAGCACCGAGGGGAAGTAGTGGTAGGCGAAGGTGATGCGCCCGATGAGGAACCAGGGCACCAGCTGGGCCAGATAGCCGATGAGAATGAACAGGGCGATGGGGGAGGACTGCTGGAAGGCCCGGCTGGCAAACCAGCCCAGCATCAGGTAGAGGATCAGGCAGGCCGCGATGAGCAGCAGACTGAGCAGCCGGGTCTGGGCATCGGTCTCCCCGTCAAAGACGCCGGTGACCCAGGCGGCGGAGGCGGCGGCCCCCAGCCCGGACACCAGGAAGAAGGTCAGCTTGGCCCACAGCGCGCGGAAGGCCTGGGCGGCGCACATGAGCATGGCGGCCAGACCGCCCCAGCACACCACCGGGTTGAGGAAGGCGGCAAAGCGGGTGGTAACCCCGCTCACCGAGTTGTCCATATAGTACAGGATGGGCCGGGCGTTGACCAGCCACTGATACCAGCGGGAGGAGTAGGGATGGGAAGCGGTAACGCCCTGGTGGTAGGTGAGCATATACTTCTGGTTCTCCCACATCTCCTTCAGCAGGTTCCCCAGGGACAGGTCCCCGGAGGCCGATGCATAGGGCAGGTAGGACAGCACATAGATGATGGCGGGGATGATGGCAAAGACCAGTACCGAGAAGGCCAGGATCTTCACCGTCCAGCCCAAGCGCTCGTGGCGGCTCTCCTCCGGCCAGCGGCGCAGCTTGACCACCAGACCGATAAAGTAGAGGGCCACCAGACCGGTGCAGCCGTAGATCACCGTCCACTTGGAGGCGGCGCCGATGCCCCAGAACAGCCCCGACAGGAAGAGAGGCAGGGCGCACTGCTTGAAGGTGGCGCCATCCGGCAGGGTGAGGTACCGGTACATGAAGTAGTACATCAGCAGGATGAAGAAGAAGGCGTAGGTGTCGATGGTGGCCAGCCGGGTCTGGGTCAGATGCATGAAGTCCACTGCCAGCAGGATGGTGCCGCAGGTGGCGATGGAGGTGCGGCCGAAGACATTCTTCAAAAACAGATAGAGCAGGGGGATCATAGCCACCCCGAAGAGGGTGCCCATAAACCGCCAGCCGAAGGGGGTCATGCCGAAGAGGGCAATGCCAATGCTCATGATCAGCTTGCCCAGAGGCGGGTGGGAGATCTCGTAGGGCTCGATGTTCCGCAGGTGCTCATAGGCAGTGCGGGGATGATAGATCTCGTCAAAGTAGGCGGAGTTCTCAAAGGAGATGGTTTCGGGCACGGTGTCCGCCTCGTCAAAGAGAGGATTGGTGCTGTCGCTGATCCAGATACGCGCCCCGTTCTCGTCAAAGAGGGCCAGCTCATTCAGCTCCAGCAGGCCTTTATTGGCCTGTCCTGTAATCCGAATATAGCGAATATACTGGGGGTTATCGAATGTGATCTCATTCCATTTGAACAGCTGGTTGTAATTCTGAGTCATGGCATAGCTGGCGCCGTAGCCGGTGCCATCGGCCCAGTAGTAGCCGGTGATCTCATCGGGGTCGTCGGCGTTGTCCTTCCGCTGCCACAGGGACAGCCAGTTCACGCCGTCGGAGGAGATCTCCACCTGGTACTTGCCGGTGCCAAGGCCGGAAAAATACCACAGCTTGGAGACCAGGTATTCCTCCGAGAGAACAAAGGTGGCCTCCTTCTCGTCGCCAAAATCCCAGGGGTTCTGGGGGGCGGTGGTGGAGCCCAGGTTGAAGAAGGCGGTCACGGCGTAGGCGATGGTGATAAGCACCATGGGGATGGCGTCCTTTTTCACCAGGGGGTGGCACCGACCGGCAAAGGTAAAGGGCTTTTTCTCCGGCATGGGGGCGATTTGCTGGGCCAGAGGAGCCCGCATGGTCTGCCAGTACCACAGGAAGAAGCCCAGCAGGGCGGCTATGGTCAGGATGGGGAAAAGGTATACGATGTATCGAATGGGACCCATAGGAGCACCTCACTGATCGGGGTAAAAAGTAAGAGGACGAGTACAGCATACTCGTCCTCTTATTTTATTTCTTCTTCTTGCGTTTGTCAAAGAAAGATTTCACGCTGTCCGCCGGACTGGCTGGAATTTCGCCCATGGCTTCGCCATAGGCACGCAGCGCCTCCTTCTGTTCGTGGGTCAGGCTGGTAGGAACCTGGACCTTCACGGTAACGTATTGATCGCCTCTGCCCCGTCCGTTGACGGAGGGGATGCCCTTGCCCCGCAGGCGGAAGGTGGTGCCGGGCTGAGTACCGGCAGGCAGGGTCCACTTCACCTTGCCGTCGATGGTGGGGATCTCCAGCTCGGCGCCCAGGGTGGCCTGCAGGAAGGTGACCGGGTGCTCCAGGAAGACCGATGTACCGTCCCGCTTGAAGAACTCATGGGGACGGACGGTGACGCTGATGAGCAGGTCACCGGCGGGACCGTCGTTGCGGCCCGCGCCGCCCTGACCGCGCAGGGAGACGGCCTGACCGTTGTCGATGCCGGCGGGGATGCTGACGGTGATCTTGCGCTGCTTGCGCACGTTGCCGGTGCCGCCGCAGTCCTTACAGGGCTGGTGAATGATCTTGCCCTTGCCGCCGCACTTGGGGCAGGTGGTGGTGGTGGCGAAGGTAAAGGCGCCGCCGCCCCGCTGGATGCGGATGGTGCCGCTGCCGTGGCAGTCGGGGCAGACCTCCGCCGTGGTGCCGGGGGCGCAGCCGGACCCCTTACAGGAGTCGCAGGTCTCGGTGCGGTTGAGGGTGATCTCCTTCTCGCAGCCGAAGGCGGCCTCCTCAAAGCTGATGGTAACGGAAGCCCGCAGGGTCTCGCCCTTCATGGGGCCATTGTTCCGACGGCTGGAGCCGCCGCCAAAGCCGCCGCCGAAGAAGGAACCGAAGATATCGCCCAGGTCGATGTCGCCCATATCGAAGCCGCCAAAGCCGCCGCCGCCGAAACCGCCGGCCCCGAAGTTGGGATCCACGCCGGCGTGGCCGAACTGGTCGTACTTGGCCCGCTTCTCCTTGTCGGAGAGGACCTCATAGGCCTCATTGACCTCTTTGAACTTGGCCTCGGCTTCCTTATCGCCGGGGTTCAGGTCGGGGTGATATTTCTTGGCCAGCTTGCGGTAGGCCTTTTTCAGCTCGTCCTCGCTGGCGGTCTTGGCCACGCCCAGGACTTCATAATAATCTCGTTTCTGTTCAGGCATTGGTGTTCACCTCTGTTTCAAAGTGGAGCGCGGAGAGTGAAGCGTGGGGAACGGCCTTCCACGATCCACCGTCTGGAAGAAAACGCAACGGAGCGCAGGCGGGGGACAAGCCCCCGCCCGCGTGTTTGCTCTCGTATTTTCACGCTGCGGCGGCTACGCGACGGCGTGTAAGCCCCTCCGACTGCGCAAGCCGGTCCGAGGCCCCTTGGGGGCCTCCGGTCCGTTCGCTCCGCTTCGGGTCTTGCCCGCCTGCTCCGCACGCCTTCGCGCTTACTTGTTGTCGTCGTCCACGACCTGGTAATCGGCGTCCACCACGTTGGGGTCGGTGTTGGCGCCGCCGGTCTGGCCGCCGAAGCCCGCGCCGCCCATGTCAGGGCCGGCCTGGCCGCCCTGGGGGTTGGCCTGCTGATACATCTTCTCAGCGATGGGGTAGAAGGCCTTGGAGGCCTCCTCGGTGGCGGTCTTGATGGCCTCAATGTCGGTGCCCTTCATGGCTTCCTTCAGCTTGTTGATGGCGGCCTCCACGTTGGCCTTGTCGCCGGCGTCGATCTTGTCCTTGGCATCCTCCAGAGCCTTCTCGGTCTGGTAGATCACCTGGTCGGCCTGGTTGCGCACGTCAACCTCTTCCTTGCGCTTGGCGTCCTCGGCGGCAAACTGCTCGGCCTCCTTGACGGCCTTGTCGATGTCCTCCTTGGACATGTTGGTGGAGGAGGTGATGGTGATGTGCTGCTCCTTGCCGGTGCCCAGATCCTTGGCGGACACGTTCACGATGCCGTTGGCGTCGATGTCGAAGGTGACCTCGATCTGAGGCACGCCGCGGCGGGCGGGAGCAATGCCATCCAGGTTGAAGCGGCCCAGGGTCTTGTTGTACTGAGCCATCTCACGCTCGCCCTGCAGCACGTGGACCTCAACGGAGGTCTGGTTGTCGGCGGCGGTGGTGAACACCTGGCTCTTCTTGGCGGGGATGGTGGTGTTGCGCTCGATGAGCTTGGTCATGACGCCGCCCATGGTCTCAATGCCCAGGGACAGAGGAGTCACGTCCAGCAGCAGCAGGCCCTTCACGTCGCCTACCAGAACGCCGCCCTGGAGAGCAGCGCCGATGGCCACGCACTCGTCGGGGTTGATGCCCTTGAAGCCTTCCTTACCGGTCAGCTTCTTGACCATGTCCTGCACGGCGGGGATACGGCTGGAGCCGCCCACCAGCAGCACCTTGGACAGCTCGCCGGAGCTCAGGCCGGCGTCGCTCATGGCCTGACGGACGGGGCCGGCAGTGGCCTCCACCAGGTGAGCGGTCAGCTGATCGAACTTGGCGCGGGTCAGGGTCAGGTCCAGATGCTTGGGGCCGGTGGCGTCAGCGGTGATATAGGGCAGGTTGATGTTGGTGGAAGTCACGCCGGACAGCTCGATCTTGGCCTTCTCAGCGGCCTCCTTCAGGCGCTGCATGGCGACCTTGTCGCCGGTCAGGTCGATGCCGGAGTCCTTCTTGAACTCAGCGGCCATCCAGTCCATGACGGCCTTGTCGAAGTCATCGCCGCCCAGACGGTTGTTACCGGCGGTGGCCAGAACCTCGATGACGCCGTCGCCGACCTCCAGCACGGACACGTCGAAGGTGCCGCCGCCCAGGTCGTAGACCATGATCTTCTGGTCGGTCTCCTTATCCACACCGTAAGCCAGAGCGGCGGCGGTGGGCTCGTTGATGATACGCTTCACGTCCAGACCGGCGATGCGGCCGGCGTCCTTGGTGGCCTGACGCTGGGCGTCGGTGAAGTAAGCGGGAACGGTGATGACAGCCTCGGTGACAGGCTGGCCCAGATAGGCCTCGGCGTCCGCCTTCAGCTTCTGCAGGATCATAGCGGAGATCTCCTGAGGAGTGTAGGCCTTGCCGTCCACGTTCACCTTGTAGTTGGAGCCCATCTCACGCTTGATGGAAGCGATGGTGCGGTCGGGGTTGGTGATAGCCTGGCGCTTGGCCACCTGGCCCACCATGCGCTCGCCGTCCTTGGAGAAGGCCACGACAGAGGGGGTGGTGCGGTTGCCTTCCGCGTTGGCAATAACGACGGCCTCGCCGCCTTCCATAACGGCGACGCAGGAGTTAGTCGTACCGAGGTCGATACCAATAATCTTAGACATAATCAATTCCTCCAATATATCGTAAATTGTTTTTTAACATTGGGATGTGGGGCGCTGTGGGCACCCCGCTGTATTAGTTGGCCACTTTGACCATGGAGAAGCGGATCACCTTTTCTCCGGTCCGGAAGCCGGCCTGGAATACCTCAACAATGGTGTTCTCCCCGGCCTTCTCATCCTCCACGTGCATCACTGCGTTGTGAAGGTTGGGGTCGAAGGTCTCGCCCAGGGCGGGGATCTCTTCGATGCCCAGCTTGGAGAGGACCTCCTTCAGCTGGGTCATGGTCATCTCCACGCCCTTCTTGTAGGCCTCGTCGGCGGTGTCCTGCTTGAGGGCCCGCTCCAGGTTATCGTACACCGGCAGGAAGGCGGCGGCAGTCTCCGCCTTGGAATCGGCCCAGGCCGACTCCTTTTCCTTCTGACTGCGGCGGCGGTAGTTGTCATACTCGGCGGCCAGGCGGAGGAATTTGTCCTCCTGGTCGGTGAGGTTCTGCTTCAGGGCCTCCAGCTCCTCCAGCAGGGGATTGGGGGCGTCCTCCGCAGCCTCAGGGGCGGCGGCCTGCGCGGTCTGCTCCTCGGGGATGACCTCTTCGGGCTGTTTCTCTTTCTTACTCATGGGATGCACTCATCTCCTATTTATGATCGTCGCTGCCGCCCGGCAGCTCGCCCTGCCCGAACAGCCGGGTCAGTCCCTCGGCCAGATAGGAAAGGCGGGCGGTGATTTTGGCATAATCCATACGGGTGGGTCCCACAACTCCGATCACGCCCCGCATGCCGTCGCCGATGTCATAGCTGGCCACCACCACGCTGGTATCCTTCAGCGCGTCGGCCACGTTTTCCGGGCCGATGAGGATCTTGGTGGCGGCGTCCTTGGGGACGGGGAAGCGGGCGGGGTCGGCGTCCTCGGAGAGGTAGCTCAGCAGGGGCTGAGCCCGCTCCAAAGACCGGTACTCAGGCAGCTCCAGCAGATGGGCGATGCCCGAGGTGTGGACGGTGCGCTGCTCCAGACTCTCCAGAACCTCCATGGCGAAGGAGACCACCAGGCTGATCAGCCCGTAGGCCTCGCCGGCGGCGTGCTGGGCCACCCGCATCAGCTCCGGCGTGATCTCGTCCAGAGGCAGGCCGGTGAAGGTGGCGTTGAGCAGGGTGTTGAGCATCTGCAGCTGAGCCTCCGTCAGATCGGAGGGCAGCCGGATCAACCGGTTGCGCACCACGTTGGTGTCGGTCATGACCACGATAATGAAGGCGTTGTGCTCCACCATCAAAAGATCGAACCGGCGGATGGTCACCCGGCTCATGCCGGAGGAGAGGGCAAAGGCGGGATAGTTGGTCAGCTGGGATACCACCCGGCCAGCCTGATCCAGCACCCGGTCCAACTCCTGCATCTTCATCCGCAGGGCCTGGTTGATGCGCTCGGTTTCCTGAAGGGAGAGCTTGTGCTCCTCCATCAGCTCGTTGACGTAGAACCGGTACCCCTTGGGGGAGGGGATGCGTCCGGCGGAGGTGTGGGGCTTTTCCAGCAGCCCCAGAGATTCCAGATCCGCCATCTCGTTGCGGATGGTGGCGGAGGAGATCTCCATACCGATGGAGGAGGCGATGGCCTTGGAACCCACCGGCTCCGCCGACTGGATGTAGCTTTCAATGATGGCGCGCAGGATCCGCTTTTTTCGTTCCGTTAAATCCATTGCAGCCACCTCGCTTTCGATTTAGCACTCATACTCTCTGAGTGCTAAAGATAATGTAGCACCGTCCGGGAAAAAAGTCAATAGGCAGGGTTGTAAATTAAATGTGAACGTGGAAAAGATAGCAGAGTTGGGGGCAGAATGCAAATTGCAGCGGTTGACGCGGGGGCCGTTCAATGGTATTCTATCCAATAAGGAGAAAGACTTACAAACAGGAGGGGTGACTCTGTGGACAGTACGGTGCCCGTGGAGATCATAGATTACGAGGATCGCTACAAGCAGGATCTGGAGGATATCTCCCTGCCCTGGCTACTGGAGTATGACCTGCTGGAGCCGGTGGATCTGGAGATGCTGGCAGCCCCCCACCGATTTGTGGCCGACGGCGGCCGGGTACTGCTGGCCCGCTGCGGTCAGGAGATCGCGGGTATGGTGATGCTGGAGATCCAGGGCGATGGTGTGTGTGAAGCCCTGAAGTTCGGCGTGAAAGAGTCCTACCGGGAGCGGGGGATCGGCACCGCCCTGATGGAGGCGGCGATCCAGGCCGCCCGGGATGCGGGCCAGAAGACCATGGTTGTTACCTCCCACCACAAGCTGAAGGCCGCCCTGCGGATCTATGAGAAGCTGGGATTTGAATACGTCACGTATTCCGACAAGTGGTTTCAACTTTCCGATATCCGAATGGAACTGGAATTGTAAGAAAAAGGACGCGCTTTGCAGCGCGTCCTTTTTTTAATCGGCAAACTCGTATACCGCTCCGGCGGTGAGGTGGTGGAGCCTGTCTCCCAGCTCCTCCTCCAGCAGGGCGTAGGCGGGGGTGCCGGTACAGTGGCCGGTGTAGATATCCTGTACCTTTAAATCATCCCGCAGGGCGGCGGCCATGACCCGCACCTTCTCCGGCGCGGGGCCCAGGGTGGTCACGCCCTCCTTGCCCATCAGGTGGAAGCCGCCCAGCACCGCCCGGATGGGTGTCTGGGGGAACTGCTCCTTCAGTTGGGTGAGGATCTTTACCACCCCGGCATGGCAGCAGGAGTTGAGGACAATAAGTCCCTCCGAGGTCTCGGCCACCAGGGACTGCTCGTGCTTCACACGGTCGGGGATCAGGTGAAGCCCCTCGGCCAGATCCCGGGGCCCCTCCGCCAGATCGAAGCGCTTCTCATGGCGGCAGAACATGCCCATGTTGACGCCGATATACTCCTTCTCCGCCCAGATCTCCGGATCGGTGATGCGGGGCCGGGCGTATACCGGTGCGGAATCGTTGACCGCAAAGAAGGCGTTGAAGCCGTCGGCGTGGTCGTAGTGCCCGTGGGACAGGGCGGCCTTGTCCACTTTGGACAGGTCCACCCCCAGCCGAGCGGCGTTGTAGACCACCGCGCCGCACTCTCCGGCATCCAGCAGGTAGCGGCCGCCCCGGTATTCCATATAAAAGGAGAGTCCGTGCTCAGGGACCAGGCCCTCCTGGGCGGAGTTTTCCATCAGGACCGTGATTTTCATGGGGAGACCTCCTCCTTTTGATATTGGGTCACGTCATTGATCCAGGCACGGGAGCGGAACCGGGGCACGCCCACGATGAATTTGGTAATCTGCTCCATGATGACGCCCACGTACACCCAGAAGATGCCCCACTTCAGCACCAGACCGAAGACGGCGGACAGGGGAAGGGCCACCAGCCACAGGGGGCACACGTCGATGAGGGAGGCGGCCCGCACGTCGCCGCCGCCCCGGAGCACGCCCACGGTATTGACCGAGTTGAAGGCCCGCAGGGGGAGACAGACGCCGATCATGGTGAGCATCATGGTGGTGATGTCGCTGGCAGTCTGGGACAGGTGGAAGGTGGGGTAGACCCACATGGGGAAGATGGTGTGGGCACAGGTGACCAGCAGGGTGCCGATGACCAGACCGCAGCCGGTGGCCAGGGTATCCAGGGTGGCGGCCACCTCATAGATGTGCTCCCGCTGGCCTGCGCCGATCTCCCGCCCGATGATGATGGCGGTGGTGCCGCCCACGGCGAAGATGGCCACGGTGCACAGGTCCTCAATGTTGCCTGCCAGAGCCCGGGCGGCCAGAATCTCGGTGGAGTTTTCCATGTGGCCCATGACCACCTTGTGCATGGAGGTGCCCAGACCCCACAGGGTCTCATTGAGGACCACCGGGCCGGAGTAGCGGAAGAACTTGGCCAGCAGCACACCGCCAGGCCGGAGCAGGGAGGCGGGCTTCAGGCGGAACCGGCGGTTGGTGCAGGCGTAGGTCATGGTGATGACGAACTCCAGCACACGGGAGAGCAGGGTGGCGATGGCGGCGCCCTCCACCCCCAGGGCGGGCGCGCCCAGGTTGCCGAAGATAAGTACCCAGTTGAGGAAGGTGTTGGTGCCCATGGAGATGGCAAAGACGGTCATGCCCAGCTTGGGATTCTCCATGGAGCGGTGGGCGCCCACATACACGCCGGTGATGCTGTTGAACAGATAGGAGGGGCCTACGATGCGGGCGTAGTCGGAGGCCAGGGGGATGAGCTCCGGGTTGTCGGTGAGCATGCCCATGAGCTGGGTGGGGAAGAAGCACATAATGGCGGCAAAGAGAGCGGCGATGGCGCCCGCCACATAGCAGCCGATGCCGATGACCCGGTTGATGGCGTCGATGTCTTTTTTGCCCCAGAACTGGCTGATGAGCACCGACGAGCCGCTCTGCAGCCCGAAGATCACCAGCTGGATGACGAACACCGGGGTGTTGGCCACCTGTACCGCCGCCAGGGGAGCCTCCCCCAGGGCGCCTACCATAAAGGTGTCCACCAGGCCCAGAAGGGTGGTGCACAGGTTTTGCAGCAGGATGGGCAGGGCCAGCAGGACCACGTCGTGATAGAAGGCCCGGCCCCGGTTCATATAGGAAAACAAATCCTCACCTCATTACTTCATTGCAATTCGGGTCTGCGTGATTTCCGTCAGAGCGGCGGCCAGAGCGTCGGCGTCCTCCTTGACGCTGTCGGGGGAGAAGGAGATGCGCAGCACCCCCATGAGGGTACGCTTGGGCAGCCCCAGGGCGGCAAAGACGTGGCTGGGCTTGCCCTTGTGGCAGGCCGAGCCGGAGGAGACGTAGATCCCCCGGTCGGACAGGTCCCGCACCAGCATCTCGCTGGGGTAGCCGGGGAGGGCCACGGCGCAGATGTGGGGGGCGTCGCCGGCATTGATGATCTCCAGACCGGGTACGGTGGCCAGCACCTCCAGGGCGTGGGCCTTCACCGCCGCCATGCGAGCGGGAGCGTCGGGGTCCCAGGCGGCGCAGGCGGCGGCCAGGGCCGCCAGCTGGGCGGTGGGCTCGGTGCCGGAACGCAGGCCGTTCTCCTGTCCGCCGCCCAGCAGCAGGGGCTTCACATCCAGCCCCTTGCGGATGTACTGGGCGCCGATGCCCTTGGGGGCCCGGATCTTATGGCCGCTGATGGTGAGCAGATCCACCCCCAGCTCCTTGGGGATGAAGGGGACCTTCAGAAAGGCCTGCACCGCGTCACAGTGGAGCAGAGCGGGGCAGCGGGCGTCCTTGATGGCCTGGGCGGCCTCCTTCACCGGCTGAAGGGTGCCCAGCTCGTTGTTCACCAGCATCATGGACACCAGCACCGTGTCGGGCCGCAGGGCGGCCTTTAGGTCCTCCACGGAGACGTGGCCGGATTTGTCCGGCTTCAGATAGGTGACCTCGTAGCCCTGGGCGGCCAGGGCGCGGATGGGCTCCAGTACGGCGGAGTGCTCAATGGCGGTGGTGATGATGTGCTTTCCCGTCCGCTTTCCGTGCTCCACCGCCGCTCGGATGGACCAGTTGTCACCCTCGGTGCCGCAGGAGGTGAAGGTGAGCTCCTCCGGCAGACAGCCCAGCTTGTCCGCCACGGCCGCCCGGTATTCCTTTACCTTGGCGGCGGCGGCCTGACCGATGGCGTAGCCGGAGGAGGGATTGCCGTAGCCCTCCGTCATGGCCTCATAGGCAGCCCGGGCCGCTTCCTGGCAAACCGGGGTGGTTGCTGCGTTATCCAGATAAATGGGCATGGACAGTCACCTCAGACAAAAAAAGTACGATTTCGCAATTCTCCATTGTAGCCTTCTACAGGAGGAAAGTCAAGGCGGCAGAACCACAGGAAAACATACGTGACAGTTTATCCCACAGCGCTTGACAAGCGGGAAAGAGGATAATATACTGTGACCTGCTAGGAAATATTTTTTGAGTAATTGAAAGGGAGAAAGCGATATGAGCGCGATCAAGCTGCGTGAAAACCTGTGGTCCGTTGGCGTCCTCAATCCGAGCCTGCGGGTCTTCGACATCGTGATGGAGTCCAAGTACGGCACCTCCTATAATGCCTATCTGCTGACGGGCGAGAAGAACGTCCTCATCGAGGCGGTCCATACCGATTATTTTGACGAGTATCTGGACAACATCCGCCAGGTCATTCCTGTGGAGGATGTTGATTACCTTATTATGAATCACAACGAGCCCGACCACTCCGGCAGCGTGGCCAAGCTGCTGGAGGTGTGCCCCAAGCTGGAGGTCATTGCCACCAAGGCGGGCAAGAAGCACCTGCAGGACATCACCAACCTGGACCTGCCCTGCCGCACCGTGGCCGCCGGTGATACCCTGGACCTGGGCGACCGGGTGCTGGAGTTCATCCCCGCCCCCATGCTCCACTGGGCCGACTCCATGTTCACCTGGGACAGCAAGGGCAAGACCCTCTTCACCTGCGACTTCTTGGGCGCTCACTTCTGCGAGCCCACCATGCTGGACAAGAACATCCACGCCAAGGAGGCCTATGAGGGCGAGTTCGCCTACTACTACGCCGGTATCTTTGGGCCCTTCAAGCCCAGCGTGCTGACCGGTCTGGACAAGATGCCCGCCGACGTGGAGCTGGTGTGCCCCAGCCACGGTCCCTGCCTGACCGAGACCCTTGCCAAGGCCAAGGAGCTCTACCGCACCTGGAGCACCCCCGCCCCCAAGACCCAGCGCACCGCCTTCGTGGTGTACGCCTCCGCCTACGGCTGCACCCGCACCCTGGCCGAGACTGCCGCCAAGGCCCTGGAGGACGAGGGCTACGCCGTTACCACCGCCGATGTCACCGTGGTGCCCTATGCCGAGTGCGTGAAGCTGGCCCACGAGGCCGACGTGCTGCTGGTGGGCTCCCCCACCATCAACCGTGCCGCCCCCAAGGCGGTGTGGGACGTGCTCACCTCCATCGATCCCATCAACCTGAAGGGTAAGGCCGCCGGTGCCTTCGGCGCCTACGGCTGGAGCGGCGAGGCTGCCCCCATGCTCCACACCTTCCTGAAGGGCCTGCGCTATGCCGGTCCCGAGGCCCCCTTCCGGGTGCTCTTCACCCCCACTCAGGCCGACCTGGACGCCATGGCCGACTACGCCCGCAGCGTGGCCGCCCTGTGCACCGTGCCGGTGGACGCCCCCAAGACCGAGGGCGGCAAGTGGGTGTGCGCCCTGTGCGGCTACATCTATGATCCCGCCGAGGGCGACCCCGCCCACGGTGTGGCTCCCGGCACCCCCTGGGAGCAGGTGCCTTCCACCTGGTCCTGCCCCCTGTGCGGCGTGGACAAGGATATGTTCAAGAAGGCCGACTAATCTGTATACAGAAAAACGCAGGCTGCGCATTTCGCGCAGCCTGCGTTTTTCTTTGGGGGGAAACCGACTCAGGCGGGCAGTGCCGTCAGAGCGGCGGTCAGTTCCTTTACCACGCCCAGGGGAATGGTGTAATAGGCGTGGGCCTTGGTGCTGTGGCCGGAGTAGCCGTCGTAGAAAGAGGCCTTGCCGTCCGACCACAGAGACAGCTCATAGAGCTCCCCGAAGTGGACCACCAGATCGGCGGCATCCGTCTGAAAGGCGGAGGTGGAGCTCCACTGGTCGGCGTGGAGCAGCTGGCCCAGATCGGCCTCGTCCGGTACCACATAGCTGGTCTCCTGCCAATAGATGGTGGCTCCGGCGTCCAGCTGGAGTTCGGCGCTCTGGGGGGCCAGGGAAGGATTGTCCTTCCGCATGAACTCCGGGGGACCAAACAGGCTGCACCACATCCAGAATATGGCGGCTCCCAGCAGGACTAGAGAAATCAAAGTTGCAATCAGGGCGATGAGCGTCCTGCGTTTCAGGGTGCGTGCGTAATCTTCCGTCATGATGCATCCCTCCTTTGTGTCCAGTATAACAGAGGAATGGGTGGGATGGGTAACAGGGGGGTTACATCTTTCTGACGATTTCCTTTCAAAAGGGAGAAGAAGCGCTTTAGGTCAGATCCTCCGGGGTGTGGTGAGCCAGGCCGTCGTTGAAATACCGTCGGTAGGGTACCTCATCCTGGTATTCCGGGTCAATGGCGGGGACGTAGGCGATTCCCACGCCGGTGAAGGGGGAGGGGTCCACCCCGTCAAATATCCGGTCGGCAATAACTTCATCCCAGTAGTCCTGGGTGTACAGGATACGGTACACGGGCTGGAAGTAGGGTTGGCCCTCGGTGGTGTCATATTCTATGGTGACCTGTAAGATCTCCGCCTGTTCCGGGTGGCTGGTGTAGTGGGCACCCCAGTAGTCCCCGGAGCGGAAGGAGGCCACAGCGTCCTCTTCCGAACGGAGGGGGAAGACTGGTTTGTCTGAAGGCTCCAGCATACCGGTGGAGGAGACGGCCTGATGGATGTTGCCGCCCTCCAGGGTGTAGCGGTTGAAGAAGGAGTAAAAATAGAGCTGCATCCCCAGGCCGACATCCGGAAGGGAGGCAAAGATGGAGCGGACGGTGTGAGGGGTACCGTCAAAGTTGTATACCTCCAGGATCTCCTCCTCCGCTGTAAAACCTTTGGAAGAAGCACGGATCGTTTCACACAGCTTTGCCCAGAGAGCCTCCGGATCAGAAGCCGGATAAATGCTCCGGTAGTTTACGCCGTGGAGGACGATTTGGGTGTTGTCGGTGCAGTTCAGTGTCAGCCAGGGCATATCGGTCCCAGCCTCAAAGGTATAACTGCCGGGGGTTAGTCCCACGGACTGGGCAATGGCTTCTGCTATATCGTGCATGAGTTCCTCCACCTCATCGCTGGCCGCTATGTTGGGGTTCTCATACACCGGCAGCTCGGTCAGCTCATCCAGACGTCCGGCGGTGGGGTTTTTGCCCATGAGCTGGCTGGGGTCGGTGACGATGGCAAAGTTTTCATTCCAGGCTTCCGGAGAGGTGGGGGTAGGGGTCACCACCGGCTCCGGGGTGCGGGCGGTGCCGGGGCCGTCCGGGTCCACTTCGGTCCGGCTGGACAGCCACACGCCGCCGGTGACCGCCACCGCCAGGACCGCCGCTGTAGCCGCTACCGCCAGAGGTCGGCGGACAGGATGCTTCTTCTCCTTGGCCGCCTCCATGGCGGCCAGGGTGCGCGCCCGCCAGGCGGGGGAGGGGGTCACGCCGCCCAGAGTGCTGCGGTAATCCTTGCTGTTCATGCCCATTCCTCCTTCAGCGCGTCTTTCAGTTTGTCTCTGGCCCGGCTCAGCCGGGAGAGCACCGTGTTCCGGGAACAGCCCAGCAGCTGCCCGATCTCAGCGGCGGTGTATCCCTCGATGTAGTGAAGGTACACCGGCCAGCGGTATTTAGGGGGCAGGGCGGCCACCGCCTCCAGCACGCCGCCGCCCTCCGGCGGAGGTACAGCCCCGTCCCGGCTGTCCTCCAGGGGAACCACCCGCCTGCGCCAGGGGGAGCGCCCCCAGCTTTTGCAGCGGTTGGCGGTGGCCCGGATGAGCCAGGCCCGCAGGTGGGTATCGTCGGTAAAGGCGGGGTCACACCGGATGAGGCTCACAAAAACCTCCTGGGCCACGTCCTCGCCGTCGGAAACGCTGCCGGTGCCCTGGATGGCCAGGCGATAGACCAGCGGGCCGTAGCGGTCCAGGATCTCCTCGCAGGAGAGGGAAACTCCGTTGAGACTGGGCATACCATTCACTCCCTTCTGTCAAGTAAGCGCCGGAGGGGGACGGATGATTGCAGGAAAGGTAAAAAAAGCGGGCGGCCAGCAGGCCGCCCGCAGAATTTGGGCTGTTTTTACTTGATCTCCCGGACGGGCACGTTCCAGATATCCTTGGCGTAGTCCCGGATGGAGCGGTCGGCGGCAAAGATGCCGGACCGGGCAATGTTCATCAGGGACATCTTGTTCCAGCGCTTGGGATCCAGGTAGGCCTGACCGGCCCGGGCCTGAGCGTCCCGGTAGCTCTCAAAGTCGGCCAGCAGCAGGTACTCGTCGGCGGGGCCGCCCTCGCCGAAGAGCAGCCGACGGGCGATGTCGTCGTAGCTGATGCCGTCGCCGAAGCCCAGGTTGAGCTGCTCGATCACAGAGCGCAGGTCGGGGTTGTGGATATAGTACTCATAGGACTTATAGCCGTTGTGCTTCAGCTCGGCCACCTCGTTGGCCTTCAGGCCGAAGAGGAAGATGTTCTCGTCGCCCAGCACCTGGTGCATCTCCACGTTGGCGCCGTCCAGGGTACCGATGGTGACGGCACCGTTGATCATGAACTTCATGTTGCCGGTGCCGCTGGCCTCCTTGCCGGCGGTAGAGATCTGCTCGGAGAGCTCGGAGGCGGGCATCAGCTTCTCGGCCAGGCTCACCCGGTAGTTCTCCAGGAAGACCACCTGGAGGCGATCCTTGCAGATGGGGTCCTTCTCGATCATCTGAGCCACGGAGTTGATGAGGCGGATGATCCGCTTGGCCACGGCGTAGCCGGGGGCCGCCTTGGCACCGAACAGGTAGGTGCGGGGAGTGAAGTCGAAGTGGGAATCGTTCTTCATCCGCTGGTACAGGTAGATGATGTGCAGCACGTTGAGCAGCTGACGCTTGTACTCGTGGAGCCGCTTCACCTGCACGTCGAACATAGCGTCGGTGTTGAGGAAGATGCCGTGCTCACGGGCCACCCAGGTGGCGAAGGCCTTCTTGTTGGCGGTCTTGATCTCGCCCAGACGGGCCAGCACGCCGGCGTCGTCCTGGAACTTCTCCAGGTCCTTCAGGGCGTCGGGCTTGAGCAGGTACTTGTCGCTCTTGCAGCAGTCCCGGATCAGCTCATCCAGGCGGGGGTTGCACTCGCCCAGCCAGCGGCGGTGGTCGATGCCGTTGGTTACGTTGGTGAACTTGTCGGGGGTGCGCTGATAGGCGTCGTGGAAGACGTCCTTCTTCAGAATGTCAGAGTGGAGGGCGGACACGCCGTTGATCTTGAAGCAGGCGCACACGCACAGGTTGGCCATGCGCACCTCGCCGCCCCAGATGATAGCCATGGGAGCCACCTTGGACAGGTCGCCGTGGAAGTAGTCGGTGAGCACCTTCTGGTACCGGTTGGAGATCTCCACGAGGATCTGCCAGATCCGGGGCAGCAGGGTCTCGATGAGCTGCTGGGGCCAACGCTCCAGAGCCTCGGCCAGCACGGTGTGGTTGGTGTAGGCGATGGTGTGGGTGGTGATATACCAAGCCTCGTCCCAGCCGTAGCCCTCCTCGTCCAGCAGAATGCGCATCAGCTCAGGGATGGCCAGAGTGGGGTGGGTATCGTTGATCTGGATGACGTGCTTCTGGTGGAAGTTGCGCAGGGTGCCGTACTCCGTCCGGTGCTTGCGCACGATGGACTGGATGGTGGCGGACACGAAGAAGTACTGCTGCTTCAGACGCAGGGACTTGCCCTCGTAGTGGTTATCCTCGGGGTAGAGGACCTTGGAGATGGACTCCGCCATGGCCCGCTGCTCCACGGCCTTCAGGTACTGGCCGGAGGAGAACAGGTGCATATCCACCGGCGTGGGGCTCTTGGCGTCCCACAGACGGAGCAGGTTGGCGTGGTCGGTGTGGTAGCCGGAGATCTCCATGTCCTTGGGCACAGCCAGAACCACGTCGTAGCCGGTGTGCTTGATGCGGTGGTGGCCCAGCTCATCCCACTCGTCCTCCACCTTGCCGCCGAAGCGGACCTCCTCGGTCTCATCCATCTTGGGGATGAGCCAGGCGTCGCCCAGGCCCAGCCAGTTGTCGGGCAGCTCCACCTGCTGGCCGTCCACGATCTTCTGCTTGAAGATACCCAGCTCATAGCAGATGGAATAGCCGGTGGCGGGAATGTCCAGGGTGGTCATGGAGTCCAGGTAGCAGGCAGCCAGACGGCCCAGACCGCCGTTGCCCAGACCGGCGTCGGGCTCGGTCTCGAACAGGTCGGGGGCAGAGAAGCCCAGACCCTCAATGGCCTCCTTCAGGGGCTCCAGCACGCCTAGGTTGTAGGCGTTCTTCATCAAGGAGCGGCCCATGAGAAACTCCAGGGACAGATAGTGGACCTGGCGCTGATGCTCGGCGATTACCTTGTCCTCAGACTTCATCTGGCGCTCGGAAATGATATCACGCAGCACCATGGCACAGGCCTTGAACATATGCAGACTGGTGGCTTCCTCAACATCACGGCCGAAATTGCGGCGCAATTTGCCGGTAATGAGGGTCATCAGTTCTTTTTTGGTGTAGTTATGCAATGCAGACATCTCCTATACAGTTAGGATAGCAACAAAATAAGCACTCCGCAGGGAAAAACCCCCTGCGGAGCGGCATTTTATCACAACGGACTTCTATTTGTCAAGAGAAGGAAGACCTTCCCATTACTTCCCGGTGACCCAGCCGTAGATCTCCAGATAGGCCGCCGCGGAGCGGGTCCAGGAGAAGTCGGTGGACATGGCGTTTTTCTGCAGGCCCTTCCAGGCCTTCTTATCGTTGTGATAGAGGTTCACCGCGTCGGCCAGCACGCCGGTCATCTCGTGGGCGTTGATGTTGGCGAAGGAGAAGCCGGTGCCCTCGCCGGTGAACTTGTTGTAGGGGATCACGGAGTCCCGCAGGCCGCCGGTCTCACGGACCACGGGGATGGTGCCGTACCGCATGGCGATCATCTGGCTCAGGCCGCAGGGCTCGGCGATGGAGGGCATGAGGAAGATGTCGGCGCCGCCGTAGATGGCGGTGGACAGGTTGGGGGAGTACATCATGTGGGCGGCGAAGCGGCCGGGGTACTGGTTCTGAGCCTGGCGGAAGGCCTCCTCAAAGTTCCAGTCGCCGGTGCCCAGCACGATCATCTGCACGTCCATGCCCATAATGTCGTGGATGGCGGCGGTGACCAGATCAAAGCCCTTGTGCTTCACCAGACGGGACACGCAGGCGATGATGGGGGTATCGGGATTTTCCCGCAGGCCGGACATCTGCTGCAGGGCGGCCTTGCAGTTCTTCTTGCCCGCCATCTGCTTGACGGAGAAGAACTTGGTCAGACCCTTATCCCGCCAGGGATCGTACACCTCGGTGTCGATGCCGTTGAGGATGCCGCGCAGCTTGTGGCGGTTGTCAGCAATGACGCCTTCCAGGCCGTGGGCGTAGAAGCTGTACTGCAGCTCGTCGGCGTAAGTAGGAGACACGGTGGTGACATAGTCGGCGGCATAGATGGCGCCCTTCATCAGGTTCACGTCGCCGTGATAGGCCAGCATATGCTCGTTGAAGTAGCCGTCGTTCAGGCCGAACAGATCCTTCAGGGTCTGGCTGCCGTAGCGGCCCTGATACTCGATGTTGTGGATGGTGAACACGCTCTTGGTGTCATAGAGCTGGGGAATGCGGTGGCGCTCTTCCAGCAGATAGATGGGCACCAGAGCGGTTTGCCAGTCGTTGCAGTGGAGCACGTCGGGGTGCCAGTTGAGCCAGCCCACCGACTCCACCACGGCACGGGAGAAGTAGGCAAAGCGCTCGCCGTCGTCATAGTGGCCGTAGATGGAGGAGCGCTTGAAGTAGTATTCGTTGTCCACGAACCAATAGGTGACGCCGTCCCGCTTCAGCTCAAAGATACCGCAGTAGGGGGTGCGCCAGGCCACGGTCACGTGGAAGCACTGCAAAAAGGTCATCTGGCTGCGCCATTCCTCGCCGATCCCCTCATACAGGGGCAGGATGACACGGACGTCGTGGCCCTCCTTGGCCAGAGCCTTGGGCAGGGCGCCGGCCACGTCGGCCAGTCCGCCGGTCTTGATGAAGGGAGCGCACTCAGAGGTGGCAAACAGGATATTCATACATTACCTCCAACCATAAAATTACATTCCAATGGGGCAGGTGATCCGGGAACGCTGTGGGAAAGGGAGGCGGCGGCGTGGAGCCGCCGCCTCCCCGAGTAGGGTCAGACGATCTCGTTCTTGGCAATGGCCAGGGGATAGGTGCTGTGGCCCATCAGCATCCGGCCGGGGTTGACCCGGACGTTCTTGTCGGTGATGGCATATTTCAGCACAGCGCCCGCCTGGATGGTGGTGCCCTGCATCAGTACACAGCCGGAGACCTTGGCGCCCTTCTCCACCCGGACACCGCGGAAGAGGATGGAGTTTTCCACCTCGCCCTCGATGATGCAGCCGTCGGCCACCAGGGAGTTGTAGGAGCGGGAGTCGGGGCCGTAGTAGGTGGAGGGGTCGGAACGGTCCTTGGTGCGGACGGGGCGGTCGGGCACGAAGAGCTGCTCCCGGACCGTGGGGTCCAGCAGCTCCATGCTGCGGGCAAAGTAGCCCGCCACCGACTGCAGCCGGGCAGCATAGCCGTCAAACACGTAGGGGACGATCTTCAGCTGGCCCACCATGGCCTGGAGCACGCCAGTGCTGAAGGAGTGGATGTTATGGGCGGCGCAGTGGTCCACCAGGGAGAGCAGCAGCTCCTTGGAGAGGATGTACACCTCCAGGGACTCGCAGCCCTGGGCAATGGGAGGATGGACCAACACGTCGGTGATCCGTCCGCCGGCGCCGATGGTGAAGTAGCAGCATCCCTTGGGGTCGCCCTTGGGGTGACCGGTGCACACGGCAGTGATGTCGGCGTCGTTGCGAATGTGGGCCTCAAAGATGTCCCGCAGGGGGAGGCTCACCGCCAGGTCGCCGCCGGCCAGCACCACGTGGTCCTGCCGGATATTCTGCAGATAGGAACGGATACCCGCCAGGGCGTCCATGCGGCCCCGGTACATGCCTTCCCGCCGGCCGGAGTAGCTGAAGGGGGGCAGAATGCGCAGGCCGCCGTGCTTGCGGGACAGATCCCAGTCCTTGCCGGAGCCCACGTGGTCCAGCAGGGACTGATAGTTGGCGTCCACGATCATACCCACATCAGAGACGCCGGCGTTGACCATGTTGGAGAGCATGAAGTCGACGATCCGATAGCGGCCGCCGTAGGGGATGGAGCAGGTGTTGCGGTTCTGGGTCAGCTCCCGCAGGTCGGGGTTGGAAAGGTAGGAGAAGATGATGCCGTGCAGTTTGTTCATCATTTCACCCCACCTCCTTTCACATTACGAGTAATCATGGCCTTGGGAGAGACCACAGCGTCGGGGCCCACGGTGAGGTTCTGGGCCACAACGGCCACGCCCCACTCCTCGGTGCCGTCGGGGGAGGTACCCACACGGGCCCGCTCACCGATGACGCTGTTCTCCGCGATGATGGAGTACTCCACCACAGCGCCCGCCTTGACCACGGTGCCGGGCATCAGGATGGAGTAGCGCACCACGGCGCCCTCCTCCACGATGACGGAGTGGAACAGGACGGAATTTTCTACCGTGCCGTAGACCTCGCAGCCGCCGGTGACCATGGAGTGGTCCACCTTGGCGTCCTTGCCCATAAAGTGAGGGGGCTTGGTGGGGGTGCGGGCAAAAATGGGCCACTCGGAATCGTACAGGTCGATGCCGTTGTCGGGAGAGAGCATATCCATGTTGGCGTCCCACAGGGAGTCAATGGTGCCCACGTCCTTCCAGTAGCCCTTGAAGCGATAGGCAGTCAGCTTCTCGCCGGCGTCCAGCATGGCGGGGATGATGTTCTTGCCAAAGTCGTTGGCGCTCTTCTCGTTCTCCTCGTCGGCGATCAGGTATTCCCGCAGTTTCTTCCAGGTGAAGATGTAGATACCCATGGAGGCCAGATTGCTCTTGGGCTTCTTGGGCTTCTCCTCAAACTCATAGATGTCGTCGTTCTCGTCGACATTCATGATGCCGAAGCGGGGCGCCTCCGCCATGGGCACCTCCAGCACGGAGATGGTGCAGGCGGCCCCGGCCTCCTTGTGGCGGCGGAGCAGGTCGGCGTAGTCCATCTTGTAGACGTGGTCGCCGGACAGGATGAGCACATAGTCGGGGTCGTAGGTGTCCAGGAAGTTGATGTTCTGGTAGATGGCGTTGGCGGTGCCCTTGTACCAGGTGCCCTTTTCACCCTCGCGCATATAGGGGGGCAGGATGTGGACGCCGCCGTAAGAGCGGTCCAGATCCCAGGGTTCGCCGTTGCCGATGTAGGCATTGAGTTCCATGGGGCGGTACTGGGTCAGTACGCCCACGGTGTCGATGCCGGAGTTGATGCAGTTGGACAGGGGGAAGTCGATGATGCGGTACTTGCCTCCGAAGGGGACCGCGGGCTTGGCCACGTGGCTGGTGAGGGCGTGCAGGCGGCTGCCCTGCCCGCCGGCCAGCAACATGGCGACACATTCCTTTTTCATTCTATCACCTCAGAGTTTGAACTGAAACTAAACGTCGGGACTCCGGACGGTCCGGAGGGAGATCAGGGCTGCTTTTTGCCCTTTCGCACGGCGGGCTTGGGAGCGGGCTCCTTCACCGCGGGAGCGGCGGCTTTTTTCCGCACGGCGGGCTTGGGAGCGGGCTCCTTCACCGCGGGGGCGGCGGCCTTTTTCCGCACCGCGGGCTTGGGGGCGGGCTCCTTCACCGCGGGGGCGGCGGCCTTTTTCCGCACGGCGGGCTTGGATGCGGGGGCCTTCACCGCGGGAGCGGCGGCCTTCTTGCGCACGGCGGGCTTGAGGGCTTCCTCCTTGTCCGCCTTCTTTTTGCGGACGGGGAACTTGCGGGTACACTTATAAATCACCGCGCTCATGGGCGGCAGGGAAATGGTGATGGACTGCTCCCGGCCCTGGCTCTCCACGTAACGGCTGCGGACCGGGTCATGGTCACCGCCGCCCTTACCGCCAAAGTCGGGATCATCGGAGTTGAAGATGCAGGTGTAGACGCCGGGGACGGGCACGCCCACGGTGTAGCCGGTGCGGTCCACCGGGGAGAAGTTGCACACGACCACCAGAGCGTCCCCCTTGAAGTCCTTCCGCAGGAAGGCCACAGTGTTGGCCTGGTTGTCGTTGGCCTCGATCCACTCAAAGCCCTCCCAGGAGAAGTCCAGCTCCCACAGCTCGGGGTGGGCCAGATAGAAGGCGTTGGCCTGCTTGAAATACTGCTGCAGCTGGCGGTGGGGCTTTGCCCACTCCTGATCGGGGTCCAGCAGATGCCAGTCCAGAGAGTGCTCATAGTGCCACTCGTTCCACTGGCCGAATTCGCTGCCCATCATCAGCAGCTTTTTGCCGGGATGGGTGAGCATGTAGGTATAGAAGGCCCGCACACCGGCAAACTTCTCCTCATTGGTGCCGGGCATCTTGTTGATGAGAGAGCCCTTCATGTGCACCACCTCGTCGTGGGACAGGGGGAGCACAAAATTCTCCGAGAAGGCGTACATCAGGGAGAAGGTGATGTCCTTGTGGTTGAACTGACGGAAGTAGGGGTCCAGCTTGATGTAGTGGAGGATGTCGTTCATCCAGCCCATGTTCCACTTCAGGTTGAAGCCCAGGCCGCCCTCCAGGCCGCCCTCGCCCACCGGGTGGGACACCTTGGGCCAGGCGGTGGACTCCTCGGCGATCATCATCACGTCGGGGTGGTCCTTGAAGATCTGCTGGTTGAGCTCCTGGATGAAGTCAACGGCCTCCAGATTCTCGTGGCCGCCGAACATGTTGGGCACCCACTCGCCGCCCTGGCGGCCGTAGTCCAGATAGAGCATGGAGGCCACCGCGTCTACCCGCAGGCCGTCGATGTGGAACTGCTCCAGCCAGAAGAGGGCGGAGGAGAACAGGAAGGAGCGGACCTCGTGGCGGGCGTAGTCGAACACACGGGTGCCCCAGTCGGCATGCTCACCCTTGCGGGTGTCGGCATACTCGTAGCAGGGCTCACCGTCAAACTCGTACAGACCGAAGGCATCCTTGGGGAAGTGGGCGGGCACCCAGTCCAGAATCACGCCGATACCGGCCTGATGGAGCTGGTCCACCAGCCACATGAAGTCGTGGGGCGTGCCGAAGCGGCTGGTGGCGGCGAAGTAGCCGGTGCACTGATAGCCCCAGGAGGCGTCCAGAGGATGCTCGGTGATGGGGAGCAGTTCCACATGGGTGAAGCCCATCTCCTTCACGTAGGGGACCAGGTACTTGCCGATATCCCGGTAGGAGAGCATCTCGTCCTCGCCGGTGCGCCGCCAGGAACCCAGATGAACTTCATAAATATTCAAAGGTTTCTGGTAAATGGGATTCTTTTTCCGGTAGTCCATCCAGCCGTCGTCCCCCCAGCCGTAGCCGGACAGATCGTACAGCTTGGAGGCGGTGCCGGGGCGGGTTTCCGCGTGGAAGGCATAGGGGTCTGCCTTGGCCAGGACCCGGCCGGAGGTGGTGTGAACGGCAAATTTATAGCTGTCAAACTGCTTCAGGCCGGGAATAAAAGTCTCCCAGACGCCGTCGCTCAGCAGCTCCATGGGATGGTCGGAGTCGTTCCAGCCGTTGAAATCGCCCATGACGGCTACGGACCTGGCATGAGGAGCCCAGACCCGGAATACCCAGCCATCCTGCCCGTCTCGGACTTCGGGGTGAGCGCCCAGAAATTCCTGGGCCCGTACCGCGTGTCCCTGGGAGAAGTCATGGAGGATCGTATTCGGTTTGGTGGAAGCCATAGGTATCCTCTCCTTGTTGGAAACGTCCCCAGATGCGCTGGAATGGCGTAAACTGGGGGTTCTTGTCATTGGTAATAAATAAAATCCGTAATATGCGGATTTTATTTGTGTAAAGTATACAACGATATAACGAGATAGTCAAGACACGGATTACCAATCCAGATGTAAAATTTCCAGCAATATACGTAATTCCTTTTGTAAAGAACGCGCAGGGGCAGCCGTAGATTACCTGCGGCTGCCCCTGGGAAAACCATATTAACCTGCCATCAAAAGGGTGCGCATCAGGCGCAGGAAGATGCCGGGGGCGCTGAGCCGTTCCACGGCCTGGTCGGCCACGATGGGGATCTGAGCCAGGACTTGGTCACCGGCTGTAACCGTCATTTTGCCTAAAGTCTGTCCCTGCTCCACCGGCGCCTCTACGTCCTCACACAGCTCTAGCTGGGTCTCCACCTGATTGACCATGGACCGGCTCACCAGAATGCGGGTGGGCTGGGCCAGCACGGGCTGGACGGTCTCGCTCTGGCCCAGCAGCACGCTCACCGGGGGCAGGGCCTGGGACGGATAGACATCCATCAGGGTGTAGTTGGCGAAGCCGTAGTTGAGCAGGGTCTGGGCGGCGGCGGTCCGGGTGTCCTTGGTGGAGGACTTGAGGATGACGGCGATGAGCTCCATGCCGTCCCGCTCCGCTGTGGCGGACAGGCAGTAGCCCGCCGCGTCGGTGGAGCCGGTCTTCAGGCCGGTGGCGCCCTCATAGAACCGGATCAGCTTGTTGGTGTTGGCCAGCTGGAACTGGCCGTCCCGCAGGGTGTCCATCCAGATGGTGGTGTAGTCCCGGATGGAGGGGTGGTTGAGGATGAGCTCCCGGCTCATCAGGGCAATGTCGTAGGCGGAGGTCAGGTGGCCCGCTGCCGGCAGGCCGGTGCAGTTGACGAAGCAGGTGTCCTCCATGCCCAGCTGGGCGGCTCGCTCGTTCATCTTGGCTACAAAGGCTTCCTCACTGCCGCACAGGTGCTCGGCCAGGGCCACCGAGGCGTCGTTGCCCGAGGCCACCGCCACCGCCTTGAGCAGATCGTTCACCGTCATCTGCTCCCCTTCCTTTAAATACACCTGAGAGCCGCCCATGGAGGCGGCGTAGGCGGACACGGTGACCAGATCGTCTCGGGACAGATTGCCGCTGTCAATGGCCTCCATCACCAGCAGCAGGGTCATGACCTTGGTAACGCTGGCGGGTTCCAGCTTGTCGTGGGCGTTTTGCTCGTACAGAACGGTGCCCGTCTCCTTTTCCATCAGCACGGCTCCCGCCGCGTCCACGGTGGGCGCGCCGGTGGTGGATGGAGCGGCCTCGGCGGCCTGGACGGGCAGAGCCAGTAGGGTGGCGGCCAGCATGGCCGCGGCCAGTTTTTTCATCGTCTGTGACGCCTCCAATGCTCAAATGCTCTGTTGGAGAGGATATGGAGCGGAAAAGGCTTCTATACGGTTTTTGACGGGGGTAATTTTTTCTGGTACAATGGCAAAATCAATCAGAATCAAGGGGGAACGGATATGGAGCGCGCCATTGCGGTTATTTTGTCCGGGGGACAGAGCCGCCGGATGGGTCGGGACAAAGCGGGGCTGACTCTGGAGGGGCAGAGCTTTCTGGACCGCATGACGGAAGGCCTGGCCCCTCTTTTTGACCAGGTATATGTATCGGTGGACCGGCCCGGGCGCTATCCCGGCCGGCAAGAGCTGCCCGACCTGCGGCCGGGCCAGGGCCCTCTGGCAGGCCTGGAGACCGCCTTTCTGCGCACCGGGGCGGAGGAGGTGTTCCTGGCTGCCGTTGACCTGCCCTTTGCCAGCCCGGATCTGGCCCGCCGGGTGGTGGCCGCGGCGGGAGACGGGGACGCCTGCGTCATCCGGCGGCGGGACGGGGGCGCGGAGCCCCTGTTTGCCCTGTACCGCCGCAGTTGCCTGCCCGCCCTCACCGCCTGCCTGGATGAGGGCCGCCGGGCGGTGAAGGCCCTGCTGGAGCGGGTGGACTGCCGCTGGCTGGAGGAGGACGCCCTGGGTGAGATTGACCTGGAGCGGGCCCTGTGGAACATTAACACCCAGGCGGATTTCAGCCGGGCGGCGGAGCGCCGGGAAGAAAAGTGAAAATTCCTCTTTACAACAGCGCTTTAGTGTGGTAATATACGAAAGCAACCACGACATACATGGTTTGGAGGAATGTACATGAAACGCAGACTGACCGCTCTGGCCCTTGCGCTGGGCCTGACCTTTTCCCTGACCGCCTGCGGCGGCACCGCCGGTACCGCCAATACCCCTGGCGGCGGCAGCGAGAGCCCTGCCGGCAACTCCGAGACTCCCGCCGCTGAGAGCGACCTGGCCTACATCAAGGAGAAGGGCGTTCTCACTGTGGGCATGACTGACTTTGAGCCTATGGATTATAAGGATGAAAACGGCGAGTGGATCGGTTTTGACGCCGACATGGCCAAGGCCTTTGCCGAGAGCCTGGGCGTGGAGGTGGAGTTCCTGGAGATCAACTGGGACAACAAGCTGATGGAGCTGGACACCAAGGGCATCGACGTGATCTGGAACGGCATGACCATCAATGAAGAGGTGGAGGCCGGCGCCTCCGTGTCCGAGCCCTATTGCCGCAACGGCCAGGTGGTGGTGGTCCCCGCCGACAAGGCCGAGGATTATCAGACCGTGGACAGCCTCAGCGGCCTGAACTTCGCCGTGGAGAACGGCTCTGCCGGTGCGGAGCAGCTGGACCTCCTGGGCCTGAACTACGTGGCCAAGACCACCCAGGCCGACGCCCTGATGGAGGTGGCCTCCGGCGCCTCCGACGCCTGCGTCATCGACCTGCTGATGGCAGGCGCTATGATCGGCGAGGGCACCAGCTATCCCGAGCTGACCTACACCGTGCAGCTCAACGACGAGGAGTACGGCGTGGCCTTCCGCAAGGGTTCTGACCTGACCGAGGCCTTCAACAGCTTCTGGAAGGAAGCCTATGACGCCGGCACCGTGATGGAAGTGGCCACCACCTATGGTGTCCAGGAGTCCGTCATCGAGAAGTAAGATCATTCTGAGGGAACAGGCAGAGAGTTGTATGGCTCTCTGCCTTTCCCCGGTCCAAGAGAGGGAAACGATATGCTGATGTCTGTTACGCTCACCCTGCTGGAGGGGTTTGTGGTCACTCTGGAGCTCTTTCTCCTGACCCTCCTGTTTGCCCTGCCTCTGGGTCTGGTGATCTCCTTCGGCTCCATGAGCCGGTGCGCCCCCCTGCGGTGGGTGGTCAAGACCGTGGTGTGGATCATCCGGGGCACTCCTCTGATGCTCCAGATCATGGTGGTGTTCTACGGGCCGGGCCTGATGTTCGACCTGCTGCTGCTGCCCCGCTTCACCGCGGCAGTGGTGACCTTCGTCATCAACTACGCCTGCTACTTCTCCGAGATCTACCGGGGCGGCATCCAGTCGGTGCCCCGGGGCCAGCAGGAGGCCGGTCTGGTGCTGGGCATGACCCGCAGCCAGATCTTCTTCAAGGTCACCCTGCTCCAGGTCATCAAGCGCATCGTACCCCCCATGGGCAATGAGTTCATTACCCTGGTGAAGGACACCGCCCTGGTGCGGGTCATCTCGGTGTACGAGATCATCTGGATGGGCGAGTCCTACATCAAGAAGGGCATGATCTGGCCCCTGTTCTATACCGCCGTGTTCTATCTGGTGGCCAACGGCATTCTCACCCTGCTCTTCGGCTGGTTTGAGAAGAAGCTGGACTATTTCAAGTAAGGAGGCCCGCTCCATGCCTATTTTGGATGTACAACACATTGAAAAGCACTTTGGAGCCACCCGGGTGCTGGAGGATATCAGCTTTTCCCTGGAGCAGGGCCAGGCTCTGGCCATCATTGGCTCCTCCGGCTCCGGCAAGACCACTTTGCTGCGGTGCCTGAATTTCCTGGAGTCCCCCAATCAGGGCAAGATCCTGGTCAACGGCGAGACCCTCTTTGACTCGGACGACCCCGCTACCCAGCGGGAGGCCGAGGTGCGCAAAAAGCGGCTCCACTTCGGTCTGGTGTTTCAGTCCTTCAATCTCTTTCCTCAGTATACTGCCCTGGAGAACGTGACCCTGGCGCCCCGGCTGCTGGCCCAGGAACGGTCCGACTTCAAGCAGAACAAGAAGGCCATTTTAGAGGAGATCCAGGCCGAGGGCCATAGCCTGCTGGGGAAGATGGGCCTGTCCGACCGGGCGGACCACTACCCCCACCAGCTCTCCGGTGGTCAGCAGCAGCGGGTGGCCATCGCCCGTGCCCTGGCCCTGAAGCCGGACATCCTGTGCTTTGACGAGCCCACCTCCGCCCTGGACCCGGAGCTCACCGGCGAGGTGCTCAAGGTCATCCGCTCCCTGGCCGAGCAGAAGACCACCATGATCATCGTCACCCATGAGATGGCCTTTGCCCGGGATGTGGCCGACCAGGTGATCTTCATGGACGGCGGCGTCATCGTGGAGCAGGGTCCCGCCCGTCAGGTCATCGAGCAGCCCCGGGAGGAGCGTACCCGTCAGTTTTTGGCCCGCTATTCCGAGAATTGAAAAGGCTTGCAAAGCGTGGTATCATAATTTGGATACCACGCTTTTCAGCTGCAAGGAGTTGACGCCATGGACGATACCATGTTTTTGCCGGTGCTGTCCCACTTTGAAAACGACAATTTCTGGACCGCCAGCGCCGGACGGATGCGCTACCGGGTAGATCCGGTGAAAGGCGGGGAGGACAATCCCCCGTCCCTGACCGCCCAGGTGTGGGAGGGGCCGTGGCGGCTTCAGGACAGTACCGTGGAGGAGACCACGTCCTTCCCCATGACCGAGAAAGGAATTGAGGAGCTGCGCGCCTGGGCGCTGGCCTGGCAGGAGACCATCAACGCCCGCCCTCCCAGAAGCCTGAAGGAGACCCTCCAGGCCAGAGACGCCCGCCGGGCGGAACTGGAGGCGGCCAAAGCCGAGGGAGAATGACCGATGGTGTGTGATGGGCATAGGATGACCCGGAGGGGTTGCCAATGCACATCACAGAGCATATTCTTACCAACAGCGATTGCTACAAGGCCGGACGGACCATCAAGCCCAAGGGGATCATGGTCCACTCCACCGGTGTGGCCCAGCCCGACGTCAATGTCTTTCTGAAGGCCTGGGACAAACCGGGGGTAAACGCCTGCGTCCACGCCTTTGTCCATCGGGGCGGCGTCACCGAGACCCTGCCCTGGAACTGGCGGGGGTGGCACGCCGGCGGCGCGGCCAACAACACTCATATCAGTTTTGAGATCCTGGAGCCTGCCGGACACACCTATAAGGGCGGCACCATGATCGGATACGACCCGGTGAAAAACGGGCCCTATTTCCAGCAGGTATACAACACGGCGGTGGAGCTGTGCGCCTACCTGTGTGAAATCTATGGCCTGGACCCCGAGCGGGACATCATCGACCATGCGGAAGGCTGTAAGTTGGGGCTGGCCTCCAACCACAGCGATGTGGGACAGTGGTTCCCCAAGCACGGCAAGAGCATGGACACCCTCCGCGCCGACGTGAAAGCGCGGCTGAAGGGGGTGAACCGGAGATGACGCAAGAGCAGTTTGACGCCGCCCTGGCCGCCCGGGAGGGGGAGATCTCCGCCCGGACGGTGAGCGACTGGGCCAAGGTGGCCTGGAAGAAGGCGGAGGACGCGGGGATCTTTGACGGTACCGCTCCCGGCGCGCCCCTGACCCGAGAGCAGGCCGCTTTGATCCTGGAGCGGCTGGGTCTGCTGGGAAAGTGACAGGAAACAAGAGGAGGAAGTAAAAAATGACCTGGGGAACCTACTATTTCTTTTACGAATGCCCGCAGTGCGGCAAGAAGTACCGCTATGAGCTGGAGTTCGCCTCCGAGCCCGAGTTCGGCTTCTGCCCCGACTGCCACGTTATGGGCACCTTCGTGGGCGAGACCAAGGACAACAAGCAGGGCGAGGACAAATTCGTAGTCCACGAATTTGTGTAAGCCTGCACACACGCAAAAAAAGGACGCCTTCCGGCGCCCTTTTTTTGTTCAGTCATATCGCTTGGCGGTGCCGCTCTGGGTGATGTTCAACATGTCGGCGGTAATGTCGGTGGTGTAGGGGTTGAGGCCGGAGGTGTTGACGATGTCCAGCACTTTGTCGGGGTAGAGCTCATAGCACCAGCTCACGCCCTTGTACTTCACCGTGCCGTCGCCAGGCAGGGAGGTGGCGGTCACGTTGTCAAAGTTAAAGCTCAGGCCCTTGTCGGCGAAATAGGCCAGGTCGGAGACCTTCAGATCGGTCTCCACGTTCTCCATAAAGATATTATAGTAGGTGGGCAGATTCAGGGGCTGGGAGATGGCCTTCTTCAGCACTGCCATGATCAGCTCCCGCTGGGTCTTGGTGCGGCCGATGTCGGCGTCGGGGTAGGCGTCGTAAATGTTATGGGGATAGACGCCGGAGCCGTCGGAGTTCTTCCGGCAGCGTACCACCTTCAAAGCGTCGGTACCGGTGAGGTACTGCATCCCCGGCTCAAAGTGGATGTGCAGGTTCTGGGTAGGGTCGTCATAGGCCATGTGGACGGGCACATTGAAGTTGACGCCCCCCACCGCGTCCACCAGCTTCACAAAGCCCTTGGTGTTGACCTTCACATAGAAGTCGATGGGGAAGCCTACGATCTTGCGGACTTCCTCCTTCAGGGCATCGATGCCGTTGTAGGGGTACATACTGCACAGCTTATGGAAAGACTTGCCCTTGGGGGAGACGCCGTCAATCAGGGTGTCCCGGGGGATGGAGGCCATAGCGATGGTCTGATTCACCGTGTCATAGGTGGCTACGATCATGGTGTCCACGTTGCCGCTGGCCTGGTCGCTGGCGCACAGCAGGAAGGTGTAGGTGTACTCTTTCCGCTGGCGGGTGGGCGTGCCGCTGTCGGTGGGCTCCGGCGAATCGGTGGACAGTCCCGCGCTCTCCGCCGGAGGGGGTGTCTCCTCCAGGGCGATCTTTGGGGGCTGGGCCATCAGCCGGAAGGCGGTGTATCCCACCACCACCAGGGATGACAGGATCAGCAGGACCACAAACAGTACCCTGAGTGCCCGTTGGCCGGGGGTCAGACGGACTTTTTCTCTCTTTGCAAGCCTTTTGGCCACGGGAGACCACGCCTTTCTTTGGTAACATTATCAATATTATGTACGATGTACGTGATGCGATTCGAATTGACCGCATTATATCGAATTAGACGGCTGCTCACAAGATAAAGTTTCTTAAGATTTTGTTTTTTTGACAGGAATCGACCTATTCCTCCCCCACGAACCGGCTGCGGATGCTGAGGGTGGCGGCGGTGAGGGCGTTGACCGCCCCCAGCAGCTCCACCAGCAGCTGGTTCTGGCGGGTTAGCTCCTCCAGCACCCGGTCCATGGCCGGGCTGTGCTCCGGACTCTGGGCGGGCCAGGGACAGCCGTTCCAGCAGGGGATGGGATGGACGTACCGCTTCATGGCCGGCTCCTGGGACCGCGGAGGCTCCGGATGACTCTGGGCCAGGATCGCGGCCGCCCGGCGCTGGGCCTCCAGATCCCGGTTTTTCGGACAGGTGGTTTGGCTCATAGAAATACCTCCTTTATGCCCCCATCCTATGCGTTTTGGGCCCCGTCGGTCCTGCCATGGCAGAATTGGGGAAATTGCGCGTTGACATTTTCAGGGGACATGGTACACTAAACTGGATCGTATGAAGGGAAAACCCGTCGATGGTCTAGAAAGGAACGAGACACCATGAAAAAGAAACTGCTTGCACTGGGCCTGACTGTGGCCCTGGCGCTGGGCCTTGTTGCCTGCGCATCCAATACCGACAACCAGGAGAGCACCCCTCCTGCCGAGACCACCCCCGTGGTGGAGAGCGAGACCCCCACCCTGGAGGGGACCGACATCAACCTGGGCCTGCTCAACGGCCCCACCGGCATGGGCGCCGCCAAGCTGCTCTCCGACAATGACGCCGGTGAGACTGTGAACCACTACACCGTCACCATGGGCTCCGATCCCTCCACCGATATCGTGCCCAAGATGAACAGCGGTGAGCTGGACATTGCCGCCCTGCCCACCAATGTGGCCGCCAACCTGTACAACAAGACCGGCAACATCCAGCTGCTGGCCCTCAACACCCTGGGCGTGCTCCACATCCTGGAGAACGGCGACACCGTCCACTCCCTGGCCGACCTGTCCGGCAAGACCATCTATGCCATCAACCAGGGCACCAACACCGAGTTTGTGCTGGACTACCTGCTGACTCAGAACGGTCTGGACCCGGATACCGATGTGGATATCCAGTGGAAGACCAGCGAGGAGGTCACCTCTCTGATGGCCTCCGGTGAGATCGACCTGTGCATGCTCCCCGTTCCCGCCGCTACCACCGTGCTGATGCAGAACAGCGACGTGCGGGACGCCATCGACCTGAGCGACGCCTGGACCGAGTCCGGGGCCTCCGGCACCTTCACCATGGGCTGCGTGGTGGTGCGCACCGAGTTTGCCCAGGAGCATCCCGAGGCGGTTGAGGCCTTCCTCACCGAGTATGAGGCCTCCATCAACTACATCAAGGACAACCCGGAGGAGGGCGGTCAGCTCATCGAGCAGTACGGTATCGTGCCCAAGGCTGCCATTGCTACCGCCGCCATTCCTCAGGCCAACATGATCTTCACCGCCGTTGAGGACCTGAAGTCCATCTCCAGCTACTATGAGGTGCTCTTCGCCGCCGACCCCACTTCGATCGGAGGTTCCATCCCCGATGACGCCTTCTACTACATCCCGTAATTTCAAACGACATAAATTACTGCGAGCTGTCATACCCCTGGCCTTCTGGCTGGGGGTTTGGCAGCTTGCGGCCTTTTTGGTGGACCTGCGCACCAACGGCCACGGGGCCCTGCTGCTGCCCTATCCCATGTTGGTGGCCCAGCGGCTGCGGCTGCTGGCGGTCCAGCCCGCCTTCTGGCAGGCGGCAGCGGTGACCTTGGGCCGCATTTTTGGGGGCTTTGCCGTAGGCGCTGCGGTAGGTGCGTTGGTGGCGGCGGCTACCTCCGCCCTGCGGGCGGCGGACTGGGTGCTCACCCCGGCGGTCAAGGTAATAAGAGCTATCCCGGTGGCCTCCTTCATCGTGCTGGTGCTGCTGTGGGCCCCCTCCTCCGGCTGGGTGCCCGCCATCGTGTCCGGCCTGATGGTGCTGCCGGTGCTGTGGGGCAACGTCAGCAAGGGCGTAGCTCAGACCGACCCTCTGCTGCTGGAGGCCGCCCGGGCCTACCGCTTCGGCCGGGGCAAGACCCTTCGGCTGGTCTACCTGCCCTCGGTGCTGCCCTACTTTGCCAGCGGCTGCGCCACCGGCCTGGGTCTGGCCTGGAAGGCAGGGGTGGCGGCGGAGGTACTGTGCCAGCCCAAGCTGGCCATCGGCACCCAGCTGTACCGGGCCAAAATCACCCTGGAGACCCCCGACCTCTTTGCTTGGACGGCGGTGGTCATCGTGCTGAGTTTCCTGCTGGAATATGTGCTGGGCTTTCTGTTCCGGCGGCTGGGAGGGGGTAAAACATGATATCAGTCAAGGATATTACCGTCCGTTTTGAGGAAAAGACGGTGTTGGACCATTTCTCCCTGGAGCTGCCGGAGGAGGGAATCACCGCCCTGTCCGGCCCGTCGGGCTGCGGAAAGACCACCCTGCTGCGGGTGCTGGCGGGGCTCCAGCCGGTGGAGGGGGGTACGGTGACCGCCCCCAAGCCGCCGGTCATCCTCTTTCAGGAGAACCGGCTGCTGCCCTGGCGGACGGTGGAGCAGCACATCACCGACGTGCTTCCCCGGAGCCGCCGGGAGGAGGCTGGGCGCTGGCTGGCCCTGGCGGAGCTGGAGGGGGAGGAACGGACCTATCCCGCCGCCCTGTCCGGCGGCATGGGGAGGCGGCTGGCCCTGGCCCGTACCCTGGCCTGCGGCGGAGGACTCCTGCTGCTGGACGAGCCCTTCACCGGGGTGGACGCCCCACGGGCGGCGCGTATCCTGGACCGGGTGCGGCAGCTGGGGATGCCGGTGGTGCTCTCCAGCCACGAGGCGGAGGTGGTGGCCCTGTGCGACCGGGTGATCGAACTGTCCGGTCCGCCTCTGCACCAGACCTGACAGAATATTCAGATTGCCTTCAGAGTTGGGAAGGTTTTGTGAATTCAGGCGAAAGCGCGTTGCGCTTTCGCCTTTTTGTGATAAAATGGGAAACATACATTTTTGGTAAAGGCAGCGTAAAGATATGAGTCATCCCATTGAAACCAAGGAACATCCGGAAGTGCCGGAGTCTGTCGAGACTGGGGAGCCGTTGGAAGCCCCGGAACCCATAGAGGAGAAACCGCCGGAAAGGGGGGGTTGCGCAAGGAAATTCAGATACCGAAAGTTCCGCGGAAGGCGCCTGCGGCCCAAATGGCCCAGGCTGCCCCTGTCGCCCCGGCAGTACTGGTGGGTCACCATGGTGCTGCTCATCGTGGTGCCCCTCATCTCCTTCACCATGGTGGAGTACCTCAACTACAACGACCCCTGGCACAGCTTCAGCACCGTCCAGATCGCCCTCAACCTGATGTGGTACTACCTGGCCGAACTGGTGTTTTACTTTTTGCGGGGACGGCGCAGCGGCGCCATCAAGCTGGGCCTGATCGTTACCTGGGGTTTTGGCTTTGCCAACCACTACCTCATCGCCTTCCGGGGCCGCACCCTGTTTCCCGGGGACTTTCTCTGCCTGGGGACCGCTGTCAATGTGGCGGGCAACTATGATTACCGCCTGTCCCAGCGGCAGTTTATTACCCTCCTCGTTGTGGTAGCCATCTTCCTGCTGATGAAATTCCTGCCCAAAGAACCCCGGAAGAAGTTTTCCTGGAAGGTATTCCTCCCCTCAGCGGGGCTGGCTGCCGCCTTCCTGGCGGTGTTCTTCGGCACCAGCATGGTGGAGCGGCTGGGCATCGAGCCCTCCATGTGGACCACCCGGGGCAACGGCCTGTTCCTCAACTTTACCGTGTGCATGAAGTACATGCGGGTGGAAAAACCGGACACCTACTCGGAGGAGACCCTGAACGCTCTGGGCGGGGAGAACATCAGCGACGATGTGTCGGTGAGTGTGGTGGACCCGGACGGCACCACCCGGCCGGTAAATGTCATCGTCATCATGAACGAGTCCTTCTCCGACCTGTCCGTGCTGCCGGGAGTGGAGACCAACATGGACGCCATGCCCTTCCTCCGCTCCCTCACCGAGAACACCATCAAGGGCTACGCCTATTCCTCCGTGTTCGGCGGTACCACCGCCAATTCGGAGTATGAGTTCCTCACCGGCAACACCACCGCCTTCCTGCCCGCCGGCACGGTGCCCTATCAGATGTATGTCTCCGACGGGGACCCCACTCTGGTGGGTCAGATGTCCGCTCTGGGCTACCATACCATTGCGGCCCACCCCTACCGCTCCTCCGGCTGGAACCGCCCCTCGGTGTACAAGAATTTCGGTTTTGACGAGGTGTACTTCGAGAGCGACTTCCAGGACCGCACCTATATGCGGGGGGATGAAAAGACGGGCTACGTCACCGACCAGAGCGACTACGAGAATCTGATCCGACTCTATGAGGAGAAGGAGGAGGGGGAGCCCCTGTTCCTCTTCAACGTCACCATGCAGAACCACAGCGGCTACCAGATGTCCTGGGAGAACCTGCCCCGGGAGGTGTGGCTCACCGGGGAGCTGGAGGGGAAGTTCCAGACGGTGAACCAGTACTTATCCCTCATCTATCAGAGTGACCAGGCCCTGGAGTATCTCATCAACTACTTCTCCCAGGTGGAGGAGCCCACCATGATCCTCCTCTTTGGGGACCATCAGCCCCAGGTGGCTACCAACTTCTACACTGACGTACTGGGGGAGGACCCGGACACCGAACTGGCCCAGAAGAAGCAGATGGTGCCCTTTGCCCTGTGGGCCAATTACGACATCCCGGAGGCGGAGGGGGTGGAGCTCTCCCTCAACTACCTGTCCACCCTGCTGATGGAGACCGCCAATCTGCCTCTCACCGGCTACCAGAAGTTCCTGTCCGAGCTCCAGGAGGTGGCCCCGGTCATCAACACCGTGGGCATCCGGGACGCCCAGGGCAACTGGTACGGGGAGAATGAGACCCTGCCTGCCGACCTGGACGCCGCCATTGAGGAATACAAGGTGCTGCTGTACAACAACATCTTTGATAAGTCCAACCGGCTGGAAGACTTCTTTTCCCTGATCCAATAACAAAACGCGCCCCCGGAGGGAATTCCCTCCGGGGGCGCATCTTGTTTAACAGAGTCCCAGGATATAGCGGCAGCAGAACCGCTTGTACCAGGGCAGGGCCTTGTCCACCTGGGCGGAGATGGTGCGGGCGGCCTCCACGACGGTGGTCCGCTCCTCCTCCGTCAGGGTGTGGGGGCTGAACTTGGCCTTCTTGGCCAGCTCGGCCACCTCATCCGGCATTTGTCCGCCCCAGCGCTCCAGCTTCTTCAGGTGGAGGTAGGCGGCGATGACGGCCCGGTTGGTGTTTTCCTGGCGGAATTTCTTCTCCCGGCGGCTCCGGCCCACAGACCGGCGGACAGGGAAGGCCAGTAGCACCAGCACGGCGGCCAGAGGGATCAGGAGGAAGCGCAGGTCCAGGGGTGCGGCTTCCTCGCCTTCTTCCTGCGGATTGTCAGGAGCGGCGGAGGGTCGGGCGCTGGCCTGGGGCGCCTGGGTGGCGGTGGGCGTGGGTGCCGCAGTAGGCGTGGGAGTGGGCTCCACGGTGCCGCTCTGGCCGGGATTGCTGCCGGCATAGGCGGGGGTGACCTCCACCGGCTCCCAGCCGTAGCCGTCCAGATAGATCTCGACCCAGGCGTGGGCGGCGGAGTCGGGGACATTCACATGGCCGGAGGCGGGCACATCGGCCACATAGCCGGTGACATACCGGGCGGGGATGCCTATATGCCGCAGGATCAGGGTGGCGGCGGAGGCAAAGTGCATGCAGTAGCCCTCGTGGCTCTCGGTCAGGAAGTAGGACACGAAGTCCTCCCCCTCCGGGGTGGCGGGGGTGTCCGGGTTGTACTCCGCCAGACCGTCCAGGTAAGCGGCTACGATGCCGGCCATTACCATGGGATATGTCCGTGTGATGTCTGTTTCTCTTTCGGCACCGCCTTGGAGCAACTCCAGATAGGCCTGATAGGCGGGGTTCTCTGCTCCGCCGGGGAGATGGCCGGGCATATCTGTGACTAGGTCCTCAATAACGGCATCCAAGGCGTCCACAACATCTTCATACACAGCCATATAGGAACTGTCATAGACAAAGTTGGCATAGGTACTCTCGGCCTGGCTGGCCTCCCCTGGCAGCTCCGCGCCCGACAGGGGATCACAGTTGGGCTGGACGTATACCGTGTGGGTCCACACGTCATCCCCCCGGGCCAGGTAGGAGTCGTTGACAAATTTGGCTCCGCTGAGCTCGTCGGGCTGGGAGAGGATGTGGTAGGGCACATACACATAGCCGGGGTCGGCCCCCACGTTGCGGACGGTGACCTTGGCGTAGTCCTTGTTGGGGAACATATCCCGGTCCGCCAGAGCGGGGAAGTTCAGAGGCTGGAAGCCCTCCAGGGAGGGATAGAACACACTGTCCGTAAAGGAGGGAGGCTCACCCTCCTGGGTCTCATCCCAAAACATCCAGCTGTAGCGATCCTCCGGCAGCGGGTTCCAGCTGCCGTCCTCATACACGGCGCTGGAGAAGCCCCGCAGGTAGATGCGGCCCCGCAGGTCGGTGTCCACCTCCAGCACCGTCCGGCCGGAGAAGTTCAGGGGACCGGCGTTAGACAGCTCCACCTTGCCGTCGGCGTCGGCGAAAGAGCCGCCCGACCCGAAGCCGAAGGGCCCTTTTCCGTGGAAGAGAGTCACATCCAGGTGGGTCACCCAGTTGTTGATGGAGTCGAGAGCGTCATCCGCCCATTGGGGCCGCTGATAGCTGTCCTGGGGCATGGCCAGGCCCAGTAGGAAGAGAAGCAGGGCCGCTGCCGGAAGGGAGAGCAGGGTGAGCTTGGCGGCCCCCGCCCGGTCCTGACGGCGGACCAGGGAGCCCAGACCCATGACGGTCCAGCCCAGGATCAGTCCCATCAGGGGCAGCCAGGCCGGAGTCACTGAGATGCACAGGGGCGCCAGCACAAAGGGACTGGTGAGCAGAAAGGACACGGAGAAGGAGGGCCGCCGCACCACGGCCAGGGCCAGCAGTACCCCCAGCACCGCAGCCACCACCAGGGTCAGCAGGGTGGCCGAGCGGACCCAGACACCGGTGGGCAGCTGGGCAATGGGATGGATAAAGCCGTCCAACTCCAGGCTGGTGCACACGGTGTTGACCACGGAACAGCGGTAGGTGATCTCACCCAGCTGCATAATGGGAAACAGCCGCCAGACGGTGAAGCCGGCAGCCCCCAGTACCGCGGCCATGCCGACCAGCATCCAGCGGGTGGGGAGGGCACAGATCAGGGTGAGCAGCACGCTCAGCAAAGCGCAGCCAATCAGCAGCAGAAGGGGGTGGAGGGGCTGTTGCACCGCCGAGGAGAAGGACCACAGGGTACCGGTGAGCAGCAGGAAGAGCAGCAGACAGCCGGTGAAGAGCTCCAGGGGCCGGGGCCGACGGCTGGCGCGGGGCTTGAGCGGATGCTTTGGATGGCGTTTCATCGTCCCCCTCCTTCCACGCCTTCCGGCGTCACATGGAGATGGCGCACCTTACCGGAACCGGCGGGCAGCAGCAGGGTGCCGTCCAGGATGGAGCGGCCCTCCTGGGGCGCCGGGGTGGAGAAGGCCAGCTCCAGGCAGGCCAGCAGAGCATGCTCCCCGTCCACCGACCGGTCCTCCACCATGCTGGTGAGGGGGGCGGCCCACTGGATGTGGTGGGGGCGCTCCTGCTCCAGGAGCCAACGGGACAGGGCGCACAGCTGGGCAAAGGTGCGGTCCAGCACTTCGGGGGAGCCGAAGTGGTCGTAAGTCACCACAATGGCGGCCTGCTGGGGCTCCAGGGTCTCACGGACTACCAGCTCATCCAGCTTGGAGGACAGCTTCCAGTGGACCGACCGCAGCGGGTCGCCCGCCCGGTATTCCCGCAGGTCGTAGTCCTCGCCAGGGCCGCCGCCGGGGCGGGGACGGAGCACCACGCCGTCGTTCTGACCGCCGGTGAGCTCCTGGGTGTCGTCCAGCTCCAGGGCGGGGGGCAGCACCAGCACGGCCCCATCGATCCCACGCCCCACAGGCAGGGGGAAGAGACCCAGCAGGTCGCAGCTCCAGGCACGCTCTGCCCGGCACACCAGCCGGCCGCAGTGGTCGGCGGGGACAGTCAGGGGGACCTCCTTTGTCGGGGAGGCGAAGAGCAGGGCCTGTCCCTCCTCGCCGGTGAGCTGGTTGGTCCAGCGCAGCCTGACCCGGGGGCGGATCAGGGGGAAGGGGGAGGCGGTGTGCAGGGAGATGTGGAACTGGGCACTTTCGCCCCGAACCACGGAGGGGCTGGCAGGCCGAATCTCCAGCCGGCTCCCCGCCAGGCCGGGCAGGGCCAGCAGCAGGGAGAGAACCGGCAGCACGAGGATAAATACCAGGATGAAGGTGGACAGATAGAACCGGAATAAAATTTGAAACAATACCGCCGCCGCCACCAGAACGGCGTACAGGATCCGACGGCTGATCATAGCCTCACCCGATCTTGGGGGGCTGGACCTGCCGGAGGATCTCCGACAGATCGAAGCCGCCGCTGGCCTCCGCCCGGGGGGAGAGGATGAGCCGGTGGGCCACCACATCGGCAAAGACCATGGACACGTCCTCCGGGTTCACGTAGTCCCGGCCCAGCACCAGGGCGGCCGCCTTGGCCATGGCGGTGAGGGCCAGGGAGGCCCGGGGACTGGCACCCTGAACGATCATGGGGTGGGTGCGGGTGGCGTTCACCAGCCGGATGATGTAGTCCAGCACCTCGTCGGACACATACACCCGGTCGGCCCGATCCCGCAGGGCGGCCAGACCGTCCAGATCCAGCACCTGCCGCACCTGCTCCAGGGGATTGCCCTTTTGCTTGCGGCGCACCATGTCCAGTTCGTCCGCCGGAGCGGGGTAGCCGATGGACAGGCGGATCATGAACCGGTCCATCTGGGAGTCGGGCAGCAGCTGGGTGCCCGAGGCCCCCGCCGGGTTCTGGGTGGCGATGACCAGGAAGGGCTGGGGCACCAGGTGGCTCACGCCGTCCACGGTGACCTGTCCCTCCTCCATGGCCTCCAGCAGGGCGGACTGGGTGCGGCTGGTGGCCCGGTTGAGCTCGTCCGCCAGAAACAGGTTGCACAGCACCGCGCCGGGCTGATACTCCATAGCGCCGGTGGCCTTGTTATAGATGGAAAAGCCGGTGATGTCCGAGGGCATCACATCGGGGGTAAACTGCACGCGGTTGTATTTCAGGCTCAAGGCCTTGGAAAAGGCCAGGGCCATGGTGGTCTTGCCCACCCCGGGGATGTCCTCCAACAAAATGTGGCCCCGGGCCAGAATGGCCAGCAGCACCTTGGCCAGCACGTCGTCCTTGCCAACCACCGCTTTCTTCACTTCGCCCAGGATCTCCAGGGCCTGCTTGTTGCCGTCCATGTTCCGCCCTCCTTAAAAATATCTGAAAGCTAAGTTTTATTGTACCAGAGTGTACCATTATGTCAACTATAAGGAATAAAAAAGCCTGGAATGGAAAAAATCACGGCAGACCCTTGCGCAAAACACCACTTTGTGGTATAGTACATACGTTAGTAGTAGAGGTATGATGAGAGTGGGGTCACGGCTCCGCTCTTTCTTATTGAAAAAACGGGGAATGTAAAAAATTTACATCCCTTGCCGGAGGTGGCTTATGGCCAAGGTAACAGAGCTGGTATCCACCCTGGCGGCTCCCCTGGTGGAGGCCGCCGGCTGCACCCTGTGGGACGTGGAATACGTCCGTGAGGCGGGGCAGTGGTTCCTGCGGGTTTATATTGATAAGGAGGACGGCGTCTCCATCAACGACTGCGAGGCGGTGAGCCGCCCCCTGTCCGACGCCCTGGACGAGGCTGACCCCATTGAGGGCAGCTACGTGCTGGAGGTGTCCTCCGCCGGTGCAGACCGGCCCCTGAAGAAGCCGGAGCATTTTGCCGCCTTCATGGGCTCGGAGGTGGAGGTGCGCCTCTACCGTACGGTGGACGGCCGGAAGGACCATGTGGGAGTGCTCTCCGGCTACGAAAACGGCGATGTGACCATTGACACGGCGGACGGACCCAGGACCTTCGTTAAGAAGGACGTGGCTCAGACCCGGCTGTACGTGCGGTTTTAAGATGTAGGGGCGGCAGGAACCGCCCGTGTTGAGGATAAGGAGACAGAACTATGCCGAAGAAGAACGCCAAAGCGCAGAAGACCAATGAGCTGGACGGCAAGGAGTTTTTCGCCGCCATCAATCTGATTGAGAAGGAAAAGGGCATCCCCAAGGCCTACATGCTGGATAAGATCACCCAGGCCTTGGTGTCCGCCTACAAGCGGGACCATGAGTCCGCCGGTGACAACATCGTGGTGGAGGCCGACGAGGAGGCCGGTACCGTCCGCATGTTCGTCAAGAAGGACGTGGTGGAGGAGGTAGATAACCCCTGCACCGAGATGAGCCTGGAGATGGCCCGTTCCAAGCTGCCCCAGGCCCAGTTGGGCGACGTGATCCGCATCGAGATCAAGACCCGGGACTTTGGCCGCATTGCCGCCCAGACCGCCCGTCAGGTCATCATCCAGGGCATGCGTGAGGCCGAGCGGGGCATGGTGTACGACGAGTTCTCCTCCAAGGAGCACGAGATCCTCACCGGCGTGGTCACCCGCATCGATCCTCGTTCCGGTGCTGCCAGCCTGCGCATCGGCTCCGGCAGCGAGGCCACCGAGGCATTCCTGGCCGCCGGCGAGCAGGTCAAGGGCGAGGAGTACGTGGAGGGCATGCGCCTACGCGTGTATGTGGTGGAGGTCCGCCGTTCCACTAAGGGACCCCAGGTCCTCATCTCCCGCACCCACCCCGGCCTGGTGAAGCGCCTGTTCGAGATGGAAGTGCCCGAGATCTACGACGGCACCGTGGAGGTCAAGTCCATTGCCCGTGAGGCCGGTTCCCGCACCAAGCTGGCTGTCTGGTCCGCCGATCCCAACGTGGATCCCATCGGCGCCTGCGTGGGTCCCCGCGGCCAGCGCGTCAACAACATCGTGGAGGAGCTCCGTGGCGAGAAGGTGGACATCGTCAAGTGGTCCGAGGACCCCGCCGTGTACATCGCTGCCGCCCTGTCTCCCGCTGACGTCATCAGCGTGGACATCCACGAGGAGGGCAAGACCTGCCGCGTGGTGGTGCCCGACGATCAGCTCTCCCTGGCCATCGGTAAGGAGGGCCAGAACGCCCGTCTGGCTGCCAAGCTGACCGGCTGGAAGATCGACATCAAGCCTGAGTCCGCTCCTGCCGACGAGGAAGTGGAGGACGAGGACGACGTGATCCTCGAGGACGAGGCCGAGATCGAGGAATAAGGTTTTCGTTTTAAATGTAGTGGAAGGGGGGCAGAAGGATGCCCAAGAAGATTCCCATGCGCCAGTGCGTGGGCTGCCGGGAGATGAAGCCCAAGAAGGAGCTGATCCGGGTGGTGAAGAGCCCGGAGGGAGAGGTCTCTCTGGATTTCAAGGGAAAGAAGCCGGGCCGGGGCGCCTATGTGTGCCCTGACGAGGCCTGCCTGAAGCGGGCCCGGAAGGCCAGGGCGCTGGAGCGGGCCTTCTCCGCCCCCATGCCCGATGAGGTATATGAGGCGCTGGAACAGCAGATGCGGGAGGGCGATCAGGATGGATAGCGTACTGCATCTGCTGGGCATCGCCCGCAAGGCGGGCCGTGTGGAGGTGGGCGAGGAGCCGGTGGGCGCCGCCGCCCGGGCCCATCAGGCCAAGCTGATCCTCACCGCCTGCGACGGCGCCGACAACAGTCTGCGCCGGGCGGCCCACTTTGCCGAGATCGGCAAGGTGCCCCACCTGCCTACCCCCTACACCAAGGGCGGCCTGGGCGGCGCAGTGGGCCGCTCCGCCTGCACCATGCTGGCCCTCACCGACGTGGGGCTGGCCGCGGCCATTGCCGCCAAGCTGGCTTCCGCCGACCCGGAGCACTGCTCCGCCGCGGCGGAAGAGCTGAAGGTCAAGGCCGGGAAGGCCCTTCAGCGACAGAAGGAGCAGCGGGCCCACGAGAAGAACCTGCAGAAGAAGAACAAGAAGCCCTGGGCTCCGCCCCCCAAGGCGGCCAAGGAGCCCCAGAGCGCTCCCCCGGCCAAGAAGCAGGTAAAACCCTTTGCCCCTAAGGGCAAACTGACGATCAAGAAACCCCAGTCATGAACACAACGTGGCTGAGACAGATTGGAACAAGCAGGCTTGTTCCAATAAGAAAGCGCAGCGGACCCGCCGCGTTTTCCTATTGGCGCAAGCCGACCAGTTGGAGGTGGCTTATTTGCTGAACAACAAGTATCGTGTGCATGAGGTGGCCAAGGATTTCAACAAGAATTCCAAGGAGATCACCGACATTCTGACCAAATACGCGACGACCCCGAAGAACCACATGCAGCCTCTGGGCGACCGGGAGCTGTCCCTGATTTTTGAGTATCTCACCCAGCACAACCAGGTGGAGAGCATCGAGAGCATCTACGCCGACGTGTACCGGGAGCCCAAGGCCGCTCCCGCCGAGCAGCCCAAGGCCCAGCCTGCCCAGCAGCAGGGCCAGAAGGGCTCCAAGCAGCCCGCTCAGAACGCTGCCCCTGCTGCCAAGCCCGCTCCTCAGCAGGAGCAGCCCAAGGCCCAGCAGCCTCAGCAGCAGAACCGTCCCACCACCCGCGTGCCCGAGAAGAAGGTGGTGGACACCCGCAAGAGCGGCAACGTGAACCTGGAGAAGTACGACCAGCGGCTGGAGGATCTGGCCGCCGGCAAGACCAAGCAGATGCAGGCCGGCAAGCAGAAGTTCCAGGGCCGCAACCAGCGCAAGGGCGGCTTCCAGGGCGGCAGCAAGCGCCGTCAGGAGGAGCAGGAGAAGATGCGCCGGCTCCAGATGGAGATCGCCAAGAAGACCCCCCTCACCGTCAAGATCCCCGACGAGATCGGCGTGGGCGAGCTGGCTTCCCGCATGAAGAAGACCGGCGCCGAGGTGGTCAAGACCCTGATGAAGAACGGCGTCATGGCCTCTCTGTCCGATGTCATCGACTTCGACACCGCCGCCATCATCGCCGAAGAGCTGGGCTGCAAGGTGGAGAAGGAGATCATCGTCACCATCGAGGAGCGCCTCATCGACACCGCCGAGGACAAGGAGGAGGATCTGCTTCCCCGCGCCCCCGTGGTGGTGGTCATGGGTCACGTCGACCACGGCAAGACCTCCCTGCTGGACTATATCCGCAACGCCCACGTGGCGGCGGGCGAGGCCGGCGGCATCACCCAGCACATCGGCGCTTATCAGGTGGAGGTGGGCGGCAAGCCCATCACCTTCCTGGACACCCCCGGCCATGAGGCCTTCACCGCCATGCGTGCCCGCGGCGCTATGATTACCGACGTGGCCATCCTGGTGGTGGCTGCCGACGACGGCATCATGCCCCAGACCGTAGAGTCCATTAACCACGCCAAGGCCGCCAAGATCCCCGTGATCGTGGCCATCAATAAGATGGATAAGCCGGAAGCCAACCCCGAGCGCATCAAGGAGCAGCTTACCAAGTACGAGCTGGTGCCCGAGGAGTGGGGCGGCGACACCATCATCTGCCCCATCTCCGCCAAGACCGGCGAGGGCATCGACAACCTGCTGGAGATGGTCAACCTGACCGCCGAGATGCAGGAGCTGAAGGCCAATCCCAACCGTTCCGCCCACGGCGCCGTCATCGAGGCCCGTCTGGACAAGGGCCGCGGCCCCGTGGCCACCCTGCTGGTGCAGAACGGTACCCTCCATCAGGGCGACATCATCATCGCCGGCACTGCCGTGGGCCGTGTCCGCGCCATGACCAATGCCCGTGGCGAGAAGCTCACCGAGGCCGGTCCCTCCGTGCCTGTTGAGATCATCGGCATGAGCGAAGTGCCCGGCGCCGGCGACGACTTCCACGCCGTGGATGACGAGCGCATGGCCCGTGAGCTGGTGGAGCAGCGTAAGCACGACCAGAAGATGGCCGCCTCCAGCCCGGTGGGCAAGGTGAGCCTGGAGGATCTGTTCAGCCAGATCAAGCAGGGCGAAATGAAGGACCTGAACATCATCGTCAAGGCCGACGTGCAGGGCTCTGCCGAGGCCGTCAAGGCCTCCCTGGAGAAGATCTCCAACGACGAGGTCCGTGTCCGTGTCATCCACTGCGCGGTGGGCGCCATCAACGAGAGCGACGTTATGCTGGCTACCACCTCCAACGCCATCATCGTGGGCTTCAACGTCCGTCCTGACTCCAACGCCAAGGACACCGCCGCCCGCAACAAGGTGGATATGCGGATGTACCGCGTGATCTACGACTGCATCAACGAGATCGAGACCGCCATGAAGGGCATGCTGGCTCCCAAGTTCAAGGAAGTGGAGCTGGGCCAGGCCGAGGTGCGCAACGTGTTCCGCATCACCGGCGTGGGCATGGTGGCCGGCTGCTACGTCACCAACGGCAAGATGCAGCGCGGCGCCAACATGCGCCTGCTGCGTGACAACGTGGTGATCTATGACGGCTCCATCGCCTCCCTGCAGCGCTTCAAGGACAGCGTGAAGGAGGTCGCCGCCGGTTACGAGTGCGGTATCACCTTCGAGAAGTTCCAGGACATCAAGGAGGGCGACGTCATCGAGGCCTTCCTGATGGAGCAAATCGAAGTTTAATGGATTGAAGGTTTTCCCTGAGGGATAACCAAGGAAAATAAAAACAGACCCGTTCCGTCCCCAATTCATTTGAGGAGGGGGCGGGTCTGTATTGCGTAATAGGAGAAATGTATGGCAAGTAATCGTATCGGACGTATCAACGAGGAGATCCAGCGGGAGCTGGCTACCCTCATCCGCACGGTCAAGGACCCCCGGGTCCACGGTCTGGTGTCCATCACCGGTGTGGATACCACCTCTGACCTGCGCTATTCCAAGATCTATGTCAGCGTGCTGGACAAGAGCGATGTGAAGGAAGTGGTCAAGGGCCTGAAGTCCGCCGGCGGCTATCTGCGCCGGGAGCTGGGCCGCGCCCTTCAGCTGCGCTACACCCCGGAGCTGCAGTTTGTGGAGGACGACTCCATCGACACCGGTGCCCACATCCTGAGCATGCTGCGGGACCCCGAGGTGGTCAAGCCTGCCAATCCGGCCAACGCCCACATTGATCTGGACAGCGAGGAATAAACCATGACCTATACCGAAGCTGCGGCCTGGCTGAAGGAGCACGACCGCTATCTGATCCTCACCCACAAGCGGCCCGACGGGGACACCATCGGCTGTGCCGCCGCCCTGTGTCGGGGCCTGCGTGGCCTGGGCAAGACTGCCCATATCTGTTCCGGCACCGGTGAGACCCACCTGTTCACCCCCTATCTGGAGGGCCTGCTGGCTCCTGAGGGGTATGAGCCGGACACGGTGGTCAGCGTGGATATTGCTGCCAGGAGCCTTTTTACCACATCCGGTCAACCCTGGCTGGAGCGGGGCATCGACCTGGCCATCGACCACCACCCCTCTCAGGAATTCTTTGCCAAGGAGACCTGCCTGGACGCCGGGCGGGCGGCCTGCGGCGAGATCCTCTATGAGATCCTGAAGGAGCTGGGGCAGGTCAATCAGGAGACCGCGATCCCCCTGTATGTGGCCGTCTCCACTGACACCGGCTGCTTCCAGTACGGCAACACCACGGCGGACACCCACTGGGTGGCCGCCGCCCTGATGGCCACCGGCATCGACGTATTCCCCCTGAACAAGCGCCACTTCCGCACCAAGACCTGGGCCCGGCTCCAGGTGGAGCGGCTTATTGTGGAGCGGATGCACCGCTACGAGGACGGCAAGATCGCCGTGGCTCCCGTGTCCCTGTCCCTGATGGACGAGGCAGGGGCCACCGAGGAGGACATGGAGGACATCGCCGCCTTCCTGGGCCAGATCGAAGGAGTGGAGACCTCGGTCACCATCCGGGAGCTGGCGGCAGGGGAGTGCAAGCTGTCCGTCCGTACCAGCGGCGGGCTCAACGCTACCAAGGTGTGCGCCCTGCTGGGAGGCGGCGGTCACGCCGCCGCTGCGGGCTGCACTGTCAGCGGCACCCTGGAGGAGGCGGAGTCCGCCATCCTGGACGCCATCCGGCAGGTGGAACACGATGCCTAACGGAGTCATTATCATCGACAAGCCCCAGGAGTGGACCAGTATGGATGTCTGCGCCAAGGTGCGGGGCATCCTCCATGAGCGGCGGGTGGGCCATGGCGGCACCCTGGACCCCATGGCCACCGGTGTGCTGCCTGTCTTTGTGGGGCGGGCTACCCGGGCGGTGGAGTTCGCCACAGAGGGGAAAAAGGAATATATCGCCGGTTTAAAACTGGGCGTTATCACAAATACCCAGGATACCACCGGCCAGGTGCTGGAGCAGCGGCCGGTACAGGTGGACCGGGCGGCCCTGGAGGGTGCCCTGGAAGGGTTCCGGGGGGATATCCTCCAGATCCCACCCATGTACTCCGCCATCAAGCGGGACGGCAAAAAGCTCTATGAGCTGGCCCGTGCGGGCAAAGAGGTGGAGCGGCCTCCCCGCCCGGTGACCATCTATGGGCTGGAGGTGCTGGAGGAGGTCCCTGAGGGCTTCCCCAAGGAGGCGGATACCTGGTATCTGCGGGTGCGCTGCTCCAAGGGCACCTATGTCCGCACCCTGTGCCACGATATTGGGCAGGCTTTGGGCTGCGGCGGCTGTATGTCGGCCCTACGGCGCACTGAGGCGGCGGGCTACACCCTGGACCGAGCGGTGACCCTGGAGCAGCTTCAGGCTGCCTCCGATCCCACCGCCCTGCTGGCCCCGGTGGATGCCTGCTTTGGAGAGTACCCCGCGGTGACCATCGGTGCGGATGTGCTGAAAAAGGCCAAGAACGGCAGCCCCTTCCCCTGTGCCGCCCAGGACGGCACCTGGCGGGTGTACGGCCCTGACGGCGAGTTCCTGCTGCTGGGCCGGTGCGCCGGGGGCACCATGACCACCATTAAAAGCTTTTTCGAGGTGTAAGTACATTGAACGGGACAGAGACAAGACGTGTGATCGCGCTGGGCTTCTTTGACGGCGTTCATCTGGGCCACGGAGCCCTGCTGCGCCGGGTGGGGGAGAAGGCGGCTGAACTGGGAGCGGTTCCGGCGGCGGTCACCTTTGATACCCATCCGGAGAACCTGATCCTCAAGACCCCGGCGGTGCCCCTGCTCAGCTCGCCCATGGACCGGGCGGAGCTGATGCGGCGGTACTACGGCATCCGGGACGTAATCGTGGCCCACTTTGACGAGCGGATGATGCAAATGCCCTGGCGGGAGTTCGTCACTGACTATCTGGTGAAGGAGCACGGGGCGGTCCACCTGGTGGCCGGCCACGACTTCCACTTCGGCTACAAGGGAGAGGGCAACCCGGACCGGCTCCAGACCCTGTGCCAGGAGCTGGGCATCGGCTGCGACATCATCCCCAAGGTGTGCCGGGACGATATCACCGTGTCCTCCACCTATATCCGTACCCTGGTGGCTCAGGGCGAGATGGAGCGAGCCAATGAATTTCTGGGTCATCCCCATACCCTCACCGACACAGTGGCCCACGGCAAGAAGCTGGGCTCCACCCTGGGCTTCCCCACGGTGAACCTGCGCTTCCAGCCCGGCGTGCTGGTTCCGGCCTACGGTGTGTATGCCACCAAGGTATGGTTTGAAAACGGCGACAGCCGCCCGGCAGTGACCAACGTAGGGGTGCGCCCCACGGTGGATGACGGCGACCGGGTGACGGTGGAGGGCTTCATTCTGGACTTCAGCGGTGATCTGTACGGCCAGACCGTGCGGATGGAGTTTTACAAACGGCTGCGGGGAGAGCGGAAGTTCGACAGCCTGGAAGAACTGAAACAAGAAGTTATGCGCAACGCGGAACAGACCAGACACTATTTTGAGGGCCTGTAATACGGCTGCCCATCCGAAGGGGGACACCATATGCGCTATCATAAGATCTATCCCGCCGCAATTTGTTTCTCTGTCTACCTCATCGCCATCGGTCTGATTTTGGGTGATCCCTCTGAGATCCTGCCCGGTCTGTGGAAGATCATTCAGACTGAGGACGCCCTCATCACCGACTATGTGAAGATCGCGGGTATCGGAGCGGCCTTTGTGAACGCCGCTCTGGTCACCCTCATCAGCCTGGGAATCCTCCACTTGAGCAAGGACCCCCTCAATGGCTACACCTTGGTGGAGATCGGCCTGATGGCGGGCTTTGCCCTGTTCGGCAAGAACATCGCCAACATCTGGCCCATCATCTTCGGTACCTTCCTGTATGCCAAGGTCCGCCGGGAGGAGTTCGGCAAGTACGCCTCCGTATCCCTGCTGGCCACCTCGCTGTCGCCGGTGGTAAGCTATGTGGCGCTGGACAACGGCTGGGGCAACATCTGGTGGGCCATCCTCATCGGTGTCATCATCGGCTTTGTGCTGCCTCCTCTGTCTGCCTATACATACAAGATCCAGAACGGCATGAACCTGTACAACATGGGATTTGCCTGCGGTCTGCTGGCCACCATCATGGTGCCGGTCATGACCTCTCTGGGTGCAAACCCCAATGTGGCCCACCACTGGGCCACCGGCTATAACATGCAGCTGGGCATCTGCCTGGGCGGCCTCTGCCTGATTCTGATCGTCATGGGCCTGTTTTTCAGCGGGCGGCCCATTTGGGCGGCCTGGGCAGGCTACCGGCGACTGCTGCTCACCACCGGCCGGGCCCCCAGTGACTACCTGCGTATGTTCGGCGCGGCGCCCACTTTGATCAACGTGGGTGTCAACGGTCTGATCGGTATGGCGTTTATTCTGCTGACCGGCGGCGACCTGAACGGCCCCACTCTGGGCGGTATCTTTACCATCATGGGCTTCTCCGCCTTCGGCAAACACGCCCGCAATATTGTCCCCATTATGCTGGGCGTGGTGCTGGGCAGCTTCTGTATGCATTGGAGCATCAACGACAGCGCCGTGCAGCTGGCCCTGCTCTTCGGTACCACTCTGGCTCCCATCTCGGGCTACTTCGGCTGGCCCTTCGGTATTTTGGCTGGCTTCCTCCACTCCTCGGTGGTGCTGCGGGCCGGTACCCCGGTGGAGGGCTTCAACCTGTACAACAACGGCTTCTCCGGCGGCCTGCTGGCCATCGTGCTCTATCCCATCATCTCCGAGGCCATCCGGCACCGCCGTCCTCAGCTTCAGGACGCCGACTACCTGGACGTCTTCGAGCACGACAGCCCCACGGTTCCGCCTCCCATTTCCAAAAAACACTGATAAAAGAGCCTGTATCCAATTGGATACAGGCTCTTTTATCAGTGGGACTTACGGCGGCTGAGGCGGATGCACTCCAGGGTGTAGGAGACCTGGAGCACGCCCCAGATCAACACCACCATCAGGATAGGCAGCAGGCCTACCTCAGTTACAAGACTGAGAAGCACAAGTATGACCCAGAGGGCGGGGCAGAGGCCGTTGAGGATTTTATAGGCGTGGAAGGCTGCCTGCCCGATCTGGGCCCGCTCCAGCTCGTCGCAGCTGTCCAGCCACTTCTTATGGAAGTTGACGTCGTAGATGCTGCCCTTCTTCTCTGGATTCATCCGCCGGGTCAGATCCACCACTTTTTGCTGAAGCAGGATGAGAAAGACCAGAGAGATCAGGAAAAGGAGAGCGTTTATCAGGGAAGCATCGTAGAGGAAACCGGCGGCCAGGAAAAAGAGATCAGCCAGCATAGCCAGGGAACTGAACAGCAGGGTGTAGCTCAGCTTCTCCTCAATGGCCTGATAGGCCTCATCACACTCCTGATCCCAGACGGCGTACTCCTTTTTGGCGGAACAATAAAGACAGAGGCCGGGGATCAGCAGAGCGGCGGTGCACACCGGGATGGCCCAGGGGGTGACGGTCCTCAGAAACACATCCAGACCCTCCCGGATGGTGTTCAACGTTCCCAAATCGGCTGCCAAGGCGCTGAAAAAGCCGACTGCACCGCCTACCAGGCCAGCAACCAGGATCACCAGCAGAAAGCGGGGCAGAGACTTCCGGTTGTCCCGTTTTACCGTATCATTCATGTTCTTCCTCCTCCTCATAGATAAAGATATCCTCCACAGTCACTCCGCACAGCCTGGCCAGCTTGAGGGCTAGGGTCACCGAAGGGGAGTAGTCCCCCCGCTCGATTTGGCTGATGGTCTGGCGGGATACCCCCGCCAGGCGGCCCATCTCCTGTTGGTTGACCCCAAGTCTGGCTCGGTACTCCTTGAGCCGGTTGTACAGCGGCATGGTTACACCTCCCGGGCTGACAATTATTCACGTCAAAATGACAACTATCCTTGTCAAACATAGGATAGCATTGACAAGGATAGTTGTCAAGAGGAAGATAAAAAATGCGCCGCGGTTTTCCGCGGCGCATGGATGGGACGGGAGATCAGCTCTTCTTTTCGGAATCGGAGCCGGACTCAAAGGCGGCCTTGGCGGAGGCGCACAGGCCTGCGAGGCCCTGGATCTCCGAGGGAATAATCAGCTTGGTGGCCTGGCCGTTGGCGGCGGCCTGGAAGGCCTCCAGAGCCTTGATCTTCAGCACCTGATCGGTGGGGCTGGCCTCATTGAGGAGCTTGAGAGCTTCGGCGGTGGCCTGCTGCACCTTCAGGATAGCCTCGGCCTCACCTTCGGCCTTCATGATGGCCGCCTGCTTGGCGGCGTCGGCCCGGAGGATCAGGGACTGCTTTTCGCCCTCAGCCACCAGGATCTGGCTCTGCTTCTGGCCCTCGGCCTGGAGGATGGATTCCCGGCGTTCCCGCTCGGCCTTCATCTGCTTCTCCATGGCGTCCTGGATCTCTCTGGGCGGGATGATGTTCTTCAGCTCCACACGGTTGACCTTGATACCCCAGGGGTCTGTGGCCTCGTCCAGAATGGAGCGCATCTTGGAGTTGATGATGTCGCGGCTGGTGAGGGACTGGTCCAGCTCCAGCTCGCCGATGATGTTGCGCAGGGTGGTGGCGGTCAGATTCTCAATGGCGCTCATGGGGTGCTCTACGCCGTAGGTGTACAGCTTGGCGTCGGTGATCTGGAAGTAGAGCACCGTGTCGATCTGCATGGTGACGTTATCCTTGGTGATGACGGGCTGGGGAGCGAAATCTACCACCTGCTCCTTCAGGGAGACCACTTTGGCTACCCGCTCAATAAAGGGAATCTTGAAGTGGACGCCCACGCCCCACACGGAGTGGAACGCGCCCATGCGCTCGATGACGTAGGCCTTGGACTGCTGGACGATCTTCAGGTTGGCGGCCAGCAGCAGAATAATGAAGATCACCAGGATAATAATGATAATGGGGATAAAGGGAATATTGTCAAACATTTTCCTTCCTCCTTTTATCGGTGGATCATACAGCTCTCTTTCGTGGGGGTCACAATGAGCTTCACGCCTTCAATGCGCAGCACGCGCACGGTGGTACCCTCGGGGATGTTTTCCTCCGGATCGGAACGGGCGGTCCACACACTGCCGCCTACCGTTACCTGCCCCTGGGCGTTCCGGTTGTCGATGGCCTGGGTGACCACACCCTCGGCGCCTACCGCCCGGTCGGCGTTGGTAGCCACCTGCTTGGGAGCCACATAGCGTCGGGTGAGGGGCCGGATCACCAGTAGGGTGACCAGGGAGACCACCAGAAATACGGCAAACTGGATCCAGATATTTTGGACGAAGAAGGACGTGATCAGTGCGGCCAGAGCGCCCAGAGCGAACCAAAGGGAGACCAGGGCCACGGTAGCGGCCTCCACCACCGCTAGGACCACCAGGGCCACCAGCCAGCAAATACTGGGTATGGGCATAGACGAACCTCCTTTCTTAGGGCTATCCTAGCATACTTCTGTAAAAAAGGAAAGTGACATTCCGTTACAGTTTGCCAAGCGGCGCGAAATAAGGTATACTGGACCAAACCGATAAGACTGGAATGAGGAGCGAATCATGAGAGAACTGGAATTGCTGATCCCCACCCTGTTTGGCCTGGAGGGCCTGTGCGCCGAGGAGCTGCGCCGGCTGGGCCTGCCCGAGGTGAAGGCGGAGAATGGGCGAGTGGGCTGCAAGGCTCGTCCGGAAGACATTCCCAGAGTAAATTTGAACCTGCGTACCGGCGAGCGGGTGCTGCTGGTGGTAGGCCGGTACCATGCTGCCGACTTTGAGGCCCTCTTTGAGGGGGCCAAGGCTCTGCCCTGGGAGGACTATATCCCCCGGGAGGGCGCCTTCCCGGTGAAGGGCCACTCCCTCAACTCCCAGCTCCATGCGGTGCCCGCCATCCAGTCGGTGCTGAAGAAGGCTCTGGCTGCCCGGCTGGGAGCCAAATACGGCATGGATACCCTGCCGGAGAGCGGGGCCCTGTACCAGGTCCAGTTCTCCATCATGCACGACGAGGTCACCCTGATGCTGGATACCTCCGGCGCGGGCCTCCACAAGCGCGGCTACCGTGCGGTGGGCGTGGTGGCCCCCCTGCGGGAGACCCTGGCCGCCGCCATGGTGCTTCTCTCCCGCTACCGGGGAAGAGACCCCTTCTGCGACCCCTTCTGCGGTTCGGGCACCATTGCCATCGAGGCCGCTCTCATCGCCAAGAACCGGGCCCCCGGCCTGAACCGGGCCTTCTCCGCCCAGCGGTGGCGGTGGCTGGACAGCGGCCTGTGGCTCCAGGCTGCCGATGAGGCCATGGACAAGGAGTTCCACGGGGACTACGACATCTGGGGCGGTGACATCGACCCCAAGGCGGTGGCCATCGCCCGGGACAACGCGGTGAAGGCCGACGTGGAGGATGTGGTGCGCTTTGAGGTGGCCGACGCCACCAAGTTCCACCGGGATGCCCCCGTGGGCCGTGTAGTGACCAACCCGCCTTACGGCGAGCGCATCATGGAGAAGCGGGAGGCGGAGGAGCTGTACCGGGCCTTCGGTAAGGCGGTGCGTACCCTGCCGGAGGGCTGGAAGGTGAGCGTGCTCTCCTCCCACACGGAATTTGAGCGCACCTTCGGCCGGACGGCGGAGAAGAAGCGGAAGCTGTACAACGGTATGCTGAAATGTGATCTGTTCCAGTATGGAATCAACCAACGGAGGAACTGATGATGAGAAAAAAGAGGACCGTTCGGAGTTTGTGCCTGCTGCTGGCCCTCGCACTGCTGCTGGCGGGACAGGCCTTTGCCGCCCCCGAGGGGGCCACGGTATGGGGCTACAGCGAGGGGCTGGCCCAGTGCGAGTACAACGGCAAGTGGGGCTTTGTGGACGCCCAGAAGAAAGTGGTCATTCCCCTGCAGTATGACAGTGTGGTATCCTTCTCCTTGGGCCTGGCCGCTGTCAACCTGGACGGCAAGCTGGGGGTGATCCGACAGGACGGCACCTATCTGATCCGGCCAGAGTACGGCACCCTGCTGCCTCTGGACTGCGGCCTCTATGTGGTGCAGAAGGGGACCCGCTGGGGCGTGGCCAGCATCCTGCCCTTCCCGGACGGCCAGGGAGGCACCACCAACCTGCTCTACGACCTCATCTATGACAGCGCCACCATCACCGAGCAGGGAGGTACCCGAGTCCTTACCCTCACCAAGGACGGGGAGGCCACCAAGATCCCGGTCTTTGAACTGCCCCGTATTCTGGTGGAGAAGGGGGTGCCCTCGGCCCGATTCCCCCTGACCCGGGGCAAGCTGCCCGATTTCAGCGATGTGTCTCCCCGGGACTGGTTTGCCGTGTGGGTGGATATCGCCTATAATGTGGGCCTTACCTCCGGCGTGGGCGGCAACCGGTACGCCCCCAACCAGACCCTGACGGTGGCTGAGGTCCTCAAGTTGGCCGCCACGGTGGAGAGCCGCTACAAAAACGACAGCTTCCACACCAGCAGCTCCACCGGTCCCTACTGGTACTCCGGCGCGGTGAGCTACTGCCTGGCCAGCGGCATTATCAAAAGCGGCACCTTTACCCAGAAGGATTATCTGCGCCCTGCTACCCGGCGGGAGATTGCACAGATCTTTGCGGCCACCAGTCAGGCCCGCAACATGCGCAACATCAACGATCTGAACAAGGTCAAGGCCAGTGTGCCAGATATCACCCCCTCCAGCCCGGGGGCGGACGCCATCTACAGCCTCTATGCCAAGGGCATTCTGGGCGGCGTGGACGACAAGCTGACCTTCAATCCCAAGGGCACCGTGACCCGGGCGGAGGCGGCGGCTATCGTGGCCCGCATGGTGCGGGCCGAGCAGCGGCTGACCCTCTGGGGCAGCTATGATGCCGGTGTCCTGGTGAGCTGAGAAGAAAGAGAGAGGAGGGTGCCTGTGCGGCACCTGTTTATCATGAATCCCCATGCGGGAAAGTATGACCGCAGTCAGGAGATGCTGGAGAAAGTACGCTTCACCATGGCGGGCCGCCGGGAGGAGTGGGACGCGGTACGGACCACCGGACCGGGCCACGCCGTGGCCCTGGTGGAGGAGGCCGCTCAGAAGGGGGACCCGTTGCGGGTCTACGCCTGCGGCGGCGACGGGACCCTGAATGAGGTAGTCAACGGTGCAGCGGGCCAGGAGCATGTGGCGGTGACCCACTGCCCCATGGGCTCGGGCAACGATTTCCTGCGTATCTTCGGCCAGGACGCCGGTCGGTTCCGGCAGCTGGACCAGCTGCTGGACACCCCCCAGACCGCTATGGACCTCATCGAATGCAACGGCCGGTATTCCCTCAACGTGTGTTCCGTGGGCTTTGACGCCCGTATCGGCTTTGGCGCGGCGGACTTCAAAAAGCTGCCCCTGATCAGCGGCTCCGCAGCCTACCAGCTTTCCGCCGTGCGCACCATTATCAAGGGCATCCACCTGCCCTACCAGGTGGAGGTGGACGGGGAGGTCATGCCCGGGGACCGGTTTACCCTGCTGTGTGCCTGCAATGGGCGGTTCTACGGCGGCGGCTTCAATCCAAGCCCCGATGCCATGCCGGACGACGGACTTCTGAACTTCATCGTCATTCCGGCGGTGTCCCGCTTTACGGTGGCGGCCCTCATCCAGAAGTTTGCCCGCGGCGAGATCGGGGACATTCCCCAGGCCATTCTGCGCCAGGGCAGGGAGATGAAGATACACTGCGACCGGGTCAGCGCGGTGAACGTGGACGGCGAGCGGGTGGACGGGCAGGAGATCACCCTGGCCCTGTCAGATAAAAAGGTGCAGTTCTTCTATCCGGCCGGTGCCTCCTGGCAGCCGGAGAAGGCGGGCCACCGGGAAGCAGCCGCGGTAAAATGAGGACATGCGTTAGCACTCCACACCCGAGTTTGTGAACAGAAGTTGAACTTTTTAAAAATCAACCCCCTTTTTTCGAAAAAGGGGTTGATTTTTTTGCGCGGGAGAGGTATTATCATACACGTGGTTAGCACTCCGACAAAATGAGTGCTAACACCTGAATTGGTTAATAAGAAAATGAATCATATAAGGAGGAACCCATTATGAAACTCAAGCCTCTCGCCGACCGTGTGGTCATCAAGCTGGTCGAGGCCGAAGAAAAGACTAAGAGCGGCATCATCCTGACTGGTTCTGCCAAGGAGAAGCCCGAAGTGGCTCAGGTAATCGAGGTTGGCCCCGGCGGCCTGGTGGACGGCAAGGAAGTCACCATGACCGTGAAGGTGGGCGACAAGGTCATCACCAGCAAGTACGCTGGCACCGAGGTGAAGATCGACGGTGAGGAGTACACCATCGTCCGTCAGTCCGACATCCTCGCTATCGTCGAGTAATTACGTCCAGGGGGGATGATATCCACCCTAGATACAAACCCGCCGCGCCGCAAGCGGCACAGCGGGTTTGATACCCCCCTCGCCTTTGCACACAAAGGCGGTTGCCCGCCGGTGGCGGAGCAAGCAGTGGTGTCCTGCGCAGGCGCATGTCCTGCTCCGGACGGAATTCAAATTTAATTCCGCGCAGGCGGAATTTGCATGGAGGTAATTCATTATGGCTAAGATCATTTGCTACGGTGAGGAAGCCCGCCACGCTCTGGAGCGCGGCGTCAATCAGCTGGCTGATACCGTTAAGATCACCATGGGCCCCAAGGGCCGCAACGTGGTGCTGGACAAGAAGTTCGGCGCTCCCCTGATCACCAACGACGGCGTGACCATCGCCAAGGAGATCGAGCTGGACGATCCCTTTGAGAACATGGGTGCTCAGCTGGTGAAGGAAGTTTCCACCAAGACCAACGACGTGGCCGGCGACGGCACCACCACCGCTACCTGCCTGGCTCAGGCCATCATCCGCGAGGGTCTGAAGAACCTGGCTGCCGGTGCCAACCCCATGGTCATGAAGAAGGGCATCTCCAAGGCTACCGCTGCTGCTGTGGAGGCCATCAAGGCCAACTCCAAGAAGGTCAACGGCTCTGACGACATCGCCCGCGTCGGCGCTGTCTCTTCTGGCGACGAGACCATCGGCAAGCTGATCGCCGAGGCCATGGAGAAGGTCTCCAACGACGGCGTCATCACCGTTGAGGAGTCCAAGACCGCTGAGACCTACAGCGAGGTCGTGGAAGGCATGCAGTTCGACCGCGGTTATATCACCCCCTATATGGTCACCGACACCGAGAAGATGGAGGCTGTTCTGGACGATGCCCTCATCCTCATCACCGATAAAAAGATCTCCAACATCCAGGAGCTGCTGCCCATCCTGGAGCAGGTGGTGCAGTCCGGCAAGAAGCTGCTGGTCATCGCCGAGGACGTGGAGGGCGAGGCTCTGTCCACTCTGATCGTCAACAAGCTGCGCGGCACCCTGAACGTGGTGTGCGTCAAGGCCCCCGGCTTCGGCGACCGCCGCAAGGAGATGCTGGAGGATATCGCTGTTCTGACCGGCGGTACCGTCATCACCGCCGACATGGGCTATGAGCTGAAGGAAGCCACCATGGATATGCTGGGCAAGGCTCGCCAGGTGAAGGTCTCCAAGGAGAACACCATCATCGTGGACGGCGCCGGCAGCTCCGAGGCCATCAAGAACCGCACCAACCAGATCCGCAGCCAGATCGAGACCACCACTTCCGACTACGACCGCGAGAAGCTCCAGGAGCGTCTGGCCAAGATGGCCGGCGGCGTGGCCATCATCCGCGTGGGTGCTGCCACCGAGGTGGAGATGAAGGAGAAGAAGCTGCGCATCGAGGACGCTCTGAACGCTACCCGTGCCGCTGTTGAGGAAGGCATCGTGGCCGGCGGCGGTACCGCTTACGTGAACGCCGTCTCCGCTGTTGAGGCTCTGCTGGACAGCACCGAGGGCGACGAGAAGACCGGTGTCCGCATCATCGCCAAGGCTCTGACCGAGCCCATGCGCCAGATCGCCACCAACGCCGGCATCGACGGCTCCGTGGTGCTGGAGAACGTGAAGAAGGCTGACAAGACCGGCTACGGCTTCGACGCCTACAACGAGACCTATGTGGACATGATCTCCGCCGGTATCGTGGATCCCACCAAGGTGACCCGTTCCGCTCTGGAGAACGCCGCTTCCATCGCCGCCACTCTGCTGACCACCGAGGCTCTGGTGGCCGACAAGAAGGAGCCCGCTCCTGCTGCTCCCGCTGCCCCCGACATGGGCGGTATGTACTAATCTAACGCCAAAGATTTTGGGCCCCCGGAACTTTGTTCCGGGGGCCTTTTCTTGTCGGCCGCCAGACCAAGCGGTTTGCCGGAGGCAAAACCTTGATGCCGGGCGGATTCATTCCGCCCGAGCAGATACAATGGGGATCCCCGCGGGATCGGCGATCCCGTGGGGGAGGCCGACAAGAAGGAGCCCGCTCCCGCGGCTCCCGCTGCCCCCGACATGGGCGGTATGTACGAATCCAACGCCAAAGATTTTGGGCCCCCGGAACATGGTTCCGGGGGCTTTTTTTAATTGGGATGAAAATTATTTTATACGCCCCTTGCATTTTGGAGCAGAATGTGATAGGTTGATGGTAATAGAAAATACTTTTACAAAAGAAGGGGTAGCATATGCAAAGAGCGTTGACGTCGGCTGCCCTCAAGCAGACCAACCGGCGCAGAATCTACCAATATGTCTACCAGAACGCTGAGCCTGTCACCAAGCAGGAGATCGCCGGCGCTCTGGGACTGAGTCTGCCCACGGTGTCCAATAATCTGAACGATTTTCTGGATGAGGGGCTGCTCTCCTATTCCGGGACCCAAGCCTCCACCGGCGGGCGCAAGCCCCGCACCATTGCGCTGGTGGCGGACGCCCGCTTCTCGGTGGGCATCTCCATCATGGACGACGCGGTACGGCTGGTGGCCATTGATATCCGTGCCCAGGAGCTGGGCTATCAGAAGGTGCGCCGGAAGTTCAGCCACACGCCGGAATACTATCAGGAGGCAGCCCGACTGCTGGAGAATTTCCTGGATCGCCTCGGTCTGGACCGGAAGCGGTTGCTGGGCGTGGGCATCACCGTGCCCGGCATTGTGGACGCGGAGCGGGAACAGGTGGTATTTGCCCCCACGCTGGATCTGCGCAACATCCCCCTGTCCGAAGTGATGGAAGCGTTCTCCGCCTATCCGGTCCGGGTGGAGAACGACGCCAACGCCAGCGGCTATGCTGAAAGTTGGGTGCGCAGCGAGAACCGCAACCTGATTTACCTCTCTCTGGAGCGCGGTGTCGGTGGTGCCATTTTGATGGGGGATAAGCCCTACACGGGAGACAACGGCCGCAGCGGTGAGTTCGGACACATCTGCATCGTGCCCAACGGGCGGCCCTGCCGCTGCGGAAAGCGGGGATGCCTGGAGGCCTACTGTTCTACCTCCCGCCTCAGCGACGATCTGGGTATTACCCTGGAGGAATTTTTCACCATGCTCAAATGCGGCAACCAGCAGATTGCCCTGACCTGGGAGCAGTACCGCAACCATCTCACCGACGGCCTGGCCATCATCCGGATGGGGATGGACTGCGACATCGTGCTGGGCGGTATGCTGGCCGCCTACCTGGAGGACCACCTGGATCGCATCCGGCAGGAGGTCTGTCAAAAGACCCTCTTTGACGAGGATGGCCAGTTTTTGACGCTGGACTGTTTTAAATCCCACAGCGCGTGCGTGGGTACTGCCCTCCATTACGTGGAGCGCTTCCTCAGTGCATTTTAATCACTCATGTTACAAAAGCCGAAGCAGACGAAAAAAGTCTGCTTCGGCTTTTGTTGTGAAAAAGCACATAGCGAATTGCACAATCTTTTTCTCCTTTATTAAAAATGGCAAAAAAGGGATTGACTTTTCCGAAAAGAGGGAGTAATCTATCGGCAAGAACTTTAGTAAATATATTTTATAAAACGGATTTATGATAGCGTAACGGTGATAAGCAAAAGGAGGAACCAGTTATGGGTAAGCGACCTGTTACATTGACCACCTGCCAGTGGGCGGACCTGCCCCTGGATGAGCTGTGCGCCCTTGCGGAGAAGATGGGCTATGACGGTCTGGAGATCGCCTGCTGGGGCAACAACCTGGATCTGGACCGGGCCCTGGAGGATGAGAGCTACATCCCCTGGGTGCAGGAGACTCTGAAGAAACACAACCTGATCTGCAAGGCCCTGGCTACCCATATCATCGGTCAGTGCGTGGGTGATGCCCCCGATCCCCGGCTGAACAACTTCGCTCCCGCTGCTCTGGCGGATCAGCCTGACGCCATCCGTCAGTGGGGCATCGACACCATGAAGAAGGCCGCCGTGGTGGCCAACAAGATGGGTGTCAAGATCATCACCGGCTTTACCGGCTCTCCCATCTGGCGCTACCTCTACTCCTTCCCCCAGACCACCGAGGAAATGGTCGAGGAGGGCTACAACAAAATTGTGGAGCTGTGGACCCCCATTCTCAACGAGTTCAAGAAGAACGATGTAAAGTTCGCCCTGGAGGTCCATCCCGGCGAGATCGCCTTTGACTACTACTCCACCAAACGCCTGCTGGAGAAGTTCGCCGACCGTCTGGAGTTCGGTATCAACTTCGATCCCAGCCACCTGATCTGGCAGGGCATCAAGCCCCACCTGTTCCTGTCCGACTTCCGTGACCGCATCTACCACGTCCACATGAAGGATGCCGCCGTCACTCTGGACGGCCGCAGCGGCCTGCTGGGCTCCCACATTGACTTCGGCGACCTGCGCCGGGGCTGGAACTTCCGCTCCCTGGGTCACGGCGATGTGAACTTTGAGGAGATCATCCGGGTGCTCAACGACATGGGCTATGACGGCCCCCTGTCGGTGGAGTGGGAGGACAGCGGCATGGACCGCATCGACGGCGCCACCGAGGCTGCCGCCTTCGTCCGCAAGGTGGACTTCCAGAAATCCGACATCAAGTTTGACGACGCCATCTCCAATGGCTGAGGAAAGGCAGGGCTGAAAACATGGCGAAAGAACTGAGATACGGCATGGTAGGCGGCAGCGTCTACGCCTTCATCGGCGAAGTGCACCGCAAGGCCATCGCCTTTGACCCCCGTGCGGAGCTGGTGTGCGGCTGCTTCTCCAACATCCCGTCGGAGAACGAGGACACCGCCAAGGCCTACGGCATTGATTCCAGCCGGATGTACGCCGACTACAAGGAAATGGCCAAGGCGGAGGCCGCCCGGGAGGACGGTATCGACTTCGTCTCCATCTGCACCCCCAACTTCCTCCACTATGAGATCGCCAAGGAGTTCCTGCTGGCGGGTATCAACGTGGTGTGCGAGAAGCCCCTGTGCTTCGAGGTGGGCCAGGCGGAGAAGCTGGAGGCTCTGGCCAAGGAGAAGGATCTGCTCTTCGCCGTGACCTATACTTATCCCGGCTACACCATGAGCCGCGTCATGAAGGACATGATCGCCGCCGGCAAGATCGGCAAGATCGCCGCCGTCAACGCCGAGTACGTACAGGATTGGCTCATCAATGAGCTGGAGCCCCAGGAGGGCGCCAAGGAGAACCTGTCCGTCTGGCGCAAGGACCCCAAGTTCTCCGGCATTTCCAACTGCGTGGGTGACATCGGCACCCACATCGAGGCCTATGTGAACTATGTCACCGGTATGAAGATCAAGCGGCTGGCCGCCACCACCAACAAGTACGGTCACGCTCTGGATCTGAACGCCAATATCCTGGTGGAGTATGACAACGGCGTCAACGGTGCCTACTGGTGCTCCCAGATCGCCGCCGGCCACTACAACGGCCTGGTGGTCCGGATCTTCGGCGATCAGGGCGCCCTGGAGTGGCGTCAGGAGCAGCCCGACTATCTGTATTATACCCCCAAGGGTCAGGCCATGCAGGTGCTCACCCGGGGCGGCAACGGCATCGACCAGCCCGCCGGCGGCTACAGCCGTCTGCCTGTGGGTCATCCCGAGGGCCTGTATGTGGCCTTTGCCAACATCTATCGGGACTATGTCACCGCCCTCATCGAGAAGAAGGCCGGCCGGCCCTACAACACCGACTCCATCACCATGGTGGACGCCGGCGTGGACGGCGTGAAGTTTGTCCATGCAGTGGTTGAGAGTGCGGAGAAGGATTCCGCCTGGGTGGAGCTGTAACACATCGGATTTTTTGCGGCAAAGGCCGCGGAAAATAAATTGACAAGGAGGACCAATGAACATGAAAAAGTATCTTGCGCTTATCCTTGCGATCGTCATGTCCCTGAGCCTGGTCGCCTGTGGCGGCGGCGGTGGCGGTGGCAACACCGAGACCCCCAGCGGCGGCGGTGAGACCCAGACCGGCGGCGAGCCCGCTGCCGGCGGCGACATCTATGTCCTGGTGCCCAACGCCGACCACGGCTGGACCGGCGCCGTTCTGACCTATGCTCAGCAGAAGGCTGAAGAGGTCAACGCCGAAGGCACCTACAACGTAGTGGTCCAGGCTGCTACCGACGCCAAGAACCAGCAGGAGCAGATCGACGACCTTCTGGCCGCTGCCACTCCTCCCGCCGGCATTGTGATCCTGCCTTACGACAACACCATGGAGTCCTCCATGGCTTCCATCGCTGCCACCGACATCCCCTTCATCATGGTGGACCGCATCATTGACAACCCCGTGGTGCAGGAGAAGGTTACCGCCAACGTCAAGGGCGATAACGAGGGTATCGGCAAGGCTACTGCTGAGCGCTTCATCGAAGACGGCCTGCAGCCCGGCGACAAGCTGTACGTCATGATCGGCGACACCTCTTCCGTGCCCGAGATGCGCAACAAGGGCTTCACCGAGACTCTGGCTGCCAACGGCTGGACCGAGGAGCAGCTAGCCACCATCGAGTACTCCGCCGCCACCGGCTGGAGCCGTTCCACCGGCAAGCAGCTGTTCATCGACTGGATCAATAGCAAGACCGTCGAGGAGCTGGGCGAGTATCACTACATCTTCACTCACGACGATGAGATCGGCATGGGCATCCTGGAGGCCCTGAGCGGCACCGAGATCGAGCAGGCCAAGAAGGACGCCTTCCTGGAGTCCATCAAGTCTATCGGTTCCTCCTCCGGCCTGGGCGAGATGTATGAAGTGCTGTCCGGCACTCACGCCAACACCGCCTATCCCGACATCGTTGCCAACTTCGACCTGTTCTCCGTTACCTATCCTCCCAAGATGATCCAGACCGCCGTGGATGACATGATCAGCCACCTGAACGGCGAGTCCGTGGAAAAGGATCATACCATTACCGTCGACGTGGTCGACTCCACCAACGTGGCCGATTACGAGGGCTTCTAAACGAGACCGAGCGGCGGTCCCCGCGGGCGCTGTGCCGCCCACGGTGACCGCTGTTCCTTAAAGAGGGTGCCTGACCATGAAAATTTTGCAGATGACCGATATTACCAAACGCTTCTTCGGCGTCACCGTGCTGGACAAGGTCAGCTTTGACGTGGAGGAGGGAGAGGTACACGCCCTTCTGGGCGAGAACGGCGCCGGAAAGTCCACCCTGATGAACATTCTGGGCGGCGTCCACCAGCGGGACGGAGGCACCGTGGAGTTCTGCGGCAGTCAGATGGATTCCATTACCGTCAAATCGGCGGACGAGGCGGGGATCGCCTTCGTTCACCAGGAACTGAACGTCATCAACGACCTGACCGTCTACGAGAACCTGTTTCTCAACAAAGAGATTCTGGGAAAATTCCGCAACCTGAACAAAAAGGAAATGATCCGCCGCTCCCAGGAGCTGTTCAACCGGCTGGGAGTGGACATCAATCCCACCGAAATGGTGGGCAACCTGGACACCAGCCGCAAGCAGCTGCTGGAGATCGCCAAGGCGCTCCACGCCGAGGCCAAGCTCTTCATCCTGGACGAACCTACCACAGCCCTGAATACGGAGGAGATCGAGCACCTGTTCGGGATCGTCCGTCGGCTGAAGGGGGAGGGCAAGTCCTTCATCTTCATCTCCCACAAAATGCCGGAGATCTTTGAGATCGCCGACCGCTACACCATCCTGCGCAACGGTTCCTTCATCTCCTCCGGCCGCGTCGCGGACACCACACCGGAAGAGGTCACCCGCCAGATGGTGGGTGAGGGCTATGTGAACCAGGAGGTCTATGAGACCCGCAAGCTGGGTGAGCCCATCCTGGAGCTGGAGGGCCTGACCGGTGACGGCTTCCGCAACGTGACCCTGTCGGTCCGCCGGGGCGAGGTCGTGGGCTTTACCGGCCTGAAGGGCGCCGGCAGCAGCGAACTGATGCAGGCCATTTTTGGCGTAATTCCCTTCGGCGCCGGCACCCTCAAAGTGTGGGGCAAGTCGGTGGCCTCCGGTACCATCCACAAGGCCATGAAGGATAAGATCGCCATGCTGGCCGCCAATCGAAAGGAAAACTCCGTCATCCCTGATATGACGCTTCTAGAGAATACATACTGTGCCGAGCACAGCCTCAGCGGCCGCCATCCCCACATCCACGTAAAGCGGGAAGTGGCCAAGTACAACAAGCTCAAGCAGATGCTCAACATCAAGGCGGAAAGCCATGAGAACCTGATCGTGAGCCTCTCCGGCGGCAACCAGCAGAAGGTCATTCTGGCCCGGTGGCTCAATACCGAGGCGGAGATCCTGCTGCTGGACAATCCCACTCAGGGCATTGACGTGGGCGCCAAAACGGAGATCTACAAACTGATCCAGGAGTTGGCCAAACAGGGCAAGACCATCATCGTCAACACCCTGGAGATCCCCGAGATCCAGAAGGTGGCCGACCGCTGCGTGGTGTTCTACCACGGCGGCGTGCAGGCCGTGCTGGAACGCAGCGAGATCACCGAGGAGCGGGTCATGCTGCTGGCTACCAACGCCTCCGCCATCCGCGCGGAGCAGGGACAAGAGGTGTGAGACCATGAAAGAGAAGAACAAAGGCACCGCACTCATTAAGAGTATCTGGCACAAGTATAACTTTATCCTCATCTTCCTGGCCATCCTGGCGGTATTCCTGATCATCAACTCGGGCGCCACCACCATGACCACTTTGATGAACATTCCCCGTCACTCCACCGTCATCGGCATCATTGCCCTGGGCATGGGCCTCATTATTCTGACCGGTGACATCGACCTGTCGGTAGGTTCCCAGCTGGCGCTGGTGGGCGGACTCACTGTCATGGTGTTCAATAACACCAATAGCATCGCCGTCTCCCTGCTCTTTTCCGTCTTCATGGGTGTGGTGCTGGGTCTTATCAACGGCGTGCTCATCGGCCTGGTCAAGATGCCCGCCTTCATCGTGACCCTGGCTACCATGCTGATGTACCGTTCCATTGCCCAGACCGTCATGAACAGCAACAACTGGACCATTTACCAGCTGGACGCCGGCCTGTCCCAGTGGCAGCCCCTGTGGGTCATCGGCAACCAGTCGGTGTTCCAGATCCCCATCCTGGTGCTCATCCTCATTGTGGTGGTGGCGGTGATGACCTACCTGTCCACCAGCACCAAGTTCGGCAAGCGGGTGTACGCCCTGGGCAGCAACGAGCGGGCTGCCCAGCTCTCCGGCATCAACGTCAGTATGACCCGGGTGCTGGTCTTCGTCATTGCCGGTGTGCTCATGGGTATCGCCTCCTTCCTCTATGTGGCCAACGTGGGCTCCGTGGACCCGGCCACCAGCGGCAAGAACTATGAGCTGTACTCCATTGCCGGTGTGGTTATCGGTGGCATCAGCATGTCGGGCGGCAGAGGCCGCATCCTGGGCGTGGTATTCGGTTCCATGTCCTTCACCATCATCGACAAGATCATCACCGCGCTGGGCCTGAACCCGCTGATCAACGACACCATCAAGGGCGCCATCCTGCTGCTGGCCATCGCCGTACAGATGCTGCCCGTCATCACCCAGAAGCTGCGTAAGGCGCGCACCGCTTGATGCGATCAAAATAAGGGAGGATATCGCCATGAAAACCTATGAGGAGATCGACAAAATTGTGTACGCCGGGCCGGACAGCAATGAGCCCTTTGCCTTCAAATACTACAATCCGGACGAAGTACTGGCCGGCAAGCCCATGCGGGAACATCTGAAGTTCGCCATGAGCTACTGGCACACCATCTGCGCCGAGGGCGTGGATATGTTCGGCAGCGGCACCATGGACAAGAGCTTCGGCCAGAGCGATCCCATGGCCAAGTTCCGGGCCAAGGCCGACTTTGCCTTCGGCCTCATGGATAAGCTGGATCTGGACTACTACTGCTTCCACGATGTGGACATCGCCCCCGAGGGCGCCACCGTCCGGGAGAGCCTGGAGAATTTCCGCCTGATGGTGGGCTATCTGAAACAGCTCCAGGAGAAGCACAATAAGAAGTGCCTGTGGGTTACCGCCAACAACTTCGGCGACAAGAAGTTTATGGCGGGCGCCGCCACCTCCTGCAGCGCCGACGTGTACGCCGTGGCTGCTGCCAAGGTGAAGGCCTGCATCGACGCCGCCATCGAGCTGGGCGCCACCGGCTATGTGTTCTGGGGCGGCCGTGAGGGCTACGAGACCCTGTTGAACACCAACATGGGGCTGGAGCTGGACAACCTGGCCCGCTTCCTCACCATGGCCCGTGACTATGGCCGGGCCCACGGCTTCAAGGGCGACTTCTACATCGAGCCCAAGCCCAAGGAGCCCACCAAGCACCAGTATGACTTCGACGTGGCCACCTGCATGAACTTCCTGCGGAAGTACGGCCTCACCGGCGACTTCAAGATGAACATTGAGGCCAACCACGCCACTCTGGCGGGCCACACCTTCCAGCATGAGCTGCGCACCGCCATCGTCAACGACTCCTTCGGTTCCATCGACGCCAACCAGGGCGACCTGTTCCTGGGCTGGGATACCGACCAGTTCCCCACCGATGTGTACAACACCACCTACTGCATGATGGAGGTGCTGAAGGCGGGCGGCTTCACCAACGGCGGTCTGAACTTCGATGCCAAGACCCGCCGTCCCTCCAACACCCTGGAGGACATTCTGCTGGCCTACATTGCCGGTATGGACTCCTTCGCTCTGGGCCTGCGGAAGGCACTGGCCCTCCAGGCCGACGGCCGCCTGGACCAGTTTGTGGAGGACCGGTACGCCAGCTACCGCAGCGGCATCGGCAAGACCATCGTGGACGGCACCGCCACCCTGGAGTCCCTGTCCGACTACGCCATGGGCCTGGAGAAGATCGACGTACCCAGCGGCCGGCAGGAGTATCTGGAAACCATCGTCAACAACGTCATGTTCCGCTGAGCACTTGTGCGCGGAGGGGCGCGCCCGACCCGGCGCGCCCCCTTTTATTTTGGAAAGGAGAAGGGCTATGGCATATCTGATGGGCGTGGACCTGGGCACCTCCGGTACCAAGACCGCCCTGTTTGACGAGGAGGGGCGTACCGTCGCCTCCTGCACCAGGACCTACCCCCTGAGCCAGCCGCAGAACGGCTGGGCGGAGCAGGACCCGGAGCTGTGGTGGCAGGCGGCCCGTGAGACCATCCGGGGGGTGCTGGATGAGAGCGGCGTCTCCCCCAGTGAGGTGAAGGGCGTGGGCCTGTCCGGCCAGATGCACGGTCTGGTCATGCTGGACAGCGAGGGACGGGTGCTTCGCCCCTCCATCCTGTGGTGCGACGGCCGTACCGGTCGGGAGTGCGGGGAGATCACGGAGTTGGTGGGGAAGGAGCGGCTCATTCAGCTTACCGCCAACCCGGCCCTTACCGGCTTCACCGCCGGCAAGATCCTGTGGGTGCGCCGCCATGAGCCGGAGTTATATGCGAAATGCCGCCGCATCCTGCTGCCCAAGGACTACCTGCGCTACAAGCTGACCGGGGAGTTTGCCACCGAGGTGTCCGACGCCTCGGGCATGAACCTGTTGGACGTGGCCCACCGCTGCTGGTCCCAGGAGGTGCTGGACAAGCTGGACATCGACCCTGCCCTGCTGGGCAAGCTGTATGAGTCCACCGATCTCACCGGTACCGTAACGGCGGCGGCTGCCGCCGAGACCGGTCTGGCCCCCGGCACGCCGGTGGCAGGCGGCGCGGGAGACAACGCCGCCGCGGCGGTAGGCACCGGCGTGGTGCGCTCCGGCCGGGCCTTTGTGACTCTGGGTACCTCCGGTGTGGTGTTTGCCCACGCCGACCAGGTGAGCATCGATCCCGGCGGACGGGTCCATACCTTCTGCGCCGCCGTGCCCGGGGCGTGGACGGTGATGAGCTGTACCTTGGCCGCCGGCCTGTCCCTCCAGTGGTTCCGCAACCAGTTCTGCGCCGAGGAGCGGCAGCAAGCGGAGATTGATGGGGTGGACCCCTACGACATCATGACCCGGGAGGCTTCCCAGTCTCCCATCGGGGCCAACCGGCTGATCTATCTGCCCTACCTGATGGGCGAGCGGTCCCCGCTGCTGGACGAGAAGGCCAGAGGCGCCTTTGTGGGCCTGTCCGCCATGCACGGCCGGGGCGACCTCATCCGGGCCGTGATGGAGGGCGTGTCCTATTCCCAGCGCCAGTGCCTGGATATTTTGCGGGAGATGGGGGTGGCCCCCGACCATATCATGGCCTGCGGCGGCGGCGGACGGTCTTCCTTCTGGCGGCAGATGCTGGCCGATGTGCTGGGCTGTACCGTCCAGACTGCCAAGGCGGCCCAGGAGGGGCCCGCCCTGGGCGCGGCCATCCTGGCCGGTGTGTGCGCTGGGGTGTATCCCGATGTGCCCACCGCCTGCGACGCCATCGTCCATCCCGACCAGTCCTGCGCTCCCTTGGGAGAGAACAGCGGGGCCTACGAACCCTTCTATCAGCTGTATACCGGACTTTATCCCGCCCTCAAGGGCAGCTTTGAGACTCTTTATCAACTTTAATATCATCTTTACGCAGAAAAGGCCGTGTACACGGCCTTTTTTGCATATTCTGGGCCAGTTGCGTTTTTATTCCACTATGTTATAATTTGAATATATGCAAGAGCGATACCGGGGGAGGTGGAAGGATGCCGGGAAAGGGAAGGTGGCTGCGCGGTGTGTGCCTGGTGCTGCTGCCCCTGCTGTGCGTGGGAGCCAGTCTCTTCATCGGCCTGTATGACCTGAGTCCGGGCGATGTGCTGGCCATCCTGTTTCACCCCGGCCAGGCGGAGGCTGCCCAGGTCAGCGTGGTGTGGCAGCTGCGGCTGCCCCGCACCCTGGCCGCCGCCCTGGTGGGTGCCGCTCTGTCAGTGAGCGGCGCCGCCTATCAGGGCGCCTTCCGCAATCCCCTGGTGGATGCGGGTATGCTGGGGGTGTCCAATGGGGCGGGCTTTGGCGCGGCTCTGGCCATTGTGGCATTGGGGGGCGGCGCTGCCATCTACCCCACCGCCTTTCTCTTTGCCGTGCTGGCGGTGGTGCTCAGCGTCCTGGCCGGGCGGGTGGCCGGGGCGGGCTCCGGCATCACCCTGATTTTGGGGGGCGTCATCATCTCCGCCTTTTTCAGCGCCTTTACCTCCATCCTGAAGTACATAGCCGATCCCTACTCCCAGCTGCCCGCCATCACCTTCTGGTTTATGGGCAGCTTTGCCGATATCCACTACCACCACTTTCTCGCCTTCGTACCCATGGGAGTGGGCATCCTGCTGGTGATGCTGTGCCGCTGGCAGATCAATGTGCTGTCTATGGGGGACCGGGAAGCCGCCGCCCTGGGCCTGGATCTCAACCGGTACCGGCTGCTGCTGGTGGGAGGCGCCACTCTGGCCACCGCCTCGGCGGTGTGCATCAGCGGGGTCATCAGCTGGGTGGGACTGGTGGTGCCCCACATCTGCCGGATGCTGTTCGGCAGCGACAACCGCCGCCTGATGGGGGCCAGCCTGTCGTTGGGCGCCTCCTTCCTGGTGGTGATGGACATTCTGGCCCGCACCCTGACCACCGCCGAGATCCCCATCGGCATCCTCACCGCCCTGGTAGGCACCCCCTTCTTCATCTATCTGCTGAAAAAGACCCGGGGAGGTGGCTGGAGTGAGTGAGCTGCTGCGTGTGGAGCATCTGAGCTGCGGCTACCAGGGCGAGCCGGTGTTTCAGGATCTGTCCCTCTCGGTGGACCGGGGACAAGTGGTGTGCCTCATGGGCCCCAATGGCTGCGGGAAAAGCACCCTCATCAACACGGTGCTGGGTCTGCAGCGGCCCATGGCGGGGAGCATTCTGGTGGATGGCCGGGACGGTACCCACCTCTCCCGCCGGGAACTGGCCCGGCACATGGCTCTGGTGCCCCAGCGGCACCAGCCCGTGTTCCCCTATACGGTGCGCCAGGTGGTGCTCATGGGCCGCACCGCCCATCTGTCTCCCTTCGGAGGGCCGGGGCGGGGGGACGAGGAGCTGTGCCGGGAGACCTTGGAGGTAGTGGGACTGACCGCCAAGGCGGACACGCCCTACCATCAGCTGTCCGGCGGCGAGCTCCAGCTGGTGCTGCTGGCCCGGGCCATGGTGCAGCAGGCACCCCTGCTGCTGCTGGACGAGCCTACCGCCCACATGGACCTGCGCAATGAGTTGCTTTTTTTGGAGCGGGTGGCAAAGCTGACCGCCTGCCAGGGGGTGGGGGTGCTCATGGCCACCCACGATCCCGACCATGCCTTCTATCTGGAGGAACAGGGCCTGCCGGTGACCGCCGCCCTGATGGCCCAGGGGGGCCTCTACCGGTGGGGGCCGCCGGGGGAGACCCTGACGCCGGAAACTATGGCCCAGGTGTATGGGGTGGAGGCCGCCATTCTGGAGGGGAACTACCCCAACCAGCCCACGCTGCGGCGGATCGCCCCCCGCCGAATCCTATAGGAGGTGGACGCCATGAAACGAATATCCAGCGCCGCCCTCAGCCTACTGCTCTGTCTGGCGCTGTTATGCGGCTGTATGCCCAGCGGCCAGCCAGTCAGTGAGACGGCAGGGATGCGCACGGTTACCGACCAGGCGGGCCGGACAGTGGAGGTGCCGGAGGACCCGGCCTGCATCTGTGCCCTGGACCCCTTCTGCGCCCCCTTTGTGGTGGCCTTCGGCTACGGGGAGCAGGTGAAGGCCACCATCCCCTCCATCCAGCGGGACGTGCTCATCCAGTCCATCTGCCCCTCCCTGAAGGAGGCCCAGGTGGTGAAGAGCGGCGGCGTAGTCAATGCTGAGGCTCTGCTGAGCATTGGGGTGGATCTGATCCTGCTGGACCGGGACAGCTATGACGACCCGGACAACCGGGCCAAGATCGACGCCACCGGCATCCCCTATCTGGTGGTGTCCAACGCCACCATCGATGAGGCTCTGGACGCCGTGGAGCTGGTGGGCCAGGTGCTCCACGCCGAGGAAGAGGCGGCCCAGTACATTGCCTGGTACCCGGACTGCCTGGCCCGGGCGGAGAAAGTGAGCGCCCAGGTGCCCCAGGAGGAGCGGCCCCGACTCTATCACTCGGTGAACGAGGCGGTGCGCACCGACTACGCCGGCAGCCTGCCCGCCCAGTGGATCGCCGCCACGGGAGCGGTTAACGTCTCTCTGGAGGGGGGCGGCCTGACCATGGAGGGAGGCAGCGCCTACACTACCCTGGAGCAGATCTTTGTGTGGGACCCGGATCTCATCATCTGCAATGAGGTTGGGGTGGCCAACTACATCCTCACCGACGAGAAGTGGAAAGGCCTGGGGGCCGTGGAGCGGGGAGAGGTGTACCAGATGCCCATCGGCCTCAGCCGCTGGGGTCACCCCAACAGCATCGAGACTCCCCTTGCGGTGCTGTGGCTCACCCAGCTGCTCTACCCAGATCTGGCGGAGATCGACCTGGAGGAGGAGACCCGGGCCTTCTACCAGACCTATTTTGACTACACCGTCAGCGATGAAGAGCTGGCCTCCATCCTGTCGGGAGACGGGATGCGTACCCCCAAGACCGGCGGAAAGGTGGAATGAATGGTGGAACATATTTTGCTGATCTGCATTGACGATACCGACAGCCTGGATTCCCCCGGTACCGGCCAGGTGCTGGAGGAGCTGCTGGCCCGTCTGGCGGAGGAGAAGCTGGGCCTGGGCTCTTTCATCACCCGGCACCAGCTGCTCATCCATCCCGACATCCCCTACACCTCCCACAACAGCTCCATGTGCAGTCGGGTGACCACGGAAGACCTGGCGGCGATGATTGCATTCTGCCGGAATTGGCTGAACGGAGCCTGCGCCCCCGGCTCCGACCCGGGCCTGTGTATCACGGAGCCCACCGCCCTGCCGGATCGGGAGAAACTGCTGGCCTTCGGGCGGGCAGCCAAGGAGCGGGTGCTTACCAAGGAGGACGCCTGGGCCCTGGCCCGCAGCGCCCCCGAAGCCATTGCCCTGTCCGAGCACGGAGGTACCGGCCAGGGGATCATCGGCGCCCTGGCGGGATGCGGCCTGCGGCTGAGCGGCATGGATGGCCGCTGCCGGGGCAAGCTCCAGCCCCTGACGCCGGGGGAGTGCCTGACACCCCCTCAGCTCTGCGCCCTGGGCGGGGTGGACGCAGTGTGGGACACGGCGGGCAACCCGCTGCCCCACCAGGCCCAGCTGGTGTTTCTGCGGCCCTGCAAGCCCATTTTTCGCAAAAACCTGCGGGTGGCGGTGGCCCGGCCCCGGGCGGACGGCCGCTGGGACCTGCTGTCCAAGCAGGAACTGCCGGAGGAGCTGCTGGTATGAGTGAGTGGTTTGAGAGCACGGCGGAGGGGGTCACCTTCCGCTTTGGCCGCCGGGACCCGGAGGCCGCCCGGGCTGCCGTCTGCGACGGCTACCGGAGAGATGATGAGGATGAGACGGTGGACGATACCGTCTCCTGCTACAACTGCCGCTACCGGCGCTGGACGGCCTAGTCCTTCACCTGTATGTGGCCGGGGAGGAATGAGATATGAGACGTTATCTGACCGGCCTGCTGGCTGCCCTGCTCCTGCTGTGTACCGCCGCCGGAGCGGTGGATGGGGCGGGACAGAGCGAGCCTCTGGCCCTCAGCGCCAGCAGTGTGGCCGACGGGGCTTCCAATGTGGCGGTGGATACCTCCATCAAGCTGGATTTCACCAAAAATGTAGTCAATCTGCAGGTGAAGGACAACAATAAGACCTGCTTTTCGGTGACCGATAGCCAGGGAAATCAGGTGCCCATTGTGGTGAGCATGGGGGACGACCAGGTGGACCGGGAGGTGCGCAACACCATCTATATCTCCCCGGCCCAGACCTGGCCGGCGGGGGAGACCCTGACCCTTACCATCTCGGGAAACCTGATGGCCAAGAATGGTACCTCTATGGGCACCACCTGCACCCTACGCTTTACCACCGCTGGGGCGGCTGCCACGCCTGCCCCCACGGCGGTAGTCACCGCCACGCCCAAACCGGCGGCCACACCAAAGCCCACGCCTACGCCAATCCCTACTCCCACCCCTGCACCGGCGGAAAGCGAGCCGCTGTCCTCGGAGACCCCGGCGGCGGAGTCCACTCCGGCGGTGGTTGAGACGGAGACGCCCGCCCCGGTTCCCACGGTGGTCCCGACGGAGCCGCCCGCCCAGACCGACGGCGAGGGCGGAATCCCCGCGGCAGCCATTCTGGCGGTGGTGCTGATCGCCACGGCAGCAGCGGCTGCTCTGCTGATTGTGCGCAGCCGCGGGGGCCGCAAATAAATGTGATCTGCGGGCGTCAGCCCGGGAAAGAAAGGAGAACAAGCCATGAAAAGAACCCGTAAAACCCTGCTCAGCCTGCTGTGTGCAGTGGGCCTGCTGCTGTCCCTCACCGTGGCGGCCTCCGCTGCTGACTATGACTTCCAGGGCACCGGCGGCCAGACCCTGAAGCTGACCGCCCCTGCCGCTGTGACGGTGGAGAGCACCGAGGGCGTCTACCGCAACACCATCACCGATGCCCTGCCTGCCGGTCAGGAGCTGACCTTCATCTTCCAGCTGTCCGCCGGTATGAACAACTACGACGAAAACCTCTTCCAGGAGAAGAGCCTGCCTCTCATCGCCGTGAAGGGCAGCTATGAGGGGGAGACCCTCCACAATCCCACCTATGTCAGCGGCAGCAAGGCCGACGGCATCACCATCGCGGTGCCTGCCCTGGAGGAGGGCAGCTATGTGCTGGTCTTCGGCGCAGGCATCCAGGCCAACAACCCGGACAAGACCCTGGGCCAGGACATCGTGTTCCAGTTCACCGTGTCCGCCGACGGCCAGGTGACGCCTCCCGAGACCACCGAGGAGCCGGAGCAGCCGGAGGAGACCCCTGAGACGGTCCAGTGCCCCTACACCGACGTCTCCCCCGAGGCAGCCCCCGCGGTGATGGAGTTGGTGGAGAAGGGCTATCTGACCCCCGAGTCCGATACCATGCTGGGTGCCGACAAGCCGGTAACCCGGAGTGAGCTGGTGACCCTGATGGGCCGCTGCCGGGACATCAACGCCGGCAAGTACACCGTTTCCTCCTTCTCCGACCTGACCGATGACGACCCCGCCATGCCCTATGTGGAGTGGGCCGCTGACAAGGGCCTGATCAACGGCTACGGTACCGGCCTGGTGGGTCCCAAGGACCAGCTGAGCCGGGAGCAGGCCGCCTGCATCCTGGCCCGCTATGCCGCCGCCTTTGAGCTGGAGAATGCCTCCGGCAAGGAGAGCCTGGGTGGCTTTGCCGATAAGGACCAGGTCAGCCCCTGGGCCAAGGAGTCCGTCCAGTGGGCGGTGGCCGCCGGTCTGTTCACCGGGGATACCCTGAATCCCCAGGCCGTAGTCACCCGCCAGGAGATGGCGGTCATGATGACCGCCGTAGGTCTGGCCAAGGGCTAAGATTTTTGTATAAAAAGAGGCGCTGCATTTGCAGCGCCTCTTTTTGCATGGATTGGGGAAATAGCCTATGGTTTGACCTGTCGGTGACTCACAGGGGCGAGCCGCCGCAGAAGAAAAAGAGGATGAACAGGACGGTCAGCACCAGGGAGCGGGCATTGCTGCCGGGAGTCCAGGGCTGCCAGTTCACCAGACGCTTGACCCGCAGCACCGTGTCGCACTCACTGAAGGAGGCGGCGCCGCCCCACAGACAGCGGCCGGAACCCAGTTCCACCAGGGCCCGGGCATAATTTCGGCGGTCTGTGGGAGAGAGCTGCTCCATGACGGCCTCGTCACAGGCCAGCTCCATATCCCGGCAGGTGAGCCGGTAGGCCGCCCAGATCAGGGGATTCCAGGCAAAGTTCAGGATCACCACCATCATCATGATAGCCTTGAGCCAGGCGTGGTGGAGCCGCAGATGGGCGCACTCGTGGAGAAGCACCAGCCTCATCTGTTCCGGTGGCAGCTCCTTCTGGAGACAGATGAGGTGCCGCTCGTCCGCGATGGAGAAGGCGGCGCCATACCGTACAAAGCTGGTGGGCAGACCGGGGCAGAGATAAACTGCCGTATCGGGCACCAGGCTGTAGGAGGACAGGCTTTCCTGGGGCAGGACGGTTCCCCGCTGCATGATTTGCCGCAGCCGGAAGTCCTGAAGCAGCCATGCCGCCACCAGCGCCACCAAAAAGACCAGCCAGATGATGGTCAGGATTTGGGCGGCTCTGTCGCTGAGGGGCAGGGGGAGCAGGCTGCCCCGGGAGAGGACCTCTGCCTGCTCCGGGTCAGAGGCCAGGGCCAGGAAGGCGGGCTGTCCCGGTATTTCCCCCTTGGGCATCAGCAGGCCACGGAAGGTAAAGGTCAGTGGGAGCCAGCCGCAGGTGGTATACAGAGACATGTTAATTCCCATGATCCACCCGGCAAACCACAGCACCACCTGATGCTTGGGCCTCAGCAGCCGCCGGGTGACCGGCCGCAGCAGGATCAGCACGCCGAAGGTAAAGCCCAGCATGAGCCCCAGATTGGTGCTCCAGAGGACCGTGGGGATCAGGAGTTTCATAAATCATCCCTCCTCCATGTTGCGGTCAATGAGGGCTTTGAGGGACTCCGCCTCCTCCTGGGTCAGCTTACGGCCGCTGAGAAAGGCGGTCAGAAAGGGGGAGAGGCCGCCGGCCAGTTTTTCCAACTCCTCGCCTTCCGCCCGCACCGCCTGGGCCCGGGTCAGGACGGGGGTGACCACAGTGTCCTGGTGGAGCACTGCGCCCTTGCCCTTCAGCTTGCGCAGTACGGTGTAGGTGGTGGATTTGTTCCAGCCCAACCGCTGCTGACACAGGGCCACCAGATGGGTGGAGTTAACGGGACCGCTGTCCCACAGCACCTGCATAAGCCGGTATTCGCTGTCGTATAGCTTTTCCATGGGAACCTCCTTTCCTACTAAAGGTTTATTCTAATAAATCTATTTAAAGTTTATCGCAATAAACCTCTTTTGTCAAGAGGGAGCCTTCTGTGGGGCCAACTGGCGAAATCTGTTAAAGTTGCAGGAGAGAGCTGGGGCGGTTTCATTTGCTTTTTATATATAAGGTAGGAAATTGGGGCAGGATGTATAAAAATCGTTGACTTGAATATCTTTGGAAGGTATGCTATAGTTACCTTTGTATGATTCCACGGGGGTACTGCGCCCCCGGGAGAATGCCGAAAGAAGAGGAACTGGTATGTACCCTCATGTGTTGAATAGTGTGTGTTTTGCCGCGGCGCAGGGCGGCCTGGAGCCGGACGCGGGCGCGTATAAGACGGGCTTGCGGGGCCTGGCTCCGCAGGGAAATGAGACGGGCATACCGGAGGAAATTTCTTCCTTCGGTATGCTTTTCTGCGTAAAACAGCGTGTCCCCGGGGGATATGCAGGATCTGGGAGGGCCCGCTGTGATTAGAAGATTTGCGCTTTGGCTCCGGGACATTTTCATCCGGAACCGGAGTCTCAACGCCACCCGCATCGTGGCGGCGTCCTTTGCCATCATTATTCTGGTGGGCGCGCTGCTGCTCACCCTGCCCATCGCCTCCCGGGACGGACAGAGCGCCGGTTTCTTTACGGCTCTCTTTACCGCCACCTCCTCCACCTGCGTCACCGGCCTGATCCTGGTGGATACCTGGGTCCAGTGGTCCCTGTTCGGGCAGCTGGTCATCCTGCTGATGATCCAGTTGGGCGGCCTGGGCTTTATGACGGTGATCACCCTGGTGTCCTTTGCGCTGCGCCGCCGCATCGGCCTGTCTGAGCGGCTCATTATGGTGTCCACCCTCAACCTCAATGACCTGGACGGTGTGGTGCGCATGGTGCGCCATGCCCTGATGGGTACCTTCCTGATGGAGGGTGTGGGCGCGGTGCTGCTGAGCATCGCCATGGTTCCTCACTTTGGTTTGCTGGGGGGCATCTGGCGGGGGATCTTCCATGCCGTCTCCGCCTTCTGCAACGCCGGCTTTGATCTGCTGGGCGGAAAGTTCGGCGCCTTCAGCAGTTTGGCTGCCTTTCAGGATAACCCGCTGGTGCTGGGCACCATTGGCGCCCTCATTGTGGTGGGCGGCCTGGGCTTCTTCGTGTGGGAGGACATTCTGGACAAGCGTAGCTGGAAGAAGCTGGCGGTCTACAGCAAGATGGTGCTCATCACTACCGGCACTCTCATCGTAGGCGGCGCCCTCTTCTTCCTGCTGGAGGAGTTCTCCAACCCGGCCACCCTGGGAGACATGCCCCTGTGGCAGAAGATCATAAATTCCGTGTTCCAGTCCATCACCCTGCGTACCGCCGGCTTTGACGCCATCGGCCAGGGAGGACTGAGCGATACCAGCAAGGCCTTTTCCTGTATCCTCATGCTCATCGGCGGCTCCTCCGGCTCCACCGCCGGCGGTCTGAAGACTGCCACCGTGGCGGTGCTGCTGCTGGCTCTGCGCTCCGGCCTCACCGGTCGGGAGCAGGTCACATTCCGGGGACGGGCCATCCCCTATGGCCGGGTGCTCAACGCCATGACCCTGGCGTTGGTGATGCTCTTCCTGTTCCTGCTGGGTTCCATGGTCATCTCCACCGTGGAGGACCTGCCCTATCTGGACTGTGCCTTTGAGGTGGCATCTGCTATGGGTACCGTTGGCCTGACTACCGGTATCACACCCACACTGACCGGCTTTTCCCAGACCCTTCTAATCCTGCTGATGTATATGGGCCGGGTGGGCGTGCTTTCTGTCTCCATTGCCTTTATCACCCGCGGCCGGCGGTCGGCCAAGATCAAATACCCCGAGATGAATGTGATGATCGGGTAAATATCCGCTCCGGAAGGACGTGTATCTGAAATGAAGACCTTTGTCGTGATCGGCCTGGGCCGATTTGGCAGCGCCGTGGCCACCGAGCTCAGCTCCCTGGGCCACGAGGTGCTTGCCCTGGACGACTCCGAGGAAAATGTACAGAAGGTGGCCGACAAGGTCACCCATGCCGTCACCGGCGACGCCCGCGACCCGGCGGTGCTCCGCGCCCTGGGCGTGCGCAACTACGACTGCGCCGTGGTGGCGGTGGGTGTGGATGTGGGCACCTCCGCCCTCATCACCCTGAACCTGAAAGAACTGGGCGTGCGCAAGGTAATCTGCAAGGCCCAGAGCCATGTTCACCGGAAGGTGCTGGAGAAGATCGGCGCCGACCGGGTGGTGTTCCCCGAGCACGAGATGGGCGTCAAGCTGGCACAGGGCCTGTCCAGCTCCAACGTGCTCAACTTCATTGAACTCAGCGAGGATTTCGGCATCGTGGAGACCGCCGTGCCCCGGGAGTGGCTGGGCAAGAACCTGATGGAGCTGAATGTCCGCGCCCGGTACAAGGTCAACATCATTGCCGTGCGTAAGAAGGGGGAGGAGGCCTTCAACGTGACCCCCGGCCCCAGCACCATTATGGAGACGGGAGACACGGTGGTTGCCCTGGGCCGCACCGAGGATATCAACCGTCTGCAGGATCTGTGATATGAAGATGGAACGGATCACCAGCCGCCAGAACCCCCTGGTGGCCCGGCTGCGTAAGCTGGGAAACGACAAGAAAAGCCGCCGGCAGGAGGGGGCCTTCCTCTGCGAGGGCCATAAGCTGGTGGAGGAGGCCATCCGCTGGAATGCCGGGGTGGAGACCCTGGTGGTGGCGGAGGGGGTGGAGCCCCCCACCGGGCTGCCGGAAACGGTCCGCCTGGTGGAGGTACCCGCCGACGTGCTCAAGTCCATGTCCACCGTGGACACCCCCCAGGGGATGCTGGCGGTGTGCCGCACCCCCGACCTGACGCCGCCGGAGGGGCTGACTCCCGGCCGCTATCTGGTGCTGGACGGGGTGCAGGACCCGGGCAACGTGGGTACCGTGTGGCGGACCGCCGACGCCTTTGGGGCGGACGGACTCATCCTGCTGCCCGGCTGTGCCGAGCCCTTCTCTCCCAAGACGGTGCGCTCCACCATGGGCGCCTGCTTCCGTCTGCCGGTGTGGGAGATGGGGCTGGAGGCCCTTACTGCCCTTTTGGCTGGGGCGGACCTGCCTCTGTATGCCACCGCCCTGCGGGAGGATACCGCCGACCTGCGCTCGGCCGATCTGAGCCGGGCCGCCGTGGCCATTGGAAGCGAGGGCAGAGGGGTGTCCCAGGCTGTGCTGGACGCCTGTGCCCTCACCCTGAAGATTCCCATGCGGGACCGCTGTGAGTCCCTCAACGCCGCCGTGGCCGCGTCCGTGGTGCTGTGGGAGGGCTGGCGGGACCGCTGAGCAAGAGAGGAGGCGCCGCTGTGGCGGGCATTCAATATTTGCTCTGGCTGTCCACCCGGCGGGGCCTTTCCCACCGGCACCAGGTGGAGCTGCTGGACTACTTCGGCGGCGCCGAGCGGGCCTACTTCGCCGACCGGGAGGCCTATGAGCCTCTGGGCCTGACGGAGGAGACCAAGCGGTCCCTGTGTGACAAATCCCTGGACGGGCCCCAGCGTATCCTGGAGAACTGCGACCGGCTGGGGCTGTTTCTGCTCAGTTGTCAGGATGGAGCCTACCCGGAGCGGCTGCTCCAGCTCAGCGACTATCCCCTGGTACTCTACGGCAAGGGCCGGCTCTTCCGTTTTGACGAGGAGGTGGCCGTCGCCATGGTGGGCTCCCGGGAGTGCTCCGCCTACGGTGTAAAGATGGCAGGGCGCATCGGCATGGGCCTGGCCCGTGCCGGGGCTCTGGTGATCTCCGGCCTGGCCCAGGGCATTGACGCCGCCTCCCTGAAAGGAGCGTTGCAGGGCGGCGGTCCCGTGGTGTCGGTGCTGGCCAGCGGTGTGGACGTGATCTACCCGGCCTGCAACAGCTGGCTCTACGAGGATGTGGCCGCCCGGGGCGCTATCCTGTCGGAAAACCCGCCGGGCACCCGGCCGGACGGCTGGCGTTTCCCCCAGCGCAACCGCATTCTCAGCGGCCTGTCTCTGGGTACCGTGGTGGTGGAAGCGGGGGAGCGCAGCGGCGCTCTCATTACCGCCCATGACGCTTTGGATCAGGGGCGGGATGTATTTGCCGTCCCCGGACCGGCGGACGGCCCCATGAGTGCCGGTACCAACGGGCTCATCGCCCAGGGCGAGGCCAAGCTGGTGCGCACCGCCGGGGATATCCTGTGTGAATATGAAGGGCGATATGCCCATAAGCTGTGCCGCCCCAGAGCCATGAGCGCCGAGGAGGCGGACGGGCGGCTGGAGGTGCTGCCCACCCCGCCGCCGGAGCCGGAACCCAAGCCGGCAAAGCCCGCCGAGGAGGAGGCCCTGCCCCTTGCGCCCCGCAGTGGGCTGGAGCAGATGGGGGAGGAGCAGCGGGAGATCTTCTTCCTGCTCAGCGAAAAGCCCCTCTCTGCCGACGACATTGTGGGCAGGACCGAAATACCCGCCCGACGGGTCAATACCGCCCTCACCCTGCTGCAGGCCGGGGGCTTTTTGAAGGAATTACCGGGCCGGCGGTTTGCCGCCGCCGTCCGTTTTGAGGAACAAGAATAAAGGAGTATCGTACAGTGGCGAAATCGAATCTGGTGATCGTCGAGTCCCCGGCGAAGGCCAAGACCATCGGCAAATATCTGGGGCCCGGCTATCAGGTAAAGGCCTCCATGGGCCATGTCCGGGACCTGCCCAAGAGCAAGCTGGGCGTGGACGTGGACAACGACTTCGCGGTGGACTATCAGCCCATCAAGGGCAAGGAAGAGGTCATCGACGAGCTGACCAAGGCCGCCAAGAAGAGTGATAAAGTATTTCTGGCCACCGACCCTGACCGGGAAGGTGAAGCCATCTCCTGGCATCTGAAGGAGATGCTGGGCATTCCGGACGACAAGACCTACCGGGTGACCTTCAACGAGATCACCAAGAAGGTGGTCAACGACTCCATCGCCCACCCCCGGGCCATCGATATGGACTTGGTCAACGCCCAGCAGGCCCGCCGGGTGCTGGACCGCATCGTGGGCTATCAGATCTCCCCTCTGCTGTGGAAGAAGATCCGCCGGGGCCTGTCCGCCGGACGGGTGCAGTCGGTGGCTACCCGGCTGGTGTGCGAGCGGGAGGCCGACATCAAGGCCTTCGTGCCCCAGGAATACTGGTCCCTGGAGGCCAATCTGGCCCGCATCGCGCCCAACCTGGGCCAGTTCAAGGCCAGCTTCTACGGCAAGGAGAAGAAGATGGACCTGAACAGCGAGGAGGAGGTCCAGGCGGTGGCCCAGGCCGTTCAGGCCGCCCCCTTCTCGGTGAAGAGCGTCAAGCGCCAGGACAAGCAGCGCAACCCGGCGCCCCCCTTCATCACCTCCACCCTCCAGCAGGAGGCCAGCCGCAAGCTGAACATGACCCCCCGGCGTACCATGTCCATCGCCCAGCAGCTCTATGAAGGCGTGGACATCGAGGGCGAGGGCACCGTGGGTCTCATCACCTACATGCGTACCGACTCCCTCCGCCTGTCCGACGAGGCCACCGCCGCCGCCCGGGACTTCATCCTGTCCCGCTATGGCGAGCAGTACTACCCCGGCAAGCCCCGGGTGTACAAGACCAAGTCCGGGGCCCAGGACGCCCACGAGGCCATCCGGCCCTCCAACGTCCACCTGACCCCCGAGGACATCAAGAAGTCCCTGACCGCCGAGCAGTACAAGCTCTACAAGCTGATCTGGAGCCGCTTCCTGGCCTGCCAGATGGCCTCCGCCGTCTATGACAGCGTGTCCATCGAGGTGGAGTCCGCCGGCTATACCTTCCGTGCCACCCACTCCTCCCTGAAGTTCTCCGGCTACACCGCCGTGTATGTGGAGGGCAAGGACGAGGACGACGAGACCTTCCAGTCTCCCCTGCCCGACCTGAAGGAGGGGGAGCCCCTGGAGCTGAAGGGCCTGACCCCCGATCAGCACTTTACCCAGCCCCCCAGCCGCTACACTGAGGCCACCCTCATCAAGGCCCTGGAGGAGAAGGGCATCGGCCGCCCCTCCACCTACGCCCCCACCATCTCCACCATCCTGGACCGGGAGTATGTGGTGAAGGAGGGCAAGAACCTGCGTCCCACCCCCCTGGGCGAGGTGGTCACCGGCCTGATGAAGGACAAATTCACCGATATCGTGGACACCGCCTTTACCGCTACCATGGAGGAGCAGCTGGACGAGGTGGAGACCGGCAAGGTGGACTGGAAGAGCCTGCTCAGCCAGTTCTACGGCGGCTTTGAGAAGGAACTCCAGCAGGCCGAGCAGGACCTGGACGGCGAGCGCATCAAGGTGCCCGACGAGGTATCCGATGTGATCTGCCCCAAGTGCGGCCGCAACCTGGTGTATAAATCCGGCCGGTTCGGCCGCTTCCTGGCCTGCCCCGGCTGGCCGGAGTGCGACCACACCCAGCCCATCGTCATCGAGATGCCGGGCAAGTGCCCCAAATGCGGCGGCAAGATTCTGAAAAAAACCTCCAAGCGGGGCTATGCCTACTACGGCTGTGAGAACAACTCCAACAAGGACGAGGCTCGCCGCTGCGACTTTATGACCTGGGACGTGCCGGTGAAGGACAACTGCCCCGAGTGCGGCCACACCCTGTTCAAGAAGTCGGGCCGGGGCTTCAAGAAGCCCTTCTGCATCAACCCCGAGTGCCCCAACTTCCTGCCCGAGGACCAGCGGGGCTATAAGAAAGAGACCACTGCCACGACGGAGACTCCGGCGGAGGGCGCTCCCCCCGAGGAGGAGAAGAAGCCCGCCAAGAAGACGGCGGCCAAAAAGACCACCACCAAGAAGGCGGCCACTACCAAGAAGGCCACCGCCGCCAAGAAGACTACCACCAAAAAGACGGCCACGAAAAAAGCCGCCGCCAAGACCACCGAAGAGGCCTGAGCGGCGGGCGGGAAGGAGAAGCCATGAAGATCCTGATGCTCAACGGAAGCCCCAAGGCCAACGGAAACACCGCCTTGGCCCTGCGGGAGATGGAACATGTGTTTGCGGAGCAGGGTATGGAAACTGAGCTGATCCACATCGGAAACCGGGACATCCGCAGCTGTGTGGCCTGCGGCCGGTGCAGCGAGCTGGGCCGGTGCGTGTTTGACGACCTGGTGAACGAGATCGCCCCCAAGTTCGAGGCCTGCGACGGCCTGGTGGTGGGCAGCCCGGTGTACTACGCCTCGGCCAACGCCACCCTGGTGGCCTTCCTCACCCGCCTGTTTTACTCCACCCCCTTTGACAAGACCATGAAGGTGGGCGCCAGTGTGATGGCCGCCCGCCGTGGCGGACTGTCGTCCACCTTTGATGAGCTGAACAAGTTCTTTACCATCAGCGGCATGCCGGTGGCTTCCAGCCAGTACTGGAACAGCATCCACGGCGCCGCCCCCGGTGAGGCCGCCCAGGATGCCGAGGGTCTGCAGACCATGCGCACCCTGGCCCGGAACATGGCCTTCCTGGTCAAGAGCATCGCCCTGGGCAAGGCCCAGTACGGCCTGCCCCAGCGGGAACCCTTCCAGCGGACCAACTTCATCCGCTGATCCAACCCAAGGAGGAACCTATGGAACCTGTACTCGTGATCGGCGCGGGTCTGGCCGGGTGTGAAGCTGCGTGGCAGCTGGCCCGGCGGGGCATCCCCGTGCTCCTGAAGGAAATGAAGCCCCACAAGATGACCCCCGCCCACCACACCCAGTGGTTCGGTGAGCTGGTGTGCTCCAACTCCCTGCGCTCCGACCAGCTGGAGAACGCGGTGGGCCTGCTGAAGGAGGAGCTGCGGCGGATGGGCTCCCTCATCCTGGCCTGTGCCGACGAGCACCGGGTGGAGGCCGGCGGTGCCCTGGCGGTGGACCGCCACGGCTTTGCCCAGGCCATTACCGAGAAGATTCGCAATCATCCCCTCATCACCGTGGTGGAGGAGGAAGTCGCCCGGATTCCCGAGGAGGGCAACGTGATCGTGGCCTCCGGACCCCTGACCTCCGATGTGCTGGCGGAGGCCATTAAGGACTTCTTCCCGGAGAGCCACTACCTCAACTTCTTTGACGCCGCTGCCCCTCTGGTCACCTTTGAGAGCGTGGACATGGACAGCGCCTTCTTTGCCTCCCGCTACGATAAGGGCACCCCGGACTACATCAACTGCCCCATGACCGAGGAGGAGTACGACGCCTTCTGGACCGAGCTGTGCGCCGCCCAGGAGGCGGAGGTCCACGGCTTTGAGGACAAGAACGTGTTTGAAGGCTGCATGCCGGTGGAGGTCATGGCCCGCCGGGGCAAGCAGACTCTGTGCTACGGCCCCCTGAAGCCCCGTGGCTTGCGGGACCCCAAGACCGGCAAGGAGCCCTTTGCGGTGGTCCAGCTGCGGCGGGACAACGCCGACGGCACCATCTACAATCTGGTGGGCTTCCAGACCCACCTGAGGTGGCCCGAGCAGAAGCGGGTGTTCTCCATGATCCCCGCCCTGAAAAACGCGGAGTTCGTCCGCTACGGCGTTATGCACCGCAACACCTATCTGGATTCCCCCCGGCTGCTGGACCGGTACTACCGGGTGAAGAAGGACCCCCGGGTGTGCTTTGCCGGACAGATCACCGGTGTGGAGGGCTATGTGGAGTCCACCGCCTCCGGCTTCCTGGCTGCGGTGGAGCTGGCCCGGAGGCTCACCGGCAAGCCTCCGGTGGATTTCCCCCAGGAGACCGCCACCGGCGCCCTGGCCCTGTATGTGAGCAATGAGAGTGTCACCGACTTCCAGCCGATGAACGTGAATTTCGGCATCATTCCGCCCCTGGGCTACAAGGTCAAGGGCAAGCGGAACAAGAACGCCGAATTGAGTAAGCGGGCCCTGGAGATTCTGGCCGGCCTGGATGTGGAGGGCTGAGGCCCTGCCCCATCGGTTCCAACAACGGAAGAACACAGAAAGAAGAGGAGAACCATATGAAGATCATCGTAGACGCCATGGGCGGGGACAACGCCCCGGTATCCAACGTACGGGGCGCGCTGGCCGCGGTCCGTGAGCTGGGAGTGGAGGTGATCCTGGTGGGCCGCGGGGAGGACATCCTCAAGGTCCTGAAGGACGACGGCATCGACGAGCTGCCCCCCGGCCTGGAGATCGCCCACGCCAGCCAGGTGGTGGAGATGTGCGACAGCCCCGCCACCGCCTTCCGGGAGAAGAAGGACTCCTCCCTCACCGTGGGCCTGAACCTGCTCAAGAGCGGCGCGGGCGACGCCTTTGTGTCCGCCGGCAGCACCGGCGCCCTGCTCTCCGCCGCCACCCTGATGATCAAGCGGGTGCGGGGTATCCGCCGGGCCGCCCTGGCTCCCGTGGTGCCCACCGGCGCCGGCGGGGCAGTGCTCATCGACTGCGGCGCTACCGCTGAGGGTACCCCGGAGTATCTGCTCCAGTTCGCTTTCATGGGCTCCTACTACGCCGAGCGGGTGCTCAAGCGCCCCGAGCCCAAGGTGGGCCTGCTGAACATCGGCGCCGAGCCCTCCAAGGGTACCGACCTCCAGCGGGAGGCTCACGCCCTGCTGACTGCCGCCGACAAGGCCGGGCGCATCCACTTCGTGGGCAACGTGGAGGCCCGTGAGGCGGTGTTCGGCCAGGTGGATGTCATCGTGTCCGACGGCTACTCGGGCAACATCTTCCTCAAGACCATGGAGGGTACTGCTGGGTATATGGCCAAGGAACTGAAGGCCATGTTCAAGAAAAGCTTCCTGACCAAGCTGGCGGCGGTGCTGGTGTCCGGCGGTCTGAAGGAGTTCAAAAAGAAGATGGACTCCAGCGAGGTGGGCGGTACCGCCCTCATCGGCATCTCCAAGCCGGTCATCAAGGCCCACGGTTCCTCCAACGACTACGCCATCAAAAACGCCATCCGGCAGGCCCGGGATTTTGCCTCCTCCGGCATGATCGATGACCTGGTGGACAACATCGAGTACATGCGTCTGCCCACTGGCGCAGAGGAAAAAATTTGAGTTTCCTATTGACAGGCGATGGAAACTTGCCTATTATCATAGTGCAAGAGCAATGACGCCGTCGGACGACGGATGCGACAGGAGTAGATGAACATGATTTTTGAGAAGATCGCCGGTCTGCTGTCCGAGCAGTTTGGTGTGGAAGCTGACAGCATCACCATGGACACCTCCTTCGAGGACCTGGGTGCCGACTCGCTGGACATCGTGGAACTGACCATGGCGGTGGAAGAGGAATTCGGCCTGGAGAATATGGACGAGGACGATCTGTCCGGGGTTGCCACTGTGGCCGACCTGGTCCGCTATCTGAAGTCCAAGCTGGAAGACTGACACAGAATCCGACTGGGAGCCCCGCCGACGGCGGGGCTCCTGTCATGAAAGGAAGAGACGGCCATGGAAGCCTTGGAAGAAAAGCTGGGTTACCGCTTCAACCAGCGGGCCCTGTTGGAAAACGCCCTGACCCACAGCTCCTACGCCAACGAGAACAAGGCCAGGGGCAGCCAGAGCAATGAGCGGCTGGAGTTTCTGGGAGACTCCGTGCTGGGTATGGTGACTGCCGACTACCTGTTCCGCACCCACCCCGATCTGCCCGAGGGCGATCTGACCCGTACCCGGGCGGCTCTGGTGTGCGAGGGCAGCCTGGTGGAGGTGGCCCAGCAGTTGAACCTGGGCGCCTACCTGAAGCTGGGCAAGGGTGAGGACGCCGGCGGCGGCCGGGAGCGGCCCTCCATTGTGGCCGACGCGGTAGAGGCGGTAATCGCCGCGGTCTACCTGGACGGGGGCATCGGCTCCGCCCGTAAGATCATCCAGAAGTTCATTCTGGACCGGGAAGAGGAGAAGAGCGCCAGCCGGGACTACAAGACCGCCCTGCAGGAGCTGGTCCAGCGGGAGAGCGGCCAGGTGCTGGGCTATCAGCTCATCGGCGCCGAGGGCCCCGACCACGCCAAGATCTTCTCGGTGGAGGTGGACCTGAACGGCACCCCCATCGGCCAGGGCAAGGGCCGCAGCAAAAAAGAGGCCGAACAAAATGCAGCTAAAGCTGCCATTGAGAAGTTGAAGGGTTAACCATCAACCGGAAAGAAACAGGACTGCGGATCTTCCACAGTCCTGTTTTGTGCATTTCGGGGGGCAAAATGATTTGCAATAGGCCCCATTCCTTGATATAATACTTTATTCAGAAGTACGTGTGTTGCGAGGTGCCGCCTTGTATTTAAAAGCGCTGGAGATCCAGGGATTCAAATCATTCCCGGATAAAACGGTCCTCTCCTTCGGGGAGGACATCACCGCCATCGTTGGTCCCAACGGCAGCGGAAAATCGAATATCTCCGACGCCATCCGCTGGGTCATGGGGGAGCAGTCCACCAAGGCCCTCCGTGGCGGTAAGATGGAGGATGTGATCTTCGGCGGTACCGCCCTGCGTAAGCAGCAGGGCTTTGCCGAGGTGTCCCTGGTGCTGGACAATACCGACCACATCTTCCCGCTGGAGGAGAGCGAGGTCATGGTCACCCGCCGGTACTACCGGTCCGGCGAGAGTGAGTACTACATCAACCGCCGCTCCGTCCGCCTGAAGGACGTGAACGAGCTGTTCATGGACACCGGCCTGGGCCGGGAGGGCTACTCCATCATCGGTCAGGGCCGCATCGACGAGATCCTGTCGGTGAAGAGCGGCGACCGCCGTGAGATCTTCGAGGAGGCCGCCGGCATCTCCCGCTTCCGCCACCGGAAGGAGGAGGCCGAGCGCAAGCTGGAGCGCACCCAGGAGAACCTGGTGCGCATCACCGACAAGATCGATGAGCTGGAGCTCCAGGTGGAACCCCTGCGCCAGCAGAGCGAAAAGGCCAAAAAATTCCTCATCCTGCGGGACGAGCTGCGGGGACTGGAGATTTCTCTGTGGCTGGATCAGCTGGAGAAGATTCGGGCCGGGTCCCTCAAGACCCTGTCCGACTATGAGAACGCCGTCCGCCAGAAGGGGGAGGTCCAGCAGCAGGTGGAGGACCTGTATGCCGCCGCCGAGGCCTTCTCCGCCCAGATGCGGGACAAGGACGTGGAGACCGAGGGCGTCCGCTTCCAGATGATGCAGCGGGAGGCCGACGCCAACGGCCTGGAAAATGCCATCGCCGTCCTCAAGACCAACATTCAGAACAACTTGGAGAACCGGGACCGCATCCAGCGGGAGCTGGAGCAGCAGGAGGGCCGGGCCGACTCCATCGCCGCCCAGATCGGGGAGCGCAAGACCCGGCTGGAGGAACTGGAGGGTCAGACCGCCGGTTTGCGGCAGCAGCTGGCCGATCGTCAGGCGGAGGCTGCCTCCGCCAGCCGCTCCGCGGGCGCCATCGCCCAGGAGCTGGAGGACCTGCGCCGGAAGGAGGCAGTGGAGAACGCCTCCGCCGCCGATGCCAAGGCCCTCATCTCTGCCCTGGCCGCCGCCGCCCAGGAGGTGCTGGACCGGGACGAGGCCATGCGCCAGGAGTTGGCGGCCGGTGAGGAGCGACTCCATGAGGCGGAGGAGACCCGCCGTCAGGCCGCTCAGGAGCTGGACCAGGCCAGAGAGGACCGGGACAGCCTGCAGAACATCATCAGCGGCTATGCCCTGCGGCTGGAGGCCCGTCAGCGGAAGGCCAAGGAGGCGGAGGAGCGCCACGTCAAGCTCCAGATGGAGGACAACGCGCTGAACTCCCGCATCCATATGCTCTCCGAGATGGAAAAGATGTATGAGGGCTACTCCAAAGCGGTAAAGCTGGTCATGGGGGAGGCCAAGAAGGGTCAGCTCCGGGGCATCCACGGCCCGGTGGCCGGGCTCATCCACGTGCCCGATGCCTGTACCGTGGCCATCGAAATCGCCCTGGGTGGTGCCATGCAGCATATCGTGGTGGAGCGGGAAGAGGACGGTAAAGCCGCCATCCAGTACCTGAAGCGCCGGGACGGCGGCCGGAGCACCTTCCTGCCTCTGAGCTCCATCCGGCCCTCCGACTTCCGGGATCAGGGCGTGCGCAAGGAGCCCGGCTTCGTGGGCCTGGGCAATGAGCTCATCCAGTTCGACTCCCGGTATGAGAAGATCTTTTCCAACCTGCTGGGCCGTACCGTGGTGGCCGAGGATATGGACAAGGCCATCGCCATAGCCCGGAAATACAGCTATCGCTTCAAGATCGTCACCCTGGACGGCCAGGTGCTTAACCCCGGTGGCTCCATGACCGGCGGCTCGGCATCCCGCAGCGCGGGCATTCTGAGCCGGGCCAACGAGCTGGAGCGGCTGGCCCAGCAGCGCACCGGCGTAGCTCAGCAGCTGGCCGACGCGGCCCACGCCATGGAGGAGGCCAAGCGGGAGGCTACCGCAGCCGCCTACGAGATGGAGACCGCCCAGGCCCAGCAGCGCCGCCATGAGGATGATATCCTCAAGCTGGAGGAGCGCCTGGGCCATCTGGATACCCAGCTGGCCGACCTGAAGAAGCAGCGGGCCGACCAGAAGAATGAGCTGGAACAGCTCCAGGCCCGTTCTGCCCAGATCGAGGCGGATACCCATGCCGCCCGTGCCCGGGTGGAGTCCCTGGAGGGAGCCGCCGCCGCTCTGCGTGCGGAAGCCGAGGGTAAGGCCAGAGGCCAGAGCGACGCCCAGGAGAAGGCCACCGCCCTGGGTGAGGCCATTGCCGAACTGAACATGCGCCTGGCCGCCCTGGAGGCGGAGGCCCAGGCCGCCCGCCAGTCTATGACCGAGCTGGAGGAGCTGCGCCGGGACCTGACCGGCGACAAGGCCGAGCGGGAGAAGATGCTCTCCCAATTCCAGGAGAAGAACGCCGGCCTGGAGCGGGAGATCGCGGAGAAGGAGCGTCAGCTCCAGACCATCCGACAGGAGAACCAGGACCGGCAGGCCGCTATCAGCCGCATCAACGACGAGAAGCTGGCCCTGGAGGCCCAGCGCAACCAGGCGGACAAGGACGCCCGGGACAAGAACAGCGCCCTGCTCAACCTGGAGCGGGAGGTGTCGGTGCTGGAGCAGAAGAAGGCTGCCGCCGCCATGGAGGAGAAGAACCTGCTGGACAAGCTGTGGGAAACCTACGAGCTGTCCCACCAGGCGGCCATGGCCCAGCGGGTGGAGTTGGAAAGCGTCCCCAAGGCTCAGCGCCGGGTGGGCGAGCTGAAAAAGTCCATCTCCTCTCTGGGCAACATCAACCTGGATGCCATCGACGAATTCCAGCGCATCAACGAGCGCTATACCTACCTCACTGACCAGCGGGACGACGTGCAGAAGTCCAAGAAGGAGCTGGAGGGCATCATCGCTGATATTACGGAGGAGATGCGCGCCATTTTTGCCAAGCAGTTTGCCGTGCTCAACGAGTCCTTCCAGCAGACCTTCACCGAGCTCTTCGGAGGCGGTAAGGCCACCCTGGAGCTGGAGGACCCGGAGGATATCCTGAACTGCGGCATCGAGATTCGGGTACAGCCCCCGGGTAAGGCTTTGAAGGTGCTCTCCCTGCTGTCCGGTGGTGAGAAGGCCTTTGTGGCCATCGCCCTTTACTTTGCCATCCTCAAGGTGCGTCCCACCCCCTTCGTGGTGATGGATGAGATCGAGGCCGCTCTGGACGACGCCAACGTGGTGCGCTTTGCCCACTACATGCGCCAGATGGCGGACAAGACCCAGTTCATCGTCATCACCCACCGCCGTGGTACCATGGAGGAAGCGGATGTCCTCTATGGTGTTACCATGCAGGAGCAGGGCGTCAGTCGAATGCTCACCATCAACCTCAATGATGTGGAAAAAGAGCTGCATATCAAGTGAGTTTGCAGCTTTATCAACAACCGAAAGGAACCAAAATCAATATGGGCTTTTTTGCGAAGATCAAGGCGGGTCTGACCCGCACCAAGGAGAACATCGGCCACTCCATCGACCAGCTGTTTGCCGGTGAGCTCAACGACGACTTCTACGACGAGCTGGAGGAGACCCTGATCCTGGGCGACATGGGCGTGGATACCACCCTGAAGGCGGTGGAGGAGCTGCGCCGCCGGGTGAAGGAGGAGAAAATCAAGGACATGGACTCCGCCCGGGCCTGTCTGCGGCGGGTGCTCACCGAGATGCTCCAGGTGGGTGAGCCGGAGCTCCACCTCACCACCGCCCCCTCGGTGGCCCTGTTCATCGGGGTGAACGGCGTGGGCAAGACCACCACCATCGGCAAGCTGGCCGCCCGGATGAAGGGGGAGGGCAAGAAGGTGCTGATGGCCGCCGCCGACACCTTCCGGGCCGCCGCCGCCGACCAGCTGGAGATCTGGAGCCAGCGCTCCGGGGTGGAGATCGTCCGCCAGCACGAGGGGGCCGACCCCGCCGCCGTGGTGTACGACGCCCTCACTGCCGCCAAGGCCAGAGGCACCGATGTGATCCTCATCGACACCGCCGGCCGGCTGCACAACAAGCAGAACCTGATGAACGAGCTGAACAAGATCTCCCGTGTGGTGGACCGGGAGCTGCCAGGCTGCGACCGGGAGACCCTGCTGGTGCTGGACGCCACCACCGGCCAGAACGGCCTGATCCAGGCCAAGCAGTTCAAGGAGACCGCCGGCATCACCGGCATCGTCCTCACTAAGCTGGACGGCTCCGCCAAGGGCGGTATCGTCATCGCCATCGCCCAGGAGCTCCAGGTACCGGTGAAGTACATCGGCGTGGGCGAGGGCATTGACGACCTGATGCCCTTTGAGGCGGAAGCCTTTGTGGAAGCGCTGATTTAAGGGAGGTTATCTGATATGGCCAGAATCGACGGACGGGCCAACGACCAGCTTCGGCCCATTGAGATCATTCCCAACTTCAATCAATTTGCCGAGGGTTCCTGCCTCATCCGCTGCGGCAACACTCAGGTGCTGTGCTGTGCCAGCGTGGAGGAGCGCACCCCGCCCCACGTTCCCGAGGGGGAGGGCTGGGTCACCGCCGAGTACTCCATGCTGCCCCGTGCCAACCGGGAGCGCTCCAAGCGGGACATCGCCAAGCTGAAGCTGTCCCCCCGTTCCGCGGAGATCCAGCGGCTGGTGGGCCGGTCCCTCCGGGCCTGCGTGGATATGAAAAAGCTGGGTGAGCGTACCATCACCGTGGACTGCGATGTGCTCCAGGGGGACGGCGGCACCCGTACCGCCAGCGTCACCGGCGGCTTTGTGGCTCTGAGCCTGGCCCTCCACAAGCTTGTGGAGGAGGGCGTGCTGGAGAGCATGCCCCTCAAGACCTGTGTGGCCGCCATTTCCGCCGGTATCGTGGACGACCAGCTCCTGCTGGACCTGTGCTATGAGGAGGACTCCTCCGCCCAGGTGGACCTGAACTGCGTCATGACCGGGGAAGGGGAACTGGTGGAGATCCAGGGCACCGGCGAGGGCCGGACCTTCACCATCGCCGAGCAGCAGGCTCTGGTGGACCTGTGCGCCAAGGGCATCCGGGAAGTGCAGGCCATCCAGAAGGCTGTTCTGGGAGGTTAAGGATATGAAAATGGTATTGGCCAGCAAAAATGCCCACAAGCTGGTGGAGATGAAGGACATCCTCTCCCAGCTGGGGGTGGACGTGGTGCTGGAGTCCGAAGTGGGCGTGGATGTAGACGTGGAAGAGACCGGCACCACCTTTGAGGAGAACGCCTATCTGAAGGCCCATGCGGTATGCGAAGCCTCCGGTCTGCCTGCCATTGCCGATGACTCCGGCCTGTGCGTGGACGCCCTGAACGGCGCTCCCGGCGTGTACTCCGCCCGCTACGGCGGTCCCGAGTTGGACGACGTGGGCCGGTACAAGCTGCTGCTGGAGAACCTGCGGGGCCAGCTGGACCGGCGGGGCAAGTTCGTCTCTGCCATCTGCTGCTGCTTCCCCAACGGGGACAAGGTGGAGGCCCGGGGAGAGTGCCCCGGTACCATCGCCTACGCCCCCAAGGGCGAGGGCGGCTTCGGCTACGACCCGGTGTTCTTTATCCCCGGGCTGAAAAAGACCTTTGCGGAGCTCACCGCGGAAGAGAAGAACGCCATTTCCCACCGTGGAAATGCGCTGAAAGCCTTCCAAAAGCAATTACAGGAATACCTCTCCACTGGGGATAGATAACCCTGATGGGAGCCCAGCAAAGCGGGTTGCATCAGGAGAGGATGAACAACAAAATGGAGCGAATGTCCGCCAAAGGCGGACGTAGCGGAATGGAGTTTGTGAAGACGAAATGGAACTGACCAGTAAACAGCGGGCCCAGCTGCGGGGCCTGGCCAACAACATTGACACCATCCTCCACGTGGGCAAGGACGGCATCGGCGACAACCTGGTGAAGCAGGCTGACGATGCCCTGGAGGCCCGGGAACTCATCAAGGGCAAGGTTCTGGAGAACTGCATGCTCACCAGCCGGGAGGCGGCGGAGGAGCTGGCCCAGAAGACCCGCAGCGACGTGGTGCAGGTAATTGGAACAAAGTTTGTCCTGTATCGTCCAACCCACAAGAAGGATAAGAAGGACAAGATCGTCCTGGTAGCGGACAAGAAGCGGAAAGCATAACAAAAAAGAGGGGGCATGGTCATGAAGCTGGGCATCTATGGCGGGACCTTCAATCCGCCCCATCTGGGGCACCTGACCTCGGCCAAGGCGGCGATGGACGTTCTGGAACTGGACCACTTGCAGTTTGTCCCGGCGGCGCTGCCGCCCCATAAAACACTGCCGGAGGGCAGCCCCAGCCCCCAGGAGCGGCTGGAGATGGTGGAGCTGGCGGCTGACAGCCTGCTGCTGCCCAAGCGCATCGGGGTCAATGACCTGGAGCTGTCCCGGCCGGGCAAGAGCTATACCGCCGACACCCTGGAGCAGATCCACGAAAAATATCCCGAGGCCGAGTTGTGGCTGATGATGGGCACGGATATGTTCCTCACCCTGCACAACTGGTGGGACCCGGAACGGATCACCCGCCTGGCGGGTGTGTGCACCTTTGCCCGTACCCAGAGCGACAGCCTGGAGGCCCTGGACCGTCAGGCAGAATACCTGCGGGATACCTTCGGGGCCAGAACCCGTGTGCTCCGGCTGCCCGAGATCGTGGAGGTGTCCTCCACCCAGCTGCGGGAGCTGCTGGCCCGGGGAGAGGGGCAGGAGCACCTGCCGCCGGCCGTGTACGGCTACATCATCCGCCACGGCCTGTACGGCGTCCACTATGACCTGAAGCAGCTGCCCGACCGGGAACTGCGGGCCTGCGCCTGTTCCATGATCCGGGCCAAGCGGATTGCCCACATCAACGGCACTGAGGAAGAGGCTGTGCGTCTGGCCCGTCGCTGGGGCGCCGACGAGGAGAAAGCCCGCCGGGCCGGTATCCTCCACGACATCACCAAGTACCTGGAGATGGACGAGCAGTTGCAATTGTGCCATAAATATGGTATCGTACTGGATGATTTGGAACAGCGTGCCGTCAAGCTGCTCCATTCCAAGACCGGGGCGTGTGTGGCCCGGGATGTGTATGGAGTAAGCGATGATATCTATAGCGCCATTTTCTGGCATACCACCGGCAAGGCGGATATGACCCTGCTGGAAAAGATCCTCTACATCGCCGATTACATGGAGCCCAACCGGGACTTCCCGGGAGTGGAGAAGCTGCGTAAGCTGGCCTATGAGGATCTGGACCAGGCGGTGTTGGCAGGGTGTGAAATGAGCATTCAGGAAATGGCGGACCGGGGCCTGCCGGTCCACAGCAACACGCTGCAGGCCAGGGATTGGCTGAGGAGCAAATCCAGCAGAAAGGAATCTTGAGATGAACCCGGAAGAGAAAAAGAACAGCCACGGCGGCGCCCGGCTGGTAAAACAGCAAAAGCCGCCCAAGCAGAAGAAACCCAAGCCCAACCGTACCCCCAAGGAGAAGGCGCTGCGGATCGCGTTCATCGTGCTGACGGTGATCGCGGCCCTCATTGTGATTGTGTTTGTCGCCTACAAGCTGCTGGTGGTCAAGCCGGAGATCCCCAACGTGGTGGACCCCAATACCGAGGCCTCCCCCGGCATGGAGATGAACGGACCCAAGCTGTCCGGCGACCGCAAGGAGGAATTTTACACCTTTCTGGTGGTGGGCCGTGATACCGGCGGCGGCGGCAACACCGACACCATCATGGTCATGTCCTACGATATTCCCAATCAGCAGCTCAACGTGCTGAACATCCCCCGTGATACCATGGTCAACGTGCCCTGGGATGTGAAGAAGGTCAACTCCATCTACAACTGGGCCGCCAACTATGACAAGGACGGCATCGACTATCTGAAGGAGGAGATCTCCTACCTGATCGGTTTCCAGCCTGACTTCACCGTGGTGGTGGAGTGGGAGGCCGTGGGCGAGCTGGTGGACGCCATCGGCCCTGTGTGGTTCGATGTGCCCTACGACATGAATTATGACGACGGCACCCAGGACCTCTATATCCACCTGGAGGCCGGCCCTCAGGAGATCGACGGCGACGAAGCCATGCAGCTGCTGCGCTGGCGCAAGAACAACAAGATCGAAAACGGCAAGCTGGTTGTTTACGGCGGCTATCCCAACGGCGACCTGGGCCGCATCCAGACCCAGCAGGACTTCCTGAAGACCGTCATCGAGACCTGCCTGAACAATCTGACGGTGGATAAGATCCCCGCTCTGGCCCAGGTTTTCTTCAACAATGTGGACACTCGGGGCACCCTGACGGTGAACAACATCGCCTGGTTTGCCCAGGAGGCCATTCTGGGCGGCCTGAGCATGGACAATGTAAACTTCATGACCCTGCCCTGTGAGGGCGCGTGGGTGTACAGCCGCACCGTGGGCAATAAGCAGTCCTATGTGACCCCCATCCCCGACGAAACCCTGGAGATGGTGAACACCTACTTCAACCCCTATCTGGAGGATATCGAGCTCAACGAGCTGGACCTCATGATCGTCAATGAGGACGGGTCCCTGTCCTCTACCAGCGGTCATGTGGAGGACACCTATGCGGCCAAGCCTCAGGGCGGCTCCAGCAGCTCTTCCGGCAGCAGTTCTTCTTCCGGCAGCGGCTCTTCCAGCAGTTCCGGCAACTCGGGTACTACCAGTACCTCCACCCCCAAGCCCAGCAGCACACCGGCGGCCAGCACAGCCCCCTCGGCCACGCCCACGCCGGTGAACACCCCCGCTGCAACCCCCACTCCGGAAGCCACGCCGACTCCGGAGGCAACCCCCACCCCGGCGCCTACGCCGGTATCTACGCCCCAGCCTGATCCCACGGTGCCCGAGGTGGGCCCCGGGATGGAGCCTGTGGAGTAAAGGAGAGATTGTATGTTGACACCCAAAGAGATTGCCCTGCTGGCTGCCAAGGCGCTGGACAGCAAGAAGGGCCTGGATATCAAGGTGCTGGAGACCGGTCATCTGACCACCCTGGCCGACTATTTCGTGCTGTGCTCCGCCACCTCCACCACTCAGATCAAGGCCCTGGCCGACGTCTGTGAGAAGGAGCTGAAGGACGCCGGCGAGCCCCCCCACCATGTGGAGGGGCATCGCGGCGGTATCTGGATCCTGCTGGACTTCTCCTCCGTGGTGGTGCACATCTTCAATGAGGAGGCCAGAGAGTTCTATGATCTGGAGCGCCTCTGGAGCGACGCCACCCCCGTGGACCTGTCCGGTGTGCTCACCGAAAACTAAAACAAAAAGATGCCCGGCATATGCCGGGCATCTTTTTTTCCATTCAGGGAACCAATAGGCTTTCCGGCGCATCTATAGAGCGTCCGGACAAGGAAAAGCGAGGTGAGGATATGGCATCCATGGAACTGGCAGGCGGGATTAGCCCCCGGGAGGAGTTTGCGGCCCTGGTGACGGAACACAGCCGGAGTATGTTCCGGGCGGCCCGGTCCCTGCTGAACTGCGACGCCGACGCCGAGGATGCGGTGAGCGAGGCCATTCTCCGGGCCTGGCGGAAGTGGGGGCAGCTGCGGGACCGGGATGCCGCCCGGGCCTGGCTGCTGAAAATCACGGTGAACTGCGCCTATGAGCAGCGGCGGAAGGCTGCCCGGGTCCTCTATACCGACCAGGTGGAGGGAGTAGCCGGTGGTGCCGAGGACCAGCCGGTGTCCCATCTGTGGGAGGCGGTGCTCCGGCTGCCCGACGACCAGCGGGCGGCGGTGACCCTCTACTACTATGAGGACCTGCCGGTGAAGGAGATCGCCCGTATCCTGGGCGTGGCCAAGGGCACGGTGAAATCCCGGTTGGGCCGTGCCAGACAGCGGTTGAAACAATTGCTGCGGGAGGAGGAAGAACCATGAACGGATGGGATGAAGCACTGAAAGTTCGGGCCCGGCGGGAGGACTGCCCCCTGCCCCAGGGCTTTGAGGAACGGATTCAGAAGGAACTGGACCGGCTGCCGGTCCAGACAAGGCAACAAAAAAGGCCCCTGGGCCGGGCGTTGTGGCTGGCGGCCTGCCTGGCGGCAGGGCTGTGTCTCACTGCGGCTGCGGCGGCACTGACCGCCCGCTGGTTCCCCGGCGTGGGGGCCGTAAAGAGCGGGACGGCGGTGTGGCTTATGGAGGAGCCTGTGGAGTGGATCCAGGATGAGTGGACCTACCGCCTGGAGGCGGAGCGTCAGGGGGATGTGATCCGGGTCCATCTGGATCAGTATTCCACCGAAGTCCTACCGGGCCGGGACGATGAGGAGCCTGACTGCGGCTATCAGATGAAGCTCTTTGCCGGGGATCAGGAGCTGGAGGCCGGCCTGGAGGATCCCCTGGAGGGCTGGGAGTCGGTGCCCGATATCGGTACAAAGGGATGCTATACCAGCTTTCTGTCGGAGGACGAGCTGGAGCAGGGCTTCCGGGCCCTGGGAAGCACCGGGACCAGCTTCCGGGCGGCGGAGCAGCCGGAGGAGGGCTATACCCTGCGCATCTACACCTACGACGGCGGTACCCTGTTGTGGGAAAAGCCAGTCAGGCTGGCCACTGTCCAGGCGCTGGATATGACCGAGACCAGCCGGACCTTTGAAGAGGGGACGGTCACTGCTCTGGTCAGCCAGGACGGGCGGCTGCTGGACCTGTATCCAGACCGAACGGTGGAAGATGACAGCGCGCTGGCTTCCGTGTACGCCACCGATGTGGTATTCATCGGCGCGTCGGGTGAGAGATACCCGGCACAGATGTTGTCTGACGGTACGGGAGCCTTGGCCTGTAACGCCCCGCAAGAGGATGCCATCACGGCGGTGGAGATCGGCTCCCTGCGGCTGACCAAAGTGTATCTGGACAATGGGGTGCAACAGGAGGACGTGCCGGTCACCTATCGGGACCTGAACTGGGTCATCCCTGTGGCGTGAGATCCACCACCGGGCTGGAGGTCCACTCCAGGCCGCAGGGCCTGGGGGTGGGGAAGCACAGACCGTACAGGTCGGTGTACCGAGCCTCCGCCTCAAAGAGATGTCGGGCCAGACCGGTCAGGTCCCTGGCCTGAGCGGGCTTGGTGAGGATGGGGAGGGAGCAGGTATCCTTCATCTGCTTCAGCAATACCTGTCCCCGGCGGTTGAACCCCAGTACCCGCACATAGGGGGGCAGGGCAGGTCGGTCCTCGTCCATGCCCAGAAAGGCAGACAGAGCCAGCCGCCGCAGCCGGGCGTGGGTGTAGCGCTTGGTTTTGGCAAGGGAATAGAACTCATCCAGGGAGAGGGCCTGTCGGGCGGCGCGGACCAGCCGTTCCGGCAGGCCCTCTGCCGCGCCGCTGTCGGGGAGGGCGGCCCAGTCTGAGGTGTCCATGGTACGCAGCCTGGCCAGGATGGCCCGCTCCACATAGGTCAGGGAGGACACATCATCCATTTTGTCCAGCGCGCCGGGCCGCACCAGTTTGGCGGCCTCATCCCGCTGATCAGCCCGCAGCAGACGCCGCACCTGGGTGGCGGAGGCGAAGCCCTTCACTGCCTGGGTGCTGTTGTGCTCCGCACCTCGGCGGGGCACGGTAAGGACCTCCATGGAGGTATTCAGATGCGCCAGGGCCCGGAGGTATTCCACACCCAGGTTGTTGTTGGGGGTGGACAGGCAGGCGCAGCCCGCCGCCGCCTGCCGGGCGGCAGGAAAGGAGAGCCCCTGGTCCAGGGCGGCCCGGAGCCGGGCGGGGTAGTCGGGGGCATCTAGAGCCTTGGCGGCCTCCCTCAGCTCCTGGGCGCTGCCGCACTCGCTGCCAAAGGAGAGGGTGTCCGCCACCCCAGTGGCGGCCAGAATGGATACCGCTCCCCGGGCAAAGGGCTCCGCCGAGGCCATGGCCCAGGGGGTGGGCAGCTCCAGCACCAGGTCGGCGCCCCCCTCCAGAGCCAGACCAGCCCGGGTCCACTTGTGGGCAATGGCGCAGTCGGCTCCCTGGACCCAGTGGCCGCTCATGACGCACACCACCGGCCGGTCGGCTCCCAGCAGAGCGCGGGTCTGAGCAATGTGCCAGGCGTGTCCCAGGTGAAATGGGTTGTATTCTGCAACGATCCCAACGGCATTCATGGATTTTCCTCCAGAAGCAGAGTAAAATTTTTCTCCCTTTCGGCTAAAATGTGGGTTGTTCTTTGTGAAAAAAAGGGATAGAATAAAAGCGATATGTGCCCTGAGACAATATTGTACTACGGGAACGCTTGGCTCTCAAGCCACAGTTTATCAGGAAAAGTAAGGAGAGATAGAACGATGAAAGTTCTGGTCATCAACGCTGGCAGCTCTTCCCTCAAGTATCAGCTCATGGACCCCGCCACCCGCGAGGTGCTGGCCAAGGGCCTGTGTGAGCGCATCGGCATCGACGGCCGCCTGACCCACAAGGTGCCCGCCAAGGATGCCAAGTATGAGTTCGAGATCCCCATGCCCACCCATGCCGAGGCCATCCAGGCTGTGCTGGACGCCCTGCTCTCCAGCGAGCACGGCGTGATCAAGAGCGCCGCTGAGATCGACGCTGTGGGTCACCGCGTGGTGCACGGCGGCGAGAAGTTCGCCGGCTCCGTGCTCATCACGGACGAGGTCATGGCCGCTCTGGAGGAGTGCATCCCCCTGGCCCCTCTCCACAACCCCGCCAACATCACCGGCATCCAGGCCTGCCAGAAGGTTATGCCCGGCGTGCCCATGGTGGGCGTGTTCGACACCGCCTTCCATCAGACCATGCCCGCCAAGAGTTACATCTATGCTCTGCCCTACGAGTACTATGAGCAGGACAAGGTCCGCCGCTACGGCTTCCACGGCACCTCTCACCGCTATGTGTCTCAGCGTGCCGCCGCTATGCTGGGCAAGCCCATCGAGGAGCTGAAGATCATCACCTGCCACCTGGGCAACGGTTCCTCCGTGGCCGCTGTGGACTGCGGCAAGAGCGTGGACACCTCCATGGGCTTCACTCCTCTGGCCGGTGTGCCCATGGGCACCCGTTCCGGCGATCTGGACGCCGGCATCCTGGAGTACCTGATGAACAAGCACGGCTACGACATGAAGGAAATGATGACCATCCTCAACAAGAAGTCCGGCGTGCTGGGCATCTCCGGTGTGTCCTCCGACTTCCGTGACATTGAGAACGCCGCCGCCGAGGGCAACCAGCAGGCCACTCTGGCTCTGGAGGCCTTCCAGTACAGCGTGAAGAAGCTCATCGGCGCTTATGCCGCCGCTATGGGCGGTGTGGACGCCATCGTGTTCACCGCCGGCGTGGGTGAGAACGACGCCAACACCCGTATGGCCGCCGCTTCCGGCCTGGAGTTCATGGGCGTGAAGATGGACGCCGAGGCCAACAACGTCCGCGGCAAGGAGACCGTCATCTCCGCCGCCGACTCCAAGGTGAAGGTGCTGCTCATCCCCACCGACGAGGAGCTCATGATCGCCATGGATACCGCCGAGATCGTCGGCAAGTAAGCAAAATCCGCCATCCAAAGGGGCGCTGCATTGCAGCGCCCCTTTTTCATGCCCTGGGACAATGAACTTTAGAAAAATTTCATCCTTTTTTTATGGAAGATTCAGGGAGGACCTGCTATGCTGTTGTCCGGGCCAATTGGGAACAAATTGTGAATTGTATTTCCCCGCCGTTGACACCTGACAGATTGTCGTATTAAAATCATGACAGCTTGTCAGGTTTGGAGGGAGACAGTATGCCCAGCACCACCTTTTATCACCTGCCGGAGGAGAAACGGGAGCGGCTGATGTCGGCGGCCCGGGCAGAATTTCTCCGGGTCCCCTATGAGGATGCCTCCATCAACCGGATCATCCGGGAGGCGGGCATCTCCAGAGGCAGCTTTTACATGTACTTCACTGATAAAGAGGACCTGTTCCGCTATCTGATGGAGTCCTACGGGGAATTGCTGATCCAGCGGATGGGGGAGCGGCTGGACCGGAACCACGGCGATCTGTTTGCCGCCGCCCTGGACCTGTTTGACCACATGCGGGCCAACTGGCGGGAAGGTGAGTTCCGGGAGATGGCGGCCATCCTCCACCGCAACCGGCAGCTTCAGCCCGGACTGGTGCTCAACCGGCAGGGTCCCTGTGCCATGCTGGACCGGCTGCGGGACAAGATCGATCTGTCCCGGCTGGATCTGCGGACAGAGACCGATCTGCCCGACCTGTTCCACCTGATGATGGCCGCCTCCGCGGGCAGCGTGGTGGCTGCGGGGAAAGAGGGCGGCCCGGAACAGGCCCGGGCCCGGCTGGTGTGCATGCTGGAGTTGCTCCAGCGGGGCGCGGCGGCCAAAGACTATGCAGTTTGTCAGGGATAGCAAAGAAAAGGAGAAACGACCATGGAAGCAACTGAGCTCAAACCGGAAACCACAGCGGCTCCAGCTGAGGAGCAGGAGAAAGGGGCACCCCAATTCAAGGCCCCCAAAAAGAAGCGTAAATGGATCAAGCGGGTGATCATCCTGGCAGTGGTGGTTGCCTTCCTGGTCTTCCTGCTGAGTCGCTGTATGGGGGCGGGGCAGCAGCTGCTGAGCAGCGCCTATCTGCCTTATACCGCCTCTGTGCAGGATATGACGGTGTCGGTGTCGGGCACCGGTACCATCGAACCCATCCAGTCCTATAAAGTAACGACTCTGGTCAGCGGCGAGATCCTGGAGGCCCCTTTTGAGGAGGGCCAGACTGTCCACAAGGGGGACGTGCTTTTCCGCATTGACGCCCGGGATGTGGAAAACAACATCGCCCAGCTGGAGCTCAACGTCCAGTCGGCCCAGCTGGCCCTGGACGATCTGCTCAAGAGCCAGAGCGACAACCAGAAGGACCGCTCCATTACCGCCAAGGACGCCGGTGTGATCACCGAGCTCCACGTGGAGCAGGGGGATAGCGTGACGGTGGGCACCGTCATTGCCGATGTGCTGGACCGGGACCACATGAAGCTGAAGGTCCCCTTCCATGCCTCCGACGCGGCGAACTTCTACGTGGGCCAGTCGGCCACCGTGGCGGTGAGCGGCACCGCCTCCACCCTTACTGGAACGGTGAGCGAGATCTCCGCCACCAATGAGGTGGGCGCCGGCGGCACCCTGGTGCGGCAGGTGACCATCCTGGTGAACAACCCTGGCGTGCTCACCGACAGCAGCCAGGGTACCGCCTCCATCGGCGGCGTGGCCTGCGCCTCCGGAGCTGCCTTTACATACGCCACCTCCACCCAGATCACCGCCAAGGCCTCCGGCGACATCGACACCCTCTCTGTGAAGGAGGGGGACCGGGTCAGCAAGGGCCAGGTCATCGGCATGATCTCCGAGCAGGATCTGGAGACCCAGATCGAGAATGCCCGCATCTCTCTGGAAAATGCCCAGCTCTCCCTGAAGAGCGCTCAGGAGAAGCTGGAGGATTACACCATCACCTCCACCATCGACGGCGAGGTCATCGAGAAGAACCTGGACGTGGGCGACAATATCAACGGTATGTCCAGCTCGGGCACCACCGTGACCTACCCCGCGGTGATCTACGACCGCTCCCAGCTTACCTTTGAGATGGATATCGACGAGCAGGACATTAGCCAGATCAAGGTGGGCCAGAAGGTGGAGATCACCGCCGACGCCCTGGACGGCCAGAGCTTCACCGGTGTGGTGGATAAGATCAATATCAACGGCACCACCGCCAGCGGCCACACCAGCTACCCGGTGACCGTCCTGGTGGACGGCTCCCCGGAGGAGCTCTACCCCGGCATGAACGTCTCCGCCAAGATCATCGTGGAGGAGGTGGGCAGCGTGCTCACCCTGCCGGTGGAGGCGGTGGAGCGTGGGGACACCGTGCTGGTGGCCACCGAGGGCTGCCTGGATGAGAAGGGCAACGTGGTGGATATCTCCGCCGCTGAGAAGCGGCAGGTCACCCTGGGCCGCAACGACGACAATTATATTGAGATCGTGGACGGCCTGGAGGAGGGCGACGTGGTGCTGGCTCCCAGCCCTCAGGGCTCCAATATGATGGAAGCGATTGCGGGGATGAGTTAAGCCATGGGACATCTCATTGAACTCAAGGACATCTATAAGATCTACCAGATGGGGGAGGAGCGTGTCCACGCCCTGGACGGCATCTCCCTGACGGTGGATCAGGGGGAGTTCGTGGCCATCGTGGGCCAGTCGGGCTCCGGCAAGTCCACCGCCATGAACATCATCGGCTGCCTGGATGTGCCCACCGCCGGCACCTACCATCTGGGCGGGGTGGACGTGTCCACCATGGACGACGACCAGCAGGCCGAGATCCGCAACAAGATGCTGGGCTTCATCTTCCAGCAGTACAACCTCATCCCCAAGCTCAACGTGCTGGAAAATGTGGAGCTGCCCCTGCTCTATGCCGGTGTGTCCGGCAGCGAGCGGCGGGAGCGGGCCCTCCAGGCGCTGGAGCGGGTGGGGCTGGCGGACAAGTGCAAAAACCTGCCCAGCCAGCTCTCCGGCGGCCAGCAGCAGCGGGTGTCCATCGCCCGGGCCCTGGCGGGCAAGCCGTCGGTGATCCTGGCCGACGAGCCCACCGGTGCTCTGGACTCCCGCACCGGCCGGGAGGTGCTGGGCTTCCTCCAGAAGCTCAACGCCGAGGGGGACACGGTGGTGCTCATCACCCACGACAACTCCATCGCCGTCAAAGCCAAGCGCATTGTCCGCCTTCAGGACGGAAAGATCATCTATGACGGCGACGCCCGCGATCCCAGGGCGGTGGTCCAGCCTGATCTGGAGCAGGGCGACATGGATGGGGAGGTGCTGCACGCATGAAAATGGGTCAGTCCTTCCGTATGGCCATCAAGAGCCTGATGACCAGCAAGGTGCGTGCCTTGCTTACCATGTTGGGCATCATTATCGGCGTGGCGGCGGTTATCGTCATTGTCTCCCTGGGCAGCGGTATGCAGCAGTATATGAACGGCCAGTTCGAGCAGATCGGCGTCAATATGATCCAGGTGGGTATCTACTCCTACGGCGGCAACCGTGAGGTAACGCCGGAGGACTTCTATGAGCTGGCGGAAAAATATCCCCAGTACATTGACACGGTGAGCCCCTACCTCAGCGCCTCCGCCACCGTGCGCCAGGGTGCCGACGAGTATGAGCACACCAAGGTGTACGGTGTCAGCGAGACCATTTACAACAGCGAGAAGGGGCAGACCGTCACCGGCGAGAAGCTGGCCCAGGGGCGCTTCCTCAGCTATGTGGACGTGGAGCGCAACCAGAAGGTGTGTGTCATCGGCAATTACCTGAACGAGGACATGTTCGGCGGCGAGGGCCTGGGCAAGACCCTGACGGTGGGCGGCGTGCCCTACACCGTCATCGGCGTACTGGCCGAGAAGGCGGACTCCACCGAGGGCAGCGGAGACGACCTGATCTATATGCCCTACGGCCTGGTGGAGCAGATCAACGCCTCCGGCAGCATGATGGGGATGAGCAGCAACTCCTACCTGGTGGGCAGTACCAGCAAGGATACCTCCTCCGCCGCCAAGGGAGTTATTGAGAGCATGCTGTTCCGCATCTACGAGGACAACAGCGCTTACATGGTCATGACCTCCGCCGAGATGATGGAAATGATGGACTCCATGCTGGGCGTGCTCATGACCATCCTGGTGGTCATCGCCGCCATCTCTTTGGTGGTGGGCGGCATAGGCATCATGAACATCATGCTGGTGTCGGTGACCGAGCGCACCCGGGAGATCGGCATCCGCAAGTCCCTGGGCGCCAAGGGCCGGGACATCCGCAGCCAGTTTATCATCGAGGCGGGTACCACCTCCGCCATCGGCGGGGTCATCGGTATCCTGCTGGGTATCTTGCTGGCCAACGTATTCACAGCGGTGGTGGGCGCGGTGATGAGTGAAGCTGAGGGCTTTGCCGCCATTCCCACCCCGGCGGGCATTCTGGTGTCCTTCGGCGTGTCGGTGGGCATCGGTATCCTCTTCGGCTACCTGCCTGCCAACAAGGCCGCCAAGCTCAATCCCATCGACGCGCTGCGTTACGATTGATCCGGAGGGGACCTCCCTCTTGCCTCCCGCTTTTGGGGGGTATATACTGAAGACAGAAAGCGTCCATTTCCGTGAGAAGGAGAAAAAAGATGAAACATCGACTGTTATCCGGATTGCTGGCCGTGGTATTGGTGCTGGGGCTGGCCCCCGGGGCGCTGGCCGCCCCTCCGGCGGAGTCTGAGGCCGCTCAGGTCCTGGCCGCCCTGGACATCATGGTAGGCGATGAGAACGGGAATCTGAACCTGGATCGCACCATCACCCGGGCGGAATTCACCAAGATGACGGTGGCCGCCTCCACCAGCCGGGACACGGTGGGAGACGCGGTGGCCGTCAAGCCCTACCCCGACGTGCCCCAGACCCACTGGGCCGCTCCCTACATCAAGGCCGCTGTGGACCTGAATCTGGTCCAGGGCGACCTGTACGGCAACTTCAACTCCGATGAGAAGATCACGCTGGCGGAGGGTGTCACCATCCTGCTGCGCCTGCTGGGCTACACCGACAGCGACTTCACCGGCGTCTGGCCTGCCGGTCAGATGGCCCAGTACCGGGCTCTGGGTCTGGACGAGGGGGTCACCTGCGGCCAGAATGACAATATGACCCGGCGGGACGCCCTGTATCTGTTCTATAACCTGATGATCACCAAGGACAAGAACGGTTCCTATTACCTGAACACCCTGGAGCCCACCCTGAACCTGGTGAACGCCTCCGGTCAGCTGGACCGGGTGGGCCTCATCAACTCGGCCATGGAGGGCCCTGTGGTGGCCTCCGGCGGCTGGGAGACCCAGCTGCCCTTCTCCACCGCCTCCGCCAAGGTCTACCGCAACGGCAGTTCCTCCGATCTGGGCAGCATCCAGGACCAGGACGTGGTCTACTGGTCGGAGTCCATGCGCACCATCTGGGCCTACTCCGACAAAGTGACCGGCACTCTGGAGGCCCTCAGTCCCTCTGCCTCCGCGCCTACCTCGGTGACGGTGGCGGGCAAGACCTACCAGATCGAGACCACCTCCGCCGCCTATGAGCTGTCCGACCTGGGCAGCTACTCGGTGGGCGACCGGGTGACTCTGCTGCTGGGCCGCAGCGGCGGCGTGGCCGCTCTGGGCCAGGTGGGCAGCGACAGCGCTCTCATCTACGGCATCATCACCAAGGTTGAGAATGCCACCTATAACGACGGCAACAACGGCACCTACAACGCCCGCACTGTCACCATCGCGGCCACCGACGGCAACACCTACCGCTACCAGTGCAGCATCCAGACCCTGGAGGTGGGCGACATGGTGCGGGTGATCGCCGGGGACGCCGACGTACAGGTGAAGCGGCTGAGCACCACCTCCCTTACCGGCAAGATGAATTCCGACGGCACCAAGCTGGGCAGCTATCCCCTGGCGGACAACGTGGAGATCATCGACACCTATGAGGAGTGCACGCCGGTGCGCATCTATCCCAGCCGGCTGGCCGGGGTGGAATTTACCGGTGACATGGTGCGGTACTACGCTCTCAACGGAAACGGGGAGATCACCCATCTGATTCTCAACGATGTTACCGGCGACCTGCACAAGTACGGCATCATCACCGACGTAAATGAGGTCAACACGGTGCTGCCCACCGGCGGCTATCTGATCTCCTCCTCTTACACCTATGACCTGAACGGCCAGGAGATGGTGTTCGGCTCCGATAACACGGTGTACAACATGCATTCCGGCCCCTGCCAGATCAAGATGGAGGGCGACTCCACCGTGGAGCGGCTGTATAACCTGAAGGAGCGGCCTCTGTCCGCGGTCAGCGTCAGCGGCAACTTCGGTGTGGCCAGCAACGGACAGCAGTACGCCATCTCGGAGCATGTGGTGGTCTATGTGTACGAGAACAATGATTACCAGATCTCCAACCTGAACCGTGTGGCGGGCGGGGATTACACCCTCACCGGCTGGTACGACAAGAACGAAAAGGACGGCGGCTGTATCCGCGTGATCGTGGCCCGCTGAAATAAGAATCTCCCGGCGGAAGTATTTCGCCGGGAGATTTTTATATGCCTGCAAATATTTCCCCAATTGGAGTATAAGGCCGGTCCGGGCTGTCCAAAATAAGGCTCGGAGGTGCTGAAGAGTATGAAAAAATCATTCTACCACCGTTTCAGCGACTTTATCGAGGGAAAGGGATTTTACATCGTCCTGGCTCTCTGCATTGCGGCCATCGGCGTTTCAGGCTGGTTCCTGTTCTCCTCTCTCACCGGAGAGGAGCCGGCCGACCCCGTGGGCGGAAAGGCCAGCATCACGGTGACCCCCGCTCCCACATCCACCGTCCAGGCTCAGAAGCCCACCGTGACCGCGGCGCCCCGTCCCACAGCCACGGTGCCCGCCGCAGCGGCCGCAACGCCCTCGGCCACACCCCAGACCACCCCCACGCCTGCCAGCGCGCCTACGTCCCTCTCCTGGCCCGTCCAGGGGGAGGTGCTGACCGGCTACACCGTGGAGGCTCTGGCCTATGACACCACCATGGGTGACTGGCGTACCCACGCCGGGGTGGACATTGCTGCCGCCGCCGGTACCGAGGTCCGTGCCCCTGCCTCCGGTGTGGTGGCCCAGGTGACGGAGGACGCCATGATGGGCACCACCGTGGTCATTGACCATGGCGGCAATCTGACCACTACCTGCTCCAACCTGGCTGCTGTGCCCACCGTAGAGGTGGGAGACAGCGTCACCGTGGGGGATGTGATCGGTTCGGTGGGCAGTACAGCCATCGCCGAAAGCGCCCTGCCCAGCCATCTCCACTTCAGCGTGGAGCGGGAGGGCACCAGTGTGGACCCCATGGAGCTGCTGAATCATTGAGCAAAAAGGAACGCGCTGCCTCAGGCAGCGCGTTCCTTTTGTTGTACAGTTACCGGTGCAGACCGTCGCCGCTGCGGCTGATCTTGACCACCAGAGAGCTGAGGGCCAGCAGGCCGATCAGGTTGGGCAGTACCATCAGTCCGTTGAACATGTCGGACAGGGACCACACCAGGTCCACCTTCTGGGTGGAACCGATGACGATGAAGACCACCACGATGACGGCGTACACCTTGACGGCGCCCTTGCCGAAGAGGGCCTTCACGTTGAGTTCGCCGAAGAAATACCAGCCGATGATGGTGGAGAAGGCGAAGAACAGCATGCAGATGGCCACGAAGGCGTTGCCGAAGGAGCCGAAGGCGGCGTTGAAGGCGGCCTGAGCCAGAGCGGTGCCCTGGAGGGGACCGTTCACCGGCTGGAGCATGCCGGAGGACAGGATGACCAGTGCGGTCAGGGTGAGCACGATAAAGGTGTCGATGAAGACGCCCATCATGGCGATGACGCCCTGGTCCTGGGGCTTCTCCACCTTGGCCATGGCGTGGGCGTGGGGGGTGGAGCCCATACCGGCCTCGTTGGAGAAGAGCCCCCGGGCCACGCCGTACCGCATGGCCTCCCGCATGGTCAGGCCCAGAGCGCCGCCCAGCACCGCCTGGGGGTCAAAGGCGCACACAAAGATGGAGCGCAGGGCGGAGAGCAGAGCGTTGTGGTTGATGCACAGGATCACGATGCAGCCCACGATGTAGAACAGGGCCATGATGGGAACGATCTTCTCGGTGAAGGAGGCGATGCGCTGCACGCCGCCCAGGAAGATGAAGGCGGCGATGACCGCCACCACGATGCCAACCGCCAGCTTGGGGATACCGAAGGCGGTGTGGAAGGCGTCGCCGATGGAGTTGGACTGGACCATGTTGCCCATAAAGCCCAGGGCCAGGATAATGGCCACGGAGAAGAAACTGGCCAGGAACTTGCCGAACTTCCCCTGGAAGGCGGCCCGGATGTAGTAGATGGGGCCGCCGGTGACGTGACCGTCCTTGTCTACGGTGCGGAACTTCTGGGCCAGCAGGGCCTCAGAGTAGATGGTGGCCATGCCGAAGAAGGCGGACAGCCACATCCAGAAGATGGCGCCGGGGCCGCCGGAGTAAAGGGCGGTGGCGCAGCCGGTGATGTTGCCGGTGCCCACCTGAGCGGCGATGGCGGTGGTCAGGGCCTGGAAGGAGGACATGCCTTCCTTGCCCGCCCGGGCGCCCTTCAGGGAGAATCCGCCGAACAGCCGGCGCATGCCCTCCCCGAACTTACGCAGCTGAACAAAGCCCAGCCGCACCGTAAAGTAGATGCCGGTGGCCACCAGCAGGAACAGCAGCGCGTAATCCCACAGCACGGTGTTGACCGCGCCCACCAGTCCTTCGATCCATTCCATTGTACTCTCTCCTCTTTCCGTTGGGATTGCGGCAAAGAAAAGAGCCAAACCGCACACACTACGGTTTGGCTCTGAAATACAGCACAAAGACATCCGGTCTGAACCGGATGTCGCTGCGATCCACTCTGTCCTTTTGCCTGAGAGATTCGTGCTCCTGCGAGCGCGTTGCACCTTCGGCATCCCCGCTGGGGGGACTTCTCCAGAGCCACATCCATCCACAGTCTTCATTTCCCGGGGGAAACACCTGAGAGTTTTGCTCCTTCGGCAAGCCTTGCGGCTTTTTCCTGTGGACTTCCCTTGTCGCTATACGGCGGACGAATGTCCGTCCGATTTGATAAGCAGAACTATAACACGGTAAAGCGGTGTTGTCAAGCACTTCCAGGGAAAAAGAAACAGAAAATAAAAATAGGAAAGGCAACCACCGAAGTGATTGCCTTTCCTGGTACGGCTGAAGGGATTCGAACCCCCGACCTTTTGGTTCGTAGCCAAACACTCTATCCAACTGAGCTACAGCCGCATATCAACTGAAGTTTTATTTGCTCTCGCTGACAGCTCATTTATATTAGCACAGGTTCAGACAGAATGCAAGAGGAAAATTGAAATTTCTCGAAAAAATTTTTGGGAGGGCTATTTCTTCCCCTCCTGGGCGATGATGCGCTCCAGGCAGCCCATCAGGTCGGCCATGGTCTCCAGCCGGATGCCCATGCTGAGGATGTGCTCCCGCAGGTGGGGCGGCATGGAATCAAACTGAGGGCGGATCGCCGGGTCCACGTAAGCCATTGTATCACCTCCTCCGGCAGGTCTGCCTTCTCAGTATAGCCAGCCCGGGGGAAAAGGATACAGCAGGCATCAAAAAACGCGCCCCTGAAAACAGAGGCGCGGGAGTTTTGGTCTGTTCCCCACAGGGAGCGATTGCCGCCCTGCGGGGAACAGTGGGTAGTGCGTTGAAAAGAGAGAAGAGAGGAGGAGTAATGTCTTTGTTATCTTTGGTATCCTGACGCATCTTATGATATCAGATTCCCACCTGAAGTGGTGAACCCTTTCGGAACTTACTGTGAACGAATTATGAACGAGTGGGTTTGCTACAGCAGCGTGATAAAGGCGCTGTTGGCCCACCCCACCATGCCGTCCAGCTTCACCACGTACCAGTCCTCCCACTGGTTGAGCACGGTGAGGCGAGTGCCGTCGTAGGCCTTGGCCAGTACGGCGGCAGTGGTAGCGGGCTTATCCCGGATGTTCAGATAGCCCCAGGAGACGTCCACCACGGCGGAACGGGGGGACTGAGGCTCCAGGAAGGGCAGGCCGAAGTACTCTGTCAGGGAGAGCACGATGTTGCGGGCGATGGCATCCAGATTGTTCTGCACCCAGGCGGCGTCGTCGGGGTTGTCGTGGTAGCCCAGCTCCAGGAAGACAGCGGGGGCCCGCACCCGGCGCACCTCGCCGATGGAGGTGGTGGACTCCGCCCGCACCTTGTTGGGCAGCGGGTAGATGGTTTTGAGGCCGTTGGCAATGAGCTGAGCGGCCCGTTTGCCCTCGGCGGAGCCTGGGTAATAGAAGACCAGAACGCCCCGTGCCTGGCCGTACTGCTCCTCAGGAGCGGCGTTGGAGTGGAGGGCCAGGTGGAGATCGTAGTTCCCCGCGTTGGAGGCCCGGATGGAGGACAGGGCGGTCATATCCGGGGTATTGCGGGAAAAACGGATGCCGGCGGCAGTGAGGTAGGGCTCCATGGCGTCGGCCAGGCGGTTCATCCACTCCTCTTCTGTGCCGCCGTTCACATACAGGTTGTTCTCCTGGGTGGAAGGGGAGAGGTAGATAATGGGCATAAAAATGACCTCCTTTTTGCCCATCCTATGCGCAAAAGGGAGGTCATGACAATGGAAGAAGCGCCGGTCAGCCCGCTTCCTTGGGGGAGGACTCCAGGCTGTGGCGGATGTAGTTGGGTACCTCCTCCGGAGGCAGACACAGGGAAACAGACAGCTCGCCGTACAGCAGTTCCTCCGCCCGCTTGCGGTAACGCTCCTCCACCTTGCCGGGGCGGCGGCCCTGCTTGCGGGCAGCGGTATCCTTGGTGTGGATGGCCTTGAGCAGCCGGACCAGATCGGTACACCGGTTGGACTGGAAGGCGTTTTGATAGCTGTGGATCAGCAGCTGAGTGTTGTTGCCGCCGATGGGGTCGCCGCAGATGGAGGGGAACTGCTGGATCAGGGCGTCCGCCTCGCTTTTGGTCAACACCGGGCGCATGGATACCGGGGCATCCACCGGGGCGTAGATGGTTTCAGTGCTGTAGAGCGGCCGCAGGGTGTAGTAGGTGCGCTGGGTGCCGGTCTTTGCAGCCTGAGTGCCGATCGCCGCCACCTGGCAGACGCCGCTGGTGCCATAGACGATATAATCTCCAACCTGATACATGGGATCCTCCTTTCTGTTTCTTCTATTTTAGCATTTTTTGATGCGATTTTCCAGGAATCAGAAGTAGAAATGCAAAACTTTATGCACTTTTATGAATATAGAAGGGCGCGTATTTGTGCACAACGCGCAGGAGGACGACAAAAAGGCCTGCCCCGGCATCCCGGGGCAGGCCTTTGAAGAGACATATGTAAAAGACTCAGTCCACCTTGGGACCGGCGGCTACCAGAGCCTTGCCGGCGTCATTGGTGGTGTACTTGGCGAAGTTCTTCACGAAGCGGGCGGCCAGATCCTTGGCCTTGGTGTCCCACTCGGTGGGATCGGCGTAGGTGTTGCGGGGGTCCAGAATATTGGTGTCCACGCCGGGCAGCGCGGTGGGAACGGCCAGGTTGAAGTAGGGGATGGTCTTGGTCTCCGCCTTCAGAATGGAGCCGTCCAGGATGGCGTCGATGATGCCGCGGGTGTCCTTGATGGAGATGCGCTTGCCGGTGCCGTTCCAGCCGGTGTTGACCAGGTAGGCCTTGGCGCCGGACTTGGCCATCTTCTTCACCAGCTCCTCACCGTACTTGGTGGGATGGAGCTCCAGGAAGGCCTGGCCGAAGCAGGCGGAGAAGGTGGGGGTGGGCTCGGTGATGCCCCGCTCGGTGCCGGCCAGCTTGGAGGTGAAGCCGGACAGGAAGTAGTACTCGGTCTGCTCCGGGGTCAGGATGGACACAGGAGGCAGCACACCGAAGGCGTCGGCGGACAGGAAGATCACGTTCTTGGCGTCAGGGCCGGCGGACACGGGCCGGACGATCTTCTCGATGTGGTCGATGGGGTAGGAGACACGGGTGTTCTCGGTGACGGAGCCGTCGTCAAAGTCGCACTTGCCGTTCTCGTCCACGGTGACGTTCTCCAGCAGGGCGTTGCGCTTGATAGCGTTGTAGATGTCGGGCTCGGACTCCTTATCCAGGTTGATGACCTTGGCGTAGCAGCCGCCCTCAAAGTTGAAGACGCCGTTGTCGTCCCAGCCGTGCTCGTCGTCGCCGATGAGCAGACGCTTGGGATCGGTGGACAGGGTGGTTTTGCCGGTGCCGGACAGGCCAAAGAAGAGAGCGGTGTTCTCGCCGTTCATGTCGGTGTTGGCGGAGCAGTGCATGGAGGCCATGCCCTTCAGGGGCAGGAAGTAGTTCATCATGGAGAACATACCCTTCTTCATCTCGCCGCCGTACCAGGTGTTCAGGATGACCTGCTCCCGGGAGGTGAGGTTGAAGACCACGGCGGTCTCGGAGTTGAGACCCAGCTCCTTGTAGTTTTCCACCTTGGCCTTGGAGGCATTGTAGCAGACGAAATCGGGGGTGAAGTTCTCCAGCTCCTCAGCGGTGGGCTGGATGAACATGTTCTTCACGAAGTGGGCCTGCCAGGCCACCTCCATGATGAAGCGGATGGCCATGCGGGTGTCCTTGTTGGTGCCGCAGAACACGTCCATGACGTACAGCTTCTTGTTGGACAGCTCCTGGATGGCCAGAGCCTTACAGGCCTCCCAGGCCTCCTTGGAAGCGGGCTTGTTGTCGTTCTTGAATTCGTCGGAGGTCCACCACACGGTATCACGGGAGGTGTCATCCATAACGATGAATTTGTCCTTGGGGGAGCGGCCGGTATAGATGCCGGTCATGACGTTAACGGCGCCCAGATCCGTGACCTGGCCCTTGTCATAGCCTTCCAGGTCGGGGCGGGTCTCCTCCTGGAACAGGACCTCATAGGAGGGATTGCGGAGGATCTCAGTGACGCCGGTGATGCCGTATTGATTCAAATCAATGTTTGCCATAATGCATGACCTCTTTCCCGTATTGATCTCTCAGGGGCTCCGATGGGGCGGACAAACCCTGGAACTGCCAAATGCTATGCACTAATCATACACAGATTTGGATATAATGTCAATTCCTCTATCTCGTGCGATTTTGCAATTTTACATTTCGACAGTTTCAAACTGCCCCGTTCGGAGTTGAAGATTCAGCCGCCCAGGGACTGGATGGCCTGGGCCAGAGCGGCAAATTCCGGGATGCCCAGACGCTCGCCGCGGACGCTCTCCGGCAGTCCGGCATCGGCGATGGCCTGCCGCAGCTGGTCCTTGCTCAGCCGGTCGCCGAAGGCGGCGGACAGGCCGTTGAGCAGGGTCTTGCGGCGCTGGGCGAAGGAGGCCTTCACCACCTGGAAGAACCGCTTGTCGCTGACCAGGGTCTGGGCGGGCTCGGTCCGGGGGACCAGGCGGATCACCGCCGAGGTCACCTTGGGAGCGGGCAGGAAGCACTCCGGGGGCACCTCAAACAGGTACTCCGGTGTGGTGTAATACTGGCAGAAGAGAGAGAAGGCACCGTAATCGCTGGTGCCGGGCTCGGCACAGATCCGCTTGGCCACCTCCCGCTGGATCATCACCGTGATGGAGGCAAAGCAGCCCGCCTCAATGAGGGCAGTGATGACGGGGGTGGTGATGTTGTAGGGCAGGTTGGCGCAGGCTACGGGCGTGAGCCCGGGGAACTGTTCGGCGGCCAGGGTGGCCAGATCCAGCTTCATGGCGTCCCCGGGGATGACGGTTACGTTGTCATAGGGGGCCAGTGTCTCCCCCAGAATGGGCAGCAGATCCCGGTCCAGCTCAATGGCGGCCACCTTGCCCGCCCGCTGGGCCAACTGGACGGTGAGGGGGCCGATGCCCGGACCGATCTCCAGGGCGCCGCAGGTCTGGTCGGCGCCGGAGGCATCGGCGATGTCCCGGGGGACCCAGCCCTGAATGAGAAAGTTCTGGCCCATGCTCTTGGAAAAGCGGAAGCCGTGGCGGCCCAGCAGGGCCTTGATGTCATTGCTGTTGCAGAGATCCATAATCCACCTCGCACACGTATTGACATCAGTATACGGGAAACCGGCCCAAAATACAAGCCTACCGCCGGGGAAGCAGGACGGTGAAGGTGGTGCCGCTGGTGGCACTGCTGGCCACCGAGATCTTGCCCCGGTGGGTCTCCACAATGCTCTTGGCGATGGCCAGCCCCAGGCCGTAGCCCCCCTGGCTCCGGTCCCGGGAGGGGTCCGCCCGATAGAAGCGCTCAAACAGGTGGGGCAGGTGCTCCGGGGGGATGGGCTCGCCGGTGTTGTGGACGGTAAGGCGCAGCTTGTCCTGCTGCCGGGCCAGGGTGACAGTGACGGCGGGATTGGGGGGACCGGCATATTTTACCGCGTTGTCCAGCAGGATGCGGACCATCCGCCGCAGCTGCCCCTCGTCCCCCGTCAGGGTCAGGCCGGGCTCCAGTTGGGACTCCAGGGAGACCCCCGCTTCGAAGGCCACCGACTCAAAGGGGAGCAGACAGCCCTGGATCAGCTGGCACAGATCCACCTGGGTGGGGTGGGAGGCCAGCCGGGCGTTGTCCGACTTGGCCAGAAAGAGCAGGTCCTCCACCAACCCTTTCATCTGGCGGGCCTCCTCCTGAGTGTAGCCCAGCCACTTGGCCTGGGTGGAGACCGGTTCGTCCGGGTGGGCCAGTACAATGCCGGTGTTGGCCAGGATCACGGTGAGGGGGGTCTTGAGTTCGTGGGAGGCGTCGGCCACGAACTGCCGCTGCTGCTTCCAGGCCTTCTCCACCGGCCGGAGAGCCAGGGAGGAGAGGAAGAGCCCCACAAAGAAAAAGGCGGCCATGGCCAGCAGCCAGATCAGCAGACAGGACAGCAGCAGGGTACGCATGGTGCTGCTTTCCCAGGTCTGGTCTGCAAAGGCGATACGGGTGGTCCCCTCCGGGGTGTGCTCCATCAGAAAGCGCAGGCCCAGGCTGGGGAGCACCCCCCGGTCTTGCCTAGTGGCCAGGGCCTCCTGAGCGGCCTGCAGGGCGGTCTCCTCCGATACATTCACCTGCCCGCCGTCGTTGATGTCTGTGACCTGCCCGTCCTCCAAGGTGACGGAAAAGACGGGGATCAGAGAGGCGTTGCGGTCATTACCCGATTTCCCGCCCTCCAGGTCGGGCACGCCGATCTCAAAGCGGGGCGGCGTTTCGCCGTCCTGGCGGCTGAGCACCATGTAGAGGGCGGCGGTGCTCTGATTTTCCAGCCGCCGGGCGTTGGAGGCCAGCAGCAGCATCAGCACCACCGTCAGCACAAGCCCCACCAGCAGCAGGTTGATGAGGATAAAGCGCCACCGCAGCCGCTTGATCATGAGACAGGCACCTCCAGATAGTAGCCCACCTTACGCACCGTGCCAATACCCACGGTGGACTCCAGGAAGAGAAGCTTTTTCCGCAGGAAGGAGATGTAAACCTCCACGTTGTTGTCCTCCGCGTCTGACTCCAGGCCCCACACCCGGGCGATGATGTCCTCCTTGGGCACCACCGAGCGGGGGTGGACCATCAGCTGCCGCAGCACGTCAAACTCCTTGAAGCCCAGCCGCACCGATTTGGAACCGCACCGCAGGCAGCGGGTGGACAGCTCCAGGGGGAGGTCCCCGGCCAGCGGATGCTCGCCGATGACCTCCCCCTGGCGGCGGGTGAGGGCCCGTACCCGGGCCAGCAGCTCCCCGATGTCAAAGGGCTTGGTCATGTAGTCGTCGGCACCGTGGTCCAGTCCGGCGATCTTGTCGGGCATCTCATCCCGGGCGGTGAGCATCAGAATGGGGGTGGACACATGGGCGTGGCGCAGCCGGCTGGCCACCTCAAAGCCGTCCAGCTTGGGCAGCATCACGTCCAGAATAATGACGTCGTACTGTCCGGTAAGGCCGTAATCCAGACCGTCCGCCCCGTCATACACCACATCGGCCTGATAGCGCTGCTCGGCCATGATCTGCCCCAGGGCCTCCGCCAGCCGCCGCTCATCTTCAACAATCAAAACTCGCATTTGTAGGTTCCTTTCTTGTGTGGATTCAGGTTTGCTGCTCCAAGGATACCTTTCCATCCTGAAATTTCTCGGAAAAGATTATAGTAAAACGAAACAAAAAAAGGTTTTACAGAGTGTTAACAAAATGGATTGACAGCCCGATATATTGGTGATATGATTTTGATATCAAAAAGAGAACGGAGGTGCTCACATGAAAGAGAAGATTTTGGACGGCAAGAAAAAGGGCATGCCCATGCTGCTGCTCATTCTGGCCTTGTATGTGGTGGCGGTAGCGGCCCTGATCTGGGCTGCCATTCGGGAGGAAGCCGCTGAGTCCGCCTGGTTCGGCGGGCCCGATCCGCTGGCCATTATGGTGATGGTGGTGTGTATCGCCTGGCTGGCCCTGGGCTGGATCTTCCTGTGCGGTCTGAAGGTGCTCAAGCCCCAGGAGGCCCTGGTGCTCACCTTGTTCGGCAAGTACATCGGCACCCTGAAGGGGGAGGGCTTCTACTACGTCAATCCCTTCTGCTCCGGCGTCAATCCCGCGGCCCAGACCAAGCTGAACCAGAGCGGCGATGTGGACGGCGGTAAGGCGGAGAAGAAGGCGGAGGCCCAGGCCGCCGGCAAGAAGATCTCCCTGAAAATCATGACCCTGAATAACAACCGGCAGAAGATCAACGACTGCCTGGGCAACCCGGTGGAGATCGGCATCGCCGTCATGTGGCGGGTGGTGGATACCGCCAAGGCGGTGTTTGATGTGGACAACTACAAGGAGTACCTGTCCCTCCAGTGTGACAGCGCCCTGCGCAATATTGTGCGCATTTATCCCTACGACGTGGCCCCCAACGTGGACACCACCGGCGACGGTGTGGCTGACGAGGGCAGCCTGCGGGGCTCCAGCGAGGTGGTGGCCGCCCGCATCAAGGAGGAGATCCAGAGCAAGGTGGCACAGGCTGGTCTGGAGATCATTGAGGCCCGCATCACCTACCTGGCCTATGCCCCCGAGATCGCCGCGGTCATGCTCCAGCGCCAGCAGGCCAGCGCCATCATCGACGCCCGCAAGATGATCGTGGACGGCGCCGTGGGCATGGTGGAGATGGCTCTGGAGCGGCTCAGCGAGAAGCAGGTGGTGGAGCTGGACGAGGAGCGGAAGGCCGCCATGGTGTCCAACCTGCTGGTGGTGCTCTGCGGCAACCGGGACGCCCAGCCGGTGGTCAACTCCGGCAGCCTGTACTGATATGGCGGCGGACGGCAAGAAGCAGGTGCCCCTGCGCCTGTCCCCCAAGCTGTATGCGGCCATTGCAGCCTGGGCGGAGGACGATTTCCGCTCGGTGAACGGGCAGATCGAGTATCTGCTCACCGAGTGCGTCCGGCAGCGCAAGAAGAACGGAAAATATGTGTCTGACCAGATCGACGTGCCTCCGGAACTGGATATCGAATGAAAAAAGGACGTGCTGCCATGGCAGCACGTCCTTTTTGATTGGGTTTAGGCCTCGGCGGAGCCCAGGCGGATCTCCGGCATCAGCTCTTTGCTGATGATGGTGAGCATCTCCTCCAGCTTGGCGCACTCATCGGGGGTGAAGCGTTCCCGCATCCGCTCGGTGACCACATGAACGTAGTCGTTGCTGATGTTGTAGTACTCCTTGTACTTCTGGGTCACCTGCAGGTGATATTCCCGCTTGTCGTGCTCCGACTGGATCTTCTGAACATAGCCCTTGCGGATCAGACTGTTGATCTTGTAGGCCGCGTTGGGGGGAGAAATGCGCATGAAGGAGGCAAACTCGTTGATGGTGGGGGACCCCAGTGCCTGAATGGTCTCCATGGCGAAGGTCTCCACCGTGGTCAGACTGGCCTCCCGATTCTGAAAGCGCTCAAAGATCTCCTGGTAAAAATGAAGTTTGAATTTCGTATACACAATCTCAAATTTTTCTTCCAGCATGCCCGCGCCTCCGCAAAACAGTATCTTTTTCATCCGTATTATAGCAAAAAGCGGAGGGAAGGGCAATCAGGAATCCTTGCCCAGGACGAGGGTGAGCTCCGCCGACACGGCCAGGACGCCGTCTACCGTGGCCTTCGCCTCTGCCACGGCTACGGGACCTTTCTGCTTGGTGATGACGCACTCCAGCTCCAGCACGTCGCCGGGGGTGACCTGACGGCGGAACCGGGCGTTCTTGATGCCGCCGAAGAAGCCCAGCTTTCCTTTGTTCTCCGGCAGAGAGAGCATAGCCACAGCCCCCACCTGAGCCAGAGCTTCAATAATGAGCACGCCGGGCATCACATGGTACTGGGGGAAGTGGCCCTGGAAGAAAGGTTCATTGACGGTGACGCACTTGATGCCCTTGGCCCACTTGCCCGACTCGCCGTCCACGATGCGGTCCACCAGGGCGAAGGGGTAGCGGTGGGGCAGGATCTCTGCAATCTGATTGGAGTTCAGTTCCATAGCGTTTAACCCTCCCACTTTTTGAACAGGACGCAGGCGTTGTGACCGCCAAAGCCCAGCGAGTTGGACAGCACGTACTCCACCTGAGCCTCCCGGCCCTCGTTGGGCACATAGTCCAGATCGCAGGCGGGATCGGGCTCCTGATAGTGGATGGTGGCGGGCAGATAGCCCTCCTTCAGGGTGAGGGCGGAGAAGATGGCCTCCACCGCGCCGGCGGCGCCCAGCATGTGGCCGGTCATGGACTTGGTAGAGCTGACCGCCAGCTTGTAGGCGTGGTCGCCGAACACCGTCTTGATGGCGTCGGTCTCGCCGGAGTCGTTCAGGGGGGTGGAGGTGCCGTGGGCGTTGATGTAGCCCACCTGCTCGGGGGCCACGCCGCCGTCGGCCAAAGCCTGGGCCATGGCCCGGGCGCCGCCCTCTCCGTGGGGGGCGGGGGCGGTCATGTGGTAGGCGTCGCAGGTGGCGCCGTAGCCCACCACCTCAGCGTACACCTTGGCCCCGCGGGCCTTGGCGTGCTCATACTCCTCCAGCACCAGGATACCGGCGCCCTCGCCCATCACAAAGCCGGAGCGCTGGGCGTCAAAGGGAATGGAGGCACGGTTGGGGTCGTCGCCCACGTGGAGGGCCCGCATAGTGGTAAAGCCGCCCATGGACAGGGGGGTGACAGCAGCCTCAGCGCCGCCGCACAGCATCACCTCGGCGTAGCCGTCCCGGATGTGGCGGAAGGCGTCGCCCACGGCGTTGGAGCCGCCGGCGCAGGCGGTGACGGGGCAGGTGCACATGCCCTGGAAGCCAAAGGCGATGGCGATGAGGCCGGCGCCCATGTTGGCGATGGTGGAGGGGATGTAGAAGGGGGAGGCCCGGTCAAAGCCCTTCTCGGAGCAGCGCATCTGCTCACTCTCGGTGAGGGCGATGCCGCCCACGCCGCTGGAGACAATGACGCCGCAGCGGGTGCGGTCCAGGGACTCCAGGTCCAGGCCGCTGTCAGCCACCGCCTCCTTGGCGGAGGCCATGGCCAGCTGGGAGAAGCGGGCCATGTGGCGCACTTCCTTCTTGTCCAGCACGGAGGTGGGGTCCCAGTCCTTGACCTCGGCGGCCAGGTGGACCTTCTGAGCGGAAGCGTCATAGTGGGTGATGGGGGCGATGCCGCACACCCCGTCCCGGACGGCCTGCCAGGTCTGAGCCACGTTGTGGCCCAGGGGGTTCACGGTCCCCATGCCGGTAATGACTACTCTGCGTTTTTCCATAATTGATTATATTCCTCCTAATAGAGATAGGCGGTTAACGTATTGTCACGGTTCGCCTGTTCGCGACGCCCGGCTTCCCTCCGTCTCGGGCTGGTCTGCGGGCCGCAATGCGGCCCTGCGCTCGCCCTCGCTCCGGTCCATCCGGGCTGCTCACGACGGCTTACCGCTTCTTCATCACATGCCCATTCCGCCGTCGACGGAAAGGACCTGCCCGGTGATGTAGGATGCCTCATCAGAGGCCAGGAAGGCCACGGCGGCGGCCACATCCTCGGGAGTGCCGGCCCGGCCGACGGGGATGGTGGACAGCATGGCCTCCCGGGCGGCCTCCGGCAGAGCGGCGGTCATGTCGGTGGCGATGTAGCCGGGAGCCACCGCGTTGACGGTGACGCCACGTCCGCCCAGCTCCTTGGCCAGGGACTTGGTCATGCCGATGACGCCCGCCTTGCTGGCGCAGTAGTTGATCTGGCCGGGATTGCCCCGGAGAGCCACCACGGAGCTCAGGTTGATGATGCGGCCGTAGCGGGCCTTCATCATGGGCCGGGCGGCGGCCTTCATGCACAGGAAGGCGCCCTTCAGGTTGGTCTCGATGACCGCGTCGAAGTCCTCCTCCTTCAGCATCATGGCCAGGTTGTCCCGGTTGATGCCGGCGTTGTTCACCAGGATATGGAGGCCGCCCAGCTCTTTCACGGCGGTGTCCATCAGGGTCTTCACAGCGGCGGGGTCGGCCACGCTGCCCTGGACGGCACGGGCTTCCACGCCAAGCTCCTTAAGGGCGGCCAAAGTCTCCTCAGCGGCGGCGGTGTTGCCGGCGTAGGAGAACACCACGTTGGCCCCACGGCGGGCCAGCTCCAGGCAGATGGCCTTGCCGATGCCCCGGCTGCCGCCGGTGACCACGGCGATTTTTCCATTCATGCTCATACAGTTATCCTTTCAAAGCGGCGGAGAGGGCCTCAATGTCGGCGCAGGTCTCCACGGCGTAGGTCTTGATGGAGGGAGCGGTCTTCTTCACAAAGCCGCTGAGGGCCTTGCCCGGCCCGATCTCCACGATGGTGTCCACACCCAGCGCCTCCAGACGGCGGATGGTGTCCTCCATGTAGACGGAGGACTGGACCTGCTTCTCCAGCAGGGCGGGGATGGTGTCGTTCTCGCCCATCTCATGGCCCAGGCAGTTGAAGAGCACCGGGAAGGCCATCTGGCCAAAGGTGACGCTCTGGAACTTCTCCCGCAGGGCGTCGCCGGCGGGATGGAGCAGGGAGGTGTGGAAGGGGCCGCTGACCTTCAGGGGCAGGCAGCGCTTGGCGCCCAGTTCCTTGGCCAGGGCGGAGGCCTTGTCTAGCGCCTCCTTCTGACCGGCAATGACCAGCTGGCCGGGGCAGTTGTAGTTGGCGATCTCCACCACACCGGCGTCAGCGGCCTGGTCGCAGGCCTGCTGCAGCTTCTCCCGATCCAGGCCCAGCACGGCAGTCATACCGCAGGCCATACCGGCGCAGGCGGAGGCCATGGCCTTGCCCCGGAAGGCGGCCAGGGAGATGGCCTGGGCGGGGGTGAATACCCCGGCGGCCTGGAGGGCGGAATACTCGCCCAGGCTGAGACCGGCGGCGTAGTCGGGGGTGATGCCCAGCTGGGAGAGAATGGCGGTCATGCCGGCGGCAAAGGCCACCATGCAGGGCTGGGTGTACTCCGTCTGGTTCAGCACCCCGTCGGGGTCGGTGAAGGAGACGGTTTTCAGGTCAAAGTCCACGTCGGCACTGTCCAGCACCTCTTTGAACACGGGGTGGGCCTCATAGAGGTCGGCGCCCATGCCGGGGTGCTGGCTGCCCTGTCCGGCATACAGAAACGCGAGGCTCATACGTTCAGTCCTTTCACAACGGCCTGACAGCCGCTCATCATGTCCTCAAAGATGGCCCGCAGGGGACGGACCTCCTTCACCATGCCGGCCACCTGACCGGCCATAAAGCTGCCGGTGTCCAAATCGCCGTCAAACACGGCCCGGCGGAGGGAACCCAGAGTCAGCTTCTCCATCTCCTCCAGAGGCAGGTTCTGCTTCTCCATGCGCAGGTACTCCCGGGCCATCTTGTTCTTGAGCACCCGGACGGGGGCGCCGCCGGTGCGGCCGGTGACAGTGGTATCGTTGGCGCCCGCCTTCACCACGGCCTGCTTGTAGTTGTCGTGGATGGGGCACTCCTCGCTGGCCAGCAGGCAGGTGCCGATCTGCACGCCGCAGGCCCCCAGGGCGAAGGCGGCGGCCATCTGACGGCCGTCGGCAATGCCGCCGGCGGCGATGACGGGCACGCTCACCGCGTCCACCACCTGAGGCACCAGGGCCATGGTGGTCATCTCGCCCACGTGGCCGCCGCTCTCGGTGCCCTCGGCGATGATGCCGTCAATGCCATAGCGCTCCAGACGCTTGGCCAGGATGGGGGCGGCCACCACGGGGAAGACCTTGATGCCAGCCTCTTTCCAGGCGGGGACGTACTTGCCGGGGTTGCCGGCGCCGGTGGTCACCACCTGGACGCCCTCCTCCACCACGACCTTGGCCAGATCCTCGATGTGAGGATTCATCAGCATCAGGTTGACGCCGAAGGGCTTGTCGGTGGAGGACTTGGCCACCTGGATCTCATGGCGCAGGGCGTCGGCGTCCATGCCGCCGGAGCCGATGAGGCCCAGCGCACCGGCATTGGACACGGCGGCGGCAAAAGCGCCGGTGGCCACGTTGGCCATGCCGCCCTGGATGATGGGGAATTCGATCCCCAACAGTTCGTTCAGTTTCATAGTAAGCTCCTTATCAAAGAAACGGGCGGCGTCCTCGACGCCCCGCCGTTTTATGCCAATTCCAAAAGGGCTCCCGCCCAGGTCAGACCGCCGCCGAAGCCCACGCACAGGGCCTTCTGGCCGGAGGTCAGCTGGCCGGAGGTGACCAGCTCATCCAGCAGCAGGGGCACGCTGGCGGCGGAGGTATTGCCGGTGCGGGCGATATTGCCGGTGCACTTGGCCGGATCGGCTCCCAGCTTTTTCACCGCGAAGTCGATGATGCGCTGGTTGGCCTGGTGGAACACAAAGCGGTCCACATCGTCCAGGGTGATGCCCGCTTTCTCCACCACCTGACGGGCGCAGTGGGGAAGGGCCTCCACGGCGAAGCGGAACACCGCCTTACCGTCCATGTGGATGTAGGAGGGATCGGTGCTGTTGGCACCGGGCACATACAGAGCCTCCTGATTGCCCCGGCAGCCCAGCACGGCGTGGAGGGAGGGATAATCTTCCCGCCACTCCACCACGGCGGCTCCGGCGCCGTCTCCGAAGAGAACGCAAGTGCCACGGTCGGTGAAGTCGGTGATGCGGCTCAGAGCCTCCACGCCCACGATGAGGCCGTACTTCCGGGCGGAAGCGGCCAGCAGGCATTCGGCAGTGTGGAGGGCGTATACAAAGCCGGAACAGGCGGCATTCAGGTCAAAGCACACCGTGTCCTCCGGGAAGCCCAGATCCCGCTGGAGGATGCAGGCGGCGGCGGGGGTGAGAAAATCCTGGGACAGGGTGGCCACGATGCACACCCCGATCTGCTCCGGACCGATGCCGGAACGCTCCAGAGCCTGCTTGGCGGCGGCCAGACACAGGGTGGTGTGGCTCTCCCCCTCGGTGCAGTGGTAGCGGCTGCGGATGCCGGTGCGGCTGGCGATCCACTCGTCGCTGGTGTCCACCCGCTTGGCCATGTCGTCGTTGGTCACCGCCTGCCGGGGCAGGGCGGAACCGGTGCTCAGCAGTTTGATTCCGTTCATGGGCGCTCCTTTCTCGGGGCCTTGCTGCCCATCAGGCGGAATTTTTTGTAGCGCTGGGTGGCCAGCGCCTGGCCGTTCATCTTGTTGAGGGCGGCCAGCTCCTTCACCAGGACGGCGTCCAGCGCCTTGCAAACCCGGTGCAGGTCGGTGTGGGCACCCTCAGGCGGTTCGGGGATAATGGCGTCGATGACGCCCAGCTCCAGCAGGTCGGTGGCGGTGAGCTTCATCACGTCGCAGGCCTCGTCGCTGCGGGAGGAGTCCTTCCACAGGATGGCGGCAAAGCCCTCGGGGGAGAGGACGGAGTAGACGGCGTTCTCCAGCATAAGCACGCGGTTGCCCACGCCCAACGCCAGGGCGCCGCCGCTGCCGCCCTCGCCGGTGACCACCGAGATCACCGGGACGGTGAGGGCGGAGGAGAGCGCCAGGGTACGGGCGATGGCCTCGCCCTGGCCCCGGGCCTCGGCCTCCAGGCCGGGGTAAGCGCCGGGGGTGTCGATGAAGGTGATGACGGGGCGGCGAAACTTCTCCGCCTGCTCCATCAGCCGCTGGGCCTTGCGGTAGCCCTCGGGGGAGGGCATGCCGAAGTGGTAGGCCAGGTGCTCCTCCAGGGTGCGGCCCTTCCGGTGGCCGATGACGGTGACCGGCTGGCCATGGAAGAGGGCCACGCCGCCCAGGATGCTGCCGTCGTCAGCGCACAGGCGGTCGCCCCGCTGTTCAAAGAAATCGGTGAAGAGGGCGGAGATGAAGTCGGCGGTGCCCGGCCGGTCCTGATGGCGGGCCAGGGCCACCCGCTGGGCGGGTGTGAGATTATTTGCCACGGTCGCTCCCTCCTTTCCCGTGGAGTTTCAGCAGCTGGATCAGGGTGTCCCGCAGCTGGGCCCGGGGGACGATGGCGTCCAGGAAGCCGTGCTCCAGCAGGTACTTGGCGCTCTGGAAGCCCTCGGGCAGCTTCTCGCCGATGGTCTGCTCAATGACCCGGGGCCCGGCAAAGCCGATGAGGGCGCCGGGCTCGGCCAGCATGATATCGCCCAGGCTGGCAAAGCTGGCGGTGACGCCGCCGGTGGTGGGATGGGTGAGCACGGAGATGTACAGCCCGCCCTTGCGGGAGAACCGCTCCAGGGCGGCGGAGGTCTTGGCCATCTGCATCAGGGACAGAATGCCCTCCTGCATCCGGGCTCCGCCGCTGGCGGAGAAGAGGATGAGGGGCAGCTTATATTTTTCGGCGTACTCCACCAGCCGGGTGACCTTCTCGCCCAAGGCGGCGCTCATGCTGCCCATGAAGAACCGGCTGTCCAGGGCGCCGATGGCCACCTTCTGGCCGTTGATGCGGCCGGTGGCGGTGACCACGCCCTCGTTCATGCCGGTGCGGCGGCGGGCCCCCTCCAGCTTGGCGGCATAGCCGGGGAAGGACAGGGGATCGTTGGAGGACAGGGCGGGCTCCAGTTCCCGGAAGGTGCCCTTGTCCAGCACCAGGCTCAGCCGGTAGTAGGCGCCCACCGGGTAGTGGTGGCCGCACAGGGGGCAGACATACCGGGCCATGACCAGATCCCGGCGGCGGAAGGTGCCGCCGCAGGCAGGACAGGTCTCCTCGGTGTGGGCGGGGACGGGGGAGTTGCCTCGGAGAGCCTTCAGGGAGAGCAGCTTCTGGCGCCGCTGGGCAAAGACGTTGCTCATGCCTTAGGTTCCTCCTCTCCGCTGCGGCTCCAGGCCAGCAGGGTGTCCATGTTGGCCTCCAGGTAGCCGGTGGTGTAGTTGCCCCGGATGAAGTCGGGGTGGTGCATGATCTGGTGGAGCAGATCGGTGTTGTTGGCAGGACCCTCGATGATGAGCTCCTCCAGAGCCCGGCGCATCCGGCGGATGGCCTCCAGCCGGGTGGGGGCGTGGACGATGAGCTTTGCCATCAGAGAGTCGTAGTAGGGGGGCAGGGTGTAGCCGGTGTACAGGCCGGTGTCCACCCGCACGCCGCAGCCGCCGGGCAGGTGCACGAAGTCGATCTTGCCGGGGCAGGGCCGGAAGTCGTTGGCCGGGTCCTCGGCGTTGATGCGGCACTCAATGGCGTGGCCGTTGAGGGTGACCTCCTCCTGGGTGTGGGAGAGAGGCAGGCCGGCGGCAATGCGGATCTGCTCCCGCACCAGATCCATGCCGGTGACCAGCTCGGTGACCGGGTGCTCCACCTGGATGCGGGTGTTCATCTCGATGAAATAGAAGTTGCCCTCCTGGTCCAGCACGAACTCAATGGTGCCGGCGTTCTCATAGTGGGCAGCCTTGGCGGCGGCCACGGCGGCGGCGCCCATCTTCTCCCGGAGCTCGGGGGTGAGGGCCTTGGAGGGGGACTCCTCCAGCAGCTTCTGGTTGCGCCGCTGGATGGAACAGTCCCGGTCGCCCAGCTGGATCACGTGGCCCTGGGAGTCGGCCAGGATCTGAAACTCGATGTGCCGGGGGTTGAGGATCAGCTTTTCCAGATACATCTCCCCGCTGCCGAAGCAGGCCACCGACTCGCTGCGGGCCTCCTCAAAGAAGGGGATCAGCTGGTCGGGCTCGAACACCCGGCGCATGCCCCGGCCGCCGCCGCCGGCGGCAGCCTTGATGAGCACGGGGTAGCCGATGGAGTCGGCCAGAGCCTTGGCCTCCTCGGCGGTGTCCACCGCCCCGTCGGAGCCGGGGACCACCGGCACACCGGCGGCCACCATCAGCTTGCGGGCGGCGGCCTTGTTGCCCATGGCCCGGATCACGTCGCCGGAGGGGCCGATGAAGGCAATGCCCGCCTGGGCGCAGGCGTCGGCAAAGTCGGCGTTTTCAGACAGGAAGCCGTAGCCGGGGTGGATGGCGTCGCATCCGGTGGCTTGGGCCACGGTGAGAATGGCGTCCACATTTAAGTAGCTGTCCGCCGAGCGGGCGGGGCCGATGCAGTAGGCCTGCTCCGCCAGCTGCACGTGGAGGGCTTCGGAATCCGCCTGGGAATAGACCACAACGGGCTCAATGTCCAGCTCCCGGCAGGCCCGGAACACCCGGACGGCGATCTCGCCCCGGTTGGCGATCAAAATACGCTTGAACATGGGCTCACCCTTCCCGATAGCGGATGAGGGGATCGCCGAAGGACACCAGCGCCCCGTCCTCCTGGAGAATGGCCTCGATGGTGCAGTCACAGGGGGCGTGGACCTCGTTCATCATCTTCATGGCCTCCATGAGGCAGACGGTCTGCCCCTTCTTCACTTTGTCGCCCACCTGAACAAAGGGAGCGGCGTCGGGGGCGGAGGCGGCATAGAAGGTGCCCACCAGGGGGGCGGTGATGCAGGGACCCTCGGTCTGAGCTGCAGGGGCGGGAGCGGCAGCCGCAGCGGGTGCGGGCACACCGGCAGGAGCGGCGGCGGGGAGGACGGCGGCGCCGCCCTTGCCCAGCTCCAGGGTGCAGTCCTTGGTAGTCAGCTTGAAGGTAGTGATGCCGCTGGCGTCAAAACGGGCCATCAGCTCAAAGATTTCTTGGTTGGTCATAGCGGCTCCTTTCGGAAAAAAGGCATCGGTTTGCACCGATGCCCGTTTTCTTCCTCATTACTCAGCGTGATCCTCGATGTACTTCATCAGGTCGCCCACAGTCTTCATGTTGGGCAGGTCCTCGTCGGCGATGGTCACGCCGAAGGCCTCCTCCAGAGCCATGGACAGCTCCACGGCGGCCAGGGAATCGGCCTCCAGGTCCTCGGCCAGACGGGCCTCGGGGGTCACCTTGTCGGCGTCGCAGCTGAGGGTTTCCACAATGATATCCTTAATCTTCTCGAAATCCATGATAATGCTCCTCACAAACTAATTCAAAAAATTTAGTTAAATTATTTTACTTAAAAATTTTTAAATAAAATAATTTAAGCATATTTTAGCAGGCGGCGCGGATTTGTCAAGACTTTTTTTGGAAACCACAGGGGTCAAATTTAAGCGAGGACGGGAAAATGACCGGATTTGGATCAAAAAATCCCCTGCGGCGGGAGGCCGCAGGGGAGATTGGGGGTAAGTAACCGCCCCGGATGGGGCGGCGCGGGGTTCAGCGGCAGCAGCGGCAGCCGCAGGAGCTGTCGTCGTCCTCCTCCTGGGTGTTGCCCCACAGGAAAGCGGGGATGGTGAGATACACCGGCAGGCCGGTGCCATTCCCGGACTCCATGGAGATGGAGAGGTTGGAGAACAGGGAATTGTTATTCCCGTTGTTCTCGGAGGAGGAGCAGCAGCCACAGCAGCGGCAGCAGCAGCGATTCCGGTTGTTACAGCACATAATGAAGTACCCCCAATCAAATTCGTGACGGGCGCTTGCCCCTCACAGTCCCAGTATACGCCGGGGGCGGGGCGGAGGTACCAAAAATAAAAAAGCGAGACAGCCATAGGCTGTCTCGCTTTGGCAGCGGGAGAAGGATTCGAACCCTCACATACAGAGTCAGAGTCTGCTGTGCTACCCTTACACAATCCCGCTATTTCGTTGTCGCACTCGCAAGCGCAGGTGTTATTATAGCAAAAGCAGAAAAAAAGTCAATAGGGAATTTGAAAAAAATTAAAAAAATTTGTGGGCCGGGAAAACCCGGCCCACGGGAAAGGGATCAATGACGGTTGGGATCACCGGTCTTATCCTGGGGCTGCTCCTGCTTCTTGCTCTGGGGATGCTTGCAGTCCTGGGGAGCAGGGTTCTGGTTGCGGGACTTCTTCTGGTCGTTGTACTGGTTCTGCATTGCGCTCACCTCGCTTTCACCGTTCTTAGCTTGCCCGCTTTTTTCCTGGTGTATGCAAAAACTTTGTAATTTTAGGGATACCAACCGGGAACAGCTTATGGTATAATGCTCTGTGTATAGCCACTATATGTTGGCGGGGGACAAACCCGCCGCAGGGAGATAGAAGGAGGTCTGCCGCTGTGAAGTGCCCGTACTGCGCCCACCCGGAGAGCAAGGTCGTGGATTCCCGTCCCTCGGACGAGGGCTCCAGCATCCGCCGCCGCCGGGAGTGTCTGGCCTGCCATAAGCGCTTTACCACCTATGAGACCATGGAGAGCCTGCCCCTGATGGTCATTAAAAAGGACGGCAGCCGCCAGACCTTTGACAAGACCAAGCTGCTCAACGGCATGATCCGGGCCTGTGAGAAGCGGCCTGTGGCCTTTGCCACTTTGGAGGAGATGGCCAACGAGATCGAGCAGGTCCTCCAGAACGAGATGGACCGGGAGATCCCCACCGCCCGCATCGGCGAGCTGGTGATGGAGCGGCTGAAGGGCGTGGACGAGGTGGCCTATGTCCGCTTCGCCTCGGTGTATCGCCAGTTCAAGGATATCAGCACCTTTATGGAGGAGCTCAATAAGCTGCTGGCGGAAAAGTGATGTGAATGGAGAAGAGGAGGGGACGCTGCGGCGCCCCCTCCTGCCCATTTACAGGACATTTTTCAGGGTGAGCTGCTCGGCCTCGCTGAGCAGCCCGATCTGGGTGACCAGCCGGGCGTTGGCGGCGGCGTACTCCCCGTACTCCCGGCTCTCCAGCAGGGCCAGCACCTCCTGAAACCCCGCATAGATCTGGTCGGTATCGGCGTGGCGCAGCAGAACATGGAGGTAGACGTCCCGACCGCTCCAGGTCTGGAGGGCCTCCTGGGTGAGAGAATTGGCCTCCTCCCAGCGGTCGGCCCGGGCCAGGTCCTGAGCCTGCTCCAGGGAATGGGTGAGCCCCCGGGTGAAGCCTCCCAGGGACCAGGTGTGGAGCAGGGTGCCGCACAATAGGGCGGCCAGCAGGGCAAGCGCGATCCAGAGCCGCTTCATTGGCCCACCTCCTTTTCAATGAGACAGACCTGGTTGGTCTCATCCACCGTCATCAGGAACACATCCTGGACCCGGTCCACCTTGTGGGATTTCAGCTGCTTTTCCAGCCACTGGTCATTGAAGCCTCGGGTCAGCAGATTGCGGCGGATCAGCCGGCCATCGTTGATAAGCACCACCGGCAGGCCGGGCTCCGGCAGATGGAGGTCCAGGTCCTGAGCGGTGGGGGGCTGCTGGGCGGCAAAGGGAAGGACGGACAGCTGGCCGTTGGTCTCCAGAATGGCGTATTTAACGGTGGACAGGTCGGTGACCCCCTTCATCCGCAGCTCCTCCATCAACTCATCCAGGGTAAAGCGGTTTTTCCGCATCTCCCCCTGGCGCAGCTTGCCGTTTTCCACGATGATGCTGGGCCGTCCGCAGAGGACCGCCCGGAATTTGACGCTCTTCATGGTGAGCACCGACAGGGCCATGGTCAGGCACAGCAGGGTGAGAATGGGGATAAGGCCGGTGAGCAGGGGAATGCCGAAGTCCTGCATGGGGACGGCGGCCAGATCGGCGATGAGCAGAGCCAGCACCAGCTCGGAGGGCTCCAGCTCCCCCACCTGGCGCTTGCCCATGAGCCGGATGCCGGCGATGATAAAGACGTAGAGAATGATGGTGCGCAGGAACGCGATGACCATGCAATGACCTCCCGTGACAGCGATATCTTCAGTATGGCCGGGAGGGAAACGGATATGCAGAAGGAGGAACCAAATGAAGAAAAAGACAGTAGCTGCCCTGGCCGCAGGAAGCGCGGCGGCCGGTATTCTGCTGGCGGCCCTGGATGTGCGCCTGGCGGTGCGGCACTATACGGTGGAGAGCGAGAAGGTGGAGATGCCCATCCGTCTGGCAGTGCTCACCGATCTCCACGCCTGCCGGTACGGCAAAAACCAGAAGGATCTGCTGAAGGCTGTGGCGGAGCAGGACCCGGACCTGGTGCTGATGTGCGGCGATATTGTGGATGACGAGCCCCGGATGGAGGAATGGCGGGCCTTGCTTACCATCCAGAAGCTGGCCGAACGCTGGCCGGTGTACTATGCCTCGGGCAACCATGAATACCGCACCGGTCGGCTGGCGGAGATCAAGCGGCTGGTGGAGGCCTGCGGCGCGGTGGTGCTGGACGGCGACTGTGTCTGTGCCGCGGCGGGCGGGCAGATGGTACAGATCGGCGGCATTGACGACCCGGAAGCGGGGGAGGAGCGGTGGCACTGGCAGCTGTCCACCGCCAGCAGCAGTCTGGACGGCAATCACTTCTCCATCCTGCTGACCCACCGGCCCGAGCGGGTGACCGACTACGCCGGCAGCGGCTTCGACCTGGTGCTGGCGGGCCACGCCCACGGGGGTCAGTGGCGGCTGCCCGGCCTCATCAACGGGGTGCTGGCCCCCAATCAGGGGATGTTCCCCTCCTACGCCGGAGGCCGCTATGAGCTGGGCAACACCACCCTCATCGTCAGCCGGGGCCTGGCCCGGGAGAGCACCCGGGTGCCCCGCCTGTTCAACCGGCCGGAGCTGGTGGTGGTGGACGTGGAGCCACCAAAATAATTATGAGGTTAAATTTAAATTTTTGAGACATTCGGGGCGCATTGACCGTCAAAAACGGCAGTGGCGCCCCGCTTTTTTGTCCAAAATTACGATTTTGAAAAATGTGGTTCAAAGGTGGTTGCCGCAGCGAAAGATTTAGAGTACAATCGAACAAATACCAAGGAAAGAAAGGCGTGATGCAGGAGATGAAGGCGACCCTGATTCTTGAGAACGGCGCTGTGTTCGAGGGCGTCAGCATTGGCTCTCCGGCCGACCGGGTATGCGAGATGGTGTTCAACACCTCCATGACCGGCTACCAGGAGATCCTGACCGATCCCTCCTATGCGGGACAGGGGATCGTGATGAGCTATCCCCTCATTGGCAATTACGGCGTGAACCACGAGGACAACGAGTCTTCCCGGCCCTGGGCCGAGGCTTTTATCGTACGGCACCTGGCCCGGCGGGGCAGCAATTTCCGCTGTGAAGGGGAGCTGGACGCCTATCTGAAACAATATGACATCACCGGGATCGAGGGCGTGGATACCCGGGCATTGACTAGAATACTCCGCAGTCAGGGGACCATGAATGGCATGATCACCTGTGCGGAGCATTTTCATGTAGAGGAGTGCCTGGAGAAGATCCATGCCTACCGGGTGGAGGGCACCGTGGAAAAGGTGACCCGCAAGGAGCCCCAGCTCTACCCCGCCCTTGGGGAGCAGAAGCTGCGGGTGGCCCTGATGGACTACGGCGTGAAGGAGAACATGATCCGCTGCCTCCAGAAGCGGGGCTGCCAGGTTATGGTCTACCCCGCCCACACCCCGGCGGAGACCATCCTGTCCGGCGGCTATGACGGCGTCATGCTGTCCAACGGTCCCGGCGACCCGGCGGACAATGTGGACATTATTAAAGAGGTGCGCAAGCTCTACGACTCCAGCCTGCCCCTCTTCGCCGTCTGCCTGGGCCACCAGCTGCTGGCCCTGGCCACCGGCGCCGAGACCCGGAAGATGCGCTTTGGCCACCGGGGTGGCAATCATCCGGTGAAGGATCTGGCCGCCGGCCGGGCCTTCATCACCAGCCAGAACCACGGCTATGTGGTCACCGCCGAGAGCGTGGACCCCGCCGTGGCCGAGGTGTCCCACGTCAACGTCAATGAGGGCAGCGTGGAGGGCCTGCGCTACAAGCGGCCCAACTGCTTCACCGTCCAGTTCCACCCCGAGGCCTCCCCCGGCCCCATGGACACGGAATATCTCTTTGACCGCTTTGTGGACAGCATGAAGGGAGGGAACCGGTAATGCCCAAGAATCCGAATATCAAGAAGGTGCTGGTGCTGGGCTCCGGCCCCATCGTCATCGGCCAGGCCGCTGAGTTTGACTACGCCGGCACCCAGGCCTGCCGCGCCCTGAAGGAAGAGGGCGTGGAGGTGGTGCTGGTCAACTCCAACCCCGCCACCATCATGACCGACAAGGACATCGCCGATCATGTGTATATCGAGCCCCTGAACATCGCCAGCGTGGAGCAGGTCATCCAGAAGGAGCGGCCCGACTCCATCCTGCCCACCCTGGGCGGCCAGACCGGCCTGAACCTGGCCATGAACCTCCACGAGCAGGGCATCCTGCAGAAGTACGGCGTCAAGCTGCTGGGCACCAGCCCCGAGTCCATCCGCAAGGCGGAGGACCGCCAGGGCTTCAAGGACGCCATGGAGGCCATCGGCCAGCCCTGCGTCACCTCCGACGTGGTGGAGAGCGTGGAGGATGCCGTGGCTTTTGCTGGCAGCATCGGCTACCCCGTCATCGTCCGCCCCGCCTACACCCTGGGCGGCACCGGCGGCGGCATCGCCTATGACGAGATGTCCCTGCGGGAGATCGCCGACCGCGGCATCCACCTGAGCCGCGTGGGCCAGGTCCTCATCGAGCGCTGCATCTCCGGCTGGAAGGAGATCGAGTTCGAGGTCATGCGGGACTCCGCCGGCAACGTGATCCAGATTTGTTCCATGGAGAACGTGGACCCGGTGGGCGTCCACACCGGCGACTCCATCGTGGTGGCCCCCACCCAGACCCTGGCCAACCGGGAGTTCCAGATGCTCCGCAAGGCCTCCCTGGACATCATCTCCGCCCTGGAGATCGAGGGCGGCTGCAACGTGCAGCTGGCTCTGAACCCCGATTCCTTCGAGTATGCGGTCATCGAGGTCAACCCCCGCGTGAGCCGCTCCTCCGCCCTGGCCTCCAAGGCCACCGGCTATCCCATTGCCAAGGTGGCCGCCAAGATCGCCCTGGGCTATACCCTGGACGAGATCCCCAACGCGGTGACCGGCAAAACCACCGCCTGCTTTGAGCCCACCCTGGACTACTGTGTGCTCAAGATCCCCCGCCTGCCCTTTGATAAGTTCACCACCGCCAGCCGCACCCTGGGCACCCAGATGAAGGCCACCGGCGAGGTCATGGCCATCGGCAACTCCTTCGAGGGCGCCCTGATGAAGGCCATCCGCTCCCTGGAGCTGCCAGTGAAGTCCCTGCGCCTGCCCGGCCTGGACGAGCTGTACACCGAGGAGATCGAGGAGCGGCTGGTGAACATCGACGACCAGCGCCTCTTCGTGGTGGCCGAGGCCCTGCGCCGCGGCTTCTCTCCCGAGAAGATCAACAAGATCACCAAGTACGACCTGTGGTTCCTGGACCGCCTCCAGAACATCGTGGACATGGAGGACAAGCTGGACCACGGCCATCTGGACGCCGATACCCTGCGCATGGCCAAGGAGATGGGCTTCTCCGACGCCTGGATCGCCGCCCTGTCCGGCAAGGAGCGGGAGGAGATCAAGGCCCTGCGGGAGTCCTTCGGCATCCGTCCCGCCTTCAAGATGGTGGACACCTGCGCCGCCGAGTTTGAGGCCCAGACTCCTTACTATTACTCCACCTACGACGAGGAGAACGAGGCCGCCGAGGAACTGCATATGCCCCAGGTGGGCGAGCTGGCTCCTCACATTCCCGAGGCCCCCTATCTGGCCGCCGCCACCCCCGAGGCTCACCGGCCCGGGCAGGACAAGAAGAAGGTGCTGGTGCTGGGCTCCGGCCCCATCCGCATCGGCCAGGGCATTGAGTTCGACTATTGCTCCGTCCACTCCGTCTGGGCCTTCAAGCGCCTGGGTTATGAGACCATCATCATCAACAACAACCCCGAGACCGTGTCCACCGACTTCGACGTGGCCGACAAGCTGTACTTTGAGCCTCTGACCCCCGAGGACGTTGAGGCTGTGGTGGAGCTGGAGAAGCCCTGGGGCGCCGTGGTGCAGTTCGGCGGCCAGACCGCCATCAAGCTGGCCCAGGCTCTCACCAACATGGGCGTGCCCATCCTGGGCACCTCCGCCGACGGCGTGGACGCCGCCGAGGACCGGGAGCGGTTTGACGAGATCCTCAATCAGTGCAAGATTCCCCGTGCCGCCGGTAAGACCGTGTTCACCACCGAGCAGGCCCTGGAGGCCGCTCACGAGGTGGGCTACCCCGTGCTGGTGCGCCCCTCCTACGTGCTGGGCGGCCAGGGCATGGAGATCGCCTACAACGACCGCAACATCACCGAGTTCATGCGCATCATCAACCAGGTGGAGCAGGAGCATCCCATCCTGGTGGACAAGTACCTGATGGGCCGCGAGGTGGAAGTGGATGGCGTGTTCGATGGCGAGGACCTGCTCATCCCCGGCATCATGGAGCACATCGAGCGGGCCGGCGTTCACTCTGGTGACTCCATCTCCGTCTATCCCCCCATCCACATCGAGGAGAAGCACAAGCAGACCATCTACCGCTACACCTACGACCTATCCAAGGCTCTAGGCGTGGTGGGCCTGGTGAACATCCAGTTCGTCATCTACGACGACACTGTATACGTCATCGAGGTCAACCCCCGCTCCTCCCGTACCATCCCCTATATCTCCAAGGTCACCGGCGTGCCCATCATTGACCTAGCTACCAAGGTCATGCTGGGCCAGAAGCTGAAGGACCTGGGCTATGGTACCGGCATCTACAAGGAGGCCGACTACTACGCCGTGAAAATGCCGGTGTTCTCCTTCGAGAAGCTCACCGACGTGGACACCGGCCTTGGCCCCGAGATGAAGTCCACCGGCGAGTGCCTGGGTCTGGCTGAGTCCTTCCCCCAGGCTCTGCTGAAGGCCTTCAAGGGCGCCAACATGAAGGCCCCCAAGAAGGGTGGACGCATCATCATCACGGTCAAGGACGAGGACAAGGGCGAGATCATCGGCATCGCCCAGGGCTTTGCCGACATGGGCATCGAGATCCTGGCTACCAGCGGTACCTGCGACGCCCTCAACGCTGCCGGCATCCCCGCCCGTAAGGTGGCCCGCGTCTCTGAGGCTCACCCCAACATCCTGGACATGATTGCCTCCGGCACCGTGGACCTGGTCATCAACACCCCCACCCGGGGCCGCCGCCACGACACCGACGGCTTCCGCATCCGCCGCTCCACCGTGGAGCACTCCGTGGCCTGTATCACCGCCATCGATACTGCCCGGGCCATGCTCACCGTCCGCACCCAGGGCCGGTCTGCCGACCTGCATCCCATTGATATTACCCAGATCTAAATAAAATGGGAACTTCCCCCTTCCGGATTCGTCTGAGAAAATAGACTAAAGAATCTGGAAGGGGGAGTTTTTATGCGTAAACTGGTTCCTTTAACCCTGGCAGCCTGCCTGCTGGTCGCCTCACTGACCGGGTGTGAGGTCGTGGATAGAGGGGCGGTCACTGCAAAACCGGTGATCTACCTCTATCCGGAGGAGGAGACACAGGTCTCGGTCAGTCTGGATTTTGACGGGCAGCTGACCTCCACCTATCCCGCCTATGAGGACGGCTGGACAGTAGAGGCATCGCCCGACGGCACCCTCACCGACCCTGCCACCGGGCGGCAATACTACTGCCTGTTCTGGGAGGGAATCGGCCCGACGGAGTATGACTTTTCCGCCGGCTTCTGCGTGGCTGGGGAAAACACCGCCGCCTTTTTGGAGGACGCCCTGGCGGACCTGGGCCTGACCGAAAAGGAGGCCAACGAGTTTATCATCTACTGGCTGCCCAAGATGGAGCACAACCCCTACAACCTGATTTCGTTCCAGACAGAGGCCTACACCGACAGCGCCGCGCTGACCATAGACCCGGCCCCGGATACTCTAATCCGGGTATTCATGGCCTGGCAGGGGCTGGACCAGCCGGTGGAGGTGGAACCCCAGACCCTCACCGCCCCCGACCGTACCGGCTTCACCGCCGTGGAGTGGGGCGGCGCAGAGGTGACGGCATGAAAAAACTGCTGTGGTTACTGCCTCTGGCTTTGTTGCTATCCGGCTGTGGAGGAGATTCCACCGCTGTTCCGGAAAAACCGGTGATCTACCTCTACCCGGAGGAGAAGACCCAGGTTTCCGTTACCCTGGATTTTGATGGAGACATGACCTCCACCTATCCCACCTATGAGGACGGCTGGACAGTAGAGGCATCCCCTGACGGCACCCTCACCGACCCTGCCACCGGGCGGCAGTACTACTGCCTGTTCTGGGAGGGGATCAGCCCGACAGAGTATGACTTTTCCGCCGGCTTCTGCGTGGCTGGGGAAAACACCGCCGCCTTTTTGGAGGACGCCCTGGCGGACCTGGGCCTGACCGAAAAGGAGGCCAACGAGTTTATCATCTACTGGCTACCCAAGATGGAGCACAACCCCTACAACCTGATTTCGTTCCAGACAGAGGCCTACACCGACAGCGCCGCGCTGACCATAGACCCGGCCCCGGATACTCTAATCCGGGTATTCATGGCCTGGCAGGGGCTGGACCAGCCGGTGGAGGTGGAACCCCAGACCCTCACCGCACCCAACCGCACCGGCTTCACCGCCGTGGAGTGGGGCGGCGCAGAGATCAAAGCATAAACAAAACGCCGCCGGACCGATACAGTCCGGCGGCATTTTGCCTTGTTGCGGGCTGGGGAAAAACGTGATATCCTGAACAAGATGTGTGGGAAGAGAAAGGAGGCGGAGCGGGTATGAAAACGCGGGAATATCAGTATGATAATATTCGCTTTCTGCTCATGGCTTTGGTGGTGCTGGGGCACCTGCTGGAGATCGCGGGGGAATTTCCTCACAGAGAGCTCCTCTATGCCCTGATTTACTCCTTCCATATGCCCGCCTTTCTGTTCCTCAGCGGTATGTTTGCCCGATTTGACCGCGCCAAATGGCTCTTCGGCATGGCGCTGCCCTATCTGCTGCTCCAGTGGTTGTACACCGCCTTTGTAGAAAAACTGGGGGACCCCTGGGTCCATGTGCAGTTTTCAAGGCCCTACTGGATTCTGTGGTACCTCTTTGTGCTGATGGTGTATACCCTCCTGCTGCCGGTGTACGATACCCCATCCCCTGTGAAGCAGGGGCTGATGGTGGCCGCATCGGTGGTTCTGGCGCTGCTGGCGGGCTTTGATAAAAGCATCGATTACCAGTGGAGCGCTTCCCGGATCATCGCTTTCCAGCCCTGGTTTCTGCTGGGCTACTACTTCAGGCGGGCGGAGGGCCTGCGGGAGCGCTGGAAGGGCGCGGGGCGGACCTTCCGGGGGATGATCCTGGGACTTGTGACCCTTTGCTGTGTGGGCCTGGAGTGGCTGCTGCTGCGGCAGGGCGTCACCGCAAAAATGATGCTGGGGGCCTACGGCTATGAAGATCTGGGCTACCGCTGGCAGACCCGGGGACTCATCATGTGCTGCGCCGCCTGCGTGATCTTCCTCCTGTTTGTGGGTCTGGCGCCCAGGCTCAAATGCAGGATCCCGGTGATAACGGTTTTGGGGCAGAACACCCTGCCCATTTACCTGCTTCACGGATTCTTCTTCCACCTGTTCCGCCTGAAATACCCCTGGCTGGTGGCCCAGCCGTGGCAGGTACTGCTGGTGTGGGCGGGGCTGCTGCTCCTGCTGGGCAATCCGGTTGTGGGCAGCTGTACCGACTTTTTATTGGGCGGAGGATGGTACCGCCTGCTTCAGACACGGTTTACCTGCGGGAGAAGTATTGCACCCGGGGGAAAAATATGATATTCTAAGCTGTAATTGTAATGCGATTCTTCGGAAAACCATAGACTCCATAGAAAGAAGGAACTTGAATGTCCCATCAGACCGTAATTGTTCTGGATTTTGGCGGCCAGTACAACCAGCTCATCGCTCGCCGTGTCCGTGAGTGCGGCGTGTACTGCGAGGTCAAGCCCTATACCACCCCGCTGGAGCAGCTGAAGGCCATGGAGCCTATCGGCTTCATCTTTACCGGCGGTCCCAACAGCGTGTATGACGAGAAGGCCCCCCATGTGGACCCCGCCATCTTTGAGCTGGGTGTGCCCGTGCTGGGCATCTGCTACGGCTGCCAGCTGATGGCCCACACGCTGGGCGGTCAGGTCACCGCCGCCCAGGAGGATACCGCCCGGGAGTACGGCAAGACCGAGACCTACTACGACACCACCTGCAAGCTCTTCAAGGGCCTGCCGGAGCAGGGCATCTCCTGGATGAGCCACGGCGACTATATGGCCAAGGTGCCCGAGGGCTTTGCCCTTACCGCCCACACCGACGCCTGCCCCAACGTGGCCATTGCCGACGAGAAGCGTGGCTTCTACGGCGTGCAGTATCACCCCGAGGTCAACCACACCCAGCACGGCGTGGACATGATCCGCAACTTCCTCTATGAGGTGTGCGGCGCCACCGGCGACTGGACCATGGGCGACTACAAGAACACCGCCATCCGGGATATCCGGGAGAAGGTGGGCGACGGCAAGGTGCTGCTGGCCCTGTCCGGCGGCGTGGACTCCTCCGTGGCCGCCGCTCTGCTGGCCGAGGCGGTGGGCAAGCAGCTGACCTGCGTGTTTGTGGACCACGGCCTCATGCGTAAGAACGAGGGCGACGAGGTGGAGGCCGCCTTTGCCCGCTGGGACATCAACTTTGTCCGGGTGGACGCCGAGGCCCGCTTCCTGCTGAAGCTGGCCGGTGAGGCGGAGCCCGAGCGCAAGCGCAAGATCATCGGCGAGGAGTTTATCCGGGTCTTTGAGGAAGAGGCCAAGAAGATCGGCCGGGTGGATTATCTGGTGCAGGGCACCATCTATCCCGACGTCATCGAGTCCGGCGCCGGCGATGCCGCCGTCATCAAGAGCCACCACAACGTGGGCGGCCTGCCCGACTATGTGGACTTCAAGGAGATCATCGAGCCCCTGCGGCTGCTCTTCAAGGACGAGGTGCGTCAGCTGGGCCGCGAGCTGGGCCTGCCCGAGTACCTGGTCATGCGTCAGCCCTTCCCCGGCCCCGGTCTGGCCATCCGTGTCATCGGCGACCTGACCAAGGAGAAGCTGGACACCCTGCGGGACGCCGACGCCATCTACCGGGAGGAGATCGCTGCCGCTGGTGAGGATAAGAACATCAACCAGTACTTTGCGGTGCTCACCAACACCCGCTCTGTGGGCGTCATGGGTGATGGCCGGACCTACGACTACACCCTGGCTCTCCGCGCTGTGACTACCAGCGACTTTATGACAGCCGACTGGGCCCGTATCCCCTACGACGTGCTGGACCGCATTTCCACCCGTATCGTCAATGAGGTCAAGGGCATCAACCGCATCGTTTACGATATTACGAGTAAGCCCCCTGCGACCATTGAGTGGGAGTGAGTTTTTGAAACTCCGAACCCGTTGCGGCACAACGATTTTGCGGTTTTATATCTCTCTTTTGATAACGATTTGATAACGCTCCCCATAGGCCGTATCATTCTGTATCCCCAGTGGATTGCGGGTAAAGAATGTTCTTTTGCGGCTTATAAGTGAGGACAACCATATTAGAAAGCCCTTACCGATGGCAACGTCGGTAAGGGCTTTTGCTGTCTATTCATCAGTATCGGGGCTATCTTTGAGTGCATCCACCAGGAAATCACTCAATTCCTGTGAGGGAACTTTTGCCCACCGCAGGGTGGTGTCGTACTTGGGGTAGTTGTACCGCCAGCGGTCATAGTCCTCCCTGGTGATCTCCCCGGCCTCCAGCTTCTTGGCCTGCTCCGCCCAGGCGGACAGCATATCAAGCATATTGGCATAGGTCTTGCCTTTGGATTTGTCCAGACGCAGACAAACCTCGCCGTCAATCTCCCCAATAGTCAGCCCCCGAATATCCTCCAAAGCAAAGAGGGTGTGCATCAGGCCGATGTCGGTATCTATGTCAGGGACGGTCAGGGCATCAGGGGAAATATCAAAGAAGTCAGCCAGGGTCTTTGTCAGGTCGGCCTTGGGGGTGCGGCTCCCGGTTTCATACTGTGCCATACGCACATCGGCGGAGCGTTCCGGGAAACCCACCACCATGCCAAGATACTTCTGTGTGATGCCCTTCATGTTGCGGAAGAAACGAATACGTTCACCAATCGCCATAACTGCCAACTCCAATCTATGTAATGGGGACACTTGAAGTATAACAGATATGTTTAGACCAGTCAAGAGAAAAATAAATAAATTTGTTTATATTTTCTCGTTGGAAGGTCTTGACATAACGGAATAGAGTTAGTATAATAGGACTACGTTAAGCAAATAGCGTTAAATCAAAAGAAAGGAGGAATCCATATGGAGAACAGATTCATCCGGGCGGAAGAAGTTGCGGACGAGCTGGGTGTATCGAAGCCCTACGCCTATAAACTCATCCGGCAGCTCAACGAAGAATTGAAGGACAAGGGCTTCATCACCATCGCAGGGCGGGTCAACCGCCAGTATTTCAACGAACGGCTCTACGGGGCCAGAAAGGAAGGGAACTAAATGCCAGTCTTTAAGGACGAAGCAAGAGGAACATGGTACGTCATGGTGCGGTATCAGGACTGGACGGGGGAGCGCAAACAGAAGTGCAAGCGTGGCTTTGCCACCAAACGGGAGGCCCAGGAGTGGGAGCGCAGTTTCCAGATGCAGACCTCCGGCGACCTGGATATGACCTTTGAAGCCTTTACCGAGCTTTACACCAAGGATATGAAACCCCGGCTCAAGGAGAACACCTGGCTGACCAAGGAGAACATCATCCAGAAGAAAATTCTGCCCTACTTTGGCAAGCGGAAGATTAGCGAGATCACCACCAAGGACGTGATCGCATGGCAGAACGAGTTGCTGGCCTACCGGGACGAGAAGCGCAAGCCCTACTCGGCTACCTACCTCAAAACCCTGCACAACCAGCTTAGCGCCATCTTCAATCACGCTGTCCGCTTCTATGAGCTGCGCTCCAATCCCGCCGCCAAGGCTGGGAACATGGGGTCAGAGGAACGGAAGGAAATGCTGTTCTGGACGAAAGCGGAGTACCAGAAGTTTGCAGATGCCATGATGGACAAGCCCGTTTCCTACTACGCCTTTGAAATGCTCTACTGGTGTGGTATTCGGGAGGGGGAACTGCTGGCCCTGACCCCGGCAGACTTTGACTTTGAGGCCGGGACGGTGAAAATCAGCAAGTCCTATCAGCGGCTCCACGGCAAGGACGTCATTACCACGCCAAAGACGAAGAAAAGCAACCGCACCATTAAAATGCCCAACTTCCTCTGTGACGAGATGAAGGATTACCTGGGGATGCTCTACGGTATCGAGAAGAAGGAGCGCATTTTCACCATCACGAAAAGCTATCTCCACCATGAGATGGACAGAGGGGCGAAGTCGGCAGGGGTCAAGCGTATCAGAATCCACGACCTCCGGCATTCGCACATCTCACTTCTGATTGACATGGGCTTCTCCGCTGTGGCGATTGCTGACCGTGTGGGGCATGAGAGTATCGAGATCACCTATCGCTATGCCCACCTGTTTCCGTCCAAGCAGACGGAAATGGCAGACAAATTGGACTTTGAAAGGATGGGAGCGTAATGTCAGCTAAGAATTTGGACACTCACAACCGCTGGAGGAACAAGACCGTGGCCTTCCGGGTATCCCCGGAGGAAAACAAGCAGATTGACGCCGCTGTGCGGCTCTCTGGCCTGACGAAGCAGGACTACATCACCCGGCGGCTCTTAGACCGGGCCGTGGTGGTGCAGGGCAATCCCAGGGTCTACAAGGCCCTGCGTGACCAACTCGCCGCCGTCCTGGGGGAACTGCGGCGCATTGAGGCCGGGGGCGACGTGGGGGATGAACTTCTCGCCACCATTGACCTTATCTCAGTGACGCTGGGCGGCATGAAGGAGGATTGATAGATTGATGGATTCCAGAGAAACGAAAAGGACTGTCCCGGTTCCGTCTGTTGGCGCAGACGGGGAACAGCCCAATTCTCAAACAACTACCCAAAGTATAGCAGAGGAAACGGCTGAAAACAACCCCCAAGAGAAAGATTTAGAGGAAATGCTCCGGGATATGCGGCGCATGAACGACCCAGCCTACCTCCACACAGTTTCCATGAACGACCTTTACCAGAACATCTACCAGAGCAGACCGCCCGTAATAGACGGTCTGCTCTACCCTGGGACGTACCTCTTTGCGGGAGCGCCCAAGGTGGGCAAGTCGTTCCTGATGGCCCAGCTTGCCTACCATGTCAGCATGGGCCTCCCCCTGTGGGGCTACCCTGTCCACAAGGGGACTGTCCTCTATCTGGCGTTGGAGGACGACCACCGCCGCTTGCAGGGGCGGCTATACCGAATGTTCGGCACAGAGGGCACCGACAATCTGCTCTTTGCGGTCTACGCCAAACAGCTTGGCGTTGGCCTGGAGGAACAGCTAAAGAAGTTCGTCCGGGAACACCCGAACACCAAGCTGATTATCATTGACACCCTCCAGAAAATCCGGGAGGCTGGTGGGGATAAGTACAGCTACGCCAACGATTACGAGGTGGTGGGTAAGCTGAAACGCCTTGCCGATGATTGCGGCGTCTGCCTCCTGCTGGTACACCACACTCGAAAGCAACAGGCAGATGACAAATTCGATATGATCTCCGGCACCAACGGTCTGCTGGGAGCGGCGGACGGGGCCTTTCTTCTTCAAAAGGAGAAGCGGACAGACGGCAGCGCCGTTCTGGACGTGGCCGGGCGTGACCAGCAAGACCAGCGATTCTATCTTACCAGGGACAAGGAACGGCTGATATGGACGCTGGAGCGTACGGAAACGGAGGCATGGACAGAGCCGCCCGACCCGGTGCTGGAGGCCATAGCCGCCCTTGTGACGGCGGAGAAGCCGACCTGGGGTGGTACGGCCACCGAGCTGGTAGCGGCGCTCCAGACCGACATGAAGCCCAACGCCCTGGCGATGCGGCTAAACGTCCGGGCCGGGAAGCTGCTGATAGACTACCACATCCGCTATGAGAACAGCAGGAGCCACGCCGGGAGAAGTATCAGCCTGACGCTGGAACCGTCCCAGGCGTGACGACCGTGACGGCTGTGACGGCTTTTTTGAGAGTGGCGGCGGTGTCTGAAACATCGTCACGGTCGTCACGGCTGTCACGGGGAGCAGCAAAGTTTAGGCGGGGTGCAGGGTGCCCTTTTCAAAGGGCGGCCCTGCTGGGGGAGGCAACCGCAGTTGCCGGGGGCAAAGCCCCCACACCCCCTCGGAGAGCCCACGACACTTTGCAGACCGAAGGGATGAAAGTGTCATAGTGGGTTATTACACTTCCTGCAGGAAGTGCCTCCCCCGAACCCCCGTCCTCTTTCAACAACCCAACATCTGAAACAGGAGGATTTTTGCCTATGGCGAGAGGCGACGGTATTGACCGTACCAACGCAAGAAATATGAGGCTGACCGAAACCAAGATCGGTAACACCCAGCAGCACAACGAGCGTGAGAAGGATTCCTATGTCAATCAGGACATTGTACTGGAGCGGACGCCGCTCAATGTCCATTTCAAAACCCCGTCTGCCGGGTATCGGGAGATGTTTGCTCAAATGGAGGCCGACGGCGTGATCTCCACCCGTGGCATCAAGGAGGATGCCTTTCGATACGGTGAGTTGGTCTTTGATGTAAACTCCGCTTACTTCTACAATCACGGCGGGTATGACTTCGCAAAACAATTTTACACCGAAGCCTATAAAGCCGCAATCAAAATCGTGGGCGGAGAGCAGTATATTTTGTCGGCGGTCATGCACGCTGACGAGCGCAACCGGGCCATGTCCGAGGCGCTGGGGGAGGACGTGTACCACTACCACCTCCATGTGGTTTATATCCCGGTAGTGGAGAAGGAGATACGCTGGACAAAGCGGTGCAAGGACAAGTCCCTGGTGGGCAAGGTCAAGGAAACGATCATGCAGGTGAGCATGAGCAAGAAGTGGGCGTCCAAGCCCATTCTGGACGAAACTACCGGGGAGCCGTTACGCACAGCTAAGGGCAAACCCGTTCTACGAAAGTCGTACAGTGTCCTGCAAGATGATTTCTTTGAGCATATGCGCTCCGCTGGCTATGACGATGTAGAGCGTGGGGAACGTGGTAGTTCCGAAGAACATTTGACTGTTACGCAGTTCAAGACGGAGCGTGAGCAGGAACGGCTTGCACAGCTTCAAGAGGTGTCGGCGCTGGCCCAGGTTGAGGCCGACAAAAAGAATAAGGAGGCAGCATCAGCTGAGAAGAAAGCGGCCCAGGCCAGGGCTAAGCTGGACGATGTAGCGCCCTTGCTCAAGGGCATGGAGAAACTGGCGGCGGACTTCTCCGACGACCCGGAGCGGACGCTGCCGGAGGCGGGGCCGCTGGAATCGGCCAAGTCCTACCGGGAGAAAAAGGCCAAGCCCCTTTGGGAGAAGATCGTCAAGGTGCTGCGCTCCGTCTACCGGGCCTACTTCGACCTCAAGAGCAAGTTTGAGCGGTTGCAGAGCGCCTATGATCGTGAGGTCAGTAAGAACGGCTCCCTGTCAGCCAGGATTTATGAGGTTTGTGCCGAGAGGGACGGCTTGAAAGGGCAAGTCAGGGACTATGAGCGGGTCAGACGGGCCATTGGCCCGGAACAGGCGGACAGGATACTGGAGGCAGCTTACCAGCAGGAACAGGTCGAAAAGGAGCAGAAATGGGGTGCAAGGTCAAAAATAAGGGTAGGCGCACGATAATCACAAAAAATGGAGGTAATTTCATGGAAAAGTACATCTTTGACGAGGGCAACGGTCTGTGGTATGAGTTGCAGAGGGACTAACAATATTCGGGCGTGTGCGGCGGAAATCGTGGACACAGAAATTATTTGCGCATGAGGCCCCAAATCGGAGGGTGTCCCGGTGAATGCCCTCCTGATTTATTTGGGACAGCGGGTAAAAACTTCTTGCATTTTAGAGTGTGCTATGCTATACTGCTGTCATCCTGATTTGAGGAGTCTATCAAATATGCGGCAAGGTATTCTTAAATAAAATTTGATAATGGGCGCAAAAATGATTGCCCCTTGCAGGGGCTTGGTTTTTGTACCCAATTTTAAGAATACTTTTGCCTTTTTAGTAAATATCGTGACGGACCGCGGCTTATGTAAGTCGTGTATGTTTCTGTGTGTCCGAAGTCATGATCCCCAGCGGTAAAAGTATTAGCCGCTGGGGATTTTTGCGCCCATTCGGGCCTTGTATGGAGGATAGACATGAACATTATCAATATCGGGATTCTTGCCCATGTAGACGCTGGAAAGACGACCTTGACGGAGAGTCTGCTATATGCCAGTGGAGCCATTTCAGAACCAGGGAGCGTCGAAAAAGGGACAACGAGGACGGACACCTTGTTTTTGGAGCGGCAGCGTGGGATTACCATTCAAGCGGCAGTCACTTCCTTCCAGTGGCACAGATGTAAAGTTAACATTGTGGATACGCCCGGCCACATGGATTTTTTGGCGGAGGTGTACCGCTCTTTGGCTGTTTTAGATGGGGCCATCTTGGTGATCTCCGCGAAAGATGGCGTGCAGGCCCAGACCCGTATTCTGTTCCATGCCCTGCGGAAAATGAACATTCCCACCGTTATCTTTATCAACAAGATCGACCAGGCTGGCGTTGATTTGCAGAGCGTGGTTCAGTCTGTTCGGGATAAGCTCTCCGCCGATATTATCATCAAGCAGACGGTGTCGCTGTCCCCGGAAATAGTCCTGGAGGAAAATACCGACATAGAAGCATGGGATGCGGTCATCGAAAATAACGATGCATTATTGGAAAAGTATATCGCAGGAGAACCAATCAGCCAGGAAAAACTTGCGCGGGAGGAACAGCGGCGGGTTCAAGAAGCCTCCCTGTTTCCGGTCTATCATGGCAGCGCCAAAAAGGGCCTTGGCATTCAACCGTTGATGGATGCGGTGACAGGACTGTTCCAACCGATTGGGGAACAGGGGAGCGCCACCCTATGCGGCAGCGTTTTCAAGGTTGAGTACACCGATTGCGGCCAGCGGCGTGTCTATCTGCGGCTATACAGCGGAACGCTGCGCCTGCGGGATACGGTGGCCCTGGCCGGGAGAGAAAAGCTGAAAATCACAGAGATGCGTATTCCATCCAAAGGGGAAATTGTTCGGACAGACACCGCTTATCCGGGCGAAATTGTTATCCTTCCCAGCGACAGCGTGAGGTTAAACGATGTATTAGGGGATCAAACCCGGCTCCCTCGTAAAAGGTGGCGCGAGGCCCCCCTCCCCATGCTGCGGACGACGATTGCGCCGAAAACGGCAGCGCAAAGAGAACGGCTGCTGGACGCTCTTACGCAACTTGCGGATACTGACCCGCTTTTGCGCTGCGAAGTGGATTCCATCACCCATGAGATCATTCTTTCTTTTTTGGGCCGGGTGCAGTTGGAGGTCGTTTCCGCTTTGCTGTCGGAAAAATACAAGATTGAAACAGTGGTAAAGGAACCCACCGTCATTTATATGGAGCGGCCGCTCAAAGCAGCCAGCCACACCATCCATATCGAGGTGCCGCCCAACCCGTTTTGGGCATCTATCGGACTGTCTGTTACACCACTCCCGCTTGGCTCCGGCGTACAATACGAGAGCCGGGTTTCGCTGGGATACTTGAACCAGAGTTTTCAAAACGCTGTCAGGGATGGTATCCGTTACGGGCTGGAGCAGGGCTTGTTCGGCTGGAACGTAACGGACTGTAAGATTTGCTTTGAATACGGGCTTTATTACAGTCCAGTCAGCACGCCGGCGGACTTCCGCTCATTGGCCCCGATTGTATTGGAACAGGCATTGAAGGAATCGGGGACGCAGCTGCTGGAACCTTATCTCTCCTTCACCCTCTATGCGCCCCAGGAATACCTTTCCAGGGCTTATCATGATGCACCGAAATACTGTGCCACCATCGAAACGGCCCAGGTAAAAAAGGATGAAGTTGTCTTTACTGGCGAGATTCCCGCCCGCTGTATACAGGCATACCGTACTGATCTGGCCTTTTACACCAACGGGCAGAGCGTATGCCTTACAGAGCTAAAAGGGTATCAGGCCGCTGTCGGCGAGCCAATCATCCAGCCCCGTCGTCCAAACAGCCGTTTGGATAAGGTGCGCCATATGTTCAGTAAGATTCCTTGATACGCCACAGCAAGGATGGTTATTGCATTTCCCTGCCTTTCGTGGTAAAATGTAGTTGTAAACCACCAGAGAAAACAACAACCCTGCTACCCCCCGTTATCACCACCGATAACAATTTGATAACAGCCCATCGTATAGGGCTGGATAATATGGACACATCAAATAATCAAAAAAATGAGGTATCAAATTTATGAAGCAAAATCCGTTAAATATGATGCCCAACAACGAGTGGGAGTAAAATTGTCCTGATTTTTAAATAAAATCAGAGAAAAACTCTGTTTTTCTATCGAAAAAGTTGCAGAAAGAAAAAATGAAAAATTGACAAACCTCCTCATTTTTCAAGCCAAGGTAGCCACCGTGTTTTCAGAAAAATGAGGAGGTTTTGTTATGCCCAGACCGAGTGGGAAAGCTACAATCAGTTTGAAGGGAAATGCCAAGAATCTGCCCGACATTTACTTTCGTGAATTGGTACAGCTCTATTCCAGAGATTGCCGCACAAGGGGCATTGAAGAAGTCACGATTGCCGGGTATGAATACGCCTGTAAAAAGTTCCTTGAATACTTGCAGGAGGACATTCGATGCTCCGATTTGCGTCAAGAGCTGTTCGACGATTACCAGATGGAGCTTGCCACTAGAGTAAAGGCCGAAACGGTCAACAGCTATCTTTTCAAAATTTCGCCCGTCTTGAAGTTCGGCAAGGAACGCGGCTACATCACCGCCGACATTCAGTTGTCGCACATGGCCTACCCTACTTACAAGCGGCAAGCTGAACAGCTATCTTGCTGGCATTGACGAACAGGCGCAAGAAATGTTTTCTCGGTTAGTAAAACATATGGCAGAGCGTGAGGGCGTGACAGAACAGTTAAAAGCAGAAAATGGCTTAGAGTGGACGAGGCGAATGAATAACATTCGAGCGTGTGCGATGGAGCTTGTCAATGAGGAAATCATCTACAATTAAAGAATTGTAACGCATATAACCGTAAAATTTTGGTGGGTAGGGATAAACTCCTTACCCGTCATTTTTTGTTCTCTTATCTGCTTAAACAAGGCGTTTTGACACCAAAAAGCGTTACATACTCCACTTGTTAGTCGCAATCTCTTGACTTTTTGAACATCGTTCAGTATAATGTAACTGAACGATGTTCAATAGGGGGGTATAGTGTGGATAATAAAGAAGCAATCATACAGGCAGCGATTAAACTCATTGAGGAAAAAGGGGAACATTTAGAAGAAGTTACAGTCCGTGAGATATGCAAAAGAGCAGGTGTTGGATTAGGACTTGTAAATTATCATTTTGGAAACAAGGATAAACTCATCGAGCAATGTATTGAGCGTATGATAAACGGAACAGTCGAGCATTTTCAGAATATACGAGAGAAAACAGACGGTTTTACTCCTTTTGAGAAGTTGGAGTATCTCGGCAATATGACGCTTGATTTTCTGTTTGAACATTATGCCATTTCCAAAATTTCTGTTCTTACCGATATGCAGTCACCGAAAGAAAATGACAACACTTACAGAACTTATGCGGCATATCTTCCGCTTGTTGCAGCCTGCCGTCCTGACCTTGATGAAGCGGCGATAAAGCGAAAGACGCTGTATTTGATTACCGTTATGCAGCAAATGTTTTTGCGATACGAAATCATATCGCAAATATTGGGGATTGACCTTAGGCAGAAAGAAAATCGCAAGAATTTTCATACACAAGTTTTACACGATATTTTGGAGGTATAAAAAGTGAATATAACAGTGATAAATGGAACAGAAAAACACGGAGTTACCTACCGTTTAAAAGAGATGTTTTTAGCAGAATTCAGGGATAAGGCGACTATTACAGAACATTATCTTCCAAAGGACTGTCCGAGTTTCTGTACTGGCTGCCTGAGCTGTACATTAAAGGGTGAAAGCACTTGCAAGGACGCAGAATATATTGGGAGAATTGATAAATCACTTTTGGAAGCAGACTTGATTGTGATGACGTCCCCTGCCTATGTGTTTCACGCCACGGGAGCAATGAAAGCATTTCTTGACCATTTTGCTTACCGTTGGATACCGCACCGTCCTGCTCCTGAAATGTTTGGAAAGCGTGCAGTTATCATAACGCAATGCTTAGGCAACGGAGCAAAATCTGCGGCGAAAGATATTAAGCATAGTTTATCTTGGTGGGGAATTTCTAAAATCGGAATATTTACCGGCGCTTTAATGAGCGATATTGTTTGGGAAAAGCTATCCCGAAAGAAACAAGGCGAGCTTACGGAAAAGATTCAAAAGCTATCCCGAAAGTTTGCTCATATAGATTATACAAAGCCCGCACACACAAATTTGATTACGAAATTCAAGGTTTTCTTTTGCCGTATGATGCAGAAATCCATACATAAATCAGACCCCGAATACCTTGACGGGAAGTATTGGGCGGAGCAAGGTTGGCTTGACAGCGGCAGACCGTGGAAATAATGTGGGGCAAAACGAAATCTCGATTACTGGCAGATGTGAAAATGATAAATCAGTGAGTGATATATCAAATATTTTGCTCAAAATCAGTAAATGCCACGCAAAGTAGCAGGAAAATTCCGAATGTCATCTCTGCTTGCTTGTAATGCAAAGCACGGTTTTCTATACTTGGCGTATCAACATAAGGAGGTCACGAGAATGACATTTGCAGAAAAACTAAAATCTATCCGCAAGAAGGCAGGACTTTCGCAGGAACAGCTTGCGGAGAAGTTAGGCGTGTCAAGGTAGGCGGTTACAAAATGGGAAACTGAAACAGGCATTCCCGACATTGAAAATATGATGGCTATCTCTGCCCTGTTTGACATTTCCATTGACGAGCTGCTTTCCAATGAAAGAGGAATGAAAAAATCAGACGAGTATCTTTTTGAAAGCGTTACGGAATACGATATTGACGAGCCGAAACGCTATGATATGAAATTCGGTGGAGCAAAGCAATTCGTATTGTCTGGTTATGAGGGAGAGAAAATCCGTGTCCGTCTGGTATCTAATACCCTCTCCACGCTCCAGAACGATTTTAAGGTTAAAATTGACGACATCCGAAAACGGATTGATGTAGATGTAATCCGTAAAAACGGTATATCTGAAGCAACGGCAAAAGAAACTGTCAGTATTTTCGTTCAAATTCCTATGCCCTATGTGGGAAAAATTGAGGGTGCTGTCAATGCGGAAACCGTAGAAATCCGTTCTTTAGATTGCGACAGTATTGAGCTTGATGTAAAGACGCCGAATATCATTCTAAACGATGTCGGCGGCACAGTAGAAATTAACTGCAATCTGGATATGAGTGTGGTTTGCAATTCCTTAAAGGGATACCTTGCAATCAATCAGGTGTCGGCAACTTCCAAAATCCATATTCCAGAGGGTGAAGTATTTACTGCTGTTACGAAAGGTATTGGAACGAGCATTTCCTATGAAAAGGACGGCAGACAGACGGAATGCTTTGACACGCCCGATGCGGAAAATGTCATAGAACTGAACGGCATTAAAAGTGAGCTTGTTATTTGCAACGATTAAAAACGAAGGAGTGTAAAAAATGAATAATCTTGAAAAAATCCAAAAGACAATGAAGGTCTTTCAAACACTAACGAAGATTGTAATGGTATTTAGTTTTGTGGCGATTGCCTTTACATTAGTGGCTGGCAGCGTAAGTTTGATGGCAGATAAACTTCCATTTGGCGAGCTTCTGCAAAGGTTGCTCATAGAAGCTGACAGAACGATTGACAATCGTGAAATAGGAATAGCCCTGCTCTGTGAAAGCGTGGTTTTGATTTTCGGAGCGATTGAAGCTATTTGTGTTTGCAGATATTTTAAGTTGGAACTGAGCGAGGGAACACCTTTTACTGAAACAGGAGCAAAAAGCATAACGAAGCTCGGAATACTCTTTATTGTTGTAGATGTTTTATCAGCAGCATTTTCCTCTGCGATGGAAAAGTTTGCATTTATATCAGAACGGATGGATAACGGCGGTGGCATTGGTATCGGCATTTGCTTGATTTTACTTGCAATGGTTGTTCGCTACGGTGCGGAATTGGAGCAACGAGGCAGAGCAAAGTAACGCAGGAGGATTTCTATGGAAGATAGTAAATGGATACTCTGCCCTGTCTGCGGAAACAAAACGAGATTGCAGCTACGGGCAGATACGGAACTGAAAAATTTCCCGCTCTACTGCCCGAAATGCAAGCAGGAAAGTTTGATTAACGCAAAGGATTTGCAGGTAACGGTTATTAAAGGATTTGGAGCAAAAATACATAGCTGAATAGCAAAGCGACAAATTGAAATTTGAAAGGAGGAATTGAAAATGCTTTTTGATATTTTAGTGCGGCATTTCCATGGATATTACTGGGATTATTTGTTGCATTTGCCTGTGCCTATTTGGGTAAAAAGAAAGGTTAAATTCCGGTTTATTGGAATTTTTGAGGGAGGATATTGTGTCACTTAATATAGCAGAAACATTTGAACTATTGTTTGACGGTAAAACCACGGCTGGTTGTGATGCCTGTGATCCCAGTTTTCTGCTTGGGTCATCTCTTTTATCTCATCTATGGTTGATTCGCAAATGGGAACGGCTTTTGCAGATATGCGGTTTATCCTCAAATTTTCATTAGACTGAGAGGCTGACATTCCAAATTTCCGCATTGTTAGTCTGCGTCAGCCCCTTCGTAGGCAAGCGATGATCTGACCGGCCCGGTCAGCAGTAATCGGATTCCATAAATGGTGGGACGGCATGCGCGTCGCTTGTAGCGTGACTGCCTTCCTAACCACCTAGGAATTCTATTGACGCAAATACCGCGAACAGGAATCTTGTTCTGCTTCCTGTTCGCGGTATTTGTTTCAGGTGCTTGTCTAAAATGCACCATTGGCGACCGGAGACGTTTCTATCCGTAAAACTTAAACTTCACTGCGCTCAAAGATATGGTGTCTTTTCTCATAGCGGTATAGCAGAATACTGCAGATAATAACCATGGCAACACCCGCCAAAGACAACAGTAGCACATACTGGTATCCGGTATTTCCGTAATTGTCCAGCCAGTTTCCAATCAATGTATACGACCAGATATCGGTGGAATAACCCACAGCAGAGCAAATACCCATAGCGGTGCCGGTAATGGCCATTGGGATTTTTGCTTCAGGGATAGGTGTATACATACCGCTCCGCGCAGTAGACATAAAAATCAAGATTAGGAATGCTATGATAACTGCGATCACCATGGATCCGCTGTTTTGGGGAATTACAAACATACCAACAATGGCGGCTGAGAGAAATACCATGCAGATAATCATGAACTTGGGGGTTTTCCATTTGTCAAGCAGCATGCCTCCAACACCGACGACGCAGAGGCGTACAATGCACTTATTCATGATGGCAAAGGATGTGGCAAAGGCTACGCTCGTTCCGAAGACCCCATTCAGATAGGGATTCAGATAGGCGGAGCCGGTGGCGACAATAAACATGCCCATTACAATCAGGCCGTTCAGCCAGGTGACCGGATGCGCAATCGCCTGCTTTACCATTCGCACATTGAAATCGTTGTCGTTGATGCCCTTAACGTCCTTGAGCAAAAAGATAACCAGCAGGGCGATGATTACCAGTATGGTTGCATACAGCGCAGTCGCGATTTTAAAGGAGCTGACATATCCCAGCAGCGCCAGCAGTCCGTAGCTTGCCACTGCACCGACAAGTGCGTAACACCATTCAAATGTGCCAAACGTGCGTCCCTGGTCATCTTTGTCATCCGCCTGTGCACGAATGAGTTTCATGAAGGCGCTCCAATGGATAAAGGTAGTGGAGATGCCAAATCCAAAGTAGCATACCATCAGGACGGTATAGCCGCTCATAAAATACATCGCATAGCCAAGAGCGGCTGTCATCAGCAGGGAAAGAATGATGAGTTTCTTTGGGCTGAATTTGTCAGCCAACATTCCGCCAAACAGATAGCCAGGAGTTGCTGTCAGAGAGAAAAAGGTAATCAGTATACCAGCCTGGGTATTTGACAGGTTAAATGCCTCCAGAAACTGTGTATAAAATGTGGAACTGAGGTAAGGCAAATTGTAGATTAGGCAGGTAGATGTTAACAATAGAATTACGCCAAATTTTTTCGTTTTAAACATGGCCTTCATCCTTTCTTACCTTATTTGTAAGCACCGATATGATGCAGATCGTCCCTGCGCTGACAGCCAGTCCAAAGACATTGGACGGAATCTGTGCAAGCGCACTGATACGAAAAGATGGAAAATACTCCCACAACAAACTCAGCACAACAGTCATGACCATACTTATCAGCGCAGCTTTGCCTGTGACAAATTTGGAGTACAATCCTAACACCATTAGAACAAAGGCAGAAACACCGTAGAACAAGCCACCAATATAGCAAATATTTACAATATTGCTGGAGAACATCGATATGCTCAATGCGAACAGTGCCACGGCAAAAACGCAAATGCGACTGGTTACCAATATACTTTGATCATTTCGCTCTGACTTGCCAAGCGGAACATAGATATCGTTGACAATGAGTGTTGCCGTCGCGTGCAGCATTGATGTTCCGGTGGATATTGTTGCCGCAAATACAGCGGCCAGCCCTATGCCCAGCAGGCCGTGAGGGAAGAAGCGGACCAGCATGGTTGCAAATATCATGTTAGAATCTTCTATTCCAGGTAAAAGCACATAGGCAGCTATTCCAATTAATCCTAATGCCATTGAAATGATCACATAGAAACCGGCAGTGAAGAGCGCACCGAATTTTGCAGTTCCTGTGTCTTTTGCACTGACCATTCGCTGGATATAGTTCTGGTTCGTGGAGTAATTGAGCATGCAGAGCAGGATCCATGAGATTGGAGTCCATGCGCCCAGCTGATCAAAACGGAAGAATTCAACCGGCACATTTGCTTTTAATGTTGCATACCCGCCAGCCGCCCGAATCGAAAACGGCACCATTAGCAAGATACTGATCACAATTATGATAAACAGCACAGCATCGGTGTTTACAACTGCCCGCAGGCCGCCGGAGGTGAGAAAGAGAACGATTAGAACGGAAATCACAAGAGAGACATTGATATTGAATCCTGTGATAATATGAAGTACTGTGCAAGAAACAGTAAACTGGACTGAAAGGGCGGCAATATTGGTCAGAATATGGAGTATACAGGATAGAAGTTTGACTCCTTTGCCATACCGTTTGCCAAAATACTCGGGAAGTGTGGCACAATCCATGCGATTAAACTTCTTTGCCAAAAAGAGTCCCACCAGGATAAATGCTGGAGCTGCCGCTAAATTCCACCATATGCCGGAAATCCCGACAAAGTAGCAGTAACCAATTGCACCGACCAAGCCGCTGCCTCCAAAGTCGGTAGCCGCCATGGAAAAGCCTGCCTGCAGTTTATTAATCCCTTTTTCTGTCAGCAGAAACTCTTTGGATGAATCGGTGCAGCAGGTATTTCTGCCGCTAAGCCATCCAATGAGTATCACGACCAGAATCGTGCTGAACAAAACACAGTAGTCTATTATCTGCATAGAAATGTCCCTCCATAGGATACGTCTCAGTCTCTGAACAAAACGCCTTCCTTCCACACCATAGCAGGATATTTCATCATGCAGGAGATATCTTCATCGGGTGCACCGTCTACAACCACAAGATCGGCCAGTTTGCCAACGCAGATAGTACCCAGCTTGTCATCCATGCGGAGGATCTTTGCGCTCTCAATGGTGGCTTGTTTCAAGATGGTCTCATTGTCCACGCCATAGGATGCTCTTGCCTGAAACTCGATGCCCGGATATTTCGCCGCATTTTCCATATCCAGATCGGTACCGAAACCAATCGTGATGCCAGCGGCCTGGCAGAGGTGAATACCCTGCGCCATATGTGCGATACCATCTTCCGTCTTGCTCTTAAATTCAGGAACAACGGGGCCAGAGAGCTCAGAAACTAACGAATACGCCACCGCAAACGTAGGAACTGTACAAATATCATTCCCACGCTTGAGGATCAGCTCTACACACTCCTCATCCATATAGGAGGCGTGTTCAATGGTGCGGACGCCGGCCTTGATGGCTTCTTTGATCCCCAACGTGCCGTGGCAATGTGCGGCAACATAGGTCCCAAGTCCTTCCGCTGCTGCCACAATAGCGCGAAGCTCTTCGGGTGTGGTTACAATCTGACCAGGTACGCCGCCAAGATTCAGCATCGCCCCTGTGCACATATATTTGATAAAATCGACCCCTGCGGCACACTCCTCACGGCAGGCCTTCAGCATGGCGTCTGCACCGTCAATTTCCTTATAGAGCGTTCCAAAGCTGGAGTTGCCCCGTGTAGTGGGTGTCAGAATTTTGCCAGAGGTGATAACACGTGCGCCGGTCAGAACGCCGCTGTTGATGTTGTCGCGTACGGTTACAGAGGCATAATAGTCATTGCCAGCATCACGGATGGTGGTGTAACCCAATTTCAGATAAGTCTTGGCGTAAGCGGCGCTGTCCATTACATATGTGCTCTCACTGCGGTGCATTAAATACTCCCAGTTCTGGTTGGTAAACATCAAATGTGCATGCAGGTCAAAGTAACCCGGGATCACCGTTTTGCCGTTTAGATCATAGCACTCAGCATCTTCACAAGATTGTGTTCCACAGGGATAGATTCCTTGGATGTGTTTGCCGTCAATAAAAATGTCTGCGGTGGGATTGCTGTATCCATCCGTCAGGTATGGGATAAGACGACAGTTTTTTAATACAATCATTATAATTGCCTCCATGTTTTAGGATGTCCTTATCATATATTTTTCACAAAGAGGAGGCAATTTTGCAAATTCCTGCTTCGCCGGATTTGTGATTCAAAAATTCCGCTTGCACCGGAATTGACAATCTATTATAATCAAAAAGTCAAAGAAACAAAATATTTTATTTGTGTATTTTAGCGGATTTCCGTTTGAAATGGAATTGTTGGGGGGATGTGCGATGAATGAAATCAATATTTGCAAAGAAGTGGGTGCAAAAATCCGCTATTTTAGAAAATTGCAAGGCTATACGCTGGAGTCTTTTGCCACTATTTTGCACCGAAGTAAATCCGTCCTTTCTCAATATGAGCGGGGTGAGATTTCTATCGATTTGCTGACACTTCAGCAGATCAGTAATGCGCTGGGTGTTTCTATCGGCGCGCTCATTGACAACTACTGGAACGCATCAAACCTACTGATCACAAGTGGTTCTGCCAACCAAATTTCCATGGAAAATATGCGGCAGGAGTACATATATACGTACTTTTCCCACGCAAAAGCGCCGATCCTTAGAGTGCATCAATTATGCTACAACGAGAGTAAGACCCATGCGGCCATCTACACATATTCCTCAGAGAAATTAGATGGAGCCTCTTTTGAATACTTTTATACCGGTAAAATCGTCTGCGGCCAATCTTTTACGCGGCTGCTGCTTTCAAACCCGCTGATAGAAGATGATTTGCTGTTTCTTGAATTTCCCGCACGCTTTCGCGGCTCAGGGGCTGTCTTGGGCTTCCTAAGTACCTATTCAGTCGGTTCCTGCTTTCCTCTAGCAGCGATGGCTTTGCTCTCAAGTACAATTATCAGCGACAGGGAGTGGCTCATCTCTTGCCTTAGTTATAACAGAGATGATATGAAACTTAACAGGCAGTGCAACTGTTTCTTTGTTAATCAGGAAAAAAACCACTTCTTACATGAAAATATGGAGCTACATAAAAAGCTACATGGTAAATATTGGGACAACCAACCTTCCTGATTTTTATTTAAGCCACCTAGAATATAGTTGCGGTCATAGACACGGCTGGCTACCATGTCTATGACCGTAACTATATTTTAGGCGCGTATAAACGGGTATCCAATGAGGTGGAAGGCTGTAAAACGAGGAAGTTGCCTGTGCAATGAAGCTGCTGCTGGATGAGTATCACCAAGTAAAAGTGAAACGGCTGGAGTATCTGATTGATTTTTATGTACAATTTGAGCACATCCGTCCGTTTCAGGACGGCAATGGCCGGGTAGGACGATTGCTTTTCTTCAAGGAATGTCTGAACCATAGTATTGTTCCCTTTGTGATCTAGGATGACCTGAAGATGTTCTATTACCAGGGATTAAGCCAATGGGGCCCCGAAAATGGTTATCTGATGGACACCTGCCTGACGGTACAGGATCGTTTCCGGGCGTATCTGAAGTACTTTAATATCCCTGCCTGATTCTGTGTGCCGAGAGTAGATTTTTCAGATGACGTTTCTCTTGAGTTTGAATGAATACTCTGGTATAATCAAAATAAATTAGACGATTATTTTGCAATAAGTTCTGTTTCTGAATGGTGCCATGCACAACTCTTTCTGCTAAAGGATGAAACCGTATGATTCAATATGACGCTGAGCGCCGTACTCTTACGCTGCATACCCGCAGCACCAGCTATCAGATGAAGATCGATGCCACCGGCGTGCTGCTTCATACCTATTATGGCGAAAAACTGCGAAAGGGAGACCTCTCCCGGCTGATCTGTCCCGAGGACCGGGGTTTCTCCCCCAACCCCGACGAGGTGGGCCTGGACCGCACCTGGTCCCTGGATACCCAGCCCCAGGAGTACTCCTCCAGTGGCGTGGGCGACTTCCGCCAGCCTGCTCTGGAGGCCGATCTAGCCGATGGCAGCCATATCGTGGACCTGCGCTATGTGGGCCACACCGTGGCCGACGGCAAGTATGCCCTGGAGGGCCTGCCTGCCTTCTATGATGAGGGCGTAGCCGCCCAGACCCTGACGGTGGAGCTCCGGGACAAGTGCAGCGGCCTGACGGTGGAGCTGCTGTACGGCGTTCTGGAGGAGTATGACATGATCACCCGTGCCGTCCGGGTGCGCAACGATGGAGCCGCCCCCGTTCAGCTGACCCGGGTGGCCTCCGCCTGCCTGGACTTCTTCACCGGAGATTGGGATTTCATTACCCTGGGCGGCGCCTATGCCCGGGAGCGGGAGCCGGTGCGGACCACCCTGACCCAGGGTGTCCACACCGTGGGCAGCGTCCGTGGTTCCTCCAGCCACCAACAGAACCCCTTCCTGGTGCTGTGTGACCGGGATGCCACCGAGGATACCGGGTGCTGCTGGGCCATGGCCCTGGTGTACTCCGGCAATTTCCAGGCCACGGTGGAGCACACCCAGTTCCATGAGACCCGGATGACCATGGGCATCCACCCCTTCCACTTCTGCTGGCGGCTGGAGCCCGGCGAGAGCTTTACCGCGCCGGAGGCCGCCATGGTGTTCTCCCGGCAGGGCCTGGGCCATATGAGCCGGATGTTCCACCGGGCTATCCGTCTCAATCTGTGCCGGGGCCCCTGGAAGGATGCCCGCCGTCCTATCCTCATCAACAACTGGGAGGCCACCCTCTTCGATTTTGACGCCGACAAGATCTATTCCATTGCCCAGGCCGCCAGCAAGGTGGGCGTGGAGATGATGGTCATGGACGACGGCTGGTTCGGCCAGCGCAACGATGATTTCGGCGGACTGGGTGACTGGAACGTCAACCAGGAGAAGCTGCCCGGGGGACTGGCCCCTCTGGCGGAGCGCATCAAGGGCCTGGGTATGAAGTTCGGCATCTGGGTGGAGCCGGAGATGGTCAATGAAAACTCCGACCTCTATCGAGCCCACCCCGACTGGGCCTTCCAGGCCCCCGGCCGACCCGTCACCCGGGGCCGGTACCAGCTGGTGCTGGACCTCACCCGTGCCGAGGTGCGGCAGTATATTCTGGACAATCTGCGGACCATGCTCAAGAGTGCCGACATCTCCTATGTGAAGTGGGACATGAACCGCAGCCTCACTGATGTGTGGAGCGCCGGGCTGCCTGCGGAGCGCCAAGGCGAGGTATACCACCGCTTTGTACTGGGCGTGTATGAGATCCTGGAGGCCCTCCATCAGGAGTTCCCCCAGCTGCTCATTGAGGGCTGCTCCGGCGGCGGCGGACGCTTTGACTGCGGCATGCTCTACTACACGCCCCAGATCTGGTGCTCCGACAACACCGACGCCATGGACCGGCTGCGTATCCAGTACGGTACCTCCTACTGCTACCCCTGCTGCACCATGGGCGCCCATGTGTCTGCCGTGCCCAACGGTCTGACCCACCGGTCCACCCCATTCCATACCCGAGGCGTGGTGGCGGCTGCCGGTACCTTCGGTTATGAGCTGGACCTGAACGAGCTGTCTCCGGAGGAGCTGGAGGAGGTGGCTCACCAGATCGCCGCCTTCCGCAACTACTGGGACGTGGTGATGCGGGGAGACTACTACCGCCTGACCGACCCCTTCCGGCACGAGTGCTTCTGCGCCTGGATGCACGTGTCCCCCGACCGGACCCGGGCGGTGGTCAGTGTGGTCCAGACCCAGCGCCACGCCAATCCGGTGCGGCCCCTGCTGCGGATGAAGGGACTGGACCCCGACAAGGACTATCTGGTGGAGGGCAAGGTGTACGGAGGCGACGAGCTGATGTATGCCGGGCTGGCCCTTCCTTTCCTGGACGAGTGCCAGGCGGTACAGTATCAGATCAAAGAGGTATAAAAAAGAGGATCTGCTGCAAACGCAGCAGATCCTCTTTTTTATATTTGTTACTCCAGCACCCAGGCGGCAGCCTGCCAGGGCTGGAATTCCAGCGTCCCGGGGACAGCGGCGGCAGCCTCTGCCCAGTTGGCGATGAGCAGGCGGCTCTTTCGGCCTGTCAGCTCTTCCGGCAGGGCAAAGGTTGCCGGCTGGCCGGACAGGTTGCATATGGTGAGCAGGGTCTTACCCTCCAGGGTGCGCAGGTAGGCAAACAGCTGGGGGTGATCCGGCAGAATCAGCTGGTAGCTGCCGTATACGATAAGCTCACTGTCCGGGGAATTGCGGCGCAGGGAAATGAGCTTCTGGTAGTAGCGGAACACGGAGTCCGCCCGGCCCAGCTGCTCCTTGGCGTTGATTTCCCGGTAGTTGGGATTGACCATGATCCAGGGGTTACCGGCGGTAAATCCGGCGTTGGGGGAGTCATCCCACTGGAAGGGAGTACGGGCGTTGTCCCGACTCTTGTAGGCGATGGCCTCCAGCAGCTCCTCCGGCTGGAAGACCCCGCGGGCGGTGAGATCATGGTAAGCGTTGATGGACTCCAGGTCCCGGTAGTTCTCGATGGGCCCGAAGGGCACGTTGGTCATGCCCAGCTCCTCCCCCTGATAGACGTAGGGGGTGCCCTGCATCAGGTGGAGGCAGGTGGCGATGCACTTGGCCGACAGCTCCCGATACCGGGGGGAGTCATCTCCCAGCCGGGAGACGATACGGGGCTGGTCGTGGTTGCAGAAGTAGAGGCTGTTCCAGGCCACGTCTTCCAGCTCGTTCTGCCACCGGGACAGCAGCTTCTTGAGGGCAACCAGGTCAATCTTCCGGGTGCTCCACTTGCCGGTGACCGCGTCGCCGCCGTCCAGGTCCACGTGCTCGAACTGGAACACCATGTTGAGCTCGGTGCCCTGGGCGTTGGCGTATTGCTTGGCCTGGTCGATGGTCACACCGGCGCACTCGCCCACGGTGAGCAGATCATACTTGGAGAGCACCTTCTGGCGCATCTCCTGCAGATACTCGTGGACGTGGGGGCCGTTGCAGCAGCCCAGATTGCAGGAGGCGTAGGGTGCACCGCCGGTGGGCATGTCGGGCAGGCCTTCCCGCTTGGAGATCATGGAGATGACATCCATGCGGAAGCCGTCAATGCCCTTTTCGCACCACCAGGTCATCATATCAAAGACGGCGGTGCGTACCTCCGGGTTGTCCCAGTTCAGGTCGGGCTGCTTGGGGGAGAAGCAGTGGAGGTAGTACATATCGGTAGCGGAATCATAGGTCCAGGCGGAACCGGAGAAGGCGGAGCCCCAGTTGTTGGGCTCCTTGCCGTCCTTGCCCTCCCGCCAGATGTAGAAGTCTCGCTTGGGGTTGTCTTTGGACTGGCGGCTCTCCACAAACCAGGCGTGCTCGTCAGAGGTGTGGTTGACCACCAGATCCATGACGATCTTGATGCCCCGGGCGTGGGCCTCGGCCAGCAGGCGGTCAAAGTCGGCCATGGTGCCGAACTCCTCCATAATGGCCTGATAGTCGCTGATGTCGTAGCCGTTGTCGTCGTTGGGGGAGCGGTAGACGGGTGAGAGCCAGATCACATTGGCCCCCAGCTCCTTGATGTAGTCCAGCTTGCTGGTGATGCCGGGCAGATCCCCGATGCCGTCGCCGTTGGAGTCGCAAAAGCTGCGGGGGTAGATCTGGTAAATGACGCTCTCTTTCCACCATGCTTTGTTCATGACCATATCACTCCTCTGTGTGCAGGAACCAGGCAAAGCCGTAGGGGTAGAGCTGCACCTGGCTGAGATCCTCAAAGGTTCCGCCGTAGATCAGCTCCTCAAAGGGACCCTGGTCCCCATTGGAGACGGTGACAAATTCCTGGCTGAAATTGAAGAAGGCAATGAGCTTGCGGCCCTGATACCAACGGCCGATGCCCAGCACCCGGCTGTCCCCGGTATCAAAGGTCCACATATCCGCCCGAGCGTCGAAGGCGGGCTCGGCCGCCCGCAGCTCCTCCAGCCGCCGCAGGCCGATAAACTGCTTGCCCTGGCGGGTGGTGGGATCGTGGCGCATTTTGGCCATATCCCACTGGAAGTTGCCCCGGTGAATGTAGCGGCTGTCATCCCACTTCTCCCCGTCGTGGTGATAGGAGTAGTCGTTGAGCTGGCCCACCTCGTCTCCGCTGTACAGCACAGGGATGCCGCTCTGGGTGAGCATCCAGGCGTGGAGCATCAGGTCGCAGGAGACGGCACGCTCCAGCTTGAAGGGGTCCCGCTCATAGTCGGCGGCCTCCACCCCGCACAGAGAGGCGGTGGTGCCGCACAGCCGGGCGTCGCCCAGCCGGGGGTCGTCGTTGTACAGCTCGCCTCGGCTGCTGCTGCCGGGCAGCTTGCCGGTGAAAAAGTCGTTGAGATATTTCTTATGGGCCACCTCATTGGTGCCAAAGTGCTCCTTCAGCCAGGCATAATCCAGGCCCCAGCCGATGTCGTCGTGGCAGCGCAGGTAGTTGAGGAAGAGAAAGTCCCGGGGCAGGGCGCACACCGTGTCCATCTGATGGCGCAGCAGGGACACGTCGGCGGTGGCCAGGGTGTGCCAGGTGGTGGCCATGGTGGTCACGTTGTAGAGCATGTGGCATTCCGGCTTATCGGTGCTGCCGAAGTAGGGGGCCACCTTGGCGGGCTCCATGACTACCTCGCCCAGCAGCAGCACGCTGGGGCAGACGATCTCGCACACCATGCGCATCATCCGCACCAGGGTGTGGACCTGGGGCAGGTTGCGGCAGTCGGTGCCCAGATCCTTCCAGATGTAAGGGACCGCGTCCAGTCGGATCACGTCGATGCCCCGGTTGGCCAGGTAGAGCAGGTTCTCGGTCATGTCGTTGAACACCATGGGGTTGGCGTAGTTCAGATCCCACTGGTAGGGATAGAAGTTGGTCATGACCACCTGCTTGCAGTCATCCAGCCAGGTGAAGCTGCCGGGGGCGGTGGTGGGGAAGACCTGGGGCACGGTTTTCTCAAACTCCCGGGGGATATCCCAGCTGTCGTAGAAGAAGTAGCGCTCCCGGTAGCCCGGCTCGCCCGCCCGGGCCTTTTTGGCCCACTCGTGGTCCTCGCTGGTGTGGTTCATGACGAAGTCCAGGCACAGGCTGATGCCGTCCTTCCGGCAGGAATCCGCCAGATGCTCCAGATCGGCCATGGTGCCCAGCTCGGGCTGTACCTTCCGGAAGTTGGAGACGGCATAGCCGCCGTCGCTGCGGCCCTTGGGGCTCTCCAGCAGGGGCATCAGGTGGAGGTAGTTCACCCCGCACTCCTTCAGATAGGGCAGCTTCTCGGCCACCCCGTTGAGGGTACCGGCGAAAGCGTTGGTGTAGAGCATCATGCCCAGCAGCTCCCGGCGGCGGTACCAGTTGGGGTCGGCCTCCCGCCGGGCGTCCTGCACCCGCAGGTCGGACTTGCGTTCCTCCCAGCTCCGGCGGAGCATCTGGGTGAAGTAGTCGAAGGCGCCCAGATCGCCGTGGTACAGCTCGCAGTAGAGCCACTTCAATTCATCGTAGTGCCGGGCCAGACGGCGCTCAAAGACGGAGGCGTCCTCCCCGATTCCCACCTGAGCAGGGGTGAGGGGAGTGGCTGCCTTGGGTTTCTTTTTGCTTTTGGTTGCCTTGGGGGTCGGTGCCTCTGCCGCCTGCTTCACCAGCAGGTCGGTCTGTCCGGCGGCGGTGGCGGTCGTTTTCTTGGTCTGCTTACGCTTCATGGGCGCCCTCTCCTTCCTCCAGCTCCGCCAGCGTGGGCATGGCGGGGATGGCTCCGCTGCGGGAGCAGGTCTTGGAGGCCGCCCGGTTGGCAAAGGCCAGGATGGCTTCCAGCTCGGGAGCGGTCAGGCCCTCCAGGAGTTTCTGGCCACGGCGCACCAAACGGCTGAGCACCGCGCCCAGGAAGGTGTCACCGGCGCCGTTGGTGTCGGCCACGGTGGTGGCCACTCCGGGCACCAGGCCGGTCTTGCCCTGCCAGCGGTAGAAGGAACCCTTGTCGCCCAGGGTCACAAGGATGAGGCGGATGCCCTGGGCCTCCAGCAGCCGGGTGCCCTCCTGGGGATCGTCGGTGCCGGTGATGAGGGGCAGCTCCTCGTCGGACAGCTTGAGCACGTCCACCAGGGGCAGCGGCTTCTTCATCCACTCCACGGCCTCCGCCTGGCTGTTCCACAGGGCGTCCCGGTAGTTGGGGTCATAGCTTACCAGCACGCCCTTCTCCCGGGCGCTCTGGGCGGCGAAGAGGGTGGCCTCCCGGGCGGGCTCGGCGGTCAGGCTCACCGAGCCAAAGTGAAGGACCTTGCTCCCGGCGATCAGACCGGTGTCCACCTCCTCCGGCTTCAGGTTGCAGTCCGCTCCCCGCACGAAGCGGAAGGAGCGCTCGCCGGTGTCGGACACTGCCACCACGGCCATGGTGGTGGCGGCCTCATCGGTCCGCAGGCCGGACACATCCACCCGGTTCTCGGACAGCACCTGGGTCAGGTAGGCTCCGAAGCCATCCTGACCCACCTTGCCGATAAACGCGCTGCTGGCTCCCAGGCGGGCGGCGGCCACCGCCACGTTGGCGGGGGCGCCGCCGGGATTGGCGGCAAACAGCGGTACTTTTTGCTCATTGACCCCAGTCTGGGTCAGATCGATCAACACTTCGCCAATGGCGGTAATATCCATCATGGAGATCCTTCCTTTTTTGCTTGATATCCATCGTTGGTGGGAGAGATTCAGCGGTCCTCACGCAGGGTGAACAGCTCCTCCACCGGGCCTTCCAACCGGTCCTTTAATCCATAGACTACGTGGCTGACCACATAGCGCCCGTCATCCACGAACACCTCGATCAGATGGTCGTCCACAAATACATCCAGCCGGCAGCTTTCTCCGTCCAGCGCCGGAGTTTGGGCCACGGTCCGATGGTTGGGCAGATGGGGGAACACCTGGCTGCGGTCGGTGACGATCCGGCCGTCCTCCAGGGCGATGCGGTAGCCGCACACGTCCAGCGCCTCTCCGGCGTGGAGGGTGGCTTTTAGCCGGAAGGGCCGCTGCCGGATTGCCTGGTTCCAATCGCCCTCCACAGGGCGGAAAAGAGACTCAACATTTGGATGGGGGGTAAAGCAGAGCTTGCCCTGTCGCAGCTCCACTACCCGGGGCAGGCTCATCATGCCGTTCCAGGGGCCCCGGCCGTCGCCGGGGTCAGCCGCCGCCTGGGGCATCCGCATCCAGCCGATGAACACCCGGCGGCCCTCGCGGTCCAGTGTGGTCTGGGGGGCATAGAGATCCAGGCCGTAGTCCACATATTCCAGGGGACCTTTGAGGGAGAGGGTGCAGGTCGGATGGTCAAAGTCGGCCAGCCCCCACATGGCATGGTTGGCATACTCGATCTCCGGCGGGGTGACGCCCATAGGGGAGCCCAGCAGCACGTAGGTTTCGCCCAGCCGGAACAGGTCGGGACACTCCAGCATGGTGCGGAATTCCGGAGAAGAATACTGATTGACGTACTCCCAGTGCAGTCCGTCCCGGCTGCGGTAAAAGAGAGCCTTGCCCTGCTCCTTGCGGAAGGTGCTGCCCAGGATCATGTAATAGAGTCCGTCCTGCTTCCACACCTTGGGGTCTCTGGTGTCCTTGGCATCGCCCAGGGACTCGTCGCCCAGCACCGGGATGATCTGGCGCTTGGCCCCCATGTTGTCAAAGGTGCGGCCGTCCTCCGAGATCACCATGGCCTGGCTGGTCACATAGGCATCGTCAGGCGGGATGTGGATGTCCTCCTCATCCTGCCGGAGGTAGCGCACGGCAGAGTAGTACAGACACAGCTTCCCGTCCAGCTCCAGGGCGGTGCCCGAAAAGACGCCGTTCTGGTCGTAGCCCTTGGTGGGGTAGAGGGCTACCCCCAGGTGCTCCCAGTGGACCAGGTCACGGCTTACCGCGTGGCCCCAGTGCATGGTGCCCCACCGTGGGGCGTAGGGGAAGTATTGGTAAAAGAGGTGGTACTCACCTCGGTAATAGATAAAGCCGTTGGGATCGTTGATCCAGTTTCCCGGCGCTTTCATGTGCAGAGTATCGTTCCACATGGGTGTGCCTTGTCTCCTTTCCGGTTGCGTCGATAAAGCAGTATAACCGAAATTCTACCACAAGGGCAAGAGGCCCTTGTGGTAGAATTGGACAGGCATGTTATTTGACTGCGCCGGAAACAACGCCGCCGATGATCTGCTTCTGGAGGATCACATAGAGGATGAGAATGGGGATGACGCACAGCAGCAGGCCGGCCATGATGGTGCCATAGTCGGCGGAATAGGTGCCGTAGAAGCTGTAGGTGGACAGGGGCAGGGTGAGCAGCTCCTTGTCGGTGAGCACCAGGGAGGGCAGCAGGTAGTCATTCCAGAAGGCAAGGGAGTTGAGGATCACCATGGTGGCGATGATGGGCTTGAGCAGGGGGAAGACGATCTTGAAGAAGGTCTGACGGTGGGTGCAGCCGTCGATGTAGGCCGCTTCCTCCAGGGCGATGGGAATGTTGCCCTTGATGAAGCCGTGGAACATGAACACCGACATGGCCATGGAGAAGCCGGTGTGCATAAAGATCAGGGTGATGCGGTGGTTGAGCACGTTGAGAGTGCCGCCGTAGATGCTCACCAGGGGGATCATGATGGCCTGGAAGGGGATGATCATGGAGGCCACCATCAGAGCGAAGGCGATCTTGGAAATGATGTTGTTGCGGCGGACGATGTAGTAGGCCAGCATGGCGGACAGCAGAGTGACCAGCACAGTGGCCGACACCGTCACGATGAGGGAGTTCTTAAAGGCGTTGAGGAAGTCCATCTGGGTAAAGGCCTTCACAAAGTTGTCGAAGGACAGGCCCTTGATGGTGAACAGCCAGGAGAAGGGATCGGTAATGATATCCCGCTTTTCCTTCAGGGAGTTGATGACCACCATGATGAAGGGGAACATATAGGCGATGAAGATGATGATCATACCGATCATGGCCAGCGCGTTGGCCAGCTTGCGCTTGTTGCCGCCGATGGTCGTGTTATTCATTATGCATCCACCTCACGTTTCTTGGTCAGGTACACCTGAATGCCGCTGATAATGGCTACGATCACAAACAGGATCAGAGCCTCGGCCTGGCCCACACCGAACTGACGGGAGGTAAAGGCCTTTTCATAGACGTGCATGGCGGCCATCTCGGTGGTGCCGTAGGGAGCGCCGGCGGTCAGGGACAGGTTCACATCGTACACCATGAAGGCGCGGGACAGGGTCAGGAACAGGCAGATGGTGATGGAGGACATCATCAGGGGCAGGATGATGTGGCGCAGCTTGGTCCAGCCGGTGGCGCCGTCGATGCTGGCGGCCTCCATCACGTCCTTGTTCAGGCCCATGAAGCCGGCCACGTAGATGAGGATCATGTAGCCGGACAGCTGCCACACGGAGACGATCACCAGGGCCACAAAGGCCAGGGTGGGGTCAGACAGCCAGGAGGCGCCGAAGAGTTCCCAGCCGGTGGCCTCGCCGATGCCCACAAACACACGGGAGAACACGAACTGCCAGATGTAGCCAAGCACCAGACCGCCGATCAGGTTGGGGGTGAAGAAGCCGGCCCGGAAGAAGTTCTGGCCCTTAAAGCCGCGGGTCAGCAGGTAGGCGATGGCAAAGGCCAGAATGTTGACCACCACTACCACGACCACCACATATTTGAAGGTCAGCAGCAGGGAGGACCAGAACTGGCTATCCTTCAGTACGCTGAGGAAGTTGGCGCCGCCGATGAAGTTTTTCTCGGTGGAGACGCCGTTCCAGTCGGTCAGGGTCAGGTAAATACCGTAGATAAAGGGGACGATCACCACTGCCGCAAAACAGAACAGGCCGGGCAGGGCGAACCCGCAGAAATCTTTTCCTCCGCTTTTTCTTTTCATCCTAGCTCCTCCTTACTGCTGTTCGTCCCAATAGGCCACGATGGAATCGATCAGCTCCGCCCGGTCGCTTCTGTCTGCCAGATACTTCTGCAGGGCGGCGCCCAGAACAGACCAGTGGTCGTTGGGGACGATGGCGGATGCGTTGAAGGCGGTGCCCTCATGCACCCGGCTGTAGATGTCACGGCTCAGGGGATCGGAAGGCTCATAGGGGTTGTTCTGGAAGGGCGGGATGATCTTACAGGTCTTGACCAGCATCTGCTGGCCGATCTCGCTGAACACGATCCAGTTCAAAAACTCCTTGGCCGCGGCCTGCTCCTTCTCTGTGGCCACAATGCCGTCCAGCATGATCTGCTTGGAGGGGGAGGCCTGGATCTGCTGGTTCACAAAGTCGTCGGGGTCGTTGTTCAGGAAGTAGGGCAGGAAGCCGTACTCATCGTCCTCCTCGGCGTCGGCCTCGGCCAGGTTGGGCCAGGCCCAGTTGCCGTTGAACCAGAAGGCGGTCTTGCCGTCGGCCAGGTCGATGACCATCTCGTCATAGTCGGCGCCCAGGGGGTCCCGGTAGGCCACGTTGTACTTCTTCAGGATATCGAACATATCCAGGAACTGGGACATGCGGTCATAGGTGGTCAGGTCCAGCTGACCGTCCTTGATCCGATTGATGCACTCGGCGGCGCCGTCGGAGGTGCCGTCGTAGGTCTCATAGATGTACTGCAGGTGATGGGCGCCCAGGGACCAGTCCTCCATGGCCAGGGAGACAGGATGCTCCATGCCGGCCGCCACCAGCCGGTCCAGCAGAGCCACAAAGTCGTCCTGGGTCCGGATGGTGGAGGGATCGAAGGTCTCACCCAGGGTCTCCTCGATCACTTCCTTGTGGTAGATGATACCGCGGCCCTCGATACACAGAGGGAAGCTGTACACCTTTCCGTTGATCTGAGTGGTGTAGCCCTCGGCTTCCTGGATCCAGGGCTGGTCGGACAGATCAGCGGCCTTCTCTTCCGCCAGGGCGATGACGTCGGTGGTATCCAGAATGGACAGAGTGGGGGGATTGCCGGAGTTGTACAGGCTGACGACTTTGGTATAGGGGGAATCGCCGTCGGTAACAGGCATGACCTCCACATGTACGCCGGACTTCTCCTCAAAGACCTCGCCCATCTCTACCAGGGCGGTCTGGATCTCGGCCTTGGAGTTGAGCAGGGTGATGCTGGTGCCGCTGAGGGATTGGTCGTACTCAAAGGTGTCTACCGAGGTGTCGATGGGTTCTACCTCTTCCACTTCATTGGGGTCGTCCGGATCGCTGGCAAAGCCGAATCTGCACCCGGACAGCAGGCCGGCCAGCAGAGCGGCCGAAAGACCCAACGCGAGGAATCTGGTCGGTGCGTGTTTCTTCATTGTCTCTCCTCCTGTTTCCTCTTTTCTTTTCTGTAAATTATGGCGCGAAAACATATAAAAACCGGTTATGTAACCGGTAATGGAACCGGTTATTCTTGCTTAAGAATACTCCCCACAGTAAGCTTCCGTCAATGGTTTTCACCCGTTGGAAATATTTTTGTAAATTCCGCCTCATTTCCAGCGCTTGAAATTATGCACAATTACACCCAGCCCCGCCGAGCGCCAGGGATTGCATCCATTTCTTCTCTTTGTTATAATAAAATTCAATCAAATCTGAGAAGAAAACGCGCAATTATCTTCAAGGTTTTAACAGCCGTGTGTCCTGCCTGCAAGGCCTCGGCAGATTGAAGGGCTTGATATGGAAGAGAAAAAAAGAGTGACCTTTGATGACATCGCCAGATATACCAATTTCTCAAAGACCACCATCTCCAGATATTTTAATGATCCGGATTCTTTGACGGAGAAGAGCCAGCAGATCATTTCAGAGGCGCTGGAGAAGCTGGATTATCATGAGAACCGGGTGGCCCGTATTCTGGCCATGGGGAAGACGGAATTCATCGGGGTCATCGTGCCGGAGTTTTACCACCGCTTCTATTCCGAGGTGCTCAACCAGATCCTGGCCACCTATGAGACCTTTGGCTATAAATTTCTGGTGTTTATCGGCAACAACAATAAGGAGAGTGAGTGCCGGTACATCAAGGAGCTGCTTTCCTACCAGATCGAGGGTATGATCGTGCTGAGCCATACCCTCTCCTCCCAGGAGCTGGCCCAGTTCCAGATCCCGGTGGTGGCCATCGAGCGGGAGGATCAGTACGTATGCAGCGTCAACACCGACAATGAGGCCGGGGGACGGCAGGCCGCTGCCCTGCTGGAGGAGCAACAGTGCGATGTCCTGATCCATATCAACTCTCCCACCGATCCCCGTATCCCCGCCTACGGGCGCATCCGGGGTTTTGAGGATTACTGTCAGGCCAACGGCCTGGCCCATGAGGTGGTCCTGCGGGACCTGGACCGCTCCTATGAGGAGGACCAGGTTATCCTCAAGGACATCCTACAGGAATGGGACAAGAAATATGCCAGGAAGAAGATCGGCGTATTCCTGGCCAACGATACCACCGCCAATACCCTCCTGAACCTGATTATCCGCCGCTACGGCTACCTGCCCAAGGAGTACTGCATCGTCGGCTTTGATAACTCGCCCACCTCCAGAGAGGCTATCATTCCTCTGAGCACGGTGGGGCAGCAGGTGGACCGGCTGGCCCATGAGGCGGTCAGCCTGCTGGTGGACCAGATCAAGGCCCGCAAGCAGGGGAAGACCCCGGGTGAGTCGGCCCCGGTTCATAAGATTGTCCCTCCCGTTCTGTTCCGGCGGGCCACCGCTGGAGGGGTGGATGTCATCTGAGGACCGACCCCCGGTAAGCCACCGCTTATATTGAGAAGAAAGAAGGACCGCCCTGTGCTGCAGGGTGGTCCTTCTTGTTTTTAAAAATTTTCCGGTACCCCGTTGACAAACTAATACTGTTAGTTGTGCCATAACTAATGGTATTAGTTTTAGGAGGAATCAGACCATGAGCGCAAAAGGACTGAGCAAGGAGATCATTGTGGCGGAGGCGGTGGCCTGCGTGGCCGACACGGGGCAGCCGCTCATCTCGCTCCACGAGCTGGCCCGCCGGTTGGGCATCAAAACCCCCTCGCTGTACAACCACATCAAAAACACCCGGGAGCTGCGCAATGAGGTATTTCGCTGCGCCATTGACCGCTTTGTGGAAAACCAGCGGGCGGCCACCCAGGGAAAGCAGAAGGATGAGGCGGTGCGGGCCTTTGCAGAGGCCTATCACACCTTCGCGGTGGAAAACAAGGGCCTGTACCGGCTGATCATGTCCATCCCGTCGGAGGAGGATGAGCAGGCCAAGGAAATGGCCCTCCCTCTGCTGGATACGGTGGTGGATATCCTGGAGGAGTACGGTCTGTCGGAGGAGAGGATCGCCCACTGGCAGCGTGTCTTCCGTGCCATCCTCCACGGATTCATTTCCCAGGAGGACCTGGGCTATTTTTATCACTACACCTCCACCGACCTGAAAAAGAGTCGGGAGATTGCCGTGCAGTGCTTCCTGGACGGACTTCATGCGGAACTGTCCGGGGGAGCCCCTTCGGCGGAGAAGCGTCAAGCATGATGAGTAGGAGAAGAAGCCATGACAAAAAGCAGTACGAAAAACAATGAGTTATTTACCTCCATGCCGGTGGGGAGGGCGGTAGCCAAGCTGGCCATCCCCACGGTAGTCAGCCAGATCATCGTCATTCTCTACAGCCTGGCCGACACCTTCTTTATCGGACAGATCGGTGACCCCAACCAGCTGGCCGCCCTGTCCATCACCTTTCCCATCTATACCCTGCTGACCGCGGTGGCCAACCTGTTCGGTATCGGCGCCAACAGCGTGATCGCCAGAAGCCTGGGCCAGAACGACGAGATGACGGCCAAGAAGGCCTCCGCCTTCAGCTTCTGGGGCAGCCTGGCGGTGACCCTGGTGCTGTCTATCCTGTTGGCCATCTTTATGACCCCGGTGCTGAATTTCTTCGGCGCCGATGAGTATACCTTTGGCTTTACCAGAGACTATCTGTTCTGGGTCTTTGTCATCGGCGGCCTGCCCACAGTGGCGGGTCTGACCCTGGGACACCTGGTGCGGTCGGTGGGCAAGACCAAGGAGGCCGGCTTCGGCCTGGCCCTGGGCGGCATCCTGAACATTATCCTGGACCCTGTGTTTATCTTTGTGTTCCATATGAATGTGGCCGGCGCGGCCGTGGCCACTATGCTGTCCAATGCCATCTCCATGGTGTATTTCTTTTTCGTGCTGGCCCGGATCAGAAAATCCACCGTGCTCACTCTGGCGCCCAAGTACTTCTCTTTGGAGAAAAAGGTGGCCTGGGGCACCCTGTCGGTGGGCTTTCCCGCCGCTCTGTCGGTGCTGCTGGTGTCGGTGTCCATCTCGGTGCTGAACGGCCTGCTGCTGCGGCGTGAGGGCGGCAATATCCTCTCCGCCGCCTACGGCGTGACCTCCAAATGCGGTACCATCGCCCTGCACATCAGCATCGGTATCGCCCAGGGTGTCATGCCCCTCATCGGCTATAGCTACGGTGCCAAAGACCACAAGCGGGTCCATGCGGTGTGCCGGCTCTCCTTTATTATCCTGCTGATTTTCTCTGTGATCTTCCTTGCCATCGTGCAGTTCATTCCCGGTACCATCGTCCGGATGTTCACCCCCGATGCGGCCACCATTGAGGTGGGCAGCACCTTCATGCGCTGCTGGTCCTGGTGCGTCATCGGCATGAGCCTGTTCAATATGTACAACTCCATCTTCCAGGCCGTGGGCAAGTGGCAGACCTCGCTGCTGCTGGCGGTGCTCCGCCTGGGTGTGATCTTCACGGTCCTCAGCTTTACCCTGGATGCCCTCTTCGGGGTGACCGGTCTGATGTGGGTGCAGGCCATCACCGACACGGTGTCCTGCCTCATCGCTGTGGCCCTGTATAACCGCTTCAAGAAGGCCATGCTCAAGGAGATCCAGACGGAGCCGGAGGCTGCCCCCGCCCCCGCTACCCACAACCGGGTGATCACCATCAGCCGGGAGTTTGGCAGCGGCGGCCGGACCATCGGCAAGGAAGTGGCCGCCAAGCTGGGGATCCCCTGCTATGACAGCGACCTCATCGAAAAGATCGCCGCCGAGAGCGGTCTGGCCAAGGAATACATCGAGAAAAATGGCGAGTACGCATCCTCCGACCGGCTGTTTGACAACGCCATGGCGGGCCGGGAGCGGGACGGACAGTCCGCCGCGGACAAGATGTGGCTGGCCCAGAAGAAGGTCATCACCGACCTGGCCCAGCAGGAGTCCTGTGTCATCGTGGGCCGCTGTGCCGACTACATCCTGCGAGATGTGGCAGACTGCCTGACGGTATTTGTCCATGCATCCGACGAGCAGCGGGCCGAGCGCATCGTGACGGTGTACGGTCAGCGGGAGGAGTCTCCCGCTCAGCGGCTCCACGACAAGGACAAGAAACGGAAGGCCTACTATGAGCTCTATACCGGCACCCAGTGGGGCCAGGCGGACAACTATGAGCTCTGCCTGGACAGCGGCAAAATAGGTCTGGACCGGTGTGTCGACATGATTGCCAAGCTTTATCAGAGCGCCTGAGTCCATATCCAGTCCCCCGGAACGCCTTGCTTTACAAGGTGTTCCGGGGGACTTTTTTGTTGAGTGTCCTTAAAAGTCTGCCGCATGCGGTGATTTTCGGCAAAAGGGGAAACAAATGGGCAAAGAATGGTTTGAGAAAAAGTCAACTATCTGGTATAATAAAAGACCAATGCCCCAAAGACGGGAGCGAGACGACTCTTTGGTCAGAGCGCTTGCTGCAGCCGGAAAGATCCAATGCGCGGGAAGCGTCGGCTTCATGGTTTCAAAGCCTCCCCCGCAAGAAAGGACGGTGCCGCAATGGCCGTGAAGACACCCTATACCGTAGTGGTTGCGGACGACGAGGATGAACTGAGAGAAGCGGTATGTACCATGATCCCCTGGGAGGATTTCGGATTCTGCCTGGTGGGAAGCGCCAGCAACGGACTGGACGCCCTCCAGCTGGTGGAAAAGCATAAGCCGGACCTGCTGCTGACCGATATCCGGATGCCCTTTATCTCCGGAATCGAACTGGCCCGGCAGGTGCGGGAGGTGCGACCCGCCACCAACATCGCCTTCCTCAGCGGTTATGACGACTTTGAATACGCCAAGCAGGCCATTCAATATAATATTATCAGTTACATGCTCAAGCCCCTGACCATGGAGGGACTGGCCACGGAGCTGGGCAACATCCGCCAGAAGATCGACGCCCAGTATGCCCAGTTCCGCCATACCGATCCCAGAGCGGAGGGCGGGGACCTGCGGGCGGCTATGCTGATGCCCCTGATGCTGGATGAATATGCCGAGACAGAGGGGGAGACCGCCCTGGAGCGCTATGGGCGGCAGTGCGGTCTGCTGCGGGACCTGGAGGACAGGCCCTACTATGTAGTGATGGTGTCCACCCTGATGGACGAGGAGGGGAACGGCTGCACCGAGCCCTCCTTTGTATCCTCGGTGGACCGGCTGGGCTCCAAATACCTGCGCAGCGTCAGCTTTTTCACCTGGGGGAAGGTGGTCACTGTGCTGCTGGGCAATCCGTCGGACTTTGAGGAGTATCTGCACATTCTGGCCGACGAGATCCCCCAGATGGCGGACCGCGTTCTGGGCAAGCGCTGCCGCATCGGCGTCAGCCGGGCGGTTCGCTCCCTCACGTCCCTGCACGACGCCTACCGGGAGGCCATCGAGGCCCTCCGCCAGGGGGATCGGACTGAGGGAGGCGCCCAGTTCATCAGCGACCTGGCCCCGGCGGTGAAGGGCGGCAGCCTGCTGTGCCGGCGGGCGCTGGAGGCCCTGGACCAGCACTATATGGAGGCCGACCTCTCCCTGGTGTCCCTCAGCGGCATGCTGGGCGCCAGCCCCAACCATCTGAGCGCCTGTATCAAGAAGTACACCGGCGAGACCTTCATCAATATCCTGATCCGCAAGCGTATGGACGCCGCCCGGGAGCTGCTGGCCATTCCCGGCCTCAAGATCCAGGAGGTGGCTCAGCGCTGCGGCTACACCGATCAGCATTATTTCAGCTACTGCTTTAAGAAATACTGCGGCGAGTCCCCCAATGCCCTGCGCCGCAGGCTGGAGCAGGAGAAGGCAGGTGAGGTCCTGTGAAAAAAGACGCCCCCAGGACCGGGCTGCGTACCACCACCATCCTGGTGACCATGGTGGTGAGTGTGGTGGCCATCATTCTCTGCTGCTGTATCGTGCTCTTTCTCAACCGCTACCGCAGTGCCGTGGTTCAGAATGCCCGCACCAGCAGCGCCCAGGCGGTGTCCCAGGTATCCACCACGGTGAGCAATTATCTGAAAGATATGACGCAGGCTATGGAGCTGGTCAAACAGTCCATGTCGGAGAGCGCGGACAGCCGGGACAAGCTGCTGTCCGCCTTTTTGAAGTTCCGCCCGGAGGTTGTGGCGGTCACCAGCTATTCCGAGGACGGCCAGCTGCTGGACTGCTGGGCTCTGGGCCGGGAGCCCAGGGAGAACATCCTTGAAAACCTCTCCTTTGACCTGGAGATGGCCAAGGCCTCCGACTCCGCCTATATGACGCCCCCCCACGTGGAATCTCTCTTTGAGGGGTATTATCCCTGGGTGGTGACCATGACGGCGCCGCTGGAGCCGGGAGAACAGGCGGCCTGGGTGTCCCTGGACCTGAGCTTCTCCAGCATTTCCAGCTACATCAACAACGTCAGCATCGGCCAGCGGGGCTACTGCTTCCTGATGGACAAGGCCGGAAACATTGTGTACCACCCCCAGCAGCAGCTGCTGTACGCCGGACTGAAGTCGGAGCAGATAGCGGCCCTGGCCGGGATGCAGGACGGCACCTACGCCAATGATACGGTGATCTACTGTGCTGCCAGCGTGGCGGGCAGTGATTGGCGGGTAGTGGGCGTCAGCTACGTGGACGAGTTGGTCAACCGCAACGTCACCGAGATGATCCATCTGTCCATGGTCTTGGCTGTGGTGGTGCTGGCGGCGGCAGTGCTGACCAGCTGGCTGCTTTCCCGGCTGCTGGGACGGCCACTGCGGGGACTGACCGCCGCCATGGAGAGCTTTGAGACCGACGCCGACCACTTTACCTACCGGCCGGTGGGCGGTACCCGGGAGGTGCAGGAGCTGTCCGACTCCTTCGGGCACATGGTGCTGCGCATCCAGCAGCTGATGTCCACCGTCCGGGAGGAGGAGGTCAACCTCCGCAAGACGGAGTTGAAGGCCCTCCAGGCCCAGATCAACCCCCATTTCCTGTACAACACCCTGGACTCCATCGCCTGGATGTGTGAGCAGGGGCGCAATGCCGAGGCGGTGCGCATGGTCCATGCCCTGGCCCGCCTTTTCCGCATCAGCATCAGCAAAGGCCATGAGCTGATCCCCATCGCCAAAGAGATCCAGCACGCCGAGAGCTATCTGCAGATCCAGAAATACCGGTACAAGAACCAGTTTGTCTATACCTTTGATGTGGACCCGGAGTGTCTGAATTACTACTGCAACAAGATCACCCTCCAGCCCATCATTGAAAACGCCATCAACCACGGGCTGGATCTGCTGGTGGATGAGGGTGAGATCAATGTGCGGGTGCGGCAGGACGGGGACGACATCGTCTTTTACGTCCAGGACAACGGGGTGGGCATGACGCCGGAGCAGCTGCGCACCATCATGCAGCGGAACCCCAGCGACCGCACCGGTATCGGCATCAAGAACGTGGACGACCGTTTGAAGATTTATTTTGGAAAGGACTACGGGCTGCATATTACCAGCGAACCGGATGTGGGGACCTGTGTGGAAATCCGTATGCCCAAGCTGGAGGAGGGGGATTATGAGGCGAAGTAAAGGGGCCGGTCTGCTCTGCGGCGTGCTGGCCTGCGCCCTTCTGGCCGGGTGCGGCGCCGGTTCCTCCACGGCAGAGCAGCATAAGGTGACCCTGGTGGCCAAGTCCACCCAGACGGAGTTCTGGCTGTCGGTCTTTGCCGGGGCCGAGGCGGCTGCCACCGAGTACAACCTGGAGCTGACCATCATCGGGCCGGAGACCGAGGAGGACTACGAGACTCAGAATCAGATGGTGGCCGAGGCCGTGGAGGAGGGGGCAGACGCCATTGTGTTCTCTGCCATTGATTACAAAAACAATGCCTCCGCCATCGATGAGGCGGCCCAGAAGGGCGTCAAGGTGGTGGCCATCGACAGCAGTGTGGACTCCGACATGGTGAGCACCTACATCGGTACCGACAACTACGCGGCAGGACAGATGGCGGCCCAGGCGGCCCTGGACCGGGTGGACGGCCCCCTTCAGGTGGGGATCATCAACTATGACATTAGCAGTGCCAACGGCCAGGAGCGGGAACGGGGTGCTGTGGATGTGCTGGAGGAGAGCGGCCGGGCTCAGGTAGTGGCAGTGGTCAACACCCTGGCGGAGGCCGGGCACGCCCAGACCGACACGGAAACCATGCTGAAAAACTATCCCCAGATCAATGTGCTGCTGGCTTTCAATGAGCCCACCAGTGTGGGCGCGGCGGAGGCGGTGGAGAAGCTGGGCCTGTCCCAGCGGGTCTTCCTGGTGGGTTTTGACTCCAACGTGGCCACGGTAGATGGCCTGCAGGACGGGGCGGTGGACGCCCTGGTGGTGCAGAATCCCTATGCCATGGGTTACCTGGGGGTGGAGAGTGCCTACCAGCTGATCAGCGGCCACGGCGGCAGTCTGGAACCGGTGGTGGACACCTCCACCCAGGTGGTGGATCGGGACAACCTTTTCACCATGGACAGCCAGAAAGCCCTGTTTGCGTTTGAACTGCACTGGGAGTAGACAGATTGCACAAGAAGATGAAAGAAAATTTTTGTACATTGTTTTATTCACATAAATTTTTACCCTTCTTTCAGTGAATTTTCACCTTGTTTTTCCAGAGAATTTCCACTAAAATTATTAAGTGTAAACGGGTCTGATAAGGACAGATCTGACAAATACCCAAGGAAAAAGGAGAATTGCTATGAAGAAGAGAATTCTTGCACTGTCCCTGACGGCTGCTATGGCTCTCAGCCTGGCTGCCTGCGGCGGCGGCACCGGCAACACCACCGAGAGCGGCGCCCCCGAGACCACCACCGGCGGCTCCGAGACCACTACCGTTGCCAACAAGGATAAGCCCCTGGTGTGGTTCAACCGTCAGCCCTCCAACAGCACCACCGGCGAGCTGGACATGGCTGCTCTGACCTTCAACGACAACACCTACTACGTGGGCTTCGACGCCAACCAGGGCGCTGAGCTCCAGGGCACCATGATCCTGGACTACATCAAGGCTCACATCGATGAGATCGACAAGAACGGCGACGGCATCATCGGCTACGTTCTGGCTGTGGGCGACATCGGCCACAACGACTCCATCGCCCGTACCCGCGGCGTCCGTGCCGCTCTGGGCACCGCCGTTGAGAAGGACGGCGTGATCGACAGCACTCCCGTGGGCACCAACGTGGACGGCACCTCCACCTTCGTGCAGGACGGCACCCTCGAGGTGAACGGCAAGACCTACACCGTGCGTGAGCTGGCCTCTCAGGAGATGAAGAACTCCGCCGGCGCCACTTGGGACGCTGCCACCGCCGGCAACGCCATCACCACCTGGGCTTCCTCCTTCGGTGATCAGATCGACATCGTGGCCTCCAACAACGACGGCATGGGCATGGCCATGTTCAACTCCTGGTCCAAGGCCAACGAGGTTCCCACCTTCGGCTATGACGCCAACTCCGACGCCGTTGCCGCTATCGCTGAGGGCTACGGCGGCACCATCAGCCAGCACGCTGACGTTCAGGCTTACCTGACCCTGCGTGTGCTGCGCAACGCTCTGGACGGCGTGGACATCGACACCGGTATCGGCACCGCTGACGAGGCCGGCAACGTGCTGACCGACGACGTCTTCTACTATGACGAGGCTACCCGTTCCTACTACGCTCTGAACGTGGCTGTCACCGCTGACAACTATGAGAGCTTCCTGGATTCCACCGTTACTTACGAGCCTGTCTCCAACCAGCTGGACGCTGCTGAGCATCCCGTGAAGAACGTGTGGCTGAACATCTACAACTCCGCCGATAACTTCCTGGGCTCCACCTATCAGCCCCTGCTGCAGAAGTACGACGATCTGCTCAACCTGAACGTGGAGTACATCGCCGGCGACGGCCAGACCGAGTCCAACATCACCAACCGTCTGAGCAACCCCGGCGCCTATGACGCTTTCGCCATCAACATGGTGAAGACCGACAACGCCGCTTCCTACACCGGCATCCTGGGCCAGTAAGAAAAGGCGCGGACCGCTCAGGTCCCATCGTGAATAACAAGAAATAACCGTTTGCTATTAGGGAGAAGGAATTCTCCGTACGGGAGGAGGAACTCTCCGTTCGGGAGGAGGAATTCTCCCTAATAGCACATTTAAGTGAAAACCGGCAGAATCAGACTTTTCGCTGAAACTGCTAATATGCATAACGGGAGTAACGAGAATGGCAGATGCGAAAGATGATATTGTCCTGTCAATCCGCGGTATGAGCAAGTCCTTTGGCCGCAACCGGGTGCTTGACCACATCAATCTGGATGTGAAGCGCGGTACGGTCATGGGTCTTATGGGCGAGAATGGCGCCGGTAAGTCCACGATGATGAAGTGCCTGTTCGGTACTTATCAGAAGGATGAAGGAAAGATTTTCTTAAACGGCAAGGAGATCAGCTTTTCCGGTCCTAAAGACGCACTGGAAAACGGAATCGCCATGGTGCACCAGGAACTGAACCAGTGCCTGGAGCGGAACGTGATCGACAATCTGTTCCTTGGCCGCTATCCCGTCAATTCCGCCGGCGTCATTGACGAAGGCAGGATGAAGAAAAAGGCGTCCGAGCTGTTCCGCAAGCTCGGAATGACCGTCAATTTGACCCAGCCCATGCGGAACATGTCTGTTTCGCAGCGGCAGATGTGTGAGATTGCCAAGGCAATTTCCTACAACGCCCAGGTGATCGTCCTGGACGAGCCCACTTCCTCTCTGACCGTGCAGGAAGTCGACAAGCTGTTTGAAATGATGCGGATGCTGAAGGAGCAGGGCATCGCCCTGATCTACATCTCTCACAAGATGGATGAGATCTTCGAGATCTGTGACGAGATCTCGGTGCTCCGGGACGGCAATCTGGTCATGACCAAGCCCTCCAAGGAGACCAACATGAACGAGCTGATCTCGGCCATGGTGGGCCGCTCTCTGGAGAGCCGCTTCCCCCCGGTGGATAACCAGCCGGGCGATACGATCCTGTCTGTTCAGCACCTGTCCACCAAGTACGCGCCCCATCTGCAGGACATCACCTTTGACGTCCGGGAGGGCGAGATCTTCGGCCTGTACGGCCTGGTGGGCGCCGGTCGTACCGAGCTGCTGGAGACCATCTTCGGCGTACGGACGCGAGCGGCCGGGCGTGTTTACTTCAAAAACCGCCTGATGAACTTCAACAACGCCAAGGAAGCCATTGAGCATGGCTTTGCCATGATCACCGAGGAGCGCAAGGCCAACGGCCTGTTCCTCAAGTGCGACCTTACCTTCAATACCACCATTGCCAACCTGAATCAGTATAAGGCCGGCGTGGCCCTCTCCACACCGAAGATGGTCAAGGCCACCAACAAAGAGATCAAGGTCATGCACACCAAGTGTATGGGACCTGATGATATGATCAGCAGCCTCTCCGGCGGCAACCAGCAGAAGGTCATCTTCGGCAAGTGGCTGGAGCGTGAGCCCCAGATCTTTATGATGGACGAGCCTACCCGAGGCATCGACGTGGGCGCCAAGTACGAGATCTACGAGCTGATCATCCAGATGGCAAAGCAGGGAAAGACGATCATCGTCGTTTCCTCCGAAATGCCTGAGATCCTGGGTATCACCAACCGGATCGGTGTTATGTCCAACGGACATCTTTCCGGCATCGTGAATACCAAGGAGACCGATCAGGAGGAGCTCCTGAGACTGAGCGCCAAATACCTCTAAACATGCCAATGAGACAAAGCGGGGAAGCTTTGTGCGTATTGAGAGGAGAGCATGGTTCGAGAGAGGCCGACGGAATCAGACCGCAGTCCGGAGCCGTGCGCCAGCGAGGACGGAGCCCATGGGCCTGTCCGATGGACACTATAATGGGAGAAATTGCTTATGGTAGCAGAGAACACAAAAATTCTTACGGCTGAGCAGGAGGCCAACCTCCTTCAGCCGATCGATGAATATGTCGGGGGCATCCAGGCGAAGATCGACGCCCTGCGCGTGGATGGTACGGACAGAGTCATCGAGATCCAGAACAGCATTGACAACCTGAAGCGGGACCGGATCTATACCGCCCAGGAGAAGGCTGCCAAGCTGGAAACCTACAAGAAGGATCTGGAGGCCGCCAAGGCGGTGGAGGCCAAGAACAAGGAAGGGGTCTCCAAGCTGATCGCCCAGGCGGAGAGCTATCTCAAGGAACACTACAACACCGATTACTATCAGGCGGTGCTGGAGAGCTGCAAGGAAGAAAAGAAGCTGGCCCTGGAGAACTACACGGCTTCCGTGGCCCAGCTGAACAAGGAGCACCAGGAGACGGTCTCCAAGCTCAGCGACCAGCACGAGATCAAGGACGAGAAGTACGTCCACAAGAACCGCCTGTTTGACGCCAAGATGCAGCGGGCCCAGAACCTGCAGCAGGTGAAGGACCGTCAGCATGCCGCTTTCGATCACAAGTTCCACCTGATCGATATGCTGCGCATGTCCAAGTTTACCTTCGGCGAGACCATGGCCCAGAAGTGGGAAAACTACAAGTATTCCTTCAACCGCCGGGACTTCCTGCTGAAAAACGGCCTGTACATCGCCATCATCATCATCTTCATTGCCCTTTGTATCATCACCCCCATCGTGAAGAACACCCCGCTGCTCACCGTGAATAACGTGCTGAACATCCTGTCCCAGGCCTCTCCCAGAATGTTCCTGGCCCTGGGCGTGGCGGGGCTCATCCTGCTGGCCGGTACCGACCTGTCCATCGGCCGTATGGTTGGTATGGGCATGACGGCGGCCACCATCGTGATGCACTCCGGCCCCAACACCGGCGGTGTGTTCGGTCATATCTTTGACTTCTCCGGTATCCCCGTCATCGTCCGGGTGTTCCTGGCCCTGGTGGTCTGTATCATCCTGTGCACCATCTTCACCACCATCGCCGGCTTCTTCACCGCCAAGTTCAAGATGCACCCCTTCATTTCCACCATGGCTACCATGCTGGTTATCTTCGGCCTGGTAACCTACTCCACCAAGGGCGTGTCCTTCGGCGGCATTGATCCCACCATTCCCAAGATGATCATTCCCCGCGTCAACGGCTTCCCCACCATCATCCTGTGGGCTGTGGCTGCTGTGGCCGTGGTGTGGTTCATCTGGAACAAGACCACCTTTGGTAAGAACCTGTACGCCGTGGGCGGCAACCCCGAGGCTGCCTCTGTTTCCGGTATCTCCGTGTTCAAGGTCACCGTGGGTGCCTTCATCATGGCCGGCGTGCTCTACGGCTTCGGTTCCTGGCTGGAGTGCCTGCGTATGACCGGTTCCGGCTCCGCCGCTTATGGCCAGGGCTGGGAAATGGACGCCATCGCGGCCTGCGTCGTGGGCGGCATCTCCTTCACCGGTGGTATCGGTAAGATCTCCGGCTGTGTGGTGGGCGTGTTCATCTTCACCGCCCTGACCTACTCCCTGACCATCCTGGGTATCGACACCAACCTGCAGTTCGTGTTCTCCGGCATCATCATCCTGGTTGCCGTTATGCTGGACTGCCTGAAGTACGTGCAGAAGAAGTAATTTATTCCGCCTTTTTCATATGGAAGCGGGAAGCCGCTGCAAGGCAGACGCGGGGGACCGGTCTGCTTTGCGGCGGCTTTTGTACGGCTTGCCGCATTGGCAGCGGGAGCGGAATGTGCTATGATGAAACCAAGATCCCGGACGGGCGCGGCGTGAGCTCCGCCTGCTCCGGCATGTAAAAGGAGAGAAGAACCATGCAAGAACTGGGCGCTGTGCGTAAGGCGCTGGCCGCCGGTGAGCTGGACGGGGCGCTGAGCCGCCTGCTGTGCCGAGACCTCACCGCCGGCCGCAAGCGGGTGGCTGACCTGCTGGATGGATTCCAGAAGACCTTCGGGGTTGGGGATGACACCCCCATCACCCTGTGTTCCGCGCCGGGCCGCACCGAGATCTGCGGCAACCATACCGATCATCAGCATGGCCGGGTCCTGGCCGGTGCGGTAGACCTGGACTTTTTGGCCTGCGCCGCCCCCAACGGCACCAACACCATCCGCTTCCAGTCCCAGGGCTGGCCTCTGGTGGAGGTGGACTTGGATACGCTGGAGCCCAAGGAGGAGGAAAAGGAGTCCACCGCCTCCCTGGTGCGGGGCATGGCGGCCCAGGCGGCCCAGCGGGGCTACCCGGTGGCCGGCTTTGACGTCTATGCCACTTCCGAGGTGCTGCCCGGCTCCGGCCTGTCCTCCTCCGCCGCCTGCGAGGTGCTGCTGGGCGTGGTGGAGAATCACCTGTTCTGCCGGGACGAGCTGGACCCGGTGACCATCGCCCAGATGGGTCAGAAGGCGGAGAACATCTACTTCGGCAAGCCCAGCGGCCTGATGGACCAGACCGCCTCCTCCGTGGGCGGCGCCGTGGCCATCGACTTCGCCGACCCCGCCGCTCCTGTGGTGCGCACCGTGGCGGTGGACCTGAACGGTCTGGGCTACGCTCTGTGCATCATTGACTCGGGCGCCAGCCACGCCGATCTCACCAGTGAGTATGCCGCCGTGCCTCAGGAGATGTGTGCTGTGGCTGCTTACTTCGGCAAGAAGGTGCTGCGGGAGGTGGAGGAGTCCCAGGTGCTCCAGGCCCTGCCCCAGCTGCGTAAGGCGGTGGGCGACCGGGCGGTGCTCCGCGCCCTCCACTTCTTTGCCGACGATCAGCGGGTCAAGCAGGAGGCCGACGCCCTGGAGCAGGGCGACATGGAGACCTTCCTGGCGGTGGTAAACCAGTCGGGCCGCTCCTCTTGGGACCTGCTGCAAAATATCACCCCTGCCGGTGCGGTGCAGGATCAGGCCATGGCTGTGGCCCTGACGGTGGCCGAGCGGGCCCTGAACGGCCGGGGCGCCTGCCGGGTCCACGGCGGCGGCTTTGCCGGTACCATCCAGGCCTTTGTGCCTCTGGATATTCTGGACCAGTTCCGCAAGCAGGTGGAAGCCAGCCTGGGCGAGGGCAGCTGCCACGTGCTGAGCATCCGTCCCGTGGGCGGAACGGTTCTCTGGCCCTGAACAAAAGCATAGTGTGATTGTGAAAGGAGCGCGTCTGAACAATGGCAATTTTGGTATTGGGCGGAGCCGGATACATTGGCTCCCACACGGTATATGAACTCATCGACGCCGGCCGGGAAGTGGTGGTGGCCGACAACCTGCAGACCGGTTTCCGGGCTGCGGTCCATCCCAAGGCAAAGTTTTATGAGCTGGACATCCGGGACCGGGGCGCCTTGGACACCCTCTTCCAGGCGGAAAACATCGAGGGTGTGATCCACTTTGCCGCCTCCTCCCAGGTGGGCGAGTCCATGTCCGATCCCCTGAAGTACTATGATAACAACCTCTACGGCACCATGGTGCTCCTCCAGTCCATGGTGGCCCACGGTGTGGATAAGATCGTTTTCTCCTCCACCGCCGCCACCTACGGCGAGCCCGAGCGGGTGCCCATCCTGGAGGACGATCGCACCGTGCCTACCAACTGCTACGGTGAGACCAAGCTGTCCATGGAGCACATGATGAGCTGGGTGTCCAAGGCCCACGGCCTGCGCTACGTGGCCCTGCGCTACTTCAACGCCTGCGGCGCCCACGTTTCCGGCCAGATCGGCGAGGCCCATGATCCCGAGACCCACCTGATTCCCATCATCCTCCAGGTCCCCCTGGGCCAGCGGGAGGCGGTCAGCGTCTTCGGCGACGACTATCCCACCAAGGACGGCACCTGCATCCGGGACTACATCCATGTTACCGACCTGGCTCAGGCCCACATCCTGGCCCTGGACTACCTGCTGAAGGGCGGGGAGAACAATGTGTTCAACCTGGGCAACGGCGTGGGCTTCACCGTGAAGGAAGTGGTGGATGTGGCTCGCGAGGTCACCGGCCATCCCATCCCCGCCAAGATGGCCCCCCGCCGGGCGGGCGATCCCGCCCAGCTCATCGCCTCCTCCGAGAAGGCCATCCAGGTACTGGGCTGGAAGCCTCAGTACAACGACCTGAACACCATCGTGGCCTCCGCCTGGGCCTGGCACAAGAGCCATCCCCACGGCTTTGAGGAGGGCTGAGCATGGAGCGGGAAGAAGCCCTTGCCAAGCTGGTGGCCTACGGGGTGGAGAAGGAGCTGATCCAGCCCGAGGACCAGATCTGGGCGGTGAATACCCTGCTGGATGTGCTGGGACTGAGCAGCTGTGCGCTGCCCGAGGTCCAGGCTCCCGCAGAGGGAGAGCTGCCTGAGATCCTGGGGGCCCTGGCAGACGATGCCCACGCCCGTGGCGTGCTGCCCGAGGATTCCGTGACCTATCGGGATCTCTTTGATACCCGGCTGATGGGTGTGCTCACCCCCCGGCCCTCCCAGGTGATTGCTAAGTTCCGCGCCCTCTGTGCGCAGGACCCCAAGGCGGCCACCGACTGGTACTACAAGTTCAGCCAGGACACCAACTACATCCGCCGGGACCGCATTGCCAAGGACGTGCAGTGGAAGGCCCAGACCGAGTACGGTGAACTGGATATCACCATTAACCTCTCCAAGCCGGAGAAGGACCCCAAGGCCATCGCGGCGGCCCGCAACCTGCCCGCCTCCGCCTATCCCCGGTGCCAGCTGTGTGCCGAGAATGAGGGCTACGCCGGCCGGCTGGATCATCCCGCCCGGGAGAACCACCGCATCGTGCCCATCACCATCAACTGTTCCCCCTGGTACCTGCAGTACTCCCCCTATGTGTACTACAACGAGCACTGCATCTGCCTGAACAAGGTCCACACCCCCATGAAGATCGACCGGGCCTGCTTTGCCAAGCTGCTGGACTTCGTGGGTCAGTTCCCCCACTATTTTGTGGGCTCCAACGCTGACCTGCCCATCGTGGGCGGCTCCATCCTGGCCCACGACCACTTCCAGGGCGGCCGGTACACCTTCGCCATGGAGAAGGCTCCGGTGGAGACGCCCTTCACCTTCCCGGGCTATGAGGACGTTACCGCCGGTATCGTCAAGTGGCCCATGTCGGTGGTGCGTCTCACCTGCGCCGATCCTCAGCGGCTCATCGACCTGGCCGACAAGATCCTGGCCAGCTGGCGGGGCTATACCGACGAGGCGGCCATGATCCTGGCTGAGACCGACGGGGAGCCCCACAACACCATCACCCCCATCGCCCGGCGGCGGGGGAACGACTACGAGATGGACCTGGTGCTGCGCAATAACCTGACCACCGAGGAGCATCCTCTGGGCCTGTACCATCCCCACGCCGAGCTCCATCACATCAAGAAGGAGAACATCGGCCTCATCGAGGTGATGGGTCTGGCGGTGCTGCCCGCCCGTTTGAAGACCGAGCTGGTGGCGGTGGCGGACAAGCTGGCCAACGGCGGCGACCTGCGGGCCGATCCGCTGACGGCGGCCCACGCAAGCTGGGCGGAGGGCTTTGCGCCTAACTACACCATTACGGCGGACAACGCCCTGGATGTGGTCTACCACGAGACCGGCCTGGTGTTTGCCAAGGTGCTGGAGCACGCCGGCGTCTACGCCCGTACCCCGGAGGGGAAAGAGGCCTTCCTCCGGTTCCTGAAGCAGGTGTAAGAGAGATTGTGATTGAGACAGGAGGGCAGACATGACAGAAGCGGTCAAAATCGTCAATCTGGCGGATGCGCCGGAGTTCATGGAAGAGGTGTCCCGGTGGCTTTGGCTGGAATGGGCCAAGGATGACGGCTATTCCTTGGAAGAGATCATCTACCGGACCAAGTATGCCTCCCAGCGGGACACGGTGCCCCAGATGCTGGTGGCGGTGTGGGAGGACAAGCCGGTAGGCGTGGTATCCCTGTGGCTCAATGACCTGAAGACCCGGCAGGACCTCACCCCCTGGATGGCCACTCTGTATGTGAAGGACGAGTGCCGGAATATGCATATCGGCCAAAAACTGCAAATCGCCAGCATCGAGGCGGTGCGGGCGCTCCATCGCTATGACTGCCTCTATCTGATCACCAAGCTGAACGGCTACTATGAGCGGCTGGGCTGGAAGTTTGTGGACGAGGCCCCCACAGGGGGCGGCGCCCATGAGCGCATCTATCGCTACGACCTCTAAATCAAAACAAAGAAAACCAACAGCGGCGGCTCCCTTGGGAGCCGCCGCTGTTGGTTTGAGCAAATGGGCATCTATATGTTGGAATGGGCAGCGATAGGAATGAATCAGTCCTTTTGATCTGCGGAGTGCTTCTCCTTGGGCAGGATCAGACTGAGCAGCAGGGATACCACAAACACGCCGGCCACGGCATTGCCGTTGAAGATGTCGCCCACCGCGGAGGGGAAGGCGGCAAAGAAGTTGCCGGAGGTCTGGGTCAGGCCGATGCCGATGCAGAAGGACAGAGAGACGATGATCATGGTGCGGTCGTTGAACTCGCACTCCTTGAGCATCTTGATGCCCTCATACATAATGGAGCCGAACATCATGACGGTGCAGCCGCCCAGGACCGACTGGGGCAGGGAGTTGAAGAACGCGCCCAGCGGGGGGAAGAGGGAGGCCAGGATCAGGATCAGGGCACCCATGAGAATGGTAAAGCGGTTGATGACGCCGGTCATGGTGACCAGGCCCACGTTCTGGCTGAAGGAGGTCAGGGGCAGGCAGCCGAAGCAGCCGGAGATGGAGCTGGAGAAGCCGTCTACCGCCAGGGAGCCCTGCAGCTCCTCGATCTTCAGCTCGCGGCCCAGGGCGCCCTGAGCCACGGCGGCGGTGGCGCCGGTGGTCTCGGCAGCGGAGACCAGGAAGACGATGGCGATGGTGAAGAAGGCACCCAGGTCAAACACAGGGAAGTGGCTGGTGAGGAAGACCGGCTTGGGCAGGCTGAAGAAGCCCACTTCGCTGATGGTCTTCTGAATGGCGGAGAAGTCGATCATGGGAGCAATGCCGGCCACCGTCAGGATGGCGGAAGCCACGTAGCCCACGATGAGGCCTACCAGAATGTTCAGATTCTTGTAGACGCCCTTGAGGCAGTAGCGGGACACCAGGCAAACGATCAGAGTGAAGGCACCGACAGCCAGGTGGTACCAGGAGCCGAAATCGGCGGCGCCGTTGCCGCCGCCCCAGGAGTTCATACCCACCGACAGCAGGGAGAGGCCGATAGCAATGACCACGCAGGAGGATACCACGGGGGTGAGGAAGCGCTTCCAGTACTTGGCGCTGAGTCCCACCAAACCTTCAAAGATACCGCCTAAGATGACTGCGCCTACCATGCCTTCGTAGCCCAGGGCAGGGTTGGTACAGATCATCAGCAGGCTGCCCAGGAAGGTAAAGCTGACGCCCATGACGATGGGCAGCTTGGAGCCGATTTTCCAGATGGGATAGAGCTGCATGCAGGTGCCGATACCGGCAGCGAACATGGCGCACTGGAGCAGCTGGGTGATCTCCACAGCCGTAAGGTGGGTGTCTGTACCGCGCACCACAGCGGCGCTGCACACGATCAGAACAGGGGCCAGGTTGGCCACAAACATGGCCAGAACGTGCTGTAATCCGAAGGGGATGGCTTTGGACAGGGGGACTCTTCCGTTGAGCTGGTAGATGTTTTCTTGGCTGACTGTTTTGATTTCCGCTTCCTTGTTTACCATCAGTAGCACCTCACTTACCGATCTGCAAATAACTATTTTTTATTCTAAATGTATATTTTTTAGTAAAAAGGGGTGCAAAAATCCCCTTCGGTCAGGAGCCGAACGTTTTGTACACACTATGAACCATCGACAGGACCGAAGGGGACTGAAAAGAAATCGGGGGATATCAGACTGCGGGGCGAGATTACACAGCGTCGGCCTCGGCGTTCTTGCCCAGGCGGCGGAGCATGGTCTTTTTCACCGCGCGGAAGATGTTTTCGTATCCGGTGCACCGGCACAGGTGACCGGACATCAGCTTGCGGATCTCGTCGTCGGAGTACTCCTTGCCCGACTCCAGGATCTCCGCCGCGCTCATGACAAAGCCGGGGGTGCAGAAGCCGCACTGAACGGCGGCCTCGTCAATGAAGGCCTGCTGGATATCGGAGATCTCGCCGTTGGGTCCGGCCAGACCCTCCAGGGTGAGGATCTCCTTGCCGTCGGCCCACACCGCCAGATAGATGCAGGAGTTGAAGCACTCGCCGTTGACCAGCACGTTGCAGGCGCCGCACTCGCCTACCTCGCAGCCCTTCTTGACGCTGGTGAGGCGGTAATCGTCCCGCAGCATGTCGGTGAGGGAGGCCCGCACGTCGATCATTTTCTCTACCTGCTTGCCGTTGATGATGCAGCGGACCAGTTTGTACTGATTACTCATGGATCACACCTCCTGCCAGACGAATGGACTCTTTCAGAGCGCGCTCGGCCAGCACCACCGCGATGTGCTGCCGGAAGTCCTTGGCTGCCCGCCAGCTGTCTCTGGGGTTGATGTCCTCCAGCACAGTGTGGGCAAAGGCCTTGATCTCGGCCTGGGTGGTGGGCTTGCCCTTGGCGTACGCCTCCGCAGTAACCGCCCGCATGGGAATGGGGCCTGCCACGCCGTAGGCAATGCGCACATCCTCCATAGTGGATTTGTCGGCGGACAACTTCACGTTCACCGAGCAGCCGGTGGTGGCGATGTCCATGGCATTGCGCATGGCGTACTTGATGTAGTGGCCGTCATATCCCTCATACGAAGCCTTGGGAATGAGGATACCGGTCTGGAGCTCGCCGGGGCGCAGGTCCACCTGGCCGGCCTTGATGTAGAAGTCCTGGATGGGGATGCGGCGCACGCCCTCCGGACCGGTGATCTCGATGATGGCGTCCCAGGCGAACAGGGTGGAGGCGGAGTCGGCGGAGGTCACGCCGTTGCAAGTGTTGCCGCCGATGGTGCCGATGTTGCGGATCTGGGGGCCGCCCACCTGGTCCACCGCCTGGCCCAGCACGTTGATGTGGGCCTGGATGATGGGATCCTTGGTGATATGGGAGAAGCTGGTGAGAGAACCGATGCGGATGGTGCCGTCCTCCTCTAGGGAGACGCCGCGGATCTCGTCCAGGCCGTAGATGCTGACCAGCTCCTTGCCGGCCCGCTTGCCCTCCCGCATCTGGACCAGCACGTCACTGCCGCCGGCAATGATCTGGGCTTCCGGATGCTCCAGCAGCAGCTGGACGGCGTGGGTTACGCTCTCCGCCTCGTAAAGTGCCTTAATATCATACATGGTCGGAGCCCTCCTTTTCGATCAGACCCTCTTCCTCGAAGCGGCGGAAGAGGATGTGGGGATTGACAGGTGCGTCGTTGACAAAGACGCCGGTGGCCTGGTAGACCGCGTTGCGGATGGCGGGCGCCACCGAGCAGGTGGGGGGCTCGCCCAGGGCCTTGGTGCCGAAGGAACTGGTGGGCTCCGGATTTTCCACGAAGAAGGCCCGCAGGCGGGGGTGGTCCATAAAGGTGGACAGCTTGTAGTCCAGCAGGTTGTTGTTCAGGGCACGGCCGGTCTTGTCATCGAAGAGCAGCTTCTCCGACAGGCCGAAGCCGATGCCCATGCTCATGCCGCCGTGGACCTGGGCCTCTGCCAGGGCGGGGTTGATGATGGTGCCGGCATCGTGGACGTTGACCAGATCCAGCAGCTTCACCTTGCACATGGGGATATCCACTTCCACTTCGGCGAAGGTGCAGCCGAAGGAGTAGGCGTTGGACTTGATCTGGGAGGTGCTCTCGGCGGTAATGTGCTGGCTGTGGGTCAGGCTGTAGAGAGCCTCGGTAGCCAGCTCGCCCAGAGTCATCAGCACCCGGCCGTCGGTGATGCGGACGATGTTGCCGTCCACGATGTCCAGATTGTAGGGGGGCATCCGGGTCAGCTCGTGGGCGTATTTCAGGATGCGCTCCTTCAGCAGCATACCGGTCTGCCGGATGGCAAAACCTGCGGTGTAGGTCTGGCGGGAGGCGTAGGCGCCGGTGCCGAAGGGGGTAACGTCGGTGTCCTGGCAGGAGACCACGTGGACCTTGTCCAGAGGCACGCCCACCACGTCGGCGGTCATCTGGGTGTAGGCCGTGTCGGCGCCCTGGCCGATCTCGGTCTCACCCAGCTGAACCTGGAGGGAACCATCCTGGTTGAGGACCATCCGGCAGGAGGAGGTTTCAAGGGAGATGGGCCACACAGCGGTGTTGTACCAGAACACCGCCATACCGATGCCCCGGCGGATATCGCCGGTCTGGTTCTGGTAGGCCTTGTACTTCCGCAGGTAATCGGTGACCTCCATACCCTTGTCAATGCACTGATTGAAGGTGTCGGAGTACAGCTCGTTCTTGGAGAAGGGATCCATATACCCCACCGGCATCAGATTTTTCCGGCGGAATTCAATGGGGTCCATGCCCAGACGGGCGGCCACCTCTTCGGTGTGGCATTCCACCGCCCACATGGCCTGGGGGATGCCGTAGCCGCGCATGGCGCCGGCCACGGACTTGTTGGTGAACACGGTGTAGGCGTCCACCTCCACGTTGTCGCAGGGGTAGAGCTGGGGGAAGGCGCCTGCGCCCTTGGCGCAGATGCTGTGACCGTGAGAGGCATAGGCGCCCTGGTCGGAGAAGGCCTCCAGCTTGCGGGCGGCGTAGGTGCCGTCGGGCCGCACCCAGGAGACGATGTGGCTGTGGATGGCGTGGCGTACCCGGTTGGAGACGAAGGTGTCCTCACGGGGGATGTCCAGCTTGACCAGATGGCCACCCAGCTGCATGCACAGCCAGGCGCACAGGGGCTCGTAAAGCACGTCCTGCTTGTTGCCGAAGCCGCCGCCGATGTAGGGTTTGATGATCTGGATCTTGCCCCACTCAACACCCAGGGCCTGGCCTACCACCCGGCGGACGATGTGGGGGATCTGGGTGGAGGTGACTACCTTGATGCGGTCGCCAATCATCTCGGCGAAGCAGATGAAGTTCTCAATGTGGCAGTGCTGAACGGTGGGGGTCTGGTACCAGCCCTCCACCTTGATGAGGCCGGGTTCCTTGATGGCCTCCTCATAGTTGCCCTTGCGGATGGTGGTGTGCTTGAGGATATTGTTGGGATAGGCCTCGTGGAGCTGGGGGGCGCCGTCCTTCATGGCCTCATGGACGTCCAGCACGAAGGGATACTCCTCGTATTCCACCTTGATGGCCCGGATGGCCTGGGCGGCAGCCACCTCGTTTTCCGCTACCACCGCGCCGATGTCGTCGCCGTAGAAGCGGACCCGGTCGGTGAGCACCAGGCGGTCTGCCACGTCCTGGTGGCTCTCGTCGGTGGACCAGGGGTGACCGGCGGTGGGGAAGTAGTGCTTCTCTTTCAGGTCAAAGCAGGTAAATACCTTGATGACGCCGGGAATGGCCTCCGCGGCGGAGGTGTCGATGGATTTTACCCGGCCATTGGCAATGGTAGCGTGCAGCACCTGAGCGATGTAGGCGCTCTTGTCGCACAGATCGTCGGTGTACTTGGTGCGGCCGATGGCCTTGTCATAGGCGTCCACGCGGGTCACTTTTTTTCCGACATACATGGCGCGTTCCTCCTTTTGCATCTCCGTGTTGACGGAGGGATGTTCAGCCGTTGATGTGATGTTCGATATGGGCTTTCATGGCCCGGTAGCCCTCCTCGGGAATGAGGATCTTTCCATGCTGGACCCGGATGAACCCCAGCTCCTCCAGCTTCTGGACGCTGCGGTTGAGGGTTTTGACGGAAAAGCCGATCTCCTCGGCAATCTGAGACCGGGTGTGCCGCAGCTCCAGGACCTGGGGGGTGGGCAGCCGTTGCTCGAATTTCCGGATCAGGTGGACCATCAGCCGGTCCTTGCCCTCCATAAAGAGGTATTTGCGGGCCTCGGCGGTCTGGGTGATGAGGCGGCGCATATTTTCCTGGGTGCGCAGGAACAGGGCGTCCACGTCCATCCGCATCCAGTCCATATAGGCGGAGGCGGGGATGGAGAGGACCCGGCAGGGGGTGGAGGCAATGATACTGATGCGATATTGAGGCAGACCGGCGAAGCACTCGATCTCGCCGAAGAAATCGCCGGGCCCGAAGTCCTTGAAGGGGTAGGACCGCTCATGCATAGGCCACTCCACACCGGTCACCTTGCCGGAGAGAATGATAAAGATGTGGGTGCAGTCCGTGCCTGCCTTAATAAAGGTGCTCTCCGCCTCAATGTCGATGAGCGTCATATAGTACTTGACCTCTTCGGTACAGTTGCGGAACAGCAGTTCCATGTAGTTCCGCTTCTGGGGCGGCAGCGCCTGAAAGACGTCCACAGGACCTCACCTCCTTATGCCCCTATTATATCGTGTAATTCCCACAAAAAGAAAGGTCATGTGTCTCATTTTTCTGGAGTTTTTTTCACAGGATAAAAGAAAGTTAACTGTACAGTCCAAAAAGGCCTGCTTCCCACCGGGTGGAGAGGAAGCAGGCCTTTGCTTTTACTATATAATTGTAAGGAGAAGGTCAGATTCGGGCAATGCCCTGCTCTCTGGCTGCCTGTGCCACGGCGTCGGCTACGGCGTCGGCCACGCTCTTGTCCAGAGCGGAGGGCAGGATGTACTCGGCGCTGAGTTGGTCATCGGTCACCAGGGCAGCCAGAGCCTTGGCGGCCCGGATCTTCATGTCCTCGGTGATCTCCTTGGCCCGAACGGCCAGAGCGCCCTTGAAGACGCCGGGGAAGACCAGCACGTTGTTGATCTGGTTGGGGAAGTCGGAGCGGCCGGTGCCGATGACGGCAGCGCCGCCCTTCTTGGCCTCGTCGGGCATGATCTCTGGGGTGGGGTTGGCCATGGCAAAGACGATGCCCTGGTTCATGGTGGACACCATTTCGGCGGTCACCAGATTGGGACGGGACACGCCCACGAAGGCGTCGGCCCCCTTGAGGGCGTCGGCCAGGGTGCCGTGCTCGTGATTCAGGTTGGAGATGTGGGAGATCTCCTCCTGGCCGGGATTGAGACCCTCGTCACCCTCGCAGATAATGCCGTGGATGTCGCACATGACGATGTTGCCGAAGCCCATGGAGATGAGCAGCTTTCCAATGGCGATGCCGGCGGCGCCGGCGCCGTTGATGACGATCTTCATCTGGCCCATGTCCTTGCCGGTGACTCGGGCGGCGTTGAGCATGGCGGCGGCCACCACGATAGCGGTGCCGTGCTGGTCGTCATGGAACACGGGGATGTCGCAGATCTCCTTCAGACGGCGCTCCACCTCAAAGCAGCGGGGAGCGGCGATGTCCTCCAAATTGATGCCGCCGAAGCTCTTGGAGATGAGGTAGATGGTCTCCACCAGCTTGTCCACGTCCTTGGTGTCCACACAGATGGGGAAGGCGTCCACGCCGCCGAACTCCTTGAACAGGGCACACTTGCCCTCCATCACCGGCATGCCGGCGGCGGGGCCGATGTCGCCCAGACCCAGCACGGCGGAGCCGTCGGTGATGACGGCCACCAGATTGCTCCGGCGGGTGAGCCGGAAGGACTGCTCATAGTCCTTGGCAATGACCCGGCAGGGCTCGGCCACGCCGGGGGTGTACATGAGGGAGAGGTCCTCCCGGGTCTCGATGGGTTTGCGGGAGACCACTTCGATCTTACCCTGGAGCTCGTAGTGGAGGTTCAGGGCCTGTTCATTCACGTCCATGAAAAGCCTTCTTTCTTAAACCATTTCTTCGGGGTGGAACACTTCGTCAAACCGCTCCGCAGTCAGGAAGCCCAGGCTGACGCAGGCATCGTCTGGGGGATACCTTCAGCATGGGCTTTCTTGGCAGTATCAGCGGTGTTGCTGTAGCCGATATAGGAGTTAAAAACAGTGACCGGTATCAGGGAGTTGTCCCGGCCGGCGGTGATGACCACGGTGCAGTTGCGGTTGAAGAAGTCCATACAATTTACATTTTTGCATTTTAGCACAAAAGAGGATGGAAAGAAACCCTATGCGGATAAAAATGGGCAAATTTGTGCCGGAAACCGAGAAAGCGTCAAACAGGATTTGTGCTGTCCGCACAAGGAACGGGTAGTCAGCAGGCGGTACCCTGCCGGTTGCCACAAAAATCTTTTTCTGGTTTCCAAATCCTTGACAGAAGAAAGCAGAGCACGTATACTAAATTTTGTGAACAAAGGCGTTCCGGCCCAGGGGGCGGAGCGCCTTCTTTGCTATCTGAAATCTATGATTTTGAATGAGAGAAAGGGGCCCCTGTCATGCCGCATACCAAAGAAGATATCATCCGCATGGTACGGGAAGAGGATGTCAAATTCATCCGTCTGCAATTCACCGACATTTTCGGCCAGCTGAAAAACGTGGCCATCACCGCTTCCCAGATTGAGAAGGCGGTCAACAATCAGTGTATGTTCGACGGTTCCTCCATCGAGGGCTTTGTCCGTATCGACGAGTCCGACCAGTACCTGTACCCCGACCTGAGATCCTATCGGGTGTTTCCCTGGCAGCCCCACCACGGCAAGGTGGCCCGCCTGATCTGCGACGTGCACAACACCGATGGTTCTCCCTTCGCCGGCGACCCCCGCTACGTGCTGAAGCGGGCCCTGCAGAAGGCCAAGGACATGGGCTTTGATGCCTTTAATGTGGGTCCCGAGGCGGAATTCTTCCTGTTCCAGACCGATGACGAGGGTAAGCCCACCACCAAGACCAACGACGAGGCCAGCTACTTCGATCTGGGCCCCCTGGACCACGGCGAGTCTACCCGCCGGGAGATCTGCCTGGCGCTGGAGGCTATGAAGTTTGAGATCGAGGCCAGCCACCACGAGTGCGCCCAGGGCCAGCATGAGATCGACTTCAAGTATGAGGAGGCCCTCCACGCCGCCGACAACATTATGACCTTCAAGCTGGCGGTCAAGACCCTGGCCCAGAAGAACGGCCTGCACGCCACCTTTATGCCCAAGCCCATCTACGGCGTGGCCGGCTCCGGTATGCACACCAACATGTCCCTGTTCCGCAACGGCAAGAATGTGTTTTATGATCCCAACGGCGAGCGGGGCCTGTCCAAGGAGGCCTACAGCTTCATCGCCGGCCTGCTGGCCCACGTGAAGGGCATGGCGGCCATCACCAACCCCCTGGTCAACTCCTACAAGCGGCTGGTACCCGGTTACGAGGCTCCCTGCTATCTGGCTTGGTCTGCCTCCAACCGCTCCGCTCTTATCCGTATCCCCGCCTCCCGCGGCCAGTCCACCCGTGTGGAGCTCCGTTCCCCCGATCCGGCCTGCAACCCCTATCTGGCTTTCGCCGTCTGCCTGGCCGCCGGCCTGGACGGCATCGAGAAGGGCCTGACCCCGCCCGCCGAGATCACCGAGAACATCTACGCTATGGACGACGCCACCCGGAAGGGCAACGGCATCGACTCCCTGCCCGGCTCTCTGGAGGAGGCCATCCATGCCCTGGAGGCCGACCAGCTGATCCTGGACACCCTGGGCAACCACGTGGCCCAGAACTACCTGGAAGGCAAGAAGAAGGAGTGGGAAGAGTACCGCACCCGCGTGTCCTCCTGGGAGCGGGAGAGATACATCATCAACTATTGATCCCCGGCAGCGTGACAGGAAGCGGACATGGAAAAGGTGATCGTGGCCTTTGCCGGCCCTCAGAACGGCAAACGTATCCGGGAGATCCTGGAGCGGTCGGGCACCGCGACCTGTCTGCTGTGTACCTCCGCTGACCAGGTGCGCCGCACGGTGCATGAACAGCAGGTGCCCGCCGTGGTGTGCGGCTATAAATTTGCCGACGGCCCGGCGGAGCTGCTCTATGAGGATCTGCCCTCCTATTGTCATATGCTCATCGTGGCCTCCCAGAGCCTGCTGGATCTGGTGCAGAATCCGGAGATCCTGCGGCTGAGCGCCCCGGCCTCCCGCAGTGAGCTGCTGAGCGCAGTGGAGGATCTGCTGGCCCAGGTTCAGGCCCAGCCCCTCCGGCGCAGTCAGACGGAGCGGGACCTGATCGCCCGGGCCAAGGCCAAGCTGATGACCGAGGGCCTGACCGAGGAGGAGGCCCACCGGGCCCTCCAGAAAAAGAGCATGGCCGCCGGCGTCAAGCTGGCCCAGGCGGCCCGCATGGTGCTAGCGTACCGGTAAACGGCATATCGTAAAGAGACAGAGCAGTCTCGCGGCGGCGGTCCGAGGCGTGACCGCCGCCGCTTTGTATCCAGAGACAGGAGGGACGCTATGCGTTTTACCAAGATGGAGGGCCTGGGCAACGACTACATCTACCTCAACGGTCTGGACGGCCTGCCGGAGGACCTGCCCGGCTTAGCCCGGCGGATGAGCGACCGCCACTTTGGGGTGGGGAGTGATGGGCTGATCTGCATCTGCCCGTCGGACCGGGCGGATTTTAAAATGCTGATGTTTAACGCCGACGGCTCTCAGGGGGAGATGTGCGGCAACGGCATCCGCTGCCTGGGCAAGTACGTCTACGACAAGGGGCTTACCCGCAAGCGGACCCTGACCATTGAGACCGGCGGGGGCCTGCGCACCCTGGAACTGCTGACGGAGGACGGCCTGGTGAAGGCCGTCCGTGTGAATATGGGCCATCCCCAGGTGGGGGCGGCCATGGAGCTGACCGCGGGGGACCGGCTGTGGCAGGTGATCCCGGTATCTATGGGCAATCCCCATGCCGTCCTCTTTGTGGACCAGCCCGAGGAGCTGGATCTGGCTACGCTGGGCCCCAGCTTTGAGCACCACCCGGCCTTTCCTAGCGGAGTCAACACCGAATTTATCCGCTGTCTTTCCCAGGACCGGCTGGTGATGCGGGTGTGGGAGCGGGGCAGCGGCGAGACCATGGCCTGCGGCACCGGCGCCTGCGCGGCGCTGGCAGCGGCAGTGGTCCAGGGAAAGTGCGGCCGGCAGGCCGCTGTGGAGCTGCCCGGCGGGGTGCTGGAGCTATCCTGGCCCGCCGGACAAGAGATGATTATGACCGGACCGGCAACCACGGTCTTTGAAGGAGAATACCTTATCTAACGCAAAGGAGAGAGTACCATGGCAAGGATCAATGAAAATTTCAACAAGCTGCCCGGCAGCTACCTGTTTTCCGAGATTGCCCGGCGGGTGGCCGCTTACACTGCCGAAAACCCGGATCGGAGCCTGATCCGGCTGGGCATCGGCGACGTGACCCGGCCCCTGCCCGCCGCCGTCACCGCCGCCATGCACAAGGCGGTGGATGAGATGGCTACCGCCCAGGGCTTCCACGGCTACGGCCCGGAGCAGGGCTACGACTTCCTGCGGGAGGCCATTGCCCAGTACGACTACAAGGCCCGCGGCGTGGATATCAAACCTGACGAGATCTTCGTGTCCGACGGCGCCAAGAGCGACTGCGGCAACATCGGCGATATCTTCGGCATCGACAACGTGGTGGCGGTGTGCGACCCGGTGTACCCCGTCTATGTGGACACCAACGCCATGGCGGGCCGGGCCGGGGAGTATGATGCCGATACCGGCCGGTGGACCAACCTGGTCTACATGCCCTGCGTGGCGGAGAACGGCTTCTCCCCCGCCATCCCGGCGGAGAAGGTGGATCTGATCTATCTCTGCTTCCCCAACAACCCCACCGGCGCGGTGGCTACCCGGGAGCAGCTGAAGGCCTGGGTGGATCACGCCAACGCCACCGGCGCCGTCATCCTCTTTGACAGCGCCTATGAGGCCTTTATCACCGATCCCGCCATTCCCCACTCCATCTTTGAGATCGAAGGCGCCCGCACCTGCGCCATCGAGTTCCGCTCCTTCTCCAAGACTGCTGGCTTTACCGGCACCCGCTGCGCCTATACCGTGATTCCCAAGGAACTGGAGCGCAACGGCACCGCCCTCAACGGCCTGTGGAACCGCCGCCAGTGCACCAAGTTTAACGGGGTGCCCTACGTAGTCCAGCGGGGCGCTGAGGCTGTGTACAGCCCCGAGGGCCGTGCTCAGGTGAAGGAGACCATCGACTACTACCTGAACAACGCCAAGGTTATCCGGGAGGGTCTGGCTGCTGCCGGCCTCACCGTGTCCGGCGGTGAGAACTCCCCCTACATCTGGGCCCGTACCCCCAACGGCATGGGCTCCTGGGACTTCTTCGACAAGCTGCTGCGGGAGGCCAACGTGGTCACCACCCCCGGCGCCGGCTTCGGCCCCAGCGGCGAGGGCTACATCCGCCTGACCGCCTTCGGTGAGGCTGAGGCCACCCGACAGGCGGTGGAGCGCATCGTGGCTATTCTCTGAGCAGAGCTGCCGACTTGAGGGATGCAGCATGCGCAGTGAGACGGAAATGATGGAATTGATTCTGGAGGGTGCCCGGCAGGATCAGCGGGTGCTGGCGGCCTATCTGAAAGGCTCCAGAACCAATCCCAATGTCCCCAAGGACCCCTATCGGGACTTTGATGTGATGTATGTGGTGACCGAGACAGAGTCCTTCCGGCGGGATACCCGCTGGCTAGATCGGTTTGGCACCATCCTGCTCAAGCAGGAGCAGGGCGACGAACTGGGATTTGGGGAGCGCTTTGGCCTGCGGGATTGCTTCGACCAGCTGTACTCCTGGCTGCTGATATTTGGCGACGGAAACCGGATCGACATCGGTGTGGAGACGGTGGAGCATATGGAGCGGGGCGCTACCCGGAACAAGCTGTTCCTGCCGCTGCTGGACAAGGTGGGATGCCTGCCTAAGCTGCCTCCGCCCAGCGACGAGGACTTTCATGTCAAAGTTCCTGCGGAGAAACGCTACCTGGGATGCTGCAACGGTTTTTTCTGGAGCCTGTGCGATGTGATCAAAGGCTGTATGCGGGAAGAACTGCCCTATGCCATGTCGGTATATCACACCCAGGCCCGCCCCATGGTGGAGCAGATGCTGGAGTGGTATGTGGGCTGTGAGACCGGCTTTTCCCTGTCCTGCGGCAAGGAGCACCGCTTTTTTCAGCAATATCTGCCGGAGGAACTGTACGAGGCCTTCACTCACACCTATGCCGCCGGTAGCTTTCAGGTGCTTGAGGACAGCATCCACAGTGCCCGGCAGCTCTTCCGCAAGACGGCCTTGCTGGTGGCCGAGCGGCTGTCCTTTTCCTATCCGGACGGGGTGGAGGAGGGCTTTCTGCGGTACCAGCAGTTGATGGCTGACATCGCTGAAACGGAAAAGAAATGAAAAAATCCCCCTGAGAGTCATAAGGCTCTCAGGGGGAATCTTTTTCATTCAGGCCAGCTTCAGATGGGAGCGCTTCAGAGCGCTGCGGATGAGCATGCACAGCAGGGGAGCGGCCACCAGCGCAATCACGGAGTTGAAGATGGAAGCGGGAATCTTGGCGTACAGGGTCAGCAGGGCGGCTGCGGGGGTCAGGCCCTCCACCAGCAGGCCGTTGTAGAAGTAGCTCTTGGCGAAGTAGAGGATGTAGTAGATGACGCAGCCCAGCACCGCGCCGGACAGGCAGCGGGGATAGGTGGGCTCCTCCCGGTGGGAGGCCTTCCACATGATCAGACCGGCGCCCAGACCCATGGCACCCTTGGTCAGGAAGGTGAGCCAGCACTCAGAGACAAACAGGGGATTGGTCAGGTCGTACATGGCGGAGCCAAGGCCGGAGGCCAGTCCGCCGATGGGACCCAGCAGCAGGCCGGACAGGCAGCACATAATGTTGGCCAACGTAAAGGAGGTGTTGCCGCCGATGGCGATGGGCATGGTGATACGCAGATAGTTGCTGGCAAACACCAGAGCGGTCATCATGGCCAGAACCGCAAGTTTCAGCGTAGAATTGGAACGGGATTGCATGGAGAACACTTCCTTCATCTATCTTTCTTTAACCTGATTATAGCGCCGAACTGACCTTTATTCAAACGTCAGATATAAAAAATATAATAAGGTCAGATTGGAGCAAAAAGCAGCCGCAGCGGAGTGCTGCGGCTGCCGGAACAGATGGCTTAGTAGCGGCCGAAATCGCCGGAGCGGCCCTCGGTAACGTCGGAGCCGAACTCGTAGTCCTTGCCGGGCAGGATAGCGTTGAGCGCGATACCGGCAATGGCGGCGATGGCCAGGTTGGTGAGGGTCACGTGGGCCTCGCCGATGGAGAAGGTGATGCCGCCGGAGAAGCCCAGGCCGCACACCAGAATGACGGCGGCAATGATCAGGTTGCGGGAGTTGGTGAAGTCCACCCGGTTTTCCACCACGTTACGCACGCCGATGGCGGAGATCATGCCGTAGAGGATGAAGGACACGCCGCCGATGATGGCGGTGGGGATGGAGTTGACGATGGCGGCGAAAGCGGGGGAGAAGGAGAGCACCACCGCGTAAATGGCGGCCAGGCGGACCACCTTGGGGTCATACACACGGGAGAGCACCAGCACGCCGGTATTCTCGCCGTAGGTGGTGTTGGCGGGGCCGCCGAACAGGCCGGCCAGGGAGGTAGCGATACCGTCGCCGATGAGGGTGCGGTGGAGGCCGGGGCTCTCCAGGAAGTTCTCACCCACGGTGGCGGAGATGGCGGACATATCGCCGATGTGCTCCATCATGGCGGCGATGGCGATGGGGGCCATGACCAGGATAGAGGTTAGATCAAACTTGGCGATAGAACCGGTGAAATCGGTAAAGAAGGGCTGCAGACCCACAGGGGCGGAGGCGGCCACGCCGGAGAAGTCGATCAGAGGTGCCACATTACCGGCGGCGTCCACGACCGTGGCGCCCATGGCGTTGGCAATGACAGCGATGATATAGGAGCCTACCACGCCCAGCAGGATGGGGATGATCTTGATCATGCCCTTGCCCCAGATGTTGGCCACGATGATGATGGCCATGGCCACGATGGCCAGCCACCAGCAGGAGGAGGCGTTGGACACGGCGGAGGGGGCCAGGTTTAAGCCGATCAGGATGATGATGGGGCCGGTGACCACGGGGGGCAGGAAGCGCATGACCTTCTTCACGCCAACCAGCTTGATGATGGCGGCTAGCACCACATAGAGCAGACCGGCCACCACGATGCCGCCGCAGGCATACTGCAGCTTGACGGCGGGGTCCATACCGGCGTATTTACCGGCATCCAGGGCGGCTACCGCGGAGAAACCACCCAGGTAGGCAAAGGAGGAACCCAGGAAAGCGGGCACCTTCAGGCGGGTGCAGACGTGGAAGAACAGGGTGCCGATACCGGCGAAAAACAGGGTGGTCTGGATGGACAGGGGCAGGCCGTAGCCCTGTACCAGGATGGGGACCAGCACGGTGGCGCCGAACATGGCGAACATGTGCTGCAGGCCCAGGATGAGCATCTTGGGCAGACCCAGGGTGCGTGCATCCCGGATGGGCTCGCTGCCGGGGGTGCGGTTGTCGTTCATGGAACATTCCTCTCTTTCTATGCGGGCAGAAAAAAAGCAACTGCTTTTTCAAAGAAAAAACAATTGCATCCTTGCCACGGCGTTTGTCTGCTGCAATACCTTCCCTTTCAAAGCAAACGCCTCCTGTCCGCATTTTAAAGTCATAATATTATATCAAAACGACGTTATATATGCAAGGAGGACCGTTGCTATTTTGCGCATTTGGGTATAATTCTAAAGATGGAAGCGGGAGGTTGGAAAACAAAGGATGATCTGTACATTGACAGATGGCCGAAACTTTACTATAGTAAATAGCAAAAGATAAGAAGGTGAACCCATGAAACGACCCTTTGTGACACTGGACCAGCTCCGGAGTATGACGGAGCAGTACCCTACGCCCTTCCACCTGTACGACGAAAAGGGCATCCGGGAGAACGCCCGGCGGCTGAAGCAGGCTTTTGCCTGGAACCCAGGCTTTAAGGAATATTTTGCAGTCAAAGCCACCCCCAACCCCGCCATTTTGAAGATCCTGCGGGAGGAGGGCTGCGGTGCCGACTGTTCCTCTCTCACCGAGCTGATGATGTCTGACCGCAGCGGCTTTACGGGTCCCGAGATCATGTTCTCCTCCAACGATACCCCGGCGGAGGATTTCAAGCTGGCCGCCCAGCTGGGGGCCACCATCAATCTGGACGACTTCACCCACATTGATTTTCTCAAGGAGACCATCGGGTATATTCCTGAGACTATCTCCTGCCGCTTCAATCCCGGCGGAACCTTCACCATCGGTGAATCCACCGAGGGCTTTCAGGTGATGGATACCCCCGGCGATTCCAAGTACGGCTTCACCCGGGAGCAGCTCTTTGCGGGCTTCAAGAAGCTGAAGGCCATGGGTGCCAAGCGGTTCGGCATCCACGCTTTCCTGGCCTCCAACACCCTGTCCAACGAGTACTATCCAACCCTGGCCGGCATCCTGTTCCAGCTGGCGGTGGAACTGGAGCAGGAGACGGGCTGCGATATCTGCTTCATCAATCTGTCCGGCGGCGTGGGCATCCCCTACAAGCCCGACCAGCCCGCCAATGATATCGCCGCCATCGGCGAGGGGGTGCGGCAGCAGTTTGAGAAAATTCTGGTGCCCGCCGGTATGGGAGATGTGGCCATCTACACCGAGCTGGGCCGCTTCATGCTGGGCCCCAACGGCTGTCTGGTCACCAAGGTGCTCCACTTCAAGCACACCTATAAGGAGTACGTGGGAGTGGACGCCTGTGCCGCCAATCTGATGCGCCCGGCCATGTACGGCGCCTACCACCACATCACCGTCATGGGCAAGGAGGACGCCCCCTGCGACCACAAGTACGACGTCACAGGCGGTCTGTGCGAGAACAACGACAAGTTTGCCGTGGACCGGATGCTGCCGGAGGTGGAGATCGGCGATCTGCTGGTAATCCACGACAGCGGCGCGCACGGCTTCTCCATGGGCTACAACTATAACGGCAAGCTGCGCTCCGCCGAGGTGCTCCTGCAGGAGGACGGCTCCACCCGCCTGATCCGCCGGGCTGAGACTCCGGAGGATTATTTCGCCACCCTCATCTTTGACTAAAACAAAACCGGGCCGGGAAATTCCCGGCCCGGTAAAAAAAGACCTGCTGCAAATGCAGCAGGTCTTTTTCATCCGATTGGAAAGCGGAATTACTTCAGCTCCACCTTGGCGCCGACCTCTTCCAGCTTCTTCTTCAGCTCCTCGGCCTCGTCCTTAGAGACACCCTCCTTGATAGCCTTGGGGGCAGCCTCGACAGCAGCCTTGGCCTCAGCCAGGCCCAGGCCGGTAATCTCACGGACAGCCTTGATGACCTTGATCTTCTCGGCGCCGACCTCAGCCAGCACCACGTCGAACTCGGTCTTCTCCTCAGCAGCGGGAGCAGCAGCGCCGCCAGCGGCGGGAGCAGCCATAGCAGCGGCAGAAACGCCGAACTCCTCCTCCAGAGCGTGAACGAGCTCGGAGAGCTCCAGAACGGTCAGACCCTTAACCTCTTCAATGAGGGCAGTGATTTTCTCAGAAGCCATGATAGGTAACCTCCTAAATAAATTATAATTGATACAGAATGGTGCGGGGGATTATTCGGCGGCAGCCTCGGCGGGCTCGACGGAGCCGCCCTTCTGCTCGCAGATGGCCTTGATGACGATGGCCAGGCTGGTGATGGGAGCCAGCATGGTGCCCAGGACCTGAGCCTGCAGGACCTCCTTGGAGGGCAGCTCGGCCAGAGCCATGATCTCGTCCATGGACAGGACCTTGCCGTCCATAAAGCCGGCCTTGATGGTGAACTTAGCACCGTTGAACTGCTTGGCGAACTTGTTGATCACACGCATGGGAGCGATAGGATCGCCGTTGGACAGGGCCAGAGAAGTGGTGCCGTTGAGCACGTCATCCATCTCGTTCAGACCCACGTTGTTGATGGCGAAACGCACCAGGGTGTTCTTCACCACGGCGTAGTCCAGCTCGTTCTTGCGGCACTCGGCGCGCAGAGCGGTGTCCTCGGCCACAGTGATGCCCTTATAGTCCACGAGCACGCCGCTGGCGGCGTTCTGCAGCTTCTCGGTCAGCTCAGCCACGATGGCCTGCTTCTCACTGAGAACCTTTGCGTTAGGCATTTGGATTCACCTCCGTTGAATTTGAGTTCAACTTTTCCGATGCAGTCACGCAACAAAAAAGCTGTTTTCGCATTCAAAGCAGCGAAAACAGCACAAAGAAGTTCATTCCGTTGTGGCTGCATTCTCGGCAGGACTTACGGCTTGCGCCGCCTGCTGTCTTTGAACACGACTGATAGTATACAATAGAACCTGTAGAATGTCAAGCGTTTTTTTGAAAAATGATCACTTTTTTGTGAACATCCTGGGGAAAAGGGTGAGAAAAACGGGGAGCAGGAAAACCTGCTCCCCATTTTACCTCTTGTCACGCTGCGGCGGCTACGCGACGCGCGGCTTCCCTCCGTCTCGGGCTGGTCTTGGGCCGCATAACGGCCCTGCGCTCGCCCTCGCTCCGGTCCATCCGCGCTGCTCCACACGCCTTCGCGCTTCTTGTTACATCAGCTTAGCGCCGTTGATCTTCACGCCGGGGCCCATGGTGGAAGCACACACGCAGGAGCGAATGTACTGACCCTTGGCAGCGGAGGGCTTAGCCTTAACGATGGCGCCCATCAGAGCGTTGAAGTTCTCGGTCAGCTTCTCAGCGCCGAAGGAAACCTTACCGATGGGGCAGTGGATGATGTTGGTCTTGTCCAGACGGTACTCAACCTTACCGGCCTTGATCTCGGTAACAGCCTTGGCCACGTCGGGGGTGACGGTGCCGGCCTTGGGGGAGGGCATCAGGCCCTTGGGGCCCAGGACCTTACCCAGACGGCCCACAACGCCCATCATGTCGGGAGAAGCAACGACCACGTCGTAGTCGAACCAGTTCTCCTTCTGGATCTTCTCAACCATGTCCATCTCGCCCACGAAGTCGGCGCCGGCAGCCTTAGCAGCCTCAGCCTTGTCGCCCTTGGCGAAGACCAGCACGCGCTGGGTCTTGCCGGTGCCGTGGGGGAGAACGATGGCGCCGCGGACCTGCTGGTCGGCGTGACGGGAGTCAACGCCCAGCTTCACGTGCAGCTCAACGGTCTCATCAAACTTGGCGGGAGCAGTCTTAACGACCAGCTCCATAGCCTCAGCGGTATCGTACAGGGCGCCCTTGTCGATGAGCTTGGCGCTCTCCTGATATTTCTTGCCTCTAAACATTGCTCTATTCCCTCCTTCGGCTTAGTCGCCCACCACGATGCCCATGGAGCGGGCAGTGCCGGCGATCATGCTCATGGCGGCCTCGATGCTGGCGGCGTTCAGGTCGGGCATCTTGGTCTCGGCGATCTTGCGGACATCGTCCTTGCTGATGGTGGCAACCTTGGTCTTGTTGGGCACACCGGAGCCGGACTCGATGTTGCAGGCCTTCTTGATCAGAACGGCGGCGGGGGGAGTCTTGGTGATGAAGCTGAAGGAACGGTCGGCGTAAACGGTGATCACCACGGGGATGATCAGGCCCACGTCGTTCTTAGTGCGCTCGTTGAACTCCTTGGTGAAGGCGGCAATGTTGATGCCGTGCTGACCAAGGGCAGGACCGACGGGGGGCGCGGGAGTCGCCTTGCCGGCGGGAATCTGAAGTTTCACATAACCAGTAATTTTCTGTGCCATTTGAAACAGCACCTCCTACATAAATGTGGTTGGAAGCGGAACTGCTGTGCAGTCCCTCCCACGTGCGGGGGAAAGGGGCCGTGCCCGGGATTACTCAACCGGCTCGATTTCGTCCAGTTCAAGCTCCACGGGGGTTTCACGGCCGAACATGGAGACCACTACGCGGACCTTGCTGTGGTCCAGGTCGATCTCCTCGACGGTGCCCAGGAAGGATTCCAGGGCGCCATTGATGATCTTGACATTGTCGCCCACCTGATAGTTCACCACAACCTCGCGCTTTTCCACGCCCAGGGCAGCGATCTCTTCGTCGGTGAGGGGGATGGCCTTGTTGCCGGAGCCCACAAACCCGGTGACGCCGCGCACGTTGCGCACCAGATGCCAGGTCTCATCGGTCAGGACCATCTTAACCAGCACATAGCCGGGGAATACCTTACGCTCTACGGTTTTGGGGCCGTTGTCCGTGATCTCGGTAACGGTCTCCAGAGGGATGCTGACCTCAAAGATGAGGTCCCGCAGGCCGCGGTTCTCCACTGCCTTTTCAATGCTGGCGGCCACAGTGTTTTCATAGCCGGAATAGGTATGCACCACATACCATTTCGCGTTCTCAGCCATCTTCTACACCTTAACCCTTGCCAAACAGATCCAACAGGGCACGAATCACGGAGCCGGCGAGGGCGTCGAACACCCAGATGCAGATCCCAACGACGATACAGCAGAGAATGACGATCACGGTGTTGTTGATGGTCTGTTTCTTGGTGGGCCACTGAACCTTCTTCAGCTCGCTCTTGAGTTCCTTGAACCACTTGCCGATCCGAGCGAAGATGCCGGGCTTCTTGTCCGCCTTGACGTCCTTCTTCTTGTCAGACTTCGCGGGCTTGGCCTGCTCGAGCTTCTCGTTTTCAGACATTCCGTTTAACCCTTCTTTCTTCTGAGCCATCTTGCAGCACTCATTACTTGGTCTCGTTGTGGACCGTGTGCTTTCTGCAGAAGGGGCAGTACTTCTTCAATTCCAGACGGTCGGGAGTGTTCTTCTTGTTCTTGTTGGTGTTATAGTTCCGCTGCTTGCACTCGGAGCAGCGCAGGGTGATCTTCACCCGGTTGCCGGCCTTCGCCATGTTCGGCACCTCCTTCATTGTTTGACCGCATAACAGCAAAAATGCCGGATGCGGCCGCAAGCCGAATCCAGCACGTACCGGCAGCAAAATACCGCCGGATGGAACGTCACGGTGCGGATTCGGCACATTTGCCTCCCTATGTCTCACGCGGAGGGAAGGGTTTCATGCGTCATCACACCGTAAAAATGCGCACAAAAAAAGAGCCCTTTTTCATAGGTAAGTGAACTATACCACAGCCTGAGACAGAAGTCAAGCAGTTTCCACTTGTTTTTTCTCCAATCCTTTTGTATAGTGTAGAAAGCAGAAAAAGGAGTGGTGATCTTGCGTATTATGGCCATTGACTACGGCGACGCCCGCACCGGCGTTGCCATTTCCGATCCCACCGGCCTGCTGGCCGGTTACACCACCGTCATCCACAGCCGCAAGGCGGACGTGGTGGCGGAGGAGCTGGCCCGGCTGGTGAAGGACCATCAGGTGGACGAGCTGGTGATGGGCTTTCCCCGCAATATGGACGGCACCGAGGGCCCCCGGGCGGAGCTGTACAAGGCCTTTGCCGCCCAGGTGGAGGAAGTCTGCGGGTTAAAGCCAGTGCTGTGGGATGAGCGGCGCACCACCGTGGAGGCCCACAACATCCTCCACGCCTCGGGCAAGAAGATGAAGAATCACAGAAAGACCGTGGATGCCGTGGCGGCGACTCTGATTCTGGAGGGCTACCTCACCTTCAAGCGGGCCAGAGGCTAAGAACTACCTACCCTTTGCGGAACAGCTCCCGCAGACCCACTATTAAAAGAAAGCCCCCAAAGCACCGCCGCAGCAGGCCGGTGTCCAGCCCGGTGGCGGCCCAGGCGGCCAGGGCGGCGCAGGCCAGTCCGGCGAGTATGGCGGGGAGCAGCACGGATTTTTCCACATAGCCATGCTTGATGTGGGCGGGCAGGGCAGCGGCGGCAGAGGGCAGAAAGTAGAGCAGGTTGATGCCCTGGGCCTGCGGTTGGGCCATTCCGGCTATGGCGGTCAGATAGATGAGCAGCAGGGTGCCTCCGCCCACCCCGAAGCCGGACAGGATGCCGGTGGCGGCCCCGGCCAGTACAGCCAGCAGCCAGCCCATCAGAAGAACAGGGCCTTCACCCCGCCGTAGAGCAGCAGCAGGGCAAAGAGCCGGCGAAGCCACACCATATTTATATGCTGAAAGAGCTTGCCGCCCAAAAGTCCGCCAATCAGTCCCCCCACTAGGTAGGGGAGGGCGGCGGAAAAGTCCACGCCGCCCCGGAAGAGGTAGATGGCGGCGGACAGAATACACAGGGGCAGGATGATGGCCACCGAGCTGGCAAAGGCCTTCCGCTGGCCCAGTCCGCACCACCCGGCCAGCAGGGGGACCAGCACCATGCCACCGCCCCCGCCGAAAAAGCCGTTGACCAGTCCCGCCGCCGCTCCCGCCAGAGCGGGGCGGAGCCAGCTCCCTTGCGTTCTCTCCAAAAAGCATCCCTCCGTTGACGGTAGTATGTCAGCGGAGGGATGTTTTTATACCATTATACGGTTTTCAGACCGGCCAGGGTGAGCACCACATCACCGGCCATCATCAGGCCTGCCACCGGCGGTACCCAGGCCACGCTGCCGGGAACGGAGCGGCGGCCGGGAGGCGGGGCCTCGTGCTGAATGGCGGCCTTGGGCTCCTCCGGGGACCACAGCACCCGGTGGTGGGCAATGCCCCGGGCACGCAGCTCCTTGCGGACCACCCGGGCCAGCGGACAGCCCTCGGTTTTGGAGATGTCCCCGATTCGGAACAGGGAGGGGTCCAGCTTATTTCCCGTCCCAAGGGCGGAGAGAATGGGGATGTTTCGGGTAATGGCGGTCTCGATCAGATCCAGTTTGCAGGAGACCAGGTCGATGCAATCCACAATATAGTCATAGGATGTGGAAAAGAAGGACTCCCGGTTGGCGGCCTCGTACTTCTCCACCCGCACCGTGGTGCGGCACTGGGGATTGATATCGGCGATGCGGTCCGCCATGGCCTGGGCCTTGGGGACGCCCAGGGTGGAGAGGGTGGCCTCCACCTGGCGGTTCAGGTTGGTGAGCCCTACCTCGTCGTGGTCGATAAGGGTGAGGGCCCCCACCCCGGAGCGGGCCAGGGCCTCGGCGCACCAGCTGCCCACGCCGCCCAGACCGAAGACCGCAACGTGGGCAGCGGCCAGCTTTTCCATGGCTTCATCGCCCAGCAGCATTTCCGTGCGTAAAAATTTCTCGTCCATAATGCCTCCTGGAGAAAAAAGGCGGATGGCGTCTGGCGCCATCCGCCTTTCGTTGTTCGGTTAGCCCACGTAGGACAGACCGGAGCCCTGGGTGACTTCCAGATCGGCAGTCAGGCCCTCGATCCACTCGTTGGTGCGGTTGCTCTTCAGGGTGCTGGTGGTCTCCACCTTCCAGGCCAGCTCGTCCTTGCCCTGGAAGTAGATCACGTGCCAACCCTGCTGACCGGACTGAGTGTTCTCCACCAGACCGGTGTCGCCGGGCTGACGGCTCTCGTCAAAGATCCAGTCGTTGAAGGCGTCAAACATGGTGCCGGGCAGAACCTGCTCGTACAGGCCGCCGTTGGTGTTGGAGCCGGTGTCGGCGGAATTGGCGCTGGCCAGCTCACCGAAGGACTCGGCGGTCTTGTCGCCAGCCTCCCACTGGGCCAGCAGCTCCTCAGCCTTGGCCTTGGCGGCGTCCAGAGAAGCCTGGGAGGGAACGGTGGACTCGTCCACGTCGGAAGTGGTCACGTCGTCCTCCTGATCCAGCTCAGCGGTGATCAGAATGTGGCGGATGTCCACGGAAGCGGTCTCGTCCAGGTAGCGATCCTGGAAGACCACCACATAGTAGCCGTTGGAGGCCTCGATGACAGTCACATCACCGCTCTTGCGGGTGCTGTCCTTCAGCCAGTCGCCGTAGGTGCTGGACAGGCTGGAACCCTTGGTGGTGTTCAGGGTGCCGTAAGTGCTCTGGTCATCGGTGTCCACATAGCCGGCCACCTGAGCTAGGAAGGCGCTGCCCTTGTTGTCGGCAGCATTGAGGGCGGCGGCGAACTCGTCAGCCTTCTCCTTGGCAGCGGCCATAGCGGCCTCGGTCTCCTCGTCGGTGGGCTCCACGGTGTTGCCCTCGGCGTCGGTGGTGGACTCGGCGGTGCCGTCGATCAGAGCGTAGTAGTACTCATAGGTGTCCAGAGAATCCTTATTTTCGGTGTAATAGGTGTTCAGATCCTCATCGGTGATGTTCAGGTTGTCGGAGTAGTGCTGCTCATACTCCTGGATCAGCTGGGCCCGCTCCAGGCAGGTGCGGTAGGCGCTCTTGGTCATGTTCTTGCCGTAGACAGCACGCAGATAGCCGTCCAGGTTGCTGAAATTGGTCTGGGAAGCGACGCTGTTCATCTGCTCGTCCACAGCGGCCTTGCCCTCGTCGCTGAGGGTATAGCCCTCCTCGGCAGCGGCATTCTCCAGGGCGGCAGCCGTCTTCAGCTGAGTGGTAGCCTGCTCCAGGAAGTAGTCATGGTAGGTCTGGGTCTGAGCCTCGTCACGGTACTGCTCAGCGGGGTCCACACTGGAGTCAAAGCTGGACATACCGTACATGCTCATGGCATATTCCTGATTGAGGGCGGCACGGTAGTAGTATTCCACATCGGATACGTTATACTCGCGTCCGGCAATGGTCAGGGCGGTCTGAGAACGCTGGAAGATACCGGAGTCCCACACCAGGAGAACCACCACCAGGATGGCGACGATCACGCCGATGGCGGCATAGAGTACCGTCTTCTGCTTGGCGGCCTTCTGCTCTTTCAGCTCGGCACGCTCTTTCTGCGTCAAGGGCCGCTCGGTATCGCCCCGGCGCTGCTTCTTTTCTCTGGATGCGCTCATTTGTTGCTTCAGTCCTCTCGTCAATGTTCCTGCCACGGGCAGGGATGGCTGTACATCCACATCTGTATAGACAAGCCTGTATTATACAGGAAATTTGACAGGCTTTCAAGCCTAAAAAGCGGTTTTACACTTTGTTCAGAATTTTAAGGCATAAGAAAACCCCACGAAACAAATGTTTCGTGGGGGCCCCGCGCTGGCCGTGCGGATCCATTTAAAACCTGCACGAAGTGGCAGGTGGGTTGCCTCCATGATGTTTCGTTGCTTCCAACTTCCAGCCGTCCCTCAAAGGGGCGCCGGGAGGCCTGCAGTCCGCATCATGAGGGGGGCATCCCGTTTAAGAAATGTGGGTTTAAATAAAACCCGTCACGCACCGCGCAGGAATCCGGGTTCAGGAGTGCTCCTCGTCCTCGTCGGCGAAAAGTGCCTCCATAAACTGCTGATACACCAGCTCCAGCTCCTCGTCGCTGTCCAGGGTAGAGAGCTGTTCCTCGCCGTCCACCTGGACGACTTTCAGAATGATCAGGCCGTTTTCCTCATCGTCCAGATCCACTTCTTCTACCGTGTCGCCCTGCTCCTCCCCCTGAATGGCGGGGAAGAAAGCCATATAGGTCTGGCCGTTGTAATCAAGGGTATCTACATGCTCCAGCTCAAACTCATTGCCGTCCTCATCGGTGACGGTGATGAAATCAGGGCCAAATTCTTCGCTCATATCGGGCACCATACCTTCCTTTTGTTCGTCTCTATTGTAGCCTGTAGCGGGCCAAAATGCAAGAGCAGGATGGGGCAAATTTTCGGAAAGTTCCAAAAGGTTCCTGAAAAGGAAGGAAAGAGGGTGGACAACAGGGGAGAACGTGATATAATAACATCGGTTCTCTGTCAACAATATTTCGCGAAAAAAGGAACAAAAGGCTCGTTTCACCCGATACGGAGGTGTCATTTTTGCCGTCAAGATCCAATGAAAATCATCCGCAGCCCCGGCGCAGCCGGAGCCGCAAGCAGTCCTCCCCGGCCGCCCATGCGCTGGGGATTGTGGGCAAGGTACTGGGTACCCTCCTGCTGGTCATGCTGATCACGGGAGTCATCCTGGCCTGCTTTGCCATGGTGTATATCAAAACGGTGATCCTGCCCCAGGCCCATCTGGACGCCAACTTTGATATGAACCTGACCAGCACCATCTATTATATGGACCCCGACACCGGGGAATACGTGGAACATCTTGCCCTCCACGGCTCGGAGAACCGGAAGAAGGTCACCTACGACCAGATTCCCGAAAATCTGGTCAACGCCACCATCGCCATTGAGGACGAGCGCTTCCTCAAGCACAACGGCGTGGACTGGAAGCGTACCCTCAACGGTGTGCTGCTGATGTTTACCGGAAAGGACATCCAGGGCGGTTCCACCATCACCCAGCAGCTCATTAAAAACGCCACCCAGTATGACGACGTCACCGTCAAGCGTAAGATCCTGGAGATCTTTACCGCACTTGACTTTGACGCTACCTACTCCAAGGACCAGATCATGGAGTGGTACCTGAATCTCATCTATCTGGGCGACAACTGCTACGGTGTGGCCACTGCCGCCGAGAACTACTTCGGCAAGGACGTGTCTGAGCTGAGCCTGGCCGAGTGTGCCAGCCTCATCAGCATCACCAACAACCCCACCCTGTACGGCCCCAACTCCACCGTGCGCATCACCAACGAGGAGACCGGTGAGGTCACCACCGGCCGTGAGCGCAACAAGCAGCGCCAGGAGCTGGTGCTGTGGAAGATGCTGGACCTGGGGATGATCACCCAGGAGGAGTACGACCAGGCTGTGGCGGAGGAGCTGGTCTTCACCCGCAGCGAGGATGAGAGCAAGCCCTCCACCATCTACAGCTGGTACGACGAGCAGGTCATCACCGACGTCATCAACGACCTGGTGACCGAGTGCGGCTACTCCGAGACCCTGGCCGAGAACATGGTGTACTCCGGCGGCCTGAAGATCTATGCCTGCGTGGATACCCGCATCCAGTCCATTGTGGAGTCGGTGTATTACGACCAGAGCAATCTCCAGCTGACCTCCAAGAAGGGCCAGGATATCCAGTCCTCCATCGTCATCGTCGACCCCCAGGGCAATGTGGTTGGCCTGGCGGGCGCGCTGGGCGAAAAGACGGCCAACCGTGTGCTCAACATGGCCAGCGGTACGGTGCGTCAGCCCGGTTCTTCCATCAAGCCCCTGTCGGTGTACGCGCCGGCCATGGAGCTGGGACTCATTACCCCTGCTTCGGTCTATGCCGATGAGCCGGTACGGGTGCTCAACGGAAAGAACTGGCCTCTGAACAATCCCCAGACCTACCGGGGCAACATCACGGTGAACACCGCTGTGGAGGTGTCCTCCAACCCTGTGGCCGTGCGTGTCCTGGAGCAGATGGGTGCCGAGACCTCCTTTGACTTTGTGGAGGAGAAGTTCCACATCGACCTGGAGGAGTCCTACCTCAGCAACGGCGAGGTCAAGAACGACTACGGTTCCAGCCAGCTGGCCCTGGGCGGTCTGACCCACGGCGTCAGCGTTATGGACATGGCCGCCACCTACTCGGTCTTCCCCCGGGACGGCGTGTATATCGAGCCCCGCACCTACACCAAGGTCACCCAGGAGGTGGACGGGGTGGAGACGGTGCTGCTGGACAACACCGAGATTGAGGGCGAAGTGGTCCTCTCCACCAAGACCACCTATTATATGAATCAGATGCTTAAGAACGTGGTGAGCAACGGTACCGGTACCGCCGCCCGTATCTCCGGCATGACGGTAGCCGGTAAGACCGGTTCTACTTCCGCCAACAACGACCGTTGGTTCGTGGGCTATACTCCCTACTACACCGCGGCCGTCTGGGTGGGCTATAAGAGCCCCGAGCGCATCTACGCCAGCAACAACCCTGCCGCCGTTATGTGGCAGAAGGTCATGAGCCAGGTCCACCAGGGCCTGTCCAATAAGGGCTTCAGCGACGCCAGCGGCCTGACCAGCGTGGATATCTGTATGGACAGCGGCCTGCGGGCCAGCGAGGCCTGCTACAGCGATCCCAGAGGGGACCGCGTGGTGCAGATGTACCTCTTCTCCGACGACGTGCCGGCGGAGAAGTGCAGCGCCCACGTGCTGGTGGATGTGTGTACCGATTCGCCCATCCTGGATGCCAACGGCAACCCCATTGCGGGTCTGTATCACCTGGCCGGTGAGTACTGTCCCAGAGAGGGTGACGAAACTACGGTAAAGTCCATCGGCGTGCTGACCACCGACAGTGCCGACACCCAGTACACCAAGGCCTATCTGGAGTCTCAGGGTACCTGTACGGTCCACACCACCGAGACGCCCCAGCAGCCTGAGCCGTACGATCCCTCCACCTTCCGGCTGGAGGATCAGTCCACCTGGCCGACTCAGGAGCAGTGGCCCGGCTTCAACCCGGAGGATCCGTCCACCTATCCCACGGTGCCCCCGGAGACGTTGCCCACGCCTGACCCCAATGAGACCAGCGAGCCGGGCGGAACCCCCTCTCCCACCCCAGCGCCAACGGAGAGCAGTACCCCCTAGTGGGAAACCATCAAAAACCGCAGACAAGCGGGCGCCTCAGGGCGCCCGCTTGTTTCTGTTTGGGGCATAAAGATTTCAAAAGAGAAATATCAGAAAAACGTAAGGAGAGCCAGAAGGGACGAAAACGAGTGCCTCAGACAGGTGTTTTGCGGGGGAAAAGCAGCTGCTCAACCACAAAACTGGTCGGCGGAAGAGGCGAAAACCGGTCGAAGGATGCAAAAACAGGATGAGCGCGGAGAGAGGGCGGCGGAGGCTGTCCGAAATTGCGATGAGAGGCCGGTTTCACCACTGGACGGAAGCGGAAAAATCTGATACACTGAAGCCAAATCACAGCAGGAGGGACGATTATGCTGATCCAACAGGTCGTTGCATTTTTACTTGCAGGGGCTTTGATGACGAGCGGCACGGCGGGAACCGATCTCAAGGACGTGCCGCAGGATAACTGGGCATATCCCTATGTTTCCTATATCGTGGAGCATGATGTCATGTATACCACTAAGACAGGCAATTTCCTGGGCGAGGTCCAGATCAACCGGGGCGATTTTATCATCAGCCTGTGGCGGGCTGCGGGCAGCCCTGCCGGCGGTTCCGTTACGTTTTCCGACGTAACGACGGAAGATGCCTGTTATGAGGCCCTGGCCTGGGCCACACAGCAGGGGATCTGTCAGGATATGGCCGGCGATCAATTCTCTCCCGCCGCCTATCTGACGCGGGAAGAGGCGTGTGCGTTCCTGTGGCGGGCGCTGCCTGCTTTCGGCGTGGAGCAGCGGGAGGGGCAGTCCGGCGGACTGGCTGACTTTTCGGATGTGGATCAGGTAAGCAGCTGGGCCCTGGATGCCGTGGGCGATCTGTATGCACGCGGTATCATCAGCGGTACCAGCGACGGTCAGCTCTCCCCCACGGGACCGGTGACCCGCAGCGAGACGGCCGCCATGCTCTACAAGACGCTGGACCTGGCGGGGAAGATCGAGGGCGGCGAGAGCCCCTCGGTGCCCACCGGCACCGTGCCGCAGGACGAGTGGTCCTGGTTTGACGATGCGGTCTTCGTGGGCGACTCGGTTTCCCTGAAGCTCACCGGCTATGTGACCAAGACCCGGCAGAGTGACCCGGATTACCTGGGCAAGGCTCAATTCCTCACCGCTGGCAGCCTGGGCAGCGGCAATGCCCTGTGGGAAGTCAGCGACAAGTCGGTCCATCCTCTCTACCAGGGTACCAAGATGCGGCTGGAGGACTCCGTTCAGGCCTGCGGCGCCAAGAAGATGTATATCCTGCTGGGCATGAACGATGTGGGCCTGTACGGGGTGGATGATTCCGCCAAGAATATGGAGACCCTGCTGGCCCTGATCAAGGAGAAGAACCCCGACCTGCAGATCTTTGTCCAGTCGGCCACTCCCATCCACAAGGGCAACGAGAAAAAGGTGCTCAACAACGCCAACCTGCGCCTGTACAATGAGAAGCTGCAGGAGATGTGCCAGCGCAACGGTTACTACTACGTGGACATCGCCTCGGTGCTGACCGACAGTGAGGGCTATCTGCCCGACGCCTACTGCAGCGACGCCTCCGGCATGGGCATGCACTTCACCGACGAGGCCTGCCGCATCTGGGTGGACTATCTGAAGCAGGACGCGGCTACCCGCCAGGCGGGCTGAGCCCCACAAAAGATAACGCGCGGCTGGTGCCGCGAAGAAAGGTGATAAAAATGAAAAAGGTAGTGCGCAGCGTGATGCTGCTGTCTCTGGCCGCACTGATGATGCTGGGCGCCGCCGCCTGCGGCGGCAAGCAGGCGGCTGCCGACCTGGACGTCAAGGCGGTCATGGCGGATATGCTGGCCAAGTATCCCATTGAGAACGGCATGGAGCTGGGCGAGAGCGACATGCTCAACTTCTACGGCATCCCGGCGGAGGATATGGAGGCCTTTGCCGCCGACCTGGCTGCCGACGGCATCACCGCCAATGAGATCGTGCTGGTGAAGGCTAAGGACGAGGACAGCGCCAAGGAAGTGGAGACCAAGCTCCAGAACCGCCTGGACGCCCGGCGCAATGAGCTCAACGGCTATCTGCCCGATCAGTACGAGATCGTGGAGAAGAGCGAGGTCAAGCGGGACGGCGTGTATGTGCGCCTCATCATCTCCCCGGAGCAGGAGGCCCTGGTGGAGATGTACAATGGCTACCTCAACGGCTGATTAGAAAACAAAAGAGGGCTCCGCTGCATATGCAGCGGAGCCCTCTTTTGTTTTGTTATTTTTTCTGGTGGGCGCTGTCGCGCAGGCGCTCGTGGTCCTCCAACAGGGCCTGGGTGGCCAGATCGAAGGCGGCGGCATCTTCGTAACGGTTGACCAGCTCGCTCTCCTGCAGGTCGCTGTAGTCCTTCTCTTTGCCGTGATAGACTACCTTCAGCAGGATGGGGGTCAGGATGGTGGTGGCAATGACCATCAGCACCACGGGACCGAAGAACTCATCCTTCATCAGTCCGGCGGCAATGCCGTTGTTGGCTACGATCAGGGCAACCTCGCCGCGGGAGATCATACCCACGCCGATGCGCAGGGCATCCTGGTTGGAGTAGCCGCACAGCTTGGAGCCCAGGCCGCAGCCCAGGATCTTGGAAGCCACCGACCACAGGATCAGCAGGACGGAGAAGAGAATGATAGTCCCGCTCATCTGGGGCAGCACCACCTTCAGGCCAATGCTGGCGAAGAAGATGGGGGAGAGCAGGGTGTAGGACAGGGTGTCGAACCGATCCTGCAGATAGGTGACCCGGGGAGTCTTGGCGAAGATCAGTCCGGCGATGTAGGCGCCGGTGATGTCGGCCACACCGAACAGCTCCTCAGCCAGATAGGCGTACAGCAGGCAGAAGGCGAAGGAGATGACTACAAAGCGGCGCTTGTCCCGGTCATACCGCTTGAACCACCACTCCACCAGCCGGTGCATGACGATCCACACCACCACGCTGATGGCGAAGAAGGCCACGATCTTCAGCAGGACCAGCAGCACGTTGGCACCGGTGCCAGACAGGCTGGTGATGATGGTGAGGGCTACGATGCCCAGCACGTCGTCGATGATGGCGGCGCCCAGGATGGCGTTGCCCGAACGGGTGGACAGCTTGCTGATCTCCTTCAGGGTCTCCACGGTGATGCTCACCGAAGTGGCAGTGAGGATCACGCCGATGAAGACGTTCTGCAGGAAGGCGTCGCTCCCCTGGTTAAACAGGGAGGCCAGCACAAAGCCGCCGGCCAGGGGGACCAGCACGCCGATGAGGGCGATGATGAAGGCGGACTTGCCAGCCTTCTTCAGCTCGCCCAGGTCGGTCTCCAGACCGGCGTTGAACATCAGCACGATGACGCCCAGCTCCGCCAGCTGGTCCATCAGGGTGGTCTCCTGCAGTACGCCCAGCATAGCGGGGCCAAGCAGCAGACCGGCCAGCAGTGCGCCTACCACCTGGGGCAGGGCAAACCGCTTGGTCACAATGCCCAGGACCTTGGTGCTGAGCAGAATGACCGCGATCTCAAATAAGAAATGGTAATCCGTATAGACCGCTCCTCTCTCTGGAGTTGTGAAAATGCACTATAAATAGTATGAGAATTTGGTAAATAAGTCAATCGTCAATCTGGATAGAAATTATGAGGATACAAACAAAAAATATGACAACAAAACTCCCCGGTATGACGTCCATGGGGACGTTACCGGGGAGTTTCTGTTTCGTGATTGGAAAAGGAAGAAAAACGCTGGGCGACCCGCTGGAATTCTTCCTCCAGCAAAAAGGTGATGCGGGCGGCCAGTTCAGCGGGTTCTTCTTTCATATCGTCCGCCATCCAGGCCAGCATGGTGCCGGCCAGGGCGTACATATAGAAATCAACCAGGAATTCCTGGTCCCGCTCTGACAGCTCCACCCCGTCGGAGGCCTTCTCCAGAAGCCGGGAGGTAAGGGCGCGGGACATGGTGAACAGCTGGCAGTCCAGGTGTTCGCGGCCACTGGAGCGGTAGATGTGGTAAATCAGAGCATGGTTGCTCTGGATGTACTGGAAGACGTCCATCAGCGCGCTCTGCCAGGAGGTAGCATCCTGCAGAGCCTCGGCGGTCTCATGCTCCAGAAACCAGTGGAGCAGGTCATAAATATCCTGGAAGTGGTAGTAGAAGGTCTGCCGATTGACTTCGCAGTCCTCCACGATCTCCTTTACCGTGATGTCGTCCAGAAACTTTTTCTGGAGCAGATGTTTGAGGGAATTAGCCAGGGCAAGCTTTGTGCTGGGAGCCAATGGACACACCTCCTTCCCTCAGAAAAGCGACGAAACAACTGGGCTTATTATACCACAGGGGTATAAAGAATTGCAATCCTGTCGAAAGTATGGTATGATTTGCCCCGTTAAATGGGAACATCAAAGGAGAGAGGTACCATGACCATCGACTATCGGCCCAGAGGGGTCTGTTCCAACCGCATGCTGATCGATGTGGAGAACGGCGTGATCCGTTCCCTGCAGGTCCAGGGAGGCTGCAACGGCAACCTTCAGGGCATTTCCCGTCTGGTGGAGGGCATGCAGGTGGAGGAGGCTATCCGCAGACTGGAGGGCATCCGCTGCGGTTTTAAGGCCACTTCCTGCCCCGACCAGCTGGCCCAGGCGCTGAAGCAGCAGGCGCAGGGCTGAGTTTTGGCGACAAATAAGGAGGGCGTGCATATGCACGCCCTCCTTATTTGCATATTGGGTGATACTCAGGCAGCCTTGGCGGTGTTCAGAGCGCCGAAGGCGGTGAGGATCTGGTCCAGATCGGTGGTCAGCACAGCGCCGTTGGGATTGAGCGCGCCGTTGCTGTCAGCGGTCATCAGCTTGCCATAGTAGCAGAAAGACATGCCCTCCAGAGCCCAGGCGGGGATCTGGTCGTAGTCGGAGGCCTCACGCATGGACATGCCGCCCTCTTCCACGGTGACGCCGGTGAGCTCCGCATAGCGGCCCAGCGCGGTGGCCAGCTCGGCGCGGGTGATGGCACGGTCGCCCTCAAAGAGGCCGTTGCCGCTGCCGTTGGTCAGGCCGTTGTCCTCGGCCCAGGCGGCGGCGTCCGCGTAGGTCTTGCCCTCCACGTCGGTGAAGGTGGCCTTCTCGGCAACAGCGGGCTTGCCGGCCAGCTCATACAGAGCCTGGTACACAGCGCCGCGGGTGGTGTTCTCAGCGGTGGCGCTGAGGATGGTGATGCGGCCGTCCGGCTGACCATACTTTTCAGCAGTGATCACGCCGCCCAGCTCATCGGTGATGTAGTCCATCAGGACCTCGTCCATAGGCAGACCCAGATCATAATTGGCAGAAGCGGTCTTGAACGCATAGTAGGTGTCACCGCCTGCGGCCATAAAGTCGTTGGTGGCAATGGTGTACACCGCATCGGGGTCAAAGGGCTTTCCGCCCACAGACTGGATGGTTACGCGCTGGATGGAGGCAGGAGCATAGTAAGTAGAGCCGGGGTAGTCCTCGCCCTGGTCATAGGTCTTGGTGGTGTCCACGGTAAAGACGATACCGGAGACCTGGGGGAAGCCGCCCACAGCGGCAGGCGTGCAATAAGTAGAGGCTTCCAGAGCCTCCAGCAGCTCGGCACCGGTAACCTTCACAATGCTCAGGGTATTGCCGAAGGGTAGGACGGTATTGACATCCTTCTTGGTTATGTCGCCAGCCTGGATGGGGGCCCGGATACCGCCGCCGTTCGTTATAGCGGCATCGATGTCCTCACCCTCGCGGGCGGCGCCCCACATCAGGGCGTCAGTAATCAGATTGCCCAGGTTGGTCTCCTGGGTACGGTTGCCGGGGTCCTTGTCACCATTGAGGAGGACCTCAGTCTTGGCAAAGACGGTCCCGTAGTCCGCTTCCACCTGCGCGGTGATCTCAGCGGCGCGGGCAGCGATGGCCTGATCCTCTGCAGTCAGATCGGCGACCTTGACAGATTCCACAGTGGCGGAGCCGTCAGACAGGGTGACCACGCCAATATTCTCCAGCTTGGTACCGGTAGAGGTGAGAACGGTGTCGCCCACCTTACCGGTGCCGTTGGTGACGGTCAGGATATCTTCCTGAGTGGAGTGGGAGTGGCCGTCGATGAAAACGTCAATACCGGTCACCTTAGCCAGCAGGTCAACGGAGCGGTTGCCGGTACTCTCCTCATCAATGCCCAAGTGGCCGACGCACACGATGTAATCACAGCCGTCAGCCTCCAGCTTATCTACAGAGGCCTGCACATCGGCGAACATTTTATCCCCGGCATCAAAGGTAAGGCCGGCGATCTTGGCGGGATGTGCCTTGGTGGAAGTCTCAGGGGTGGTAACGCCCACAAAGCCCACCTTGGTGCTGGAGTCCGTCTCAAGCACATAAGAATCAGCAAAAGCGGCGCTGCCGTTGCTGGTCACATTGGCGGCGAGGATAGGAAATTCGGCGCTGTCGCTGAGGGTCTTGAGATTCTCATAGCCGTAGTCGAATTCATGGTTGCCAGGAACGGCCAGGTCATAACCCACCATGTTCATCAGTTCGACGGCTGTGGAGCCCTCAGAGATGCTGACGGTGGGATCACCCTGGATGAAGTCGCCGGCATCCACCAAGATCACTTCGGCGCCTTCGGCCTCATACTGGGCTTTTAGTGCAGCGACCTTGGCGTAGCTTCCGATAGCTCCGTGAACATCATTGGTGTGGAGTACCACAACGTCGTTTTCAGAGCCTCCAGCGGAGGTCTCGTCGGCGGCCATGGCAGGGACACAGAGGCTGCCCGCCATGGACAGGGTCAGAAACAGGGACAGGACTTTGCGTGTGTGTTTTTTCATTCAAACATTCCACCTTTCCTTCCATTGTTTCCCGATGGTGCAGGGATGCACACTGGATATCCTAATGGTAACAAAATGGAAACAAAAATACAAGAGGAAGGCAGGGGAAAGATGGGAAAATATTGTGCATTCTGTGTAAAAGACAAGAAAACTTCTGTTAAAATTTGACGCTTAGCCCTAAAAAGTGGGGGTCAGCAGGGGAGCGTCACCCAGGTTGGGGTACCGGAGAGGTCGGCAAAAAGCAGCCCGCCGGGCGGGAGGAAGGTGAAGAACATGGTGGCCACGCCCAGTACCAGCACCAGCAGTATCCACAGCTCCTGATGCTTCTGCCAGCAGGACCCGTGCAGCATGTGGGGGAGCAGGAAAAGCAGGGCCATCATCAGCACATAGAGGACGATGTCGAAAAAGAGGGAATCGCCCTGAAAACAGATGTGGTAGACATATCCGATAACCAGCATACCCGCCGTGGCTGCCAGCAGGGAGAAGGCCCGGGGGCCCGGCAGGGCCGGTCCCTTCCGCTGAAGCACCAGTCCGGTCAGCAGGCCGGGCCAGTAGAGCAGCTTCACGTGCTCCCACAGGCTCTCTCGTACTGGAGCCACCAGGGCGGTGGCCACGCAGGGGAGCAGGGTGTAGAGGAAATGCAGACAGGCTCCGGCTACGGTAGCGACGGCCAAAAGAATGAGTTCGGTCTTGTTCAGGCGCGGCATGGCGGACACTCCCTTCCGTTTTCTAATGGATAAGATATGCGGTCGAAAGAAAAAAATACCACCGGTGCGACGGCGGTAAAAGCAAGGAAAAAGCGGGAGAAAACAGCGGGCATAAAAACCGAAAGCCCCGCCGTATGTGAGATGGGAGAGATACCCAAGCCAAAGGAACATTTCATTGCCAGTGTGTTTCGTGGGAAGCAGTCCATATTAAAAACAGGCGCAAAAGGCGCCGGCTTTTGGGAAAGGAGTGTGTACAACGAAATGCCAAAGGAGGAACCAAAGATCAAGCCCTGGGTGGGGGCACTCCTGGCCGCGGTGGTGCTGATGTCCTGCATGGCATGGTTTCAGCCCGCGGGAGCGGCGGAGGAGCGGCGGGAGGTGATCCCCATGGGCCGTACCGTGGGCATCAAGCTGTTTTCCGACGGCGTGATGGTGGTCGGATTCGGTGAGGTGACCACCGCCCAGGGCAGTGAGACCCCCGCCCGCGACTGCGGCCTGAAAGAGGGCGACATCATCACCCACATCAACCGGGAGGAGGTGGACAGCATTGAAGAAGTCCAGTCCGTACTCCAGGAAGTAGGCGGCCAGACCATGAGCATCCGGGCGGTGCGGGACGACCAGGAGGTCCAGTTTACCGCCCAGGCCGCCCAGTGCAGTGCCGACGGCCAGTATAAGCTGGGCGCCTGGATCCGGGACTCCATGGCCGGTATTGGTACCATGACGTTCTGCGATCCGGAGAGCGGCCTCTTCGGCGCCCTGGGCCATGGCATCAATGATGTGGATACTGCCCGGCTGATGCCCATGCAGTCCGGTTCCATTCTGTATTCCGAAGTGACGGACGTTCAGAAGGGTGTCAAGGGTACGCCCGGTGAGCTCCACGGTACCTTCCAGACCAGTACCGACCTGGGTGCCCTGTGGGCCAATACCGGCAGCGGCGTGTTCGGCCAGCTCAGCGACCAGAGCCTGACCGAAGGGCTGGAGCCTGTACCGGTGGCCCAGCGCAGCGAGGTAAAGACCGGACCTGCGGTGATTCGTTCCAACGTAGCCGGTGACCAGGTGGAGGAATATGCGGTGGAGATCACCCGTATCTTTCCCGAAAAAGAAGGAGATACCCGCAACCTGATGCTGAAAGTCACCGATGAACGGCTGCTGGAGACCACCGGAGGCATCGTCCAGGGTATGAGCGGCTCGCCCATCCTCCAGGACGGCAAGCTGGTGGGCGCAGTCACCCATGTCCTGGTCAATGATCCCACCCAGGGCTACGGGATCCTGGCGGAGAACATGTTGGTCCAGGCGGAGGAGACTGCTCAGCTGGAAATCTAACCCATGTTTTGCCGGGAGCGGACCGCCGCTCCCGGCGCTCATTTTGCCGAAAAAAGGGGAGGCAATGGAGAAGTATGCTGCCCGCCGTCGGAATTTCCGGGGAAAAGTCGAACGAAGTCGAAGAGAAATAGCCAGAAATTACCAGTAAAACCCTTGCGCTTGCTGTCTGATTATGGTAAATTATAGCCAACCGGTAAACAGACTTGGCCAGTCAGAAATGCAGAGCAGGGGAGCCTGCTGGAAAGGGTGTCAATGTTGGAACGGAGAATCAAGGTCCTGGTTGCGGACGCGGGCGAGGAATTTCGCCGCATCCTGGTGGAACAGCTGGAGTCGGAGGCCGGCATCGAGGTGGTGGGAGCCACGGGCGATGGAGAAGAAGCCCTGCGCCTGGCAGAGAGTGCGGCCCCCGATGTACTGGTGATGGACCTGGTGCTGACCCAGATGGATGGAGTGGATGTGCTCCAGACGCTGGCCAAACGGGAGGAGCGGCCCAAAGTGCTGGTGCTCTCCGGCTTTGCCCGGGGCAGCGTGGCGGAGCTGGCCGCCGCCACCGGTGCGGATTACTATATGCTCAAGCCCTGCCGGCTCACCGCGGTAGCCGAGCGGGTCCGTCAGCTGGCCGCCCTCCGGGATATGGAGGACAGCGGGGATGGCGATGAGCGGTCCGGCAAACTGGAAAATGTGGTGACTAGCATTATCCATGAGATCGGTGTGCCCGCCCACATCAAGGGCTATCAGTACCTGCGGGAGGCCATCATCATTGCGGTGGGGGATATGGATGTCATCAACGCGGTGACCAAGATCCTCTATCCGGAGGTGGCCAAGCGGTTCGGAACTACCGCCTCCCGGGTGGAGCGGGCCATTCGCCACGCCATCGAGGTGGCCTGGGACCGGGGCGACCTGGAGACCTTGCAGAAGTATTTCGGCTACACCGTCTCCAACGCCAAGGGGAAGCCAACCAATTCCGAGTTTATTGCCATGATCGCGGACCGGCTGCAGCTGCAGCAGAAGGAGCGGTAAAGATCCATACGCGCCCGGCGACCGGGGAATCTCCCGGAAGCCGGGTGCGTTTTTCTCTATTCAAAGGGAGCAAAAAGGAGTATAACATAAGGGGAGCGCCGGACAGAGATCCAGGGTCCGGCGGTCCGTTAGGAGGGATACCTATGCTGGAACAACAACTGCACCGGGCCAGGACCGAGGAACGGGACCTGGAGGATCTGACCATAGAGGGAGAACAGCTCTCCGGGTTGGATCTGTCTCATCTGGAGTATACCCGGGTCCGGTTTCATAAATGCCGGTTTGAGCGGTGTGATTTTTCCAAAGCATCTTTTTATGAGACGGTATTTGAGGGCTGTGACTTTTCCAACTGCAGCTTTTTGGACACCGTGTGGAACAAAAGCACCATCTGCGGCTGCAAGGGGGACGGCGGTAAATTTATCTCCAGCCGCTGGAAGGACTGCACCCTGAGGGACAGTACCTTCCGCTACGGCAACTTTTCCAAGTCGCTGTGGACCCGCAGCAGCCTCAATGACTGTGATTTCAAGGAGGCCGCCATGGCGGAGGCGCGGGTGGGGGGTATGGAGCCCCACCATACCAGCTTCCAGAGCGTGGACTTTTTCCGCACCCCGCTGAAGGGGGTAGACCTGTCCGACTGCCAGATCCAGGGTATCACCGTGTCGGAGAGCCTGCAGGAGCTGCGGGGACTGCGCATCAATCCCGGACAGGCGGTGGACCTGGTGCACCTGATGGGGGTGCAGCTGCTCTGAGTCCCGGAACGGGGGACAAGATACAGGCATGGACCGGCCCCCTTCCGCATACCTCTTGGACAAGGGGGTGCGGATATGACGGGACTGGAACGGCTGGCCGACCTGATTTGGAACCCGTGGCTGCTGGGCCTGTTTTTGGTGACGGGATTATATTTGTCGGTACGGACCGGCTTTTTTCAGGTGTTTCACTGCCACCTGTGGCTCAAAACCACGCTGGGGGCGTTGGGGCGGAAGGACCGGCCGGGGAGCGGACAGGGGCTGACCCGGCTCCAGGCCATGTCCACCGCCCTGGCCGCCACCATCGGCACCGGCTCCATCGCCGGAGTGGCTACCGCCATCTTTTACGGCGGACCGGGGGCGGTGTTCTGGATGTGGGTGTCCGCCTTTCTGGGCATGATGACCGGATGTGTGGAAAAGACCCTGGCGGTGCGCTACCGGGAAAAGGATGAGAAGGGCCGCTGGCAGGGCGGCCCCATGTGCTACATGGAAAAGGGACTGGGAAGCCGTACCCTGGCCACCCTCTTTTCCCTGTGCTGTGTGGGCGCGTCCCTGGGGGGCGGCAACATGGTGCAGGCCAACTCCATCTCATCCGCCCTGTGGGCCAGCTTCGGCTGGGACCGGCTGGCGGTGGGGATCGTGACGGCCCTGCTCACCGGCATCGTTATCGTGGGAGGCATCGGCCGCATCGGTAAGGTCAGTGAGACCCTGGTGCCCTGTATGGCCCTGCTTTTTGTAGGGGGTGGAGTGGTGGTGCTGGTGTGCAACGCCGACGCCTTGCCCGGGGCTTTGACCCAGATTGTGGAAGGGGCGCTGACCCCCAAGGCGGCACTGGGAGGCAGTGCGGGCTACGGCATGGCCGCTGCCCTGCGCTACGGCGTGGCCCGGGGGGTATTTACCAACGAGGCCGGTATGGGTTCCTCCTCCATCGCCCATGCCGCCGCCGATACCAGAGAACCGGCGGAGCAGGGCATGTGGGGCATCTTTGAGGTGTTTGTGGCTACTATTGTGGTGTGCTCCATCACCGCGCTGGTCATCCTGACCACCGGCGTCTACCAGCCGGAGCAGGCCCTTGCCGCCATTCAAAGCGGAACGGTGGAGCCCAATATGCTGGGCGCTCCCCTGTCTGCCGCCGGGTTTTCCACCGTATTCGGTTCCTTTGGGGAAATTTTCGTGTCGGTGAGCCTGCTGCTCTTCGCCTTCACCTCCTTGCTGGGGTGCTGCTACTACGGCGAGCGAGGGCTGGAGTACCTGAGCGGCTCCAACCGCTGGCGGGGAATCTACCGAATCATCTTCCTGTGGGCCCTGGTGTGGGGCAGCGTGGCCGACGTCACGTCGGTGTGGGAGCTGGCGGATATCTTCAACGGCCTGATGGCCCTGCCTAACCTGTTTACCCTGCTGCTGCTGTCGCCTGAGGCATTGGCGCTGCTGAAGCAGTGGCGGCGGACACAGACATAAAGAAAAGGAACGCGCTGCCGAAGCAGCGCGTTCCTTTTTCCATATAAGGTTATTCCGCAGGTGCGGGGGAGGGCTGAGTTTCCGTAGTCTCCTCATCCCCGGCGGAAGGGGTCACCATAGGGGAAGGGGCGGGCTGGGCGGAGCCGTCCAGGGTGACAGAGCTGCCATCCAGAATGGAGGAGCTCTGGTCCTCCACGGCGGGGGTGTGCTGGATGGTCACCTGGTCGCCCACGTTGAGGATCACGGCCAGGGGATTCTGAGCAGCGGAGATGGAGTAATAGGTGGGATCGCCCTCCAGCTGAATGAAGTAATAGGAGTTGCCGTCCATCACCGCCGAGCGGATGTCGGTAATGACGCCGGAGACCTCGGTGCGGGGCAGCTCCTCCTCGGAGGTGATGCCCTTGTTGGCCAGCATCTGAATATACTTCTGCTCACACTCCGAGACGGAGGAGCCGGTGGCCACCACCTGATACTGGGCCACATTGACCATGGCATAGCTCTTCACCAGATTGGTGGCGTCCTTCAGGGGAATGAAGTAGGTGGGCTCCCCGGCGATGTTGAGCAGCAGGGGGAAGGTGGCAGTGTACTTCAGGTCCTGGACCACGCCTTCGGCGGAGGCCTTGGCTGCCGCCTCGGTAGCACCGGGGGCGGAGTAGAACTTGGTCTCCTTGGTGCGCTGGTTGGACAGCAGGAAGCCCAGGTTGGACTGGTCGGCGTTGGCGGAGGTGACACCGGTATACATATAAACGTCGTCGTTGAGGGCAATATAATTAGAGCCGTCGGTGGTGATGGTCACGTCCCGCTGGCCAAAGATGGAGTTGATGAAGCCGTTGACCAGAGTGCCGTGGTAGTTATACTGCTCCATGATGAGCTCGGGGGTGTAGACGTTGTCCACCCAGCTGGGCACGTCAGCTACGTCATAGTAGGTGCACTCGCCGGTGATGGCGTCCACCAGCACCGCGCCCTTGATGTCCGCGCCGCCGAAGAGGCCGATGGTCTTGACGATGCGGGGAGCGATCCAGTAGGGGCGGCCCTCCTCATTGATCTCAAACTGGGGAGTGCCGAAGATATAGGTGGGATAGTTGAAGCGCAGGTGGCGCTCAATGTTGCGGTTGAGGGGCTCGGAGAAGGAATACTTCATGCCCTCGTCCAGCCGGACCACGGTGGCCTCCTGGGTGACCATGTCCACCATCACATAGGCAGGCAGGCCGGTGCCCCGGTTGGTAAACCACTTGATCAGGTCGGCGTAGGCAATGGGAGCCACCCGCACAGGCCGGCCCTGGTAGTTGATCTGAGTGGAGTCAAAGGAGTACTCAAACTGGCTGACCATGTCGCTGAGAGTACCCATCTGCCGGTCGCTGAGGTATTCGGCAGAGGACTCGTCCAGAGTGGGGATCTCGTTGAAGGAAATCTCGGTGATGTCGGTGGCAAAGTCGCCGTCCTCCACCGTCAGCAGATCTCGATAGGCGCCGGCCCGGAAGATGGGCAGGGAGATCACGGTGCCCACCACGGCCACCACGATCAGCGCCAGAAACAGGATGCCCACCGGCAGGCAGCGGGCCTTGATGAACCGGAGGTACTCTCTGGGACCGCCGCCTCCGTGCACCAGGTCCATGCCGGAGGTGACCAGGGAGCAGAGCACATAGACCACGCACAGGATGGCAATAAAGGTGTAGAAATCACCGGACTGCAGATTGATGGGGGGCAGAGCCACATAAAAATAGATCAGCCCGATGACGGCGGTGATGATCAGGCAGATCGCCAGCTTTCCGCCTCTGCTTTTTGGGCCGCGGGCCTTGTTGGCCGGTTGTTGTTCCATGAACGTATCTCCTTTAGGCAGTTTCGACATTTTTGCCGGGGCAGGATGGCGCCGGCAAGGGTAGTATAGCCTAAAGCGGGGCAAAAGGCAACCAAAGGGGCATTAAAATTCCATAAAATAGTCTGGAAAGCCTGCCGGAAGCGGGGAAAAAAGCGGTCGAAACTTCGTACAAAATCCCATTGACGGGGCACTTTACATTCGATATACTTAGACAGGACTATGTCAAAAATCAGAAAAAATATTGTAAAGACGAGGGTAGAGACGTGGAAGAGATGAGCATCCTTCTGGGGCTGCTGGGCGGCCTTGCCTTGTTCCTCTACGGTATGCAGATGATGAGCTCCGGCCTGGAGGCCGCAGCCGGCAACCGTATGAAGCGTATCCTTGAGCGACTGACTTCGAATCGTTTTCTGGGCGTCCTGGTGGGCGCGGTGATCACCGCGGTGATCCAGTCCTCCTCCGCTACCACAGTCATGGTGGTAGGCTTTGTCAACTCCGGTATGATGACCCTGCGGCAGGCCGTGTGGATCATCATGGGTGCCAACATCGGTACCACCATCACCGGACAGCTCATTGCCCTGGATGTGGGCGTTTTGGCGCCTCTGTTTGCCTTTGTGGGCGTGGCCATGGTGGTCTTCCTCAAAAAGCCCCAGATCCACCACTACGGCAATATCCTGGCTGGCCTGGGCGTGCTCTTCATCGGTATGGAGATGATGAGCTCCTCCATGGAGCCCCTGCGGGAGTGGCCCGCCTTCGTGGATATGGTCAGCACCTTCTCCAACCCCCTGATCGGTATTCTGGTGGGCGCCCTCTTTACCGCGCTCATCCAGTCCTCCTCCGCCTCCGTTGGCATTCTGCAGGCCCTGGCGGTCAGCGGTGTCATCGGCCTTGACAGTGCCGTGTTCGTCCTCTTTGGTCAGAACATCGGTACCTGCATCACCGCCGTGCTGGCCTCCATCGGCACCAGCCGCAACGCCAAGCGGGCCACGGTGATCCACCTCATGTTCAACCTGTTCGGCACGGTGCTCTTTACTGCTGTCTGCATCCTGACGCCGCTGACCGACTTCATGGTGAACCTGACCCCCGACAGCCCAGCGGCTCAGATTGCCAACATGCACACCCTGTTCAACATCGTGACCACCATTCTGCTGCTGCCTTTCGGCAACAGCCTGGTGAAGCTGGCCATGCACATCCTGCCTGACCGGCGGGAGAGCGGGGGAGAGGGCATGCACCTGGCCTATCTGGTGCCCAACCCCACCCATACCAAGCAGGAGCATCCCATCGGCTTCTCCGCCATGTATATTACCCAGCTGCGCCAGGAGCTCAACCGCATGCTGGGCATGGCCCGGCAGAACATCGCCACCTGTTTCCAGGCGGTGCTGGACGTGGACCCCAAGAAGATGGAGGGCGCCGAGGCTACCGAGGATTATCTGGACTACCTGAACAAGGAGATCTCCCAGTACATCTCCCAGGTGATTGTTCATGAGACCAACGAGCAGGACTCCACTGCCGTCAGCGCCTACTTCAAGATCACCGGCAACATCGAGCGCATTGGCGACCACGCCATGAACATCTGCGAGTATACCCAGATGATGCACGATAAGAACATCCACTTCTCTCCGGATGCCCAGGAAGAGATCCGGCAGATGGAGCAGGTGAGCCTGGAGGCTCTGGACCTGCTGGGACAGGAGGTCACCGATCCCACCGCGTGGCTGACCAAGGTGTCTGCCCTGGAGCAGCGGATGGACGATATGACCGAGGAGTACCGCCGCAACCAGCTCAAGCGGATGCGCAAGGGCTCCTGCTCCGATGAGGCCTGCATTATCTTCTCCGAGCTGTTGACCGACTTTGAGCGGATCGGCGATCACGCTCTGAACATTGCCCAGGAGCGGGCCTCCATTTCTTCCGAAGCCACCGGCATCTAAGCAAATAGAAATCGCCTCCCGGTTTGACCGGGAGGCGATTTTTTGTTGGAATCAGGGAGTAGGGGGAGCCAGTATCCTGCGGCTGGCGCCCAGACACAGCAGGAGGGTGATAGCCTCGGTGACCGGAAAGGCCAGCCAGATTCCGGTGACTCCAAGCAGGTAGGAAAGCAGGAGAACCAGAATAGCGATACCCACGCCGCCACGGAAGAGGGAGAGCAGGAAGGAGGCCCGGGGCTGCTCTACCGCCCCCAGGAAGGAGGCGGCGATGATGTTGGGCCCGGCGAAGAGAAAGCCCCAGAAGTAGAGCCGCAGCCCGCTGACCGCCAGCCGGGCCAGTTCGGGATCGCCGTCCCGATTGAACAGAGCTGCCAGAGGGTCCGCCCAAACCTGGGCGATGAGGGCCAGTCCCACCAGACAGGAGACCAGTAGAGCCAGACGGCAGAGCTGACGGACGGTGTGGTGATCGCCCCGGCCGTAGGACTGACTGATGAGGGGCTGTGCACCCTGGGACAGGCCGGTGAATAAGGCCAGGGCCATCAGGGCCAGATTGGCCACGATGCCGTAGGCGGCTACACCTATGGTACCGGCGGCCCGGAGCATCAGGGTGTTGTAGAGGGCCAGCACCATACAGGCGGTGAACTCATTGAGAAAGGCGGCGCTGCCCAGACCGGCCATATCGGCCAGGGACCGGGGCACTTCGGCGGGACGGGCCAGCCGGAACTGATTGCGGCCGGTGAGGATGTGGAGGGAGGAGAGACACAGGCCGATCACCGGGGCGGTGCCGGTGGCCAGGGCCGCGCCGAAAATGCCCATGTTCAGGGGGTAGAGGAAGAGGTAGTCCAGGGCGATGTTGGCTAGACTGCCGGTGAGCATGGCGGTCATGGCCAGCTTGGGGTTGCCGTCGTTGCGGACAAACACAACCATGATGTGGTTCAGGAGAAAGCAGGGGGAGAAGAGAAGCACCGTGCGCAGATAGACGGTGCACAGGGGCAGCGTGTCGGTGTTGGCCCCCAGCAGCAGCGCAATGGGCTGAGCACAGAAGACGCCCAGCAGTGCCAGGAAGATCCCCAACACCAGCCCGGTGAGCAGGGACAGGGTAAAGGTGCGGTTGGCCCTGGCCTCATCCCCTTGATACCGGCAGATGGAGTAGCGGGTGGCTCCGCCGATGCCCAGTAGGACGCCCAACCCGTTGATAAGGCCGAAAATGGGAATGGCCAGATTGAGGGCCGCCAGGCCGTCCGCCCCCAGCCGGTTGGCTACAAAGAAGGTGTCGGCCATGATGTAGCCAGACAGCCCCAGCGCGCCCAGCATATTGAGCGAGATATATTTAAAAAAGGTACGTACCATGTCCGCTCCTCCCAGGTGTGGTGTGCAAACAAAAAACGTGCCTGAGTATATTCCTTCAAAGACCTACGGAATATACTCAGGCACGTTTTATCGCCTATCCGGTGACAGGCGTCATGCACATAGTTTACTAGTGGATAAGAGCATAACAGAAGGACAGAAAAATGTCAAGGTGTAGAGGAAACCTACTGGGACAGCTTTTCCCGCAGCACCTGGTTGACCACCGCCGGGGCGGCCTGGCCCTTCAGCTGCCGCATGACCTGGCCCACCAGGAAGCCGAAGGCCTTCTCCTTGCCCGACTTGAAGTCCTCCACCGACTTCTGGTTGTCGGCCAGCACCTGCTCCACCACGGCGGACACCAGTCCGGCGTCGGACACCTGGGCCAGACCGTGCTCCTTAATATAAGCATCCACGTCGCCGTCGTCGGCAAAGACGGCCTCAAAGACCTTGACAGCGGTGTTGCGGTTGACCTTGCCCTCCTGGACCAGGGCGATAAGCCTGGCCAGGGTGGGGGGCGTCAGGCGCATGTCCTTGGCCTCCAGGCCGTGGGCGGACAGCTGGCCCAGTACCTGGCCCATGACCCAGTTGGAGGCCTGCTTGGGATCGGCCCCCAGGGCCACCACTTCCTCGAAAAAGTCGGCCAGGGCCTTTTGGCTGGTGATCATTTCCGTGTCGTAGACGGGCAGACCCCAGTCCCGCTGATACCGCTCCCGCTTGGCCTCGGCCAGCTCGGGTTGAGCCGCCCGGAGCCCTTCGATATACTCATCGGACAACTCCAGCGGCGGGATGTCCGGCTCGGGGAAGTAGCGGTAGTCCTGGGCGTTCTCCTTGGAGCGCATGGCGTAGGTGGCGTCCTTGTTCTCGTCCCAGCGTCGGGTCTCCTGGACCACCCGCTTGCCCTCCTCAATGAGCTCGATCTGCCGCCGGGTCTCGTAGGCGATGGCCCGGGAGATGGCCTTGAAGGAGTTCAGGTTCTTCATCTCGGTGCGGGTGCCGAACTCGGTGGACCCGGCGGGGCGCACCGACAGGTTCACGTCGCACCGCAGGGAGCCCTCCTGCATCTTGCAGTCGGACACGCCCAGGTACTGCAGGGTGGAGCGAAGCTTCTCCAGGTAGGCGATGACTTCATCCGCCGAGCGGAAGTCGGGCTCGGTGACGATTTCGATGAGGGGCACGCCGCAGCGGTTGTAGTCCGCCCGGGTCTGGTCCAGCCAGGGATCATGGACCAGCTTGCCCGCGTCCTCCTCCATGTGCAGCTCGTGGATGCGGACGGACTTGCCGCCGCCGATGTCTACTTTGCCGTCGTGGCAGATGGGCAGGTAGAGCTGGGAGATCTGATAGGCCTTGGGCAGGTCGGGATAGAAGTAGTTCTTCCGGTCAAAGCGGCTGACCCGGCTGATCTCACAGTTCAGAGCCAGACCGGCCTTTACCGCGAATTCCAGCACCTTCTCGTTGAGTACCGGCAGGGTACCCGGCATACCGGTACACACCGGGCAGCAGTGGGTGTTGGGCGCGCCGCCGAATTGGGTGGTGCAGGAGCAGAAAATCTTGGTCTTGGTGGCCAGCTCCACATGGGTCTCCAGACCGATCACAGTTTCCCAGGTCATTGGACGTCGCCTCCTTTGGGTCTTTTCTTATGCCAGTCGGTATCCATCTGGAAGGCATGGGCGGCGTTGAGCACCGCGCCGTCACCCAGAGCGGGACCGATGAGCTGAGCGCCGATGGGCATGCCCTTGCCGTCAAAGCCGCAGGGCATGGACAGGGCGGGCAGGCCTGCCAGGTTCACCGACACGGTGTAGATGTCGCTGAGGTACATCTTCAGCGGATCGGTGAGGCTCTCGCCCAGCTTGGGGGCGGTGGTGGGGACCACCGGAGTAAGAAGCAGGTCGTATTTGGCAAAGGCCTCGTCAAAAGCTTTCTTGATAAGGGCCTTTACCTGGAGGGCCTTTTTGTAGTAGGCGTCGTAGTAGCCGGAGGACAGCACGAAGGTGCCCAGCAGGATGCGCCGCTTTACCTCGGAGCCGAAGCCTTGGGTGCGGGTCTTGCAGTAGAGGCCGGTGAGATCCTCATAGCCCTCTGCCAGCCAGCCGTACTTCACGCCGTCAAACCGGGACAGGTTGGAAGAGGCCTCGGCGGCGGCGATGATATAGTAGGTGGGCACCACGTACTCCATCACCGGCAGGGCAAACTCTTCCACCTCAGCACCACGGGCTTTCAGTACCTCGGCGGCGGCCAGTACGGCAGCCCGTACCTCGGGGTCCAGGCCATCGCCGAAGCAGTCCACCGGCAGGCCAACCTTCTTCCCCTTCAGGTTGCCGGTGAGGGAGGCCAGCAGTCCCCCGGCAGGGGCATCCAGGCTGGTGCCGTCCCGGGGATCCTTGCCCTGGATGAGATCCAGCACCGCCGCACAGTCGGCGGCGGACCGGGCGATGGGGCCCATCTGGTCCAGGGAGGAGGCATAGGCGATGAGGCCGTACCGGGACACGGTGCCGTAGGTGGGCTTCATGCCGGTGACGCCGCAGTAGGCGGCAGGCTGGCGGATGGAACCGCCGGTATCCGAGCCAATGGCGTACCACACCTCGCCCGCCGCCACAGCGGCGGCAGCGCCGCCAGAGGAGCCGCCCGCCGCCCGGGCCAGATTCCAGGGGTTTTTGACCGGGCCGTAGTGGGAGGTCTCGGAGGTGGAGCCCATGGCGAACTCATCCATGTTCAGCTTGCCCATGGACACCGCCCCGGCGGCAGTCAGCCGCTCTACCACGGTGGCGTCATAGCAGGGGACAAAGCCCTCCAGGATCTTGGAGGCGCAGGTGGTGGCCACGCCCTTGGTGCAGATGTTGTCCTTGTAGGCCATGGGCACCCCGGCCAGAGGGGAGGCGGACAGGTCGGCCGCCGGGAAGACGGGGCCATCCACCGTAACGAAGGCGTTGTTGTCCGGCTGGGCGGCATGGATGCGGGAGAGGGCGGCCTCCACCGCCTCCTGCTGTCTTACCTCACCGGTGCGGAGCTTCTGTGCCAGCTCCAGGGCAGTCAGTTCATACAGTTCCATCGCTTCCACCTCACTCTACCGCCTTGGGGACCAGGAAGGTCTCGCCATCCCCAGCGGGAGACCCGGCCAGCAGGGTCTCCCGATCGTAGGACGAGACCACCTCGTCGGAGCGCAGCACGTTTTTCAGGGGGAAAATGTGGCTCAGGGGCTCCACATCGGTGGTATCCAGGGTGTTGAGTACATCCATATAGGCCACAATGCGCTCCAGCTCCGCCGTCATGGCGGGTTTCTCCTCCGCCGGCAGCTGGAGCCGGGAGAGCTGGGAGATATAGTCGACCATATCCTCGGTAATTTTCATATTCAATCCTCCTTAAGGCTCAAGCCGGGTGCGGTCTCTGGGGAACAGACAGGCCCGGCGGACGTTGTCCAGGCCGCACAGCTGCATGGTCAGCCGCTCCAGGCCAATGCCCAGGCCGCCGTGGGGGGGCATGCCGTGCTTGTGGATCATGAGATAGCTTTCAAACTCCGCCGGGTCCATATCCCGGGCCTCCATCTTGGCTACCTGGGCGGCGTAGTCGTGAATACGCTGGCCGCCGGTGGTTACCTCCAACCCCCGGAACAGCAGGTCGAAGGACAGGGTGAAGCGGGGATCATCGGGGTCGTCCATGGCGTAGAAGGGGCGCTTCTTGCTGGGGTAGTGGGTGACGAACACGAAGTCGCTGCCCCACTCCTCCTTGGCATACTTGCCGATGGCATGCTCCTCCTCCGGCTCCAGGTCGAAGGGGTCCCGGATCTGATAGCCGTACTTCTCGGCCGCCAGCCGCTTGATCTCGTCGAAGCGGACGGCGGGAATTTTGGAGGCGTCGGGCGGCTCCACCCCCAGCAGAGCCAACTCGGCGGAGTATTCCGCTTTCAGCAGTTCCATCAGGTGCTGAAGGAAGCCCTGCTCCATCTCCATGATCTCGGTAAAGGACTGGATATAGCCCATCTCGAAGTCCAGGGAGGTGTACTCGTTCAGGTGGCGCTGGGTGGAGTGCTTCTCCGCCCGGAACACGGGGGCCACCTCGTACACCCGCTCAAAGACGCCTACCATGGTCTGCTTGTAGAACTGGGGGGACTGAGCCAGGAAGGCCTTCTTGCCAAAGTAGTCCAGGCGGAAGATGTTGGACCCGCCCTCGGCTCCGGCGTGGACGATCTTGGGGGTGTGGATCTCGGTAAAGCCCTCGCCCTGGAGGTAGTCCCGGAAGGCCCGGCCGATGGCGGCCTGGATGCGGAACACTGCCCGCTCCTTGGGAGCTCTCAGCACCACTGGCCGCAGGCCCAGCTCGGTGTCCAGGTTCAGGTCCAGCTTCTTCTTAGACAGCGGTACCGGCAGGGGAGCGGCGGGGCGGGACAGCACGGTGAGGGTGGCGTCGGTCAGCTCTTTTCCGCCGGGGGCACGGGGTTCGATGCGCCACATACCGGAGGCAGTGATCGCACACTCCTCGGTGGCTCCGTCCAGGGCGTCCTTTTGGGTGCACACGCACTGGACCAAGCCGGAGCGGGTGCGCAGGGTAACGAAGGTGATGCCGCCCATATCCCGCAGGGCATGGACTGCGCCGTGGATGGTGAGGGGCTGGTTATTCCGGCCCTCCACCGCTTTGTCGATTTGTTTTGCCAGGAATACCATACCGTTCACAACCTTTCTTGTCTGAAAAAATAAAAAAGTCCCGAAGTCGTACAATACGACTTCGGGACGGAATAAACTCCGCGGTACCACCCAAAATTGCGCCGTCGTGTGCAACGGACGCCACTCGGAACCCTTAACGCGGGTGAGACGGGCGGCCCTACCTCCCAAACAGGACTCGATGCGCCGGCTCAAAAGTGTTGCGCCATCCCATCCTGCCGGACCGGGCTCTCAGTCGGTGACCCGGATTCTCTGTCAGCTCTCACGGGCGGCGGTCTTTGTCGCAGCCTTTATGGGCGTAGTATATGCGCTTTTGCGTGGAAAAGCAACTGTGAATTTTGACAAAATCTACCCTAGGCAAAGGGAAGTGCCCTGTGTTACAATGGGGAAAACCAGCGAAGAAAGGGGGTAGGACGGTGTGAAAAACTGGGAAGAGCTCTATGCGGAATGTATGGATTGCCGCAAGTGCGGCCTGGCCGATACCCGGCACAATGTGGTCTTTGGCGAGGGCGCCCGGGACGCGGAGGTCATGTTCATCGGCGAGGGCCCCGGTGAGCAGGAGGACTTGACCGGCCGTCCCTTTGTGGGCCGTGCGGGCCAGCTGCTGGACGATATGCTCACTATGATCGACCTCCGACGGGACAAGGTTTTTATCGGCAACATGGTCAAGTGCCGTCCGCCGGGAAACCGGGACCCGCTGAACATTGAGCAGGAGGCCTGCATCGGCTATCTGCGCAATCAGGTGGCTCTCATCCGGCCCAAGATCATCGTCTGTCTGGGCCGCATCGCCGCTATCCGGCTGATGAAGGACGACTTCAAAATCACCCGGGAGCACGGCCAGTGGATGGAGAAAGCGGGGGTGTGGATGATGGCCATGTTCCATCCCTCCGCCCTGCTGCGGGACCCCTCCAAGCGGCCGGAGAGCTTTGTGGACTTAAAGACCCTCCAGGCCAAGATCCGGGAGGTCTGTACCCACACCTATGACTGAAAATCGGGACCTGCCTGGGGCAGGTCCCGATTTTTTTGAGCCATTTTGTAACCTGAGGGGTGCTGCCCGGAATGTGATGCGGGGGACTGGTATTGGGTGATAACGACATCCGCATTAGGATTATCTTTCGCTATCTTGCTTACACAGTTCCAAATATTCATTCCGGCAAAAAGCATAGTATTGCATGTAGAAAGAATTTTCATTGATATCTTCTTGCGTAACGCCTTGGGCAAGAACAAGTTCCAGATGCAGTCTGCTGCTATTTGATAAAATATAGCCAGTCTTCTTCTCGAAAATAACATAGACAAAGCTTTCATGTGAAGTGCTGAGTACATAATTATATTTTCTATTATCCGCAACTTTTTTGAGCCTATAGCAAATAAACTCTAACTCATTTCGATCCGCTTGCACCCTCTGGTTTGTGATAGCATTGACTGCATTATACACAAGGTGTTCTATGAAAGACTTGGAAAAAGCAGAGAGGCTGATTGGTGTCACAACAGCGTGTTCATGCAGCCAGGCAGAAAGCTGATTCACATCTTTTTGGGGGGTAACGACTTCATCAAATTCCATATGATTTCCCCATTTAGCCAATGATTTCTACATCTGCAATCCGTTCACTAGCCGAGGCTCATACCAGACGGGCCGGACGTTGAAAACAAAACCCGCGCCGTTTTTTCTGCAAAGGAATCAGCAAGGCTCCCGGGTCATCATGTTCAGGATCACATGGTCGGTCTCCCGCATGCCCTGGCGGCCCAACTCACCCACGTTCTGGATGGTGTGCTCCACGCCGTCGCTGATGATGCCGTCGCCGGTACGGAACTCCTGGCCGTTCTGGTACATCTGGTAGCCGAAGATACCGGCCTCCACCGCCATGCTGATCTTGGCGGCGCAGCTGGACTTGGCACCGTCGCACACCACGCCGGAGTGGAAGGCCAGGGCGTTGACGATGGTGTGCTTCACCTGGTCGTAGCCGCCCCCCAGCAGGTAGCAGATACCGGCACCCGCGCCCGCTCCGGCGCTCACGGCCCCGCAGAAGGCGGACAGGCGGCCAATGTAGGTCTTCTGGTGGATGGTGCACAGATCGGAGACCGCCAGCGCCCGGTACATCCGCTCCTCCGGAATGCCCAGGGAGCGGGCGTACTCGATGACGGGCACCGAGGCGGTGATGCCCTGGTTGCCGCTGCCGGACACGATGACTACCGGCATCTCACAGCCGTTCATCCGGGCGTCGGAACCGGCGGCCGCCTTGGCCCGGGCCCGCCGCTCCAGGGAGGCCTCGGTGCTCATGAGCACCTTGCCCACGTTGGCGCCGTAGGCGTGGAGGAGGCCCTCCTCCGCAATGGCCATGTTGTATTGGATCTGGGGATCCAGCAGGGGGCGCAGGTCGTCCACATCCACGCTGTCGGCAAAGTCCACAATACCCTGAATGGAGAGAATAGACCGGTCGGTGAGGGCGGTCTCCTGCTCCCCCTCCACCGGCAGTTCGATCTCTTTCACGCCGTCCTTTTCCAGCAGCACGATATTGGTGTGGTAGTTGGCGATGCGCAGGGTGACGGTGTGGCCGCCGCCGGTGAGGGTGACGGTGTAGTCAAAGGTCAGGGGCGTATCGGCCAGCTGGACCTGAACGGTGTGGGACTGGAGGAAGGCGGTCATCTCGGCCTTCTGCTCTTCGGTCACCACGGAAATGACCTCCAGGACTTTATCCGGGTCACCGGCTACCAGACCGGCGGTAACGGCGGCGGGGATTCCCTTGAGGCCGCCGGTGTTGGGGACAATGACGCTCTTCACGTTTTTCACCAGGTTGCCGCTGACCTGTACGGAGACCGTATCGGGGAGACAGCCCAGAGACCGGCGGGCCACCGCCGCGCCGTAGGCCAGGGCAATGGGCTCGGTACAGCCCATGGCGGGCACCAGCTCTTCCCGCAGGATCTGCAGGTACGCCTGATAGTGAGGATGGGATTTATCCATTTAAATTCCTTCTTTCCGCATTGGTACAGGGAGATAGAGCACATTTTATTGATACTCTTATGATACCGAAGGACCCGCGGATTGTAAAGAGGGATGGTTGCGCCGGGACGGCGGGACGTGGTACAATTATGGCAAGAGCGAGGTGAGCGCATTGTTTGACCATGAGTTTGACTGGGAAGAGGACGAGGAGACCGCGCTGCTGGAGGAAGCCACAGGCTTTGCCATTCTGGATGCGGAGGACGAGGACAACGGCGAGACCCTGCGGGTGCTGGAGCGCCAGGTGAGCACTCTGGAGGTGCAGCTGGAGAACCTGCAGGACAGCCTGGAGGAACTGGAGGAAGAACAGCCGGAGAGCTCTGAAACGCTTCGGCGGAGGGCCCGCATAGAAGCGGAGATCGAGGGCCTGACGGCCCGCATCCAGGAACTGGAGGCCCAGATCGACCTGATCAACGGCATTTGAATAAAATCACCCTGCATGAAAAACAGGGCTGCAAAAAGGAGGCTGGGCCTATGAACCGCAACGAGGCCTTTCTGCATTTGAACGATCCGCTACCCGCCGATATTGCCCGGCGGAAGGACATGGGGGATCTGACCGGCGCTATTCGGCTCATTGATCAGCGGCTGGAGCAGTGCCGCCAGCCCCTGCTGGCTCCCCGACTGGAGGCAGAGCGGCTGCGGCTGAGCCGCCTGCCCGGGGACTATCCCTATTCCCGAAAAGAGGCCCTGGCCATGATCCGGGCCGAGTGGCCCCAGTGCACCGAGGATCAGTTTGACGCCCTGGTGGACGGCGGGCGCATCGACTGGCGGATGATCGACGGGGAGCTGCGCTGTCACGAGCGGTTTTTGGAGTCCCTGCGCATCTATCCCAAGGAGGCGCCCGGGCTCAAGCAGGAGGAAACGGACAACACCCTGCGGGACCAGGTTCTGGCCCGGATGGAGGAAGCGGGGGAGCTGACCGCCCGTATTACCCTGCGGGCCAGCATCCGTGCGCTGGTTCCCGTGGAAGGCCGGGAGGTACAGGCCTGGCTGCCCATTCCGGCAGCCTGCCCCCAGCAGAGTGAGATCCGCATCCTGGAATGTACCCCCGGCGGCGTGGCCGCGCCGGAGCATGCTCCCCAGCGCACCATGTGGTGGCGCACCCAGGGGATGGATCGGTTTACCGTGACCTATAGCTACTTGTTCCGTGCCCGGTATGTGGACCCCAGGACCCTCCCCCTGGACCCGGTCCAGCCCACCTTTGACCTGGAGGAGCAGGCCCCCCACATCGTATTTACCCCTTACCTGCGGGCTCTGGCAGCGGAGATCTGCCGAGGATGCTCCACCCCGGCGGAGAAGGCTCGGGCCATCTACGACTATGTAACCGGCCAGGTGGATTACCGCTACCAACCCGCCTATTTGCAGCTGGACTGCATTGCCGACCAGTGTGCCAAGACCCTGCGGGGAGACTGCGGCGTCTTTGCCCTGCTGTTCATTACCCTGTGCCGGATCGCGGGCATTCCCGCCCGGTGGCAGAGCGGACTGGCGGTGCGGCCGGATGGCGTAGGTCCCCACGACTGGGCCATGTTCTATTTGGCCCCCCACGGATGGCTGTGGGCGGACTGCTCCTATGGCTCCTCCGCCCGGCGTAACATGGAGAATGTCCGCCGCCGCCACTACTTCGGCAGCCTGGACCCCTGGCGCATGGTGGCCAACTCTGCCTTCCAGGCCCCTCTGACGCCCCCTATGTCCGGTTGGCGGCAGGACCCCTACGACAATCAGGTGGGGGAGCTGATGGTGGACGGCCGGGGGCTGGATGCCCCGGAGCGGGAGTGGTCCCAGGAGCTGCTGGACTTTACCCTGCTGGAGCAGGAAGACTGAACGATTGGCCTGTATCTGGAAGGACAGCGCAATTCCGGAATTGTACGAAGCAAACGAATTGGAAGATGAATACAAAAAAGGCGCGATTCGCAAGAATTGCGCCTTTTTTGTATCGAAAATCAAATGATCTGCAAGGAATGTCAAGTCTTGCTGTGCAATCCGCGCTGTGATAAAATGAGGGACAAGACGGTCCGCCTACAGGCAGAAGGACTTGATGAAAGAAGGGACAAAATGAGCACGGAATGTCAGGAAAAAGCCGAGCGGCAGTTGTGTGCCAACTGCGGCGTCACCATTAAGTGGAACATTGCAAAACAACAGCTGGAGTGCGCCTCCTGCCGGACGCCCTATGTGCCGGAGACCACCGTGGAGCGGGTGGAGGAGCACGACTTTGACGGATATGTCCAGCGGGAAGGGGAACGGGTCTCCTTTCCGGAGGATACCACCATCGTGTGCGGCGGCTGCGGCGCACGGATCGCGGTGGATGAGTTCTGCACCGCCACGGTGTGTCCCATGTGCGGCTCCACCCAACTGCTGGAGGAGCGGCAGGAGGCCGGTGTGCCGCCGGACGGGCTCATTCCCTTCCGCGTAGACCGGGAGACAGCCCAGCAGAACTTCTCCCGCTGGGTGAAAAGCCGCTGGTTTGCACCCAACCAGCTGAAGCGGGCCTGCCAGGGAGGCAAGCTCCAGGGGGTCTATCTGCCCTTCTGGACCTTCGACGCGGAGGTGACCACCGACTATCGAGGGCAGGGCGGCAATACCCACACCTACCGGGACAGCAAGGGCAACACCCACAGCAAAATCAACTGGCGGCCGGTCCGGGGCACGGTGGGCGGACGCTACGACGACCTCCAGGTGTGCGCTGCTCTCAATACCGCCAGCCAGGTGGTGGAGAAGGTGCTGCCCTACAACACCTGCGAGAACACGGTGCCCTTCTCCCACAGCTATCTGTCCGGGTTCCTGGCGGAGCACTACGCCATTCCGGCTACCCAGGCGGTGGAGACAGCCAAGTCGCAGATCCGGGACGGACAGATCCATGAGGCGGAACAAGATATCCGCAGTCATGGCTTCAGCCACACCAGAGTGGATGATATCAACATTACCTATCACAGTGTGACCTACAAGCATGTTCTGCTGCCCGCATGGACCTCTGCCTTCACTTACAACGGCAAGCAGTATATCTACATCGTCAATGGTGAGAGCGGCAAGGTGGGCGGACAGCGGCCCTACAGCATTCCCAAGATCGCGGCGGCGGTGGCTGTGGGCGTGGCGGCTGCGGCGGCACTGATGTTTTTCTTCGAGGGAAGACAGACATCCTCTGCGCCTCACATGGACGGAGCAGAGCCGCCCCAGGCGGTGGTGTGTCAGGCGGAATCCCCCTGGCAGACCTGGGACCAACAGTTTTGAGAATGAGAAAGGATGAGCTGCCATGGCATGGTTTGGCCAGGGAAAAGATACCATTGAATGGGAAGAGACCAGAGACGACCTGCTGTTTTACAAGTGGCCCGCCAAGGAGATCAAGCGTGGCTCCCGGCTGGTCCTCCGGCCGGGACAGAAGGCCATCTTCTACTCCGACGGCATCGTAGGCGCGGTCTTTGAAAATCCGGGCAACTTTGATATTTATACCGACATCGTACCCTTCTTCTCTGCCCTGCAGGGCTGGTTCTCCCTGCGGGGGGACAGCGGCATGCGGGCGGAGGTCTACTTTGTCAATGCCAAGGAAATGACCCTGCCATGGGGCACCCGGCAGCGGATCATGATTCCCACCCCTGAGGTGCCTGCCGGCATTCCGGTGGGCTGCAATGGCAACCTGATCCTGGAGTTCCGGGATTATCAGACCTTTATCAACAAGGTGGCTGGAGTCCGGGAGACCTATTCCCTGGAGGATGTGGCCGACCGGATCATGGGCGAGCTGAACCCGGTGGTGGCCGAGGCCATTTTGAAGGGTGAGCGGCAGATGGGTCTGAACGCCCTCATCAGCCTGCAGCAGAATAGCCGGGCTTTGGGCAAGGCCATCCAGGCGGAGCTGGACAAGGAACTCAGCGAGTTTGGCCTGGGTGTGGCCGACGTGAATATCCTCGCCTTCAATTATCCGCCCGAGGTCCAGAAGATGGCGGAAAAGGCGGCCGCTCAGTCCTTTGTGACCGATGTAGGCAAGTATACCGCCATCAGCATGGCGGACAGCATGGGTGTGCCCGGCAGCGCGGGTTCCGCCGCCGCCTCTGGAATGGGCATGGCCATGGGGATGCAGATGGCGGGCCAGATGATGGGCCAGGCTGCCCAGCCCCAGCAGGCGGCCTGTGTCTGCGGCTCCTGCGGCTATGCCAGCCCCACCGTTGTCCGCTTCTGCCCCCAGTGCGGCAAGCCCATGGGACAGCCTCAGCCGACTGCGCCGGCAGGGGACCGGTTCTGCCCCAATTGCCGCAAAATGGTGAGCGGAAAGTTTTGCCCAGACTGTGGTACGCCTACCGTATAACGGCGTTGATCCAACCGAATAAGGAAAAGTCCAGGGAATATGCGTTCCCTGGGCTTTTTTTGCCCTTTGGTAGCAAAGTGCACAAAAACCACCCGGTCAAAAATCTCTTTTTAAAAGAGTTGACAAGGGGAAATGTCTGTGATATATTTTGTTCATAGTTTGAACGAATAAAATGCGGCTGTACCAAATGCGGAAGGATAGGGGGAACTAAGATGAATAAACGCACAGAAAAAAGACAAAACTTGGCACAGCTTCTGGCGGTGCTGCGGCGATATGGTCCCCTGACGCAGGCACGTATCAAAGAGTACTGCGGACTTCAGGCATCTACCGTGTCCTATCTGGTAAATGACCTGAAAAGTGTGGATCTGATTCGCACGGTGGGGCAGGAACTTCAGGAGGGCAAGGTAGGAAAGCCTGGAAATGTGATCTGCCTCAACAACGAGCATGCGTCTTTTCTCGGGCTCTATGTGGAGGACGACTGGATCGACACGTACCGCATTGGTATTGATGGGACCACCCTGAGTGCCGCCCATGTAGACTTTGACGGACAGTCTGTCAAAGAAGCGGTGATCAGTGCGGTGGCCTCTGAGCTGGAGCAGTTTCCGCAGATCAAGGGCGTGGGCATTGCCATCAAGGGCATTGTTCGCCGGGACGGCACCATTAAGTCCGGCTGGCGCCATGGCAGCGGCACCGAAAAGTCTTTCTGGAATTTTACAGGGCTGCAGGAAGCGCTGACGCAGGCATTTCCGCATATCCCCATAATCGTGGAGAACGATGCCAACTGTGCCGCTGAGCTGTACCACTATAACGTCCGGCGGGAACAGAAAGATCTGGTGCTCTATCTGCTGAACCAGATCCCCTTCGGCATTGGTTGCGGCCTGCTTCTGAACGGTTCCATATACCGTGGCAGCGCAGGGGCTGCCGGTGAAATTTTTGAGAAGGGTGCAAAATTTATCGAGTATGCCGACCAACTGAAGCGGGGCGAGGCCTCGGCGGAGCAGTTCCTGCCGGCCATCATTCCCCACATGATGGAAACGGCATATTTGCTGGACCCGGAGTGCATTGTGCTGGCGGGCAGCTATCTGAACGACCGTACACCTGAAGAGCTGGAAAAGCTGAAAACATTGTGGGACAGCGTACCGGTGCCGGTGGTGATTGCCGGCGGCGATGCGCGTCTGGACCCGGCAAAGGGGGCTGCGCTCCTTGTGACGGACAAGTATATAGAGGCCACCATCGAGGAGGTAATGCAGGGATGAAGCCCAAGGCAACAGCGATCTATTTGCTCCAAAGACTATTGAAAATGCTTGTGACGGTATGGGTGGTCATGACCATTATCTTTTTCCTGGTCCGCCTGATGCCGTCCAATCCAGTGGACCGCTATATCGAAGATCAGATGGTCCAGTACGGTATGACCTATGAAGACGCGAAAACAAGGGCGTCCTTCCTCTTCGATATGGACCTGGACCAGCCTCTGAGCGCACAGTATTTTGAGTATCTGGGCAAGGCGGTTCGGCTGGATTTCGGAGAATCGCTGCTGTCTCCCGGTGTTCCGGTGATGCAGATTATCGCATCGCGACTCCCATGGACGTTGTTTACCGTAGGTTCCGGTCTGCTGCTCTCCTTTGTGGTGGGCATTGTGATCGGTACCATTATGGCCTTCAAACGGGACAAGTGGTATGAGCCCCTGGTGACCGGCTTTGCCTCATTCCTCAGTGCCATACCGGACTTCCTGCTGGCCATTTTCCTGCTGCTGTTTTTCGGTGTGTTCACCTGGGGCGGCAGCACCCTGATCCCCATCCAGATGCTGCGGGGCAACTACAGCATGGGCGTGGTTCCGGGGTGGAACCTGGCGTTCATTCAGGATGTGTTCCTCCATGCGCTGATCCCCATTCTTACCTATATGTTGTCGCAGCTGGGCGTTTGGATCCTGCTGATGAAGGGCTGCACCACCAGCTGCCTGAACACAGACTATGTAACCATGGCAAAAATCCGGGGCCTTCCGCCGGGAAAGATCCTCTTTTCCTATATTGGCCGCAATGCCATGCTCCCCATTGTGACGGAGTTTGCCATGCGTCTGGGCCTCATCGTGGGCGGCGCGCTGATTATTGAGCAGCTGTTCGTCTACCAGGGCATTGGCCTGGAACTGCTGAACGCTACCAACGGACGTGACTATCCCTTGATGCAGGGCGTATTCCTGATTATGAGCATCGCAATCGTGCTGTGCAATTTCCTTGCCGAAGTGTTTTATGTGGTCCTTGACCCCAGAATCAAGGGCCAGAAGAAAGGCGGCTGATCCTATGGCAAAAAAAGAGGCCCCCTATATTACCCTGTCGCAATCCAGCCGGTTCAAGAAAACACTGGCACAGATGCGGTTTGCGATTCTGCATGACAAAGCTGGTTTTGCTGGCTTTTGTATTCTGACGGCCATCATTATTCTCTCCATTGTGGCTCCCGTTGTGTTCCCGCTGGACGTAATGTCCGATCCGTCTCAAATCATGCAGGGACCCAGCTCCGCGCATATACTGGGTACCGACTATCTGGGCCGGGACATCTGGGCGCAGATTGCCAACGGCGGCAGAGAGCTGCTGGTGTTCGGTCTCATCGCGGCGACCATCGGTATGGTGATGGGTGTGCTGCTTGGCGCATTCTCTGCCATCATTGGCGGTGTTTTTGATGAAGTGCTCAGCTTCCTGGCTGATGTGTGGCTGTCCATTCCCCGTTTCCCCCTTCTGGTGGTGCTCTCCGGTTTTGTGAAGCTGGACAGTCTCACGCTGGCTGTGGTGCTGGGTATCCTGTCCTGGGCCGGCCTGTACCGCACCATCCGCGCGGAGGTATTCTCCCTGCGGGAGCGGGAATTTATTGAGGCTGCCTTCATGCAGGACCTGGGCCTGGGCCACATTATTCTAAAGGAGATCCTCCCCAATCTGATGGGCTTCATCATCGTAAACTTCACCCTTTTGATGCGGGCGTCCATCTACTCCCAGGTGGGCCTGGTATTCCTGGGGCTGCTGCCTCTGGAGCAGAACTGGGGCGTCATGATCAACCAGGCCTGGACCCAGGGCGCGATCTACAACCCCAACTCCATTTGGTATATCCTGGCGCCTACCATTATGATCTGTCTGCTGATCATCTCCCTGGTCTGGGCAGGCAAGGCGCTGGAAGACGTATTCAACCCGTCCCTGAGAAAATAAGGAGGCATGGACCGTGGAACACCAAACCCAAACGATAGCTCCGCTCTTCCAGGTGGAAAACGTATCCATCGCCTACAAGACAAAGCGCGGACCGCTGCAGGCGGTCAAGGGCGCGTCGTTTTCCATCGGCGACCAGGAAGCTGTGGCGCTGATTGGAGAATCGGGATGCGGCAAGACGACCCTTGCCACATCCATTGTCCGGGCCCTTCCCAATGCGGCTTCCGTAACGGAAGGCAAGATGCTGTTCCGGCAAGCGGACGGTACCTGCTGCAACATCCTGGATCTGAGTCAGAAGGAACTGCGAAAAATCCTGTGGGAGCAGATCTCCATGGTATTTCAGGCTTCCCAGAGTTCCTTCAATCCGGTTAAGCGGATCAAGACCCAGTTTATCGACACAGTAAAGGCGCATAAGCCGGGCAAAAGCCGCGAGGAGATTATGGAGCGGGCCCGTGAGCTGCTGCGTATTGTGATGCTGGATCCGGACAAGGTGCTGGAATCCTATCCCCACGAAATCTCCGGCGGTATGAAGCAGCGGACTCTGATCGCCCTTTCACTTCTGCTGGAGCCCAGACTGATTATCCTGGACGAGCCCACCACGGCGCTGGATCTACTGACCCAGGAGAAGATCCTGAAACTGCTCAACGAGCTGAAGAAACAGTTTGGCTTCAGTCTGCTGTTCATTACCCACGATCTGGGCATCGTATCGGAGCTTGCGGATTCTGTGGTGACCATGTATGCCGGCAGAGTGGTGGAGCGGGCCCCGGTGGCGGAGTTTTTCAATCATCCCCGCCATCCGTACAGCAAGGGACTGATCAACGCCATTCCCAGACTTACCATGGACAGCAGTGAGCTGTACTCCATCCCGGGCAGCCCGCCCGACATGATCGACGCTGCGCCCGGCTGTCCCTTTGCACCCCGCTGCGGCCACTGCGTCCAGAAGTGCCGGGAAGAGATGCCGCCGCTGGAGTGTGTGGGCGAAGACGGGCACGTCTGCGCCTGCTGGAATCCGATGATGGGAGGGACAGAACATGAGTGAACTGATTCGCCTGACGGGCCTTGGAAAGTCCTTTCCTCAGAAATTTGGCAATGCGGTGACCATCCTTCAGGATATCGACCTGACCATCGGCCAGGGTGAGACCGTATGTGTGCTGGGTGAGTCCGGCTGCGGAAAGACCACTCTGGGAAAGATCATTGCCGGGCTGAGCAGCTATACGGCGGGCTCCTATCAGTTTGAAGGGCAGGAGGTCTCTCAGCTGAAAGGGGAGAGCTGGAAGAAATTCCGCAGCAGCGTGCAGCTGATCCACCAGAACCCCTATGAGTCGCTGAATCCGGCGCTGATGGTCTTTGACATCATCGCCAACCCCATCCGCCGCCACCAGAAGATCAAGAACATGGATGTGCTCTATCAGAAGGTCACCGAGCTGCTTGAGACCGTTGGCCTCACTCCGGTGGAGGATTTTGTGGACAAATATCCCAGCTTTTTGTCCGGCGGCCAGCGGCAGCGAGTATCCATTGCGCGGATTCTGGCCATGGACCCCAAGCTCATCGTGGTGGACGAGGCCACAAGTATGATCGACACCTCCCTGCGCATCAGCCTCCTGGGTACCCTGAAGCGGATCCAGGAGGAGCGCAACGTATCCTATTTCTTCATCACCCATGACCTGGCGCTGGGACGGTATTTTGCCCGTGGCCAGCGGGTCTCCATCATGTATTTGGGACGAGCAGTGGAAGAGGCACCGACGGATGAACTGGTCAGTGCCCCCAAGCATCCCTATACCAAAGCGATCCTTTCTGCGGCTGTGGGCAGCAGCGACATCCTGGAGCGTTACCAGGGTGAGCGGTATACCCTCCAGGGGACTGATATTCCCTCCTTCCAGCACCTGCCCACCGGATGCGCCCTGCATCCCAGATGTCCGCAGAAAATAGCCGGACTGTGCGACTGTGAGCTGCCTCCCCTCTATTCTGTGGGCGAGGGGCATCGGGTAGCCTGTCATCTGTACCGAGGTTCTGATGTATGACTAACTTCGCAAAATTTCTCATGGCAGTCGGTGTCGTATTTCTTGTCCTCTCTGTCTGCATGATGCAGATTACCGAGAAGGGGACGGCAGCCTATGTGATGGATGGTATTAACATCATATTGGGTCTGCTTATGATCGGCGCAGGTGCCGGATTCCTGTTTTGGAAAAGCCGTCGGAAATAAGTCTTTGTCTGATGAAAGCAATTATAAAACACGGAGGTATGAAAGATGAAACGAAGCGCCAGATCCATCCTGAGCGGTGTCCTTGCAGCTGCTATGCTGTCGGGACTCATGCTTCTCCCCGGCTGCGGGCAGAATCCGTCCAGCACGACGGACCCCAATGCATCTGCTCCCACAGGAACCGCCACTGAGCAGGCATTTGTAGGCGGCTGGCCCTATTCCACTCCGCCCACCGGCCACTACAATATGTTTGTGGCCAACGCCATTGAGCTGAAGTTTTATCGGGAGCTGCATCAGCTGCCCCTGGCCACCTACGTGGCGGAGACCGATACTTACGAGCCCATGCTGGCTGAGTCCTGGGAGGTCTCCGAGGATGGAAGTGTCTTCCGCGTGAACCTGCGCCAGGACGTGACCTGGCGCACCGGCGAGGCCTTTACCTCCAAAGATGTGTGGACCACCTTTATGATCTACCGCCTGATGGCCAATCCGGTGTGGGATTATGTGGACAAGGTGACCATGGTCTCCGACTATGAGGTGGAGTTTTCCGTAAAGACCCCCACTACGCTGCTGCTGCGGTACGTCCTGCGCAAGCCCATGGTGGACTATCTGACCTACGGCTCCTATGCGGAGCAGGTGCAGGCGCTGCTGGACGCCGGCAAGGATGAGGAATCTGCCGAGTGGAAGGAGCTGTCCAACGATTTCAGCGTCTTCCGTCCTGAGATCGTAAACGCCACCGGTCCCTACTATCTGGATCCGGCCAACGTGAACGAGTCCTGTGCCGTCCTGAAGAAGAATGAGAGCTCCTTCCTGGCCGACACCGTCAAGTTCAGTGAAGTGATCGTCTATAACGGCGACGTGGCCGATCTGACCCCGCTGGTCCTCAATGGTCAGGTGGACTTCCTGACCCACCAGTTCTCTTCCGCCACTATGGCAACCTTTGAGAGCATGGGCTATGACATGCTCCAGGTGGCCGGCGTGGATGGCATCGCGCTGTATTTCAATGAGGCGGTGGAGCCGCTTGACAAAGTGGAGGTCCGCCAGGCTCTGGCTTATGTGATTGACCGCGAGCGGGTGGGCGAGCTGGCTCTGCCCGGCGTGTCCCGGGGCACCAAGTACATCACCGGCCTGGGCGATACCATGACGGAGAATTGGGTGGACGTCAGCAAGCTCAACAACTATGAGACCGATACCGAGAAGGCCAGCCAGCTCCTGGAGAGTGCGGGCCTGACCCAGAAGGACGACGGTCAGTGGTATCTGGAGAGCGGGAAGCAGTTCACCCTGGATCTTCAGTGTCCCACTGCCTGGAGCGATGCCTCCACCGCTGCCAGCGAGATCGCCCAGCAGCTGACCACCTTCGGCATCAAGACCACCGTCAGCGGCATTGATTCCACCATGCGTCAGAACAACATCAGCAACGGCGACTATCAGATCGCCCTCTCCTTCTTCGGCACCGGTCAGCCTCACCCCGTGTTTGCCTATGAGACCCCGCTGCTGGTCAGCAACGTCAACGCCTCCAAGGGCCTGGGCTATTCCATGATCCAGGACACCGAAGCTTACGGCCAGGTGGATCTGAACCAGCTGCTCATCGATTCTACGGCGGGCTGGGATGTGGACGCTCAGAAGGAAGCGGTGGAGAAGATTGCTGTCACTGTGAATGAGACGGTGCCTTACCTCCCCATTTACACCAAGTGGTCCAAGTATATCACCAGCAACGGCATGCGCACCGACTGGGGCAGCGATGACTCGCTGTATCAGAACAGCGCCGGCGACGACAACTTCGCGGTGATCAAGATTCTCAACGGAGAGCTTGGTCCCAAGGCATAAGGAAACAAAAACCGGTTATCCGCCTGCGCAAGCAGGCGGATAACCGCTCTAAAGGTGAAAATCATGCGATCAATTCCAAACCTTAACTGGGTCAGTCAGACTGAGAAGCAGTTCCCCTGCGATGGGTTCCGCCTTTCAGCGGAGGAACCCCTTCTGAAGGCACTGTACCGGGGACTGGGAGAACTGCCCCTTCGGATGAGCGGTATCCCGCTCTCTGTCATCCAGCGGGATACCGGGTGGGAGCCGGAGGGGTACCAGCTTGCTCTGAGTCCCGCCGGGATCAGCCTGGAAAGCGCCACCCTGCGTGGTCTGCACTATGGCCTGTCCGCCCTGAAGCTGCTGCTCTTCCAGGGCAAGGGTACTCTGCCCGAGGGAACGGCCCAGGGACGGCCCCGCTTCTCCAACCGGGGTGTCTTTCTGGACGTATCCCGGGGCAAGATCCCCACAATGGACTATCTGGAGCACCTGGTGGTCTGGATGTCGGACCTGGGATACAACATCCTTCAGCTCTATTGTGAGGACAAGCTGGCTCTGAAGAAGCATCCGCTGGTAGGCTCCCTTACCGGCGTGCTGACCGAAGCGCAGATCCGGTCTTTGGATGAGCTGTGCCAGTCCTACTTTATTGAGCTCCAGCCTTGCATCCAGACCTATTCCCATATGCACGGTGTACTCCGCCTGCCCGGTTACAGCGGTCTGGCCGAGAATGAGAGCCTGTTCTCTCTGGCCGCGGGCAATGAAAGCGTCTACGACTTCCTGGAAGATGAATTTGCCGAGACGCTCCCCTGGTTTTCTTCCCATACCCTGAATATCAATATGGATGAAGCTTATGATCTGGGTACCGGCTTCAGCAAAGAGGCAGTGGAAAGCAGGGGAAAGGGGACGGTGTTTTTCGAACACATCTGCCGGGTGATTGAGATTGCCCGCCGCCACGGTGCGGAAAAGATCCTGCTTTTTGGAGACGCAGTCCACAAATATCCGGAGCTGATGGACCGGCTTCCGGAAAATGTGGCCGTGATTGACTGGAACTACAATGCGGAGGAGCATTATCCCTCCCTGCTGGAATACCCGCCTCTGGGACGGGAGTTTTGGGCCGCCGGCGGCGTCAGCACCTGGAACTCCATTTTCCCGCGGGTGTATAACTCCTATGTCAATCTTTCCGGCTATTCCGCAGGGGCAAAGCAGCTGGGGGCGGACGGCTTCCTTGTGACCGACTGGGGCGATTATGGCCACATGCAGCCTTTGGGCCTGAGTCTGTACGGGTATCTGTTCGGCGCGGTCCACACCTTCGGTCCGGCGGATCAGACGCCAGAAACCTTTGAAAAGCATGCCTGGCCGCTCATCTTCCCTGACAGTCGGGTGGCTGGTGCCTTCCGGGCTTTGATGGACTCCAATCTGGCTCCCAATATCCAGACCGGCTTCAAGACCATGACCATCTATTATTTCTTTGATGATATGCTGAATGGTTTGGCCATGCATGGCAACGAGCGCTACCCCAAGATCAGCCGGGAGGCCTTTGCGGTACTGAAGGAAAAAGGTCAACAGGCCCTGGAGCTGCTGGAGGCTACCCGGGAGGATGCGGCCCGATGGGATTACCCGGACAGCCACTGGAAAGCGCTGTTTGGAGAAAACCTGGTAAGTGAGCTGACCCTTGCGGCCAAGATGACCTGCTTTATCGCTGAGAAGGGAGAGCTGGCCTACCGCATTTTGGAGCGGCTGGACGATCCTCATTGCAGCGGCGACGAGATGCTGGATATGATCTGCCAGATCCGGGCTCAGTATCAGACATTCCAGCTGCTCCGCGATGAATTCATTACAGTGTGGATGAAGCGGGCCCGCCGCATCGGCATTGAGACCAGCCTCTCGCTGTTTGACCGGGCTGGCGCCCAGATGGGCAAAACAGCTGCATGGCTGGCGGAGCAGCGCAAGGCGTGGCTGGATCACGGAACTGCCGACGTGCCCTATACGGCAGCAGAACATTATGGAGTTCTGTGGACGTCGGACTTCCAGAACATGTGGGACCGGGCCTATCCCTGGCAGTAGCTCCCACAGGCAGTAAGTATAAAAATAGGTGAGATTGAATGAACATAAAGATTTATCCCATGGTAAAGCAACTGCATCCCCAGGAGGGGGAATGCAAGCTCTCCGCTCTGGGACTGGTGTCCTGCAGCGAACCGGTAGAAGCGCGCTGGTGGAATGAATTTCCCGAGCACCTGCTGCCCACGGCGCAGGAGGAAAGTCACCCCTTCCGCTATACTGCGGGTGAGCCGATCGAGATTTCCGCCGCAGAGGAGGAGCAGGGGTACGTGCTGTCGGTTTCCACCAGCGGCATCGTGGTACAGGGCGCAGACAGTGCCGGCCTGCGCTATGGTCTGGATACGCTGGGTCAGCTGCTGGCTCAGGCCCAGAATGATACGCTGCCCTGCCTGACCATCCGGGACTACCCTTCCCTGAAGCACCGGGGCCTGATGCTGGACGTTTCCCGCGGAAAGGTATTTACCCGTCAGTACCTGATGGAACTGGTGACCCTGCTGTCCAAGCTGCGCTATAATGTGCTGCAGCTCTATATTGAGCATACCTTTGACTTCCAGCGCCACCCTGAGATCTGTGCCGACAGCGATCCGCTGACGGCAGAGGATATCACCGCTCTGCAGGAGATGTGTAAGGCCAACGGGATCGAGCTGCAGGCAAACCTGCAGTCCCTGGGGCACTGTCGGCGCATTCTGACCCGGCCGGAGCACATGGCGCTTTCGGAAAGCGATATGTTCTGGTCTTTCAGCACCACCTCTGAGGGCTCGTTCCAGCTGCTGGACGAGCTGTATGAGGAATATCTGCCCCTGTTTGAAAGCCCCTGGCTCAATGTATGCCTGGATGAGCCCTACGACATCGGCTGCGGGCAGAGTGCGGATGCAAAGGCGCGCGGAGAGGATCTCTATCTCACCTATTTTCAGCGGATCCATCAGCTGGCCGGAAAATATGGAAAGCACATTATGGCGTTTGCCGACGTATTCCTGCGCAATCCGGAGAGCATGGCCCAGATGCCCGATGATGTCATTTATCTAGACTGGTGCTATGATCCTAAGGAGCACTACGGGACGCCTGCCAAGATCGGAGCCAGCGGGAGAAAATTCTGGGTCTGTCCCGGTACGGGAAATTGGAACACCCTCTTTCCCCGTCTGGATGGCGCAGTCTCCAATATTGTGCAGCTGCTTCGGGAAGGCATGGACGCAGGGGCGGACGGCATGCTGCTGACCGACTGGAATGACCATGGCGCCTATGCCCAGCCCGGTCCCGGCTATTATGTTTATGCCTATGGCGGCTCCGCTGCGTGGCAGGGGAACGATCCCGGCGCAGAGCTGGTCTCCGCCCAGGTCGATCAGGTCCTGGGACTTGAGGGTTATGCCAACGTGGTACGGAAGCTGGCGGAGATCTATCAGATCCCGCCGTTCTGGTCCAAAAACAGAAGTGAATGTGGTATGGCCCTCTTTGATGAGCCTGTATTTGGCCAGGCCATCCGGGGAATGGTCCCGCCGGAGACGCTGCGTGCCTATGATCTGTCTCTTCCGGAGGGGATCGAGCCGGTGCTGGAACGACACTCCCAGCATCCGCTGCGCCCCTACTTCCAGATCACGCCTTCCGTGTGCGGTCAGGTCAGGGAGATCGTGATGGAGGCCAGAAAAGCGCTGGACAGCCTGGCTGACGGTAACATCAAAGATCAGCTTTTGTATCTGACGGACGCCTTTATGCTGATGACCGACAAGCTGGCGTTCAGCAGACAGCTGCTGGAGGCCTTCCAGACACGGCGGGTGGATATTGCCCAATTCCTGCAGATGGAGGATCAGCTGCGTCTGCTGATCAAGCGGTTTGTGCGCCTGCAGTTGGATTACGTAAAGATCTGGCTTTCTGTGGCACGGCCCTCTGAGATAGAGCTTTCCATCACCTACTTTGCGCATATCATTGAGCGCCTGGACTATCTGAAAGAGTGGCTCTCTGTTCAGAGGGAACTGACGGCGGCTGGAAGAATTGTGGACTATGATTTCGATACCTATGAGACCGCGGGCTATCGTACGCTTCCCACCTACTGATCGCTGCGGTATCTCAGTTAAAGAAAGGAAGCCCAGGGAGTATAGCTCCCTGGGCTTCCTTATTCGTTCGAAGACGGTAACAATAATAGTTGGTTCTCAGCCTCAGGAATGGCGGATAAGCAATTCTGTATTCTTGCCGAAGAGTAGGCCTTCATTATAGGTTCAACATTGTTATTATGTGTTTTTTCTAAATTTGTGCTCAACCAGTAATGGTCACGCCCCCAGCATTATTGCAAATGAAGTATGTCCTCTACCGCGATATGAAAGAGTTCTATACCATTCCGAAACTGTGCCGTCTCTTTGAGTTGGACAAAAGTGAGCTGAGACAACACGCCGACAAATATGCCATCAGCCCGGTAGAGAATCAGTTCGGTAACTGGGGATTCCTCAAGGCTGGTGTGCAGAAGCTGCACAACGCTATCTACAAGTAGCAGTGGAGCTACTAGCTCCAAAGCAGCAACTTCCATCAGGATCCCTGAGCATGAGCGAGATCCTGACGGTCAAAGAGGCAGCAATTTTGCTCAAAACTAGCTGCCAGCAGATCTGCAGGATGATCCAGAATGAGAAACTCCCGGCCGTCACGGTTGGCCGGGAGTGGAGAATCAGCAAGTACGCCCTGCTGGATTATCTGGGGTTCCCGTATTAGCGGGAACCCCATTTTTATTTGGCCAACGTTTCTAAAAAAGAAATCAATGCCAGTATCTGTTTATCTGTAAGTTTGGTGATCTGTTGCAGCAACCGATCCTGCTTTGTATCCCAGTCGGACGGAACATCAAAATCCCTCAGTAAGATATACAGGGCATCACATGCTTGCCGAATAAAGATGGATGGCATAGCTAGGCAGACCTAAGAGAAATGAAGTAGCTACTCTCTTTTATTTCGGGCGATTTAGAAATTGAACAGTACGGTTGACAGACCAAAGCCCACTAAAGAGTAGGCAATAATGCCGCAAAAATACTAACTGCTTGGGGACAGTCCGTTGGACCGTCCCCTCTTTTTCTATTGCATCAGCTGCAAAAAGGCCAGTGTGAGTCCTATGCGCATCCGCTCACTACCGTCCTCCAGCCGCAGGCCAAAGCGCTCCTTGATCTGCCGGATGCGGTAAAACAGCGTGTTTTTGTGGATAAATAGTTCGTCCGCCGCCTTATGCGGGGTCTCCGCGTACTTCAGGTAGCTGGTCAGGGTAGCCAGATACTGGGTCTGGTTGGCCCGGTCATACTCCGCCAGCCGGATGACGTTCGGGCGGCAGAAGGAACCCAGGGGCGCATGCTGAGACAGAAGCTCGCCAATGTGATAGGGCAGATAATCCCGGTAATTGTAGACTGTCCGGTCAGGCGAGACCCGGCACCCCAGCTCAAACGCGGCCAGACTCTGCTGATAGGCGCAGCGCAGCTCCAGCAGCGTTTTGAAGCGTCCGCTGATCGCTGCCCGCAGCTTGTTTTTGGACAGATACTCCAGCAGTCCTGTGTTGGTCTTATCATCCGCCGCACCGTCGGCGGGGTAAGCGGTGAAATATACGATCTTATTGTCATAAATGACCCAGCGGCTGTTGGGCAGCAGCGAATGGAGGGCCTCCGACACCAGCCGCGCTTTCCGGTCAAATACGCCGAATCTCTGGTCGAACACGGTAATGATGTACATGTTGTCGGTCAGCGTCCATCCCAGCTGCGCACTGCGAACGGTAGCTGTTTCGCCGTCGGTCACATTCCCGTTGAGCAGGTCGGCCAGCAGTACGCTGTGCTGCAGGCTGACGTTGTTGCCATAAAAGTCGTTTTTCTGCAGTTCCAGCGCCACCAGGCGGCAAAGAAAATTCACCAGTTCAAAATCGTAGTGGGTAAATGGGCGGTTGCAGTCCATCACGCCGATCTGCGCCACCTCAATACCGTCGGAGTAGACCAGAGCTGTGATCCAGCCGTGGGCGGCGTCCGGCTCCTTGTTGTAATAGGGATAATGAAACTGACGGGCGCACTCATACAGCTTGGCCCGCTTCATGGCATTGATGTTGGCATCCAGCATATATCCCACGTCTTTTTGGCGGGTCAGGTCCGCCCGCTGGAGAGTCAGATCCGAGTTGATGGCCAGGATCTTGTAGCTGGTATCCACTACGATCATGGGATTCCCCAGAACACGGTAGGCGCAGTCCAGCAGATGCTGCAGGCCCCGACCAGTGGACAGGGCCCCCACCAGCTCCCCGCAGGCAGACTGATAGCGATACTGCTGGGACAGGCACTGGCTGACCTGCCGGATTACATTCTCCGGCGGACTGGAGGTCCACACCAGATTGACCCCCTCCCAGGCGGGCAGCTGGTCCTCATCCGGCCGGGGACCAATGCACAGACAACTGATGCCAAACCGGGGCGGGGGCAGCTGTTCCAGCTGCCCAACATACAGTACGCCGATTTCCGGCGCATCATCGTTATCCGCCGGCAAGAAGGTCTCAATCTCGGCTTGGCGGTCAACGGAGCGCAGCCAGGTCACGTCTTTGAACTGCGCTTCTTCCAGCAGGCGAAACAATTCCAAACCCGTTTCCTCCATTTCACCCTATTGTGCTGGAACACAAAGAGACCGCATTTTTTGTCGGTTTGTTTACACTCCAGCACATGTTGAATTGCTTTTTATTATAGTACAATACACCAGAAGAAAGCAAGGAACGTTGCTAAATCTATTCATTTTCAACAATGGAGGGTATTAAAATGTCTGCATCTGTGCGTGAAGAAGTAAAGGCCAAGCTGATTCAGCGGGCAGCGCCCCTGTTTGGGAAAAAGCCCGAAGAGCTCACCGAAGAGCTGCGTTTTGTGGAGGATCTGAATGCCAAGTCGGTCCATTATTCTCAGATCACCACCTTCCTGGAGGACGAGTTTGATGTGGAGATCCCCTACATGACCTTCCGCCGGAAAAAGACCATCGGCGAGGCCATTGAGTACGTGTACGACCTGGTCGAGAACGGCTAAAAAACGAGAGGAGCTGAATACCATGGCAGAGTGTCCCAAGGGTGAATACGTAGTCAAAAAGGAAGTGTTCGGCGGCGAGGAGCTGGAGGCTATCTACCGCGTGGCCCGCAAGCCGGTAGCCAATCAGGAAGAGGTCGACCTGGCCACCAGCGACGACCCCATGGCCCGCATGGGTCAGGGCTTCTGTCCCGCCTTCAATCAGCGGGTCTACGAGGCGGCTCCCGGCATCCTGTGTGAGCAGGATGTGCCCGTGAAAATGCGAGACGGTGCCACCATTTACTGCGATATCTTCCGTCCCAAGGATGAGAGCAAGACCTATCCCGCCATTGTGTCCTGGAGCTGGTTCGGCAAGCGCCCCGGCGACGGCATGAGCGAGTGGCAGATCATGGGCGTACCCCCTCACACCGTCTCCAAGATGGCCAAGTTCGAGAGCCCCGACCCCATGTACTGGTGCTATCAGGGTTACGCCGTGGCCAACGTGGATGTTCGCGGCGCCGGCCATTCTGAAGGCGCCGTACATATGTTTACTCACCAGGACCGGGAGGATGGCTACGACTTCGTAGAGTGGCTGGCCGCCCAGCACTGGTGCAACGGCAAGGTGGGCATGTCCGGCAACTCCGGCGTCGCCATGCATCAGTGGGGCATCGCTGCCATGCAGCCCCCGCACCTGGCCTGCATCGCCCCCTGGGAGTGCACCACCGACCTCTTCCGCGAGAGCCTCTATGAGGGCGGCATCCCCGCACTGAGCTTCAACGAGTTTATCGCCGCCCAGGTCACCGGTACCGGCGGCGTGGATGATCAGGTGGCCATGGCCCGCAAGTACCCCTTCATGAACGCCTACTGGCAGGACAAGATCGCCGACTGGGCCAGCGTGAAGATCCCTGTGTACCAGACCGCCGGCTGGAGCCACTTCCACCTGCCCGGTTCCATCAACGCCTGGCGCCGGTGTAAGAGCCGCCGCAAGTGGCTGCGTATCCACCGGGACTTTGAGTGGCCCGACACCTACGCTCCCGAGAACCTGGAGGACCTGAAGCGCTTCTATGACCGCTACCTGAAGGACATCCACAATGGCTGGGAGATGACCCCCAAGGTGCGGGTGGACGTGATGGACGCCTTCGATCTGGACCACGCCGACCGCCGTCCCGAGACCAGCTTCCCCCTGCAGCGCACCCAGTACAAGAAGCTGTACCTCAACGCCGCCGACACCAGCCTCCAGACCACCCCTGTGGAGACGGAGAGCCAGATCTCCTACGACGGCAACACCGGCAAGGTGGAGTTTGACATGGCCTTCGATGAGGACACTGAGCTGACCGGCTACATGTACCTGCGCTTGTATGTGGAGGCCGACGGCCACGACGATATGGACCTGTTCGTCAACATCCAGAAGGCGGATGCCTCCGGCCGCTGGATCCCCTGGTTCACCCTGAACGAGCCCCATCCCGGCGCCTGGGGCAAGATGCGAGTCTCCCGCCTCGAGCTGGACGAGAAGCTGTCCACCAAGTTCTGCCCCGTGCTGGCCCAGAAGCGTGAACTGAAGCTGTCCAAGGGCGAGATCGTGCCGGTGGACATCGCCATCGTGCCCTCCAGCCGCTTCTGGCACAAGGGCGAGCGCATCCGCGTTCAGATCGCCGGCCGCTACATCCGTGAGGGCTGGTTCGAGCCTCTGGCTTGGGACACCGACAACCGCGGCAATCATATCATCCACACCGGCGGCCAGTACCAGAGCTTCCTCCAGGTGCCCATGATTCCCAGCAAGTACGACTACTACATGGACATGGGCTACGAGAGCAACTGATCCATAGGGCGGCATCAGGCAGGAGGCGGTGTTATGGTAGTGGGCATCGGTACAGATATCGTAACCAAGACGGAACTGAATCCGGAGTGGCTCACGCCGACGGACCCCTTCTGCCGGGCCACCTTTACCCCGGCGGAGCAGCAGGAGGCCCAGGCCTGCCGGGACCGGCACAGCTATTTCTGCGGACGGTTTGCCGCCAAAGAGGCGGTCTTCAAGACCCTGGGCCTGCCCACGGATACCCGGCTCCCACTGGGGCAGATCGAGGTCCTGCACAATGCCCAGGGCGCCCCGACGGTTCGCCTCCACGCCGATGCGGCGGAGGCGGCCCGCCGCCGGGGGATCGGGAGCATTTTGCTCACCCTGACCCACAATTCAGATTACGCGGTCGCCTTTGCCCTGGCGCAGAGCGGCCCGGACAGCAATGAGGAGGAACTATGGCAAACCTGATTCAGGAACTGATTCAGAAGGCGGCCCAGAACCCCAAACGGGTGGCGCTGCCTGAATGCGAGGCGGAGAAGACCCTGCTGGCCGCCCGCGCGGTGCTGGATTCCGGCATCGGCATGCCGGTGCTGGTAAACGACCCCGCTGTGATCCGCGAGACGGCGGAAAAGGCAGGGGTATCTATTGAGGGCATGGAGATCGTGGACATCACCGACGAGGCTGGCCGGGCCGGCCTGGCCGCCCGCTTCCCCAAGGAAGAGATGATGCTCAGCGAGAAGGCCTGCCTGCGCAAGATGAAGAATCCCATCTACTACGCCATGATGCTGGAGAAGGTGGGCGATGTGGACTGCACCTTCTGCGGCCACACCAACACCACCGGCGACGTGCTGCTGGCCGCTCAGACCGTGATCGGCATGCAGGAAGGGGTGGAGGTGCCCTCCATCTTCGCCCTCATGGAGGTACCCGGTTTTGAGGGACCCGAGGGGGACCGCATCGTGCTTACCGACTGCGGCCTGAACCCCGCCCCCACGCCCAGCGAGCTGGCGGGCATCGCCATTGCCACCTGTGACAACGTGCGGGCTCTGATGGGCTGGGAGCCCAAGGCAGCCTTCCTGTCCTTCTCCACCCTGGGCAGCGGTGCTGCCGACAGCGTGGACAAGATCACCGAGGCCCTGCGCATTGCCCAGGAACGGCGGCCCGACCTGAAGCTGGACGGCGAGCTCCAGCTGGATGCCGCTCTGGATCCGGCGGTGGCCGCCAAGAAGCTGGGCCGGGAGTCCTCTGTGGCTGGCCAGGCCAACATCCTGGTCTTCCCTGAGCTCAACGCCGCCAACATCGCCGTCAAGCTGATTCAGCGCTTCAGCCACGGCAAGGGCTACGGCCACACCCTCTCCGGCTTCCAGAAGCCGGTGGCCGACTCCTCCCGGGGTTCCAGCGTGGAGGAGATGACCGGCGATATCGCCATGGTGGTCATTGCCGCTGCCAACCAGTAAGAAGGAGAACTACGATGGGATACAAAATCTTTACCCTGAGCCCCGGCTCCACCAGCACCAAGCTGGCAGTGTTTGACGGGGAGGAACGCATTTTCAAAGCCAACGTCACCCACGATCCGGAGACCCTCAAGAGCTTTGCCAAGGTCAACGACCAGCTGCCCTACCGGGTGGAGACCATTCTGGAGGAGCTGGGCAAGGAGGGGATCTCCCTGGAGGAGATGGACGCCTTTGCCGCCTACTCCGGCGGTCTGGAGTCCACCCCCGGCGGTATTTTCCCCGTCAACGACAAGATCATTGAGGACTGCACCAAGCCCCACATCTTTGAGCATCCCGCCATCCTGGGCGCTCAGATCATCCACCGCTTCAGCCAGCAGACCGGCAAGCCCGCCCTGCTGGTCAATCCTCCCGACACCGACGAGTTCCAGGATCTGGCCCGCGTGTCCGGCATTAAGGGCATCTACCGGGGGAGTCACGTCCACGTGCTCAACCAGAAGGAGGTTGCCATGCGGGCCGCCAAGGAGCTGGGCAAGACCTATGAGGAGTGCAGCCTGGTGGTGTGCCATGTGGGCGGCGGCCTGTCCATCACCGCCCAGCAGAACGGCCGTATCATCGACGGCAACGACGTGCTCCAGGGCGAGGGCCCCATGGCTCCCAACCGCTCGGGCAACGTGCCGCTGATGCCGGTGATCCGGATGTGCTTCTCCGGGGAATATACCCAGAAGGAAGTGGAGAACAAGGTCAGCAAGACCGGTGGCTGGCTGGGTTTGGCCGGCACCGACAGCGCCCTGGAGCTGGAGCGCCGTATCGGCGAAGGCGACCAGTGGGCTGAGCTGGTGTTCGACGCCATGGCCTATCAGCTGGCCAAGAACATCGGCAGCTACGCCTGCGTCCTCCGGGGCAAGGTGGACGCGGTGGTTATGACCGGCGGCGTCTCCAACAGCAAGCGCTTCGTGGACAAGGTGAAGGAATACGCCGGCTGGGTGGCCCCCTTCATCGTCTACGGCGGCGACTTTGAGATGGAGGCCCTGGCCAGCGGTGCCATCCGCTACCTCACCGGAGCGGAGGCCCCCAAGGAGTACACCGGTATTCCGGTGTGGTCTGGCTTTTCTTTCGAGCACTGAGACCCGCTCAATACGGGCTGCGGCGCTTTTGAACCACATGACCCATTTCGGCGCCGGAACATACGCCTTGAGTCAATGAGAAAAGAGGAATGGAAACATGAAAAACAAACATAAGGCTTCCTCCGCCGTCAACTTCGGCGGCTGGGGATGGTTTTTGGTTCTGATCTGCATCGTCTATCAGATGATGTACTCCGCCTTCGCGGTGGACGGCATCAACGGATACGGCGCCAGCCTGGCCGCCTATCTGTCCCAGGTCAGCGGAACGGAGATCACCAGCGATATGCTGACCGCCATGCTGACCCCCATCGGCATTATCTGCTGTCTGCTGGGCCTGCTCTTTACCACTCTGGTGCTGAAGAAAGGCACCAAGCTGGTGGCGGTGGTCTCCTGCTTCGGTATGGCCATCGCTGTATTCTGCTTTGGCCGCATTACCAACTTCACCAACTTTACCATCGGCCTGTTTTTCGTACAGATCTTCGGTACCTGCCTGGCCTTTGCGGTTCATCACAGCTTCGTAGGCTCCTGGTTCCCCACCCTGAAGGGTGTGGTCATGGGCTGGACCACCATGGGCCTGCCTCTGACCAGTATGATCCTGGTCCCCTTTGTGACCTGGTGCTTTGCCGGCAGCTGGGGCTGGACCGGTTTCTGCAACACTCTGGCTGTGGTCCTGCTGGTTCTGGGCTTTGTTACCCTGATCTTCATGACCAACACCCCTGAGGAGAAGGGCTGCTATCCCGACAACATCCGGCCGGAAAACCGTCCCCATCAGGATACCCGCGAGGACCTGACCCGCTACTTCAAGACCAAGTACTCCATCGTGGACCTGCTGAAGAACAAGAGCGTCTGGATGATCGTCATCGGCTTTGGCATTCCCTGGGCCACCACCGCTGGTGTTATGAGCCAGATCATCGTGCGTATGATGAGCACCGGCTATTTCGCTGATCCCTTTGCTCCCGTGGCGATCCTCTCCGGCTGCACCCTGATCGGTCTGCTGGGCAGCTTCTGCTGGGGCTGGCTGGACACCGCCATCGGCACCAAGCGGGCCGGTGTGCTCTACAACCTGGCCTATGTGGTGTTCCTTATCGGCATGATGTTCCTGCACAAGATGCCTGTCATCATGTGCACTGTGCTTACCGCCTGCTTGTGCTTCACCGCCGGCGGCATCCCCAACCTGATGCCCAGTATGGTCATCTCCAAGTTCGGCCGCTATGAGTTCATGTCCGCCAACCGGGTATGCACCCCGCTGGCCACCATCATCCAGAGCTGCGGCTTCGCCATCCTGGTTCTGGGCAAGAGCCTGGGCGGCGGCAACAACTGGTTTGCCGGATACGGCGTGTTCGTGGTGCTCTGCCTCATCGGCGCCTTTGTGATCTCCCGCATCGATGACACCAAGGAGTCCGACGATGCGGCCATCGAGCAGGAGCTGCTGGAAAAGGCCAGAGTTCACAGCGCGAAATAAGTCAAACGGAGCTTATAAATGGAACAGAAGCGATATCAGGACCCCTTCCTGCGCAGCTTTGTCAAACTTCTGCCCTCCCTCCGCAGCTCCCAGCGCGACGCGGTATTAGGACAGCCCCTCAGTGGGCTGTCCTTCTCCGTACCCTGCGACGGTCGGGAAATCCCCGTGTGGATCCACCCCGCCAGATCGGCCGGGCGTCCCGCGCTGTTTGAGCTGCACGGCGGCGGCTTTGTGCTGGGCGATGCAGAAAAGTGCGATGGATTCTGCGAGCTGCTGGCGCAGGAACTGGATATAACCGTAGTGGCCATTGGCTACCGTCTGGCCCCGGAATTCCCATATCCCGCGGCGGTGGAGGATGTATATGAGGTTGTGCGCTGGTTTTCTCAGCATCCCCAGACCCACTCCATCGACCCACACCGGATGATGGTCATGGGATACAGCGCGGGCGCCAACCTGGCCACCGTGTGCGCCATGCTGGCAAAGGAACGGGGAGAATTCTCCCTGTGCGGGCAGATTCTGTGCTACCCCTATCTGGACAGCGTTCATGCGCCTGGAGAAAAGCCGCATTTTGAATCAGACATGGATCCCGAAGTTATGGAGGCCTTTTCTGCCCTGTATTGCACCCAAGCGCAGCGGTCAGATCCCCATGTCTCCCCGGTCTGCGCTTCCCTCGCACAGCTCCGGGGTGTGTGCCCCGCCCTTGTGCTTCTGGCTGAGCATGATGCATTAAAGCCCGAGGGGGAGCACTATATCCGCCTTCTGCAGCAGGCAGGTGTACCTGTGGACTACAGGATCCTGAACCAAACCCACCATGGCTTTCTGGAGGACTGGGCTAACCGGGCGGCCTACGAGTAGCAGCCTTCCGATGTCCGCGCAAAGCACAGTCCGGACTTCATCCGGAGTGCTCAGTGGGCTGTGGTCATTATTAAAAATTTTATTCAGCAGATCAACAAGAGTGCCCAATAGTATATTTGGGTTGTTCGCCTCTTTCCTTTTCTTCCAAACGCCACAAACCAACCAGGTATTCGGGTCTATTATGACAGACGATCCTGAGCTGTGAAGCTTCTATGGGTTGGCGCTAAATATAGAGAGGGAAACCATAAGGCAAACCAATCCTCAAAAAGCAAAAAGAAATCCTGTAACCCTTGTGGTTACAGGATTTCTTCGTGGTACGCCCGAAGGGACTCGAACCCCCAGCCTTCAGAACCGGAATCTGACGCTCTATCCAATTGCGCTACGGGCGCGTCTGACACGCTCATTTAACGTGCCAGATTATTATAGCAAAGGAAGGTTGGTTTGTAAAGAGTAATTTTTACTTTTCTTCCCCTGCGGTGAGGGTGAGAACGAACCGGGCATCGGGCGCGCCGGAAAAGACTACCCAGCCGCCCTCCGGCAGCACAGCGGAGGTATCGCCCCAGGCCCAGGAGGCCGCCACCACAGCGCCGTTGGCGTCATAGACCGCGAAGCCGCCCTCTTCTGGCAGCTGGACCGACATGGTCTTTCCGGCGGCGGAGCCCACCTGATACCAGCGGGCATAGCCGTCGGACTGGATGGTGGACCAGGAGTAGGAACCGCCGTAGAGGGTCTCCACGGCGGAGATATCCATATAGATGCTGCCGCAGGTGGAGAGATACTCCACGCCGTTCTGCTCCGTCATGGTGATATTCTGCCAGTCACGGCCGTCCAGGCCGGGGATCTGGGCCGCGCCCTCGGCGTGGTTGGCGTCCACCATGCGGTCAAAGACCATGTAGCCCGGCATATTGACCGGGTCGGTCGCCAGCCCGGCCATGGGGAGTGCCAGGGCATACTGAATGTTGGTGTACTTCAGATTTGCCGCCAGATAGAGCTTGCCGCTGCGAGCATCCCAGGCGGACTGGACGTCCTGGGAAACCGGGTTGTCAGGCAGCTTCATGTAGATATAAGAGGAACTGGGCACCTCCCCCAGGCCGGGAACGGAGGCATAGGCCTTTTGCCAGAGATAGGTCTGGCCGTTGTCTGCCTCCACGAATTTGACCATCACCATCTGGTTTTCGTCCCGGAAGGAGCCGTCGCTGTAGTAGTACAGCGGGGAACCACCGGCGGACAGAACGCCGTCCTCGGTCAGGGTAACAAAGGTGGCCTGGGTGGAATCACCGTACAGGCCAACATAGTCCATCAGCTCCATAGGTACCTCTGTTGTACGCTCTGCGGGAGGCAGGGTGTGGGTCGGCTGATCCACCGTTACCCCCTGCTGGGCCAGAGCGGCAATGAGCATCTGGTTGGCGGCCATCTCGTCATAGGTGCTGATGCCGCCGGAGGAGAGGACCGCCGCCGCCATGTGGTACTGGGGTAGGACCACCAGTCCGCCGTGATAGACAATGGTGTCGCCTCCCTTGGCCAGGGCCTGAACGTCGCTGTAGGCAAAGGGGTACCAGTGGACGTTGTCCCAGCCCAGGCCGTAGGCCACCGCGTCCTCGTCGTCCTCCGGCCAGAGGCCGTTGGCGTATTCCTCCGCCATGGAGGCAGTGCGGGCGGTCTCCGACAGAATGCCGTCCTGGCAGAACAACAGCCCGCCGAAGGCGGCCAGATCGGAAGCGGTGGCGTAGATGCCGCCGGTGCCGTGAACGCCTACCGACTCATTGGGCAGGGCCTGGGTGTCCTCGGCAGAGAGATAGGTCTTGGCCAGACGGCTGGCGTCAAAATCATCGCCGGGGAAGTAGGTGTTTTCCAGCCCGGCAGGCTCCAGCAGGGCCTGGCGGACGTACTGGCCGAAGTTCATGCCGCTGACGGCCTCCACCACCAGCTCCGCCAGGGTGAAGCCGTCGTTGCAGTAGACGCTGAAGGCGCCGGGGTCAGCCTTCAGTGTCTGGGTGGACAGCTCCTCCAGCAGGGTGTCCGCCGCCAGAGTGTCGGGGTCGTTGAGCAAAAAGGCGTTGGCGGTGGTGGAGCCGGCCAGTCCGGAGGAGTGGTTGAGCAGCATCCGGACGGTGATGTCTTTATAGCGGGCGTCCGCCATGGTAAAGTCGGGCAGATAGGTGGTCACCGGAGCGTCCAGCCGGAGCTTGCCCTCGTCGGACAGCTTGAGGACGGCGGCGGTGGTGTACACCTTGCTCACCGAGCCGATGCCGTAGAGGATATCGTCGGTGAGGGCCCGGTTCTCCGTCCGGGAGTAGTCCCCGGCGTGGCCGGTGAGGATGATCTCGCCGTCCTGCCACAGAGCGTACTGGATGCTCTGGGCCCCGCCGTACTGCTGGGCCGCCAGGGCCGCGGCATGGGCGGTCTCTGACAGGGTGTCCTCCGCTGCCCCGGCGGGCAGGACACAGAGGGAGAGGGCCAGCGCTCCGGTCAGGAGCAGGGATCCCATTCGTTTCATGTGTGATTCCTCCTTTTTTCAGATCCTGTGGAGAGCCTACACCCTCCACCAGATAGAAGGTCAAGTGCCTTTTTTTAGGATAGCACCCCTTCCAGTTTGTGTACAGTTAAAAATCCATAAAAATCATGCCAGGCCCAGCAGCCGTACGGCGGAGGCCACCAGGAAGCACAGTCCCATGCCCAGCCCGGCAGGCAGTGCCACCGACAGCAGGGTCCATCTAACGCTGCGGGTCTCCCGGGCAATGGTAAGGCAGGTGGTGGAACAGGGCCAGTGGAACAGGGAAAAGAGCATGGTGCACAGGGCGGTGAGCCAGGTCCAGCCGTTGGCCACCAGCAGCTCCCGCAGAGCGTCCAGGCTGGCGGTGTCCTGAATGGTGCCGGTGGACAGGTAGGACATGAGGATGATGGGAATGACGATCTCGTTGGCGGGGAAGCCCAGCAGGAAAGCCATGAGAATGGTGCCGTCCAGGCCGATAATCTGGCCCAGAGGGTCCAGAAAACCAGTGCACCAATTCAGAATACTGGTCCCGCCCACGGTCACGTTGGCGCACAGCCAGATCACCAGCCCGGCGGGAGCTGCCACAGCTACCGCCCGGCCCAGGACGAAGAGGGTGCGGTCCAGCACCGAGCGGACCAGCACCTGGCCCACCCGGGGCTTGCGGTAGGGGGGCAGCTCCAGAGCGTAGGCCGAGGGAAGGCCCTTCAGCAGGGTACCTGACAGCAGCCGGGACACCGCAAAGGTCATGACCACCCCCAGCAAGATAACGGCGGTGAGCAGCAGGGTGGAGGCCAGCCCCTGCCACCAGCCGCCGGACGTGCCCACGAAGAACATGGCGATGAGGGCGATGAGGGTGGGGAAGCGGCCGTTACAGGGGACAAAGCTGTTGGTCAGGATGGCGATGAGCCGTTCCCGGGGAGAGTCGATGATGCGGCAGCCCACCACACCGGCGGCATTGCAGCCAAAGCCCATGCACATGGTGAGGGCTTGCTTGCCGCAGGCCTTTGCCTTCTGAAAGGCGTGGTCCAGCAAAAAGGCCACCCGGGGCAGATAGCCGAAGTCCTCCAGCAGGGTAAATAGGGGGAAGAAGATGGCCATGGGGGGCAGCATGACGCTGATGACCCAGGCCAGCACCCGGTATACCCCCAGCACCAGAGCTCCGTGGAGCCACTCCGGCGCGCCCAGCCAGAGGAACAGGTCGGTGAGCCGGTCCTGGACCCAGAACAGGCCGGTGGACAGCAGCTGAGAGGGGTAGTTGGCCCCTTCGATGGTGAGCCACAGCACGGCCGCCAGCAGGAGCAGCATGGCGGGAACGCCGGTGGCCCGGGAAGTGAGCAGCCGGTCCAGCCGCTCGCCGCCGGAGGGGGCGCTCCCCTGGGGCAGAGCGGCGGCTGCGGCCTCATGGGCGGCCTGGACCAGACTGGCGGCCAGGGCGCCGCCCAGGTCGTCCACCCCGCTGTGGGCCAGTTGTTCCCTGGCGTGGGTCAGCGCCTCCTGGAGGGGGTGGTCCGTTCTCGGATCCCAGCCCAGCTGCCTGGCCAGGCTGGGCGGTAGGGTGGGGTCCCCCTCCAGCAGCCGCAGCGCGGTCCAGCGGGGGTCCAGCTTCCCCTGGAGCCGGGGCTCCAGCAGAGGACGGAGGGAGGCGGCGGCAAATTCCACCGCCGGTGGGTAGCGGACCGGCCGGGGTCGTGGCGGCTCCGGGGCGGTCAGCAGGGCGTCCAGGTCGTCCAGCAGTTCCTCCAGCCCCTCCTCCCGGCCGGCGGAGATCCCCGCCACCGGCACGCCCAGGTGGGCGGACAGGGCGGGCAGGTCCACCTGGATGTGCTTGCGGGCGGCCTCGTCCAGCAGATTGACGCACACCAGGGTGCGGGGTTCCAGTTCCAGGGTCTGGAGGACCAGGTTCAGGTTGCGCTCCAGGCAGGTGGCGTCGCACACCACCACCGCGCCCTGGGCGCCGCCGAAGCAGAGAAAGTCCCGGGACACCTCCTCCTCGGCGGAGTGGGCCAGCAGGGAATAGGTACCGGGCAGATCCACCAGGGTATAGCTTCTGCTGCCCCGGAGACACTGGCCCTGAGCTACCTCCACGGTCTTTCCCGGCCAGTTGCCGGTGTGCTGACGCAAGCCGGTCAGGGCGTTGAAGAGGGTGGACTTGCCTACGTTGGGGTTGCCGGCCAGGGCCACCACCGGGCCCGAGCCCTCTGTAGGCCGGACCGGCGGGGCGGCGGCGCCCGGCCCGGTGGCCGAGCGGGTCAGTCCCATGGCGCGCCCTCCAGTCTGACGCCGCTGGCGTCCCGCCGCCGCAGGGCAATGACCGCCCCCCGGATCCAGTAGGCCGCCGGGTCACCGGCGGGGCTGACTGCCGTGCAGCTCACCGGGGTCCCCGGCACCAGCCCCAGGTCCAGCAGACGTCGCCGCATGGCGGGCTCGGTGGTCACCTCGGCCACCTGGCCCCACTGGCCCACCCGAAGGGCATCCAAGGTCATGGTACTCATATCAAAACGCTCCTCGCTGTCGGATGAAATGGGGGAGGCCGGGGCCATAGGGCCGGTGCAGGCCTCCACACCCTATCCTATTGCGGGTCGGGAGAGATGGTGCCTTGGGAAAACTGATTCGTATACTGAAAATCTATTGACTAACCATATACAATCCGTTAGAATAACAACGAAATATATCCTTTTTTGCCGCAGCGGGCCGCTGCGGCTCTCTTTTCGGTTGGGAGGTTTTTATGTCGGAACTGCAAGAAAACAAAATGGGAGTCATGCCCATCAAGCGGCTGGTCCTCTCCATGTCCCTGCCCATGATGATCTCCATGCTGGTGCAGGCCCTGTACAACGTGGTGGACAGCTACTTTGTGGCCAAGGTCAGTGAGAACGCTCTGGCTGCCGTAGGCATGGCATTCCCCTATCAGAACCTGATGATCGCCGTGGCCGTTGGTACCGGCGTAGGTGTCAACGCCCTGCTCTCCCGCAGTCTGGGCGCCAAGGATTTTGAGACGGCCAACCACACGGCGGAGAACGGCGTTCTGCTGGCGATCCTCAGCACGGTGGTCTTTTCCATCGTGGGCGTGGTCTTTGCCCAGCCCTTCTTCCAGGCGCAGAGCAATGACCCGGACATCGTCAGCAAGGGTGTGGCTTACCTGCGCATCTGCGCGGGCCTGTCTTGCGGCCTGTTCCTGGAGATCATGTTTGAGCGGCTGCTCCAGTCCACGGGGCGCACCTTCTACACCATGATTACCCAGGGTGTGGGTGCCATCATCAACATCATCATGGACCCGGTGCTCATCTTCGGCATCGGTCCCTTCCCCAAGATGGGTGTGGCCGGCGCTGCCGCTGCCACTGTTATGGGTCAGATCGTGGCTGCTATTCTGGCCCTGATCTTCAATATCACCCGCAACCATGAGATCCAGCCCAGACTGAAGGGCTTCCGTCCCAGAGGAAACATTATCGGGCGGATCTACAGCGTGGGTATCCCTACCATCGTGCTCAATTCCATCAGCTCGGTAATGACCTTCGGTATGAACCTGATCCTGGGCGCCATCTCCACCTCCACTGCCGTGGCGGTCTTCAACGTGTATTTCAAGCTGCAGAGCTTTGTGTTCATGCCGGTGTTCGGCCTGAACAACGGCATGGTGCCCATCGTCTCCTACAACTTCGGCGCCCGGAAGCGCAAGCGCCTCACCGATACGGTGCGGTTCTGCGCCATTCTGGCCGTGGGTATCATGCTGGTGGGCCTGGTCGTCATCCAGCTCTTTGCTGCCCCCATTCTGGGTATCTTCGAGGCATCCGACGAGATGCTGCGCATCGGTGTGCCCGCCCTGCGGATCATCAGCCTGTGCTTCGTCTTTGCCGGCTTCAACATCATCTGCTCCTCCACCTTCCAGGCTCTGGGCAACGGTGTGCTGAGCATGATCATGTCCATCGGCCGTCAGCTGGTGGTGCTGCTGCCTGCCGCCTACCTGCTCTCCCTCACCGGCAACGTGACCGCCGTGTGGTGGGCCTTCCCCATTGCGGAGATCGCCTCTCTGGCTATGGCGCTGCTGTTCCTGCGCCGGATCTTCCGGGAAGTCATCACTCCGCTGGGCGATGTGGAGGCGTAATAGAAAACATAAAAACCCTCCGGGACAATGTCCCGGAGGGTTTTCTTTTTTGCGTTGCTTACTGCAGGTCGGGCAGGGTGGCCAGCAGACCGTCCACGTCAGCCTCAGTGGTGTGGAAGCAGGCCACGAAGCGGACCACGGTGTGGTTCTCGTCGTAGGGGCACCAGTCCTCGTACTGGCAAACCTCGTCCAGCAGAGGCTTCTTGTCGTTGGGGGCGATGACAAAGACCTGGTTGGTGGGGGATTCCACCCACAGCTTCCAGCCCTTGGCCTTCAGACCCTTCTGGAGGCGGGCAGCCATCTCGTTGGCCTGGCGGCCCATCTTGAAGTACAGGTCGTCCTCAAAGACGGTGAGGAACTGTACGCCCTGGATCCAGCCCTTCTCCATCACGGTGAGCAGGCGCTTCTTCATGCGGAAGAAGCCTTTGGTGAGCTCGGGGCGGGTGATGACCAGAGCCTCGCCGAACATGGTGCCGTTCTTGGTGCCGCCGATGTAGAAGGCGTCGCACAGGTGAGCGAACTCGGGCAGGGTCATGTCGTTGGCGTCGGAGGCCAGGGCGCAGCCCAGCCGGGCGCCGTCAATGAAGAGGTACAGGCCGTTCTCACGGCAGAAGGTGTACAGAGCGGTGAGCTCCGCCTTGGTGTACACGGCGCCGTTCTCGGTGGCGTTGGAGATGTAGACCAGGCCGGGCTCAGTCAGATGCACGTCCTGGTGGAGCTTCAGCAGGGGAACCAGCTGCTCGGGAGCGATCTTGCCGTCGGGAGTGGCGGGCACGGTGAGGATCTTGTGACCGGTGGCCTCGAAGGCGCCCACCTCATGGCCGTTCAGGTGGCCGGAGTCGGGGCAGATGGCAGCCTGCCAGGGCTTGAGCAGAAACGCGCAGGTAAGCACGTTGGCCTGGGTGCCGCCGGCGACAAACTCCACCATGGCGTCGGGCAGGCCGCACACTTCGCGGATACGGGCCTTGGCCATATCGCTGTACTTGTCATCGCCGTAGCCGATGTTGCCCTCCAGGTTGGCGGCGCAGACGGCCTCCAGGACCTTGGGATGGGCGCCAAAGGAATAGTCATTGCGGAACCAGAATTTCATGTTCATGACCTCCAAACGGATGGCGCGGGGGCAGAGCCCCGCGCGCCACTCTTTAAAATTTAAGATTTAAAATTTAAAGCTGTCCTTCAGGCTCACAGAACGGTTGAATACCAGATGGCCGGGCTTGGAGTCCTTGTTGTCGGCGCAGAAATAGCCCTGACGCAGGAACTGGAAGGAGGCGGGAGCCTCCACGTTGGCCAGGCCGGCCTCCACCTTGGCGTTGGAGAGGATCTCCAGGGAGCCGGGGTTGAGGCAGTCCAGGAAGTTCTTGTCGCCGGCGTCGGGATCGGCGTCGGTGAACAGGTTGTCGTACAGGCGCACCTCGGCGTCCACGGCGGTGGCAGCGTCCACCCAGTGGATGGTGGCGCCCTTCACCTTGCGGCCATCGGCGGGATCGCCGCCGCGGCTCTCGGGATCGTAGGTGGCAAAGATCTCGGTGATGTTGCCGTTTTCATCCTTGGCACAGCCGGTGCACTTGATGAGGTAGGCACCCTTCAGGCGGCACTCGGGGCCGTCGGGATAGAGACGCTTGTACTTGGGCACCGGGGTCTCCAGGAAGTCCTCGGCCTCCACATACAGGTTGCGGGAGAAGGTGATCTCACGGCTGCCGGCCGCGGGATCGTTGGGGTTATTCTCCACGGAGAAGGTCTCGCTCTGACCCTCGGGGTAGTTGGTAATGGTCAGCTTGACGGGGCGCAGCACCGCCATGACACGCTGAGCGGTCAGGTTCAGGTCCTCCCGCAGGCAGTGCTCCAGGAAGGCATACTCCACGGTGGAGGCGGCCTTGCTCACGCCGTTGCGCTCGGAGAAGTTGCGGATGGCCCGGGGGGTGTAGCCCCGGCGGCGCAGGCCGCACAGGGTGGGCATACGGGGATCGTCCCAGCCGGACACCCGGCCCTCCTCCACCAGCTGGCGCAGCTTACGCTTGCTCATAACGGTGTAGTTGATGCCCAGGCGGGCGAACTCAATCTGCCGGGGCTTGGCGGGCACGTCGCAGTTGGCGATGACCCAGTCGTACAGGGGACGGTGATCCTCAAACTCCAGGGAGCACAGGGAGTGGGTGATCCCCTCCAGGGCGTCCTCCAGGGGGTGAGCGAAGTCGTACATGGGATAGATGCACCACTTGTCCCCCTGGCGGTGGTGGTGCATGTGGTTGATGCGGTAAATGACGGGGTCGCGCATGTTGAAGTTGCCGCTGGCCAGGTCGATCTTGGCCCGCAGGGTCATGCGGCCGTTCTCAAACTCACCGGCCCGCATCCGGGCGAACAGGTCCAGAGACTCCTCGATGGGACGGTCCCGGTAGGGGGAGCGGGCGGGGGTGTTTACGTCGCCGCGGTACTCCTTGAACTGCTCGGGGGTGAGCTCGCACACGTAGGCCAGGCCCTTCTTGATGAGTTCCACGGCGTACTCGTACATTTTCTCAAAGTAGTCGGAGGCGAAATAGAAGCGGTCGCCCCAGTCATAGCCCAGCCAGTGGATATCCTCCTGGATGGCCTCCACGTATTCCACATCCTCCTTGGTGGGGTTGGTGTCATCCATGCGGAGGTTGCAGAGACCGCCGTACTTTTCGGCGGTGCCGAAGTCTACAAAAATTGCCTTGGCATGGCCGATGTGCAGATAGCCGTTGGGCTCCGGGGGGAACCGGGTGTGGACGGTCATGCCTTGGAACTGACCACCCTGGGCGATGTCCTCGTCAATGAAATCATGGATGAAGTTCTGCGTCATGGTGGGGTTCAGCTCTTCTGGCATTTGGTTTCACTCCTTTATCTTAATACGAACCAATATTTTACCCCGGAACTGGAAAAAAAGCAAGAGGCCAAGCAAAAAGGAGGCGGATCATTCCGCCTCCTGCAGGGCCTGCCGTTTTTGCCGTCCCGCCAGCAGGAAGCCGCTGGTGAGGGCGGTGAAGGGGGCCACCGTGACCAGACCGAAGGAGCCCACGATGGTGTGGACGATCTCGGAGGCCACATACTTATAGTTAAGGATGTTCCAGATGGGGGTGCCCTGGGCCATAAAGACCATCAGCAGGGCGATATAGCCGCCGGAGTAGGCCAGCAGCAGGGTGGTGGTCATGGTGCCCATGGCGGCCCGGCCCACGTTCATGCCGGAGCGCACCGCTTCCCAGCGGGAGATGTCGGGCCGCTTTTCCACTACCTCGTGGACAGCGGAGGTGATGTCCACGCTCAGGTCCATCACCGCGCCGGAGGAGCCGATGAAGATGGAGGCCATGAAGATCTGGGTCAGGTTCAGGTCCTGATAGCCGGCGTAGAGCAGGCTTTCGGAGTAGGCCATCACCGCGCCGTGGATCTGGAAGAGGTCGGTGAACAGAATGCCCAGCACACAGGTGACCAGAACGCCCAGAAAGGCACCGGAAACGGCGGAGAGACACCGGCGGTCAAAGCCGTAGACCAGGGCGATGATGAGCAGGGTGAGTACCAAAGTCACCAGCAGCCCCATAAAGATGGGGTTCCAGCCGTTGAGGTAGAGGGGGACCAGCACCTTCCACAGCATGAGCACTGTCAATACAAAGGAGGCGATGGCCCGCAGGCCGGTGCGCCCGGCAAAGAGGATGAGGAACACCGCAAAAATGCCCGCCAGGATGGCCTCCTTGCCGATACGGTAGTGGTCGGTCATGGTGACCGAGAGGATCTCGTCGCCCTGGTAGCTTACCACCACCATGGCCTTGTCGCCGGGGACGAATAGTTTGTCCTGCTCCAGGGAGCCGTTGAGCATATTGATGCCGGTGGTGGTCTGTCCCTCGAAGCGCCCGCCCAGCAGCTCCAGGGTGCAGCGCTGCTCACCGGAGCGGACCAGGCCGGTGTCGATGATGGCGGAGTCGTCTACCGCCGTCACCAGGGCGGTGCAGCGGTCGGCCTGCTGGTATTGCAGGGCCCCCTCAAAGCCGGTGGGGGCCAGCAGCAGGAGGACGATCAGAGCCAGGCAGATGGCCAGAGGGGCGCAATAGCGCCGCTTTTCGGCGTCCAGGAGAAGGGATTTCATCAATGTATCGGTCCTTTCGCATGGGCAGAGAGGATGCGGCATATGCCGCATCCTCTCTGCTGTCTGTATCGGTAGGGGTGGGAAGGAAGGGGAATCTTACTGAACGTTGAGCATGTCAGCCAGCTTGTTGAAGATCTCGGTGTTGTCGTAGTAGCCGTTGAACTGCTCGGCATTGACACCGTGGGCCAGCACGGCCACGGGCAGGCCGGTGTGGCTGTAGGAGGTGAAGGACACGCCGGACTTATTGTTCAGGATGTGGGTGATGGTGACGGTGAGAGGCTCGTAGGTGCCGTACATCACGTACTCCTGCTGCTCGTCCATGCCGGTGGCGGTCTCATTGATGCTCTTCTCGTAGGCGGTCTTCAGCTGAGACAGCTCGTAGGGGGTGAGCACCAGCTTGTCGCCCTCCTCGCCCTCGGTCTTCAGACCGAACAGGGTCTCGATGTCGGCCAGCACGTCCTCAAAGGAGGTCTTGTTCTCCTTGTAGGCGGCCACATAGTCGCTGTCATACTTGGCGAAGGAGATCTTCTGGCTCTCCAGCAGGTTCAGGTAGGTGTCGTAGTCGGTGCCGGCAAAGCCGATGGTCAGGCCGCCGGTCTCATGGTCGCCGGTGACCAGGATCAGAGTCTCGTCGGGATGCTCCTCAGCGAAGTCGATGGCCACCTGCACGGCGTCAGCCAGAGCCTTGGTGTCGTGGATGGAGGAAGCGGCGTCGTTGGCGTGGCAGGCCCAGTCGATCTTGCCGCCCTCGCACATCATGAAGAAGCCCTTGTCATTGTCCAGGACCTCGATGCCCTTCTCCACATAGTCGGCCAGCGCCCACATGTCGTCGGTGCGGTCCAGCTCATAGGCCATGGCGTCGCCGTCGGCCAGGTGCTCGTCCACAATCACCACGGGGCCCTCGGTGACCTGCTCGGCCTCGGCCTGGGTCTTGACCACGTTGTAGCCGGCCTCCTCAGCCAGGGTGTACAGGTCGGCCTGGTCGCCCTCAGCGCCGGTGGGCTTCAGCAGGCCGCCGCCGGCGAAGTACTCAAAGCCGGAATCCACCAGCTCCAGGCCGATCTCATAGTAGTCGTTGCGGCTGGCCTGATGGGCATAGAAGGCGGCGGGGGTGGCGTGGTTCAGGTTGACGGAGGAGATGACGCCCACCTTCATGCCCAGCTGATCGTGGACCTTCTCGGCGATGGTCTCATAGGCAGTGGTGCCGGTCTCGTCCATGTTGATGGTGCCGGAGTAGGTCTTGTGACCGGTGGAAATCGAGGTAGCGGTGGAAGCGGAGTCGGGGCAGAAGCTGTTGGAGTCATAGGTGACGGCGGAGCCGGCAGCCTCGAAGTTTATGAAGTTCAGGTAGGAGGGGCCGTCCAGAACGGCGCCGCCGTTGTCGTCCAGGCTGGGCTCAGCCTGCCAGTAGTCGGCATCCTCGAGGGCGCCCAGGTAGTCGGCGGTGGACTGGATCTGGGGATAGCTCATGCCGTCGCCGATAAACAGGAAGACATACTTGGGGGCCTTGACGGCCTCGTTGGACAAATTCTGGGCCTGGGCGGCGGGCGTAGAGCTGGCCTGAGCGCCAGAGTCAGCGGGGGCTCCGCAGGCGGCCAGGGTGGTGCCGAAGGTGGCGGCGGCCAGAGTGATTGCCAGGGGGCGTTTCCAATTCATGCTTGATTCCTCCAAAATCAGGTTCAATCTTAATCTCTCCAGAGACACATGCATCATACCCGAAAGATTTAAGGCTTCGCTATCACGGTCCGGTAAAGGAATGCAAAACCGGGGTAAGGCATTGTAAAGGAATTGAAAAGGGGTGGGCATACAGGGGGGCGGGACGCATAGGCTTTTCTGAGGTGAAGACGGGCATGATGGGCGTACTGGAACTGACAGAGCGGCGGGGGCGAAAGCCCCAGGCAGAACGGCGATGGCTGCTGGGGCTGTGCTGCCTCTGGGGGGATGTACCGGTGAAGACAGGGATGGGAGAGCGCAGGCTATGCAGGCGGGTGGAGCGGGGATGTGACCTGCTGCTCCGCTCCGGTGTGCGGCGGGTGCTGACGGCGGAAGACTTCCCTTACTGGGAGGAGCTGTTCCGGGCAGGGCTGCGCCCGGTGGAGCCGGAGACCTTCTGCCAGGCCCAGGCCGCGCCGCTGGCCCTGGCTGCTCTGGGCTGGCAGGAGCGCAGACCGGAGCGGGCGTCGGTGCTTTTGTACGGGCGGCGGGTAAGCCCCGCCCTCTTCCGGGCGGCGGAGCAGCTGTGCCCCCGGGTGCGGGATCTGGCGGTGGATGCCGGGGAGGAGGGGGAGGAACTGGCCGGCTGGCTGCGGGCGGAGTTCGGGGCGGCGGTACGGCCGCCGGAGGCGGGACAGGCCGACGTAGTCCTGGCCTTTGACCCGGGGGCCCCGGCGGGGCGGACCGTGTTTCACCTGTACGGACACCGGCCCGATCTGGCTGGGTTTCTGCCCGCTTTGGCGGACTGTGGGCTGCCCTCCGGACTGGATCGGCTGCCTCTGCTGGCGGTGCTGTGGGAGGAAGGAAAAATCAAGGGGGAACAGCTGCGTTTTCTGCCACCTAATACCAAATTATTGACTTGACAGGAGGGGGTAAACTACATATAATATCGTATTAACGTGGCGGAGTGTTTCCGTTCTGAATTTGCGGGGGCCGCTGCCGGCCCCGTGCCGATAGAGTAAAGCAATCAAGGAAAGGTGTGCACGATCGACATGGCAAAAGAATTCAAACTCAGCGCTGAGCGCCTGGAGGAGCTGAAACAGGAGCTGAACTATCTGAAGACCGTCCGTGAAAAAGAGGTGGCCGATCAGATTAAGGAGGCCCGTTCCTTCGGCGATCTGTCTGAGAACAGCGAGTACGACGAGGCCAAGAATGAGCAGGGTAAACTCTACTCCCGCATTGCGGAGGTGGAGAACATCCTGGCCAACTACGTGGTCATCGAAGAGCATGAGACCGACCCCAATTCCGTCCGTCTGGGTTCCACCGTCAAGGTGCTGGACCTGGAGTTTGAGGAGGAGGAGACCTACCAGGTGGTGGGTTCTCAGGAGGCCGACCCCATGAACGGCCGCATTTCCGAGGACTCCCCCTTTGGAAAGGCTCTGCTGGGCCGGGCGGTAGGCGAGGAGATCCAGGTGGAGGCGCCTGCCGGTGTGTTGAGATATCGTATCCTAGAGATTCAAAAGTAAGGAGCAAGAGCAATGAGTACTGAAGAGAGAAGCGTCAATCAGCCGGAGGAACAGAACCTGTCCGAACAGCGCCTGATCCGCCGCGCCAAGCTCAAGGAACTGCAGGACGCGGGTCAGGATCCCTTCCAGATCACCAAATACGTGGTCAAGCATCACTCCGCCGATATCAAGGAGAACTTCGAGGCTCTGGAGGGCAGCATGACCTCCGTGGCCGGGCGCATCATGTCCAAGCGGGGCATGGGCAAGGCCGTGTTCTGCGACCTGCAGGACGGCAAGGGCCGCATCCAGCTCTATGTCCGTGTGGACGAGCTGGGCGAGGAGGCCTTTGCCAAGTTCAAAAAGGTGGACATCGGCGATATCGTGGGCGTGGAAGGCGAGGTCTTCAAGACCAAGCGGGGCGAGATCTCTGTCAAGGCCCACAAAGTGACCCTTCTCTCCAAGTCCCTCCAGCCTCTGCCTGAGAAATTCCACGGCCTGACGGACAAGGAGACCCGATATCGCCAGCGCTATGTGGACCTGATCATGAACGAGGACGTGCGCCGGGCCTTCGAGGTCCGCACCGCCTTCATCAAGCATGTGCGCCGCTACCTGGATGAGCGGGGCTACATGGAGGTGGAGACCCCCGTTCTGAACACCATCTCCGGCGGCGCCAACGCCCGCCCCTTCATCACCCACCACAACACCCTGGATATCGACATGTATATGCGTATCGCCACCGAGCTGCACCTGAAGCGCCTGGTGGTGGGCGGTTTCGAGCGGGTGTACGAGATCGGCCGCATCTTCCGCAACGAGGGCATGGACCCCAAGCACAACCCCGAGTTCACCACCATTGAGCTGTACGAGGCCTACGCCGACTTCAACCACATGATGGACCTGTTTGAGGAGGTGCTCTCCTCCGCCGCCAAGGACATTCTGGGCACCTATCAGGTGACCTGGCAGGGGGAGGACATCGACCTGACCCCCGGCTGGCCCCGTCTGCCCATGCACGAGGCGGTGAAGCAGTACTGCGGCATCGACTTTATGGCCATCAACAGCGACGAGGAGGCCGTCGCGGCCGCCAAGTCCATCGGCGTGGAGCTGCCCGAGACCGCCGACCCCACCTGGGGCAACGCGCTGTACGAGTGCTTCGATCAGAAGGTGGAGGAGAAGCTGATCCAGCCCACCTTCATCACCATGCATCCCGTGGATGTGAGCCCCCTGGCCAAGCGCTCCCCCGCCGATCCCCGGCTCACCGAGCGGTTCGAGCTGTTCATCTGCCACAGCGAGATGGGCAACGCCTTCTCCGAGCTCAACGACCCCATCGACCAGCGCCAGCGCTTCCAGAAGCAGGCTGAAATGCGGGACAAGGGCGACGAGGAAGCCGGCATGATGGACGAGGACTTTGTCAACGCCCTGGAGTACGGCCTGCCCCCCACGGGCGGCCTGGGCATCGGCATCGACCGCTGCGTCATGCTGCTCACCGGCGCCGACTCCATCCGGGACGTCATCCTGTTCCCCACAATGAAGCCACTGGAGCAAAAACGGGATGAAAGCAAGGCTGGAAATGCAGCTGTAAACGTATCTGCGGAGGCTGCAAGCGTGTCCGCGCCGAGCGTACAGATTGATCTTACCAAGGTGAAAATCGAGCCTTTGTTTGCAGATGAAGTAGACTTTGAAACATTCAGCAAATCTGATTTCAGAGTGGTCAAGATCGAAGCTTGCGAGGCTGTACCGAAGTCCAAGAAGCTCCTGAAGTTCACATTGAATGACGGAACAGACCGGAAACGCACGATTTTAAGCGGTATTCATGAATATTACGAGCCGGAAGAACTGGTTGGTAAGACCTGTGTGGCAATCACAAACCTGCCGTCGAGGAAGATGATGGGGATTGATTCCGAGGGTATGCTGATTTCCGCAGTGTACGAGTATGACGGACGGGAAGGCTTAAATCTTCTGATGCTGGATGACAATATCCCGGCGGGAGCGAAGCTGTACTAAAGAGGTCGTTTAACACTGAAATTCGTGTTACTACAACTTTTTTACAACTTTTGCTTGAAACCAGACGACACCAGACGGGCCAAAATAAAGGGCAAATCCGCGTTTGAAATGCGGATTTGCCCTTTTTTGTAATTTTCACATTAGTACCAAATCGTCCTTGATCACTTCAGCTTTTTCCTTCATGCTTTCCTGCGTGATATGGGTGTAGATATCCATGGTGGTGGAGAAATCAGCATGTCCCATCACTTGCTGGATGAACTTAATGTCGTTTGTCTTCTCGCAAAGTCTGGTGCAAAAGGTGTGCCGTAAATTATGTACGCTGAAATGAGGCAAGAGATTCGGTTCACGGTCTTCCAATTCTGCTTGATCCATTTCTTCAGCGTTATAGGCGATGGAGATGCGCTCAATGGCCCGATTGATGTTATGGGCGCTGAGAAAATAGCCAGAGCGGTTGCGGAAGAGGAATCCATGATATCCATTCATTACGAGATCCTCCGGATACAAGGCGTCCATCACTTCAATCAGAGCGCGGAGCTGTTCGGCAACCTGCGGATACAGGATGGGAATAGTGCGTGTGCCGCTCGCCGTTTTAGGAGTGGTGATGTGAAAGCCTGCTTCTCCATCAATAACTCGATAAATCAGGTTGTGATTCACAGAGATAGTGTTGTTCTCCAGATCTACATCGTTTTTGGTCAGCCCAGTACACTCTCCCACACGCAGTCCCGTACCGAGTAGTACGACCATAACTGGTAGCCAGTGGCTATACATCGGTGACTTGGAAATAAAGCGAAGAAAATTCTTCTGCTGCGTCATCGTAAGAGCGATCCTTTTTTTCGCAGGTTTCCCGGCGCCCTCTGCTTTTAGGGAACGATAAACGCCTTTACTGGGATTCTTCCGGATGTAGTCATCATCGACTGCCAATTCAAGTGCAGGATGAACCAGATTATTGATGTTTTCCAGTGAGTTGATTGCAAAGCCCTTTTTCAAGAGTTTCGTGTAAAATGTCAGGATATCGCTTTTACGAATATTGGGCAGGGGAATGTTAGCAAACGGCTCGTCTTTAACATAGTTGCTCCAAAGGTATTCGTAATTAGCTCGCGTGGAAGCCTTCAACTGGAGTTTCGTATCCATGAGAACTTTGAACATATCATTTAGGGTGATTTTCATGGCCTCTTGGGTACGAATGCCGTCATCGGCATCTTTCGTGAGCTGTTTTTCTTTTACACGAAGAGCAGCTAAGTCGGAATCATAAATGTACTTTTTCTTTTTTCCCAGCTTGTAGACAAACATATAGCTGCCGTCTGATCGCTGGGTTTCACCTGGCCGCAGATTGCGGCCTTTGTTGTCTTTCCTGATTTTTGGCATAGATTGATACCTCCCGATGGTTGGTGTACTGTTGCGCCCCTGGTGGGCAGGATTCTGTCAGCATGAGATCTCGTAAAGATATTCCTTTACGCGCTGAACGCTCCAAAGGACACGAGAATTCATGGTGATGCGAGCATGGGCAAGGTCGCCAATCTGAACGGCGGTGTGCCGCCCGCAGTCGAGCAGTTTGCAGAGCGATTCCGTATCTACCGCCAAGCACTGCTCAGGCGAAAGGTCATTGGGTTTTCTTTTCTCCATAATTGCCCTCCTTTATTTGCAATTACATATATCCTCTACTGTTTGTAGGGAAAGGTTTTCAACAAAAACAATGAAGTCATTAAAATTCATCGGGAAGTATCAGGACTCTTCCAAAGGCCATTTCCTGCGCCGGGCTTTTCCGCCGCGTATTTTCAGGCAGCCGCTATGCGGCAATTAAGCTGTGGGCGCGCAGAAGCACACTGTCCGCAGCGCCTGTATAACTCCAATGGAAAAGGTTTATAGGGGCTGTCAAGGTACAAAAGGCGTACAGACAGGCAGTGGAACCACACGCCATGTCTATACGCCTTATATATAGGGACGGAACGGGTTGAATTCTGCAGATTCCCGTTTTTTTATGCTCAAACAGCTACGAAGAAATAATTGAAACGCTATATGTAGATTACGATGCTTGACTAACACTATATATTGTGCTAAACTTGCTTTGTAATTGATTTTTGTGCGCTTCCCGTATGGGATACAGACCGATGTTCTGTACCGCAGGCCGAAAGCCCGCATTGCACACGCAGTTAAGATTGTACTTGTGCCAGTAGTATTACTGCGCCCGTATGGGACGGTATATTACTGGCTTTTTCTATTTTCAGGGAGTATCCATTCCCTATTTGCGAGGATGACTTTGGTTCACAGGTTACTGTGGACATCAGGCGTATGCCGCAGTCAGCCTCGCTTATTTTTTTGCCCAAACGCCGGAAACGGCTTTGAGGATATATCAAAAATAAGAAAGGCAGGTATACAGATGAACACGAAAATGTCGAACCATGAAATCATGGTGAAAGAGAAGAAATTGAACGAGAGCTGGAGGCAGTCCAAGAGACAGCAGCAGCCTATCAAGAGACGGTGCCCGGTGATGAAGGCGCACGTCGTTCCTCGCCCGACGAGGAGGGGGTGCTGAGTATGCCGGATAGCTGTGCGGCATTGAAAGAAACACATCAACCGCAGGTATTGGTCGAGACCGCAGGCTTATCCGAAAAGGAATGGCTCGCTTATCGGCGAAAAGGAATTGGCGGCAGTGATGTGGCTGCGTTGCTGGGGATATCGCCCTGGCGGACGGCCCGTGACCTCTACTACGACAAGCTGAATATTGCAGCGGTTGAGGACAACGAAAACAACTGGGTTGCTCTGGAAATGGGGCATCTGCTGGAGCCGCTGGTGGCAAAAATTTTTCAGCATCGGACCGGCTACAAGATTTATCAGGTCAAGAAGATGTTCCAGCACCCCAAGTATCCCTGGATGCTGGCTGATGTGGACTACTTTGTAGAACTTCCGGATGGCACGACCGCAATTTTGGAAATCAAAACCACAAACTACAATGCTAAGGATCACTGGTGGCTGGATGGGGAAGAAACTGTTCCGGTCTACTACGAAACCCAGGGGCGGCATTATATGGCGGTCATGGATGTGGATCGCTGCTTCTTCTGCTGCCTGTATGGCAACAACGAGGAAGAAACCATCATTCGTGAGATTCGCCGTGACGAAGCTTATGAGGATGAGATGATTTTTCTGGAACAGCATTTCTGGGAGAACCACGTCCTTGCCAAAACACCGCCGCCCTATACCGAGGATGGCGATCTTGTAATTGAAAGCGTGCGCCGGCATACGGGTCCTGCAGATAAGGACGCCCCTGTGGTGACCTTTGATTATTCTCTGACTGCCAAGCTGATGCGGTATCTCCAGCTTCAAGAAGAAAAGAAACGTGCTGAAAAGGACAGCAAGGAAATCGATGCGGATATGCAGCGACTGAAGGGAGCACTGATTGCCGAAATGGGCAAGAGCTGCAAAGCTATTTGCCAGCAGGATGGCGTAAATTATACGGTCACCTACAATCCGGTGCGGAAGCCTAACATCGACAAGGACAATCTGATCCGGCTGAAACTGGAACATCCTGATATCTACGAGCAGTATGTCACAATTTCGGAGTTTCGCCGGTTCAGTGTGAAAGCTGATACCAAGGCGGCTTAAAGGAGGGAAAAAGAAGTGATCCACAGAGGAACTTATGACGGGACGATTTATCACAACCCGGCAAATCGGTTCTGCATTATTAGTGTGAAGACTGCCGACAAAGAGGTGCCGCAGGAGGCCCGTTCTACCCGGCGGTACAGAGACCATCTGATCCGTTTTGTGGCGACCGGTTATGAACTGCCCCGTACGGATGCGGTGGAGCTGGAACTGGATGGTGAATGGAAGCAGGGCAAGTATGGTATGCAGCTTCAGGTGGAGCAGTGGCGCGAGATCGTCCCCCGGACCAAAAGCGGTGTGGAGGGGTATCTGGCATCGGGTCTTATCAAAGGCATCGGGCCCGCAACCGCCGCGCTGATTGTCGCCCGGTTTGGCGAGGACACGCTGGATATTCTGCAAAACCAGCCGGAACGGCTTTTGGAAATCAAAGGTATCACGGAAAGCAAGCTGGAGGACATCAAGACCTCCTATGCGGAGAGCCGGATGCTGCAGGATCTGATGACCCTGCTTTCCCCGTTCAAAATCACGCCGAAAACTGCGCTCAAGATTTATCAGTATTTCGGGCCTGCCAGCGTAGACATCTTGAAAAAGAGTCCGTTTGAGCTGTGCCAGATATCCGGGTTCGGCTTTCTGCGTGTAGACGCCATTGTTCAGAAGAACGGCGGTGACCTTCATGCCCCCATGCGGGTCAAGGGTGCGCTGTTCTGGGCGCTGGAAGATGGTAAAGGAGCTAAAGGGCACCTGTTCTTGCTCAGGGAAACCCTGCAGAAAGAGGCGCTTCGGCTGCTCAACAACAAGATTCCGGTGCCGGCACTTCGCCTTCAGGCGCAGGAAGTCGCAGATGTGCTGCAAGACATGATCCTTAAAGGAGAAGTGGTGGCAGTCAAGGATAACATCTATCTGCCCCGGGTGTTTGCACAGGAGGACGAAACCGCCCGCCGCATTGCCATGCGGTTGGTGGAGCCGTCAGAACCGGAGCGGATTGAGCGGGTGTTGGAACGGGTCAAGCGTGAGATGGGCGTGGTGTTGTCCTCCAAACAGGAGGCTGCCGTCTATGCGGCGTATCGCCACAATCTTTCCATTATCACAGGCTCTCCCGGTACCGGCAAAACGACGGTTCTGAAAACGATCCTGGAGGTATACCGCCGGCTGCACCCTGACGGCCAAATCGTCTTGATGGCGCCGACGGGCAGAGCCAGCCGTCGTATGGCAGAGAGCACCGGCTTTGATATGGCCCGGACGCTTCACAGCGGGTTGGGCCTCGGCAGCGAAGAGGACGATGTCAACCGAACCAAACAACAGGAGCCGTTGTCGGCTGACCTGATCATCGTGGACGAGTTTTCCATGGTAGATATGTGGCTGGCAGATAAATTCTTCTCGCGCATCAAGGACGGTGCACGAATCGTACTTGTAGGCGACCCGGATCAGCTCCCCAGCGTGGGAGCCGGAAATGTGTTCCGTGAGCTGATCGACTGTGAGTTGGTGCCTGTCACCGTGCTGGATCAGATTTTCCGTCAGTCCAAAGACAGCTTGATTGCCTACAATGCCAAGTTCATCAACGAGGGCAATACCAAGCTGTACTATGGGCCGGATTTTATGTTTATGGCAAGCGATAACCAGGCGGATGCCGCCGAGCGGATCATCTCCCGTTATTGCAGAGAGATTGAAGAAAGCGGCATCGACCGAGTGCAGATCCTGTCGCCCTTTCGCTCAGAAGGTGCGGCATCGGCGGAACAGCTCAATGAGGCTATCCGTGAAGTGGTCAACCCGTTCCGATCCGCCGAAGACGAGATCAAAATCGGTGTCAAGGTTTTTCGGGTCAATGACCGTATTATGCAGACCAAGAACACAGCAAAGGTATCCAATGGCGATCTGGGCTTTATCCGTTATATCAAAGACGGGGAGAACGGAAAGCGTGTGGGCCTCGATTTTGGAGTTGGCCGGGAACTGGAATACAGCGTAGAGGATATGGTCAATCTGGACCTTGCCTATGCCACCACCATCCATAAGTCTATGGGTTCTGAGTATGAAACGGTTATCATGCCGCTTTTGAAAGCGCATAGCATCATGCTCTACCGCAATCTGCTCTATACCGGAATCACCCGTGCTAAAAAGCGTGTGGTGCTGATTGGACAGAAGCAGGTGCTGTTCATGGCGATTCACCGCAACGAGATTAGCAAGCGAAATACGCTGCTGGGCGCACGCATCGACATGTACTTTAAGGCCTATGCCAGACGTGCCGGTATTCCGCTCCCGAATGAAGCGAAAAAAGAATTGAAACATGCAGGTTAAAAAGGGACGCAAAGTGCAGAAAAAGCACAGTGCGTCTCCTATTTTATTTAACAGGAAGGAGTTTGCAAGATGAACGAAAGCAGCAATCCCAAAACCATGTATGAGGCCGTACCCGCCGTAGCAGAGTTGAACAAGGTGCCGGGCTTTGACCCGCTCAAGTTCCTCCGCCGCACCAAGGACAGCATGAGACTGGATCTGCCCTATCAGAAGCTGTGGTTCCGTATGGCCCATCCCAATGGCCGTATGCGCGTGACGGCGCTGCGGATCACCGAACAGATGGCGATTTTCGAGGCCCGGGTGTTTTTGGATCGTGGCGATGCCGAGCCTTTCAGCATGAGCGTGGCCCAACAGCAGCTTCAGGACAACCGTGACTTTATCCGAGGTGCACAGAATGAGGCTTTGAGTCAGGCTCTCACGGATGCCGGCTTCGGTATTCAGCTCATCAACGCCGACGCACAGGCCGCCGCCGAGCAGAAGAAAGCCAACGCCGCCGAGAAAAAGGCGGCTGAGACCGTTCCTGTTCAGGTGGAGCGCACGGAACCGCGTCAGACGCCTGTCAACGCCCCTCGGAAGCCTGTTGCGCCCGCTGTTGGTGATTCCCCTGCCAGCGACCTTAAAACGCAGCAGAGGGCGTCTGTGGCCCCGAAAACGGCTGTGACGGCCCCGCCTGTGGAGTCGGTGGAACAGCGGCTGCCGGTGGAGCCTGTTAAGGCGGAGAAAGTGGTGCCCACGGATACTGTGATGGCTGCCGCTGAACCGGGAGCTGTGGAGCAGACGGATGAACTGCCGCTGCCCGCCCAAAAGGCTGAGATGCGAATCGAACCCAAGGGCAACGATGCGCCTGCGCAGGACGAGGCTCCGGCCTACACGCAGAATACTCCTGTGGAAGAGCTTCTGCAGGTGATGACGCTGGAACAGGCTAGACAGGTCGTTGTGGATGATGGCATCTGCCGTGGCATGACGATTGCACAGGTGGCGGAGAAACGCCCGGTCAATTTGCGCTTTTATCTCATTCCGGGCAAGAGCAAGAACAACCTGGTGCGCGCTGCCGCCCAGCTGGTGCTCGATTCTCTCCAGAAGGCCGGCTGATATGAACCCCAGCGTGGGTACAAAGGGAGGAATGACAGATGGGCTCATACCCGGATGAATTTCCGTTCAATATCATGGATGTCGTGGAACTGCTGCACCTGCGTATCAGGCGCCAGCAGTCAAATAGTGTCTATGTGGATTGCCCGTTCTGTGGCGATCGCCGGGGAAAGATGAATGTCAATTTCGTCAAAAATGTGTGGCGCTGCAATTACTGCGGCGAGCATGGCGGAATGCTTGGGCTGTATGCACGGCTCAACAATACGACGACCTCGGACGCTTATTGGGAAATAGCAGAAGCTTTGTGCGACAACTGCCATGAAGAACATATACGCTCCGGGAATGAAGCTCCTAAGCTGACGGTCAGCACCGGGTCCTCGCTTTCGGGGGCCCGGGCTGACGCCGGCTGTCATTCTACTTCCGAGCGAAAAACTGTGCCGCAGTCAGAAAAAGCAAGTCCTGCGGAGATCCATCAGACGCTGTCCCTGCTGTTGGCCCAGCTTACACTGCGGCCAGATCATAGGGAGCACCTTCGTTCACCCAAGCGTGGGCTGTCTGATGAACAAATTGAATCGCTGGGCTTTAAGAGCACCCCGCCGCCCTTTTTGTGCCGCTCTATTACGGCGCGTCTGATACAGATGGGCTGTAAGGTGGAAGGTGTCCCAGGGTTCTACCGCGATGACTGCGGCTACTGGACCATGGCCTTTTATAAAAAAACATCTGGAATCTTGATTCCAGCCGTTGGTTTTGACGGCAGATTACAGGGGTTTCAAATCATGCTGGATGTGCCGCTGAAGGACAAAGATGACCCGCCGGAAAAAGCTGGCGCCAAATACATCTGGTTTTCTTCTTCTTCCAAGAGAGACGGCGCTTCATCGGGAAGCCCGGTACACCTGGTTGGTGATCCGTCTGCCCGTGTGGTGTATGTCATTGAGGGGTTGCTGAAAGCCGACATATCCCACTGTTTGACTGGACGCACCTTTGCTGCGATTGCCGGAGCCAATAACACAAGTCCACTGGAACCGTTATTTGCCCTTCTGGCGCAGAGCGGTACAGAGGAGATCATAGAAGCCCACGATATGGACAAGTACAATAACCAAATGACCATGGCGGGAGCCTCAAAAATCTATCTGACAGCCCGAAAGTACGGAATGAATTGCAGGCGGCTGACATGGAATCCCAACTATAAGGGGTTTGACGATTGGCAGCTTGCCTTGCGCCGGGAAAATCAGCGAAGAAAGGAGTTGGAAAAAAAGACATTCAAAGAACAGTACCTCAATGGCTGGTGTGAGCTGGCGCATATTGAGGACTGCACCGAGCAATGGCAGCACCTGGCAGAGAGGAGTATCAGTTTAACCGAATATTTGGGTCTGACCCGGGAAGAGCATGAAGATTTTCTGCGCCATGGCAGGAAGGCGCTTGGCGTCCTTCTGGAACCCCAGCGCAGGAAACAGCGATTTGTGCTCTATCAGCTGGAACTGGACGAGCAGAGAGCGATTCCGTTTGCTTTCAAGGATATGGAAGCGGTAAGAAAGGCCGGCTATGAGCAGCCGCCTGCGGCTCAATATCGCATGGTCTGGACGGGAGAAGTCTATTGTCCGACCGAGCAAAGTGATGCCGAGGTATTGAAACGCCTGTTTTCAGAACTCAGTGTGGGGTTGCCGGAAGACTGCAACGGACGGCCAATGTCTCTTTCTGATGTTGTGGAACTAGAGTATCCCATGAAACGAATTTACTACTATGTGAACGGAGATACACAGTTTCAACAGGTGAAATTTTCTCCAATGCTCGCCAAAAAGAAGGTTTCGGGAGGAGCATGAGCAGATTGATGGTTGTTGTAAAAGGAACGAAGAAGGGACAGTTGGAGGCGCTTTTGGAGCAATGCGTTCAGCTGGATGCGGATGTGCGCCCCAGCATGGAACAGGGATATTTCACGGTGACAGTTCCGCCGCCCTGGAATATTTCGGCACAGATGGTGGCGCAGGCAGTACAGGAACAAATCAAAGAATGGGCGGAGCAGTACCCCAATGTGGTCTGCTACTGCTTTGACAGCTTCAGCACTTTGCTCTATGTGCTGTGATACTGGTAACGATGGCATGGAATGGGCTTTGGCCCGTCCATGCCGTTTTCGTTTACAGAAAGGAGTTCACTATGGGATATTTTTCAGAGATGTCGCTGGATATGCAGGAGGGACGCAAACCGTCGGCAACTGCACTCACGGGCGAAAATGCCTTTGAGGAAGAGGAAAGCTTTGACGAGCTGCCGGTGCCTCCGGTCAGCAGTTCGTCTGTCCAGCCCCTGAACGAAGCTGCACCCCAGCCTGGTTCTGATGCGGCATCCTCCGTTTCCGCTGAGATGATGGAAGCGCCGGAGGATGACCCCATGGAAGAGGATGGCGGATGTGACGATGCAGTTGACATCAAAACGGATGTGCCCGTCGGAAATGGTGCGTCCAAGGATGCCGATGAAGAAAAGCGCCGTGCCGAGCATGAGGCTGCCGAAGCAAAACGCAAGGCTGAATGGGAGGCCAAGCAGGCAGAAAAAAAGCGGGCCCTGCAGGAGCAGATGGACCGCCTTGCCGCTATGAGCGATGATGAAGTGGTATCCGCCTCCATGCAACGTGTCAGTAAGGATGTGGAAAAGCTGACCCGTCGGAACATGAAGGAGTGTGTTTCGGAGTATATCCAGACGCTCTGCCTGGATGATCCGGCTTTTGCCCGGCTCACCATGCACCCGAAGAAAACCATGATCCATTGCTTCCAGTACATCAGCCGGAAGGCGTGGGACTATGTTCAGGACGAGCTCAAGGCCAGTGGTATCCAGCCCGGACAGGGCGGCCAAGGCTATGGCTGCGATATTCCTGACGATTTGTGCTACCAGTGGGCGGAAGATTATTTCCGCGACCCGGATGCCAAGGAGGACCAGGAGCAGGAGGAAAAGTTTGTGCCGAAGCCCTATATTGGCAAGACTACCGGAAATACCGGCAAGAAAAAGAAAGCGGAAAAGAAGCCCGCCGAAAAGAAAACGCCGGAACCAAAACCGGCGCCGGAAAAGAAGCCTTCTACTGATGGCCAGATGTCTTTGCTGGATTTCAGCGTGGCAAAAGCTGGGTAAGGAGGTAGCGTATGATCGCGTACAAAGGGTTTCATCCTGGCATGGTTTGTATCGGCTATCAGTTCCAGATGGGATTGAACGTGACCAAAGAAGCCAACTGCCGCCAAAACGGTTTTCACTGTGCGGAAGACCCACTGGACTGTCTGAGTTATTACAGTGATGTGGATCACTCGGAATACTATATCGTCAACGCTGGCGGCGACATTGATGAAGACGAATTCGATTCAAAGATTTCCTGCACTGAATTGACGGTTCTTAGGCGGCTGACCAAGGAAGAACTTTTCACCCTTGGCCTTGCGTTTATGGCCGATCATCCGAAACGGAAATGGAACAGCCATGTGAAGAAGGACAAAGCTGTGGCGTGTTGTGGATACGCTGTTGTGCGTGGTGTTGACCCTGTTGCACAAGGCAGCCGGAAAGGTGATGTGTTAGCGTTTGCCAAGGAAGATCCGGTCACCGGCTGTATCCAGCAGATCGTGGTGGCGACCATTGATGGGAAGAAACTCCGACCCAATGAGTGGTATGGAGCCGATCTTGAAAAAAGGACGGTGAAATGAATTGAAGAAATCTATTCTTCTGGGGATGCCAAAACTGACGGCATCCCCGGAAATGAAAAAAGTGGCACTTGAAGACGAGCCGGAAAAAGTGAGAACCTACTCCGGGTACACCCGCATTCGTCGGAAGTATAAATGCTATATGAATTGCATGGTTCAGAACGGCATTTTGAAGGTGGCGCTTTATCTGCCGGATCATCTTCGATTGGATGGGGACAATCCCGCCTATGAGGTGTTTCTTGATAAAAAGAAGCGCCAATTCCTTACCTATGACTATTTGGATAAGAAGTGGCGAGATGCCAAGCTGGACAGACTGGAATGGCCTGGACAGGATTATGATGCGGTTTGCTGGGTGAGTACAGGAGACTCAGATATGGTGCAGCAGTATTTTTCCAGCGAACGTGGCGGATACTTCGGCATCCTCGATTTTCAAAGAAAAGTGAGAGAAGAACAGCTGGATCAGCGTCATAGGCGAATCACCGACCCGTGGGACAAAGATCTTGCTCAGGTACCGGAATTGCCGAAAGACTGGGGCCGTTGGGCCGACAAGGTGGCCGTGCGGGAAAATTTTATATTTTACAACTACAAGCGCGGCGGAGCAAAAACTGGCTACTGCACCTTCTGCGGGAAGGAGGTGCCTATTTCCGGGCATCCCTACCACAACAAAGAGGGACATTGCATCCGTTGCCGGCATCCCGTTGTTTTTAAGGCGCTGGGCCGCACTGGCTATTTTCAGACGCAGAGGCATTATGCTTATCTTATCCAGCGGTGTAGAGATGGGTTTGTTGTCCGAGAATTCTGGGCGAACAGGACCTATCGAAAGCACAGTTTGCCCAATAGTGAACCTTATTGGCATGAGATCCGGCGTTCGATTTATGACCGCAGCGGAGAAATCCGATCTTATTACTGGGGAATGTACTGCCAAAGAGAAGTGCGCTGGATCATAGGAAGCCCCTGCTATTACAACTATAGCTGGTATCAGTCTGGCCGGGTGTATGGAAAGACTTTGCCCAGCCTTGGGAAAAAAGAACTTCGCCAGACCGGCTTGGTTGAGTGGGTACGAAGCCATCCCATCACTGATCCTGAAAAATACTTGGCGGTATGGGAAAAACTTCCCCAGATGGAGCAGATTTGGAAGGCTGGACTGCCGAAGCTGACCAACGAGTGCTTCAACTCCTGTGACCGTGTGCGAAAATTGGTTCTGCATCCGAACGAGCCAGGGTTGATTCGAGCTCTTGGTCTGGATACGCCCAAATTCCGCCGCCTGCGCCAGTTGGACGGAGACACAGAAACTTTAGCCTGGCTGCAGCTTGAGAAGCGGACGGGACAGTGTATCACGAATGAAATGCTGTGCTGGAGCAAAAAAGAACGGATCAGCCCCAGGGATCTGGTGTTTATCGCAGACCGCATGAGTGTGGTACAGATCAAAAATTATCTGGAACGGCAAAAGAAGTATTTCGATGGCAGCTGCCAGCAGGCGCTGACCACCTGGCAGGACTACCTTGCTATGGCAGAACGGCTGCACTATGACACCAGTGATGAGATCGTATACCGTGTGCGCAAACTGCGCCAGCGGCACGATGAACTGGTCCTTCAGAGTGAAGCTGGGAGTCTGGAGGAGCAGGCGTCGAAAATGGCGGCGAAATATCCCCATGTCAACGACATCTGCATGGAACTGCAGGAAAAATATGCCTACAGCGATGGCGACTACATAGTGCTTGCGCCTCAAAACATCTTTGCCATCATCAAAGAGGGGCGTATGCTCCACCATTGCGTCGGAAATGACGGAAGCGGCGAGCGGTATTATGAGCGCATCGAGCGCCGGGAGAGCTTCATCATGTTCCTTCGCCGGACGGATGAACCGGAAGACCCCTATTACACGCTTGAAATCGAGCCGGATGGTACTGTGAGGCAGAAACGTACCCTGTTTGACCGCCAATATGAGGACATCGAACAGGCAACGGAATTCCTGCTGAAGTGGCAGAAGGTCATAGCAGCCCGTCTTACCGGCCGCGACCTGAAGCTGGCCGAGCGGAGCCGTGAGCTGCGGAATGAAGAATTTATCCAGATGCAGAAAGACCGTGTGATTATCCACACTGGGCATCTGGCTGGCCGTCTGCTGGCAGATGTGTTGTTGGCCGACTTAATGGAAAATACGGAAGTCATACAGCCGCAGGCACTCCCTGCAGTCGCGTGAGACAGGTTCAATGGCCGGGCGTCCCTTGGGGCGTCCGGCCATTCATTTAAGAAAGGGGTTTTACATTGAGCAAATTGAAATTTGAGTACAACATCCGCGGTTATCGCTATGCTCCCGAGAGCTTCCACATCTATAAGGGGCTGCCGGGACAAAAGAAAAAAGAGATTCCCTTGTCCGATGAACAGCGCCAGCAGATGGGATACCTCTGTTTGACGGAGGGGGTTAAAAGCGCCGTGGACTATGTGAAACACATCGAGCGGGAGCGGGAGCGTAAATGCCGTCAGTATATGACCTATGGCTTCATGCTCAAAGAGAACCCGCACGAATATGTGTATTGCCCTTCGCTTCGTTGCAGAGAAAGCGACACATTGAAAACTCGCCTATGTATTTTGCAGGCGGTTCGTGAAGAACTGGCCCGGGATAAAGGCCGAGTGGAGCAAAGCGTTGAATGCGATTTGGATGGGCACTACCGTCCTGTCAATATCAGAAAGCATTATGCGACTGCAGACCTTCGCCGTCCTGTCATGGTTTGGCTGCATGTTGTGTGAACAAGGAGAAATTATGAAACAGCTTGGAAATTTGTCAATCGTCTGTGCCCAACGCACGGATGTGTTGATGCAGATCTATGGTGGACAGGTGAGTGTCCATGTGGGGGAAGGGCCGGAGCGGACTTCTCTTTTTGCCGCATGGGATGATGACGAAGTGATCCAACGCATTATCCATGAATTGAATTTTGGCCGCTACGCTATCAAGGAAAAACGGAACAGTAAGGAGAATGTCGCATGATCGAAAATTTGAATCAGCTGAAACGCGCGCTGCGGCCCGGAATCCGTCTGCAAATCGTTGATCATCGCCGAACGGAGTGCATCAATCAACTGCGTGAGGTCACATGGATTACCTCAAATGGATTTTGCACGAAGGTGTTGAATCAGCCGGCTGACAAGATCGATGCCGGCAATAATGGCCGCGGCGCCATGCTCTGGTGGGGGCCGGCCAGCACCTGGACATTTGAAAATGGTGTGTGCAGTTCGTTCACCTACGGCGGAAACAGAAAAGAAACGCTGATCATTGCGTTTCGTGTACTGAATGAGGAGGTAGCGTGATGAATCAGGAATTGATAAGGAAACAGCAGGATCTGACTGCCCGGCTCAACCGTTATCGCCATGAGTATTACAATCTCAATGCGCCCAGCATCAGTGATGCTGTCTATGATCGGCTGTTTGAGGAACTTCAAGACCTGGAGCGGCAGACGGGCATCCAGATGGCGAACTCTCCTACCAGTACGGTGGGGTATCCGGCAATCAGCAAGCTGGAGAAAACCAACCATCCAATCCCGCTGCTGTCGCTGGATAAGGAAAAAAACATTGTGGAGGTGTGCCGTTTCATGGGCGAGCATCAGGTGATGTTCATGCTCAAACTGGACGGGCTCACCATCAAGTTAACCTATGAGGGCGGCGAATTGCTGGAAGCTGCTACCCGAGGCGATGGGGAAGTGGGCGAAATCGTGACCCACAATACCCGCGCCATTGGCGGCATACCTGCGCATATCCGATATGAAGATCGTCTGGTGATCACTGGAGAGGCATTCATTCGACCCAGCGATTTTGAACAGCTGAAGGCCTCGCTGGTGGACAATAACGGAGAGACCTACAAAAACGGACGCAATCTGGCGGCTGGCTCGGTACGCCTGCTGGATGCCAAGACCTGTATGGAGCGGCGTCTGATGTTCATGCCGTTCACTGTGCTGGAGGGATTTGAAAACCTGCCGCGCAAGTCGGAGCGGCTGAAAGAGCTCTCTGCGCTGGGATTTACCCCCTGCAAGTATCTGGTGACCAAGCGAACGCTGACGCAGGCAGAGGCGGAGGATGGAATCAAGCAGCTGCAGCAGTATGCCAGAGACAAAGATATTCCTATCGACGGCATCGTTGTCACCTACAATGATGTGGCCTTCGCCAAGAGCTGTGGGCGTACAGGCCACCACTATAAGGACGGACTGGCGTTCAAATTTGAGGATGATCTGTTTGAAACAAAGCTTCAGATGATTGAATGGACGCCCGGACGCACCGGCGAGATTGCCCCGGTCGCAGTCTTTGCACCGGTGGAAATCGATGGCTGCGAGGTATCCAGAGCGAGCCTGCACAATCTTTCCTTTATTGAAGATCTGGAGCTGATGCCGGGAAACCGCATTTTGGTATCGAAAAGGAATCTCATCATTCCTCATGTGGAAGACAATCTGGACCGCGGCGGCTTTGTGCTGGAAAGCGCATACCCCCACCAGTGCCCTTGCTGCGGGGAACCCACCCGTATCCACGAAACCAGAGGGCGCGATGAGAACGGCGAGGAACGCACGATCAAGACGCTGTTCTGCGACAATGCTGGCTGCGAGACGAGAAAGCTCAAGCAGTTTGTCCATTTTGTCGGCAAAAAGGCGATGAATATTGAGGGACTGTCCGAAGCAACGCTGGAAAAATTGATTGGCCGGGGCTGGATTCACAGCTATCTGGACATCTACCGGTTGGATCAGCATAAAGACGAGCTGGTGCGTATGGACGGATTTGGAGAAAGATCCTGGCAGCGCCTTTGGAGTGCTATTCAGCAGAGCCGGAATACGACCTTTGAGCGGTATGTAATTGCTATGGACATCCCCATGATCGGCAACACCGCCAGCGGCGTCCTTTGCCAGGTATTCCACGGTAATCTGGACGAGTTCCGGGATGCCGTTTATGCCGGGTACGACTTCCGTCAGCTCCCGGACTTTGGAGATACGCTGCACAATAATATTCATGAGTGGTTCAGCAAAGAAGAAAATTTCTGTATTTGGGAGGAATTGCAGATGATGATGAAGATCCAGAAGCCGGTGCAGCCGGTTGCGGAAAACAACACGCAGGACAATCCCTTTGCCGGGAAAACCATTGTGGTGACCGGAAAGGTGGAACCCTACACCCGCGATGAGATGAACAGCCTGATCGCCTCGCTGGGGGCGATTGCTGGCAGCTCGGTGACCCGTAAGACCCACTATCTGGTCTGCGGCGAGAAGGCCGGCAGCAAACTGTCCAAGGCGCGGGAGCTGGGTATCCCTGTGCTGGAACCGCAGGAATTTTTCCGTATGGCGGGTGTGGCCTGAACACCAGGCCAGTCAATAATAACAGGGAGAGCGCCAAAAATCGGCGCTCTCCCCCTGTTTTTATGGAGGAATTGATATGGATAGAACCTATATCACGCCAATCGTGAACCAGACCTATACCAATCGTAACGGCAGTGAATATCGCTGCACCAGTGTTGCCGAAGCAATCCGGCCGTGTGAAACGACGGCGCTCTTCACGCGAGTGCGCGATGGCTGGAGCCTGCAGGCGCATGGAATTCTCCAGTACGACGATGGAACCATCGAATGGAACTACTCCACTGGGGGCCACTGGCCCAGGTAATCACGAAAGGAGGGACAACTGTGAATCAAGAAATCATGCCGGCATACGCGGCCTATCAGAAAGCCATTGATCTGACATTGTATCATGCTTTTGCCGAACTGGTGGTACAGACTTCTCAGGACGACAAGGCAAGGATGCACTATCGCCAGATTGAAGCTGCCCAGATTTGGCAGCAAGATGTGGATGTCTCTATCTATTTTGAGCAGTATAGCCTGCGCTATCCTGGAGAGGTGCTGGAGCGGTTTGAGGAAAAGTTGGGCACAGATATCCGTATTGTCCGTGCATTGGCACTGGCACTTGCCGTTACACGCACACTCCACGCAGACCAGATGTTTGTGGGCAGTCAGCGTAGTGGCTTTTTCCAGAAAATCCGGCGAATCGCTGATGGGGATGTGTACCTGAGCGGTGCTCTGTATCATCTGGAGGAAGATACTGTGCGCCAGCGTGCCCTGTTGGATGCCCTGGCAAAGACGGAATACACCAAGACAGAAGAAGCCTTGTTTGTCCTTTCTCTGTTTGATGACCGGGAGGAAGGATATCAGGTGATGCACGCACAGCTGCTCCGGTTGTTTGGTCCGGAGCGGACGATGCCGCTGGCTTTTAACTGTGGTGTGCTGGAGTGGTTTATCCGCACATACGCTGAGCAGGTGAAGGCCTGCCGGTCAAGGGCAGATCTTGTATTGCGAACACTGGTAAAGCTTCCTTGTATGAATATGAAACAGGACAGCCGGGAGTTTGCAGTTTTGACCGCAGCTGGGTACGGAGCAGATGAAATCATTCTGACAAACTCACTCGCAATGTGGATGGATAGAATTTCTTATCGGCTATCCTCTAACAGCATTCCTGCCGAGAAACTTGCGGCGGCGTGCTGCAAGATGTTGCTCAACTGCCCGGAAGCATTGCCGGATTCGCTCTATGGATATGTTGGCTGGCTATTTACCCGCTACAAGGATTTCTCCATCAAATATGAGGGCAATCGGGATTTGTGGGCGGCTGTAAATTCAAGCCTTTCACCGTCTTCCCCCAAAACTATCCTTTGGATGAACCGAAACATCAAGCAGTCATTTAATTATCGGTTCGATGTGTTTGATCCGCAGTATGACTGCCTGGCAGTCGAGTTAAAGCGGGACACCTATTTGGAATTGTTCACGATGCAAATGCTTCGCTCGCTTGGATCGGCAACTACTGGACAGTGGCTTGCCCGGTATAAGCAACTGACCGGTGCCGACTACATGGAGTATTTCACTTGCTTTCGGCAGCACACCGAGGAGGCGTTTACCCTTCTGGTGGAAACGAAGAAAATCGACCTGTGGGCTTTTTTTGAGAAACACCGAGCGGAGGGTGAATACGCATACCCTTTGAAGCTTCTTCGGGACTATGCCCTGCGTATTTCCAGCTGGAAATGCTATCGGTTTGTCGAAAAGTTGCTGAACCAATACAGATTTACACAGTTGCAGGAGATTTTCGGAGATCGGTTCTATTTTCACCGCTTTTTCTGCGAGAATACTGGTGGTTACGGAAACGAGAATTTTCGCACCATAATTGCCCGGCCTTTCCTTGGCCCAGAGGAGCACCGAAAGCTCTACGAATGGGTGGACTCTTCGTTTTTTCAAATGGAGCCGGAACACTATACGGCATTTGTCTGGAGCGCACTGAAGGACCCGACGATTCAGCGGCTCTACGACAGGCCCACCCTGGCCTCTGTACTGCGGCAGCTGATTGCCCAGGGCAACAGCGGAGGCTATGATGGCAACTGCCTGAAAAAGCGGTTCTATTCCAAAAAAGAACTTGAAGCCGACCGAAAAGCCGCTGCAGAGAAAAAAGAGCAGGAGCAGATGCTGCAAAAGCAGCAGGAATTTTTGAAAAGAAAGGAAAAGCTGGCACAGATCTATAACGGAAGTGCGATGTCTTTGGTTCAATTTGCAGACAAGTATTATTACAAAGAAGATAAACAGCAAGCCATGAATATGGTCTATGAAAAACTGTTGGAATGGCCTGCCGGCTGTGTGCAGGAACTGACGCCGATAGACACACAGAATTTCTTTGTGCTGTGCGGAATGCTGGCAAAGTACGAGACCAGGCCAAAACAAGAACTATTGGATATGGTGAAAAACATGATCGAAGGAGGTGCAGCAGCATGACCAATACGATGAAACATTTGTCTCTGCTGGGCCGCATGGAAACTGACGGCCTGATGCTGAGCCTAACGGGCTTGTTTTCTGAGAACGAGTTGGACGGGGCGTGCGAAAAGGTCGAACGGCTGGAACTGCAGGCGCGGCTGAAGAAAAACAGGAGCTCCCAAATTCAGCGGAAACTGGTTGAATGCGGTGAGTTCGCAGATTTGTACCATGCTTTGTGTACCTGTGAGATCGAGGATGACAGGATCGAACCGATGCTCAAATCGGCAGATGACTGCCATGAGAGCCTGACACAGTATCCGACGGAACAGGTACTGGAGGCAGCGTCTTTGAATGTTCCAACGGCGCTGACTTTTGAGTATTTGAAATACTATTTGCCCTATGTCAAGTACGAAGAAGAGGAAAAAGCTATTCTGGATAATCTCTGGCTTTTTCCTGTTGCAGATTGGAAAGGACTTTCTTCACTGACCGCACATCAGCGGGACATGATGCGCTTTCCATTTCTTGGCGCCTGCCTGTTCAACTGGCATAGCAACGAAAAAGAGACGCTGGTACTTCTGGAGCAGAATACACCGCTGCAGAAGATCCTCGGCCTGCTGTACCAGCAGGGCGTGACCGTGTTTCTTGATTCTGGCCGGCTGAAAGCACTTCAATGGCTGCGGGAAACCGATATCGGGAAGTTCCGCCAGCTGCTGGAGGTCTTTGAACATGATGTAGATGATTTGAACATCTTTTTCCAACGCTGGTTTGAAAACCGTGCGGGACAGTATGATCTGAACTGGTTCATCAGACAGGAAGCACCGCTGAACAAAGAACAGCGTGAGGAGATCTTGTGCAATCAGGTCAGTTACCTGAATGCACTGTATGCCGGTTGCCTCCATCTGGATTTCGGTGCGATCCGCTCGTATCAGTTCCCGATCCTTGTCTATGCGGTGGAACACCGGAAAAAGCACTTTTTACAGTTGGTGGATCAGAACAGTGAGATTTTCCTTTCTCTGAGCCGCTATGCGCTCCTGTTTGAAGACTGCTTTTGTGAGCACTGCAATATCAATTCCCTGTCAGAAAAGAATTTGCAGGATTGCGATGCTGCAAAGCGCCCAGACAGCTATTTTGACTGCCTGGAGGAAGGACAGCAATATACCTTTGAAGAGATGCGGCTGCTGTGGCAGCAGGACCAAATCTATGTCCGCTTGTATGCAAAGCTGACCCCACTCCCGGTAGACCAGCGTATGCTCACGCTTCGCCAGCTCCTCAAGCGGGATCTGGTCAGCCGATACACGGAGGATGAGCAACTGACTCAGCTGGCTCAATGCCTGCTGGAGCAACCGTTCAGCGAATGGTATCGGAAGCGATTCGGACATATTCGCGGGCTGACGAGGCGGACGGCTATGCAAATGCTGTTTCATTACACCCAGCTTTGCCCCTTTGTCCTGGATCTCCAGACGGAAACGGATGCGGTCTTTGCGGCCAGAAACCTGCCATTGCTTGCCGGGTGTGAAAATTGGCTGCAGGTTCGAACCTCTGTCTTGACCACGGATATGGATTGGGCCCAGTTGAAAGAAAGCCTCTCCATTTCAGACGAGTTTGTGAAACAGAACCAAAATCGTATCACAGACTTCCTGCTTCGAGGAGGCAGTAGCCTGGTGACTCCGCTATATAACTACCTGCAGGGAAATGATGCGGCTATTGAGGCACTCAGAAGGATCGTACAGGCTGAACTCATGGGCCAGTTCTATGTGCTGAAATATTTCGCAGACGATCTGCGCCGGGAAATAAACCACCCAATCAGTGAGCAGCAGGAGACCGCATGGCAAAAGAACCTTGCGTTGGATCGAGGCAAGTTTATTGCCGAGGAAGCGGATGATTTCTACCACACCATTCAGATAGGCGAGCTGCCCTATAGCACCTGCTTGTCTTATCGAACGGGGAGCCAGCGCGAGTGCCTGCTGGCGGCTTTTGATTCCAACAAGAAAATCATCCTGATCAGAAAAGGTGATGAGATCGTGGCCCGCGCCTGCATTCGCCTGACGAAAGGGGCGTTTCAAAAGCCGACAGAACTGATGCTTTCTTTTGCTGATCTGGCCGGAGGAAACACAACCGAGAGCGGTCATATTGTCAGTGAGAAGCTGGTGCTGTTTCTGGAGCGCATTTACACCTCCGGCATCAATGACGATGAGCAGCAGGTGGTCATGGAGATGGCCGTCGCTCTGGCAACGCAGAAGGCTGCGGAGCTGGGGGCAGTCTCTGTTCTGGCAAGGAGGTATGTCAACTGTTATGCACGGGATCAGTATGTCAGCAGCCCGTTTTATGTGTATATCTCTAAATCTAAGAACGGGCAGCAGTATCTCGATTCCCTGGGCGGCGCAGCAACGACCTCCCGCAAAGAAAAATATGTGGAAGGTGCATTTTTGGTAGAACGGGCGGCCCTGCATACCGCAGGGGCGCTTCCTGAAAAGGAGGAATGAACATATGAATGACCGGACTATGATAAAAGTGCGGTGCGACAAGGAACTGCTTTATATTCGCACCATTTCATGGGAGAAAAAGTCCCCGCATCGGTTTGCCATCCTGCGCAGCGAACTGCAAAAGTTGGAGCAGGAGCCGAATAAAAGGGTACTGACGAGTGATTGCGGTTCCTTTGCCAGTCTGCGGCTGACAAAGGGACCAGATGGTACGCAGATTCTGGAGATCCGGTTCACATGGCTTCAGGAAGATGGCAATGACAGGGTGCATGGCTGGAAAGAGGATGTGCGGCTTCCCTATGAGCCATTCCGCGCTTTTGCAGGGGCCGGAGAGGATATGGATGGTGCCGAGTGGCGCCAGCTCTCCATCCCGGAACTGGTAACACGCCGATATGAATTCCGCTGCCGGAAAAATCTCCAGGAGGTTACCGGGTGCCGGCTTCTGCGTCACAAATTGGGAAAGATCCTGGAACAGCATTTCCAGTGGCGCGGTACGGAAAAGATCGTCCTCTATGATGACAGCCAGCCGTACAGCTTCTTTTTTGAGGAGTATACGCCTTATGGCAGAGGAATCTGCGGCGCTGTCATCCTGCATGGTGCGGACAATCTCCAGAAGGCTCAGTACAGCGTGCATACCTGACCAGAATCAAAGAGGTGCATACAATGACGGTTATTAAGATGAACGGCAGTGTTTGGGGACAAGCACCTTTGGAGACGCTGGAACAGCTTTATCCGCTGTTTGATCAGTATACTCTGGACCCCATTTATGAGTGGTACGGAAACTTTGTAAACCGAACGCCGGTGTGGCAGAGAGCGAAAGAGCAACAAGCGTATCAGGGCTGCACCGTAATCTCGGGGCAATTCCTGCATTATGGGCACTTTTTCTATATCGTCACAGATGATGAGAAATTGATCCAACGCTTTGAATGTTTGGTGGCGGATAACAAAAGGACGCAGACGTATCAGAATGAGCGGATGCGCTGCTTTCCGTGCCGCATTTGTAATCAATGGTCGGCTACTGGCTGTTTGTGTAAGCTGACTGGTCGTTTTAGAAATCCTGAATGGGAATGCTTTGCGCGATATTTGCCTTCAGAGCGCAGACCGGAGAAGAACGGCGACAATACCCCTATTAAATTCTTGATCCCGGGAAAGGCTGGACAGGAGGCAGTCCTTATAGAGCGAGGAATATGGGAGGTGAAGTAATGGATTGGAGCAAAGTACAAAGAAAGCTCGCTGGCCGGTTCCGACTCCTGGAACGCAGGAATGACAAGGGAAATTGTGTGATTCATTGCTTTGGCTCGCTGGGCCAAACGGGCGTGAGCAACGACGATGTTCGCTATATGTGTGGCTTCTATGGGATTCCCTATAAGGAAAATTGGGTAAGAGAAGAAACCTGTGATATTGGCGATAGCTTTTATGTCCTAATTAAAGTAGACGGAAATTGAAGCGGTGCTTCGTCTGACCCTTTATAGAATTTGGGTTAGATTTCGTGCAGATTCAAAATAGGGCCGGGTAGAGGAATATTCCTCACCCGGCCTTTTCTGTGTTATAGAAGTGTTTGGAACTTATAAATCATTTGTACTTTTCACCTGTGCCCAGTACGGGAATTAAGGACTCTAATTCTTTCTGCGGATCAACAACAATGATTTCCTTCAATCATACGGCAATATCAATTTCGACGCCCAACTCTTGTGTTTCGATACTTTATATGCTACTCTTAAACATAGATGAATATGTCTAACTGATTACTTGGCAATTCAATAATAAATCAGGAAGGAGATCATACAAATGGCAGAACTTGAGAACAAGCGCATACGCCGCACCCCACAGGAGAGAGCGGCCGAGTTAGAAAGCAAAATCGAAAAGGCAAAAGAGTCGATTGCAGATCTGGAAGAGAAAAAGCAAGCTGCCATATCTGATTATGATGCCAAGATTGCCGCTGTTCAGGATCGCATAAAGGCGCTGGAAACAAAAAAGCAGGAGATTCTGGCCCCTAAGCCGCCTCGCAAGCCTCGTAAGACGAAAAAGCAGAAGATTCAGGAGATTGTCAAACTGGCAATGAAAAATGGAATGTCTGTGGAAGAAATCGCCGGCCAACTCAATGTAGAGGTCTCGGACTAAACCTTTGCAATATATCAGCAGCGCCGCCCACGGTAGAGCCGGGGCGGCGCTGTTCTTGTTATTTTGGCGTAAAGCGGTAGCCATGACCCCGTACCGTTTCAATAGTGTCGGTGCCCAGCTTGCGCCGGAGCTTGTAGACCATGCTGGAGATCCCCGTCCAGCTGGTGTCAAATGAGTCTGCGGCAACAGCCTCATAAATTTGGTGTGCAGAGAAGACCTGCCCTGGGCGCCGAGCCAGTAGGTGAAGAATATCAAATTCCATTGGAGTCAATTCTATCAGTCTGCCAGCCTGCCATACCTGGCGCCGCCGCACATCAATCTGCAGGTCACCGACCAGCAGGGTAGAGGTGGTATCTTCAAGCACCTCAATCTGCTCCACACAAAAACTCTGAAGAAGTTCCTGGAGCAAAACTTCCTGTGATATGGTAAGATCTTCAATGTGAATGATGATTTTCTTTCTCATAATGGTGTCCCCCTCCCTTGTGAGCCACCAAAAAATGGCGGCCTTGATTTCTCAAAGCCGCCATGTAATAGTTTGGGCGTGTCAAATGACTGCTGTACGACGGCTTTTTTTCTTTTGCCGTCGCCCGGCAGATAGATCGCATATAGCTATCGGTTATGATTGATCTTGCAAAATGTTTTGTGCCTCATTCTCGCTTATGTAACCGTATTGAACCATTCTCTGTACGACATACTCTTGACGCTGTTCCGCCAACTTCGGGTTGGCAGTCAGTGAATAAACCGAGGGCGCATTGGGAATCCCTGCCAAAAGAGTACATTCATAATTCGTCATATCAATGGGGGCTTTCCCAAAATACCCTTGGCTTGCATCGTAAATACAGTAGTAGCCGTCTCCAAAATAGATAGAATTGACATACAGCTCTAAAATCTCGTCTTTTGTATAGGAGTTTTCCAAACGGAAGGCCATAAACATCTCGGCAATCTTGCGGATAAAACTTTTTTCCTGCGTGAAATACAGATTTTTGGCAAGTTGCTGTGTTATGGTACTGCCACCCTCACGCAGACTCAAAGAGGTCAGATTGTTCCAGGCGGCTCGGCCTATGGCAATCAGGTCAATCCCAAAATGCTGTTCAAAACGGTGATCTTCCACTGCCACAACTGCGTCCAAATAAATCTCCGGGATTTCAGCCAGGGTAGTATAATCGGGATCAGCTTGAATCTCTGCAACCTTCTCAACAAGAGGCTGTTCAGCAAGTGCATCATGATACATTTTATAACCCAATCCGCCCAGAACACCGCCAGCAATGAGCATAGCGAGTATCGCCAGAGCGAAAAAACGAATTATGATTTTTCTGACTCTTTTTATGTTCTACACCTGCCTTTCCGTGGAAAATAATGTTTATGCCATAGGCCCCAGCTTACGAATTGCCGCCGTATTGTTCCTGCACAGCGGTGGGCATTTCCTCAAATTGAACTTCCGCCCAGGTCACGACACCACGGAATGGGGCTACCTTCAGACATAGGTAGGCATCGTCAGTGAGAATCCGGCTCGTTTCAAAGCTCAGTTCTTTTTCGGCCCCGGTTTCGTCGTAGGCGTTTAATGTGTAACGATAATTCATCGCCCCGTGCGGTGCGATCTCAGTTACGCAGTCGTTGTCAATTTGTGTGTAGTAATCGGCGCTTTTCTGCGTGGCAAGAAAAGCAACTGCGATAAACGCTACTGCCAGAACAACTATAACAGCAACAATGATCGTTTTTTTCTTTGCGCTCATAATGTGTACTCCTTACTCAATTTCGATGGATACGGTTCCGTCTGTCTGGTCGCCCCACACACCGATATAAGTGCTTGTGCCATCTACTTCTACTGTGCCATCGTACTCACCGCTCTCCGAGAGAAGAATGACTGGATCATCTGCCCCTGAGCGAAGAAAAACTGCTGCTTCGCCGCTTTCGAGAGAAAGAGAACAGGTGATGTGGATCATACTTCCTGCTTCTCGCTCCAGCGTAGTACCGCCAAACAAAATTTCTGTGCCCGCAAACTCGGAATACGTTGCTTCATAGGACCCCGTGTAATCATCTGCCCCGGTTTCTTTGTGACCCTGTAATTTACTTTGGGGCGTAAGGGCCGCATTTCCCGCATCGCCAACAAGTTCGCCAAAGGCTTTCACGATACTGTCCTTTGCCTGGCCGTCGTCAGCCTCTGATAGACCGTCAAGAGCCTGGTCGGCTCCTTCCGATAAGCCATTCAACACAATATCTGTACCGTCCGCCAAACCGTTCAACACGGCATCCGCACCATCGGTCAAAGACTGCATGGCCGTTGAACATCCAGACAAACTGCCAACACAAAGAATTGCGCAGAGAACGATGCAGATTTTACCTGTATAGTTTAATTTTCGCATGAACTCGCTCCTTTCATTCGGCGCGACGCCTGCCGCGTCCTTTTTTGACTTTTTCCTTTTTGTTATTGCCTGCTTTTTTGCTGGGGCGGGAAAGCAGTAAAACCGCCATCGTCAGAACCAGCACCGCCGCAATGCCTACCACTGCCAGCAAAACACTGGGAGCCTGCGTAGCGCCGTTATACGCTTGCATATCAAAACCGGCAAGGATCAACGCCGCCGAAAACGGGTAGGTGGAAAGCAAGAAGCCGCTCTTGAAGAACAAAATGCAATACCCCAGAAAGAATGTCAGAATCGAACCGCCTAGGTAGGCACCCCGCATCTGGCCGAAAATTAGAATCATCGGCATACAGACCAGGCTGGTATTGAAAGCGGCCGCGACCACCTGCACGCCCTGCTGAAGCAGAACAGCGGCAGAAAGACCATCCAGGCCGGCAATCAAGCCTGTCAGAACCGTTATAACTACACTGTAAACTCCGAACAGCAGTGACAGGAAAATCGTGACGATTAGTTTTCCGCCCAGCAGCTTGGGATATGATACCGGCACGGTCAACAGATTTTTCATGGTGTCATTTGTGTTCTCACGGTCGATCAGCCAACCGCCGATCATCACAAGCGAGATCGGCAAAAAAATCTGCGTGTTTCCCCAAATGACATTGGCAAACAGTTTGACAAAATCAAAGTTCTGGTCCCGCATTTCCGGGTTGATAATCAGCTGGGTGCCATATTGCACGACAGGACACAGTGCCAGAGCCACAATACCAACCAGCAGGATCTGGCAGCGTCGCAGCTTGCGCCATTCCCCTTTTAGAATACTCCACATGACTTTACACCTCCTTAACAGCTCTGGCGCTTATAGACCAGCGCAATCAATGTCAGGAATACCACCGATTCCAGAATAACGACCAGGAACGCCTGGGGCGTTGTCACAAAGTAAGGACTGATCCGCTCCATCAATTCCGTCATCTGTGCGCCGGATGTGTCCAGATACTGAAAGAACCAGCGGAAGGTCAGTGGTCCGGGTAACAGCGTACCTGGGTTGAACCCAAAGGGCTGCATGATGAAATAGTCGTTGGTGCCAAAAATATAATTGACCGCCGTGTAGAAGAACGTGATGATTACGGAGATAATGTAACTGCGGTTCAAAAGCACTACCAGGAGGACGCAGGGCAGCGCCCCGGCCCACATCATGATCCCTTGTCCAATGCCTACAAAAAACAGTTTCCAAAAGCCGACCGGCTCCAGTGAAGTGACCCCAAAAAGTTAGACAATATTTGAGAGTAAAAATTGTTCAAGCAACCGAAAGGGCTTGTTGTCTGTGAAGAGCAGGCGGCAAGCCCTTTAGCTTTGCCTTGA
>NZ_JADKZI010000010.1 GCF_017811815.1 Flavonifractor sp. AGMB03687
CGGCTGCGGCAGCATCGTCCACGATGGAAGCCAAAGGCTCCCATCATGCCCGACGCTCTGATTAACTAATTTCTACTGTGCAGGTGTCCAACTTGCACTTGCAATTTTCGGTTGAATTTAAATCAGGTGTTGAAATAGATATTGAGATATAGGATATCAGAAATGGCGACCAAATGAGAGGTGTTACTTCCTTGATTGGTGGCTTTTCTTATTTACGGATTGACTTTGACTGTGAATATACGTATAATAATATCAACAATGTTGTTGATATTATTATTAATAAGGAGTGGACAACAGCCTGCGTCAAGTATTGTTCGCAAAAAGGGTTCCTGTAAAATAAGAAGTTAAGCTGCCGGTCGCAACAGCGCCTGAACAGATTGTTCACTGAGGTATGCCCTGGAGGCAGACCAATCTTCTGCATATTCCATAAGATATGTGGTGACCAGTCTGGTGTAGGCATCTGCACTGGGGAATATCCCTACGACACCAGTACGGCGGCGAATCTCCCGATTCAGCCGTTCTAGCACATTGGTGGAAGAAATCTTTCTTGCGTCCAACTGCGGGAAGGCATAAAACGCCAGTGAATCCTCTAATCCATCCTGCAGGCAACGAACAGCTTTGGGAAACCGGCGCTCGTACTGCCGGCAGATTTCCTCAGCCAGTTTGCGAGCCTGTTCCTGGGTGGGGGCCAGCCAGATGGTTTTGAGGCTCTGAGCAAAGATATCTTTGTCCTTGTGAGGAATATGTGCCAGAATATTTCGCATGAAATGTACCTTACACCGTTGCCAACTTGCTCCCGGGAAGCCTTTGCGGATCGCTGCAACAAGTCCGGCGTGTGCATCTGAAACCACCAATCTAGGTGTACAAAGTCCTCGTTCCTGCAATCCTCGGAAAAGTTGAAGATAGGATTCTTCCGACTCTTCCAACATGGGTTCTATTGCCAGAATGTCTCGCTGTCCGTGTTCATCTACACCACAGACCACCAGTATTGCCATACTTACAATTCTGCCGTCCATACGAACTTTTTCGTACAGAGCATCCACCCACAAAATGGGATAACTGCTTTGGGAAAGAGAGCGGCTACGGAAAGCATTTACCTGGTCGTTCAAGCCTTTTGTCATCTCACTGACCTGGCTGCGGGACAGGCTTTCAATCCCAAGGCTCTTGGCCAGTTTTTCCATCTTACGAGTGGATACGCCCTGTACAAATGCCTCCTGCACCACCTCAATCAGTGCCGCCTCACTGCGTTTGCGTTCCGTAACAAAGAACGGAATGTAGCCCCCATGCCGTACCTTCGGCACCATGAGATACATGGTCCCCATCCGGGTATCCAGTCTGCGAGGCCGGTAGCCACAGCGATATCCGCTGCGGCTTTCGGCACGCTCGCTTTTCTCCGCTCCCAGCTGCTGGCTTACTTCAGCTTCCATGAGCTGGCTGCACAGCCATTCCAGCATACTCAGCATGGGATCCGGCTGTGCCACGCATTGCAGTAGCAATTCGGTCAGATTTGTGGTATGATTCTTTTGAGCCATTAGGTTTTTCTCCTTTGTATTGTGATTGTCTGGACAACTTTCATTTTACAGGAGCCCTAATGGCTTGTCTATTTCTTATTTAATTTTGCGAACTCGATTATACGCTATCGGACAACATGATTGATGTAAATGAGCTATTGGAAGAAGCTATTAGAGAAACTGAAAATCTAAATGATGGCGAAGTTTTTCTTGTTAAAGATTTATTCAAGGGATATGATGATAATATATTTTTTCAAAAATACAGTCAAATGAGTCGCTCGCAGAAAGGACTGGCTGGTGCGGGAGAATGGGAGACTTTGAAAAAGATGCTACCTGATTTTAAGGGTAAGCGTGTGCTTGATTTAGGATGCGGCTATGGATGGCACTGTATATATGCGATGGAAAACGGTGCTTCCTCTGTAGTAGGTGTTGATATTTCTCATAAAATGCTCGAAGTAGCAAAAGGAAAAACCCATTTTCCACAGATTGAATATGAATGCTGTGCCATAGAAGATGTGGATTTCCCAGAGGAGAGCTTTGATGTAATACTAAGTTCGCTTGCGTTTCATTATGTAGCAGACTATGAGAATTTAATAAAAAAGATATATAGGATGCTGAAGGCTGGTGGCAATTTAGTTTTTACAGTTGAACATCCTGTTTTTACTGCTCATGGAACACAAGACTGGTATTATAACGAAAAAGGAGAAATACTGCATTTCCCGGTGGACAATTATTATTATGAGGGCAAACGGACAGCTATGTTTTTGGAAGAAAAGGTTACAAAATATCATAGAACACTGACCACATATCTAAATACACTGCTTTCAAATAGTTTTATAATAAATCAGATTGTGGAGCCACAGCCGCCAGAGAACATGATGGATATTCCGGGGATGGCGGATGAAATGCGACGCCCAATGATGCTGATTGTATCGGCAAAAAAGAAGATGTAATAATATAGAAAAAATAAACGAGGAGTATGTAAATGAGATCAGAAAAAGAAATGATGGATTTAGTACTTTCTTTAGCAGAACAGGATGAACGTATTCGAATTGTGACCCTTGAGGGGTCACGCGCAAATATTAATATACCTAAAGATGAATTTCAGGATTATGATATTACATATTTTGTAAGTGATATAGAACCGTTTATATCTAATGATGACTGGCTTAATCAATTTGGGAATATAATAATGATGCAAAAGCCGGAGGATATGGAATTATTCCCACCTGAAGAAAAGGGATTTTCCTATCTTATGCTATTTGATGATTACAATAAAATTGATCTTACCTTATTGCCCTTGGAAGAGTTAGATAATTACCTAAAGGGCGATAAATTAATAAAGGTTCTAATTGATAAAGATTGTAGAATTAAAAGGGACATAGTTCCGACTGATATAGATTATCATGTAAGAAAGCCAAGCGCAAGGGAGTATGATGATTGCTGCAATGAATTTTGGAATGTAACACCTTATGTTATTAAAGGATTGTGCCGTAAGGAAATTTTATTTGCTATTGATCATTTTAATCAGATTGTTCGCCATGAGCTGCTGAGAATGATATCATGGAAGGTCGGCATCGAAACAGGCTTTAAATTAAGTGTAGGCAAGAACTATAAGTTTATTGAAAGGTATATATCCGAGGATTTGTGGGAGAAACTTTTGTCCACCTACCGGATGGATTCCTATGAAAACATATGGGAAGCATTATTTCTATGCCATCAATTGTTCAGGGCGGTATCCGGTGAGGTGGCGGAAAGGCTTCATTATGCCTATCCGGAGTATGATAGGAATATAACAAAATATACCAGGGACATGTATAAAAAATACACTGGTAAAACCGGCTGCCTGGATAGCACATATGCCGCTGATATAGAAGAGAGGCGGGAACAGTGATTACAGAAATGAAAGCAGGGCACCTGAAAGATATCGATAAACCCAGCGAACCATTTGAGGTGATAGGTAAGATTATACCGAGGTATGAAAACGAGAATTGGACCTTTACAGAATTACTCTATGAAGCGCCATATTTAAAAAGCTACCAAGACGAAGAGGATGAAGAGGATGAGGAGGCAGATTGCCTTGAATATATTGACAATACTGATAAGATAATATATCTTTACTACCAAGACGATAAATGCGTCGGAAAAGTTAAACTGCGAAAAAATTGGAACCGGTACGCTTATATAGAAGATATCGCCGTATGTAAGGATTTCAGGGGGCAAGGCATAGGCAGCGCGCTTATCAATATATCTATAGAATGGGCAAAGCATAAAAACTTGCATGGACTAATGCTTGAAACCCAGGACAATAACCTTATAGCTTGTAAATTCTATCATAATTGTGGTTTCAAAATCGGCTCCGTCGATACTATGTTATACGCCAACTTTGAAAACAACTTTGAAAAAGCTGTTTTCTGGTATTTAAGGTTTTAGAATGCAAGGAACAGTGAATTGGAGTTCGTCTTGTTATAATTAGCTTCTTGGGGTATCTTTAAATACTGTAGAAAAGAGGAAGGAAATAATAAATGGCTAAAATGAGAATATCACCGGAATTGAAAAAACTGATCGAAAAATACCGCTGCGTAAAAGATACGGAAGGAATGTCTCCTGCTAAGGTATATAAGCTGGTGGGAGAAAATGAAAACCTATATTTAAAAATGACGGACAGCCGGTATAAAGGGACCACCTATGATGTGGAACGGGAAAAGGACATGATGCTATGGCTGGAAGGAAAGCTGCCTGTTCCAAAGGTCCTGCACTTTGAACGGCATGATGGCTGGAGCAATCTGCTCATGAGTGAGGCCGATGGCGTCCTTTGCTCGGAAGAGTATGAAGATGAACAAAGCCCTGAAAAGATTATCGAGCTGTATGCGGAGTGCATCAGGCTCTTTCACTCCATCGACATATCGGATTGTCCCTATACGAATAGCTTAGACAGCCGCTTAGCCGAATTGGATTACTTACTGAATAACGATCTGGCCGATGTGGATTGCGAAAACTGGGAAGAAGACACTCCATTTAAAGATCCGCGCGAGCTGTATGATTTTTTAAAGACGGAAAAGCCCGAAGAGGAACTTGTCTTTTCCCACGGCGACCTGGGAGACAGCAACATCTTTGTGAAAGATGGCAAAGTAAGTGGCTTTATTGATCTTGGGAGAAGCGGCAGGGCGGACAAGTGGTATGACATTGCCTTCTGCGTCCGGTCGATCAGGGAGGATATCGGGGAAGAACAGTATGTCGAGCTATTTTTTGACTTACTGGGGATCAAGCCTGATTGGGAGAAAATAAAATATTATATTTTACTGGATGAATTGTTTTAGTACCTAGATTTAGATGTCTAAAAAGCTTTAACTACAAGCTTTTTAGACATCTAATCTTTTCTGAAGTACATCCGCAACTGTCCATACTCTGATGTTTTATATCTTTTCTAAAAGTTCGCTAGATAGAGTTCTATATTAGAGATGTAAAGAGTTTTGGTGAAGAGGTTTGTGAGTATGGCTTTTATAACCAGGGTGCAATGAGAAGCACTAACAGCAGCTAGCTTAAGAACGCATAGGATATACTTTTTATGGAAGTCACAGAGGAGGAATAAAATTTGAACAGGATTAACAGAGTAACCTCTATTCTTATTCAGCTGCAATCAAAAAAAATAATTCCTGCCAAAGAAATTGCACAGCGATTTAATATAAGCTTAAGGACAGTTTACAGAGATATCCGGACACTTGAAGAAGCCGGAATACCAATTGGATCTGAGGCCGGAAAAGGATATTTTCTTGTAGAGGGCTTCCTACTTCCGCCGGTAATGTTTACAGCGGCGGAAGTGGGTGCATTGATTACAGCAGGGAAATTTTTAAATTGCCATGGAGATGAATCATTTATAAAGGATTTTGATTCAGCTATGTATAAAATCAAATCTATTTTGAAGCATGGTGAAAAAAACTATGCACAGGAGTTGGAGAACAGTATTAACGTGTACAGCACATCTGGACAGAAAAATACATTGGCGGATAACGTTATTGCAGCAATTCAGACTGCAATCTGCAATAAAAGGGTAATATCAATTCAATATCCTGCATCAGGAGGGCAAGAACCGGAAAGCAGAATGATAGAGCCTATATCACTGGGGTTTTATGAACAGAACTGGTACTTAATCGGTTTTGCAGGCTAAGAAATGAATATAGGAATTTTCGTGTGGATCGGATTAAAAGCATTTGCATAGAAGAAGAGCTCTGTCAAAGCCATGATGGCTCTTTGGAACAAATATTAAAACAAATGCTTTCATATAAAAAACTATATAATGTAATTCTTAGAGCTGAAAAAGGGGAGACATACAATTCTATCAAGAACAGGTATTCTCTCGGCTTCCTTGAAGAAACCGATTTGGGAAGTAAAATGGAAATCGAATTCCAGACAGATTCCTTTGAGATATTGAGCAAGCAGCTGATTGAATATGGATCAGGCATTGAAATAGTCCAACCTGATGAATTAAAATGCATAACCCGTAAACACCTGGCACAAATTACGAATCACTGCCTAAACTTGATTTAGAGAAAGCGATTGGTCTGTTATGTATTTTTTGTAAGGTTTCATATCCCCTGCTGACATACAGCTGTCAGTGTATTATGATATTCTACTATCAAAAAGGAGGATTGAAAAATATGAAACCAAAGATAATTATGCACACACAAATTAGCCTTGATGGCCGCATTAAAGGCTTTGATAATCCGGAAGTTTACTACCAGGTTGCCGGGGGAATTCATTCGGATGCGGTGCTGTTTGGGTCCAATACTGTTTTTACTGCATTTGAAAAATATCCTGCTGAAACAGAGGCTGATTTTGAGAAAATCATAACAAGCCCGGAGGACCCCAGACCAATAGGAGTCATACCTGACAGCAGAGGTATCTTGAGAAGTCTTCATTGCTTAAGAAATCTTGGATATCTGAAGGAAATTGTCATTCTGGTATCAACTGCCACTCCGAAGGAATATTTGAATTATTTGGAGGAAAGGCATTACCCATATATTGTGTCAGGAAATGATCATGTGGACTATGAAAAAGCCTTTCAGATCCTGCATGAGCAATATGGGTGTAAATACATGCGGACAGACAGTGGCGGTGGATTAACCAACAAATTATTAGAAAACGGACTTATTGATGAAATCAGTCTTGTGATATCACCATGTTTTGTAGGTAATAAAGAAAAACAACTATTTGATAACCTTCTGTTATCTGAAAAAGTTAATTTGGAATTGCAGGGAACAGAGAATGCAGAACATGGCTGTCTGTCATTGCGCTATGCTGTGAAAAATAAGGATTAGTGCAGCATACTTTAAAAAGTGTCTGTTGGGACAGTGTCCTAAAGGAAGCATAAGCTCATGGCTAGCGGCGGTGTTAAAGTAACGGCACTCGGCCCCAATATATAGTTGATATGCCCCTAAGCCTTTGAGGGCAAGGCGGTCAACCGCGCCTTTTCCGGTCCGCATACAGTCGTTCAATGAGGGTATCAAGCTCGGCAATGCGGCGGTGCTTCTCGGTGGTTCGTTTCTTCGCCGCCGTTTTCGGCTAATTCTAATTGATCCGAACTGTAAGGATAAGCAATTATCCGGGGCTAGTTAAGTATCTTAGAGAGGAAGATAAAGATAAGTAAACCAATTTTAAAGTTGTACCGAATAAAGCCTTCAAGAGGACAACATGCTTTTGAAGGCTTTATTGCTTACAATTACTTGGATTGTAACGCAAAAGCAGGCACCAAATCAATGAAAAATAGCCTATCCAGGCGACTGTTTCAGAAATATGGGCTTCCGCCAAGGGGATACCAGTGGGGTGCGACATCTTTTTTGCCCACTCAAGGCATAAGCTCTTAGGAAATATGTATAGCTGCTTTTAGATCGAAACCAATGGAGTAGACCGATTCTAGGCTGATAAATTATTTTGCAGTGAGATGTGCCAAGCTGAGGAATGCCCTCTATTAAGCGGGGGTGTCTCCCTCGTTCAGAGGACCAGGCAGCGGGGTAAAGTTCAGGACACATGCGTCAGCAACGCAGCCGTTCAGGGGGCAGGCGTTAACCGCGCAACCAGCGGCACCACAACCATCGACACCACATACATTGGCGGCGCAGGCCACGGCAACACAGGCATTAGCGGCACACCCTACATCGGCAATACAGCCTGCATCAGCAGCACAGCCGAGAGGAGTAGCGTTACCGTATCCATTTCCGATATATTCAGCACTCATTCTTTTCACTCCTACTCAAAATGATTCTCATTACAGAGAATCTGATGAACATACAGAAAGCAGCTATACATATTATTTCCAGCCACTGTATTACAGCAAATCCTCTGTAACTATAAAGGAATATTACGCTAAGCGATATAACGGTTAGCGATATATCCTTTTATAGAAGTATACAAAAAACATGGTAAAAAATCAATAGGTTACATATAATTATACCATTTTCAAAACTCAAAAATTGAATTGGAGTATGTTGAATGCTTGACACTGACATCTGCATCTGATATATTTATATTACAGTAACCGTAATAATATGGAGGCGATAGCTTGAGAGATAATGCTAAAGGCGGAGCACTGACTGAGGTGACTTTCTATATTCTTTTGGCATTATACGAGCCAAAACATGGATACGCAATTATGCAATTTATAGAAGATAGAACAAATGGACGATTGTTACTAGGTGCTGGCACATTGTATGGTGCACTGAATTCTCTATCTGAAAAGAAGTGGATTGAACCTTTTGGGGATGGCGAAGGGAGAAAAAAAGAATATAAGATAACTGAACTCGGCAAGAATGTTGCAGAGAAAGAGTTGTTGCGCCTTCAGGAATTGACCAGAATTGCCGGTGAGATTATTAGGAGGAAATAGTTATGAGTAAAAGATGCTACCGTTTTTTTGGGGGATTATTGCGGACTCAAACAAATTGGTTAAATAAAATGGCTTCGGAAGGATTCCGTTTGGTTCGCACGGGAAAACTGCTTTACGAGTTTGAATCGTGTGAACCTAATAAGTATGAGTACTGCCTGGAATTCATTGGCGAAAAATCTCAGCAAGGTGCAGAGGAGTATAAGAAGTTCCTTGAAGATATTGGATACCATGTCTTTTATAAGAATATTAATTTGAATTACTCTATCGGTAAAGTTAGGGTTCGCCCTTGGGCAGAAAAAGGTGGACGAATTGCAACAAATTCCACCACCTTCAATAAGGAATTGTTAATCGTAGAGAAGGTGAAGGATGGGAAGCCTTTCGAATTACATACTACAAATGAAGATCGTGCTCAATATATAAAGCAACTGAGAAATCCCTGGCTATCTTTCGGACTGATCTTCTTGGTATGCGGCTTTCTAATGAAATCTATCATTCTTGCAATTCTCGCAGTTGCTTCTCTGATTCCTGTTATTCTTTACCAGGTTGAAATTTCTAAACTTGAGAAAGACGCAATAACAAGGGAATAGAGGGAGTGAGCAGTAAAATGAGAAGAAAAGCAACAGTGGTAGGCCTGTGCGGTTTGGTGCTGTTTATTGTTGTTGCGTATGCGTTGGGCTTCAATACAACAAGATTAGCAACAAGAATTGGTTATACGGGCCATGAGTGGTTGGATAGTTGGTCCGGCAAATATATTTGCCTTGATGGATCTATGACTAAGACAATCCATACAAACTCCGATCAGGATGCTATACATGTGGAGGTCGTAACTGAGTCTGGAAATATTTCAATCACGATGACCGATAGTGAAGGCAATACTGTTTTCGAAGAGGATGATATAGAAACATCAGAGTTTAATGTTGATGTATCTGGATCTGTTAAAGTAAGAATTACTGCGGATAAGCATAGAGGTAGTTTTTCCGTTGCAAGCGAATAGTGTGCCAACCGGCTTGAAAAATATACATGCTGCCAATATTATTATGCTTTTGATTTTTTGTTTCCGGTGGCGACACTTGACAGGTCCTGCCGGATGATCCACTCGATGATACCTAAAGCACCCCCCGCTCCATGTTCAGGTGGGTAACGGCAAAGGATACATTAGATTTTAATGGAAAGGGGAGGATTCCATTGTGCTAATATTTAATGAGCCAGCTTTTTTAAGGAACATATGGCCCAAGTTATAAAAACAGTTATAGCAATATGTTTGAGAATATCTGTCGATGCGACTGCAAAAAAGGAGGTAAGACAAATGAAAAGATTTATAGCTTTGATCCTCTCGGCAATTATGATGTTTTCTCTATCGAGCCAAGCATTTGCGGCATCTATTGAGCCAGAAGACGTTACAACGGTCGTGTTAACAGACGAGTTGGGCATACAGACTGGGGAAGGAATGAGTGAAGCTGAGGTTAGGGATGTAGCAAATAAAACATTTGATTACCTAACACCGGAGCAGCAGGAAGTATACATTTATCTAATCGAATCGCTTGCTATAAGCGGAGACTATTCTCTTGTTGAGTTCCATCAAAGATATGTTGATCCAAACTATCGTTTTGAGCCAAGTGCTTCAAGCAGAAGCGCTATTGTGAATGATGAAGTGGTCCTCTATAATGCAGCAAGTATAGCAGGACAATTACAAGCATTGAACCTGCCAGAAGTTGTTTACAATGGCTTTATGGCACTGGCTGCTGCTTTAGCAATGCCTGTTGGGAATGTTGTAGATATAGTAATTGGACTTGGCCTTGGAGTTATCATCGTAGCTAACTGGGATGCGATTAGTAGTAAGTGGAATGATATTGTAGATATTTTCGTTAATGCGTTTGGTTCTACTGTTATGGAGGCTTTCTACTATTTACAGGGACTGGTTGGCATTTATACGGTCACGGTGTCGGGAAAGACTATTACGGTAAATAATGACAAATATAACTGTACGACAAAAGCAGATGTTGCTGTGGCTGATATGAAAAATAATGGGCATCAGTATTATCCAGCAGTGCTAAGTGGTAGCTATGTATGGGTAGCACCTGTTGATATTTCAAGAAAAGTAGCTTTGGCAATTATGAAGATAAATAGCAGCAGTGCAGGAATTTTTACAGTGACATCAAATCTTGCAAGGAACTTGTGCGAAAGTTTAGGTGGAGCAAAGGGACCCGAGATTCATGGCAGTGGATCGAAATATTGGTGGCATTATCATGGGCGTAGCTACATGAATGCTCATTGTTGGTATGTGGCGTGAGAGTCTGGTGGTCGTATGTTGTCATTAACTGCAAATTTGTCTGGAAAAGAATATGAACAACTGATTTCTATTTGCTTTAAGTTTGCGGATCTTTTTTCATTGACGAAAAATGGGTGGATAACACCAAAAGAGGAAAAAGAGTCTACGGACTTAATGCAACGCCTTTTGCCGTATCATATTGAAACGCGTCATACAGATAGATGGTTTTGCTATCGAGTTCCAGATGAACAAAAGATAGAAACTTATCTTTTTCGGGCTACACCTGAATCCCAAAAAATCTTGTTAACATCATATAATTGCATGTTTAATGATGGGGTTATTTGGAGAGTTCCGGAGGATCTATGTTTTTTTAAAGAAGGAAAATTGGTTCTTGGAAGTGTATCGCATGAAAATATATGTTATGTGTATGACGAAGAATTAGGAAAGAAACTACAGGGATGCGGAAAATGGGAAGATATTCCTGAAGAGGAGAATGAACGAATTTATCTATGAGTAGGAGCTGCCTCTCGGAGTAACAGAAAACAATAAAAAAGCCCCCGCTCCAGCATGTGCACAATCGAGTGCCGCTGGAGCGGGGGCTTTGTATTATGCGATTACAAATTCTGCGGGTGATCCGCATGATGATACCCGCAGCAATGTTGAATTCATACAAATGGGTGACGGCAGAAAAAAGAGTGATGAGTTGGATTGCATTCATGTGGTAAATCCTTTTTTGCGCGGTGGATTCGGTATTTAGGTTTTGGCAGGTTTCTAAGGAGGGCATTAGCCACCGGGCGTAAATCAGATCCAAGCAAATACTAAAACTTGATGAACAAATCTGTACAGTGAGAATAAGCCCATGATATAATCATAACAGAATTTCAGAAGAGCTTATTTGATCAGGAGGGGAGAGAATGCTATGTATCTTTTTGGGCGTTTTGACCGAGGAACAGAGAAACTTGGTTGAACAGATATTTCAAACACACCATGTCAAATTTATAAATATTTCCTGCAAAATAGTGAAAACTGAGCCTTTGGCAAATGATGCAGTGGCGACAGCATATTTGAAAATAATGGACAATATTGAAAGAATATCAGAATTGCCCTGTCCCCAAATGACTGCCTTTTGCGTTACAATAGTGAAAAATGCATCAATTGATATTTTGCGCCAATCAAAAAAACATGTTTATGTGGACTCGATAGATGCTTTTGCTGAAAAGTCATCAGATAATTTTGAAGATGCATTCATCCAAAAGCAAAATATACAAAGATTAGTAGAATTGGTCCATTTACTTGCTGACGAAGAACGGTATCTTATTCATATGAGATACGTACAGAATATGAATTATGCCGAGATAGGTGCGATGCTTGGGATTTCAGAGGAATCGGCCAAAAAGCGAGGACAGCGAGTTGTAAAAAAGCTAAAAAGACTGTTTGAAAGGGGGGAATAACAGTGAATGATAGTTTTAATGACTTGTTGAAAATTGCAGCAAATCTTGAGTTTGAAAAGGAATGTTCCCAGGCTGTAGAAGTAGATAGCATGCAACATAATGAAGTGAATTTAAGTCGTGAACAGCTGCAAATTCTAAGCGAAAAGATATTGCTCCTTCCTAGAGAGGGGATATTGATACTGTTCTGCAAATATTGCTTTCATTTTACACCAGAAGAGGCGGAACTGTTCTACCACATAAAGGATGGAAAAGCACTCCTTTTATACTATAAGAAATGGTTGTCTTATATTATAGGAATTGATAATAAAGAGATGATCTCAGAATCCAATTTCAAAGATGCCAGTGTAATGGCAATGAAAAAGTATTTGGATCATGAACTTTATGAAGCTACTCCACCTTTAATTCTGAAAAAAAGCATCAAAAAACGAGTGCTGCGAAAGATTGCAGTAGCTGCCGTTATTGCTGCTGTAACTTTTTCTACGGCTTTAGTTGCAAATGCTGAATTTAGAGAACGTGTTGTTTCTTGGTTTATTGAAACTTTTGAAAAGTATACCATCTTTGAATTAAAGAGTAGTGATGGGTTGCAGATCCAAGAGTTACAAGATTTTTCACCACAATATCTTCCTGATAAGTTCGAATTGCTTGATACGATTGAGCAACCTAGCTTGATTTTATATGAATATGAGCGTGGTGACGACGAGTTTTTGAATGTTTTGATTAGTCTGTCGGATACCAAAGTTTATGTTGATACAGAAGGAAGCCTATTGGAAACCGTACAAATAGAAGGTGTTTCTGGATACTACTTCAAGAAAGACGGAAATAATTACGTTATATTTGAAAAAAACGGCTACTATTTCTCGGTCTATGGAACCATTGACAAGAGTGAACTAATCAGGGTTGCTGAAAATATAAAATGAAATAGATGTCCCCTTTTGTCTCCCTGTGCGTTATATGAGTAAAGACTCATAAACGCACAGGGAGTTTTCTTATACAGAAAAAAGTTTTTGACGGAAAAAGATTGTCCCTTTTTGCTTCTCTGTACGTTATATGGGTAAATAGCCAAAGAGGAGGGTTTCTTTTGAATAGAAGTAAGAAAAAAACGGTTGTACTAGCACTAACGGCGATTACGCTTATGAGTGCATTGACTTTCCCGGCATCGGCCATGGGAGCTGTTCCACAGCCCCTCGATCAAAGTGCTCAAAATGCCACTATTGATTCTCGCTGGACGAGTACGACGCTTGTTGTTCCATCTATCAAAAACTCAGGAAAGAATATTTCTGTGTCGCTCTTAATCAAGCCCAAACAAAGTAAAGAAAAAACGAAGGGAACTCTATATTTGGAGCAGTATGATGGATCAGGATGGAAGGAAGTAAAGTCTTGGCCGATTAGCGAAAGTGGGACGGTCAATGTCACAAAAACTTACACTGTAAAGGATAAAGCCAGATATCGTGCAAGAGTTGCGGTTACTACAGGCGCAGATGATATTTCGGCTACTTCTACAGAAGTGGATCTTTCATAGAGACGGAACATTTCAAATTTATGGAAGGTGTGATCCCAATGGTGTAAGATATCTATCATGACAGTTTGGCCGATACGTATTTTGGAAAGGATGGGATGCTTTAATTTGTGAAAAAAGAAGATAGAGAGAAGCTATATATTGTCGTTGCCTGCTTTGGGGGCGGAGTCATTCTTGTACTGCTGATGCCGCTGTTTTTTCGCCTCCTTTTAGCACTATGACACAATGAGATATTTTATTTTCGTTACAAGGAGGAATAGATGTGAAAAAATTTGGAGCTTTTATGTTGGCTTTGATTCTGGCCATGAGTTTATCTGTTTCTGCTTTTGCTGCAGATAATAACGATTCTCCCAGCGATATTCCGCAAAACGCTACCGTTACCACCTTTGTTGGAGATGATGGCCTGGTTTATGAGTACATTCAGTATGCTGAGCCCGTCTCCTACGCATATGACGGAACAACCCATACTTTATTGGGTGTTCTCCGTCGCCAAGAAAACAAATCTGCAATTATGACCAGAGACTATCGTGAATGGAAAGAGTGGAAGGTCATCGACAATGGTATCGAGCAGTCTTGGGTATTCATGTCAAAACCTTATTTTGTAAAGAGTATTGCCCGCGGTGAAACTTACCAAAAGTCGGTTGAAAAGGCGGTTTCGATTTCTCCAAAAGCGGGAATCAGTATTCCTGCAGGTTGCCAACCGACAGTAAACAAAGCACTCAAGGGTGAATTTTCACTTAGTCTGACCGGAAGTTACAAAAAGACTATCACCATCACCCTCAGCGGTCCGGATGATGATAGCTCCAATAATACCAGAACTTTTTATTATAAGCTCGGTTATCATAAACATAACTTAACTATCATTGAAACATTGCGTTCCAATTGGGATGGAGTGATTAAAGAAACTACACACAAAAATTGTTATGGATACGAACCTGCTGTGAAGTCGTATTCGGAGGATAGCAAGGCATGAACAAATTGATGGCGATTTTGCCGATTTTCTTTATTTTTATTGCAAGCATATCCTTTATCTTGATTGTCGGGTGTTGGGCTGCAAACTATGTTCCAGAGGCCTTTTTTTATAAGACTATTCCTTTCGCTATTATTTGTGCCGGAGCACTGATCGCTTTGGCAATTTTGGGTAGACAGACTGCAGACAAATTCCGTAACAAGTAGACTAAGGCCATCCTTAACGGAACATACGTTGATAGGTGTTACACTGCGGACATTCTATGTTTCCCTAAACTGGACTGGAATAGTACCGGTAAAGTCATCGAAAAGAAATGGAAATTGTATGAGGCCCATTAAAGTAATAGGCGGAATCGTATTGATTTTTATTGTTTTAAGTATCGCAATTTTAGCGCTAGCGCCTAAGTAACATATCAATGCTTTAAAATTACAGATTTTTATGTTTTTGCCTAAGAGTAAAAATTAAGAGGTATGTATATGAAAAAGTTTTTAGCCTTTTTCCTTGCTTTGATCATGGTATGTTCTTTGTGCATATCTGCAATGGCAGCAGATGCTGAAGCGGAATATCAGGATGAAGGTGAGAATTTAGCAACTGCACAAGAGATTTATAAACAAGCAGAAATCTTCGCACAAGCCAAAGGACTACAATTACTCCCTGAAGAAGTTGTCTTTGCTTCTTCCGCGAATAACAGTGAAACAATTCCCCCTGCATCGGCTCCATCGAAAGTCGCTAAACCTTCCTCTTCCATTACAGTAACGGAGGGGAAAGGCTCAACTCAAACACTCACCGCCAATGGCGAAAAATGGTTCACCTTCAAAACAACATCTGGTGGTGCGTACAATATTTATACGACTGGCTCAACAAACACTTATGGCGAGTTGTATAAGAGTGGATTGCTTGGCCTGAGCTTAGTGACCAAAACAGGTACCGGTGGGAGTAACAATAACTTCCAAATCAAGGTGGATTTGAACAATAATACAACCTATTATGTTAAAGTAAAAGGCGGCACGTCTTCTTCAAGTGGAAGTTTTAGATTCTATTTTGTTGGTAACCGTGATTCTAAGACTTCTTCGAACGGCGGCGAGTGGAGATGGTCAAAAATGGATGTAGACCCAGACGGCGCGTTCTTTAATATTGACCAAATCACCTACTTGACTCCAACGCAGGCTACAGGGTATTATAATGTGGTCTCGACCGACAGTATTCGAAAAGTTCGTGACGCAGTTATCAATCTTACTACCACTAAAGCTATTGAGTGGATTATGAAGTATTATGGTGTCAATGCTGATGTGGCAAAATGGATTCTTGATATTTTGGCTGTTGGATCTGCGGTTGTTCCCCAAATCCCCTCATTAACCTCTGTAGAACTTGATTCTATTGCTAAAGCCGCAGCCCGAGATGCAAGTACAGGTATGTGTACCAAAGGCTTGATTGTATATAGCGTTACAACATATACCAGCACAGGAAGCGGTGGAATGATACCGGTTACCATGAATACATATGAACGCTGGAATGGTACTACAATGTATGGCCAAAAATATTATAGAGGTACATTTTCGCTTCCTGCCAATCCGAAACCTCTGTGGCGTTAACCAATTTTGCGGCGTAAGGGGATGCAACAATGAGAAAGTTCATACGAAATGTAATTATTACGCTTGCCATCCTTGGTTTAATATGTGCTGCATTTTATAAGATTGGATGGCTGACAAGCTGGCGCGAGGTGATAAGTTTATATATCATCGCCTTTATAGTGATTGTTGCTAATAAAGCAATCGATATCGCTGTTTCGAAAATCCAGTCGCGCAAAAAAGACAGATAAGCAGTTCATACCTTTACGCTATTAAATGTCTGCTTCGCTGTTCAGAGTAGCAGCAAACAATAAAAGCCCCCGCTTCAGCAAGGCACAAGAGAGTGCCGCTGGAGCGGGGGCTTAATACTATGTTATTACAGGTTCTGCCGGATGATCCGCGTGATGATGCCCACGGCTACGCCACGCTCCATGTCCAGGCGGGTGACGGCAAAGGACACATCATCCTTTTTCCCGGGCATCCGGTAGTCATAGCAGGAGTGGGCCACCGCATTGACGCCGTTGGAAAGTCTGACATAGACGACGCCCTTGTGGACATCGGTGACCTTGCCGGCGTACTTGCCCTGGATGCGGCACTTCTGCAGGTTGTCCCGGTCGGTGTTTTCCGAAGTGCTCTTGATGTCAGCCCGGATGCTCAGGTCTTCCGGACTCTCGCGCCGCACGCTGAGGATGCGGACCAGCACCTCATCGCCCACAGCAAAACGCTCATGGGCGTCGCCGATCCAGTCCCAGGCCAGATCCCGGGCCAGGATGGAGCACTCGACGCCGAACACTTCCACGCGGATGACTTTCTCAGCCACGGCGATCACACGGGCCTGCACAATGCGGCCTTCGTAGACACGGTACATGCCGTCAGCATCCAAATCGAAGTAGAAGATCTGGCGTTTACGCATCATCGCCTCCCGGCGGCTGGCGACCACGCTGCGGGTCTTGGAGTCAATGCCCCGCACCACAAAGTCGATGTCGGCGCCCAGCATGTTGCCCAGGATCTTGTTCTGGCGCAGCATCAGGTCGGCGTAGTCCTGGCCAGAAGGGCTACGGCCCAGGTTGATCATCATTTCCTTGATGGGAATGATGATGCGGAAACCCTTGTAGTCCACCACGGCCACCGTCTTACGGTTGTCCAGCTGCTCGATGCCGCCCAGCTGGCCCGTCAGAATACGGCGGGTGCGGTAGGCGTTGTGGATCTCATGCCAGATGACATCCTCACGGTCTTCCGCCGTCTCGACATCCTCACGGCTGCGGATGGTCAGGATAGAGGGCTCGCGGCGCGTCTGCACATTCCACCGGCGAGCGGGCGCCCGGGGAGTGGTGGCTTCGGGTGCCTGCTCATCCACCGGAGCGGGATCATCTTCCAAAACGGATTCACCCTCCGCAGTAGTATCCTCGGCCGGGGCCTCATCCATCGGGAGCGGCTCAGCGTCTGCCTGCGGAACAGGGGCCTCCGCCTCAGCAGCGGTATCCGATACCTTCTTCTTGCGGGAAGTGCGCTTGGGCTTTGCGGCAGGCGGTTCTTCGACGGCCTGGGGAGTCGGCTCAGAAGCAGCGGTATCGTCACCTACTCTGTCTTCCTCTGCGGGGAGCTCTCCGTCGCCGTCAGCCGTTGCCTCATCGTCCTGCTCGAAGTCTGTGTTCTCGTCAGAAGGAGCCTCGGCGGCGTCCTCGTCGCTGCTCACAGCATCATCGCCGAACATTTCGGCTTCCGTAAGCTCCGGCAAATCACCGGTGGTATCATCGGAAGGGGGCGCGCTGTCGGGCTGATCCATAGCGGCCAACAGAGAGTTCAGGTCCTCGCCGTCAACCGGGGCAGTATCAGGAGCAGTCGTATCCTCGGAGGGAGCGGGGGAATCCTCCAATGCGGTGGTCTCAGGAACAGGGGCCTCCTGTTCCAGAAGTTCCTTTTTCTTGGTTGCCATATAAGTAAACCTCCTTAATTTGGTGTATTACGAAAGGATCGAATCCTTGTCGGTTGAAACAATGCCCTCCGGGGGTTTGGCTCCAGGTTTTTTCACATCAGCAGCAGGAGCGGAAGGCTTGGGCTTTTTTCGTGTCGGCTTTTTCGGTGCGGCGGGCGGCGGGGGAGGAGCAACAGGGGCAGCTGGCTGTTCCTGCTCCATCTGCCGCCATTCAGGAATGTGGGAAGAGGCTTTGCAAGAATGGAGCTTAGGCGCCTCCGGGTGCTTGGAATAGTCCATCTTGTCAACTTTAAGTACCTTCTGACCGCGGATGATGACCAGAGCCTGCGTGATGGGCAATCGAAGTACTTCATCCGGGGTGAGGACAGGCCGCTTGCCAACGCCAGAAGTTTCACGGAATTCCGGTGTGTAGTTGGAAATGCGCCAGGTGCCCAGCTGCTTGGATTTGCTGGATACCGACACTGAGGCCAGACCGGTGCGCTCGGAGATAAACTCAGCTGTGAGGCCATCCGTGCAGCCCAGAAATAGTTGCGCGTCGCAGTTGCCCAGGATTTCCTGCCAGAGATTGAGAGGGTAGCGGTTCTGAAGGCCCGCGAGATTTTGGAACACGCAGCTCATGGAAATGTTGCGAGAGCGAATCACACTGAGTCGCCGCGAGAGATCAGGGATGGTGCCGCAGGCGGTAAGCTCTTCCCCTAAAATGTGGACAGGAATTGGAAGTTTGCCGCCCTCACAGTTTTTGTCCGCATACCGAACCAGCTTGATAAAGCAGAAAGAGAGAAACAGACTTGCCAGAAAATCAAAGGTACTGTCCTGGTCGCTGGTAACAAGGAAGTAGGCACACCGCTCTTGGCCGGGAAGCTCCAGATCGATTTCGTCCCGGGTGGTAATTTTCTTGATCAGTTCTGACTGGAATACCTGCAGGCGGGAACCCAGACCGATGATGACACCGCTGCGCACGGTATCGCTGGCCTGCTTGAACAGACTGTACGGAGCTTTGGCAGGATGAGTGGGAGGCAGAACATCGAACAGATTGTCCAGATCGGATTCTCCGTTTAGCGTCAGCAAACGGTACACCTCACCGATATTGCGGTTCTCCGCCGCATAACTCTGATCCACATAAAGGACAAGGGCTTTCAGCAGATTCATTTCGCAGCTGTCCCAGAAGTGGTCGCCCTTGCCGGTACTGTTGGTGTTCTTGATGATGACATCCACAAAGAGTTGGGCCATCAGTTCCTGCCCTTCCACTTCGGAAAGGCAGTTCCAGCTGTCCGAGTTTTCCGGGAGTACCAGATTGAACACCTTGACACAGTAGCCTTGATTGCGCAGGTACTCGCTGGATTTTTCGTAGAGCTCGCTTTTGGGGTCAGAAATGATCAGGGATTCTCCGCGAATCACCGCCTGAAGGATGCGGTTCATACAGAAGGAGCGGGTCTTCATGCTGCCGCTGGAGCCGTATACGGCCAGATTGCCGTTGATTTTGGGATTTTCAGGGATGCAGACCGCTTTCCCATCTAACATTCCCAGCACAACACCTTTATGCTTGCGAAGGTCGGGCACCAAATCGAGCACACCCGCCATCTCCTTGCGGCTCAACCAACCAGAGGTGCCATAGGTTCCCTTGGCCGAATAGATGAAATTTCGGTCAGTATCATATTCGCCCGTATCGCTGTAGCCCATCTTCATCACCATCAGGAGCAGGATAGCCAGCAGGCCGATGCAGATCAGGACACCGTATACCCCATAGGGAGGGTGCAGCACTGAGGTCAGGCAGGTAAAAAAGTCGGGCGACGCCGCCACCGGAGATGTGCCGTCTCCGGGAACGCCGCCGCCCTGTTTCCAAGCTGCGTAATTGCCCAATATCTGCCCCAGAAAGCCGCCAGAATAGAGAATGGCGAGGATGGCCAAAGGAGCAGCCATCAGGCAGGCAATCATTTTCTTTTTGTTTATGGGAAGAACCTCCTCTCGAATTTGATGAAGTCAATGGTTTGAAAGCGCACCCTGCTGCCGCAGTAGCGCCGCAGTACATCTGCCTGAAAATCAAAGCAAATGATTATTCCGGAACTGTCCATAAGATCGAGGGCGCTGTTGAAGCGCGCAATCCTGGGCAAATCGAAGAAGTAGCAAAACAAAACAGGCGTTCCATCCGCTTCAAAGGCATCGTGTTCGATGGCCCGACTCGCAGCCCCGGTTGTAAGGCCCTGCTTCAAGATGTCATTGAGCTGCGCTGTCTTAGCACAATCGCACAGCAAGGCCAGCAGCACTTCTCCCTGATGGTCGTTGGTAAAAAAGAAAAAATGGTCGTAGCTTCCGTCCAGCATGAAAGAGTCATGTTTGGCGCCGCCAGTGCTGGTCAGCATCTGGTAAGCGAGTTCCATGCTTTCCCCCAGAACGACTCCCTGCACAGCGTCTGCATTGTATTGCCCGGTGAGGCGCTGCTGACACAGAACGCTCCACATCAGAGCCTTTACCCGCATCTCGGACTTGTAGCGCCATTTCATCAGAGCTGCGCTGCTGTTGTAAGTAATATAGATGCCGCTGGAGGTAAGGAGCACACCAGTGAAGCGAGAACTGCGGATCTGCGTGGTATCCACCCCCATCTCCTTGACTTCACGGGAACTGTAAAATGAGGGATACTCCACGGCCCCATCGGAATAGCCCTGCGGGGCAAAAACCTTCGGTTTTTCATCTTGGAAAAGTCCCACCCCAGCATTGTCCATCGTGACATAGGTTTCTGCCAGACGGTGAAGACGAAGCCGACGCCCAATCTCGCTTTTCAGCCGATTGGTGTCGGTATCGCCTGTCAGATAGGGAGCAAAACGCTCAGGCCAGTTGTCCAGCAGCCTGTTTTTTGCGCGAACGCCTAAACGATAGCCGCGGAGTTTGTCACGGTAATAGGTGCGGAGAAGCCCGCTCTTTTTCAGATCGGTCACAACCGACTCCAAATAGTAAGGACTGGCTGGGAGACGGTTGAGCTGGCTGGTGGGGAACTCTCCTGAGATGGCTGTCAACGCCAGAAGCCGGAACGGGAGCGTGTCCGGCTGTGGAAATGTCCGGCTGCTTTTCCCAAGTGATCACCTCCCTTGTGAATTGTTTTTTTACCGTGATGACTGAGAACTTCGGTAAAATTCTGCAGTGGCGCAAGTCTGGAAGCGTTGAAAATCCGGGCTTTTTTGTGCCATCAAGGTATGTCGGGAAAAATAAGGGCCAAAAGGCTCAAAAATCCGAGATGGTTTTCAAGCTCTCTTTGCGCTCTGCAAGCCATTGGGGAAACCGCTGTTTTTCCATGACAAAGATCTTGGTGCAGTCCTGCTCTCCCAGCTCTGTGGTATTATAGGCATCGCATAGCAAACCGGTATCATCGGCCATCACAAAGGTGGACAACAGATCCAGCAACTGCTTTTCCTCCAGATTGTCATAATCACGCACCCGCCTGGTGGGAAGTGTTTGATCGTAAACTTGGGCAAAGCAGACAACACAATTCCGGTAATGGGGGAGAGGCTGTTCCTTTGCGTACTGCTCCAGAGCGAAATAGAGCGGGTCTAACAGGAACTCGGAACTTTGCCGTTGCCGGCGCTTCGGGAGAAGCCCGGGAAGGGTCACTTCCAGGACCCCGTTTTCATAGGCTATCGAGATGCCCTGCGCCACGCTGGCGGATTGGAGATACTCGCCCTTCTGGATGGAGGTGCTGGAATATATCAAATGCCGCAGCCGGCAGGCGATCCGTTCCGCCCGAAGCGCAGCATCCGTAGAGAGAATTTCGTAATTGTCGGGATAGCGTTGGATGTCTGTTGTGTCCATCGCATACAGCGCATTACTCAAACGGGATATATCGTCGAGAATGCTCCCTATTCTGCGGGAAATCAGTTTTCGATCCAAAAATCATGTGCCTCCTGCTTTCTTGAAATACTGGGTTTGTCCATCTTGGGATACGGTGCAAAAACCGGATATGTCGGGACAGTCGATTTTGGCAATCTGTGTCGGAGAATCGACCAAGATGATGCGACGGCTACCGCCCTTGTTGCCCCGTAGAGCATGACAGACTAACGCTTCCTGTCCATGGGCGACATAGGCGACTTCATACAGTTCCCCATCGGCGAAAAAGACCAGTTTGACAGGAAACTCCGCAGGTGCGTGATAATCAGCCTGCTGAATGAAATCCAAAAGGACCCACACCGCCTTGATAAGCGCCTGATCAGCTTTGGGCGAATAGCCGGCAGGAAAATATCCGCCGTTATCACTTTGGAAAATGCGGCCCTGCCTTTCCAGATGGGAAAGCAGGGCTTTCGCTGTTTCAGACTTGCCAGGGTGAAAGCAAAGAAGCTGCTGCTGGCTGAGACCAGGATACATAGTCACCGTCCGCAGTAGCGTTGCAGCTTCATTTCCATAGATTTCAGCCCTGGTCTTCATGAGCTCACCTCCTGTTTGTAAAAATAGATGACGCATAAAAGACGCCATCGGGGCGCCTTTCAAAAATAGTCGCTGAAAGGCGTCATCGCAGCGTCTATTTGGCGTGTTTTGAAGAAATGTAGGAGAACAAGGGTTATGCAGACTCCTGTTCACGGCGCTTGCGCTCCAGAATTTCACGAAGTTCACGCCGGTCGGTGGTAATCAGGTCCTTCTCAAGAGGGCTGGCCTTAAACTCAACCATGACATTGTTGTTGTTGGTCGAGATCAAGCCATTGCCACGCTCAAAATGGGTGACCTCCATCGTTTCCGCATCGGACAGATGCAGGGTCTCCTGAACCCGTTCCGCTTCATCATCCTCCAGGTTAAGAATGATCTTTGTCTTGCTGTTGTTGATGATACCTTTGCCAAAGCGACCTTCATCCAGATTGAAGAAATCGTTGAGGTCTTGGCTCGCGAAGACCGCCGAGCCTCCATACCCACGTATCGTTTTCGCAATCTCCAAAAGGAAATCGCCGGCCAGCCGTGTGCCTGTGGCGCCTGCACCGGAAAGGAGCTGCCAGCATTCGTCGATGAAGATTGTTTTTTCTTCCGTGCGGTCAGCCTTTGCCCGGTCCCACACGAAATCAAGCGCCACAAACATTCCTACAGTCAGCAGATCGCCGGTGAGCGAGGAAATGTCCAGCACGGTATATTTGTTATCCAGACTTACATTGGTCTGCTTGTTAAATGTACTGGCCGAACCGTGAACCAGACGGTTGAGAATATGAGCCATGCGGATAGTTTCCGGCGCAGCTTTCAGAATCTCATGCAGGTCGCCTAGCACCGGCATTTCCCGGTACTGACCCGGATTGGCCGGGTCATCCAGTGAAGCGTTATCATGCGTGATGCCCTTTGCGTTGTAAGTGCGGATCAACGCTTCGTCCAAAAGCTGACGCTCTTCATGGCTCATATCGGGAATGAGCAGGCTGAAAAAGATGTGCAGCTGCTGGATTTTTGCCGCCAATTCAGAAAGCTGGATTCCGGGGCCGTCCAGAAGTTCATTGACAGACCGATCAACCTTGCGGATCTCCATAACATTGATGCAGTGAGGGCTTGCCGGGGAGATTTGGATAAACTCGCCGCCTACGTTTGCACAGGCGCGGTGAAACTCGTGCCCCTTCAAGGGAGCGACGATGAAAATAGGGATATTTTTACGCCGCATTCTTAACGCCATAAGCTGCATTGTGAAGGTTTTGCCTGCGCCACTGGTACCTAAAATCGAAATGTTGGCATTTTTGTAAATCGCGGAATTGAAAATATCCACGATGATGAGGGAACTGTTGTACTTGTTCACCCCCAAAAGGATGCCGTTGTCGTCACACATCTCAAAGGAAGTGAAGGGGTAGCAGCTTGCGGCGCCGCCAGTCAGCAGGTTGCGCTTGCCACGCTCAAAAAGTCCTTTCTCCATGGATACCAGCGGGAGCGCAGAGAGAAATGCCTGTTCCTCACGAAAATGGCAGGAACGGACATCCATATCCTGCGAAAGCAGAAGCTTTTTCATCTCGCTGACCTTCCATTCCAAATCTTCCTCAGTAGGGGCAGTAACGGTAATCAACAGATTCAGATAGTAGAAGTCCTCGTTGTTGGCAAGACCTTCCTTCAGAAAATAGCCGCTTCGGATGGCGCCGTCGATGTCGTCAAAATCGGTGTTGGTGTCGCTCGCGTCCTTGATTTTGGAACGATTGATGCGGAGCTGCTGGCCTACCCGCTGGATGATGCGCTCTTTGGGCTGCCTGGAAAGGAACATGTCCATGTCGATGCCGTCGCCGGCGTTGACGATTAAACTCAGCCATCCGGCGGGAACCTGCGTCTTATAACCATCCGACGGAATCAGCAAATAGGCGTAGTACAGCCCGTCTATGCACAGATAGCGCCCATGAGTAAAATCAATACTTTTGGGAGCGGCAAACTCGGCTGCAGGGATATGGTCAATCTCGCTTTCCCGGCCTTTTGCCGCATACTGTGCAACAACCTCCTGTGCCCGGAGTGCCAGCGGTTTGATGGCGCTCTCATTTCGGCAGAGGAGATTATAAAGAACATCAACCGTAAATTCGTCCTCGTTTTCGGGGATAATCACTTCATTACCGCATTGCCGGAGGTAATTGGATGCAGTATGTACGGCGCTTTGCAGGGACTGAATAGCTTCCTCTTCCTGTTCCGAACGCCGGGTGTTGTTCCAGGGCTCATACTCAAAAATCAGGAAAAAGCGCCGTGTGACAGCTTCCCGGGCGCCGATCTGCTGCACAAAGCTCAGATAGTCTTCCTGCATCAAACGGCACTGCTCATTTTTCTCCTGAGCCATCTCCCTGCGTACTGTGTCCAAATGACGGTTGATGTCCGCGCGACGGGTCAGCACCTTGATCTGCAGCTTGACGGGAGAGATTTTCAGATACGACACAAAAGAGTAGATGATATTGCGCTGCTCTCTTGCGCTGCGGAGCATAAAGTTGATGGGAACCACCTCGACCACCTTGACATACCGGTGGTCTTTGGTGTAGATGATGCCGTTCTGGATCTTTTCGATGGGAAGATAGTCTGCCACCGGATTCAGGCAGGCGGGCGGCTGCTCTTTGATATGAGCGGGGCGCTTGGGCGGATGTACCTTCTCCTTCCGCTTGTTGGGCTTTTTCTTCGCTTTTTTGGACGAAAGTTCTTTCTTCGGCTTTTTCTTGGGCCGGAGCTTCTCACGAATCTCGTAACTGCGAACCTCGTCAAACTCAGCTGGAAAATCCGATTCACCGGAACGCCTGCGCTTCGGAGGCCGAGACTCCTTTTCTTTCGGAGTCCTTTGCTTGAGATGTCTGCCGGGGCGTTTCATAGGGGGCGCTTGCTCATTCGGCTGCTGACCATCGCCGCCGACGATGCGGCGATTCCGCAGATATTTCAAAAAGATAATCAGAAATTCCGACAAACTCTCGCCAGAAATGCCGATCAATGCGACCAGAGCCGCAGGAAGGGCGGTCAGGCACAAAATGATAATGCGGGTCGTCAACCCGAACGGAACAAACATGAAGACCGGCACCCCGATGGCAAAAGCCAGGATACCGGCCTCAATAACATTCCGCGCACGGAACATACCGCCGAAAAATGTGCCTGATTCAATGAAATTCGGCGGTATGATATAAATATCATGGTCGTTTTTGTTGCTCATACATACCTCATTTCCGTAACCGAAGGAAGGTCAACCGATAATCCAGAACGGACCGCCGGCGCCTGCACGACGGCTGGCCTCGTTTAAGATAATGGACAGATCCCAAAGTTGCTCACTGCGCTTATAGCTGGCCGGGTCTGCCACCATGATTTGACCGTCTTTTACACCTCGAAGAACGATGAAGTGGCCGGAAGAAGTGAAATGCCCTTCAGCCATGATTGCCACAACCAGCTTTCCCTCAGAAAGTGCATCGACGATGCGCTGCGGCTCGGATGTCGTACAGCCGGATACCGGCAGCCCCCAGGCTTCTGCTGCGGCAGGAATCAGGGCGTGATAGGAGCCGCTGTTGTCACACCAGTATCCATTTTCATAGGACCACCGTGCCATCTCCACGGGATCAACCGTATCGTCCGTAAGGGAAGACACTACGATTGCCATGCTGGTCGGCCCGCAGCCGTAGCCGCCAATGTTGTCAGTTCCATAAGGCTGGCTGGCATAGCGTTCATCCAGCTGATTATAGTACACCACCGGTGTCACACCATCGGTAAAGGTTACATCCCCAAGAGAGGGGATGCTGTTTCCGGTCCACTCTGTCATGTTCTGGAGCAGCCCATCACCCAAAAAGGTACTCAGGTTGGAAGCGTAGTCAGAGGCAAGCTCCTTTTGCTCATCCGTGAGTGCGAAAACATGGTCCGCAAGATAGGATTCACCGTTATACCGGATCGTGTAAATGATCCATGTTTCGGTAGTGGTGGTTTCCTCGCCGGTTTCCGGGTCTTCGGTAGTAACCTCACGGGATTCCTGAACGCTGGTGTAGGAATACAGGTGTTCCTTATTGTCCCGGAGAACAGCGGCCAAATCATCCAGTGAAATGCTTTCAAAATCCTCATCCCGGGCCGCACAATACTGAGAGATGATGAGATTGGCATTGAAAACAGGGCCGGAGGAATAGGAATTCTTGATCTCCATGTGGTCAGCACCAGACGAAGCAAAATCTTCCTCGATCCGGGCCATCACATCATCCAGCGCCTCGCCCAGAATGGAATTGATGGTGAATGTGATGTCATTGGCGTTTTCCACGATAGCTGTCTCGCTGTTGAGGACAGGGGCTTCGGAATCTGCCGGAGAAAAGGCGTTAACCAGACCTCCAAAGATAAGCCCCGGGAGCATCAGGATAAACAGTACCGGGAGCAAAAGCAGAATGATAATGACGGCAATGATCTTGCCGATGTGCTTGCGTCCGGCCCAAACGGCCCCGGCCACGGCACCATACGGGCCGCCGGCGGCGGCTCCTTTTGCGGCACCGGAAATTGCCTTGCCTGCCTTAATGGCGCCTTTTATCGTGTGGGCGGCGGATGCTCCGGTTTCCACAGCGTCGGCAAGACCAGTCTTTTTTTCTTCATCCATTTAGAGCCTGTCCTTTCTGCGGGGAGTGGGGGGCAGCTTTTTGACGATTGACTCGTTGTAGGCTATCGAACCATCCGGCGCCATGTAGGGGGATTTCTCTACAGTGTCAACAGCGTATTGCTTATACCATGCCGCACCGTCGGCGGAATGAACCGTTGTGTATTGGCCCTCGGGTGCAACATACTGATCTGCATGATACATTCCGAAAGCGATACCCACCGGATGCTCGGCGGTAACTTCGGTGCCTGTGATACGCCCGCCGCCGATCTCAACATTCTGGTATTGGGGAATGTTTTCAGCGCCAGCTTCCAAAGCAGCGTGCCCCATGTAAGAGTGAAGAGCGTCAACAGCTTTCTCACCGGAAATTGTACCCATCTGGGTGATGTTCCCGGTGGCAACAGAACCGATCACATTGTTGGCGAAATTGCCGCCCTTGCTGACGGACGAAGTATAGATGTGGCCGCCGATACCCCCCGCAGCACCGCCTACGAGACCACCAAGGCCGGAGGCTTTTGTTTCTGAGGGAGTTGTCGCTGTTTTTACCGCATTGTTCGTGACCTTCCGGCCAATTACCCCGGCCAGACCGCCGCTGGCAAAGCCGGCACCAAAGCCGCCGCCCTTACCACCACCGCCTGCATTCACATGGGTGGAATTGCTGCTGTGCCCACCGCCGAAATGGTGGCTGGAAAAGCTCTTGAATCCACTGAAGCCCCGGGCGGCTATCATGGCTTCCGCCAACATACTGCCGCCGGTTTGGCCTACATTGACTCCCAGACTTGCCATGAAGGAGTCGATTTTCTGTGATACTTTGAGAAAACCAATCGCACACATGAACCAAATCAGGACATTGCCGGATACTGCTTCTTTGCCTACGGCATCTACCTGCGCCTGCACTTCTTCCTCCGTAACGGCGGCAAAAGCGGGTTGGCAGCATAGACAGGCAAGAAGCCCGACCATGAGCGCAAGAAACAGAATTCTTCTGAGTTTTTTCATTACGCCCCTCCTTAAAGCGAAAGCGGGTTGGAGATAAACGAACCAACCATGCTCGTAAATAGGCGCAGGCACCAGGCGTTCATAAGCAGCAGAAAAATCTGCCCGCCCAGCATCCGACACCAGGATTTCCAGATGTTTGATGTGGTTTGGCTTGCCCCCATCGCAAAAGCGACTGGTGCAGTATAGACCAGCACACCAAGCAATACATATCGTTCCGCTGCTTCAAGCAGCAGTTTCAGATAGTTCCATGCCAAAATGACGACCAGAATCAAAGTGATCAAGGCCACGGCTCCATTGGCACATACACCGATGATCACCAGCATCACCGAATTGAAATCAGCAAAGCTGAGGGGCGGCAGTTCCGAATCCATGATCCAGCGGTACGGGGTGCCGCCGATGGTCAGTATTGTGTTGATGATCTCGTCTGAAAAAAGTGCCAGCAGAATGAAGAGAACCGAGCGGATGCTCAGCTTCACAGGATCTTCTGCCTCGATACCGGCGCTCAGACCAAAATTCTTAAACAGCTGCCATACCCAGTTGAGCAAAATCAGACCGACAGCCAGAGCTACAAAAATCCCGTACATCGTCTCTGCGGCGGGGAAATAGCGCAGAAAAACGGTCATGTCACAACCAAGCGCGCCCAAAACCGAAGTAGTCACAAGGTCGAGACCTGCCATGATCTGCTCTGCAATCCATTCAACGATGCCATCCAGGATACCCATAAATTACGCCTCCTTCCAGCGGGTGTAGAGTTGTCTCTGTCATCCAGCCCACTGACCGCCGGCAAACAGAGGCGTCACATAAGCCATGATAAAGCCCAATCCGTTGAGGATCGCCCAGGTGATACAGATGCGCTTCAGCCAAGCACGGCTTTCATCGACGGTCCGGTCGGAGCGGGAGAAGTTCATCAACAGCAGGGCGACCGAGGCGGTCACAATGGCCGCAATGGTGGAAATAGCGACGATCTGCGTGTAGACATCCTGCATGATCTCTTTGGCTTTAGACCAAACATCGGTTGCAGCGAAGGCCGGCTGACAGAAGACCAGCGACATCGTGACACAGAGAAAAGCCATATAGGCGAGTTTGGCAGCGGAAAAATGATGCTGAGGCGTGCGGTCGGCATCTTTCCGCTTCGGCTGGGGAAGTTTCAGTTTCTTCAATGTTTGAGGACCTCCAATCCAAATGTGATGATCGTTGCTCAAAAAGCAAAGAATAAGCCCACACCTGATTTACAGATGCGGGCTTATTCCCGGGCCGGACGGCCGTTTGGACAGAAAAAGCACCTCGGAAAAAGGCGCTGTTCTCTGTCCGTATTCGGTTTTGGGTGCAAGTTTGAGCATATTCAGTCTAACACATGGAGATTTACGCCTCAAGGGCAGAAACGCGCCAATTATTTTCCCGATATGTGCCAATTATTTGCCCTGCTTGTTTTCGCCGGCCTTCAAGTCTGGGAAAAATTGCTCCAGCACATCCAGGCTGTCCTTGGAGGTATATCCCCACAGCACGGAACTGAGGGCTTCGATGGCCTCCCGCCGCTTACGGTAATAGGTGCGGAAGGAAATATCCCGGATATGAGGACGCAGGTTCTCGATGATCTCCTCCACATTTTTCAGCTGCTGGGGGGAGAGGAAAGAGTAGTACAGAAGCCAGTAGTATGCTTCACCGTTCTTGTGCTTGGTGCGGAGCAGATCGACTGCCGAATCCAGCAATTTCAGCATTTTGTGGCTGCGCTCAATGCACTTGGCGTGATGCTCAATATCGCTGCCCGCCAGATCGGCGCCGGCCAGGTAGACAGAATCCAGAAAATCCTCGATGGAAGTGCCATACTCGATCTCAAATTTTGTCCGGACATGCTGAACAGACAGCTCCAGGCTCCAAACCACATCACGGTATTTTTTCAGCAGCTTCCAGGTGTCGTGGTACAGCGGGTTTTCAGCAACATTCTTTTCGTCAAATTTCTTCATGGTTATGCCTCCTTAATCGTTTTCAACAATGGGGTTGAGAGTAAGTTCAAAACTTGCGACCTGCTTGTTGCCGCACAACACAGCCAAGCCTAAGCGCAGCACCGTTTGATCGCGCGCGCGGGGTAGTAATACTTCCCGGCAGTCGCCCGATAAAGGATATAACTTGTAGTGAGAGAGGGAGCATCCAAAGCACGAAATCCCTTGTGCCATCAGGATTTGCGCCATTTTCTGCAGGATGATTTCAATGTGAGTTTTTGAAACGCTGGAGAGTTCGTCTGAAACGATGACCTCATGCTCCATGGTGGGCTCTTCCTGGTCAACACAGCCCTCCGCAGGAAGCTCCAGACGGATATTGAGTGTCATAGCGACCTCCTCTTTGTCCACCATCACATCAGATATTTCAAACATGGTGGACAAGTAGTTTTTAAGATAGATTACACTGCCGTGGCGGCCGGGGAAGGACATGAGGGAAATATAGTCCAAGGAGGACAGCTTTTTAAGAATACGGCCAACAGTGGCCCGAGAAAGGCCCCAGCGAGCGGAAAGTTCCGTATAGGTGACCAAAGGGTTGCCGGTGCCATTGCGAAAATAGGCTACAGGCCCAAGCGCCGACCCCTGCACTTGACTGTCGTTGTAGATGGCTGAGACCCATAGATCCAGCACGATGTCCATTTCAGAACAGCGGTCAGAGCTGATTAAATCAGTAACGATGGATACCGGTAAAAAGAAAAAGCCGGTGTCCTTTTGACAGGGAGCGTTATACTCCAGAACCGTGTTGTGTCGGGACCAGTTCCGGATTTTATAGCGGATCACATTCCCTCGCCCCAGAGAGGAGAAGTCAATGAGATGACGCTGCTGAAGCTCTCCCAGGATGGAAAGCGCCTGACACTGAAAACGAGTCCGAAACCATTGAGAAAGCTCTTTGAGCGTACAGACCCATTCGCCGGGGTAGACGGTGTAGCTGATGCCATCAATTCGCCGGTATGAGGTGCGGAAGTTTGCAAAGCTGCAAAGCACGGTATAATAAAAAAGGCCGGAGCCGCCGCTTGCGCGAATGCTCCGGTCATCTATCAGACGATGGATAAACTGTCGGTAAATCCGACAACGTGGATAGTCCACCACCTGTTTAATTTGTAATTGATAGGCTGGCATAAGAATCTCCTTTTTATATATAAGGTATGAAATTGGATTGCACTGCGAAAAAATCGTTGACTTGAACATCTCTGGGGCTTATGCTATACTTGTTTCTGTATGAATCTGCTTGCTGATGCTGGCAGTATCCATGCAGGCTTTACTCTTCCTGGGGCTGTTGCCTTTCAAAGCAATGTAGCCATTCATTGTGCCAATTTTAAGCCATCTTCGAGCCAATTCTGAGCCACTACAACTTTTTACAACTTTCCCACAACTTTTGCTCAAAACCAAACGGCGCAGGAAGGCATGAAATGGAATCAAAGCTGTATGAAGAATGTCATGAAGGTGGCGGTTTTATGGCACAACAGGCTATGTTGAAACAAGATGAAACGGTCAGAACTCAAATCCCCACCATGAAGCCCCTGGAGAAGGTGGACGCCCCCAAGGCCGCCGCTCCCGTTGCTGCTGCCACCGTGGACGTGCCCGGCGCCGAGGCCGGCCCCATCGACTTCTCCAAGGTGGAGATCGAGCCCCTGTTCAAGGATGAGGTGGACTTTGACACCTTCTCCAAGTCCGATTTCCGGGCTGTTAAGGTGAAGGAGTGCACCGCGGTGCCTAAGAGCAAGAAGCTGCTGAAGTTCGTCCTGGATGACGGCACCGGCACCGACCGCGTGATCCTCAGCGGCATTCACGACACCTACGAGCCCGAGGAGCTGGTGGGCAAGACCCTGATCGCCATCACCAACCTGCCCGCCCGCAAGATGATGGGCATCGACTCCTGCGGCATGATCATCTCCGCCATCCACTATGAGGAGGGCCAGGAGAAGCTGCACTGCCTGATGGTGGATGACCACATCCCTGCTGGCGCCAAGCTGTATTGATCGCTTTGAATCCAGTGAAAAAGCGGACCTGCCAATCGGCAGGTCCGCTTTTTTGTTGTTTGATTTACTCCAGCACAGCACCGCGAGAGGCAGAGGTGACCAGTTTGGCGTAACGGGCCAGGTAGCCAGTCTTGACCTTGGGTTCCGGGCACACCCACTTGGCCTTGCGCTCGGCCAGGGTAGCCTCGTCCACCTGGACCTCGATTTTGCAGGCGGGGATATCGATGGAGATGATGTCGCCCTCCTCCACGAAGGCGATGGGGCCGCCCAGAGCAGCCTCGGGGGAGACATGGCCGATAGCGGCACCGCGGGTGGCGCCGGAGAAACGGCCGTCGGTGATGAGGGCCACGCTCTCGCCCAGGCCCATGCCCACGATGGCGGAGGTGGGATTGAGCATCTCGCGCATGCCGGGGCCGCCCTTGGGACCCTCGTAGCGGATGACCACCACGTCGCCGGGCACGATCTTGCCGGCGTAGATGGCGGTAATGGCCTCCTCCTCGGAGTCAAAGACACGGGCGGGGCCGGTGTGACTCATCATCTCGGGAGCCACGGCGGAGCGCTTAACCACGCAGCCCTCGGGGGCCAGGTTGCCCTTGAGCACGGCAATGCCGCCGTCGGCGGAGTAGGGATTCTCCACGGGACGGATAATCTCCGGGTTGCGGTTGGTGACACCCGCCAGATTCTCCTCCAGGGTCTTGCCAGTGCAGGTCATGACACTGGTGTCCAGCAGGCCCTTCTTGGTGAGTTCCTTCATGACGGCGTACACGCCGCCGGCACCCTCCAGATCCTCCATGTAGGTGTCGCCGGCGGGGGCCAGGTGGCACAGGTTGGGGGTCTTGGAGGAGATCTCGTTGGACATGTCCAGATCCAGCTCGATGCCGCACTCGTGGGCAATGGCGGGCAGGTGGAGCATGGTGTTGGTGGAGCAGCCCAGAGCCATGTCCACGGTCTCGGCGTTGTGGAAGGCGGCGGGGGTCATGATGTCCCGGGGACGGATGTTGTTCTTCACCAGGTCCATGATCTGCATGCCGGCGTGCTTGGCCAGACGCAGACGGGCGGACCACACGGCGGGGATGGTGCCGTTGCCCCGCAGGCCCATGCCGATGGCCTCGGTGAGGCAGTTCATGGAGTTGGCGGTGTACATGCCGGAGCAGGAGCCACAGGTGGGGCAGGCGTTGTTCTCGTAGTCCTCCACGCCTTCCTCGTCCAGCTTGCCCGCCTTGTAGGCGCCTACCGCCTCAAACATGTGGCTCAGGCAGGAGCGGCGGCCGTCGTTGAGCCGACCGGCCAGCATGGGACCGCCGGAGCAGAAGATGGTGGGGATGTTGACACGGGCGGCGGCCATCAGCAGGCCGGGCACGTTCTTGTCGCAGTTGGGGATCATGACCAGGCCGTCAAACTGGTGGGCGATGGCCATGGCCTCGGTGGAGTCGGCGATCAGGTCACGGGTGACCAGAGAGTACTTCATGCCGATGTGGCCCATGGCAATGCCGTCGCATACGGCGATGGCGGGGAACTCCACCGGGGTGCCGCCGGCAGCCCGGACACCGGCCTTGACGGCCTCGGCGATCTTGTCCAGATTCATGTGGCCGGGGACAATCTCATTGTAGGAGCACACCACGCCGATGAGGGGACGCTCCAGCTCCTCCTTGGTGTAGCCCAGAGCGTAGAAAAGAGAGCGGTTGGGGGCGCGTTCCACGCCCTTGGTAACATTATCGCTGCGCATGGGAAATGACCTCCTTCTATGTATCACTTGCGTTGTATGATGACGCTTGCATTGTCTGACTATATATTATATGATAGGGATAGAACTGTCAAGGACTGACCAGAAGGGAAGTAGGGTATGGAAAGGAAAAATCTGGCCCAGCAGACGGCGGAACGGCTGTACAGCCGCATTGTGTTGGAAAAGGGGCTGACCGCAGGGGAGAAGCTGCCCAACGAGGTGGAGCTGGCCCGGGAGCTGGGGGTGAGCCGGGCCACCCTGCGGGAGGCCATCCGTACATTGACCGCCCAGGGTGTACTGGAGGTGCGCCGGGGTAAGGGTACCTTTGTGGCCCAGCAGGTGGCGGAGATGGACGACTTCGGCTTCTCCAGCCTGGAGCAGATCCGCGGCCAGCTGCGGGACCTGTTTGAGCTGCGCTCTATCTTTGAACCCCGGGCGGCGGAGCTGGCCTGCCGGCGGGCCACAGCGGAGGAGCTGGAGGAGATCCTGCACCGGGGCATGGAGGTGGAGCGGTGTATCCAGGCCGGGCAGGACCGGACCCAGGCCGACCGGGCCTTCCACGCCGCCATCGTCCGGGGGACCCACAACGAATTTCTGGTCCGGCTGCTCCCCCTCATCGACCAGGCAGTGGCATCGGCGCTGACGGCTGGGGAGCACCAGGAGCAGCTGGCGGAGGATACCCGCCGGGACCACGCCCTGCTGATGGAGTTTTTCCGCAAGCGGGACGGAGAGGGAGCCGGGTACGCTATGGCCATCCACATGCGCCACAGCATGGACGTCATGGGGCTGGAGGAGTAGTTGGCAACCCAAAGTTGCGCGATAGTTGGTGGAGGCAACCGGGATTTTTGCGTATACTGGGCCCATCCAATCCAAAGAAGGTGACGTGATGCTGTTTGGGACCATTGCGGCTGGAGTGGGCCTGCTGATTTGGTTGGCTGGAATGGGAATTTTTCTGGTTCTGCTGATCCTGGCCATCCGGGCACTGCGGAAGTATTTGCGCAGCGGGCCGGTGCGGCGGGAGAAGGCAGAAATAAAGCGATCCCTGGGGGAGACCCTCAAGGACCACCGGACCCGCTGCAAAATGACCCAGGAATTTGTGGCCGAGGCCATCGGCGTAAGCCGTCAGGCGGTGAGCAAGTGGGAGAGCGGCGCAGCTGACCCCAGCACATCCAACCTGCTGGCTCTGGCCAAGCTGTACGGGGTATCTGCCACAGAACTGCTGTCTGGTACGGAGACGTAAATAAGAGGGGGCCTGTTCTAAATGGGACAGGCCCCCTTTTTGCCGGGATTGACGGAGGATAAAGGGAACCGTATAATAGCATCATAACAATGTTATGGACAGGGGGGAGAGCAGTGGCAGAAGAACACCAGGGCGGCTATAAGCTGCTGAGCCGGTACCGGAGGGAACTGATGGGGCTGGCCATGCTGGGCGTCATGCTGTTCCACGCCTATGAGCTGGAGCTCACCTCCCTGCCTCTGCGGGCCTTCCGCCAGATGGGCTTTGCCGGTGTGGACATCTTCTTGCTGCTGTCCGGCATGGGGATCTGCTGCTCCATGTACCGCAGGGAGGGGGAGCCGGTAGGGCAGTACTACCTTCGCCGGTGCCGGCGGCTGCTGCCCGCCTTCTGGCTGGTGGTGGGCCTCTACAGTGTGGCACTGGCCCTGGCCGGGCGGATCAGGCCCGATGTGATCCTGTGGAACCTGTCCACCCTCTCCTACTGGTGGAACATCCCGGGCGGCTTTAACTGGTATGTTTCCGCCATTGTGGTGCTCTATCTGCTGGCGCCCTTCTATTACCGCCTGTTCCGGCGGTGTCGCCAGAAGGAACTGCTTACTCTGGCAGTTTATGTAGTGGGCTATGTTCTCTACCGTCAGACCTGGAGTGCCGGTATGCTCCATCTGCTGGACTTTTTCCTGCGGGTACCCGATTTTGCCATGGGCTTTCTGCTGGCCTCTTATCTGGAGGAGGGCAGAAAGCTGAACCGGCGGCATCTGGTGTTCTGGGCTGGGACGGTGGTCCTGTCTGTGGCGATCGTATGGCTGTGGCGCACCCAGCCGGTGATTGCGCCCCTCTGTCTGGCGGTGACTCTGGCCCTGGTGCCCGCCTGCCTGGTGCTGGGCAAGCTGCTGGACTGGCTGCCCGGACGGTGGTTCCATCGCTTTTTGCGGACGGTGGGCGGCAGCAGCCTGGAGATCTATCTGCTCAATGTAATCATCACCCGGGAGTTTGACCTGCTGGCCCCCTGGCTGGACCACGATCCCATCCGCATCACCTATTACCTCATTGCCTATCCCATCAACCTGGTGCTGGGGATCTTGCTCCATCGGGGACTGGAACGGTTGAAGAAAGAGCGGACAAACGACTGATTGTACTAAAATTCCATTATTCCGAGAAAAATGGCCGCCTGATGGCGGCCGTTTTTTGTTGCAGCAGGTCCGTTTTCCTTGGGAGAAAAGAGCGAAAATAAGTTTGTAACGATTAGGGCGTATGTGCGTCTTATAGGTGGAAAGAGAGGAGATGCGGATGGACTTTGACCAGCTGTATCAGGAACAATTTCCCGTGGTGTACCGCTATCTGACGGCCCTGTGTGGGAATCAGGCATTGGCGGAAGAATTGACTCAGGAGACCTTTTACCGGGCGATTGAACACGGCGATTCGTTCCGGGGAGAGTGCAGACTGTCGGTGTGGTTATGCCAGATCGGGAAAAATTGCTGGCGCTCCTATTTGCGCAAAGCCAAACAGAACGCGGATGAGGGCGCGTTGGAAGGGATGGCTGCCCCTCAAGATGTGGAGGAAGGCCTGCTTACCCAGGACAGCGCCCGGGAGATTCATCAGCGATTGCACGCTTTGCCGGAACCATACCGGGAGGTGTTTTCTCTGAGGGTCTTTGCGGAATTGCCCTTTGGACAGATTGGGGCGTTGTTCGGAAAGTCGGAAAACTGGGCCAGAGTGACGTATTACCGGGCCAAACAGAAAATTCGGGAGGGATTGTTATGAAATGTGAGATCATCCGGGATCTGCTGCCGTTGTACTGTGACGAGTTGTGCAGCCAAGAGAGCCGTCAGGAGATCGAAACCCATCTGGGGCAGTGTAAAGCATGTCAGAGCTATCTGGAGGAAATGAGAGGGGAGAGTGTCCCTGCGCCGCCTGCCCCCGATGTTGAAGTGGAGGCAAAGATCTTACAAGGTGTGAAACGGAAATTCTCTCGCCGGCGCAGACGCTCTATCCTTATCGCTGTGGCGGTTATGCTGGTTTTTTCTGTGGTTCTGGTGGGTGCTGCCGATGTGGAGCGGCCGGTACCTTATACAGATGGCCTGGTAACGGCGCAGCTGGCGGTGGATGAGGTGATCGATCTCTATTACCATGGCGGGAGCTACAACACCTTTTATGGCTTCAGCCGGGAACTGGATGGCCGCAATGCTGTATTCCTGTATTTTGATGAGACCATCGTCTCTGGGATCAAGCCCCGGGGGGAGGGGCATTTGAGCATTGGAAATGCGCTGTTGACTGACTACGAGACGGCGACCTATCAGGTCAGCCGGGAAGTGGACGCGGTCTACTATCTGGTGGGCGATTATGTAACGCTGCCTGATTTGGATCAGGAGGCCTTTGAACAGGCAACGGCAGATGCGGTGCTGCTTTGGGAGCGCTGAGACAGTAAAAATAAAAGGGGTACGGCGTAAGCCGTACCCCTTTTGCATGTGTCCAATTAGTTGGAAGCGGTGTCCAGATCGGTGTCGCCACCCCAGATCATGTTCTTGCGCAGCTCCTCGCCCACGATCTCCATCTGGTGCTTCTTCAGCTGAGCACGCTTGGAGTTGAAGAAGGTGCGACCGTTCTTGTTCTCGGCGATCCACTTGCCGGCGAAGGTACCATCCTGAATGTCGTCCAGAACCTTGCGCATGTTCTTCTTGGTCTCCTCGTAAGGCAGGACGCGGGGACCGGAGACATACTCGCCGAACTCGGCGGTGTCGGAGATGGAGTAGTTCATGGCAGCTACGCCGCCCTTGTTGATCAGGTCGATGATGAGCTTCATCTCGTGGATGCACTCGAAGTAGGCGTTCTCGGGCTCATAGCCGGCCTCGACCAGAGTCTCGAAGCCACACTTCATCAGGTCAACCACGCCGCCGCACAGCACGCACTGCTCGCCGAACAGGTCGGTCTCGGTCTCGTCGTGGAAGGTGGTCTCCATGACACCGGCGCGGGCGCCGCCGATACCGGCGATGTAAGCCAAGGCGATCTTATAGGCGTTGCCGGTGGCGTTCTGCTCCACGGCCACCAGGCAGGGCACGCCCTTGCCGTTGACGTAGGTGGAGCGGACGGTGTGGCCGGGGCCCTTGGGGGCAGCCATGAACACGTCCACACCGGCGGGAGGAACGATCTGCTGATAGCGGATATTGAAGCCGTGAGCGAAAGCCAGAGCCTTGCCCTCGGTCATGTAGGGGGCGATGTCCTTCTTATAAACATCGGCCTGGACCTCGTCGTTGATGAGGATCATCACGATGTCGCCCCACTGAGCGGCCTCGGGCACGGTCTTGACCTGCAGGCCGGCCTGCTCAGCCTTGGCCCAGCTCTTGGAGCCCTCACGCAGACCCACGCAGACGTCGCAGCCGGAATCCTTCAGATTCATGGCGTGAGCGTGGCCCTGGGAACCGAAGCCGATGATGGCGATCTTCTTACCGTTCAGGTAGGACAGGTCACAGTCCTTCTCGTAATACATCTTAGCCATAGTCGTTGCACTCCTTTGTCAGAATGATTTGATGGACCCATAGTAACACAGCAGGGACCAAAAGAATGATAAGTATGATACAATCTCCGGAAAGATTTCGGAGAGGGGGGGAACTTACAGGATGTTCTTGCCCAGATTGAACTCGGTCTGCTCCTTGGTCTCGTCGCCAATGGTGTAGGCGCCACGCTCCAGGGCCACCATGCCGGTACGGACCAGCTCCAGGATGCCGAAGGCCTCCAGCAGCTTCTGCATGGCCTCCGCCTTGCTCTCATCGCCGATGAGGGCCAGGGTCAGGGATTTCAGGGACACGTCGATGATGGAGGCCCGGAAGATATTGGCGATCTGAATAACCTCGTTGCGGATGTCGTGGGTCTCCGCCTTGACCTTGAACATGACCAGCTCGCGGCGGATGGAGCGCTCCGGCTTCAGCTCCTGCACGGAGTAGACGGGGTACTGCTTGCGCAGTTGGTTCATGATCTGCTCGATCATGGGGGCGTCGGCCCATACCTCGATGGTGATACGGGACACCGTGGGGTCGTCGGTGGTGCCCACGGCCAGGGATTCAATGTTGTAGCCCTTGCGGGAGAACAGCCGGGAGACCTGGGACAGGACGCCGGCGGCGTTTTCCACCAGCACCGAAAGGGTGCGGCGGGTGGCGTTCATTTCATTCATCATTCCACACCCTCCTCAGTCCAGGATAAAGTCGGTGACGGGAGTACCCGCGGACACCATGGGGTGGACCATGGCGTCCTTGTCAATGGCGCACTCGATCAGATAGGGGCGACCGCTGGCCACGGCCCGGCGGAAGGCCGCCTCAAACTCCTCCTGTGTGGCGGCCCGCTCGCCCTGGATGCCGTAGGCCTCCGCCAGCTTGACGAAGTCGGGGCCGCGGTCCAGGTCGGTCTGGGAGAAGCGCTTCTGATAAATCAGGTTCTGCCACTGGCGAACCATGCCCAGGGTACGGTTGTTGAAGATGACCGTGATCACCGGGATATTATAGTGCTCCACGGTACACAGCTCATGGCAGTTCATGCGGAAGCAGCCGTCGCCGGTGCACTGGACCACCACCTTGCCGGGATTGCCCACGGCGGCGCCCATGGCAGCGCCCAGGCCGAAGCCCATGGTGCCAAAGCCGCCGGAGGTGATCAGCTGGCCGGGGCGGGAGAAGTGGTAGTACTGGGCGCACCACATCTGGTGCTGGCCCACGTCGGTGGCGATGATGGCGTCCCCGTCGGTGACGGCCTGAATGGTCTCCAGAATCTCGTGGGGATGGAGGATCTCATCCTTCTTCAGGGGGATCTCCTTGTGGGAGAAAACCCATTCCTTCCACTCGGGGTAGTCGTGGGCGGGCAGCTTGGCATTGAGCAGCTCCAGCACCCGGCGGGCGTCACCGATGATGTGGTGGTCGGTGACCACGTTCTTGTCGATCTCAGCGCGGTCGATGTCGATGTGGACGATCTTGGCGTTGGGAGCGAAGGTGGCGGGGTCGGTGGCCACCCGGTCGGAGAAGCGGCAGCCGATGGCGATGAGCAGGTCGCACTGGTCACTGGCCATGTTGGAGGCGTGGGAGCCGTGCATGCCGATCATGCCGGTGAACAGGGGATGGTTGCCGGGGCAGGCGCCGCCGCCCATGATAGTGGAAGCCACGGGGGCGTTGAGGATTTCAATGAACTTGCGGAACTGAGGCACCGCGCCGCGGGAGCGGATGACGCCGCCGCCCACCAGAACCAGGGGCCGGCGGGCCTCCTCGATCATGTCCAGCAGGGTCTGGATGTCGCCGGCGTCGGGCTCGGGGGCCTTCAGCTCGTGGCTGGCCCGGCGGAGCATGGCGGCCAGACGGCCGTGGTTGGGATGCTCGGCCAGGGGGAGAGGCTCATAGTCGGCCTCGGCGGCAGTGACGTTCTTGGCGATGTCCACCAGTACAGGGCCGGGGCGTCCGGTGCGGGCAATGGCGAAGGCCTCCCGGATCACGTCGGCCAGCTGGTTGGGGTCCTTCACCAGGTAGTTGCACTTGGTGATGGGCATGGAGATGCCGGTGATGTCAACCTCCTGGAAGGAGTCCTTGCCGATCAGGTTCTCGCTGACGTTGCAGGTGATGAACACAACGGGGGAGGAATCGTAGTAGGCGGTGGCGATGCCGGTGGTCAGGTTGGTGGCACCAGGGCCCGAGGTGGCGAAGCACACGCCCACCTTGCCGGTAGCACGGGCGTAGCCGTCGGCGGCGTGGGAGGCGCCCTGCTCATGGGCGGTCAGAATATGGCGGATCTTATTCTTATAGCCGTGCAGCTCAAACTCGTCATATACGTTTAGAATGGTGCCGCCGGGGTAACCGAATACGGTATCCACCCCCTGCTCCAGCAGACATTCCATCAGGATCTGGGCTGTTTTCATTCTCATGGTGGAAAAGACCTCCTTTGGCTGGTATGGAGAAAAAACAACATGGCGGCTTCGTCCCATAGGACGAAGCCGCCATGACACTCCGTGGTACCACCTAATTTCGCGGGCATGCCCGCGCACTCTAACCCCAATAACGGAGGGTGACCGTTCCCGCCTACGGTATTCGGCGGGACCGCTCCCGGGTGACCTTCCGATGCGGCCTCACGGGAGCTTACACCAACCGCTCCCTCTCTGCGCTTATGCGCCGCCCGTACTTTCCCGGTCATCGCATTTCTCTGTACTCGCACCTGCCGCCGAGTGGCTGGGGGGCGGGTAAAGTTGTTGGGTACTATCATAACTTTCCCGCACTGCTTTGTCAATTCCTGTTTTGGAACTTCTGCATTTTAAACAAGTAAAGTGCAGGGGAGAGCAAAGGAAATCCACAGTTCCGTCAAAGAGCCAAACTCGTCGGTATAACTTTGCTTTTACATGCAAAAATGCCCGAAGGATGAGGCTTTCTGATAAAACTTGTAAGTTTAGTAGAAAAAATGGGGAGAAATTTGACGGTTTTAACTGGACAATTTGTGCGCTTTGCGATATGATAATTCTGTTTGAGATACCGGTCAAACAACTCAGAAAAATGGCCCGTGTGTGGGTCAGATTTGCGAGGTGGACCTATGAAGCAAAGCTTTTACGGCGGCGTGCACCCCCATGACCGGAAGGAGCTGGCACGCCACAAGGAGATAGCGCCTCTGAGCGCTGCTCCCAAGCAGGTTGTCATCGCTATGTCCATGCATATCGGTGCGCCCTGTAAGCCCATCGTTGCGGTGGGTGACCACGTCAAGGTCGGACAGAAGATCGGTGAGATCGCCGGACTGGGCGCTCCCATCCATGCCTCTGTCTCCGGCGAGGTCAAGGCGGTTGAGCCCCGTCCCTACGTGGGCGGCGGCAAGGCCATGTCGGTGGTCATTGAGAACGATTTCCAGGATACCTGGGGATCCGAGCTCACTCCGCACCCCGACTACAGCAAGCTGAGCCCGGACGAGATCGTCAACATTGTTAAGGAGGCTGGCATTACCGGTATGGGCGGCGCCGGCTTCCCCACCCATGTGAAGATCAGCTCCGGCATCGGCAAGGTCGACACCGTGATCCTCAACGGCGCCGAGTGTGAGCCCTACATCACCGCTGACCATCGCCTCATGCTGGAGCATGGCGAGAAGGTCATCGGCGGTCTGCGCATCCTGCTGCAGGCCTTTGGTCTGCAGACCGGTACCATCGGTGTGGAGGCCAACAAGGAGGACGCCGTTGAGCATCTGCGTGCTCTGGTGGGCGGCCGCAACGACATCACCGTGCAGTCTCTGCGCACCCGGTACCCCCAGGGCGCTGAGAAGCAGCTCATCCAGGCCATCACCGGCCGTGAGGTGCCCCCCGGAGGCCTGCCCGCTCATGTGGGCTGTGCCGTGTTCAACGTGGGCACTGCTGCTGCCGTGTATGACGCCGTGGTGGAGGGCAAGCCTGTCACCCACCGTGTGATCACCGTCACCGGTGACGCCATCCAGGAGCCCAAGAACCTGCTGGTGCCTCTGGGCGTGTCCTTCCAGGAGCTCATCGACGAGGCTAAGGGCTTCAAGGAAGATCCTGAGCGTGTCCTCACCGGCGGCCCCATGATGGGTATTGCCCAGTATAACCTGGACGTTACCTGCATCAAGGGCACCAACGCTGTGCTCTGCCTGACCAAGCACGAGGCCGCTCCCGTTGTGGAGGAAGAGGTCTGCCTGCGCTGCGGCCGCTGCGTCAACGTCTGCCCCATGCACCTGACTCCCGTGTACATGCATCTGTACGCCGAGAAGGGCATGTGGAAAGAGGCTGAGGCCCTCAATGTCATGGACTGCATCGAGTGCGGTTCCTGCAACTACATCTGCCCCGCCCGCATCCACCTGGTCCAGTCCTTCCGTGTGACCAAGGGTGAGCTGCGGAATCTGGCGGCCAAGGAAAAAGCGGCAAAGGAGGCGGCCAAAGCATGAACGAGGTAAAGAAGCTGAATCTGACGGTGGCCTCGTCTCCCCACGTGGCCTCCCCCATTGATACCCAGAACCTGATGCGCGATGTGCTCATCGCTCTGGTGCCCGCCATGGTCATGGGCGTGGTCTTCTTCGGCCCCCGTGCTCTGGTGGCTACCATCATCTCCGTGCTGGCCTGCGAGTTCTTCGAGTGGGGCTACCGCAAGCTGATGCACAAGTCTTTCTCCAACAAGGACCTGTCCGCCGCCGTTACCGGCGTGCTGCTGGCCTTCGTGTGCGCGCCCACCCTGCCTTACTGGATGCTGATCATCGGCGATTTCTTCGCCATCGTGGTGGTCAAGCAGCTCTTCGGCGGCCTGGGCCAGAACTTCATGAACCCCGCCCTGGGCGGCCGTGCCTTCCTGATGCTGTGCTATCCTGTGGCTATGACCACCTGGATCGTGCCCGGCATCGGCTCTGACAAGTGGGCCGGCCTCATCTCCGGCGAGGTCACCATGGCCGGTGCCGACATCGTCACCGGTGCCACCCCCCTGAGTGCCGACTTCATGCACGGCGGCCTGCTGCCCGAGTCCTCTCTGCTGGATGTGTTCGTGGGCAACGTGGGCGGCTGTATCGGTGAGGTGTCCGCCCTCATGCTCCTGCTGGGCGGCCTGTACCTGATCTGGCGCGGCGTCATCCGTGCCCGCATCCCCGTGGCTTACATCGCCACCGTGGCTGTGCTCACCTTCCTGTTCCCCATGGGCGGCAACGACCGTCTGACCTGGATGGCTTATCAGCTGTTCTCCGGCGGTCTGATGCTGGGCGCCTTCTTCATGGCCACCGACTATGTCACCAGCCCTGTCACCAAGAAGGGCGAGGTCATCTTCGGCATCGGCTGCGGTCTGCTGACCGTGTTCATCCGCTACTTCGGCGGCTATCCCGAGGGTGTTTCCTACTCCATCCTGATCATGAACTGCTGCGTGTGGCTCATCGATAAGGTGGGTAAGCCCAACCGCTACGGCGTTACCAAGGAAATGAAGGCTGCCGCCAAGGCCGCCAAAAAAGCCGGGAAGGAGGGCTAAGCCATGAGCGAAACTGTAACCAAGAAAAAAGAACCCGGCATGGCCACCCTTGTCATTGTGCTCTTTGCCATCTGCGCGGTCACTGCCCTGCTGCTGGGCCTGACCAACTATGTGACCAAGCCCTTTATCGACGAAAATGCCCGGCTGAAGCAGGAGCAGGCCATGGCCGATGTGCTCCCTGCCGACAGCTACACTGAGGTCACCGACCAGTACACCGGCGGCGATCCCACCGTGCTCAACGTCTACAGCGCCGGCGACGCCGGCTATGTGGTCCAGGTCAAGCCTGCCACTTCCTTCAGCGGCAACCTGACCGTCATGGTGGGCGTGGATGCCTCCGGCGCCTGCACCGGCATCTCCATCACCAGCAGCGGCGAGACCTCTGGCCTGGGTTCCAACGCCAGCAAGCCCGCCTTTGCGGATCAGTTCATCGGCAAGACCGGTGAGGTCAAGGTGACCAAGGACGGCGGCGAAATCAACGCCATTACCGGTGCTACCATCACCTCCCGCGGCGTGTCTGAGGCTGTTACCAGCGCCATCGCCGCCGCGGCCAGCATGGGCTAAGGAGGGTATTGAAGCATGAATGTAAAGAATCAACTGCGTGACGGCCTGTTCTTCCAGAACCCCGTTACCGTCCAGCTGCTGGGCATGTGCTCGGTGATGGCTATCACCACCACCCTGTTCAACGGCCTGGGCATGGGCGTGTCCGTTCTGGTCATCCTGACACTGGCCAACATCATTATTTCTATCCTGCGCAAGATCATCCCCAACAACATCCGTATCGCCTGCTTCATCGTGGTTATCGCCGGTTTCGTGACCATCGTTGACCTGTGCCTGCAGGCCTTCCTGCCCGACCTGTCCTCCAGCCTGGGTCTGTTTATCCCCCTGATCGTGGTAAACTGTATCATCCTGGGCCGTGCTGAGGCCTTCGCTTACAAGAACGGTCCCGCTGCCTCCGCTATGGACGGTATCTTCCAGGGCCTGGGCTACACCATGGTGCTGGTCATCATGTGCGTGGTTCGTGAGTTCCTGGGCAACGGCACCTTCGGCGGCGGCCTGCTCAACGGCGGCGACGGCATCCGCATCCTGCCTGAGGGTATCCCCGCTCTGGGTATGATCCTCCCCGTGGGCGGCTTCCTGACCCTGGCCTGCGTCATTGCTGCCATGCAGTACATCCTGAACAAGCCCAAGAAGGGCGACAAGAAGACTGAGGAGGTGGCCAAGTAATGGATTTTAAGGATCTCTTTACCATTGCCCTGGGCGCTGTCCTGGTCAATAACTTCATCGTGGCCCAGTTCCTGGGCATCTGCCCCTTCATGGGCGTCTCCAAGAAGATCGAGACGGCTTCCGGCATGGGCCTGGCGGTTATCTTCGTCATGGGCCTGGCTTCCGCCATCTGCTGGCCCATCAATGAGTTCATCCTGGTTCCTCTGGGCCTGACCTTCATGCAGACCGTGACCTACATCCTGGTCATCGCCTCTCTGGTGCAGTTCATCGAGATGTTCCTGAAGAAGGCCATGCCCTCCCTCTATGAGGCCCTGGGTGTGTACCTGCCTCTGATCACCACCAACTGCGCCGTGCTGGGCGTGGTGCTGCAGAACACCCAGAACAGCTACAACTTCATCGAGAGCGTCGTGTACGGCGTCACCGGCGGCATCGGCTTCCTGCTGGTCATCGTGATCTTCGCCAGCATCCGGGAGCGGATGGAGTTCTCCGAGTGCCCCAAGGCCTTTGAGGGCTTCCCCATCGCCCTGATGGCCGCCGGCCTCGTGGCTCTGGCCTTCATGGGCTTCTCCGGCCTGAAGGTCTTCGGTTAAGGAGGGCGGAAGAGTATGAATACTGTTATTTTTGCCGTGGTGGTCCTGGCTGTGCTGGGCGCCATCTTCGGCCTTGTCCTGGCCATTGCCGCCAAGGTGTTCGCCGTTGAGGTGGACCCCCGCGAAGAGGCCATTCTGGGCTGCCTGCCCGGCGCCAACTGCGGCGGCTGCGGCTTCCCCGGCTGCTCCGGCTATGCCGCTGCCGTGGTGAAGGGCACCGCCCCTGTCAACGCCTGTGCTGCCGGCGGTGAGGCGGTTGCCGCTCAGATCGGTGAGATCATGGGCGTGGCTGCCGGCGCTTCCGTCAAGCAGATCGCTCACGTGCACTGCACCGGCTGCGGCCAGAACTACAAGCAGTACAACTACGTGGGCCTCCACGACTGCGTGGCCGCTTCCAAGCTGCCCGGCGGCGGCGATCTGAGCTGCTCCTACGGCTGCCTGGGTCTGGGCTCCTGTGAGAAGGTCTGCCCCTTCGACGCCATTCACGTTATCGACGGCGTGGCCAAGGTGGACGAGGAGAAGTGTAAGGCTTGTAACAAGTGCGTGGATGTGTGCCCCCGCCACATCATCGCTCTGGAGCCCTACAAGACCAAGCGTCACGTCACCATTCCCTGCTCCTCCCACGACAAGGGTGTGGATGCCCGGAAGGTGTGCGACAACGGTTGTATTGGCTGTTCTCTTTGTATGAAGAACTGCCCCAAGGAAGCCATCACCATGGTCAACAACCTGGCTGTCATCGACTACGAGAAGTGCATCGGCTGCGGCATCTGCGCTCAGAAGTGCCCCCGCAAGCTGATCACCGTGGACGGCAAGGTACCCGAGGTGAAGCCTGCGGCTCCCAAGGCTGCTCCCGCTGCCGCTCCTGCGGCTGCCGCTGCCCCCAAGGCGGAGGCTCCCAAGGCCGAGGCTCCCGCCGAGCCCAAGGAGTAATCCAAAGTAAAAAAACAGGACCTGCGAAAGCAGGTCCTGTTTTTTTGCCTTCAGGTGCTTAGTGCTGGCCCAGCTGGAAGGAGGCGCACTCGGTAGAGGCGCACTTGGTAGCGTTGGGCTCGCAGCAGCCCACCTTGATCTCGTTCAGGGTGCAGTAATTCTGGCCGTTGCAGTGATGGGCACAGTTGGTCACGGAGCACTTGATGCTGTTGTTAGGGGTCTGGTTCATCGCAATTTCCTCCTTGTTACCGTGGTACGCTCCTAGTATGGCCCACGGGGAGAAAACTATGCGCATCTGTCCACAAAAAATTTGAAAGGGAGTCAAGAGCGGTGGAAGGACTGTGTGAAAAACAGTCCATTATTCCTCAGAAGGACCGCTCTCCGCGGAGGAGTTTTCCCCATTCTCCACCACTGTGGGGATAAACCGGGGGGCAAATTTGCCCTTGCCGCGATTTTTCACATAGAAGAAACCGATAAAGGAGAAGAGCACAGCGCCGATGAAATTCACGAAGAGGTCCTGCATGGTGTCTACGATGCCGATGTCCAGATAGCCGCCCAGGCCCAAAGCCTGCTGGGTGCCGTCGGAGGTGACCACAATGACGTCGGTGATGTGCTTCATGGTGATAGGGGTGTTGCCGCCGGTGGGGTCCAGCATCACCGAGCCGATGGTATGTACGATGGTGTCCTTCTGCATGTCCAGCATAAACAGCTGATCCATGGAGAACTCAAAGAATTCCCACAGGACTCCGATGGTCATGGAGAAGCAGAATGCCACCACGGACAGATAGACCGGGGACAGGCTGAATTTCAGCTTTTCATTGCGGTTGAGGATGTCCAGAAGGGAGAAGCCGATGGCGGCGCACAGGAAGCCGTTGAGGGTGTGCAGCATGGTGTCCCAGTAGGGGAACTGGACGTAGTAGGCCTGGATTTCCCCCAAAATCTCCGCCGCAAAGATGAACAGCAGGATGATGACCTCCAGGGTGTCCGGGATCTCAATGCGGATGGTGCGCTCAATGAAGGAGGGCAGGGTGAAGAGGAACAGGGTGAGCACACAGAGGAACACGTTTTCAAAGTTCCGGTTGAAAATCTGGGCTATCAGGGCCAGAATGACCAGCGCCCGAAGGGTGATGTAGACGGCGGTAAGACCGGGCTTGGCCCTGATCTGGGCCTTCAGGTCTCGTCGGCGCTGTCCACGCTGATGTTCTCTCTTTTTCATGTGAATACCTCCTGGGGACCGGCCTGGGGCAGCTGGGCTGCGGCCAGATCCCGGTACATTTGAGCGGAGCGGGGGAGAGAGGCGGCCTCCTCCTCGGTCAGAGGACGGATCACCTTGGCGGGGACGCCCATGACCAGGCTGCCGGGGGGAATGATGGCGTTTTGAGTGACCAGGGCACCGGCGGCCACCAGACTGCCTGCGCCGATGACACAGCCGTTGAGCAGGATCGCGCCCATGCCGATGAGAGTGCCGTCCTCCACCGTGCAGCCGTGGAGCAGGGCCCGGTGGCCCACTGTGACGTCCCGGCCGACGACCACGGGAAAATCCGCGTCGCCGTGTACCACAGACTGATCCTGGATGTTGGAGCCTTCGCCGATTTGAATGGAGCACTCGTCGCCACGGAGCACCGTGCCATACCAGATGCTGGCCCGCTGATCTACCAGAACATCTCCCACCACGGTAGCATTTTCAGCCAGCCAGGCCTCCGGATGGAGGCGGGGAGATGAGGACTCAAAGGGTCGTACCATGGGAAAAAGTTCCTCCTCATTCGTCAAATTCTGAAATCTTCATACCATTATAGCCTGCCTGTGCTGAAACCACAAGTCAAATCTACGGGGCAGCCGCATAGAATGGGGTGGAGGTGAGACCCATGGAACTCAAACGTAACCAGATCACCGTGGGGGAGCTGCTGGATCATCCGGGCAGCCGGGCCGTGCTGCAGCGCCGGTTCCCCATGCTGTTCAAGCACCCCATTTTGGGCGCGGCCCGCTCCATTACCCTGGAGCAGATCCTGGCGGTGGCCCAGGCCTACGTACCACAGAAGAAGATCGATGAGACCCTCAACGATCTGAGACGGGCATAACAGGACCCCCGCTCAAACGGAGCTTGTTTGAGCGGGGGTATTTCTTTAGGCAGGCTTGCGGCGGGACAGATGGAGGTACCAACGCAGAGCGCCGGTGTCCTGGGTGCGCCGAAGCAGGGCGGCGGTGAGAAGGGTATCCACCAGCAGGAGGGCTGCCATTGGCGGTGCCAGCCAGAAGGGGATGTGCATGACCAGCCAGACCACCCAGGGATGGAGCAGGTAGTAGATCAGCAGGGCCAGTACTCCCCAGCAGAGGGCAAAGCGCAGACAGGCGTGCCGCCCCAGGTGGAGGGGCAGGTGGGAGTAGTCCCAGAAGCAGACCCGAAAGACCTTTTCATAAAAAAAGCCGGTGAGCCACTCCACCCCGGTGCAGATGAGCACCGCGGCGGGAAAGAGCAGCCAGGGTGTCTGCTGAATCTCTTGCGGCAGAAGAAGCAGACCCAGGGCTCCCAGGCCATAGACCGGGCAGATGGGCAGGAACAGTCGGCATTTCCGGTCCCGCTTGGCCTCGCCGGTGATACGGACATAGCAGACCTCAATGAGAAAGCCGATAAAACTGTAAATGAGAAAGTACCAGAACCAAGTCAAACAAACCGCCCCGCTTCGTCCGTTTTTTCTATCATGGGACGAAGCGGAGCGGTTCATACAATGCAGGTTTTAACAAAGCTGCATTTTTTGCGAACGGGTGGGGATAAGAGAGACCAGCAGTGCCAAAAACAGCGCGAAAAAGAGGGTCCAGATTATGTAGGGAACGGTAAAGAAGCCTGCGGTAGTGTCACCGCCGGTGTGGATACGCTGAAGCAGGGAAGGCAGGTTCCAAAGAGGCATTCCATAAAGCAGGGCACTGATAGAGAGGATAGCCAGCTTTTCCCCTGCCCAGGCCAGCAGCATCCCGGCGGCAATGGGACGCAGGGGGTGCTCAGTCCGTCGGAAGAGCCAGCGGAAATAGAGGGCGCCGATGGGAAAAGGTATCTGATAAATGAGACCGGTGAGGGCGATCATTTTGTCATATTCCTGCCAATAGGCGGGGGTACCGGACAGTGCATGTGGGACCAGTCCGCCCAGATGCGAAAGACCGTCGTTGGCAAGGGGGCCGGCAATCTGACTGACGATCTGTCCAAGAATAAGGGTGACCAGGAGATACAAAATTCCCATCAGACAGGCCCCCAGCCAAATCCGGCTGATGCAAAAGCTCAGGCTCTGGCTGCGAAGGACAAGCTCTGCTTGCCGATACTCCCGGCGGAGCTGACGGACGCTGCCCAACTGGATCAGGGCCTCTCCCCGGGCCTCTGCCTCCGACATCCCTTGCTCCAGGCAGCTTTGATAGAGGCTGTTCATATGGTCCATTAGTTCGGCCCGCGCCCGGGCCTGATAGTGACGGTCGCGCAGCGGCTCCACAATGAGCTCCGCATGCTCCTCCATCCAGTTCATGTCGGTCCTCCTTCCAGAATCAGGCCCATGGCCCTGATATAGCGGGCCCACTCCTGTTCCTGTGCAACCAGCACGGCACGTCCAGTATCGGTCAGGTGGTAAAAGCGCCGCTCCCGACCGGAGTCCGACTGGAGATAAGAGGAGATCTCCCCGCGGCTCTCCAGTGTGTGAAGAAGGGGGTACAGACTGCCCTGACTCATGGCAAAGACTCCCTCGGAGCGGCGTTCCATTTCCTGGATCAGTTCATAGCCGTACATATCCCGCAAAGAGAGCAGTTTCAGCAGGATCAGGCCGTGGCTGCCCTTGGATAATTCTTTGTTCAGCTTCATAAATACACCTCTTGTTCAGAGGTATTATATGCCTCTTATTAAGAGGTGTCAAGGAGAGGGGCAAAAAAGATGGAAATTTGGCATTTCCGCTCTTGCCGTAACAGGGGGAAATATGATACGATAGAAAAAATTCAAAAGGGGAAATGAAGCGTCATGCGGCATTTGATCGACTTTGGAGACCTGTCAAGGGCGGAGTGGGAGTCCCTGTACCAGCGGTGCAGTGATATTATGGACCACCCCGCCGATTTTATGGACGCCTGCCGGGGGCGGGTGATGGCCAGCCTGTTCTATGAGCCCTCCACCCGAACTAACTTTTCCTTCCAGACTGCCATGCTGCGGGTAGGCGGCACGGTGTTTGGCTTTGCTGATCCCAAGTCCACCTCCACCGCCAAGGGTGAGACCCTGAAGGACACCATCAAGATGGTGTCCGGCTATGCGGATGTGGTGGTCATGCGTAACCCCAGAGAGGGCGCTGCCAAGGCGGCCTCCCTCTACTCCGACGTGCCGGTGATCAACGCCGGCGACGGCGGCCACATGCACCCCACCCAGACCACCGCCGACCTGACCACCATCACCCGCCTGCGGGGCGGCGTGGACGGCCTGTCCGTGGGTCTGTGCGGCGACCTGAAGAACGGCCGTACCGTCCACTCCCTCATCAAGGCTCTGGCCAAGTTCAACGGCATCAAGTTCTTCCTCATCGCACCCCGTGAGCTGGCGGTGCCCGAGTATATGCGGGCCTTCATGCGGGAGAATAACATGTGGTTTACCGAGGTCACCGGCCTGGAAGCCGTCATCCCCCAGCTGGACGTGCTCTATATGACCCGTATCCAGCGGGAGCGCTTCGTGGATCCTCTGGAGTACGAGCGCTGCAAGGGCATCTATGTACTCACCCGCCGGAAGCTGGACCGGGCCCGGAAGGACCTGCTGGTGATGCACCCCCTGCCCCGTGTGGATGAGATCGCCATCGACGTGGACGACGATCCCCGGGCTGTCTATTTTGAGCAGGCCCGCTACGGCATGTTTGCCCGTATGGCGCTGCTCACCGACCTGGCCAACCAGGAGCGTATGCGTCCCGATGCGGTGGAGATCGGCACCAAGCCGGTGTGTTCCAACCCCAACTGCATCACCCAGACGGACCACTATCTGCCCCCTCTGGTGAAGAAGAACGGCGGCGTGGACTGCTGCGCTTACTGCGACAAGGAACTGCACTAATCAGAATGGAAAGCCGGACGGCCAGAGGCCGCCCGGCTTTTTTCATGCGGTGCATAAAAAGTCGAAGTTTTTTGCAACCAACTGCCTGCTGTTGCACTCTATATAGGCAGAAGGGCCTTTCAAAACAGGAGAGGGGGAAACCCATGACGGACGAGGAGCTGATCCGGCTTTATCAGGCCAGAGACCCCCGTGCGGTGGAAGAGACCAAGGCCAGATACGGAGCCTACTGTGCCGCCATTGCCCGCCGTCTGCTTACGGATGCCCGGGATGTGGAGGAGTGCCTCAGCGACTGCGCCATGGCGGTCTGGAACGCCATCCCGCCCGCCTGCCCGGAGCATTTCAAGGGATGGCTGGGGGCCATTGTGCGAAACCGGGCGCTGGCCATCGGCCGGGAGAACGGACGCCGCCCGCCTACGGTGGAGGAGGCCGCTCTGGAGCTGGCTCCATGCCTGCCGGAAGGAGATACCCCCCATGGGCAGCTGGAGGCCAGAGAACTGGGGCAGGCCATTTCCCGGTTCCTCTGGTCACAGAAGCCGCCGGTGCGCACCGTCTTTCTCCGCCGCTACTGGTATGCCGACCGTGTGGAGCAGGCAGCCGCCCACGTGGGCTGGAGCGTCAGCAAGACAAAGACGGTGCTCTTTCGCACGCGGAACCAGCTGCGGGAGTTTTTGAGACAGGAGGGATATCTATGAAGCAGGCGGAACAGGTGCAGGAGATGCTGGGCTTTGTGGACCCGGCTTTGGTGGAAGAGGCGGACTGTCCCCGGCAGAGAAGACCACGCCGAATGGGGCGGCTGGCGCTGGCGGCGGCCTGCCTGTGCGTGGTCCTGCTGGGTTCCGTGTGGGCCGTCAGCCGGGCAGGCGGATTCCGGATGGTGGAGTTTTTTGAAGACCTGATCTTTGCGGATCAGGACGATGACACCTATAACGGCTACAACCTTTGGGGCGGGGTGGATTTTATCCCCCTGGATGAATTGCCCCAGGAGGTGCTGGACACGGCGGCAGAACACCCCGCCTCCACCGTGGCAGTGGACGTACACAGCTGGGCTGAGGCGGAGGTGTACTTTGCGCTGGATTTGCCGGAGAACCCCTGGCTGGACCGTGTGAGGCAGACAACCTTCCGGACCGACCTGAGCAGCGACCAAGTAGGACCCACGCAGCTGGAGTGTAAGGCGAACTATCGGGACGGAGATGTGCGGCTGACGGTAAAAGTCACAGCCCATACCGAGCGGATGAAACATCCGGACAATGAGTTGTACCAGGGTGTGCTGTTTTCGGAAGGGACGCAGTTTACTACGGAGGAGCGGAGCTATGACAACGGACTGCCTGTCCTGCTGGCCACCGTGGAGTTCGCTCCGGGGGATACCTTCTATGATTATTACGGTGAGCGCCTGTATCGGGCCCATTTTGCGGTGAACGGCGTGTGGTACTGGGTGGATGCCTCCAGTCAGGAAGCGCCCGAGCAGGCACTGGAGACATTGGAGGCCATGCTGAACAGTTTTGTGCTCTGAAATGGGACAAAAACCGGGCTATCCTTGACAGGGACGGGAAAAGTGGGTATAATATCTTTCCGAAAAGGCTTGGAAGGGAAGGAGTACCCCCGCGAAAGGTACAGAGAGGAGCCGGTTTGGTGCAAGGCTCTCCGGCGGTGGGGGGAAGGTCGTCCCAGAGCTCTGTCCCTGAATCACAGTAGGGGGCGGCGGGTTCTCCCGTTACAGAGGCAATGAGTGTCCCGCAAGGGAAATTCAGGTGGTACCGCGGACTGACAGGTTCGCCCTGAGCAAAGGCTTGGGGCGAACCTTTTTTGCCCCGAAAAGGAGTGTAACAGATGAAAAAAGAACTTCCCAAGGTCTATGAACCCCAGGAGGTGGAGGGCCGCGTCTACGAGATGTGGGAGAAAAACGGCTGCTTCGAGGGTCACCGTGATCCTGACAAAAAGCCCTTCACCATTGTCATGCCGCCCCCCAACGTCACCGGCCAGCTCCACATGGGCCATGCCATGGACTCCACCCTCCAGGACATCCTGATCCGCTTCAAGCGGATGCAGGGCTACGCCGCCCTGTGGGTGCCCGGCACCGACCACGCCGGCATTGCCACCCAGATCAAGGTGGAGGAGGAGCTGCGCAAGAACGAGGGCCTGTCCCGCTACGACCTGGGCCGGGAGAAATTCCTGGAGCGGGTGTGGGACTGGAAGCACAAGTACGGCAACCGTATCGTGGAGCAGCAGAAGAAGCTGGGCGCTTCCTGTGACTGGTCCCGTGCCCGGTTCACCATGGACGAGGGCCTGTCCAAGGCCGTCCGCCACGTGTTTGTCTCCCTGTACAAGAAGGGCCTGATCTACAAGGGCAGCCGCATCATCAACTGGTGCCCCAACTGCGTCACCGCTCTGTCCGATGCCGAGGTGGAGTATCAGGACAAGCCCGGCTCCTTCTGGCACATCCGCTACCCCATCAAGGGTGAGGAGGGCCGCTATGTCATCGTGGCCACTACCCGGCCTGAGACCATGCTGGGCGACACCGGCGTGGCGGTCAACCCCAACGATGAGCGGTACAAGGACATCGTGGGCAAGAAGTGCATCCTGCCCCTGGTGGGCCGTGAGATGCCCATTGTGGCCGACGAGTACGTGGACATGGAGTTCGGTACCGGCTGCGTGAAGATGACTCCTGCCCACGACCCCAACGACTTTGAGGTCGGCCTGCGCCAGAACCTGGAGACCATCCGGGTGCTGGACGACAACGGCAAGGTGGTGGAGGGCTACGGCCGCTACTCCGGCATGGACCGCTACGAGGCCCGGAAGGCCATCGTGGAGGACCTGGAGGCCGGCGGCTGGCTGGTGAAGGTGGAGCCCCACCAGCACAACGTGGGCACCTGCTACCGCTGCCACAACGACGTGGAGCCCCTGATCTCCGCTCAGTGGTTCGTGAAGATGAAGCCCCTGGCCGAGGAGGCTCTGCGGGTGGTCAACGAGGGCGAGGTCAAGTTCGTCCCCGACCGCTTCTCCAAGATCTATACCAACTGGATGGAGAACGTCCACGACTGGTGTATCTCCCGTCAGCTGTGGTGGGGCCACCAGATCCCCGCCTGGACCTGCGAGGAGTGCGGCCACATCACCGTGTCCGAGGACGATCCCACCGAGTGCGAGCACTGCCACTCCAAGCACATCAAGCAGGAGGAGGATGTGCTGGATACCTGGTTCTCCTCCGCTCTGTGGCCCTTCTCCACCCTGGGCTGGCCTCAGGAGACCGAGGACTACAAGTACTTCTATCCCACCGACGTGTTGGTCACCGGCTACGACATCATCTTCTTCTGGGTGGCCCGCATGATCTTCTCCGGCTGCGAGCATACCGGAAAGCCCCCCTTCCACACCGTGTTCATCCACGGCCTGGTGCGGGACGACAAGGGCCGCAAGATGTCCAAGTCCCTGGGCAACGGCATCGATCCCCTGGAGATGGCCAACCAGTACGGCGCCGACGCGCTGCGCTTCAACTTGGTCACCGGCAACTCCCCCGGAAACGACATGCGCTTCTACACCGAGCGGTGCGAGGCTATGCGCAACTTCGCCAACAAGATCTGGAACGCTTCCCGCTTCCTGATGATGAACCTGACCATCGATAAGTGTGAGCTGCCGGACAAGCTGGAGCTGGAGGACAAGTGGATCCTGTCCAAGCTCAACAGCGTTATTCCTGAGATCACCGAGAACATGGAGCGCTATGAGCTGGGCGTGGCCGCCCAGAAGGTGTACGACTTCATCTGGGACTCCTACTGTGACTGGTATATCGAGCTGACCAAGACCCGCCTCCAGGGCGACGACGAGGACAGCAAGATCCGGGCCCAGCAGGTGCTGTGCTACGTGCTCACCCAGATCCTGAAGCTGCTGCACCCCTTCATGCCCTTCATCACCGAGGAGATCTGGCAGGCGCTGCCCCATGAGGGCGACTATCTGATGCTCCAGCAGTGGCCGGAGCACCACGTCAACCTGGACTTCCCCGAGGAGGAGAAGGCCATGGAGCTCATCATGGACGCCATCCGTGCCATCCGTGCCCGCCGGGCCGAGATGAACGTGCCCCCCTCCAAGAAGGCCCAGCTCACCGTCTCTACCCTGGAGCAGTCCGTGTTCCATCAGGGCATCCCCTTCCTGAAGCGCTTGGCCTACGCCAGCGACGTGAAGGTGGTGGAGGCCACCCAGGAGATCGACGCGCAGGGTATGGTGGCCGTCACCACCCATGCCGCCCGTCTGTTCCTGCCCCTGGCTGAGCTGGTGGATCTGGAGAAGGAGAAGGCCCGCATCCAGAAGGAAATGGACAAGAACCGCAAGGAGCTGGACAAGCTGGAGACCAAGCTGAACAACCCCGGCTTTGTGAACAAGGCCCCCGCCCAGGTGGTGGAGGCCGAGCGCGAGCGGGCTGCCAAACTGAAGGCCCTGCTGGTGAAGCTGGAAGAATCTGCTGCCGCTCTGGCCTGATAAAGAGACGAAAAACTGCGAAACGCCGCCATCGGATGCGGATGGCGGCGTTTCTGTGCCTGTTTTGTCATACTTTGTTACACAACTGTGGTTGTGCTCCCGTTGAGAATCGGATAAAATGTACGGGAGTATGATAAAGCCCGGGGTATCGGGCGGAAAGGAGGCTGGAGCATGAAGCGGCTGATCCCGCTGTTGGCGCTGCTGTTGTTGTTGGGTGGGTGTACCAGTTCCTGCAGCAGTGGGGAGGCGGCTGTTACCTCCACGCCTGGGGATTCCACCCCGCCGGAGGTGCAGGAGAGCGCCGTCCCGTCCCCCTCCGCCGTACCGGAGCCCAGTCCCACGGTGGAGCCCACCCCTGACCCTGTGGAGAGTGCGGAGCCGTCGCCCTCTGTGGAGCCCACACCCACCCCCACGCCCTATGACGGACCCAATGACGAGGAGGTGCTGACCGCCTACCGGGCGGCGGTGGAGGCCTTCTGGTGGTTCCAGGTGGAGACCTTACCCCTGGACCGGACGGACAGCCGGGAGGTGAACGGGCAGGCGTATTACCGGGTGGACTACCCCGGCATCGACAGCACCGCCAACCTGCGGGGCTATCTGAAGAGCCTGTTCTCGGACGACCTGGTGGAGAAATTGCTGCCCTATGACGGCACCCAGTATATCGACATCGACGGTGTTCTCTACGGCAGAGATGGGGGCCGAGGCACCGATGTCACCCGGGGCGCGGAGACCGTCCAGGTCCTGCGGGATGGAGACCCCAACCGCTGCACCGTCCGGGTGACGGTGGAGGTGCTGGACCCGGAGCAGGACGGCGCAGTAGTGGATAACCTGACCTTTGACTTCCCCTACGAAAAAGTGGGGGAGAAGTGGATCTTCACCAATTTTTCCCTGGTCCGTTGACCTCTTCGACAAAATATATGGCGTAATTGTGATAGGATCGCAGTATACCAAAATTTGGTATACTGCGATTTTTTTGTACAGGGGGGACAAGCCATGGCAGTGATCTGCAAAGCAAAGGACCGGACGCTGTACGCGGCAATTGACGGAGAGGTGGACCACCACCGGGCCAGACAGATCATGGGAGAGCTGGTGCGGCAGATCGATGTGACCATGCCCCGACAGCTGACGGTAGACCTGGGGGGCGTGAATTTCATGGACAGCTCCGGCATCGCCATTTTGCTGCGTGCCAACCGCCGGATGGGCGAACTGGAGGGCTCCATGGAGGTGGTCCATGTGCCGGAGCAGGCGGGCAAGGTCCTGCGGGCGGCTGGCGTGGACCGGCTGATCAAATTTGAATGACGGAGGAAGTACATAATGAAAGCGATGAACGAGGCCACGGTGGCCTTTCTCAGCCGGTCGGCCAACGAGAGCTTTGCACGCACCACGGCGGCCTGCTTTGCGGCCCAGCTGGACCCCACCCTGGAGGAGGTCAACGATATCAAGACGGCGGTAAGCGAGGCGGTTACCAACTGCATTGTCCACGCCTATCCTGACCGCCTGGGGCTGATCCAGATGCGACTGCGTCTCTTTGAGGACCATACGCTGGAGATCCAGATCAAGGACAAGGGGGTGGGCATACCCGATGTGGAGCAGGCCCGCCGCCCCATGTACACCACCGGCGGGGAGGAGCGCAGCGGCATGGGCTTTACCATCATGGAGAGCTTTATGGACCTGCTGAAAGTGCGTTCCACGCCGGGGAAGGGTACCACGGTGACCATGCGGCGCCGGATCTCCCGCCGGATGGGAGGGGCCGGATGAGCGTGGCGGACACCCCCGCCCTGCTGGAGGAGGCCCGCCGGGGGGACAATGAGGCCTGTGCCCGGCTGATCGAGGAGAATGGAGGACTCATCTGGTCCATTGTGCGCCGCTACTACGGCCGGGGCGTGGAGCCTGAGGATCTGTATCAGCTGGGATGCCTGGGCTTTGTGAAGGCGGTGCGGGGCTTTGACCCCGCTTTCGGCTGCCAGTTCTCCACCTATGCCGTGCCCAAGATCGCCGGCGAGATCCGCCGCTACCTGCGGGATGACGGGGCCATCAAGGTGAGCCGCGGCTTGAAGGAGCGGGGCATGGTTATCCGGGCGGCCCGGGAAAAGCTGACCGCCTCCCTGGGCCGGGAGCCCACCCTGTCCCAGCTGGCCGAGGCCACCGGACTGGAACCGGAGGAGATTGCCGCAGCCGAGGAGGCGGGGATGCCGGTAGCCTCTCTCCAGATGGAGACGGGGGACGGCCTTACCCTGGAGAGCGTGCTAGGCACCGACGGCATGGAGGACGCGGTGGTGGAGCGGGAGTCCCTGCGGGACGCCATCGCGGACCTGCCTGATCGGGAGCAGCAGGTGATCCTGCTGCGCTACTACCGGGGTATGACCCAGGAGCGGGCGGCACGGGTGCTGGGGGTAAGCCAGGTTCAGGTGTCCCGCATCGAGCGAAAGGCGGTGGAGCGGCTGCGGAAGAAGCTGGCGGACTGAGGGGATGGCTTGCATTTTGTCCTGCGATGAGTATGACTTTGTTTGGATAAGAGGAAACTTAATGGTGGTTTTTCTCGTCTAAAGGGAGTATAATGACCAAATAGGACAAAAATGCAAGGAAGTTGGAGTAATATGGAAGAAATTCTCTATATTGTTGTTCCCTGTTACAACGAGGAAGAGGTACTTCCCGAGACCTCCCGGCGGCTGAAAGAGAAGCTGGAGGCCCTGATGGCAGCGGGCACTATTTCCCAGGAGAGCCGGGTGCTCTTCGTCAACGACGGCTCCAAGGACAGGACCTGGCAGCTCATCGAGGAGCTCCACCAGAGCTGCCCGATCTTCTCAGGGGTGGATCTGAGCCGCAATCGGGGCCACCAGAACGCCCTGCTGGCGGGCCTGATGACCGCCAAGGACCGGTGTGACATGGCCATCTCCATGGACGCTGACCTGCAGGACGATATCGATGCAGTGGATGCCATGGTGGAGCAATATTATGCCGGGTGCGACATCGTGTACGGCGTGCGTTCCTCCCGCAAGAAGGATACCTTCTTCAAGCGCTTTACCGCCGAGGGCTTTTACCGCCTGATGAACGCTATGGGGGCGGAGACCGTGTTCAACCACGCCGACTACCGCCTCATGTCCAAGCGAGCCCTGGAAGGCCTGGCAGAGTTCAAGGAGGTCAACCTATTCCTCCGAGGCATCGTGCCCATGATCGGTTACCGCACTGGCACTGTGGAGTACGAGCGGGGGGAGCGGTTTGCCGGCGAGAGCAAGTACCCTCTGAAAAAGATGCTGTCCTTCGCCATGGAGGGCATCACTTCTCTGTCGGTGAAGCCCATCCGATTCATTACCGGTCTGGGCTTCCTGGTATTTTTGGTGAGCATTCTGATGCTGATCTACTCCATCGTCCGCTGGGCTATGGGTGAGACCATTCTGGGTTGGGCCAGCCTGATCTGCTCCGTGTGGGCCATCGGCGGGCTCATCCTCCTGTCCCTGGGGGTCATCGGTGAGTATATCGGAAAGATCTACCTGGAGAGCAAGGAGCGGCCCCGCTTCCTGATCCGGGAGGTGCTGGAGGACGAGCATGGCAAAGCTGATCGATAAGAGCATCCCCAAGTTCCTGCTGGTGGGCGTGGGCAACACCCTGCTGTCCATGGTGCTCATGTTCCTGCTGGAGGGGCTGGGCTATTGGCCCTCTACCGCCATTGCCTATGTGGCGGGCGCGGTCATGAGCTTTTTCCTCAATCGCCATTTCACCTTCCACAGTGAGGAGACCCTCCTGCGCTCGGCGGTGAAGTTTGCCGTCAATGTGGCGGTGTGCTATGTGATTGCCTACGCCCTGGCTCAGCCCATTGCCGGCTGGGTGCTGGGGAGCACCGGCATTCCCCCGGTGTGGCAGGAGCGGCTCACCAAGCTGGGCGGCATGGCGCTGTATACCATCCTCAACTATTTTGGCCAGCGATTCTTTGCCTTTCAGAAAAAGCAGGACAAGCTCACAGGTTAAATTTGTGTGAAATCCGACGGCCTCCCCTTGCACATACTGGGAAAAGGGATTAGAATAAGGCCAGTATTTCAGACAACACACCGCAAGGAGGCAGAAGCATGGCTTTTTTTGACGATTTGAGAGACAAAGCGGCGGACCTGGGCCGGGTTGGTATGGCCAAGTCCAAGCAGATGATGGAGATCACCAAGCTGTCCCTGAACAACTCCGGTGAGGAGGATGCTATCCGCAAGGCCTATATGGAGATCGGCAAGCTCTATTACGCCGAGCAGGGCAGCGCGCCCGATCCCGCTTACGCCGCCCTCTGCCAGCGGATCACCACCGCCAAGATTAACATTGAGGAGAACAAGGCACGCATCGCCCAGCTCAAGCAGGACGGCGTGCTCACCGACGAGGATGTGTTCCAGGCCACCAGTCAGGCCGAGCACACCGACTATACCGAAGAATAATGAACAGAGCGCCCCGCCGAATTTGGCGGGGCGCTTTTCGATATCTACGCCCTCAAGCGTGAAAAACAGCCCCGCTTGCAGCTGCAAGCGGGGCTGTTATTATGTCGTATGATCTTTACCTGCCAAGCAAAAATCAGAGGATGCGGCGGGCGGCGATGTACACGCTGGCGTAGTGGCCGGTCATCAGCTGATCGATCTGCACCTGATACTTATTGGTAGAGGCGTGGATGAACTGGCCATTGCCGATGTAGATACCCACGTGAGAAGCGGGGTAAGAAGTGTTATAACGGAAGAACACCAGGTCGCCGGGCTGCAGCTCACTCTTGGAAACGGCCACGCCGTTGGAGAGCTGAGTGGAGGCGGTGCGGTTCAGGGTGTAGCCGAAGTGACGGTACACATAGCTGGTGAAGCCGGAGCAGTCAAAGCAGCTGGGGCCGTTGCCGCCATAGACGTAAGGAACGCCCAGGAACTGCTTGGCATAGGCCACGATCTGGCTGCCCATGCTGCTGTTGGAGCTGACCGCCACAGCGGTGGTGCCGTCGCCGCGAGAACCGGCGGAGTCCTTGCAGGTCACCATGTACTCGCTGCTGACGTAACCCACAGTACCGGCGGAAGTCTTGATCTTGTACCAGCCGTTGTCGATGCCCACGATGGTGACTACGGTGTTATCGCTGAGGGAGGTCACCTTGCTGTAGCTGGTGCCAGGTCCGCTGCGCACATTCAGGGTGGAACCGTCAGCCTGAACCAGGCCGTAGCCGATGGTCACGTCAGACTTGGCGGAGACCGTCAGGTACTCGCTGGACATGTAGCCTTCCACGGTGTTGTAGTCCACCTTGTACCAGCCGTTGCCGGCGTCCTCCAGGATGACGACGGTGTCGCCCTTGGAAGCGGTGGCCAGGATGGTGGAAGTGGTGTTGGCCTCGTCACGGAGACGCAGGGCGTCGGTGTTGACGGTACCCACACCGCTGGCGGCGGAAGCGCCGATCATGCAGGCGGCGGAGACGGCGACGGTCAAAAGCGCGGTGCGCAGCAGCTTGGCAGGCTTTATCATTGGTAGAATTCCTCCGTTCTGTTCGTTGGGTGGATAGGTACTTACTTACCGGACAGAGCACGCTCCAGCCAGACGGAAGCTACGTCCATGGCGGCGTACAGGCTGTCCTTTTCGGTCTTTTTCACCACGCGGTCACGGCTCTTCAGGTCGGGATCGGTGAGCTGGAGCTGAACGGAAACCCGGGTGGCCATGTCCAGATCCTGATCCTTCTTCTGGTCCAGGATCTGAAGCATGATGATATATTTCTCGGCCATGCTGCCGTAATAGATCAGACTGTCCTTACGGCGAAGCGGATGGCCCTTGTAGGTCAGAGGGATGGTTTGCGTAGCCATTTTGGCCTCCTTCAGAAAGTTGTTACTGCTTTTTAAATACTGTAACCAAATTGTAACACATTGTTTCCAAGTCGTCAACCGCATTTCCGGGATTTCTTGTTTTTTTCGCCGGAAGAGCGGGGGTTCACGGTCAAGTGATGGGTAAAAACGTAGATTGCAGTTACCAATACGGCCAGAATCAGCAGGCTTTCCAGCAGCATGGTAAACAGATGTCCGCCCAGGGAGATCACCAGGGTGTATTTCATCCGCAGGTAGGTCAGGTAGGCGCTGAACGACGCCAGCTGGACCAGCACCGCAAGCGGAAGGCTCCGGGGCAGGATGTAGGCCAGGGCCACCGTCAGCACGTCGGCCAGGAAGTAGTAGCGGTCGTGCATATAGGGCAGCAGGAAGGGCACTCCCACTGTGAGGATCACGCCGCACAGCAGCAGGGCCTTGTCATCCAGCCGGTCCCGGAAGAGCGCGGCCAGCACCAGCAGCACAAGCACCAGAGCAAAGGCGGCCAGGATGCCCACCCGGGCCCATAGCGCCTCGTCCAGCTGGGTGCCGTAGGGGACCATGGAGAAGATGGAGGCGCAGTTGTAGTTCAGGGCGCCTGCGCCCTCCTGAGTCTGGCCCACATAGACCCCCAGGATATCGCCCAGGGGCTTGCCCAGCAGCAGGGCGGGAAGGCAGGTAAGGACATAGGCGGCGGGGAAGAGGAGCAGATCCCGGAACCGGGTGCGCCGGGCGATCCACAGCACTGCCCACAGGGGGAGGATGAACACCGTCTGGAGCTTAAAGGAGAAGGCCACGCCCAGCAGAGCGGCGGAGGACTTGGGACGGTTCTCCAGCGCATTCACCAGAGCGTGGAGGGTGAGCGCCCCGTACAGGGCGTCGCATTGTCCCCAGAGGGAGCCGTTGAGTACCACGGTGGGGAGCAGCAGCAGGGCGCAGAAGCAGATCAGGGGGCGGGTGCTCCGGGGTCCAGTAAAATGCCGCACCAGACGAAGGCCACCCCAGGCCTGCACCACATCAAAGAAGATGGAAAACAGCTTGATGAGGTACAGGTCGGGGATGGGCAGATAGGAGATAGCGGCCAGGAAATAGAGGTAGGGCACGTTGTAGTTGCCGATGGACAGCTTGATGGCCCCAAAGCCGCCGTTTTCCCGGAATGTGGCTACCCACTGGGACAGGAAGATGGTGTAGTCGTCCGCCACATAGTAGAGCAGCACAGCCCGCAGGAAAAAGGCCAGCCCCACGGGGAGCAGCGCGGTCCAGAAGGGCGTGGAAGAATAGCCCGCCCGATGGAGCAGCCAGACCGCCAGCAGCGCAGCGGCGATCAGCAGGAGAAAGACCGCCGCCTTGGCGCCGGTGCCGCCCTGGGGCAGGGCGGCAATGGGAAAGAAGGAGCCGATCAGCAGGGCAGCGCCGCCAGCACCGGCGGCCAGAGCCAGAGGGGAAGCAGATCGCATGAAGTCACCTCACACAGCGGGGATGGATGGAAGGGGATGACCATAGAAAAAGGGGGGCGCTGCATGTTGCAACGCCCCCCAAAAAAGCCTTGGGATTAGAAATCCGCGCTGTCGGTCAGAATGGTTTCCTCGACCTCGGGAGCGGCGTCGGTCACTTCGGCGCTCTCCTCCACGGTCTCACCGCTCTGGGCGGTGCCCTCGTCGTCCATCTGGTCGTACTTGCGGTACATGGACAGACCGGAACCGGCGGGGATCAGCTTACCGATGATAACGTTCTCCTTCAGGCCCAGCAGGTGGTCCACCTTACCCTTGATAGCAGCCTCGGTCAGGACCTTGGTGGTCTCCTGGAAGGAGGCGGCGGACAGGAAGGAGTCGGTGGCCAGAGAGGCCTTGGTGATACCCATCAGCAGGCGGGTGCAGGTGGGCAGGCGCAGCTCGATGCCGTTGTTGGTCTCGCCGGCGTCGATGCGGGCCTGAACCGCGGCCTTGGCGTCCTCAAACTCGATGAGCTCGATGGTGGAGCCGGAGAGCAGATCGGAATCGCCGGCGTCCTCCACGCGGACCTTACGCATCATCTGGCGGCAGATGACCTCGATGTGCTTGTCGTTGATATCAACGCCCTGCTGACGGTAGGGCTTCTGGACTTCCTGGATCAGGTAGTCATATACGGCGTGGATGCCGCGGACACGGAGCACGTCCTGGGGATAGAGGGCGCCTTCGGTGAGGGCGAAGCCCTTCTCCACGGTATCGCCGTTCTTCACACGCAAGCCGGCATAGGGCAGCATATAGGTGACGACCTCGCCGTCGTTGGCGGTGATGGTCAGGTTGCACATGGAGTTGCGCTTGGCCTCCTCCAGAGTGACCTTACCGCCGATCTCGGCCAGCTGAGCCATCTTCTTGGGCTTACGGGACTCGAACAGCTCCTCAACACGGGGAAGACCCTGGGTGATATCGCCGCCGGCGACGCCGCCGGTGTGGAAGGTACGCATGGTCAGCTGAGTACCGGGCTCACCGATGGACTGAGCGGCGATGATACCAACGGCCTCGCCGGCGCCCACAGGCTCGCCGATGGCCAGGTTGATGCCGTAGCACTTGGAACATACGCCGCTGCGGGCGCGGCAGGTCAGCACGGAGCGGATCTTCACCTGGTGGATGCCGTGGGCCTCCAGCACAGCGGCATCGTCCGCCTTCAACATGGTGTGGTGATCGAAGAGGACCTCGCCGGTCTGAGGATCGCAGATGTCCTCCACGGGATAGCGGCCCTTCAGGCGCTCGCCGAAGGTCTCGATGACCTGGCCGTTCTCCACGATTTCGCTGACCATGATGCCGTCGTCGGTGCCGCAGTCGTCCTCACGGATGATGACTTCCTGAGACACGTCCACCAGACGACGGGTCAGGTAACCAGAGTCGGCGGTACGCAGAGCGGTATCGGCCATACCCTTTCGGGCGCCTCGGGAGGAGATGAAGTACTCCAGCACGGACAGACCCTCACGGAAGTTGGACTTGATGGGGATCTCGATGGTGCGGCCGGAGGTGTCGGCCATCAGGCCGCGCATGCCGGCCAGCTGACGGATCTGAGCGGAGCTACCACGGGCGCCGGAGTCGGCCATCATCCAGATGGGGTTGTAGCGGTCCAGGCCGGCCATCAGGGCGTCGGTCACGTCCTTGGTGGTCTTCTCCCAGGCCTCAACCACCAGACGATAACGCTCGTCGTTGGTCAGGAAGCCGCGCTTGTACTGACGCTCGATCTTGACGATCTCCTTCTCGGTGTCGGCGATGAGGCCGTACTTCTTCTCGGGGATGGTCATGTCGTAGATGGAGACGGTCAGAGAGCCGCGGGTGGAGAACTTGTAGCCCTTGGCCTTGATGGTGTCCAGCACGCCGGCGGACACAGTGAAGCCGTGCTTGACGATACACTTGTCAATGATCTTGCCCAGCTGCTTCTTGCCGGTGACGAAGTTGATCTCGGGCTCAAACATCTGCTCGGGATCGGTGCGGTCCACGAAGCCCAGATCCTGGGGGATGCCCTCGTTGAAGATCAGGCGGCCCACAGTGGTGCGCACCAGCTTGTAGCGGGTCTCGCCATCCACCTCGGCGGAGCGGCGGACCAGGATGGGCACATGGAGCTCCAGCTCGCCCTCGTCGTAGGCCAGACGGGCCTCGATGTCGCTGCCGAAGACGTGGAGCACCTCGCGGGGCAGCTGGCCGTCCTCGGTCTCAGCGCAGATACCGGCGTAGGTGGGGATGTCGTCCAGAGAGCCGGGGTTCTTGACCCACACCAGATCGCCGGGGTTCAGGGTACCGGCGTCCAGAGCGGCCTTGACGGCGGCGACGTCGTCATAGGTCTCCTCGGCAGTGTGCTCGGCGTACTTCTCATAGGTCAGGTAGTAGGAACCCAGCACCATGTCCTGAGTAGGCACGGTAACAGGGCCGCCGTCCTGAGGACGCAGCAGGTTGTTGGCGGAGAGCATCAGTACCCGGGCCTCGGTCTGAGCCTCGGCGGACAGAGGCACGTGAACGGCCATCTGGTCACCGTCGAAGTCGGCGTTAAAGGCGGTACACACCAGGGGGTGCAGCTTGATGGCGCGGCCTTCCACCAGCACGGGCTCGAAGGCCTGGATGCCCAGGCGGTGCAGGGTGGGGGCGCGGTTGAGCATAACGGGGTGGTCCTTGATGACGAACTCTAGGGCGTCCCAGACCTCAGCCTTGCCCTTGTCCACCATCTTCTTGGCGGACTTGATGTTGTTGGCCAGACCGTCTTCCACCAGCTTCTTCATGACGAAGGGACGGAACAGCTCGATGGCCATCTCCTTGGGCAGGCCGCACTGATAGATCTTCAGCTCGGGGCCAACCACGATAACGGAACGGCCGGAGTAGTCAACACGCTTACCCAGCAGGTTCTGACGGAAGCGGCCCTGCTTACCCTTCAGCATGTCAGACAGAGACTTCAGGGCGCGGTTGTTGGCGCCGGTGACGGCGCGGCCGCGGCGGCCGTTGTCGATCAGAGCATCCACAGCCTCCTGCAGCATGCGCTTCTCGTTGCGCACGATGATGTCGGGGGCGTTGAGCTGGATCAGGCGCTTCAGACGGTTGTTGCGGTTGATGACCCGGCGGTACAGGTCATTCAGGTCGGAGGTGGCGAAGCGGCCGCCGTCCAGCTGCACCATGGGGCGCAGCTCGGGGGGAATGACAGGCAGCACGTCAATGATCATCCACTCAGGCTTGTTGCCGGAGATGCGGAAGGCGTCCACCACTTCCAGACGCTTGACGATGCGGGCCTTCTTCTGGCCGGAGGCGTCCTTCAGCTCGGCACGGAGCTGGACGGAGAGCTCCTCCAGGTTGATGTCCTGGAGCAGCTTCTTCACGGCCTCGGCGCCCATGCCGGCCTCAAAGTCGTCCTCGTACTTCTCCCGCATGTCGCGGTACTCCTTCTCGGAGAGGATCTGGTTCTTGGCCAGGGGGGAGAAGCCGGGATCGGTCACGATATAGCTGGCGAAGTAGAGCACCTTCTCCAGGATGCGGGGGCTGATGTCCAGCAGCAGGCCCATCCGGGAGGGGATACCCTTGAAGTACCAGATGTGGGACACGGGGGCGGCCAGCTCGATGTGGCCCATGCGCTCACGGCGCACCTTGGCCCGGGTGACCTCAACGCCGCAGCGGTCACAGATCTTGCCCTTGTAGCGGATCTTCTTGTACTTGCCGCAGTGGCACTCCCAGTCCTTGGTTGGGCCAAAGATGCGCTCGCAGAACAGGCCGTCCCGCTCAGGCTTCAGAGTGCGGTAGTTGATGGTCTCGGGCTTCTTGACCTCGCCGTAAGACCACTCGCGGATCTGCTCCGGGGAGGCGATGCCGATCTTAATGGCGTCAAATTCAGCGTAACTCATATTTCTGCTCGACCTCCCTTAGTTATTCCATATCGTCGCCGTCGGAGTAATCGTCCGACTCGTCGTAATCGTCGCTGTCGTCCTCGATTTCCACAGCCAGGTCGTCGTCGTCGCTGCCCTCCTTGAGGGTGTAGCCCGCGGCGGCAAAGTCGGACTCCCCGCCGGCGTTGTAGCCGTAGAAGTCGTCGTCATCGTCGCGGAACTTGCCGGGCTGATAGGTATCCTCGTCGTCGTCCTTCAGCTCGATCTCGTTGCCCTGGTCGTCCAGCACCTTCATATCCAGGCACAGGGACTGCAGCTCCTTGACCAGAACCTTAAAGGACTCAGGCACGCCGGGCTTGGGCACGTTGTGGCCCTTGACGATGGACTCGTAGGTGCGCACGCGGCCGGTGACGTCGTCGGACTTGACGGTGAGGATCTCCTGCAGGGTGTAGGCGGCGCCGTAGGCCTCCAGAGCCCACACCTCCATCTCGCCGAAGCGCTGGCCGCCGAACTGGGCCTTGCCGCCCAGAGGCTGCTGGGTGACCAGGGAGTAGGGGCCGGTGGAACGGGCGTGGATCTTATCGTCAACCAGATGGTGCAGCTTGAGGAAGTAAACGTAGCCCACGGTGACGGGGTTGTCGAACCGCTCACCGGTACGGCCGTCGTACAGCCAGCTCTTGCCGTCGGGGCGCAGGCCGGCCATCTTCAGGGTCTCGGCGATGTCCTTCTCGTCGGCGCCGTTGAAGACGGGGGTGGCAACCTTCCAGCCCAGGGTCTTGGCAGCGTAGCCCAGATGGACCTCCAGCACCTGACCGATGTTCATACGGGAAGGCACGCCCAGGGGGTTCAGAACGATGTCCAGGGGAGTGCCGTCGGGCAGGAAGGGCATATCCTCCTGGGGCAGGATGCGGGACACGACGCCCTTGTTGCCGTGACGGCCGGCCATCTTGTCGCCCACGGAGATCTTACGCTTCTGGGCGATGTAGACGCGGACCACCATGTTGACGCCGGGGGACAGCTCGTCGCCGGCCTCGCGGGTGAAGACCTTCACGTCCACGATGATGCCGCTCTCGCCGTGAGGCACCTTCAGGGAGGTGTCACGGACCTCGCGGGCCTTCTCACCGAAGATGGCGCGCAGCAGGCGCTCCTCGGCGGTGAGGTCGGTCTCGCCCTTGGGGGTGACCTTACCAACCAGGATGTCGCCGGCGTGGACCTCGGCGCCCACGCGGATGATGCCGCGCTCGTCCAGATCCTTCAGGGCGTCGTCGCCCACGTTGGGAATGTCGCGGGTGATCTCCTCGGGGCCCAGCTTGGTGTCGCGGGACTCGGTCTCATACTCCTCGATGTGGATGGAGGTGAACACGTCCTCCTTCACCATGCGCTCGTTGAGCAGGATGGCGTCCTCGTAGTTGTAACCTTCCCAGGTCATGAAGCCCATGAGGATGTTCTTGCCCAGGGCGATCTCGCCGTTGGAAGTGGAGGGGCCGTCTACGATGACCTCGCCCTTCTCCACGCGCTGGCCGGCGGACACGATGGGCCGCTGGTTGATGCAGGTGCCGTGGTTGGAGCGCAGGTACTTGGTCAGCTTGTACTCCTCCACGCGGCCGCTGTCGTAGCGGACGGTGACGTACTGAGCGGACACCTTGGTGACCACGCCGTCCTCTTCAGCCAGGATGGCGATCTCAGAGTCGATACAGTTCTTGTGCTCCTGACCGGTGGCCACGATGGGGGCCTCGGTGGTCAGCAGGGGCACGGCCTGACGCTGCATGTTGGCACCCATCAGAGCACGGTTGGCGTCGTCGTTCTCCAGGAAGGGGATCATGGCGGTAGCGATGGAGAACATCATCTTGGGGGACACGTCCACGTAGTCCACCTGGTCGCGGTCCACATCGATGATCTCGTTGCGGTGACGGCAGGTGATACGGGCGTTCTTCAGGCAGCCGTTCTCGTCCAGGGGCTCAGTGGCCTGGGCGATGGTGAACTCGTCCTCCATGTCGGCGGTCATATACTCCACCTGATCGGTGACCTTGCCGGTGGCCTTGTCAACCTTGCGGTAGGGAGCCTCGATGAAGCCGTACCGGTTGATGCGGGCGTAGGAGGCCAGGTAGGAGATCAGGCCGATGTTGGGACCTTCGGGGGTCTCAATGGGGCACAGACGGCCGTAGTGAGAGTAGTGAACGTCTCGCACGTCGAAGGAGGCGCGGTCACGGGACAGACCGCCGGGGCCCAGAGCGGACATACGGCGCTTATGGGTCAGCTCAGCCAGAGGGTTGGTCTGGTCCATGAACTGGCTCAGGGGGGAGGAGCCGAAGAACTCCTTGATGGCGGCGGTGACGGGGCGGATGTTGATCAGGGACTGGGGAGTGACGATGTCCAGGTCCTGAATGGTCATACGCTCACGGATGACGCGCTCCATGCGGGAGAAGCCGATGCGGAACTGGTTCTGCAGCAGCTCGCCCACGCAGCGCAGACGACGGTTGCCCAGGTGGTCAATGTCGTCGGCGTTGCCCACGCCGTGGGCCAGGCAGTTGAGGTAGTTGATGGACGCCATGATGTCGTCCACAATGATGTGCTTGGGGATCAGGTCGTCCATGCGGTCCTTGATGGCGTCCTTCAGCTCCTCGCCGGAGTAGTTCTGCAGCAGCTCCTGCAGAACAGTGAAGCGCACCTTCTCGGTGACGCCGCACTCGGCGGGATCGAAGTCCACAAAACCGGCCATGTCCACCATGTTGTTGGAGAAGACCTTCAGCTGCACGCCGCTGTCCAGGTCCAGAATGGCCTCGTTGACGCCCTTGGCCTCCAGCTCGCGGGCGCGCTCACGGGTGAGCACCTCGCCGGGCTCGGCCAGGATCTCGCCGGTGGTGGGATCAACCACGGGCATGGCCAGCTTCTGACCGGACAGACGGGTCCAGATGGACAGCTTCTTGTTGAACTTGTAGCGGCCCACGGCGGACAGGTCGTACCGACGGGGGTCAAAGAAGAGGGCGTTGAGCAGGCTCTCAGCGGAGTCCACCGTGGGGGGCTCGCCGGGACGGAGCTTGCGGTAGATCTCCAGCAGGGCCTCCTCATAGGTCTTGCAGGCATCCTTCTCCAGGGTAGCCACGATGCGGGGATCGTTGCCGAAGAGATCCAGGATCTCCTGGTCGGTCTTGGGACCCACGGCCCGGATCAGGCAGGTGATGGGGAGCTTGCGGTTCTTGTCGATACGGACATAGAAGATGTCGCTGAGATCGGTCTCATACTCCAGCCAGGCGCCGCGGTAGGGGATCACGGTGGTGGCGTACACCACGTTGCCCGCCTTGTCCTCGGTGCGGGAGTAGTAGATGCCGGGGGAACGGACGATCTGGGAGACGATGACGCGCTCGGCGCCGTTGATGACGAAGGTACCGGCCTTGGTCATCAGGGGGAAATCTCCCATGAAGATCTCCTGCTCCTTCATCTCGCCGGTCTCTTTGTTGCGCAGACGCACCCACACCTTGATGGGCGCGGCATACGTGGCGTCCCGGGCCTTGCACTCCTCTACATTGTACCTGGGAGGCTCATCCATGGAGTAGTCGATGAAGGAGAGCTCCAGGTTACCGGCATAGTCGGTAATGGAAGCCACATCCTTGAAGACCTCCCGCAGGCCTGTATCCAGGAACCACTTGTAGGAGTTCTTCTGCACCTCCAGCAGGTTGGGCATCTGGAGGATCTCTTCATGGCGGGCAAAGCTTTTGCGGAGGGTCTTGCCGAAGTAGACGTCCTTGACCATCGTAGAAAAAACACCTCGATTTCATTGTCTGGAGCCGCTGCCGAAAGGGAGCGGCCCCGGCTCATGCTGCTGCTTTCCGTCAAACCATACAAAAAGGGCGGTGGAACATCGGATGCGAACACCCGAATGCGTGGATAAAAACATGATCATTTCCTCTTGCGCTTTCCGCCCTGCTGTGTTAAACTGACCACACAGTGGGGTGGAATCGGTAAACGCAGTCAGGAAGTTAAGAGCGTTTTAGTATACCATGGAATCACTGGAAAAGTCAACGGTTATGCGATAAGAATCTGGAGAAATCCAGATTTTTTTTGTTCATCGGGGTTTTTACCGCAAGGAGGGACGGCGGATTGATTCGGAAACGGGTTTTGGATCAGATCGGCGAGGTGGTACGCCTGTGCGAGGACACCGACGGTATTCTCATTGCCAACCGGAACGGTATCGTGGAGTATCACCGCATCTCGCTGGACAGCTACTGGTGCTCCCAGGAGACGGAGGGGCGACACATTCTGGAGCTCTATCCCGAGCTGGACGAGGATAGCAGCACCATCCTCCAGGCCCTGAAAACGGGGCGTGCTACTTATAATGTATTGCAGGATATCAACAATCGCAAAGGCGAGCGGGTGCTGCTGGAATCCACCACCATTCCCATCGTGGTGGACGGGCAGGTGGAGTGCGTGGTGGACTCCTCCAAATACCACGCCATTGACCAGCGGGTCATCCGGGGAGAGAACGGGGGACTTTACCGGCTGGACCGGATCATCACCCAGGATCCGGCTATGCTGGCCCTGAAGGAGCGTATCCGGGACGTGGCGCCCCTGGATTCCTCGGTGCTCATTTACGGCGAGACAGGTACCGGCAAGGAGCTGGTGGCCGAGTCCCTCCACAGCGAGGGGCGGCGGGCGGACAAGCCCTTTGTCTCCCAGAACTGTGCCGCCATCCCCTCCAATCTGCTGGAGAGCCTGTTCTTCGGTACGGAAAAGGGCAGCTACACTGGTGCACTGACCCGAAAGGGACTGCTGGAGGAGGCCGACGGCGGGACCCTCTTCCTGGACGAAATCAATTCCATGGAGATCGGCCTCCAGGCCAAATTATTAAAGGTATTGGAGGAGAAGAAGGTGCGCCGCCTGGGCGGCAGCCGGGACATTCCTTTCGATGTGCGCATCGTGGCCGCGGTCAATGAGGACCCGGCCAAGCTGATCCGGGAGCACCGCCTCCGGGAGGACCTGTATTACCGGCTGGGTGTGGTGCGCATTACCCTGCCGCCGCTGCGCAAGAGGAAGGGAGACATCGCTCTGCTGACCCGTCACTTCATCGACCGCTATAATCAGAAGATGAAGCGGGATATCCGGGGCATCAGCGAGCAGGCTCTGCGCCGCCTGGAGCAGTACAGCTGGCCGGGCAATGTGCGGGAGTTGCAGAACGTGGTGGAGGGTGCCTACGTCTCCGCCCGGTCTGAGATGCTGATGGTGGACCATATGGCAGACATCCTGGATCAGGGATTGGTAGAGCTGGAGGAGGAGCCTGTCGGCGGGGATACCATCGGGGAGGGCTTTTCCCTGCCCCAGGCCCTGGAGCAGTACGAGCGGGAGCTGGTGCGCAAGGCTATGGCCCAGTCCACCTCCATCTCCCAGGCAGCCCGCCTGCTGGGGGTGTCCCGGCAGAACCTGAAATACAGACTGCAAAAATTTAACCTGTAAAAAATTTTGCACCGCAAAAAATCTTGCGCTACTGTTGGACGGAACCATCCAATCGAAAAGCCGTTCTGTCCGCCCGCCGGAGGGGGAAAAAGACCCTGTTTCCGGCAGAAAAGGCGGATAGAACGGCTTTTTTGCGTTTTGACAAAAAGTTGGCACGCCAGTTGCAAGTTAAAAAGGCAAAACAAAGCGACGGCGAGAAAGGAAGATGGATATGCGAAAACTTCGCTACAATGGTGTAGTGACATCTATGGATGGATCCATGAACCGCTATGAGGCCATCGGCACCCAGAACGGCAAGATCGTATTTCTGGGAACGAGCCAGGAGGCGCTGGAGCAGCAGTGGGATGAAAGGGTGGACCTGAAAGGAGCCGCGGTACTGCCCGGCTTCAGCGACACCCACATGCACCTGCTCCACTACGCCATGTTCCGGCGGAACGTGCCTCTGTTCGGGGTAAAGACCATCGACGAGGTGGTGGAGCGCTGCAAGGCCCGCATTGACGCGGAGCACCCCGACTACCTCATCGGCATGGGCTGGAACCAGGAGACCATGGAGGAGGGGCGGCTGCTGACCCGTGAGGATATGGACCGCATTTCCACCGACATCCCGGTGTGTATGCTGCGCACCTGCATCCACATTGCCGCCTGCAATACGGTGATGCTGGAGAAGATCCGGGCCTTGAAGAATGTGGAGCCCGAGGTCATGGCTCTGGTGGACTTTGAAAACGGCATCCTGCGGGAGAATGCCGCCCGGCTTTATATGGACGTGCTGCCCCAGGCCGACGACGCCTACGTGAAGCAGCTGATCCGGGAGGGCCAGAAGGAACTGAATGCCGCCGGTATCACCTGCGTCCACTCCGATGACCTGATGGCCATCGCTGGCATGGATCCCATCCGGCTCATCGGCATTTACCGGGAGATGGAGGCCGACGGAGAGCTGACCGTGCGGGTGTACGAGCAGTGCCTGGTGGAGCCCGAGGACTTTGAACGGCTCAAGGGTGTGCGCAGCGATCCGGCCGACCGGACCAGCCTGTTCCGCACCGGCCCCCGCAAGCTGCTCCAGGACGGCTCCCTGGGCGCCAAATCCGCCGAGATGATCGACGGCTATGTGGACGAGCTTGACAACCACGGCATTCCCATTTATACAGAGGAAGAGCTGTGCCGCCGCATTCAGGCTGCCCATGACGTCCACATGGACGTGGCGGTCCACGCCATCGGCGACCTGGCTCTGAAGAAGGTGTGTGACGCCATGGAGAAGGCGGAGGGCGCCAACCCCTGGCCGGATCACCGCCACGGCATCGTCCACGCTCAGACTACCACCCCCGCGCTGCTGGAGCGGATGAAGGCGCTGGGCCTCCAGGCCTATATCCAGCCCATCTTCATCGACGCCGACATGAACATCATTGCCGAGCGGGTGGGCGAGGAGCACGCCAAGGACTGCTACAACTGGAAGGCCATGCTGGACCTGGGCCTGCGGGTGAGCGGCGGTTCCGACTGCCCGGTGGAGCCCTTCAATGTACTGGACAACATGCGCTCCGCCATTACCCGGCAGAACCGGGTGGGCACCAAGACCTACCTGCCCGAGCAGGCCCTCACCGTGGAACAGGCCGTTCGCCTCTTTACCTCCGACGCTGCCTGGCCCAGCCGGGACGAAGCGGTCCGGGGTACCCTGGAGGTGGGCAAGCAGGCCGACCTGGTGGTGCTGGAGCAGGACCTGTTTGACACCGAGCCCAGCCAGTTCCCCCAGGTCCGAGTTTTGGAGACCGTGCTCAACGGAGTTACCGTATATCAGGCATAACGCGGGCAGCCGCGTGGCATAGAAAGGAGAGCTCCCTAATGAATGAGATGCTGGAAAAGGCCCGAGCCATCGAGGCGCAGATCATCGCCGATCGGCGTTGTCTGCATCAGATCCCCGAGGTGGGCGTGTATACCCCCAAAACGGCGGAATATGTGAAAAAGCGGCTGACCGAGATGGGCATACCCAATCATGACTGCGGCGTCCACACCAAGGAGGAACGGGAAAAGATGGTGTTTGCCGGCTATCCCGACGCCCCCGAGTCCACCGGCGTGGTGGGTCTCATCGGCAAGGGTGGCCCCTGCATCCTGCTGCGGGCCGATATGGACGGCCTCCCCATGGAGGAGACCACCGGTCTGGACTTCGCCTCCAAGGGAAACACCGCTCACATGTGCGGCCACGACGCCCATGCCGCCATGCTGCTGGGTGCGGCTCAGATCCTGAAGGATATGGAGGATGAGCTGCCCGGCACCGTGAAGCTGATGTTCCAGCCCGGTGAGGAGATGGGTTACGGCTCCCGCACCATGGTGGACGACGGCCTGCTGGAGAACCCCAAGGTGGACGCCGCCATGGCCCTCCACGTGGGCTCCCAGGTGGAGGTTGGCAAGCTGAACTACTCTCCCGGCGTGGCCTCCGGTGCCATGGCTACCTTTATTGTCAGCATCCAGGGCAAGGGCGGCCACTCCTCCGAGCCCCAGAAGACCATCGACCCGGTGAACATTGCCACCCAGGTGTGCTCCGCCCTGAACATGCTCATTCCCCGGGAGGTGGACCCCGAGGCCTTTGCCACCATGACGGTGGGCGCCCTCAACGGCGGCCGGGCCTCCAACATCATCCCTGACACTGCGGAGATCATGGTATCCTTCCGTACCCTCAGCCCGGAGGCCTACGACCACCTGATCGAGCGCATCCCTGAGATCCTGGATCATTATATCAAGGCCTGGCGCGGCACCTACGACGTGCGGGTGCTCAAGACCCCCAGCACGGTGTGCGATCCGGACTTCTCCGCGGAGATCGTCCCCTTTGCCGCCGAGATCCTGGGCGAAGAAAATGTAAAGCCCGTGCCCCCCATAAAGGGCGCCGAGGACTTTGGTCATGTGACCCGCCATGTGCCCGGCTTCTATGCCTTTATGGGCGCGGGTTCCCCCGACGGCTATCCCCTGCATAACCCCAACATGGTGCTGGACGAGAGCGCCTTTGCCCTCGGCACCGCCATCCTGGCCAACAGCGCGGTAAAGTGGCTTAAGAGCAAGGCAGACAAGTAAGCGCTCCAAGCTGGTAATATAGAGGAGGATTTGAGAATGGGAAAGACATTGCAAAAGAAAAAGGGCTTTAGCATGCCCCATGTGTACGCAGTCATTTTGATCCTGATGCTGCTGGTCACCGTCATGACCTATGTGGTACCCGCCGGCAGCTACGTCCGCGTGGACGGCGCAGTAGATCCCGACAGCTTCGCCTATGCCGAGCAGACCCCCGTTGGCTTCCTGAGTTTCTTCACCGCCATCCATCAGGGTGTGGTTGAGAGCTCCAACATCATCGGCGCCGTGCTGCTCATCAGCGGCTGCATCCAGATCATCCAGTACACCGGCGCTTTCTCCGCCGGTATCCAGACCCTGATCCGCAAGGCCAACGGCAAAGGCCTGGCCATGGTGATCCTGTTCTTCACCCTGTTCACCGGCATGGGCGTCATCGGCTACCTGGATGCCCTCTATCCCTTCTATCCCATCATTATTTCCCTGTTCATCACATTGGGCTATGACAAAATGGTGGGTACCGCCATTATCTTGCTGTCCACCGCTGTGGGCTTCACCTGCGGCATGGTTAACCCCTACACCACCGGCGTGGCCCAGACCCTGGTGGGCCTGCCCATGTACTCCGGCATTGGCTTCCGCGCCATCGGTCTGGTAATCTTCTACGCCATCGCTCTGTTCTTTCTGGTGCGCTACTGCATCAAGATCAAGAAGGACCCCAAGAACAGCGTCATGGGCGAGAACTACCTCCAGGAGCAGACTGCACCTATGCAGTTTGAGGAGGGCCTGCAGTTTACCACCGGCCGGATCGTCATCATCCTGGCTTTCCTGGTTACCATCGTCATCTCCGTGGTTGGCTCCCTGCTGTGGAAGTGGGGCCTGCCTGAGATCACTGCCGTTTACTTCCCCGTGACCATCCTGGCCGTCATCATCTCCCGTACCAACGTCTCCAAGGCCTGCACCGAGTTCGGTAAGGGCATGGCCGGCGTGGTGGCTCCCACCATGGTCATCGGTCTGAGCCGCGCCGTGTCCGTCATCCTCACCGAGGGTAACATCACCGACACCATCATCCACGCTATGGCCGACGTGCTGGACGGCAAGAGCCCCGTTATCACCCTGCTGGTGGTCTACGCGTTCGTCACCGCCTTCAACTTCTTCGTGGGTTCCGGCTCCGGCAAGGCTGTGGTCCTGATGCCCATCCTCCAGCCCATGGGCCAGGTCCTGGGTATCAACCAGCAGGTTATGGTGCTGGCCTACCAGTACGGCGACGGCTTCACCAACACCTTCTGGCCCACCTCCGCTCTGCTGGCCCTGTCCCTGTGTGATATGGACTACGGCCACTGGTTCAAGTTTGCCTGGAAGATCTATGCCTGCCTGATTGCGGCTGGCTTTGCCCTCGTTGTCATTGCCAACCAGATCGGTTACGGACCCTTCTAAGCCTTCCTTATATAACTCCCCAGACAGGGGCGGCGTACCGGTCGGTACGCCGCCCCTCGGCATTCCGACGGGAAACGCCCCGAAACACTTAGAAAATCCAGTGATTTTCTGATTGACTTACATTTTGGGGTATGATATAATCCGGAATTGCGCAGGTATGCCTGCGGAAGGGAAACAACGGGCCGGAAGAGCCCGGAACTCCCGGGATATCAAGGAACGGGAGGCATACCCAATGCTGACACAACTCAAACAGGGCGCCAAAGTGGTAGGGGTCAAGCAGACCCGCCGCGCCATTGACGATGGCCGGGCCGCTGTGGTCTTCCTGGCCCAGGACGCCGATCCGGCGGTGACCGCCCCGGTGGAAGCGCTGTGCGCTGAGAAGGGCGTTCCTGTGGAGCAGGTAGCGCAGATGAAGGAGCTTGGCTCCGCCTGCGGTATCGCCGTGGGCAGCGCCGTGGCCGCGCTGCTGCACTGATTTGGTTTTAACGGTATAATTTCTGATTATTCCGTTAAAATATATTTCTCAGAAACAAAGAAAGGAGGAAAACCATGCCTACGTTTAACCAGCTCGTTCGCAAGGGACGCGAGGCCGTGACCTACAAGTCCAATTCTCCTGCTATGCAGAAGGGCCTGAACACCCTGAAGAACCGTGAGACCGACCTGCCTTCTCCCCAGAAGAGAGGTGTGTGCACCGCTGTTCGTACCTCCACCCCGAAGAAGCCTAACTCCGCTCTCCGTAAGATCGCCCGTGTGCGTCTGACCAACGGCTACGAAGTGACCGCTTACATTCCCGGTGTTGGCCACAACCTGCAGGAGCACTCCGTGGTTATGATCCGTGGCGGCCGTGTTAAGGACCTGCCCGGTGTTCGTTACCACATCATCCGCGGTACTCTGGATGCCCAGGGCGTTGCTAACCGCATGCAGGGCCGTTCCAAGTACGGCGCCAAGCGGCCCAAGGCCGGCAAGAAGTAATTATAACGATTACTTCCAACTACGCTGCAAGTTTGCAGCCGCATGAATCGAATTAACGCGCAATCGCGCAAGGCAGTTGTCCTTGCAGAAGCGTTTCCTATAGATATAGGGACGTTTTCCTGTGAGGCACTGGACAAGCAGGCACTTGTCTTACACGGGGGCGTTTGAAACGCCTTCGAGTACCTATGAAATCATACTATGAAGGAGGGAAGCAAAGTGCCCAGAAGAGGAAACGTACCCAAGCGGGAGGTTCTGCCCGATCCTATCTACAATTCCGTCCTGGTGACCAAGCTGGTCAACAGCATCATGCTGGACGGTAAGAAGGGCGTGGCCCAGAAGGTGGTCTACGGAGCTTTCGACATTATCAAGGAGAAGACCGAGAAGGATCCCCTGGACGTGTTCACCACCGCTCTGGAGAACATCATGCCGTCCCTGGAGGTTAAGGCCCGCCGCGTGGGCGGCGCCACCTATCAGGTGCCTATCGAGGTTCGGCCCGAGCGCCGTCAGACCCTGGGTCTGCGGTGGCTGACCAACTACTCCCGCGCCCGCAGCGAGAAGACCATGAAGGAGCGTCTGGCTGGCGAGATCATGGATGCCTCCAACAACCTTGGCTCCGCTGTCAAGAAGCGTGAGGACACCCACAAGATGGCCGAGTCCAACAAGGCGTTCGCTCACTATCGCTGGTAAGGAGTTAGAGTATGCCTAGGAAAGTTACCTTAGAGAATACCAGAAATATCGGCATCATGGCTCACATCGATGCCGGTAAGACCACTACCACCGAGCGCATCCTCTACTACACCGGTGTTAACTACAAGATCGGTGAGACCCATGATGGTACCGCCACCATGGACTGGATGGCTCAGGAGCAGGAGCGCGGCATCACCATTACTTCCGCTGCTACCACCTGCTACTGGAAGGGCTCCAAGAACCAGTTCCCCCAGACCCGTATCAACATCATCGACACCCCGGGCCACGTGGACTTCACCGTAGAGGTGGAGCGCTCCCTGCGCGTGCTGGACGGTTCCGTGACCGTTATGTGCGCCAAGGGCGGCGTTGAGCCTCAGTCCGAGACCGTGTGGCGTCAGGCCGACCACTACAAGGTCCCCCGCATGATCTACGTCAACAAGATGGACATCATGGGCGCTGACTTCTACAACGTGCTCAACATGATCCACGACCGCCTGAAGTGTAACGCCGTGCCCATCCAGCTCCCCATTGGTTCCGAGGATACCTTCAAGGGCATCATCGACCTGGTGGAGATGGACGCCGACATCTACTATGATGAGCTGGGCAAGGATATGCGTGTGGAGGAGATCCCCGCCGACATGATGGAGCTGGCCCAGGAGTACCGCACCAAGCTCATCGATGCCTGTGCTGACATCGACGATGAGATCATGGAGCTGGCCCTGGAGGAGCAGCCCATCCCCGAGGATATGATCCGCCGCGCTCTGCGTAAAGGCACCATCGAGAACCTGCTGGTTCCCGTGACCTGCGGTACTTCTTACCGCAACAAGGGCGTGCAGAAGCTGCTGGACGCCATCGTGGACTTCATGCCCTCTCCCCTGGACATCCCCGCCATCAAGGGTACCAACCCCGACACCGAGGAAGAGGACGAGCGTCCCGCCGACGACAACGCCCCCTTCTCCGCTCTGGCCTTCAAGATCATGACCGACCCCTACGTGGGCCGCCTGTCCTTCTTCCGCGTGTACTCCGGTAAGCTCACCACCGGTTCTTCCGTGCTCAACTCCACCAAGAACCAGAAGGAGCGTATGGGCCGCATCCTGCAGATGCACGCCAACCACCGTGAGGACATCGAGGAGGTCTATGCCGGTGATATCGCCGCCGCCGTGGGTCTGAAGAACACCACCACCGGCGATACCCTGTGCGATGAGAAGGCTCCCATCATCCTGGAGTCCATGGAGTTCCCCGAGCCCGTTATCCGCGTCGCCATCGAGCCCAAGACCAAGGCTGGTCAGGAGAAGATGGGCCTGGCGCTGGTGAAGCTGGCCGAGGAGGACCCCACCTTCAAGACCTACACCGACGAGGAGACTGGCCAGACCATCATCGCCGGCATGGGCGAGCTCCATCTGGAGATCATCGTGGACCGTCTGCTCCGCGAGTTCAAGGTGGAGGCCAACGTTGGCGCTCCCCAGGTCGCCTACAAGGAGACCATCAAGAAGTCTGTCGAGCAGGACACCAAGTATGCCCGTCAGTCCGGCGGTAAGGGCCAGTACGGTCACGTCCGCATCACCATCGAGCCCAACGAGCCCGGTAAGGGCTATGAGTTCCTCAACGAGATCACCGGCGGCGTCATCCCCAAGGAGTATATCCCCGCGGTCGACGCCGGTATCCAGGGCGCCATGCAGGCGGGTATCCTGGCCGGCTATCCTGTTGTGGACGTGAAGGTCCACCTGACCTTCGGCTCCTACCACGAGGTCGACTCCTCTGAAATGGCGTTTAAGATTGCCGGCTCCATGGCCTTCAAGGAGGCCATGCGCAAGGCCAACCCTGTCCTGCTGGAGCCTGTGATGAAGGTTTCCGTTATCGTGCCCGACGAGTACCTGGGCAACGTCATCGGCGACCTGACCAGCCGCCGCGGCATGATCCAGGGCCAGGAGAGCCGTCCCGGCGCCACTCAGGTGGATGCCCTGGTGCCTCTGGCCAGCATGTTCGGCTATGCTACTGACCTGCGTTCCTCCACTCAGGGCCGCGGCCAGTACTCCATGGAGCCCCACAGCTATGTGGAGATTCCCAAGAGCATCGCTGACAAGATTATTGCTGAGCGCGGCCGCAAGGAAGACTAATTTAGCTTCCTTCGCTGCCTGAATGCTTTCTGCTGGAAAGCAATTGAAAAAAGTATTGCATTTTACGCTGTGATGCTATACAATATTTTCGCATTTATGTGGAAATACGTCCCACCTCAACACATGTAATTAAGGAGGAACAACCAAAATGGCTAAGGCTAAATTTGAGCGTAACAAGCCCCATGTCAACATCGGCACCATCGGCCACGTTGACCACGGCAAGACCACTCTGACCGCTGCTATCACCAAGTATCTGGCTCTGAAGGGCCAGGCTCAGTACGAGGACTACTCCAGCATCGATAAGGCTCCCGAGGAGCGCGAGCGCGGCATCACCATCAACACTGCCCACGTGGAGTACGAGACCGACAAGCGTCACTATGCCCACGTTGACTGCCCGGGCCACGCCGACTATATCAAGAACATGATCACCGGTGCTGCTCAGATGGACGGCGCCATCCTGGTCATCGCTGCTACCGACGGCCCCATGGCTCAGACTCGTGAGCACATCCTGCTGGCCCGTCAGGTGGGCGTGCCCGCCATCGTCGTGTTCCTGAACAAGTGCGATCAGGTCGACGACGAGGAGCTGCTGGAGCTGGTCGAGATGGAGGTCCGCGAGGTCCTGTCCAAGTACGAGTTCCCCGGCGACGATCTGCCCATCATCAAGGGCTCCGCTCTGAACGCTCTGACCTGCGAGTCCGGCAACCCCGACGATCCCGACTTCGCTTGCATCAAGGAGCTGATGGACGCTGTCGACGACTATATCCCCACTCCCGCTCGTAACGACGACCTGCCCTTCCTGATGCCCGTCGAGGACGTCTTCACCATCACCGGCCGTGGTACCGTTGCTACCGGCCGTGTTGAGCGTGGTGTCATCAAGATGAACGAGGAAGTCGAGATCGTTGGCCTGACCGACGAGAAGAAGAAGACCGTCGTCACCGGCATCGAGATGTTCCGCAAGCTGCTGGACTACGCTGAGGCTGGCGACAACATCGGCACCCTGCTGCGCGGCATTGCCAAGACCGACATCGAGCGTGGCCAGGTTCTGTGTAAGCCCGGCTCCATTCACCCCCACACCAAGTTCGTGGGCCAGGTGTACGTCCTGAGCAAGGACGAGGGCGGCCGTCACACCCCCTTCTTCAACAACTATCGTCCTCAGTTCTACTTCCGTACCACCGACGTTACCGGCGTCATCACTCTGCCCGAGGGCACCGAGATGTGCATGCCTGGCGATAACGTCGACATGAAGGTCGAGCTGATCACCCCCATCGCCATCGAGAAGGGCCTGCGTTTCGCTATCCGTGAGGGTGGCCGTACCGTGGGTTCCGGCGTTGTTATCGACATCGAGGAGTAATTCTCCTTATTGTAAGAAGACCTGCCTTTCGGCAGGTCTTCTGCATTTTAGGAGGGCACCCGCCCGAAGGAAAAGCGTTGTTATCGACATCGAGGAGTAATTCTCCTTATTGTAAGAAGACCTGCCTTAGGGCAGGTCTTCTTCATTTAAGCGATGCTTAGCAGAAAAGAGCCAGCCTTAGGGCTGGCTCTTTTTCTTTTATATGCCCAACGAACTGCGGGGCTTGTCTGAGGCTGGAAGCTATGATAGAATAACCGCAGAAAGGAAGGAAGCTATGCTTACAAATATTACAAATATCTCACCGGAGGAGGCCGAAGAGACCATCCAGACGGTGACAGGTTTCTTTAGCAACCTTAATTTACAGAAAATCATCACCATTGTGCTGCTCTTTGTAGGCTGTCTGGTGGTAATGAAGGTGGTCCTGAAGCTGACGGACCGGGCCTTTCAGCGCCTTGAGATGGAGAAGAGCCTCCATACCTTCATCCATGCTGCTCTGCGGGTGATCCTGTGGCTCATTACCCTGTGCATCGTGCTGGACTATGTGGGCGTGCCCATGACCAGCCTTGTGGCCGTGCTGAGTGTGGTCGGCCTGGCTGTTTCCCTGGCCATCCAGGGCACGCTGTCCAATCTGGCTGGCGGTATTCAGGTGCTGGTGTCCAAGCCTTTCAAGGCGGGGGACTTTGTGGAGGCTGGCGGCGTCAGCGGCACCGTGAAGGAGGTGGGTTTGGCCTACACCAAGCTGTCTACCATCGACAATAAGGTGATTTCCGTGCCCAATGGCCAGATCTCTACCGAGAAGATCATCAACTACAGCACTGCAGAGCAGCGTCGGGTAGACCTGAAGTTCGATGCATCCTACGACAATAACACGGATCAGGTAATTGCTGTCATTAAGGGCGTGGTTGGCGCCCATCCCAAGGCGTTGTTCACGCCGGAGCCCTTTGTCCGGGTATCCGCCTATAAGGACAGCAGCATCGAGTACAGCATCCGGGTGTGGTGTGCCACCGATGATTACTGGGATCTGTACTATGATCTGCTGGATCAGATCAAGAAGGCCTTTGACCAGGCGGGGATCGAGATTCCCTATAATCATCTGAATGTCCACGTGATCCAGGAAAAATAAGCATACAACAGAGAAGCGGCGCTCCACCGAGCGCCGCATTTTTCTGATGGAGTTCAACCGGGCATGGACAGGCCGTGGATAAAGCCGCCCAGCTGGGGAGAGAGCACATCGCCGCCGATGACGGTATTCTTGTAGATCAACAGCCCTGCTTGGATGCCCGTCTCACCGGTGGGGTAATTGGAGATTTCATAGGTGTACCGCTTCACCCGCTTGCCGCAGTAATCGGTCAGGTCAAACCCCTGAGAGGACTGCAGCTCCAGGTACTGGGTGTAGCTCTCGTCAAAGGTGTCCGGAATGAGCAGCTCCTCCACGGAGGAGGGCTCCTGGGAGACCTGCCAGCCGTAGCTCTCCAGATAAGTGATCCGATCCTCGTTGGTCTTGACGCCGGTAGGGCTGACCACGCCGGACACCGCCGTATCCCGGCCCACCAGTCCTGCCACGGCCAGCAGGACTCCGCAGACCACCGCCGCCGCGGCGGCCACAGCCAGAATCGGTCCCTTTCGGACCCTGGCGGTAATGATAAACACAGCGCAACGCCCCTTTCCCAAAGTGCTGGTATGGTAAAGATATGTGCCCGACGGGCCGAGTATGCCGGGAAATGGGGAAACAAACAAGGAGGACTTTCCGTGGAACGTCTGGATAAGATTTTGGCTAATACCGGCCGCTGGTCCCGCAAGGAGGTACGGGAGCTGGTGCGGGCAGGGCGGGTCACCGTCAATGGGACGGTGGCCCGATCGCCGGAGGAAAAGTGGGACCCCTCCGCTCAGTTTGTGGTGGACGGCGAGCTGGTGTCGGGGGAGCGGCTGGTCTATCTCATGCTCCACAAGCCGGCGGGACTGGTGTCCGCCACCGAGGACCCCAGGCAGCCCACGGTACTGGAGCTTCTGCCCGACCACCTGAAGCGGGTGGGGCTCTTTCCCGCCGGGCGGCTGGACAAGGATACCGAGGGTCTGCTGCTGCTGACCAATGACGGTGAGATGGCCCATCGTCTGCTGGCGCCCCGCCGCCATGTGGACAAGGTCTACTTTGTCCGGGTGGATGGACAGCTGAATCAGGCGGATGTGGATACCTTTGCGGCCGGTATGACCCTGGGTGACGGCTTGGTGTGCATGCCTGCCGGGCTGGAACTCCTGGAGGAGCCGGATACCGCACTGGTCACTCTCCGGGAGGGAAAGTATCATCAGATCAAGCGGATGCTGGCCAGCCGCGGCAAGCCGGTGCGCTATCTGAAACGGCTCACCATGGGTCCCCTGTCTCTGGATCCGAAGCTGGAGCTGGGTCAGTGGCGGCCCCTGACGGGGGAGGAGTTGGACGCTCTGCGGGCAGTGGCTGGGCTCTGAGTGGGCTGAGGATGTTGTCCAACAGGGGTTTGAAGGTTTTAGTCAATATCACCAAAAAACTTTGAAAAACCTATTGAAAAGAGCAAAAAAAACCGGTATAATAGTGTCTGTTGAATGAACTTGTCCGGCAGAGTCGATTTCTGACGGAAAAAGGTGCTGTTTTGCGGGAAAAACCGATGGCAGGACCCTGTAAGTTGTAACAACAGAACGGGATTTTAAGGAAGGAATTCCGCGTCTATCCAGATCTGGCCTTGTGTGGGGCTGTACGGAAGATTGATTGACAATACTGAGGTAGGGATAAATATAAGGAGTCCTGCAAACAAAAGTCAATAGCTGAAATAAAAAAAGTCCCGCAAAAATTGCGCGACTGAAAAAGGGCATGACAAAACAAGCTGGAGAAAAAGCTTCGCCAGCCGGG
>NZ_JADKZI010000011.1 GCF_017811815.1 Flavonifractor sp. AGMB03687
AGGTACACACTGTCAGGCCATTTACTCTCTCATTCTAACAGCTTCGGCTTTGAGATGGAAAAAGACGCGGCTGGCGGCCGCGCCTTAAACCGTAATTATTATTGTAGGAGGCATACAACCATGTCCAGCAGAATTTTTCAAAGCGTTGTCTTACAGATGAAAGACAGCACCGAACGGGCCATTGGCGTCATCGATTCTGAGGGAACGGTTGTGGCCTGCAACGAACTCAGCTGCATCGGGGAACATTGGCCCGGTGCGGTTGAGGCGGTGAATCGGGGCGAGGGCGACACCGTCCGCTTCGAGGGCCGCACTTTCAAGGCGCTGGCCGGCTGGGGCTCCCAGTTCGACTATGCCGTCTTCGCCAAGGGCGAGGACGCCGAGGCCAACATGGTGTGCTCCATGGCCACTGTGGCCCTCAACGGCGCCAAGACCTACTATGAGGAGAAGCACGACAAGGCGACCTTTGTCAAGAACATCATCTCCGATAACATCCTGCTGGGTGACATCTATGTCCGGGCCAAGGAGCTCCACTTTGTCTCCGAGGCGCCCCGGGCGGTCTTCCTGATCCGTCAGGTGGAGACCACCGACCCCGCCCTCATCGACGTGGTCCACGCCCTCTTCCCCGACAAGCAGGTGGATTTTGTGCTCTCCATCAGCGAGACCGACGTGGCCCTCATCAAGCAGCTCAATGACGGGGCCGAGACCCGGGACCTGCACAAGATCGCCAAGCAGATCGAGGACAAGATCACCGAGGAGCTCCACATCCGGGTGGTCATCGGCATCGGCACCATCGTGGGTCACATCCGCGAGCTGGCCCGGGCCTACAAGGAGGCTGGCATCGCCATCGATGTGGGCCGGGTGTTCGACACCGAGAAGAGCATCATCAACTATGAGAACCTGGGTATCGGCCGCCTGATTTATCAGCTGCCCACCACCCTGTGTGAGATGTTCCTCCAGGAAGTCTTTAAGAAGAATCCCATTGACGCTCTGGATCAGGAGACTCTCTTTACTATCAACAAGTTCTTTGAAAATAACCTGAACGTGTCCGAGACTGCCCGTAAGCTCTTTGTCCACCGCAACACCCTGGTGTACCGGCTGGAGAAGATCAAGAAGCTGACTGGTCTGGACCTGCGGGAATTCGATGACGCCATCACCTTCAAGGTGGCTTTGATGGTCAAGAAGTATCTGATCTCCCGGGGCATCGACAACTGAACCATCTTAACGAGCCGCAGAGGACACCGCTTCGATGTCCTCTGCGGCACGTGAGTTTGTTCGGAATCCAACAAAAGAGGTACACAGTGTGATACGTCTGATCGATATTCAAAAGTCCTACGACAACGGGACCAAGGCCCTGAAAGGGGTCAATCTACGCATTGACGACGGTGAATTTGTCTTTCTGGTGGGTCCCTCCGGCTCGGGCAAATCCACCATTCTGAAGCTCATCACAGCTGAGATCGCCCCCACCGGCGGCCGGCTGATGGTCAATGGCTACAATCTGAATACCATCACCCCCCGGCATGTGCCCTATATGCGCCGTACCCTGGGGGTCATCTTCCAGGATTTCCGCCTGATCGAGAAGAAGACGGTGAAGGAAAACCTGATTTTTGCCATGCAGGCGGTGGGCGCCTCGTCCCGGGAGATCCGTAAGCGGGTGGCCTATGTGCTGGATCTGGTGGGTCTGCTGGACAAGGGGGATCAGCGCCCCAATCAGCTGTCCGGCGGCGAGCAGCAGCGTGTGGCCATTGCCCGCGCTCTGGTGAACAATCCCCAGATGATCATTGCCGACGAGCCCACCGGTAACCTGGACCCCATGCGCTCCCTGGAGATCATGATGCTGCTGGAGCGCATCAATGAGCTGGGCACCACTGTGCTGGTGGTCACCCACGAACGGGAACTGGTCGACCGCTTCTCCAAGCGGGTGGTGGCCATTGAAAACGGCAGAATCATCAGCGACGAGACAGGCGGGTATTACAACAATGAGACAACGATATAATTTTGGCTATCTGTTTTCCGAGGGTTTCCACAGCATTTTTACCCACGGATTCATGTCCTTTGCGGCAGTGTGCATGATCGTGTGCTGTCTGCTTATTATGGGTTCCTTCTCCCTGGTGGCGGTGAACGCGGAGAATATGTTCAGCGACCTGGAGCAGGAGAACCAGTTCACGGCTTACATCGATGAGAATCTGACCCAGGAGGAGGCCCGTGCCCTCCAGGACGACATTGAGGCGGTACCCAATGTGGCCCGGGCGGATTTTGAGACCAAGGAACAGGCCCAGGAGGAGTTTGAGGCCGACTATGAGGGCAACCCCCTCTTTGACAGCCTGCCCTCCACCGTCTATCGGGACCGGTTCCACATCTATCTGGAGGATATCAGCCAGCTGACCCAGACCGAGAGTGCGGTGCAGCAGGTGGAGGGTGTGGCTTCCACTAAGTCCGCCCCTGAGATCGCCGAGGGCTTTACCGTCATCCGCAACATTGCCGGCGCGGTGGCCCTGATCCTGGTGGTCATCCTGCTGCTGGTCAGCCTGTTCATCATCTCCAATACCATCAAACTGGCCACCTTCAACCGGCGGGAGGAGATCGCCATCATGAAGATGTGCGGCGCCACCAACGCCTTTGTCCGCTGGCCCTTTGTGTTTGAGGGTATGATCCTGGGCCTGACCGGCGCCCTTGTGGGCTTCTTCCTGCAGTGGGGCGTGTATGCACTGGTGAGCCGGGCCATCAGTACCTCGGACACCATCCAGCTGATCAAGGTGCTGGCCTTCCAGCCCATGGCCCTTTGGGTGCTGGGAGCCTTCCTGATTACCGGCCTTGTCATCGGCGTGGTGGGTTCCATGCTGGCCATTCGTAAGTTCCTGCAGGTGTAACGACACCCGGGGATATCCTGGACAAGGAGACGGCATGAGACGAAAGATCCGAACCATACCGTTGGTATGTGTAATCCTGATCCTGGCCATGGCGGCTACTATGTTCCTACAGGTCGGCGCGGTGACTCAGAGTGAGATCGACGCGCTGAAGAAGCAGCAGCAGGCCAGTCAGGCTAAGCAGCAGCAGCTAAAGGATCAGCTGGCGGAGGTCAAGGAGGATCAGGCGGCCGCCCAGCAGAAGCGGCAGATCCTGACCCAGCAGCTGGATGCCATCAACAGTGAGATCGACAACATCAACGCGCAGATTTCCTGGTACGACGGCGAGATCTCCAAGAAGGAAGAAGAGCGCAAAGAGGCCGAAGCCCGGGAGGTGGAGCAGTATGAGCTGTTCTGCCAGCGGGTGCGGGCCATGGAAGAGGAGGGCTCGGTGTCCTACTGGTCCATCCTCTTCAACGCGGACAGCTTCTCCGACCTGATGGACCGCATTGCAGATGTGGATGCCGTTATGGCCTACGACAATGCGGTGATGGATCAGCTCATTGCCACCCGGGAGGAGCTGGAGCGGCTCCAGGCGGAGCTGGAAAGCGCCCGGGCGGAGGAACAGGCTGCCAAGGAGCAGCAGGAGGCCAAGAAAAAGGAACAGCAGGCCAAGGTGGCGGAAGCCCAGAAGCTGCTGGACCAGATCAATGCCAACATCGACGAGGTCAACCGTCAGCTGGACGCGGAGGACGCGGCGGCTGCCGACATCCAGGCTCAGATCACCAAAAAGCAGAAGCAGCTGGAGGAGCAGCGCAAGCAGCAGAATATTACGCTGCCGCCCACCGGCTCCAGCTACAACTGGCCGTTGCCTGCCGGCAATCTGAGGCTGACCTCTGCCTTTGGTTACCGCATCCACCCCATCAGCGGCAAACCTCACAGCCATACCGGCATCGATATTGCCGCTGCCGGCGGCACCCCCATCTATGCTGCCAAGGGCGGGCAGGTCATCACCTCTGCCTATCACTGGTCTTATGGCAATTATGTGGTCCTGGACCACGGCGGCGGCAACACCACCCTCTATGCCCATATGAGCAGACGGGCGGTGAGTGAGGGCCAGATGGTGACTCAGGGTCAGACCATCGGCTATGTGGGAAACACCGGCAATTCCAAGGGCAACCACCTGCATCTGGAGGTGCGGGTAGGCGGCCAGCGGACGGACCCGGAGAAGTGCTTCCCCGGACTCTACAATTCCTTTATCCGCGCCTATAACTGGTAGACGCACAGGCTCACGGCAGAAAAGGAGAAACAAACGTGGCGAAGAACGGCAAGAAAACCAACCCTAAAAGTACAGCCCGAAAGATGGAGCCCAGACGGCTGGTGGTAGGCGGTCTGGCGGTGGTGCTGGCCCTGCTGATGCTGCTCCCCATCTTCAGCATGATCGTGGGGAACGCCAGCGCGGTGACCCAGAGCGAGATCGACGCGCTGAAGAAGGAGCAGGAGGAGAGCCAGGCCAAGCAGGAGGAGCTGAAGGATCAGCTGGCCGATGCAGAGGCCGATCAGGCTGCCGCCCAGGAAAAGCGGCAGCTGCTGACCCAGCAGCTGGAGGCCATCAACGCGGAGATTGAAAATATCGACGCTCAGATTTCCTACTACGACGGCGAGATCGCCCAGAAGGAGGAGGAGCGCAAGGAGGCCGAGGCCCGGGAGCAGGAGCAGTACGAGCTGTTCTGCGAGCGGGTGCGGGCCATGGAAGAGGAGGGCACCGTGTCCTACTGGTCCATCCTCTTCAACGCGGAGAGTTTCTCCGATCTGCTGGACCGCATTGAGGACGTGGACGCCGTCATGGCCTACGACAACGCGGTAATGGACGAGCTGATTGCCACCCGGGAGGAGCTGGAGCGGCTCCAGGCGGAGCTGGAGAGTGCCCGGGCGGAGGAGCAGGCCGCCAAGGAGCAGCAGGAGGCCAAGAAGGCCGAGCAGCAGGCCAAGGTGGCCGAGGCCCAGAAGCTGGTGGATCAGATCAATGCCAACATCAGCGAGGTCAACCGCCAGCTGGACGAGGAGAGCGCCGCGGCCTCTGAGATTCAGGCGGAGATCGCCAAGAAGCAGAAGCAGCTGGAGGAAGAGCGCAAGCAGAACAACATTGTGATCTCCTCCGAGACTGGGTACATGTGGCCCCTGCCGGGCTATTACCGGCTGTCCTCTCAGTTTGGCTACCGGATCCATCCCATCACCGGCGTGGCTCACAGCCATACCGGCATTGATATCCCGGCTGCTGGCGGCACGCCCATTCTGGCCGCCAAGAGTGGTCAGGTGGTAACCTCGGCTTACCACTACTCTTACGGCAACTACGTGGTCATCGACCACGGCAACGGCAATTCCACGCTGTACGCCCACATGAGTTCCCGGGCGGTGAGCGAGGGCCAGATGGTGACCCAGGGGCAGGTCATCGGTTACGTAGGCACCACCGGCAGTTCCACCGGTAACCATCTGCACTTTGAGGTGCGTGACAACTACACCCGGGTGGACCCGGAGAGCAAGTTCCCCTCTCTCAATCTGACGCCTCCGTGGTAAAATAGAATCTAAGTTCAGGGCGGAGGGGGTAATCCCCCTCCGCCCTTGCATATTCATTACGTTTGGAAAGGAACTGATATCCAGTGCGCAAAAAACGGTTTTCCCTGATCCATCTGCTGCTTTTGGTTTTGCTCACCGTGGTGGTGACCGTAGGCGTAGGCCTTGGGGTGATCTACCAGATGGTGGGCAAGGAGGGGCTCTCCCTGCTGGAGGGCCTGCACCTGATCAATGAGAAATTTGTGGGTGAGTACGACGAGGGTGAGGTGGTAGACGCCGCCCTGGAGGGCATGGTGGAGGGCCTTGGAGACCGCTGGAGCTACTTCCTCACCGAGGAGGAATATGAGGCCCAGAACCAGCGCCGCACCAATCAGTATGTGGGTGTGGGTGTGACCGTAAACTATGCGTCGGAGGAGGGCCTTCAGATCGTGGAGGTCACCGCCGGCGGTCCGGCGGAGGAGGCTGGACTCCAGCCCGGCGAGCTCATTACGGCGGTGGACGGGTTCTCCCTGGCCGGTGAGGCCCGCTATGAGGGCGCCAACAAGATCCAGGGCGAGGAGGGGACCACGGTTTCTCTGGAGGTTCGGGGAACCGACGGCCAGACCCGCACGGTGGAAGTGAAGCGCACCAAGCTGGAGACCGATCCCGTCAGCGCCGAAATGCTGGAGAACAACGTGGGCTATGTCCGCCTTTCCAACTTCTATGACCGCAGCGCCGACCGGCTGAAGGAGGAGGTCACCCGCCTGCAGGAGGAGGGGGCCACCGCGCTGGCCTTTGACATGCGGAACAACGGCGGCGGCTATCTGAGCCAGCTCACCGACATGCTGGACTTCCTGCTGCCGGAGGGCCCCATCTTCATCACCAGGGACCGGGCGGGCAATGAGAAAGTCACCCAGTCGGATGCCTCCTGCGTGGATCTGCCCATGGCGGTGCTGGTCAACGCCGATACCTACTCCGCCGCCGAGTTCTTTGCCGCCGAGCTCCAGGAGTGGGGAGTTGCCGTCATCGTGGGTGAGCCCACCAGCGGCAAGGGCTACTCCCAGCAGACCTTTGAACTGCCCAACGGCAGCGCCGTGGCCATCTCTACCGGTGCCTACTTCACCGGCAGCGGCACCTCCCTCATTGGTACCGGCCTGACCCTGGACAAGGAGGTCTACCTCACCGACCAGGGGGATGCCCAGCTGGAGGCTGCTCTGGAACTTTTGGAACAATAATCGCAAAAACACTTGACTGTCAACCTGCTTGATACCTTATCCTGAACCTGGGAGGGAAAGCATATGACCATCAAGGAACTGGAAACATTGCTTGGTATGACCCGGGCCAATATCCGCTTCTATGAGCAAGAAGGGTTTCTGTGCCCCCAGCGGGGTGAGAACAACTACCGCATCTATTCCCAGGAGGATGTGGATACCCTGCGGAAAATCAAGCTGCTACGGCAGCTGGGTCTGCCCCTGGACACCATCCGGCAGGTGCAGCAGGGGACTGTGCCCCTGGACACCGCCTTGGCCCGGCAGCAGCGCACCTTGGAGGAGCAGCGCGCGGAACTGGCCTGGGCGGAGCAGGTGTGCTCCGCCATGCGCTCCGACCGGGCGGAGTATGCCACCCTGGACGCGGAGAAGTACCTGACCGCTCTGGACCGCCCGGCGGAGGGAGAGGGTTACTTCAGCCTGAAGAAGGACAGCACCCCCATGGTGGCCTATCCCTGGCGGCGGTTCTTTGCTCGGTGGCTGGATCTATTCTTATACAGCCTTGTTTGGACCGCCGTTGGGGCACTGGTGCTGCGGATCAACCTGCCGGACATCTGGATTATCAAGTTGATGAGCAGCTATCTCGACTACCTGACCATGATAGTGGTAGAGCCTGTCCTGCTGTCCACCTGGGGCTATACCCCCGGCAAATGGATCTTTGGCCTTCAGGTCCGGGGCCGGGACGGCGGAAAGATCTCCTGGGGGGACGCCATGAACCGCACATGGCTGGTCTTTGCCAAAGGCGAGGGGTACGGCATTCCGATCTACAATCTCTACCGCAATTACAAGAGCTATAAAGCCTGTGTGGACTGCGAGACCCTGGCCTGGGAGGAGAACTGCGGCTACGCCATCAAGGATGAAAGCGGACTGCGCTGCCTGGGCTTTGTAGGGGCGACGGCCGGCCTGTTTGGTCTGACCGTTTTGGTAGCCCTCCAGGCCCAGATGCCCCGCTACCAAGGGGAACTGACTGCCGCGCAGTACGCGGCCAATGTGAATGACGCAATTTCCTACCACCAGCTGCGGCTGCCTGATATGAACGACCAGGGAGGCTGGGATAATCGATCCAAGCCGGACCACCAGTTGATGCTGGATGAAAATGGCCTGGTAACCGGTGTACGGCTGGAGATGGAATGCACAGGAGAAGAATTTGTATCGCTCCCTGTGCTCCAGGAACAGCTGGCGGTCATCGCTCTGGTGGGCGGCAGTGGGGAGTATAATTGCTTTACCTGGGTAGCCAACGGCAACAGCCTGCTCAACCAAATTGCGGAGCAGAGTACAGAGTCCTATACCCTGGAAGCGGGAGATATGACCATCACTCAGACCGTGGAGATCGAGGGGTATGAGAAGGCGGAAGGCTATCTGATTGCGCCCATGATCGAGAGCGGAACGCCCAGCTATCAGATGGAATTTACCATTCAGCAAAAGTAAAAGGAATAGAAACGGGCCTGCTGCAAAGACTTGCAGCAGGCCCGTTTTTGCAAACTGATATCAGGTATGATCCCGGTCTCGCAGGTCCCGGAAGAGCAGGGTGATGCACCAGATCGCCGCCACACCCACTAGGGTGTAGACAATGCGGCTGAAGGTGCTGGCCTGCCCGCCGAAGAGAAAGGCTACCAGGTCAAACTGAAAGATACCAATGCTGCCCCAGTTGAGCCCGCCGATGATGGCAAGGGCCAGGGCGATCTTGTCCAGGAACATAGGATATGCTGCCTCCTCCAAATTGAGATACCGCCAATAGCATATCCGAATTGTTGCGCAATATTCAAAAATTTCAGCAATCGCAGGATTCAGCCGCCGCTGAGCAGCTTGCCCAGCCAGCCCCGGTGGAGGTCCACCGCCTTCTGGGGGCAGAGCTCGTGGCAGCAGTAGCAGCGAATGCAGGAGCGGGGATGGACTTTGGCCTTGCCGCCGGAGCCAGTCATGGTGATGGCTTTGCCGGGGCAGGCGTTTTTGCAGATGGCGCAGCCCACGCACAGATCCTCCCGGATCCTGGGCGTCTGGGACAGGAGGTTTTTGCACAGCCGCTGGGCCGTGTTGGTGAGGGGGCCCAGAAACTCCATCAGGTTGCCCCGGACGTTGGCGGGGAACTTGTAGTCCGGGATGCGCAGATCCTCCAGTTTGGTCCCCACTAGCTCGATCTCCTCCCAGCGGGTGGGAGAGAGGCCCCGGGCCTCCGCCGCCAGCAGGATGGGATTGCTGCTGCGGGGCAGGCCCATGATCTCTCCGGCGATCACGTCCAGCGCCAGCGGGTTGTCGGCCAGCAGCAGCAGGCCAACCGGCCGAGGGGTGCCCGACGCGCCGGGGCCTTCTCCCTCCATGGCCAGAATGCCGTCCATGACGCTGAGCCGGGGATTCATGAAACCGATGAGATCCAGCAGCACCTGGGCAAACTGGGCCTTGTCCGGGTGGGAACCGTGGAAGCCCACCTTGGTCAGGCCGGGGATGATACCGAAGCTGTTTTTTACCGCGCCGGTCATACCCATAAAGACGTGGGTTTTCATTTTGCACAGATCAAAGATACCGTCGGCGTCCAGCACCGGGGAGATGATCTCCGCCTGGCGGAGCACCTTGCCCTCCGGCAGGTCCACCAGCCGGGAGGAGGCATCCAGACAGAGCTGGGCGCCGGTCTGCTGAGCGGCCTGAGCCACCCCGGTTTTCTCATAGAGCCCCCGCAGCACCGACTCCTTCTGCAGGGCTCCACCGGGGCTGTCGGCGATCCAAGCGGTGCCGCCCGCCTCCTGTACCATGGCCGCAATGGCGCCGATCACCGCCGGGTGAGTGCAGATGGCGCTCTCCGGCGGCGCGGGGCGGAGTAGATTGGCTTTCAGCAAAATACGTTCCCCGAGGCGGACAAAGCGCTCCATGCCGCCCATATCTGCTACCGCTTTCCGCAGAGCGGCCTCCGCTCCGGCGTAGTCGGCGCAGGGAACGGCGAATACCTGATACCCCATCAGTTGAGAGACTTGGGGCCGAAGCCGTGGGGAAGCAGCTCATGGAGGGGGAGCCGGACAAAGTCCCGGTCCTTCCGGGCCACCAAGACGGTCAGGTCAGGAGCAAACTCATAGAGCATCTGCCGGCAGGCGCCGCAGGGCCAGCAGTAGTCGGTGGAGTTGCCCACCACGGCCAGCTTGACGAAGTCGTCCCGGTGCCCCTCGCTGACCGCCTTTACCAGGGCGGTGCGCTCGGCGCAGATGGTGGAGCCGTAGGCGGAGTTTTCCACGTTGCAGCCGGTGAAGATGGTCCCGTCGGCGCACAGCAGAGCGGCGCCCACAGGGAAGTGAGAGTAGGGGACATAGGAGCGCTCCAGCATGGTAAAGGCCAGATCCACCAGTTCCCGATCGGTCATAGTGCTCCCTCCTGTTCAAATCAAAAAAGGTGGTAAAATGAGATTGGGTTCTCATTTTACCACCTTTTTGCAGGTGTGACAACTCCCATTAGGCCCGGCTGGAGAAGGGGACCCGGTGGACCAGCAGGATGGAGGCGCCTCCGGTGACCGCTCCTGTGACCAGGGAGCACAGCAGCAGGGGAGGCAGGTAGACCAGCGGGGCCCGGGTGCCCAGCACCGCCATGGCGGCCAGGATCTGGCCGGTGTTGTGGGCGGCGGCGCCGGCAATGGACACGCCGAACAGGGACAGGCCGGGCAGATGGAGAGCCAGCGCCATCACCGCCAGGGCCAGCAGGCCGCCGGTGAGGGAGAAGGCCAGGGCCATCAGATTGCCTCCCAGCAGGGAGCCCAGCAGGCACCGGGCCACCAGGATCAGCAGCGCCTCCCGGCCGGACAGGCGGCACAGGGCGTAAACGGTGACCAGATTGGCCAGGCCCAGCCGCAAACCGGGCAGGGGGAAGAGAATGGTCAGGGGCACCAGGCCTTCCGCCACGGAGAGCGCCAGTGCCAAGGCGGTGAGCACCGCCGAGCGGGTGAGCCGCTGGAGAGAACCCGACATGCGGCGTCCTCCTTTCTGGAAAAAGAATCAAATCAATGGGGAACTTTTTATCCCGTCACTGCGTCAAACTCTTCGTCTTCACTGCCGGACAGGGAGATGACCAGCCGGTTGGGCAGGCAGATAATCTGCTGGCCGGACCGGCTGATCCAGCCGGTATTGACACAGTCCTGGCTGGGGCAGTCGCTGTGATCGATGCAGATGCGCCCCGGTTCGATGGAGATGGTCAGGGGATAGGGAGCCTCATCTACGGTGAGGGTTTCCGGCTGGGTCACCTGATCCAGCCGGTACTGGGCTACCGGCTCCCCGTCCAGGGTGACCACGGCGGTAATGGCGGAGCCCTGTGTGGGCCGCAGTAGAACGATCAGAACCACCGCAAAGGCGATCACAGCCAGGGCCACCACAGCGTCCCACGGGGTGGGACGGCGGCGCTCAGCGGCGGGCGATTTCATACGTATACCCCCGATCCTCGCCGGCGGGGCGATAGCCCGCCTCCAGGCCCTCGGTGACGATGACACGGTTGTCGTCGGTACACAGGACCAGCTCAAAATCATCCCGGCTCCGCCAGAAGTCCAGCGCCTCCTCCGGCCCGGCCACGAACAGGGCGGTGGAGAGGGCGTCGGCCAGCATGTGGTTGGAGGAGATCACGGTGACCGACCGCAGGCCGCTGTCAGCGGGATAGCCGGTCTTGGGATCAATGATGTGGTGATAGGTCACGCCGTCTTCCTCAAAGTAGCGCTCATATCCGCCGGAAGTGGAGGCAGTCTGATCGGTAAGGGAGAGGACGCACAGAGCCTCGTCTGTGTTCTGCGGGTCCTTGACGGCCACCTGCCAGGCGGTGCCGTCCAGCTTACTGCCGATGGCGGTGACGTTGCCGCCCAGATCCAGCAGGGCAGAGGTGGCTCCGTTCTCCCGCAGAACGGCCTCGGCCTGAGCCGCGGTAAAGCCCTTGGCGATGGCCCCCAGATCCACTTCCATACCGGCCCGCTCCAGTCGTGCGGCAGAGGCGGATTCATCCACGGTGAGCAGGCTGCTGTCCACCAGCGCCATGGCGGCGGAAAGGGCCTCCTCAGAGGGCACGTGGCGCTCCTCGGTGGTAAAGCCCCAGGCGTCCATCACCGGAGCGATGGTGATGTCAAAATCGCCGGGCAGAAGCTCGGAGACCGACTTGGCGAAGGAAAGAAGCTGAGTTACTTCAGGCTCCAGAGATACCATGGTGCCGTCACCGGCGTGGGAATTGAGGGCGGAGATGGTGCTGTCGGCGTCGGTGCGGGAGAGCAACTTGTCCAGACGCTCCACCTCCTGGCGGGCGGCCTGGACTGCGTCCTCACCGCCCTCGTTGTATACCCGGATGGACATGAGAGTGTCCATGGCGAAAAACTGGACCTGGGCAGGCTCGGTAGCTGCCTGCTGAGGGGTGCAGCCAGCCAGAAGAACGATACTCAGAAGAAAAGGAAGGAAACGTTTCATGATAGACTCCATTCTGCGGGGCGCAGGCCCGCCGAAGGCTGGAAAGCCGTGGATTTCAAGAACGATTGCAGCCATCATTTTATCATAATTTTGCCGGATTGAAAAGAGAAAAGGGATTCTTCACTTGCAAAGTGCGGCAATTTCTGATACACTATATGAGATTGATGATTCAGAGGCTCTGCTCCCGATGACAGGGCCTCAGCCACAGGAGATGGATACATGAACAAGAAAGAACAGAAAGCAGCGCAGCGCGCACGGGAGGAAGACGTTGTCCTGACCAAGGTCCTCTGGTGGATCCTGGGCGCTGTGGTGCTGGAAGCACTGCTCCTTCTGCTGAATAAAGTATATGTACACTTCCCCGCCGGACAGATCAACATCGTCCTGGCCCTTCGTACCATGTTTAATGTGCTCGGTGTCGCGCTGCCTATCTGCTTCGTGGTCCTGACGATCTGGGCCGTGATGCGCTGGCGTGCTGGCCGTTCCGCCAAGCTGGCCGGTATTCTGGCAGTGATCAGCCTGGTGCTGGGTGCCTGCGCCGCCATCATCAGCCTGTACTACAGCAAGGGCATCAGCTTCCTGTATGTGGCGGTGCCTGCGGTGACCGTTCTGGCCCTGATCTATTACCTGTACCAGCGGGAGTTCTTCTTCACCGCGGTGCTCAGTGCTCTGGGCCTGCTGGGTGTGCGCATCGCCCCCCAGACCGCCAACGATCCCCGGACCGCCTATGGTTATCTGGTGGTGCTGGCGGTGGTGCTGGTGGCCGGAGCCGTGTTCTTCCGCATGCTTCAGTGCCACAAGGGCACCATGAAGTTCATGGGCAAGACGGTGAACGTACTGCCTGAGAATGCCAACTACGCTATGCTGTATGTGACCTGCGCTCTGGTGGCTGTTGTGGTTATCGCAGCTCTGGTGCTGGGCGGCCTGGCCGTGCTGTACGGCGTGCTGGCGGCCTGGCTGCTGATCCTGGCGGTCTACTACACCGTCCGTCTGATGTGAATCAAAAATAAATTGGGAGCGGCACTTCATGTGCCGCTCCCAATTTGTTATGGAGCAAAAAGCTGAGGATGAATGGTAGCGTATTTTGACATTCTACTGCTGTGCAGAATGGAGGGGCCCAATGGACTATAAGATCATGATCGTGGAAGATGACCCTGATATTGCGGAGTTGTTATCGCTCCATTTGCAGAAATTTGGATTTTCCACTCACTTGTGCAGGGACTTTTCCAATGTGTTGGAAGAATTTGTGGAAAGCGCTCCCCATTTAGTCCTGCTGGATATCAATCTTCCTGCCTACGATGGATTTTACTGGTGCGGCCGACTGCGGGCAAAAAGTCCATGCCCCATCATTTTCCTGTCCTCCCGCAATGCAGATTCCGATCAGGTGTATGCCATGATGAACGGCGGGGATGATTTTGTCACCAAGCCCTTTTCGCTGGACGTAATTACCGCAAAGATTACGGCGCTTCTGCGCCGTACGTACGGAGAATATGCGGGATCTGGCCCCCAGGAGTGGAGCTGTGGAGACTGCACCTTTTCCCCAAAGCGACTGACGCTGCGCTGTAATGGAAGCGAAGTGGAGCTATCCAAAACCGAAGCGGGCGTTTTGCGGATCATCTTTGAAAAGCATCCTGACGTTGCCTCCCGCGAAGAGCTCCTCAATGAAATCTGGGACGATGAGACCTTTGTGGAAGAGAATACCCTCAACGTGACCATCAGCAGAATACGCCGGCGCTTGGAACAGGTAGGCTCCCGCCTTGTTTTGAAATCAGTTCGGGGAGTCGGGTACCGGATCGGAGACATGGGACATGAAAGCTAAGAGACTCCGGAGGCATATCAAGCTCTTTCTGGCAGATCACCTGTGGATCGTCCTGCTTTTTCTTGCCGCGCCTGTGGGGTTGCCCATCTTTTATCTGGCTGCAGTGGAGCAGGCTGATGTGGGAGCGTGGCTGTATTACGGTGGATTGGCCTTATTCGTGCTGCTCTGTTTTCTCTTGTACCGTTTTTATGCCACATGGAATCTGTACGAGCTGTTCTGCGATGAAAAACCAAACCTGGAGGATTTTCTGCTGCACGCCCCCAAGGGGAGCGAAGAACGCCGGTATCAGGTATTGATGCAGGAATTCTATCGCCGTTATGCTGCCAAGCTGAGCGGAATGGAGGACGACAGACGACAGAACAAGCTGATGATCTATCGCTGGGTCCATCAGCTGAAGACCCCTCTTTCCGTCATCCAACTGATTGCACAAAAGAACGGGTACCAGTCTGACTATAAAAAGGTAGCCCAGTCTGCGGCTCAGATCCAATATGACCTGGACCAGCTGCTGAATATGTATAAGCTGGATGCCATTCAGAATGATTTCCATGTAGAGCAGGTTTCTCTGCGGCAGATTGCAAAAGACAGCATCAATGAACTGAAATCCAGCTTTATTGAGCGAGGCGTCTTCCCCAAGCTGGAGGGAGATGAGCAGCTGGCGGTGTACAGTGATTCCAAATGGCTTCGTTTTGTGCTGTATCAGCTTTTGACCAACGCACTCAAATACAGCGACGGCGGAAAAACGATCGTTGTCAGAGCATACCGCACACAAGCGGCAAGTGTGTTAAGTGTGGAGGATGAGGGCTGCGGAATCCAACCGGAGGATATTCCGCGGATTTTTGACCTGTTTTTCACCGGACAGAACGGTCGCCTGCGTGGAGAATCCACCGGATTGGGCCTCTATATGGTCAAGCAGATTGTGGAGTATTTGGGCCACTCCATCCAGGTTGAGTCGAGCGTGGGGAAGGGCAGTAAATTCCGGATCATCTTTGAAGAAAAGAAGCCTTTGTGATAAGACGAGAAAGATTACAAAACTGTAAGGTTGTGTAATCTTTCTCGATTTTTCATACTGGGGTTTTGCGCTATACTGAGGGCAGAAAAACAAGGAGGACATCAGGATGCCTGTTTTAGAGACCAAACATCTTGGGAAGGTATATGAGGGAAAGGTCCCCTATACTGCCCTGCATGATATCAATTTCCAAATGGAAAAGGGAGAATTTGTTGCCATTATGGGACCGTCTGGCAGCGGAAAGAGCACGCTGCTGAATGTGATCTCTACCATTGACCATCCTACCAGCGGAAATGTCTGGATTGACGGCAAAGACCCGCATACCATGAAAGACAGCCAGTTGGCGCACTTCCGACGCAGCATATTGGGATTTGTGTTCCAGGACTTTAATCTGGTGCAGACGCTTACCGTCGGGGAAAACATCATGCTTCCGCTGACGCTGGAGGGTATCACGCCTGCTGTGATGAAAAAACGCACCCGGGCTGTGGCTGAGCTGCTGGGGATCGGGCACCTGCTGTCCAAACGCACCTTTGAGATTTCTGGAGGCCAGGCCCAGAGAGTCGCTGTTGCCCGTGCCGTGGTCAGTGAGCCTGCCCTCCTGCTTGCCGATGAGCCCACCGGGAACCTTGATTCCAAGGCCACAAGAGATGTGATGGAGTTGTTCCAGATGCTGAATCAGACCAGAGGGGCTACCATACTGATGGTCACCCACGATTCTTTTGTGGCCAGCTGCTGCAAGCGTGTGGTGATCATCAAGGATGGCGCCTTGTACCAGGAGATCGTTTCCGGCGGGAATCGACAGGCCTTTCAACAGAAGATCGTGGATGCCATGAGCCTTTTGGGAGGGGAACCCCGTGACATTATTTGAATTTGCATGGAAAAACATCAGCAGGGATAAGAGAAATTATATCTACTACTTTGTAAACTGTGTATGCTCCGTCTTTGTCTTTTTCCTGTTCAGTGTGCTGTCCTTTCATCCGGCGCTGAAGGTCATTGATACGCATAGTGCGATGGGAATGATTTTGGCGGTGGGGGAAGCTATATCCGTAGGGTTCTCCATCTGCTTTATCTCTTATTCCATGAGATGTTTTTTGAAAAACAGAAGTCGTCAGCTTGGTTTGATTACAATCCTGGGCGCGTCTAAAAAGCAGCTGAACCGCTTGATTTTTATGGAAAATATGTTGGTTGGCCTCCTGTCTGTGGGAACCGGTATCCTGTTTGGACTCATTTTTTCCAGATTCTTTCTTGACGTTGCCAATCGGCTGATCGGAGTGTCTAACTTTACCTTTTATTTTCCGACCCAGGCGATCCTTCTGACGGTGGTGGTCATGGGGCTGGTATTCTTGGGGATCGCTTACTTTACACCAAAGTGTATCCGCAAAAAAGAAGTGGTCCGGCTTCTGAAGGCCGAATTCAAGGATGATAAGCCTCAGAAGCTGATCCCCGTTTTGGTTGTGTTTTTCCTGCTGGTCCCGATCCTTCTGTGGGCTTTTGCGGGGGCATCCCCCTCGGCCCGCACCATGCAGTCCAGCGTTCTTTTCCCGTTTCTGCTTGTTCTTGCTGCTGTGCTGGGGACGTATCTCCTCTTTTCTGTTGGGATGCGGCTATGGATGGCGGTTCAGATCAAAGGCCGCTCCAACATCAGGCTGCTCTGTGTCGGCGACCAAAGGGCAAAGCTGAAAACCAATGTACAGAGCATGACGATTTCCGCCATTCTTTATGCGGTGTCATTCTTTGCGGTGATTATCCTGTTTTCTGTATCCGCAAATGTGAAGACAGAGACCGAAAAGATATTTCCCTATGCGCTGACCTATAATACCTGGACAGAGCAGGCGGATGCCGCCCGGGACCTCGCGGTCATTGAGAATGAATTGCAAGACCTCCCCGGTTACAAAATGACAGACATCCGTTTGTGGTATCCGGATGCGGAGTCCCGCAGCCCCATCATGGCCCAGAGTGATTACAATCAGATCATGGATTTTCTGGGCAGGGAGTCTATAACGCTCTCTGATACCGGGGTATATCTTGTGGCCGGCAGTGCGGATCAGAGCCTGGATAAAATCCCCTCTGGGACGGAGCAATTCTTCCGTGCCAATCAGTTGTCTCTGTCGGTCGAGGGACAGTCCGATCAAGTGATCACACTGACCGGTTTTACACGTGGAATATGTGTGGTGAGCGATGCGGTTTTTAGGGTTTTGGAATCCCAACTGACGGAGAAGACCATTACGGCGTTCTTATATGATGACTGGGAGAACAACAGCGAAAGCCCGGACAGGATCTTCACCGCACTGGAAGATACGCTGCAAAAGGGGGATGCCAACGTAGTATCTGCCTACCGCTACTATCGCAGCAGCCAGATCCAGAATAATCTGACGCTGTATATTGGAGGAATGCTCTCCTTCGTCTTCCTGCTTGCTGTTGCCAGCTTTGTCTATTCCAGACTTTACTCGGAAGTGGACAAAGACTGTTGGAAATTCAGGAGCATTGTAAAAATCGGACTTTCCGGTAAAGAGCTTTCTTCGGTATTAAGCCGCCTGGTTTTTATGATTCTGTGCGTCCCCTTTGGGGTGGCTCTGGTATATCTTTGGGTAGGGGTATTCATAACCGAGCGGTATACGCTGGTTTCCAACATTCCCACCGCGTTAGCCTTTACTGCGTTCTTGATTGTACTTCAAATCATTTTGTACCTGTGGGTCCGGAATGCCTATCGAAAAAACGTATTCCAAAAGGTATATGAAAGCTGACTGAACTGGCCTACGTGCGTCACAATAGCGCAAAAGGAACACAGAAAGAAACTGCCGCTGCAGGCATTGCCTGCAGCGGCAGTTTTTGCTTGTTTAGAGTTTTGGCGTCCACCACACCACGCCGCTGCGGTACTTTGCCGTGGCATGCCAGCTGCCGTCGGGCATCTGGGTGAAGTGACGGCACAGAATGGCCTTTGCGGTGTCGGGGTCCACGGTGCCTGGGGTGCAGCGGGCACACTCCCCCCGTACCAGAGCGTCCGCATCCGGATAGGAAAGCTGCTTTTCAAAGGGGAGTATCGCCACATTGGGATCGATGCCCATCTGATACAGGACGCCCACGAAGTAGATATAATCCTTCCATTCCCACCGGATCTTGCCCCCTGCCTCATCCAGCTCATGGACCCAGGCAGGAGCTAATCCGGTATTCATGCCTACCACACATAGCTTGTTTGCTGCATGGTCCATCCGGCGGAAGCAGTCCATCAGATCTGCCTGACGGTAGAAGCAGTTATAGCCAAAGACCAGATCATAACGCTTCTCCGGAGTGAAGGTCTCCCATTTGGCATGATAGGCGGAGATGTTGGTATATCCGTGTTCCGCGCCTGCTTGGAGAACAAAGTCCAGGACATCCTGAGAGAGGTCCACACAGGCCACCTCCCGGCATAGCTTTGCCAGGGTCAGGGTATAGCTGGCCCAGCCGGGTCCCAGTTCCAGAGCCGTTTCCACCCCATGGGTGCGCAGCAGAGGGCGCAGGTAGTCCAGCACCTGGAGGGCGGAGGGCTCGGGGGCATAGGTTTTGCGCTTGATAAAATCACGCCAGAAGTTTTGCTCCGCCTGGTCGTCTGTCATGCGTAGGGACGTGCTTGCCTCCACATGCTCCGTCCATTGCCGGGCAAAGTCGGGGATTGCTACGCGCTCTTTCATGGTGTGGTGCCTCCCTCCCAATGGGTATAGGAATAGAGCAGTTCTTTGGTGTAGGGGTGGATGGGGGCTTCCATCACCTGGTCCCGGCTCCCTACCTCAACCAGCCGGCCTTTCTGCATAACGCCGATGGTATGGCTGATCCACCCCAGCAGCTCAATGTCGTGGGTGATGTAAAGATAGGTGAGCCCCAGCTCCTGCTGAAGGTCCCGCAGCAGGTTCATGATACTGGCCTGTACCGATACATCCAGCATGGAGGTGGGTTCGTCCAGCAGCAGCACCTCCGGCTCCAGCAGCAGGGCCCGGCAGATCACCAGTCGCTGCCCTTCGCCGCCGCTGATCTGGTGTGGGTAGCGGGAGAGCAGATAGTCGGGCAGGCCAACCTGCCGGAGGGTGGCACGGATCTTCTCCATACGAGCCTCTTTGCTTTCCCCCAAACGGTGGATGGCCATGGCCTCCAGCAGGCTGTCCCGGATCCGCATGGAAGGGTCCAGGGAAGCTTCCGGGTTTTGAAAGATGATCTGTACCCGCCGGTGGTAGGTTTTGCACTGGCGGCGGTCCAAGCGGGCGATATCCTCGCCTTCAAACCGGATAGACCCACTGGTGGGCCGGAGGACCCGGGTGATCATGCGGGATAAGGTTGTCTTGCCGCAGCCGCTGTTGCCCACCAGGCCAAAGGTCTTGCCTCGCTCCAGCGTAAAACTGACATGATCCACCGCCCGGGTGGTATGGGTGCGGAAGATACCGCTGGTGAAATTTCGGCTGACTGCGTCCAATTCCAATACCTTATTCATAAAGAAAGCACCTCACTTTCCCGCCAGTGGGCAGCAGGTAGTCCCCCGGTTTTTCCTTGCCGCACCGTGCAGTGGCTTTGGGACAGCGGGGGTAGAAGGGGCAGCCGCTGTGGGACAGGCGGTTAGGGTCCGGCGGTGGTATGGGCACCATGCCCCGGCTGGGTAAGGAGTAGATCAGCCCTGCGGTATAGGGGTGGTGAGGGTGTTCCATGACCTCCTCCGCTGAGCCCTGTTCGATGATCTGTCCCATGTAAAGTACCCGGATATCGTCGCACAGCCGACGGGCCAGGGCCAGATCGTGGGTAATGACGATCATGCTGCAGTGGTGCTCGGCGTAAATCTGCCGAAGTACGGTATACACTTGATTTCGAATCACCGCGTCCAATCCCTTGGTGGGCTCATCCGCAATGACCCAGCCCGGGCGGCAGGCCAGTCCCAGGGCGGATACCAGGCGCTGATTCATGCCGCCGCTCATCTGAAAGGAATACTGATTCAGGATGCGTTCCGGCTCCTCAAAGCCAAACTGTTGGAGTAGCTTGGCCGCTTGGGCTTCCGCCTCTTTCCGGCTCCGCTTGCCGTGGGTGGTAATGGCCTCAGTCAGCTGACGGCGGAGCTTCATCACAGGGTCCAGGGAGGCACTGGGATTTTGCGGAATAAGGCCGATGGCAGCACCACGCAATTTGCGCAGCTGGCGCAGCGGCATGGAATAGAGTTCATGGGGGCCAAAGAAGCACTTGCCGGTTACCCTGGCGGTGTTGGGCAGCAGCCGCAGCAGGGACATACCCATGACGCTCTTACCGCTGCCGCTTTCCCCGATGACCCCGGAGATCCGCCCGGCCTGAAAGGTGGTGGACAGATCGTTGACGGCGTATACCGGGCCTTGGACGGTATCAAAGCACACGGAAAGATGCTGAATTTCAATGTCTGGTACCATGCTCACAGCTCCTTTACCGAATCCTGCTTTACATCCAGCCGGTCCCGCAAAAGATCTCCCAGCAGGTTAATGGACAGGGTGAGCAGGATAATACACAGCCCCGGCGCCCACAGCAGATGGGGGGCGCTGCGGAAATAGCGGCGGGCGGTGCCGCTGACCATCTCGCCCCAGTCCGGAGTGGGGGGCTGGATGCCCAGGCCCAGATAGCTCAGGCCGGCCACGGACAGCACCACTCGGCCCAAACGGGTGGTAAACTGAAGAATGACGTTGGTGCGGATGTTGGGCAGCACGTGCCGCAGGATGATCCGCAGATGTCCGGAGCCCAGGCAGCGCATGCCCTCAATATACATTTCGGATTTGACCTTCATAACCTCTCCCCGCACCAGGCGGGAGAAACCAACCCAGGAAGTAATGACCAGGGCAAGAATGATGCTCTTGCTGCTGCGTTCCAGCACGCCAACCAGAGCGATCATCAGCACCATGCCGGGCAGCCCCTGAAAGATATTGGAGATGGCTGTGATGATGCCGTCCACGATTCCTCCGCAGTAGCCGGCAATGATGCCGATTACCAGTCCCACGCACATGGAGCAGGCGGTAGCGGCCACAGCCAGCAGCAGGGAGGCCCGTCCGCCGTAGATGACCCGGCTGAGTACATCCCGCCCTAAGGCGTCGGTCCCAAGAAGATGTGCACGGCAAGGAGGTAATAGACGGAGATCCATATTTACCTCCAGTGGGTCATAGGGGGCCAGCCAGGGGGCAAATATGGTCATCAGAACGATAGCCAGCAGGATGGAGCAGACCATGATCAGTTGCAGATTCTGCTTTTTTCGCCTTGTCATGCTTCTCCCCCCTGCAGACGGATTTTGGGATTGACCGCCAGGTAAAGCAGGTCAGTGGCCAGTGTGATGAGGACAAAGGTGGTGCCCGTTATGAGCACATAGCCCTGGATCACAGGATAATCCCGGTTTTGAATGGCAGAGAGCACATAACTGCCCAATCCGGGGATGGCAAAGATGTTCTCAATGATGGTGCTCCCGCCTAAAATCCCGCCGAAGTAATTACCAATCAGGGTGATGATGGGCACCAGGGAGTTGCGGAAGGCGTGCCCTACCATAACCGCCCGCTGGGACAAGCCTTTGGCGTTGGCTATCACGATGTATTGCTCGCCCAGCTGGGACAGAATGTTCCCCCGAGTGAAGCGGGAGGTGGAGCCCACATTGGCGGCGGACAGTGCCACAGCGGGGAGGATCAGAGAGGCCAGGCCGCGGTCCAGACCGCTGGTGGGCAGCAGATGGAGCCATTCGGCAAATACGGTGATCAGAAACAGGGCCAGCCAGAAGCCGGGGATGGACAGCAGAAGCGTGGACAGCCCTTTCAAGACCGTATCCAGCCATGTATCATGGCAGGCCGCCATCAGCACACCCCCACCCACACCAAAAATCACAGCCACCAGCATGGCAGCCAGGGAGACTTTCAGCGTGATGGGTAGCCGAGTCATCAGTTCATGGGCGATGTCCTGGTTGCCGATATAGGAGCGGCCCAGATCGCCGTGGAGCGCTTTTCCCAGCCAGTCCAGATACTGGGCCGGCAGAGACTTATCCAGCCCCAGCTCGGTACGCATGGCAGCACGGTCCTCCTCTGTGGGGAACTCAATGCCGATGCGGAACAGTGCGTCATCCACCGGGTCGCCGGGAGCGATGCGCCCCAGTAAAAATGCCGCCAAGGAGATACCCAGCAGCACCGGGATCAGCACCAGCAGCCTGCGGCCGATGTATTTCAGAATTGCCATAGTCCACCGCCTTTTGGAAACAAGGTTGGTATGGAAAACAAGCCTCCGCCGCAGGACGGAGGCTTGTTTGAATGCGTATGGATCACTTTGCCCAGCATACCTGCGTATAGCCGGTCAGGCCGTATACGGTAGCCTGATAGCCGGTGATATCGCTGGAGGAGGCCACCACCTCCTGGGAGTAGAGCACAGGAATATTAGGGAAGTCCGTGGCAGAGATCTCCTGGAGTTCCTTATAAATCTCCGTCAGACGGTCGGCATCCAGACAGGTGGCAGCCTCTTCAATGAGCGCATCCACATGATCATTGTGGTAACCCAGACCGTAGTTGATATTGGTGCTGCCTTCGGTGTGCATAAAGCCCTTGAACAGGGAGAAGGGATTGGCGGAGGGCAGACCCTGGATCTTCAGGCACAGGTTGTAGTTGCCTGCCTTCATCTCATCCTTGCAGGGGCCCCAGTCCATCTGCTGGATGCTGACCTTGATGTTGGTGCCCTCAATGTTTTCCAGCAGGGCCTGAATGTATTCAGCCTCCTCCTGGTAGGGGTAGCGGTTGACGTCGCCGCTGGGAAGCAGGAAGCGCAGTTCCACCTCCTGGTCGCCCACCACCTCGCGGATCAGCTGAGCACCCTTTTCGGGGTCGTGCTGGACAGGCTGCTCCTCATAGAACGCAGAGGTATAGTTCAGAAAACCGCCAGCGGGGATACCATAGCCATTATAGAAGCTGTCAATGATGGTCTGGCGGTCCAGAAGCAAGGAGAGACCCTCCCGCATACGCACATCATTGAAGGGGAAGGCACCGCCATTTACATTGAGGAAGTGAGTGATACCCGAATCACCCACAGACACATGGTAGGCCGGGTCATCAGCGATTTCCGCAGCCTGGGACGGAGAGATGGCACCCAGGTCGCACAGGCCCTGGACCTCACCGGCCCGCAGGGCGGTATAGCGGGTCTCAGTATCGGGGATGACTTTAAAGCGGAAGGTCTGGGCGATGCCGGGGGTACCCCAGTAGGTTTCGTTGCGCTGGATGACGCAATACTGGCCCAGGACATTCTCGGTCACCACATAGGGACCGGTGCCGATGGGGAAGCCGTTAAAGGTGCCGTCTTCGGCAAAGCAGGCGGGCTCAAAGATGGCGGAGCCGTAGTTGACCATGGTGTAGTCCAGCAGAGGCTGACCTTCGGAAAGGGTGAGCACCACAGTGTAATCATCAGTTTTCTCGTAGGAAATCAGTCCGGGGTAGATGGTGTCGATGTTCATGCCGTAGAAGGAGGACTCAAAGGGGCCTTTCTTCATGCGGTCAAAGTTGGCCAGCACGATATCGGCGTTGAAAGGAGTGCCATTGGAGAAGGTCACACCCTCCCGCAGGTGGAAGGTCCACACGGTGGAATCTTCATTGTGTTCCCATTCGGTGGCCAGAGCAGGCGCAGGCTTGCCGTGCTCATCCTTGGTGATCAGGGGTTCCCACACCCCCAGGGACATGGAGGCATAGTAGGCGTCCTGCTCGCCGGGACATTGATCCCGGGAGGCGGCGAAAACGATTTCGCGGGTCTGATCCACCTCAGCAGAAGGTGTCTCTGAAGTAACAGGCGCAGGGGTTGAGCCGCACGCGGCCAGGGACAGTGCCAGGGCAGCGCCCAGCAGGATGGATATCAGGCGTCTCTTCTTCATCAATGGTCTCCCTTTCTTCTACAGTCAGATTGATGGAAACGCACAGCATGGCTGTGCGGTATTCCCGGGCAGAATGTTATACAGAAAGCCCAAGCTGAAACAGCGCGTTGGACCAGGAGCCGCAGGTCTCCTGCAGCCTTTTGCGGATCTCCGACGGCACTTCTCGCCGGCGGGGAGGGCGGCCCAGCTTTTCCGCCAGGTTCCGAATAAAGGCCAGATCCCCGGCGGTCTCCGGATCCAGATGCAGGATACGGTAGTGGCAATCGTAAAGATCCCCGCGGTGGGTGGCTCTGGAACGGTTTTCTCCCCTGAGGAGGGGAGCGTTGACAAAGGGTGTGATCCGCCGTACCGGTTCCAGGTCGATCTGATAGAGAGCGTTCCGCCAGGAGCCGAAGCGCTGGACCAAAGCGGCGCGCAGGTCACCTGGAACCTCGCTGCGCAGAGGTGCCCGGTTAAGCGTTTGAGCCAGAGTATGGAGTGCCGCCAGGTGCTGTTTGTCCGATTCTGACAGGTTCTCAAATTTCCGCAGGCCAGAGGCGGCCGCCTCTTCCGCTCCTGCGGCGGTCAGTACCTCGCCCCAGGTCTTGTATCGCTTTTTTAACCGTTGACCGATTTCGGGTAGGTCCGACGGATGGGGGATGCGTCCCAATGCCTTTGCGGTTTCCCGTACTTGGGCTAGTAACTCCTGGATTTCCTGCTCCTTTTGTGTAGCCTGGTCAGAGGACAGGCCGCCTCGTCCTGCTGCGCGGCTCAGCCCGGCCGCCCGCAGTGCACCCGGCCAGTTCCGGAAACGGCTGCGCAGATATTCCCGCAAAAGCCAGTGAACTTCACCTTGGGCGGGGGAATGTCCCAGTGCTTTTGCGGTTTCCTGCAGTAGTGCCAGCAGCTCATCATCAGAAAAGGCGGCGCAGAGGGCTTTTCCCTGAGGTGTATTGACCGAATAACAGGCATACTGCTCTTCCCGCTCTTCCTGCATGGAGCATCCGGACTGGATCAGACCAATTACTTTGGTTTTCTGGCCTGTCACCCATTGGCTGGTGTGCGTTGTCTCCACCATGTATCTTCCCTCTTTTCGCAAAAATGGCTGTGGATTTTTATCATCCACAGCCGTTTTCCTGTGCGCGCAGCCGCCGGGCACGGCGTCCCGTACCCGGCTCATCCTCTTTTTGTAGGTCTTCTGACTTGCGCTTGGGGCAGAGGATTTCTGCCTTCGCCGATCTGCTCTGCCTTCTCGGGGCACGTCCCCAATGGCGAACTTTCGTTGACGAGCAGCGGACATCACGCATACAGCGGCGGTTACCGTCCGGGATTCTCACCCGATTCCCTTGTTCAGCCACTCTGTTCCTGAGTGGCCACAAAAAGCTTGATTGTAGAACATAAAAAGTGCGGTCTTCCCATTTTGGAAAGACCGCACTTACATAAAACAGCCTACGACTCCCCAAAGGTGCTATCTGATGTACGATCACTGCCGGCTGACGTCTCTCGACGAATACGGCCTCCGCGCCGGATTCCCACCGGCTTGTGACAAAGAGCACCTGTGTGAAACAAGTTTCTCATCGTATCTGCTTTGTATTGATTTGTCGTGGCTTATTATACTGCAAGGCTCTGCATATTGCAAGTATGTTAATATATTTTGGCCAGCAGTCAAAGCCGGTGGCCATGGCTTTGAAACTTTCGGTTTTACTACAGAATCAGCTGGCCGCGATACCCAGCAGATGGAGAGCGCGCTCCAGGGCTTCCTCAAACTGTGGCAGTTCCTCCGGCTCGTTATAAAATGCCGGGGAGATGCGGAGGGTTTCCGAAATGCACAGCTGTGCCAGGGCATAGCTGGCGCAATGATGTCCGGCCCGCACCGCGACGCCGAACGGATCCAGGATACAAGCCAGATCGTAGGGATGCACCCCGGGAAAGAGCACGCTGAGAACACCGGCCCGCACCTGTGGGTTGCCCACAATGCTGCCGCCGTGGGCCAGCACAATGGACTGGATTCCGTTCAGTACGGTTTCCGCCTGTGCGGTCAGGGCTCGGATGCCGAACCGGTTGAGAAAATCAATAGCTGCCCCCAGGCTGATGGCGCCCACATAGTTTGGGGTGCCGGCTTCAAAGCGGTAGGGCAGGGGGGCATAGCTGGGGTGCAGGCCCTCCAGGGTGGAGATCATCCCGCCACCGAAGAAAGGCGGACGCAGGTTGTCCAGCAGTTCCCGCCTGCCGTAGAGGACGCCGATGCCGGTAAGGGCGCCCAGCTTATGGCCGGAGAAGGCGAAGTAGTCGCAGCCCAACCGGGTTACATCCACCGGCCGGTGAAGCACCGCCTGGGCGCCGTCCACCAGTACCTTTGCCCCAGCCTGATGGGCCAGAGCTGTCATTCGTTCCACCGGATTGACGGTGCCGATGGCGTTGGAGATCCAGGTCATGCAGACCAGACGGGTACGGTCGGTGAGCAGCCTCTCATAGGCCTCCAGGTCCAGATCCCCGTCCGGTGTCAGGGGGACCACCCGCAGCACTGCCCGGGTCCGGCGGCAGACCTCCAGCCAGGGCAGGAAATTGGAGTTGTGCTCCAGGGCGGTGACCACGATCTCGTCGCCGGGCTGGAGCAGCTGGTCCTCATAGATCCGGGCCAGCAGGTTGATGCCCTGGGTGGTGCCGGAGGTAAAGAGAATCTCCTCCGGGTATTCTGCCCCCAGAAAGGCACGCACCGTCTCCCGGGCGGCCTCCATACGCTCCTCGGTGCTTCTGGCCATGGCGTGGCTGCTCCGGTGAACATTGCCGTTGCAGGTGCGGTAATGTTCCGCCACCGCCTCCTGCACCGGGGCCGCCATCTGGAGGGTGGCGGCATTGTCGTAATAGAGCAGGGGACTGCCGTTTACCTGAGTGGAAAGAATGGGGAAGTATTCCGTCATTGTGCAGCCTCCTCATGCAGTCTCTCCAGAATACTGGCCAGTCCTTTGCGCTGTTCACCGGTCAGGCGGCCGGTAAAGCCCGGGTCCTCCAGCAGGCGGCAGGTGAAGACCTGGATATCCTCCCGGCGCCTGCCGTTATACACCTCGCACAGCAGGGCCAGCGCGCCCTTGACCAGGAAGGACTCGCTGTCCGCCTGCATGCGGAGCAGGCCACCGTCCCAGCTGGTAATCACCCAGGTGCGGGCCTGACAGCTGGGGACCAGATCTTCCTCCCGGCGCTGTTCCGGGGGAATGCCCTGACTGGCTCTGGCGCAGGCCAGCAGGTATTCCATCTGGCTTAATGGGTCGGCCAATTGGGTCAGGTCCTCCTGGATGCTGCGCTGTACCTCGTCCATGTCCATAGTTATCCCTCCAGCTTTTGGTAGCATATGGCGATCAGCTGACTGAGCAGGTCCACGCTCACCGCCTCCTCCACCGTAATGGGAATATGAAGTTCCCGGCGCAGGGCCATGATGAAGAGGACCTTCTTGTTGGTGGCGGTGGTGGCGCCTCCGCATTTGGAGGCGAACTCCGCCGCGTCGATGGAGCCGGGAGGATAGAGGGAGGCCTTCTCCACGCTGTACTGGCAGATCCGGTAGAAGTCGTCGGTGTCCAGATCCTCCAGCTCCAGCATAAACTTTCCGCACAGATACCGGCGGAACAGGAGGGCAAATTCCTCCTGTCCCCGGTAGGTCCGCTCGCAGATCTGCCGGGCGCATGCCGCCGACTGCTCCTTGCGGGCCAGCAGCGCAGCCTTGATCTGCTGACGGTCGATCATGCCACCACGACCTCCATGCCCAGGACGCGGCCCAGCATCTTCACGTCCTCCACGTGGTCGACGAAGACAGCGGGCATATGCAGGCCGAACTCGGACTGCTTGTGGAAGTAGCCCAGCTTATCCTCCACGGAGAAGTAGACGCCCTCGCTACAGCCGGTGGTGCCGTAGCCGAAGCCGTCCACCACGGTTCCCTTGGCCACCAGGATGCGGTTGCACAGGGGGTCAAAGCGCATCAGGGTCAGGGTGTCGCCGGCGTTCTTGGCAAAGTCGATGCGCAGGGTGGCGCCCCAGCCGCTGTGGGTGAAGGGACGGATGGCGTAGGGGGCGGGCTCGGCCTGGAAGCCGTGCATCAGACGGTTGGGGGTGGCGTGGCCGGTGTAGTAGATGTTGGGGTTGTGGTCCATCTCAGGAATGTAGGAGATGCCCACGAAATCGTTCATCACCTTGCCGTCGAAGTAGACGCAGGGTTGGGTGTTGCCCATGTAGGGGGCCTTGCCGGTCAGGTTGCCCAGAGAGGCAATGGCGGAGGTGCCGATGAGGTCAAACTCACAGCCGGAGGGGATGCCCTGCTCGTTGAGCAGAGAGTGGGTGAGGCAGAAGGTGAACTGCTCCTGATTCATGCGGCGGGTGGCGCAGGCGTCGGGGCAGGGAGCGGTAAAGGCGTTGCAGCCGAAGTGGGCCATCAGCTTCTTAGCCAGGACGGCGGCCTTGACGGAGTTGACCACGTACTTGCGGTCCATGGTAATATCGTCGGTGCCGGCCATCAGCTCGTCGGTCCAACGCTCCACCTCTACCATGTCCTCGCTGGTCAGGTTGCAGGCGTTGCGGCCGGGGAGAGTGTAGTTCTTACCGCTCTCATCCACATGGAGCATGTCCAGGAACTCGTGGATGCTCAGATAGGTGAAGTTGATGCCCAGACGGCGGGTGGCGTCGTCATTGCTCAGGAAGGCGTCGGGGCCGCCCAGGGACTGCTGGGAGTTGTTGCGCACCACTGCCAGGATGCGGGTGTTCCGCAGGGCCTTGCGGGTACGCAGGGCGTTGAGCAGACGGATGCCGTCGGGGATGTCCAGGAAGGCGTAGGCCTCGGCGCCCCGGGCCCGGGTGATGGCGTTGATGATGGTGGAGGCAAACATGCCTTCGCCGGCCACCGGTTTGTTGTAGCGGATGGCAAACTCCTTGGCGTAGCCCTCGCAGCGCATGCCGGTAAAGATGTACAGGTCGGTCTCCCGCATGGTGGGCAGCAGCTGGGCCTCCTCCTCGGCGGGGACAAAGAACTCGTCGGACATCTTCAGGTAGACCGGGGGCAGCATATTGATGCCGGGTACCTGGCTGAAGGCGCCCATCATAGCGCCGGACCAGCCCTTGAAGATCTCGGCCTGATTGAGCAGGTCAAATTCCTTGGTCAGGGCCTCGGGGGGACCGAACCGGCAGGGGCCTTCATAGGCATGCTCATGGATCAGGGCCACATAGACCAGCTGGACATTCAGCTTGACGTCCATCCCGCGCAGGATGCCTTCGATTCCGCCTTGATTACAGTGCATCATAGTTCCTCCTCTTCAGGCGCTGACCGGATCTCTGCCTGGCCGGCCTGGAATGTTGTATTATGATGATAGCATTGGGGCGGATGGCTGTGAAATGCCGTGTTTCTATGCTCTCGCATACGCTGAGCGTATGGCAGTTCCGTTGGAGTGGCATTTGCAGGAGAGAACCATGCATGATACAATAAAGCTGTTCGAACATGGATGAGTTCATCAAGTGGGAGGAAGCGCCATGCTGTCAGCACTGCTGAATACCTTTCTTACCGTGGCAAAATATCAGAGCTTTACCCGCGCGGCGGAGGTGCTCTATACCACCCAGCCAACCGTCAGCCGGCAGATCCGCACGCTGGAGGAGGAACTAGGCTTTCCGCTTTTTCTGCGGGAGTATAAGAAGATCTCCCTTACCCCGGAAGGGGAGGTAATGCTCCAGGCCTGTGAAAAAATGCAGGAGATCTTCCTGCAGGGGCTCCAGACGGCTCGGGAGCATGCCATGGGGGTAAGCGGTGAGATCAAGATTGGCTACCTCTCCTCCTTTGATGCCGGAAAGATGCTCTTTCCCTCCCTGGAGTGCATCGACGAGCTGTATCCCAACATCAAACTGCAGATGGAGAAGGCTTCCTACTATGCCCTGCGTAAGGGGCTGCAAAACGGTCTTTACGATGTAATCATCACCCTGAGCTTTGAGGCGGAACTGCTGCATGACGTGGTGGTAAAGGAAATCGAACGGGTGAAGTGCTATTTTGTCCTGTCGGAGCGGCACCCACTTTATGCCAAAGAGGACCTGAACCTGTCCGATCTGGTAAACAGCCGCTTTGTTCTGCCGGCCCCCGCCGAGTCCCCCCGGCGGGCCGGTGACCTGGAGCGCATCTTACAGTCTCTGGGTTCCCAGGGGGCCGAGATCGTTTTTGAACCCAATATGGAGTCGCTGATGTTCCATGTGCGTACCGGAAAGTCGATTGCGCTGCTGAACTGCTATGAAAACGATTTGTTTGCCCCCTTTTACCGGCGGATCGAACTGCCGGATGACCGGAGTGATCTGTATACGGTGGCGATTTGGAAGAAAAACAACCAGAACCCATTGATCCCGCTGCTGTTTTGAGCAAGAAAAACGGAACCATTTCCTTGGCGGGAAATGGTTCCGTTTTGTGCCATATGGGGTTACATGGCGGCATTGATGGCGGCAATGGCGCCGTCAGACACGGCGGTGGCCACCTGGCGCACCTGCTTGACCCGGATGTCACCGGCGGCATAGACGCCAGGGATGGCGGTCTCCATCTTGTCGTTGGTGGGGATGTAACCGCCCTCCAGCGTCAGCTCCGCATAGAGCTGGGTGTTGGGCTCCACACCGGCGTACACAAAGATGCCGCAGCCGGGGTCCTCTACGGTTTCGATGCTGCCGTCATGCTCGTTGGCGATCTCCAGTCGCTCCACCTGGTCCTGACCATAGACAGCGTGGAGCCGGGAGGCCAGACGCAGGGAGATGTTTTCGGCAGCGGCTACCTTCTGGCGGAACTCATCGATGCAGCCCAGCTGGTCCTCAAAGTGGATGATGGTCAGATGCTTGGCGAAGGAGGCCAGATACAGGGCTTCTTTCACGGCACCATCAGCGCCGCCCACCACATAGACGTTCTTGCCGGCGTAGGAGGCGCCGTCTTTTGCGGCATTCATACCCATGCCCTTGCCGGTCAGCTTCGCCTCGCCGGGGATGCCCAGCTTGCGGGGGGTACCGCCATTGGCCAAAATGATTCGTTTGGCCTCATAAGTGCCCTTGTCGGTGGTGACGGACTTGATATCTCCGGTCAGAGTCACACCGGTGACATTGGCGTTGAGGATCTCAACACCGGCCTGGAGCGCCTGCTCCTTCATGCGGGCGGCAAAGGTGGCTCCGGTTTCCTGCTGCATGATGGCGGTGTAGTGGGTGACGGTGGAAACTTTGCCGATGATGCCGCCCACCTGGCCCTTTTCCAAAATCAAAGCGCGCTTTCCGCGGCTGACTGCATAAATGCCTGCGCTGATGCCGGCGGGGCCCGCTCCGATGATAATGATGTCGTACATAGTGATGCGCTTCCTTTCTATTTTGCCGTCAAAACCAAACTGCCAAAAGCGATGTTTAAATCTTTTCTGTTTGCAGCTTGATTATAGCGCGAAGCGGCGATAAAATAAAATGAAGAATTCTTATATAACAATAATTCAGTGTAATAGGTGATGCGCCATGATGGACCCCAGATGGAATACCTTCCTTGTGCTGTGTGAGACCATGAATTATACCCGGGCGGCAGAGCGGCTCTGTTTAACCCAGCCTGCGGTGACGCACCATATTCACTACCTGGAGGAATACTATGGCTGCCGGCTATTTTCCTATGAAGGGAAGGTACTGCGGCTGACAGAGGCTGGGATGAAGCTGCGGGAGTATACCCGGTCTCTGGCCTATAACAGCCAAAAAGCAGAGGAGGCCATGCGGGCTCCGGCGCCCATATCCCTGCGGGTCGGGGCATCCAAGACTATTGGAGAGTTTGTGATTGCGCCCAAGGTGGAACAGTTTTTGCGCGAATATCCGGAGGCGACCTTTTCTTTGATGGTGGATAATACCCAGGTGCTGCTGCGGGCACTGGAGGCGGGGCGGCTGGATTTTGTGCTGCTGGAAGGCTTTTTTGATCGCAGCAAGTACGAGACGGTGCTGTACCGGAAGGCGCCCTTTTTCGGTATCTGTTCGCCGGGCCATCAGTTTGCGGGCCGGTCCGTGACGTTGGAGGAGCTGGAGAGCGAGCGGGTCCTGATCCGGGAACCCGGCTCAGGTACCCGGACCATCTTTGAGGATGCGTTGCGGCGGCACAACCGCACCCTGCGCAGCTTTCCTAAGGTGGCCACCATCAGCGAGTTTTCCACCATCAAGTCACTGGTGGTGGATGATTTGGGTGTTTCCTTCCTGTATGAACCGGCTGTGGCCAAAGAATTGGAGGCCGGAACGCTGGCCCGGTTTGATTTGGCGGAGACCCCCATGAGCGGAGCCTTCTACTTTGCGTGTCTGAAAGACAACCTCTTTGCCTCCGATTGGATGGACTGGATGGCATAAGTACGGAATGATCAAATGGATTAGCCGGTCAAACAAGATTGTTTGACCGGTTAATCCATTTCTTCCTGAAAAAACCATATTCCTCTTGACAGAACGTGCGCAGATGGTTTTACTATTATACAGAATTAGAACCATTTACAAACAGGGATAAGAATATGCTGGTTCAATTCTGTGGCTGTAGAAAACGGGTAGAGATAGAGAATGAGGGGACTTTTGGCTGGAAACAGATAGAGCTCTGCTGACAGGCCTGGACAAAGACCCGGAGACCGGTTTGGCTGTGCTAATGCAATGCTATACCGGACTAGTGTGGTCGGTTGCTGCCGGATATCTGGAGAATCCGGAGGATATCAAGGAATGTGTCAACGACACCTTTGTGGAATTTTATCGTGAGAGGGGGCGCTTTGATCCGGAGAAGGGTTCTCTGAAACAATATTTGGCCACCATTGCACGACGGCGGGCCATAGACCGCCTTCGTGCTTCTGGACGGACGGATATTGTCCCCCTGTCAGAGGACATTCCCATTCAGGGCGGGATATCTCCGGAGGACCGGGCTGCTCTGGATGTCGCTCTGGACAGCCTGACAGAGGAGGATGCTGCCATCATCCGCATGAAATACTACGGTGGCATGAGCTTTCGGGAGATTGCGAGCTCTCTAAATTTACCCTATGAGACGGTAAAAAAGCGGCACCAGCGCAGTCTGGGAAAGATGAAGAAGTTTTTGCTGGCTGGCTTCATTGTGGCGATCACTGTCCTGTTGGCGGCATGCGCCTATGTCGTACTGCGGTATTTTGGATTGGTGCCCGGCTACGGAGTAAACACCGATCCTGCCGGGGCGATCTATATACTGGAAGAACCCGTTGCGGCGACGAATGGGGACGCTGAATTTCAGTTGGAAGATGCCTGGTGGCAGGATGGCAATCTGACCGCCCTGGTCACAGCCTACGGCCTGCAGGATATCAGCGCAATGCCGGAGGTGACCCTGGACGGGCTGGACGAGCTGGCCCCCGGTGGGATCTCCCACAGCTTGATTGCAGAGACCGGTGCCAATCGTTACCGCATTGTGATCCGGGGACAGCTGCCTCCGGATACGGGTGATACCCTGCCCCTTTCTCTGACGGTGTCCGGAGCGGTCTTCCCCATCACCTTGACCAGAGCAGAGGAGACCCAGCTGGAAGAGGCCGGGTTTTACAGTCTGACGGAGGAAGGCGGCCTGCTGGCGGTGCCCCGGTTGGAGGATGGGGAGCTGATTGTCTCCATCTACCCCCTGAACAGTGGGGAATTCCGCATCGATCCCATGCTGACGCAGGGAACCGTGGCAAACTACGGCGGTCCGGTACATCCTGTTACCGTCACTGCCCCGGACGGCTCTGTGCTGGAGGGGACACTGGAGAAATATTCTTATTCACTCTTGGAGGAGAGCGGTTATCTGGAGTGGAATTTCGGCCCCGCTCAGCCTGGGCAATACACCCTGAATGTCCCATACCTGTTTCAATATGCTGTCCAGGGGGAGGATTGCGCCTTTTCTCTAGACCTGACAAAGCCGGAGACCTGTTCTCTGGAAGTGCCAGGCGGTGTGCTGGAGTTGGGCCGCCCGTTCCCCGTTGAGGATCCGGCGGACTATGGATTACAGCTGGTCCAAAGTCAGGAGTTCGATCACTGGTGGGCAGTGGAAGGAAGCTGGACAGGGGAAGATCCTGAGCGGACGCCCGCTTATCTCTATGTCCGGTCAAATGGCGCCGCCCATACGTTGGAAAATGGAATGACTTACCCAAACATTACCTCTCAGTCCTGGCAGGATATGCAGCGGGACGAGGAGACCGGCAAGGAATACGCCCTGTGGAAGGGTTTCCTCCTGGGGGTGATGGAGGGCCTGGATGCCTGCGAAATAACCATCCCAGCAGAGAGCATCCGCTACCGGTGGGAGCATCCCTTTGCCATCCCTATGACAGTGGAGCCTGAGCCCCAGCGGGAGGAGTTTACCCAGGTCAGCGGCTATTACGGATTGACTGCTGTTCCCCGGCGGGAAAAGGACCAGGTGGTCCTGGCCCTGTATCCCCAGTCCACTTATGAATATGTCAGTGTCTCTCCCACCATTGCCCACAGCCCGTTGGCCCAGGCTGTGGACCAGCCAATTACCTTGACGGCTCAGGACGGCAGCGTTTGGGAGGGAACCTTTCGACCCAGCCGGGACGGCACCTACAGCGACTGGCTCTTTTAGAATCTTCCGGCGGGGGAGTATACCCTGCACGTGCCCTATCTCTATGTGACCGACAACAGGAGCTTTCATGGGGCGGTTCCCCTGCCCCAGCAGCCGGGCGAGACCCTGCCGGTGGGACAGGCCCAGGTGAACAACGGCCGCATCCTGCTGGGCGATATCACCGGACTGGAGCCTATGACCGAGTTTCCCTATACTTATCTGGACTTTACAGAGGCCATCGGCTATCCGGACGGTACCATTGTAACGACCTATGACCTGCCTCTCCAGGCCCAGCTGGAGCTGACCTTTCCCCGGGAGGAGGGGGAGTGGATGACCCTGCTGGATGTGGGGGTGCAGTTCGGTATCACCAGTGAGGGATCTCAAGGAAACGCCTGTCAGATTTCCTACGCTACCGACGAAAACGGCACCCACCACAGCGGACTGCTGCTGCGGTATACGCCGGGCCTATATGCCTTTGATCTGACTTTCAGCCACCCACTGTTCCGGCTCAACGAGAGCTTTGACATTCCACTGCGTATACCGGAATAGAACAGATGCCGCCGGCCGCCCACTCGGGCGGCCGGCGGTTTTTTAAAAAATTTTGGATGGCCTGTCCCTAACGTCCCTTTTGCTGCGAATATAACATATGGAGGATATTACGCACAGGGAGTATACGGCGTATTCCCCCATGAAGATGGACATAAAAGGAGGAAACGAGAGATGAAAAAACGGATTGGAGCCGTTCTGCTGATTCTGTGCCTGTTGGCAGGATTGTTGCCCACCATGGCGCTGGCAGAAGGGCCAGGAATGGATGTTTCTTATGACACGTTTGAGGAATTCCAAACTGCGGTGGAGGAATCAACGGCTACGCCTGTTTACGTGTCGGACTGCAACTTCACATGGCCTACGACACATGAAACTTTAACTGTCAAGCGTCCCATCCAAATTGATGTAGAGACTTACTCTTGGGAGGTTCCTGCAAACATTGATTTGGTGTTTTTAGACCAGGGCAAAATTCAGTCTCAAGGAGGCTTTGATTCATCTCTGACCATCCGCGGTACTGTGACCTGCCCAAGCTACCAGTATATGCCCGAGTTCCAGCTCTTTTCAGCGCAAGGAGATCATAATACATTGACCATTTCTTCCGGAGCTAAAATTATAGGCGGTTTCTACATTAGCGATAACCTCACCTGCATTGTGGAATCCGGAGCGGAGGTGTCGTTACATGACACCGTAATGTTGGGCGGTACACTGACGGGTGAAGGCGGACAAGTGGGTACAGTCGACATCAATAATACTTACTCTAATTGGAATGGTGAAAATTGGACTGCGGTCATGAGCGGAGATCTGACGGCAGCAAAGCTGGAGGTATCCCCTTCCGAGACACAAGATTTGGAATCAGATTTGATTATCCCTATTGGCAGCAACATCAACATAACTGATACTTTATCCATAGCCGGATATTCCAAAACACCGAAATTGTCACTGAATGGCGCACTGACCATCAGCGGAATGCAGGATCAGATCAAGGGTGTTATTGAATTGGGGACTGACGGTATTCTGGTATTGTCTCCTGGGACATGCTTGTATGACTATGGCGATATTGGCGGCCGAAAGATTACCGGCTCCGGCACCATTAAGGCCTATGCAAATATAGATGGAGACTTCATCAATAATGTACCGGTTATTTGGGGGGAAGTTCCCATCATTGAAGTCCTGCAGAACCGCACTGCCTATAAGGAGCGAATTGAGGAATCTGTGAAGATCTGGTGCAGCTGGGAAAATGGCTGCGACCATCAGTGGACAGAAGTTAGCCGGACAGAGGCTACCTGCACTACTGACGGTGAAATCACTTATGTATGCTCCAAATGTGACGAAACCAAAACAAAACCCATCCCTGCCCTGGGCCATGATTTGACCTATACCGTCAGCGGCAGCGCTATCACCGAGGATTGTCAGCGGGAGGACTGCACCCACACCGCTACGGCCACCCTTTCTGCCGCAGACGGAACTTATACTGGACAGGCAATAGAGAACGCCACAGTGACATACAGCGAAGGCTGGGCAGGCGGTGATCTGGCCATCTCCTATTCCAACAATATCAATGTGGGTCAGGCGACTGCCTCCATCGCAGTGGGTGAGGCTTCTGCCAGTGTGACCTTCCAGATTGCCAAAGCTGCCTACACGCTGAACCTGGGTAATCTGTCCCAGACCAGCGGCAATGTATCTGCGGTTACCTGGACCGTTTCTCCCGCCGATGCCACCGCTAAGGTTACCGTGGAGTATCAGGTGGGCGGACAGTGGACCGACCAGCTTCCTGCCGCCGTAGGCAGTTATCCTGTCCGGGCCCGGGTGACCAAGAGTGACAATCTGATTCTGGCCGATGAGGATGCCTATACCACAGGTACTCTGACCATCACCCAGCGATCTTCTGAAGGTGGCTCTTCTGGTTCCGGAAACAAAACAGAGGTGGAAAAGAATCCGGACGGCTCTACCACCACGACGGTAACCAAACCAAACGGCACCGTCACGGAGACCACCAAGTATCCGGATGGTACTCAGAAGGTCGTGGAGACGAAAAAGGACGGCACTGTGACTACAACCACTACGGACAAGACCGGCAACAAGACCGAAGTGGTGGAGAGCACCGATGGCACCACCCAGACCACCGTCACCAACGATGACGGCTCCTCTTCCGTTACTAGGATGGACAAGAACGGCAATGTGGAGGTCCAGGTAAAGCTTCCCGCCGATGTAGTTGAGGATGCCGCACAAAAGGGCCAGGCCGTGGCCCTGCCCATGCCCAGCGTCTCCGCCTCCTCCGAGCGGGATGAGGACCCCACCGTCACTGTGGACCTGCCCCGGAACACCACTGCCAAGGTGGAAATCCCGGTGGAGGACGTGACTCCCGGTACTGTGGCTGTGCTGGTCAAGGCCGATGGCACCGAAGAGATCATCAAAACCAGCCTGACCACCGGTAGCGGTGTGACCGTGACCCTCTCTGACGGCGATACGGTGAAGATCGTGGACAACAGCCGTTACTTTGTCAATGTGCCTGACGCACATTGGGCCTCCGAGGCTGTGGATTTTGCCGCCAGCCGGGAGCTGTTCGCGGGTACCAGTGATACCACCTTTGCGCCCGAAGTGGCGATGAGCCGGGCCATGATCGTTACTGTGCTGGCCCGCTTCGAAGGAGTGGACACTGCCGCCGGTAGCACTTGGTACGAGGCCGGGCAGCAGTGGGCTGTGGAGAAGGGCATCTCCGACGGAACCAGCCTGGACCAGAACCTGACTCGGGAGCAGCTGGTCACTATGCTGTGGCGGTATGCGGGCAGCCCGGAGAGGGAGGAAAACCTGGATGGCTATCCGGACTGTGATTCCGTCAGCAGTTGGGCGGTCGAGGCAATGGCGTGGGCTGTTGATTCGGGGATCATCACCGGTGTTGATGGTAGAGCCCTGGCGCCCCAGGGAGTGGCCAGCCGTGCCCAGGTAGCTGCCATCCTGATGCGGTTTGTGGAAAGCCGTGCCCAGTAATTCCATCATGGCGGTGTGGACAAGTTGAGCGGTAGGTTGAGCGCTGGGATCTATTTTTGCTTTGGCATTGTGCCAGACAGTACCATGTTCTGATACCGCTGCTGCATGGTGCGGTCATCATACCAAGTATCCAGCATGACTTCCAGGCTGTTGCTGGGCAGTTGTCCCCGGCTGCGTTCATCCATACGCCAGAAGGCGGCGGCGGAGAGGCCGATATCAAAGGCAAGCAGTATCGCCAACCCTGCAGCAACGGCCTGTCCGCCTTTGGGCGGGATCTTCTCCAGCAGCCTCAGCAGAGTGGGGACCATCCAATCGATCCATATGATGCCGGCCAGGCCCCAAAAAGCGGCATACAAGAGGTTGGTGCGGCCATCCAGGTTCAGAGGGATATGGGAATAATCCCAGAAGAGACGGTGGTATGCCAGCTCAAGAAACAGACTGGCCAAATATTCAAAACCGCCGCCCAGAACAGCGCCTCCGGCAAAGACCGCCCACCTGCCGTACCGCCGCAGCGGGAAGAGAACCGAGGTCATAAGCAGCGCGCCCAACCCCCATACCACACTGAAGGCGCCATAGAGCAAACTGCTGCGGCTCATCAGTATGCCGGTATCGAGCCATACCACCGCCATCTCAAACAGACACCCAAGGAAGGAACTGCTTAAAAACAGGAAGAACCATTTGTACCAGCTGAGGCGAGACCGCTGAAAATCGGATTGGGATGCTGCTGCGGAGAAAAGCATGACGGCGGCAAGGGCCATCACAATCATAAAAGTGGTCATATTTTCCTGCTTTCCTGTCTTGCGCCCATTCGGCGCAGAGCTCTTGGGTCTTTATAGCCATGGTATCATTCCAGAGGGAAACACGCGGTTGTGTACGCAACCAAGAATAACGGGAGCAAACAAAACCCAGGCCGCCTATGGGCGGCCTGGGTTTTTGCGGGAAACATCCGGTGAGGGATTACGGATTCTCTGGGCCGGCAGAGGATTTCCGGGACATCAAGGCGGTAACGAGATCGCTGATGCCGTCAGCCACCAGTGCAGCGCCGAAGATCATGATGACCAGCTGTGCGGCGTGGAAGGGATTGACCACCAGCAGGATCCCCAGGACTGTGGGAATCAGGGCGGAGAGCAGCAGCGGAACAAGGATGGGGAGCTTGGACTGTATGGCTGCGATAACCAGCGGAGCCTTCCCCACTCCATCCACCAGAAGAAGGGCACCCAGTACCAGGGGGAGGAAGGAGAGAATTGCCTGGGGCCACAGAAGGGAGAACAGGGCGAAGGACATGGGAAGTACGGTCAGGAAGAGATCGCCGCCGGATGCATGTTCGCTTTTACGTCCCTGGATATACCGCCACAGGTGGCTGATCGCGTAAGCCGCAGCACCTGCGGCCAGCGCCCACACAAAGACGGAACCGCTGATGGCGGGGAAGAGGAGCAGGGGAAGCCCCAGGATCATGTAGAGAAGAGCGATCCAGACAGAGGCTGTCCGGGACCAGAAGAATTGCAGTGTCATGGTAGTTACCTCCTTAAAGCGGATAGAGTGGGGAATATGGGGAGCCGGACAGCCGGTCTGTTTGGTACGGTCAGATCAACTCATAGCGGTTGAGCAGCTCCATAAGGGTGGTTCCGTCCAGCTTGTCCAGCCCGGCCCGCATGGCAAGTTTCAGATGCAGAGGGAGCTTCATCTCCGTCAGCTTCCGGCCGTCCAGCAGATAGTGGGCTGCATTGAGCAGGCATCGGATATCGTAAACGGAGTTGAACACTTCCGGTACGCCGCGCTCCACATCCAGCAGGGTGTAGACTGCCTCCATGGCTGTTCTTACCGAATACTCGGTGGTAAAAATGGTGTCCCGCTCGGTCTGTGCGAACTGTCCCAGGAAGGCGAAGTTGACGCATCCCTCAGGAACCACATCGGGGCGGTCTCCCGCAGCGCGGGGCATAAAGAAGGCGGTGACGTAGGGCATCATGCAGGGGATGGTGCTGGCGCTCTCCCGGGCTAGTTCCTCGATGAGGTTTTCCGGCACACCCAGATGGTAGAGCCACTCCATGCAGATCTCCGCTCCGGTGCAATCTTCCATGGGCTTTCCCACGAAGTCTCCCGGCTCATTGGGATAGAGACCATAGATCCAGCCTACCAGCTGCCCCTTGGGCTGCGCTTTGAAATGGGGCTGCCGGTTGAAGGTCCAGCTCATCAGCCAGGCAGAGTCCTTCACCGTGACGATCCCGCCGGTTACCACCTTACCTGCGTAAGGGTCCCGCCGGCAGATATCCTGAATGTAAGGCGCGATCCTGTCATCCAGCAGAGTGACGGTGGCGGACTCCCACTTGGTAGCCTGGATGTCCGAGCAGAATTTTTCAGGCCGGCCAAAGAGGGTATTCTGCACGGCGAGGTTTTTCCACAGGGACCAGCTGGAGCCTTCGCCATCGGTGACCTTCAGCTGGGGCGGGTGATCGTTGTCGCCTAGCGCCGCGCTTTCGGTGCAGGAGCCGTTGGTGACAAAGACCAGATCATCCTCCGTCAGCTCCATGACCTCCTCCTTCCCGTCCCGCAGCAGGATCATCTGGTGGGCCACCTTCTTGTCGGGCAGGAAGTGGAAGAGCACATTGGTGACCTTTACCCCGTAGTGGAACTGGACGCCATGCTCCTTCAGATAGGATACCAGGGGCAGGATCAAAGATTCATACTGGTTGTACTTGGTGAATTTCAGCGCCGACAGGTCGGGCAGACCGCCGATGTGGTGGAGGAACCGCTGCAGGTACAGCTTCATCTCCAGGGCCGAATGCCATTTCTCAAAGGCGAACATGGTCTGCCAGTAGAGCCAGAAGTTGGACGCATAGAACGCATCGCTCAGCACATCGTCAATGCTCTTGTCGTAGAGGTCCTTGTCCGGGGTGAAGAACAGGCGCATCAGCTCCAATGCGGCCTCGTCGCTGAGGTCGAACCGGTTGCCGGTGTTGGCGCTCTCGCCCTGAAGCTGTGTGGCCCGGTTCTGAGAGAAGTTGGGATCATCCTTGTTCAGCCAGTAGAACTCATCCAGGACACTTGCGTCCTCCACCTCCAGAGAGGGAATGGAGCGGTACAGATCCCAGAGGCACTCGTAGTGGTTTTCCATCTCACGGCCGCCCCGGATCACAAAGCCCAGCTCTGGGATCAGCATCCCGTCGCAGGCGCCGCCCGGGAGAGAGGCCTCCTCCAGAATGTGGATGTGGTCGCCGGGCATCTGGCCGTCCCGGATTAGAAATGCGGCGGCGGACAGGCTGGCCAGGCCGGAACCAACCAGCCAAGCGGACTTGGTGTCACCGTCTTTGGGCTTGCGGGGGCGGGCAAAAGCTTCGTAATTTCCATTGGTGTAGTACATAATCGTACCTCCTGATTAGTCGTCCAGCCGTTTGACTGGTGTAGGTTTTCCCTATGAACCCATCATAGTGCATAGGGGGAATAAAGTAGGTTGTCCATACAACGGAGTGGATTTTCTTTTTCTCAAAGGAGTTCTTTCCAAAATTCCAGCTGGTCTTTCTGCTGATAACGGTGGGAATTGGCGGCCTCACAGATGTCATAATAGGCCCAGTGAGAGGTGGGCACATCGAGGAAGGTACGCACACCTGGGTGGTCGGACAGGAAGGTCTGGTCGGCCTGACGGTTCAGCATGCGGTTCACAATGGCAGCAGCCTCTCCACGCGTCACCAAAAGGCTGGGGGCAAAGCTGCCGTCCGGGCAGCCGGTGATCCAGCCATAGGCAGCAGCACCCATCACAGGCTCATAGAACCAGTCTTCCGGTCTCACGTCGGGGAAGGAATGTGGCGTATCGGAGGGATATTCTGCAAATCTCATGGCCATGGTCACAAATTCTGCCCGGGTAATGGCCTGATCCGGTAGAAACTTGTGATCTCCCACACCGTATACCTTTCCCAGAGAGGCCAGGGTGTTGACTGCCTTGGCATACCAGGCGTCATCGGGCGCGTCGGAAAAACCGGTCGTCACGGGAACGTCCTGATGGTGCAGAAGGGTATAGAAGATCTGGGCCGCCTGCGCCCGGGTCAGGGGATCATCCGGACCAAACCGGCTTCCCGGATAGCCGCAGACATAGGCGTTGTGGTCCGTAGTATTTAAGGAATCTGACACACCGGCCTGATCCGGGGACAGGGGCCTGTCCAGAGGAACAAATTGAGCGGATATGGTATGATTTTTGGTTACAGGGGCAAAGCGATAGGTAGGTTCTGTGTCCACCGGCTTACCGTCCACCAGAACGGCATCCAGCCGGTATCCTTTGTTGGCGCGCATGGTGAAGCTGGGCGTCTGTCCCCGGGAAACCCGCACCGTTCCGCTGGGCGTAATGGTCCCGCCGGATGTGGCATTTGCGGAAATCAGGAATGTCTGGCTGATGGGATTACCACCGCCGCCGGTTACAGAATCTTCGGTAAAGGTACGGCTGACCACTCCGGTATAGTTGCCCTGAAAACGGATGGTAAAAGAAACGGTATTCCCTTGCGCTTCAAATGCAGTCACATAGTCCGTGCCTTTTTGCAGCACCCAGTCGCCGTGCTTGATCACCAGGTTTTCTGCCTCGGCGCGGCTGGTGATTTGAGGAATCGGAAGGCGGGTGCCGTCATAGGGTGCAACGTCAACCTGTACAGGGATATGCTGTACCACCAGATAGTCCATCAGATCCTCCGGCACATAGAAGGCAAGATGGGTCTGCTCTCCGGCATTTCCAACCCGCAGGCTTCCGTTCTCCCAGAAAAACTGAGGCTCCAGAGATACATCTGCCAGATAATCTCCGTAGGTAGCCGTCTTCCGGGCGGGGGTAAGGTACTCCGGGACAGCGGGATAGATTTGAAAGGAAGTTACTGCCTCCAGGCCTTGATACTGAGGTGTCTCTTCTACCAGTGCCTGGACATACCAGGTCCCTGCGTGGGTAGGCATCTCGGGCAGGAATGGGCCCTGTGGGGAGGCGCTGTAGCGGAAGGCCACGCTGCCAAAGGCGGGCCGTGCAACCGGCTGAGGCGCCGGCTGTCCATAGGTCCAGTTTTCCATGCGAAGCGGTACGGTCCAGCTGTTTTCCCCTGTCACAGACACAGAGGCATCCAGAGCGGCGATTCCATCCGTATAGCGGTATGTGACCAGCTGGTTGGGGGCGTCCAGCCGGATGCGGTCTTCCAGCAGGGTACCTCCGCTGAGCTGGCTGATATGGCTGGATTCGGCCCATGGAGCAAGCTCTTTTAGAGAAAGGCTGTTTTCTCCCTCCGGCAGCGGGAAGGAAACGGGGCGCTGTCCGGTCAGATCGCAGAAGGTGACGCTGTCCCCCGGCATTCGGATGGCCAGCAGGCGGTTCGTCCCGGCATAGACCGTCTCCAGCTTAGTGTTGCTGCTGAGATCCAGAACGGTGATCTGGTTGTCGGTACAATTCAGGTAGGTGAGGTCGGGCTGATGGGACAGGTCCAGACGCTCGATCCTGGTGTGGTTCCACAGCAAGGTATCCAGCTCTGTATTGTGGGAAAGGTCTGCCTGAGCGAGATCTCCTCCCAGAACGTGAAGGGTGTGGAGTTTGGGATTCCCACTCAGGTCCAGCTCCGAAAGGGGGCTTCCGCCCCAGACCAGGTAGTTCAGCTCAGAGAGACCGCGCAGATCCAGCTCCGACAGGCTGGAGTGAAAGCAGTGAAGCTGTTCCAGCACGGGTGCGCCGCTCAGATCCAGGGTTTCCAGTCTGGGATTTTCATTGCAGATCAGTGACGTCAGTGCAGGCAGGTTGGGCAGCTCCAGACGAACCAGATCATTCTCGTTGCAATTCAGCTGTTCCAGTGCATCAAACCATTCCAGTCCGCTCAGATCCTGGATTCCTTGCTTGCGAAGGTCCATACGGGTGACTGCATCCCGTTCTGACTGGGAGAGGGTGCCATCCCCATCCGTGTCCTTCCCTTTGACCCACAGCAAAAATGCCGGGTCGGGAAAGGTAGTAGAGTCGATGGGAACAGATCCCGCTGCCGCACTGCCGGTGATGACCATCCCGCCAAGGGTGCACAGCACTACAAGCAGGGCAAGTCCTTTTTTCCATCGTTTCATCATAAGTTCCTCCTTGCGTATCAATAGCCGGATTTGCATTCCGCTGATAGGGTTAGTATGGAGGAAGGTAAACCAAAAAGCGGTTGTCCATCCAACACAGCACAATCAAAAAAGGATGGCATTTGACAAATCTTTCAATTTTCGCTATGGTTATTCCGTAGAGATAACGTGCTGGAAAGGGGGAAGAGGAATATGACGGACGAGGAAAGAATGCTTCCCGTTTTGAAAAAGAGCCTGCTGTTCCGCAACATGACGGACAGCGAGATTTTTGAGGCGCTCGGGGCCATTGCCTCTCACCGCAGGGTTTACCCCAAACGCACCCTGGTGATGCGGGATGGGGATACGATGGCCCAGGTGGGTGTGATTTTATCGGGAAATCTTCATCTGTTTCACATTGATGCTAACGGAAACAGCAATTTGATGGAGCATCTGGGCGCAGGAGAGTCCATCGGCCTGCTGAACGCCATTGGGGAATACCGCCTGCATATTTCGGCGGAAACCACGGAGGAGACCGAGGTTTTATTTCTCAATGTCAGCCAGTTGCTTCGAGACCATGTGCTCACCGCTCCGGTTCAGATCCGGTTTTTGCAGAATCTCACCCTTGCGGTGGCACAGCAGGCCCATCGGCTGACCCGGAAACTGGAGGACAGCATTCGCCGGTCTACCCGGGAGCGCCTGCAGGACTATTTGTCGGATCAGTTCCACCAGGCAGGGAGCCGGACCTTCTCCATCCCATTGAATCGGCAGGATCTGGCGGATTTTCTCTTTGTGGACCGCAGCGCCATGTCCAACGAACTGTGTAAAATGCGGGACGAAGGGCTTTTAAAGTTTGATAAGAGTAAATTTGAACTTCTGATCGAAATGCCCATTACTGCGGATGAACCGGACCCCAACAAATAGATCAGTGGATTGCACCATAAAAAATGTGCTCTGAAGGACTACACGTCTTTCAGAGCACATTTTTTGTTTCGGTTGCCTGTACAACCGTCTTTGTCTTTGGGTGCTGTCATAATCAAAGCATACCACAGCGCAGGAAAGGCGGGTTCTCTATGAATTCCAAACTCAATTTGTCCAAAAACAAGCAAGAAAAAACAGAGCTTTTCAACCAAAAACTCACCGACGCCATGATGGCCGCTCTGAAAACGGTGCATAGCGCGGCCTCCCCCGATTCAACGGAACTGGAAGACCTGGCTTTTCAGAGAAGGGGGCAGGAGGTCCTGGGGCGTCTGATGTCCCCAACCATTGGCTTCAGTTGGGAGACATTTTCACTGGGTGAAATGCCTATGGCCTGGGTCCGTCCGGAGCGGGGGCATGATCGCAGCAAAGTGATCCTCTATTGCCATGGCGGCGGGTATACCAGCGGTAACCTGGGGTATGCAAGGGTATTGGCCGCAAAAATGGCCAGTGCGACCGGGTGCGAAGTTTTGTCCTTCCAGTACCGACTGGCTCCTGAATTTCCCTATCCTGCCGCACTGGAGGATGCGCTGGATGCCTGGAACTATCTCACGCACCTGGGCTGGGGTGCAAACGACATCATTCTGGCCGGAGATTCCGCCGGAGGCAACCTGGCGCTGGAACTGGCCCTTGCCCTGAAGGAGCAGAAGCGGCTCCTGCCCGGCAGGCTGATCCTTTTCTCTCCTTGGACCGATATGACCTCCAGCGGCGACTCCTATACCCAGCGGGAGGAGCTGGATCCCATGCTGACCAACCGTTACATCCAGTCTGTCCGCAGCGCATACGCCCCGGGCGCCGATTACAGCCGGCCCTGCTTCTCACCGCTGTTTGGAAATTTGACCGGATTTCCTCCCACCCTGGTCCAGGTAGGGGAGCGGGAGATCCTTTACTCGGACTCCAAGGGGCTCCAGGATGTGCTGATCGCAGTGGGTGTCCCCTGTGTACTGCAGAGCTGGCCGGATATGTGGCATGTCTTTCAGATGTTCCCCCTGAAAAGCTCCGGTGACGCCATGGCGGCGGTGGAAGGCTTCTTGCATCAGCTTAGGTAGCAGAAACGGGATCTGTAGGTGGAAGCTGTAGCTGTAAAAGCAAAGCAGAAACTTGTAATATACAGATTATGGCCCCCGGCTATGCCGGGGGCCATAACAATGTTGGAAATTGAAATTTTAAGAGTTCAGGATTTTTGATTAGAGAATTTGAATCTCGCCTGTGGATGGATGCTCAGAAATGGAGGGACTGTAAATAAGAAGAGATTGTTTGCTTTTGAAGATTAAGAAATCTTAAGAGAATATACATGAGCTTTCCACCTTCGTTGTGATATAATCTCAAAACTGAATCAAGACATGGCCTGGGAGGACTGTGAGAGTTTCATCCTTCTGGACGGAGTCAGAATGTATACGGGAAAATAGTGTGAGGACCCGGACTTCCGGGATAAGGTCCTGATGCGAGGAGGAGATGCTTTCCATGTGGCTGGATGCTTTGCTGCAAACATTTATAGATGTCGCCCAGTCGGAGCAGACATCCAGGACAATCCGAATCATCTGTACGATTTTTATATCCATTCTGTTTCTGATCGGCATTGTAAGCCTTTTTCTGCTGGTTTTTGTGATAGAGGGGCAAAGTCTTTTCAGGAGAGTCGCCTTTCTTCTGCTGGGACTTGGGATTCTTGCCTATTATCTGCAATTTTTGAAGGCTGTCGCGGACAGAAGAAAGAGAGCAAAGAAGCCGTAATGCAATTTGAGGAATCATAAAGCAGGGCATTGAGCACTTATCAGCCAGGCATTACATGACAGAGGAGCCGAAAGGAGCGCAGAGTCATGCTGGAACATCATTTCTGGGAGAATTTCCGAAAGTGGGTCCCACACCGGGATGTGGACGAAGTCTATGATGTGGAGAAGATCGGATTTGAGAGGGAAGAGGGCTTTGCGGTTCTTTTGCGCCCCGACCATTTCCAAGAGGAGAAACGGTCGGAGTGGGCCCTCCGGCTGGTGTGGGACAGGATCGTTTCCTATACGGTCACCGATGAGAGCTACCGCCCGGAGCTTTGGGTATCTGAGAAAACGCCGGACTGGGCGCTCTGGACCTTCTATCTCAGTAAGACCTCCGATTATTTGACCAGGTTCCGGGAGGAAAACTACATTGTTCCGGAAGAGACCCACCACATTTTTATCTGTGGGACCAATCTGATGGCAGATATTTTATCTGATGAATATCCAACGGTCACATTTTTGAAGTGGAACCCCAAACTGCGATGATGCAGCAGACGGAGGATAAAACGGTATGCTATATAGCTTGTCCATGTTTAATGAGAGGCAGGAGGGCTTTTTTGTCGGCCTGTTTGTAAGCCGTAAAGAGGCCCAGCAGGCGGCGGAACACTACTTATCCGTGGTCCCTGGACTTCGGGACTATCCCTGTACCTATGAGATCATGGAGAAACCGGTGATTGGTGCGATTGATTCATCGGGGCAGATCCACATGATCTGGGCATGGGACGAGAACGAGAATGGGAATGAAACAGGCATTTGGAGCAGCAGCTGTTATGGGGCTCTCTCAGAAGCCCAGAGGGCTATGGAGGCAGCCAAGCGGCGTATGAACAAGCAGGAGTGGAGTCTGGACACCTACTGGATCGGCCAGTGTCACTGGACAGAGGGCTTTGCAAGAGTTGCTTCTTCAGAGTAAGCGCGATAAAGGAGGATCCTATGCTATGAGCGAGATTTTGCTGGAAGGGATGCCTTTTGACGCATACCTTGAAAAGTATAAAATATATGAGAAAACCATAAAGTTCATGATGAAACACCTGAAAAAATGGCACGATGATGAGCCGGAGGATTTTCAGAGAGAAATGCGGGCAGATTACCGGACTGTGGCAGAAACCTATCAATTTGAGCGGAAGATTGCCGCAATCGAGAAAAACTATATGTATGACTCGCCCTTACTCTGCATCTCTTTTAGTATGGCCATCAATGATAATGAGGGTGATTATGTGGCAATCTATACCGCATTTTTTGACCTTAACGGCGATTTCTTTGATGACCTAATGAGATGATAGAGATCAATCAAATGTGGTAGATGTTCAAGATCAGACATAAACCGCAATGGGACACTGCAGTATTTTGCGCCGAAAAACGGCCAAATTTGGTCCAAAGGGGGTGTAGGGGCTGATCTGCTTTTTTGTGGGGGATAACAGAAATGCGGATCAATTTGTTTAAAAAAAAGAAAAGCCTTGAAATCTTACGATTTCAAGGCTTTTATGGAGCGTAAGACCAATTGAGATATTTGCGGAAATCCATGACTTTCAAGGCTTTGCGGGTCTTCACCCATTATTTTTTTGCCGTTTTGCTGCGATGGCTGCGGATTTTCCACCCGAGGGTCAATTTTAGTGTTCGACCAAAAAAGATGTCCGCTTTATCCATGTCGAAAGATTGACTGAGGGAAGCGCCTGCTTCATCGGACACGTCATCCAAGGAGTTCGTCCAGCAGGTAGTTGTATTCCGGCAGCTGATCCGTGTACTCTTTCATCCATTCCCGCATAGCTCGCTTTTCCAGATTGGTGGCTTCCGTGTAATCCTCGCTGTGTCCTTCCTGCTCCATAAAGTCGTATGCGAGATTCTGATAGACCTCTTTCACCAATGTTTCGGGATCTTCCAGTCGTGTTACATCGGAGTCATCAATGGAATCCGCCGCAGGCAGGCCAAGCAGAACATACCCGAACTTTTTCGAATAGACCACATCGAGCAATTCAGAGCCTTCAATGTAGTTCTGGAATACCCCAAGGACCCTCTCAAGCTCACTTTTCTTTTCCTCTAATGAACTCATGGCAACATCTCCTTCCTGCCGGAATGAGCAACTTTCCCGGTCTGGTGTATGTGGTTCCTTTATTATACCGCATTTTCTTTGGCCGTGGAAGAGAGGTGGGACGGGAACTTTTCCCAATCACATGGTCTGTTCCATCGTTGCCACCCGGAAATAACCATGAGAATATGCGGGGGCCAGATCAATTTCGCCATCTGGGCAATAGACCCGGACTCCTGCTGCGGTCAATTTTTCTCCAATCGCCGCCAAACCTTCGGCGTCACGAGCCAGACGGTCGCCGTTCATCACCAGCACACGGTCATAGACTCCATGTCGTGCATCACGGATCAGCGTTCGAATGCTCTGTCGGTTTGCGTCCAAGCCGCTCTCATATTGGAGCATCTCTGCGGAAATCGAAAAACCAAGCTGGCCGGCGAGGCTTCGGAGTGCGGTGAGCTGCTGGTTTATGGCGAGACAGTTGCTTTCCGTAGACGCTCCATCTACCCGGCAGTATAGGCAGCACTTAGACATCTGATTTGACCTCCTTGAACGAATTTGGGGAGACGCTACCACTCAGCCCTGACATTCATCCCGGATGAAATCATACAGGGCTTCCGGTTCTTTCAGGCACCACTTAGTTTTTTCATCATCGGTCCAGACTTCATAGTCCGGGGCGGCATCGTAAAGCCACCAGCTGATATAGTCGTACTGGTCGTCGACCGCTTCCTTCAGTACATCCAGCAAGGCGGCAAGAAGCGGCGCTCCGCCCTCAAATACGAAATGTCCGTCTCCCATCAGGGTGAGTGCCTTACTGAACTGTTCGTCTCGATCCTTTTGCGCTTGGATCTTTCGCAGGGCTTCACAGAAGGTTTCCTTGGACAGCATTAAAGTCCCCCTCCCGGATTCTCCCCCTCCGCTTCCTGTTCGGCTTTCCATTTCAGAAGCAAGGAGATGGCCAACTCCTGAGTAGCGGGATCGACGCAGAACTCGAAGAACTTCACAGCCAACATTTCTGGCGTCAGCCCCATCGGGGCGATTACCGCTTCCAACTGTTCCAGAAGCTCCGCATCTACTTGGATTTCCACGAGCTCATATTGCTTTTCATCCATGGTGCGTTTCCTCGCCTTCCGAAGATTCCTTCCGCAACTCGTCCAGTCGCTGCCGGAACAGCTCCTGGAGCTCCTTCCAGACCTGCGGCTGCTTGAGGGTCACTATCGGCTGGTTCAGTTCCCGCTCCAGATCGGCGACAGCCACCGAAAGCGTCTTTTCATCGAACAACTGGTAGTGGCGACGAAGATACTGGACGACCGCCGCACTCTCCTCATCTTCGCTGCGCATGGCATAGCGGAGGGCGCTGTTGATGACACAGGAAAAGTCATCCACATAGTCAAGGTTGAACCAGGAGGCTGGGCAGAGAACCAGGTCATCTTTGCCTTCCTCGGTGATCACCAGCCCAATGTCCTCGCGGCTTATCCTTTCCAGCACGGTGTCCAGGTCATCTGCCAGTGCTTGGCGTGAGAAGCGTTCCATGCTTTCCAGAGGTTGTAAAATCGGCATCCTTTCCTTCCTCCTATCGTCTTCTTTGATTTTGCCAGATGTGAGCACCCGACTCAAGCTGTGCCACAATCGAGGATATGGCTCCTGTTCTCCATATCGGTTTAAATGTGCGCGGATCTCTGCCACAGCGGTGAAACGGGTAGCTTCGTCCAGACGGCTCAGGTTCCGGCAGGTGAATTCCGCGACTATGCCGGGCATATAAGTGTGCCGCCCCAGACTGTACTGGATCGCTGCCAGAACGATATGCCGCAGCCCTCCATCTAAAATGGGAGCGAGGATTCTCACGGAGAACAGCAGCCCGGTGCTTCCTTTTCGGGACTGGAGAGAGAGGCCGTTTCGCTCGGCTCGTTCCATCGTGTGCGTCCAGTCCTGCCGTGCGATGAAACCGGCTACAGGAGCCACCTCATAAAAGCCTTTTTTATGTCTCACGGCTGCACCTCAAGCCCGGCTTTTGACTGACCTTTATACAGAAGATTGTTGGCCTCCATCTCCTCAAAGGTGACCGGCTCGAAGTGATTGACATCCACTCCGGCATTCAGCATTCTCTCGTTTGCCTGGATGAGCGGCCAGTAATCCGCGTCGGTATTGCCGTGGATGTGGCCAAAGACCATGTAGCAGCGCATGATGTGAGGCCAAGACATCATGGGGTAGTGACAAAGTGTGTACTGCCGCTTCCCGTCTGCGACATACAGCAGGTTATTGACGCTTTCAAAGAATCGTTCTGTCTGACAACTCCTGATCCATCCCCTGTCATGATTCCCAAGGATGAGATGTTTCTTCCCCCGCAGCCGCCGCAGGTATTCCTCCGGCGGCTTTTGGCTGCGGTAGATCAGGTCGCCGAGGATATAGACAGTATCCTTCCCTGTGACCTTGTGGTTCCAGTTTTCGATGAGAGTTTCGTCCATCTCCTCGATACTGGAAAAGGGCCGATTGCAAAGGCGGATGCAGTTTTCGTGACCGAGATGCAGGTCAGAGGTAAAGAAGATCATGGGGTTTCACCCTCCTTCTTCATCCTGGGAACTGGGATTGGCTGCCATCGGCAGTATTTTGCAAGTTCATCCTGACGCTCCCGAGGCAGGTTCATAAAATCGACAATGCTCTCTCCCGGAAACCTGTCGTGGCAGTAGGCGGGAAAGACTCCCTCCGGCACGATGCCGATGGACTCCGCTCCGGTCAGGCGGGCCTTCAGTTCCTCTGTGTTTCGGATGCATACGGGAACGCCTGCCCGATAAAGCGCCAGGAAGAAACGGACCGCCTCAATCGTCCGGGTCTCCGCAAGACCGGCCACCACCAGATAGTAGCCATGCGCATCTTGGTGTACGATGCAGTCGATGTGGGTGCTGTTGCCGCCCCGGCATACCTCCCAGGGGTGACCGGTGCGGGGACGCTCCTTCAGCCACCGTGCAAAAGCTTCGGGGGAATCTCCGTCCAGCTTGGACAGTCCCTCGTCCCGCCCATCGGCGTGGAGAGCGTACTGCTCTTTTTCCGATTTCTCCGTTCCGGTGTAACCCATAGCCTGATAGCCCAGAGCACAGAAGTGATAGAATTCGTTTGCGGTCACGGATGGGAGCCGCTTGTTATTTCCCAAAGGATACCCCACCGCCAAGGTGAGAAACTCCTCCACCTCCTGCTGGGAGAAGTCCTGGAAGAACTCCTCCTTCCACTGTGGGAATACCCTCCACAGATCCCGGCGCAGGATGGTTCCGGTTCGATGCCAGATGGGCAGCTCCCGTTCCACCAGTTCCTGATAAGAACCGGTTTCCACCATCTGAACGGTGTCCCGTACCGCCTCCTCCAGCCAAGCGGTGAATTTGGAGATGTCGTTGGGGAAGGAACGTTCTCTGCGGCCATCCACTTCCAGCACATGCCGATGCCCCAAGAATATTGCCCGATACCCGATCTCTTGATCCTCGCCGGCAGCAAAGTGGAACCACGCTGCCTCCTCCGGGAACTCGGAATGCCACCAGGTTTCAAACTCCTCAAAGCTCTCCACCTGGCCGTCCGCCCGCAGCTCCTCAAAGCTGCCGAAGTCTTCGATGGTACCTCGCTCCGCACGGAGCCATAGTTCCCAGCTTGTGTTCTCCGGGCCTGGCTCCAGCCGGTGGAGAAGGCGGAAGATCCGGTCGATGGCCGCATAGGATGTCTCGTCATAGGTGAAGGAGCAGTTGATGTTTCGGTATTCCACCCGACCCAGCCAGTTGATGTAGTGCTTGATCTCCGGCGCTTTCATGTTTTCACCTCCTCAGTATCCGTGTCCCCATCCTCCGTTTCCTCAAACTGGAGCCGGAAGAGGGCAGCGTGCTCTCCCACAAGAGCGGGGTATTTGTAATAGACATGGCGGCAGAGGGTTTTGTACAGTTCAAGGAGCCTCGGATCATCTCCGAAGTCCACAAGCCCGTCCATGATTCGCTCGATCTCCCGCTCCTCGGTGATCCTGCCGTTCAACACCTGTTCTACCAAACGGCTGTATTGCTGATATGCGGCGTCCATTAGGCGGGAAATGTCCTGGACGATTTCACGGATTGCGGCAAAGCACGCCTCCCGCTCCTTGGCCTCCGGTCTTTCTTCCTCCGTCATAATGTTTCCCCTCCCGTCAAGAACTGCGGCGCAGCCTCCACGCTGTGGAAGAGGAAGCGCATCCGGTCGATATGCTTGTCAATATGCCAGTGTCCACAGAACCAGTGGTCGTATTTGAGTTTCCGCTCGATCTCCTCCAACCATTTCTCGGTAGAGTCGTCCACGGTACTCTGGTCGATCATCGGAAGAAAGACCTCGCGCGGCTCATACGGATAGGGACAGGTGTGGGAGAGGACGGTATCTACCTGCCACCCGCAGGCGTCCAGCGTCTGGATAACCTTGTCCTTGATCTCCTGGGAAGGCTGTTCGTCCGGCCACCAGCCGTACCCTCTGGCCAGCCGGTAGAATTTGTCCACGCTGTAAGCTCCGCCGATGACCAAGTGTCGGAGACCTTCCAGATCAAAGATCTCACCATCCATAGCAAACAGCAGGCGGGGAAAGGCTTCCTCTACCCAGACTGTCCCGCCGTTCCACTGCTTCGTCCGATAGGAAGAGATGCTGGCCGGCCGGATCTCATGGTTGCCGTGGATGCAGAGCATCGTCGGCTTTACGGCGGTAAGAACTTTCTTCATCTCTGTGTCTCGCCGGTTTCGGTAGTAGTTCGCTCCTACATCTCCAAGCAGAACCAGAGTATCCTGCTCTGTCAGCTTCTTGCTGTCGCAAAACTGTATGACCTCATAGGGGTCTCCGTGGATATCACCCGTGTAATAGATCATTGGTCATTCCACCTTTCTTTTCTCATTATACCAACTCGGAAGCCCCATATCCGGGACTTTCCAAAAACATATCCACCGTTCCAAAAATATATCCAGCTTTACTGGCATAGATCGACCGGCAGTCAATGCTCGTGACTTCCGGTTGATTGCTTTCTCAGGTTCAGACGGTAAAATCAAAGTTATCTGGTTTACCGTATCTGCCGTGATGCTCTTTCAAGGAAGCTTTCAGCGATTTTATAACATCCAGGAGAATCAGCATCTCATAGGTGCTGCAATCCGAAAGGAGCAGGGCGATTTCTTCGCTGGCGCACCGTTCAGTGCTGGTGACTTGCTCCATCAAAAGCCGGTCGGGAGATACGCCCAACGCATTGGCGATAAGCACAAAGGTGTCAAGGCTCATGCTCTTGATCCCGCTCTCTATGTAGCTGATGTAAGATGGCGTTTTATCTACCAGTTCAGAGAGCATCGCTTGCGAAAGGTGGTTGCGCTGGCGGACTTCACGGATGTGTTTTCCAATGACTTTGTAGTTCAGGCTCATAATAAGACCTCCAAAAAAATTTTGCAGTCTTATTATAGTGTTTAGATTATATCATCAACTCGGCCTTATATCAATTTCACCTCAGGTTGATATACTCTTAGAAATAGATAATCTGGAGAATATATTTGAGGGGGGAAGCCGATGACGGAACATGATTTGACCGAGAGCCAGCTGATCGGCTCCCGTATTCGAGATGCGCGGATCAATCGCCGGATGAGCCAGGCCGATCTTGCTGCGAAGGCCAATATCTCGCTGCCGCATATCAGCAATATCGAAAAAGGCAAGACGAGCATGAAGTTGGAAACCTTTATCCGAATCATCGAAGCCCTGCAAGTGTCTGCTGATTCCCTTCTTCGGCCCGATGTGCCGGAGGTGAGAAGCCTATACCAGAGCGAGTTTGACGAGCTGCTGGCCGACTGCTCTCCCAAGGAGCTGGATTCCATCCTGAAGATTGTTCGTGAGTTGAAATCCACTATGGCCAGACGGGATGACAATACCTGAAAATTTGCGAGCTGGAATTGCCGGCTCGCTTCTTTTTTTCTCATCTATCGACCAGAAGTCAACACCTTGACTTCTGGTCGATTTTGTTATTAGTCTGCAGATTATATAATGGCCTGGAAGAGAAATAACACAGGGGGAGCAAATATGTCAGATCTGGCCGTTCAAAACAGAGAGTCAGAGCAGGAAGTTATGCCCTCATTTGATTTCCTGCTGGAAAGGGAGACGGAACGAAACACCCTTTTAGCGGAACATCGTGCCTGGTTAAAGGAAATCAAGCGGGAACGCCCGCTTCCCAAAACACATTACCGTGTGGCGGTATACATCCGCTACTTCAACCAGACCCGCTATGAGGACTATCTCTCAGCTCATAAAAAGCAATTTCTTGATACACTGGCTCTCTGCCCAAACTGGAAGTTTGTCGGTTTCTATGTGGACGAGGGCAGCACTGCGCCCAATATGGAGAGCGCCCCGGAGTGGTCAAGGCTCCTTCAAGACTGCTACGAGGAAAAGGTCGATCTGATCATTACCCAGAAAGCAAGCAATATCTCGAAGAAGCTCTCCGAGCTCTCTTTCTGTACGCGCCTCTTGGCAGCACTCCCAAAGCCAGTGGGCGTTTACTTCGTTTCGGAGGATATTTATACGCTGGCTTCCTATTACCAGGAGGATCTACACGACCCCTACTTTTTGCCAGATCCCGGTTGGAAGATACTTCCTGATGACAAACCCCGGAGGGAAATGCTGCATGATTGACAAGTCCACACGCAAACAGCTTGCGGAACGGAAAGAACGGGTCCGCCGGCGTATCAACACAAAAGTTGACCCGGAGAACTATGAATTCATTCCGGCTAAAAAGCCCATCGACTATTACGACAATGATATAAGGCAGCGGGTCGCCGTGTATGCCCGTGTCTCCACAGACAATGTCCAGCAGACTTCCTCCTATGAGCTGCAAAAGAAATACTATGAAGATTTTGTTGTGCATCATCCCAACTGGACATTGGTCAAAATCTATGCGGATGAGGGCATCAGCGGGACTTCTCTGGCTCATCGGGACGAGTTCAACAGCATGATCGCCGATTGCCGTAGCGGGAAAATCGATATGATCATCACCAAAAGCGTGTCTCGCTTTGCCCGGAATGTGGTGGACTGTATCAGCATGGTGCGAATGCTTGCGGAGCTGCCCAGTCCTGTCGGGGTATTCTTTGAGAGCGAATGTATCTTCTCCCTCAAAGACGATTCCCAGATGGCGCTTTCGTTTCAGGCCACCATGGCTCAGGAGGAGTCTCACATCCGCAGCCGGAGCATGGAGACCTCCTTGCGGATGCGGCTGGACGGAGGTCTGCCATTGACGCCCAAACTGCTGGGGTATTCTCACGACGCAGATGGAAACCTGGTCGTCAACCCGGATGAAGCCCCCACGGTAAAACTCATCTTCTATATGTATCTGTACGGATATTCCACCTCCGACATTGCGGCGGCGCTCACCGAGCTGGGCAGGAAGACTTATCTGGGGAATGTCAAGTGGACATCCAACTCCATTGTCCAGGTCCTTCGCAATGAGCGGCATTGCGGGGATGTACTGACCCGGAAGACCTTCACCCCCAACTATCTGAACCACAAGGCCAGAAAGAATCGGGGGGACAGACCCCAGAGCCTTTACCGGAACCACCACGAGGGCATCGTTTCCAGAGATGATTTCATTGCGGTTCAGCATCTTCTGAACAACTCCAAGTATGGCAACCGCTCCATCCTCCCGGAGCTGCGGGTGATCGACAGCGGCCTGCTCAGAGGGTTCGTGACCATCAATCCCCGCTGGGCTGGATTTAAGCCGGCGGATTATTACCAAGCGTCCGCCAGTATCCATCCGCCCGATGAGCAGCAGGCGGATGCATCCCTGCCCTCGAGCATCACATTGGTTCCGGGAGATTTTGATATGAGAGGCTTTGAAATCGCCCGCAGTGAATTCTTTGATAATTATCACCGTCCCTATGTACTGTTTCAAGATAAGAGAATCAAGTTCAGCACCACATGTGTTCGGTCTTTTGGGAAAGACAACCATGTGGAGCTGCTGGTCAACCCTGTGGAGATGAAGTTCGCCGTCCGTACAGCGGCGAAGAGTAGCCGCAACGCAGTCGTGTTTTCCAAGCTGTCAGACGGAAAGTATCAGCCCAGGGATATCGCCGGTGCGGCCTATGTAGAAACGCTTTTTCAGTTATTCGGCTGGAGTCCGGATTTAAAATACCGGATCGCCGGAGCGCTGTTTCAAACCGAAACTGAATCTGCGTATATTTTTGATGTCAATGATGCGGAAGCGTTTATTAAATCGTACCTGCTTTCCGGTTCAAAAAGCACAGAACAGGCGAAGGAGCCTGTACAGCCCCTTTCTGTCTCCGGCAAACGGGTGCGGGCAGTCCCGGAGGAGTGGATCGGCTCTTTTGGCAAGCAATATTACCTCCACCAACAGTCTTTCCCGCCCGTCTGCGATCAGAGTGAGGAAGACTGGAAAATCCGCATGGAGGGCCAGTTGTATGAAACCGGACAGAAACTCCGCGTGACAGGATTTGACGTGCTGCGTGACTATATCTGTCAGGAACTCGGTCAGCGCGGGAAGGAGGAATCCTAAATGTTTGAAGAAAGTCGGGAAAATACCGGCGGCGTAATCGCCGGAATGCTTCGTTCCCTGGAGGACGGGCATTTGGATATTGTTCCGTCTGCTGAATTAGAAGAAGCGGAACCGGAAGCTTCTCCCGCAAACAGCAGTAGTGATGAGGTTCTGGAGATGGTCGGTGACTTTAACTACGATGGCTACCAAGTGGTACGCCGTGAGTTCTTCGCCCATATTAATGAGCCGTCTGTAACGTTCAACAATTACAAATTTTATGTAAATACCGCCTGCCTGAACCGCTTCCCACAAGTTGATTATGTGCAGGTATTGGTCAATCAGGAGAGCAGGATCTTGGCGATCCGTCCCTGTCGGGCGGAAGATCGGGATGCCTGCGCCTGGTGCACCAACGGCTCCGGCAGACGCAAACCGAAACAGATCACCTGCAAGATTTTTTTCGCCAAAGTGTTTTCACTGATGGGCTGGAATCTGGACTATCGATATAAGCTCCTCGGGCGGATAATCCATGCCAGGGATGAGTGGCTCATCGCATTTGATCTCACAGCGACCGAAGTGTATCAGCGGGTGCAAAAAGACGGCCAGAAGCCTAAGTCTTCTCGAACTCCCGTGTTTCCGGAGGGCTGGAAGACGCAGTTTGGACTCCCGTTCCGGGAACACCAGAAATCTATGCAGGTAGACATTTTTGAAGGATATGCTGTATATGGGTTGCGCGATAACATCGCTCCTGCTGCATCAGAGCAGTCAGACGAGGCTGCCTCTGATACTGGTAGTAAGTCCGTTTTGGGAGGACAAGGACATGAATCATGAAAATCAATTGCAGGCTTACTTAACGCTGGACCCTGCGCGAAACCGGATTCGAATCCACAGGCAAACGATTCGTCTCTTGAAGAATCCTGCGTATGTGCAATTCCTGGTAAACCCTGAAGAACTGTATATCGCCGTTCTCGGATCGGACAAACCTATTTCAGGCGGGACCGCAAACAAGGTTCGGATGTCAAGTACATCCCAGCAGTCTATAGAATTCTATAGTACGATCCTTATCAAAAACTTTTCCGAACTGCTGGGTGGCTTTGACCTGAGATTTAATTACCAGCTGACCGGTGAGATCGATCAAGTCAACCGGGTCGCATATTTTTCCCTCAAAACCGTCAAACAGCTGGAACGCAGGAGGCTACATGACAGAGAAAGCATTTAGGCAGCTTAACATCGATCCGGAATTCAAAAACTTGATTCGTCCACTTCGCCGGGAGGAATACCGGCAGCTGGAGCTGAATCTTGTCGTGGAAGGATGCCGGGAAGATATCATCGCATGGAATGATACCATCATCGACGGTCATAATCGCTATGAAATATGCAATAAAATGCGCATTCCTTATGGAGTCAAGGAGCTGGATTTTCCAAGCAGAGATGCTGCCATCGCCTGGATCTGTGCGAATCAACTCGGACGACGCAACATCTCAGAAGAAACCAGGAAATATCTGATTGGGAAACAATATGAAGTGGAAAAGAAAGTACAGCGAAATAGGAATGGCTATAATCAGTACCGTCCGAACCCCAACATTGCTGTGGGGAGAGGCCGCCCAATAGATGAAGAGAGCGGCCGGCGAACAGCAGCCCGGCTGGGAAGGAAGTATCATGTGTCCGGCGCAACCGTACAGAAATATGCGAAATACAGTGCAGCATTAGATACCATTGAACAAAATGCTCCTGAGCTTGTTCCGCACATTCTTTCCGGGGCATATAAGATTTCTTTCGAAAATATCGTTGCTCTATCAGAAATGGAACCCGAAGAATTGAGAGCACTTAGTAAAAAAATCGGAAAAAATCCCTATGCTTTCGCTCGTTACAGTGAATCGAGACGATGCCTTTATTCCGACGCTTCTGCCAAGCCCGGCACAGCGGCGGCAGAGCAGCCGGCAATCAAGACGATGCCCGCCTATGACCCGGATGCGGAAGTTGCTGGACTTACTCTTACGATCCCCTCCTGGATGAGCTCCATCGACCGGACAAAGTCCATGGCACATTTGGAAGCAATATCACCTGCTGCCAGACAAAACCTCTTGGCGGCGTTGACTGAATTAGAAGGAAAAATCCAGGAAATGCTCAATGCAATTGAGGGGGAATCCTAATGGAAGATTATAGTATGTTTGTTCCCAATGTTCACTTCGAACAGATTCCCATCAAGAACCTCGTATCCAATCAGGAGTACCAGAGGAATATTTCCGAACAGCATGTGCTGAATGCTGCGGCACACTTTGATCTGTATCAGATCAACCCTGTGAAGGTGAGCCGTCGAAATGGGGTCAACTATGTCTTCAATGGCCAGCACACGGTGGAGATCGTCGCCCTGGCCTCTGGCTCTCGTGAAACGCCAGTCTGGTGCATGATATACGATGATCTGAACTACGAGCACGAGGCAGATATCTTCGCCAACCAGATGAAGTTTGTCAAACCGCTCCGTCCCTATGAAGTGTTTATGGCAAATGTGGAAGCCGGGAATCAGGAGCAGCTTATGATCAAAGATCTGGTAGAGTCTTATTCTCTTTCCATTGGCCAGGTCAGAAACTATGGCGTTGTCTGTGCTGTCTCTACGCTTGAAAATATATATGAGCGGTTCGGTTACCACGTACTTGATCGAACACTCAGACTCTGCGTAGGCACATGGGAGGGCGATATGAATTCGCTGTCCGCCAATATGCTCAACGGAATCGCCAGATTGGTCTACACATTCGGCGATGCCCTGAAAGATGAGACCTTCAAGGAAAAAGTAGGGGAAATGTCGGTCAAGCTGCTTTCGAGAACAGCCAAGGAACGACGCCCCGGTTCTATGGGCTATGCTGAGGCGATGCTTCTGGCCTATAACCGCAAATGCAAATATCCGCTCAAATGGACCAAGCTCTACGAGAAGAATGTGGGGAACAATGAAGGACTGGACATTGATACGGATATGGACGAGGATGAGGGCGGGGACTCTTTTGAGGGAGCCGCCAAAGAATAAGCAAACGGACGGTTCCACCAGGAATCGTCCGTTTGTGATCTTATCATGGAAGGGAAAAGGCGGGGCGCATATACTCTATCGCTCCCCGGCTGAGACCATACTGTCCGGCCAGCCGTTCCCAGTGTCCGGATACTGTTTTGCAGACCTCCTCTGCAGCCTGTTCCGCTTCCTGCGGGGCAAGGCCGAAATAATCGGCTACTTCCAGAGCCAGTTCCAAGTCAATGGTGTTATCATACTCACTCACATTGAGGGAAAGCCGGTCCCCCGAGGGGACTGGGTTCACATCATAGAGAGGGGCCAGCCGCCAGCCGGTGGGTGTCAGAAGGAAACCATGGTTGCGCAGGTGGTCGTCAGTATTGGATACCGCCATGCTGAACACGATCCGCTTCCACAGCTCGGCCAGATCCTGCCGGGGTGATGCCCCGTTGGCCCGGATGAACGCCGCCAGATCCAGATAGCTGCTTCCGTCCGCTGCCGAGGCTCCATCGGTCTTGCCCAGCAGGGTCATGGCGGAGGCGAAGTGGATGCGACGGCTGCCGTTTCGGTCAAATCGCTTGACAAGAAAGGTGCTGCCGGTCTTGGAGAATGTCTCCAATTTGGATTCCGGAACATCCAGCCCGCAGAGCCGTGCCAGGTCATGGACGACCTTCTCCCATGCGCCGCTGTTATATTCATCATGCTTGGAAGGGAACTTGGCGATCCACAAGGCGCCATCCGTGGCCTGCACCGTCGCTTTGGGTCTTGCGCCTCCCAAGGAGGAGCCGGGGGCCAGAAGCTCACGCAGCCATTTTTCATTCAGGCCGCTCTCATCGCTCTCGAAAGCGATAGAGGCGTTTTCCAGCGTCCGAAGGTTTACCCATGGAGGCGTCGCAAACGCTTTATCGTTCGAAAGAAATTCGCCCCCTTCTTCCAAGCTGAACCGCAGCGCACCCATACGGGATTCATCGTAGACCCCCAACAGGAAGTCGCTCTCGGTGAGCTTACGGGGCTTGCGGTCCTCTTTGCGAGCGTCGATGGCCTCCTTGCGCTTCATCAGCAGACGCCCCCAGCGATCCGGACAGGAGTCGGAAAACAGGCCAAAGAGCTGCTTGTTCAGCGGCACATACTGCCGCCCGCGGTAAAGAGCCAGATCCGGGTCCAGAGAGAAGGAACTCTCGGCGGATGACAGCCAGGCTGGATCATACTCAAAGGAAAAGGTTTCCTGTCCGCGGACGAAGCCGCAGCGCAGCCGCCCCAGCAGAGTGGGTGCCTCTCCACGCCAATTTTCATATACATAGATGGTCTTTTCGTCCTGCGCCATGGGCTACTCTCCTTTCTTGGGTGCCCGCCGTCTGGTGGGCAGCGCCAGATCTTGTAGCTTCCTGCCGAATTCATCATCTTTTGCAATAAGCAGCAGGTCGCTGTCCATATTGTTTAATGCGTGCAGCACAGCGGCATAGGAGCCGATGGATACCGTAGGGGTGCCTTTCTCAATGGATATCAGAGTGGCTCGGCTGATCCCGGCACGCTCTGCTACCAATTCCAGGCTCAACTTCCTGCGCAGGCGGGCCAGGCGGATCTGCTCACCCATCTGTGCCAGGATCTCCCGTGTTTGCGGCATGATGACCGCAGCTTTTTTTGCCATGCACAATCGCCTCCTAACATAAATTATACTATATTATTTCGGCGATTATGTCAATTATATTTGAAGTTATCAACTTTCTTTTTCCAGGCGTTCTTCGATAAGGTACCCTCCTCCGAAGATAATGTCCAGTCTCCCGTCGGGATACACCTTCACACACTCAATCATTTGGTGGACGATGGTATCATCGTACTCCATCTTTTTGGATGCTCGGTCGGCGATGATCTGCTGTAGTTGAAGGATTCGGCTGTCATTCACCTGATCGGAAGCAAGTGCTTCTTCGAGTTTCTGAATCCGTCCTTGCAGGAGTTCAATGGTATCGGAAAGTTCTTTGAATTCAGCTTCGTGACTCTCGATACCCTCCCCGCTTTCCACGCTCTCATTGATAAGAGATACCATTTTCCGATTCAGTCCATCTATTTTCCGCCGGAGCAGGTCGATCTCATCTGTGCCTCCGGTTAGACCGATTGCTTCACCAATGGTTGCCCGCATGAGTGCCATATAAGTGGACTCGTCTTCCTCGTTGAATCGGTTGATTGCCCGAACAATAGCGGCGTGGAGGGCGGTCTCATCTACCGTGAGCGAGGTTTTGCAGTAGCGCTTTCCATAGTCTAAGCGGCTGATGCAGCGCCAGACAACTCGCTTTTTTCCTCGGGATGTCCAGGTCACGCGCTTATATCGACTTCCGCATTCGGCGCAGATCATCACATTGGATAGTGCGTACCGGGAGTATTTTCCGGTGGCTGTGGTAGCCGTTTTGGTGGAATTTGGCTCCCGGCTCATCCGCCTGGCAAGTTCTTCCTGCGTTTTGTGAAAGAGCTCTCGGCTGATGATGCCAACATGGCTATTCTGTACATAGTACATGGGTGCCTCACCTGTGTTTTTGCGGCGAACCTTACCAATACAGTCAATTGTGACCGTCTTTTGAAGGATGCTGTCCCCGCAGTATCGTTCATTCCGGAGAATACCCTTAATCATGCTCGCAGAGAAGGAGAAGCGTTTTCCTGGTATCTGGAGATTTTCTTCTCTGAGTTTGGTTGAGATCCGGTTGATGGTTTCACCTGACAGGTACATATTGAAGATCCTCTCCACGATGGATGCCTCCTCCGGGACGATCTCCGGTTCTCCGTCTGCACCCTTGCGGTATCCCAGAAGGCACTTATAGTTGAATATGGGCTTGCCCTCCTGAAATCGCTTACGAAAAGTCCAGGTGACATTCTTGCTGATGCTTTCGGATTCGGACTGTGCGAACCCTGCGTAGATGACCAGATAGAGTTCGCTGTCGATTTGCAGTGTGTCTATATTTTGCTCCTCGAAGTAGATGCCAATCCCTCTTGCCCTGAGCATTCGGACATGGTCCAGGCAGTCCACTGTATTACGGGCGAAGCGGGAAACGGATTTCGTGATGATATAGTCGATTTTCCCAGACAAGCAGTCGTTGATCATCTTCTGGAACTGGGGGCGCTTATCTGCACGTGTCCCGGAGATGCCCTCATCTGCGTAGAGTCCGGCGAACTCCCATTCGGGCTTAGCGGCAATCATCTCGGTATATACCTTTTTCTGGTTGGTATAGGATGTGAGCTGCTCCTCGCTGTCGGTGGATACCCGGCAGTAGGCAGCAACCCGCCGCTGATGATACTGCTCCCTGTTGACGATCAGGGAGCGTTTTGGCTCAATAACCGATATTGTTTTCTTGGGTATCTTGGTTACATTCATTTTCTTCATCTCCGATCTCGACATCGGTTTTGGTATGTAGGATCACCTTTCCTCCGCTGCCAAGCGTCAGGTAGGCGGCGATGTCACTAAAGTAGGCCGGGCTGAATTCCTCCTGGGGAGTCATCAGACTTACCCGCTTTCGGGCGATGGATGCAGCAATCTGTAGATGGGCATCGCTCTCAGCATAGAGCCGCTCTGCCATTTCGATTGTTTTGACGATAATCAGTGCATCGCTGGGGTCATCCCGCTCCAGTTCGGCATCAATTTCCCGGTTGATTCGCTGGGCTTCCGCCGACAGCTCTTTTCGCTTTTTGGGGCGAGGGATGAGCAGATAGCTATTGGCGATGATGCGGTTCATCAGGATTGCCACCTTTTCCAACAGGTGTGTATCGGAGATCCGGATGCGCTGACCGCAATCAGGATTAGTGCAATCCCAGCTCTCGCGAATCCGGTGCTTACTGCTCACCCTTCGCCGCATAGGGGCTCCGCACTCCGCACATCGGACCAGATCCCGAAGCAGGTCGATCCCTTCCAGATTTTTTTCGAAGGTGTTCCGCTGGCGGGCTGTTTTCACGGCAGCCGCTTCCTCATACTGCTCTTCCTCAATGATCGGGTCATACTCCCCATCGCCAATGTATTTGGCGTTTCCGATGATTCGTGCGATACGAGCTTTATCCCACACGTCCGTTCTCTCACTGTAGGGGATCTTCCTCTCAGTCAGCAGCTCGGCAATACTTTGGAGGGATGCGCCGTTGATGTAGGCGCTGAATATCTCGCGGATGACCGCAGCTTCATCTTGTGCGATGACTGTCCTTCCATTTCTCATGGTGTAACCGTATGGGATATAGCGTATCTTCTTCATGGCGAGGTTCCTCTCTGTCAGAGCATTTCAGTGAATCTCAGCCCGCCGATGAGGGTGACTGTCATTTCATCTCGGCGGCTGATACTGATGGCCTGAACAATCTCAGTAAAAAGCTTCTCATCGAAGCGGTCCAGTGGTTCCTCGAGCTCTTCCAGCAGCTTTTTCAGCCGCGTCAGTTCCTCTATCATATGGGTAATGCCCGAGGAGAATTCACATTGGCGCTCCCGCTTCAGCCGGCGCAGTTGGTCGTTAATCTCCCGCACCTGAGCTTTATGGACCTCATCTTTGAGGTATCCCTTTGCATGGAGCTGCTCCACCATCACCAACTTGGCGTTCAGATCTGCAATGTTCCGGCTGATCTCCCTTGCGGCCGTGTTTTTCTGCTTTCGCTTCAGCTCGGCGGATTCCAGACGGAGTAGAGTCTGACCCAGGATGTCGTATTCAGAGAACCGAAGCTTATTGACCATGGCGATGAAGGCATCGTAGATCCTCTCCTCGCTGTAGTAGTTTGAGCCGCACTGGGTACGATCCTGAATGTGTTTGGAGCATCCCCACTTTACTGTCCCGGAAACCTGCCTCCTGCGAAAATACGAGCCGCACTCAGAACACTGAATGCGGCTCGTAAGAGGGTAGATATTTTGCGTTGTAGATTTTCCAAAGACATCCTGACGCTTTTTCAAGAGGAGCTGGACCTTGTCAAAGGTATCTCGGTCAATAAGAGGAGCGTGGGTCATGGAGGCGTAGAACATATCCTCCTGACCTCGATTTCGGAACTGTTTGAAGGGGACTGTGGTGTCGCGGTAGGTTTTCTGATATTTGCAATCGCCGCAATACCGCTCATTTCCAAGGATGTATGCCACCTTGGTGGAGCGCCAGGTGGATTTCCCGGTTTTGGTTTTGATGCCGCGGCTGTTGAGATCCCGGGCGATCTCCGATGTAGACTGGCCGCTCAGGTAGTTTTCGAACATCATGCGGACGATGGCCGCCTCCGGTTCATAGACCACCAGCGCCTTATCCACCAGCCGGAAGCCGTAAGGAGCGTTGCTGTCCACATATTCCCCAGACTGCATCCGCTTCACGATGGAAAGCCGCTGGTTCTGGGAAATTGCCTTAGACTCCTCCTGTGCGATGGCAGAGAAGGTATTGAGCAGCATCTCATCTCCGAGGGCCAGGGTGTAGATTCCCTCTTTCTCAAACTGCACCCCCACGCCGAGCAATTTCAGCTTCCGGACATATTCCAGAGACTCCTTGGCGTTTCGGGCGAAACGGGAGACGGATTTGGTGACGATCAGGTCGATTTGGTGCTGTTCGCACATCTTGATCATTCGCTGGAATTCGGTGCGGTTCTGTGCGTTCATGCCAGAGAGCCCTTCGTCAGCGAATATCTCCACCAGCTCCCACTCTTTTTTTCTCTGAATGAGGCTGGTATATACCCGAATCTGGTTGGTGTAGGAGTTCTGCTGATCAGCCGAATTGGAAGATACCCGGCAATAGGCGGCGACTCGAACTTTGCGGATTTCCTGCCTGGTGATGGGCGAGATGAGTTTGACCTGCGGCATCAACGGGACCCCCTTTCTGGTCGAACTTTGGATTGTACTACATTTTGGTACGATCCTCTTTTCAGTTTCAAGCAACATTATATTCAACAAGGAGATAAAGTCGATTGAAAGAATGCAAATCAAACGAATTTCTACATAGTCAACAGACTGTGGCGTTCCAAGGCGACCAATTTAGACGATGCCGTCCCAACAACTAATCCGCAATTACAAGGTCTGAACCGGTAAGCTTTTGATAGTAGCGTTTGGCGCGTTCATATTCTGCTGGGGTGATAATAGCGCCATCCCGCATTGACTTCAGTACGGCCACGATAAACAGAAAATTGGCACTCTTGGTCTGCGACATGGTGATCATAGTGTGAGCCCTCCCAGTTATGAATATGAATTGATACCACAAAAATAGGGGTCACCCGCTTTGGTTGTGGAAGCCTCGGCTTTCCAACTACATGATGGGTGACCCCCATTGCTTCTGATATCAAGACAATTGAATGTCTTATTTTGCCTGTATTCGACACCACTTCCCCAGGCTGGGCGGTCAGCTAAACTGCGGTGGGCACCGCACTCCGGGAATCTAACCCCTCCGAGGATCTCTCCGAGCTGTCCCCATTGCTTGAAACTGTGGCTGGACAGGGGTACCATTATAGGCAGATGAGGTCGTGGCGAAACAGGCTGCCAAACCTGCTTTTGGATCAGAGGACCCGCTGGGCACCTTATAGGCCGTCATTGATAGAAGAGAAAGGCGCCTTTCGTCCGCTTTTCTTCTACAGGTGGTCATCGCGCTCTGTCCGCATCGCTCGCTCATTGCTGATGTTATTTAGCTGCCGGATATTCAGTTGAAAAGGTGCAATGAAGGCGTCTTCACAACCCCTTCACTTTTCAACGGACATCGTTTAAGAAAACCACAACCATTAGTCAAAAATATTTTTGGCTTTTTTTTGAATGAGGCGAATTGCATTCTGGACACTCTGATAGCTAACACCCATTTGGTCGGCATAAGCTTTGTAACTGATCCCGTTTAAGATGCAGGCTTGATAAATACGATATTGGGTAGGGGTAAGGCTCTCGCGCAGAATTCTCTCCAGCATTTTTGTGGCTATTTCTTCCGTATAATCTCTGGTGTCGGCTAACCAGATAGAGTCTGTCACATTTTCGGGAAGCAAATCCAGAGAGAGAACCGTTGGAGCAGCTTTCCCTTCTCTAGATTGTCCCTGCTCCGGAGATAAGGTGCGCCGGAGTCGCTTCTCCTCTGAACGTAGAACCTGCATGACGGAGCGTTCCACCTCTGTTATCTCACCGGTAGCCTTGATCCGAACCATGCATTTTCCTTCTGCTGTGGTCCATAGATCGTAATCGAATTCAACTGGGGTCCTCGGGATACTCATTGTCTTGTCCTTTCCGCTGGCATGAGGCCGCGGGAAGGCAAGACAACAATAGAGCCGCATGACGGTGGTCGTTCTGTCCATGCCGATAAACAGAGTCTTTCGACTCAGTCCATGCGGCATCAGGATGACTTCACCTATCAGGCGGCTCCACAGCTCAGCTATGTGATTCAGTTTTTATTTCGTTCTCCCTCTAACGAAGGCAAAATACGATTTTTCTCATGCTCAAAACATCGAAGACGGTGATCTTTCCGCACTTTTTGCACTTTGTTTCGACATGACCTCTTGTGTCCTCATATACGACGATAGAGTTATGTTGGCAGTACGGACATTTGATATATCGCGGTTTTTGCGCCGCAATTGCCTCCCGTGCCCGGATAATTTTGCTCAACATTTCTGCGGAAGGCTCTGTAATGCGAATATTTTTACTCATGCCCACACCTCCAGTGGATCAACAAACTCTACATACGGACGCTCTTGTAGATACCCAAGCTGCCGGAGACGAATCACGGCGGCAGACTTGGACACGCCAAGTGCATGACAGAGAAGTGAAAGTGCCAACTTGTCCGCATATGAAAACCTCCCTTCATAGCTAATCAGGGTCCGACATTGAGCGAAAATCCACATGGCCCGATCTATCTCCGCCTGGGGCATGAGCAGGGCGGCCCCCAAGGCATTGGCCTGCCACTCGTTCCAGTCCTCTCTGCTTTTCAGGTCTCGGAGGGAGTAGGACCGTCGTTCCGAGTAGAGTTTGCGACACTTTTGCTGGGACTCCTCGGACTCCATCTGAAACAGGATTTGATGTGCGCACTCATGTGCCAAGGTAAAGCGACGCTTGCCGCACAGCTTTTTGACCTTGCCGGTCTCCAGAAAGCAGGAGTCCAGAAGAATTTGATTTTGTTTGAGTTCTATGGTACGAACTACTCCCATTTCCTCAACGATGTACTCGGCATCGGCATAGCTGGTCAGACCACAAATACTTCCATCTGCAGACAATCGGGCAAATCGAACGTTTAGCCTGAGGTAGTCGCGCGCGAATTCGTCGATGGGTGTTGCGTGAACATATTTATCCCCAAAAACAGTGCTGCCACAGTAGAAGAACTTGTTGAAGTCCTGAATTATAGCTGCAGCAATATCCTCTATTTGACGATGAGAAAGAATCATTGACTTACCTCCTTTGCTTCGACGAACCATTTGTTTCCTTCGCTGAACAGGAAGGTTTCCTTACCGTGAATCATGACAGTATATCGGATTCCCCCTCCACTTACCCTGGAGGAAGCGGCCCTGCACTTGTACTTCAGCTGGTCAATTTGATAGATACGGCCATTTGTCCAGCGAATAAAACGAGGATGGACTCCACCGTTTTGGTCTACATCAAGATTGACGGAGACATACTCTTTTCTGCATTGTACCTTCATTACAATATTCTCCGTTTTCCAGCCTACTTCACGAACAATTTTTCGTGCTTTAGATTGACAAAAAACTGTTCGTATGATAATATCTTAATACGAACATAGTTTCGTGTTGCGCTTTCATTATATCAAGAACATGATTTCGTGTCAATCCTGAATTGCGAAAAAATGTTCGTATTAATGACAAAAAAAGAAAGAGGTGCCTTTATGGGATTTAAAGAACGTCTGAAAGAAAAGCGACTTGAAGCTGGATTAACACAGGCAGAACTTGCAGAAAAAGTTTCTGTAACAACGCGAACGATTCAGAATTACGAGTTAGGTTCAAGGAAACCTGGCAACATGAAGGTAATTGGTGATATAGCTACCGTCCTGGGTACAACCGCAGATTACCTTCTCACCAGTTCGGGTATCTATTCCGTGGAAGCATATCAGAAGGGTGGCGCAAAAGCGGCGCGAGACATCGACGAGTTGGTCAGTGAGGTGACTGGCTTATTTGCCGGCGGTCAGCTTTCTGAAGATGCACTTGAGGGTGCGATGCGTGCTCTCAACGATGCCTATTGGATGGCCAAGGAGCGAAATAAGAAATTTACGCCCAAAAAATATCGTCAGCAGGTAGAGTAAGGCCTATCTGTGGGGCCTAAGCTGTGAGATAATAATGATGAACATCCGCAGGTCGGAGGTGGGCTTCATGACCAGTAAAATGCTCTCCAAAGTCGGCACATCTCTGGTGCGCCGCTTCGGAACACGCGATCCTTTCCAGATTGCAGGATAATTGGGAATTTCTGTTCTTCTGTGTGAGGATTTTGGCTCTCTAAAGGGAATGTACCGCGTCATTAAACGCAATCGGTTTATATTTTTGAACAAGGATCTGGGGGACAGAATGCTTCGTATTGTCTGTGCGCATGAGCTTGGGCACGACCGGCTCCATCGAAAGCTGGCACAGGCAAACAGCCTACATGAATTCATGCTGTATGACATGACCACACGGCCAGAGTATGAGGCGAACATTGTTGCAGCAGAAATTCTGATAGACAACGAGGAGCTGCTGGACTACATCTATACTTATCAATATTCTGCCGAGCAAATCGCCAAGGCAATGGACACAGACATCAACCTGGTCGCCTTAAAAATAGCACACCTAACAGAACTCGGATACGATTTGCGGCCGGTGAATCATAGAAGTGATTTTTTAAGGTAGTGGCGAAAGTGCTGCTAGGAAGGGGTTTCTCCATGAAGTACAAGTTATACCGTTCTTTTGGAAATCTAGATAAAGACGTTCGTAGGCATGAGCTAGTTGCTGTGGAGTATGGTACGAATCTGGAAGCAGTGACGGATGCCCTTATTCATGCGGTATCCGATGATCTGGCGGGAACACCTGAATACGCGAGTTATAAAACCGCTGCTTTTGCACCAGCTCCAGTCAAGGAGTTTCGTCGTGTTCGGAGGTACGACTATGAAATGACAGGAATTGTATATCCACCTTATGCGGACAAAAACATCCTGATTGACTACGGTATTATTGAGGAAAGCGAACTCGAGAAATAATATTGCACCCAATTTCAAGTGCCGTTTTGCGTTAAAAAGCGAGAATCCAAGGAGGCGTCTTACCATGAAGCAAAGGTTCTATTTCGCAATTGACCTAAAGAGCTTTTATGCCTCCGTCGAATGCCGGGAGAGCGGTCTCGATCCTCTGGACAACAACTTGGTCGTTGCCGACGAGAGCCGTACCGATAAGACCATCTGCCTTGCCGTTACTCCGTCCTTAAAGGCCTATGGAATCTCTGGTCGTGCTTGGCTATTTGAGGTAGTCCAGCGGGTTAAGGAGGCCAACCGTGGCCGGCTTTACGATGCGCCAGGGCAACGATTTTCTGGCAAGTCTTGCTTTTTCTCTATTAAATGCCACACCGAGGCTGGAGATTGACTATCTAATTGCACCACCGCGTATGGCCTACTATAAGCTGAATCAGGAATGACTGGAGCCAGAGGCCAAACAGGGGTCCTAACTCCATTGCCTCCAGCTCGGTCCGCAGACTGTCCATTACATCCGTTGTGATCTCTGTCCCGTTCTGGATAATGCCCGCCGATTGCTGGATGACGTGCTGGCTCACGTCAAAGACGGCCAGCACGATATTGAAGGTATTCGTCAGGATCATTACCGCCACAAAGGTTTTGAACACCCACTTGAAAAACATCCATGTGTCAACGTCATGGAGGTTGTTGCGGTCAATGAGCATTTGTATCAGCTCATAGGTCATTACAAAAGTGAGGATGACCCCGGCGATTGGCAGAATGGCGGTTTCAGAGATTTGCCGTATCATGGAAAAGACCCCGGCGTTCCAGTCCGCCGGGGTCGTGCCTACCTGTGTGGCGATCTCGCCAACGCTCTGATTGACGTTATTGAAAAGGCCATCCAGATTTCCCATGATACCATCGACAAGCAAACCTTTGAGCCATTCAACGATTGCGTCGATGATAAAGTCCATACATCAGCTCCTTTTCTGGAAAAAGGGACAACGGGTAAGGGTTAGCTGAACAGGCCGGACAGCAGAGGGATAAGCTGCATACCGATCAGGACGACACCGCCGCCCGCCATGAGCTGTTTCATCCCCAATTAGGTGTAAAAACTCTGCTCGATGGCGGGCGGCGGCGTACAAAAAATCTATATGGTGTTGTTAAGAGAACCGTCCCGGCGGGACAGGTCAGGCAGTGACCTGTTCCACCTCCGGGATGGGTTTGAGATTAAAATGAATTTCGATAGAAATGTGTCTTGTTTTATCTTCGTCAATGCGCTCATGCACAACGATTTCTTTGATTAAGCGGTTGAGGGTGGCTGCGTCCAGCTCTGTGATGTTGGCGTATTCCTGAATGGCTTCCACCCATTGTTTTGCATCATTGGCAAGCTGGACTTCATCGGACAGCCGCTTTCTGCCCTCGGACACTTTTGTTTTAAGCTCCGTCTGCTCGGTCTGTGTCTTTTCCAGCATGGTGTTGAAATTCTGCTCACTGATACGCCCTGCAATCATATCCTCATAAAGCCGCATGACCATTTTGTCCAGAACCTCAATCCGTTCCTCGTCCCTTGTAAGGGAGCGTTCCATTGCTTCCCGCTGTTCCCGCTGCTCGGCTTCACAGGTATTGGTCAGGCGGTCGGCAACCGCTTCCCCGTCCATCAGGGCAGCTCTGGCACATTCCCGGATTTTCCGCAGCACATGGCTGTAAAGGGTGTCATAATCAATCCGGTGCTGGGTGCAGTGGTTCTTTCCAAAGGCATTGTAGGTCTTGCAGGAGTAAATCCGCTGGGGATGTTTAGCGTTTGTGTAGCGTACCGTCAGCGACTTCCCACACTCGCCGCATTTTAACAGTCCGGCAAACAGGCTGATTTCATTGGTCTGCCCCGGACGCTGGCGGGATTTCAGCTTGTTCTGCACAATGTCAAAGCTCATGCTGTCAATCAGCGGTTCATGCTGTCCCTCCACCACAATCCAGTCCTCCGGCTTCTTTTCCCCAATCGTGCCGATTTTGAAGCGGTAGTCCTTTTTCTGGGAAGCAATCGCCCCGGTGTAGACGGGATTCATCAAAAGGTCTTTGATAACGGAGAAGTCCCACATATACCGCCCGTTTTCTGGGTCTTTCTTTTCCCATTTGGTGCGGGTATTGCGAAGCCCCCGTTCCCGGTTCCACCATGTAGGGCAGGGGATTTTTTCTTTCTCCAGCCGTCTGCGGATATAGTTCGGACCATGACCGTTCAGGGCATATCCGAAAATCAGCCGCACAATCGGGGCGGTTTCCTCGTCAATGAGCAGATGGTTTTTGTCCTCCGGGTCTTTCCGATACCCAAACGGGGCAAGACACCCGGTAAACTGTCCTTTCTGCGCTTTCAGAAGATAAGAGGAATGGACTTTCTTGGAAATATCCTTGCTGTACATCTCGTTCAGGATATTCTTGAACGGGGCAATGTCGTTGTTATCCCGCAGGGTGTCGATGCCGTCATTCATGGCGATATAGCGGACACCGTTTCTTGGGAAAAAGTCCTCAATCAAATGCCCGGTTTGCAGATAATTACGCCCCAGTCGGCTGAGGTCTTTCGTGATGACAAGGTTGATCTGCCTGCGCTCAATGGCTCTCAACATTCTCTGTAGGTCAGGACGCTCCATGTTAAGACCTGTGAAGCCATCGTCCTGATAGACTGCCACAACCTCCCATCCCTGCTTTTCGCAGTATTTTTCCAGCATATCACGCTGGTTTGCGATACTGGCACTTTCGCCTTGCAGGTCATCGTCCTTTGACAGCCTGCAATAGACCGCCGCACGATAACCCCCGGCAAGTGCCGAACCGATTGTTCTGTATTCCATTTCGTTCATCATAGCCATTTACCCACACAATCCAGACGGTATCTGGCTCTTTTGAACCTCATCTTCATTATAGCCTATATCTTTCTTTTTAGCAAGATATTCTTTTGCATTTGTCTTTCCGTATTTCTGGGAAATCAGGCTGACGAACACATCAGTGGCGTCAAGCTCCCCGTCAAATACAGTGGTCACATGAATCTCTGTTTTGTTTTTTGCCATAGGCAGTTATCCTCCATACATGAAAATAGCCAGACAGAGGGTGTCGGCAACGAAGTCCGGCAACGGACTTCAAAAGACCTTGCAAACAATCTCAATCTGGCGATGGTTACTATTTATACTTTTCTTTTATTTTTTTGTTGTTTTGGTTGTTATAAGGGAGAAAAGCCCGGAAATAAGGGGTTTTTCCCGGCAACCGGCTCGGCAACGGGATAACAACAGGGGGTGCAACGGGCTGTCCTTTTCAGAATGGAAGCTCCATCTGTTCTGTGACCTCCACAAAACCGTCCATCGTTTTTTCAGACGGGTTGCCGGAGTCCGTTGCCGGGTTTTCACGCTCCCAGCCCTTTTGTCTGCCATATTCGGAAAACATTCTTGGGTTTGGGAAGTACCGCCAGCTGGAAATGCACTGGTTCATAATCTCGTTGATTTCCCGGATTTCCCATTGCTTCGGCTCGTCAAAAGCATGGTTCAAGGCTTCCTTATAGAGCTGCTTGGAGCAGACCATGCTCCCGGTGTATTTATCAAGATACGCCTGTATCATCCCGGCTTTGGTGTCCTCCGGCATAAAATCCCGCTGGTGTTCTTTGAGATACCGCTGCATGGCGGGGCTGAAAGCCAGCTTGAACCTGCCGCTTTTATAAATCTCCATCGCTTCCGCCCACATCTGCCCGATATAGGCTCTGGAAGCGGCTTCATCCTCCAAAATGTGAACTTCCGCCTGCTCCGGGTACACCATGACCGGGATAAAGCGGCGGTTGCCGGAACGGTCAAGGGGCAGGAAGTCAAGGGCATTGGAAGTGCCGCCAAACACGCACTGACGGGGGCGGTCTGCCGGGTGGGTTTCATAAGGTATCTTGTAGACCTCTTTCTGCCGGCTTAAAAATGACTTGATTTCCTCAATGCTCTTGGCGTTGGCGGTTGCCATCATTTCCGACATTTCAATAATCCAGTGACCTTGCAGCTTGCGGTACACATTGTCATCGTCCAGCTTCCGCAAATCATCGGAGAACCACTCGTCCCGGACTGCCAGCAGCCGGAAGAAGGTGGACTTTCCAGCCCCCTGACCGCCTACCAGACAGAGCATGATTTCAAACTTGCACCCCGGCTGAAAGGCTCGTGAGATTGCACCCAGCAGGAACAGCTTCAACGCTTCATAGGTGTAATCGTCTGCGTCAGCCCCCAGAAAGTGCCGCAGGCAGAAGCGGATTCGCTCTGTCCCGTCCCACACAAGGGTATTGAGATAGTCCCGGATGGGATGGTACTTGTTTTCATTCGCCACAATCCCGATGGCGTTATCAATCTTTTTCTCATTGGTAAGCCCGTAGGTTTCTTCCAGATAAAGAAGCAGATACTTCATGTCCGTATCGTTCAGGGCGGTGCTTTCTCTGTGAAAACCGATGGGCTTTATGATGTCCTTGCGGTCAGTCAGGATGTTGTATGCGATAGCCCCTGAAAGCAGAGGGTCACGTTGGAATACGGTCAGGCAGTTCCGTATGCTCTGACGGACACCGCCTTTCTCGGTGGTTTCCAGCCCCGCCTTGATTTCCTCAACGCTCTGGGGCGGCTGCATGGCGTTCATAGTGTTTTTTAGTTCTTGCTGCGTCTGCGGCTGCAAGTTCTGCCATTCGCTGTTCAAGCTGTATCACATCCTTTCCGTAGTCCGTAATCAAATCCGCTTTTTCCTCTGTTTCCCCGAACAGCAGCACATCCAGCAGATATTCCACTTGGGCTTGCTTCTGTAAGGCTTCCACAAACCGGGGATGAAAGGCTTCCTCCGGGGAGTGCGGGGCGTAGTCCGTTCTCCATGCCATCAGCAGATGGAGATAATCGGCAAGAATACGGAAGCAGCGATTCTTTGCTTCCTGAAACTGTTCCTCCGGGGATTTCTGCCGGGTCTTGGGCTTTTTTACCTTTCCCGGCGGTTTCCAGTCCTCATAGGAAAGCCCGAAGTCCTGTGCCAGCTGTACGGCGGCTTCTTTCTTTCCCAGCCCATACAGGGCGGCGGCAAAATCAATCACATCCCCATCCGCACCGCAGCCGAAGCAATGGTAACGCCGATCCAGCTTCATGCTTGGGGTTTTATCGTTATGGAACGGGCAGCAAGCCATCCCGTTCCGACCTACATGGATTCCATAATACTCCGCAGCCTGTCTTGTTGTGACGGACTGCTTCACAGCTTCGAATACATTCAAATCTATCCCTCCTTGAAAATAAGAAAAGCACCTGACATTCTCTAATTGAAAATGGCAAGTGCCTGTTAAAGTTCCATATCCTGTTGTCTGTGTTTCTCCTGTGCCGGGGCGGTTCTTTGTGCTTTTTTCTCGTCAGTCTTATCCTGCAAGACTTCTTTGATGGGCTGCTTCTTGGGCGGCTCTTTGCTTTCCTCTGTGCCAGGTGTGGCTTTCCGTACCCAGTAGCGGATGTCCCGCAGCTTCTTCAAATCCTCCTGTACCTCGGTCAGTGGTACTTTCAGCTCTGCGATTTCGCTGAGAAGCGTTTCCTGCTCCTGTTGCAACTCATTTTTCGTTTTATCCTTATCGTCCGGGTGCTTGGCAAGGTAGTCAGCGGCTTTCTCATACCGGGCAACCTCCGGGTGTTCCTGTTTGAATTTCCCCTTTATTTTCTTAAAAAATATCTTCTGGTACTTCTCATAGACAGCCTTACATTCCTTGCAGTCTGTCCGGCTGGCAAGAATCCCGTCAATCACTTTGCTCCGGGCTTCCTTTGGCTTCATCTGATTGCGGTAATCTGCGGCTGATTTCCCGGAAGATTTCAGAAACGCTTCTAAGTCCTCCACAGTGGAAAGCCCCTTTTGCCGGAGATAGGACAGGGCTTCGCTGACTGCCTTTAAGTCCTGTGAAGTTCCCCGGTTCTGTCCAGCCCTTGTCCAGTCCTTCCGTTCTTCCTTTCGTATCTCCATATACTTCATCAGCAGATTGGGAAGAAGTGTCGCTTCCTCCGCCGCCTTTTGTGCAAGCAGCTCCTTCCGTTTTTCTCCCAGCTCGGTAATCCAGCCTTTGAGGTTTTGGATAAGCTGCCGGATGGACTTCATCAGGCGGTTGGCGGCTCTGATTTCCCGGTTCAGGTTGCCGATATTCGTCTGGATACCTCGCTTTTCCATCTGCCGGACAGCAGTCCCCTCATGGACAGTGGGGACTATATCAAGCCCCTGTCTGGCATAGGAACGCAAGTCCACACGCTCCGGGCGGTCATTGGCGTCCAGATAGCGGTTCTGGATAACCTCCCATTCATGCCGCCAGATTTCACAATACTTCTGGTCGTTCCAGTCCACCGTATCCTCCTTGTGGCTTTTCCACCTGCCGGACGGCAGCTTTATCCGTTCCCCATTCTCGTCAAGGTCATAAACCTTGCGGCTCTTGGGAAGCCATTTTCCATGTTCATCCATTGCCCGCATGGTCAGCAGGACATGGGCGTGGGGATTGTGTCCCGGCGGATGGGGGTCATGGATGGCAAAATCAGCAATCATGCCTTTGGAAACAAACTGCTGTTCACAAAACTCCCGTACAAGGACAGCGTACTGGTCGGGCGGTATCTCTCTGGGAATGGTAAGCACCCACCGCCTTGCAAGCTGGGAGTTCCATTGCTTTTCCACCGCTTCGGCGGCATTCCATAAAGTATTGCGGTCTGCATATTCCTGTGGAGCATTTGCCGGGAGCAGGATTTCATTGTGGACGATACCACGCTTTTCCGGGTAGTGCTTTACTTGCTGGTCGTATTCACAGAACAGCTTTTCGCCGCTTTGGTAAGCAGCGGCGGCAACCGCAGACTGCCGCTGGCTGCGCTGAACAATCGTGATTTCGTTGTGTGGACAAGGCATTTCGTGTCCCTCCTTTCGCTAATTGGTGGATGGGGTGGCGTTTTACCACCTCATTTTGGGCAGAAAAAAAGCAGGAGACCTTTTTCAGATTTCCTGCTCGGTGTGCCACTGTGTGAGCGGCGGGTATTTAGTTGTAAAAGTTCGGGACAAGTTGACCCGATGTAAAGCTAACAAACTGGAATTGCACCAAAACAATCTAAGACAACAACGCTGCCCTACTTGCGATTTTTTCTTGTACTGCGGAAACAGTTTCTTGAATGGAATAAGTGGTCGTATCTATAACATTCGATTCATATATTCCCAGATTGCAAAATTGCTCCCACATGGTTTCTACCAATTCGATATTTGTCTTTCGGTCTAACTTTGAGCGTTCAACAGCTCGCTTCAAGGTTTCTTCCTTACTTGCCCTTAAAATAATATAATGCACCTCATAATGTTCCCGAACAAGACTTTGCCACGGCTTTAAAAACCACGGTCCGATAATACCGTCAACAATTACATCATATCCACCACGAGCATATCGCTTCGCAGCTTCTAAAAACGCTTCAATGACAATCAAATTTTGCTCATTTGATTCTGGCAAATGCGGTGGTATTGCCCCTTTACTCAAATAATGATAAAAGTCATCTGTGTGCATATGCACAGACTTTTCCAAATCTGATTCTTTTGCAACAGCAGATGCCGTTGTAGTTTTTCCTGTCCCCGGCGCACCTGTGATTACAATAATTCTACCTTGATTCATCTATATTTTACCTCCACAAATTACGATTTTCTTAATTCTACAAACTGGAATTTGAGTCTCTGTAAAGCTGGAATTAACCCATACAATTATTTTAATTTAGAGGTTCTTACGCAATTATCCGTATTTTGTAATTTTTCAATACTGGAATGCCAGTGTAAATCAGCATTCTCCATTTTTATTAAAGCGAAAAACGTAAAATTGCGGAAGAACCAATTTAGATATTCACAATTTTACTTGCCACAGTATCTCGAAAAACACTGTCATGTTCTACCAGGAGCATGGTCGGGGCAAACTCCGTTATGAGTTGTTCAATCTGCATACG
>NZ_JADKZI010000012.1 GCF_017811815.1 Flavonifractor sp. AGMB03687
ATTAAAATTTTCTCCTTCGCAAAAGGCACAGCCTATAAAGTTACAAAAATGTACCTTTCATGTACCTTGATTGTGACATTGGTTTGGTATTCTTTCTTCAGAAACCAAGAAGGAGGAACGAATCATGACTGACAACACAATCCTGCAGGTCCGTGGCCTGAAAAAATATTATGGTAAAGGTGAAACTGAGGTGCGCGCCCTGGACGGTGTGGATCTTGATATTGAACGGGGAAAATTCACTGCCATCATTGGCACTTCCGGCTCCGGAAAATCCACGCTTCTTAATATGTTGGGAGGGTTGGATACTCCCAGTGCCGGCAGCATCAAGGTTGGCGATACCGAGCTTGCCAAACTGAACAGCGAGCAGGCTACCATTTTCCGCCGCAAACAGATCGGCTTTGTCTTTCAGAACTACAATCTTGTCCCGGTGCTCAGCGTCTGGGAAAACATCATTTTCCCTATCTCCCTGGATGGTCGCAAGCCCGACAAGACCTTCATCATGCAGGTGGTGAAACTGCTGGGGCTGGAAAAGAAACTGGACAGCTTGCCCAATAACCTCTCGGGCGGCCAGCAGCAAAGAGTGGCCATTGCCCGCGCTCTCGCCAGCAAGCCTTCCATTATCTTGGCCGACGAGCCGACCGGAAATCTGGACACTAAAACCAGTGATGATGTGATCGGTCTGCTGAAAATGACCAGCAAGGAGTTCCATCAGACCATTGTGATGATTACTCATAACCCGGAAATCGCGCAAATGGCTGACCGAGTTATTCGCATCGAGGACGGCCGCATCGTGGCACAGTAAAGGTGGTGGGCGGAATGACCAAGCAAAACAAGAAAAGAAAATTTGATCCTATCCGGGTGTTGAATCAGCGAACCTTCCGCAAAAATAAGGGCCGCAATCTGGTAGCAGTTTTGGCTATCCTGATGACCACCCTCATGTTCACCACATTGTTTACTCTGGCCCAGAGCATGAACAAGAATCTGGTGGAAATGACCTTCCGCCAGACTGGCTATGACGCACAAGCCAGCTTTAAGGACATCACCCCGGAGCAGGCCGAGAAACTGGCTGCCCATCCGGATGTAAAGGAGCTGGGTGAAAGTATCGTACTGGGCCTTGCTGAAAACGACAAGTTGGCCGGTCGTCAGGTGGAGATCCGCTGGGCCAACGACAGCTATGCTACCCACAGCTTTGCAGCACCTACCACAGGCCAAATGCCCCAGTCGGCCAATGAGGTTGCGCTGGACACCATCGCACTGGATCGACTCGGCATTCCTCATGAGCTGGGGCAGACCGTAACGCTGGAATGGCGCAAAGATCTGTCCGATCAGGATTCGGAACCCCTTCAGGCAGAATTTGTCCTCTGCGGATTTTGGGAGGGCAACGAATCCGTCTATGCCAGCATGGCATGGGTCAGCCGGGAGTACGCTGACCAGATGACCGGCGGTAATCCGGCTTCGGAAAATGGTGTGCTTGGTTTGTTCATGGCACAGGTCAATCTATACAGCGACAGCAACATCGAGGCATCCATGGAACAGATACTTGCTGATACCGGTCTGACTGGCCACGATTACAGTGTGAACCTGGCCTATTCTCCTGAGATGGGCGCAACTGCCCTGCAAGAGACCCTTCCTATGTATCTGGGCATGGTGCTGGTGTTCTTGGCCGGGTATCTGATCATCTATAACATCTTCCAGATCAGTGTCACCGCTGATGTGCAGTTCTATGGCAAGCTGAAAACCTTGGGCACTACCACTCGGCAGATCAAAAAGCTCATTTACGGTCAGGCAAACCGCCTGTGTCTCATTGGTATCCCGGTGGGCCTTGTGCTGGGTTGGGTTCTTGGATTGGTACTGGTTCCTGCCTTCACTGGCATTATAAAGGATGGAGGAAGCGTATCGGCAAATCCGCTAATCTTCGTTGGTTCAGCAGCTTTTGCGTGGCTCACCGTCGTGATTTCCTGTTTGCGTCCCGCGCGTCTGGCGGGTAAGGTGTCGCCCATCGAGGCATTGCGCATGAGTGATACATCAATCTCCAATAGAAAAAAAGCGAAGCGCAGTCACAATGGTGCGTCCCTTGCGGGTATGGCCTGGGCCAATCTGGGGCGGAATAAAAAGCGCACCATTACTGTGATTTGCTCTCTGACCCTGGGGCTGGTATTGCTCAGCTGCTTCTACGCCAAAAACGCTGCCTTCGACATGGAGAAATATCTGGCCGAACTGTCGATCGATGATTTTGAACTGGCTGATGTCACAAGCGAGGACTATATCAACGGCTATGATCCTCAAGGTACGACATTGGGGGCTGAGCTGGTGCAGGAACTGGAATCTATGGATGGTGTAGAAGCAACAGGCCATCAATATTCCCACCAGTTTGTTTGGCAGTTTGATGACCAGATGACAGAAAACCTGAAAGGGTTCTATACAGAAGAAATGCTGAACGACTGGGCCAGCTACGATCCAACTGGTGTGGACGCTTTCCATCAGGCGGTGGATACCCAACAGATGAACGCAGTTATCTTTGGCCTGGACGGCATCCCGCTGGATACTATCACGCAGACACAGCATATCATGCAGGGCAGTTTCGATCCGGATGCCTTTGCCAGCGGTGAATATGTTCTTGCGATTGGTCCGGCAATCGGGGCAGGGGAGGAGTATCCTGTTTTACCTGTGCCATCTGTGGGCAGTACGGTCACGTTGGAAGGCAAGGATTACACCGTGATGGCGGTTGTCGATCCGGTGATGTCCATCGATGACGGCGCGGCGGAATCGGGAGCTCCGGCTTCTATGGAGCAGCATTTCATTTTGCCCGCTGACGCCTTCCGTCAGTACTGGTCGGAAAACACATTGCGAAAGCTGTTTTTGAATGTGGATGATGACCACATCGAGGCGGTTCAGACCTGGCTGGATGACTATACCGCCACGGTAGACTCCAGTCTGCCGGTAACTTCCCGGCAGACCATGGCGGCGCAGTATGAGAGCGAGACACGCTCCGCTGCTGTTATGGGTAACGCCATCAGCACGATCATCGCTTTGGTGGGTGTATTGAACTTCGTCAATTCCATGGTTACTGCCATTGTATCTCGAAAGCGGGAATTTGCCATGATTCAGAGTGTGGGTATGACCAAAAAGCAACTCTGCAAAATGCTGGTGTATGAAGGGCTGGATTACGCAGCCATTACATTGGTAGTTTCTTGGTTGGTCAGCGCCTTTGCGGTTGGTGTGGTAATTCGGGCTATGGTAGCCGGCGGCTTTACTACTTTCCACTTTACGTTGCTTCCTCTGGCAATCTGCACCCCCATTCTACTTGTTTTCGCAGTACTGATTCCCTTTATCTGCTTCAAAAACCTGGAGAAGCAGAGTATTGTGGAGCGTCTGCGGATTGAATAACGGGAAAGGTATCATAGCAAAGCAGCAGTTGCCGAGAGCACTGCTGCTTTGCTGTTGCTATAAATTTTCTTTTGGCTAAATTATAGTCGAGTTCGGTGAAATAAGGGTGAAAAATATATGTTACGCTGATATTAAAGCAGAACATGGAAACATGGAATATAAAAGAACTCTCTTATAGAGTAAACAGCAAAGAAAAGGATGGTTCGCTATGATACAAAGAACAAAATGGACACATTTTAAGATGCAAGGGGCGGCCTTATTCATTACTGAATGAGGCCGCCCTTTTAATTTTTGTTCGACATGATTCTACAAAAAATGAATGACTGAACCCCTTACGACAGCAGGCCTGTAACTATTTACAGGTCGTGTGCTGGATGTGGGTTCAGATGGAATAAGGTGCAAGTGCATGACAAAGAAATGGATCATGCACATAAAGAATGCCATCCATCTGTTTACACATCGACACACTGCTTACTTAAAAGAATCGACTTTCCGCAATCTTCGCCCAGGCAGAACACGCGAAAATCGTTCTACAAAGGAAAAGCCTCCGCCTGCCGAAGAACAAGGAAGTGGAAGGCTTCTTTATGTGTATTATGCGGTCGTTTGCTGGCTTCCCAACCAGAGAAACGATCGCTTTTTATGTTTATCAGTCCATTGCCGCTCTCCTCCCGGAATCGAGAGTTTCTTGAAATTCTTGATTTTTACGGAGGACAAGTCATGAGACAGCGAGGAAATGGACAAATAGGGGATGAACTGCAAATCAGATTTACTGGATATTTGATCCAGGCGGTAAAGCGTACTCAGCGAGATTATCTGATGTCACTTTACAAAGATAGCACGCAAGAAGTTTTGACAGAAGAAATTTATGCCATAGGCAAAACTCTTGAACAAGAAGTGATGGAGCAAATGCCTTTCTGGGAGACTATTGAGGACAGCGCCCTATTGTATGCCTTAAAGCAACTGGATGAACGGGAACGATACATATTGTTGGGCCGCGTTCTTGATGAACATTCGTTTGATTTGCTTGGAGCAAAACAGGGGCTCTCCTACAAGGGAGCGGCTGCCGTGTATTACCGTGCTATCAAAAAGGTGCGTCGGATCATTAAGGAGGTGAACAGCCGTGACATTTGAAGAAATGCTTCGTCGTGCCAAAACTGGTGACCACGAAGCGACCACCAGTATTTTGACCATGTATCGACCAATGCTGATCAGATATGCTATCATCAATGGCAGACTGGACGAAGATCTCTATCAAGAACTGTGCATTACATTGATGCGAGCAATTAAGCTGTTCAAGATTTGAGCTTATGAGAAAGGTCCTGAGATCAAAACAGATCCCAGGGCCTTTCCCGTGAGCTTAAAGGAAAACACCAGACGCAGGGCCAACAGGCCGCCGAAATCGAAAATTTCTTATTGGATGCTCAGGATGGCTTAATGAATGTCAGCGTCCAGAACTTAGGTGGGAAGTAAAATGTGATAAATGTTGAATAATCCCACTGGGTTCAACAAATCTTGGTACAGACATGAAAAAGCCTTGGTGCTGTCATCCGCCGTATGATATAATAACATTTAATGTGCAATAACTTGTTTGTAGGAGGACATTGCAATGGAACTTGTAATATCGAGCATTGTAACTGCAATTATCAATTTAATAGTATTTTCACTGATACCGTTTCTTTGGTGGTTCTTTAGACATAGAAAGGAAACGGGCTTTTTTACATGGTTAGGTTTTTATATGCCGAAGTTGAAAAGTAAATGGTGGGTATTGGCGGCATTTGCTGTTTTGTATTATTTCTTTTATAATTTCGATTTCACACAGCTTGTAGACAAAGAAACATTGGATTATATACAGAGCAGTTCTTCTGTATCTGCAAATGCTTTTGCAGGCATAGGAGCATTGGCAATTCTGCCTGCTCTAATTGAGAATTTCATTGGAAATGGAGTGGCAGAAGAAATTTTATACAGGGGTTTCTTATGCAAAAGATTATGTGCAAAATTCGGCGATATTCAAGGTATTATTATACAAGCTGTACTATTTGGTTTAATGCACAACGCACTTTACATCATAGCAGGGCTTGATGTGGGATTGTGGTATCACACATTGACATTTGCATTTACTGGTATGGGTGCATTGTTGCTCGGTTGGTTAAACGAAAAAATATTTAATGGTTCAATAATCCCCAGCATTCTTTTGCATGGGACAGGAAATTTTATAGCATCAATGTTGATAGCATTTGCATAAGAAGAAGTTGCTGAGCGGCATATAGCAATATTAAATACCTCAACTGTAATAATAGCGAAGAAAGATTTTACGTTTTCATTCTTTTTGTGGCAACCGGATAGGAAAGCGCCGGGCGCAGGGCCAACAAGCCGCCGCGCCCGGCGTTTCTTATTTATTGTTTGGTTGATTTGTAACTAGGCTATAGCCACAGTTCCTTACTGTCCTGATGACCTCAGTTCCGATTTTACAGCGTAGCTTATAGACCATATTGCCAATCCCTGACCAGCTACCTGCTGCAAAATCTGAGGTCACAGACTCATAGATCTGCCGAGCGGAAAATACTTGCCCTGGGCGCCGAGCCAATAGGTGAAGAATATCAAACTCCATCGGTGTCAGTTCTATCTGACTGCCGGCCCGCCATACCTGGCGCCGCTCCACATCAATCTGCAGGTCACCGACCAGCAGGGTAGAGGTGGTATCTTCAAGCACCTCGATCTGCTCCGCACAAAAACTCTGAAGAAGCTCCTGGAGCAAAACTTCCTGGGGTGTTGTGAGATCTTCAAAGTGAATGATGATTTTCTTTTTCATAATGGTGTCCCCCTCCCTTGTGAGCCACCAAAAAACGGCGGCCTTGATTTCTCAAAGCCGCCATGTAATAGTTCGGGCGTGTCAAAAGGGCTGCTGTACGACGGCTTTTTTCTTTTGCCGTCGCCCGGCAGAATGTTACATATAAATAAAATTGTCAAAATCCTTTTTTTGCAATAACTATGTATGAGGAACTATTTGTGTGTTCATAACAAGTCACATCAAAATGAACTGTTTCCAGAAACGCCATAATTTCTTTTTGAGAATATATTTTTACATCACCATCATTGCTGTATGGCAAAAACAAATTCATTATCTGACGAATGGGAGATGGTTTCCAGTAGTCACTAATCAATAATCTTCCGTTGGTCTTTATAACCCTACAAAATTCTATAATTGCTTGCTGAGGATTGGGATAGTGATGGAAAGAATCACAGCACAAAATAGTATCAAAGGTACAATCTGCAAAAGGAAGTGTTTCAGCATCCCCCTGAACCAAAGTTACTTTTTCTGCTAATCTTGAATCAGCTATTTCAAGCATTTTTTTAGAAAGGTCAAGCCCAAAGAACTGATTAGCAGAGCCACCATACACTTTGAGTAATTGTTCGAGAAGCACACCTGTTCCACAACCAACGTCTAATACTTTCCCTAATGGAAAATCTTTAACTTTTTCTAATATTGCTTGGTACTGATTTCTGGCATGAAGGCCATTTTTATCATGGTCATAGGTTTCCGCCTGAAGGTCGAATGACTGCTTAGATTTTTGCTTATAATCTTGCATATTTAGCTCCTATCTCGCAATGAGGTCTTTATTTTGGTTGAAAATTATGGTATAGTATTACTGCAACTAAATAGTACTCTATATATAGAGTACTTCAAGCAAATAGCTTTGTCAAGAAGGGAGCTTCAAAATGCTATCGAAACCGGCAACAATGTTACTGGGGCTTATCCATGAAAGACCTCTTAATGCTTACGAAATTACCAAATGGCTGGGACACATGAATGTTCGTTGGTGGTTCAATATCGCTGATTCAACAGTCTATGCGACGATCAAAACCCTTGAAAAGAAGGGGCTAATATGCGGCAACACCGAAAAAATTGGGAATATGCCGGATCGAACAGTCTATACCTTAACGGAACTGGGGAAAAAAGAGCTACGCAAAACATTGAAAGATTCCATTTTGAAATTTGATTATGACACCAATGTTTTTTCGATTGCAGCATTTTTCCTCCATGTTTTTGAATGTGAAGAAAGAAAGGCATTGCTGGAAAAGAGATTGGAAATATTGCGTAAGTGTAAAGCAGGAATTGATAATCAGATTAGCCCAGAATGGATTAACGGAACCTCACGATGCCATGTTGCTAATGTTCAAAGGATGTCTGATATTGTATCCGCAGAAATCTGCGGGACGAAAAGGCTGTTAGAAACTTGTGAGGATACTTAACATGGATGGCAAATTTTTTCGTGTCCGTTTTGATTCCAATCTATTTATAGGTCTATTGAGCGGTATTGCCATGCTCTTACTGAGTTTTGGAGTGAATTGTTTCCTGGGAACTGTTTTTTCAGTTTTATTTTTGAGGAGCATACTTGATTCATGCAATTTCAAAGTTTTTGAAAAATTGTGTGGAAAGAAGGCCAATAATGCAGACAAGGATTCCACTTGGAATTAACACAAAATAGGGACTATCTGAAAACCAGTCAAACAGCGCACCATAGATGATTTGTCCTGCAGGCTGGGCACACATGGAAAGGGTGAATACATAGGACATAATCTTTCCCATCAAATGCTCCGGAGTTCGAGCCTGGATAACGGAAATTGCATAGGTGGAAAACAGGCTGCATCCAAATTGCCCAAGGCTGAACATGACAAGGAGAATAATGTAAACACCGAGAGAACCTATCGGTAAGAGGAAAGAAATTCCCGCTGGAATGAGGCTAAGGCCAAGTCCAATAAAGACAAAGGCCAGCCAGCGCAAACGGAATTTCTGCGCTGTAATTCCCACAAAGAGGCTGCCCAGCACGGCGGCTACACCCATAACACTCTCCGCTGCTCCGTAATGCTCTGCCGAGAGTCCAAGAACAGTCCGCACCAGGTAAGGAAAGCCGACCACCACCGTACCAGCTACAAACAAGCTGGCTAGGGATGCAAGCAGGAGCAATTTGAGGATACCCGGCTGCTCCCGGCGCAGGAAGTGAATGCTGACAGAGAAGTCCTCTCTGATGATCTCCCGGATACCCATAGTGACTTCGGCCTTCTGATAGTTCAGGCGAATGAAGCACTCCAGAATGGCGGTGAGGAAAAAACAGGCCACCGTGCCCCAGAGGACCGGAGTAAGTCCAAAAGCAGCGTAAACCAGACTGCCCAGAAACGGAGTGATAAGCCCGGCAATGGCCTGCACTTGATTGACCGCCGCATTGCCCTTCATCAGATTGTCTCCAGAAAGCATCTGAGGAATGCAGGCCTGTACCGTGGGAGATTCAAAAGCGGCCAGGACAGACAGAATCACTAACAATGCACCAATGACCCAAATATCATGTCCAAAGGGCAGCACCAATCCGGCTGCCAGCACAGTGAGTCCGGAGAGGGTGTCCAGTCCTACCATGATGTTACGTCGGTTGGCTCGATCCGCCAGAATACCGCCAAAGGGGGACAACAGGATGGTAGGAAGCATGGCTACTGCCAGCAATGTCGCAAAAATGGACGCCGAGCCGGTCTGCTCCAGTACATACATGGATAGGGCAAACTTTAGGGTGTAGTTGCCGATCAAGGAACTGACTTGCCCCAGAATCAGGAAAGTGAAATTGCGGGTGAACAGTTTGTCTTTCATTTTTTCTTCCTCCGAAAACAGATTGCAGTCAACACATCACCTGCCAGACCGACGGCGCTTAATCCAGCACACCACGCCGCAGCAGTTCGGTTTCCGCGATCCGCCAGGCGTCCGGCAACCAGAAGTAATCCAACCTCCGCAGCCAGGGAGATTCCTCTGGATGCGCAGCGAAATAGGCGGCTGTGATTCCACGCATGATTTACGGTTTTGTCCAGATGATCTGCTGTGGCTTCCACCCGGCGCTCAAAGTTTGCGGCGGCCCGTTCAACCTTTTGGTCAAATTCTCGTTCTGTCATGTCTCATACCTCCATGTTCTTTACTTGTCTTAGTAGATTTTGCATTGCTAAAATTGCAAAAATGCCTGTCACGCCAAAAACAATTACCATAATCGGCAAGAATGTTAGTGCTGCGCTGATTATCTGACACACAATGGTTACCAGAACGACCGATGCCACAATGGTCATTGAAACCGACTTTTTGTGGAAGCCAAACCACAGGGAAACCACACCCAGCAGTCCAGATAGAACGGAGCAACAGAGCAGGAAGCCCAGTGATTGAAGGATCACTTCTATCGTCAGTTGGTCAGAACAGAGCGGAAACAGTGATTCTGTTAGAAAGAACACAGCCTGGATCACCGCTCCGCACAGGAGCATCGCGCCAACAGTATAGGCAAACACCAACACCAGCTTTGCACACAGTACCTTTTCCCGGTTGACTGGATAACTCAACAGCAGAATTGCCCGTTTCCCGCTGTATTCCTCCACCACAAAGCGGGAGGCCATGACTGCCGAAAGAATTGCAAAGATTGCCATACATACCAACCAGGTGATCCCCATCAAGAAGAAGTACTGGGAGAACAATTCCATATCCGGATCGGTGGGGTCCATATGAGGGATGGCAGCCATTAGGTATTGGAAGCCAAGCATCGTCACTCCGCAAATTAGAGTTGCAATATGATATGGGCGTAGACGATTCCGTTTTAATTCCAATGCAATCAGATTACGCATGGTCAGCACCTCCCTGGATGAGCGAAATAAAATAGTCCTCCATATTGGAGGGATGTTGTTTGCGGATATCTGCCATCTCTGCTTCCTGCACCACAGTACCATCCACAATGACACCCACACGATCCGCAATCTGCTCGATCTCCGAAAGAAGGTGACTGGACATCAGAATGGTCATTCCTTCTTCCTGCACCAAGCGGCGGAACAAAATACGCATCGCCTTCATTCCCACAGGGTCCAGACCGTTGACCGGTTCATCCAGAATCAACACTTCGGGCCGATGGATGATGGCCCGCGCAATGGCCAAACGCTGCCGCATACCCAGGGAGAAGGTAGACACCGGCTGACTCCCTGTACCGGGCAGCCCCACACGGCAGAGCGTTGATTCCACATCGGTATCCTCGATTCCCATGTAAGCTAAATGGAGGAGTAGATTATCCGCGGCCGACAGATGCTCATAAAATATTGGCGTTTCAATCAGACTTCCGGTGCGTCGAAGGATTGCCTTGTTATCCCGCACACTGTCCAGTCCCAGCACACTGGCGGTTCCGGCAGATGGTTTTAACAACCCCAGCAACAGTTTGAGCATTGTGGTTTTCCCTGCTCCGTTGCGCCCCAGAAAACCGTAAATACTGCCTTGTTCCACAGAAAAGGTACAGTTCTGGATGACTTCTTTTCCTGAAAAGGCTTTTGTCAGGTTGTTTGCAGAGATTACAATTTGGTTCATGTTATGCTCCTTTCATACATTCGCAAGGTATGTATTTTTGTAAAAAAACTGCCGCAGTGAGTGACTGCGGTATTCACAATATAATACCTTCCGGATGAATGTATGTGTCCAAAATAAAATTGCCGTAAGGCAATTTTATTCTAGGTCAGGGATTTGCTCAAAGAATTCGTCCACCAGCCGCTGAATGGAATCGTCAAACAGAGGCACGCCCATCTTCTCCATCATCTCCCCGATGAAGGAGAATTTCCGCCGCATCTCCTCCTTGGTGGCTGGAAATACAGATGGCAGCAACCACAGGCTAGTGAGCAGCGGCAGCAGCTCAGCAATCTCCTTGGCATACTCCGTGTGGATGGAACCGTCCAGGTTTCCCTCCTCGATGAGTTCCAGAAAATACGGGGTGAGAATCCGGCGGTTGGCATCGATCATTCCGACCAATACTCTGGGATTGTGATTCATCGGAATGGACTGTGCTGTCATATTGGTACGGGCTGTGTCTGCCTGATTCAGCCGGACTACTTCACGCAGCTTTTGGAGCCCGTTCAGATCGGTGCGACCTTTCACTGCCTCGAAGGGGTTATTTTCAAAAAACATACGGTCACTCACCGCATCCATGATTTCCTCTTTGGACTTGAAGTGGTGGTATACCGCACCTTTCGTAAGGCCTCCCAGTTCATTCACGATGTCCTGAATCGTGGTGTTCTCGTAGCCCTTTTCCAAAAAGAGGCGCTGAGCAACATCCAAAATCCGCTCCTCGGTGACTTCCGGGTATTTGTTTCGTGCCATAATTGGGTATCACCTACTTGTTTGAAACATTCTCTTGGTATGTATACAGTTTACCTGTTTTAATTTTTGGTGTCAAGAGTTATTTTGCAGGATGCAATTAGGATGGCTTTAAATTTATGACAAAAAGAAAGAGCGTAGAATTAACAAGGGATTGTGAAATGCAACTTTGCACTCGTCGTGTCCTGTGTTATACTTTATCGCCTTGTGGGTAGGAAATACCCGCTATTTCGCACTGTTTTAATAAAATCAGGTCCAACTTTTCGACGCAATTTGTAGACCATATTGCCAATCCCTGACCAGCTACCAGCTGCAAAATCTGTGCTCACAGACTCATAGATCTGCCGAGCGGAGAATACCTGCCCTGGGCGCCGGGCCAATAGGTGAAGAATGTCAAACTCCATCGGTGTCAGTTCTATCTGACTGCCGGCCCGCCACACCTGGCGCCGCTCCACATCAATTTGCAGGTCACCGACCAGCAGGGTAGAGGTGGTATCTTCAAACACCTCAATCTGCTCCACGCAAAAACTCTGAAGAAGCTCCTGGAGCAAAACTTCCTGGGGTGTTGTGAGATCTTCAAAGTGAATGATGATTTTCTTTTTCATGGTAGCATCTCCTTTGGTAGCCACCATAAAAAGGCGGCTTTGATTTCTCAAAGCCGCCATATAATAGTTTGGGCGTGTCAAAAGGGCTGCTGTACGACGGCTTTTTTTCTTTTGCCGTCGTGCGGCAGCTATCTCAACATATTTTGTCTGAAAGAAGTCGTTACGCTTTAATGTTTCCTTTCTTCCTTATAAGAACTGTCCCTGTCATAGTAGCTGCAAGACTGGCTACTATATGACTAACCAGTACCGCAACCCAAATCCCGTTTAGGCCAAATCCCAAATAAGATAGCAAATAGGCCAAAGGTATCCGAACCACAATATAATAGAAAATCATCAAGAACATACTTTTTGACGGCTTTCCCATGCCGTTAAGCGCACCCAAATAGCAGTTTGTGACTGTGTTCAGAACATACCCGATGCTGACAATCAGAAAATATGTACCGACAATAACCGCAACATCGCTGCTTCTGACGAACAGACCGGAAAGCTGTTTTGAAAATCCAACTACCAGAACAGAGAGGATCACAAGCAGGCCACACCCATATCCCAAAGCGCATTTCAAATAGTCTTTCGCTCGATCATATCGCGTTCCACCAGCGCATTGGCCGATGATGGTGGTTAAAACCATGTTCAGAGCCATAGCCGGATAGAACAGGATGGTTTCCAGTTTTCCCGTTACCCCATAAGCCGCGATTGCCGTTACACTATATGTACTGACGAGTGCTGTAAGGGAAGTTGTGCTGATTGCTGGAATGCTTTGCTGAATTACAGAGGGAATTGCTTTTTGAATCAGCAGCAGAGCATCATTGCTATTAAAAGCAGAGATTTTGAATGTAAATAACTTTTTCTTTTTCAGATAGATCAGCATAAACAGCAGGCAAATCATCTGTGAAAGCAATGTCGCAATCGCTGCACCATGAAACCCGATAAAATGAATAAAAATGGGATCGAGAATTGCGTTCAAAATGGTTGATACCAGCATTGCAACAGCCTGAAACATGGAATTACCAAAGCTGCGCAAAACCGCAGTGAAATACAAGTAGAGGTAAACTGCCAGATAGCCAAGGATATAAATTGCCAAATAGCTGTATGCCATATCATAAGTTTCGACAGGAGTGTTCAAGGCTTTTAACATTCCCGGAAGAAAAATTTCAAGCAAAATGGTGACAAGTAGAGAAAATGTCACTGCTACGCAGAACGATGTGGCTATCAAACTTTCGGCCTTTTTCTTATCCTTTGCACCAATGGCTTGGGAGATCAAAATAGACACACCGTTTGTTGCTCCCATTGCAACAGAAGTCAAAATTAAAATGATGGGGGTAGAATTTGTTAAAGCGGCATAGGCCGTTTTACCGAGCAGATTTCCGATCCACAGACTGTCTACAAGGTTATACATCATATTAAGGAACATGGCAGCAATCATCGGCAGCGCCATTGCCATAAGGCAGCGCTTTGTGTTGCCACCTATAAAATCAATTTTCGTTGGCATAAAAAGTCTATCCTTTCCGTAGATAATGAATGAACAACATTCATATAAAAACTCAAAATAAGCACCGCTGCTCGCGGCACACTATACTGAATGAAGATTATTCATTTTCTGCTCTTTGAAAATCCCCCGTCCCAAAACGGGGGATCATCTCAAAGGTGAAGTGCAAATATGAGAAATTCACGAATCCGTTTGGATTTATCTTCTTGCGTAAGATCCTCTGCCAGCAGAATACCAAGCTGACCATATACACAAAATGTCGCAGCGGCCTGCAAATCATCAAACTGAATTTCGCCTTTTTGTTTGGCGCGTTGCAGCAGTTTTTCTACAAGCGGCACCAACTTCTCGCATACCTTGAGGGCGAGCTGATCGTGAAATTTTCTGTTCTCCGTTCCATGAAAAACAGAATAATATTTTGTGTCCTGCTTTTCCATAGTGGTAGGCATTTCTTCAATGATCTGACGCAAGGTTTTGCGGTCGTCTTTTTCGGCATCCGCGAATTGCTCTACTAACACATCGGCATATTGTGCAATCGCACAGTCAAATAAAGCCTCTTTGGACGGAAAATAGCGATAGCACAAACCTTGTGCCACGCCGATTGCTTTTGCTATATCTGCAATCGAGGTTTTTTCATAGCCGTTTTCCCCAAACAATTTGAGGGCAGTGTCTAAGATTTCCTGTTTCCGTACTTCCGGCTCTTTTGTAACTCGCATAGTTTTGAGCCTCCTTTTTTTTATCATATCACCCCCACACGAAAAAATCAATGAGTGAATATCAATCATTTTGCGCCCATAGCAATATACGCAGTATTTCCAATCTGCTCCCACGATACATTACGAAAATATTCTGAAAGCATAGAAACAATTTCTGCTTCGGAGTAAATCTTAACATCGCCCTCTTTGCTGTGACGCATATAGAAATTCATAATGATGCGCCCTACAAGTGGCTGCCAGCAATCGCCCATCAGGAATGTGCCGCCGGGTTTCAATACCCGGTGTACTTCTCTTAGGACATTCATCGGAGCCGGATAATGATGAAACGAATCGTTGCAATACACGACATCAAAGGTATTGTCCGGGAAAGGGAGTGCCTCACTATCTCCCAACAACAGTTTCACTTGCTCCGGTAGCTTTGACTTTGCAACATGAAGCATTTTTTCTGACAAGTCAATTCCGTATAATTTTTTGCCAACATCTTCTTGTAAAATAAGCTTTAACATCTCGCCAGTTCCGCACCCTAAATCAAGGGCAGATTGGAATGGAATGCGCGACAGCTTTTCCAACAGGACAGGGTAAAGGGAGCGGGCGTGCTGGCCCTTAATATCTGTGTCATAGGTAGCAGCTTGTTGGTTAAAAGCAGCCTTTGAGTTTTCTTTTACAGCATTCATGGCATTGACCTCCTTTCCATCTATCAGTATAACACCATTTTTTGAGATGTCAATGAATGTTATTCATTCAATCGTGCAAATGATATAAAAATACCGTAGTGTAGCTTAGATTTTGATGCTTGACGGTTTGCAGCTAGAGCTTAACATAAGAAGAAAACGGAGTTGCTTGTAATAATCATGGGGCGCAGACTGTAAATCTGCGCCCCATTTCACATTTTACTGGTAGTTCTTATCGTAATAGTGAACATAGACGTTGTAATCCCGAAACCGGGTGATCAAACGAACCCAGATATACAGGTGATCGGTCTCGGAATAAAGGTTGAATTCCGTTGCCTCGTTGGTAGGCTGTGCATAGCGGCAGAACCGCCGCATGGTTTCCAGCGTCTTGAAGGCCGGCAGTTTGAACAGGGCACTCTGAAACTCGTCAATTTCTTTTGCCAGCTCTGGAGCCGGTTTTTGCCCACGCTCATCATGCCAGGTCGTCCACCATCGGCACCCGTCATAATCGGAGCGGGAGTAAGCCACCTCGCTGACAGGTCGCTTGGTGGCCTGCATGGGGGAAGTATAGGTGTGCTGGAACACTTGATCAAAGCCGCAGGTGGTCTTCAGATAGCAGTCACGACTTTTTTGGGGCCTCAACAGCCGCCCCTGCTTAATCGCGTCCCATTCTTCAAGAGGCAAGGGAATATGCGCTGCATCTCGGAGAGCTTCGTCCATCCCGCAGGCCTCACAGATCTGGACATCCACATAGCGGCTAAGGGCGTTTACCATCAAATGCGGAGCCAACGGGGCGCCACACCGCAGACATCTGGGCGGATCTGCGGCGTCACCGTCCGCATAAAGTTTTTTGTCTTTGCGCCAGGCTGCTTCCAACAGCCCCTTGGGGTAGAGCAGCAGTTTCATTGTCAAGTCCTCCTTTTTTGAGATTTCTTTTTCTTTCCTGCCTGCTGGCGGATTTCTGCAGTTTCTTTGAAAGTCTGGATAAGGGGATTTTCGTGTCTTGTATCACTCTGGCGCCGCCGATCTTCTGACCAAGGCGGGTATACAGGAAGTTCCCCTTGATAAAACGAAAGCAGGTTGGTGGCCATATCTTCTTTGCGGCGGTGAATATAGCGTTGCACAGTTTGGGTCTCGCAGTTAATAATTGTGGTCCGCAACATAATTCCGCGCTGCTCAAAAATATACCGCAAGCAGTGAGCCGGATCTTCGGCTTCAATCCATAATGGGAGCGTATCATCAGAGCCTTGGAGTTTTCGCCATCCGCTGTAATCCGTGTAGTGGAAGTGAGGAACATGATTTGCGAGCCGGCGAAGTGCCAAATACAAGCGTTCATATTGGCGGCCAAGTTCTCCTTTCAATCGCCTGGAATAGTAGGTATAGCCGTCTGGGTCAAGCTTTTTAAGCTTCTTGCTATTAAAGAGATATTCCACATTATCCACTCCGTTTTCAGAGCGAATTTGGCCTGTTGGTTCTCCTAGTCCGTTGCGCTTAATCCATGCATAAAACCGTTTGCCGGTGGTCTTTGTGTTGACAAAACCACAGTCCTTCGGCCGCAGACCACCCAGATTTGTGGTGAGAGTGTCCCAGAATATCAACTGCCCGAAATTCTCTTGATAAAGTTTGATAGCAAGGTTGCCTTCCGAGTAGGTGGCAACTTTAATGGTTATGGCATATTCCGTTCCTTTCATGTTGAATGGTATTGGCTGCATTGATTTCCTCCAAGCAAAACCGGTGGGCTGCAAAAAGCAACCCACCGGTCGTTGTGTTGTAAGACTGACTCCAAAGTGCAGGATAGGGGAGAGGCAGTCTCGTCGTCATTGTTGTTTATGCGCTTTTTCCGCTTTGCTGTGAAGCAAGGTAGGAAGCGTACCCATCCGGATCAAGCTCTTGCAGCCGGTCCGCTCGGAAACGGTATTCCGGGTACTCGCAGAACCCACTGCGCTGTAGGACGCCAGTTGGAATTGCCAGCCCATTACGGATGAGCCAAACAGGAAAATCGGGGTCTCCGTTGGTGTCAATGAATGCACAGTCTTTCTGACGCTTGCCATCCAAATTGACGGTCAAAGACGCCCAAGGTTCGGGATATCCGTCCTCCCAGGCTACCATTTGAATTGCAAGATTGCCGCCTACATAAGAGGTAACTGTGAGCTGGATCTGGTGGGTAGAGCCGTACTTCTCATAGGGGAGAAGAGCGGTGGCGTGGTTGGTTTCCACAGATGCGGGATGGCTGTCTTCGTTGCAGCTATCAGGCATTAGTCCCAATTCCCAGCAGATTGTGAGAATGTCTGCCCGGTCTACCCGATAGACAGTTCGTTTTGCATATTTGGGGCGGAAGAGCAATTCGCCGCTTTCAAGGAAAAATCGCCCCTCCTTCCCACCGTAGATATGGCGCCGCCCATCCAGAAGATACTGCATCTTTTGGGCGTCTCTTTCAATTTTTTTGGTGTCATACCAGGTGGAATACTGTACCGCCACATGCAGGTTCGGATGGCTTTTAAATTCCGTATCCAGAAATTCCAGCAGCCGCTCACAAAGCACCCTGCGCTGAGAAACTGTCTGCCGTTCATTGAAGGTCAGCGTAAAATAAGAATAATCTCTGCCAGAGAGTCCACAGCCGTGTGCAGTATTGCTGAAATCGTTGCACCAGAAATAGACTTCCCAACCATCGCTGAGGTAGGGGGCCGGCTCCTCTTCTGTGTAGCCGTAGCAAATGAAATTATGAGCAATGGCAGCCATGATCGGAGCCATAACCGCGTTTCTGTGTTCGGCGGCCTGCCGGAGCTGAACGGTATCCCTGATTCCGGCCGCATGAGCCATTCTGTTTTCTTCCTGCTGCGCTTCCGTATATAAGAACTGCAGGCGCAGAGAATAGATGTCCTCCATTGCATATCCTTTGGCGATCCACTTTGCGTTGGATGGTTTCACATAAGATGTATCATGGTATATGATCATAAAACTGTCCCTCCATAAAAGTGCCCAGCAGATTGCAAGAAAACAATCTGCCGGGCTTTTGACACTTACTCTGAATGAACCAGAAGGGTCTTTTTCTCATAGTCAAAGAGTCAACATTGATGTGCCGTCTTTGTCTTCCCATTTGACGATTTGCCCCTGCTGCTCTTTCAACCGGGCAATATGTTCTTTCCACTCTTTGCGAGCTTTCTCTGCGCGCAGCAGTTCGGCAGTCTGCTGTTCTGGTGTGAGAGCAGAGAAGGCAAACTCACGCTGATCGGACTCCAAATCATAGATGACCCGCCTTGCGATGGACAATGCCAGCTCAGATACGGTGGGGGCGTGTTCCTCAAGAGCCTGCCGGCCGCGGTGGAACAGGTCCATATACGCATGGTACTGTGCTTCGGTGATCAACTCCCAGCCGTAAGCATCCTGGATCTCATTTTCACTGTGGTACTCCATAGCGGCATCGAAATCAGCCTGCCGTGCGGCATTTTCCTTATCTATGCGGCGCTGAAACTTGGTACAAACTCGCTCCAATTCTTTGATCAGAAGAGCACAGGCGTCCGATTCCAACAGATAGCCATGGGCCTCGCTGTTCAGATATTTCTGCTTTTTTGTCATGCGGCTGCCTCGACAGGGCCAGGAACCTCATAGATGACCTCAACGGGAAGCAACGCACCGCAGGAAGTATCCTCCATAGTCTGCCATTCTCCGTTTCGCCAAACCTGTGCGGTAGCGTCGTTATAGACCTCCGGCGCCAGATGATGGTCGCTCATGCATTCTTTGGACACATAAATGCACATATGCTGCAGGTAAAAAACATGGAGGACCTGAAGAATTTCCTCTCTCAGCTGTTTCGCCAAAGCAGCGATCTCATTCATGTCCTGCCGCTCAAAAGCAGCCTCGGAAATCCGCTTCAGACATTGGGAGTCTTTTTCCGCTTCGTTGGCATAGCTCGTTGCCTCATCTCCATACTTTTGTTTGATGCGAATACCCCCGAGAGACACATGGCGGGTGTACGCCGTAGCGGCTTTGCAGATGCTTTCCTTCAACTCCTGATAGGGTTTCTTATACTTGGTTTTCAGCACATCCATAGGCACGACCTCCAGATTGCGGCGGAGTGTGTCCAGATGCTTTTCCAATTCTTCACGAAGAGCCTTTTCCATTTCGTCCATAAAAACATATCCCTCCATTCATTTATCAGTATCAGGCTGTCGGCTGATTTCCGTCAAAAGCGCCGCCGCTACTTCAGACACCGCTTCCCAATAGGCCTCCTGATAAGCAGAACTGCTTCTTAACTGTGCAAGAAGGCGCCGGGGAAAATCCGGAGAGGCCAGCAATCTTTCACGCTGGGATACAGTAAGCTCCTGAAATTCCTCCCAGTCTTCAACTTGCTCTCTAAAGTCCTCGCGCATATTTTGCGCCTGCCAGAGACCAGCCACATTTTCCATAAAGCAGGGGGCCATCGGCAACGAAAAACTTTTCAGCTCAATGGAAAAGTGGTTTTCACAATACTCACCGTCCAGATAGCATTCATAGCTATTTTGCGTCTCTTCCTCCACAAACTGACTCTTTTGGCGCCAACTATCAATGCTGCCGCCGTCCTGTTCCTCCCGGAGATCATCATGGAACTGCCTCTGGGCATCGATCAGACTGGTGAATGGGATCTCATAAGAGCCATATTCTCCGTCGCTGGCCCAGTGGGAAGCCACAATATAAAGTGTCGCTTGGGGATAATCCTGTTTCGGAGCCGGCAAAGGAATCAACATTTCCGGTGACATGATAACAAAATCAAGTCCCAGATCCTCCACACTCTTTGGCTCATGGTAGAGTTCAGAAAAAGTCCGTTCCAGAGCTTTGCGGTCAGCGGAGAGAACAGGCAGGTCAAACCTGCAGTAAATATCCGGCGTGTCGTTTTCAGTTTCTTTGTCGGTTCCGGTGCGGATCTCGAAGATGGTTCCAAAGAGTCCTTCGTATTCGCTCTGATCGTTGGCAAAGACCCGTGCACCGATTTTGAAGCAGATGCCTTCGTGCCAGAGTTCTTCGTTTTCATTTTGGTAGATCGTAGGTCATACCTCCTTCTTTAGAGGGTAGGGGGTATATCCTTGCCCCTGGATTGATTTTGGCTATCCACGCCGGAAGTGGCGGCACCGTTCCTGAACATAAAAATGGGCGGCACCATAGGCGCGGTACGCCTGCATTTTAGAGGACTGCTTGACGGAACCCCTGCCGGGTAGGTTCAGCCGATTCTCAGGCGGTTTACACTTAAAGTTCGTCATCTTCTTCCCAAGGGGAATCTGCATCATTTGTATCAGCCTCCTTCTTTGTCATATGCTCCATGTGCTCCACGCTGGTGTGCTCTGAATCGAAAGGATAAGTACCAGGGACAGATCCTCGCTCCAAAATCGTGAAGCTGTTCCAACGCCCACAGTGTGGGCAAGAAATCTGGCCGCTGCAAGCGCGGTCAATTTGTTCTTGGGTGACTGTGCCGGCTTCGGGGCAGCACGCCATGCGAACAAAAACGATGTCGGCAGTGTTCAGTATTTCTGGCCGATATTTTGCGTTAAAGGGGATAAAACCGATCCATTGAGGATTGTCGAAGATCCGGGAAGCATGAAGCTGGAGCGCCTCCTTCCGCATTTCAGACACAGATGCTGAGACATAGTTGTGCTCATTGCACCATTGGATAAGCGCATTCAGCAGCGGAACCTCATTTTCCCGCTCGATGACAGCCTCCACCAGCTTGCACCAGTCACATTCTTCGATCTCACCTAATTTGGTTTTGACAGCCCGCCAAGGAGTATATTTTTTATCTCGGCCAGCACCGGTGCTGTTACAGCGGAACACTCCATATTGCCAGCGGATATCCTCGAATGTAGCTTCAGAGAGGGTTTTCCCACCGGGCAGTCTATAGTTCTCATACTTCATGGATGTGGTTCCTCAGCTGTTGGATTCATAGATGACGGTAACTCTCCGCTTAAAACCAGGGGAAGTGCCGCACTCCATATCCTGAGAGGAATTGGTTGGCGGTCTATTTCCCGCAACGCTTCATCCATCCAGCACTTTTCACAGATATAAACATGAGCGTATCGGCTCAGCGGGTTCAGAAAAAAGTAATTGCCGGTATATAACTCATTGTGGCCGCACCTTGGGCAGAGAATCTGTTGTTCCGATTTCTGAAGGGGTAAAAGCCGCTCAAGAAACACTTTGATTTTATCTTCGCAAATATTCATGCCGTATTCTCCTTGATTGAGGCATTGGTTCTATTCACACCAGCTTGGCCGACGACGATATAAAGTCAAGCCATGGATAGGGAGGTTCTCTTTGTCATTGGTTACTCGGATAAATCCCTTTTTGTAGGCCACGACCTGGACTTCCTCATTTGTTTCGAGACAGAACACTCGTTGGCCGTTCATTTTTCTGAGTTCCTGCAGAGTGAGAGGAAACTCGTCATCATGCGTGCCTTCAGGCAGCGGAAGACCAGCCAATAGCATCTGAAAGGCAGTCTGAAAACCGGATTCAAACGCTTGTTCAGTAACGGCGCCGTGTTGCTCACCAACAGCGATCTGATAGGCCTCGAACGCTTTTATGGCTGACGGGGATTTCTGCAGGATGTTTCGCAGGGCTGCTTCGGCAGCGGAAACCGACTTGTCCATTTTTTCCTGCTCACTGCTCTGCGTTTTGAACACGCTCGGCTCATAGTCACCGTAGTAGAGGTCGTGCAGAAAACTGGATGTAGGAGCTGCACTCTGCGGCGAACCTGCCTCAAGATGTGCAAGTCCGTCAGCAATTCGTTCCATCGCCTTGATAAGATTGGGCAGCTGGGCCTCAAAAAAGCGGTGACCGTATATCGTTTCGTGGAAATTCAAAGGTTGGCACCTCCTGTCAATGAAAGAACCACCGACGGTACAAAAGATGCGGTGGTTACTGATTGAGACCTCTGATAAGGTCATAGACCATCCATAATAGATACTGAAAATCAGCCAAAACAGTCGTGCTGCATAGCCTTATTGCAGGCCAGAGAGAGGCCTGTCATCAACTGCGGCATAGCCTCCATATACTGGGGTGTAATACCCAAAGCATCCAATGCTTCCTGCACATCGCCGGTGTAACTATACTCGTGATTCTCCAATTCCTGGAGGAACATATCAAATATAAAGCCTTTCCCCGTTTTATCCGAGGAAATGGCATCTTCCAGTTCTTTGCGATGTCGGGCGAGCATTTCATCCAGCTTGGCAGCATCGCTTTTGCGGCAGTAGCCGCCACCGAAAATACTGCACATCTGGCAGGTGTCCGAAAGAGAGAGGCCCAGTGTGCGCATCCCTTCGGCAAACTGTTGTTTGTTGAACGCAAAGAACATAGGGAATGCGTTGATTTCCGCCTGTTGGCGGTTACGCATCTCCTGATATTGATTGGTACTCATGCAACGCTCCTTTCCTCTGCTGTGCTTACGGCCAGTGGTGTCACACGCCATTCTTCCGGGTGACGCTGGTTTCGGCAGATCTTTTGCAAAATTTCATGCTTGCCGCAGACGGCATATTGCATCCATTGATGGCATGGTTGACCGTTGCCGTTCTGTGAAGAGAGATGCTCCAGCACATAAATCACGGGTGCCACCTCACTCTGAAGGAGCCAATTTGCGAAGCTCGTTCAGCAAGCTGCGGTTGTTCTGCTCGTACTGAGGCAGGAATGGCTGATCCAGCTCAAAATGATAGTAGTGATAGAACAATATCTTGAATACAGCTGCTTGGCGCATTTCTTCCGGCATACGGTGCATCAGCCGGCCAATCTCTGGGATGACCAGATATTGTTGCTTCAAAAATTCCTTGTCCTCTTTGGGAAAGTTGTGGTACAGCCAGTCTTTTACCAATACCTTTCCGCCGTTGAAGTGATGCTGCTGATTATCATCAAAGCACAGGCAGTATTCAAAATCCCGTCCACGCTCACCAGGCCCCACCGAGAACGGGTAAAGGCGGCAGGTTCGAGGGCGGGCAGCATAGATGCTGCACTGGTTTTCGCGCAGAAAAATACAAGTGGCATCTGCGCCGACCGTTTTGAGTACATAAATGGGATAACCTTCATCGGTAAGCGGCATGGGTTCGCAGTATCGGAGCAGCACATCGTCCGTGCTGCTGATACCGCAATGCTGGTTACGCAGGTGTTTAGCCATCCGATAGGCATCCAGGCTCTCAACCATCACGCAATTTTCAATATGACGGCAGCAATGACCGCAGCAACTGCAGTGATATGAAACGAACTCCTTTGCTCGTACCGACACGGCAAGGGTTTTGGATTGCTCTTCCATCGTATTCCTCCATAAAAAAGGCCGCGGCAGACAAAGACGCCTGCCACGGCCGGGACTTATGGGGCGTGGCCCCTTACTTGTTGAATTCTACGCGCACGCGGCCAGGGCCGTATAAGCCGGGAAGACGGCCGCCATCGGGAAAGGGTCCATCGAGAGGTAGTAGTCGGAATTGAGCGTCTCAAAATGGATCATATCCGCCGACTGCTCGTGGATCGCCACGACGGCCGAGGTGCGGTAGGTGGTGCCGTTGGCACGCAGAAAAGCGCAGTTACCCAGAACCAGCGGGCATAAAAGCGTTCCGTGCATCACGATGGATTTCTTCGATTTCGTCATAGTGTTCAACCTCCATTCAGTCGAATTTTACTTGATCTGGTGGCGCGTTTGCCTTATTCGTAGCACATCTCCAAAACCACCAGACGAACCTCTTCCAAAACCTCTTTAATACGCTTCATGGGGATTTTTTCACGACTGGCGATCTCCCGGATGCCATAACCACTGCTTTTCATACGAATAATCTTCATCTGTTGCTGAGAAACACGGCCCGCCAAATCATGAAGCAACAGGCGCATTTCAAGATCCAACATTAGATTATCCTGTGTCGGCATCATTTCTTCCGGCGAAAGACTGTCGGGATGGGGCCCCACATGAATACTGACAATTTCGGCGTTGCGTTTTTGACGAAATTGTCCCTTAAAGTGATTTGATAAGCTACGAGACATGTATTTCCAGGCAATCGTAGCAAAAGAGTAATCCTGCAGCTGTTCTCTCAAAAAAAAGTCCTGCACTGCTTTAAGATAGCCAAAAATGATTACATCATAGAATTCATCTTCAGCCAAACGGTTATCATTCAGAAATTTATAAACCAGGCCGTGATGTTCGGCGGCAAACTCTTGCTGTTCCTTTGTTAACGGTACTTCACACAACATATATATTTCCTCCAGTCTAAAACAAAAAAAGGGATACCCCCGGCGTGAGCCAGAGGTATCCCTTGATGACATGTCATGCGGTTATGCCCGCAGAAAATCCATTATGCCGGCAGCTTTTCGTAGTCGCCGTTGATCGCCCCGACCGCATAGCTCCCATCAGGATTTGCGGCTTCGGTGGCGGATGCGGGGATCTCATACTCGCAGTCGTTGGTGCGCTGCTCTTCGTTGATCAGGGCCCGCTGGATGTTGATGAGTTTGATTTGCTCCTTGAAGCCATTGGCATAGGCACGGATCTGACTCAACTCCTCGCCCTGGAAGTCGCGCACGAGACGGAAGGTGGCAACGCTGTAGTCGTTGCTGCCGTTGTTTTCCTTCTTCAGCGAGATCTGCACCAGGCTGCCGTAGGTGGCACGCCGCCGGTAGACAAAGGCTCTGTTCAGGAACTCTTTGAACGGCTTGATGCTGGTGGGCGGGAGCGAGATCAGCAGAGGCATATACTCGCCGCTGCGCAGCAGGTAGATGTCCCGCATATTCTTGCACGCCTTGCCCCGTCCGCCGTCTCGGGCCGAGCCATACTCGTTCATCGGGCAAGTGGCGCAGGCGCCGCCAGGTTCACCAATTCCCGTCTTGCCGTCCACAGAGGAGCAGAGAGGCTTGGTGTCCTCGTCATACTCACTGCCTTCCGGCCAGAGGGTGCAGGCGGCGTGATTATAGAGAATCACGCCCTCCAGCGTCCGGGCATAGTCCGGATTGTCCGGGTCCTCGGTGGGGATCTCGAACTGCAGCTGGCCGCCGGCGGGAATCTTCACCCGCTGGAAACTCATCATCTGCAGACCGTCGGCATCCTCCGCGATCTCCTCGCTGCTGAAGTCGCCATCTACCATGGCGGGAAGCAGGAAAGCGTTCTGCTCGGGAATGTTCATCATGGAAGTGTTCTGTTCGTACATAGTTCGTTCCTCCTTAGAATTGACTGGTTGGCAGCCACTCAGGCGGCCATCTGATTGATACGGCTCCACTGCCTTGCCGGCATGGAAAGAATGTTGTAGCCGATGCCCTCCAGAGCGGTGGCTCTGTCATAGTCCTCGACATCCTGGCTGTGGCGGGTCACTGCGTTGGACAAGCCATACAGCGTCAGATCGTTTCCTTCAATCAGCCGCTGCAGCACACCGGAGCTTTCTTCTTCCGTGATATGAAAGTCTCTGCTGACCAGCTTGACGACACCAGGAACATCCGCGGTATTCATCCGGGCGTCTTTGGCATCTTTCATCAGGTTGACCACCTGAGTGAAACGCACCTCATCCACCACGGCCCGTACCGTATCCTGAATCTTCATGGCAAACGCCTTATCGTCGGCTTCCAGCGTCTTATCGGAGTACAGCTGATAGTTCTCCGTGGCCTCGTTGACGCGGCCAACATGATTGCGGCGCGTCTGGGCATCGTTGACCACCATGCCATTGCTGCACACCAGACGGTAGACCAGCGGCTGGATATTCACCGAGCCAAGGCCCACCTCGCTGTTGCTGATGATGATGCCTGACTGGACGATATCGCCGGGAGAGACCTCTGCTTGCAGCAGGGTGTTCACCACCTTGATATACATACGGCTTTCGGTGAGCTGGCAGCTTTCAAAGTGCATTCCTTCCATATCCTGCAGGACAGGAAGAACGATGCCGGCAATATCCAGATTGTCGATACGCCGATAGCGGTTACTAAGGAATGCCCGGGCGGTGCCGCCAATAGTGCGGACTAAGCGCACAGCGGGTTCACGCTCGAACCAGGCGTTCACATTTTCCGAAAGCAGCTGGGGATGCTGTGTCAGCATCTTGTCGTAGTAGGCCGCCGGGATCTTCAGATGGGTGCCGATCTGCCTGTGGGCGATGGCATTGATCTCCAGCGGCTCCACAGCCATCTCGCCAGACGGGGTATAGGCATTGAGATATAAGTCCGAGCCAAAAGGCTCCAGACGGAGGCTTCGGGTATCCATCACATAATCGGCCTTCAGTTCGGCCTGACGCTGGATCTCCTTTGCCATCTCAACAAGGCTTATCCCGGATTTCATTGTGTTTCACTCCCTTCTTTGTATGATGGTGCTTACCAGGAGACCTGAATGCCCTGCGCCGTTGTTTCGGCAGAAAGACCATTGCTCTCAAATACTTCCACCAGACGGGGCCAGTAGACCTTCGCCGGAAAGTTGGAGAGGTGTTCCTGCGGCACCAACTCCTCACCCTGCTGAATGCAGATGTCACCGTTTTCACGCAGAGTGAGCTTACTGTGACCACGGGAGTTCAGATCTGCCACCAGTGCCTCCAAAACCGTGCGTCCGCTGTTTTCATACCAGATGCGCGGATCAATGGGCTGCTTGTTGGGCGGAATATTGGCCGGGTCGTCAGCCCCTGCTTCAGTCTTGGACAGAGGTACGATCCGGAGCAGGTCACAGCGGATAGCTGCGTCCTTGCCGAAGGTGATGTCCGCATGGTCAAAATCATCCACGTTGTAAAGGCGGATGCGTCCGGTACCATTGGTGCGGATCAGCTCGGTCGGCTTAGGTTCGCACCACTCAAAGCAGGCGTTTGCATACGAGGAGCGCAGGTAGGTCAGGATGCGGTGATTTGCGTAGCGGAGCAGCAGATCATCTGAAATCGGTTCTTCCAGTTCCGGGACCTGAAATGTGCTCCGGCCAACGCCCTCGGCATGAAGCTGCCGTTCCCGCTGCTGGCGCTGCCGGCGGCGTTTGGCCTGCTGCATATAGGGGAGCAGGAGGATCAGTACGACCCAAAGCCCCCAGAGGGTGAATACCCCAATCAGCAGCCAAGCCTGCCATGGTCCGCGCACCAGAGCCATGATGGCGATAACAGCACCGATCAGAATGGTGATGCTGCCGCTCAAAAGTCCTTTGTCGTTACTCATTTTTGTTGCCGTCCTTCCTTTAGATTTTGCCTGAAAACAAAAAAAGAGGGACCGCACCAAGTTTTTCAGTCCATTCTGAAAACTTGATACGGTCCCTCTGAGGTGCCGGTACTTATCCCGGCAGGGGTTCGCGGTTACCGTCCATCACCTCTGCGGGTGCAGGAACAGTCTCCGCTTGGTCGGAGCCATTCTGATCACTTTCCGGCTTTGCTCTGGAGGTTTGTCCGGGAAGGTAGCCAAAGTCAGTCAGCCATACTTTCAGCTTCTTGACCGTGCTTCCGTCCTTTTGGCGGACATCCACCAGTTTTTGCGATCCGGTGAGCCAGATCATGCTGCCCTTTCTAACCTTGAGCTTCATGAGCCTGGCAACAGCGTCGCCACGGGCCCATACCTGATAAAAGTCCGGCTGGTTACCGCCGTTTCGCTCCATAAGGTCAAAGCAGACATACGGTTGTTTTGTCTGGCCTTCTTTGGGAACAAGATCATGCATGACTCGGCCAAATACATGGATCTGTGCCATAACACTTCCTTTCTTCGCCTTTGGCGTTACTATCTATATATAAAAAGTGCCAGCAGCAATCCGGCCACAAAATGGGCGCGGAGATACCACTGACACTTGCATACAAACTTAACAGCGTGTGCAATGCGGGCTTTTGGCCTGCGGTACAGAACATCGGTCTGTATCCCATACGGGAAGCGCACAAAAATCAATTACAAGGTAAGTGTAACACTATATCTTGCGTCTGTCAAGTGATATAATTCTATATATAGATATTTTCGCGCGGCGACTTACAACATATGGTTCATGTAACGATAGTAGTCATCCAGCAGGTAAAACTTCAATCTTCTGGCATAAGTTTTGCCATAGTGAATTGTCAGACCGTAGATGTTTCCGGTACCATCCACTCCAAGGGGACCCAGCCAGCAGTAGTTTTTGCCCTCGTCAAAGAACCAGAGCTGAATGTCCTGGTATTCTTCCTCGGTTACAAGGCCGGAGGCGGCCAGTCGGCAGCAATCTTCTTCCTGGAGCATTGGGCGGGAAAGAAAGCGGCGATAGAGTTCGTCCGACAGGCACAGGGCCTGCTGGTAGGTCAAAGGATTCGAATGACTTAACCACCAGCGTGTGACATCTTCAAAGGAATGCAGCTTCGGCTTTGGATTAAGCGCACGGAAAGTTTGGAGAAAGGCCTGCACATCTTCCGGTTTTGCCGGCGGCGGGATCGGGATTTCTTGTACTTTATTATCAAAAAATCCAAAAGCAATCTGTTCGCCGGTCTTATCTTCCAGAAGAAGAGAAGTTCGGGAAAGCGGAGATACCAGAAAATGTTCCATGGCAAAATTGGCATCCAGGAATTGCTGGATTTTGTATTGCTCAATGGTGTGTGGCTTATACATTGGCGAAACCTCCTTTTTGATGTTCCGCTTATTAAATAGGGAAGTATTTTCACTTTTCTGCAATGCAGATTAAATTTGAAAAGGCAAGCAAAAACTGCGGCACCATAACGGTTTGGACGGCACCGCAGCTTTTCCCTATTTCGTGGGTTCTTGTTCAAGGTTTTCATCCGCAGAGGAAGTCGTTTCAAGCTCTTCATACCCCAGAAAACTATTGGTAGAAAGGGCTGCGTCCAGGTAGTCATTTCCAACTGCGGGACGGCTCCCCGTCTGGAAATAGAATCGGTAGTGGGAGCCAATCCGAAACCTGGAAGCTTTGCTCAAAAGCAGGGTGGTTTCTGCACCTTGGGCATCTACTAACTGTACCTTGCGATAACGATGCAATGCGGGGGTAGTGACACCGGTACAAACTCCTTCGACTACCTCATACCGGCCACGAGCGGCGGTGCTCCACAGGCTTCCGCTCAGCACCAGCGAAGCGATGAAAATAATTCCGCCCAATGCCAGAAGGATGTGATCTGTGGTTGCGGTAAAAATTACGAGACTGACAGCGAGGCTGGCAAGTCCGGCCAAAGCAGTCAGTAGAATCTTACGCCGCAGCACAAAGGGGAATTGATCCCATTGTTTTTTCATGTGCTGATCCTTTCAAAAATGATTTGCTGGCGCAGATACAGGTTGGCCACGGCCAGCGTGACAGCCTGACTGCTCCGGCTGTTCTTCATCATGCTGGCGATATTCTGGCAGGTGGTCTCGCTGTCACCGTACACCTTTTCCATCAGGACCCGTTCACTGGGGAGAGAGAAGACATCCTGCTCCACACATTTGATGATTTCGGCGGTGGAAAGAAGCGCCTGATGGGCCAGCCTCATTACACGGGATTCATAATCAGTCCGGCGGTCTTTATGGAATAGCTTCATAGCCTGCTTCATCGTTATCCGCCGGCTGAGTACCAGTTTGGCAGCGGACACGCCGCGTACAAATGCGGAGCCATTGGTGGGGATGACCCCAAGAGAGCTGAGCAGGTCGTACAATGCATCGAATTCTGTTTCGCCGCATCCGGATACCAGAAGGCCGCGGATGAGCAAACGGTTGACGCAGGCATCCCAGGGACGGGCAACACATCCGCCCAGGGAGGAGGCCAGCTTGTCACACTGGCAGGAAATATCATCCCATTTGGAGATCCGCCAGTTCAGTGCAGTCCACACGACCATTTCCTGAATATCCACCATGTATCGCTCCCCACCCAGCACAATGACCGGGCAGGAATGTCCGCACCCGTTGGCCTCCCGCTCCAGACGGCCGACCGCAGTATACAGCTTTTTTAATTCCATAGCTTCAAAACCTCCTTTTAAATATCCTTTACTGCTGTATGACCGCGGTTTTCAACAGACTTAAAGCAGACTTGCCAAAAAGCGGGGATCACAGCGCAGCTTGGCCGCAGAGCGAGAGATCCAGGCGCCTACATGGGAAGGAGGCACATGATAGATTTCCGCAATATCTGTGACCCGCATCCCTTGTAGTTTAAGAGCAAGAGCCTCAATACCGAGTCTGGCTACACCGTCATATTCCTGTTTGCTGGCCTCCAGGAGCGACAGCGTTTCTACCAGGGACATACGAGCATCAAAATCATCGGCCTGCGGTTCCAACGCCTCACCGTCTGCCGCCAGCTCGCCATGCTCGCCAATGATAAGACGGCTGAAATGGCTCCGGTGATTGCATACCTTTCTACAGTAGGATAAGAGACCGTTTTTTACGACTGTTTTGGCGTAGGTGGAAAACTGTGCCCGCCCATCATCCTTATAAGTGGCTGCAGCTTTGCAGAGCCAGAGGCATCCCTCTTGAAACAAATCACTGTACTCCAGGCCGCAAATGGTAGGATTGACATGGATATAATCGCAAATCACCCAATGTACCACAGGCAGATTCTGTGCAACGAGTTCCTGTTGTGCTTTCGTTAGGCTATTCATATTTTCGCCCCCATCAGGCTGCCGCCTTCATGTCGGCGGGAGGGCCAGACGCCTGTTTGCACAGACGAATCACTTCATCGCACATCCAATCAGAAAATTGTCCGATATGAGCCTGGTGCTCGTTTAAACCCAATTTGGCCTGTAGCCAGATATAGACCTCCCATTTTTCCATATTCCGGCTCTGTTGCAGCTGACGAAGTGCCTGGTGCGCCAGAATCCGTTTGTGTCGCAGATCACCATTGGCCAAGACTCCCATGGGCAGGTGCGTTCGATCGTGGGCGCTCACATATGCATCACAGGCAGGCCAGCGATCACAGAGATAGAGAAATTTTCCCTGAGAACGCCGATTGTGCCCATATACAACACTAGCGGGGCGAAGCGAAGCGTTGGCGTGACAATATGGGCATTTAATTTTTTTTGACTTCATCATAAAAATCATCACCTCCAAAAACGCGCCGATGGCGGCGCAATGACGTCTTTTTGGGTATAAATTAGGGAGCGCTGCCACAGGACCACGCAGAGCAAAGCTGATGAAGCGTGCAGTCAGATGGGTCCGGCGTGTGCCATTCAATGTACTTTGAAAAAGCAGATTCAAAAGAACGGCGCGGCAGGACGGCGCTGCACTCGGCGGGATCAACTTGCTCGCTGGTCAGCTGATGAACCGATTCGGCAGACAGCAGCATGACCTGCCCGCATTCATCCACGGTAAACAGAAAACCAGAGCATGGTTTTTTTCGCTCATGTGGGCAGACCTCACAATCACAGGGGATAAAAATGGCGTTGTGCCAGTTCCCACCGACGGCACGTAGAAAGGAATAAAATTTGCAGGGTGTACTCATCCTGTACCTCCGTTATCCTACATTTGAAAAAATAAAAGCGGGGGCCGGTTGTGTATATCCACAAACCGACCCCCGCATATTGGCACTTAGGCGAACAGGCCCTCGATCTCCTTGGTAATCCGGGGGATGACCGTATCGTTGAAGATGAGGGTCAGAGCCGCCAGGAGCAGCGCACCGAGGACGACAGCGATGATGATCTTCACAGCGTCAGAGATATAAAAATCGCCGCGCTGGTTGGAGAGCGCCGTGCGGGCGCGAAGGACGAGGCAGTTGGCTTTGTTGCAGATGCAGCTGGTAAACTTCTTCATGAAAATACCTCCTGAGAGTGTGATTATTGAATGGTTGGGTGCAGCCTGTCAGGGGCGACGGATCGGCTTGAGCAGGCCGTTTTTGTTGGAACGGGGCTTGTCAGGATATACCTTGGGCTTCTGATGCAGAAGCTGGTGGAACCGGCGGCGAATCCGATTTTCGCCGTCAGGCGGAATAAACTTTTTCTTCGCCATGGAATTCTCCTGTTCAGACGATAAATCAAGGCCGGCCTGCTGACAGGCCGGTCTTGTGGCAAGGTTGATAGCAGCCGGTACGCCGGCTGCTATGGGAACCCGCTGACATACACGGTATCACCTCCTATATGGGTTGGTTCCCGAGCGGGGGAGTTGGTATATAAAGCTCAGACTTGAAGTGTGAGCGGGAACCTGTCAGCCGAAGAAAGCCCCGAGAGAAGCAAGCACCTCCGTACAGAGGACAACCAGATAGATGATCATAATACAGATCAGCATCATCATGGAATAACGCTGGATCTTCTTGGGCCGTTTGGCAGCTTCTTTTTTCAGGTTGTTCTGTTCAATCTGCCGCATATCAAAGCAGATCATCTTGAAGTACATCCGCTGGTCGTCACCGCGTAGTACGCCAATCAGGCCTCGGATCACATCAGACAACATGGGGCTGCCGATGCGGGTCTCAAAGTGAATCAGAGCGTTTTCATAATTGCCGGTTTTCATGTCAGCAATCGTCTGATCCAGCTCCGCACCGAAATCCTTACCTGCAACGCGACGATAGGAGGTGAGGATCTTCAGTACATCACGGTCATTCTCCAGATTCTGCCCAATGGTCAAAGCAAATCGGGGTATCTCACTTTCAATGAGTTTGCGGCGCTTTTTAACATAATCGAAGACGCTGTAATAGGTCGAAAACCACAGCGCCACCGCCAAACCAATCAGGATCGGAACGGCCAGCGGCATAAGCGGCGCCATGAGCAAAGCGCAGAGACCAACGGCGCCCGCCCGGACCCATGCCCGGGCGGTATAGACTTCCGGTGACAGTTCCAAGCCGACAATGTCCAGTGCCCGCTGAAGCTTATTGCGCTTGAGCTTATCCAGTTTCAGATAAGGAGCGAGCAGCCCGGCGATCTTGGTAGTGTAAACATCCAGCAGCTTTTCTGCTTTGATGCCCTGCTGCTTACGGGCCAGCATCATCATCCGGGAGGTCTTCTTAGTGGGAATGTCCACGAAGGCGCAAGACAGGTTATAGGTGGCGAAACCAAAACAGATGATCGCCAAAAGAGCCAGAAGCGTCATGCGCCGTCACCTCCGTATTCAATGGGTTTGCTCAGCTTCATGATCTGGGTCAACGCAAACAGTATGATGGCTGCACAGATCGCCAGAGCGATTTTGCCGGGAGTCGTAAAAATGAGGGTATGGAACCAGTCTTTGTTCAGGAAATAGAGCAGCGGCACATTGGCAATCACCAGGAACATCATTGTGATGGCTTCCCGGCGCGGCCCCTGCATCATGGCCTCCAGTTCAGACTGTACCACACGCACATCACTGAACTTTTGGGCAATGGTGGGCAGCGTGTTTTTCATGGAACGATCAGACTGGCACTGAATCAAGATGTTGCACCACTCGTGAAAGACCCGGTTGGGTATCTTCATCTTGAGGGAGTTGATGGCGCTTGTCAGATTGGCATTGATCAGCTCCGCCTCGTAGACGAAAGCTTCAAAATTGGCCTTTACTGGCTCGTTGATGTAGGGCAGGTTCTCTTTGACAGCCCGGATCAGATCCTCGGTGCGCAGATAAGAGGTGGTGATGATGGAGATGGCAGTCTCCAGTTCCTCATTGAGATGCTTCTTGTAGCTGGCGGCAGTGCTTCGCAGGTACCAAATGGGGGCAAGGGAAAATCCAATGCCCAGAATCGGCACCATATACACATTATTGATGAGTAGCGCCAGTACGGCACCCACCGCAAATAGGATAAGCGACAGCCGTTTGACGGCCTCATAACGGTCAGACCGGCCGGTGCCTTTCAGGATCTGCTTCAGCTCATAATCCTGATTGAAGAATCCCTTGGCAGGTGTGCCCATCAGAACATTGAGTTCATCAGACAATGTGGCCGCTTTGCGCTGGGAGCGGAAGAGAGCGTCAATGAAATCGCCCGGACGCACACCGAACAAAGCCAGGAGGCCCGCGCTGATAAGCGAAAAACATATGATATAGATCCACTGCAATGCTTAATCCACCTCCTTAGGGGGCTGCATGAACTCGGCCAATTCCTTGTTGGAAATACCGTTGTCCAGCAGGCGCTTTTTCAAAGTATCGGAGATCAGGCCGACCTTCCGATGGTGCCCGACCACACGGACATTCCCATCCCTGTCAGTCACATTGTCCTCTACCTCAAACTTATATAGTGTGTGGGAGACGAGCTGACCATCTCGGAAGTCCTCACCCTCCAGGATTTCCATGATTTTGCGGGAGCGATCCTCCAGCTGTTTGGTGAACACCACGATGGGGTAGGCCTCTACCATGATCTCCATGAGCACAGAGTCATCCATACTGTATTTGCGCTTGGCGAGGGTCATCATTCTGCGGTATGTGCTGTTGCAGGAATTGGAGTGAATAGTGGTACAGACCGTGTGGCCGGTTCGGGAGCTCTCTGCCGCAGACAGACTTTCCGCCGCAGACCGCATCTCACCAACGCCGATCACATTGGGATGCTTGCGCAGAACCCGCTCCAAGAGGAAGTCCTGGTTGATGTTCAGAGCCGGATTCTCGCTGGGGCGGGTCAGCAGGTGGATGACAGAATTCAGGATGTTGCCGTTCTCGTCCCGTTTGACCAGATCAAACTCACGGCTGCCCTCCTCGATGGTAATGAGGCGCTGATTGTTGGGTACATTGGAGAGCAGCCAGGCCATGATGGTAGTCTTGCCGGAACCCGTGGAACCAGCGATGCACACACTGACACCGTACCGAATACAGGCCATCAGGAAGTGAAGCATCTCAGCTGTGGCGCTGCCGGAATCCAGAAGCTTCTGTTCAGAGACCGTCTGCTGATTGACGATACGGATGGAGGCATTGATACCAACATCCGGGTCCACGATAGGGGTCTTATCCACGGAGATACGGATGTTCTTATCCAGAAACCCCACCACGCTGGGCATCGTATCGTCGATGACCATGCCGCAGGCGTTGAGCATACGCCGCACCACATCAATGGCGTGCTGCGGAGAAGAGAACTTATCCGGGATCTTGATGCTGCGGCCGCCGGCCTCGATCACCTCAATGTCATTGTAGGCATTGATATTGACTTCCTCGATGCCGGGCTTGTAGATCCATTTCTTCAAAAAGGAGTACCCGGCCATATCTTCATAGAGCTGCTCGCAAAGCTGCTCGGTGGTCAGCCCGCTGATAGCATATTTGCGTTTGACGATGTACTGCACCATCAGTTCTTTCAGCAAGGCTGTGGCCCGCTCGGCATTGGCTTCGCCAGCTTCGGCAATGGTGGATGCGTGATTCTCAGCAAAATACCGCTGCACATCCTCCAACACCTGGTCATAGGTCAGCTCCTGATTGGCGGCAGGCGCAAAGAATATGTCGTTGAGGTTATTCATCGGCATCGTCCTCCTCGAACTCTTCCTCATCGTCAGGATCTTCCTCTGCGGCCTGTTCCGCCAACTCCATCTGCTCCAGCGCATCCAGCACCTTGTTGAGCGAAGCGGTGTACTTGGGATTGCAATATTTAATGGCCTGGAACATGCCACCCTCAGTGGCACAACGGTCGATTTCCTTGCCGTAGGGGAGCAAACCATCAAACCCTCCGATGATATACCCCATTTCATCCAGAGCGTGGAACGGCCGGGCCATACCGGCAAAGGTCAGGTGCTGATCGTAGTGAAAACGTCCATCCACCAGCAGCGGCTGATGGGCCTTCAAGTAGTTGATCCCTTTCAAATCAGGGGTGAGCAACCGAACGACCAGATCGCCGGATTCAATGGCCGCCGGTGTGAACACATTGGTCATGTTGGAACTGCAGTCCAAAATGACGAAATCCACCAGTTTGGCTGCCGCATTGACCAGCTGGAGTACCATGGCGTATTTGATTTCCGGGTAACTCAGAGGATTCTCACCAGCGGAATACCCCATCAGGCCAATGAACGGATAGCTTTTCAGAACCGTGACATGGCTTGCCACCAGCGAGGTATCAATCTCTACGCTGCTGAGAACCTGACCCACCGAGGCGTTGGTCTGAATGATCTGATCCGGCAGCCAGACCGGGAGCATGGGAACGCTGATCTCCGCGTTGATGATGATGGCTTTCCGCTTATCTCGGGTCAGGGCTTTTGCAAGAATGGCGGAAAACATACTTTTCCCGCTTCCCGGACTGCCCCAGACAGTAATGACTTTTCCCATCGTTTCCGACCTCCTTCTGTTACTCAGCCGGTTGGCTGGTGTCCGCGGGGGGCGTTTCAGCGCCGCTGTCCGGCGCCTCAGAACCGTCCTCGGCCGTAGGCTCGCTGCCCTCCGTAGTCTCACCATCTTCCGTCAGCGTTTCGGGAAAATAGATCTCCTGCAGAGTTTTGTCCTGCGCTGCCAGAAGTTCCTTGGCCAGCTGATCGTTGTTACGGGAGATCAGGGCCACATGGGCGACGCCGTCGTTTTCCATCTCTGTGATGATCCGGGCCTGCTCAGGTGTCGCCAGAACTGTGATGGTAGCAGATTGCTGCCGCTCTTCGTCCTCCGTGGGTTCCTTGGTGTTGTCCACATTGACACCATCGGAATCGGTAACCGACAGCACTTTAACAAAGCGGAGCTCCGGGACCTCTTCTGCTGTCTCCAGGAAGTGATAGATCCGAATGATGTCGTTGGGCTGGAGCTTGTCGGAGAGGCCGGAGGCCAGCGTCTTAACAGTCATTGAGATAGCTACCTTTCCAGAAGGGATGTCATTGAGTGCCACATCCGAAGAAACCGGAACACTGCTGACCTTGCTGGTAAGGATGTAGTCACCCTCAGCCAGATCCGCGGTTACATACAGGCCCTCCACATCGCTGAGACTGTGCGCAACATTGGAGGGCAGATTGTAGCCGCCAACTTCCACAACCTCGGCATTGTCCGAGGTGATTTTTTCGCCTTTCAGCACCGGCTGCGTGATACGGACGATTTCGGCTTTTCCGTTGGTCTGACGGGCGATGGTGGGGAGGGCAACAAAGGCAATGACTGCTGCCAGGACCAGGGACAAAATGCCGAAGATAAAACGGTTGTTCAATTTCATAAGCATAATCTCCTAATGCAAAAATAGTTCGGCCAATGTCGCCGCAGAGCAGCCGCAGGCCAGAAAAGGTAGAAACGGGATGGACAAAGGGCGCCGATCCCGGTAAATCCGCCGAATCATCAAAATGATGGGCATAGCACATACTGCGGAAACCAGAAAAACGATGGACATACCGGAAGGACCATAGATGAGTCCCAGCACACCGCAGAATTTGATGTCACCGCCGCCCATGCCGGTCCCTCCAGTCACCATGGCAGCAGCCAGAGGAATACTGAATCCAAGCAGAGCGCCTATTAAGGACTTTGCGAATATCGGCCAGAGCCAAAGCGAAGATTGTCCGCAGTCCAGGGCGAACCACGCTTTGATCAGCGGCGCCGCCGCAGCCAGCGGGATAAAAAAGACGAGCGCCCGGTCGGGCACTCGCCGATGAAAGATATCGTAGAAGGCAAAACCGACAATCACCAAAAATGCGGTGAGCAGATATGCCGACCAGATACTATTCTCGATTGGTATACCAGTCATCATAGAGGCTCCCGTTGATCGATACATAATCGTTCAGGTTGATGCTCAGCATCCCATCCGGCGTCCACGTGTCCCAAACCTGAGTAAATACTGTGTAGTTGGTAGAATCCGGGAACCAGATAGGCGTAAAATGCACCGTTCTGTTGTAAGTGGAGAAGTCGTTGGGCTGGAAGGTGAATTTTGCACTTCGACCACTGGACACCCGCTGCAGAAGACGCAGATAGGTTTGGTACTGGAATTCCGGAAACACAGAAAACGCCGTCTGCGGATGGGTAATGTGACTGGTGGGTGCATCGGTGGAGAGCGTTGCGGTCACATCCTGCTTGACGCCATACCCGCTCTTCATGGCCTTGCCGGAGGCAGTCGGTACAATATCATCCGGCATCAAGGACATGACACCGCTGATCGAAGCGGAGTAACCGGTGTATTCATACTCCCAATAGCCTTCATCAACCCAGTGCCCGCCGTCTTCTCCGTGGTCACACCATACCCACACCGGCACCCAGTAACAGCTCCAAACACCCCAGTTGGCGGTCAGCTTCTGTGTTTCGCTGGGAAGGGACGGCAGTGTATAGCTCGGATTGGTATCCGTAGCTACGGGATCAGGCGGGATGTGTTCGTTCAGATCTACGATCTTCGCCACAAAGGTATCCTGAGCGGTATAAGCGCCACTGACGGATACCGTTATAGTGACTGTCTGGGGAGTGGAGGGAGTGTGCCATTTGACCCAGACTTTCTGGCTGTCGCCAGCCGGAATCACGATATTGTTGACCCGGTAGGATGTGCCGAGAATAGAAAAAGTCACCGAGGCGGGGTTATCCGGTGTAAGGTCGGTGTCAGTACGAAGTGTCACGGTCGTGATTACATCGGTATCTACCCGATACTCTACATCAGGGGCCTCAATCTCGCCTTCGGGCGGGATTTCATCAAACCAGACGATGCCAACGCCGAGGGTATTGATGATGTCGGAGTTGTTTTGCGTCCCGGTGGTGCTGCCGCCCCATGCAGAAATGCCCAGGTCACTGAACTCCAGAAACATGCTCAAGGGCAAGTTCTTATGGGTGAGCGAGGTCATAGTCCTTCGCAGTGAACCACCCGCCAGCTGATCGTACAGGCCAGCTTCAGTTGCTGTCATGCAGTAATACTGGCCATTGTGGGTAAAGTAGGCGATGGGCTCGATAAGAAGCTTATATTCGCCGGCAATCATCCGCTCGTAGTCCACACCTGCTGCCTGAGCAACCATCATGCAGGCATATTCTGAGCAGAAGTACCGTTTGATGGCATCAATATTATTCTGCCCGCTGCTGCTGACGATTGTGGGCATAGACTGGGTGGGCTTGATGCAGGTATAGGCCACGCCGGATTGAAGAGAAAGCCCGGTACCGGCCAGATATTGCAGTTTATTGACTTTACCAAAGTGCAGAATGCTGCTGTTCTGCGTACGATTGGAAAAGTCAATCGGAGAAGAGACGGCAGAGCCGCTCGCTGCATCTACCACCGTAATGCGAACGCCGTCATTGCCCGGGTTCCAGAAGTTGGTGCTGGTGCCCTGGCCCATACCACCGCCGCCGCCATCAATGTTGCCGTTCCCGCCGGCAGCAAAAGCAGCGGCAGGAACAAGGCACAGGGTCAGCGCCAGACTGCACAGGAGGGCGAGAAGTCGTTTCAAATGACATCACACTCCAATCATATAAAATTGAAGGGCCGCCACATAGCTGTGACGGCCCTGGAGATCCGTGTTTAGTTGTGGGGCAATCAGCCCATGTTTCCGACTTGCTTGTTCAGGTCACCATCGCTGCCGCCGGTGGACTGCTGCACATCGCCGGGCACCACCCACCCAAAGACGGGATCGTAGACGGCACCACTGCCATTGCTGGAGCCGGGGGCCGGCTCATTACTGGAAGTGGATTCTTCTGCCGGCGGCGCCGTGACTTGAGGTACAGACGGGTCGGGGTTGACATCGTGATCTTTGCCGGGGTCTGCAATCTCTGTCTTGCCTTCCGGAGCAGGGGGCGGAGTTTCCTCCGGCTTGTCCGTATCAGTGAAGTCGATCACCACTTCACTTTCCGTTTCGGAGGTTACCTTGGGGTATTCCTCCTCAGAGCTGGGAGACTGCCCAGGGGAATACGCATCTGCTCCGCCGGAATCATCCCCGTTTTGGGCGCCGCCGTCCGACCAATCGCTGGTGGTGCTGCTGGGAGGCGATTCATCCGGCTTAAAATTCTCCGTTCGATCCCGGCTTACGAACCAGCAGACGCCCAGGATCGCAGCACAGAGAACGGCCAGGACCGAAATGATAAAGCCCTTGGATTGGAAAAACTTTTTCATGTGTGTCCACACTCCTTTTTTACTGTTATATAAAGCATATACTGCGGAACTGACTGATGTTTCAACAGCGCCGCTAAAATTTGGTGTTATGGTAGCCAGTCAACTCTACCCGCTGTGTGATGGTAGGGTAGTTGTGCCCAAACATCCGCACATAGAACTCTACATCACAATAGAAGATATACTCGACTCGGTCGCCCACCACATTGAACTCCAGGCTGATGTCGGATACCTGGTAGTCGTCCGTGGAGAGCGGGATTTTGGAGGCCAGTCCGCCGGCCACCGTGGACTCCAGCATTTCCGTGTAGTCACTGCTGGAATAGAGGGTGCGCAGGTACTCTTCAAAGTTAGTTTCCCGTTGGGAGCGGTAAGTGTCCGCATAAATGGTGGCGCTCAGATTATTCAGCTCCATTTTAGCGCCGTTTCGGATGTTGATGCAAGTGATCCGCACCGAGGTATACAACAGAAGAAAGGAAATGAGCATCACTACGCCGACCACAAAAAAGCAGGCGAAGAAAGTGATCTCACCCCGCTCGTTGCGGAGTGGCCGTCGCAGCCACCGCATAAAATGCTTCATAGGCCACCTCACTTCCAATAGTGTTCGCTGACGCCGGAGCCGCGGGCCACCACAGTGATGTTGACCAGATCCAGATTCCAGAAGCCACCCAGCTTTGCTTCGCCCTCAATGGTGATATAGAAAGGTGTCCCGAGCTGAATGGCTCTGGACATTCCGGCCGGTGTGGGCGACTTGTATGTGGCATCGATGGAGTAGGTTATGTTTTCCGCTCCCTCGATCTCCGAGCACAGAAATTCAAAGAGAGAATCCGTCTCGCTGTTGATGCCACCGGACAGCTGGATCTGCTTTACCATCTGATCGGCTGCGTGATCCAACTCCTGTTTCGTGGAGATGATACCGAACAGATCGATGATAAATGCCAGCAGGACAACGGCGATAAAGATGAAGAACACCGTGGAGAAATAGTTGGCCTCACCTCGCTCGCTCTTCATTGTCCTGCGGGCTTTCTGCAGGAAAGTATGAATGTGAACCACCACCTTTTCTGACAAATGAAAGCAGCCGCCCCCTGCCGGAGCGGCTGCTTTACAAAGTATTGACTGTACCAAGTATAGCAGATATAGATTTACGGCGAAAGGGCAGGACTGCGCCAATGTAGGGGCAAGATTGTGCCAATTCAAACGCTGTTTAGGTTTGCTAGGGAAAATATCCTTGGGGTATGCTCTGTTGCGTCGGTCTAACTTAAAAAATATAAATTTTTCTTTGTAAGAAAAGCCCCCTTTTTTGCGTTGTAAGTGTGAGCAGATAACAGTACTTTTCTTCCGTTGCAGAAAGGAGGTGTTTCTTTGAAAAAAAGCATTATTTCGTTTTTGTTAATCTCTATGCTCGCATTTACAATCATGGCTCCAAGTGTATTTGCAGCAGACGTTGATACTTATGTAATATCGGGTCGACCTTCCCTAAGAATTGAAGGGACAACGGCATACTGTGCTGGAAAGTATAGTAGTGGAAACAAAAATGATTATATTGAGATAGTGATCACATTAAAACAGGGAGAAAGGGAAATTAAGTCCTGGAGCGCCTCAGGGAGAGGAACTGCTACAGTTTCAAAGACTTATACTGTGCAAGCAAAGAAATCATATCAGTTAGTTTTATCTGCGAAGGTTAATGGCAAAGAAAAACCAAGCGTAACAGTAACGGCAACAGGTAAGTAATCAGCAGAAACGAACTCGCACACATGCGAATCTCAAGAGAGAACTCAGCTTGAGAGGGTAATCGTTATCTGAGGAGCCGTCTGTTTACTAACATGGTTTAACTTTGTAAGGATAGGAGGGGAAAGTATGTAAAAAAAGGTGTAAAAGTAATTTCCAAACAATAAGGAGGTCATATCTATGAAGAAAATTTTATCTGCAATTTTGACGTTGGCAGTAGTGCTCAGTGTATCCACTGTAGCATTTGCGGCCAATAACTGCGACGCTACGACAATGGACAACACTCCGGTTGAAGAGGGAGAAACCGCATTTTGGGGGCCGGAAATCACTTACGATTGTCCGGCACCTTTGTCGGAAGAGGTTCCGGAAGGAGAGAGTCTGCTTATTTCCGCTGAGGAGATCAAAACCATGAGCGAAAGTGAATTAGCTAACGCTCTGCATGAGAAAGCCCCTCAACTGACAGAAGAAGAAATTTCCCAGATTGTAAGCTACTACACCAGTGAGGATTTTGAAGCTGGGATTGCTCCCGTGTATGGCCTTTATGACCACCCAGAGTGGTATATCAAGCCTTACATTAAAAGCACAAGGAGAATGGTACAGTATGCGACCCAGTGGATCGGCATCGATGCATATAGATCTTCTGTGGGAATGACTAAGGGCAGATCGGAGACCAAGAGTATCACATTTTCTTTGGGATATACGGGAAGTGCAGAAATTAAAAAGGTAAAAAATGAGCTAAAAGCAAGTTTCAGCCACACATCGAGTGTAACTGTATCGGAGAGCCAAACCTGCCCGGCTTGGACAACGATGAATTGGCGTCCGTATACACTGTTTGATGAACAGACCTATTATGGAAAAATGAAGATTACCACTATTATTCCGAACCCGGGCGGCGTATACCAGAAGGTATGGTATGACGAACATGAAGGCGTAAATAAGAAGTTGGTTTTGGATACCCATGAGGTATGGTCCAGAGAGAATAAGGCGAAGGATGTAAACGCCAGAACTCCGCAGCCTCCAACGGGAAAACCCAATGTGTAAATGTGTAACTGCGCAATAAATCATTATTGTATTGTGCAGGACGCAGGAAAGGGGGCCTCTTACGAGTTGGTAAGAGGCCCCCTTTCCTTTGAGATAACGGTTTACCCGTCACGCCATGTGCGAACGAGTAAACCATTATCCACTTATTTTCCTGTGTGTGTTGTTGACTTCCACTTAACTTTCTTATAGCTTGTCCTGTCCACTGGGGTGTTGGCACTTTCCAGTGGACAGGTTTGCAGAGAGTGACAGTAACGACTTTTTTTGCGGCTGAGTTTGGCCGTGAACTTCCGGCATTTTGAGGGTAGCTATACCCGACCCGAACATTTAGAAACGCTGCATGCCATCTTCATCAACAAATCCTTTTCAAAAAATCCGTCTATAACGAATTGAATGTGTGCTTCATCATCGTACCATGTTATACAACTACTCTGTTCCTCATCGGCTGAAATATATAAGTGTCCAGGACATCCATTAACCGTAACATTCTCGACTTGCATGTTTTCTGTATCGATTAAAATTGCAGATCCCTCTTCAACTCTCACATATTCAAATCGAAGTATATCTCCTTCTTCATTTTCATAATGAATTTCAATATTATTGGAAAACTCTATTGAAGACTCTGTTTCTATATATCCCTGAGGTAAATCCAAAATTTTATACAAAGGCATTTCAATAGAATCTTGGTCTCCAAAGAATCTATAAATAACATATGTTTCATACCACTCTGTAACCCATTCAACTATAGCAGCTCTCACTGTTGGACTAAAAATCATCAACGCCCCCAGAGAGACTGAACATGCGAGCGCAATACTGGCTGCTATGTTTAAGATTTTTTTCCAGCGAGGACGTTTATGCCTCTTTGCCCATCTATTTGGGTTGTAAACCATACTTTCCATCTCTCGGATAAAGCGAGAAGATACATTAACCTGTTCATGTTCAAAAAGTTCTTGAGAAAACTCTTTTTCTGCAGCTTCTAGTAAAATATCTCTTAATATAGAATTTTCCTTGCCTTCTGTCATTTTATGTATCCCTCCTCCCTCAATTTTTTTATGAGTATTGTCCGACCCCGATGAATACGAACGTTAACTGCCGTTTCTGTTAATGCAAGAGCTTTCGAGATTTCCCTTGTGCTGCGTTCTTCTATAAATCGCATTTCCAGCACTGCTCGATATGTATCAGGCATCGACTGTATAACTTCTATAATTGACCGTTCGTCATTTTCTGCGAACCTATCATCGTTTCCGATTATAGCATCTTCAAAAGGTAATTCCTGCTTTTTTCTTCTCAAAATTGTTATAGCTTCATTTTTTACTATAACAACGAGATACGCCCCATATTTATTACTTGGTAAACTCGAAATTCTTTGAAAATTATTTACAACTCGTACCCATGCGTTCTGGACAACATCTTCTGCTGTATATCCATCATCTGGAAAATACCGTTTTGCCACCCGTAGCATAGCACTTCCATACTGATTATATAATGCCGCAAAAAGTTCTCTATCATTGTCACTTTCCAGCATTGATAAAAAGATCAACAAAAACAACCACCTCCTATCTTTTAATGAAAAACTTTATTCTCTTGAAAAATGCTCCGCAAGACCACACCTCAGTACATCGCTTATGGTGTCCATGATACGCTGGATCGTATCACAAGCATCATCAAACGAGACATCTTTTGCATAGTCAAAATCTCTCTGATATTTTTTCCAAAAACCTTGAAGCTGTTCGCTGGAGCGAATCTCGGCGATAATATCCGGATAGAGGTTGAGAACTTTTTGACTGCCTCGCTTATTGGCTGTGCGCTTCAGGGCCTGAAGCAGTGTTTGTGAATCACACTCAGAACCCCGCAAAGAATATAGAATATGTATGTCATAAAAATCTCTCGGGCGCGTGTTGGCAATACTGCGGGACAATACGGTTTCAATTTTCTCTGCCAATACGGTTTCAAGGTTGTAGGCAAGGATGCTGATGGAACGGTCGTCAAACAGCAAAGAAAAAGTGTATTCGATTTCTCGTGGGGTGATAATGTCTCCGGTCGTCACATCTACAGTCAAAGGGACACTGATTGGCGGATAATTTGCTTTCAGCGAAACCCGAATCCCTGGATAATCATCACCCTCGCGGATGTCGGCAATATCCACCAATTCAAAGCGTACATCATCGGCAACCTCCACAGCACAGATTTCTTCAAAAATCCTTCGGATGGCTTCATGTGTCAGAGTGAAGCCTTTGATCGTGGTATCCAAATCCATGGTGGCCCGTGTGTCAAGGCCGACGATTGCGGAAATGAGGAAGCCGCCTTTCAAAATAAAATTCTGCTTATATGCTGAGAGCGAGATCCGCTCCAGCAGTCTCTCTAACATATAGTTTTGCATGACCAACTGAGCGGAAATCTTTTTCTCGGCGGCTTTCTTTTTGATAAAAGCCTTTAGCTGCATCGGATTTTTTGTGATCATAATAGTATCTCCATGTATCGAAGCACCTTGGGTTTTACACGCAGCTGCTCTGCGTACTTCATCAATTTATAAATATCCTTCTCTTTTGACACAGCGTATTTTTTCATTGCTGTGCTTACGATCTGGATGTCGCTCCCGCTGCCGCGAAGAATATCACATATCGTTCTTTCAAGGTCATAAACTTGGAGCGGATTGCCGCAAGGAGAGGGCAATTCCATAACGCCCAGCGAATAATTCTCTGCCACAACGCGTTTGACAAGAATATTTTCCTCTTTCAAGGAGCGTGAGTTGTAGCCTTTGGGAAAGGTCATGGTGTATTGTGCCGGGGTGCGGTCAGAATAACCGTGCAGGTACAATGCAGTATCGTGCGAATAGATTCCGCGCCCGTATCTTAGTTGTAACAGGTAAAGATCGTCTTCCCATGCGTCAGTGCGTACATATAAACCACGTCCGAAACGATAAATCACACCACTGTCTACAAGTTCCTGTAAAATGCTGCGGTGTAGTCCAGCGGAGGTTACCTGCTCCGTGGTAATTGTCCCATTTGGTGATGCATTTAGAAGTGTTTTAATCCGTTCACGATCTGTCATAGGCTTTAGCTCCTTTTTATATCTGACAGTGACACATTATATTATATAAAAATAATGTGCGGATGTCAAGGACGAGCGATACAACGGCACATTATTTTTTGATAAAGGAATGTGCCGTTGTTAAGATGGTGATGCGTTCAATATGAAGTGTTGGTTTTGTGAAAAAGATTCACTTCTCTTTCCGTCTCACCGCACTACATAACGAGGAATGCCGGCGAGCCGCCAGTAAAGCGGCGAAAGCTACCGAGAGCAGCTTTATCAAAGGTATGGTATGATTTTTTGAAAAACTTTTCTCTTTCATTTAGGCCTTGTTTGAAAAATGTGTAGTCTTGTTCTAAAGCAACAAGATAGCAATAGCAGCAAGGTAGACGAAGGCCAGAAAAGAGACATCCAATTTGTCATATCTGGTAGCGACTCTCCGAAACCACTTGATTTTCTGAAAGAAACACTCAATCAGATGCCGCTCCTTGTACAGATGCCAATCTATCGGCCAGGGCTGAGAAACATTTTTCTGAGGCGGAATCACATAACTGGCCCCACGCTCTGAGATATATTCCCGGATGGCTTGCGCACCGTAAGCGCGGTCTGCCAGTATGTTGCTTCCAGTGATTTTGACTTGTTCCAATAGCTCAACGGCGTGAACAGAATCGTGGTCATTTCCAGCTGAGAGAAGGAACTCCACAGGATTCCCCAGGCCATCCACGACAGCATGAATCTTTGTATTCAGCCCGCCTCTGGTGCGGCCAACTGCCTTATTCGCCGTTTTTTTTCCCACCGTTGGCACTTTCGTGTACCTTTATGCAGGTAGAGTCTACGCTCAGGTTCTCCATGTCTGCATCCCCAGAAAGTGTGTGAAATACCCTTTCCAGTGTACCATCATCCCGCCATTTGGCAAATCGGGCATACACTGATTGCCAGGGGCCGTAGGCCTCCGGCAGCTCCCGCCACTGGGCGCCGCTTCGGACAATCCAGAGCATTCCATTCAGCATCGTCCGGTTATCCTTGCGCGGGCGACCTCGCTTTCCTGTTTCTTCTGGTGGCAGCATCGGTTTGATCCGGTCCCATTGTTCTTTTGTTAACTCATAGCGTTTCATGCCCTTAGTTTTACATATTGCGTCCTATTGTGCAACTTTTATTTTTCAAACAAGGCCTAGTATTTGCTGCTAAAAACGTAGTATATGGTGAGGCTGGAAGGAAGGTGGCGCAATGACCGATGATGAAATAATAATAGACCTGTTTTTCGAGTGTGACCAGCAGGGCATACAGAACTAAATGTTAATTTGCGTTGCTTGTGGTAGCAGGATGTTTTGAGTATAATAAAAATGACTTAAAGAGGAGTTGAACTATATGTTTGGAGATAATTTGAAAAAAGTACGAAAAGAAAAGGGGCTTTCTCAAGAGGCTCTTGCAGAGAAAATAAATGTTGTGCGACAGACTATCTCAAAGTGGGAAAAAGGGCTGTCAATTCCAGATGGGGATATGCTTATAAAATTATCTCAAGTTTTGGAGGTGCCTGTGGAAACTTTACTCGGGAGCAAAGTTCCATTGGAAAATACAAACGCTGTTAATCAAGCGATACAATTTCAAATAATAAATAGCCTTTTAGAAAATTCTCAACGAGAAGGTGCTAAAATGTCTGGAATAATGATACTGGGCGCTTTCATTTCGCTGATAGGCGCATTTTTCTCTGTTGCTTTAATGACGCTGGCTACACTAAACGATGTCACATTAAATGGAACAGTAGGAATTATCGGTTTGCTCAAAGGCTATGGTGCTATGGATTTCTTCATAGTATCTATTGCCTTTATTGTTCTGGGCATTGTTCTCTTTGGAATAGGAACATATATCGAGTTCAAAAGCAAAAAGTAATGGTAATTATAGGATGGCTGACAAGCTGGCGCGAGGTGAAAAGTTTATATATCGTCGCCTTTATAGTGATTGTTGCTAATAAGGCAATCGATATCGCTGTTTCGAAAATCCGGTCGCGCATAAAAGACAGATAAGCAGTTCAAACCTTTACGCTATTAAATGTGATAAGGTACAATAAAGGACCTGTTGACAAAGACGAAATATGGGCTGAGAAATTATATTCTCGGCCCATATTTTATCCATTAGCATTGCAGAAAAGATGGCTTTAACCATCCTTTTTAGGTTTAATGCCATGGCAGACAGGAGACATTCCTCAGTCGCTGCAAGAATGCCTCGTTTCCGAATTTTTAAAAGGTTATGCTCTCTTTTCATAGCAGCAAAGCTGCCTTCAGCCCATATTTTTCGTTTTCTCATCATGTACAGGTATTCCGGAGTATTGACCCTTAAATGCCCTCTGTAAAACGCAGGATAGCAGCTGCTGGCCAAAATTCTTCTACGCACACCGGCTGTATCAAAACAAGTCTTACAGGAAGTGCATTTCCGGCAGACATCTCCCTGTACCTGGTAACAACGAAGATATTTCCCTGTGGACTTATTGCAGTTCAGACGGTGATATACAAGAGGCTGTCCCATTGGGCAAATAAATGTATCCTGTTGCGGATCATATGAAAATCCATATTTACTTGGGTCATTGGGAAAACGGATGGCCGGAATATAACCGGTAATTCCCAGTAGTTCCAAGCCCCTGTGAACAGCACCAGTGTCATACCCTCTGTCCAAAGCAACTTTCTCCATAGACAGGCCCAACTGTTTTTGCTGCCGTTCCAAATGCCGCAAAACCAAGAGGCTTTCTTTTTCATTTGCCGGGAATACATCTACTCCTGTAATAATCCCATATTTACAATCTACGGTCGCTTCCATGAGGTATCCCACACCTCGTTTGCTCCCGTGGTGGATATAGCCACACTCAGGATCTGTTGTGCTTGTTGTAATCTTTTTGGTGACTGTATGGCTCGCTGGCTTCTTAAATCCCGGCTGTGATGCAAGCTCCTGGTCCAGATTATCAAGATAGCTCAACATGCTCTGCTCGACTTCAACTTCTATATCCATCCAGCTGTTCCTTGAAACTTCGGCTGGGATGTAGCTGCCATCGGAGGCCATCTCTTTGCCGTCTATCAATTTCTGTTCCATGCAGCATCGGACAATTTCCAGAAAGATCTGTTGGAACAAGCTGCTCTCATTCCACTTGCGGACTCTTGTTTTGCTGAAGGTAGAATGATCCGGTATCTTTTCTCCAAGCTCAAAGCCACAAAACCAACGATAAGCAATGTTTAGCTGAATTTCCTGGACAAGCCGGCGTTCTGACTTGATGCCATAAAGGTATCCCACCAGCAGCATTTTAAACATACTAACAGGGTCAACAGATGGGCGGCCATTTGCAGGGTAATATGGCGCTACAAGATCGTAGATAAAGTCAAATGAAACCATCTGATTGATTTTCCGAAGTAAGTGATCGCGTGGAATTAATTCTGCTATATCCAGAATCACCATACTCATCTGACCGCTTTGCCGTCCCATCATGCTCCATCCCTCCCTTATTTTAATTATACCATGGGAATGGGGTGTTTGGGACTTTTGTCAACAGGTCCAATAAATTGCGCAAATTGAAAACGGCATAAAAAGAGACATGGTTTGCAGACCTCTGGTAGAATGAAGTTACCACACACCATTCTGAAAGGAGTCTGTAAACCATGTCTGAGAAGATTGTACAACTGAACGAGGAAGTAATCAAGGGGCAGCTCAAGGAAATGGTCCGGGGCAGCGTCGAAGAAACGCTGAATGAACTGCTGGAGCAGGAGGCGGAGCTAACCCAGGCTGCCCGCTACGAGCGCAACGAGGCCCGCCAAGGCTACCGCAGCGGCCACTACGACCGGAACCTTACCACCACCTCCGGAGACGTGACGCTCCATGTGCCTCGCCTCAAGGGTGTTTCTTTTGAAACGGCCATCATTGAGCGGTATCGCCGCCGGGAGAGCAGCGTAGAAGAAGCCCTCATTGAGATGTACCTCGCCGGCGTCTCTGTGCGCCGGGTGGAGGATATAACAGAAGCTTTATGGGGCAGCAAGGTATCTCCGTCCACCATCAGCGAGCTGAACAAGAAAGCCTATGTCCACATCGAGGATTGGCGGAACCGTCCCTTACAAGGCGGTAAGTATCCGTACGTTTATGTGGACGGTATCTACCTGCGGCGCAACTGGGGAGGAGAGTATGAAAATGTTGCAATATTGGTGGCAATTGCGGTGAACGAGGACGGATACCGTGAGGTCCTGGGCGCGGCCGAGGGTATGAAAGAGGACAAGGCCAGCTGGGTGAATTTCTTCCAGTGGCTTAAAAGCCGTGGACTGGACGGCGTGAAACTCATTGTCGGGGACAAGTGTCTGGGAATGCTGGACGCTGTAGGGGAAGTGTTTCCTGACGCCAAATACCAACGCTGCACAGTCCATTTTTACCGCAATGTGTTTTCCGTCGTCCCTCGATCCAAGGTAAAACTGGTGGCTAAGATGCTCAAGGCGATCCATGCCCAGGAGAGCAAGAAGGCGGCCCGAGAGAAAGCGAAAGCTGTGGTGGCTCAGCTGAAGGAAATGAAGTTAAAAGAGGCCGCTAAGAAAGTAGAGGATAGTGTCGAGGAAACGCTGACTTACTGTGATTTTCCCTATGAGCATTGGACGCGGATCCGTACCAACAATGTAATTGAACGGCTGAACCGGGAGATTCGCCGCCGCACCCGTGTGGTGGGAACATTCCCGGACGGCAATTCTGCTTTGATGCTGGTTTGTGCCCGATTACGCCATGTGGCCGGAACCCAGTGGGGCAACAAGAAGTACATGAATATGAAGCATTTGGAGGCGGCTCTGGAAGACGCCTCTATTGCTGGCTGACCTCATCCAGCCAGAGTCTGCAAACTAATTTGCGCATAATTCTTGACAGTACCTTAAATGTCTGTTTCGCTGTTCAGAGTAGCAGCAAACAAAAAAGCCCCCGCCCCAAGCACAATCGAGTGCCTACTGGGGTGGGGGCCGCTGTTTTATATTACAGATCCTGATAGCCGGAAAGCCCTTGTGATAATGCCTCAGCAAAACTGCATACCACAAAAGTATTAAAGATTTGTGAGGGAAATAACAACATCGGCAATATCGTTAAGTGACCTGTCGTGGGTAACGATTACTGTTATTTTGCCCTTTTTTGTTGCCGTTAAGTAGTCTTTAAATGCTTGCACAGATTCTCTATCCAGAGCTGATGTGGGCTCATCCAAGACCAATACATTGGGATTCTTTATCAGTGCACGAATAAGGCATATTTTCTGCTTTTCACCCCCTGAAAGATTAGAAGCATTTTCTCCGACTATAGTGTTCATTTTGTTAGGCAGGGAATTGATGAAGCCATCCAAGCCGAACAAATTGGTGTAATAGTCTATCATTCCCTTTTCCTTTGGGGGAGAACCAAGAGTAATATTAAAATAAATAGTGTCCTCAAACAAAAGCGGCTCTTGCTCAACAATACCCAAAAGATTTTGATATATTTTTGGTAAATCAATTTTCCCTATAGGGTACTCATTATAATAAATTTTATCAGCACACTCATTGGTGTATAGCCCCAAAATAGAATTGATTAGTGTTGTCTTCCCGGAGCCATTTGGACCTGCTATAACATATATCTTGCCTTCCTCAAATTCTACTGAAACAGAATTTAAAATATATTTTTGACCGAAGCGTTTCGAATAATTATGTAGGGCAATTTTTGAAATGTGAGTAAGTTCAATAGAACCAATAGGATCAGGAGTTCGTTCAAGAATTTCAGTTATCCGTTTAAATGAAACCATAATATCCTGAACATTTTTTCCTAAAGAGAAGAAGTATCTTGTTGATGTCAGCATGATGCTAAAATAGCTTGATATAATTGTGAACTGCCCTACACTTAATTTGCCTTGTAAAACTAATATACCACCATAAAGGAATAAAAAAATGTGTGCAACACAGAGAATAATACTGTCTAGACCCGTAAAAATATATGATATCTTTTGGTATTGAATTGCAGCGTGAAAAACATGATCAAAAGACGAATTAAGACGATAAATGAATTGTGAACATAATGCGTTTACTTTTAGCTGTTTGATGTGGGATATTTGTTCAAAAAGTTTACTAAAATATTCAGCTTGCTTCTCTTTGAATTTAAAGCTGGTCGTGAACAATTTCTTTTTGAGTATTTGGTATACGATAAAATAGCAGGGAATGAGAATGAACAAGGAGACTGCTATTAGAGGATTAAAAAAGAAAATGACTAAGAATGAAAGTAATATAGTGACAAAATTGATTACAATGCTTTGAATAATACTGATGCAGAAAGTCATGAGTGCATTGGAATCATTATTTGCTTTTTGATTAAGGTAGGCGGTGTCTTCTGACTCGATAAAGGATAATGGTAAATGCTGAATATGAGAAATGACATCACGATTGAGTTCAAATCCCATCCTTGTCTGTAAGGAGATAAATAGCTTATTACTTATGTATCCTAAAAGAACCGAACCTAGCGACAGGGAAAAGTATAAAGCACAATACTGAAGTAGGCTGCCGATGCTGTTGCCGGTAATTAAGTAATCTACGAAATTTCCAGATACATAAGGCGTTGCCAAAGAAAAGCAACCCAGAATAATGCACAGCAAAATATAAAAACATAGTTGCCTACGATGTAGTTTCATGTACTTTTTGCAAAAAAGCAATATATCTTTCATGCCATGCTGTGCCTCCATATTAAGATTACTTTTTAGCTTTGTTTGCAACCTCTAACGCAAAACGCTGGATCTGCTTTTCTAACACGCCTTTTACCTTAAAGCAGCCCTTAGCGTGATATGTGCCAGTTTCATTATAACTAACGACACCGCAGCCACCACCGCAGGCGGGTAAGTAAACGCATTCTCTGCAGTCTTTATCCTCTAAGGGGTTTTTTGACATCCAATCATATAATGCAAAAGACACATTCACTAGCGAACCGTCGTCTCCGATTTCTCCCATCCGATGCTCATCCATACCAGCATGTTCCCAACACTTATATACATTACAGTCTGGAGTAACAGTATATTGACCATCGCTATACAGACCGCAGTACATCCAACGTTGGAAAGGATTTGTATGCATCAAAAAGCCCTGTTTTTCAGCTTCATTCCACAAGTATTCAAGAACATCGCCGATTTCATAATCTATATAGCAGTTACCCGAATATGCGGAGCATGCCGATGTACTACCGCGTACAATTCCAAAGTCTATACCACACATTGTAAGGCCTTCGCCATTATTGCCGAGATAACGCAGTAGATTCACGGCTTCAGTGGTATTAGTTTTATCGATATTGATTCGGATGATTGTACGTAATTTGTTGCTTACTTTAGACAATAACTTAATTGCGCAGATAATGTCGTCGAAGGAACCTTTTCCATTTTTATAAGGACGCCTAGCATCATGAACATCTTTGGTTCCATCGAGAGTAATCTGTACCATGGTACAATTATAATAGAGAAGTTTGTCAATGATCTCAGATGTTATTAAAGATCCATTAGTGATTATACCGCAAAAAAGGCTAATTCCATGTGAGTCGCAGTATTTTTTCAGGTTTTCCAAAATATAAAAGCCCTGTATTATATTTACGAGAGGCTCACCGCCGAATATAAAGACTGCATTTGTTACGATGATGAATAAACTCATATTCGGTCAGAAGTTTATATTAAGACCACTTTTTCATGGGTTACGTAACCAAAACAATGCAGCGAGTTTTCGTAGAATTGAAGAGTTGGAAACTAAAATTGAAAACAACATGGAGCAGAGCCAAGTACTGACAGGTTTAATGGCCAAAGGGTATCTGGAACCTGCTCTGTTTAATAAAGAAAAGAATGCACTGGAGGCAGAAAGAGAAAGGCTTCTTGCCGAAAAGGATCAACTTACTCGTTCCGTCAATGGCAATTTTGCTAAAGTAGATGAAGTTGACCGTCTGCTTAAGTTTGCCACTAAGTCCAAAATGCTCACAGCTTATGAGGATGAGTTGTTTGAAGATTACGTAGAGAGGATTATTGTCTTTTCACGGGAGGAAGTAGGTTTTGAATTAAAATGTGGAATCACATTGAAGGAAAGGTTGGTGAATTAGATGGGTCACACACCCTATGGATATAGAATTGAAGATGGAAAAGCTGTTGTGGATGAAAAGACTTCTGAGCAGGTAAAAGAATTATTTTCCGGATACTTGGCAGGCCTTTCTTTGAAGGAAGCTGCTAAAAAAGCTGGGATAGATTGTTATCATGCCACAGCAGGTAAGATGTTGCAGAACAAGCACTACCTAGGCGATGAATTTTACCCTCCCATTATTGATGAGGAGACATTTGAAAAAGCCAGAGAAGAAAAACGAAAACGAGCAGAAAAGCTCGGGAGGATAAGGGAACCTAAAGATGAACCGAAAACGGATTACCCTGTAAAGTTCAAAGCAAAACCTCTGGTGCAAAAATATGAAGACCCATACAAGCAGGCGGAATATGCCTACAGTTTGATAGAAAGTGAGGTGTAACAAGTGGCAGTGAGTAGAAATGTCACAGTGATTCCGGCAATTAAACGAGTCGGAAATAATAAAACTAGTGAGAGCAAACCCAAAATACGAGTGGCTGCTTACTGTCGTGTTTCAACGGATAGTGAGGAGCAGGCTTCAAGTTATGAAATTCAGATTGAACATTATACAAACTATATTAAGAAAAACAAGGAATGGGAATTGGCAGGGATTTTTGCGGATGATGGTATCACAGGTACAAATACCAAAAAGCGTGAAGAGTTCAACCGCATGATTGAGGAATGTATGTCAGGAAAAATAGACATGATCATTACAAAATCCATCAGCCGATTTGCCAGAAACACGTTAGACTGCCTTAAATACATCCGTCAGTTAAAAGATAAAAACATCGCTGTATTCTTTGAAAAAGAAAATATCAACACCATGGATTCCAAGGGTGAAATTATGCTGACTATTATGGCTTCCCTTGCCCAACAGGAAAGCCAATCCTTAAGTCAGAACGTTAAGCTGGGCATTCAGTATCGATATCAACAAGGTGAAGTCCAGGTCAACCATAAGCGTTTCCTTGGATACACCAAGGATGAAAACAAGCAACTAGTCATCGACCCCGAGGGTGCAGAGGTTGTTAAACGGATTTATAGAGAGTACCTTGAAGGAGCTAGTCTTTTACAAATATCAAGAGGACTAGAAGCAGACGGTATTCTTACAGCGGCAGGCAAAGCCAAATGGAGACCAGAAACACTAAAAAAGATATTGCAGAATGAAAAGTACATCGGTGATGCCCTTCTACAAAAGACATATACGGTTGATTTCCTTTCTAAAAAGCGGGTCAAGAATAACGGCATCGTTCCCCAGTATTATGTAGAAAACAGCCATGAGCCGATTATTCCAAGGGAGCTTTTTATGCAAGTTCAAGAAGAGATGGTTCGAAGAGCAAATCTTCGTGGCCGCAAAGGCGGTAAAAAGCGAGTCTATAGCAGCAAGTATGCTTTATCGAGTATTGTTTACTGCGGACACTGCGGCGATATTTACCGACGGGTACATTGGAATAACAGAGGCTACAAGTCTATTGTTTGGAGATGTGTTAGCCGATTGGAGGAAAAAGGGTCTGAATGCACTGCTCCTACCATAAACGAGGAAACATTGCAGACAGCAGTGGTCAAGGCTATTAACGAGCTTTTGGCTAACAAAGAACCCTTCCTCTCAACCTTGCAGAAAAACATAGCTACTGTATTTAATGAAGAAAATGATAATGCCACCGATGATATTGATGGCAAATTGGAAGAATTACAACAACAGCTTCTTATACAAGCAAAGTCCAAGAATGACTATGAAGATGTGGCTGATGAAATTTACCGCCTTCGAGAATTGAAGCAAAATGCACTTGCAGAGAATGCAGAGCGTGAAGGAAAAAGGCAACGAATCGCTGAAATGACTGATTTCTTAAATGAACAATCCTGCGAGTTGGAGGAATATGATGAGCAATTAGTAAGGCGGCTTATTGAAAAAGTTACGGTATTTGATGATAAGCTCACTGTTGAATTTAAA
>NZ_JADKZI010000013.1 GCF_017811815.1 Flavonifractor sp. AGMB03687
CGGCTGCGGCAGCATCGTCCACGATGGAAGCCAAAGGCTCCCATCATGCCCGACGCTCTGATTAACTAATTTCTACTGTGCAGGTGTCCAACTTGCACTTGCAATTTTCGGAAAATTTTAATTGCCTATTGAAAACAATTTTAATTGGGTTTATCATCTTCCAAACGACAAGCCGTTTTTGGAGGGATATGGTATGGAATGGTTCACAAAGCTTGAAATTCAAAACTGGAGCACGTCGCCTGCTCTTTATATGCGCCGCGTTGGCCCGTATGGTCCGGAAAACCGTGTACTTATGGAAACATTCAAACAATGGTTGCGAACACATGATTTGTTTACTGCTGATTGTGTTATTGTAGCTGCAGCCTTGGATAATCCCATGCAGATTAAACCAGTGGACTGTAGATACGACATTTGCTTTCTTTGTTCCGAGAGTGTCGCAAAGAAATTCTCCGCCGAAATTGCATGCAAGCAGTTGAACGGTGGCCGTTATGCAGTTTTTCAAATTGAGCACACGGTAGAAGCTATACAGAAGGCGTGGAACGAGTGTTTTGCGTACCTGTTGACTCACGACTATAGACCAAATCTACAAAGGCCAGTCTTAGAGAGATATCAAAAACAAATGGTGGACAATTGCTTGTGTGAACTATGTATTCCAATTCAAGATTGAGTCCATTTGGGCAAGAAAAAGGCCGCCACTGAACTATGCAGCAGCAGCCTTTGATCTTCGTATGCCTATTCGCAATATGCCATGGGAGTTACCGATGACTTCACATCTGCACGCAGAAAGAACGCAAGGTCGCATCCACCGGTCATAGAGGCAGACTCAAATGGGTAGTTGGTTTTGGTTTGTGTATCTAACAGCACTTTGTGGATGTTCGTCATGCCCTGTGAGCAAACTTCAGTGGGGCGTTTTTTGACCATCGAAGCATACCGCGCTTTTACCCTGGGGAAAATATAACCCAATGAAACCAAACTTTTCCGGCTGATTAACAATCCTGGCTGCTCCGCTGCGCAAGATTGTCCAGGCAATCAGCAGATCAGCTCCAGGCAACAGTAGATTGACAACTGCCGCCAGCACGGAAATGGTGCCTGGATATGTAACCAGGAACACGATGCTGCCTCCGCCCAGCACCAGAAACGGCAGCAATAGGCCTGTAAGGTAAGCCTTAGTGGAAAGCACCGTCAGGCAGGAACACATGGGCATTCCATGCCGAAACAGGTACTTGATTTCATAATTTTCCAATCGCCCAGCCATTTTCCAGCCAAGACCGTGAAACAGCTCATGGAGAGGCAAACTTACCACAATGACAGCCAGTAGAATGAGACCGGTATGATTCAATAACACCGCCCGATTCAGCAGGAATATCCGATATGCCCCACCCACAAGAGCTACAAAAGGTAGGGCAATCAGCATCCCCCAGAGATATGCTTGGCGGCAGGAAAATGTATAATTCTGATAATGCCAGCCATCAGCTACAAACCGAGCGATCTGATTACGGACATCCATCTGAAACTCTCCCTACTCAGCGGTTTAGGGCCTTCAGAGCTTCCAGCGTTGCATCCAGATTGGCACGGTGCCAGTTGTCTTTCTTGGTAATTCCTTCACTGGTCACGCCTGAACCGAAGCCGCTCATACCAACAGATAGCGTCCCGGAATGGCGCAGAGCGTTGAAGCTCTTTTGCTGGGCAGAAAGGGCGATAAGGCCATCATCGGTATCCAGCTCGATGCGGTAATTGAGCATATCCTCCCGCACGTCCACCTTGCGGATGCGGTCGTAGGGGATCTCCAACACCACATCCTTTTTCAGGACCATGGACATCCGTCCGAACGGCAGCAGCACCAGAGAATTTTCGCACATTTGCAGTGCGAAGAACTCATTGGAGAAAAAACGGGCCATTTTTTCGCTCAGGTCGGCAGGCGCGTAGGTGACGATGATAGCGCGGTCAGGAATGGGATTGTATCCAGCTTCTTTCACAAAATCATGAACAAATTTTTCAGCAGGCATTTTCAAAGCCCTCCTTGTTGTTTTTGTTGACTTGAGTATAGCAGAGAAAATTTACTTCCCACCAAATCTTTCGCCAATGGTTCAAAAGGCTTCGCCAATGGTAAAACAATAATTGATTATACAAAAATAGGGGCAGAAGAATTTTTCTTCTGCCCCTTGTTGTAATTTACTTTAGATATATTCCGTGGTCTATGTCTGCGCTTGATACTCGCTTTTTGCCTTGCGGGAAAGCAAGCAGGTTTCGCCGTTGTCCAGCTCTACTATCTGTTCTTTTAGATGCACCGAACGGATGCGATTTCGATTCACTAGGAAGCCCCGGTGGCAGCGCCAGAAGCCATCTCCCAACTGAGCAGCAAAGTGGTCTAGGCTGCTGTTGAATTCCAGCAACTCGTTATCCAGATGCAGCCGCAGCGTATGGCGATAGCCCACCGCCTCCAGGTAGAGGATACTGTCAGTAGGGATATGGCGCACCGTATCAAGAATCTTGACCGTACAGTAGCTGCCCTGGCCAGGGCGCTGGGAGAGCATCCGTTCCCTAATACTTTCCAGGCAGCTTTGAACCCTTGTGGTCATGGAAGCCGCGTCTCCCTTTACAATGTAGTCTAAAGCCTCCAACCGCAGGCGGAAGGTCTCAAAAGCCAAGTCATTGTGGGCGGTAATGAATACAATAAATCCTCGCGGATCATACTGTCTCAGTTTTTGAGCCAGTTCCAGCCCGCTGATTTTACCCGGGAAGTCTATGTCCAAAAAGTAGACAGCAGGAACAGAATCCTCCTTTTGCAGCCGCAGCAATTCGTCCGGCTCCTCCACAGTTCGTACAGGACCCATATCGCTGTCCAGAATCATAATCTGTCCAGCCACGATCTGTTCCAACCTTTGGCGGATAGGTGCTTCATCGTCACAGATATAAACGGGAATCATAGGCGTTCCCTCCTTTACATCAAATGGTGGGGATGTGCAGTTCTTGTACGAACATCCCGTCTTTCAGGTAGGTTCTCATAGCGCACCCCCGACAACGGGCTACGATGCGCCGATAGCTGGAAAGACCTGTGCCATGGCCGCTTCCTTTCGTGGTATAACCCTTGCGGGCAAGTGCAGCCATATCTGGTGCGATATCGTAGTTATTGGCTACGGCAAGATATAACTGCTTTTCCTCCTGCAGCAGCACTATATGCACAAGGCCGTCTTGTTTTGCAGCAGCCTCGATGGCATTGTCCAACAAGATACCTACTGCTCGCAAAAGATCATCGGCGTCCATAGCCTGATCACGGCTCACTGGGCGTAGAACCTCCAGCACGCCCTTGATGTGCTGCTGACGCATTTTTGCCAGCTTTGTGGTGAGTAGGCTGCGCAGAGGGTACAGCTCAATATTGCTAAGGCCGTCCATCTGGGCAATCTCGTTTCCAAGCTTTTCATCAAAGTATCCACTGGTTCGCTTCATAAATTCTTGGATGCCGGCAAGATCGCCTTCCTGTGCCTGTAAGGTCAGACCGGAGAACAGGTTCGTGACGTCATGGCGAAATGCTCGAATTTCCTGTTGCAGCTCTTCCAACAAAGCCATGTGCGCCTGTTGCTGAAGAATTGTTTCTTCCTGCGCTTTGATCTTATCCTGACCCGCTGTGTACATGGCGACAAATTGAATACAGAAAAGTCCAACAATAATAAACGAATAAAAAAGAATGCCATATGCCACATTAGGGTCAATATCAGGGAAAAATGTGTGCAGCAAAGGCATCAAACACATTAGTGCAAAAGAGACCACCAGAATCAACGCTGCACGGGTGCGGCTGCGAAATAGCGCTGAAAAGTACCGGTAGAACTCTGACCGACGAAGGATATAGGATGCAAACCAGGATACGCCGACCGTGAGGGTGTATGGAATATACAGGAGAACAAAAGCGAGAATATACATCCGGTCAAACAATGGACTATATCGTTCCACCACCTGAGCCATTACACTACTGGCCGTGTTTGCGATAAACGTGCCCAATACCGCTGCCGTAAGGGTATGCAGAAACGGCAGTCGAAACTCTCGTGCCAGCTGCCAACCCAAAATGAGCGCCACAGGAGTATAGGTAAGGATATCAATTGCGGGAGACAGTGCCATATCGTCACTCGCACTTGCAAGTAATATAAGGAGAGGGCCAACTATGCCAATAAGCCATTGCAGTACCTGTGCCGAAATGCAGAACACCGCCAAAGGGCGGCCTTTAATTTTCTTCCCTAATATACCGCAGGTCAGGATGAATAGTGCAATCGACATCATGAGAAAGGTATATGCGGCAGTAAAAAGTCGAAAAGGCAATCCCATGGTTTACACGCTCCTTTCATTCCACCCGACGCATCCGCTGGGTAATGCTCCCTCTGGTAATAAAACGCAGGCACGCAAGTGGCACAAGGATTGCCAGCAGTAGAATTACTGGCAGCACCAGCCACAGAGGCAGAAGTGAGAAGGTATAAACCGCACACCAGGAGCCCATTGCCTCTACAACACTGGGCATAACAAACCAGGCAAACAGTACTGTGACGGGCACTAACACCACAGCCATCAGAACAGCGTGGAAAACGCCCTCCAACATCATCAAGCGCCGCAGCTGGCTCTGTGTCATCCCCAGGCTTTCATATACAGCAAACTCGTTACGGCGGCTCACTGTTTTGACAACCAGCATATTCACGAAGTTGATCAGCGCGATCCCCAGCAGCACCAGCGCCACCACCAGAGTAGGCAGAACCTCATTCAGTCGCGCAGACTCAAAGTTAGCCGCATACTCACTGCGGCGGATGATCCCTACGCCTCGATTGATTCCCTGTTCAAACTGATCCAGATATTCCTCGAAAGAATCCTGCATAGATGGGTCAATGTCCACTGCCAACTGCCGATAGCTCTGACCAGGGAACAGCTCCTCAAAAGTCTCCGACGGCATTAGATAGGCAATGTTGAAGGCTGCTTCTGTGCTGTTGGAGCCACTAAGATATGAGTCATCGTGCATCACAGAACCCAGTATTTTGAAAGTGCGTCCAGCCAGCTCAACTGTTTCGCCTGCTGCCGGAGTGGAGATGCCGTCATGGTAAGCGCCTGCAGCCAGTACATACTCCCCGGAAGCAAATGCTTCAGCGTCAAATTCACCGCTGGTAAAAGGGGAGTTCGTCAGTACATAGTTGAGATATGCACCATCCAGCCCGATCACAAGACCGGTGTACTCGCCAGTCTGTTCCAGCCGATCCACACCGGCGCACCAGTCCGGAAAACCGGATTGAGATTCTCGCAGGGTCATTGTTTCGTCAAGAGGCTGATTGTAGTAGTCCACAATGCGCTGCCGCAGTTCGTCGGAGGCTATCAGAGCGATTTCATGGCTTTTCAACGAACTTACCTCTGTGACCTCCGGGCGTGTTCTTATTTCGTCCACAGTCTGCTCAGTAATGCCCTGGTTGGCTTCGTTGTACCTCTGCACCGACAGATAAGCAGAGCCGTCAGACAGACTGTAATCCCAAGGAGACATGACTGAAAGGTAAAGGTCCTGTTTGATGCTGGAATATATGATCCATGAACCGCTCAACAAGACTACTGCAAGCAGCAGAGAAATTGCTGACAGTATCGTGCGCCACCGGCTGCGGCCAAGACTACGCAGCGCAAGCCGGGATAAAGTCGTGCGGCCATCGGAGCTACGTCCATGCTTTGGCAGCCTGCCAGTAGCTGAGAGAATGGTCTGTGCAGGCGTCATACGAGACAGACGGATGGTTGGTAAAAGGTATGCCAACAGCGTAGTAGCCAGTGTGCAAAGTGCCGCCACCACAAAAGGCTGCCATGTGAGAAAATAGAGCGCCGGATTCTCCTCCATGCCGGTAATCACCCGACTGGTGATGCAGAAGTGAATGCCAAACCCCAGCAGCCAACCTGGAAGAAAGCCCGCAGCGGAAACAATACAGCCCTGTTCCAGCAAAATGCGCCGAAGTTGGCGGGGCGTCAGACCCAGGGATTTTAGCCCGGCATAGTACATCAGATCCCGCCGGGCTGCCACATGGATGATGCTGTAAACCATCAAATATCCACAGAGCAGGACCAGGAGTGCAGGCTGATAAAATGGCTGAGCCTGTCCGCTGGCCTGTTCCCGCTTGGCGTCGTTATAGGCAAGATTGGTGGTGAAGTTGACTCCGGCCACACCCTGCTCGGCCAGGATCTCCTCTGCCTGAACATCCAGTTCTTTGGGCTGGTGCAGGTTAACACCTAGGGTGACATTGGCTGCAGCGTCGTCATCGTAGCCAGGAAACAGCGTTTGTGCCGTTTCCTCTGTGATCCAGGCACAGGCTTCGGTAAAGTTGGTGGAGCTAAGCCACCAACCGCATAGAGAAAATTGCGAGGTGTGAGTATCCCCGTCTGGATCAGTCCATTGAATCGTCACCGGAGCGCCGATCTCTCGAAGTACACCTAAAGAATCCATGGTGAACTCGTCCAGAGCAATCTCTCCCGGCTGTGTGGGCAACTGGCCCGTGGTAGGAACAGACAATACTGATTCGGCATAGTCTCGGTCAGTAACTGCCAGCTTGACCACGCGCTGACCAATCATCGGATCTGTGACTTGCCCTACCGTACTAAGCCGTACTGTGCTTTTCACATTGGCGTTTCCAGCTATGGTATCAGCCTGACGGTCAGTAAGACCGGTATAAAGAATATGGCTGGTAGAACCGTATGTATATTGGTAATTCAGCAGGAAGCCTTCCTCAACTGAACTGCCCAACAGAAAGACAAATGTGTAAAGAGCTGTCACCAGCATGGCAGCCAGAATCAGGATTGTGTTTTTAACTGGGTGAAATTTGAAGTCCCGCATCACCAGGGTGCGGCAGACCTTCAGGTTATTGTTTGCAAGCATGGTCGGCCCTCCTTATGCACGGATACGGCCGTCTTCAATGCGGATAACCCGGTCCGCCATCTGGGCGATCTCCAGATTGTGGGTAATCATTACCAGCGTTTGATGGTAGGTTTCCACCGACAGTTTCAGCAAGCCCAGTACATTCTGGCCGCTTTTAGAATCCAAATTGCCGGTTGGCTCGTCGGCCAGAACGATAGCGGGTTTCGCAATCAGTGCTCGGGCAATGGCTACTCGCTGCTGCCCGCCACCGGAAAGTTCATGGGGAAAAGCATTCAGTCGGTCTTGCAGATGCAGTAGTTCCATGATTTCCGCAAAGAAGGTGGGATCGGGCGTGGACCCGGCCAGGCTCAAGGGAAACAAGATATTTTCCTTCACGGTAAGGGTCGGCACCAGATTGAAACTCTGGTAAACGAATCCCACCTTACTGCGGCGAAATACCGCCAGTTCCTTTTCCTTGAGGCCAGACAGTTTCACGCCGTCCACTACCACTTCGCCCTCATCAGGGGTGTCCAGTCCACCCATCATGTTGAGCAAAGTGGTTTTGCCGGAGCCGGAGGCGCCGATGATGGCGGTGAATTTTCCCTTTTCGATGGAAAGATCGATACCAGCTAAGGCGTGTACCGCATTTTCGCCTTTGCCGAAGGTTTTGTGCAAATTTTGTACTGTTACGATGTCCATGGGATGATTCCTCTTTATTTTAGGTATTCTTCTTTTCGATAATGTACGATTGCAGGCTCCTTTGGCAACCGTTTTTTTCATAAAATGCCTCCACACCCGGCTGTGCTCCGAAGTACAGCAGAGTCGGCGTATGCTCTTTGGCCAGCTGCAAAAGCTGGCTTCCAATCCCTTGCTTTTGGTATGAGGGCAACACCAGAAGCTCGGTGATGGTGCCAAAAAAGTAGCCGTCAGTAAGGATGCGCAGACAGCCTACAAGTCGTAAGCCATCGTAGGCGGTGATATTGAGAGTGTGCGACAAGGCCGCCTCTGTTTTTCCCTGGTCGTACTCGCCCTTCCATATCTGATTAACAAAGGGGATAAAAATTCCGGGCGTCAGGTTCCTATCATCTACTATGTATTTCATTGCATTCGCTCTTTCCTATAATATTTTTTCTATATGTATCGCCGCACCTTCTTCATATAGTCGCGGTAGTGTTCGCCAAAAGTTTGCAGGCACCAGCGTTCTTCGGCCAGAATGATCCAGTGTGCAGAAACTTGAAACACCAGCACCGCGAACATCAATACCGCCGAAGCGGTCATCAGGGCACAGGCGGTAAAATAGAGAAAATATGCCAGATACATAGGATTTCGGGACAAGCGGTAGACCCCGCCGGTACACAATCCATCTGAATCCGGTCGGGCAAAGCAGCTCATGGATGCAATGCACAAGGCCAGCCCAACCGCACCGCACAGCACCCCTATCACAAAATGCCAGGTCACCCCGGGGTGTACTGTTAGGCAAAGGGGATAGAGCACCACAAACGCCGTGGCAAGCTGATAGATGCCATAGGCCACCCGTTCTCCGCCGCTCATGGGAGCGAAATGAGCCGCTCGGCGCACAGCCCCCTGATCCAGCACCGCCAGCAGACCGAACCGAACGGCGAAGAAAGGCAGCAATAAAAGAAAACCGTTCATCTATTATCGCTCCTTTTTTATATCGCTGCTCCTTAGCTAAGCAAATACACCGAGAAAGTCGTTCCTTCTCCGACTTTTGATTTCACACTAATGTACCCTTTCTGTCGGGTGATGATGCCGTTGGCCAGATACAGGCCAAGGCCCACGCCTTCCTCGGCAGCAACCTCCTGGGCACGGTAAAATCGCTGAAACACATCATTGTAGTGTTCCTCCGGGATGCCGATGCCGGTATCGGCAATGTCGATGCGGGTGTAGAACTGCCAAGGGCGCACAGTAATGGCAACCCGTCCGCCAGCCGGAGTGTATTTGACGGCGTTATCCAGAATGTTGCCGATAGCTTCCGCGGTCCATTTGGGATCATGCTGCACCATAATCTCCGGCGCGCAGTCCACAGTCAGTTCGATTTGTTTCTTTTCCGCCTTGGCCCAAACCGTGCTCATAGCCTGGGCTATGGTATCACCCAAGCGGGCTTCTGTTGGGGTAAGCACAAAGGTGCCTGTCTCCAATCGGGACATCTTGATCAGTGACTGCATCAGGAAATCCAGTTTGTTGATCTGTTCATCCATAGTGGCAACAAACAGTACTCTCTTTTCTTCTGGCAGTTCTGGCTTTTGCAGGATTCCGGTATATAGTTTTAGGTTTGCGACAGGCGTTTTGACCTGGTGGGAGATGTCGCTGACCAGGCTTTGCAGCGTTTCTTTATCGCGCTGACTTTGTAATCTTCCTTCGTGCATGATATCGTAATACTGCATCAGTTTGCCCTGTACTTTAGATGTCAGTGAGTCCTCATAGGGGTGAAAATTTTCGGGCTGCCGGCCAGCAATCGCTGCGTCGATGGTCTCACACACATCGTCCGCAAAATATCCAATCTGCCTGCGCTGGAGAATAATCCAAAGCCCGGCCACCAGGAAGATACCGCAGCACACCCCCAACAGGCCATACCGGACGGATGCTCTGGGCACAAACTCCCACAGCATCCAAATAAGTGTTGCAAAAAGCCCGGTGGAAAGTACCCCCAGCACACCATAAAGAATGCCGGCACGACGCGCCTTCATCGCTGCACTCCTTTCCAGATGTACCCCATGCCTCGTACTGTCTGGATATAGGAGTGAGTATCGTCCTCTATCTTGGCACGCAGGCGGTTCATGGTTACGGTAAGGGTATGATCATCAATAAAATTGCCACCGCTGTCCCACAGGCGTTCCAGAAGGACTTGCCTGGTGAGAATATTACCAGCATTATCGGTGAGTACCCGCAGCAGCTTATATTCATTGGGTGTAATGGTAAGGGTCTCCCCGCCTCGTTGGGCAGTAAGTGCACCAAAGTCCAGCGTAAGGTAACCATCGCTCCAACGCTGGGCGGATTCTTCCGCTTTGCTTTGTCCCGACCGACGAAGCACTGCTTCCACACGACGAAGCAGGATTTTCATGCTAAAAGGTTTGGTCACATAATCCTCGGCGCCCAGATCAAAACCATCCAATACATTCTGCTCCAAATCATTGGCCGTAAGAAAAATCACCGGTATTTCCGGCCGTAGTGCCTTGATGGCTTTGCACAAGTCAAAACCATTTCCGTCCGGCAGATTCACATCCAATAGGACAAGATCAAATCTGTCTTCCTTTACCAACTGAAATGCTTTCTGATATGTATAGGCAGATACGGAAATATATCCACCAGAATCCAATTCAAAACAAAGCCCCGCGCTGAGCGCGAGGTCGTCTTCCACAACTAAAATCCGCTTCATGTAATCACCTCGTTCTGCATACACTGTTCAGTATAGCAGATTTCGAGCATAATAAAAGCATTCAATTACGCTCAGATTCACAAATTATTCTTTTTCTTTGCACTCAATCATATTGTTCAGATATTGTTCATTGATATACCCTATCTTTGCATGTTCTGGATGAATTAAAATAACAGGGAGTTTCTTTTTTTCGGCATAGTGGACTGTCATACCAGTACCGCTACGAATGGAGCGATCATTGTCATAAATGGCAAGCAAACAATCCGCATGGTCTACCATGTAATGATTTCTTTCTGAATAGCCTGCTGTTCCATACTTATCACTCACTACAATAATTCCGGCATGGTGGCGAATCAGTTGCATTCTATTTTTACTATGGCTGTCCCATTTCTCATCATAACCGTCAAAAGGCAAAGCCAATGTAAAAGAAATATCTGAATACTCCGGCTGCGTTTTCAAAAGAATGAGGATTTCAGCAGCCCACATATCTACTCCCAGTGCGCCTCCTACCCAAAAATGGTGTACTCCCATTTCATAAAGGCGTATAATTTGTTTTTTCAAGCGTTTTTTCAACTGCACACAACCATTATTATCTTCACAGTATTTGAACTTAAAACGAGTTGGACGATGTCCCGTTATCGCACAAGAAAGCTTGCCCATGATTTTTTTCCTCCTGATTTTCCCTTATTACCCATTATACTTGCTATGGCTGAATAAGTTCAACCATAGCCGCTTAATTTTTCATGTTATGGCGGATAAAATATAGCTATAGCATGGAGGGCTGCCAATGGGTGAATTATTAAAAGAAATGGGCCAGCGAATGCTGGATCGGCGCAAACAGCTGAGATTAACACAAGAAACTCTGGCTAAAATGGCACATGTAACCCCGCAAACTATTTCAACTGCTGAACTGGGAACAAAAGCCATGCGGCCTGAAACTATATTGAATGTCTGTGAAGCATTGGACATCAGCACAGATTATTTGCTGCGCGGTCAGGTCATAGAAGACGATGCACGCCTGCTTCATCAAAAGATTTCTTCATTGACACCCAGCCAGTACCGCCATCTGGAAGATATTATTGACAGTTATATTGCTGCCATTCAAGAACAGAAAGAGGTATAGGACGAGGCTTTATCTGTCTCTCCTATACCTCTTTCTTTATTATCTGCGGAATTCAGCCATTGTGCTGGCTATCAGGTTTCGGGTCACATCATCAATCTCCGGTGCTTCTCCCACTTCCGGCATATACTCTGGCTCCTGCGCCTGCACATTTGGTGTCGAAGCCGCTTTCTCTTCTTCCACTCGGCAGGTGCCCGAGGCCGGGGCAGGCTTTTCGGTTTGTCCTGTCTCTTGCCGCATGATCTCACGCACAATGGCTTCGATGGCGGCTCTGTCAATGACCGGAGCCATTGCTTTCAAAGGCTGCGGGTCATCTGCAAAGTTCGCATTATAGTATGTGATTGCATTGGCAATATACTGGGATTTGCTATGAGGCGGCTGAAGTTCCAACAGTTCAACGGCAGCTCGCTGTACGGGGTCGCCAATATTGAACCGCAGAGAAAATCGCCCCCGTTCCTTTTTGGCCGCCATTCCCATCACCTACCCGCCGTTTCCAGTCGATAGAGGTATTCAAAGCCGGCCGCATTGGCATTGATGTTCGTGACGAACAGCGGCGTCCCCACCTTACCGGAGGATTCGATCTGTCGGCGTAGCAGGATCGCGCCGCCGCCCACAAAGACCACCTTACTGTAACGAAGATCCAGCATCCGCTCCCGGAGCGTGCTGAAGAGGTCGTTTACAAATTCCTGTGCCAGCCGCTCCACCAGGCGCACAGCTTCAGCCGGATACGAGGTCTTCCTGCCAGCAAGAATTGCATCCACATCGCTTTCATCCAGCAGCAGATCCAGTTCCGAGTTTCCTCTGGACCTGATCTTATTGTAGAGCAGAATCACGCCGTTTTCCAGCGAATCGCAGGAGGTGAGATCAGCTTTTCCGTTTTTCAGGAGAAGATAATCCGCCGTAAAGCCTCCAATATCCAACACCACCGCTTTCGGGTCATCCATGAGCGTGTGAAGCATGGTAGCGGCCGCCGCGTACGCCTGCGGGTAGCAAACTACATCGGTAATACGGATGGCATAGGGCTTATCCCGGTACACGAACTCCACGATCCCATCTCTCTTGAAATAATCGGAAAACTTTTTTGCCTGGGCGCCAAAATGTGCCGGCGGCAGTCCTACCGGAAGCTGGATATTGTAGAGCTCCTGCTTGCCGATTTGGCGCGCCTCCAGTTCCTCTGCAATAGCGATCAGCGTAAGTACAAAGAAGCGGTCATCTTCCGTCTTGTCCTTGCGGAACGGGATGCGCTCACTGGAGAGCGTGTAGTAATTGCCCCGATATTGCAGGCTCTGGCCAAAGGGTTTTGTAATGCTCTGCTGCAGGCCGGAAACAAAGGGGCTGCAGTGGACGGTTTTGATTTGCTTGTTGCCATGATCGACACCAATCAACATAGGTAGTTGCCTCCTTTTTTTGCTTTATACATATCCTTTACGCCTGGATGACGCCTTTCTCAACAAAGTAAAACAATTTGAAATACCTATAATCCATGAATCAAATACACAACTGTTAAAAGTAAGAAACCAATTATAGTAAAGCACCGGACGCAGGGTTTTCCTCTGCGTCCGGTGCTTATTTTTCATGTTTCACCCGAAAAACCCGTTTACGATGGCGTTCTGCATATTTCAGCGTTTGATAGGCCCCACCGTGATCCCGCCACACCATAGCAATCAGGCAATCCGCCCGGTCCACCATCCAGCGGTTGCAGGCGGTAATCGCCTGTTTGTAGTGGATGCCTGCAAGTTCAATGGGGATCAGTATTTCGTCAAAGTGGCTTTCGTAGTATTCCTTATCCGTGTTTAGCCGCTGCTCCATGTAGGGCAGCACCAGAACCAGCGAGATTGCCTTGTCCGGGTGCTGGTGCTTTAGAGTACGAACCGCACTGGCGCAGAGGGCGTCAAACTCTCCCTTGCCGCCCACATAGCAGGTCATTTCCTGTTCCGCTTCCAGCAACCTTTCCAATATCTCCACAACCTGCGATTGCCCGAGGCCGAAGACTTCTCTGTGTCCCGCAAAGGTACAAACTATCATATTTATTCCCCACCTTAAAAAAGTTTATTTAATAAGCCAACCCACCACAGAAAATTTGCAAAACTTAAAGAATATAAATTTAGAATTTATATAGTTTATTATATATATACCACGGGTACTTTACAATAAGGGAGGAATGATATTTGGCGACGTACTGTGAGGGAATATAGATGGATTTAGATTACAAGGCGATTGGAAAGCGAGTGAAGATCGCAAGAATACGGGCCGATCTGACACAGGAAGCATTGGCGGAAAAGGCCGGGCTGTCCATTACCCACATGAGCAACATTGAAAACGGCCATTCCAAGTTGAGTTTGCCGATGGCGGTTTCGCTGGCAAATGTCCTTTCTGTTTCGGTGGACGAATTTCTGTGCGACAGCGTGATCCACTCCAAGAAAGTTTTCTCCCATGAGGTTCAAATGCTTTTGGAGGATTGTGACGACTACGAAATACGCATACTCACCGATCTGCTCAAAGCAACCAAAGACACGATCCGCAGGGATATGAAGCTGAAACAGCAGGAATAGCGCAGGCGATCACGATTGACCGTTCTATGCTACTCTTTTCTTACAATGCAAAGCGCCGGGCGCGGGGCTATATGCCTCTGCGTCCGGCGCTCTTTTTCTTATGCCTGCTCCATTGGAAAGTGTGGCAGTTCTTCCAGCAGCTTCAAAATAAGGTGCTGCTTCATCTCTTCGTCAACGGCCAGTTCGTCGATCATGGGGGTGTAGTGTTCGATCACTTTATCTTTGGCCCACTTCTCACCGGCGACGGCGGCCCTGATGGTATCAGTGTCCAGTAACATTTCCTGTTCGGCCATCGTGTCAACTCCTGTCGTTTTTGTCTTATTCCAGCATACCACAGAACCGGCAAGAAAACCAGCGGCGGAAAGATTTTCCTACGCATTTCAAAGCCCGTTCCGGCAGGTATTTGATAAATCATTCTGCCACACCACCGACCACCCCCGAAAAGCCTTGATTTCCGTGGGCTTTTTGCCCCCTAAATGCGTAGACAAGATGGGCTTTTCAGTTCTCGTATTCTGCATTTTGTTTGTGACGCCGCTACACTATATTGTGCATAGATAGTCAAATAAAAAATCTTTTGATGTACTATTGACTTCTGATATACTGTGTAGTACGATGTATATACAGGAGGTACAGTACATGAATATTGATGATTGGAAATCCCAAATTAAGCGCGGGACACTGGAATTTTGTATTCTGTTGATGATAAAGCAGCAACCATCCTATGGATATGAAATTATCAGTACATTAGAAAAGTATCCTATTCTGGCTGCAAAAGAGAATACAATTTATCCGCTACTTAGACGGTTAATGAAAGATGATTATGTATCATCATCGTGGCAGGAGAGTGCCGAGGGCTTGCCGCCGCGAAAGTATTATTCCATTACCGACAAAGGAATTGAATATATTTCCGCAATGTCTGATGAATGGGATAATCTGCTAAACGCTATTAAGGAAATCAAAGGAGCATAAGACAATGGAACTGGAAAAATCACTTAATGAATATCTCGAAAAAATCGAAAAATATCTGAAACCAATGATTGTTTCAGAACGTGTGGACATTGTGAAAGAAATCAAAAGTGAAATGCTCGAATTGCAGAACAATGGTATTTCCACAGAACAAATCATTGATCGCTTGGGAAATCCTAAGGAACTTGCAAAAGCCTATTTAGGAGAAGCCATTGCAAAAAACAGCGGTTTTAACTGGCGTCGGTTGAGTGCCGTGATTGCTTTTTACAGCCTTGCAGGAATTGGTGGTATGTTTGTTTTGCCAATTACAAGTATTTGCGGTATCGCCTTTATGGTAAGCGGCGTGCTTTGTCCGATTGCGGGTATTATCAAGCTCGTAGCTCACTTAATGGGATATGAAATTGCCGAAATTGGTATTAGCATTGGCACTTTTTCTGCTAATGAGATAGCTTTTCTCCCCATTTCTATTTTGATTGGTGCCATAATTTTTGTCATTGGATGGTTGCTTTGGAAACTCACCATTGTGATTATTAAGTCTATGAGCCAAGGAAAGAAAAAGTTGGATCAATAATATAACGAGAAAACGCCGGACGCGGCGGCCTGTTGGCCCTGCGCCCGGCGTTTTCCTATGGGTTTAATACTGGAATTTATGAAATAAGCGGCTGGGGTGGCAACGAAATTCTGACTTCTAACCCATGCGGGGTGTTGCCGGAAAAAGAAACGGTTCCACGATGGGCTTTTACAATCTGCACTACCAGCTTCAAACCCAGACCATGCTCAGCCTTTTCATCGCTGCCCTGGGTGCTGGCAATGCCGTCCCCACGATTTAATGCTTTCAGGCGTTCCAGCGCAATTCCTACTCCGTCATCTGAAATTACGCAAAGGTAGCGCCCGTTTTCTTCTCCGACAGAAACGGAGATCCTGCATCCCTGCGGATTGTGGGTGATGCTATTGCGGATCAAATTATCCAGCATACGCCGCAGCAGGCTATCATCCCCCAAAAGGTGGATCGAGCGCCCTGGCTGCATCTCGGCAAATACAATCTCATACCGGCTGTCCAGACCACTATTCAGCACTTCGCTGACAGCTTGACGGCTGGTCTCTACCCAATCAACATCCTTGAAATGAACAGGCTGGAGCGCATATTCCAGCTTGGTGGTCAGGTTCAAATCGTCAATCAGCCGTTTCATCTTTTCGCTTTCCCGACGGATGATACTTGCCTGCTTTCTTGCTTCCAGCGGAAGGCTGCGATCATCTTCCAGCTCGCTGGCATACCCCAGCACCATCGAGAGAGGCGTGCGAATGTCGTGGGATACGCCGCGAATCCACTCCGCTCTTGTGTTGTCCTTTTTTCTCATATAATCTGCGGCCCGGTTAAGCCCAGCGTTGATTTCGGCCAGTTCCCCTTGCTCCTCCAGGTGCGGAGCTTTTCCGTGACTCAAATTTTGAATACCTTGTAGAATGGGCGTCATAGCTTTTTCGACTTTTCGCGTATTCCGCAAAATCAAGAAAACAATGAGCAACAAATTGATGATAAAAACCGCTGCGATTCCGCCGAGTAAAACCCCCATGTAGGGCCATTCCAGAGAAAAATAATATTTTACCAGCGTTCCGGGCTGATAGCCTACAACCATAAGGTTGCCGTCCGCACGTGTCCATATTTTAACAGGATAGTCCTCCAGATACCACCGGCTGAAAGAAGCCACCTCCGTACTGGTATAAGAACGCGGCAGTTTTTCCGGCAGATCCTGCTGCCAGACGACATCGCCATCTTCATTCAGCAGCATCGCCCAGGCAGATTGTTTTTGCAGCATGGAAAGGGCAGTATCGTCTGCAACCCATTTTCCATCCCGCAGCACAACATGGTCCGAGAAATCGCGGACGGAAAAAGCGGTGTCCGCCCCGCTCATGCTTCCTGCAAGGATAATGGCAAGGAACAAGGCGATATTGACGGCCAAAAATAAAAGTACGATCCCGACCGTAGAAAGGATATAGCGGCGGAAAAAGCGATGCACTGCATTCATGGCGACACCCCCTTGAGATTAAGGCGGTAACCAAGGCCCTTGACAGTAACAAGGGAAACTGGCTTCGACGGGTTTTCTTCGATTTTTTCCCGCAGGTGCCGGATATGGGTGGAAAGGGTGCTTTCATACCCTTGCCAAAATTCCCCGCATATCGCTTCGCACAGGACACCCGTAGTGACAATCCGCCCTGCGTTTTGATACAGCTTTTCAAAAAGCTGCATCTCTTTGGCAGTCAATGTCTGCTTTTCGCCATTTTTCCAAACTTCTGCGTTGGCCATATCCACGATAGCTCCGTCGAGTTCCACCATTTCATTTTGATTTGGGTAAGCGCGGTTTAAGATTGCGCCGACCCTAAGCAGCAATTCTTTGGGTAAGAAGGGCTTGGCGAGATAGTCGTCTGCTCCAATCTCTAGCCCCTCGATGCGGTCCTCCGCTTCCCCACGGGCGGTAAGCATCAGAACGGGGACCCGGCTTGTGCGGCGTATCTCTTTCAAAACTGAAAATCCGTCCATGCCCGGCATCATCACATCCAGCACGATCAAACTTGGATGTTCTTCCTGCCATGTCCGCAGCGCCTCGCCGCCGGATACGGCAGTTAGTAGATTCGTATATCCCGCCCGTCGGAAAATAGAGACCAGCATCTCCAATACATCATGGTCATCATCGACCAACAGTATCTTGTGATTTGTCATACGCAAATTTCACCACCTATCTTCGTTTCCATTATACCGCAAAGGATGTTGGCTGCCTATTCTGTGTCAAAAATCTCAGAGATAATTCAAGGTTGGCTCAGCGTTATCTCAAGGTTGGGATGGTATGCTTAGACCATCATGAAAAGGAGGTATTCGCACATGAGCGATTATGTTATTGAAACCCGTGGTCTTACCAAAACATACGGAGAACAGAACAGTGTGTCCAATCTGTCCATTCATGTGAAGAAAGGGCGTATCTATGGCCTGCTGGGCCGTAACGGAGCCGGGAAAACCACCACCATGCGGATGCTGCTGGGCCTTACCGCTCCATCTTCCGGCGACGTGAAGATTTTTGGCAAGCCGCTTCGCGGGAACGAAAAAGGCATTCTGCCCCGCATCGGCTCCCTGATCGAAGCACCGGGATTTTACCCGAACCTGACAGGGACGGAGAATCTTCAGATTTTTGCCGATCTGCGAGGACTCAAAAGCCCCCAATACATCAAGGGAGCGTTAGAAGTTGTCAACCTGCCGTACCGGGACAAAAAGCTGTTTTCCCAGTATTCGCTGGGCATGAAACAACGCCTTGCTATCGCACTGGCCGTCATGCACAACCCGGAACTGCTGATTCTGGACGAGCCGATCAATGGCCTTGACCCTATCGGCATCGCAGAGGTTCGCGGCTTCATCCGGGAACTGTGCGACGCCACAGGGAAAACCATCTTGATCTCCAGCCATATCCTGTCAGAGATCTCCCTGCTGGCCGATGACATCGGAATCATTGACCACGGCGTATTGCTGGAAGAAGAAAGCCTGGAGGAGCTGGAAGCAAAGAATGGGAAATATTTTCGCTTTACGGTTTCCAACGCAGCCTTGGCCGCCAACCTGCTTCAGAGCAAACTGGGCTTTCGCAATGTCCAAGTGGACAGCGCCAATGAGCTGACGGTCCGCGACCTTCGGCTGGATACCGGCGCGGCGATCCGGCTGTTTGTGGACGCAGGACTGTCTGTGTCTGATGCCCATCTTTATGAGGACACCCTGGAAGATTACTTCAAGCAGGTTACAGGGGGTGAGGGCATTGCTTAAACTTTTGCGCTGTGAGTTTGCCAAGCTGAAACGAAAACCCCTGTTCTTTGCGGCTGCGGCCATTTCGGCTTTGATTCCCTTGGGGTGTGCGCTGTTTCTGCCGGAGATGCAAGAATTTTCAAGTGGTACAGAAGCGGTGGACCGCCTGATGTCTACTCTGTTTCAGCTGAGCGCCTATCTGCTCTTGATGCCTGCCTTGGTGGTGCTGGCATCGAATCTGCTCTTTGAAGAACAGGATAACGACACATTAAAGAATCTCATGACCGTTCCTGTGAGCAAACCTGCGCTGGTCCTGGCAAAGATGACGCTGCTGTTTTTGTTTTCCGTTTCGTTCATGGCTGTCGGCGGCCTGGTCAATCTGGTTATTGTGCTGGCATCCGGGCTGTGAACTGCACCCCATTTGTTAGACAGTATGATATACTATCTAACAAGTGGGGTGTTTTGCTATGCCAAAAGGAGTTCCAAATAAACGATATACGCCGGAATTTAAAGAG
>NZ_JADKZI010000014.1 GCF_017811815.1 Flavonifractor sp. AGMB03687
ACAATGTTGCGCCGGTCCTGCAGGATGCTGGTGGCCTCACACATCAGGTTTTTGAGTTTGTTTTGAAAACGGAATGCATCTTTCATGTTCATAGTGCATACCTCCTTGAACGACATCAGACTACTATTAACACCAAAAGTGCTTCACCGTTGCTCCAATCGTACTGCATCCACACGCGTTTGTCATTGAACTGCTGGTTGAATCGCTCCCTCACAGTATCAAAATAAACCTGCCTTTGAAGTGTCTCAATCTTTGTTGCTGAAAGATCGATCTTGGCGTAAATCATAGTACTAGTTAAAACGATGGTCTATATTGAGACCATCGAGTCTTAACAACAATACGCTGTACGGAGGTAGATAAAGATGCGGTATGGCTACTGTCGGACATCGAAACCCAAGCAAAGCATCGAGAGGCAGATCCGAAATATCAAGGCGGCTTATCCTGACGCCGTTATTGTGCAAGAGGTCTTTACCAGGACGCGGCTGGATCGGCCGGAATGGCTGAAACTGATGCGCAGGATCCAGCCTGGGGATGAGATCGTCTTTGACAGTGTTTCCCGTATGAGTGGAGATGCCAAAGAAAGGTTTGCCGCCTATGAAGAGCTATATCAAAAAGGGGTAAACCTTGTTTACCTGAAAGAACCCCACATCAATACTGAGACCTATAAGAAGGCATTGGAAAACAACGTTCAACTGACCGGCAGCAATGTGGACTACATCTTGGAAGGTGTCAATCGTTACCTGTTGGAACTGGCCAAGGAGCAGATTCGACTGGCCTTTGAGCAGTCCGAAAAGGAAGTCCAGGATCTGCACCAGCGCACCAGAGAAGGAATTGAAACCGCACGCCTGAATGGGAAGCAGATTGGTCGTCAGAAGAACAGTGTCGTCGTCACGAGGAAAAGCATTGAATCGAAAGAAGTGGTCAGAAAACTCTCCAAGGAATTCGGCGGTAATCTCAGTGATGCCGAGATTATGCGCTTGACCGGTCTGGCCCGGAATACCTATTACAAGTATAAGCGCGAACTGAAGGGAGAGCATGGGACATGAACCAATAGAATTATGGTTTCTTTCGCATGGCCAAGAGATGGCTGCCTTCCTGTTCGCAGAAGAACCCTTGATTTGTGTAGTTATATCTCAGCCCAAAACAATTCAAGCAGATTTTGAGTTTCTCAAGATCTGCTTGAATTATTTTATCTGCTATAGTATGATTTGGTATAAGAAGCTTAATCATTTTTCTACTGAGACAGGAGTTATAAAATGGCAATCAGCTATAAGAAACTTTGGAAGATGCTTATCGACAAAGACTTGAGCAAAACGGAATTGACACGCATTGCTGGACTCAGCACCAATGCCATGGCCAAACTTGGTCGGAATGAAGATGTACGGGTTACGACACTGGAAAAACTATGTACAACTCTGGACTGCAAACTGGATGACATCGTGGAGTTTATACCGGATCAGCAGCAGTCAGAGAGAGGAGACTGATCTTATAAAGCCGTTTGTAGACCCCAAATTTCAGAACAATGTCATTCTGACCGGGACGGAGTTCCTTACCATGAACACACGCCCGAAGATACCCGCCAACGCCCGCAACCTGAACGCCTGCGTTATCGGCTCGTCCGGTTCGGGCAAAACAAGGTTCTGGCTGACCCCGCAGCTCCTTCAAGCCCATTCCTCGTATGTGGTGGTGGACCCGAAGGGCGGCACCCTCGACCAATGCGGACGGTTCCTGCAACGGGAGAAATATAAGGTGCGGGTGTTCAATAGTATCGATTTCTCCAAATCCATGCACTACAATCCGCTGGCCTACATCAAAACGGAAAGCGACGTGCTGAAATTCGTTACCGCCCTGATTGCCAACACCAAAGGCGACGGCAAGGAGGGCGACGAGTTCTGGACTAAAGCCGAAACCCTTTTGTACTGCGCCCTTGTGGCCTACATCGTATTTGAGGGGCCGGAGGAAGAACGCAACATGAATACGCTGGTGGAAATGATAAACAGCATGGAAGTCCGGGAGGATGATGAAACCTTCAAAAACGCGGTGGACTATATGTTTGACGGGCTGGAGCGCCGGAGTCCCCAGCACTTCGCTGTGAGGCAGTATAAGAAGTACAAGCTGGCAAGTGGCAAGACAGCTAAGAGCATACTGATTAGCTGCGGAGCCAGACTTGCCCCCTTTGACATTCCCCAGCTTCGGGAGATCATGTCCTATGACGAGCTGGAGCTTGACCGGCTGGGGGATGAAAAATCGGCGCTGTTTTTCCTTATCAGCGATACGGACACCACCTATAACTTTCTTGTGGCACTCGCTTTCTCGCAGATGTTCAACCTTCTGTGTGAACGGGCCGACAACACCTATGGCGGACGCCTGCCCCATCATGTACGGGTGCTGTGGGACGAGGCGGCCAACACGGGACAGGTGCCGGGGCTGGAAAAAATCGTTGCCGTTATCCGTTCCCGGGAGATCAGCCTGACGCTCTTTTATCAGGCCATGAGCCAATGCAAGGCGCTGTACAAGGACCATTCCGAAACCATCATGGGAAACATGGACAGTATCGTGTTCCTCGGAGGCCGGGAGGCTTCCACCCTAAAGGATATTTCGGAAAACTGGCTGGGCAAGGCCACTATCTCCATGCAGACCGAAGGCCGCAGCCGGGGTCAGTCCGAGAGTTACAGCCAGAATATGCAGCGGCTTGGCCGGGAGCTGATGACGACCAGCGAGATCACCACCATGCCGGGAGACAAGTGCATCTTGCAGCTTCGAGGGCTTCCGCCCTTCTTTTCTCCCAAATACGATTTGAAAAAGCACCCCAACTACAAGTACACAGCCGAGTTTGACAAAAAGAAAAACGCCTTCCACTTGGAAAGCCTGTTCCGCCACCGGCCATTGAGACTAAAGCCGGAGGACGAATACACGGTGTACGAGGTGGACGGCTCCGACACAGACGAAGAAGCTGACCTGTTGAATTTTGACGATCTGGACAGCGACGAGTTTGTGTAACTTCGGGCCATGATGGCCCGAAGCGCCGCCAATGTGGGCGGCTTTTTTTGTACCCAAAACCAACAAACAAAATGGAGGAACGTATATGGAATTTTTCAACTCTGCTATCGACATTCTCAAGATTCTGGTCATGGCTCTGGGCGCTGGTCTGGCGGTGTGGGGCGTCATCAACCTGCTGGAAGGTTACGGGTCCGACAACCCCGCGGCAAATGCTCATGTGTCGTAAAGAAACACAGAAAAATTTGATAGACAGTCCTACTATATCCGTAAAAAAATGTTTACAAATGGAGCGCACAGAGTTATACTTGTCATCATAGGTTGCCTTGGGTTTCCGCTCTTTGGTATACCCCTTGACGCTGATCACTTCCGGTTCGATCACTTCCGCAGGCTTTTCATCACCGACGGGTGTACCGAACAGATTCAGCTGTCCGTCCAGCTGGTCATGGCGTATTTCACTGGTTGAGCCAAAGACCTTGTTCTTAAGATACGCAAGCTGAGACTGGAGATTCGCGATCAGAAGGTCTTTTTCACTGTCCTTCGCATTGCGTTCTTCCAGCATCTTCTGCAATGAACTTATGAGTTCGTTCTGAGTGCTGATTGTTTTATTCAGTTGTGAGATTGTATCCTTAAGCTCTAAGAGCTGGATATCTTTTACTCCTGAAGGCATGGTCTTCTGCTCCGTTTTTTGATACTTCTATTGTACCATAAACAGGTGCAAAAGCCTAGAAAAATCAAGCGTTTCAGGCACTTTTTATTGCCTTTGGCTGCTCGATCTCAAGACCGGACATGAGCCAGTCAAACTGCCTCCATGTAATGGTTTTCACCTCGTCACGGTTACGTGGCCACCGGTATTTTCCGGTGTTATGATCGAGGCGTTTATATAAAAGCACAAAACCGTCATTCTCATGAAGGAGTGCCTTTATCCTGTCATTGCGTCTGCCGCAGAAAAGGTAGAGCGCGGTGGTATGCTCCGGTTCAAAGTGAAGCTGGTCTCTGATGATGGCGCACAGACCATCGATTGATTTTCTCATATCGGTGTAGCCACAAATGATATAAATATCTGTTGCAGCTGTAATGTCGCCTAGCATGATGCACCTCCCACAGACCGGATGATCTGTGCTAAAAGTGCCGGATCTATATCATTTGAAATCCTGATCAGGGCGGAGCCGAGTTTGATCTCAGCAGTTGCTTCCATACAGTTTGTATCCGTATGATCCGGAAGCACGCTTAAAAGCTGTGGTGTCTCTTCGTGCAGAACAGGCTGGTCAACGATTTCAAGTTTGACAACATCCTGTTGTTCCGAAGGCTTATAGCCTCCCCGGCCTGTTGCCGGCGGAATATCATAGCAGGATTTTTTGCGAAGCCGCTTGACCCAGTTGTAGAATGTACCGGGTTTGATCCCGTGCTCGTTGCACCACTGAAAATCGCTTAGTCCGCTGCTGCGACATTCCATGATGAGCCGGTATTGCTCATCGGCAGTTCGTCTTTCTGTCTGCATAAATGTAACCTCCATAATTGTAGTAAAATGCTTGCTTACTGCTAGATCCTAGCGCCGGATCATAGAGTAAAATGCTGGCATATGTGATTACTACTATTATGGCAAATATATGACCAAGCGAACAGATACCCTTATATTAGGCGCTTACCTTTAAGGAGAGGTTATAATGAACAAAGTAAATATAAAAGATAGTCAAAATTTTATTACTTCAAAATATCACATAGAAAAAATAATGAATTGCATAAGTTTAGATGAAAAAGATAACATCTTTGAAATAGGTGCAGGGAAAGGTCATTTTACTGCTGAATTGGTAAAGAGATGTAATTTTGTTACGGCGATAGAAATTGATTCTAAATTATGTGAGGTAACTCGTAATAAGCTCTTAAATTATCCTAACTATCAAATAGTAAATGATGATATACTGAAATTTACATTTCCTAGCCACAATCCATATAAAATATTTGGCAGCATACCTTACAACATAAGCACAAATATAATTCGAAAAATTGTTTTTGAAAGTTCAGCCACAATAAGTTATTTAATAGTGGAATATGGTTTTGCTAAAAGGTTATTAGATACAAACAGATCACTAGCATTGCTGTTAATGGCAGAGGTAGATATTTCTATATTAGCAAAAATTCCTAGGTATTATTTCCATCCAAAACCTAAAGTGGATAGCGCATTAATTGTATTAAAAAGAAAGCCAGCAAAAATGGCATTTAAAGAGAGAAAAAAATATGAAACTTTTGTAATGAAATGGGTTAACAAAGAGTATGAAAAACTGTTTACAAAAAATCAATTTAATAAAGCTTTAAAACATGCGAGAATATATGATATAAACAATATTAGTTTCGAACAATTTGTATCGCTATTTAATAGTTATAAAATATTTAACGGCTAAAAACAATAGGCCACATGCAACTGTAAATGTTTAGTTATAGGTAGGGTAGCATAAGTTAAAATGCTATTCTGCCTTTTAAAAGTATGGTATACATTCCAGAGAGAGATTGGATATGTTCCCGTATACCGATAGTGCCAAAAGCGAAGTGGATATGTTTCCGAGAACGGACGTACTCAAATGACATTCATTCTGTCCTCTCCAGCCAGCTCATGGAGGGAAACGACCATGAGTAAACTTCTCCCCTATGAAACAATCGTTAAAGCCCATGAGGGCGACCCGGACGCAATCGACACGGTTCTTTCCCACTACGCCGGATATATCCGCTACTTCTCCAAAATAAACGGACAGGTCAACTCCGAGGTGGAGGACTATGTGAAGCAGCGGCTCATTGCCGCGCTGTTCAAATTTCGCTTTGACCGTTGAGTTATATCCAATGTCAGACAAGAAAAAAATCAAGCTGATTTTCAAACCGTCTCATTGCATGGAATAATCTGCTCCACTATAATTAAGGCAGGAGGTGTTGAGAGATGGCGAATGAAGATAAAAAAGATTTTAATGCCATGCTACATGATAGCAAGGATATGCCTAAATTTCAGATTATTACCGACCAGAAAAGCATTGAGAAATATGGCGGAAGCAGAATGTATTTTGCCCCACCAATCGAATATGATAAAGTGATGAAACTAATTCCTTATGGCAAAGTAATCACTGTCGGAAAAATCCGTGAATATTTTGCTAAACTGAATGGAGCGGATTTCACAGAGCCTATTACAGCCGGGATTTTTGTATCTATTGCAGCATGGGCGAGTTACCAGCGTTCTGAAGATGAAACCCCGTATTGGCGAACCTTAAAGGCAAACGGGGAATTGAACGCAAAATATCCCGGCGGTGTAGAGGCACAAAAGGAAAAGTTGGAAGCGGAAGGCCACACAATTATTCAGAAAGGACGCACAAATATAAAGTATTTTGTAAAGGACTATGAAAGTATTCTTTTTGATTTGAGATGAGAAGTTTTTATTTGCTAAACGCGTTATCGTCATACCAGCCAGCCCTAAACTTTCAAAACTGAATACCAGCCGCCACCGGCGACCAGCGAAAGCAGTAAGTCTGAAAAAGATTTGCTGCTTTTTTTGTTGCCCGTTCTGGCTCCCGGCCATTTTGCCCCCTGCCGGTTGTAGTAGTAAATGAGGGGAGAAATTTTCCCGCCCGGATATTTGGCATTTTCAAAATCTCTCCGTTGTAGGAAGTGAAAGCAAAATTTTTCTGTCCCGCCGGTTGCCAAAATCCCCGTTCCCGGATTACTAAGGCAAAAGAAATTTTGAAAAATCTCTGTCCAGCGGGTAGCTGACGGCTTTTCAAATGTATCTTTAGCGGAAAAGAAAAATAGCGCAGCCAGCGGGTAGCAAAGCCCCTCTGCGGAGTAATATTGGCGAAAGAAAAAAGGCAGCGAACAGCGGGCTGAAAGCCCCGCCCTGTTCGCTCTATGTACGGAAAAGCCCGGACAGGGCCAGTCTGCGGCTTACTTAGAGCAAGTTTCTACCACGGTGCCAAAATCCGCAATTCTGCGGTTTTGCCCCTCGCGGGAAACTTGTTGGGGAGTGCCTTCCCCAAACCCTGCTATGCGGCTTGCGCCGCTTATCCCCGCCGCGCTCATGCGGCAAGAAAGGAGGTCACGACCATGCGAAAAAAATACAACACACCCCACCGCAGCCGCGTTGTGAAAACCCGGCTGACCGAAGATGAATACGCCGACTTCACAGCGCGGCTTGCGCCCTATGGTATCAGCCAGTCGGAATTTCTCCGGCAGGCGATCCGGCGTACCACCATACGCCCCGTACTCCATGTGTCGTCGGTCAATGACGAACTGCTCTCCGCTGTCGGGAAGCTCGCAGCCGAGTACGGCAGGATCGGCGGCAACCTCAACCAGATTGCCCGGTATCTGAACGAGTACGGCGCGCCCTATCATGCGTTGTCCGGCGAGGTACGCGCCGCCATAGCCGACCTTGCCGCCCTCAAGTATGAAGTCTTAAAGAAAGTAGGTGACGCGGTTGGCAACACTCAAACATATCAACTCTAAAAACGCCGACTACGGAGCCGCCGAACAATACCTGCTCTTTGAGCATGACGAATTTACCATGAAGCCCGTCCTTGATGAAACCGGCAGGCTTATCCCCCGCGAGGACTACCGGCTGTCTACGCTGAACTGCGGCGGGGAGGATTTTGCCGTTGCGTGTATGCGGGCCAATCTCCGCTATGAGAAAAACCAGCGGCGGGAAGATGTGAAAAGCCACCACTACATCATCAGCTTTGACCCGCGGGACGGGCCGGACAACGGCCTGACCGTAGACCGGGCGCAGGCGTTGGGGGAGCAATTCTGTAAAGAACATTTCCCCGGCCACCAAGCCCTTGTCTGCACCCACCCGGACGGGCATAACCACAGCGGCAACATTCATGTGCATATCGTCATAAACAGCCTGCGGATTGAGGAAGTGCCGTTCCTGCCCTACATGGACAGGCCAGCCGACACGAAAGCCGGCTGCAAGCACCGATGTACCGACGCTGCCCTGCGCTACTTCAAATCCGAAGTCATGGAGATGTGCCACCGGGAGGGGCTTTACCAAATCGACCTCTTGAACGGCAGCAAGAACCGCATCACCGACCGGGAGTATTGGGCGCAGAAAAAGGGACAAGCCGCGCTGGACAAGCAGAACGCCCCCATGATTGCCGATGGTATCACGCCCCGGCAGACCAAGTTTGAAACGAACAAGGAAAAGCTGCGGCAGACCATACGGAAAGCCCTTGCCACCGCCGCCAGCTTTGACGAGTTTTCCTCTCTGCTGCTGCGGGAGGGTGTGACCGTCAAGGAGAGCCGGGGGCGGCTGTCCTATCTCACGCCGGACAGGACAAAGCCCATCACCGCCCGGAAGCTGGGCGACGATTTTGACCGCACCGCCGTCCTTGCCGTTTTGGAGCAGAATGCCGCCAGAGCCATAGAAAAGGCCGCAGCCATACCTGAATACCCCTGGCAGGAGAAACGCGGCATACAGCCCGCAAAAGCCCCTCAAACCGCCCCCAAACAGGACGGAGTGCAGCGGCTTGTGGACATTGAGCAGAAAATGGCCGAGGGCAAAGGCCGGGGCTATGAACGCTGGGCGAAGATACACAATCTGAAGCAGGCCGCCAAAACGCTGTCCGTCTACCAGCAGTACGGCTTTACTTCCCCGGAGCAGTTAGAAGCCGCCGTTGATACCGCCTATGCGGAAATGCGCCAGACCAGCGGCGAACTGAAAGCACTGGAAACCAAGCTGCAAGGGAAAAAGGAGTTGCAGCGGCAGGTGTTGGCCTACGCCCAGACCAAGCCCGCCCGCGACGGGTTGAAAGCGCAGAAATCCGAGAAAGCCCGCGCCGCATACCGGCAGGCCCATGAGAGCGATTTTATCATAGCCGACGCAGCCGCCCGGTATTTCAAGGCGCATGGCATTACCAAGCTGCCCGCCCGGAAAGCGTTGCAGGCCGAGATCGAGCAGCTTATCTCCGAGAAAGACGGCCTGTATAACACCTATCACGAACAGAAGCAGCGGTTCAAGGAGTTGCAGACCGTCAAGCGGAATATCAACCAGATTTTGCGCCGGGACGAGCCGCACCGCAGAAAGGAGCAGAGCCATGAGCGATAACCTGCCCCGCATGGACTACCGCCAGCACCGGCGGGCGCGGCGGCTGGTACATGAGTGCTGTAACTACGACGAGGGGAACTGCCTGCTGTTAGACGACGGGGAGCCTTGCGTGTGCGTCCAGAGCATTTCCCTTTCCCTCATGTGCCGCTGGTTCCGTGTGGCTGTCCTGCCCCTTGACGGGGAGCTGTCCGCAGCCCTCTTATACCGGGGGAGCCGGAAACGGTGTGCCGTCTGCGGAGCGGCCTTTGTCCCCAAATCCAACCGGGGGAAATACTGCCCCGACTGCGCCGGGCGCATGAAGAAAATCCGCGCCGCCGAGAGAAAGCGGAAACAAAGGCAGAGATGTCACGCTTTAGAGCCTTTCAAACCCGCATAAATCAAGGCTTTTTTCGTGGGTGTCAAAGGGTACGCGATACATTTATCCTTTTCCCCCGGAAACGGCGTTCTAAATGCGTACAAACACCCCAAATCCACCCAAAGGAGGAACCATGTCAGACAACCGAAAATACTACTACCTCAAGCTGAAAGAGAATTACTTTGACGAGGACGCCATTGTGCTGCTGGAAAGTATGCAGGACGGTATCCTCTATTCCAACATCCTCTTGAAACTGTACCTGAAATCGCTGAAAAACGGCGGGAAGTTGCAGCTTGATGAAAATATCCCCTACACCGCGCAGATGATTGCCACCATTACCCGTCAGCAAGTCGGCACCGTAGAACGGGCCTTGCAGATTTTTATGAAGCTGGGGCTTGTGGAGCCGTTACAGAACGGCGCACTGTATATGAGCAACATTGAACTACTGATCGGCCAATCCTCTACCGAGGGGGAGCGAAAACGGCGGGCAAGGCTGGCTTTGCAGGAGCAGAAAGCCTTGCCAAAGGCCGGGGCGGACAAATGTCCACCATATCAAGCGGACATTTGTCCACCAGAGATAGAGATAGAGAAAGAGATAGAAAAAGAGAGAGAGCGAGAGTTAGATACGGGACAACCCGCCCGCGCCGCCTATGGCCGGTATGAAAATGTTTTTCTTTCGCAATCGGAACTGGACGGGCTGAAAGCAGACCTGCCCGGCAAATGGGACTATTACATTGACCGGCTATCCTGCCATATCGCGTCCAGCGGCAAGCGATACAAGAGCCATGCCGCCACCATCTACAAATGGGCGCAGGAGGACGCAACTAAGAAAGCCCCGAAAAAGGGCATACCAGACTACTCATGCAAGGAGGGCGAGAGTTTATGAAGAACGAAATCAACGCTGTTTTGGAGAATATGACGGCCACCACCCCGGAGCCGGAGGACTACACCGGCGAGGACGGTTTGCTGTACTGCGGCAAGTGCCGCAAGCCGAAAGAAGCCTATTTTGCGCCGGATAAGGCCGCTATCTTCGGGCGCGACCGCCACCCGGCAGAGTGCGACTGCCAGAAAACCGCCCGCGAGGAACGGGAAGCCGCCGAAAAGCGGCGCAGGCACCTTGACACCGTGGAAGAACTGAAACGCCGGGGCTTTACCGACCCCGCCATGCGGGACTGGACTTTCGAGAATGACAACGGCAGGAACCCGCAGGCCGGGCTTGCCCGCCGGTATGTGGAGCATTGGGAGGATATGCGGACAGACAATATCGGCTGCCTGTTCTGGGGCGGCGTAGGAACCGGGAAAAGCTACCTTGCGGGCTGTATCGCAAACGCCCTCATGGAGAAAGAAATCCCCGTCCACATGACGAACTTTGCCCTGATCCTCAATGACCTTGCCGCCAGCTTTGAGGGGCGCAACGAGTACATTTCCCGCCTTTGCCGCTATCCGCTGCTGATCCTTGACGACTTTGGCATGGAACGCGGCACCGACTACGGGCTGGAACAGGTTTTCAATGTGATTGACAGCCGTTACCGCAGCGGCAAGCCGCTGATCGTCACGACCAACCTCACGCTGGACGACCTGCGAAACCCGGAGGACACCGCCCATTCCCGGATTTATGACCGGCTGCTTTCCATGTGCGTCCCGGTACGCTTTACCGGCGACAACTTCCGGCAGGAAACCGCCAAGCGGAAAATGGAGAGCATGAAGAAACTGATTACCGACTGAAAGGAGTATTGCCTATGGCAGATAACAAGCAGCACGACACCCGCACCGCCCGCCGCCCCGACTGCGTGACGGAAATCCGCATGGGCAATTCCGTCCTTGTCGTGTCCGGCTATTTCAAGAAAGATACCACGACCACCGCCGCCGACAAAATGGCGCGGGTACTGGAAGCGGAAGCCGCTGCTACGCAAAAACCGGCAATTTGACCGACTGTAAAGAAGCAAATTTAACGCTTTTGCCGCTGTACAGCCCCCGCTGTTCCGTGGTACAATGAAACCACGGAATAGTGGGGCTGGCTGTCGGAAACGGAGGATTTTATGTTAAGACAAGCCACCCAAAACCTCATTACCGCCCTTTATCCGAGATTGTCCCATGAGGACGAGCTGCAAGGCGAGAGTAATTCCATATCGAACCAAAAAAGGATACTCGAAACCTACGCAAAACAGAACGGCTTTACCAATCTGCGCTGGTACACCGACGACGGTTATTCCGGCGCGAACTTCCAGCGGCCCGGATTTCAAGCCATGCTTGCGGACATTGAAGCCGGGAAAGTTGGTACGGTCATTGTCAAGGACATGAGCCGGTTAGGGCGAAACTACTTGCAGGTAGGGTTTTACACGGAAATGCTGTTCCCTCAAAAGGGCGTGCGTTTTATCGCTGTCAACGACAATGTGGACAGCGCAAACGGCGGCATGGACAATGATTTTACCCCTCTGCGAAATCTGTTCAACGAATGGCTGGTGAGAGATACGAGCAAGAAAATCAAGGCAGTTAAAAGAGCAAAAGGCATGAGCGGCAAGCCCGTTACCAGCAAGCCGGTGTATGGCTACCTCATGGACGAGGACGAGAACTATATCGTTGACGAGGAAACCGCGCCGGTTGTCCAGCAGATTTACCAGCTTTGCCTTGCGGGGAACGGCCCGACCAAGATTGCCCGTATGCTGACGGAACAGCAAATCCCCACGCCGGGGACGCTGGAATACCGCAGGACAGGCAGCACACGCCGCTACCACCCCGGCTATGAGTGTAAATGGGCGACGAACACCGTCGTTCATATCCTCGAAAACCGGGAGTACACCGGCTGTCTGGTAAACTTCAAGACGGAAAAGCCCTCTTACAAGACCAAGCACAGCGTAGAAAATCCCATTGAGAAGCAGGCCATTTTTGAGAACCACCATGAGCCGATTATTGACACGGAAACATGGGAGCGTGTGCAGGAGTTACGCAAGCAGCGCAAACGCCCGAACCGCTATGACGAAGTGGGGCTGTTCTCTGGTATGCTGTTCTGCGCCGACTGCGGCCATGTGATGTACCAGCAGCGGTATCAGAACAAGAACCGCAAGCAGGACTGTTACATCTGCGGCAGCTACAAGAAGCGCACCCGCGACTGTACGGCGCACTTTATCCGCACCGACCTGCTGACCGCCGGTGTCCTCTCCAATCTCCGGCAAGTGACGGAGTATGCTGCCAGGCACGAGAGCCGTTTTGTAAAGCTGCTGATCCAGCAGAACGAAATCGGCGGCAAGAGAAAGACCGCCGCAGCCACCAAGCAGCTTGAACAGGCGCAGGAGCGGATTGCCGAAGTGAGCCGCATTATCAAGCGGCTGTATGAGGACAATGTGAACGGCAAAATCAGCGACGAGCGTTTCATGGAACTGTCGGCAGACTATGAGCAGGAGCAGCGGGAACTGAAAGACCGCACCGCCGCATTGCAGGCGGAACTGGACAAGTCGCAGGCGGCCACCGTTAACGCCGAGAAATTCATGGGGATTGTCCGCAAGCACCTTGCCTTTGAGGAATTGACACCCACCCTCTTGCGGGAAATGATTGAGAAAATCGTCGTGCATGAGTGCAGCTATGACGAGAACGGCACCCGCAGGCAGGACATTGAGATTTATTACAGCTTTGTCGGCAAAATTGACTTGCCCGAAGCCTAACGCCCGACCTATCCGACACAATGGCCAAGTGCCGGATAGGAACGGCAAAATTTTTTACACTTCTATTACTTCTTTATCGCACATCAGCAAAGAGCCAGGGCATTAAGCAGTTCATGGCTAATTAAAGGGAACAAAAAGAAAGGAAAAGCCAATCCAGACGGTATCAGCGGCAGGCTACAAGAATAAATTGTGATTTCACAAGATTGGTGCTATAATAAGAGAAAAGTTCCTGCCGGGGCAGCCGCTCCGGTGGTATGGATAGAAAGGCAGGAAAACAATATGCACATCAGCTATAAACCACTCTGGCACACACTGTTAGAGCGTGATATGAGAAAAGAGGATTTAAGGCTTGCCGCTGGTATGACAACAAATATGATTGCCAACATGAGCAAAGAGGGAAAGCACATCAGCATGGATACATTAGCCCGTATCTGCGAAACGCTGAATTGTGAGATTACCGATGTGATTGAGTTAGTACCAGACGAGCCTGCTTCCACAGGAGGTAAGGAACATGAGCGAATTGAAACCAAGAATAAAAGAAAACGGAATTGATTATATCCTTGTTGGAGATTACTACATCCCGGACTTGAAGTTGCCGGAGGAACACCGCCCCATCGGAAAGTACGGACGGATGCACCGGGAATATTTAAGAGAAGTCTGCCCAGCCAGATTACACACATTGACCCTGACCGGGGAATTGTGGACATATCTTGCAGACCTGAACGAACAGGCACAGAAACGGTTAGACACCATCATGGAGCAGATGAAAGCTGCCGAGGGCGTGACCGAGGAATTGAAGCGTACCCGTCAAATGGAATGGGTGCAGCGTTGCAATAACATTCACAACCGGGCAGAAGAAATTGTTTTACATGAGATGATTTATTCATAACGGTATGGTAGAATGATTATTACAAATTAGAAGTTGTAAAGGAGACTTTGTATGGGTAGAAAAGAAATAACAACAAAAGAAGATTTAATGAAAGTAATAGAATTATTCGAAAATACTGGAATTACATACTGGTTGGATGGCGGATGGGGTGTAGATATTTTAGCTGGTAAACAAACAAGAATTCATAGAGATATAGATATAAATTTTGATGCTCAACATACGGAAAAATTGTTAAATGTGCTTTTGAATCTGGGCTATAAAATTGATACAGACTGGAAACCGGTTAGAATAGAGTTATATAGTGATGAACTTGGTTACTTAGACATTCACCCGTTCGTTTTAAGTGAGGACGGAACTTCAAAACAAGCTGATTTAGAGGGTGGCTGGTATGAGTTTGAAAAAGATTACTTTGGTAGTGCTTTTTTTGAAGGAAAAACAATTCCTTGTATATCCTTAAAAGGCCAAAGAGTTTTCCATTCAGGTTATGAATTAAGAGATAAAGATAAGCATGATATTTCAATTCTTGAAAGTTTATCAAAATAACATTGCTGTAATTTCTAAGATAAATTCCACTTTATCGCTTTGAAATTTTAACTGAATAAGTATAGCACCAACCGCTGCTACATGGAAGCAAACACAACCATGCAACAGCGGTTTTTCTTTACCGTTTTTTCCTTTGACTGATAGGAGTTCCTGTTTTCTTTGATTTTTGTAGAATCCGAATGAGCCAGCGAAATTCTTCGTCTGACAGATTTTTATAGTTGATGCCGAGCTGCTTGCAGTAAAGGACAACCAGCTTTTCATCCCGACTGCCCTTGAAATTTTCAACCGCTTCCAAATTTTCTTTCAATTCATCGGCAACGGTGGTCTGGGGCGCACTCTCGCTGTCCTTTTTGTGGGCTTCCCGAATATCCCGGATAATGAGATTGAGGTCATCAAGAACCATGTGGCTGAAATATTCATCATCGCTGATATGGGCGGCTTGCAGCACTTTCAAATGCGGGTCGTCTTCGCCGGGGCGATACCGTTCAATGATTTCATGCCGGACAGTATCGACAAGGGCGTTGAGGTTTTGAATCTGCATGGTGGCAATCCCATCTACATAAATCTCAATGTCCGCAAGAAACTTGATAAAGTCCTTATGAGTGGCAAGCTCACAGAGCAGACGGTTGTTAATCCGACCGCCTTTCAGAAGTGCCACCATCTCATCATTCAAATGCAGCTCTGTTAGTGGCGTGTTGATCTGCTCCCGGTTCTCTGTCCGGCACAGCAGATAATCAACGGAAACCCCATAGAAGTCTGCCAGCGTGATAAGGTTGCCATGATTGATTTCCTTATAATCCTCTTTTTCATAACTGCCAAGAGCTGATTTGGAAATGCCCGTCAGCTCTGATAATTCTTCCAGATTTAAGCCTTTGTCCTTGCGGAGTTCCCAAAGGCGTTCCTGTATGCTTGTCGCTCCTTTCATGGGCGCACGCTCCTTTCCGGCGGTTTCATTACTGCCGCTTAACTGGATTATATCATACTTTCCGCAATCGTGGAAATTTCTGATTTTTACCCTTAATTCCTACTTTGTGGACATACGGCACAGGGCACAAAAATGTTCTATGATACAGGTAGTTCATCGATGGATTATTCCAATCGAATGACCAGCCTGTGTGGGATATGCTTCCCCGGCGATGTAGCGCCATGACTTTTGGCAGGGATATGGAGGAACCCTGACCGAAACGAGCGTACCAAAGGGAGCAATACGCCGCTGTGAGATTCAGGGGAGGAACGACACCGGGGAGAACTGGCGAACTGATACCGAAATGATACCGAAACACGACAATCTGATAGGGGGATAGTCTACCCTATTGCTGATACTTCTGGAGATTTTAGACGGCTCTATGACCGTAATTTTGCCGAAAATCGCCCCGAAACTATACACTAAAACGGGAGGAAACGCAATATGCCGAGAATGAGCAAAAAGAGGAAGCATGAGCTTTCTTTTTACCTCAATGACCGGGGGCGTGTCACTTACAACGAATTATGCCGGAAATGCAAGCATGGGTGCAAGCAGAGCTTCCGGGCGGTTGTGGTTGACTGCCCCCGTTATTTATCCAAAAGAGCAAAGAAAAAGGAGGAACACACCGAATGAATTTTGAATTTATGACGATAGGCACACCGTTGCCGCCCTGTATGCCCTTTCCCAGAGCGTTGACAGGATTTCCAGTCAGCAGCACCGCAAAGGTCATGTACTGCCGGATGTTGGACGCTATGCTATCCAACGGACAGGAGGACGAGAACGGAATCCTGTTTATCTGCTTCCCTGTCACAGCCATTGCCGCAGTCCTGTCCCGCAGCCCCATGACGGTCAAGCGTTCTCTGAATGAACTGGAAACCGCCGGACTGATCATGCGAGTGCGTCAGGGCGTTGGAGAACCAAACAGGATTTATGTGCTGATACCGGGAAAGGAGGACGCTGCCCTTGCCTGATACCTCAAAGCTGGAAAAGCTCAACCGAGAGTTGGAAAAGAGTGAAAAGAAACTGCGGAAAGCCATCAATGATGAAAAGGCATTGCAGCACCAGCTAAAGCAGCTTACCCGAAAAGAACGGACACACCGGCTCTGTACTCGTGGCGGTATGCTGGAAAGTTTTCTGCAAGAGCCGGAACGCCTGACAGATGATGATGTCATGCTGTTGTTGACACTCATTTTTCACAGGCAGGACACGCAGGAACTATTGAAGAAACTGCTGGAACGTGAGAAGCCGGAAACCCCTTAGTTTACTAAGGGCGCAATTATACACCACCCAAAGGTTGGTGCATTGCGTTCTCCGAAGGCTCCTTGCCGGAGGGCTGTGATTTTTCGCAGTCATGGTCTGCTCCAAATCATACAGGGGACGCTACGCTTCCCCTGCGCTGGCTACCGCCAGCTACCCTTTTGTGGACTTGTCATCTGGGGACACCTTGCGTTGCAAGCTGTTCCCAGCCGACAAGTTTCATAAAATATGCTATCTTTTCGATAGGCAATAAAGTATAATAAAGTCAGCAATAAATCGGAATTTTACGGTCAGTAAGGAATGCGTAAAGTTATATGATTGTATTATAAGCGATTTGTTAAATTTTTATAACCACTTGTATTTGCCTGCGATTTATGGTATAATATTTTGAAATTTAGAAAGAGGTGGGAAGATGATTAACTTTTCTTGCAAATAAAATCAAAATATGCGGTAGTGCTATACTTTGGCATTATTGTGTCTATTGCAAGAAAGTTATATGTC
>NZ_JADKZI010000015.1 GCF_017811815.1 Flavonifractor sp. AGMB03687
CCCGCCCGCAGGCGTTCCCCGCCGCAGCGGATTTTCTTTTTGCTACTTTTTCTTTTGGAGGTGAGCGCATGGCTATGGATCAGCAGGCTGCTATGGAGCAGTTACAGGAATTGTACCGGGAAAAGAACGAGCATTTGGAGAAGTTCCTGGAGCCGGTCACGCCCTTTGAGTTTTACCGAGAGATCTTTCCAGTGGGTAGCTTTGAAAGAAAGGGACATTTTGAGGACGCGAAGGGCAACGGGATCGCGGTAACGGTGCCGCCGAAGGCTGCGGGGATTGCCCTGGAGATCAAGGAGGAGGGCAAGGCCAAACGCTATACCATCACCGATGAACTGTCGGAGCTGTCGGAGGTCTACGACACAGATTTTACCATCATGTCTCCTATCTCCTATTTCGGGCGTCAGCGGTGCGGCAAAAATGCCCGGTATCTCTATGCCCTGGTCTTTGACCTGGATGGGGTGGGGATGCCCCAGCTCCGGGACACACTGCACCAGATGAACAAGGATATTCTTCCCCAGGCAACCTTTGTCGTAAACAGCGGAACGGGGCTTCACTTGTATTATGTGCTGGAGGAGCCGATCCCTATGTACCCGCACAACCAGAAATGCTTGAAGGAATTGAAGTATTCCCTCACCCGGCAGATTTGGAACAGGTACACCTCTACCATCAAGGAGCCGCAAATGCAGGGCATTTTGCAGGGCTTCCGGGTGGTCGGCTCCGGCTCCAAACTTGGCCGGGAGTACCCGGTGACGGCCTATCGGCTCGGCGGGAAGGTGACGCTGGAGAAGCTGCTGGAGTTTATCCCGGACAGCAACGGGGAGCAGCAGCAGCTCCTGGGCCTCATGCGGAAGGGGCGGCTCTCGCTGGCTGAGGCGAAAGAGAAGTACCCGGACTGGTACGAGCGGCGGATCGTCAAGAAGGAGCGGCGGGGCCGATGGACGGTCAAACGTGACCTGTATGACTGGTGGCTGCATCGGATTGGGGACGAGATCCGGGTGGGCCATCGTTTCTACGGCATTATGACGCTGGCCATCTATGCGAAGAAGTGCGGGATAGATGAAGAAGAGCTGCGGGAGGATGCCTTTTCTCTGTTGAAACCCTATGATGATATGAGCGTGGAGGACATCAACCGCTTTACGAAGGATGATGTGGTGTGCGCTCTGGAGATGTTTAATGAGGACTATGTGACATTTCCCAGGGACGATATAGCAAAGCTCTCCGGCCTAACTATGCCCGTCAATAAGCGGAACTGGCGCAAGCAGGAACAGCATTTGAGATTAGCGCGAGGGCAACTGGCGATTTTGAGGGATATGGGAGAGGCGAAACAGGGGAGACCCGTAGGGAGTGGAACTGCCCAGGAACGGGTGTTTGAATGGCGTCAGCAGCACCCAGAAGGCCGCAAGGCCGACTGCCACCGGGACACGGGCCTTGATCCGAAAACAATCCGTAAGTGGTGGGACTATTCGCCTCCGGCTGTGCGTGTCCAGGATGGGCATATCACGGTGCGCGTCAGCCCTTCCCAGGAGTTGAGCGATCTGTTGGTTGAGGCTTTGGAACCGGGTGAGGAATAGGGGTGGTTTTCGGCCTTTGGACGGCCCAGGAGGGCTTTTCCGGTTCTCTGAGGATAAACACCACCCCCCCTATCTACTGCGTCAAGAAAGCCTTGCAAATCAAGGATTTTATACTGCTAAAATTTCTACATACTGTGGGAGAATGTGTTACAAGGGTCGTAAAGAAAAATACTTGTATTTTTCTTTATTTTTGCATATACTATGAGTAGGAAAGGAGTGTTGGATATGGCACATACAGTCAATGTTAATTTTAAGTTAGACGAAGATGTGAAAAAAAGAATGGAACGCGCCTGTGCCGAGATGGGCCTTTCCATGAGTGCGGCTTTTACGATGTTTGCAAAGAAGGTCGGCAGGGAGTACCGTATCCCGTTTGAGGTTTCGGCTGATCCATTTTATTCTGAAAGTAACCTCCGGCACCTGGAGAACATCATGCAGGATGTGAAGGCGGGCAAGGCCCACTTTGCCGAGCATGACTTGATTGAGGTGGAGTAATGAGGTTACTGTGGGAGGATCGGGCGTGGAGTGACTATCTGTATTGGCAGACACAGGACAAAAAGACGCTGAAACGGATTAACGCGCTGATAAAAGATATTCAGAGAAGCCCCTATGAGGGAATCGGTAAGCCGGAGCCGTTGCGGGGCAACCTGAGCGGCTGGTGGAGCCGTCGCATTGATGAAACTAATCGTATCGTTTACTATGAGCAGGGAGAGGTCATTTATATTATCTCCTGTCTTGGCCACTATGACGATTGAGGAAGGAAGGGACGATTATGAGCTGGGATAAAGAAAGGATCGCACAGCTTCAACTCCCCGATTCAGCAGACGCCGATCCGCACCCTCGCCTGCTCCTGGAGGGGTATGGCGTACACGCCGGGCAGGGTTTCACGGCCCTGTTCCCTGACGGGTGGCACGATATTACCCTTGAAGTGTCCTGGGAGCAGACTGGCCCCGGCTGCTGGTACATATCCACGCCGGGATATGAAGGTGTGTGTCCTGTTGGACTGTTCGTGAAGGTATGAAAATGGCGAGGCTTTTTGCCTCGCCATTTTTTACTTGCTATAAGTTATATATATGATATAATTAAAATAAATTATATAAATAAAATAATTTATATAACTGAAAAAGGAGTGGGGACAGTGAAGGTAATTGCAATCGCAAACCAGAAGGGCGGCGTGGCCAAGACTACCACGACGCATAACCTGGGGGCGGCCATGGCGGCCGCCGGGAAAAGGGTGCTGCTCATTGACCTGGACAGCCAGGCCAGCTTAACGATCAGCGTGGGCCTGGAGCCGCTGGAGGTGGAGCAGACAATTGTGGATGTGCTGCGGAAGGAGGGGGTGCCGCTCATGGAGTGTGTGCAGCGGCTCAGTGACCGGTTGCACATTGTCACGTCGATCATCGACTTGGCACCCATGGAGATGGAGCTGCTCTCCAGAGCCAGCAGGGAGAAAATCCTGGATCGGGCGCTGCGGCCAGTTCGGGAGCAGTATGATTTTATCCTGATTGATTGCCCCCCACAGCTCTCCATCCTGACCATCAACGCCCTTTCATGTGCCGACGGGGTGGTGATCCCGGTCAAGACGGATTACCTGGCCTACCGGGGCCTGACCCAGCTTCAGGATAGTATCCAGGAGATCCAGGAGCTGATTAACCCAGGCCTGAAGGTGCTGGGAGTGATCGCCACGCTGTACGATACCAGGGTGGCGGATGACCGGGAGATCCTGGCCCTGCTCCGGAAGGAGTACAATCTGCTGGGTGTGATTAAGCGGTTGGCTGTGGCGAAGAAGGGAATTTATGATGGTCTGGCGGCGGTAGAGCAGGCCCCGAACAGTGACCTTGCGAAGGAATATGTGGCCATAGCAGAAATGATTATGTCCGGGAAAGATAAGAGGGAGGCGTATGAGCATGAGTAAGCTGGAAGAACGGGAGAGCCGCAGAAGATCCGCCGCCGTTGGGAAATTCGTGGAGCAGCCGCCCGTGGAAGCTGGCAGCTCCAGACGCCGGGGGCGGCCAAAGGAGAACCGGGAGCTGAAGAAGCGGATTAGTCTCTCTGTACTTCCAAGCGTATATGAGGGAATTCAGAAAATCGCCTATGTGGAACGAAAGAGCGTCAGTGAACTGATGGAAGAGATGATGGAAGATTATCAAAAGAGACACCGTGATAAGCTGGAGGAGTATGGACGGTTGCAGGGTGGGAGCTGATGCAAAGGACTAATTTCGGGGGAAAAATCGCAGCGCAATTCAAAAGGCAATCAATGATTGCCTAAATGTAAACCGCACACGGTTTACAAATGGAGATTATTTACATAGAATCTGTGGTGAAAACAGTGGAATTAAATGAAAAGCTGATTTCTTTGCGAAAAGATAAAAAGATGTCTCAGCAAGATTTGGCGGTGGCCCTAAATGTATCACGTCAGGCGGTGTCCAGATGGGAAGTTGGAATTGCAATTCCAAGCATGGATAATTTGCTGGCGTTGAGTAAATTATTTGGGGTGCCGTTAAATGAGCTTGTGGGTGCCGATAGGGGGGCCGATGCCCTGAAGAGTGAAACGGTGCGAAGCAGCGGAAATGTAAAGGGACGCTCTGTACTAAAAGTGGTTCTAATTATCCTGGCCGCTGTGGCCCTTGTTGCAGCGATAGTAATTACATATCTGAACCAGAAGGAAGTGGAGCCGGTAGAACAAAACACAGTGACGTTCGAAGAACTCCAAGAAGACGAAAGGATATCTGATTCCAATGCAGTAGAAAGTAGGCCAATTTCATAGGGAGGAATGATACAGTGATGAAAAGGACTGTTTCAGCGGTATTAGTTTGTGCGCTCGTGGTAGGCTGCGTGGGGATGCCCACAGCCGGAGCCGTGGAAATCGGCGCGGACATAGTAACGGCTGATGCCAGGACGGAAGTGATCTCCTTTGAAGAACTTTCTGTGGAAGCAGTTAGCCCTATGTCTATTTTGAGAGGACAGACCGGAAGTATGACACGGGCCACAAGCCGGATCGAGTGGGAAATCCCCTCTAAGACGGTTATAAAGGCAGATACCGCATACTCCTTAGAGGCGGACGAGGTTGTTACGATAAATTGTACGTATTCTCCCAGGACGGCCGATCTTGATTTCGGATTCATCACCTCGGATGATACATTCCATTTTACCAGTGGGAGTAATGGCAGTATCAAAATCAACATTCAGATAGAGAGAACTGGAAAGTATTATTTTGCTGTTCGAAACAATGAGAATGAGACCGTCGAAGTTTTAGGATATGTTTATTATTGAAAAATTAATTATTAACATGAAAGCGAAAAAAGAAAGGAGTTTTTGGTATGAAAAGGTGGAAAAAGATACTTTCCCTGGCGCTATCTGCTTCCCTGTGTTTAGGGATTACTGTATCGGCAGCAGCATCAGGATCTGGAGGAGGCACGACAACATCTGAGGCTCCGGTACAAGAAACTGCATATAATGCCTATATGCAACTTTCTGAGGATTTCGTAACGGCTTATGACGGCCGAAACTCAGTTGCAGCATATCCTGATTATTATGGAGGGTCTTATATTAACGATGACGGTAAACTTGTCATCTGTGTTCCGGAAGATGCGGTAACTACAGCCACTGCAACACTGTCTGAACTGGATGCTGAAAGTTATGTAATTGAGCCAGTAACCTATTCCTATAATACTCTGAAAGATGTTATGGGACAACTTAATGATTATTTTTTAAATGAAGATAACGAAGTTGCCAATAATATCAATCGTTTTGGTATCTATGACGATCAGAATAGAATAGTTGTTTCTTTGTTTGATGCTTCGCCGGAAAAGATTGCAGAATTTAAGGAAGCAGTGTGTGATTCTCCGGTAATTGTATTTGAGGAGAACCAAAACGTTCTCAATACAGAGGCATCGATTAATCCAGGAAATGAGATTCAAAATGGAAATTACTATGCGTCTATGGGATATCGTGCGACTCTGGATGGAGAGAACGGGTTTGTCACCTCAGCGCATTTTGCTGAATGAACGACTATATTACAAATGCAAGCGGGACAAGGATTGCGAAAGTTGTTGAGAGAAATTATGGTGGGAGTGCCGATGCTGTATTTTGCCAGATGATAGGGAGCCATACACCTACCAATACGCTGGTTGTTGATGGAGTTAGCAATAACCTGTCTACCCAGATTAGCCTTCCTGGAGTTTCAACCCATATTAATAAAATTGGAGCAACAACTGGACATACAGATGGATATGTAATTTCTACTGATGTGAGTGCCAGAGACAATAATGGGGTGAGATTTACTAATCTGACGCAGGCTGATTTCCGTACAGAGGGCGGAGACAGTGGAGGCATTGTCTATTCCTATATTGGATCAACTAATACCAGACTTACTTTGGGAATTATCAATGGCGGAGATGGAGAATATTCGTATTATTCCAAGGCAACTGAAGTAAATTCGGCTTTAGGAACGAGTAGATATTAAACTGAATATTGGGGGGGCAATTCGTAGTTAGTTGCCCCCCCAATATTTTTTACGGTTTACCCGTTACGCTATGCGTGAACGGGTAAACCGTTATACGGTTAATTTTCTACGTATGCTGTTGACTTCTTCGACGGTCTATGGTAAGATGAAACTGGGATAGAAGATGGTTTTTAGGGCTGCTGCTCGGTGGCTCCAATGGGAAGGAGGCTGGATAGAGTGGCTGCGGCTGGCGCTGGCCGGGAGCTGCGGCGGATTTGAATGCTCGTCTGGGCGAGGGTAAATAGTAATTAGGCCCAGAGCGTCTTGGTTGGCCGGATCGGTCTGCTGGGGGTTTAGCAAATACCCATAAGAAGCCGTGACCGGGTTGATACTCCTGTGTGGTGTGCGGGCTTGCCGTAGTAACCTTTGTGAATTGGAAAAGCACACCATGAACCCCACCGCAAGTAATCCTTTTGAAAGTGATGGGTAAGTGCAATGTATCGCGTTCCTATCCACCCTCTGATAGTAGCCAGGATACTGTAAATCTCCTGGAGAGCCGCACCCTCTAAAAAGGTGCCGACAGATCCCGAACTGCCGTAGATCTCAATAAATCGGGGCTGCACACATAAGCAGTTCAAAAAAGTGTAGGGAGCGATCCCCAAACCGTCACACATAAGACGTTAAAAAGTGTATTTGCCGATTGCCGAGTCTCCGAGGGGAGCTGACATGAGGCGGCTTAGCTTGAACGTATATAAATGGCATAATTTAAATAACTTATATACGTTACATAATATATATAAGTTATTTAAATGAAATGACAAGAAATCTATAAAAGTAGAAAAATAGGTATCTATAAAAATAGAGAAATAGATTTATAGAAAAATAGCGGCGAGGGGGAGGCTCTATGGGGCGGCGCAACAAGGCATACCACAAGGATCTCCACCAACAAGCCTATGACCGCCTGACCGGGATGCAGGCGTTTGGCGAGAGCAAAAAGCAGGCGGTGGCCGATGGGACGGAGAAGGACAAGATTTTTTCCTTCAGCACCTACAAGGCGTACTGGAAACACGTAAAGTATTTCACCAAGTACATCCAGGAAAAGCACCCGGAATGTACCACGCTGAAAAGCGCAAAGAAGTATGTCAATGAGTGGCTGCAAGCCAGGACTGACCAGGGCCTTTCCGCCTGGACGATCCAGCTGGAGGCCAAGGCCATGGGCAAGCTGTATGGCATTTCTCCCGATGATGAAAATTACTTCAAGCCGCCCAAGCGGAACCGGGAGGACATCAAGCGGAGCCGCGGCGTCCGTGTGCGGGACAAGCACTTTTCTAAGACAAACAATGATGAGCTAATCCGATTCTGCAAGGGAACGGGGCTGCGCCGGAGGGAGCTGGCGGAGCTGCGGGGGAAAGACCTGGTTACCAGGGAGCAGATCGAGGCGGAGATCTCCCGGCTGGAGAGCCGGCCGCCGGCGGAGTTGACGCTGGCCGACACAAAGCGCCTGGAAATGCTCCAGGATGCTCGGCTGTTCCAGGAGGGATACTTTACTCACGTCCGCAGCGGAAAGGGCGGCAGGGAGCGTCTAAGCCCCATTATCGGCCCGGATTCGGCGCAGATCATAGAGCGGATGCAGAACACACCAGACGAGGAAAAGGTGTGGCAGCACGTCCACCAGAGCGCCGACATTCACGGCTATCGGGCGGAGTATGCCACGGCCATGTATAAGGCCCATGCCCGCCCCATCGAGGAGATCCCCTATGATCGGGTGAATAAGGGGACTGGGCGGAAGTATCAGAGCGAGGTCTATACCTGCCGGAAGGATGAAGCTGGGCGGAAGCTGGACAAGGCGGCCATGCTGGTGTGCAGCAAGGCCCTGGGCCATAACCGGATCAGCGTTGTGGCCAACAACTACATCCGGGGGCTATAAGGAGGGGGAGCCGTGAGCGAGTTCGTAAAAAAGACAATAATGGGATATAAAACGCTGGACGGTGGCCACTCTGACCCGGAGTGTACTCATGTGATCCTGCCCCTGAAGGAGTATGATGGACTTTTGCGGGAAATCTCCCAGGCGAAACAGAAAGCCAGGGAGGAAAGAAGCAAGGCGGATGATGATAAAAAGGAAAATGAACGAAAATTGAGAGAGATGGCGCAGGAGCATGAGCAGACGATAGAAAAGTGGAGAGCTGCGCTGGGGGCGGCACAGGCCGAAAGTGCCCACCAGAAGGGGCTGAATGAAAATCTGCTGCGTATTGCCAGGGAAAGGGCCAATGCAGATCGGAAACTGAAGCCCAAGAAGGAGCACTCTGGCTATGTGGTAGTGGTATCTTCAGAAAAGATCTATCGGTACAAAGATGGCCGGAGGCTGGGATCAGTAAAACTGTGGGAAACCGTGATTCAAAGTCCGTATTCGATAGAATTTCCAGCAAAACAGGTGAAAAAGCTGATTATTCAAGAATTCTTCCCGGAAAATGGGAAGTGGGAAGCTGCCAGGTTAGGGATAGATAGATGGTATTCCGGTGATTATGGAGATCTTCTGAATGACCAAAATGTAGACGAAGAATTTATGAAGCACAATGTGGCTCTGATGGAATACCGGAGCTTCAGGGCAAACTATCGGGCCGGGTATTGGGAAGTGATATTGGTTCATACAAGGCCCCTGGGGGTTGTCCCGAAGGATATGCGAGTGAGCTGAAGGAAGGAGAGCCGCTGGAGATCCAGGTGGCCAATCATTGGATTGAGGTTGAGCTGGAGCCTGAAACATACCGACGCTACGCCGGTCAGTGTCCGGAAAATCGACGCCTAAAATAAGCCTGTCCAGGGGCCTTGAAAGTGCCGCATGGACAGGCTATAATAACAAACAAAAATAGGGAAAAAATCTATTGATAATATATGCCGTGTAGTAAGGTCAGGGGCAGGGTGAAAATATGCGGAAATTTGGCTTGTCGAAAAATAGGGAAAAAATCTATTGATAATATATGCCCCCCTAAGGGCCTTTAGGCCCTCAAAAATATCTCTTAATTTTCTCTCTCGGACAGGGAGAAAGTCGGAGGGGAAAAGGGGGGTGGGCGGAGGCTGTGGGAATGTGGTAAACCCGATAGGGTTTTCCATCATTTCCATGGCCGGAGCCAGGGGGGAAAGGGGGAGGTGACTTTCTCTTTAAGGCCCCGAAGGGGCCGCTCTTTGGCTCCCCCTTTCCCCCCTTCCCGCCCGCAGGCGTTCCCCGCCGCAGCGGATTTTCTTTTTGCTACTTTTTCTTTTGGAGGTGAGCGCATGGCTATGGATCAGCAGGCTGCTATGGAGCAGTTACAGGAAT
>NZ_JADKZI010000016.1 GCF_017811815.1 Flavonifractor sp. AGMB03687
CCACCAGCTTATATACCTTAGCAGGAGACATTCCTTCCGTATCTTTTACGCAGCGGTATTTTTCGATCAGTTTTTTCAATTCCGGTGATATTCTCATTTTAGCCATTTATTTTACCTCCACAACTTCCGATTTGTCGTTCTGTTTAGTCCCCAAAGAACCTACTAAACCAGCTACGCTTTTGAACCGGTTCTGTCTCACGCTCCGGCTGATCGGCTCCGGACTTGCCGGAAAGAAGCTGCTGATGCATTGTCCCAGCATGGAGAGCCTGGGCCGCTGCCGCAGTCTGCTGTGCCGTCACCAACGCCGAGCTGACCTCCGCCAACCTTGCGTTCAGTTCCTCGATCTGCTTGTCCTTTACAGCAAGTTGCTCGCTTTTCCGGTCTAATTCTCCCTGCAGCATAGCGATCAAAGTGGTTTCGCAAGTTTCGCAACTTGCTTTCGCCTGTTGCGAAACTTGCTTTCGTTCAACACCTAAATAATGCTGATATATGGCGGTTTTTTGACTTTCGCTGATTGCGAAACTTCCTTTCGCATCTTTCGCAACATGGTTTCGCCTACACCATGCACGAACTGCCTGTTCCGACACGCCACATTCTATTGCAATTTCCGTTATTACACCCGCCAAATATCATCACCACTCTTTCATCCGGAGTTAATCTCAAAACAAATCGCTATGAGATCCCGTCCTTATCAATTTCAAAATCAAAGTCTGCCGAACAACTTTATAGACCAACAGCCAGTCCGGCTCGATGTGACATTCTCTCATGTCCTTATAATTTCTGGAATTAGTGAGAGCATGATCTCGATACGCCTCCGGCAACGGCTGCTCGTTACACAACAGCGTGATCACTTCCTCCAACTTCTTCGGATCGCAGCCTCTCTTGATCGCAAGCTTGTAATCTCGTTTGAACTGCCCCGAAAACTCCGGCTTAAGCATTCAGCGCCTCCATCAGATCTGCAACGCTATCAAACGGACCATACATATCCTCTCCCTTTTCTGCCGCCTCCATCGCCGCATAGGTAACAGCATTCGGCTCGTCAACCTTGACTTCAAAGGGAAGTCCATGACACCTAAGTGCCTGTCGATAAAAAATACCCGTTGCCGTACTCAAATCCATTCCGAGGGACTTAAAGAGAGCTGCCGCCTGTGCTTTCAGCTCCGGCTCCATTCTTATCGTCATATTTCCTTTAGCCATAATAGCACTCCTTTCCTCGTCATTTTTAGCTTGCACTAATATTATATTCAATATTCGTGACATTTGCAAGTGCATTGCAAATGTTTTTTTGCAACTTTTCTATGAACAGTGCTTTCTATATGCTAACACCGCAGCGTGTACATTTAGGGGGTGAAAAAGCCTTATTTCGCGCGGTTTTCAAGCCTCGTTTTCGGTGGGGTAATATAAAAACCCTTACCCGCCCCGAAAACGCCTTGTAGGGCGTTTCTGGGGCGTTTACAGCCCTTTCTTAAATTCCTCCACCAACAGATCGCTCAAAGCCTGTGATGGGCGTATTTTGACCGTTATATGCCCCTCCGGTACGGTGTCCCACCATTTGCGGATCGTTTTCGGATCAAGTCCGGTGTCCCTATGACAATCGGCCTTGCGTCCCTCTGGATGCTCCTGCCGCCACGCATAGACTTGCGCTTTCTTTTCTTCTGCCCCTTTTCTTCTCCATGTGCCGCCAGGATAATCCACTTCCTGCACCGCCCTTGCTCTTTTCAAATGCTCTTTCTGTGATCTACCATTCCTCTTGTTGCGCTCGATGCGAACATCGGTCAGAGCTTCAATATCGGAAATCGTGAAATTGTAATACTCCTTGTCGTAGGCTTCCAGCGCACTCCGTATATCTTCCTCGGTCAATGCGTTCTCATGCTTCACCATCTGCAGATCATCAAAAGCCTCTTTCATATCCTGCCGGAGCTGCTGCTTCGACACACCGCATTTGTAAGCATAGATAGCAAGGCACATCAAAAAGAAATACCGATGCCCGCCCTTTATCTCTCCGATCTGCCGCAGCCACCAATGGTAGAGCGCATACGGATCATCACCATGCACCTTTCCGGCAATATCCCACTTCTTGCGTCCTTTCTCGCCTCTCACAACAACACGCTCATACCACTCCGGATATGCCTCCCTCGCCTCAGCTCGTGTCATTTTGGATGGGCTGAAAGGCTTATTGACATCCACCCTGTTTTCTGGCTTTGCGTAGGCGTTCAGATAATCCAGCGTTACCCGTTCTCCGGTACGGAAAGCGACCAGCTCCGTCCCATGCTTGTCATTGATGCTGCCCACCATGCGGAAGCTCTGATTGATGGATTGATACTGGATCGCCTTGACCTGCGAAGTGCTGCCATACTCCCATAGCCGGAAAGTGAGGTCATATTTCAGACTTTTAAGCTGAATTTTTATATTCGGGTATAGGTCAATCGGCTGCTGGAAAACATAGTAGATATGCAGCCCTGTCCCCGACAGAACAAGGAAAGTCGGCATCGGCAACCGGCGCACTCGCTCCGGATCGCCGCCAAAGCGCAGAAAGAGGTTGCGCAGCTCGGCAAGACCTACGCCATCCAGATCGAAGATCAGAGCATACATCCGCTGGGCGTTCTCCAGCCTGTTCTCCTTTCTGCGATATGCAAGACCGCTGCACAAAGTAAGGCTGTTCCCCTCGACAAACTCCATGTAATCCTGTTCCCATGTGTCGTTATACATCTTCCTGCGCCGGAGCTTCTTATCCTCGCTCTGTTCGTCCCGATACAGATACACAGCGTTCGGATGGGAAAAATCCGTGTGCCGTTCTCCGGAGTTCTCATTGTCCGGAAACAGCTCTTTATAAAACTCATAGCCTCCGACCTCCGGATATTGTGCGCTCAAATACTCGTAGCAGCCTCGATAATTCTCGGTCATATTACCACCTCACAAAAGAAAAAGTACCAAAAAGAAAATCCGCTGCGGCGGGGATCGCCTGCGGGCGGGAAGGGGGAAAAGGGGGAGCAAAAGAGCGGCGGCTACGCCGCCTTAAAGAGAAAGTCACCTCCCCCTTTTCCCCCTCGCTGCGGGGCATTGAAAGTGCCGCCACTATGGAAAACCCGATGGGTTTACCACAGTGGCTTGGAAAACCTCTAACGAGGTTTACCACACTTCCAACACCCCTCCGCTCACCCCCCTTTTCCCCTCCGACTTTCTCCCTTTCAGAGAGAAAAAATATAGGTTGGGAGTACCCTTACAGGGGGCTTAGATTATCAATACAGCAATTCCCTATTTTCAGTTGTTATTATAGCCTGTCCGAAAGAGATTTTCAAGCCCTCCGGACAGGCTTCTTTTACAGCTCCATGCCGCCCATTCCTCGCTGGTGCTGCTGTTGCTCCTGCTGCTGTCCAATCTCCGGATCGGGCAGCAGCTCCCTCGCCTTTTCAAGCAGAGGACGCAGACGCTCCGGCAAGTGTTCTTCCAAGAAGTCCAGCATCCGACCGATGCCGTCCGTCAGACGCTCGGTGAAGCTGCGTTCCTCCTGCAGCTCGGATTGCAGATAATAGTTTTCATCGCGCAGCCTCCGGTTTTCCTGTTCAAGCCTCTGCTGCCGCTGCGCTTCTTCCAGCCGCTTCTTCATGGACGGCACCTGTGACCGCAGACGGGTGTTTTCCTCCGTCAGCTCCTGTACCTTGTGCCGATCCGTCACGCTGCGCAGTGCCATTTTCTTTAGCTGCTCGACCTGATCCACCGTCACGCCCTTTACTGCCCCTGTGAGCGTCTTTTCCGGCTGAATATCATGCAGGGGTGCATTTACCCTGTCAGCCTCCTTTAAGAGCCGCACAGTGCCTTTCAGAGCGTCCCGCTGCCGTTCCAGCTCAGCAACCTCCCGCTCTACTGCCGCTGTCTGCTGCTGCACCGCTTCCAGCCTCGCAGCCGCTTCCTTGAACTGCGGCAAGTCCATGTGCGGTCTGTTCGTGCCGAGAGAGATAATTTCAAAATCGTGCCGCTGGGCGATCTCCGTCAGAGCTTCTTTCTCCCGTTCCATCCACGCCGCCCATTCGGTCTGCTTTCTGCCGACACCGACAAACCCCTGCTGCTTCAATGCCTGTTTCATAGATACCCTTGTAGAAAGTCCTCTTGACTGCTCCGTTGCCACAGGGATAAAATCGACATGGAGATGGGGCGTTGCCTCGTCCATGTGCAGCACCATATTGAACACCCGCAGATGGGGGTTGCGTTCTGCAAAAGACTCCGCAAAATCTTTCAGAGCTGCCGCCGCCCGTTCTCCGTCCGGCGTACCGCACCCACAGTCGCTCATGTTGCCGATCTGGAAGATCGCTTCATGGAACAGCTTTTCCTGTTTACTCTGCCGGATATGCTCATAGTAGTCCGGTATCTTATCTCTCGTTTTGGTTTTCTTTGCGTTGTAGGCTGCGAGAGCTTCATCAAAGACCATATGATAGACCTGCTTCAGATCCTCGTTGCAGAAAACAATGTTCTGCTCCGTCCGGCTCCGGTCTACATTCGCCGCTGAGAAGCTGCGGTTGTTGTGCCGGATGCTCCCTGCACCTGTCATACCCGAAATCGTAACTCCCATAAAATCGCCCCCTTTCCGCTTATTCTTCCGTCCTCTATTTTATCATAAATTTCCGCTAAAAACAACCTCTTTGTTACTTTCTGGTGAGAAAGTAACGCAAAAGCACTTTCACACCGCCACCCCATCGGTGCAGCGGTGTGAAAGTGCTTTGCGCCCCTAAAGGGGAGGGGTTGCCGGAGCTGCTTCACTGCCGGCTCGTGCCTGCTGCTCTGCCAGCTCCGGAGGGGCGCTGCCCCTGCCGTCTGCGGACGGCTCCCCGACCTTCATCCCACCGATAAACTGGAAGTTGTCTAAAATAGTAAAGCCGTACCGCTTACTATTTTTTCTTTTACTGCTGAAACAGTATCTTTGATTGAATGCGTAGTTGTATCTATAACATTTAATTCATAGATTCCCAAATTGGAAAATTGCTCCCACATGGTTTCTACCAATTCGATATTTGTCTTTCGGTCTAACTTTGAGCGTTCAACAGCTCGCTTCAACCTCTTCACCAAAACTCTTTACATCTCTAGCGGACATTGTTCTCTCTCCTTGTTTTTGATCGTCACGGTAGGCCCCCGCCAACTGGCCACAAGCAGCGTTAATATCGGAGCCAAATTGCGTTCGGATATTGACGCTAATTCCTGCATTATGAATGATACGGCAAAAGGCCTTTATTCGTGTGTGGCTTGAGGGCACCATAGTTTCCGTAACTGTCGTTTGATTGTATGGGATTAAATCTAAATGGTATAGTGGCAAATACTTTTTGTGTTTGAATAACAACTTGGTAAGTTGCTCTGCGTGTCTGTCGCTGTCATTGACATCCTTTAGCATGATGTATGCCAAAAACACCTTGCGATTTGTTTGCCGAATGTGCTGATCTAGCATCATGTCCTTTTCCCGTTCCACATCATAGGTGGTCCCTTTATACCGGCTGTCCGTCATTTTTAAATATAGGTTTTCATTTTCTCCCACCAGCTTATATACCTTAGC
>NZ_JADKZI010000017.1 GCF_017811815.1 Flavonifractor sp. AGMB03687
GTGGGGAACCGCCTGAACTGAAACATCTAAGTAGGGCGAGGAAGAGAAATCAACAGAGATTCCGCAAGTAGTGGCGAGCGAACGCGGAAGAGGGCAAACCGAAGGATTTATCCTTCGGGGTTGTGGACCGACACAACGGCAGGATAGGTTAGCCGAACGGTATGGGAAGGCCGGCCATAGCGGGTGAGAGCCCCGTAGGCGAAAACCGAGTTCTGTTAGTCGAGTTCCAGAGTACCGCCGGACACGTGAAACCCGGTGGGAAACTGGGGGGACCACCCTCCAACCCTAAATACTACCTGATGACCGATAGAGGAGCAGTACCGTGAGGGAAAGGTGAAAAGGACCCCGGGAGGGGAGTGAAAGAGAACCTGAAACCTTGTGCTTACAAGCACTCAAAGCCCGTTAATGGGTGATGAGGTACCTTTTGTAGAATGGTCCGGCGAGTTATTGTTACTGGCAAGCTTAAGGTATTCAGTACCGGAGGCGAAGGGAAACCGAGTGTGAACAGCGCGTATGAAGTCAGTGGCAATAGACCCGAAACCGGGTGACCTATCCATGGGCAGGTTGAAGTGGGGGTAAAACCCCATGGAGGACCGAACACACGCCCGTTGCAATGGTCGGTGATGACCTGTGGATAGCGGTGAAATTCCAATCGAACTCGGAGATAGCTGGTTCTCCCCGAAATAGCTTTAGGGCTAGCGTTAACTTAGATTACCGGAGGTAAAGCACTGAATGGGCTAGGGGCCGATAAGGTTACTGAACCCTATCAAACTCTGAATGCCGGATAATTGATGGTTAGCAGTCAGTCTACGTGAGATAAGTCTCGTGGACAAAAGGGAAACAGCCCAGACCCACAGCTAAGGTCCCAAATGTGTGCTAAGTGGAAAACGATGTGGAGTTGCGAAAACAACCAGGATGTTGGCTTAGAAGCAGCCACTCATTAAAAGAGTGCGTAATAGCTCACTGGTCGAGTGACTCTGCGCGGAAAATATAACGGGGCTAAGCATGCAACCGAAGCTTGGGCTGCGCAGCAATGCGCGGGGTAGGGGAGCGTCGTGTACGGGGTGAAGTCGTAGCGGAAGCAGCGGTGGACTTTACACGAGTGAGAATGCCGGAATGAGTAGCGAGAATTATGTGGGAATCATAATGGCCGAAAATCTAAGGTTTCCTGGGGAAGGTTCGTCCGCCCAGGGTAAGCCGGGAGCTAAGGCGAGGCCGAAAGGCGTAGTCGATGCACATACGGTTGAAATTCCGTAGCCACCGAACCTTAAGCACACTGACACATGGAGATAGCGGGACCCGGGCGTTGGTTGACCCGGGCGTAAGGGACCGAAATCAAGTAGGGAAGTCCGCGATGCTCTGTGGCGAGAAAAGGTGTGTGGTATGCTAAGGTGCCCGTACCGCAAACCGACACAGGTAGATGAGGAGAGAATCCTAAGGCCAACGGGAGAAGGGTTGTTAAGGAACTCGGCAAAATGACCCCGTAACTTCGGGATAAGGGGAGCCTCCTACGGGAGGCCGCAGCGAATAGGCCCAAGCGACTGTTTACCAAAAACACAGGTCTCTGCTAAATCGAAAGATGACGTATAGGGGCTGACGCCTGCCCGGTGCTGGAAGGTTAAGAGGAGATGTCAGGAGCAATCCGAAGCATTGAATCGAAGCCCCAGTAAACGGCGGCCGTAACTATAACGGTCCTAAGGTAGCGAAATTCCTTGTCAGGTAAGTTCTGACCCGCACGAATGGCGTAACGATTTGGGCACTGTCTCAACAGCCCACCCGGCGAAATTGTTGTACTGGTGAAGAAGCCAGTTACCCGCAACTAGACGGAAAGACCCCATGGAGCTTTACTGTAGCTTAATACTGGAAATCGGTAAATCATGTACAGGATAGGTGGGAGGCTTGGAAGCCTGGGCGTCAGCTTAGGTGGAGCCACCCTTGGGATACCACCCTTGATTTGCTGGTTTTCTAACCTGCGGCCGTGAATCCGGTCGGGGGACACTGTTAGGTGGGCAGTTTGACTGGGGCGGTCGCCTCCTAAAAGGTAACGGAGGCGCTCAAAGGTTCGTTCAGCACGGACGGAAACCGTGCAGTGAGTGTAAACGCATAAACGAGCCTAACTGCGAGACCGACGGGTCGAGCAGTAACGAAAGTTGGAGTTAGTGATCCGGCGGTATGCAAGTGGAAGTGCCGTCGCTCAACGGATAAAAGCTACCCTGGGGATAACAGGCTGATCTCCCCCAAGCGTCCACAGCGACGGGGAGGTTTGGCACCTCGATGTCGGCTCGTCACATCCTGGGGCTGAATTCGGTCCCAAGGGTTCGGCTGTTCGCCGATTAAAGTGGCACGCGAGCTGGGTTCAGAACGTCGTGAGACAGTTCGGTCCCTATCTGTTGCGGGCGTAAGAGATTTGAAGGGAGCTGTCCTTAGTACGAGAGGACCGGGATGGACGTACCTCTGGTGCACCAGTTGTTCTGCCAAGGGCATGGCTGGGTAGCTATGTACGGACGAGATAAACGCTGAAGGCATCTAAGCGTGAAACTCTCCCTAAGATTAGATCTCTCATCCTTCGGGAGTAAGGCACGTCGTAGACTATGACGTTGATAGGTCGGAGGTGGAAGCGCGGTAACGCGTGCAGCTGACCGATACTAATAAGCCGAGGGCTTGACCTTAACATGATGATTGCAGGCGCTTGCCTGATACT
>NZ_JADKZI010000002.1 GCF_017811815.1 Flavonifractor sp. AGMB03687
TATGACGTTGATAGGTCGGAGGTGGAAGCGCGGTAACGCGTGCAGCTGACCGATACTAATAAGCCGAGGGCTTGACCTTAACATGATGATTGCAGGCGCTTGCCTGATACTGGAGACTGCATTGTTCGGTTTTGAGGGTGCTGACAAAAGCACTGTGAGATGCGCCTTTAGCTCAGCTGGTAGAGCAACTGACTCTTAATCAGTGGGTCCCCGGTTCGAATCCGTGAAGGCGCACCAATGGCCCGTTGGTCAAGCGGCTAAGACGGCGGCCTCTCACGCCGCAAACGTGGGTTCGATTCCCGCACGGGTCACCATTTGCGCCTTTAGCTCAGCTGGTAGAGCAACTGACTCTTAATCAGTGGGTCCCCGGTTCGAATCCGTGAAGGCGCACCATTCTCTATGGAGCGTCTATGCGGCGCTCCGTAGAGAACCTAAAATTTAGCTTGCCTCGTTTGGAGGAAAGCAGTTGGTGTTGATTGCGGTGAGGGTCCACCCGTTCCCATACCGAACACGGAAGTTAAGCTCACCTGCGCCGAAAATACTTGTCTGGAGACGGACCGGGAAGATAGGTAACGCCAACACAAAAAGACGGACTTCTTTGAAGTCCGTCTTTTGTTATGTCTGAATTTCGTTTTGAACCATACTGGAGAAGGCAGACAGGATATTAGGGTCCGGGCAGGATTTGCTGCCGGTTTGGTAGTTTTTCAGGCAGGTATGGATCAGGGAGGACCAGCAAGGGTCCAGATGCTCCAGAGCCCAGAGCGCGCCATCTTCCTTGGAGCAGACCAGCCTGTCCCGCAGATAGGCCAATACCCGGCATTGATTCAGAACAAAGTAGGTGGGATTTGCAGGTGCTTCCTCCGCCGCATCGGCGATGTCCCGAAGGATGCTGTCCAAGTAACAGGCACAGGGTACCGGCCCGAAGAGCTGGGCCGGTGGCGGACCGTAGATGGAGAAGCCCACCTGTCGTGCCACCGTGAAGTGGGCCGCCAAGTCCCGGTCCTCTCCATGCATGCTGCGGCAATAGCACGCCAGATCGGCCCGGCAGGTTTCCAGATGCATGGGGGAAAAGTGGAGACAAAAGGGCGTGGGATAGCGGAAGGGGGCGCAGTGCTCCAGCAGTACCACACTCATTTCCACCCCCTTGGGGGGAGAAAGAGGTAACAATTCCAGCAGAGTCTGGATCATGGCCTCCTTTTGGGCCTGGGCAGGTTCCCGGCGGGTGACCACCAGAAAATCCACATCGCTGCTCTGCCAGTGGAAACAGCCGAAGCCCAGGGAGCCGTGGACGGAGATCCCCACCAGGTCAACACCTAAAATCCGCTGATACCGCAGGGAGATCTGCCGCAAGAGAAGATCACATTTCATCGGATGGCCTCAAAGGTTGGAAAGGACCTGCTCCACATAGAGCGCGGCGTCAAAGGGATCCAGTCCGCTGTCCTTGCGCAGATACAGGGGGTGGTGGGGGTGACCCTTCTTGGAGCGGGCACCGGCGGAGTACCAGGTAGCGTCCAGTTCCCGGCCAATGCGGATCATGTCGCTGAGACAATCGGAAAGATAGGCACGCTTCTCAATGATGGCTCCCCAGGCAGCCCAGATGGCGGGAGAGCCGGTTTTCGTCTGCTCCAGGGCCCAGCGGAAGGCAGCCATATTTTCCTGATGCAGGGCGGGATTGCATGCCTTCTCCATATCGTCAGGGCGTGTGGCCCGCTGGGCGTACACGTTGAACATAATAAAGCTATCGTAGCCATTGCCCAGGGCGATGCGCTCCACCGATTTTAAGGTGTTGTCCAAGGCGTTGGGGGCGGCGGTGGAGGGGTTGATCCCCACGCAGATCAGCGGACGGCTGCCCCGGGTACCCAGAATGTAACGATAGTCGCAGTAGCGGTTGGGGACGTAGAGCCAGCGGGACACGTCGTAGTCCGACTGGGGCTGCAGAGCCTCCTCCAGAGCCTGGGAGAATGGCACTATGGTCTGCTGAGCGGTATCACAGGTGGGAATGTGCATAAGATGACCTCCTGAGAGAACGGCTTGCATGGGTAGCCGCCCGATGCTATACTTTCCCTATCAGGATACAGGCAGGAGAGACACAATGCAATACCATTCGATCAAAAAGGGCATTTTTCATGCCAGACCCAATCGCTTCATCGCCCATGTGGAGGTGGATGGAGCCATGGAAGTGGTCCACGTTAAAAATACCGGCCGCTGTCGGGAACTGCTGGTGCCGGGCGCTACCGTCTATCTGGAGGAAGGGCGCAATCCGGCCCGCAAGACCAAGTATGACCTGATTGCGGTGGAAAAAGGGGATCTGCTGGTCAATATGGACGCACAGGCCCCCAACAAGGTCTTTCAGGAGTGGGCACAGGGAGGCGGCTTTCTGCCCGGCCTGACTCTGCTGAGGCCGGAAACCACCTGGGGCAGCTCCCGCTTTGATTTTTACTGGGAAGCGGGGGAGCGCCGGGGCTTTGTGGAGGTCAAGGGGGTCACCCTGGAGGATGACGGTCATGCACGGTTCCCTGACGCACCCACGGAGCGGGGCGTCAAGCACCTGGAGGAGCTGATCCGCTGCCAGGAGGAGGGCTACGAGGCGGCGGTATGCTTTGTGATCCAGATGGCGGGAATGAAGGATTTTGCCCCCAATGATGTGACCCATCCGGCCTTTGGTGCGGCGCTGCGGAAGGCGGCGGCAGCGGGCGTCAAGGTGTTGGCCCAGGAATGCATGGTCACACCGGAGACGCTGACCATGGCGGGGCCGGTAACGGTACGCCTCTAAAATGAATGATATATATTTAAAACTTGCAAAAATTTAAAAATAGAACTGGAAAATTTCTGGTTTATTTCCAAATGTGCAAGAGGACTCTTGACAGATGCAGAAAAAGAGCATACACTGCACCCATCAAGCAGAGACGCTCGTTTCGCCGCGGAAGGCGAAGCGGGCGTTTTTGTTTTCAGGGAGGAATGAGTGTATGTATTCGTCAGTCAACACGATCTGGGTGCTGTTAGGCGCCGCGCTGGTCTTTTTTATGCAGGCCGGCTTTGCCATGTGTGAGGCGGGATTTACCCGGGCCAAGAACACCGGCAACATTCTGATGAAAAACTTGATGGACTTCTGCATCGGTACACCGATTTTCTGGCTGCTGGGCTTTGGTTTGATGTTCGGCGGCGCAGGGGCCATCATTGGCGGATTTGATCCCTTTGTGCGGGGCGACTATTCCGCCATCCTGCCGGACGGCGTTCCCTTCTTTGCGTTCTTCATTTTCCAGACGGTGTTCTGTGCCACCGCTGCCACCATCGTGTCGGGCGCCATGGCCGAGCGCACCAAGTTTATCTCTTACTGCATTTATTCTCTGCTCATTTCCGCCGTGGTCTATCCCATTTCCGGCCACTGGATCTGGGGCGGCGGCTGGCTGTCTCAGCTGGGCTTCCACGATTTTGCCGGCTCTACCGCAGTCCACATGGTCGGCGGCGTGGCGTCTCTGATCGGCGCCAAGATCCTTGGGCCCCGCATCGGCAAGTACGACAAGGACGGAAAGCCCCGGGCTATTCTGGGCCATAACCTCTCCATTGCGGCGCTGGGTGTCTTTGTTCTGTGGTTCTGCTGGTTCGGCTTCAACGGCTGTTCCACCGTGTCCATGACCGGCGACGATACGCTGGTAGCAGCGGGCAGCATTTTTGTGACTACCAACATGTCGGCTGCTGTGGCCTGCGTGACCACCATGCTGTTTACCTGGATCCGCTTCGGTAAGCCCGACGTGTCCATGACCTTCAACGCGGCCCTGGGTGGTCTGGTGGCCATCACCGCCGGCTGTGATATGGTTTCTGTGGCGGGCGCTGCCATCATCGGTATCTGTGCCGGTATCGTACTGCCCCTGGCGGTGGAATTCTTTGATAAGGTAGCCAAGATCGACGATCCGGTGGGCGCTATCTCCGTCCACGGTGTGTGCGGCGCTATGGGTACCCTGCTGACCGGTTTGCTGGCGGTGGACGGCGGCCTGTTCTATGGCGGCGGTATCCACTTCTTCCTGGTTCAGTGTCTGGGTGTGGCCAGCGTCATTGTTTGGGTTGCGGTGGCTATGCTGATCATCTTCAATGTCATTAAGCATACCGTTGGCCTGCGTGCCTCTGCCGTGGAGGAGCTGGAGGGCCTGGATATCCACGAGCACGGCCTGCCCACTGCCTACGCGGACTTCAGCCAGTCTACCAGCATGACGGCAGTTGCCAAGGCCAATGCTTATCCCGAGCCTGTCACGGAGGGCGGAACCAGAACGGTGACGCCGGACGAGGCGGTACCGGTGCAGGTGGTATCCGCTTCCAGTACGCCTGCCTCTGATGTGAAGCTGTCCAAGGTGACCATCATCTGCAACCAGGCCAAGTTTGAGGAACTGAAGAACACCATGAATGAGATCGGCGTCACTGGTATGACGGTGACCCAGGTACTGGGCTGCGGCATCCAGAAGGGTAAGATGGAGTATTACCGGGGCGTGGCCATGACCATGAACCTGCTGCCCAAGGTACAGGTGGACATTGTGGTGTCCAAGGTGCCTGTGTCTCAGGTGGTCAGCGCCGCCAAGTCGGCCCTCTATACCGGCAGCATCGGCGACGGTAAGATCTTTATCTACGATGTGGAGGATGTGATCAAGGTCCGTACCGGCGAGCACGGCTATGATGCCCTCCAGGGTGAGGAATAACCAAAGGGAACAGCCCCCCGGACTTGTCAAGGTCCGGGGGGCTGTGTTATAGTGGTAGCAATCATCACAGGGAGGAATGGGCATGGAATCGGCCTATCAAATCTTTGCCGGAGAGATCACGGCCAAAGGAAAGGGCTACCTGGTCATCCAGCACTGCCGGACCGGGGAGCTGGAGGAACTGGTGAACCGGGGGCGTCAGGAGCTGCTGAACCAGGGAGCCACCGAGCTGTTTGTGGCCTCTAAGGACCCTGGCGCGCCGCTGGAAGAGGGCTGTCTGGGTGAGTGCCGGCTGGAATTTGTGCGGGATATTTTAATCCTCCAGCGGGACCTGTCCCAACTGCCTGGCCGACCGGAGCGGCTCACGCTGGAGCCGCTGACCCGTGCCCGGGGCGGGGCATGGCTGGCCCTGCACAACGAGTGCTTTTTTGAAATGCCCAATTCTGCGACCTATGGGCCCGCCGACCTGGAGCGGGCGCTGGAAGATGGACACCGCTGCGGGTTTGCCCTGGTAGATGGGGTGACCGTGGGAGTGTACGAGCTGGACCTGACCCAGGACCCGCCGGAGATTGAGGGCATCGCCTTACATAAGGATGCACGGGGGCAGGGGCTGGGCCGGGAGCTGCTCTACGGCACCATGGGTCTGCTGGCCGAGGATGGCTTCCAATGCTGCAAGCTGCTGGTGGCTACCGACAACGAGGGTGCTTTCTCCCTCTACCGCCGTACCGGCTTCAAGGCGGCGGGCATCCAGAGCAAATGGTTCCGAATGCTGCCCAACTGAATCAAAAAAGCGGGCGCCACAACTGCGGCGCCCGCTTTTTTCAGCTGTTGGCGGTGATCAGAGTATCCCACTGGGTCTGGGACAGCGGGGCGGAGAGTTTCAGGGAGTAGGAATAGGTCCCGTCGGTCCAGACTGCCAGGAGGTAGGAATCCTGCGTGTCCCCCTTCAGGGTGACGGACAGCCCGTCCAGATCGTAGGAGAGCTGGGCGGCATAGGCGGTGTAGTCGCCGGAGTTGTCCTCCGTGCCTGCCGATTTGCGGAACAGGGCCCATTGGTCACTGCCCTCACAGCGGATCTGGGCCATGGTGCTGTCGTAAGCAGTGTAGGTGCTCTGCTCTACCAGGAAGGGAAGGCCCTGGAGATCGGACACCGCAAAGCCCACCGTCTCCGCCAGTTCAGCGGCAGAGGAAACATCCTGGAACCCAGGGATCACAGTCAGGGGCCCGGAGGGAGTGGGAAGGGGCGTCGGGGTGTACATCCGGGGCAGCACCGAGACACCGGCGATTAGTACGGCCAGACAGGCGGCTGCCGCCAAGGCGGGCCGCAGCCGGGACCTGCTGCGGGAACGGGGGGCGGACGGCGCTTCCTGCTCCAGTCGCTGGAGCACCCGGGCCCGCATGGCGTCGGTCACCTGGATCCTGGACATCAGTTCATCATAGCTCCGGCCCAAAGTCATACGCCTCCTTCAGAATCTCTTTCAGCTGCATCCGGCCTCGCCGCAGGTCCGAGCGGACGGTGGCCTCCTTCCGGTCCAGAATGGATGCGATTTCGGCGGTGGAGCAGCCTTCGTGGTAGAAGAGGTGGATGGCGGCGCGGGCGTGCTCCGGCAGGGCCTTGACGGCCTCCCAGACAAAGGAGAGGTCCTCCCGCTGCTCCGCGGCCAGGGTATCACTGAGTTCGTCGGTCTCCCGCAGGCGATTGTACTGCAGCCGGTTTTTGCTCAGATTGGCGGCCACCCGCAGCAGCCAGGCCTTTTCGTGCCGGGGGTTTTCCAGTGTAGGGGCGGTGCGCAGGACCTGCAGCAGGGTGTCCTGCAGCACTTCCTCGGCGTCGCTGTAGTTATGGAGGTAGGAGTAGGCCAGGCGCAGGATGCTGTTGCCGTAGGTGTCCAGCATACGGGCGGCCTGGGCGTTAACTTCCCGGACCTGTGGGCGCTCTTCCTTCCCGGAGGCGAACAGCAGCCGGAGCGCATGCAGGAACCGGAAACTCCTGGGACGGCGCAGAGGACAGACGGCGGTCATTGGTATCGGCTCCTTTTGATGGAATACAGAACCGGTTCCAGGCTCATGCTACCTGGGAAGCCAGGGAGAGGGCAGCGTCCCGGCTCAGGCCGGTCTCACTGTGGACAGCATAAGTATAGCCGTCCGCTGTCCAGACCGCAACCGTTACCTGATCGCCGGTGCCCTTCAGCGTGACCGCATGCCCCTCCACGGTGACGGTTTCCACCTGGGGATAGGAATTGTAGTCGCCGCTGATGTCCTCGTCGCCCAGAGCCTTGCGGATGGAGAGACCGTCCTCACACAGAACCTGGATCATGTTGCCGGACAGCACAGAGATGCCGTCGGTCTTGACGTCGGCGGGGAGGGTCAGAGAGAACCCGGCCAGATCTTCGGCCTGGGCCAGGGTATCGCAGTCCACAAAGGGATTGGGGATCTGGGCAGAAGTGTCGGTTTGGATGGAGATCACGCCGGTGTCGCCGGTGATGGCGTCCTCCTGGTTGCCCAGCAGGGCATCAAAGAGAGACAGAGGAACATAGGTGACACCGTTGGTGGCATAAGGGGCGCAGCCCAGGGAGAAGGGGGCGCTCATGCCCACCATGTCCTCATGGCTGGTGGTGATCACATAGCGGTCCACGCCGATGGTCACGTCGGTGTGGACGTCACCGGTATCCACCCGGACGCTGCTGCCGTTCCAGGTTACGGTGAAGCCCAGCTCCTCGGCCAGAGCCCGGAGGGGGACCATGACACAGACGTCAATGTCGGTGGAGGTACCGTTGACCTGCAGGGTGTAGCCGGAGGCGGCATCGGCGTCGTTGGCAGAATCGATGGCCAGAGGCGCGGCCATAGCGGGCAGACACAGGGTACCGGCCAGAGCAAGGGACAGCAGAGCGGGAGCCAGTTTTTTCATAAGAAATCGTCCTTTCCATTGATGGTTTTCGTCGTGCTCGTTTGCTGTGACACTTTAGATACAGCCGGGGACTTGGAAATGTTGCAGAAAAGGCAAAAAAAGACCGCTGCTTTTTTGCAGCGGTCTTTTCACTTGGGGTCACAGGCGCAGCAGAATTTCCTCCCCGGAAGCAGTATGGACTTCCACCAGGGTCAGATGACGGCACTGTCTGCGCAGCTGCCGCAGCTGGCGGAGCAGGGCCGGCTGACTTTCCGGGGGTAGCGTCACATAGGGGCGGAGGGCACGCAGTGCGATGGCCAGGGCCAGACGATTCAGAACCAGACAGGTGGGGAGGATCACATATAAATGAAGGTGGCCGGTCTTGATTTTAAGACGCATTTATTCCACCACAACTTCCACCGTATCGCCGTTGCTGCTCTCCACCTCTACCAGCTTGCCGCAGGCCCCGCCCTCGATCAGCTCCAGCAGGGCGTTCAGGTCCAGCTGCCGGAGGATTTCACTGCCCCGGAATTGGGGGAGATCCAGCTTCAGCTGAGCGGCCATGCGGACCAGGGCAAGGGGAAGATTGACTTTTACCGTGTCGCCCTGCTCTGTGTGGACCCGGACGCGGAGAAACATCTGGTCTGCATTTTGCGGGCCTCGGGCGGCACATAGCGCACGTCGGTACGGGCTCCGCGCACCAGTTCGTCCAGGGAGACATGAAAATAATCGGACAGGGCGATCAGGACAGACAGGTCCGGCGTACTCAGATCCGTTTCCCACTTGCTGACGGCCTGAGGCGAGACGCCCATCTGCGCTGCCAGCGCCTCCTGGGTAAGTTCCTCCCGTTTGCGGAGCTCCTGAATGCGGCTGCCGATGGATGCTTTCATAAGGTTTCCTTCTTTCTGCAGGTCATTGGTCAGAGGTTATTATATGGGTTCTGCAGAAAAAAGGGAAGGGAAAGGTGGTTGTCCTGCACAACTGACAGTAGAAAAGGAGCACAACCGGCGGTTGGATTCTGTCAGGGCGTCTGCTCCCAGCGGCAGCCCCGGGCCTGGCCGGTGATGGCGCCCATGCAGTCCAGAGCGTCCTCCTCGCCTACCTGTAAATCGGGGTAGGCCAGGCTGGGCGCCAGCAGCTTGGTGACACCACGGCGGCGGCACAGACGGCGGAGCATGACCTCATGATTGAGGATGTACACACCGTATTCCTGAGGTGTGGGGGGACGCTGGGCGCACAGCAGGACAGCGCCGGAGGGATAAACCGGCTCCATGCTGCTGTCGTTGAGAAGTACGGCGAAGTCGGCCTCCCGGGCAGCGGCGTCCACCTCCGGGATGAGGATGGCCCGGAGGGGCGGGGTGCCCGAGGCACCGGTGCTGTAGCAGAAGGTGCGCTTGACCGATACGGTGCCGATGGACTTGGCGCAGGCGGCGCTCATCAGGGCCAGCATCACCCCGGCGGTCCGCCGCCGCCGGGGCTCCATCCGCCGCAGCTCCAGCAGCAGGCGCAGCTCCTCGGGGGAGAGGAGGACCACGCCGTCCTGGCTGTTGGCAGTGACACAGCACTCCGGCGGCAGTTCATCGTCCAGCAGGTAGCGGATGGGGACCCGCAGGACCCGGGTGATGCGGTCCATGGGGCCCACTGCCGGATTCTTGGTCTGCCCGGACAGGATCTTGTTCAGGGTCCCCAGGGGGACGCCGGACAGCCGGGAGATATCCTCCGACGTTAAATGGCGCAGTTTTTTCATATATGCCAGCTTTTCCACCATCAGTGACATGGGCGCACCTCCAGAAAGACCGCCGACCGGATGCGGTTAAAAGACCGCGGTCGGTGGACAAAATGGCCTGTGAGCATTGACATTTTCCAGGGAATACATTATATAGAGTATGCGGAGGGGGAAAATACAAGATGTTGAAAGGGGGCGCGGTAAAGAGGGGATTTTTTGTGACAGATAGTATAGCACCTTTTTGAGAGGAAAAAGGGCGAAATTTGTCGCGAAACAGCGAAATCAAAACCAAATCCAGAAAACTTGAGGAGAGAGGAAACCATGAGCAACCACCACATGACGTACCATGTATATCTGGACAGGGCTTCCCGGCCTCAGATGTACGGCATTCGGGGACATAACGGAATCTGCGTGGGGCGGATCTCCACAGACTTCCAGGAAGTCAATCGCCTGGCGGAGTGCTGCAACAGCGCGGGATTGTCCCCCATCCATCTTGCCGACGTCGTGGAAGATTTTCGGCGCTCCTGAGGAGCGGAAAATAGACATAGCTACTTGACCGAAGCCATGGAATCAGGTAAACTGAAACCGGCAAAAGGCGATCAAGTCATGGAAAGGAAAAGCCACCCGCCCGGGTGGCTTTTTCGTCGTGTTCAAAGGAGGCAACCAGTTATGGAGCAAACGAAGCGCCCATTCTGGAAACGGGAGCCGGTGCTGTGCATCGCGGCGGTGTGTGCCGCGGCCTCTATGGCCCTCAATCTACCCTCGGCGGCCTATCTGAATTATATTGACTAGCGGGTGCTTACCCTGCTGTTCTGTCTTATGGCGGTGGTGGCCGGTCTGCAGGAGTGCGGCGTCTTCGCGGTGCTGGCGCAGCGGCTGCTGGCGGGGGAGCGCAGAATGCGCTTTGTGACCCTGGCCCTGGTGCTGCTGCCCTTTTTCGTATCCATGCTGGTGACCAACGATGTGGCCCTCATTACCTTTGTGCCTTTCGCGGTGCTGGTGCTGGGGCTGATCGGGCGGATGGAGCGGCTGATTTATATTGTGGTGCTCCAGACCATTGCCGCCAACCTGGGCAGCATGGCTACCCCGGTGGGCAACCCCCAGAACCTGTATATCTACGCCAATTACGAGCTGAGTGCCGGGCAGTTCTTCTCCGCCATGGCGCCTCTTACCATTATCAGCCTGGTGGGGCTGGTGATTGCCTCCCTGTGCGTCAAGCCGGAGGGCATCCGGGTCACCTTTGCCGAGAAGGCGGAGATCCGCAGCCCCGGCCATCTGCTCCTGATGACCCTGCTCTTTGTACTCTGCCTACTGTCGGTTTTCCGGGTGCTGCCCTATCTGGCCCTGCTGCCGGTGGTGCTGGCCGGTATGCTCATCTTTGACCGTGGCCTGTTCCGCAAGGTGGATTACGGACTGCTGGCCACCTTCTTCTGCTTCTTCCTCTTTGCGGGTAACGTGGGCGCCTGCGGCCCGGTGCGGGAGGTGCTGACCCAGATCATGGAGCAGAACACCGCCCTGGCGTCGGGCGTTTCCAGCCAGATCATCAGCAATGTGCCGGCGGCAGTGCTGCTCTCCGGCTTTACCACCGACTGGCACGGCCTGCTGCTGGGTACCAACATCGGCGGACTGGGCACCCCCATTGCCTCCCTGGCCAGTCTCATCTCTATGAAGGCCTATCTGAAGTCCCCCGGCGCCCGGCTGGGCCGCTATCTGCTGGTCTTCACCGTGGCAAACGTGGTTGCCCTGGCCATTTTGGTGGGCAGCGTGATGCTGATGGGGCTGATTTCGGCCTGAGCGGTGTATTTTGGTACAAATATGATGGGATTACAGCTTGTATTTAGGAATCAACCATAGTATAATAATATACTGCTTCTTTTGCGTAAAACAGCGGGCCGGGTGTGTCCGGCAGCTGTGTTGGCCGGATCAGCGGACCCGGCCGATATTCCATTAGAGAGGGTTCGGCATGACATGAATCGTACGTTGGAACATATCCTTCCCCGGGTGCAGAAGCCTGCCCGCTACACCGGCGGGGAGTACAATGCGGTGGTGAAGGACCGGCGCGAGGTGGATGTGCGCTATGCGCTCTGCTTCCCCGATACCTATGAGATCGGCATGTCCAATCTGGGCATGCGTATCCTTTACGGCGTCATGAATGAGATGGATGGCGTCTGGTGCGAGCGGGTGTTCGCGCCCTGGGGCGATATGGAGGAGGAGATGCGCCGGGAGGGCATCCTGCTCTACGGCCTGGAGAGCGGCGACTCCATCGCGGATTTTGACCTGATCGGGTTCTCCCTGGGCTATGAGATGGCATATACCAATGTGCTCAATATGCTGGACCTGGCCGGGCTTCCCCTGCGCTCGGAGGAGCGGTACGGCCTGTCTCCCATTGTGATCGCCGGCGGTACCTGCGCCTACAATCCCGAGCCCCTGGCTCCCTTTGTGGATATCTTCGTCCTGGGCGAGGGCGAGGATGTGAGCGTGGAGATCATTCAGCTCTACCGCAAGGCCCGGGAGGAGTGCTGGAGCAAGGATGAGTTCCTGGCTGCTGCTGCCCAGATCCCCGGTCTGTATGTGCCCGCCCTCTATGATGTGACCTACCGTGCCGACGGTACCCTGGAGCAGGTGACTCCTAAGGAGGGGGCTCCTGCCGTGGTGACCAAGCGCATCGTGCAGGATTTTGACAAGAGCTACTTCCCGGTGAAGACCATTGTGCCCTCCACCGAGATTGTCCATGACCGGGTGATGCTGGAGCTCTTCCGGGGCTGCATCCGGGGCTGCCGGTTCTGCCAGGCGGGCTACGCCTACCGGCCGGTCCGGTCCCGTGACCCCGAGCTGCTGCTGCAGCAGGGCATTGAGGCCTGCAAGGATTCCGGCTATCAGGAGATGACCCTGTCCTCTCTGTCCACCAGCGATTACCGGCCCCTGGAGCACCTGTGCGACGGGCTGCTGGACTGGTGCGAGCCCAACCGGGTTTCCCTGTCCCTGCCCTCCCTGCGGGCGGACAACTTCTCCCTGGGCCTGATGGAGCGGGTGCAGCACGTCCGCAAGTCCGGCCTGACCTTCGCTCCCGAGGCTGGCACCCAGCGACTGCGGGACGCCATCAACAAGAATGTCACCGAGGAGGACCTCCTCCGCTCCTGCCGCACCGCCTTTTCCGGCGGCTGGAGCAGCGTGAAGCTCTACTTCATGCTGGGCCTGCCAACCGAGACCGACGAGGATGTGCTGGGTATCGCCGATCTGGCGGAGAAGGTATACAAGGCCTGGAAGGAGGTCACCCCCAACCCCAAACGGGGCGTGACCATCACCGTGTCCACCGCCTGGTTTGTGCCCAAGCCCCACACTGCCTTCCAGTGGGAGCCCCAGATCACCATGGAGGAGTATCAGCGGCGGGTCAAGCTGCTGCGGGAGCACATGAAGGGCCGGTCCATCAAGTATAACTGGCACGACTCCCAGACCAGCTTCCTGGAGGCGGTCTTTGCTCGGGGTGACCGGAAGGTGGCCGACGTCATTGAAACGGCCTGGCGGCAGGGTGCCAAGTTTGATGCCTGGAGCGAGTATTTTGACTTTGATCGCTGGATGGCGGCCTTTGAGGCCTGCGGCGTGGACCCGACCTTCTACGCCAACCGGACCCGGGAGCGGGACGAGCTGCTGCCCTGGGACGTGACCAGCGTGGGCGTGACCAAGAACTTCCTGTGGCGGGAGCGGGAGCGGGCCTATGAGGCAGTCATTACGCCGGACTGCCGGGTCCAGTGCACCGGCTGCGGTGCCAACAAGCTGTATCCGGGAGGAAAGTGTGATGCATAGACTGGCCTTTTCCAAGGCGGATACCGCCAAATTTATTTCCCACCTGGACCTGATGCGCACCTTCCAGCGCTCCTTCCTGCGGGCAGGCATCCACATCAAGCACACCGAGGGCTTTAATCCTCACGCCTTCGTGTCCATTCCGCTGCCTCTGTCGGTGGGTTACTCCAGCAGCTGCGAGGTGCTGGAGTGCCAGGTGCTGGACACCCCGCTGGAGGAGGTGCCCGCGCGCATGAACGCGGCCCTGCCCGCCGGAATCACCGTGCAGCGGTGCTATGAGGGTGTGCGGCCGGTGAAGGAGCTGTGCTACGTCAATTATATTGTGACCCTGGAGTATGAGGCAGGGGCCCCCTTTGGAGCCGAGTCTGCCATCCGGGGCCTGCTGAGCCGGGACAGCCTGGTGATGGAGAAGCGGAGCAAGAAGGCCAAGACCGGCAAGGTGGAGGTGGATCTCATCCCCCTCATTGCCCGGGCCACCGTGGAGGAGCGGCGGGATACCATCGCTCTGGATCTGATCCTGAAGGCCCAGAACCCCGGCCTCAACCCGGAACTCATTGTGGCGGCCATCCGCACCTACTGCCCGGATGCTGCCCCTGATTACGCGGTGTTCCACCGCCGGGCGGTGCTGGACGAGCAGTTCCAGCCCTGGGAATAAGAAATCCTGGAAACAGACCTTTCGCCTTTGGCGGAAGGTCTGTTTTTTATGGCGAGAGGCGGCGTATTTTGGGAGAATCATTGATTGACAAGGAAAGGGCATGGGACTAAAATGAGGTCTGTTGGGCTGACAGAAGTCAGCCCGGAAACCCTTGAGCGAGGCGATACACAATGAAACTACTCTGTCAAGTGGGCGTGATCTTCGGGGTGTGCTGGATCAGCCAGATCCTGGAGAGCCTGCTGCCCATCCCCTTCCCGGCCAGCGTCATCGGCATGGTGCTGCTCTTTATCCTGCTGGCCACCGGTGTGCTCAAGTTGGAGCACGTACGGGAAAAGGCGGACTTCCTGCTGGCCAACATGGCATTCTTCTTTTTGCCGGCCGGCGTCAGCGTGATGAACTATTTTGATGTGCTGGGCAGCGCCTTTGTGCCCCTGCTGGTCATCTGCCTGGTGACTACGGTGCTGGTGTTCGGCGCCACTGCCCTGAGCATCAAGTTTACCCTGCGTCTGATGGAGAGGGGGAAGAAACATGGCTGAGTGGACCAATTCGCCCTTCTTCGGGGTGGCCCTCAGTGTGGTCGCCTTCTGGATCGGTGTTCAGCTGCAGAAAAAGACGGGGCTGGTGGCCTGCAACCCGCTGCTGGTGTCGGTAATCCTAGTCATTGGCGTTCTGCTGGCGCTGCGCATTCCCTATGAGAACTACGACCAGGGCGGCAGCCTCATCAACCTGTTCTTGTCTCCGGCCACAGCTTGTCTGGCGGTAGCCATCTACAGCAAGGTACGGCTGCTGAAGGAGAACTGGCTGCCCATCTTGGTGGGATGTGTGGTGGGTTCCCTGGTGTCCATGGGCAGCGTGCTGGGCCTGTGCCGCCTCTTCCGGCTGGACGAGGCCATGACGGCCTCCCTGCTGCCCAAGTCGGTGACCACCCCCATCGCCGTCAGTGTGTCCCAGGCCCACGGCGGCATCCCCTCCATCACCGTGGTGGCGGTTATCCTCACCGGCATCATGGGCAGCATTTTGGCGCCCATGCTCATCCGGCTATTCCGGGTCAAGGACCCCATTACGGCGGGCCTGGCCATCGGGGCCTGCTCCCACGCGGTGGGTACCTCCAAGGCCCTGGAGCTGGGGGAGACGGAGGGCGCCATGAGCGGCCTGGCCATCGGTGTGTGCGGCCTGGTCACCGTGATCTTCTCTCTGGTTCTAATGTAAAAAAAGACGTGCTGCTTATGCAGCACGTCTTTTTTTACAGGTCGATGGGATCGATGTCCACCGGGTGGGTCTTGCGGTACTCCTTGGTCCATCGGGACAGCTGGAGGAGGGTCCACAGGTCGGAGCCGCCGGCGTAGATCAGCACCACGCCGATGACCCGGAAGAGAGATGCCTGGGTCAGCAGGGGATGGAACACAATGAAGATGCCCAGCCCGGCGGAGACCAGGGAGAGGATCAGATTGACGTTCCAGCGGGCGTAATCCATCCGGTGGAGCTCCAGGGTGCGCTTGACGCTGAGCAGGCCGTCAATGGCGATATACAGGCCCAGGATCACCGGAATGATGCTCTGGATCAGCGGGGGATAGAGGACCATAATGGCACCCACAGCCGCCGCCACAATGCCCAGGAAGAGCCCCAGGAAGGCGCCGCCCCTGCGGTCCTCGCTGCGGTAAAAGCCAACGATGGCGAAAAGTCCGTAGAGAAGCAGAATGGCGCCGAAGGCATAGGAGATGATGTCCATCACCAGGGTGGGCCACACCAGCAGCACAATGCCCAGCAGCAGATAGAGAACGGAGAGGAATACAAAGCTGACCGTCATGTTTTTCAGACGCTCTTTCATGGTATAACCACCTTTCCGGCCCCTTATGCCTCGGGGGCCTGCCAGCCCTTGCACACGTCGATCCAGCCGGCGCTGTTGGACAGCTGGGCCAGCTCCTCGCAGTTGAGCTCCACCGCCGACGCGGCGTTGCCGGCGGCGGGATAGATGATGTCGAACCGCTGGAGGGAGATATCCAGATAGGTGACGGTGTTGGGGTGCTCGATGCCGAAGGGGCACACGCCGCCGATCTCATGGCCGGTGAAGGTCACCACCTGCTCCGGGGTAAGCATGGTGGCCTTGTGGTGGAACTGGGCCTTGAATTTGGAATTGTCGATCTTGGCGTCGCCGGCGCAGACAATGAGCACCGCGCCGTCCTCGTGGACGAAGGAGAGGGTCTTGGCAATGCGGGCAGGCTCGCATCCCACGGCCTGAGCGGCCAGCTCCACGGTGGCGCTGGATACGTCAAACTCCCGGATGCGGTCCTCATAGCCCCGCTGACGCAGGTAGGCGCGGCCTTTCTCGATGGACATGTTACTTACCCTCTTTCTTGGCCTGGGCCTTGGCCAGGAAGCGGTCCGCCTGGATGATGAAGCGCTGGTGCTCTCCCTTGCCGATGGGGCCGGCCTCGTCGAATGCGGTTACGGTATAGGTGAGCTTGCGGCCCTCCACAGCGGTGACCTCCGCCTCAGCCCACACCTTCATCCCAACGGGAGTGGCGGCGTCGTGGCTGACGTTGAGCAGGATGCCCACGGTGCCCTGGCCTTCCTCCAGGGCCTCCTGCACCGCGTTGACGGCGGCATTCTCCATCAGGGCGATCATAGCGGGGGTGGCAAATACGGGGACCAGACCGCTGCCCACGGCGGCGGCTGTATTTTCAGGGGTGACCATGGTCTCGGCCCGGCCCTTCATTCCTACAGTAATGGACATAGATAAGGCTCCTTTTCTGGAAATTGGTTCGTGCGAGTATCATTTTACATCATCTGCCCAAAGAAGGCAATAAGAAAGCCGCACACAGCGGTGCGGCTTTCTTGGTGTGATTTAGTTGGAGGCCAGCATGAGACGGGTCCACTCGGAATCGTAGAGGGCCAGGATCTCATCGGGCAGGTTCTTGAAGCTCTCGCAGTTGGCCAGGATGGACTCATCGGGGTAGGCGTAGGGATCGTTGGCCACCTCGGGGTCCAGCTCCTCACGGACGGAGAGCAGGGGGGAGGAGTACCAGATCTCCTCACAGTTCTTCAGGCCAGCCTGAGTGGAGCACATATAGTTGATGAAGATCTCGGCGTTCTCCTTGTTCTCAGCGCTCTTGGGGATGCACATGGCGTCCACGTACAGGTTGGTGCCCTCCTCGGGGATGCAGAAGGCCAGGTCGGGGTTGACCTCAGCCATGGTCAGGTAGTCACCGTAGTAGTAGGCGCCGATGGCGGCGGAGCCGCCCTGCATCTTCTCAAAGATCTCGTCCATGACGTAGGACTGCACCAGGGGCTTCTGCTTGATCAGCAGGTCAACGGCCTCCTTGATCTGGGCCTCATCGGTGGTGTTGTAGGAGTAGCCCAGGTACTTCAGGGCCACGCCGATGGCGTCACGGGAGTTGTTGAACATCAGGATCTGGCCGGCATAGTCCTCATCAAACATGGTGGCCCAACTGGTGGGAGTCTCATCCACCATGGTGGTGTTGTAGATGATGCCCAGCAGACCCCACATATAGGGCACGCTGTACAGGTTCTCAGGATCGTAGTCGGGATTCTTCAGAGCGGGGTCCACATCCTCGAAATTGGGAATGTTGTCGAAGTTCAAAGGCTCCAGCATATCCTCTTCGATCATACGGGAGATCATATAGTCGGAAGGGATGACCACGTCGTAGCTGGCGCCGTCGTTCTTCAGTACGCCGTACATGGACTCATTGCTCTCAAAGGTGTCGTAGTTCACCTTGATACCGGTCTCGGCGGTAAAGTCTTCCAGGACGGACTCGTCGATATAGACGCCCCAGTTGTAGACGTTGACGACGCCCTTGTCAGCGGAGCCGGGGTCCTTGGACTCGCCGGAGTTGCCGCCGCAGCCGGCCAGCACCAGGCTGAGAGAGAGTGCGGAGGTGGTCAGAAGTGCGAGAGACTTTTTCAATTTCTTTCTTTATCCCCTTTCGGAAATCAATTTTATAACAAGCCCGTCAGGGCATGTTACCACAAAGCGTGGACCTTACCGGCCCGGATTGAGCTTGGCTTTCCGCCGGAGGGAGGCAGTTTCCTGCCGGGCCTGCCGGATGTTGACGGTCAGCAGCAGAGCAAACACACACACAAACATCAGGGTAGACAAAGCGTTGATCTCTGGAGTCACCGGCTTTTTCACCATGGTGTAGATCTCCACCGCCAGGGTGGTGACGCCGGAGCCCTTGGTAAAGTAGCTGATGACGAAGTCGTCGATGGACATGGTAAAGGCGATGATCAGGCCGTTGAGCACGCCGGGCATGATCTCGGGCAGGATGACCTTCCGGAAGGCGTACCAGCCGGAGGCGCCCAGATCCTGAGCCGCCTCATACACGTTGGGGTCCAGCTGCCGCAGCTTGGGCATCACCGACAGGATCACGTAGGGGGCATTGAAGGTGATGTGGGCGATGAGCAGGGTACCAAAGCCCATCTTCCAGCGGATACCCAGAGCCTCGCTGAGGAAGCTGCCGTTGAACACCCCGATGGCGAACACGAAGAGCAGCATCATGGACACGCCGGTGATGATATCCGCGTTGGTCAGGGGGATGTTGTTGACGGACAGGCAGATGCTGCGGGACCGGCGGCGCATGGAGTAGAAGCCGATGGCGGCAGCGGTGCCCAGGATGGTGGCGATAAAGGCGGCCAGCACCGACAGAATAATGGTGGTGCGCAGGGCGCCCAGCAGACGGGTGTTGTGGAAGAGCTCCACGTACCAGTCCAGGGAGAAGCCGCCCCAGACACGGTTGCTCTTGGTGGCGTTGAAGGAGAAGACGATGAGCAGCACAATGGGGGCGTACAGGAAGATATACACCAGCAGGGAGAAGAGGCGGGAAGGGATTCGATGCTTTCTCACAGCACAGCCACCCCCTCTTCACCTTCGCCGAAGCGATTCATGATGGCCATCAGCACCAGTACGATTACCATCATCACCAGGGCGATGGCGGAGCCCAGGTGGGGGTTGTAGGCGTTGCCCAGGAACTGCATCTCAATGAGATCGCCCAGCAGCAGGGTCTTGCCGCCGCCCAGCAGGCGGGACAGGGCAAAGGTGGACACGGAGGGGATGAACACCATGGTCACGCCCGACAGCACGCCGGGGAGAGACAGGGGGAAGATCACCTTCCGGAACACCATGGAGCTGTTGGCGCCCAGGTCCTGGGCGGCCTCCACCACCTTGGGGTCGATCTTTTCGATGACCGAGAAGATGGGCAGCACCATAAAGGGCAGGAAGTTATACACCATACCCAGCACAATGGCGCCGGGGGTGTTGATCATGTGGAAAAACTGGATGTTGGTGCCGAAGATGGTGTTCCACAGATCGAAGAAGCCGATGGCGGACAGGAACTGGTTAATGAGACCGTTGTCGTCCAGAATGGACATCCAGGCGTAGGTCCGCAGCAGGAAGTTCATCCACATGGGCAGCATGATGAGCATCATAGCCACCTTGCGCACCATCACCCCTTCCCGGGACAGGAAGTAAGCCAGGGGATAGCCGATCAGGATGCAGATCAGTGTGGCGATAAAGGCCAGGGCGAAGGAGTGCTGAAAGGCGGGGATATAGGTCCCCATGTTGCTGAAGTTATCCAGGGTGACGCTGCCGTCCTGGCCGGTAAAGGCGAAGATCACGACCAGAATCAGGGGGGCCACCACGAAGAGGGCCATCCATACCACGTAGGGCGCGGCCAGCCATTTATTCCTCATCGTCGTGCTCCTCCTCCAGCCGGTCCTCGTTGAGCTCGTCATACTCGGAGGAGTAGGAGCTGTAGTCGCCGAAGGTGCCGGAGTACTGGCTCTTCTTCATGATGTGGAAGCCGTCGGGGTCGATCTTCACCCCAATCTTTGCTCCCACGGGAGAATAGTCGGTGGTCTGGATCAGCCACTTGAAGCCCCGGAAGTCCACGATGATGTCATAGTGGATGCCCTTGAAGGTGACCTCGGTGACGGTACCGGTGAGCTGGCCCTCGGATTCGGGCACGATGTCGATGTCCTCGGGGCGGATGACCACGTCCACCGCCTCGCCGGGGGAAAAGCCCTTATCCAGGCACTTGAACTTGCGGCCGTACATACCCACCACGTAGTCCTCATGCATGATGCCGTCGATGATGTTGGACTCACCGATGAAGTCGGCCACGAAGGCGTTCTTGGGCTCGTTGTAAATGTCCTCGGGGGTGCCGATCTGCTGGATCTTGCCCTCGTTCATCACCACGATGGTGTCGGACATGGTCAGGGCCTCTTCCTGATCGTGGGTAACATAAATAAAGGTAATACCCACCTGCTGCTGGATCCGCTTCAGCTCGATCTGCATGTCCTTGCGCAGCTTCAGGTCCAGGGCGCCCAGAGGCTCGTCCAGAAGCAGCACCTGGGGCCGGTTGACGATGGCGCGGGCAATGGCCACACGCTGCTGCTGACCGCCGGAGAGGGAGTTCACCGAACGCTTGCCGTAGCCGGCCAGGTTCACCAGGGCCAGAGCCTCCTCCACCCGCTCCTTGATCTCGGACTCAGGGACCTTGATCATCTTCTTGGGATCCTTGGGATCGGGGACCTTGTTCACCCGCAGGCCGAAGGCCACATTCTCAAAAATGTTCATGTGGGTGAACAGGGCGTACTTCTGAAAGACGGTATTGACCTTCCGCTTATGTGGGGGAACGTCATTAATCCTCACGCCGTCAAAATAAACGTCGCCGGAGGTAGGCTTCTGGAAGCCGCCGATAATACGAAGCGTCGTGGTTTTGCCGCACCCGGAAGGACCGAGCAGCGTGAGGAACTCCTTATCGTTAATATACAGATTGATATGGTCCAGGATGACGTCGTCATCAAATTTCATGAAGCAATCCGACAGGCGGATCAGTTCCTTGGACATGTATCCTCCCCCATTTCTAAACGGTAGTAAAGGGCGTACCCAAACCGGCGGTTGGGTACGCCCTTATGACGAAACAAATATATATGGAATTGCGAAAAATGTCAATAATAAAACGGCTTTTTTTCGCGGATTTTACGCCCGCGCCCTCAGGGGGCCATTCCACTCAAGGCTGGGGGAAATACTCCTCCACAAAATCCACGTTTTCCACGGTAAATACCCGCCCCCGCAGGTACTCCAGAATACCGGCGTCGGTGGGGAAGGTGAACTCCAGCTTATAGGAATAGAGGGCCTGGAAGGAGCGGCCGTACTGCTTGTTGTCCCGCTCCCGGCCGTACTTGCCGTCTCCCAGCAGGGGGTGGCCGGAGGCGGCGAACTGGGCCCGGATCTGGTGGGTGCGGCCGGTGAGCAGCTCACACTCTACCAGGGACAGGCCCCGGTTGACCTTCAGTGTCTTATATAAGGTAGCGGCGCTCTTGCCACCGGGCACCGGCTTGTGGAAGACCTTCACCTGGGCCTTGTTCTCGTCCTTCAGCAGAAAGCCCTCCAGCTTGCCCTGGGGAGGGGTCATTTTGCCGTGGATGATGGCCAGGTAGAACTTGGCGATCTCCCGGTCCTTGATCTTCTGATTCAGGATGCGCAGGGTCTCGGCATTCTTGGCCGCCATGACGATGCCGCCGGTGTTGCGGTCGATGCGGTTGCACAGGGCAGGGGTGAAGGAGTGCTCGTCCCGGGGATTCCACTCCTTCTTTTGATAAAGGTAGGCCTGGATGTGGGTGATGAGGGTGTTGACCTTCTCATGCTCGTCGGCGTGGCACAGCAGGCCGGGGCGCTTATTGAGAAGCATCAGGTTCTCGTCCTCATACACAATGTCCAGCTTGGGCTTGAACACCGCAAGAAACGCATTGTCCTCCCGGGGCTGGTCAAAAAACTCGTCATTGATGTATAATTGTAACAGGTCTCCCACCTGGAGCCGCACATCCCGCTGGGACCCCTTGCCGTTGACCTTCACCCGCTTCAGGCGGATGTACTTCTGGGCCAGGGGGGCGGGGAGGAGAGGCAGGGTCTTGCCCAGCCACCGGTCCAGCCGCTGCCCGGCGTCATTTTTTCCAATGGTGAATTCCCGCATAGTGACCTCCGGCGCGCCGAAGCGCGATTTTTTCAGTAACTATATATTATACTGAATTCTCCCTTTGGGCGCAAGAAGGGCCGGGAGAAAGGGCAGGAAAAAGTGGTAGAAAAAAGTTGAAAAAAAGATTTGACAACCGGAAGTATTTTCGCTATAATATTCCGCGTACCATTATGAGGAGGGTATCATGCGCTTTAATCTGAAGGAGATACTTCACGTACCGGGCGCGTCTCTGCCCTTTGAGTCCCAGTTGGACCTGTCCGATTTGGATTTTTACGGGGAGCGGCCCTTTGCCCATCCCATTGTGATCCATGGGACGGTACGCAACATGGCGGGTGCACTTGTGCTGGAAGGAAGCGCGGACACCACTTTGGAACTGGTGTGTGACCGCTGCCTCAAGCCGTTCCAGCAGGAATTGCGTCTGCCCGTCAGCACTCTGCTGGCAGAGACCCTGGAGGATGAGGAGAACGACGAGATCGTGCTCCTGGAGGACGGCGCCGTGGATCTGGACGAGGTGTTCACCACGGCTTTGGTGCTGTCCATGGACTCCAAGCACGTCTGCTCCGAGGATTGTAAAGGTCTGTGCGCCACCTGCGGCGCCAACCTGAACGAGGGACCCTGCGGATGCAGAAAAGAGATCGATCCACGTTTGGCTGCACTTGCGCAGCTGTTGGATAAAGATGAGTAAGATTTGCCCGGCCAGGGCATGAACCTAAGGAGGTGTCATAGATGGCAGTCCCTAAGAGTAAAGTGTCCAAGCAGCGCCGGAATAAGCGCCGCAGCTCCGTGTGGAAGCTGGAGACTCCCGGCGTCACCACCTGCCCCAAGTGCGGTGCGTTCCGTCTGCCCCACCGGATGTGCAAGAGCTGCATGACCTACAAGGGCCATGAGTTCGGTAAGGTGGAGACCACTGCTGAGGCGAACTAAATAGCCGAAAAAGAAGAGGGGAGAGAAGCCCCTCTTTCTTTTTGCCCGGAATTCGGGTACAATAAGTGTCATGGAGCTTGTAGGGGCGGCTTTTGGAGCCGCTCACATGCCATACCATTCCGGAAAGGAGCTCGCCCATGAGCCTGACCAAAATCGCATCGGTGGACCCCCACAGTCCGGCCCGGAAGGCGGGCGTCAGGCCGGGGGAGACCCTGACCCACATCAACGGCCATCCCATTGTGGATGTGCTGGACTATAAGTTTTACGCCTACGATCCCAGGCTGGAGCTCACCCTCACCGAGGAAAACGGCGGCAGCCGCACCCTCCGCATCAAAAAAGAGGAGGGAGAGGACCTGGGCCTGAACTTTGAGACCTATCTGATGGACCGAGCCCGGTCCTGCGCCAACAAGTGCATCTTCTGCTTTGTGGACCAGATGCCTCCCGGTATGCGGGAGACCCTTTATTTTAAGGATGACGATGCCCGGCTGTCCTTCCTGATGGGCAACTATATGACCCTGACCAACCTGTCCCAGCGGGAGATCCAGCGGATCATCGACCTGCGGATCAGCCCCATCAACATTTCGGTCCACGCCACCGACCCCGAACTGCGCACCGCCATGCTGAAGAATCCCCGGGCAGGGGAGTGCCTCTCCATTATGGAGCGGTTTGCCAAGGCGGGTATTGAGATGAACTGCCAGGTGGTGGCCTGCCCCGGCGTCAACGACGGCCCCGCCCTGACCCGGACCATGGAGGATCTGGGCAAGCTCCACCCCGCGGTGACCAGCGTGGCCGTGGTGCCGGTGGGCGTCACCAAATTCCGGGAGGGGCTTTGCCGCATCGAGCCCTACACCAAGGAGCAGGCGGCCGCCCTTATCGACCAGGTGGAAACCTTTGCCCATACCTTTCTGCAGGAACACGGTACCAGCCTGGTGTGGTGCTCCGATGAATTTTACCTCATGGCCGGACGGAAGCTGCCGGAAAAGGCCTATTATGAGGATCTGGACCAGCTGGAAAACGGCGTAGGGATGCTGCGGCTGCTTCTTCATCAGGCTGCTATGGGCATGGAGGAGGAAGAGCCGGAGCAGGTTGAGCCTTTTTCTATCGCCACCGGCCTGTCTGCTGCTCCTTTTGTGCAGGAAATTGTTGACAACGCCCGGAAGCAGTGTGGTAATATAAAAGGAACCGTCTATCCCATTGTCAACCGCTTCTTTGGAGAGACCATTACGGTCTCCGGCCTCATTACCGGAACCGATCTCATCGAGCAGCTCAGGGGAAAAGACCTGGGCGGACGGCTGCTCATCCCGGACAATATGTTCCGGGCCGGGGAGCAGGTGTTCCTGGATGATGTGACGGTGGAGCAGGTGGAGCAGGCTCTGGGTGTGACGGTAGTCCCGGTGCCTGCCGACAGCGGATTTGATCTGGCGGACGCCATCCTGGGCCGGGAAGTGACGGCCCAATGCCCCGTACTCCCGCCGGAGGCGGAGTATTATCGATATAATCCGTAAAGGGAGGGAATGTGCCATGAAACCCTTAATTGCTATTGTGGGCCGCCCCAATGTGGGCAAGTCCATGCTCTTTAATAAGCTGGTGGGCCAGCGGCTCTCCATCGTGGAGGACACTCCCGGTGTGACCCGGGACCGGCTGTATGCCGAGGCTGAGTGGCTCAATCGGAAGTTTGACCTGGTGGACACCGGCGGCATCGAGCCGGGCACCGACAGCGAGATTCTGGCCTTCATGCGCCAGCAGGCGGAGATCGCCATTCAGAACGCCACCGTTATCATCTTCCTGTGCGACGTGAAGACCGGTCTTACCGCTTCCGACCAGGAGGTGGCCAACATGTTGCTGCGCTCCGGCAAGCCGGTGGTGCTGGCGGTCAACAAGATGGACCAGGTGGGTCACACCAACCCGGACATCTATGAATTCTACAACCTGGGTCTGGGCGATCCCATCGCCGTGTCCGCCGTCCACGGCCACGGCACCGGCGACCTGCTGGACGAGTGCTTCAAGTACTTCCCCCCCGAGGACGAGGAGGAAGTGGATGACGACGTCATCAAGGTGGCCATCATCGGCAAGCCCAACGTGGGCAAGTCCTCCCTGGTGAACAAGATCCTGGGGGAGAAGCGGGTCATCGTCAGCGATATGGCGGGCACCACACGTGACGCGGTGGACAGCTACTTTGAGAACCAGAAGGGCAAGTATCTGCTCATTGATACCGCCGGTATGCGGAAGAAGTCCAAGGTGGACGACCCCATTGAGAAGTTCTCCGTGCTCCGGGCTACCATGGCCATCGAGCGGGCCGATGTATGCCTGATCCTCATCGACGCCAACGAGGGCGTCACCGAGCAGGACACCAAGGTGGCCGGCCTGGCCCATGAGGCGGGCAAGGCCTGCATCATAGTAGTCAACAAGTGGGACTCCATCGAAAAGGACGACAAGACCATGGACCGGATGCGCCAGGATGTGCGCCGTGACCTGTCCTATATGACCTACGCCCCCATCGTCTTTATCTCCGCCCTGACCGGCCAGCGTGTGGACCGGCTCTTTGACCTGATCAACTATGTCAACGACCAGGCCTCCCTGCGCATCACCACCGGCATGCTCAACTCGGTGCTGGCCGACGCCACCGCCCGGGTGCAGCCCCCCACGGACAAGGGCCGCCGGCTGAAGATCTACTATATGACCCAGATTGGCATCAAGCCGCCCCACTTTGTGTGCTTCTGCAACGATGCCAAGCTGTTCCATTTCTCCTATCAGCGATACCTGGAAAATCAGATCCGCTCTACCTTTGGTCTGGAAGGTACCCCGGTGCGGCTTACCATCCGCCAGAAGAGCGACAAGGAGTGACGGAAATGAATTGGACGACGCTTACTGTTCTGCTCTATGCTGGCGTGGCGCTGCTCTCCTATTTCCTGGGCTGCTTCAACGGAGCGGTCATCGTTTCCAAGTATATTCTCCGGGATGACGTGCGCAAGCACGGCAGCGGCAACGCGGGCCTGACCAACTTTTACCGCACCTTCGGCGGCCCCCTCACCCTGGTGGTGATCCTGACCGACGTGCTTAAAGCGGTGGTTGCCATCCTGGTGGCCTCCTGGCTGTTTGGCGGCGAGGGGGCATTCATGGTGGTCGTGGGCAAGTACTGGGCCGGTACCTTCTGCCTGCTGGGCCACATGTTCCCCTGCATGTTCCACTTCAAGGGGGGCAAGGGCATCCTGTCCGGAGGTACCATTGCCATCATGATGGACTGGCGCATTGCCCTGGTGGTGTGGGGCGGATTCCTGATCCTGGCCATCATCACCAAGTGGGTCTCCCTGGGCTCCATCTGGGCGGGCGCATCCTTTCCCTTTGCAACGGGGTTTGTTTACCGCAGCTACCTGCTTGATCCGGTGTGGTCGGCTCACGCGTGGCTGGTATTGATCCTGTCCATCGTTCTGGGCGGTCTGATCGTGTGGAAGCATCGGGGCAACCTGAAGCGCATCCTCAGCGGCACCGAATCCAAGTTCAGCCTGCATCATAAATTGAACGGGGGTACGTCAAAGTGAAAATCGCGGTATTGGGCAGCGGCGGCTGGGGCACGGCTCTGGCCCTGGTGCTGCTGGAAAATGGACATGATGTGACCCTGTGGTCCTATACGGCGGAGGAGTCCGCTGTGCTGCAGGAGACAGGGGAGAACCCCATGCTGAAGGGTGTCCCTCTGCCCAAGGAACTGAAGCTGACCTCCGACCTGGCCTGCGTAAAGGGCTGCGGCGCGGTGGTACTGGCTACCCCGTCCTTTGCCGTGCGCACCACCGCCCGGGCCGCAGCCCCCATGCTGGACCCCGGCGCGGTGCTGGTGTCCGTGTCCAAGGGTATTGAGAAGGACACCTCTCTGACCCTCACCGACGCTATCGAGCAGGAGGTGGGGGACGCCCATCCCATCGTGGCTCTGTCCGGCCCCTCCCATGCGGAGGAGGTGGGCCGCCATGTGCCTACCGTGGTGGTGTCCGCCTCCAAGGACCGTTCCGCCGCGGAGCAGGTCCAGGACCTGTTTATGAATGAGCGCTTCCGGGTGTATGCCTCCGACGATGTGGTGGGCGTGGAGCTGGGCGCAGCTCTGAAGAACGTCATCGCCCTGTGTGCCGGTATCAGTGACGGTATGGGCTATGGCGACAACACCAAGGCGGCCCTGATGACCCGTGGCCTGACCGAGATCGCCCGGCTGGGCGTGGCTATGGGCGGCCGCCGGGAGACCTTTGCAGGCCTGTCCGGCGTAGGCGACCTGATTGTGACCTGTACCTCCATGCACTCCCGCAACCGCCGCTGCGGCATTCTGATCGGTAAGGGTACGCCCACCGACCAGGCGGTGAAGGAGATCGGCGCCGTGGTGGAGGGCTACTATGCTGCTGCCAATGCCCGTACTCTGGCCCAGAAGGTGGGGGTGGAGATGCCCATCACCGAGGCGGCCTATCAGGTGCTCTATGAGGGCAAGGATCCTCACCGTGTGATTGTGGACCTGATGACCCGGGAACGGAAGCACGAATTGGAGGACAGCTGGGTGTAAATGGCCGTTTTCAAAAAAAATAAAAAAACTTGAAAAAAGGCTTGCATTCTTCTAAGACCTGTGCTATTATAATCAAGCCGTCTGAAACACGGCGGCGATCTCCGGGTGTGGCGAAGTTTGGTATCGCGCTTGAATGGGGTTCAAGAGGCCGCTGGTTCGAATCCAGTCACTCGGACCAAGTCCGTATTCCGAAAGGAATACGGACTTTTTCCTTTTTCTCAGAATGCCCTGGTTTGGGCAAGCAATCTGCTCCCTGAAGCAGAATAGAAAAAAGCACGGACAACCGCTGTGGAAGCGTTGTCCGTGCTTTCTTTTTTCTTAGTATTTCTGAATGGAAATCTTGATGCGGTAACGGGGCTGGGGCAGCGGCTCTCCGCGTCGGTCATCCCGGGCGATGCTCTCTCCGCGAAAGACCGACAGAGCCAGTCCGATCAGACCCATGTTGATGATGGTATTCGTGTTGCCGACGATCAGTGGGAACTCAGCGGCAAACAGAGGATAGCCCAGATTCCACACCATATTATACAGCGCCTGGGCGCATAGAGCCATCACCACCGCTAGGGACACCACGCTCCCCAGCTGGCTCTTATGCTTCAGGCAGCGGCGCAGCAGCCAGGCCGCCAGGAGCGCAAAGGCCAGCACAACGGCCAGAAAAGGCGCCCAGCCCAATTTGTAAATGATGGTGGTCAGAAAGGCGTCGGAGCTGCAGCTGGGCACGGTCATTTCAAAGGGGTGGGCGGAGACATCGGTGCTCCACGTGCCCTGGCCCAGCCATTGGGAGGCATCTAGCACCTTGCGGATGATATTGGCCTGGTATCCGGCCCCTGTGGGGTCCAGCTCGGGGTGCAGGGCGGCCGCCAGCCGCCTGTTGGCGAACAGGGAGGGCCACAGGAGCAGGAGAGCAGAAAACACCAGTACGGCCCCGCAGAGCAGCACGAAAACCATGGTCTTTCGTCTGCCGATCCCAAACCAGTCCTTCCAGCCTGCTGCCATCAGCAGGACGAAGCCTGTAAACATCAGAGTCAGGAGGCTGGACGTACGGGGCACCAGCATGCATATTGCCGCCAGCGGGATACCGCCCGCGATTGCCAGCAGTAGGCCTGTCCAGCCGCTTCTCCGGTAGGTGTAGAGCCAGAGGGCGTATACCACAGGATAGCACAGGGTGAGATAGGCAGCGTAAAAGGAGAACGACTGAGGCCGGGGTGAGACAAGCAGCGCCAGGAGACTTGCCGCCACCGCACAGAGATAGATGGCTCTGCCGTGGCGGCCCAGCCAGGTGTAATCCAGGAAGTAGCACAGCAGCAGAACCCCGCAGCCCAAAACAAAGGCGGTCAGGGTGCGGAAGGGGTCCACATCCTTGTAGCAATAGGACCAAGGGGCGGTCAGCCAGATCTGGAGAAGGGCGCCGCACAGGGCCAGCAGCATGGTGAGGGCCAGCAGCCCCCACTGGGGCCTGGGGCGGTGTATGGCGTCCAGTTCCGTGCCCACGGTTACCGGGTCCCCCATCTCCTCCACTGCCAGCTCCTCGGCGTTCTGGCGGCCCTCTGCGGCGAAGGCATCCCGCTGGTCCTCCAGGTGCCGTTTCAGCTCCGGCACCACCACGGACCGAGCCCGCTTCCACCGGATTTGTTCGGATACCATCTCCAGGTAGCTTTCAATGGTTTTATGCTCCTGCACAGCAGGCACCCCCTCCCAACACCTGTTTGACCGCACGGGCGTACAGATTCCAGGAAGCCTCTTTTTCGTGCAGGACCTTGTGGCCCAGGCCGGTCAGATGATAGTAGCGCCTGGGCTTCCCAGCGGTGGCCTCCTGCTCATAGGCGGAGACGTAATCCTTCTCCTCCAGGCCGTGGAGCAGGGGGTACAGAGAGCCGGCCTTCAGGTGGAAGGTGTCGTCCGACCTCTTTTTCAGCTCCTCGATCATCTGATAGCCGTACATGTCCCGGTCCTCCAACAGCTTCATCACCAGCAGGGCCATGCTGCCGCTGACCAGACTCTTTTCCAGTTCCATAGGCACCTCCTATATAGGTTATCTATATATCTGATTATATATAGATGATCTATATATGTCAAGCCGGTTTTGCTTCAGAGAAATGGCGCTGCCCCGTTGCTTGACACCAAATGGGAAACGTGGTAGTATACTATGGTAATTAAATAGCGCGAAGAACGGAAATAGTACCCAGCGAGTACCCGCCAGAGAGGGAACGTCACCGGCTGAGAGCGGTCCCAGGGAGTAACTGGAGAATGTGCGTCCGGGAGCGCGGGGGATGTGGATGCCCCCCGGCTGGCCCCGTCATCGGCCATTGAGTGAGAAATGAGAGTGGGACCGCGATTTTGTCGCCTCTTATGCAGATGCATAAGAGGCGTTTTTCTTTGGAGGTGTTTTCCCTGACCCGACTCGGCGAGACCCTGCGGGCCTACCAGGCCCGCGACCCGGCGGCACGGAGCCGTCTGGAAATCTTTTTGCTCTATCCCGGCGTACACGCCATCATCTACCACCGCCTTGCCCATTTCCTCTACTGTCACAAGCTGAAATTCCTGGCCCGCTTTGTCAGTCAGTGGAGCCGCTTCTGGACGGGCATTGAGATCCACCCCGGTGCCAAGATCGGCCGCCGGTTCGTCATCGACCACGGCATGGGCATCGTCATCGGTGAGACCGCCGAGATCGGCGACGACTGCCTCATCTACCACGGAGTCACCCTGGGCGGTACCGGTAAGGACCAGGGCAAGCGCCACCCCACCCTGGGCAACAACGTGATGGTGTCCACCGGCGCCAAGGTGCTGGGCCCCTTCAAGGTGGGGGACAACGCCCGCATCGCCGCCAATGCGGTGGTGCTCAGCGAGATCCCACCCGACGCCACCGCCGTGGGCGTGCCCGCCCGGGTGGTACGCATTGCCGGAGAGAAGGTGGACTACGCCTCCTCCGTGGATCAGATCCACGTGACTGACCCGGTACAGAAAGAACTGCAGGCCATCAGTTCCCGGCTGGAGTGGCTGGAAAAGCTGATGGATGAACAGGCAAGAAGCCAAAATCAATAAGGAGCGAATTACCATGAAACTGTATAACTCCGCAAGCCACAAGAAAGAAGAGTTTGTCCCCCACGAGCCCGGTAAGGTGACCATGTACACCTGCGGCCCCACCGTGTATCACTTTGCCCACATCGGCAACCTGCGCAGCTACCTGATGGAGGACGTGCTGGAGAAATTCCTCCGCTACGAGGGCTACGACGTCAAGCGCATCATGAACATCACCGACGTGGGCCACCTGGCCTCCGACGCCGACACCGGCGAGGACAAGATGGTGAAGGGCGCCAAGCGCGAGCACAAGAGCGTGATGGAGATCGCCAAGTTCTACACCGACGCCTTCTTTGCCGATTGCAAGAAGCTGAACATCAAGTACCCAGAGGTGGTGCAGCCCGCCACCGGCATGATCGACGACTATATCAAGGTCATCACCAAGCTGCTGGATACCGGCTATGCCTATGTGGCCGGCGGCAACGTGTACTTTGACACCTCCAAGCTGGAGAAGTACTACGTGTTCAACGACCACGACGAGGAGGACCTGGCTGTGGGCGTCCGTGAGGGCGTGGAGGAGGATACCAACAAGCGCAATAAGAACGACTTTGTGCTGTGGTTCACCAAGTCCAAGTTTGAGGATCAGGCCCTGAAGTGGGATTCTCCCTGGGGCGTGGGCTATCCCGGCTGGCACATCGAGTGCTCCTGCATCTCCATGAAGTACGCCGGCGAGTACCTGGACATCCACTGCGGCGGCATTGACAACGCCTTCCCCCACCACACCAACGAGATCGCCCAGTCGGAGGCCTATCTGGGCCACCCCTGGTGCAAATACTGGATGCACGTCCATCACCTGAACACCAACAGCGGCAAGATGAGCAAGTCCAAGGGCGAGTTCCTCACCGTCTCCCTGCTGGAGGAGAAGGGCTATGATCCTCTGGTCTACCGCTTCTTCTGCCTCCAGTCCCACTACCGCAAGGGTCTGGTGTTCTCCTGGGAGAACCTGGACAACGCCAAGGTGGCCTACGACAAACTGGTGGCCCGTGTGGCCGCTCTGTCCGACGACCCCGCCCCGGTGGATGAGGAGGCCGCCGCCCGGTACAAGGCCGCTTTCATCGAGGCTGTGGGCAACGACCTGAACACCTCCCTGGGTGTCACCGCCCTGTACGACGTGCTCAAGGCGGACATTAACGATGCCACCAAGCGGGCCCTCATCGGCAGCTTTGACCAGGTGCTGGGCCTGAGCCTGCTGGAGAAGGCCGCCGCCCTCCGGGAAAAAGAGGCCGCCCCGGTGGAGGGCGCCGAGGAGATCGAGGCCCTCATTGCCAAGCGTCTGGAGGCCAAGAAGGCCAAGGACTGGGCCACCGCCGACGCTATCCGCGATCAACTCAAGGAGATGGGCGTGGAGATCAAGGACAGCAAGGACGGCACCACCTGGACCCGTGTGTAACAAGGAAAACAGCGCCCGCCGGCAGCATCGGCGGGCGCTGTTGTTTCTGAAATCTGACCTTATAAAATAGATTAGATTTGATACTTTTAAAAAGATCAGATCGGACCTATACTGGGGGCACAGAGAAAAAACGGAAGGAAGGCGTTTTTGTATGGCGAACCTCAAAACCAGACGTATGGTCATGGCGGCCCTGCTTGCGGCGCTGACCACGGCGGCCACCATGGTGATCCGGATCCCCACCCCTACCTTGGGGTATATACATCTGGGGGACGGCATGGTGCTGATCTGCGGCATTCTGCTGGGGCCGGGACTGGGCGCGGCGGCAGCAGGAATCGGGTCCATGCTGGCCGATCTGTTCGGCGGCTACACAGCGTGGGTGCCGGGGACCTTTGCCATCAAGGCGCTGACGGCGCTGGTGGGCGGGTGCCTGTATCGGCTCTGCCGGAAGAGAGCCCATATCTCCACCCCGCTGGGTGTGCTTCTGTGCGGACTCCCCGCTGAGGCGGTCATGGTTAGCGGCTATTTCCTCTATGAGGTGGGGATGATGGTGCTGGCAGGCAGCAGCCTGGCGGCCGCAGCGGCGGCAGTGCTGGCGGGCGTGCCCTTCAATGTGGTACAGGGTCTGACCGGTGTCGTGGTGTGCGCGGTGCTGCTGCCGGTGCTCAGCCATGCGGAAGCCCGAGCGGGACTCGGTACGGACGGGCGGAAACGCCACAGTTGCTAATGAAAAAGGTGCCCTCCATAGGAGGGCACCTTTTTTATCCGCGCAGGTAGGCAAGGATGTCGGCGGCGTTGGTGTCCGGCTTGACCTTGGGCATCACCTTTTCAATGACGCCGTTGGCGTCGATGACGAAGGTGGAGCGGACCACGCCCATGCTGACCTTGCCGTAGTTCTTCTTTTCCTGCCAGACGCCGTAGGCCTGAATGGCGGTGAGCTCCGGGTCGGACAGCAGGATAAAGGGCAGCTCGTGCTTCTGAGCAAACTTCTGGTGGGAGGCCACGGAATCCTTGCTGATGCCGATGACCACCGTGTCCAGGGCCTGGAACTCGTCATAGGCAGCGGCATAGCCGCAGGCCTGGCGGGTGCAGCCGGGGGTGTTGTCCCGAGGGTAGAAATAGACCACCACCCGCTTGCCCAGAAAACTGGACAGAGTGACGGGATTGCCCTCTTTGTCCGGCAGGGTAAAGTCCGGCGCCTTGGTTCCAACTTCCAACATATCAAACGTCCTCCTTCAAGTAGACATAGTGTTCCGCCCGGGAGTGGGCGGGGGAGAAGCGGTAGCCCAACCGGTCAAAGGCCTGAAGGGCTTCCGCCTGCTGCACGTTGTGTTCTGCCATCCAGCGCACCATCTCGCCCCGGGCCATCTTGCACATGGTGCCCTTTTCCACCACTTTATCCCCCTTCAACTCGCCGAAGGTGCAGGTCAGCACCTGGACATGGGTGGGCAGATGGGGGAGTACCGCCTTGCTGTATTCCTTGGAGGCCAGGTTGACCACCAGGTCGGTCTCAGCCGCCAGGGCGCGGGCCAGCTTGTCTCCCCAGAAGGTATACAGGTCCTTGGCTCCGTCCACCGACAGGGGGGCGGCCATCTCCAGCCGGTATGGGGTGACCCCGTCAAAGGGCCGCAGCACGCCGTAAAAGCCGGAGAGAATGCGCAGGTGCGTACTCACATAGTCCAGAGCCTGCCGGTCAAAGACACCGGGGGCCATGTACTGGTACTGGATGCCTTCGTAGGACAGGATGGCGGGGGTGAGTTGCCGGTGCAGGTCCATGGTATCCAGCCGGGCCTGGTTGAGGGCGGCAATGGAGTCGTTGCACTTCCAAAGCTTTTGCAGCTGGGCGGGGGTCATAGCCCGCAGAGCGGTCAGCAGCCGCTCGGTCTCGGAAAGAAAGGCGGGAAGAGACGGGGCGGCGAAGCTGTCGGTATCCACCCGCATTTTTTTGGCGGGGGATATCAGGATGCGCATGGCGCTACCTCCGAGTTAAGAGTTGGTTTCTGATGGTATTATACCATGGTTTTGCATTCTGGCAATGGGAAGCAATAGCCAGAGGAGAGGGCGCTGGGCAGATAAGACAAAAAGGAACAAAAATACATTACAAAAACTGTATGATTTTCTGTTTTCTTCCAGGTGGGAGGAAAAATCACTTGCATTTTTGAGGGTCAAATGCTAAAGTATGAGTCGACGTTAGTTATAGCTAACCAAAGAGCGCCGTTTTGTACCTGTCCGAAATCAGAAGATAGGTATTTTTATGGGTATAAGTTAGCTAAAACCAACTAAGAAGAGAGGGAGGGAACCACTATCAAAAAACATCGGCTATCCATCCTGTTGGGGCTTGTACTGCTGATACTGTCAGCTGCATCCCTGTTTGTAGGGGTAATCAACGTAGAACCGGGCAAGCTGTTGGCCGGTGATCTGGAGGCGGCGGAGATTTTTCTGATTTCCCGCTTGCCCCGGCTGCTGGCCATTCTCTGCACCGGTGTGGGCATGAGTGTGGCTGGCCTGATCATGCAGCAGCTGTGCATGAATAAGTTTGTTTCGCCCACCACCGGCACCACCATCTCTTCGGCCCAGTTCGGTATTCTGCTGGCGCTGCTTTTTATGCCCCAGTCCACTCTGTGGAGTCGGGCGATCTTTGCCTTCGGCGCGGCTATTCTAGGTACCTGGGTCTTTGTGTGGTTCATTCAGCGCATCCAGTTCAAGGATGCGGTCATGGTCCCCTTGGTGGGTATTATGTTCGGCAATGTGATCGGCGGCATTACCAGCTACCTGGCCTATCAGTATGAGATGACCCAGGCCCTGTCCTCCTGGCTGGTGGGGCATTTCTCCCTGGTGCTGCGGGGACGGTATGAGATCGTGTGGCTCACCGTTCCGCTGGTGATACTGGCCTTTGTGTTTGCCAACTACTTTAACATTGTGGGTATGGGTCGCAATTTTGCTCAGAACCTGGGCGTGCCCTACAACGTGGTGCTCTTTCTGGGACTGACCATTGCGGCTATGATCACCGCCAGCATTGTGGTGGTGGTAGGGTCTATCTCCTACATCGGGCTTATCGTGCCAAACGTGGTGGCCATGTTCAAGGGAGACAAGATCCGGGGCACCTTGGTAGATACCGCCCTCTTCGGCGCCATCTTTGTGCTGGCCTGCGACATGATCGGACGGGTGGTCATCTACCCCTATGAGCTGCCCATTGAGCTGATCGTGGGTATTCTGGGCAGCCTGATCTTTATCGGCCTACTGTTTTATCGGCTGAAGAACGGCCGGAAAGCGGTCCGTCTGGGCGGCGGCCAGGGCGGCTGCGCCGGAACAGTGAGCGCAGCAGAGAGGGGGGAGGAAGCGTGAATCTGACCGCAGTCCGGGCTAACCGGCGCAAGCTGCTGATGATGGGTGCTCTGGTGCTGCTGTGCGCGGCGGCCTATCTGCTGGTGGGCGTTCCGTTTGAAAACGCCAAGCTGCTGCAGTACGCCATGAAGATCCGCACCCCCAAGCTGATCGCTATGCTTATCACCGCCTTTGCCATCGGCGGGGCCTCTCTGGTGTTCCAGTCGGTGATCAACAATACGATCGTCACGCCGTGCCTGCTGGGCCTGAACTCCCTGTATACGCTCATTCATACGGCGGTGGTCTTTGTCCTGGGCTCGGGCAGTGTGATCGCCACCAACGCCAATCTGTCCTTCGGGGTGGATGTGGTGCTGATGGGTGTGGTGGCCACGGTCATCTACAGCTGGATCTTTAAAAAGACCAAGCACAACGTACTCTATGTGCTGCTGGTGGGCACGGTGCTCACCTCCTTTTTCGGCAGCATTCAGACCACTCTCACCCGAGTCATGGACCCCAATGAATATGACACCCTGCTGACCACGCTGGTGGCCAGCTTCAGCAACATCAATTCGGAGATCATCCTCTTTTCCGTCGTGCTGCTGGCAGCCATCAACTTTGTGCTGCGGAAGGACCTGGCCCTGCTGGATGTGCTCACCCTGGGCAAGGCTCAGGCCATCAATCTGGGTGTGGACTATGACCGGTGCATCCGGCGGCTGCTGCTGGGCGTGACTCTGTGCATTGCCGTGGCCACCGCCATGGTGGGCCCAATCTCCTTCCTGGGTCTTATCATTGCCAACCTGTCCCGGCAGCTGCTCAAAACCTACCGCCACACCCAGCTCATTCTAGGCTCCGCTCTGTTCGGCATGATCGTGCTGGTGGGCGGGCAGCTCATTGTGGAGCACGTATATTCCTACGCCGTGCCCGTCAGTGTGTTTATCACCGTGGGCGGCGGACTCTATTTCCTCTATCTCCTGTTGACCAGAAAGAAGGTTTGACCATGCGCATCCAGCAACTGACCAAGCAATATGACGGCAAGACCGTAGTAGACGGGGTGTCCTTTCAGATCCCCAAGGGAAAGGTGATTTCCCTGATCGGCCCCAACGGGGCGGGCAAGTCCACGGTGATGGGGATGATCTCCCGGCTCATCGCCCATGACAGCGGCCTGGTGGACTTTGAAGGAAAGGACATCGGCAAGTGGAAAAGCAAGGAGTTGGCCAAGCGGCTGGCCATCCTCACTCAGTCCAATAACATCCAGATGAAGCTCACCGTCCGGGAGCTGGTGACCTTTGGACGCTTCCCCTACTCAGGAGGACGCACCACTCCGGAGGACCAGGAGATCATTGACCGGGCCATCGCCTACATGGAGCTGGAGGAGTTTCAGGATCGCTTCATTGATGAGTTGTCCGGCGGCCAGCGGCAGCGGGCCATGATCGCCATGGCCATTGCCCAGGACACGGAGTATGTGCTGCTGGACGAGCCCACCAACAATCTGGACATCTACCATGCCACCAATATGATGAAGACCGTCCGCCGCCTGTGCGACGAGCTGGGCAAGACCGTGATCCTGGTGCTCCATGAGATCAATTATGCGGCTTTTTATTCTGACTATATCTGCGCCTTCAAGGATGGAAAGATCGCCAAATTCGGAACGGTGGAGGAGGTGATGACCAAGGAAAACTTGTCGGAGATCTACCGTGTGGATTTTGAGATTTTGAACATTGCGGGCCGTCCGCTTTCCATCTACTATTGACCCCATTTTCAGTACTTTTTGAGAAAAGGAGAATGAACATGAAAAAGATCCTGCCCCTTGCCCTGGCTGCCGCCCTGTCCCTCAGTCTCTTCGGATGTGCCGGCGGCACCACCGTTGCCGGTCAGGCCGACAGCCCCGCCACCAGCCAGGCGGCTGTCCAGACCGAGACCCCGTCCACTGTGACCATTGCGTCCCTCAACGGCAGCAAGGAGACGGTGGAGCTGGAAGTGCCCTATAATCCTCAGCGGATCGCCATTCTGGATATGGCCTCCCTGGACATTCTGGACGCCCTGGGTGTGGGCGACCGGGTAGTGGGCACTGCGGACACCAGCCTGGAGTATCTCCAGAGCTACATCAATGACGATATTGCCAACCTGGGCACCATCAAGGAGGCCGATCTGGAGGCTGTCATGGCTGCGGAGCCCGACGTGATCTTCATCAGCGGGCGGCTGGCCTCCTCTTACGACGCCCTCAGTGAGATCGCTCCTGTGGTCTATCTGTCCACCGATACCGAGATCGGTGTGGTGGAGAGCGTGCGCAAGAATGCATCCACCATCGCATCTCTCTTCGGCCTGGAGGAGAAGGTGGAGGAGCTGATGGCCGGCTTTGACGCCCGCATTGCTGCGCTGCAGGAGGCTGCCGCTGGCAAGACCGCCATTGTGGGTATGTGCACCAGCGGCAGCTTCAATGTGCTGGGCAACGACGGCCGCTGCTCCATCATTGGTGTGGAAGTGGGCTTTGAGAATATCGGGGTGGACGCCCAGATCGACACCTCCACCCACGGCAATGAGGCCTCCTTCGAGTTTATTGTGGACAAGGACCCGGACTACATCTTTGTAATGGACCGTGACGCAGCCATCGGCACCGACGGTGCCAAGCTGGCCCAGGAGATCATGGAGAACGAGCTGGTGATGGGCACCCGTGCCTATCAGGAGGGACACATCGTCTACCTGGCCCATCCGGCAGTGTGGTACACTGCGGAGGGCGGTATCACCGCTCTGGACACCATGCTCAGCGACCTGGAGACTACACTGCTGGCCTGAGCCCATGAGTAAATAAAAGGACCCTGTGACCAAAATCGGTCACAGGGTCCTTGCTTCTTAGTTGGTAAAGAGAAACGCCCGCTTCTTAAAGTAGATGGCGTTGAGGGCCAGCAGGATACAGTTGAGTATCACACAGACGGATAGATCGCCGATAAACCGGGTGGTGAAGAGCAGCTCGCCCACAATGGCGATGGCAATGAGCCCATACACAGCGGCTATGGCCGTGCCGGATACATAGAAGCAGATGAGCCACAGCGGGGCGGTCTGCCGGAAATGGGCCAGCTTGAAGCGGGCGGCAATGGCTACCCCACCGTATACCAGCAGCATCCCGCCCATGACCAGATCCAGCAGCCGCAGCGCCTTGTGGTGGGCGTAGAAGATCCGCATAGTGCTGTCATAGCAAAGCCCCAGAAACAGAGCCACAGCGGCCAGGCAGGCGATGGCGGCCCCGGCGAACAGGCCGAAGCAGACCTGAAAGCGGTACCACTTCATGGGAATGGACGGCTCCGCGCAGTCTGTGGGCGGCTCATCGGGCTGGGGCTGGTAGACGGTGGGAGCCGGTGGGGCGGCAGGCTTGTCCGCGGGAGCGTGGTCCCTTCCGGAGTAGCTGCCGGGCTGATATCTGGGCGGTTCCGATGCCGACGGCACGTCCAGCGGCTTCCCGCAGGTTGAGCAGAACCGGGCGTCATCCGGTACCGGGCTGCCGCAGAATCTGCAAAACATGGCTGCACCTCCAAGTCCAGCGGGCAGAGCGCCCTGCCCGCGCAGTTTCATAGAATGCATCTATTTTAGCATGGAAAAGCGCAGGTTGTAAAGGCGCTGGCTCAGAGGGGGAAGAAGGCAGTGAACTGAATGCCGCCGCCGGTGCTCCGGGCAGCCAGCTTACCCTTGTGGCGTCGGACGATGGCCCGGGCGGTGGACAGCCCGATGCCGCTGCCTCCGCTGTCCCTGGCCCGGGAGCCGTCTGCCCGATAGAAGCGGTCAAACAGCTTGGGAATGACCGCCGGGTCCAGACCGGCACAGGGATTGGACAGGGTGAGCTGCACGCCCCGACCCCGCCGGGCCAGGGTCAGGTAGATATGGCCGCCGGGATCGCAGTATTTGACGCTGTTGTCCAGCAGCAGGCCGCACAGCCGGGCCAGGTTCTCCCCGGAGGCCTGGAGCACCAGTCCGGGCTGTATGGAGGCACTCAGGGTCTCACCAGCGGCCTCCGCCAAGGGCTGGAAGTCCTGGACGGCATCCTCCACCAGCTGGCTCAGATCCACGGGCTCCAGCTCCCCCTCGGGCAGGGCCTCCTCGGTGCGGGCCAGCTCGATCAGGTGGTGGATCAGCCGGTCCAATCGGGTGATCTGGGTCTGGGTGCTCTCCAGCCAGCGGTTGCTGCCCACGGTGGCCTCCAACAGTCCGGTGTTGGCTGAGATGATGGCCAGTGGGGTCTTCAGCTCATGGGAGGCGTCGGTGACAAACTGCCGCTGCTTTTCCAGGTTTTCCGCAAAGGGACGGACCACCCGCCGGGAGAGCAGTACCAGCAGCACAAAGACGATGGCGATGCAGGTCAGCGAAGCCAGCACAGTGATGCGCAGCACGCTGCCCACTGCCTGAAGCTGTAAAAAGCAGTCCAGGCCGATGATGGAGATGCCGTCCTCATCCTGAAATACCCCGTAGCGGTAGTAGCCCAGATAGCCGGAGGTCTTGCAGCTGTCCAGGATCTCATCCACCCGGTCCACCACCATCTTGGAGTCCAGCGCCGCAATGTGTTCGGCGTTTACCTCCAGCACATCCTGCCCGTCGTCGATGTGGACCATAAAATAGCGGGTCTCAAAGGGGGTCTCCTGGGTGATCTGAAAGCCGCTGTAGGCTCCGGGGTCCAGCGGCCCCTCCTCCGGGCTGGGAAAAGAACCGGCGTTCTGATAGAGGGTATGGATCACCGTGTCCGCCCGGTGGGTGTTGATGAGCCGGTAGCCTACATTGATGGCCAGACAGAGCAGGAAGAGGGTTCCTGCCAAAGAGAGCATGGCGATCACCAGAAACCGGCGCCGCAGGGAGGAGATCAACGGGCTACCTCCAGGGCATAGCCCAGGCTCCGGCTGGCGGTGATCTTCACCTGCGCGTGGAGCCGCTCCAGCTTGCGGCGGAGGAAGGAGATGTAGGCCCATACCACGCTGACGTCGGCCTCGCTGTCACAGCCCCAGATCCGCTCCATCAGCTGCTCGGTGGACAGCCGGAGGCCGGGCTGGCGCATGAGCAGCTCCAGCAGCTAGTACTCCTTGCTGGCCAGCCGGAGGGAGGAACCGTGGGCGGAGAGCTCAAAGGTGGCCCGGTCCAGCGTCAGGTCTCCCACCGTCAGCCGGTCGGGGATGAAGCTGCCCTTCCGGCGGGTCAGGGCCCGGACCCGGGCGGTCAGCTCTCCCATGGCGAAGGGCTTGGTGAGATAGTCGTCCGCACCGGCATCCAGTCCCCGGATGCGGTCGGGGATCTCCCCGCGGGCGGTGAGCAGAAGGACGGGGGTGTCCACACCGTGCTCCCGCAGGGTGGTCAGCACCTCCAGACCGTCCATACCGGGCATCATCAGGTCCAGGACCAGGCAGTCGTACAGGCCGGACAGGCCGTAGTCCAGGGCGTCCCGCCCGTTGTATACCGTCTCCACGGAGTAGTGCTCCCGCCGGAGCATGGCCTCCAGTGCGTCAGCCATGTCCCGCTCGTCGTCTGCTACCAGGATCTTCATTGCTATGTCCACCTCTGTCTGCAAAGTGACTCCAGTGTAATAGGAAGCTGTGCCGGGAATATGGCTTGTTTTTGAACAAACTGCAAATTTTTCCCCTTACCCCAGTCTTTTTCAGGTTGCTTTTAAGTAAGCGTCCTATAATTTGGGGCAGCGTCCGTGTTACCGCGGCACGCGTAAGGAGGGAACGCATTTGATTGAGATCGACCATCTCACCAAGCGGTACGGCAGCCATACGGCATTGTCCGACCTGAATCTGACGGTGGAACCGGGACAGATCTACGGCTTCCTGGGCCCCAACGGTGCGGGCAAGTCCACCACTATGAACATCATGACGGGCTGCCTGGCGGTCACGGAGGGGACTGTCCGCATCGACGGCTACGACATCTTCGAGGAGCCGGCTAAGGCAAAGGCACTCATCGGCTATCTGCCCGAGCAGCCGCCAGTCTACCCGGATATGACGCCCCGGGAGTACCTGGAGTTTGTGGCCCAGGCCAAGGGTGTGGACCGGAGCGCCCGGGCCGCCCAGCTGGACCGGGCCATGGAGGTGACCCAGATCCACGGCGTCCGGGACCGACTGATCAAAAACCTGTCCAAGGGCTACAAGCAGCGTGTGGGCATTGCCCAGGCCCTGCTGGGGGATCCACATGTCATCATTCTGGACGAACCTACCGTAGGTCTGGACCCCATTCAGATCATTGAGATCCGGGACCTGATCCAGGAGCTGGGGAAGGACCACACCGTCATCCTCAGCAGCCACATTCTGTCTGAGGTCCGGGCGGTCTGCCGCCAGATCATGATCCTGTCCAAGGGGCGGCTGGTGGCCAGCGACACCCCGGACAACCTGGAAAAGCTCTTTGCGGGTGCTACGACCCTGGAGCTGACCCTCAAGGGCGGCGAGGACGCGGTCCGCGGGGCATTGGCAAAGCTGCCCGGGGTGCAGGGGCTCACCTGTACGCCGGGTGGAGAGGGCCGCCTGCAGGTGTCTCTGGAGACGGAGGCCACCGACGAGGTGAGCGAGCGGGTGTTCTATGCCTGTGCCGGAGCCGGACTGCCCATCCTCCGGATGGACCGGAAGAAAGCCAGCCTGGAGGACGTATTCCTGGAGCTCACCGCCGCCGACGGGGCGGAAGCGCTGCCCCAGCAGCAGGAGGAAGCGGACGGCGCCCAGGACCTGCCGGAGACTGAGACGGAGGAAGAGGGGGGTGAGGAGCCGAGACAGCCATCTATCGGCGGGAACTGCGCTCCTACTTTCAGGGCATGACCGCCTATGTATTTATTGCCTTTCTGCTGGTCTTTGCCGGCATCTACACCATGGTGTACAACCTGGACGCCGGTTATCCCAACTTTGAATATGTCTTGCAGGCGATGACCATCATTTTCCTCATCGCCATTCCCATTCTGACCATGCGTGTGATCGCAGAGGAGCGGCGGCAGAAGACCGACCAGCTGCTCTACGCCCTGCCCCTGGGCATGACCCGGGTGGTGCTGGGCAAGTATCTGGCCATGCTCACCGTGGTGGCTATCCCCTGTGCGATCATGGGACTCTACCCGCTGCTGCTGTCTACCTTCGGCAGCGTGTTTCTCCCCACCGCCTACGGAACCCTGGTGGGCTTCTTCCTGCTGTCCGCCACCCTGGCTGCCATCGGTCTGTTTATCTCCTCCCTGACGGAGAACCAGGCGGTGGCTGCCGGTCTGTGCTTCGGCGTGATGCTGATGCTCTACTTCATGTCCGACCTGTCCTCCATGGTGCCTGACTCCACCGGGGCCTCCCTGGCCGCGCTGCTGGTGACGGTGCTGGTGGTGGCCGGACTGGTGCGCATCTTTACCCGGTCCACCCCTGCGGCGCTGGTGGTGGCCATTGCAGGTGAGGCGGGACTGTTTGTGGCCTACCTGCTGGTACCCGATTCGTTTTCCAACCTGTTCAGCAATTTGGTGGACGGCCTGTCGGTCTTTGAACGGTTTTATGCCTTTGCAGACGGAGTGTTTGATCTGACCGCAGCTCTTTACTTCCTGTCTGTCATTGCTGTATCGCTGTTTCTGGCGGTGCAGTCCATGGAAAAGCGGAGGTGGAGCTGATGAAGCGGAAGATCGACTGGAGCGGTGCGCGGAATTCCTTCCGCAGCCGCGCATTTCGGGCGGGCGGCTACAGCCTGGCCGCTGCCGCCATTGTCATTGCCATTGCGGTAGCCCTTAACCTGATGGTGGGCGCCCTGCCGGCCTCCTGGACCAAGGTGGACCTGACCGACACCGGTCTGTACTCCCTGTCCAGCCAGACCGAACAGCTGGTGGCTGAACTGGAGGAGGACGTCACGGTATACTGGATCGTCCAGGACGGCAGCCAGGACTCCACCATGGAGCAGCTGCTGGAGCGGTACAAGAGCCTTTCCAAGCACCTGAAGGTGGAAGAAAAGGACCCGGTGGTCTACCCCAGCTTTGCCCAGCAGTACACCGATTCCACCCTCTATAACAACTCGCTGATCGTGGTGTGCGGAGACCGGAGCCGGTACATCAGCTACTATGACATCTATGTGACTGACTACTCCTCTTACTATACCACCGGCACCACCTCCACCCAGTTTGCCGGTGAGAGCGAGCTGACCTCCGCCATCGACTATGTGACCAACGAGGACCTGCCCACGGTGTATACCCTCACCGGCCACGGCGAGAGCGAGCTGCCCAGCGAGCTGAGCGAGGGCGCGGAGGATGAGAACCTGCTGCTGGAGGAGTTGTCCCTGGTCAACGGCGAGGCCGTTCCCGAGGACGCGGATGCCATCATTCTCTACTCTCCCCAGCGGAATATTTCCTCTGACGAGAAGGATGCGCTGCTGACCTATCTCCAGGGCGGCGGCAAGCTGCTGCTGGTTACCGATTACACCGATACGGACATGCCCAATCTGGCGGAGCTGATGGAATACTACGGCACCGCTCTGATGGACGGCCTGGTGCTGGAGGGTGACAGTGACCATCACATGCGTGGGTATAACTACTACCTGCTGCCCGATATCAGCAGCCACGATATCACCCAGCCCCTGGTGGATGGCGGCTATTATATCCTCATGCCCCTGGCCCAGGGGATCACGGTCTCCGACGAGCTGCGGGACGGCCTGACGGTGACTGAGCTGCTCACCACCTCCGATTCGGCCTATGCCAAGGCGGATGGCTACAACATCACTACCTTTGAAAAAGAGGATGGCGATGTGGACGGCCCCTTCGCCCTGGGTGTGGCCATCGCCGAAGAGGTGGAAGGGGGCCAGACCGGTATCGTGTGGCTGACCACCAGCTATATGTTTGACAGCGACAACAACATGCGGGTGGCGGGCGCCAACAACGACCTGTTCCTCAACGCGCTGGACTGGATGTGTCAGCGGGAGAGCGCCATCTCCATCCGTGCCAAGGATCTGTCCACGGAGTATCTGACGGTGTCTTCCTCCTCGGCCTCCACCTGGAGCCTGATCCTGGTGGCCGTGGTGCCTCTGGCCTTCCTGGTGGGCGGCGCTGTGGTGACCATCCGAAGGAGGAGACGCTGATGAACCGAGGGAAAAAACTGATTATCCTGGGCTGTGCCCTGGTGGTGCTGGGCGCGGGATATGCCGTGGCCCGCACCGTCTACGCCGACCCCACCGAAGAGGACGAGGGCGTTGCTCTGACCGTGCCGGAGGATACCGCCCGGCTGGAGTGGACCCGCGACGGTACCACCCTGGCCCTGGTGAAGGAAGAGGACAGCTGGAGCTATGCCGATGACGACGCATTCCCGCTGGACCAGAGTGTGCCCGAGGACATGACCAGCGTCCTGTCCGGCCTGACCGCCAGCCGGGTGCTGGATGCGCCGGAGGAGCTGGCCGACTACGGGCTGGATGAACCGGCCCTTACCATCACGGCCACCGACGCCGACGGCACCGCCTATACCTTTTCCATTGGAGACCAGAATGAGGTGACCCAGGAGTATTACCTGCTGTACAACGGGGACTCCAGCAAGGTCTATATGGTGGACTCCACACTGCAGGATACCTTCTCTTTGGGCCTGTACGACATGGTCCAGATGGAGAGCCTGCCCATGTTCGGCACGGTGACCGGACTCTCCGTTACCCAGCCCGGCGGCAGTGTCAGCGTGTCCTATGTGGAGGACAGCGAGAGCCTTTACTATGACAGCAGCGTACACTGGTTCCTGGAGCAGGAGGACGGCACACAGCTGGCCCTGGACACCGGAAAGGTGACCTCGCTGACCTCCAGCGTGACGGGCCTTACCTGGATCTCCTGCGTCAACTATGACGCCGACGACCAGGAACTGGCCGCCTGGGGCCTGGACGAGGATACGGCGGTCAAGGTGGTGCTCACCTACCAGCCTGCCAGCAGTGAGGACGACGAGGAGGAGAGCGACACCGAAGCCGAGCCTCAGACCTTTGTCCTCTACCTGGGTAATGATACCGACGAGGGAACCTACGCACGACTGGCGGATTCCCGCATGGTCTATCTGATTGACAGCAGCACGGCGGACAGCCTGCGCTATACCTCTTATTCCTCCCTGCGCTCGGCGGAGATCTGCAGTGTGGACTGGAACACCGTGGACCGGCTGGAAGTGACTGTTGACGGAACCACCAACACCATTTCCTTTGATGAGCAGGAGCAGGAGACCACTGCTGACGGCGGAGACACTGTGACGGAGACGGTGCCGCTCTACACCTGGAATGGTACAGAGATGGACACCACCAGTGTGGAAAGTATGCTGGATGCCATGGATGCCCTGACGGCCACCGGCGACTTTAACGGCGAAAACCAGGGCGAGCTGCTGGCCAGCTTCACCATCTACCGGGACAGCACCTACTTCACCGAACTGACCCTGGAGCTGTACGCCTACGATACCAGTTCCTGTCTGGCCGTCTTTAACGGCGGTACGCCCAGACTGGTGGACCGCAGCGCGGTCACCACCCTGACGGACGCGCTGGACAACCTCTTTACGGAGGAATAAAAACGCTTTCTTCATCTTTCCTTTCTCCTGAGACCGGCGCACCGCACAAGTATGGTGCGCCGGTCTCCACATTTACATGAAAATGAAAGGATCGGGCATACTGAGAGGGTGGACACACCTTTCACAGAAATTGTAATATAATATTTAAAATTATATTATCTTTTAATGTTGACAATATAATGAGATTGAGACTATACTATAGAAGAAGATGAGAAACGACAAACTACGGTTTTGAATCGTCAGGTGATATTATGAATCAGGAAAACATTTTAAGAGGCAATCCTTCCGCCCTTTATTATCATCCCAAAGCCCGCCCGGTCAAAAAGGTCAAGCAGAAGCGGGACCCCTATGACGGACTGCGGCCCTGGTCGGCCATTACCCACGGCGCGGGTGCGGCCCTGGCTGCGGTGGGTACGGTGCTTTTGGTGGCCCGCTGCCTGCTGGAGGGACTGAGCGTTTGGCACCTGGTTTCCTTCCTGATCTACGGGATCAGCATGGTGTGCCTGTATACCGCCAGCACCCTGTACCACTGCATCAATACCAGCGTGGCCGGGCGTATCGCCCTGCGGAAGTACGACCATGCGTCTATCTATTTCCTGATTGCCGGCAGCTATACGCCGGTGTGCCTGGTGGCGCTGCGGGAAGTGGGCGCCTGGGGCTGGGGCCTCTTCGGTGTGATCTGGGGCCTGGCGGTGGCCGGGCTGGTGCTCACCCTGGTGTGGCTTTCCGCCCCTCGCTGGCTCACCGCCGGCATCTATATCGCCATGGGCTGGCTGGCCGTGACCGCACTGGTGCCCCTGATGCAGGTGCTGCCTGCCGCAGGTATGTTCTGGGTGCTGGGCGGCGGTATCCTCTACACCATCGGCGGTGTGCTCTACGCCGTCAAGTGGCCCGGCCGCAACAACCCCAAGTTTGGCTGCCATGAGATTTTCCATGTATTCATCCTGGCGGGCTCCCTGTTCCACTTCATGCTGATGTATCAGGTGATCGCCGCACTGTAAACGAAGATGAAAAGCCCCCCGGCTTTGCCGGGGGGCTTTTGTTATAGATTGGTGTATCCCATCAGGTACTGGTCCACCTCACGGGCGGCCTCCCGGCCTTCCCGGATGGCCCATACCACCAGGGACTGGCCCCGGCGCATATCACCGGCGGCAAAGACGCCGGGCACGCCGGTGGCGTAACCGCCTTCCGCCGTCTTGACGCAGGAGCGGGGGGTACGTTCCAGACCGAACACCTGAGGCACGTAGTCCTGGGGGCCCAGGAAACCGGCGGCGATGAGGAGCAGCTCGCAGTCGTGTACCTCCTCGGTGCCGGGGATGGGCTGGTGGTCCGGGCCCAGCCGGACGGTCTTAACCGCCTTCAGTTTGCCGTCCTTGTCGCCCATCAGCTCAACCACGGTGGTCTCATAGACCCGGGGATCATGACCGAAGCAGGCGATGGCCTCCTCCTGACCGTAATCGGTCTTGCACACCCTTGGCCACTCCGGCCAGGGGTTGTTTTCGGCCCGCTGGTCGGGGGCCTTGGGCATCATCTCCAGCTGGGTCACGCTGGCACAGCCGTGGCGGATGCAGGTACCCACGCAGTCGTTGCCGGTGTCGCCGCCGCCCACGATGACCACATGCTTGCCCTTGGCGGAGGGGTAGGTACCCTCGGCCAGGCCGGAATCCAGCAGGGCGCGGGTGGTCTCCTTCAAAAAGTCCACGGCAAACCACACCCCGTCCAGCTCCCGGCCGGGGACAGCCAGGTCACGGGGCTGGGCGGCGCCGCAGCACAGCACCACCGCGTCAAACTCCTTCAGCAGGTCCTGGGCTGGGAGGGTCTTGCCTACATCAGCGCCGGTGCGGAACTCCACGCCCTCGGCGGTCATTTTGCCCAGCCGCCGCTGGACCACAGACTTCTCCAGCTTCATGTTGGGGATGCCGTACATCAGCAGGCCGCCGGGCCGGTCCTCCCGCTCGAACACGGTGACGGAGTGGCCCCGGTGGTTGAGCTGGTCGGCGCAGGCCAGACCGGCAGGGCCGGAGCCTACCACCGCCACCCGCTTGCCGGTGCGGGCCTTGGGGGGACAGGGGCTCATGAGGCCACGCTCCCAGGCATCCTCGATGATGCCCAGCTCGTTGTCCCTGACGGTGACGGGGTCCCCGTGGAGCCCGCAGGTGCAGGCCGCCTCACACAGGGCGGGGCACACCCGGCCGGTAAACTCGGGGAAGTTGTTGGTCTTTAAAAGCCGCTCCAGAGCGTGGGTGAAGTTGCCGGTGTAGACCAGGTCGTTCCACTCGGGGATCAGGTTGTGGAGGGGACAGCCGGACACCATGCCGTTCAGCACCGCGCCCGACTGGCAGAAGGGCACGCCGCACTCCATGCAGCGGGCGCCCTGCCGCCGGCGATCATCCCGGCTGAGCCGGGGATGAAACTCGTTATAGTGTTTGATGCGCGCCTGGGGGGACTCGGAGGGATTCCCCTTGCGCTGATATTCCAAAAATCCGGTGGGCTTTCCCATGGTTATTCCCCCTTCTGGTGGGTGTTGACGTAGAAGGCCTCTACCTGGGCCTCCTCCCGGCTCATGCCCTTCTCTTCGTACTGGGCGATGGTGCGCAGCATCCGGTCATAGTCGTGGGGCAGGATCTTCTTGAACAGAGGCAGATAGTCGTCGAAGTGCTCCAGGATGTGTTTGGCTCTGGCCGAGCCGGTGGCGTCGGTGTGGGCCTGGATCATGTCCTTCAGCTCAGCGGCGTCGTGCTTCTCGGTGACCGGCTCCATGGACACCAGGGCTTTATTCAGCCGCAGATACAGGTCACGGTCCTCATCCAGCACATAGGCCACGCCTCCGCTCATACCGGCGGCAAAGTTCTTGCCGGTGCGGCCCAGGACCACTACCCGGCCGCCGGTCATATACTCGCAGCCGTGGTCGCCTACGCCCTCTACGACGGCGGTGGCGCCCGAGTTGCGGACACAGAACCGCTCGCCGGCCACGCCGTTGAGGAAGGCCTGGCCGCTGGTGGCGCCGTAGAGGGCCACGTTGCCCACCAGAATGTTTTCCGCCGGGTCAAAGGTGCTGTCCTTGGGGGGATAGACCACCAGGCGGCCGCCGGAGAGGCCCTTGCCCAGATAGTCGTTGGCATCGCCCTCCAACTCCAGGGTCAGGCCCTTGGGTAGGAAAGCGCCGAAGGACTGGCCGCCGCCGCCGATGCACTTGACGGTAAAGGTGCCGCCGGGCAGGCAGTCGCCGTGGAGGCGGGTGATGTCGGAGCCCAGAATGGTGCCCACGGCACGGTCGGTGGAGGAGACCGCCACCTCCAGCCGCTTGGGAGAGCCCTGGGTCAGGGCGCTGCCCAGCTTGCGCTCCAGCACCTTCAGGTCCACCGTGTCCTCCAGATGGAAGTCATAGACGTCGGCGGGATCGAAGTGGGTCTTCTCCTGGCCCACATAGGGGTTGTCCAGGATGGCGGACAGGTCCACCGTGGCGGCACGGTGGTTGACCGCCGGGGTGCGGACGGCCAGCAGGTCGGTGCGGCCCACCAGCTCCTCCACGGTACGCACACCCAGACGAGCCATGTGCTCCCGCAGTTCCTGGGCGATGAAGCGCATGAAATTGACCACATATTCCGGCTTGCCCTGGAACCGCTTGCGCAGCTCCGGGTTCTGGGTAGCCACGCCCACGGGACAGGTGTCCAGGTTGCACACCCGCATCATGACGCAGCCCATGGTCACCAGGGGAGCGGTGGCAAAGCCGAACTCCTCGGCGCCCAGCATACAGGCGATGGCCACGTCCCGACCGCTCATCAGCTTGCCGTCGGTCTCCACCACCACACGGGAGCGCAGGCCGTTCTGGATCAGAGTCTGGTGGGTCTCCGCCAGGCCCAGCTCCCAGGGCAGACCGGCGTTGTGGATGGAGGTGCGGGGAGCGGCGCCGGTGCCGCCGTCATAGCCGGACACCAGCACCACCTGGGCGCCTGCCTTGGCCACGCCGGCGGCGATGGTGCCCACGCCCGCCTCGCTGACCAGCTTCACCGAGATGCGGGCCTGCCGGTTGGCGCACTTCAGATCGTAAATCAGCTGGGCCAGGTCCTCGATGGAGTAGATATCGTGGTGGGGCGGGGGAGAAATCAGGGAAACGCCGGGGGTGGAGTGACGGCACCGGGCGATCCAGGGATAGACCTTGCCGGCGGGCAGGTGTCCGCCTTCGCCGGGCTTGGCGCCCTGGGCCATTTTGATCTGGATCTCCTTGGCACTGACCAGATATTCACTGGTGACGCCGAAGCGGCCGGAGGCCACCTGCTTGATGGCGGAGTTGCGGGTAGGATCGGCCAGACGGTCCGGTTCCTCGCCGCCCTCGCCGGAGTTGGACTTGCCGCCCAGCAGGTTCATGGCCTGGGCCAGACACTCGTGGGCCTCCCGGGAGATGGAGCCGTAGCTCATGGCGCCCGTCTTGAAGCGCTTGACAATGGAGTCCACGCTCTCCACCTCGTCCAGAGGCAGGGGGGTGTTGGCGTACTTCATGTCCAGCAGACCGCGGAGCGTGTGGGGACGGGTCTCGTCGTCCACCAGGGCGGTATACTGCTTGAACAGGTCGTAGTCGCCCCGGCGGGTGGCCTGCTGAAGCAGGTGGATGGTCTGGGGATTGTACATGTGGTCCTCGCCGCCGGAACGGGCCTTGTGGGAGCCCAGCGAGTCCAGGGTGGGATCGCAGCCCAGCCCCAGAGGATCGTAGGCCTTGGAGTGGTTGCGGTCCACCATGTCGGCGATCTCCTGGAGACCGATGCCGCCCACCCGGGACACGGTGTTGGTAAAGTACTTGTCGATCACATCCCGCTGGATGCCGATGGCCTCAAAGATCTGGGCAGACTGGTAGGACTGTAGGGTGGAGATGCCCATTTTGGAGGCGATCTTCACGATGCCGTGGAGGATGGCGGAGTTGTAGTCGGCCACGGCGGTGTGGTAGTCCTTGTCCAGCAGGCCTTCCTCGATGAGCTCCACAATGGTGTCCTCTGCCAGATAGGGGTTGATGGCCCGGGCGCCGTAGCCCAGCAGGGTGGCGAAGTGGTGCACGTCCCGGGGCTCGGCGGACTCCAGCAGAATGGAGACAGCGGTGCGCTTCTTGGTGCGGATCAGGTGCTGCTCCATGGCGGACACCGCCAGCAGAGAGGGGATGGCCACGTGGTTTTCATCCACGCCCCGGTCGGAGAGAATGATGATGTTGGCGCCCTTCCGCCAGGCACGGTCCACAGCCAGGGCCAGGTGGTCCAGGGCCCGGTCCAGGGGAGTGTTCTTGTAGTAGAGGATGGACACGGTCTCCACCTGGAAGCCGGGCTGCTTCATGGCCTTGATCTTCATCATGTCGGTGGAGGTGAGGATGGGGTTGTGGATCTGGAGGACCCGGCAGTTTTCCGGCCTCTCCTCCAGCAGGTTGCCGTCGTCGCCCACGTAGACGGTGGTGTCGGTGACGATCTCCTCACGGATGGCGTCGATGGGCGGGTTGGTTACCTGGGCGAAGAGCTGCTTGAAGTAGCTGAACAGGGGCTGATCCCGGTCGTCCAGCACCGCCAGGGGGATATCGGTGCCCATGGCGGCGGTGGGCTCCGCACCAGTGCGGGCCATGGGGAGGATGGTGTTGCGCACGTCCTCATAGGTATAGCCGAAGGCCTTCTGCAGCCGGTGCAGACGGTTTCTGGTGTTGCGCTCTACCCGGTGGTTGGGAATGGGCAGGTCCTTCAGATGGAGCAGGTTGCGGTCCAGCCACTCGCCGTAGGGCTGGCGGGCGGCATAGGATTCCTTCAGTTCGTCGTCGCCGATGATGCGGCCCTGGTTGGTGTCCACCAGCAGCATACGGCCGGGCTGGAGGCGGGATTTTTCCACGATCTGCTCGGTGGGAATATCCAGCACGCCCACCTCAGAGGACAGAATGAGTCTGCCGTCCCAGGTGACGTAATACCGGGAGGGGCGCAGGCCGTTGCGGTCCAGCACGGCGCCCACCACGTCGCCGTCGGAGAAGAGGATGGAGGCCGGGCCGTCCCAGGGCTCCATCAGGGTGGCGTAATACTGGTACAGGTCCCGCTTGGAACGGGAGATGGCCTTGTCCTCCATCCAGGGCTCGGGAATGCAGGCCATGACAGCCAGAGGCAGGTCCATGCCGGCCATCATAAGGAACTCCAGGGTGTTGTCCAGCATGGCGGAGTCGGAGCCGGACACGTTGACCACCGGCAGTACTTTGTCCATCTGATCGGCCAGCAGGGGGGAAGACATGGTCTCCTCACGGGCCAGCATACGGTCTACGTTGCCCCGGATGGTGTTGATCTCGCCGTTGTGGGCCATGAGCCGGTTGGGGTGAGCCCGCTCCCAGGAGGGATTGGTGTTGGTGGAGAACCGGGAGTGGACCAGCGCAATGGCGGACTGGTAATCCTTGCTTTGCAGGTCGGGATAAAACTGACGCAGCTGTCCCACCAGGAACATGCCCTTGTAGACGATGGTACGGCTGGACAGGGAGGGAACATAGGTGTTGTCGTTGGACTGCTCAAACACCCGGCGGACAATGTAGAGCCTACGGTCGAAGGGCAGGCCCGGATCGGTGTCCTCCGGGCGGGACACAAAGGCCTGCTCAATGACGGGCATCTTGTCCAGGGCCTTCTGCCCTAAAATCTCCGGGCACACCGGCACGGACCGCCAGCCTAGGAAGGTCAGGCCCTCCTTTTCGGCAATTACCTCAAACATCTTCTTGGCCTGGCTGCGCTTCAGGGTGTCCTGGGGGAAGAAGAACATGCCAATGCCGTAGTCCCGGGGGCCGGGCAGGTCGATGCCCGCCGCCTGGGCGGCCTTGGCAAAGAAGCGGTGAGAGATCTGGACCAGGATGCCAACGCCGTCGCCGGTCTTTCCCTCTGCGTCCTTGCCGGCCCGGTGTTCCAGTTTTTCCACGATCTTCAGCGCGTCGTCCACCGTCCGGTGGCTGGGTTTGCCCTGAATATCCACGACAGCCCCGATGCCGCAGCTGTCGTGTTCAAAGGCGGGATGATAGAGCCCGCGGGGCGGATAGCCTTCTGTTTTCATGGTTCATTCCCCTTTCCGGGTGAGTTTGGGCGGTGGGACGGTAGTAAAAAACGGCGGCAGTATGTCCCCGACTGCCGCCGTGAGACTGCATTGTCTCAATGCTGTTTAGTTTGCCCTATTCTGCGCTCTCCAGTACCATTTGGGCCGTCTGGAGCAGTTTTGTTCCGTTGTCCATGCTGGTTTTCTGCAAAAAGCGGTGGGCCTGCTCCTCGGTCATGCCGTTGCGGTCCATCAGCAGGGCCTTGGCCTGACGAATGAGCTCCAGCTCCTCCGGGGAGCGGCGGGGCCGCAGGGCCCGCTCCAGCCGCCGCCCCATCTGGAGGAGCATCCGCACGGAGGCGGTCAGGTCGCCTTTGGAGACCGGGGCGGGCAGCCGGAAGAGGTCGTCATCCTGCAGCAGATCCAGCAGATTCTGGGAGGCCAGGACCAGCACGGCGCAAGAGGGGGGAAGGTCGCCTGCCAGGGCCTCGGCGCTCTGATCAGCCAGCTTGAAGCCGCAGATGACAGCGGTGATATGGATCTTGTTTACCGTACGGCGGACCTGGTCAGCCGTTTTGCAGAGGACGCAGGAGGCAGTGCCGGAACTCTCCAGGATCTCCTTGATGCGGCTGGCATTTTTGGTGTTTTCAAAGGCAACGATCACCTGTTCCATGGTTGTTCACTCCCAACTGTGAGGAGGCTGTTGCTTGGGGATCAATAGTTGATGATATACTTCTCCCGCTCCCAGGAGGAGACGCGGGTGCGGTACTCGTCCCACTCCTTCTCCTTGCCAGCGATGTAGTTGCCGGCGATGTGCTCTCCCAGGGTGTCCAGGATGAGGGGATCGGCCTTCATGGCCTCGATGGCCTCCTCCAGGGAGCCGGGCAGGGAGTCGATGCCGTTGGCCTCACGGGTGGCCTGATCCATCACAAAGATGTTCTCGGTGACCTCGGCAGGGGGGACCATGCCCTTCTCAATGCCGTCCAGGCCGGCGGCCAGGCAGACGGCCAGCTCCAGGTAGGGGTTGCAGGCGGGGTCGGGGGAGCGGAGCTCCACGCGGGTGGACTGACCGCGGGAGGCGGGAATGCGAATCAGAGCGGAACGGTTGGAGGCGGACCAGGCCAGGTAGCAGGGGGCCTCGTAGCCGGGCACAAGACGCTTGTAGGAGTTGACCAGGGGATTGGTGACGGCGGCCATGCCCTTCACGTGGGCCAGCAGACCGGCGATGAAGGAATAGGCCTCCTTGGACAGCCCCTTCTCTCCGTCGGGATCATAGAACACGTTCTTGCCGTTGCGGAACAGAGACATGTTGGTGTGCATGCCGGAGCCGTTGATGCCGAAGATGGGCTTGGGCATGAAGGTGGCGTGGAGGCCGTTCTTCTGAGCCAGGGTCTTGACCGCCAGCTTAAAGGTCATGATGTTATCGGCGGCGTGGAGGGCCTCCTCGTACTTGAAGTCGATCTCGTGCTGGCCCACGGCTACCTCGTGGTGGCTGGCCTCGATCTCGAAGCCCATCTGCTCCAGTGCCATGCAGATCTCCCGGCGGGTGCCCTCGCCGTGATCCAGGGGGCCCAGGTCGAAGTAACCGGCCTCGTCGTTGGTCTTGGTGGTGGGACGGCCCTCGTCATCGGTCTGGAACAGGAAGAACTCGGCCTCGGGGCCCACGTTGAAGGCGTCATAGCCCATGTCCTTGGCACGCTGGAGCACTCGCTTCAGGGTGCCTCTGGGATCGCCCACAAAGGGGGTGCCGTCGGGGTTATACACATCGCAGATCAGGCGGGCCACCTTACCGTGGCTGGGCCGCCAGGGGAAAACCACGAAGGAATTGAGATCGGGGTAGAGATACTGGTCGGACTCGTCGATCCGCACGAAGCCCTCAATGGAGGAGCCGTCGAACATGATCTGGTTGTTGACCGCCTTCTCAATCTGGGAGGCGGTGATGGCAACGTTTTTCAGCTGACCGAAGATGTCGGTGAACTGGAGGCGGATAAACTCAATATCCTCCTCATGGACGATGCGGATGATATCTTCCTTGGTGTATGACATTGCAGGTATCTCCTTTCGTTCTTTCATATTGAAAGAAAAAGAAGAAGGCGCTCCCACCCTGGCCGGGTTGGAACGCCTTCGTTCTCAACTGATGGTGCAAGTATAGACACATCAGGATTATTTGTCAATAGAAAATTGAAAATCAGCAGGATTTTGGAAAGATGACTGGAAAGCGGAAGTTTGAAGAGCAAGAATTTTATGCAACTAGCGATAAATAGACTTGCATAAATCGAGATCAGCGGACGCGCAGCCGGGCGGCCGCCTCCACGAAGCCCCGGAAGAGGGGATGGGGCCGGTTGGGACGGCTCTTAAACTCGGGATGGTACTGCACCCCCACGTAGAAGGGGGAATCGGGCAGCTCCACTGCCTCCACCAGACGCCCGTCGGGGGACAGGCCGCTGAGTACCAGACCGGCTCCGGTCAGGGTATCCCGGAACTGGTTGTTGAACTCATAGCGGTGGCGGTGCCGTTCCCGGATCAGGGGGGCGCCGTAGCAGCGGGCCAGCATGGTGCCGGGCTGGACGGCACAGGGATAAGCCCCCAGACGCAAAGTGCCGCCCTTGTCGATCTCGTCGCTCTGGCCGGGCATGAAGTCGATGACCTTGTGGGGGCAATCGGGGACGAACTCGCCGGAGTGGGCGTCGGCCAGTGCGGCCACGTGGCGGGCAAATTCAATGACCGCCACCTGCATGCCCAGGCAGATGCCCAGATAGGGGACCTGGTGCTCCCGGGCGTACCGGGCGGCCAGGATCATACCCTCAATGCCCCGGGCGCCGAAACCGCCGGGCACCAGGATGCCGTCCAGACCCCCCAGCACCTGGGTGTAGTTCTCCACAGTCACGGTTTCCGAGTCGATCCAGCGGATGTCGATGCTGGCCTCCAGCGGATAGCCGGCGTGGCGGAGGGCCTCAGCCACCGACAGATAGGCGTCGTGGAGCTGGACATATTTGCCCACCAGACCGATGGTCACCGTGGAGCGGGGGGCCTTGATCTGGTCTACCAGAGCCTCCCACTCGGCCAGGTCGGGGGCGGGAGTGTCCAGCCCCAGCTCCCGGCACACCACGGCAGAGAAGCCGGCGGCTTCCAGCATGAGGGGGGCCTCATAGAGGGTGGGGAGGGTGACGTTCTGAATGACGCAGTCGGGCTTTACGTTACAGAAGCCGGCAATCTTTTCAAAGATGCTCTGGTCGGTGATGGGCTCGTCGCACCGCAGCACGATGATGTCCGGCGAGATGCCCATGCCCTGGAGCTCCTTCACCGAGTGCTGGGTGGGCTTGGACTTGTGCTCCCCGGAGGCTCTCAGATAGGGGACCAGGGTCACATGGATGTAGAGGGCGTTGCCCTGGCCCACCTCCCGGCCCACCTGCCGGATGGCCTCCAGGAAGGGCTGGCTCTCCATATCGCCGGTGGTGCCGCCGATCTCGGTGATGACCACATCCGCCCCGGTCTTGTCGCCTACGGCGTAGATGAAGCGCTTGATCTCGTCGGTGATATGGGGGATGACCTGTACTGTTTTGCCAAGATACTCTCCCCGGCGCTCCTTGGCAATGACATTGGAGTATACCCGGCCGGTAGTCAGGTTGGAGAACTGGTTCAGATCCTCGTCAATGAAGCGCTCATAGTGGCCCAGGTCCAGGTCGGTCTCCGCCCCGTCCTCCGTCACAAAGACCTCGCCGTGCTGATAGGGGCTCATGGTGCCGGGGTCCACATTGATGTACGGGTCCAGCTTCTGGGCGGCCACCTTCAGCCCACGGGCCTTCAGCAGCCGGCCCAGGGAAGCTGCGGTGATGCCTTTGCCCAGGCCGGAGACCACGCCGCCGGTCACAAAAATATACTTTGTCATCCTTAACCCCTCCTGATTCAATCAAAAAAAGAGGGTGTTTCAGGAAGGGGAGACACTGCTGCCTCCCTTCATGGAACACCCTCGTTCACGGCGGATACTTTACCACCTGCCGGGCTGCTTGTCAATGGAAAAGGGGGAGATTTTTCAGGATTTTGGGCGGGATTTGAAGAGCAGGGCACCCAGCAGGCCGAAGAGCACCGCCGCTGTGATGCCGCCTGCCGCGGCGGTGATGCCGCCGGTCAGGATACCCAGCGGCCCCTTTTCTGCCACCGCCTGGGCCACGCCCTTGGCCAGCAGGTAGCCGAAGCCGGTGAGGGGCACGGTGGCTCCGGCGCCGCCCCACTCCACCAGCCAGGGGTAGACTCCCAGGCCGCCCAGGATCACCCCGGCCACCACGTAGGAGACCAGGATGCGGGCGGGGGTGAGGGAGGTCTTGTCGATGAGAATTTGCCCGATGAGGCAGAGGGCGCCGCCACATACAAAGGCCCGCAGATAGGGAAAAATCACATCCATAGGTCCGTCCTCACTTTCCAGTGTCCAGCGCTACCGCGTGGCAGATGCTGGGGATGCTCTCTCCCTGCTGGGAGGAAGTTGGGGAGAGAAGGGCTCCGGTGCCGCAGAACAAGATGCGTTTCCAGCGGCCGCCGGCCATTCCGTTGAGGAGCATCCCGGCCAGCACTACAGCGGAACAGCCGCAGCCAGAGCCGCCGCAGTGGACGTCTTGCCCCTCCAGGTCGTAGATCAGGGTGCCGCAGTCAGCCAGGTTTTTCAGGTCCATCCCGTCCCGATGGAACCAGTCGGCCACAATGTCCCGGCCCAGCTTGCCCAGATCGCCGGTGATAATCAGGTCGTAGTCGGAGGGCTTGCGACCCGTATCCTGAAAATGGGCAGCGATTGTGGAGTAGGCGGCGGGTGCCATGGCTGCGCCCATATTGGCGGCATCCTTGATGCCCTTGTCCACGATCTTGCCGGTGGTGATGTGGGTGACATAGGGGCCCGGCCCCTGGTTGGCCAGGACGACGCAGCCCGAACCGGTCACCGTCCATTGAGCGGTGGGGGTCCGCTGCCCGCCGTACTCCAGGGGGGAGCGGTACTGCCGCTCGGCGGAACAGAAGTGGGAGGAGGTCATGGCCGCTGCCCGCACGCCGAAGCCACCATCCAGCAGCATGGCTGCCAGGGACAGACTCTCCGCCATGGTGGAACAGGCCCCGTACAGCCCGAAAAAGGGCACGTCCTGCCCCCGGACGGCAAAGCCGGAGCCGATACACTGGTTGAGCAGGTCTCCCGCCAGCAGATAGTCCAGGGCGGACACGCTGATGCCCGCCTTGTCCAGGGCGGCGGCCAGGGCCAGCTTCTGCATGGCGCTCTCCGCCTTTTCCCAGCTCCGCTCCCCAAAGGAGTCGTCCTGGCTGATGTGGTCAAAGGTGGCGGCCAGGGGGCCTTGCCCCTCCTTTTTGCCCACCACGCTGGCGCTGCCGATCACCGAAGGCGGATGCTCTAGGGCCGCGGTATGGCGGCCCAGCTTTTTGTTTGTCATAAGCTCACCTCTTCACGGGACGGAATGGATACCGTCCGCCCGTCTGATACTATTTTGAACGAAAAGCATGCAAAATATGAGGGCGTATTTTGTATGCGGTCCGGCTGGTCAACCCGCTGCATTTGCGTTATAATGTACCATATACACAAAAGAACCTGCGGGGCTGTCCGGTCCTGCGGGCAAATGGGAGGTCCTCCATGGAAGAACAACCCAAGCGTACTCTGGCGTATCTGTGCCCGGCCTGCCACCAGAGCGTGGTGGTGGAGCGCACCGTGTTCCAGCTGGCGGCCTCGGCCAATGACCTGCCCTGTCCCTGCGGCAAGTCCTCCCTCCATGTGGAGATGATGGGTGACCGGGTGCGGCTGACGGTTCCCTGCCTCTCCTGCGGGAGGGACCACACCGTTACCTGTTCCACCAACGCCTTTCTCCATCAGAAGGTACTGGCCTTCTCCTGTGCCCAGTCCGGCCTGGACTGCTGCTACGTGGGAGAGGAGGGGCCGGTATTTGCCGCCCTCCGGCGCCTGGAGGAGGCGGCGGACAAGCTGGAGCGGCCTGAGGGCCAGGAGAAGGGCGCGTTCCTGGACGAGCTGGTGATGCACGAGGTGCTCTCCGAGCTCAAGGAGATCGCCCAGCGGGACGGTATTTCCTGCACCTGCGGCTCCCACCGTTGGAAGCTCCAGGTCAACTACAGCTCCATAGACCTCTTCTGTGCCGACTGCGGTGCCGCCATGCGCATCCCGGCGGCCACCTCCAGCGACATCGACGACATCTGCTGCAAGACCAAACTGTTGATCCACGGCAGAGGGGAGGGATAAGCGGTGTATTTTGAGGGCAGCTATCCCATCGACTCCCGGGATGTGGACCCCTGGAATCACTGCCGGCCCTCCGGCCTGATGGGCATTTTGCAGGAGGCGGCGGTGGCCGCCGCCTGTGAGCTCCACGCCTCCCGGGAGGAAATGCTGGACAAGTACGGACTATTCTGGATGCTGGCCCGGATGTGGTACCGGCTGGACCGGCCCCTGGGCTGGAACGAGAAATTGGACATCCGCACCTGGCACCGGGGCGGCAGCGGAGCCTCCTCCTACCGGGATTTCGACCTGTTTGTGGACGGAAAGCAGGTAGGAGAAGCGGTATCCGTATGGGTGCTGGCCGATGCCAACACCCACCGGCTGGCCCGGATGAGTAAGATCGAAGAGTTCCAGGACAGCGACGGCGGTGCGCTGTGCAAGGACAAGACGCTGTTCCGCTTCAAACTGCCTGCCGAAATGGCGGCGGCCGATCACCGGGCCATGCACTACAGCGACACCGACATCAACGGCCATGTGAACAACGTCCGCTATGCCGATTTCATCTGCGACGCCATCCGGATGGACCGGCTGGGGGACAGCTGCTATGTCTCCGCCCTCCAGGTGGACTATCTGGCGGAGTGCATGGCGGGGGAGACCATCACCCTCTTGACCGGCCAGCAGGATGGAAAGCACTACGTCCGCGGTGCGGACGAAGCGGGAAAAAGCCGTTTTGAAGGCGCGGTTACTTTGACGCCACTTGACAGCGGAGCGGCAATCAAGTAGAATAGGTAAAATTATTTTAAAATAGAGAAAAAGGAGATGCACTTATGGTCAACACTGACGAGCACCAGAAGTTCCTCAAGCAGGGTCTTACCTTTGACGACGTACTGCTCATCCCCGCGGAGAGCGACGTCCTGCCCGCGGACATCGACCTGCATACCAGACTCACCCGCAAGATCCGTCTGAACGTGCCCCTGATGAGCGCCGCCATGGATACGGTTACCGAGTACCGCATGGCCATCGCCATTGCCCGTGAGGGCGGCATCGGCATCATCCACAAGAACATGTCCATCGGTGCTCAGGCCGAGCAGGTGGACATGGTCAAGCGCAGTGAGAACGGCGTTATCACCAACCCCTTCTGGCTGGCGCCCGGCCACACTCTGGCTGAGGCCGACGCCCTGATGGCCAAGTACCGGATCTCCGGCGTGCCCATCTGCAAGGACGGCAAGCTCATCGGCATCATCACCAACCGCGACATGAAGTTCGAGACCGACATGAGCCAGCTGGTGGACAACGTGATGACCAAGGACAACCTGGTCACCGCCAAGGAGGGTGTCACCCTGGAGGAGGCCAAGGAGCTGCTCCGCAAGCACAAGATCGAGAAGCTGCCCATCGTGGATGACGAGTACCGCCTGAAGGGCCTCATCACCATCAAGGACATCGAGAAGGCCACTGTGTATCCCAACTCCGCCCGCGACGAGAAGGGCCGCCTGCTGGTGGGCGCCGCCATCGGCGTTACCTCCGACGTGCTGGACCGTGTGCGCGCTCTGGTGGAGGCTGGTGCCGACGTGCTGTGCCTGGACTCCGCTCACGGCCACTCCCACAACATCCTGGACTGCGTCCGCCGCATCAAGGCCGTCTACCCCGACGTGCAGCTGATCGCCGGCAACGTGGCTACCGCCGAGGGCACCCGCGCCCTCATTGAGGCGGGCGCTGACTGCGTCAAGATCGGTATCGGCCCCGGTTCCATCTGTACCACCCGCGTGGTGGCCGGTATCGGCGTGCCCCAGATCACCGCTGTCTATGACGCCGCTCGTGTGGCTGCTGAGTACGACATTCCCATCATCGCCGACGGCGGCGTGAAGTATTCCGGAGACATCGCCAAGGCTCTGGCCGCCGGCGCCAACGTGGTCATGCTGGGCTCCCTGCTGGCCGGCTGTGAGGAGTCCCCCGGGGACACCGAGGTCTACCAGGGTCGTCAGTTCAAGGTCTACCGCGGCATGGGCTCTCTGGGCGCCATGGCCTGTGGCTCCAAGGACCGCTACTTCCAGCAGAACAACAAGAAGCTGGTTCCCGAAGGCGTGGAGGGCCGCGTGCCCTACAAGGGACTGACCGGCGACACCATCTATCAGCTCACCGGCGGCCTGCGGGCCGGCATGGGCTACACCGGCTGCCACAACATTGAGGAGCTGCACGCCAAGGCTCAGTTCATGCAGATCACCGCTGCCGGTCTGAAGGAGTCCCATCCCCACGACATCTATATCACCAAGGAAGCGCCCAACTACACCGTCAATCCCCAGTAAGGTATGGAGCGCATTACCAGAAAGGATTCCGCCGGCGCCTGGAGTATTCCAGAAGAGCAGGCGGAAGCCGCGGCCATCCGGTTGGCGGCCTTTGAGGATGCCTATGAGCGCTTGATGGCCCGTCAGCAGGAGATCGTGACCCGGATGGAGGCCCTGAAGGCCCAGGGAAAGCAGAAGACAGCCCAGTTCCGGGAACTCTTTGGGGAAAAGCTGATGAATCAGAATACCCTGACGCTGTGGGAGACCTACGGTGTCAAATAAGAGAAAAATAAAAGCCTGCCGCATTTGCGGCAGGCTTTTTCTATTGCAAAAAGAATCCGGAGCGGGACGCATGGATGGCGTCCCGCTCCGGGCAGATAACCGGGGTTCAGCTTCTGACAAACTGGTTCAGCTCCGGGTCGTACTGGCAGCTGATGGCGGCCAGGGAGCGGGTGATGGCGTCCTTGTCCACCTGGAGGTCGTCGCACAGAGCGTCCAGAGAGGAGTAGAAATCACGCAGTTTGGTATTCAGATAGCTGAGCAGGATAATGGGATCTTGGGGAAGCATGGAGAAAATGCCTACTTTCTGTATCTAGGGTTTCTGTGGAAGGGGGGCTTAGAGGCCCAGCTTATCGGCAACAAAGTTGTCCACCTTGGCCAGAGCGTCGTCCAGCTTGAGGACGTCAGAGCCGCCGCCCATAGCGCTGTCGGGCTTGCCGCCGCCCTTGCCGCCGCAGCAGCAGCAGACCTGCTTCACCAGGTCGCCGGCCTTAATGCCCTTGGAGACGGCGTCCTTGCCGCACACCGCCAGGAAGGTGATTTTGTCGTCCTTCACGCTGGACAGGACGGCCACCACGCTGGAGTCCTTGTCTCGCAGGAAGTCGCCCATCTTGCGCAGACGGTCGGCATCGGCGTCATTGAGGGTGGCGGTGAGCACCTTCAGGCCGCCCACGTCCTTGGCGCCCATCAGGAAGTTACCGGCCTGGTTCACGGCCTCTCTGGCCTTGAAGCCCTCCACCATGTGGCGGAGCTCACGCAGCTCGCTGATGGTCTGCTCGGCCTTCTCCCGCAGCTCGCTGGGCTTGGTCTTCAGGACCGCGGCGGCCTCAAACAGCTTCTGCTGGTTCTGGTTCATGATCTTCAGGGACTGAGCGCCGGTGGTAGCCTCAATACGGCGGACGCCGGAGGCCACGGAGAACTCGCTCTCAATGTGGAACACGCCCACCTTGGCGGTGTTGTCCAGGTGAGTACCGCCGCAGAACTCCACGGAGTAGCCCTCGCCCATGTCAACGACACGGACGGTGTCGCCGTACTTCTCGCCGAAGAGGGCGATGGCGCCGCGCTTCTTGGCCTCCTCGATGGACAGCACGTCGGTGTGGACATTGTAGCCCTCCAGCACGGCCTCGTTGACCATGGCGGACACCTGGCCCAGCTCTTCAGCGGTCATGGCGGAGAAGTGGGTGAAGTCGAAGCGCAGACGGTCGGGCTCCACCAGAGAGCCGGACTGATGGACGTGGTCGCCCAGCACGGTGCGCAGAGCCTTGTCCAGCAGGTGGGTGGCGGAGTGGGCGCGCATGATGGCCTTGCGGCGGGGCACGTCGATGGAGGCGGTGACGGTATCGCCCAGCTTTAGGGAACCCTCCACCAGCTTGCCGTAGTGCATATACTTTCCGCCCTTGTTCTTCTGCACGTCGGTGACCTGGAACTTGGCACCGCCGGCGGTGGTGATGGTGCCGTGATCAGCCACCTGGCCGCCCATCTCAGCGTAGAAGGGAGTCTTGTCCAGCACCACGATGGCTTCCACGCCGGGCATCAGCTCCTCGGCCTGCTCGTTCTCCACCACCAGGGCAACCACCTTGCCATCGTCGATGGAAGTGTGGTCATAGCCCACGAACTGGGTCTCGGGCACGTCCTTGCCGAACTCCGCGCCGGCCCAGCCCAGATCGCCCAGAGCCTCGCGGGCCTTACGGGCACGCTCCTTCTGTTCCTGCATCAGCTTCTGGAAGGAATCCTGATCCACGGTCATGCCCTGCTCCTGCACCATCTCGATGGTCAGGTCGATGGGGAAGCCGTAGGTGTCGTACAGCTTAAAGGCGTCGGCGCCGGAGAACACGGTCTCGCCCTTGGCCTTGTGGTCCTCCAGCAGCTCGCTGAAGATCTTCATGCCGCCGTCGATGGTGCGGGCGAAGTTCTCCTCCTCGGTACGGATGACCTTGGTGATATAGTCCTGGCGCTCCCGCAGCTCGGGGTAGTGACCCTCGTTCTCGTGGATGACGGTGTCGCACACCTCATACAGGAAGGGGTCGTTGACGCCCAGCAGCTTGCCGTGGCGGGCAGCCCGGCGGAGCAGACGGCGGAGCACGTAGCCGCGGCCCTCGTTGGAGGGGAGCACGCCGTCGCAGATCATGAAGGTGGCGGAGCGGATGTGGTCGGTGATCACGCGCAGGGACACGTCCTTGGCGGCAGTCTCGCCGTAGTGGGCGTGGGTGATCTCGCTCACCTTGTTGGTGATGTTCATGACGGTATCCACGTCGAACAGGGAGGCCACGTCCTGGCACACGCAGGCCAGACGCTCCAGGCCCATGCCGGTGTCGATGTTCTTCTGCTTCAGCTCAGTGTAGTGGTTCTCACCGTCGTTGTCGAACTGGGAGAACACCACGTTCCACACCTCGATATAGCGGTCGCAGTCGCAGCCCACGGTGCAGCCGGGCTTGCCGCAGCCCCACTTCTCGCCGCGGTCATAGTAGATCTCGGAGCAGGGGCCGCAGGGACCGGAGCCGTGCTCCCAGAAGTTGTCCTCCTTGCCGAACTTGAAAATGCGCTCGGCGGGAATGCCGATCTCCTCGTTCCAGATGCGGAAGGCCTCGTCGTCGGCGGGGGTGGTCTCATTGCCGGCGAACACGGAGGGGTAGAGGCGGTTGGGGTCCAGGCCCACCCACTCGGGGGAGGTCAGGAACTCCCAAGCCCAATGAATGGCCTCCTTCTTGAAGTAATCGCCGAAGGAGAAGTTGCCCAGCATCTCAAAGTAGGTGCCGTGACGGGCGGTGTGGCCGATGTTCTCGATGTCGCCGGTGCGGATGCACTTCTGGCAGGTGGTTACACGGTGGCGGGGAGGCTCCTGCTCACCGGTGAAGAAGGGCTTCATGGGCGCCATGCCGCTGTTGATGAGCAGCAGGGAGGCGTCATTCTGGGGAATGAGGGAAAAGCTGGGCAGGCGCAGATGGCCCTTGGTCTCGAAGAAAGACAGGAACATCTCGCGCAGCTCGTTCAGGCCGTACTTCTTAGGCATATGATTCAATCTCCTCTGTCAAAAAATAAAGCCCCGCCCCCGACACTGTCAGGGGCGGAGCAAGTTTACTCCACGGTACCACCCTGATCTACGCCCGAAGGGCGCATCTCATTGCATCCGGTAACGGGGATGAATCGTCCCGGTCCTCCCGGGCGGCTCAGAAGTGGCTTGCGGACCCGTGTCGCGGAGGGCTCTCACCGTCCCCTCTCGCTTGTCGCGGCGTGGCCTGCTTGGCTTCGTCACAGCCTTTAACTGTCTTATTCTATCATATTTTTCTCACTTGTCAACCGTCTTTTCACGGCGTCTCCGACAACATCACTTCAGCCACCGCAATAACAGCTGTTGCCTTTTGGCGTCTGCATGATACAATGTAATTGGCATACAGTTTCAAAAATGGGGACTGTTATTTGAAAAAGGTGCTATTTTCATACTTCTATTCCTACTCACGAATCTGTAGATGATTCCAGGAGGGCTAAGCTATGGAAAAATCATGTTTTGAAAAATTTATGGCCTTAGATGTTGATAAACGTGTGATTGGCCTAGAAGAATCTGATGATTATGATGATTTTTGCATCCCTATTGGTGCTAAAATCTTTGCGGGACTCGGTGTTGATGGTGTACAATTTTGTATGATTGATGGCTTTGACGACATGGTTTTTTCTGTTAGCCCATACGCTTTATACAACAAGTATGTCAATCCGTTATCTTACCATTTTGAGGATTTCCTTGGTCTGGTGCTATCTTGCAAGAATTCAAATCCTCTGGAACAAATCTATTGGAGCAACGAGGATGATTTCACCGCTTTTTTAGAAGAAGATATGAAAAATCTTTTTGATGGGCAGGAACTTGCGCTCCAAAGGATTCAGACTGAGTTAGAAATAACGCCTATCCCTGATCCATTTTCTTATGTCAAGAAAATTCAAGCTGAATTTGATTATTCCTTGATCAAATACTCAGACGAATTTTATGAGGTCACAGGGCTTGATAAAGATATGTTTTAAGCATTCTGCTACCAAAAACGGCTCTCAGTATTGACTGAGAGCCGTTTTTCTTTTAAGTCGTATCCTTTTTCCTTGCCGGGTGGGGGAGCAAAGACCCCAGGAAGAAGAGCAGCGGCGGCAGCAGTCCAGCCAGAAACATAAGACCGTACCAGTGCAGGGAAAAAGCCAGGGTGGTAAAGGTCAGATCGCTCTGGAGGCCGGTCAGCATCAGCATGAAGGAGGGGGTGGCCAGGAAGTAGTTGGACAGAAGCATCAGACTGCCGACAGACCCTGCCAGCGGCCAGGACAGGCCCACGATAAACAGCAGCCATCCTCCCAAAGCCCAGGCCCAGGCTACCAGGGCAGGATAGAGGACGGCCTTTACGCCTTCCTTTCGTATGGGTCGGGTCCAGCGTCGGAGACAGGATACCACCCAGCCAGCCGGAAGGTAGAGTGCCATCATGAAGACGGCAGGCAAGGGATCGGGCAGAGACAAGATCCCCGGTGCATTAAAGAATAATAGACAAGCGCAGAGGGCGGTGATCACGAAGTGCCCCGATGCAAAGCCGCCAAACCGGGAGGCGGGAGAGGGAGTCATAGCAATCGCTCCTTTCGGGGCTATCCTACCATGGGCAAATCGGAAAGTCAATGCAATTTTATTGAAAAACAATAAATTGGAGATGATGAGAAAGCCGGGCGTGCTCGGAGGCACGCCCGGCGGAAAGCTTTTATTCGCCCTCGTAGGCCCGGCGGTAGATCTCGATGATCTGCTCCTTGGTGGCCTTGCGGGGATTGGTGAGACAGCAGACGTCCTTCATGGCGTTTTCCGCCATAACACCGAAGTCCTCCGGTTTGACGCCCAGCATCTTCAGGTTGGCGGGGATGCCTACCTGGCGGCTGATGGTGCGGATGGCCTGGATGGCCTTGGCGGCGGCGTCCCCGGTGGACAGACCGTCGATCTGCTCTCCCATGGCCTGGGCCAGATCCCGGAACCGGTTCAAGTTGCCAATGAGGTTGAACTCCTCCACATAGGGCAGCAGAATGGCGTTGCACACGCCGTGGGGCAGGTTGTAGTAGCCGCCCAGCTGGTGGGCCATGGCGTGTACATAGCCCAGGGAGGCGTTGTTGAAGGCGATGCCCGCCAGATACTGGGCATAGGCCATCTTGTCCCGGGCTTTCATGTAGTCGCCGTTGGCCACCGCCTTGGGCAGGTACTGGTAGATCATCTTGACCGCCATCAGGGCGGCGGAGTCGGTGAGCACGTTGGCGGCGGTGGAGACGTAGGCCTCAATGGCGTGGGTCATGGCGTCCATGCCGGTGGCGGCGGTGAGGGAGGCGGGCATGCCGCGCATGAGCACCGGGTCATTGACGGCGATCTTGGGGGTGACCCGCCAGTCCACAATGGCCATCTTGACCTTGCGTGTGGTGTCGGTGATGATGCAGAAGCGGGTGATCTCCGAGGCGGTACCGGCGGTGGTGTTGATTGCCATGAGAGGCACCACGTCGCGGGTGGCCTTGTCTACGCCCTCGTAGTCGTGGATGGTGCCGCCGTTGCTGGCTACCAGGCCGATACCCTTGGCACAGTCATGGGAGGAGCCGCCGCCCAGGGAGATGATGGAGTCACAGTTGTTTTCCTGGAAAAAGGCTACGCCTGCCTCTACGTTCTTGTCGGTGGGGTTGGGTTCCGCGCCGTCAAAGACCACGGAGCGGATGCTGGAGCCGGACAGGATCTCCTGGATGGAGGCTGCCATGCCGGACTGGGCCAGGAACTTGTCGGTGACGATCATGGAGTGACTGACGTTCAGGCAGCCCATGAGCGTGCCGATCTCGTTGACGGCTCCCTCGCCGAACACATTGCGGGTGGGCAGAAAGTAGTAGGTGGACATTGCCGGTTTCCTCCTTATGACGGGCGGTTGCGCCCCAGTGATTGACGCAAGTATAGTTTAATATGATAAAGAAGCCAATAAGTTTTGAAAAGTTTATTTTTTAACATAATTTCGTTATTTTTGAGACGTATAAGTTAAAAATATAACTATAATATTTGAAAGGGAAACGGGCAGATGTACCGGCTGGACAAGGGAAATTGTGGAACCGGTTTTGGCTTGTCGTGAACATAACAACAATCTATTTCCGGAACGAAAGAGCGTAAAAAAACAGCCCGGGCCAATCATGGCCCGGGCTGTTTGATCGTTTAGAAGCGGTAGAGGTAGAGATAGGTTTCCGTGTAGTCATCCTTCCCGTGGGCGGTTACGGCTACCCGGTCTCCGTCGAACCAGCCTAGACTGCCCTCATACAGGGCGTCATAATTTTCCCGGTCAAGGAGGATAAACGTGCTTGCCTCCAGATCCATCACACCCAGGCTGGAGATCCCCAGCCCATCGGCGGTGCCATCATAACTGGCAAACAGGACCTTGGTGCCGGAAGGGTTGGCAATAAAGGAAGTGGTGCCCTCCCACTGGGATAGAGAGAAACCATCCACGGTGGTGGTCCCGCCGGTGGCCAGGTCCAGCACCGATACGGTACCATCCTCTGCCACGTAGATCCCTCGTCCGCCGCCGAAGAAGAACTGGAAGCCGTGAGTGTTCTCCTCGTTGTTCTGGTAGACCGGCAACTGGGAGAAGGTGCGCTTCAGAGTACCGCTGTTCGGCTGCCAGGTCCAGACATCGTAGCAGTCCCCGTAACGGGTCAGCAGGATCAATGTGCCATCCTGTCCAAACCAGGCGCTGAATACCTCCAGGCCGGTGAGCTCGTCCAGAGAGGTTGTGGTTTTGTTCGCCCGGTCGCAGTAGAACCAGCCCATGCGATCGCTGGACAAGATGGCGGCGGACAGATCATTTGTCCACCGCACATTGGTCAGGGGAGCGGCCTTTTCCCAGTCGGTTCCGTCCAGCAGGTCGGTGACCGCTCCTGTTTCCAGGTTCAGCAGCATAGGATACTCCCGGTAGTCCATTTGGCTGCCCTGGCTGAGCCGGAGGATGACGCTGTCGGTGGAGCCGGGGATGGCGATGGTATTACAGTCGTAGTCCAGGGCATAGCCGGCGGTGCCGTTGTTATAGCAGGAGATTGCCCCCTCATACTCACACCAGTAGACCGTGTCGGTGTAGGTCACGCCCTCCCAGGTGGTGGAAAACGCGGTGGTGCGGGTCTCCAGAGGAACCAGCTCATGTTCTTCGATTGCCCAGTAGTGGAAAGACAGAATGGAGCCGTCGTCGGTCCGTTCCACCTGGAACAGGGTACCGATGCCGTAGTTGTAGCCCGACCCGGCGTTGGGCAGGCGGATATACTGGGCCTCCACCTGTTGGGCGATGGTATTTTGGGTCATCTCCGGCTCTTCTGGCAGTTCACTAACAGGGCCGGGCACCTGCTCGGTCTCCTCCAGGTGGAAGAGGGTGAGCACAGCCGCCCGCAGTTGGGGGCTCACCGCCATAGCCACCATAAAGGTACAGGCGATGGCCACAGCTGCCACCAGCACCTTTCCAACCAGCCTGCGGGGGTGTGCCTGCCGCCTGGGCTGCTGAGTCAGCCCTGCTTTGATGCGCCCCTCCAGATCGGGGGCTGGGGTCAGCTGCTCCATTACATTGCGATAATCCCGGGTGTTCATACGCTTCCCTCCCATCCGGCGTCCAGCTCCAGTTTCAGCAGTTCCCGGCCCCGCTTCAGCCGCATTTTCACCGCTGACTGGCTCAGCTTCAGGATCTCGGCTACCTCTGCTACGGAATAGCCCTCGTAGTAGTGGAGATGGATGGGGCCCTTGTAGGTCTCAGGCAGAGCCAGGATGGTCTCCAGCAAGGCCCGGTCCTCCTCTGACCGCAGGGGGCAGCTTTCGTCCAGGGCCACGGTGTGCCGCCGCCAGAAGCCCTTCAGTTGGTCCCGGCACAGATTGGCGGTCACCCGCAGCAGCCAGCGCTTTTCGTGCTCCCCGTCGGCAAAGGGGGGCGCTTTATACAGCAGTTTGAGAAAGACCTCCTGAGTCACGTCCTCGGCGTCTGCCGGGCGGCCCAGATAGACCATGGCCAGTCGGTAGACCGCGGCGCCATGGGCGGAATAGGATGTCTCAAACCGGCGGAGCAATGGGTCCTGTTCTTTCATTGTACCGCCTCCTTTCACCCATATAACGACTGGACCGGGCCACAGGTCACAAAAAAGTCCAGGCGAACTTCGCCTGGACTTTTTTTATCAGGAATTTTCCCGGCAGGCCCGGACAATGGACAGAGGGGGCACCGGGTGGGGCAGTTTCATGCGGAATACCATCTGGGGAGTGCGGGGCTCGGTGAGAGGCCAGCCGTTTTCGTCCTCCATGGCGGGGGCTACGAAGGGCGTGGCCGCCACATCGGGGCCCACCAGCTCCAGCTCGTCCCCTGCGGCAAACTTGTTGCGCAGGGAGAGGGTGGCGTTGCCGTCGGCATCGCAGGCGGTGACGATGGCTACCACCTGCCACTCCCGGACGTACCGGGCGTCGCCGGTGTACTGGCCTGGCTGCCCGAAGTAGAAGCCGGTGGAGTAGGGACGGTGGCTTACCTTATCCACCTCTTCCCGCCACACCGGGTCCATGGGCTGGCCGGCGGCTGCCGCGTCGATGGCGTGGCGGTAGGCAGCGGTGACCACAGCGGCATAGTAGGCGCTCTTGGCGCGGCCCTCCACCTTGAGAGAGGTCAGACCAGCTTCCATCAGTTCCGGGATGTGGTCGATCATGCACATGTCCCGGGAGTTCATGATGAAGGCGCCCCCCTCATCCTCGCCGATGGGGAAATACTCTCCGGGGCGTTTCTCCTCCATCAGCGCATACTTGTAGCGGCAGGGCTGGGCGCAGGCGCCCCGGTTGGCGTCCCGGCCGGTCATATAGTTGGAGAGCAGGCAGCGGCCGGAATAGCTGACGCACATGGCGCCATGGACAAAGGCCTCGATCTCCAGCTCCTTGGGGGCCTTGGCCCGGATCTCCCGGATCTCATCCAGAGAGAGCTCCCGGGCCAGGATCACCCGGCTGGCGCCCAGGTCGTACCAGGCCCGGGCGGCCTGATAGTTGGAGATGCTGGCCTGGGTGGAGATGTGGGCCTTGACCTTGGGGGCGTGCTTCTTCAGCAGGGAGAGCACCCCTACGTCGGCCACGATGGCGGCGTCCACCCCGAGGTCCTGGAGGTATTCCAGCCACTCAGGCAGCCGGGCCACCTCATCATTGCGGGGCATGGTGTTGCAGGTGACGTGGATGGACACGCCCTTGCTGTGGCACAGCTCCACCGCCTGACGCATCTCATCGGGGGTGAAGTTGCCCGCGAAGGCCCGCATGCCGAAGTCGTTGCCCGCCAGGTAGACCGCGTCCGCCCCGTAGGCCAGGGACATTTTCAGCCGTTCCATGTCCCCGGCGGGGGAAAGCAGTTCGATTTGTTTAGTCATTGTTGTACAGCTCCTGGCTATTGAGGAAGGATTGATGCTCGCTGCTGCTGCGGAAGAAGTGGTGCACCCCATCGTCGCCCAGCGCATAGTAATAGTAATTGTTGGAGTCGGGGTTCACCGCCGCCTTCAGAGCATCCACACCGGGACAGCAGATAGCCGTGGGAGGAAGCCCCTTGTGGGTATAGGTGTTATAGGGGGTATCCGCCTGGGTATCCACTTTGGTCCCGCCGGTGGCGTACAGGATAGTGGCGTCGATGTTCAGATAGCCCGCCGTCTCGCTGGTCGGGTTATTGAGACGGTTGTAGATGACCGAAGAGATCTTGCTCTGGTCGGTGCCGTCGGTCTCCTTCTCGATCATGGAGGCGATGATGACGGCGTCGTTCACCGTCATGCCCTTGTCCGTCATGGTCTGGCGCATCTCGTCGGTGAAGATCTCGTCAAAGCGGAGGATCATCTTATTGAGCACACTCACCGGGTCCTCGCCCATATAGAACTCATAGGTGTCGGGGAAGAGGTAGCCCTCCAGACGCTTGGCGTCGCCCAGGGGCTGCACGCCCTGGAGGAAGGAGAACTTAAAGTCGTAGTTGGCAGCCGTTTCAGTCAGATCCTCCACCGTTGCCACGCCCGCCTTCTCCAGCATCTCGAAGATCTGGGCCTCGGTGGTGCCCTCGGGGATGGTCACCGTGGTGGTGAGCCGGTTGGCGGAACTGGAGCCCATGCTGCTGATCAGGGCACGGTAATCCATGTCGGTGTTCAGCTCGTAGCTGCCCGGGGTAATCTTAGCATCGTCGTCGCCGGCCTTGCCGGAGACATGGGTGAAGGTGCAGAAGAGCTTGAAGACAGACTTGTACTCAATGAGTCCCTGCTCCTTTAGCTTGTCGGCCACCTGAGATACCGTATCGCCCTCCTGGATCTCCACGACGGCGGTGTGGTAGTCCTTGTTCAGGGCCAGAACGTCATTGGCCCACAGCCAGCCCACGCCGGCCAGCAGGAGGGAGGCGCCCAGGACACAGATCACATAGATGAGGATCCCCCAGGAGCCCAGACGTTTGCGCTTTTTGCGGGGACGGGAGGGACGGGGCTCGCCCTCCGGCGTGGTGCGATGGGCGGCGCGACTGGAGGAGCGGCTGGAAGGAGCCAGACGTTTCCCGCTGTGGCTTGCCCGGGAGTGAGTCTCCCGACGGCCCTCGCTGCGATAATCTTCCTGAGACATAGGTTCAACTCCTAACCGAATCAAAAAAACAGTGGACTGCCGGAACCAGTGCTCACCGCACTGCATAGAATAGGTCAGTTAAAGCAAGTGAGGTGAGACGATATGTGTTTCGGCAATAACGGTTTTGGCGGCAACAGCTGCTTGTGGATCATCCTGATCATCATCCTGCTGTGCTGCTGCTGCGGCGGTGGGAACAGCTGCGGCAACAACTGCGGCTGCAACAACAATTGCGGTTGCAACGACGGCTGCTGCTAAGCCGTACGTACCGCGGGGAGGCGGGGCTTAGGCCCCGCTTTTCCCCGTCCCTGAAGCGGACGGGCCGTACAGGCCGGTCTCGGTAATGACCAGATCCACCCCCAGATCATGGGGAAGACGGGGAACGGCATCCATCAGCAATCCATCCCGGCACAGTGCGGCAGTGACGCCGGAAAAGTGGGCCAGCCACCGGTCATAGTAGCCGCCGCCCCGGCCCAGACGACCGCCGGAGCGGTCAAAGGCCAGACCGGGCACCAGGACCAGGTCGATCTCCTCCGGCGATACCAGGGGGCAATCGGTGCCCGGCTCCAGCATGCCGTAGGGATGGCAGATCAGACTGCTGTCCGGTTGGACGAGCCGGGCCTCCATTTGGTTCCCCGGCAGGCACCGGGGCAGGCAGATCCGTTTGCCGGCGGCAAAGAGGGCGGGCAGCAGCCGGAGAGTGTCCGGCTCAGTGCCCATGCCGCAATAGAGCAGGATCGTATGGGCTGCCCTGGTCTGGGGCAGGGACAAAAAGCGGCGGAACAGAGCGTCGTCCCCCGATTTTTTGTCCTGTAAAGACAGCGCGGCCAGCCAGGCCAGCGCCTGACGGCGCAGATCTTCTTTCTCAGCCGTGATAGTGGACGCTCTCTTTCACCTGGGCGGCCACGGCGGTGCCCTTGAGGATCTCCACCAGCTTCAGGCCGAAGGCAAAGGCGGAGCCGGCGGCCTCACCGGTGACAATGTGGCCGTCCACCACAACAGGGGAGCCCTTCTGCACCACGGCGGAGCCCATCAGGTCCTCCATGCCGGGGTAGCACACCGCGTTGCGGCGGTCCAGCATACCCAGGTTGGCCAGAATGGTGGGAGCGGCGCAGATGGCGGCCAGCCAACGGCCGTGGTCATAGCAATACTGGATCAGAGCCTGTGCGCGCATGTCGGAGCTGATGGCCTCCACGCCGCCCAGTCCGCCGGGGAGCATGAGCATATCCACCTGGTCCCGGTCCAGCTCATCCAGAGCCAGATCGGCGGTCATGGTGACGTTGTGGCTGCTGGTCACCTGGCGGCCATTCAGGTCCACCAGAGCAACCTCTACGCCTGCGCGACGGAGCAGGTCGGTGGGGACGATGACTTCGCTCTCTTCAAAACCAGTTCCCAGTAAAATCGCTACCATACTAACAGCACCTCATTTTATAGTTTGGGCTACCTGAGCCCAGATGTCCTGATGAATCTCCTCGATGGAGCGCAGATTGCCTTCTTCATTGACACAGGGGACCCGCTTCCAGTTCAGACACTGGGCTGCCCGCAGGGCAGTGCGGCGGCACAGGGCCAGATACTCGGTATCCACCTCGTGGATGTCGCCCTTGGTATGGGTGGCCTCCTCCCGGCTGCGCAGCAGCTCCACTGCCCGCTCGGTGGGCATGTCCAGGTAGACCACCTGGTCGGGGAAGGGAAGGCCCAGCTTGGAGCACTCAAAGTCAAACAGCCAGTGGAAAAATGCCTCCCACTGGTCCTCCAGCAGCTTGCAGGCCTGATGGACCGCGTTGGAGGTGGTGTACCGGTCGGCCAGCACCAATCCGCCGGACTGATAATAGTCTCCCCACACCTTCTTCCAGGATGCATACCGGTCCACCGCATAGAAGGTGGAGGCGGCATAGGGGTTCACGTCGGAGGGGTGGGAGCCGAACTCGCCGCCCAGGTACATACGGATCAGAGCGGAAGAGGGCTCCTGATACTGGGGAAACACCAGACGGCGGAAGGAGATGCCCTCCTGCTCCAGCCGCTGGCACAGCAGCTTGAACTGGGTGGACTTGCCGGAGCCGTCGGTACCCTCAAATACGATGAGCTTTCCTGCCATGTCAGCGCCTCCGGATCCGGGCGCCCAGGGCGTACCACAGCACCAGGGGCAGCTTGGCCATGCGGCCGATGCGCTTGGGCTCCTTCATGAGTCGGTGGAGCCACTCCAGCCCCAGCTTCTGAAAGGCCTTGGGCGCCCGCTCCACCACCCCGGCAAACACGTCCAGGGAGCCGCCCAGTCCGATCATCAGGTGGGCGCCGGTTGCAGGGCCGTTGTTTACCATCCAGAACTCCTGCTTGGGAGCGCCCAAGCAGACAAAGACCACGTCGGCGGAGGCGGCGCGGATCTCCTCCACCACGGGGCCGTCCTCCTTAAAATAACCATCATGGGTGCCGCAGATGATGAGACCGGGGTAGGTGCTCTTCAGGTTGGCGGCGGCCAGCTCGGCTACGCCGGGCTTGGCGCCCAGCAGGAAGAGCCGCTTGCCGTGATTGGCCATCCAGGCCAGCAGCCGCTGGGCAAAGTCAATGCCGGGTACCTTGCCCTTCAGGGGGCGGCCCAGGATCTTAGCGGAATAGATCACGCCGATGCCGTCGGCCAGCACCAGGTCGGCGCCCAGCAGGGCCTGCCGGAATTCGGGATTCTTCCGGGCGGCCAGGAGAAACTCGGGGTTTGGCGTTACGGCGTAGTGGAAGCCCTCGGCCTCCACCAGGCCGGCACCGGCCTCCACGGCCTCCTCTAACGTCAGGTCGTCGAAACCGACGCCCAAAACATCTGTCCTCAAAACAAATTGCCTCCGATTGGATCAAGTCCATAATTTCACACCATTCTACCATAGCCGCGTGGAAAAGTCCATGCGGAAACAGGGAGAAAGGGGGGCGGAAAAGATAAAGTTTCTGTGAAGAAAGCCGGAAACGCGCCCTCCGCGGAGCGAAGGACGCGTTTTTTCAGAGCAGAGAGGGCAGCAGGTTCAGGCGGCACAGAAGGGTGCAGGTGAGGGCGGCGGCCTCCTCCCGGGTGGTGGCGCCGGTGGGGTCAATGTCCGCCGGAGCGGCCCACAGCAGGCCGTCCTCATCCTGATCCAGCAGCCAGACCGATTCCCAGGCCCAGGAGGCGTAATCGGCATATTCGGCGCTGGCCGTGTCGGGGCAGTCCCGCCAGGTTTGCATAAAATCCAGATCCAGCCGCCGGCCCAGCCGGGCCAGAATGGTGATGAACTGCTCATGGCTGACCGGCGCGTCAGGGTCAAAGCGGCCGTTGCCTACACCGGCTACCAGCCCCATGGAGGCCAGGGCATTGACCGCAGGGCCGTACCAGGAATCCATGGACACGTCGGAGAACTTGCTCTCTCCGGTGGGCATTTTGCAATGGAGCGCCTGGGCCAGCAGGGTACACAGCTGAGCCCGGGTGAGGGTCTGGGTGGGGTGGAAGGAGCCATCCCCGGCGCCCAGCAGCACACCGTAGGTGGTTAGCAGGTCGATCTCGTCGGAATAGGGGGACTGGTCGGTGTCGTTGAATCTCCGGGGCGTGTAGTCGGTCAGGCTGCAGGCGGCAGCCAGAGCGCCGGCGGAGGTGGCCTCCCATCCGCTGCCGGTCCCCTGGCGGATGAGCACGCCGTCCGGCAGAGCCTCCAGCAGGGCGGTAAAGACGGCCTTCCATTCATCGGAGCAGGCCTGCTCCAGGTCGATGTACCAGGCGCCGTTCCAGTCGATGCGCACCATGCCGCTGGTGCTGCCCTGGGGCTCGGGGGCAGAGAGCAGGACTGCCGTCTCATCGGCCAGATCCTGGTCCACCAGCAGGTGGGGCATGACGCCGATGGTGTCGTTGCTGGAGCGGCCGGGGCCGAAGAAGCGGTAGGTGGTGACCTTCAGAGCGTCGCCCTCGGAAAAGCAGTCGGGGAAGAGGCTGGCGTCCAGCAGCACCTGGGCGACCCCCTTGCCGTAGGTGCGGCCGCCCACCAGCAGGCCGGAACCGGTATCCCGGATGGCGGCGGCAAAGAGCTCGGAAGCGCTGGCGGAGTAGAGATTGGTCAGCACGATAAGGGGTTCGTCGCTGAGCTGGGGCATTCTGGTGCCGTCGGCCGAGACGGCTCCATTCTGCTGCATCAGATAGGACAAACGGTCGGCAGGGCCGGTAAAGCAGCCGATCATCTGGAGGGCGGTCTCCATGTTGCCGCCGCCGTTGTTGCGCAGGTCCATGATCCAGTGGTCGGCCTGGTTGGCGTAGGTGGTGAGGGCCTCTGCCACATGGTTGGTGGTCTCCTCCCCGAAGGCGTCACAGGTGAGGTAGCCGATATGGTCGTCCACCAGCTGGGCATAGGCGGTGGGCACCACAAAGGCGCAGCGGGTGAGGGTCACGGTGTGGGACTGGCCATCCCGCAGATAGGTCAGCTGAAAGGAGGTGCCCTCCTGGCCGGAGAGCAGGTCGCTGACGTCCTCCAGGCTCGCCCCCTCCAGGGTGCGGCCGTCCACGGCGGTAAGCACATCGCCGGGCAGCAGCCCCGCCTTTTCAGCGGCGGAGCCGGCAATCACACGGGCCACCGTCGGGCCGCTCTCCCCCATGGTCATGGAGATACCGGCACCCACCTGGTGAACATCGGAGAGGGAGGCGTTGAAGGCGGCCAGATCCTCGGCGGTAAAGTACTGGGTATAGGGATCGCCCAGGGCCTCCAGCATGCCGGATACGGTGGTCTGTTCTGTGACCGACTGAGGCAGGGGATCAATATAAAAGGTATCCAACAGCACCAGGGCCTGATCAGGCGTCAATGCCTGGGCCATGGGCGTGAGAAGCAAGGTCAGGGCCAGCGCGGCGGCGGGCAGGCGGAAACGAAGTTTCATGGCGGACCTCCATTCCATATTATGTAACCCCCATTGTAAAGCAAAACGGGGGCGGGCGCAAGGCCCGTCCCCGTTTTGTAGCAATTTGTCATCAATCGGAAAGCTGGTGGAACAGCCGCTCCCCCTGCCGGATGAGCAGCAAGAGAAAGACCAGAGCGGCGGCAGCCAGCACAACGCCATAGAGCAGCAGCATCCCTAGGCTGCCCAAAAGATTCTGCGCGAATACCCACAGCAGGAAAAAGGCCAGTACCAACACCATGGGCAGGAAGGTGGACAGCATGGCGGAGGCCGACTGCTTGACCACGATGACGTCGTTGACGGCGTCCAGCTTGGGGAAGTGGAGGTTGATCCACAGACCGAAGGGGGCGCACAGGAGGGCAAAGAGGAGGCTGTCCGCCAGCAGCAGTACCCACTCCACCGGCGAGAGGGCGAAGGCCAGGGAGAGCATGACCCAGCTGACGACCAGAAAGGGCAGGACCACCAGAAGCTGGAAGGCCACCTTCATTCCCAGAATGGTGGTGACCGGGACGGGAGCGCACTGGAGCAGCCAGAGCTGCTTGCCCTCCAGGCTGATGGAGGAGCCGGTGATGGCCACGGTGGACAGGCAGAACCCGATGCCCACCATGAGCAGAGGAGCCAGAGACAGGCCGCGGGCCATGGTCAGGAACTGGGCAATGCTTTCCCGATAGATCAAGGCGGCGATCCCGGCACCCGGGAGCATCAGAAGACCGATGCCGGTGTTGAATACGTAGCTGGGGGTGCCGAACCACCGGCGGGCTTCCTTGCGCAGCAGGGCGCCCCGCTGACCGGAGGCGGACAGCTTGCCCAACTTGTAGTCCGAGCGGGTGCGGTGGGTAGACAGCCGGGTGATGATGGATTTATACTGCCAGGCGAACAGCCACACCACCGCCAGGAAGGGGATCAGACACAGGGCATACAGGGCCAGCAGCTGGAGCAGGTCCCCGCCGCTGACGCCGTTGGCCAGCATAAGGAAGGGGCGGCCCCAGCCCTGGAAAAAGGTCAGGATGGCGGGGACGGCGGTGCCCACGTTGTGCATGGAGGTGCTCAGCCAGATGGAGCCCGCCAGCAGCAGCGCCAGCAGGACCAGCTGGGCCAGGGAGGAGGCCAGCGCCTTTCGGGGAAAACGCCCGGCCAGCCAGGCCAGCACAAAGCCCACGATGAGGGTGAGCAGGGTGGGTAGCAGGTTAAGAAATAGCGAGGAGAGCAGCAGCAAAGGCAGCACCGGCCAGCCGCCCGGACCGCCGTACCACAGGTAGATTACCCCGGCGGGCAGGAGCACAAAGACGGTGGACACCAGGTTCTCCAGATAGAGGGCCAGGGTGCGGGAGAGCATGAGGACAAAGGGGGAGATGGGCAGCGCCAGCATCAAATCGTTGTCCTTGGCTCCAAAAACCACCCCCTGGGCGGCAAAAAGGGAGAAGAAAAAGCCCAGGATCACCGCCACCAGGGACATGAGCACCAGCAGCAGGGGGAGGGCGCCCACCGTGGCAAGCTGCCCGGCCAGCAGGGAGCTGTATACACCCGAAATATAGATGGACAGACCGGCCAACAGAGCCAGCGCCCCGATACCGGAGAAGGACCGCTTTTTGCGGCCCACCCGCATGGTGGCCAGCAGGGCCCGGAAGTTGAGCCACAGCAGAGCGGGGAATTTAGCCATGGCCATCCCCCTCCAGCTCCAGGAACACATCCTCCAGGGTGGAATCCCCCACCAGCTCGGAGGTGACGCCCATACGGATCAGCTTGCCGCCCTTGATAATGGCCACCCGATGGCACAGCTTTTCCGCCACCTCCAGCACATGGGTGGAGAAAAACACGGAACTGCCGCTGGCGCACAGCTCCGCCCAGAACTGCTTGAGCAGATGGGCGGCCGATGGGTCCAGACCTACGAAGGGCTCATCCAGAATGAGCAGCTTGGGCTGCCGGATGAGGGCGGAGATGAGGGCCAGCTTCTGCTTCATACCGTGGGAATAGCTGCCGATGGGGCTGCCCAGGCTGCCGGTGAGCTGGAAGGCGTCGGCGTATTTGCCGATCAGCTTATGCCGGGCGTCGCCGGGGATCTCGTAGAGATCGGCAATGAAGTTGAGAAACTGGATGCCGGTGAGAAAGTCGTACAGGTCTGGGTTGTCCGGCAGGAAGGCGGTGACCTTTTTGGCGGCCAGGGCGTCGGTGCGCACATTGTGGCCGTCGATGGTGATGGTGCCCTCCGTAAAGTCCATTACACCGGAGACCGCCCGCAGCGTGGTGGTCTTGCCGGCGCCGTTGTGGCCGATGAACCCAAAGATTTCACCCGGTGCAACGTGGAGGGACAGGTCGTCCACCGCACGGTTTCCGCCGGGATAGGTCTTGGAAAAATGCTCGATCTTCAGCATGGTTTACTCCTCCAGGATCTGAACGGCAGTGCCGTAGGCGGTGATCTCCGCCGCGCCCTGCATGACAGAGGCGGAGGCGTAGCGCACGCCGATGACGGCGTCGGCCCCCATGGCCTCCGCGTCATCCACCATCCGTTTGGTAGCAATTTGGCGGGCCTCGGTGAGCATCTGGGTGTAACTTTCGATCTCACCGCCCACCAGGGTCTTCATGCCGGCCATAAAGTCCTTGCCGAAGTTTTTAGACTGGACCACGCTGCCCTTGGCGATGCCCAGGGCGCGGATCTTTTTGTCGGGAATGTATTCAATATTTAGAAGCAGCATCTTCTTCTCCTCCTCTAATTTGCTTGATGCGTTGCCAAAGGGCCAGCAGCACGCCCAGAATGACTACCACCGGGATGGCAACCAGGAAAATGGTCAGGCCGATGGGCGGGGCCTCCTCCGGGTCCACGGTCACGCCCCAGATCATCAACACCATCAGTCCCGCCATCAGGGCGATGAACACCAGGGCGGCAATGATGGGCCCGGCGTACCGGGTAACGGTGTCGTGCTTGCGGATATTCACAAATCGGGTCCCCTCCTCCTCCATACGGTCTATCTCCTCCAGCCAATGGTTGGCGTCCAGGTTGGTCAGCTGCTCGCCGGCATCGGCCAGGGTCTGACACAGGGAGCGGATGGTGGCCAGATTGGCCTGCTCCCGCTCCAGCTGGATGATGTGCCGGCGCAGACCGTCGTCCAGAGTCAGCACGCCCTGCTGCATCTTCCGGATCTCATCCATGGGCACGTCCAGCTTCCGCAGCAGTTTGATCTTACGCAGAGCCTCCACATCCTCGTCGGTGTAGTTCCTATAGCCGTTGTCCGCGTTGCGGCCGGGGTTCAGCAGTCCTTCCTTTTCATAGAAGCGGATGTTGCGCTTGGTAATGCCCACCAGCTGCTCCACCTCATTGATCTTCACAGAACTCACCTCCGTGGTAACAGGGTATACCTTCTACAAGGTGGAAAGTCAAGAGAAAATTCGAATACCGTACATATTCCTTTCACTGACGGACATACTAGAGGGAAAGGAGGCGCGTACCATGGACATGACCAACGAAGAATATGGCCGCTATGTGGCGGGAATGGCCAAGCCTTCCCCGCTGTGGAAGGACCTGATCTGGGCTTTTCTGGTGGGGGGACTGATCTGCACCCTGGGCCAGGGACTGGGGGATCTGTACCAGAGCTGGGGCATGGATAAGACCGACGCGGGGACGGCCACCTCTGTGACCCTGATTTTCCTCTCCGCCCTCTTTACCGCCCTGGGCTGGTTTGACAAGCTGGCGCAGCACGCCGGGGCAGGTACCCTGGTGCCCATTACCGGCTTTGCCAACGCAGTGGCTTCCCCCGCGCTGGAGTTCAAAAGCGAAGGCCTGGTGCTGGGCGTGGGCGCCCGGATGTTCGCCATCGCGGGGCCGGTGCTGGTCTATGGCATCAGCGCTTCGGTGGTGTACGGCGTTGTGCTGGTCTTCCTTGGTTATGGCTAATGTGCCATAAGGGGATATCGGCTTATTTTGAAAAATAGTATAAAACGAACAAAAAGAGCTTGACAAACGCTGGACCGGGAAGTATAATAAAGCCAGAAAAGAAAGAGGTGAACCCAATGGGCTGATAAAAGCTCAGCTAGCCAAAGCTTAATCGCAGACAGAACAAAAAGATCAGAGGTTTCGGAAAAATTCAAGCGATCAGACAGCGCAGCAGAGTCCACAAGTTCTGAACGATCAGCAGATTCCAGGAAGGTTTAGGAATTCGGTAAATGGATCAAAGGATTTGGGAGGACTGAAGTACTCTGGGTACTGCAAGGTCAGGCGAATTTGGAAGAGCAATTTCAGGCAACACGTGTTCCCAACAGACTCATTGAAGCGAGAGTACCCGGACACCTCAGATGCGAAGTTCGCTGAAGACGGAAATCGGGGTAGTGCGTTGCAGGAGACAGTGAGCAGAGAAAACCTCAAGATCTGATTTTTCTGACTGCGTGGCAAATCTGTAGAAAGTCGAGGTAAGTCTAGTGATTGAACCCCAGGTCGAAAAGTAGCCCCCCGGTCACGTTGGATGGCCGGGGGGTTGTGCTGTTTATAGGACTTTGAAGTGCAGGCGAAGGCCTGCTTTTTTTATGCCCATTTTTACAAAAATGCCGGCAAAAAATTTTTTCCGGCCTTGGGTGTACGCAAGTGTGCAACTCTGAGTGGTGGGAATCCCATAAGTGAAGAGACAATACGGTCTCTTTCACAACAGCGGGCGGAAGGCAATGCCAGGGGCTGCCAAAAAGAAGGGAGGTGAGCCATATGGCCCGATTGTCAGAGTTGTCCACCCAATACCGGGAGGCTGCGGTGCGGCTGCGGCTGGCCATAGAGGACCGGCAGGGGTTGGCGGCCCAGGGAGACTCCGGTGCGGCCTGGGAATTGACGCTTCTGCGGCAGATGTTAGCGGAAATGCGGGACCTGCGGCGGCTGACGGAGAGCTATTATTCCAGACCCCGGAGCCGCCTTTATACTACCGTAGGGTTGACGGCACCCCGCAGGAATGGGGAGAAGGGATGAAGGACGCCCAGCAGGTAAAAGCAAGAGCCAAGGCTCTGCGGGAGGAGCGGGCCGCTCTTCAAGCTAAACTGGAGGGGGCGCAGGGCCGGGAGGCACGGGCGATTCGCCTGGAACTGGCCCGGATCGGGGAGGATCTGGTGGACTGTTCCCGGCAGCTGCGGGAGTTGATGCCCCGCCACAAGATCAGCCGGGGAAGGACCTGGTCCGGTCTGGAGGGCTGGCAGTGGGATAAGCTCCAATACCAGACCTGGACGGAGTTGGAGGGTGCAGAGGATCCTCCAGCGGTTAACACGGAGCGGGACAAGATGCGCCTGGCGGTGCGGGCGGCCCGGAGCGGGATTAGTACGATCCAGGAAACCTATCTGGCTGGCACTGATGGGGGCGTCCGTCCCGCCCAGGTGGCCAGGAAGGAGGGAAAGGCCCGCTCTACTGTGTGCCGTACCCTCAAGCGGGGGCAGCGCCGTATTGAGGCGGATGCCAGGGCCATCTATCAGCTGCTGGGCTGCCAGGAGGGCGGTCCTCTGGTGATCGACCTGGGGGAACGGTCGGTGCTGAAAGCGGTGCTGGACCGGCTTACCACCCGGCAGCAGACCTATTTGTATCTCTACTATGGCGAGTGGCTCTCCCTGCGGGAGATCGGTACCCTGCTGGGGGTGGATCACGCCTCGGTACTTCGGTCCATCCGGTGCGGGTTGAAGCGGCTGGAGAGCCTGGCCCTGGGAGAGCAGGTGGAGGTGCGGGGGCTGGATCAACTGGAGGAGCGGCTCATGGCCCACTTCAACGACCTGCCCCCGGAGGAGGAGCCCAGGGAGAAGCGAACTTACCGGAAACGGAGCAAACCCACCCAAAAGCCTGCGCCCATCCATCTGAAAAACCTGCTGCTGCGCTTTGTACGGGGCGGCCAGGCGCGGACGGTGGGGGCGGGAACAGATGGACCTGAAATCCGGACGGTGGGCTGGAGCAGCGGAAAGCTGCTGGCCTGGCTGGAGAGACAGGGGGGAGGCCGCCGGAAGCGGGCTTCCTGGATCCGCAGGCTGTTGTATCACTTATTTGCATGGATCAGGAGGGATTTGGATGTTGACCATCATTGAGATCGCGGCCAGAGAGGACGGCGGCCACGGCCTGCAGAGCCAGAGCCACCGGACCGAGTGCTGGCTGGAGGGGTGGATCGTGGTACCGCCCCAGCTGGAGAAGGCCGCCTGGGACTGTTGCGGCTACTGTGATCTGACCATCGAGGACGGCGTACTGGTGGACCTGACCCCTGGTCAGATCCCCGAGCCGGAGCCCGCCCCGGAGCCGGAGCCCACGGAGGCGGAACGGCTGCGGGCGGACGTGGACTATCTGGCCATTATGACGGGGGTGGAGCTGTGAACGTGTATGAACTGGCCCAAAAGTATTATCCCAAGCTGTGGGATAAGGAGCGCATCCAGGCCTTGGCGGCCGCCGGTAAGCTGACGGAGGATCAGGCCAGGGAGATCACTCAGGAGACCAACGCCGAATAGGCGTGGTACATACATAAAAAAGGAGAATGAACTATGTCTGTTGAAACCATGAACCATCTGGTCGTACCCATCTATGCCCGGGCTGCCATGGACCGGGAGGAGACCGGCACCTCGGATCTGAGTGTGGCGGCTTCCAAGATCCGCAACAACATTGTCCAGGGCCTGCCTCTGGACCCCGTGGGCGGCATCCCTCTGGAGTATGTGCCCAACTACCGCGACTGGAACGCCGCTCTGAACCAGGTGGGCGCTGACGTGTTCTGGAAGGAATGGGCCGAGATGAACGAGCTGCGCCGCAAGCTGTGGGAGCCTCTCTATCAGCTGTTCCAGCTGAAGAAGTTTGACGAGATGGTGGAGATCATGGACAATCCCCCCACCGACGCGGCCCTGAAGAAGTGGCCTGACGACTGGGACGGCGTGCGGCCCGCCAAGAGCGAGGAGGGCTATGTTGCCCCCGGTGGAGACGGCAATGAGTAACAGCCCTCTGGTGACTTACAGCAGGCTGTCGCCCAACCGCACCAGTCCCCGGAACCACGCCATTGATACCATCACCATCCACTGTATGGCGGGTAACGCCTCGGTGGAGTCCTGCGGCGCATTGTTCGCCCGGGCCTCCACCGAGGCCTCCTCCAACTACGGCATTGGCAGCGATGGCCGGGTGGCGCTGTATGTGGACGAAGGGGATCGCTCCTGGGCCAGTTCCAACGGGGCCAACGATCATCGTGCGGTGACTATCGAGGTGGCCAACTGCGGCGGCGAACCGGATTGGCCGGTGAGTGACCAGGCCTATGCGGCGCTCATCGACCTGTGCGTGGATATCTGCCGGCGCAATGGCATCCAGAAGCTGCTGTGGCAGGGAGACAAGTCCCTGGTAGGCCAGGTGGACAAGCAGAATATGACCGCCCACCGCTGGTTTGCCGCCAAGGCCTGCCCGGGAGAATACTTGTACAGCCGGTTTGGTGACATTGCCGCCAGGGTCAACGAGAGATTGGAGGAAGAACATGTGACGCAGGAACAGTTTAATGAAATGATGGAGGTCTACCTCACCCAGCAGCGCAGCAAGGAGAGCAGCAGCTGGTCCCAGGAGGCTTGGGAGAAGGCGGAGACTGCCGGGGTGTTTGACGGCACCGCGCCCCAGGCCCCGCTGTCCCGGGAGCAGGCCTCCCTGGTGCTGGACCGGCTGGGCCTGCTGCCGGAGGGAGGCGTCTGACATGGAGCACATCAATACTTTTAAGGCGGCGGTGGCCGCCGTGTGTGCCGCCCTGACTGCCCTGTGGGGCTGGTTTGGTTGGGTGGTGGTGGCCTGGATCGGCTTTATGATCATCGACTACGCCACCGGCTCTGCCGCGGCTCTGCGGGCAGGGGAGTGGTCCAGCAAATCGGCCCGGGACGGGATCTGGCACAAACTGGGCAGCGTGGTGGCCGTCATCGTGGCGGCCATTCTCGACACAGTCATCGGCCATTTGCTGGGCAACGTGCCTGGGGTGGAGCTGCCCTTCACTTACACGGTGCTACTGTGTCCGTTGGTGGTCATCTGGTACATTCTCACTGAGGCGGGCAGCATTATCGAGAACGCCGGCGCTCTGGGTGCGCCTATCCCGGCCTGGCTGGCCAAAACCATTGCCGCATTACAGAGCAAGGTGGATGAGACAGCCGATGCATGAATAAACCCAAAAGGAGCCCTTCGACCTGGTCGAAGGGCTCCTTTTTTCTGTTTAAAGGCGGGCCAGAACGTCGTCCAGCTCCAGAGTGGTAAAGCCGTCCTCCATAATAAAGTAGGGGATGCCGATGGAGCCGTTGGCTCTGGGCTCGTCAAACATAGGGTTGCCCTCCCGCAGGGGCAGGAAGGCTTTCAGATCGGCCATGCTGCCGGACAGGTTCTTGAACTCGATCTTCACCTTGCGGGCGGCCAGTTCATTGATGGCGTACAGAGTATCCGGGCAGAGGTGGCTGCCGTACATCGTTACTTTCATCATGCATTTCTCCCAGTCAAATGTTACAGATTAAGATATAGGATGGAAGCGGTTCTGTCAAGTGCAAAGGGGGCGGAGAAAGGTCCATTGTGCCGGGGCGGCAAATATGCTATAATCTCACCACTGACCAGAAAGGAGGGAACCATATGCTCAAGCTGCTGCTGGGCCGGGCAGGCACCGGCAAGACCTATACCATGCTTACCGCCATGGGGCAGGCGACCCGGCCTCAGATCCTCATTGTGCCGGAGCAGCATTCCCACGACATGGAGCGGCAGCTGTGCGCCATCGGCGGAAATGCTGTTTCCCTCCATGCCGAGGTGCTGTCCTTCACCCGGCTGGCCAACCGGGTATTTTCCACCCACGGCGGCTTGGCGGCCCCCACTCTGGACGGGGGCGGACGGCTGCTGCTGCTGTGTACTGCCCTCAAGTCGGTAGCCGACCAGCTGAAGGTATACCAGCGGCCCTCCCGCAAGCCCGCCTTTCTCAGTAGCCTGCTGGCCACGGTGGACGAGCTGAAAAGTTGCTGCATCAGCCCTGAGCAACTTTGGACGGCAGGCAGCGAGACCGGCGGCGGGGAGGGGGATAAGCTGACCGACCTGTCCCTTATCTACGGGGCCTACGAGGCAATGACCGCCCAGCGGTGGGCCGATCCCAGGGACAAGCTGACCCGGTTGGCTCAGGTGTTGACCGAGACTAGCTGGGCGGCGGGGAAGGACTTCTATGTGGATGCCTTCACCGACTTCACTCCCCAGGAGCGGCAGGTGCTCTCCGCCCTGCTGAGCAAGGGGGCTTCGGTAACAGTGGCTCTCACCTGCGACAAGCTGGAGGAGGACGAGGGAGGCACCGGCATCTTTTCTCCTGCCCGGCGCACCGCCCGGCAGCTGCTGCGGCTGGCCAAGGACCGGGGTGTGCCGGCCCAGGTGGAGGTGCTGACCGGAGATCAGACCGGTCGGACAGCCGCCCTGGCCCATCTGGAGGGGCAGCTGTTTGCTCCCCGGCCCGTCCCCCTGGAGGAGGGCGGGGAGGAAATTACCCTCTTTACCGCCAACACCCCCTACTCCGAGGTGGAGTGGGCGGCGGCGGAGATCCTCCGCCTGGTGCGGGAGGAGGGCTACCGCTTCCGGGACATTGCGGTGTGTGCCCGCAGCCTGGAGGGGTACGGCCCCACCATCGAGACGGTATTCGCCCGCTACGGGGTGCCGGTCTTCCTCAGCCGCATGAGCGACATTCTGGAAAAGCCCATCCTTACTCTCATCACCGCCGCCCTGGACACTGTGTCCGGGGGCTATCGGTATGACGATCTGTTCCGCTGCCTCAAGACCGGCCTTACCGGCTTGGGCCAGGAGGACGTGGACCTGCTGGAGAATTACGCCCTTACCTGGAGCCTGGAGGGGAGCGCCTGGACCGGCAAAAAGGACTGGACCAACCACCCCAAGGGCTATGGCCGCAAGTTCACCGAGGAGGACACCGCCCTGCTGGCCCGGCTCAACCTGCTGCGGCGGCAGGTCACCGCCCCCCTGGAGGAGCTGCGCAAGCAGCCGGACAAGACGGGGAAGGGCCAGGCTATGGCTCTCTACCGCTTCCTGGAGACCATGGGGGTGCCCGAACAGCTGGCCCGGCGGACGGAGGAGCTGCGGCAGCGGGATCAGGCCGCCCTGGCGGAGGAATATGCCCAGCTGTGGGAGATCCTGTGCGGCGGTCTGGAGCAGTGCGCTCAGATCTTGGGGGACACCCCCATGGAGCTGGAGGAGTTTGCACGGCTCTTCTCCCTGGTGCTCTCCCAGTACGATGTGGGCGCCATTCCCGTGTCCCTGGACCGGGTGAACGCCGGCGAGATGCCCCGCTTGGCCCACAAGGGCTACCGTGCGGTGTTTTTGCTGGGAGCGGACGACGGCGCCATCCCGGCGGTGGCTCCGTCGCCGGGTCTGCTCAGCGACGACGACCGCAGCCTGCTGGCCTCCTACGGTCTGGAGCCCGCCCCGCGGACAGGGGACAAGCTGTACCGGGAGATGACCATTGTCTACGAGACCTGCACCCTGCCACGGGAAAAGTTTTATGTCAGCTGGTCCGCTGCCGGCGCCGAGGGGGAGGAGCACCGCCCCTCCTTCCTGGTGGCAAAGATAAAGGCTCTTCTGCCCCACCTGCGCCAGGTGGAGGAGGGGGGACTGGACGGTACCTTCCGTCTGGCGGCCCCCCGGCCTGCTCTGGAGCTGGCGGGGTGGTTTCCCCAGGCGGCTGCCGCTCTCACCGCCCTGCCGGAGTATGCTCCTTTGGTGGAACGGATGACCACCGCCGCCAACCGGGAGCGGGGACGGCTGTCCCGCCCGGCGGTGGATGTGCTCTACGGACGGCGGGTGCCCATGTCGGCCTCCCGCATGGACAAGTACAAGGCCTGTCACTTCTCCTACTTCATGCAGTACGGCCTGCGGGCGGAGCCCCGGCGGGCCGCCGGATTCCAGGCCCCTGAGTACGGCACCTTTATTCACGACGTGCTGGAGCATGTGCTGAAGGCCTGCAAGGACAGAGGCGGGGTGAAGGAGGTCTCGGCCGAGGAGCTGCGTACCCTCACCGACCAGGCTGTGGAGCGCTACGTGACGGAAGAGTTGGGTGGACTGGAGCACGAGAATGCCCGGTTCCAGTATTTGTTCCGCCGCCTGCGCAAGTCGGTGTATGCTGTGGTGGAAAACGTGGCGGAGGAGCTGCGCTCATCCCAGTTCCAGCCCATCTCCTTTGAATTGGGCTTCGGAAGCGGCAAGGATCTGCCCCCGGTGGAGCTCAGTGTGGACGGCGTCACCGTCAGCATCTCCGGCTTCGTGGACCGGGTGGACGGATGGGAACATGACGGGCGGCTCTACCTGCGCATCGTAGACTACAAGACGGGACGCAAGTCGTTTGACTTGACAGATATCTGGCATGGAATGGGCCTTCAGATGCTGCTCTATCTGTTCACCCTGGAACGTGAGGGAAAAGAACTTTACAAGCAAGATGTGACAGGTGCTGGCGTCCTCTATCTGCCTGCCAGAGACGCGGTGGTGGCGGGCAGCCGGGCCATGAGCGATGAGGCCCGGCAAAAGAAGGTGGATGCCGAGCTGCGCCGCCGCGGTGTGGTGCTGGATGACCCCGCTGTGCTCACCGCCATGGAGGACCCGGAGGAGGGCCCCATCCGCTTCTTGCCCGTCCGGGTGAACAAGAGCGGCCAGATCAGCGGTGACGCCCTGGTGTCCGCCGAGCGGCTGGGCAAGCTGTCCCGCCACACCGACCACATCCTGCGGGAGATCGGCCAGGAGCTGGCGGCGGGCAACATCAACGCTGACCCCTTCTGGCGGGGCCCGGAACAGAACGCCTGCCAGTGGTGTGACTACGCCGCCGCCTGCCACTTTGAGGAGGGCAGAGGGAGCGATAAAAAGCGGTGGCTGCCCACCGTCAAAGGCGAGGACTTCTGGGCGGCTGTGGAGCAGGAAAAAGACTAAGCCCCCTTTAGGTATTTCCCAGGCAATTAGCAGTATCAATTTAATGAAAGAACAAAAGAAAGGAATTACAACCGCATGGAGTTTTTTGGAAGCTTATTGAGCAACACCAGCAACTTCCTCTACACCTATATCCTCATTGCCCTGCTTATCTTCTCGGGGCTCTACTTCACCATCCGCACCAAGGGCGTTCAGTTCCGCCTGTTCCCGGAGGCCATCCGGGTACTGGGGGAAAAGAAGAAGGACGGCAAGGACATTTCCTCCTTCCAGGCCCTGATGATTTCCACCGCCTCCCGGGTGGGCACCGGCAACATCGCTGGTGTGGCCAACGCCATCATCGCTGCCACCCTCATCGGCGGCTACGGCGCGGTGTTCTGGATGTGGCTGCTGGCCCTCATCGGCGCCGCCTCTGCTTTTATTGAGAGCACCCTGGCCCAGTGTTACAAGGGGAAGCACGGGGAGAACTGGGTGGGCGGCCCGGCCTACTATATCCAGAAGGCCTTGGGCAGCCGAACCTGGGGCGTGGTGTTCTCCGTGCTGCTCATTGCCTGCTTTGCCTATGGCTTCAACGCCCTGCAGGCCTATAATGCTGGTTCCGCCCTCCAGTACTACCTGCCTGACTACTCCACCAGCATCTGGCCCGCCGTGGTGGGCGCGGTGCTGGCCATCCTCACCGGCGTGTGCATTTTCGGCGGCGTGCGGCGCATCAGCGCCATCACCTCCGGCATCGTGCCTGTGATGGCTGCCATCTATATCGCCCTGGGTCTGTTCATCACCCTCAAGAACATTGGCCAGGTGCCCCACATGATCTCCCTCATTGTCTCCCAGGCCTTTGATCCCAAGGCCATGTTTGCCGGCATCGGCGCCTCCTGCATCATGCAGGGCATCAAGCGGGGCCTCTACTCCAACGAGGCAGGCATGGGCTCCGCCCCGAACGCGGCGGCTGCCGCCGACGTGTCCCATCCGGTGAAGCAGGGCCTGGTGCAGATGCTCTCCGTGTTCATTGACACCATCGTGATCTGTTCCACCACCGCCTTCATGCTGCTGCTGTCCGGCGTGCCTATCGACGCCTACAGCGAGGGCATGAATTTCGTCCAGGCGGCGGTCCACGCCCAGGTGGGTCCCTTCGGCCCCATCTTCATCACTGTGTCCATCTTCCTCTTTGCCTTTAGCTCCCTGGTGGGCAACTACTACTACACCGAGTCCAACTTCCGGTTTATCCGGGATTCCAAGGTGGGGCTGCTGGTGTTCCGGCTGACCTGTGTGGCGGCCATCTTCATCGGTGCTCAGATGAGCTTCTCCATGGTGTGGGATCTGGCCGACGTGCTCATGGGCCTGATGGCTCTGGTGAACCTGGTGGCCATCCTGCTGCTGGGCGGCAAGGCCCTGAAGGTGCTGAAGGACTATGTGGACCAGAAGAAGGCGGGCAAGAACCCGGTGTACCGCTATGAGGAAGTGGGCATCGGTGATCCCGAGATCTGGAACGAGGAGCACGCCCGCAAGTGGGAGCGGGAATGATCCAATAGGCTAAGCGAAAGGAGGAAACCAGATGGCCTTTTCCCTGATAGAAGAACAACAGGCGGCGGTAGATAACCGGGGCGGTGGCCTTCTGGTCTCCGCTGCGGCGGGCTCCGGCAAGACCCGGGTGCTGGTGGAGCGTCTGCTGGCCCGGGTGGAGGAGGGGGCCGACGTGGACCGCTTCCTGGTCATCACCTACACCAAGGCCGCCGCTGCCGAGCTGCGGGGCCGCATTGTGGAGGAGTTGTCCGACCGGCTGGCCCTGCGCCCCACCGACACCCACCTGCGCTGCCAGGCTACCTTGGTTTATAAGGCGGGCATCTCCACCGTCCACGCCTTCTGCGCCCAACTGCTGCGGGAGTGCGGCCATTTGCTGGACATCGACCCGGATTTCCGTCTATGCGACGAGGGGGAGGCGGGCATTCTCATGCTCCGCGCTCTCAACGATGTGCTGGATGAGCGCTACGAGTCCATGGACCCGGAGGGGGACTTTGCCCAGCTGGTGGACACCATGTCCGCCGGGCGGGACGACCAGCGTCTGGTGCAGATCGTGCTGGACATCCGGGGACGGGTCCAGGCCCACCCCAACCCCGCCGCCTGGTTGGAGGAGCAGGAGCGTACCTTTGCCCTGGAGGGGGTGACCGATCCGGTCCAGACCCCCTGGGGGGAGCTGCTGCTCTCCGCCGCCGCCGGGCAGGCGGCCTACTGGCGGCGGCGGATGGAGGAGGCCCGGGACCTGTGCGAGCGGGACGCCAACCTGCTGGCCAACTACGGGGACAGTGTGACCCAGACTGCCCAGGCCTTACAACAATTTGAGGTGGCAGCGGGCCGGGGCTGGGATGAGGCCCGGGACCTGCTGCCCATCCCATTCCCCACCGTGGGGCGGAAAAAGATGGTGGACGACCTTGCCGCCGTAGAGCGGGTGAAGGCCATCCGTACCGCCTGCAAAAAGCGGCTGGAGAAACTGGGGGACTGGTTTGCCGACAGCGGGGAGGATCTGCTGGCCGATCTGCGGACGGTGTACCCAGCCATGCGGGGGCTGTTCGCCCTGGTGAAGGATTTTGAAGCGGCCTATGCCGCCGAGAAGGCCCGGCGGGGATTATTGGACTTCTCCGACCTGGAGCACATGGCGGTAAAACTGCTGGTGGGTGAGGACGGTCAGCCCACCGAGCTGGCCCGCCAGTGGAGCGGGCGATATGACGAGATCATGGTGGACGAGTACCAGGACACCAACGAGGTACAGAACGCCATTTTCTCCGCTCTGTCCAAAGATGGCACCAACCTCTTCATGGTGGGCGACGTGAAGCAGTCCATCTACCGCTTCCGTCTGGCCGACCCCACCATTTTCCTGAGCAAATACCGCACCTTCAAGCCCTATACCCAGGCTGGGGAGGGGGAGGAGCGGCGGGTCATCCTGTCCCGCAACTTCCGTTCCCGGCCCGAGGTGCTGGAGGGAAGCAACTACCTGTTCCGGGCCATCATGTCGGTGCCCTTCGGCGAGATGGAGTACTCCGATGATCAGGCCCTCTATCCCGGAGCCCCGTTCCAGCCAGACCCCGCCTATTGTGTGGAATTGGACGCCCTGGATGGGGACATCGACGGGGAAGAGGGGGCGGAGAAGGTGAGCCGGGACCTGTTGGAGGCCCGGTTTGCCGCCCGCCGCATCCGGGAACTGCTGGATGGTTCTTTCCCCGTCTCAGACGGGCAGGGCGGCACCCGCCCAGTGCGCCCCTCCGATATCGTGATTTTGCTCCGCTCTCCCAATACGGTGCTCCGCCACTATGCCCGTGCCCTGGGTGAGCGGGATATTCTGTGGGAGGCCGAGGGAGGCGGGGACTTCTTCGGCTCCACCGAGATCTCAGTGGCCCTGTCCCTGCTCCAGATTGTGGACAATCCACGGCAGGACGTGGCCCTTATCTCGGTGCTGCGCTCCCCGGTGTATGGCTTCTCCGCCGACCGGCTGGCCCAGATCCGGGCGGCCAGTCCGGACGCTGACTTTTATGCCGCCCTGGCTGCCGACGACGGGGAGGACAGCAGGGCCTTCCTGGCTGAGCTGGACGACCTGCGGTTTGGGTCAGGGGATATGAGCAGCCACCAGCTGCTGTGGCACATTTACGACCGTACCAACCTGCTGGGCATCTTTGGCACCATGGGGGAGGGAGAGACCCGGCAGGGCAACCTGCTGGCCCTGGCTGAGCTGGCCCGGCAGTTTGAGGGAGCGGGCCACAAGGGCCTGTTCCGCTTCCTCACCTACCTGACCCGTTTGCGGGAGAACGGGGCCAAGCTGGCTCCCCCCACGGCGGGCCGCACCGGCGGTGGGGTGCGCATCATGAGCATCCACAAGTCCAAGGGTTTGGAGTTCCCGGTGGTGCTGCTGTGCGGGCTGGCCCGCCGTCTCAACCGGGAGGACATGAGCCGCCCCATCCTCTTCCACCCAAAGCTGGGTGTGGGTCCCAAGGGCCTGGACGTGGACCGGGGCATCGAGTATCCAACCCTGGCCCGGATGGCGGTAGCCCGCCAGCTGGAGCGGGAGATGATGGCGGAGGAGCTGCGGCTGCTCTACGTGGCCATGACCCGCGCCAAGGAGAAACTGATTCTGTCGGTGGCCCTCACCGGCGGCGGAAAAGATTTGGAGAAGCTGGCGGGGGACAGCGGATATCCGGTGGATCCCCAGGTGCTGCTGGGCTGCCAGAGCGTGGGCCAGTGGGTGCTGCTGGCTGCTCTGTGCCGCCCCGACGGAGGTGCCCTTCGGCGGGCGGCCGGTCAGGAGGTGGCGGTGCCCACCGCTCCCTTTGGTCCCGAGTGGGATATTCGGTTTGTGGACGGGGCCCCTCTGGCCCAGACCCCGCCCCATCGCTGGATGGCTCCCGCCCAGGCAGCGGAGCAGGAGACAGAGGACGGGGAAGCCTTGGTCGACCTGCTGCGCTGGACCTATCCCCATCAGGAGGAGGTGGCCATCCCCTCCAAGCTCACCGCCACCCAGCTGAAGGGCAGAGCTTTGGACGAGGAGGCGGCGGAGGAAGCCCCACGGCCTGCCCGGCCCCTCAGCTTCGGCCGGCCCTGGTTTGCCGCCGAGGAGATGGGCCTCACCGCCGCCCAGCAGGGCACTGCCCTCCATCAGGTATTGCAGTATATCGACTTTGAAAAGGCCGAAACGGTGGAAGGGGTGCAGGCTGAAATTGACCGACTGGTGGAGGGGCAGTACATCACCCCCCAGCAGGGAGAGGCCGTGGACCCGGCCCCCGTTGCCGCCTTCTTCCAGTCGGATCTGGGGCAGGAGCTGCTCTCCTCCGTCTCCCTGCGGCGGGAGTTCAAGTTCTCCATTCTGGAGCCCGCCAGCCGCTACTATCCCCAGGCCGGGGAGGGGGAGCAGGTGCTTTTCCAGGGCGTGGTGGACTGCTACTATGAGACCCTGGAGGGCATCACGGTGGTGGACTTTAAGACCGACCGGGTGACCAAGCGCTCCGTGGCGGAGCGGGCGGAGCACTACCGCCCACAGCTGGAGGCCTACAGTCGGGCCCTGGAGGAGATCACCGGCAAAAAGGTGATCCGTCAGGTGCTGTGGTTCTTTGCGCTGAACCAGAGTGTGGATCTGTAGCAATTTGAAAATTTCTGAAAAAAACTGTTGCAATCCACCAGCCTTTGTGCTACTATATTCTAGCGTTTATAAGGCGTGGAGGTTTGCTGCGCCGCTTCATCCGGAACGAGAAAGAGGTGAACACAACAATGAAGGAAGGCATCCATCCTAACTACGAGCAGACCACCATCAAGTGTGCCTGCGGTAATGTGATCGAGACCGGCTCTACCAAGAAGGACATCCGCGTGGAAGTTTGCTCCAAGTGTCACCCCTTCTTCACTGGTAAGCAGAAGATGGTGGATACTGGCGGACGTGTCAGCCGCTTCAACAAGAAGTTCGGCCTGGACAAGTAAGTTCGTATGTAAGGGCTCGTACCGGTTTCGGTACGAGCCTTTTTCATTTGTACAGCACCTTTCTTTTTTTCGGAAAGACACATATAATAGGTGAGAGACAACAGGAGGTGCACGCCATGTTTGAAAAGATCGAGCCCAAGGCTCTGGACCAGAACGTCTTTTCCCTGATCGGCGATCAGTGGATGCTCATTACCGCCGGAACCAAGGAAGAATGCAATACCATGACCGCCAGTTGGGGCGGCCTGGGCGTGCTGTGGGGTAAGCCGGTGGCCACCGTATACATCCGGCCCCAGCGGTACACCCTGGAATTTATGGAGCGGGAGGATACCTTCACCCTGTGCTTCTTTGGGGAAGCATACCGGAAGGCCCTGGCTCTGTGCGGCTCCAAGAGCGGCCGGGATGTGGATAAGGTGAAGGAGTGCGGCTTCACGGTTGCCACGGCGGAGGGGGCCCCCTACTTTGAGGAGGCCGACCTGGTGCTGGTGTGTAAAAAGGCCTACTGGCAGGACATGGACCCCACCCACTTCCTGGACGGGGAGATCGACGGCAAGTGGTACCCCGAGAAGGATTATCACCGCATCTTCATCGGTGAGATCCTGGAGGTTTTAAAGAAAGCATAATATAGGGGCGCACCCTGCGCCCATCGGAGGACACATGACAGAAAACCAAGAGAAAAAAGCCATCAACCGGGCAGTACTGGTGGGCCTCAACGCCCACTGCCTGTCCGAGGCGGAAAATGCCGACGACTCCTCCATGGAGGAGCTGGCCGACCTGCTGGAGACGGCGGGCGGCCAGTGCGTGGGCACTGTGTTTCAGAACAAGGACACCCCCGATCCCCGTACCTTCATTGGCGAGGGCAAGGTGGCGGAGGTGAAGGAGCTGGTGGATGCCATGGGGGCGGACATGGTCATCGTGGACAACCCCCTGTCTCCCTCCCAGCAGCGCGCCCTGTCTGAGGATCTGAAGGTCCAGGTGCTGGACCGGGCGGCCCTTATTCTGGACATCTTCGCTCAGCGGGCCCGCACCAAGGAGGGCCGCCTCCAGGTGGAGCTGGCCCAGTATCAGTACCTGCTGCCCCGTCTGCTGGGTATGTGGACCCACCTGGAGCGGCAGGAGGGTGCCATCGGCACCCGCGGCCCCGGTGAGACCCAGCTGGAGACCGACCGGCGGCACATCCGCCGAAAGATCCAGAAGCTGCGGGAGGAGCTGGATCAGGTGCGCCGGGTGCGTGCCACCCAGCGTTCCCGCCGGGAGAAGAACGAGGTACCGGTGGTGGCCATCGTGGGCTACACCAACGCCGGTAAGTCCACCCTGCTCAACAAGCTGACCGGTGCGGACATTCCCGCCAACAACCGGCTCTTCGATACACTGGACACCACCACCCGTACCCTGGAGATCTCCGATACCTGCACAGTGCTCCTCAGCGATACGGTAGGCTTTATCCGCAAGCTGCCCCACCATCTGGTGGAGGCCTTCAAGGCCACCCTGGAGGAGCTTTCCTATGCCGACCTGCTGCTCCACGTCATCGATACCTCCAACCCGGAGTGGCGGGAGCAGGCCGAGGTAGTGGAGAAGCTGATCGTGGAGCTGGGGGCGGAGCAGACTCCCCGCATTGACGTCTTCAATAAGATCGACCGCTGCCCCAGCGAGATTTTGCCCCACGGCGAGGACATTGTATCCATTTCCGCTAAGACCGGTCAGGGCCTGGACGAGCTGCTGGCTAAAATCGGCGACCGGCTGGATACCGGCGCCCACCGGGTGGTGCTCCACCTGCCCTACGACAAGGGCGGCGTTCTGGATCTGCTCCACCGGGAGGCCAAGGTGGAGCGGGTGGACTATGGCGAGACCATCGAGGTGGAAGCCGTGTGTACCCCCATCCAGCTGGGTCGGCTGAAGGACTATATCGTGTCCGGTTGGACGCCCCCCAAGGAATTTTGGGAGGATTGAGGAGGGCAACACCATGAAACCACTGGAGACCGAGCGCCTGCTGCTGCGTCCCTTTACCGAGGAGGACGCGGCCGGTTTGTATGCCTATGCCAGCCACCCGGAGGTGGGCCCCTGGGCGGGGTGGAAGCCCCACGCCGATGTGGAGGAGAGCCTGCGGGTGATCCGGGAGATCTTTCAGCCCTCCGACACCCTGGCGGTGGTCCAGAAGTCCGACGGACGGCTCATCGGCTCCGCCGGATTTGTGGGCAAGCACCGCACCGAGCTGGGTACCCCCAGCGAGGAGGTGGGCTACTCTCTGGCCAGGGACTGCTGGGGCCAGGGCCTGATCCCTGAGGCGGTGGAGGCCATTCTGCACCACGCCTTTCTGGATCTGGGCTATGCCGCTATCTGGGCCGCCTACTACGACGGCAACCGCAAGTCCAAGCGGGTGATGCAGAAGTGCGGCATGACTTACCGCCTGTCCCGGGTGGAGCCGGTGGAGCAGCTGAATGAGACCCGGCTGGCCCACTATTTTGCCATCACCAGAAGGGAGTGGGAGGCCAGATGACGGAATACTACATCCCCACCGCGCCCTCCGAGACGGAGTTTGTGGAGAAGCGCTCCCGGTTCATCGGCCATGTCTGGCCGGTGGAGAGCGAGGAGGAGGCCCGAGGTTACATCGAGGCCATGAAGAAGAAGTACTACGATGCCCGCCACAACTGCTGGTGCTACCGCATCAAGGAGGGCGGCGTGGAGCGGTACTCCGACGACGGAGAACCCCAGGGCACCGCCGGACAGCCCATGCTCAACGTGTTCCAGCGGGAGGAGGTCACCAACGTGTGCTGCGTGGTGACCCGCTACTTCGGCGGAGTGCTGCTGGGGGCTGGGGGTCTGGTGCGAGCCTATACCCAGAGCGCCAAGGACGCCCTGGACACCGCCGGGATCTCGGTGGTACGCCGGTGGGTGGAGACGGCCGTGACCTGCCCCTACTCCTTCTTCGAGCGGGTGCGCCAGGAGGCGGAGGCCCAGGGAGGCGTGCTGGGGGAGAGCGAGTATGCCGCCGACGTCACTGTCCATGTGCTGCTGCCCGAGGAGAACACCGAGGCCTTCGCGGCCCGGCTCACCGAACTGACCGCCGGAGGTGTGGCTCCCGTCACTCTGGGAGAAGCGTTCCGGGCAGTGCCCATCAAGTAAAAGCAAAAGCGTCCCCACGGCATTGCCGCGGGGACGCTTTTTAATTGCTGGTCAGTAACAACAGATCTTTGGAGGGCAGCTCCAGCCATAGAGGGTTGCGGCCTGCCAGAGCAGCCCAGCTTTCTTTCTCCAGCTTGAGACGCAGACGGGAAAATTCCCGCGTTCCCCCGGGCGTGGAGAGCATAACGACGGTGGAAAAGACATTTTCCACCACCCGTTCCACCTGGCAGGGCAGGCGGTTGGGTCCCGGTCCATCTACGGGCTGGATGCAGTGGGACCACAGGCCGATATGGGAGAGATTGGCCGGAAGGGGACGGCCCGGGTCCAGGACCACGCCCCAGTCCAGGGCCTCCACCATGCCGTCCGCTGTGGGCCGTGCCCGGGACACGTTTTTGCAGCCGGACAGCAGGCAGGCGGACAGGGTGCGGGGAGCCTTAAAAAGTTCCTGTACCGGCCTCGTAGCCTGGGAGCGGCCATGGTCCAGTACGCACACCTGCTGGCACAGCCGCTGCACCTCGTCCTGATTGTGGGTGACAAAGAGCACAGGACCGGAGAAGGCGGAGAGAATGTCAGCCAGCTCCAGCTCTACCTGCCACTTCAGATAGCTGTCCAGAGCGGAGAAGGGCTCGTCCAGCAGCAGTACCTCCGGTTGACTGGAAAGGATGCGGGCCAGGGCCACCCGCTGCTGCTGACCGCCGGACAGCTGCCGGGGGTATTTGTGATCCTGCCCCTCCAGATAGAAGGAGGAGATGAGGCGGCTCACCGTCTCCTTCCGGGCGGCCTTGTCGGCCACACCCACGGCGATGTTCTGGGCTACCGTCATGTTGGGAAAGAGGGCGTAGTTCTGAAAGAGATAGCCCACCTTCCGCTTCTGGGGCGGCAGATTGATGTGGCACTCCGAGTCAAAGAGTACCTTGTCGTCCAGCACGATGCGGCCCCGGTCGGGTTTCTCGATGCCGGCAATGCACTTGAGGGTGAGGCTTTTGCCGCAGCCCGAGCCCCCCAGCAGACCGGTGATCTGGCCGCTCTCGGTCTCAAAGGAGCAATCCAGCTGAAATTTGCCGAAATCCTTATGAATATTCACCTGTAACCGCATCAGTCCACCTCCTGGGAGACAGGAACGGCCCGGCGGCGGGTGCGGCGGTCCTTTTTCTCCAGCATATTCACGGCCAGCAGCACCACGGCGGAGATGGCCAGGTTGATGAGTACCCACCGCATGGCTCCCGCGTCATCTCCAGTGCGCCACAGCTGGTACACCGTGGTGGAGATAGTGGCGGTCTTGCCGGGGGTGTATCCGGCGATCATGGCGGTAGCGCCATACTCGCCCAGAGCCCGGGCGAAAGCCAGTACGGTACCGGCGATAATGCCCTGCTTGCAGTAGGGCATCATGACCCGCCAAAAGATCCAGGTGTTGGATTTGCCCAGAGTACGGGCGGCGTGGGCCAGGGTGACGTCGAAGGACTCGAAGGCGCCACGGGCGGTGCGGTACATCAGGGGGAAGGCCACCACCGCCGAGGCGAAGATGGCGGAGTACCACACCATGGTCAGCCGCAGGTCGAAGACCTCCAGAAACCATAGCCCAATGGTCCGCTTGGGGCCCAGCAGCCGTAGCAGGAAATAGCCCACCACGGTGGGAGGGAGGACCAGAGGGAGGGTGAGTACCACGTCCAGCACACCCTTTACCAGCCGGGGCAGCTTGGCCACATAGTAGGCCGCCAGGATACCCAGGAAGAAGATGAGTACGGTGGAAATGGCGGCGATGCGCAGGGAATTAAAAAGGGGATAGAGGTCCAGAACCGATCACCTGCCTTAGAAAATGGGCCTGCCGCCCTGGCGGCAGGCCCTTGTGTTTACTGGATGACGGTAAAGCCAACGCCCTCCAGCACGGAGATGGCGCTCTCGTCGGTGTGCAGATAGTCCAGGAAGGCCTGGGCGGCGGCCTGACTGGTCTCATCGGTGCCGCACTTCATGACGGCGGCAGGGTAGATGACCTGGTCGCACATGTCGGCAGTGGCCTGATCCACCACGTTGAGCTCGTAGGTAAAGGCGTCGGTGGCATAGATGATGCCGCAGTCCACGGCGCCCTCCTTCACCTGGTTGGCTACCTCGGACACGTTGGAAGCGTAGGTTACCTTACCGGCGTCCTCCAGGGCGGTGATGTCAATGCCCAGGGTGTCCAGGATCTGGAGAGAGTAGGCTCCCACGGGCACGTCGTCATTGCCCAGGCAGAGCAGGGACAGCTTGTCGGTGGCCAGATCGGAGAAGGACTGGATGTCCTTGGGGTTGTCGTCGGGCACCGCCAGCACCACCTTGTTCTCCACAAAGTTGATGCGGGTGTCAGACAGCACAAAGTCCAGGCCCTCGTTGGTGCCGGTGGTGTCGGCGGCGTCCAGCTGGTTCATCTGCTTCTGGGCGGCGGAGATAAACAGGTCGCACACGGCGCCCTCCTCGATCTGAGTCTTCAGGGTGCCGGAGGAGTCAAAGGTAAAGATCAGGTTGACGTTGGGGGCAACCTCTTTGTACTGCTCGGCGATCTGAGTGAGGGTGGCCTCCATGGAGGCGGCGGCGAACACCACCACGTCCACCGTTTCCGCCTGAGCGGGAGTCTCGCTGTTCTGGGCGGGGGTATTGGCGGCGCCGGAATTGTTGCCTCCGCAGGCGGCCAGCGCCAGGATCAACGACAGGGACAGGATCAGGGATACGATTTTTTTCATGCTGCATTCTCCTTTACAAACTGGTAGGCGACCCTGTTTCCGGGGGCGCCCCGGCCCGTTGCCATGGCGCAAGGGCTTTAGGCGATACGGGCTCGAAGAATTCAGGACTTATTTTAACGGGCACAGTTACCCGTAGTCCCCCTTAAAATCTCCAGGCCGTGGCCCAGGGCGGGGAGGATAAACTCCAGGCACTCCCGCACCGCCTTGGGGCTGCCGGGCAGGTTGACCATAAGGGTCTGCTTGCGGATACCCGCCGCCGCCCGGCTCAGCATGGCCCGGGGGGTGATCTGGAGAGACTGCCACCGCATGGCCTCGGCAATGCCGGGGGCGGGGCGCTCGGTGACCGCCAGAGTGGCCTCCGGGGTCAGGTCGGTGGGGGAGAAGCCGGTGCCGCCGGTGGTGAGGACCAGGTCGGCCAGGTCATTGTCGCACAGCCGCTTCAATTCCGAGGACAGGGGCTCCAGCCCATCGGGCAGCAGGGTGGTATAGACCACCTCATAGCCTGCCGCCTCCACCAGTTCCCGGATCACCGGGCCGCTCTTGTCCTCCCGCTGTCCGGCGTAGCCGGAGTCGCTGAGGGTGATGATGGCTACCCGCATGTTCAGCCCTCCTCCACGATGGTGAGGTTGTCTCCCACCGAGATGGTGCCCCCGTGGAGCACCTTGGTGAATACGCCCTCCCGGGGCATGATGCAGTCACCCATGACCTTGTAGATCTCACAGTGGGCGTGGCACTGTTTGCCCACCTGGGTCAGCTCCAGCAGCACATCGTTGCACTTGAATTTGGTGCCGATGGGCAGAGCCTTGAAGTCATAGCCCTCCACCACCAGGTTTTCGCCAAACGCGCCGTCGTCCACCACGGCGCCTCTGGCCCGGAAGGCCTCCACCTGCTCATGGGAGAGGAGGGACACCTGCCGGTGCCACTTGCCCGCGTGGGCGTCTCCCTGGATGCCCCAGTCCTCCACGAACTGGGCGGAGCCCACATTTTTCTTCTGGGTGCCCTTCTGTTCACTGACACAGACAGCGATTACTTTGCCCATGTTCTTATCCTCCAATTTGATTCATGTTGCGGCCCTCGTCAGCCGCCTCCCGCTGTCTGCCGAAGTGGTGGCTGGCGGGTTTGTGGTTGATGGCGTCTGCCATGGCGGTTTGCAGGGCGGTGTCGTCGGCACCAGCATCCAGCAGGGCCTTCAGATCCACCCCGTGGTCGTATTGCAGACAGGTCTTGAGAAAACCGGTGGCGGTGAGCCGGACCCGGTTGCAGCTCTGGCAGAACTGGTGGGACACCGCGCTGATGAAGCCCACCTTGCCCCGGAAACCCTGGAAGGTCACGTTGCGGCTGGGGCCGCCCAGGCGATCGGGTTCGCAGGGGAGGGAGGGGCCGAAGGCCTCCTCCAGCCGGGCGAGGACCTCCTCCTCGGTGCGGCGGGTGAGGGTGTCCCCCAGGCCGATAGGCATCAGCTCAATGAAGCGGACGGTCAGGTCCCGGTCCCTGGCCAGGGCGGTCAGAGGCACCAGCTGGGCGTCGTTGCCTCCCGAGGGGACGCAGTTGACCTTGACGGTGAGTCCCGGCGCGGCCAGGGCGGCCTCCAGGCCTTCCAGGGCCCGGGGCAGCTCGTCTCGCCGGGTAAGGGAGGCAAACTGGGCCCGGTCCAGGGTGTCCAGGCTGAGGTTCACGCCGTCCAGTCCGGCCTCCAGCAGGCCGGGCAGCTGCTCGGCCAGCAGCACTCCGTTGGTGGTGAGGCTGACGGTGCGGATGCCGTCAATAGATTTCAGCTCCTTCACCAGCCCGGCCAGTCCCTTGCGCACCAGGGGCTCGCCGCCGGTGAGGCGCACCTTTTCCACTCCCAGCCCGGCGGCCAGACGGACCAGGCGCACGATCTGTTCATAGGAGAGGATGGCACTGTGGTCCACCCACTCCACGCCCTCCTCGGGCATACAGTAGCGGCACCGCAGGTTGCACCGGTCGGTGACGGATACCCGCAGGTAGCGGATGTTGCGGCCAAATTGATCATACATGGGGCAGGCCCTCCTTTACCAGACGGAGCAGAAAACGGGCCACGCCCTGGGGATCGTTGAGGGGGAGCACCGGCGCGCCGGGGCACTCCAGCGGCAGGTCGGTAACCAGGGCCAGCAGGGTGGCCGGATCGGATACCGGGGCCTCCGAATTGCCCTTGCGTACCACCTCCAGCTTGGGCCAGGCAGTGTATTTGAAGCCCTCCAGCAGGAGCAGGTCGGCCTCGGGGAACTGGGTGATCAAAAAATCCTCCGTTACCGGATGGCGCTTGACCACCTTGAATTTCTCTCCGTCAAAGATGGCGGTGCCTGCCGCACCGGCAGCCATAAAGCGGCCGGTATCGGTGCCGGGCGGGTCGGGGATGAAGGAGTGGCCGTCGTGCTTGATGACCGCCACGTTCAGCCCGGCCTCCGCCAGAAGGGGGAGGACCGATTCGATGAGGGTGGTCTTGCCGGAGTTTTTTACGCCGGACACTGCCACCACCAGGGGTTCAGACACGGTCGTACACCCCCGATTTGCCGCCCTCCTTGTGGACCAGATGGATGTCGCCCAGCTCCATGCCCTTATCGATGGCCTTGCACATGTCGTAGATGGTGAGCAGTGCCACCGAGACGCCGGTGAGGGCCTCCATCTCCACGCCGGTCTTGCCGGAGAGCCTGACGGTGCAGGTGGCCCGCACGGCGCAGGCCTCCTCCAGGATCTCAAAATCCACCGACAGGTGGCTGAGCAGCAGGGGATGGCACAGGGGGATCAGCTCCCAGGTGCGCTTGGCGGCCATAATGCCCGCCACCCGAGCCACCCCCAGCACGTCGCCCTTGGCGGCGGTGCGGCCGGTAATGGCATCCAGAATGGGGCGGGTGACCTTAATGGTGCCCTCGGCCACCGCCGTGCGGTAGGTGGGCTCCTTGCCGGTCACGTCCACCATGATGGCGTTGCCGGCCTCGTCAAAATGATTGAAAGCAGGTTCCATACTAACCTCCTGTAGCATCGATATGGATGGTCACAGCAGCCAGACCTGGACGGTCTGTCCGGCCTCCGCCGGGGGCGAGCCCGCCGGAAGCTCCACCAGACAGCTGCATCCCACCAGAGAGGCTAGCTGGCCGGAGGAATGGCCCTGGGGGAGGGTAACCTCATCATCTAGGTAGATGCCCCGGAGAAAACGCCGCCGGGGGCTGGATTTATCATAGGGAGTGGTGAGGACGGCCTGCTTCTGCCGGGGAAGCAGATGGGGCTCCCAGGCCAGGGCGGCCAGCAGGGGCCGGGCCAGCAATTCAAAGGTGGTGAAGGCGGCAAAGGGGTTGCCCGACAGGGACAGGATGGGCTTGCCGCCGAACCGGGAGAACATGGCCGGAGTGCCCGGCTTCAGGTTTACCTTCCAGAACACCCGCTCCGCCCCCAGCAGGGGGAGGGCCTGGTGGAAAATATCCTTGTCGCCCACCGACACGCCGCCGGTGGTAATAAGCAGGTCGCAGTCAGCCAGCAGCTCGCCCATGGTTTCCGCCACCGCGGTAGGGGAGTCGGCGGCGTGGCGGCCCACAGCGGGGATACCCAGCTCTGTCAGCCGGGCCAGAAGCAGGACCTGGTTGGAGCCGTAGATCTTGCCGGGGGGCAGGGGCTGTCCAGCCTCCACCACCTCATCCCCGGTGGTGAGCAGTCCCACCTTGGGGCGGCGGCACACGGGCACCTCCGTGATGCCGGCGCTGGCCAGCACCCCCAGGGCGGCGGCGTCCAGCCGTGCGCCTGCCGGAAGCAGCAGGCTGCCCGCCCGGTAGTCCTCACCTTGGTAGACATAATTTTTATGCGGGGGGAGAGAGGCGTAGATGCTCACCGGGTCGCCCCGGTCGGTGTCCTCCTGACGGAGCACACAGTCACACCCTTCCGGCAGCATGGCTCCCGTCATGATGCGGATGGCCTGGCCGGGCCCCAGAGGACACCGGGGCGCGTCTCCGGCGTAGAGGGTGTCCACCACAGGCAGACGGACGGGGTGCTCCCGCTCTGCTCCGGCGATGTCCGCGGAGCGGAGGGCGTAGCCGTCCAGAGGAGAGCGATCAAAGGGCGGCTGGTCCATGGGGGCGGTTATATCGGCCGCCAAGGTGCGACCCAGGGCCTGAAAAGCGGGCAACACTTCGGTGCCCAGGGGGGACAGCCCCTGAGTCATCCGCTCTATCGCCTGCTCCAGAGAGAGATCGGTGTCCATGGTCAGCACCCCTTGCCGAAGGGGCAGATGGGGTAGTGGCACTCCGGGCAGCCCAGGCACAGGCCGCCATGGCCCAGGGCCTTCAGATCGGCCCGGCTCACCTTGACTCCGGCGGCAATGCGGGGAAGCACCAGGTCAAACACAGTAGCCTTGGCGTACATGACGCAGCCGGGCAGGCCCATGATGGGGGTGCCGTCGGCGAAGTAGCCCAGCAGGAACATGGCGCCGGGCAGCACCGGGGCACCGTAGGATACGATGTCCGCGCCGGTGTCCTTGATGGCCTTGGGAGTCTTGTCGTCGGGGTCCACGCTCATGCCGCCGGTGCACAGGATCAGGTCCACGCCCTTGGCCTTGTAGTCCAGGGCGGCGGTGGTGATGGCGGCCATGTCGTCGCCGGGCAGGCAGTGTTCGGTCACCTTGATGCCGTAGGCGGCCAGCTTGTCGATGATGACGGGGGTGAAGGTATCCTCAATGAGGCCCTTGGCCACCTCGCTGCCGGTGGTGATGAGGCCGCAGGTCTTCAGCTTCCAGGGGGTGAGGGAGAGAATGGGGCCGGTTCCTGCACGCTCCTCCACCGCTTTCAGCTTGTCCTCGGCAATGACCAGGGGGATGATGCGGGTACCCGCCAGCTTGTCCCCCTTGTGGACGGCGGTGTTGGTGTGGCGGGTGGCGATCATGATCTCATCCTCGCCGTTGAGGGCATTGAGCCGGTCCACATCCACCTGGAACAGGCCGTCCATGTCGGCGATGAGCTCGATCTTGCCCTCCTTCACGGCGGTGCCGTGCATATGCTCATTCTGACACAGGGCCTGAAGCCGGAGGGCGGCCTCGTCCTCGTGGAGCATGCCGGGCTGGCGCTCCCACACATAGAGGTGCTCCTTGCCCATGCTCAGCAGCACCGGGATGTCCTCCTCGGTCACCACATGGCCCTTGCGGAACCGGGCGTCCTTGGTGACGCCCCGGATGATCTGAGTCAGGTCGTGGCAGAGCACATGGCCCACCGCGTCGCGGGTATCGATCAGTTTCATGTTGTGTTCCTCCAAACAAAAAAGAGGTACCGTCTTTTTACGGTACCTCCGGACAGAAGGGTACAATACCCCCCTGTAAAAGAGACTCCTTTTCAAAGACGGAAGGCCGTGCCGTTTCCAGCCCGACCCTGGCGGTGCGCCATAGGCATGCCCTTAGGCGGTCCCGCTCGGAGTGAAAGATTCAGATGATAAAATGAGTATAACACAGTTTCCTGAAAATGCAACCCAAACTGACGGGTTCCATTTATCCGGGGATGTGGTAGAATAGGGGCAAAGGAGAGATGGATATGAGCAAGCTGCGGGGACGCTTTGCCCCCAGTCCCAGCGGGCGGATGCACCTGGGCAATCTGTTTTCCGGCCTGCTGGCCTGGCTGTCGGTGCGCTCCGCCGGGGGCACCATGGTGCTGCGGATGGAGGACCTGGACCCGGACCGGTGCCGGGAGGAGTACGCCCGCCAGCTGGCCGACGATCTGCGCTGGCTGGGCCTGGACTGGGACGAGGGGTACCAGGTGGGCGGCCCCAACGGGCCATACTCCCAGAGTGAACGCACGGAATTGTACGCCGGAGCCTTCCGAAAACTGGAGGAGATGGGCCTGGTCTACCCCTGTTTCTGCACCCGGGCCGAGCGGCTGGCCGCCTCCGCACCCCACCGGTCGGACGGACAGATCATCTACTCTGGCAGGTGCAAACACTTGACAGAAAAAGAGAAACAGGAATTGTCCGCAAACCGTTGCCCCGCATGGCGTTTGACGGTAGACAACAAGGAAATATCCTTTACAGATAAGCTGCAGGGGGAGTACCGGGAAAACCTGCAGGAGGACTGCGGAGACTTCATCATTCGCCGGTCCGACGGGGTGTATGCCTACCAGCTGGCGGTGGTGTATGACGACGGCGCCATGGAGATCAACCAGGTGGTGCGGGGGAGGGACCTGCTGGACTCCACACCCCGGCAGATCTATCTCCATACCCTGCTGGGATTCCGGCCTCCGGAGTTCTGTCACGTCCCCCTGCTGCTGGCTCCGGACGGGCGGCGGTTGTCCAAGCGGGAACGGGATCTGGACATGGGCGCCCTGCGGCAGCGGTTTACGCCGGAGGCGCTCACCGGACTGCTGGCCTTCTGGGCGGGGCAGCTGGACAGGCCGGAGCCGGTCCGTCCGGCGGAGCTGGCTAAGCGCTTTGACTGGGCCAAGGTGCCCGGAGGAGATATTACGATCGATCCACAGTGTCTTTAAAAGGAGGACATGAACGATGAAACCGAAACGTTGCCCCCCTGTGATCGTGAGTTGTGTGTGTCTGCTTGGTATGCTCCTGGGAATGGGCTTGTCCGGGTGCAGTAACCCTGGTCAACCGAACACCCCGGAGCCTTCAGCGGAACCGGGCCTGCTGGCGGAATATCATGGAGAAAAGGTCTATCAGGCCGATGTGGAGCGCTATCAGCAAAATGTGGATGCGATTTCTTCCGGTGGGGCAGCGGATCTGCCGACAACGGAAGAGGCTCTGAATGAAATTCTGCGGAGCATGGTTTTGCTGGAGGAAGCCCAGCGGCTTGGGTATGAGGCCACCCAGGCCGAGATCGACGCCTTGGTGGAGAATGCGGAGCTTTCTTACGCCATACCGGAAGGCAAAGAAATGATCGACCAGTACTGCCAGAAGGTCGGCATCACGGCGGAGGAATATTTTGCCCTCCTGGAGGAGCAGGCGCCAAGGAACATTGCCCGGCAGAAGCTGCTCAACGCGGTGGGAGAGGCGTACTGTGAGGAGCACGGCCTAACCTATACCAGGGTCAATCCGCCGGCGGAAATGTTGGAAGCACGGGAAGCCTACGTTGCGGATCTGTTTGCAAAGGCCCAGGATGAGATTACATACTATAATATGGATTGACGTTGTATCGTAAAAAACGGGAGCGCTGCAGAGGGTTGTCTGCAGCGCTCCCGCTTTTGATCAGGAGAAGCTCACCTGGCAGTCGGTGGGGACCACGCACACATAGGTGGTGCCCACGCCGAAGGTGATGGGGTTGCCGTTGGAGTCCGTATAGTGGAACTGGCCGCTGGGGTACTGCTTGCTCCAGGTCAGGTCGGTGATCTTGCCGCCGCAGGCAAAGTAGCCGGTGCCGCCGCTGGACAGGTCCACCGTGATGTGGCCCAGATAGTCGCCGGTGTTGCGGCAGGCGGTCTTGAGGATGACCACATTGGTCACCTCCACCTGCTCCTGGGTGTTGCCGTCTATGTAGGCCGCGCCGTACTCCTCCACGCCGTATTTGCCGGTGTCCTCGTTGTAGACAAAGCGGCCGGTCTTGTAGCTGGAGACGGGGACGGTGATCTCCCCGGCGGACACGCCGTCAGCTGGGGTACCGTCTTCGGCAAACTCCATCTCATAGGTGTAGCCGTCCTTGTGGTCCAGGCGGATGTTATAGGTGGGCAGCAGGTCAATGATGGTCTGTCCCGTGGTGACCACGGTGTGCTCCAGGCTGTAGGTCTGCCGGCGCACCGGGTCCCGCCACATCAGGTTGCTGCCCTCTGTCTTGCCCAGGTAGGGACCCCGCACCGCATCCAGAGCGGTGACGCCCCACTGGCTGATCTTGCTGTAGGCGTCCTCGCTGCCGCCGGCGTGCAGGAAGATGGCGTCGTGGCCCAGAGCCACCTCCAGATAGTAGGGGCGGGCGGAGCGGATGGAGCCGATGGTGCCCACACCGTCCAGGGACTGATAGACGCCCACCATGCGGGTGATGCCTCCCTCAGCGGGGATCTCATAGATGATATCGGCCTGCGACTGGCCCAGCTGGGGCAGGGCCTGCTTCAGGTTGTTGAGCATGATGGCCACCGGGCGGCGGTTGACCCACTCCTCGCCGATGGGCAGGCCGGTGAGGGGATTGACCGGGCCGTCATAGGGGGTAGGGGAGGGAGTGGCCTCCACCACAGGGGTAGGCGAGGGAGAGGGAGCGGTGGATTCCTCCGGTCCCGGCGTACCGCCGCAGGCAGACAGCAGCAGCGGAAGGGTGAGCAGCAGGGGCAGTAATTTTTTTCCCATGACGGTATCCTCCAATTTTCACTGAATGCCCGGCGTCGGACCGGAAATCTAATCCTATCATACCCTGTGGGACAAGCCTCCGTCAAGCGGTGGGGCAATTGGAAATTGCACTTGTGATTTGAGCCCGGCTTGGGTATAATGAATGGTAAGCGGCAAACGCGTCGGAAAGGAGAGCTCCATGGCACGTCACGGTTTCATCCACGATAAACTGGATATCAAGTTTCTCATCCTCTATATCATGGCACGGGTGGCGGCTCCCATCGACTTTCACGCGCTGACCGACCTGACCATGTGTGACGACGGCGTGGACTACTTTGAGTTTGCCGAGGCGGTCTCCGAGCTGGTGGAGACCGGTCACCTGACCCTGGAGGACGGGCTGTACGCCATTACGGATAAGGGCCGGGCCAACGGCGCTGCCTGCGAGAGCAGCCTGCCCTACACTGTCAAGCAGAAGTGCACCGTCCGCCTGGCCAAGGTCAACGGCATCCTCCGCCGCAACGCCCAGGTGCGCTCCAGTGTGGAGGACCGGCCCGAGGGTGGCAGCGTGGTCAAGATGGAGCTGGACGACGATAAGGGCAACCTGTTTACCCTCCAGCTGTTCTGCGGCACCCGGGAGCAGGCCCAGCGGATGGCCCAGGGTTTTCAGGAGGAGCCGGAGCGGGTCTATCACGACGTGATCGCCGCTCTGCTGGACTGGGAGAAGAACCGATAAATTTTTCGCGGAATAGGAAAAATAATGGTTGACAAACCAGGCCCGGCCCGCTATAATAATCAAGCAGTCTTTTGACGGGGCTGTGTTCTGCGGATGTGCTGGAACTGGTAGACTGGCTAGCTTGAGGTGCTAGTGGCCCACGGCCGTACGGGTTCGAGTCCCGTCATCCGCACCATATGCGCGAGTGGTGGAATTGGCAGACTCGCTAGATTCAGGTTCTAGTGTGCATTACGCACGTGCGGGTTCAAGTCCCGCCTCGCGCACCAAAAAAGAAGGACATCCGTAAAGGATGTCCTTCTTTTTTGGATACCGCAAGAAATTAACATGCTCGGGGCAAGTGAATTGCCCCTGCGCCGAGGTTTTGCCTGGGGCAAAACACTCGTACGGCGCAAAAGCGCCGACGGCCCGAAGGGCCGGTTTTTAAAAAGCGATTAAACGCTTGTACGGCCCTGGCCTAGGGCCGCTATCATCCCAGGAATGGAGGAACAGGACCATGAATGAGAAGGAAGTAGGCGAGCTGCGCCGCAGGTTCAAGGGCGATAAAAGTGCCATCACCCATGTGCGCGGGTGTTATGTCAATGAGAAGCGGGAGATCGTCTCCCAGTTTGATCAGTCTCTGGCCCTGATGAGCGAGGAGGAGAGCGAGAAGCTGCTGGCCATCCTCCGCCGGACCCTCTCCGGCGGCATCGACCGCAACCTCATTGACGTCAGCTTTGCCACCCGCCAGGTGGCGGAGGGGGAGGAGCACAAGCTGCTCATGGCCCTGCGGGACTCCGGCCTCCAGAATGAGGAGGCGGTTCAGAACTTTTTCCAGAAGGCCATTGAAAGCCTGGACCTGGAGGGCAGCTATCTCATCCTGCTGGCCCACGACCGCTACGACGTGCCCTACCGGGCCAAGGACGGCGAGACCCAGAAGGACGCCTCCGAGGAGGTCTATTCCTACATCCTGTGCAGCATCTGCCCGGTGAAGCAGACCAAGCCCGCCCTCAGCTTCTATGTGCGGGAGAACCGCTTCTACAACCGGCAGGCGGACTGGCTGGTGTCTCCGCCGGAGCTGGGCTTCCTGTTCCCTGCCTTTGACAACCGCAGCACCAACCTGTACGACGCCCTCTACTATAATAAGGACGTGGGTGAGAACCACCAGGACTTTGCCCAGGCCATTTTCTGCACCCAGATCCCCATGCCCGCCCAGGCCCAGAAGGAGACCTTCCAGGCCATCCTGGGAGAGACCCTGGGGGAGGAGTGCAGCTACGAGGTGGTCCAGGCGGTCCATGACCAGCTGCGGGAGTTGGTGGAGGAGCACAAGGAGAACAAGGAGGAAGAGCCCCTGATGGTGTCCAAGGGGGCGGTAAAGTGCGTGCTCCAGTCCTGCGGCGTGTCCGAAAGCCATATCAACGCCTTTGACAGCCGCTATGACGACAGCTTTGGTGAGGATACCCGCCTGAGTCCCCGCAACCTGGTGGACGCCAAGCAGGTCCAGCTGTCCATGCCCGACGTGACCATCAAGGTCTCTCCCGAGTACAGCGCCCTGGTGGAGACCCGTACCATCAACGGTAAGAAGTACATCCTCATCCCGGCGGAGGGCGAGGTGGAGGTCAACGGCGTACCCATCCATATTGAGGACTGACAGCCTGGAACAGGGAATTGCATCTTTCGGCAAAATAGGGTACAATCAACCTAATCACTGTTCCAGGGAGGCCTGCATCAATGGGCATATTCAATCCGGAGAATGGCATCTACCGCTATACCGAGAAACTGGTGGATCTGATCCTCCTCAGCATCTTCTGGGTGGCTTGTTCGCTGCCCCTGGTGACGCTGGGACCGGCTACAGCCGCACTGTATAACACCGTGGTCCGCTGCATCCGCCACAATGAGCGCAACAGCTGGGGGATGTTCTTTACTACCTTCAAGAACAACCTGAAGGTAGGAGTCCTCACCAGTCTGGTGGTGATCCCGGTAGCAGTCATTTTGATCTTCCTCTATGATTTGCTCTACCAGTCTGCGCAGCTCAACAGCACGGGGTATGTGCTCTTCTATGCCTATCAGATCTTCCTGCTGCTGCCGGTGGGAGCGGCCTGTTACCTCTTTCCCGTCCTCTCCCGGTTTACCTTCCAGGTGGGCGGGCTGATCGGCACCTGCGCCAAGCTGGCCATCGCCCATCTGCCCAGCACCATCCTGCTGGCGGTCATCTTCTTCGCCGCGGTGACCCTGTGCTCCAATCTGATCCTGTTCCTGTTCCTGCTGCCCACCATTGTGGCGCTGCTCCACTCCTTCCTGCTGGAGCGTATCTTCAAGCCTTACATCGACGCCCAGAGAGGGACGCCGGAGGAAGAGGAATAAACCCATGAAAAAAGTGCCTGCTGCGTATGCAGCAGGTACTTTTTTGCTTTCTTGCGGAGGATCAGCGCAGCACAGCGCCCAGGTCCTTCTCCAGAGCAGCCAGGATGCTCTTCACATCCTCATCGGCCTCCTCGCTGGTGAGGGAGCGGTCGTCGGCACGGAGCACCAGGCTGAAGGCCACGGACTTCTTGCCCTCATCCACGCCCTTGCCGCGATAGATGTCGAAGAGCTTGCAGTCCTTCAGCAGGCCCTTGGCGCCCTTGCGGATGCAGGACTCCAGAGCGCCCACGGTGACCGCCTCGTCGCACACCACGGCAATGTCGCGGGTGACGGCGGGGAACTTGGGCAGGGGGACGTACTCAGGATCGGCGCCCTTGGCGGCCATGAGGGCGTTGAGCTCCAGCTCAGCGCAGTAGAACTGGGCATCCACGCCGTAGTTCTGAGCCACCAGGGGATGGATCTGACCCATCACGCCGATGCGGCGGTCACCGGCATAAACGTCGGCCACACGGCCGGGGTGATAGGAGGGATTGGCCTCGGCGGGCACCTCAAAGTGGATGTCAGCAGCCCGCAGGTCCTTGAGAATGGCCTCCACGCAGCCCTTCAGGGTGTAGAAGTCCATATCGTCGCCATAGGCGCCCATGGACAGGACCTTGTTCTCCACAGCCAGGCCGTCTTCGCCGCCGGGCAGGTAGATGCGGCCCACCTCGTACAGGCGCACGTTCTGGTTGCGGTAGTTGTAGTTGCGGGTCAGGATCTCCAGCATGGAGGGCAGCACAGTGGTGCGCATGATAGAGGTGTCCTCACCCAGGGGGTTGAGGATCTTGAAGGACTCACGACGGGCGTCGTTCTCGTCCCAGCGGATCTTGTCGTAGCAGGTGGGGGAGATGAAGGAGTAGGTGATGATCTCATCATAACCCATGGAGCGGCACATGGAGCCCAGCTGACGCTCCAGCAGCTCCTCCTCGCCGTAGCCGCCCAGAGTGGTCTGGCCCCGCATGAGGGTGGTGGGGATGTTGTTGTAGCCGTGGAAACGGGCCACCTCTTCCGCCAGGTCGGCCATGCCGATGACGTCGCCGCGCCAGGAGGGTACGGTCACCTGGTCGCCGTCCACCTGGAAGTCCAGCTTCTTCAGGATGGACACCATCTCGGCCTCAGGCACGTCGGTGCCCAGCAGGCCGTTGATCTTCTCAGGCTCCAGCTTGAGGACACGGGGCTGGGGCACGTAGTTGAGGATGTCGATGGTGCCGTCCAGCACCTCACCGGCGCCCAGCAGCTCCACCAGCTCGCAGGCCCGGTTGACGGCGGGCAGGGTGTTCAGGGGGTCCAGGCCCTTCTCGAACTTGGCGGAAGCCTCGGTGCGCATGCCCAGGGCCAGGGCGCCCTTGCGGATGCAGGTGCCATCGAAGCAGGCGGACTCGAAGACCACGTCCACAGTGTCGTCCACGATCTCGCTGTTCTCGCCGCCCATGATGCCCGCTAGGCCCACGGCCCGGGTCTCGTCGGCGATGACCAGGTGGTTGGCGTTGAGCTTGCGCACCTGGCCGTCCAGGGTGGTAAGCTCCTCGCCCTCGGCAGCCCGGCGGACGATGATCTTGCCGCCCTTCACATAGCGGTAGTCAAAGGCGTGCATGGGCTGGCCGTACTCCAGCATGACGTAGTTGGTGATGTCCACGATGTTGTTGATGGGACGCACGCCCATGGAGCGCAGCCGCTCCCGCATCCACTTGGGGGAGGGGCCGATCTTCACGTTGCGCACCATGCGGGCGGTGTACCGGGGGCACAGGTCGGCGGCAGCGGTCTCTACGTCCAGCAGCTCCATGAGGTTGCCGTTTCCGCCGCCCTTGACCACAGGCTTGTGGAGGGTGAGGGGGGCGTCAAAGGTGGCAGCAGCCTCCCGGGCCAGACCGATGACGGAGAGGCAGTCGGGGCGGTTGGGAGTGATCTCAAACTCCACCACGTGGTCGTCAGCACCAATAATGGGCTTGATGTCGTCGCCGGGCTTTACACCCTCCTCGTTGAGGACGAAAATGCCGTCGGGGATGCAGTGGGGGAACTCAGCCTGCTGGGCGTGAAGATCCTCCAGGGTGCAGATGGAGTTGGACTTGGTATTGTAGGCCACCAGGTCGCCTTCGTGGAGGTTGGGGCAGGTGGTGGAGACAGTAGCGGTGCCATCGCCGGTGTTCAGGGCCACCTCATAGGCGGAGTAGCCGGTGGTGGTGACGCCGGTCACCTGGGCAGCCGCCACGGGACCGTAGATCTTGTGGCCGGGCTGGATGTCGGCGGGGATGGAGGGCTTGTCCTTGTCCAGGGGGTGATAGTCGCCCAGAATGGCGGCGGGGACGATGGTGGCATAGGGAAAGTCGCGGGTGTCCAGGCCCAGCTCACTGAGGCCGCAGAACATACCGTTGGACACAGCGCCACGCAGCTTGCCCTTCTGGATCTTCACGCCGCCGGGCAGGGTGGACTTGTGGAGGGCCACCGGCATCAGATCGCCGGGGTGGATGTTCCAGGCACCGGTGACGATCTGGATGGGCTCCTCCTGAGCCACATCCACCTGGCAGATCCACATGTGGTCGGAGTCGGGATGCCGCTCCATGGACAGCAGCTTGCCCACCACCACATTGGAGATTTCCTCGCCCAGGTCGTGGGTCAGCTCCACCTTGGAGCCGGACAGGGTCATAGCCTCAGCAAATTCCTTGTCGGAGGCAGTCACAGTGACAAATTCATTCAGCCATTTTCTGCTCAGATTCATTGTTTCTACACTCCTTTCTCAGAATTGCTCCAGGAACCGGACGTCGTTCTCGAAGATGAGACGCAGGTCAGCGATCTTGAAGCGGCGCATGGCGGTACGCTCCAGGCCGATGCCGAAGGCCCAGCCGGAGTACACGTTGGGGTCGATGCCGCTCATCTCCAGCACCCGGGGGTGAATCATGCCCGCGCCCAGCAGCTCGATCCAGCCCTCGCCCTTACAGGTGGGGCAGCCCACGCCGCCGCACTTGTGGCACTGCACGTCCATCTCGCAGGAGGGCTCGGTGAAGGGGAAGTGGTGGGGACGGAAGCGGGTCTTGGTGCCCTTGCCGTACAGCTTCTCCACCACGGTGTTCAGGGTGCCCTTCAGGTCGGCCATGGTGACGCCCTTGTCGATGACCATGCCCTCCACCTGGTGGAACATGGGGGAGTGGGTGGCATCCACCTCGTCCTTGCGGTACACACGGCCGGGGGCGATGATGCGGATGGGCAGCTCCATGGAGTCCATGGCCCGGACCTGCATGGGGGAGGTCTGGGAGCGAAGCATCACGCGGCTGTCCTCGTCAAAGTAGAAGGTGTCGGACCAGTCGCGGGAGGGATGGCCCTCCTCGGCATTGAGGCGGTCAAAGTTCAGTTTGGCCAGCTCCACCTCGGGGCCGTCCAGCACGGTGAAGCCCATGCCGATGAAGATCTCCTTGATCTCATCCAGGGCGATATACATGGGATGACGGTGGCCGGTCTTGACGGCCTTGCCGGGGACGGTGACGTCCAGGGCCTCCGCCTTCAGCCGGTCCTCCAGGGCCTTGGCCTCCAGCTCCTTGCCCTTGGCCTCCAGGGCGTTCTCCAGGGCGGTACGGACCTCGTTGGCCAGCTGGCCCATGGCGGGGCGCTCCTCGGCGGACAGCTTGCCCATCATCTTGAGCACCGCGGTGAGCTCGCCCTTCTTGCCCAGGTATTTGACCCGCAGCGCGTCCAGATCCTGAGCGGTGTCGGCGCCGTCAAAGGCAGCCAGCGCCTCCTGGCGTATGGTTTCCAGTGTTTCCTTCATATTCGCAGCTCCTTTTGCAGTAATTACAAATGAAAAAAGCCTTCCATCCCAATCCACTGGGACGAAAGGCAAACCTTCCGCGGTACCACCCGCATTTCCCGCACACGGCGGGCACTCTGGCCCCGATAACGTGAGGCGAATCCGTCCCTGTCTCCAGGGCCGCTCCAGGACGAACCGAACGGGCCAACCCCACATCCGCTTTCAGCCGGTGACGGACGCTCTCTGCTGGGCCGGGGACCGCTCTTTTTCCCTTCTTCGCATGTAAACCTATTTATAGCACAGATTTACAAAAAGCGCAAGATTAAAATTGACGGAGCGGGGCGGACAGCATATAATGGGGACGGTCTGGCGGGTCGGATAAGCCCGCCAAGGAATAGAGAGATACCATGGAACAGGAGCGTGGATAAACATGCGGATCGCCACAGCGCAGCAGATGCGCGAGATCGACCGGATCACGATTCAGGAGCGGGGGGTACCGTCCACCCAGCTGATGGAGCGGGCGGCCGCGGCGGTAGCCGATGAGGTCATGTCCCTGACCGGCGACTGTGCCGGCCGGGTGGTTTGTTTTTGCGGGCCGGGCAACAACGGCGGCGACGGCGTGGCCTGCGCCCGGCAGCTGCTGGAAGCGGGCTTTGAGGTGCGGTGTGTTCTGGTGGGCAGCCATGAGAAGATGACCCAGGACACCCGGGCTATGGAGGTAAAGCTGGCGGCGGCAGGGGGAAAGCTGGAGCCCTTCCAGCCCGATGACGCCGATTTTGCGGCCTGGTGCCTGAAGGCGGACGCCATGGTGGACGCCATCTTCGGCATCGGCCTGAACAGCGATGTGCGGGGGGACGCCCTCACCGCCATCCATATGATGAATACCTGTGATATCCCGGTGGTGTCCGCTGATATCCCCAGCGGAGTGGAGACTGACACCGGCCGGGTGCTGGGCGCGGCGGTGCATGCCCGGAGCACTGTGACCTTCACCCTGCCCAAGGTGGGTCACTATGTGGGCAAGGGCGGCCTGTGTACCGGTACCCTGACGGTGGCGGACATCGGCATCCCCAAGGATCTGGTGGACGCTCTGGATTGCCCAGTCCAGAGCGTGGAGGGCAGTGACGTGGTCCTGCCCCGCCGTCCGCTGGACGCCCATAAGGGTGATTTCGGCCGCTGTGCCATTGTGGGAGGCAGCGTGGGCTATACCGGCGCCCCGGTGCTGGCGGCCCAGGCGGCGGTGCGTACCGGCGCCGGTCTGGTGTCGCTGGGTGTGCCCACGCCCATCTGGGCGGTGGCCGCCGCCAAGCTGGACGAGGCCATGCCCTACCCTCTGCCGGCAGGGAAGGAGGGCCAGCTCTCCCTGGAGGCGGGGGAGGCCATCCACCACAAGCTGGCGGGCTGCGGCGTGTGCCTCATCGGTCCGGGCCTGGGCCGGGGCAACGGCGTGTCCGCCGTGGTGCGTCACCTGCTCAGTGAGATCCATATCCCGGTGATCCTGGACGCCGACGGCATAAATGCGCTGGAGGGACATATAGATATTCTGGACGCGCGGCAGGGCCTCCATACGGTGCTCACCCCCCACGACGGGGAGTTTGCCCGGCTGGGCGGCGACCTGTCCGATGGGGACCGGCTGGGTGCGGCCCGGAACTTTGCCATGGAACACTGCTGCTGTCTGGTGCTCAAGGGCCACCGCACCATTACCGCCTTCCCCGACGGTACCGCCTACATCAACACCACCGGCAACCCTGGCATGGCCAAGGGTGGCAGCGGTGATGTGCTGGCAGGGGTAATCCTCTCCCTGCTGGGCCAGGGCCTGCCCGCCCGGCAGGCGGTGCCCATGGCGGTGTGGCTCCACGGAGCGGCAGGCGACCTGTGCGCGGAGGAGATCGGGGAATACGGCATGACCCCCACCGATGTGGTGGCCACCCTGCCCCGAATCCTGAAGGAACACGTGAAATAAAGGGGGAACGGCCGTGCGCCGCCGAGGGTGTGTGTGCGTACTGACGATGATCCTCTGCCTGGCCCTGACCGCCTGCGGCGGCGGAGCCACCGGAGCGGAGCAGTTGGCCCTGGACATCCGGGGGGAATATCTGGCCATGGAGGGCTGTACGGCGTCGTTGACCGTTACTGCCGACTATGGCCAGCGAGTCTATGAGTACGGCATGGACCTGGCGTACCGGCGGGAGGGTGAGAGTGTGCTCACCATCACCAGTCCGGAGGCTGTGGCGGGGGTGACCGCCCGGCTGGAAAACGGCAGCGGCAGCCTGGAGTATGACGGGGTGCGGGTGGAGACCGGCCCCCTGGACGAGAGCGGTATGAGTCCCATGGATGCGGTGCCCGCCCTGATGCGCTATGCCGCCGAGGGTTTTATCGCCGAGTGTGTGATGGAGGAAGGGGACCAGGGGCAGGTGCTGCGGGTGATCTGCCGGGACCCGGACCATCAGGCGGGGGAGGGGCAGGAGTGCTCCCTCTGGTTTGATCCGGACAGCCACGCCCTGCTGCGGGGCGAGCTGTCCCAGGACGGCTATACCGTGATCCAGTGTGTCTTTTCCGACTTTCAGGCTGTGGAAGATTAAAAAAACAGGAGGCGCGCAAGCGCCTCCTGCTTTTTGCTTAAAATGCGGTGGGACCGTTGTCGTCGTCCTCGCCGGGAGCGGCCTGAGCCACTTCCTGCTCCAGGTCGTCCAGCTCGGCCAGACGGCGGCGCAGCTCCTCCCGCTGCTGAGCGGTCATCTCGTTGATGTGCCGGTCGAACTGCTCCTCCCGGCGGCGCTGGGCCTCCTCCTGGTACTTGCGCTGGAGCTCCACGCCGTGCTTGCGGCCCTCCTCCAGGGCCACGGCGCCCTTTTCCACCAGAACCTTGCCGGCCTTGCCAGCCTGCTCGGCAGCCAGAGCCACCAGACCCACGCTGGCCAGACCCACGTCGGCCAATACCTTACCTACGTTTTCCACCATAGGAATAACCTCCTTTATGATACCCGCTGGGGGATCGATTGATAGGCTGATTTATGCTGTGTACCCATAGTATATCCGAAAGCGGCCAAAATGTCTTGAGGAATCTATGAACATTCGATGAAAAATAGATGAAAGTGGGATTAGGTTCGGACTTGTGGCCGGGGCGGCGGCGTAGTATAATGGGGGCGGCGCAGTCTGCCCATGGGCGGCCACGCCATTTTGGTATCGGATGCAGATACCGCGTATCTTATGGCTTAAGAGGATGACCGATGAAACAGACGCAGACAAGGACCTGGACGGAGATCGATCTGTCCAATCTGGAACATAATTACCGGGCCCTGCGGGCCATGCTGCCCCAGGGCTGCCGCTTCCTGGGTGTGGTGAAGGCTGACGCCTACGGCCACGGCGCCGTGCCGGTGGCCCAACGGCTGGAACAGCTGGGGGCGGAATATCTGGCGGTGGCCTGCCTGGACGAGGCTATGGAGCTGCGGCAGGCGGGGATCACCACCCCCATCCTGATTTTGGGCTATACCCCCGTCGAGCGGGCCAATACCCTGCTGGAGGGCGGCATTACCCAGACCGTGTACGATCTGGACATGGCCAAGGCCCTGTCCGCCGCGGCGGTGGCCGCGGGTAAGACCCTGAAAATCCACGTCAAGGCCGATACCGGCATGTCCCGGCTGGGCTGGCTGTGCGGCGGGGACCATCTGGGAGAGGCGGCGGACGCCATTGCTCAGGTGTGTGCCCTGCCCGGCCTGGAGGCGGAGGGAATTTATACTCACTTTGCCAACGCCGACGGGGACGAGGACTATACCATGCTTCAGTTCACCCGTTTCCTGGATCTGCTGGAGGAGCTGAAGGGCAGGGGGATCACCTTTGCCATCCGCCACTGTGCCGCCAGCGCCGCGGCCCTCAACTTCCCCTGCACCCATCTGGACATGGTGCGGCCAGGCATTGCCCTGTACGGCCATTACCCCGACCCCTCCTGCGAGGGACTGGACGGCCCCGGCCTGCGGCCGGTGATGACCCTCAAGACCCGGGTGGCCTCGGTGAAGACGGTGCCTGCCGGGACCCCGGTAAGCTACGGCTGCACCCACGTGCTGGATCATGAGACCAAGCTGGCCGCCCTCACCATCGGCTATGCCGACGGCCTGCCCCGGCTGTGCTCCGACCAGCTGGAGGTACTCATCAAGGGTCAGCGGGCCAAAGTGGTGGGCCGCATCTGCATGGATATGTGCATGGCGGACGTCACCGGCCTGGATGTGGCGCCGGGAGACGAGGTGGAGGTGTTCGGCGAGCACCTGCCCATCGAGGCTATGGCGGCCATGGCGGGCACCATCCAGTACGAACTGCTGTGCGCCGTGTCCCCCCGGGTCCACCGGGCCTATCTGGACTGAGGCACCGGCTGCTGCGCTCGGGCATACAATGAGCCGGGGGAGAAAGGCCCGGCCAGACGGCGGGGGACCGACCTGCCCCGCGAAATTTTGCAGGGCGGGTATAATTCCCGCCGCCCCGTGGGAAAATCATAGTGACCGCGTTACATAGGCCTCCGGTCGTGTGACGCTGGTGACTATTTTCCGGCGGAGTGTGAGCTTTTGTGGATAACAGCGTAAAACGCGGAGACATTTTTTATGCCGATCTGAGCCCCGTGGTGGGCAGCGAGCAGGGGGGCGTGCGGCCGGTACTCATCGTGCAGAACGACACCGGCAACCGGCACAGCCCCACAGTGATCGCGGCGGCCATCACGTCCCAGACCGGCAAGGCCCGTCTGCCCACCCACATCGAGCTCTCAGCCAACACCTACGGCCTCCCCAAGGAGTCGGTGGTGCTGCTGGAACAGATCCGGACGCTGGACAAAAGGCGGCTGAGAGAGCATATGGGTCGGCTGGATGAAACGCAGATGCAGCGTGTGGATAACGCCATCGCGGTCAGCTTTGGCCTGCACACAGGAACCATGGTTTGAACACAAGAGGGGAGTCGCCCGACGGGCGGCTCCCCGTCAGACAGGAGGTACATATGAAACAGAAGAAGTGGCCGGTCCGACTGATTTCCGGCGGTCTGATGACGCTTGCTCTGGTAGGGGTGGCGGTGGCCGCCGGACAACAGGGCAGCAAGAACGACCCCCTGGTCACCCTCAGCTACCTGAATGATCAGGCCCTCCCCGCCATTTTGGAGCAGGTGGACGACAAGGTGGCGGACAAGCAGACCGAGCTGGAGAAAAAGCTGGACGCGGTGGTGGATGGCTATGTGAAGGAAGTGGAGAGCAAGCTGAGCGGCTCCTCCGGTTCCTCTTCCTCCGGCGGCGTGTTCCAGATCGTCAACCTGAAGGCGGGGCAGACGGTGGTGGGCACCGCGGCCTGCGAGTTTTTGCTCCGTTCCGGCTCGGCGGTGTGCGTCTCTGACTCCGCCCCCGGCCTTATCGACACCACGGCGGGTTCCACCCTGTCCGGCGGAAGCGCCCTGACGGCCAACCACCTCTATCTGGCTACCATCGACGGCCGGGGGGTGAAGGCCTCCACCGACGTCACCATCATGGTGCGGGGCGGCTATACCATTAAATAATAAGAAAGACAAAAAACGTGGACGGCATTGCCGTCCACGTTTTTTCTTTACATCAGAGTTGGGATGATCTGGGCCAGTGCCGCCGCCAGCTTGGCGTGGCTCTCCCGGGTCAGATGCATAAAATCAATGGAGTTGCAGGAGAGCCCCAGGGTGTTGGCGTCCAGAAAGGCGCAGCTGTTTCGCCGGGCCACTTCCTGATATTCCGCCGCCAGCTGACGGGTCTTTTCCACGCAGCCGGGCCCCATCTCGTCGGCTACCGGGGAGGTATAGACGCCCTCCTCGATGGCTTTGGGAGCGACGATGAGGATGTTGGGCCGGCCGTCCGGCCCCCAGCAGTCCACGCTTTGGGCGGCCTGAATCAGCCGCTCCATCCCCCGGCCGATGGAATAGGCGTTGGCGCTCAGCCGGGACTTGGTGTCGTTGGTGCCCAGCATGATGACCAGCAGACTCACCGGCTTGTGGGTCTTGAGGCAGGGCCGCAGGTAGGGAAGGGCGGACAGCCATTCCTCCACCGGGTCGTCAAAGACGGTGGTTCGACCGGATAATCCTTCCTCAATCACCAGATAGGGCTCCCCCAGGGCCTTTTGGAGCAGACAGGTCCAGCGCTCCTCCTCGTTGAAGCGGAACTGAGAGCCGTCGGCGCAGTCTGCCGGATCAGGGCAGTAGCCGTGGGTGTTGGAGTCCCCTAAACAGACGATATGACGGCGCACTTACTTGATCTCGGGCAGGGAAGCGGCAGCCACGGACTGGCCCACGCGGCGGGCCTTCTCGTCGGGCATGGTGGGATTGATCTTGTCGGCGATCTCGGGATACTCGTCGGCCAGCACCTTCAGGCAGGTCTCCAGCAGCAGGTCGCCGCCCTTGCCGGACATGACGCGGCCCAGCAGCAGCACGTGCTTGAAGCCGTAGAAGTGATGATAGAGAGCCAGAGAGTGGGCCAGGTACACGCCGATGGAGCGGTACACCGCGGCGGCGGCAGGATTGCCCTCCTCCATGGCCTTCTGGACAACCTTCAGCTTCTCGGCGGGGGAGAGGCTCTCGTCCAGCTGGATGCCGGCGCGGGGGGCCAGCTTGATGACGCCGTCCTGGGAGAAGTACTTCACACCGCAGCCGATGTCGCCGGACCACTCGTCCTCCATGGCGTCGGGATTGACGTCCACAGGAGCGAAGGCCAGCTCGTTGAGCCAGCCGGTGATGTTGCCGCTCTGGTCCACGAAGCCCACGGCTTCGCTGGTGCCCATGGCGATGCCCAGGATGTTGTTCTCCTCCAGGCTCATGGCGCCGGCCAGGGCGGACACATCGCCGTCGTTGGCCACCACGTAGGGCACATCGCCGAAGGTGTCCTTGATGGCGCGGATATAGATGTCCTTCACCTTGGCGTCAAAGTCCTCCTTGGGGACCTTCAGGAACAGGGAGGCCACCATGGTACGGTTCTCAATGTAGATACCGGCGGAGGACACGCCCACCGCGTCCACCCGGGGCATATGGGCGGCAGCGGACTTGAGGGCGGACACGATGCCCTCATAGTGGTAGTCGGGATCGGCAGTGGTCTTGGGGAACCACACCACCTCTTCAGAGAAGACGGGCTCGCCGTCGATGACGGCGGACACCTTGCGGTCGGAGCCGCCGGCGTCGAAGCCGATGCGGCAGCCGCCCAGGTGGCGGCCCACGGCCTGGGGATTGCTCTTCTCAGCGGGCACCTGGTCGCAGTACACCACCTCGAAGGGCTTCTCGTATACGTTGGACATGAAGTCGGCGTCGAAGGAACGGGCGCCGCCCACACAGTAGGTGGCCTTCATGGCCTCAAAGATGTCCTTGTCGCCGCTGATGTACACCTTGAAGCCGCCCATGTACCACAGCATGGTCTTGATGAGACGGTCCACATAGTAGCGGTCGGCCTCGGCCATGTCGGGAGTGCCGTGGATAAAGGTCTTATAAACGGCAACCTCGCCGCCGGCCCGCTCCACAGCCAGGTCCAGAGGCTTCTTGGCGTCCTTCAGAAAGGAAGTGCAGAATTTGCCCAGGGGGAGAAAGCCGGGGTCCAGCTCCGGTACGTTTTTGACAGGGACTTCGATACCCAGATGTTTCATGAGACGTCCTCCTTCATATGTCGGAACAAACAGACTGTTATATGTATAGGCTACCAGCTTTTTTAAATCTGTCAAGCATATTTTCGGGATTCTGAAAATTATTTTCTTTCAGGGCTTGACTGGGGATGTACCGACGGGTATGATGGAACCAATGGGGGACCTCTCCCAACATTGGAAAGGTGGGAATTGCAACTATGGATATCACTGCACGTCTGCAGGACCATCAGAAATGGATCAAGGAAGAGCTGGAACGGAGCGTCAACTTCTGGCTGAAGAACGGTATGGACCCGGTCAACGGGGGCGTTTATACCTGCCTGGACCGGGAGGGTAAGATCTTCTCCACCGACAAGAGCGTGTGGATGCAGGGCCGCTGCGCCTGGATGTTTGCCTACCTGTGCCACACCTACGGGGTGAAGGACGAGTGGCTGGCCGCCAGCAAGAGCTGCCTGGACTTCATGGAGCGCTGCTGCATCAACCGCGAGGCGGGCAACCGCATGTACTTCACCGTCACCGGCGACGGCAAGCCCCTGCGTCAGCGCCGCTACTGCTTCTCCGAAGGGTTCTACGCCATTGCCAACGCGGAATATTATGGTGTGACTGGGGACAAGGAGTGCCTGGAGCGCGCCCGCGCCGCCTATGACCTGATCTGGAACCTGAACCAGGGCCTCATCAAGGATCCCACCGGCATGGGCCCCAAGACCATTCCCGAGACCCGCACTGGCCGCGCCCTGGCCAACCCCATGATCTACCTGAACATCACCTCTGTGCTGCGCCGGGTGGATCCTGAGAAGACCGAGCTGTACAACCAGCGGGCCGCTCAGTGCGTGGACGAGATCTTCCGCTATCACTATAAGCCCGAGCTGGGCTGCACCCTGGAGAGCGTGGGCCCCAACGGCGAGTTCCGGGGCGACGTCACCGAGGGCCGCGTGGTCAACCCCGGCCACGACATCGAGTGCTCCTGGTTCCTCATGGAGGACGCCAACCTGCGGGACGACAAGGAGCAGCACGCAACTGCCGTGAAGATCTTCGACCAGGCCATCAACGCCGGCTGGGACAAGGAGTACGGCGGACTGCTCTACTTTATCGACTGCCTGGGCCGTCCCCCCGAGGCTTATGAGCACGACATGAAGCTGTGGTGGCCCCATGATGAGATCCTCATCGCCTCTATGATGATCTACCGCGACACCGGCGACGAGAAGTACTTGGAGTGGTTCGAGAAGACTCTGGACTACTGCAAGAAGTACTTCTCCGATCCTGAGTTCGGCGACTGGTACGGCTACCTGCGCCGGGACGGCAAGCCCACCGAGCCTCCCTGCAAGGGCTCCACCTTCAAGGGCCCCTTCCACCTGCCCCGTATGCTCATCATGTGCGATCAGATGATCGGCCAGATCCTGGAGCGGAATTGAGAGGGCGGCTATGCCGTTAGTAAATGTATTTGAACGGATCAACAGCGAGTACTACCAGCTGACCAGCGCGGAGAAAAAGGTGGCCGACTACGCGGTCATCCACCAGCAGCAGACCCAGTTCATGTCCATCTCCGAACTGGCGGAGGAGGCGGGGGTGGCCGAGGCCACCATCTCCCGCTTCTGCAAGCGGCTGGGCTATAAGGGGTACAGCGCCTTCAAGCTGGCCATCGCCAACGCCACCGCGGGGCGGATGGACCGGGGCGACCCCGACGCCTGCCCGCCGGAGGAGGACAGCGTGGAGGGGGTGTGCAGCGCGGCCTACCGGGCCGACAGCGAGGCCCTGACCCAGACCATGGACCTGATCCAGCCCGACACGGTGCGCCGGGCGGCGGATATGATCGTCTCCGCCGGCCGGGTGCTCTGCATGGGCCAGGGCGGCTCCATGATCATGGCCCAGGAGTGCGCCCACCTGTTCACGACCATCCAGTGCAACTTTACCGCCGTGGTGGACTCCCATCTCCAGGCCATCGCCGCCTCCCAGCTCACGCCGAAGGACCTGGTGATCTATTTCTCCTACTCCGGCTCCACCAAGGAGCTCATCAACAACGTGCGCATCATCCGGGACCGGCGGGCCAGGCTCATCCTGATCACCCGCTTCCCCAAGTCGCCCGGCGCGGCGTATGCCGACGTGGTGCTCCAGTGCGGCTCCCGGGAGGGCCCCCTGCAGGGGGGGTCCGTGCCCGCCCGGATCGCCCAGCTCTACCTGCTGGACGTCCTCTTCCATGAGGTGTGCCGCCGGGACCGGGAGGGGAACCTGGCCCGGCAGGAGATGGTGGCGGAGGTGCTCTCCGGCAAGCACATCTGACCGCCGGCCGCGGGGGCGTGAAAAAAATTTGCAAGATTTCCGCGAAAAGAAAAAAATTGCAATTCTCTATTGACAAATCACACGGTGAACTGTACAATCTATACAACGGGTTACCGCTGTGTAATCACGAAAATTATCGAAAATGAGGAGGACAAATGATGAAGAAGAAACGTATTCTTGCGCTCCTGCTGGCCGCCTCCATGTCTCTGAGCCTGGCCGCCTGCGGCGGCGGCGACAAGCCCAGCGACACCCCCGCCGGCGGCACTGAGACTCCCGGTGGTTCCACCGCGGCTCAGACCGAGATCACCTGGTGGGCGTTCCCCACCTTCGGCGTGGACAGCGGCTATGAGCAGGAAGTTGCCAATGCCTTTATGGCGGCCAACCCCGACGTGAAGGTGAACATCGAGACCATCGACTTCACCGCCGGCCCCGACAAGCTGACCGCTGCGATCAGCGCCGGTACCGCTCCCGACGTTCTGTTTGACGCCCCCGGCCGTATCATTGAGTACGGCAACGCCGGCTACCTGGTCTCTCTGGACGACATGATGGAAGCCCTCAAGGGCGACCTGGCCAACGAGAACCTGGTGGAGACCTGCGTGGGCGCCGACGGCACCGCGTACATGTATCCCATCTCCTCCTCCCCCTTCTACATGGGCCTGAACAAGGAGGCTCTGGAGAAGGCTGACGCTCTGCAGTATGTCAACCTGGAGGGTGACCGCGCCTGGACCACCGAGAACTTCGTGAAGATGTGCGAGGCTCTGTCTGCTGCCGGCGCCACCACCGTGCCCGGCATCGTCTACTGCGGCGGCCAGGGCGGCGACCAGGGCACCCGTGCTCTCGTCAACAACCTGTTCAGCTCCTCCATCGTGGGCGAGGACGGCAAGTGGAACATCGACGCCAACGGCGTGAAGGCTCTGGAGCAGCTGAAGGCGATGTACGACTCCGGCGCTCTGGACGCCGGCTTCGACATGGCCGCTGCCGACGAGCTGCAGAAGTTCCAGCAGGAGACTGCCGCCATGACCTTCTGCTGGGGCACCTCCAACGCCAAGAGCTACGCCAGCGAGGACTTCACCCAGATCTCCGTGCCCTTCCCCTCTGACGACGGCAAGCCCGAGCTGGAGTACCTGGTCAACGGCTTCTGCGTGTTCAACAACAAGGACGACGCCAAGATCGACGCTGCCAAGCGCCTGGTCGCCTTCATCTGCGACGACGCCGAGTGGGGCCCCAAGAGCGTGAAGCAGAGCGGCGCCTTCCCCGTGCGCACCTCTTTCGGCAACCTCTACGAGGGTGACAAGGAGATGAGCCTGCTGGCTTCCTGGATCGGCTACTACGGTCCTTACTACAACACCCGCGCCGGTTTCGCTACCATGCGTACCGAGTGGTGGAACATGCTGCAGCGCGTGTTCCAGGAGGGTGATGTTCAGGCTCAGGTGGATATCTTCAACACCAACGCCAACGCCTAAAAACAGTTTGCTCCCTCCCTCTGCCTAAGCGGGGGGAGGGAGCGTCTTCTTGCAAGGAATTTTCCATGGAACGGAGAGAAGATTGTATGGGAAAGACAAAAGGTTCAAAGCGAAGCCTTGTCCTCCAGCGCAGGGAAACGGTGGTCTCCTATCTGTTTCTCCTGCCTGCGCTGTTCTTCTTTGTGGGCTTCGTGATCACGCCCATGGTAATGGGCATCCTGACGAGCTTTACAGACGCAAGTCTGGCAAACGGCAACCAGGGGACCTTTATCGGCCTGGGCAACTATGCCCGGCTGTTCAAGGACCCCGTGTTCTGGAAGTCCGCCTGGAATACGGTTGTCATCGTGGTAGTGGCGGTCCCCACGGTCACCGCCTTCTCCCTGTGGGTGGGCTCCGCCATCTATAAGATGCGCTCCGGCGCCAGATCCTTCTTCCGCTGTGTGTTCTACCTGCCTGTGGTCACCGGCTCGGTGGCCGTGGTGGTGGTGTGGAAGTGGATGTTCGACAAGTACGACGGACTGTTCAACTACATCATCAACGCCTTCGGCGGCAAGGGCCTGGCCTGGACCGGCGACGCGAAGCTGGCCCTGTGGTGTATCATTCTGATCCTGTTCACCACCTCCATCGGCCAGCCCATCGTGCTCTATGTGGCCGCGCTGGGCAACGTGGACCAGTCTCTGGTGGAGGCGGCCCAGGTGGACGGCGCCACCAAGCTCCAGGTGTTCTGGAAGATCAAGTGGCCCCAGATCATGCCCACCACCCTGTACGTGGCGGTCATCACCACCATCAATTCCTTCCAGTGCTTCGCCCTGATCCAGCTGCTCACCTCCGGCGGTCCAAACTACAGTACAAGTACGATCATGTACTATCTGTATGAGATCGCCTTCCGCACCACCAAGGAATTCGGTTACGCCGACGCCATGGGTGTTATCCTGGCCATCGTTATCGCCTTGTTCAGCGCGCTGCAGTTCAAGGTGATGAACGGCGGCACCACAGAGTAAGGGGGAGGAAACAATGGCTGATAAGAAAAAAAGGGTAACCCCTTATGCGGTGGTATGCATCGTGCTGCTGATCGCCCTCGCCATCTTCTTCATCTTCCCGCTGTACTGGATCGTGACCGGATCTGTGAAGGAGAAGAGCGACATCATCATCAAGGCCGGGGAGGCCATTAAGTGGTTCCCCACCACCATCTCCTGGGATAACTTTGCCCGTCTGTTCAAGACGCAGACAGACTTCATCGTCAAAATGCCGCTGGCCATCCGCTGGCTGTTCAACAGCGTGTTCATTTCCGTGATCTCCATGCTGCTGACTTGTATCACCGCTTCGCTGGCGGGCTATGCCCTGGCCAAAAAGCGCTTCTGGGGCCGGAACTTCATTTTCTCCCTGTTTGTGTGCGCCATGGCCCTGCCCAAGCAGGTCATCCTGGTGCCCCTGCTCTCCGAGATGAACGTCCTCGGCATGACCCAGACCACCTGGGGCTCCCTGTTTGCGGTCATTTTCCCCATCGTGGGCTGGCCCTTCGGCGTGTTCATGATGAAGCAGTTCTCCGAGAGCATCCCCAACGAGATCCTGGAGGCGGCCCGCATCGACGGCGCCGGTGAGCTGCGCACCTTCTTTAACGTGGCGTTCCCGCTGATCAAGCCCGGCTTCGGCGCGCTGGCCATCTTCACCTTCGTCAACTCCTGGAACGAGTACCCTCTCCAGCTGGTCATGCTGACCAGCAGCGAGGCCAAGACCATCGCCCTGGGTATCGCCGGCCTGCAGTCGGAGATGTCCAACGACTTCGGCCTCATCATGGCCGGCGCCGCGCTGGCCGCCGTCCCCATCATCATCGTGTTCCTCTGCTTCCAGAAGTACTTCACCCAGGGCATCACCATGGGCGCGGTCAAGGGCTGATCTGTCCCCTCAGCTGTATTTGTGAATCGTCAATTTTCGTGAATTGAGAGAAGGAATATAAACATGAGCGATTTGAAAAAGTACCAGGGCGTGATCCCTGCATTCTACGCCTGCTATGACGAGAAGGGGGAGATCTCCCCCGAGGGCGTGCGGGCGCTGACCCGCTACCTCATCGGCAAGGGCGTCAACGGCCTGTATGTGGGCGGCTCCTCCGGCGAGTGCATCTACCAGAGCGTGGCCGAGCGCAAGGTGGTGCTGGAGAACGTGATGACTGAGGCCAAGGGCAAGGTGGTCGTCATCGCCCACGTGGCCTGCAACAACACCGCCGACAGCATGGAGCTGGCCGCCCACGCCGAGAGCCTGGGCGTGGACGCCATCGCCGCCATCCCCCCCATCTACTTCCACCTGCCTGAGTACGGCATCGCCGGCTACTGGAACGACATCTCCTCCGCCGCGCCCAACACCGACTTCATCATCTACAACATCCCCCAGCTGGCCGGCGTGGCCCTGACCCCCTCTCTGCTGGCGGAGATGCAGAAGAACCCCAAGGTTATCGGTGTGAAGAACTCCTCCATGCCTGTTCAGGACATCCAGATGTGGAAGGACGCCGGTGTCATCGTGTTCAACGGTCCCGACGAGCAGTATGTGTCCGGTCTGGCCATGGGCGCCTGCGCCGGCATCGGCGGCACCTATGCCGTCATGCCCGAACTCTTCCTGAAGGTGTATGAGCACTTCCAGAAGGGTGAGATGGAGCCCGCCCGTCAGATCCAGAACGACATCTGCCGCATCATCTATAAGATGTGCTCCGCTCACGGCAACCTGTACGCCGTGATGAAGGCCATCCTGGCCAAGAACGGTGTGAACTGCGGTTCCGTCCGTAAGCCCATGCCCGGCCTGATCGACAGCGACGCCGCCGTGGTGGACGAGGCCTATGCCATGATCACCGACGCCATCGCCAAGTACTGCTGATTCCATCTCAATATTCGGGGCGGGCATCCGCCCGCCCCATCCTTGAAATGAAAGGCTAGGAGAAAGGTCATTATGCGTATTTATCAGTCTGAAGACTACCAGGCCATGAGCCGCCGGGCGGCCAACATCATCTCCGCCCAGGTCATCTACAAGCCCGACTGCGTGCTGGGTCTCGCCACCGGCGGCACCCCCGTGGGTACTTACAAGCAGCTGGTGGAGTGGTACAAGAAGGGCGATCTGTCCTTCGCCGAGGTCCGTTCCGTCAACCTGGACGAGTATCTGGGCCTGTCTCCCCATCATGAGCAGAGCTACCGCTACTTCATGCAGGACAATCTGTTCAACCACATCGACATCAAGCCCGAGAACACCCACGTGCTCAACGGTCTGGCCAAGAATCCCGAGGCCGAGTGCGCTGCCTACAACAAGCTGATCCAGGATCTGGGCGGCATTGATCTGCAGCTGCTGGGCATGGGCCACAACGGCCACATCGCCTTCAACGAGCCCGGTGACGACTTCGGCCTGGAGACCCACCTGGTGGATCTGACCGAGAGCACCATCGAGGCCAACAAGCGCTTCTTTGAGAGCCGCGACGAGGTGCCCCGTCACGCTCTGAGCATGGGCATCAAGAACATCATGAATGCCCGCCGCATCCTCATCATTGTCAGCGGCGAGGAGAAGGCCGACATCGTGAAGGAGGCCTTCAGCGGCCCCGTCACCAAGGAAGTGCCCGCCTCTGTGCTGCAGCTCCATCCCGACGTGACCCTGGTGGGCGATAAGGCTGCCCTCCATAAGCTGGTGGAAGCAGGTGTTCCCGTATGCGGATAACCGGCGGACAGGTATTTGATCTGCAGGAGGGCTTTGTCCAGCGCGACGTGTGCTTTGATGGCCGCCTGCTGTCCAACTCCAGCGCCGACGGCAAGACCTATGACGCCAGCGGCTGCTATGTGATTCCCGGCCTGACTGACGTCCACTTCCACGGCTGCAAGGGCCACGACTTTTCCGACGCCGATCCCGAGGGCCTGGAGATCATGGCTCAGTATGAGCTGTCCCGGGGCGTGACTCAGATCTGCCCCGCCGGCATGACCCTGCTGGAGGAGCAGCTCACCAAGGTGTGCCAGGTGGCCGCCGCCCACAAGGAGGCCGACAAACCCGGCGCCGCCCTGTGCGGCATCAACCTGGAAGGCCCCTTCCTCTCCATGGCCAAGAAGGGCGCCCAGAACGGCGACTGGCTCCACGCCCCTGACGTGGATATGCTCCGCCGCCTCATCGCCGCTTCTCACGGCCTGGTGAAGCTGGTGTCCCTGGCTCCCGAGGAGCCCGGCGCTATGAAGTTCATTGAGGAGATGGAGAGCGAGGTCACCATCTCCCTGGCTCATACCACCGCCGACTATGACACCGCTATGGAGGCCTTCCGGCTGGGCGCCCGTCAGGTGACCCACCTGTTCAACGCCATGCCTGCCTTTACCCACCGGGCTCCCGGTGTGGTGGGCGCGGCTCTGGATACTCCGCTGTGCAACGTGGAGCTTATCTGCGACGGCGTCCATATCCACCCCGCTGTGGTGCGGGCGGTCTTCAAGATGTTCGGCGCTAAGCGGGTCATCCTGATCTCCGACACCATGCGTGCCGCCGGTATGCCCGACGGCGACTACACCCTGGGCGGCCAGGCCGTCAAGGTAAAGGGCAAGTACGCCACCCTGGAGGACGGCACTCTGGCCGGCTCTGTCACCGACCTGATGAGCTGCATGAAGACTGCCGTGTCCTTCGGTATCCCGCTGGCAGACGCCGTCCGCGCCGCCGCCGTCAATCCGGCCAAGGCCATCGGTATCTTCAGCCGGGTGGGCAGCCTGGAACCCGGCAAGCGGGCCAACGTAGTGATCCTGGACGAGAACCTGGAACTCAAAGATGTATTCTTCCGCGGCGAACAGGTCCGCGGCTGAATAGAGCGCACCCCCAAATACAGGCCTTCCGGTCCTACTCCATTCTCATAGGCCGGAAGAGTCGAAAAAAAGGAGGAAAATCCGCCGGACCGGCGGTGCGGCAGTGTGGAGACCTGTCGTAACGTTCCGGGAGTTTCGCTCTCCCGGAGCAAGAGGGTATTTGCGGAGGCATTGCCCTTACGGTCCATGCATATGGCAACTGTGGTTCTGAAAGGCATCAAGAAGATCTATGACAACAAGGTGACCGCTGTTCACGACTTCAACCTGGAGATCGCGGACAAGGAGTTTATCGTTCTGGTCGGTCCTTCCGGCTGCGGTAAGTCCACCACCCTGCGGATGGTGGCCGGCCTGGAGGACATCTCCGAGGGCGATCTGCTCATCGGCGGCAAGCGGATGAACGACGTGGAGCCCAAGGATCGTGATATCGCCATGGTGTTCCAGAGCTACGCGCTCTATCCCCACATGACGGTCTATGAGAACATGGCCTTTGCTCTGAAGCTGCGCAAGGTGCCCAAGGAGGAGATCGACAAGAAGGTGCGGGAGGCTGCCGCCATCCTGGACATCACCCAGTACCTGGATCGTAAGCCCAAGGCTCTGTCCGGCGGCCAGCGGCAGCGTGTGGCCATCGGCCGCGCCATCGTCCGTGATCCTCAGGTGTTCCTGATGGATGAGCCTCTGTCCAACCTGGACGCCAAGCTGCGTAACCAGATGCGCGCCGAGATCATCAAGCTGCGTCAGCGCATCAACACCACCTTCATCTACGTGACCCACGACCAGACCGAGGCTATGACCCTGGGCGATCGTATCGTCATCATGAAGGACGGCTTCATTCAGCAGATCGGCACTCCTCAGGAGGTGTTCGACCGTCCCGCCAACCTGTTCGTGGCTGGCTTCATCGGCTCTCCCCAGATGAACTTCTTCGACGGCAAGCTGATGAAGAAGGACGGCAAGTATCAGATCGCTGTGGCTGACGCCGTGGTGGAGCTGGCCGACAAGGCTCAGAAGATCCTGAATGAGAAGGGCACCGGCGATATGGACGTGGTCGTGGGCATCCGTCCCGAGCACATCTCCTTCGCCTCTGTGGCTGGTCCTCACACCGTGGCCAGCAAGGTGGACGTGTCCGAGATGATGGGCAGCGAGGTCTACCTGCATGTGACCGCCGCCGGCAAGGACGTGGTGCTGCGCATCCCCACCACCGAGCTGCCTGAGGAGCATCGCGCCGGTATTCCTTACGGCACCGAGATCAACTTCACCTTCCGTCCCGAGCTCATTCACCTGTTTGATCCCCAGACCGAGAAGAACCTGCTGTATTGATTGTTCCAGCAGTCCAAAAGGCCCCTGCCGCATCAGCGGCAGGGGCCTTTTTTACGTCTGCAGGGTCCGGACAGGGGAGGGAGGCATAGACTGTAGGGGAGCGGCGGAGCACCGGAAGGAAGGGCGTGAAGCAGTCAATGTCGCGGAATGATCACGAGTCATACAGGTACTATAACAGCGACCCGATGGGCAGGGTGTGCAGGCCGGTCTGCATCTGCCCGGGTTCTACTGGTCCTACGGGGCCAACAGGCCCGACCGGTCCTACCGGTCCCACGGGCATGGCCGGTCCGACTGGAGCAGCGGGAGCCCCGGGCATGACCGGCCCTACAGGACCCACCGGTGCGGTAGGCCCTGCCGGAGCCAACGGTGTGGCCGGTCCTACCGGCCCCACAGGGGCAACAGGTCCCACCGGCCCAGCAGGTGGAGGCAGCACCACCGGGCCTACCGGACCTACCGGTCCCACAGGCGCCATCGGGCCAACCGGACCTGCGGGAGAGGCGGGAGCCGCTGGAGTGACCGGGCCAGTCGGCCCGACAGGCGCCACAGGGCCTGCTGGAGCAGCTGGCCCCACGGGTCCTGCAGGAGCAGCCGGAGCGACGGGGCCCACAGGCGCAACCGGCCCCATAGGACCAACCGGACCAAGCGGGGGAGAGGGCCCCACCGGGCCCACCGGTGCGGAGGGACCGGTACCGGACGATGTGTTTGCGTCCTTCTTTAACTTCCAGTACCCGCTGGTACGGGGCAGTCAGCTGGCGCTGCTTCCTGATGTGACCGACCCTACCGGAGCCATCACCCAATCCTCTCTGACACAGATCGCCTTGGAGCCGGGTTACTATCTGATCTCCTATAAGGTATCGGCCATCTTCCAGCGGGCCAACTACTTGCAGGTGACCCCTAGCTATAACGGAACGGCCCATCTGGAGTATGGCGTCTATTTCGCCACCAGTACCGACGGCTCCAGCGCCTGTGGCTCCTCCTTCCTGATCCTGCGTGCACCTTCCGCCACCACCTTCAGCCTGACCTACAGCGGTTCCGCCAACGCCAATGACGGAGAGATCAATGTGACCATTGTGAAGCTGCGCCGCGCACTGTGATAGGATGGGAAAAGAAAAAGAAAGACATCTGCTTTTAGCAGATGTCTTTCTTTTTGGAGCTAGTGGTGGGAATCGAACCCACGGCCTGCTCATTACGAGTGAGCTGCTCTACCTCTGAGCCACACTAGCGAAGCAGATGACTGCTGCAAATGGGGAAAATAGTACATTTGCAGTTTGTAATGATACCACATTTTCGCATCGTAGTCAACCATATCTTTTCTGCACAGAAGGAATACAAAACGTATAGAGCAGGTCTTACATGAAGGAGAAAATGCAAAAGAAAGGATCGTTTTACCGGTGAATTTACCGAAAGAAATTTTTGCAGTATAATCCGGAAAAGAGATGGGAAGAAAAAGTGAGGAAATTTACGCTGTATATCAGGGAAAAGGGTATTGATTCAGATTGATGAAAATGAGAAAATAGTTTACATAAAAATAAAGAAAAAGAGGTTCTACCCGCTGTTATTCACATTGTCCACAGGTTTGTCCACCGTTTAATTGCGGATGATAGCGGCGATTTCTCCACTTTTGCACAAAGATTTCCACACGCTCCAATGGGACAAATTGAGACAAAACTAGATAGTTTTCGGTAACATAACGCGGAATTGCTGGGGGTATGCAGCAGAAGAGGGGGATTCCGTCAAAGGGTATGCAGGAAGAACATCCTTTCCCGGGAAAAGCACTTGCAGACAGGAAGGAACCGGTATAAAATAAGGATGCTTAAACATTACAGTGTTACACTAGGAGGAATGTTGAACCCATGGAACAGGCAAAGGTATATTATTCCGACCTGCGCTGCCGTCCCGGTAAGAACCTGCTGAACAAGCTGGAGAAGCTGATTCGTAAGGCGGGGATCGGAGAGATCGACTTTGACCATAAGCTGGTCGCCATCAAGATGCACTTTGGCGAGCCCGGCAACCTGGCCTTCCTGCGGCCCAACTATGCCAAGACGGTGGCAGACGTGGTGAAGAGCCTGGGCGGCGTGCCCTTCCTCACCGACTGCAATACCCTCTATCCCGGACGGCGGAAGAACGCCCTGGAGCACCTGGACGCCGCCTATGAAAACGGCTTTTCCCCCCTGTCCACCGGCTGCCAGATCATCATCGGCGACGGACTTCGGGGCAACGACGATGTGGAGGTGCCGGTGGCCGGCGCCGAGCACATCACCACTGCCAAGATCGGCAAGGCCATCATGGAGGCCGATGTGATCATCTCCCTGTCCCACTTCAAGGGCCATGAGCAGACCGGCTTTGGCGGCGCCATCAAGAACCTGGGCATGGGCTGCGGTTCCCGCCGGGGCAAGATGGAGCAGCACGCACAGGGCAAGCCGGTGGTGGAGCAGGACCGGTGCGTGGGCTGCCGCAAGTGCGATACCCAGTGCGCCCACGGTGCCATCTCCTACGGCGACGACCGGAAGGCCTCCATTGACCAGGACAAGTGCGTGGGCTGCGGCCGCTGCATTGCCGTGTGCAACGCGGATGCCATTCATGCCGGCTATGATGCCGCTATGGAGGAGCTGAGCTGCCGTATGGCGGAGTACACCAAGGCGGTGGTGGACGGCCGTCCCCAGTTCCACATCAGCCTGGTCATCGACGTCTCTCCCTACTGCGACTGCCACGGGGAGAACGACCTGCCCATCGTGCCCGACGTGGGCATGTTTGCCTCCTTCGATCCGGTGGCCCTGGACCAGGCCTGTGCTGACGCCTGCCTGCGCCAGCCGCCCATTCCCGGGTCCTCTCTGGACGAGCAGATGCACGCTGAGGGTTTCTGCGACCATCACGACCACTTTATCAACAGTATGCCCAACACCGACTGGAAGGTGTGCCTGGCCCACTGTGAGAAGATCGGCGTGGGCACCCGCTCCTATGAGCTGATCGAGGTAAAATAATCCCTTCAGAAAGGAAGATTCGACATGGATGTAAAGGAGATCCTGAGCCGCTGCGACCACACCCTGCTGAAGCAGGAGTCCACCTGGGGCCAGATCAAGGCCGTTTGTGACGATGGTATCAAGTATAACTGTGCCTCCGTCTGCATCCCTGCCTCTTTTGTGAAGCAGGCCGCCGATTATGTGGGCAACGATCTGAAGATCTGCACCGTTATCGGCTTCCCCAATGGCTACTCCACCACCGCCGTCAAGGTCTTTGAGACGGAGGACGCTATCCGCAACGGTGCGGACGAGATCGATATGGTCATCAACATCGGCTGGGTCAAGGACCAGCGGTGGGACGACCTGCTGGAGGAGATCCGCGCCATCAAGCGCTCCTGCCAGGGCCGGATCCTGAAGGTCATCGTAGAGGCCTGCCTGCTGACCCAGGAGGAGAAGGTCAAGATGTGTCAGATCGTCACCGAGTCCGGTGCGGACTATATCAAGACCTCCACAGGCTTCTCCACCGGGGGCGCCACCCGGGAGGACGTGGCCCTCTTTAAGGCCAACGTAGGCCCCGAGGTGCGCATCAAGGCCGCCGGCGGCATCCGTACCCTGCAGGATGCCGAGGACTTCATCAACCTGGGCGCTGACCGACTGGGGACCTCCGCCATCGTCAAGCTGGTGAAGGGCCAGGAGCCTCAGGGCTATTGAGCCGCTCCAAGCCGGTTTAGAAAAACAGCATAAATGACTGAGAGGCCTCCGGCTTACGCCGGGGGCCTCTCAGTCTAATAAGGAAAAAGGAAAAAGGGAGTAAGCTTAGTCATTCACCGCGGACTGGAGGTAACCCTCCACGCCGGCGGCAGTAGAGAGGCCCATGGCCTCCAGGGTCACCTGGGCAGCCTGAGCGGCGTGCCAGTGATGGATCTGGGCCCGGGTGGCCAGCACAGCGGAGGCACTGACCGAGAACTCGTCCAGGCCCCAGGTCATAAGCAGGGGGATGAGCCGGGGATCGGCGGCGGCCTCGCCGCACATACCGACCTGAATGCCCGCCTCCTTGGCGGCGGTGATCACATTGCGGATGGAACGGAGCACAGCGGGGTGGAAGGTGGTATACAGGTTTTCCACCTGAGCGTTGCCCCGGTCCACCGCCATGGTATATTGCGTCAGATCGTTGGTGCCGATGGAGAAGAAGTCACATTCCCGGGCCAGCAGGTCGGCAATGAGGGCGGCGGCAGGGGTCTCCACCATAATGCCCAGAGGGATGTCCTTGTGGTAGGGAAGACCCTCGGCTTCCAGCTCCGCCTTGCAGGTCTCCAGCAGGGCGCGGGCCCCCCGGATCTCCTCCAGGGAGGTGACCAGCGGCAGCATGATCTTGATGTTTTTCTCCTCGGCGCCTGCCCGCAGCAGGGCCCGAAGCTGAACCTTGTACAGGTCCGGATTGTCCAGGCAGTAGCGGATGGCCCGGTGGCCCAGGAAGGGGTTTTCCTCGTGGGCCATGCCCAGGTAGTCCACCGCCTTGTCACCGCCCACATCCAGGGTGCGGATGATGACCTCTTTGCCCGCCATGGTGCGGGAGACGGCCAGATAGGCCTCGTACTGCTCGGTCTCGGAGGGGACATTGGCCCGATCCATAAACAGGAACTCGGTGCGGAACAGGCCGATACCCTCGGCACCGGAGGCCGCGGCGGCCTCCGCCTCGGCGGGGGAGCCGATGTTGGCGTACAGGGCGTAGCGGTTGCCCTCGGCGTCCACGGTGGCTTTGTCCCGGTAGACCGCCAGCAGAGCCTTCTGCTTGCGGAAGGCCTCCTGCTTGGTCAGGTACTCGGCCAGGGTCCGCTGGTCGGGATTGACCAGGGCTACGCCGTCGCCGCCGTCCACAATGACGCTGTCGCCGTCCTTCAGCTGCTCCATGGCCCGGGGCACGCTGAGCACCGCGGGCAGCTCCAGGGCCCGGGCCAGAATGGCGGAATGGCTGGTGCGTCCGCCCACCTCGGTGAGGATGGCGGCCACGTGCTCCTTGTCCAGGCCCACCGTCATGGAGGGAGTCAGATCGTGGGCCACCAGCACGCTGCCGGCGGGCAGGGAACTGACGTCCACGCCGGTGACGCCCAGCAGGATGGCCAGCATCCGGCTGCGGATATCCCGCACGTCGGTGGCACGCTGACGCATCAGCTCATCGTCCACCCCGGCGAACATCTCGGCGTACATGGTACAGACCTGATCCACCGCCGCCTCGGCGCACTGACCGGCGTCGATGACCTCGCCCATCTGGCTCTGCATGAAGGGATCGCTGAGCATCATGATCTGGCCGGTGAGGATCTCCGACTCCTTTTCGCCCACCTGGGCGCGGATGCGCTCGGCCATGGCGGTGGTCTTCTCATTGAACTGGGTGATGGCACTCTGCAGGCGGTCCTTTTCCACCTCTTTGCCACTGTATTTCACGGCGGAGTAGTCCAGGCTCTGTTCCCGGACACAGACGGCCTTGCCGATGCCGATGCCGTCGGAAGCGGCGATGCCACGTAAGATCATAGCGGTTCCTCCTGTTTTGGACGGCTTGGACGATTACTCGCCCAGGCCGGATTCCACCAGCTCCACCGCGGCCTTGAGGGCCTCGGCTTCCTGCTCGCCGCAGCACTGGATCTCGATCTCGCTGCCCTGCTTGATGCAGGCGGCCATCAGATGCATGATGCTCTTGGCGTTGATGTTCTTGCCGTTGAAAACGATGGTGACATCGCTCTTATACTTGGCCATGGTGTTGACGAAGAGCTGAGCGGGACGCATGTGCATGCCCTGAGGATTGACGATTTTCGTGGTAGCGGTGACCATAATGATACTTCCTTTCTGAATCGAACTGTTACTCAATCTATCTTATACTTTTTTCTTCTTCAGCACACCCAGCAGGACCATGCCCACCAGAGAGCCCACAGCCAGGGCGATGACATAGCCCAGCACGTTGGTCATAACGGGGAAGACAAAGATGCCGCCGTGGGGCGCGGGGAGGGCGCAGCCAAAGGCCATGGACAGGGCGCCGGCCACGGCGGAGCCCACAATGCAGGAGGGGAGGACGTGGAGAGGGTCGCTGGCGGCGAAGGGAATGGCGCCCTCGGTGATGAAGCACAGGCCCATGATGTAGTTGACCACGCCGGACTTGCGCTCGTCCTCGGTAAAGCGGTTCTTAAAGAAGGTGGTGGCCAGAGCGATGGCGATGGGGGGGACCATGCCGCCGATCATGACGGCGGCCATGATGTCGGAGCCCTGCCCGGCAGCCATAGTGGCCAGGGTGGAGGTGCCGAACACGTAGGCAGCCTTATTGAAGGGACCGCCCATATCCACAGCCATCATACCGGCCAGCACGATGCCCAGTACGATCTTGCTGCCCTCGCCCATGGCCTCCAAGCCGGAGTACAGGGCGGTGTTGATGGCACCCACAATGGGGTTGATGAGGCACATGAACAGGCCGATGATGAGCAGACCCACCACCGGGTAGATCAGGATGGGCTTGAGGCCTTCCAGAGCCCGGGGCAGCTTGTCGCAGAGCTTGCGCATGCCCAGCATCAGGTAGCCGGCGGCAAAACCGGCGATGAGGGCGCCCAGGAAGCCGGCGGAGACGGAGGTGCCGGAGGGGGAGGCGAAGGTGGCGCCGGACACGGCCAGCGCGCCGCCTACAAAGCCCACCATCAGGCCGGGCCGGTCGGCAATGGACATGGCGATATAGCCGGCCAGGATGGGCAGCATGAAGTTGAAGGCCACGCCGCCGATGTTCTTGAACCAGGCGGCGATGGGGGTGTTGGTGCCGAAGTTGGCGTAGTCGATGGAGGCGTCGTCCAGCAGGAAGGCCAGAGCGATGAGAATGCCGCCGCCGATGACGAAGGGGAGCATGTGGCTGACGCCGTTCATCAGCTGCTTGTACAGCTTGCGGCCGATGCTCTCATTGGTGACCTCATGGGCCACCTCGCCGGTGTGGTGGTAGATGGGGGCGTTGGGGGCCTGGCGGATCAGCTCCTCCGGCTTGTGAATGCCGTCGGATACCGGCACCCGCAGCACGTGCTTGCCGTCAAACCGGGCCAGGTCTACCTCCTTGTCGGCGGCAATGATGATGCCGTCGCAGGCGTCGATCTCAGCCTGGGTCAGGATGTTCTTGGCGCCGCCGGAGCCCTGGGTCTCCACCTTAACCGGAATGCCGATCTCCTTGCCCATCTTCTCCAGGGCCTCGGCGGCCATGTAGGTGTGGGCGATGCCGGTGGGGCAGGCAGTGATTGCCAGGATGCGGGGGCCGGTGGAAGCGGGTGCTTCCGCGGGAACCTCCTCGGGGAACTTGGCGGCCTCGTACTTATCAATGACCTCCATGAAGGTCTTGGCGTCAGGGGCGGCCCGCAGCTCGCTGACGAAGTTGAAGTCCATCAGCAGGACCATCAGGTGGGACAGGATCTCCAGGTGCAGGTCACCGTCCAGAGGAGCGGCGATCATGAAGAAGAGGTCGGAGGGCTGGCCATCCATGGCGCCGTAGTCCACACCCTCTTTCAGGATGCAGGCGGCCAGGCTGGGGGAGGTGACGCAGCCGCTCTTGGCGTGGGGAACGGCAATGCCCATTTCAATGGCGGTACTGGTCTGGGCCTCACGGGCCAGAATGGCCTCCTTGTAGGTCTTGCGGTCGGTGAGGCATCCGCTCTTGTCCTGCAGGTCCACCAGCAGGTCGATGGCCCCGTCCTTGTCGGCAGCGGAAGCGCCCAGTGCGATTTTGTCTGTGCTCAGCAGATCGACGATACGCATAACAACGGGCTCCTTTCAGATCAGAGTAGGGTAGCGTATGAATCAGAGGGTTTTCAGCAGGGCCATGATCTTCTCCCGGTCAGCCAGGCCGTCGGAAAAGGCGGTGGCGGACCCGGCGGCGGTGCCCAGGCGATGGGCGTAGGAATAGTCGCCAGTCTCCAGCCAGCCGGCCAGGAAGCCGGCCACCATGGAGTCGCCGGCGCCCACCGAGTTGCGGACCTTGCCCTTGGGCACGCCCAGACGGTGGCAGCCGCCCCGCTCGTCCACCAGAAGGGAGCCGTCTCCCGCCATGGATACCAGCACGTTGCGGGCACCCTTTTCCTGCAGCTGGGCGGCGCAGTGGCGGATCTCGGTGTCGGTAACGGGGGCCTTTCCAAAGATCTCACCCAGCTCTAGGTTGTTGGGCTTGATGAGGAAGGGATGGTAGGGCAGGGCGCTGCACAGCAGGTTCCGGGTGGTGTCCACCACGAACTGGATGCCCCGATCTTCCAGACGGGCCAGGATCTGCTCGTAGACGTCGTGGGACAGGGCAGCGGGCACGGAGCCGGAGATCACCAGAATGTCGCCCGGCTCCAGCCGGTCCAGCTTGTCCTGGAGGGTCCGCAGGGCGGTGGGGCCCACCGTGGGGCCCTGGCCGTTGATTTCGGTCTCAGCGCCTCCTTTGACCTTTACATTGATGCGGGTGAGGCCCTCGGGCAGCCAGATGAAGTCGGTGCGGATGCCCAGATTGTGCAGGCCCTCCTCCAGAGCCCGGCCGGTGAAGCCGGCCAGGAAGCCCAGAGCCACATTTTCCACCCCAAGGGCGGAAAGTACGGTGGAGACGTTGATGCCCTTGCCGCCGTACTGGATGGCCTCGCTCTGGGTGCGGTTGATCTCGCCGGGACGCAAGGCGTCGATCCACACCACGTAGTCCAGGGCGGGATTAAAGGTTACTGTGTAGATCATGGCTTATACCTCCTTAATGACCGTGTGTTCCAGGTAGCTGGGGTCGGGCAGGTGCTCGGTGATGATGGTGGCCTTCTCCAGCGGGAGCACGGTCACGGCAGAGACCAGCTCAAACTTGCTGCTGTCCGCCAGTACAAAGGTGAGATAGGACTGCTCGGAGGCTTTGGTCTTGATGGCGGCCTCCTCCGGGTCGGGGGTGGTGAACCCCTGTCGGATGGAGATGCCGTTGATGCCCAGAAAAGCCTTGGTAAAGTTGTAGCGGCTCAGCTCCTTCAGGGCGCCGGTGCCGACCACCGCCCAGGTACCGGGCTTGAGAAGACCGCCCAGCACATAACTCCGCAGGCCCAGCTCCATGAGCCGCTGGGCGCAGCCGATGCCGTTGGTGACGAAGGTGGCGCCGGAACCCTTTAAATACTCTATCATCCGTATGGTGGTGGTGCCGGCGTCCAGGTAAACCACGTCGTCGTCGCTGATGAGCCCGGCGGCATAGTGGGCGATACGGTCCTTCTCGTCCCGGTGGAGCAGGGTCTTGGTGCTCACGTCGGGCTCCTCACCCTGGAAGGTGCCGCTGGCCAATACCGCTCCTCCGTGGACCTTATTCAGCCGTCCCTGACGGGACAGAATGGTCAGATCCCGGCGAATAGTGGCCTCGGATGCGCCGGTGAGCTCACACAGCCGGGTCACGCTGGCCGCCCGATTGTCGGCCAATTCCTGGAGGATGGCTTCAAATCGCTGTTCTGCCAGCATGGGATCCCTCCTTTCAGTTTTGATTGAAATTGACTGATCTTTATTGTGACACTAATATAGCACCAAATAAAATCACAGTCAATCAAAAACAATCAAGTTATCGCACAAAAAAAGTGGGCTGCTTTTTGGACAGTCTGCCTAATATCAACAGGAGTAATCTGGATAAAACAGGTCAAATAGGAAATTCTAAAATTCAAAACAAGCAAAACCAATCAAAAAAACGGCCGGCAGCAGATGCTGCCGGCCGGGTGGTTCACTGGCCCAGGCCCAGAAGGATGGACACGATCCCTGCGGCCAGGAAGATGGCTCCGCCCACCTTGGTGGTGATGCTGGAACGCATACGCCGGAAGACGGTCTTCAGCTTCTCGAAGGGGACCAGCAGAAAGACCAGGCCCAGGATCAGAAAGAGGATGCCCAGTGAAAAGTAAGCAGTCATGACGTTACCCACCATTTCTTATAAGGTGCTTTCATCTTACCAGTTTCGGCCAGGTATTGCAAGAGGCGCTTGTCTTTCCGAAGAATATCTGATAGGATAGCGGCAAGGATGATTCGGAAAAATGACAGGCCGGAGGTGCGTATGCGGGACTATCTGGGGGCGCTGCGGCGGGCGGCGCTCTTTCGCGGTATGGAGGATGAAGAGCTGCTGAGGCTGCTGGACTGTATGGGAGGCGCGGTGCGCCGCTATCCCAAGGGTACTGCGGTGCTGCGCGCGGGAGACCCGGCAACCCATCTGGGGGTGGTGCTGGCAGGGAAGGTGCAGGTGAGCCGCATCCGACCGGACGGACAGCGGATCGTCATGGGCGAGATGGGGCCGGGACGGCTCTTTGCCGAGTCCTATGCCTGCGCCGGGGCGGAGAGCCTGCCGGTGACGGTGACTGCCTCGGCGGATACGGTGGTTTTGCTGCTGGACTGCCGGCGTTTGTCCCTGCCCTGTGCCGCCGCCTGTCCCGCCCACGGCAAGCTGATTCAGAACTTGATGTCGGTGCTGGCGGAAAAGAATCTCTTTTTAAATCGAAAGCTGAACCATTTGTCCGGCCGGACCATCCGGGAGCGGCTGCTGTCCTATCTGGAGGAGGAGACCGCCCGGGCCGGGCGGGCCACAGTGGTGATTCCCTTCGACCGGCAGGCGCTGGCGGACTATCTGTGTGTGGACCGCAGCGCCCTGTCCCGTACCATCGGACAGCTGCAGCGGGAGGGAGTCCTGGAAGCCGACCGTCGGCGGTTCCACCTGAAGGTGCTGCCGGAGTCCATGAATTAAAAAGACCGGGCGTATCGCAGTCATTGCGGTACGCCCGGTTTTACTATTTAGTTGAGGAAGTCCTTCAGCTTCTTGGAGCGAGAAGGATGACGCAGTTTGCGCAGAGCCTTGGCCTCGATCTGGCGGATACGCTCGCGGGTGACCTTGAACTCCTTGCCCACCTCTTCCAGGGTGCGGGTGCGGCCGTCCTCGATGCCGAAGCGCAGCTTGAGCACCTTCTCCTCACGCTCGGTGAGGGTGCCCAGCACGGACACCAGCTGCTCCTTCAGAAGGGTAAAGGAAGCGGCCTCAGAGGGCTCGGAGGCGTCCTCGTCGGGGATAAAGTCGCCCAGGTGGGAGTCCTCCTCCTCACCGATGGGGGTCTCCAGGCTGACGGGCTCCTGGGCGATCTTCAGGATTTCGCGGACCTTATCCACCGGCATATTCATCTCCTCAGAGATCTCCTCGGGGGTGGGATCGTGGCCCAGCTCCTGGAGCAGCTGACGGGAGACGCGGATGACCTTGTTGATAGTCTCCACCATATGGACGGGGATACGGATGGTACGGGCCTGGTCGGCGATGGCGCGGGTGATGGCCTGCCGGATCCACCAGGTGGCGTAGGTGGAGAACTTGTAGCCCTTGGTGTAGTCGAACTTCTCCACGGCCTTGATGAGGCCCAGGTTGCCCTCCTGAATCAGGTCCAGGAACAGCATGCCGCGGCCCACATAGCGCTTGGCGATGGACACCACCAGACGGAGGTTGGCCTCGGCCAGACGCTGCTTGGCGGCCTCGCCCCGCTTCACCAGGCGGCGCAGCTCCTTGATGTCATCCTCGGACAGCATGACCTCTTCGCCGGCCTCCTTGGCCCGCTCCATCTCATCCAGCTGCTCCTTGGCGGCATCACCGGCGCCCATGTCCTGGGCCAGCTGCACCTCCTCGTCGGGGGTGAGCAGGTTGACCTTGCCGATCTCCTTCAGGTACATCCGCACGGGGTCGTCGATGCCGAAGGAATCCACCAGGGTGTTGGGGTCCACGATCTCCTCTTCGGGCAGATCCTCAATCTCGTTGAGCTCCTCCAGGGGAGGCATGATATCGTCGGCCAGTTCAGGCAGATAGTCGTCGCCTACAGTGTCGATACCCAGGTTCTCCAGGGTATCGTAGATCTTGTCCATCTGCTCGCTTTCCAGATCCATGTTCTCCAGCACGTCCATCAGCTCGCTGGAGGAGAGCTTGCCGTTCTTCTTGCCGCGCTCAATGAGCTCGGCCAGCTTCTCGGCGCCCTGGACGCCCTCTACCACCTTCATGACCTCGATCTTGCCCTGCTCCATCTTCTTGGCGTTGTCGCGGGCCAGCTTGGCCTGATCCTCCAGGGTCAGGGTGAGTTCCTTTTTACCGGTGGTCTTCTTTTCACTCATGCGGTTGTCCTCCATATGATTTTTTCTCTCTGAATTTGTCTCGGGCCGCCAGCAGCGGGTCCAGATCGGAACCACCGCGCTTGGCGGCTTCTGTCTCGATGATCTCTATGTAGTCACGCAGCGCCTGGCTGCTGTTGGAACGGGATTCCGGCTGCTCCAGAATGCCGGAGATGTGGCTCATCTCCTCCGGCGTCAGTACGCCGGACAGCGCGCCCAGCTGTAAACTCAGCCCCTGGCTGTGCCGCTGCTTGAGCAGCACGTAGAGCTTGGCCAGCAGGGGAGAGGAGAACTGGTCGGGCCCCAGGGACGCGGTCTGATCCAATAGATCGGGGTCCAGCAGCAGCAGCCGGATGACGCCCTCCTCCGCCCGGGCGGAGCGGATGTTTTCGTAGCGCAGCTCCCTGGCCTTGGGCTGGAGCTGGGCGGCGGGGGTCAGGTCCTTCTTGGCCTGGAGCTTCTTGGCCCGCCAGGCCTTGTCCTTCCGGTAGCGGGCCACCTCCTGCGCCATGGCGGCGGCGGAGATGCCCCCGGCGGCGGCGGCCTTGTTGCCATAAATCTCCCGCTCAATGGGACTTTGCAGGGCGGCCACCGTGGCCACCGCGTCCTTCAGATAGGCCAGCCGCCCCTCCTCGGTGGACAGGTCGTGCTTGGATTGCAGGCTGTCCAGCCGGTAGTCGTTCTGACCGGCGCTGCCGTTGAGGCACTTCTCAAAGGCGGCGGGGCCGAACCGTTTGACGAAATCATCCGGGTCCTGCTTGATGGGCTTGCCCTCGGCATCGAATGCGTTGGGCAGCTGGAGCACCCGGACGGTGAGATTGGCGTTTTTCAGGATGTTGAGCACCCGGTCGGTGGACTGCTTGCCGGCGGCGTCATTATCGTAGCACAGCACCAGCTCCTTGGTGTACCGGGCCAGAATACGGGCGTGTTCCTCAGTGAGGGCGGTGCCCATGGTGGCCACCACATTGTCAAAGCCCGCCTGGTGCAGGGTGATCACGTCGATGTTGCCCTCTACCAGCACCAGATTGGGCCGCTTGGTGTTCTTGGCAAAGTTCAGGGCGTAGATCAGCCGCCCCTTCTTGAACAGCACCGTCTCCGGAGTGTTCAGGTACTTGGCGCCCTCCTCACCGGGCAGTAGACGGCTGGTGAAGCCCACCACCTCGCCCCGCACGTCAATGACAGGGAGCATCAGCCGGGAGCGGAACTTGTCGTAGATGCCTCCGTTTTTGCCCGCCACCGCCAGACCGGCGTCGATCAGGTCCATCTTGGTGTAACCCTTGGCGGTCATAGCCTTGGTGAGGGCGTCCCACTGGTCGGGAGCGGCCCCCAGGCCGAACCGGGTGGCGGTACGGGGAGAGATCTGCCGCTGAGCGATGTAGTCCCGCACCCGCTGGCCGCCTGGACTGGTGAGGTAGTCGTGGTAAAACCGGGCGGCGTCCCTGGACAGCTCCAGCAGCCGGGTCCGCTTTTTGCGGTAGGCCTCGTTCTCGCCGCTCTCTGGTACCTCCAGACCTGCCCGCTTGGCCAGCAGCTTCACCGCGTCCACAAAGGGCAGGTTCTCGATCTCCATAATAAAGGAGATCACGCCGCCCCCCTTGCCGCAGCCGAAGCAGTGGTAGATCTGCTTGTCGGGGGAGACGGAGAAGGAGGGGGTCTTTTCGTTGTGGAAGGGGCACAGCCCCCACAGATTGTTTCCCTTTTTATTGAGGGAGACATAGGAGGAGACCACGTCGGCAATGTCGCTGCGGGACACCAGATCGTCGATGAATTGTTCTGGTATAGCCACTGAGGTCCTCCTTCCGACTATGTTTTCCAATCAATGCCATTTTCATACAAGGATAACTGTAAAGCTATACTGCCTTACGAATTTGCTTCTCGGTATGAGGGAAACGAAAACGGGACCTTGCTTAAAATCCTTGTATTTCAAGGTGAATAAAGTGGGTTTACTTTACGCTCCAGGACTTGGGGATGAAAGCGTCGCTGAACTGATCCACGGCATATTTGTCGGTCATGCCGGAGATGTAGTCGCAGACGGCGCGCTCCACGCCCTCCTCCACCCGGATATCCTGGTACTCGGGGGGCAGCTTGTCCGGGTCCTTCACATAGAACTCAAACAGGCGGCGGATCATGTCCTGGGCCTTGCCCTCCTCGCTCTTGGCCACCGGGCTGCGGTAGACGTACTCGAACATGAACTCCCGCAGTTCGTGCATGGCGTCCCGGCAGGCGGGGGACTGGACGATGTCATTCTTCCCGGCGGACTGGGTGATGATGTCCACCGTCAGGGTGTTGATCCGCTCCGAGTGGGTGAAGCCCAGCACTTGGGAGACCGAGAGGGGCAGGTCCATGGGGTAGATGATCTTGCCCCGCATGGCGTCGTCAATGTCGTGGTTGATGTAGGCGATCTTGTCGGCCAGCCGCAGCAGGCGTCCCTCCAAAGTTTCGGCCTGATCGGGGCCGGTGTGGCAGAGAATACCCCGGCGGACCTCATAGGTCAGGTTGAGGCCCTCGCCGTCCCGCTCCAGTCGGTCCACCACCCGCAGGGACTGCTCGTTATGGGCAAAGCCGCCGGGCATGATCTCGTTGAGCACCCGCTCTCCGGCGTGGCCGAAGGGGGTGTGGCCCAGGTCGTGGCCATAGGCGGCCGCCTCGGCAAGATCCTCATTGAGGCGCAGGCCACGGGCAATGGTGCGGGCGATGCGGCTGACCTCAATGGTGTGGGTCATCCGGGTGCGGTAGTGGTCCCCCTCCGGCTCCAGAAAGACCTGGGTCTTGTGCTTGAGCCGCCGGAAGGCCTTGGAGTGGACGATCCGGTCGATGTCCCGCTGAAAGCAGGTCCGGGTGGGGCAGGGCTCCAGGGGAACCTGACGGCCCCGGGAGTGGGCGGACAGGCAGGCATAGGGGGAGAGCAGAGCCGCCTCAGCGGCCTCGGTCTGTTCACGCAGTACCATGGGCGCTCACCAGCCTCTCAGCAAATTTCAGCCTTTACCCTATATACGCCGCCGGATGGGAAAAACCCTTCTTTTTTTGCAAATTTTCTATTGTGCTCACAAATGCCCCTGAGAAGGGCGGCTGGATTCGTCAGTTTGCTGCACCGGTCAGGAGGGCCAGCAGGTCGGCGGGAGAGGGGACGATGCGCTGGGCGCCCCGCTGGAGAAGAAAATCGGCGTCCCGGAAGCCCCAGCTCACTGACAGGCAGGGCAGGCCGGCATTGCGAGCGGTCTCGATGTCCACCTCGGAATCGCCCACATAGACCGCCCCCTGGGCGTCGGCCCCCAGCTCCTTCAGGGCCCGGAACACGGTGTCGGGGGCGGGCTTGCGGGCTACACCCTGGGACTCACCGATGGCCACCTTTACCCGGTCGCCGAAGTAGTCCTGGCACAGACCCTTCACCGCGCCGTCAAACTTGTTGGATACCACTGCCAGCCGGATGCCCGCCTGATTCAGGCCGTCCAGCAGCTCCAGCACCCCGGCGTAGGGGGCGGTGCGGTTCTCCATGTTCAGCAGGTAGTGGGCCCGGAAATCGGCCAGGCACTGGGCCTCCACCTCCTCGGGGGTGCCGGCGGGCACCGCCCGGTGGATGAGCAGCCCCACGCCGTTGCCCACGAAGCGGCGGATCTCATCCAGGGAGCGGGTAGGCATCTGATGGAGGGACAGGGCGTAATTGGCACTGTCGCAGAGATCCTGAAGGGTGTCCAGCAGGGTACCGTCCAGGTCAAAAATCACGGTGGAATAGGGGAACATAATAAGCCTCCTTATCAGCAATGGCAGGAAATGCGGGCGGTCTGTGGGACCGCCCGCATTGTGGGTCAGTAAAGTCCGTTGGCAGAGAGGATCTGGACCACCTGCTTGGCTCGGTTGGACCAGGCGGCGGCCGCTCCGTGCTCCCGACGGCGGGCGGCAGGCCGGCCTGCCGGCTCCTCCAGGGCACGGATACACAGCCGCACAAATTCGCCGGGGCTGTGGGCGGCGTAGATCACGTCGGGGAAGTGCTCCACGTGGTCGGGGAAGAACATGGCCACAATGGGTTTGCCGGAGGCGAGATACTCATAGATCCGGCAGGGCACCACATCGGCGCCGTAGTCGGAGCGGCGCAGCAGGTGGAGACACACGTCAAACCGGGCCAGATAGTCGGGAATGTCCACCGGCAGCTGGCGGCTCAGCAGGCGCACGTTGGGCAGGGCCTCCAGGGTACGCAGCTGCGGATTGTACCGGTCCCGCCGCCCCACAAAGACGAAGGTACACCGGGGCAGGGCACGGGCGGCCTGGATGACGGGGGCCAGGTCTGTATCCTCCCAGATGGTGCCCACATAGCCCAGCACCGGGCCGGTCAGGTCGGCCAGAGGGGGAGGACACTCGGTGCTGGTGCGGGAGAACATGGGATAGCTGACGCCGTTGGGGAGAAGGGCGATGTTGTCGCTGCAGGGGGAGAGGTGATCCGCCAGCCCTTCCGAGGCGGCAAATACCACGTCGGCGGCCAGGGCCAGATCGCTCTCCCACTCGGGGGGCGTGTCCATCCAGTCCTGACTGCAGTCATATACGAGGCCCTGGTGGGGAATGGCGTCCAGCAGATGGACTTGCTCCGGCGAAGTGCACCACAGCAGTGGTTCCCGGAAGCGATAGATGTCCATCAGCTTGAGAATGTGGCGGGCCTGCCGCCGATCGCGGATCAGACGGAGCAGCCGCTGGTCCTCTGCCGCTTCCGGAACGGGAGGCAGGGCGTGGACCGTCAGGCCGGGCCGGACCTTGCGGCCCGGCTTGCGGTAGTCCCGGGAGGGGGGCTCCACGAACAAAATCTTGGCGTCCTTCAGCCGGGTCATCAGCTGCTGGGTGCGGGTGGGAATGGTGCTCCAGGGCTGGGAGGAGAGACATAGGATCTGTTTCAATGGGATTACTCCTTCAAAAGGCGGCGCGCAGTCTCCTGATTGCGCTCCTCCACCTGGCGCAGGCGCTCCACGCCGCCGGACAGGAAGGCGGAGTCGCCGATGCGGGCGTAAACGGCGTCGATATAGCCGCACAGGATCTCTGTCGTGACCTGATCTAGGTCGGTGTAGAGGTCCTGGCCGATATAGGAGAGGAAGGAGCTGATCTTCTGGTCATACACCACGCCCACCAGGGGGACCCCCTGCCCGGCGGAGAACACCAGGGCGTGGAGGCGCATGGAGAGCACCGCCTGCATCCGGGCAAACAGGCCGATGGTGTGGTCGGAACTGCCGGTGTAGGTCAGGATGTGGTGGGGAGCCTTCATGTGCTTGGCGGCCAGTCTGGCGGCGTCCACGTCCAGCCGACGCTCGATGGGGAGGAACACGGGGGTCAGACCGTATTTCTCATAGGCGTAGTCGGCGGCAGCGGCGAAGATGGGGGCCTTGGCCTCAAAGCCGGGCCAGGGCCGCAGGGAGAAGCCGATATACTTGCCGTTGGGATCGATGCCCTGGCTCTCCAGAATGCCGTCCACCACCGGAGCGGGGGCGGCGGGCAGGATGACCGTGGGGTCGGCGGAGAGGATGATCTCGGGATTGGTCACCCCCATATCGTCCAGCTCGGCCTTGGAGTGGGTGTCCCGCAGAGTGATGGCGTCCACACTCTTCTGCAGCACCTTGGAGGCCCGGCGGCGGTTGGCGGGGGAGTGGATGGGCCCGATGCCGCAGCCGTACATCATCACCTTGTTGCCCAGGCGCTTGGCCCAGGAGATGGTGAACAGATAGAACCACAGGGAGCGGTGGCTGGTCACGTCCTGCATCAGGGAGCCGCCGCCGTTGATATACAGCTTGGTCTTGCGCATCCGCCACAGGAACTTGGGGAAGGCGAAGGTGTAGATGGAGTTGACCCGATAGGTGCGGCGGGTGTCCGACGGGCTGCGGGACAGGACCCAGATGGGCAGGTCGGGATCGATCTGCCGCAGCTCAGCCACGATGGCCTCCAGAATGGCGTCGTCACCGGCGTTGCCGCGGCCATAGGCGCCGCATACCAGGGCGCCGTCCCGGGGGCCGACCTGTCTGCTCTGGCGACGGAGGATGGTCTCATAGATGGTGAGCTGCCGCTGGAGGGTGCTCTCCAGGGAATAGTCCTCCTTGGCCCGCTGATAGAGCCGCTGGCCCATGTGCTGGCGCAGTTCGGCGTCCTTGGCCAGGGTGATCAGGTGGCGGGAGAGCCCCTCGGCGTCTCCGGCCTCAAAGAGGAAGCCGTGGATGCCGTGGTCGATCAGGTAGGGTACGCCGCCCACCCGGCTGGCCACCGTGGGCAGCGCGGCCCGGGCGCCCTCGGTGAGGGAGTAGGGGAAGGTCTCGGACAGGGAGGTGAGGGTGTTGATGTCGATGGCGTTGTAGAAGCTGTCGGTGTCGGAGATCCAGCCGGCGAAGCACACCTGCTCGGTGACGCCCAGCTGCTTCACCAGGTCCTTCAGCATGCCCATCTGCTCGCCGTCACCGGCAATGAGCAGCCGCAGATTGGGGCACTCCTGGTGGGCCAGGGCAAAGCCCCGCACCAGGGTGGCGATGTCCTTTACCGGGTTGAGACGGGCGGCGATGCCCACCACTACCGAGTTCTCATCCGCCTTCAGCCCAACGCTCTTCCAGTAGGCCTCCCGGTCCAGGGCGGGGGTGCGGGGGGTAAAGTCAATGCCGTTGTAGATGGTAAACAGCTTGTCCGGATCAAAGCCCCGGGAGATGAGCAGGTCGGTCATGGCGTCGGACACGCCGATACGGTAGTCCAGCCTGTGCAGGGCGATGGTGTTGATGGTGCCGTAGGTGATGCGGGAGAAGGGGCGGCCCAGATAGTCCAGCCGGTAGTCGGAGTGGACGGTGGTGACCACGGGCAGGCCGGTGGCCTTCCGCAGCAGGGAACCCATCAGGTTGCCCCGGGCGCCGTGGCAGTGAATGATCTGGTAACCGCCCTCTATGATCATCTTTTTCAGCTGATTGCGGACCTTCAGCAGGTTGTGTCCGGGCAGTACCACCGTGTGGATACCCAGTTCCCGGGCCTCCTGAGAGAAGGGGCCTTCCATAAAGCACACCATCGTCACATCGATGGTGCGGGATAAGTTCTGAAGCAGCATGTGGACATGGGTCTTGGCTCCGCCGCTGTCACCGCCGGAAATGAGGTGCATGACCTTCATGAAAGCAAAACCTCCAAAGAAAGTACTTGTGTCTTTGTGGGGATCTATGATACAATAACCCGGTACCATTGTACCAAGCGCGACATGAATTTACAACCTCGGAGGCTACAAAAAGATGATAGACGAAAAGGGAAGACTGTTTGGTAAAATCAACATCGTGGACCTGCTGGTGATCCTGGTGATCGTCATTGCGGCGGCGGTGCTGGGCGTGAAGTTCCTTAAGCCCGGCGGCGGCAGCGCTATCGGCGGCGGCAGCACCGGTACCCATGTGGAGTATACCGTGCTGGTGGAGAATGTGCAGCCGGAAGTTTATGAGAGCGTCAAGGCCTTCGTGGATGCGGGAGACGCCACCCTGATGGCCTCCGGCGAGCTGCTGGACGGCCAGGTGACCTCCGTCACTGCCGTGCCCCATGAGGACACCGTCAGCGTGGACACCACCGACGGCACTGTGGAGCTGCCTGCTGCCAAGGACCTGCTGGACCTGACCTTCACGGTGGAGTGCAACGTGTCCAACGCCATCACCACCGAGATCGGCACCCAGGAGGTGCGTGTGGGCAAGAACCACATCGTCAAGACCGACCGGTTTGAGCTGACCGGTGTGGTGACCAACTGCACCTGGAGCGATGCTCAGTAATCGGACATAACAGTAATCAAACAGGAGGGCGGCGGTCTCGTACCGCCGTCCTTTTTCCAATCGGAGGAATTGATCATGCCTCAATGGCTGTTAAATCTGGACGGCGGATTCCTGCTGTGGCTCCAGGATGTGGTGCGCAACGGGATCCTGGACCCCTTTTTTCAAGTCTATACCCAGCTGGGCAATGCCGGCCTGCTGTGGATTGCCCTTTCCCTGCTGATGCTGTGCTTCCCCAAGACCTGGAAGGCGGGTTTTGTCAGCCTGATCGCCATGTTGCTGGGTCTGCTGTGCACCAATGTGGTGCTCAAGCACCTGGTGGGCCGCACCCGGCCCTGGCTGGTGGTGGAGGGATTGACGGCCCTGGTGGCGGAGCACGACCCCAACTCCTTCCCCTCGGGACACACCTGCGCCGCCTTTGCGGCGGCCTCCGCCTGGTGCCGCACCCTGCCCCGCCGCTGGATGAAGATCGTGGCGGTAGTCATGGCTGCCCTGATGGGCTTCTCCCGGCTTTATGTAGGGGTCCATTTCCCCACGGATGTACTGGCCGGCATGGCGGTGGGCCTCTTCTGCGGCTGGCTGGCCTGGCTGATCTGGAAGCGGCTGGCCGCCTGGCGGGGCTGGGAGGCGTAGTATGAGAGGGGAAGAAAGGGAAGCGGTGCTGCGGGATGGCACCCGCTGCCTGCTGCGCAGTCCCCGGGCTGAGGACGGGGAGGCGGTGCTCCGCCATCTGCGCCGGGTAGCGGCGGAAAGCCCCTTTACCGCCTTTCTGCCGGAGGAACTGACCGGCACCCTGCGGGAGGAGCAGGCCTTTCTCAAACGGCAGTTGGCCAGCACCGACCGCCTGATGCTGGGGTGCTTTGTGGGCGAGCGGCTCATCGGCCTGGGTGGATTGGGTCCGGCGGCCACCAACCGCAAGTGCCGCCACCGAGCGGAGATGGGCGTTACCATCCGCCGCCGCTGGTGGGGTCTGGGCCTGGGCCGGACGCTGGTGGAGCAGCTGTGCCGGGAGGCACACCGCATGGGCTATGTGCGGATGGAGCTGCAGGTCATGGAGGATAACGAGCGGGCCATCGCCCTCTATGAGGGCTGCGGTTTTGCTCGCTGCGGTCTGCTGCCCGACGCCTACCGGACGGATGGGAACAGTCAGGCTGCCGTTCTCATGAGCAAAGGATTATAAAACAGAGGCCGGTCCCCTCAGGGGACCGGCCTCTGTTTTTTATTGCTTATTCCGTGGTGTAGTTGTCGAAGTAGCCCTGGATGTAGACGATGGGGGTACCCTTGTCGCCGGAGCCGGAGGTCAGATCGCACAGAGAGCCGATCAGATCGGTGAGGCGGCGGGGGGTGGTGCCCTGAGCGGCCATCTTGCCCACCAGGGAGCCGTCCTTCTTCTTGATCTCGCCCTTGATGGCCTCACGCAGAGCCTCGCCGGACAGAGCGGCAAAGTCGTTGTCGGCCAGATACTTCAGCTTCAGCTCGTTGGGGGTGCCCTCCAGGCCGGCGGTGTAGGCGGGGGAGACCACCGGGTCGGCCAGCTCCCAGATCTTGCCCACGGGGTCCTTGAAGGCGCCGTCGCCGTAGACCATGACCTCCACGTGCTTGCCGGTGGCCTTCAGCAGGCGGGCCTGCACGTCCTCCACCAGGTCCTGGCAGGGGCGGGGGAAGAGCTTCACCTTGTCCTCGGTGGACTTGTTGGAGCCCAGCAGGCCGTACTTCTCGTTGTAGCCGCTGCCGTTCACAGGAGCGGTCATGATCTCGTCCAGGCAGAACACCTTCTCGGCGCCGGCAGCCACCAGGCGACGCTTGGTGCGGGCGCGGGTGTGGATGTCGCAGGCCAGCACATTCTTGGTGTAGGACAGGATGGCCCGGGGATCGTTGGCGAAGATGACCTCCACCTCGGCGCCGGACTCCCGGATCAGGTTGGAATAGTAGTCCACATAGTCCACGCCGGTGAAGGGGTGGGTGGTGTAGCCGAACAGCTCCCGGTAGCGCTCCAGGGAGAGCACGTCCTTATAGGGGTCGACGCCCTTCTCGTCCATCACGTCCTCGTCGATCAGGTGGTTGCCCACCTCGTCAGAGGGGTAGGACAGCATCAGAACGATCTTCTTGGCGCCCTTGGCGATGCCGCGCAGGCAGATAGCAAAGCGGTTGCGGCTGAGAATGGGGAAGATGACGCCAATGGTCTCTCCGCCCAGCTTGGCCTTCACATCAGCGGCAATATCGTCCACCGAGGCATAGTTACCCTGGGCGCGGGCCACGATGGCTTCGGTCATAGCGACCACGTCACGGTCACGTACGGAGAACGCGCCGTCTTTGACCGCCTCCAGGACAGACCCGGTGACGATTTCGGCCAGGTCATCTCCGCTGCGGATAATGGGGGCGCGGATACCCATGGATACGGTGCCGACCATCCGGCTCATAGAACAACACTCCTAGATATTTCAATTCACTGCTTCTTTGCAGCATTCCAATTATACTATAGTTTTATATGGATGTAAAACATTTTTCAAGAATTGTGTCATTTATTGGCAGGCGTTCCACCACTGGATGGTCTCCAGGAACCGGGCGGTGAGAGGGGAGAGGGGCTTGCCGCTGCGCACCGCCACGCCGATCTGACGGCTGCGGGGGTGCTCCAGGGGGATGGCGGCAAAGGACCGGCCGGAGCTCTGGAGCACCAGCTCGGGCATGATGCTTACCCCCAGCCCCTGCTCCACCATGGACAGGATAGCGAAGTCGTCGTTGACCGTGTATTGGAGGTTGGGGTGGAGCCCCTCCTCCTGAAAAATATGGTCGATCTCCACGTCCCGCTCCTCGTTGATGCGGATGTAGGGGTCCTGGGTGAAGCGTTCCATGGGGTAGCAGGGGGCGTGTGCCAGGGGATGGTCGGGAGGGAGCACCGCCATCAGCCGGTCCTGCCGCAGGGCGATGGTGTCCAGCCCCTCTCCGGCAGGGAGACCCAGGAAGCCGCAGTCCACCGCGCCCTGGCGCACCATGTCCTCGATTTCGGCAAACTCCCAGCTGCTCACCAGCTCAAAGTGGATGCCGGGGTAGCGCTGAAGAAACTCCTTCATAATGGCGGGGAGCCAGTGGATGGATACACTGGTGAAGGTGCCCACCCGCAGAGTGCCCCGGGTCAGGCCATGGAGGTCGGCCACCTGCTCCTCCAGCTCCTTGTGGGCGGTGCAGACCGACCGCAGATAGGGGAGGAGGGTTTCCCCCGCCGGGCTGAGGCGGATGCCGCCTCGGCCCCGGACCAGCAGCTCCATGTCCCACTCCTGCTCCAGGGCGGCGATCATCCGGCTGGCTGCCGACTGGGTGTAGCCCAGGGCCTCTGCCGCCTTGGTGATGCCCCCCAGCTCCACGGTTTTCAGCAGGATCTGATACTTGATGAGGCTCATAGATAACATTCCTTTTAGTCATATATTATATGAAAAAGATTCGTTTGCATCATAGTGGACTCTATTGTATACTATAGCCAGAAGGAAGGCAAGAGCGTTACGACAGAAAGGAGCGATTTCCATGAAGAAGAACAACATGATGGTAATGGATCGGAAGCACAACGGCTATGAGCTGATGGGGAAGGGCATGTCGGTAAACGTCATGCGGACCTATTGGAAGGGAAGCCCCTGGAAAGCGCTCCAGGTCTGTGTCCGTGACGCAGGAATCTGATTTCTGCTTCGGTTGGGGAGAACCGATAAGGCCCGGGGGGCCTGCCATTGCGGCAGGCCCCCCGGGCGGTTTTTTAGGATGACAGGTCTTCCAGCTGAGGGAAGACGTAGGTCTTGCCGGCTATGGTGATGGATTCCACCTGGCTCAGGTCAAAGGCTTGGGTAGGCGTAAAGCGGTAGAGGCGAATTCCATCCTCGTTGGCGTCCGGATAGGGCTCCTCGGCGGAGAGCCAGGTCCCGGCATAGGGGCTGGGGATCTGGCTGATGAGCTCTGAGGTGCCGTTCCGGTAGTTCAGCCGGGCGTCTTCCAGCGTCTGCTCTACACTGACTGACCAGCTGCCGCCGAACATCTTTCGGACCAGGTAGCCCTCCAGCTGGGGAGGCACCGGTGTGTCGGACTGCTGCTCCAACTCCAGCAGTACCTCCGCCCCGGAAACGGCGGTCCACTCCTCCAGAGTGGGAGTAGTCATCTCCAGCTGGATATAGCCTGCGCAGATGGAAATCTGGTAAATGGTGCCCTCCTGGGTGTATTCGGAAAACTCCGGCATGTCGGGCCGCAGACCCCAGGCTTCTTCCATCTGCCGGGTGGTGTTGACCACCGTAATATCCGCCGGACAGGTGAGGGCCTGGCTTTCGGTCACCGGGACGGTCACCGGGCCATAGGTGGCGATGGGTTTGAAGTTATGGTAGAGATTCATGCTCACTTCCACCTGCTCCAGAGACCGGTCCTCCAGGGTCATGGATACCTTGACCAGGGAGGTCAGGGTATTGGGGTCATAGCTGGCCTGTTCCAGATTGAGTGCGGTGTATCCGTCGAAGCCGCCCCGGGGGCCCCACTCCCATTCCGGGGAAGTGCCTGTGGCGGCCTCTTCGGGTACGGGAGAGACCGCAATATAGGCGTAGAGCTGGCTGCCGCTGCACATAGTGGCGACCAGGGTTGCCTGGGGCTCTGTCTGGGTTCCGGTTTGCAATGGGGTATCATATTCCGTCCATTCCTGGATAGGGTCATCCTGGGACACCCCCATGTCCGCCCGGGCGGCGTCCCGCAGGGTGAACACCACCGCAAACGCGGTGAGACAACAGAGGGAGAGCAGTACGGCGGCCACCAGCAGGCCGCGGGAGAAGGATCGCTTGAAACGGCGAGGGGACTGGTCCCTGTTCCTGCCGTTTTTCTGAACGATGTTTTTCATAGTCAGCTCCTTGATTCGGACAGGGGAGAGGGGAGTGCCGCCGTGCAGGTCCACACGCTCATCCATATAGTGATCCAGCAGATCGGAGATGCTGCGCTTCATTCCATGGCGCCCCCTTTCATCAATGCTTCTTTCAATTTCATGCGTCCCCGTCTCAGTTTAGATTTTACGGTGGATTCGTTGAGGGCCATGGTGAGAGCGATCTCTTTGACGGGCTGGGTGTAGTAGTAGTGGCGGAGAAAAATTTCCCGTTCCTCCTCTGGCAGGGCGTCCACCGCCCGGCGGACCAGTTCCTGCTCCTCGGCCTGCTCCAGGTCCGTGGTAGGATCGCTGAGGTCGGGCAGATCCAGGAGGTCCTCCTCCAGGGGCAGACTGCGGCCCCGCCGGCGCAGCTTGTTTTTGGCCTTGTTCCGGGCCACTGCGCCCAGCCAGCTTTTGATGTGACCGGCATCCAGGTCGTCTGCCTGGTTCCAGGCGGCCAGAAACACGTCGGAGACCACCTCCTCCGCGTCCTCCGGGGCCATGGAGCCCTGCAGGATGTTCCACACGATGACCGACACATAGGGGAGGTAGGACTTCATCAGAAGCTCCAGCCCCTTGGGATCGCCCCTTTTCAGTTTTTGCAGTATGGTCGCGTCTCTCATAACCGGCCCCCAACTCATTGAAAGCTGCTTTCACCAATCATATCACAGGAGAGGGAGGACGGGTTGCGTCTGTGCCGAGATTTTTTGGTGCGGGCGAAAAAGAAAACCGACGATCTTTCGATCGTCGGTTCTTTGCGCCTGATATAGCAAAACCGCCCTACCAGTCTGCCCAATCAGGCTGGTAAGGCGGTGGAGCTAGGAAGGGGGTGAACGATGGAACCCTTCCGTATGGGTGCCCTGTGGGGCGTCCATGTGGTGGTTAGCTGGTTGTGTTTGAATCCTATTCCGCCGCTTGGGATTGAATCGGTGCCCAGTTAGACTAACCACAAGGCCGGGGGCGATAGCATCAAACCCGACTTTTTTATATTGTAGCGCAGATCCATCCGATAATCAACCGTTTATTAGACGAACACTATGTCATACAAGCAGCCGGTCAATCTGCCCTAGGCCCGGCTGGCCAGCTTATGGTCGGTTGGAGTGAAGGCTGGATTGTTTACACATAAGGCCTTGAAGCTGTGGCCAGAATACACTATAATCCATATATAACCATGTATTGGAGGGGCGTATTATGGCCTTTGATAAGAAGAAATATGACGCAGCGTTCACAAGAGAAAAATATGATACTGTGTCAATTAGACTTCCAAAAGGAAGGGATTCAGAACTAAAAGAGTATGCTCAATTACACGACAAATCAATGCGAGATTTAATATTAGAAGCACTCTGGAAGTCCTACCGCCTTGATTTGAAGTCGCCAGTAGAGATAAAAGAATAACTCTATCCTTGTAAGTCTGCCAAAAAGGCGGGCTATTTTTATAGACGTTAGGTATGACTATTTCCGGCCGAATACAACTGCACCATTTTCCTTGATTTACTGCACCAATTACTGCACCAATTCATACAGTAGAAAACAGAAAAAACAGTAAAGTGTTGCTTGAATGGGACAGAGAGGAAGTATGTAGTTTTCGGCCTGATTTAACAACCTGAAGTGCCTGAAACCATTGCGACACAATGGCTACAAAAGAAAACCGACGATCTTTCGATCGTCGGTTTTTTGGAGGCGACACCCAGATTCGAACTGGGGGTGGAGCTTTTGCAGAGCTCTGCCTTACCACTTGGCTATGTCGCCATATGGATAAAAGGAAGGGTGGACCTTCCTTTTATCATTTTTTGGAGCAGGTGACGAGGCTCGAACTCGCTACCTCCACCTTGGCAAGGTGGCGCTCTACCAGATGAGCTACACCTGCATATCCGTTCCCATCTTATGCAGAAGGGGAGAGGAGTATGCTTGATTTTTAGAGGTGCCCCCGGTGGATACCTTGTGGTATCCACCGGGAACGGTGGTGCCTCCGGCCGGAATCGAACCAGCGACACGGGGATTTTCAGTCCCCTGCTCTACCAACTGAGCTACAGAGGCAAATGGCGACGCGGAAGGGACTTGAACCCTCGACCTCCGGCGTGACAGGCCGGCGTTCTAACCAACTGAACTACCGCGCCAGACGGTAGGGGGTACGGGAGCTCCCAGGAAGGAAGTGGTGGGAACAACAGGGCTCGAACCTGTGACATCATGCTTGTAAGGCATGCGCTCTCCCAGCTGAGCTATGCTCCCTCGTTCTTGTCATTCGCTTTCGTTTGGCTGTCGGGCCAAGCGACAAAAGTTATTATACAAGAACGACCCCCAGTTGTCAACAACTTTTTTCGATTTTTTCAAAAAGATTAAATCGAGTTCAGAAGCCCTTGCAATTCCTCGCCTGTAAAGTTGTAAACCTTGTCGCAGAATTGGCAGGTGAGCTCTGCTTTGCCTTGTTCTTTGATGAGAGACTCCAGTTCTTCACGGCCCATGCTGATGAGGGCGCGGCTCACCCGCTCCCGGCTGCAGTAGCAACGGTACTCCACGGGCTCCTCGCTGAGGACCTCCAGATCGAAAGCGGACAGGACACGCTCCACCAGGCTGCGGGCGCTCTCGCCGTTGCGCATGGCCTCGGTTACGGGGCCCACCTTGGCAATACCCTCTTCAATAGCGGTGATGACGCTGTCGTCGGCACCGGGCAGCAGCTGGATCAGGTAGCCGCCGGCACACAGCACGCTCTGGTCCACATCCACCAGCACGCCCAGGGCGCAGGCAGAGGGGATCTGCTCGCTCTCGGCGAAATAGGAAGTGATGTCCTCGGCGATCTCGCCGGACACCAGGGGGATGGTACCTACGTAGGGCTCCTTCATATTCAGGTCCTTGATGACGGTCAGGGAGCCGTCCTTGCCCACGGCGGAGCCCACGTCCAGCTTGGCGGGCCCCTTCAGGGGCAGGTCCACCATGGGGTTGACCACATAGCCACGGGCGTTGCCGCTGCTGTCGGACACCACGGTGATGCCGCCCAGAGGGCCGTCGCCCTTGATGCGCAGGGTGACAGAGCCGTTTTCCTCCTTCAGCTGGTTGCCCATCATGGAGGCAGCCATCAGGGAGCGGCCCAGAGCGGCGGTAGCCACAGGCAGGGTCTTGTGGATCTGTCTGGCCCGCTCCACCATGGCCCGGGCCGAGATGGCGGAGGCCTTAACAGGAGCGTCCTTGGCCAGAACGCGAATGATCGAATCTGACATACGATTAAAATTCCTTTCGTGCGGCGAAAAAGATGCGCTCTTCCCCCGGAGCGGGTCTGCGCATCTTCAGCTCGCCATATTGCTTGATCTGCCGGAAGCCGGCCTGCCGCAGCATATCCTCCAGTTCCACAGGCTCGTAGGCGTATTCCTCATGGACCTCCTCCATGCGGTCCCACAGCCCGTTTTCCATCTGGAAAAAGAGGTCAAAGCCATAGGTGCAGATCCGCCGGCGAGGGGAGTACTCCGCCCGCCAGATGCAGCAGGCGTCCTCGTCCTCATCCATGAAGAGCTGGCCGTCCAGCCCCCGCAGCTTGTCCGGAGTGTTGATGTCGAAGAGGAAGAGTCCTCCCGGCATCAGAAAGGTGTGGACCCGCTGGAAGGCCCGGGCCAGCTTTTTGGGCCGGGTCACGTAGTTCACGCTGTCCAGGCAGCAGACGCAGGCGTCGATGGTGCCGTACAGGTCCAACTCCTCCATGGCCTGGTGGAGGAAGATGGGGGGGATACCGGAGACATTCCGGGCCTTCTCGGCGGCCTGTGCCAGCATTTCCTCCGACAGGTCGGCGCCGATCATCTCATACCCCCGCTCTGCCAGCTCACAGGTCAGGGAGCCGGTACCGCAGGCCAGGTCCAGCACGGTGTGGATGGGCAGCTTGCTGCGGGCAAAGTGCTTCTCCAGATAGTCCGCCCAGGCGGCGTAGGGAACGTCGGCGGTGAACCGGTCGTAGCAGCCCGCCAGATACTCATACGCCATTGCTGTTCTGCTTCTCCTTTACCCGGGGGAGAACGGCCTGATAGCCGTCGGCGCCGTACTGCAGGGAGCGGTTCACCCGGCTGATGGTGGCGCTGGAGGCGCCGGTGCGCTCCAGGATGTCGTTGTAGATCATGCCGTCAGACAGCAGCATGGCTACCTCGAAACGCTGCTCCATGGCCCGCAGCTCCGCCACGGTGCACAGGTCGGAAAAGAACTTGCGGCACTCGTCCAGATCCTTCAGGGTGAGGATGGCCTGATAGAGCAGGTCGCTGTGTTCCCGTTTTTCGTTTTTCGTCATAGAGTGTTTGACCTCCTGATGATTCTCTTTCGGAAACCGTCGGGCAGTGATGCCACCGCCCGTTTCTCTTATTTTATCAAAGTGAAGTGTGGAAGTAAACCTCTTTTTTTACTTTTCCAACAATACATGACCGTCTGGAAAGGGTTGGGAGAGAATTTGTGACATTTTTTCTCTTTTTTTGCCTTGCTTCACAGAGTAAAGCGTAATATAATACCGCCTGGGGAAAGCCATCCCCATGGTTTGCCGACGGGAAAAGGCCAATGTGCGAATCCCCGCGGCAGGAGGAACCAAATATGGTGAAAGCGATCGTAGGCGCCAACTGGGGCGACGAGGGAAAGGGTAAGATCACCGATCTGCTGGCGGAAAAGTCCGATGTGGTCATCCGCTTCCAGGGCGGCGCCAATGCAGGCCATACCATTATCTGTGATTATGGTAAGTTTGCCCTGCATCAGCTGCCTTCCGGTGTGTTCTACACCCATACCACCAACATCATCGGCAACGGTGTGGCGCTGGACGTCAACAAGTTTGCCGCCGAGCTGAAGCATCTGGAGGACGGCGGCGTGCCCGCCCCCCACATCATTGTGGACCAGCGTACCCAGCTGCTGATGAGCTATCATGTGCTGCTGGACAGCTGTGAGGAGGAGCGCCTGGCCGGCGCCGCCTTCGGCTCCACCAAGTCCGGCATTGCCCCCTTCTATTCCGATAAATACGCCAAAATCGGCATCCAAGTGGCCGATCTGTGGCATGAGGACCGGCTGAGAAACCAGATCAAGCACATCTGTGACCTGAAGAACGTGCTGCTGGAGCACCTGTACCACAAGCCTGCCCTGGACCCCGACGCTCTGTTTGAGGAGCTGATGGGCTACAAGAAGATCCTGGAGCCCTACGTGGGCGACGCGGTGACCTTTGTGCACCAGGCCCTGAAGGAGGGCAAGCAGGTGCTGCTGGAGGGCCAGCTGGGCTCCATGAAGGACCCCAACCTGGGTATCTGCCCCATGACCACCTCCTCCCACACCCTGGCCGGCTTCGGCACGGTGGGCGGCGCTGTGCCTCCCACGGCCATCAAGGATGTGGTGACGGTCACCAAGGCCTATTCTTCCGCCGTGGGCGCGGGCGCCTTTGTCAGCGAGCTCTTCGGCGATGAGGCGGAGGAGCTGCGCCGCCGTGGCGGCGACGCCGGCGAGTACGGCGCCACCACCGGTCGTCCCCGCCGGGTGGGCTGGTTCGACGCCGTGGCTACCCGCTATGGCTGCATGGTGCAGGGTACCACTCAGGTGGCCCTTACCGCCATTGACTGCCTGGGCTACCTGGACGAGATCAAGGTGTGCACCGGCTACGAGATCGACGGTAAGGTGACCCGGGACTTCCCGGTGCCCGCCATGCTGGATCAGGCCAAGCCGGTCTACACCACCCTGCCGGGCTGGAAGTGCGACATCCGGGGCATCACCGACTTCAATGCCCTGCCCCAGCAGGCCAAGGACTATGTGGCCTTCCTGGAGAAGGAGATCGAGTGCCCCATCACCATCGTCTCCACCGGCCCCAAGCGCCACGAGATCTGCTATCGCTGAGCAAATAGACAGAAACGGCCGCCGTCCAGATGGACGGCGGCCGTTTTTATGGTTTCAGGAGCGTTTGCGGAACAGACGGTGGAAGAAGCCGCCCTTCTTTTCCTGGGGGGCGGGGGCGCTGGCGGCGGCGTGGGCCTCCTGTACAGCCCGCTCCATCAGAGCTGCCTGGGCGTCGATGGCGGGGGCGCCATCCTCCCGGGAGACGGGGGAGTAACCGCCGTCGGGACCCATGTTGCGGGCCTTCACGTTGTCGGAGCAGAAGAGCTCCACATAGGAGCGGATCTGGCGGCGGACGTCCGGGTCCACCACTGGGCAGGCGATCTCCACCCGCCGCTCGGTGTTGCGGGTCATCAGGTCGGCGGAGCCGATGTAGAGCCGGGTGCCCTCGCCCACGCCAAAGGCGTAGATCCGGGGATGCTCCAGGTAGCGGCCCACGATGGAGAAGACCCGGATGCGGTCGGTGAGGCCGGGTACGCCGGGACGCAGGCAGCAGATACCCCGCACGTTGAGGGTGACGGGCACGCCGGCCTGGCTGGCCGCGGCCAGCTTGTCGATGAGGTCCCGGTCGGTGACCGAGTTGACTTTGACAAAAATGCGGGCGGGCTGGCCCTGACGGGCCTTTTCGATCTCCCGGTCCATCAGCTCCAGAAGACGGTTTTTCAGGCTGTAGGGTGCCACCAGCAGCTGGTGGTAGTCGCCGTGGAGGTTGGAGGTGGCCATGTTCTGGAAAAAGGCCGCTCCGTCGCCGCCAATGGCCGGGCTGGCGGTCATCAGGCAGAAGTCGGTGTACAGCTTGGCGGTCTTTTCGTTGTAGTTGCCGGTGCCGATCTGGGTGATGTACTGGATGTGGCCCTTTTCCCGGCGGGTGATGAGGCAGATCTTGGAGTGGACCTTGAAGTGCTCAAAGCCATAGAGAATGGTACAGCCAGCCTCCTCTAGCCGCTGGGCCCAGGCGATGTTGTTCTGCTCGTCGAACCGGGCCCGCAGCTCCATGAGCACCGTCACATCCTTGCCGTTTTCCGCGGCGGCGGCCAGATACTCCACCAGCTTGGCGGTGGAGGCCAGACGGTAGATGGTGATCTTGATGGAGAGCACCGCCGGGTCGTTGGCGGCCTCACGCACCAGCTGGAGGAAGGGCTCCATGGAGTGGAAGGGATAGAACAGCAGGGTGTCCCGCCGCAAAATCTGAGGAATGAGCTTTTCCCCCTTCACCAGCCCGGCGGGCCACTGGGGGGTATAGGGCGGGTAGCACAGGGCGGCGGCGCTCTCCTTGGGCAGCTTGCCCTCCAGAGAGTAGACGTAGCCCATGATGAGGGGGCTCTTGGACTTGAATACCTGATCGGCAGTCAGATTGAGCCGCTGGCACAAAAACTGCTGGAGCTCGGCGGAGGCCTCTCCCTGGATCTCCAGGCGCACGGGGGCCAGACGGGCCCGCTTCTTCAGCACCTTCTGCATGTGGGCCCTAAAATCCTCGCCCACGTCGTAATCCTCGTCCTCGGGGCTGATGTCGGCGTTGCGGGTCACCGAGATGACACACTTCTCCTCCACCTGGTAGGTCTCAAAGAGCTGGTCGGCGTAGTGGAGCACGATCTGCTCGGTGAGCAGGTAGCGCAGACCCTGCTCCTCCAGCTGGTAGTAGAGGGGCAGCGCCTTGGGGATGGGCACTAGGCCGAAGCAGCGCTCGCCGCCCAGCCGCAGGGTGAGGGCGATGGTCAGACTGTTGGAGGGAAGGTGAGGGAAGGGGTGGTGGCTGTCCACCACGATAGGGGACAGGATGGGCAGGACATAGTCCTTGAACCACCGCTCCGTCTGCTTGCGCTCCTTGCCGTCCAGCTCCGCCGGGGTCAGGTTGCAGATGTTGCAGGTGCGCAGGCGCTTTTCCAGCTGGGAGATGATCTTGTCTCGCTGCTTGTAGAGGGCGGGCACCGCTTTGAAGATGGCCTGGAGCTGCTCGGTGGGGGTCAGGCCGCTCTTGCTATCAACATGGGTCTGCTTGGACAGAGTCATGTCGTAGATGGACCCCACCCGGATCATGAAGAACTCGTCCAGGTTGCTGGTGAAAATGGCGGCAAACTTCAGCCGCTCAAACAGGGGGACGTGCTCGTCCCGGGCCTCCTCCAGCACCCGCTCGTTGAAGCGCAGCCAGGACAGTTCCCGCTCCTGGGTGTAGCGGGTGTCGATCTCTTTATGCATCATGACTGGTTACCCCCATAACGCGATGAAGCAGGTAACCCTCCCGCACGCCGCAGGTGCTGACGGTGACGGTGGATACCTGATAGGCGTCCAGAATGGATTTGAGAATGGCCAAACCGGGCAGAATGGTGTGGACCCGGTCGGGCACCGAGCGGAGGATCTGCTTCAGAGTGTCCTGGTCCCCCTTTTTCAGCCCTTTATAAAGGGAGCGGATCTCTTCCGCCGGAATGACCTTGTTGTCCGGGTCGGCGCCGGACAGGTCGTTGCACAGCTTGGCGGCGGCCCGGAAGGTGCCGCCCACGCCGGTGAGGTGGTCACACTGCAGACCGGCGTTGCGGGCCTTTTCCAGCTCGGTGCTTACCTCGGCCCGGATGGCCTTGCGCTCCTCCCGGGTGGGGAAGAGGCCGGAGACATACTTGGTGAAGAGGGACAGGGAGCCCATGGGCAGGGAACAGCCCGAGGTGATGGCCCCGTTCTGATAGGCCACCAGCTCGGTGGAGCCGCCGCCCACGTCGGCCAGCAGGCCGGTGCCCGGGGCGCCGCCGCCCACGTCGGCCAGCAGGCCGGTGCCCGGGGCGCCGCCGCCCACCGTGGCCCCCAGGAAGGAGAAGGCAGCCTCATCGGCGCCGGAGAGTACCTCTACCTTAATGCCGGTGACTGCCTGGATGGTCTCCAGGGCCTCCTCGGTGTTGACGATGTTGCGCAGGGACGCGGTGCCGAACACATACAGATCGGCAATATCAAAGTTGTGCAGCAGCTCCTTGAAGCCGGCCAGCACCCGGCAGGCCACCAGGATGCCGCTGTCGGACAGTACTCCGTTTTTGATATAACCGGCCAGGCCGGCCATTTCTTTTTTATTCATTAACAGTTTGAACGTTCTGCCCTCCCACTGGTAGAGGGACAGACGGATGGTGTTGGAGCCAACATCCACGATTCCGCATTTCATGGTCGGATGCACCTCTCTTTAGACTCTTCTTTTAAGTTTACGCGATTTCTGGCCCATTATCAATGGGATTTACAGAAGCTTTACATGCCTCATCCATAGTCCGCCGGGCGGCGATGAGGGCAAGCCCGTCTCCCAGGGTGCAGAAAAAGGCGGATAAGACGGCGAGCTCCTCGGCGGAGCGGTTTTTGGCCAGCTGTGCCCCGGCCAGGGCGGCGGCGGCTAGCAGGGTTTCGCCGGAGGGCGGCGTGTACACAGGCCTCATCTCCCTTCCTTCCAATGTATGGCGGCAGGAGATGCGGGTTGACGGCGGCGGCCGATGTGGGTACAATGGAGAGACGAAAGGGGAAGAACACCATGAATATGCCTCTGATTTTACTTTATAATCTGGATACCCCCAAGGGCGCGAAGATCCGGCGGATGTGCCTGCCGCTGGGGCTGCGTACCCGGCTGGTGAAGCCGGAGGAGTACGGCCTGCCGCTGGGCGAGCTGGTGGAGGGGACTGTCCCCGAGACGCCCTGGACCGGGGAGCCTTTTTCCGATGAGATGCTGGTGCTGGTCAACTGCACCGGGCCGCTGCTGGACCGGTTCCTCCAGGGCTTCCGCCGCAATAAGATCCCGCCGGTGGCCCTCAAGGCGGTGCTGACCCCCACCAACCGGACCTGGGATTCCGCCGCCCTGCATGGTGAGCTGCTGCGGGAGCGGCAGGCCATTCAGGAGGGCCAGGCCGCCCATGCTGGAAAAGAGGGAAACTGACGTGCACAATGAACTGACCAAAAAGGACATCCAAATGATGCGGGAGGAGCTGGACTACCGCCGGATCCAGCTGCGTCCCCAGCTGCTGGAGGCCGTCAAGGAGGCCCGGGCCTTCGGCGACCTGAGCGAGAACTTTGAGTATAAGGCCGCCAAGCAGGAGAAAAACCGCAATGAGGGCCGAATCCGTTATCTGGAGAACATGATCCGCACCGCCAAGGTGCTGCCCGACGAACCGGTGACCGACGGTGTGGGCCTCTATGATAAGGTGACCGTCTTTCTGGAGGACGAGGGGGATACCGAGACCTATCAGATCGTCACCACCATGCGGCAGGACGCCCTCCACGGCCTGATCAGCAAGGAGTCCCCTATGGGCAAGGCCCTGCTGGGCCGCAAGGTGGGGGAGACCTTCCACATTCAGGTCAAAGACAACTACGGCTATGACGCCAAGGTGCTGGCCATTGAAAAGGGGGAGGACGACGGCTCCGCCCCGCTGACCGGATTTTAACGGAACATGCAAAACGCCGCCCCCTGCATAGGCAGGGGACGGCGTTTTTGGAGCCATTATTTACATGTTGGCCTTGGTGAGAGAGGCAAGCAGCAGGCGGGCGCCGTGCTGCAGGTACTCCTCCCGGGTCAGGCCCAGGGTGCGCTGGATGTAGGCTTCCCGCTTCTCGGCGGTGTGGACCATGCCGGACAGAGCGGACCAGAAGAGCAGCACGGTCTCCATAGGGGGCAGCTGGGAACGGACCGCGCCGTCCGCCGCGCCGCGGACCAGGAAATCGGCCAGCTCCTGCTCGATCTCATCGCTGACCCGCAGAATGTCCGCCATTCCCTTCTGAACCGTTTCGCCGCCCTGAGACAGGGGAATGGCACCGGTAGCCGCATCATAGGCGGTGGGATTTTCGTCATAGAAGCGGACAATGGCCTGGCATACCGCGTCGTAGGCCTGGAACCAGTCGGTGTGACTCTCAATGGCCTCGTGCAGCTTCTTCTTCAGGAGCACCATGCCGCTGAGGAGGATGGCGTTGATGATCTCCTCCTTGCTCTGGAAGTAGACATACAGCGTAGCCTTGCTGTACTCCGCTTCCCGGGCGATGTCGTCCATGGTGGTCTTTTCGGTGCCCTTCTCCGCGAAAAGCCGCTCGGCGGCGGCCAGGATGGAGCCCCGATGGAATTCAGTCAGCGCCTGTTTTTTGCTCATCGTACTTCCAACCTTTCCATTACCCTTTCAGTAATTATACTTGTGGTTTAAGAAATGATATCATGCTTTGAAAACGATTGCAAGGTTTTTCGTGAATTTTTGGGGAAGAAGGCGAATGGTTTTGAAGGGGTCGACAAAAAAGACCTTGCCAAACCTGGGAGTGCATGCTATAATACCAAAGTCAATTGAATTGCAGGTATAGTTCAGTGGCAGAACGTCAGCTTCCCAAGCTGAATATGAGGGTTCGATTCCCTTTACCTGCTCCATAAAAATAGCCACACCGAAAGGTGTGGTTATTTTTATGGATACCGTGGGAAATTAAAATGCTCGGGGCAAATGAATTGCCCCTGCGCCGAGGTTTTGCCGAAGGCAAAACGCTCGTACGGCGCAAAAGCGCCGTCGGCCGGAAGGCCGATAGAGAAGAAGGACATCCGAAAGGATGTCCTTCTTTTTTACTCCAATCAAACCTTGCCCAGCTCTACGTTCCGGTGGTAGGCAGCTTCTACCGCCTCGATGGCGGCGGAGCGGAAGGCATGGGCCTCCAGGGCAGCCACACCGGCGATGGTGGAGCCGCCGGGGGAACATACCTCGTCCTTCAGTTGGCCGGGATGCTTGCCGCTCTCCAGCACCAGAGCAGCGGAGCCCAGCACCATCTGAGCGGCATAGGCCATAGCCTGCTTGCGGGGCAGGCCCACCTTTACGCCGCCGTCGGCCAGAGCTTCAATGAAGGGATAGACAAAGGCGGGGCCGCAGCCTGCCACGGCGGAGAAGGCGTCCATCTGGTTTTCGGTGATCCGATCCACCCGGCCCGCCTTGGACAGGATGGTCTCCACCGCCTGATAGTGCTCCTCTTTGGTATCCGCCTCACCGGTGAGGGCCAGCATGCCCATGCCGATGGAGGCGGGGGTGTTGGGCATCACCCGCAGGATGGGGTTGGGCAGGCCCAGCCACTGACGCAGGGTGGCAATCTGAAGACCGGCGGCGATAGAGACCAGCACGGTGTCCGGCTTGCCCTGCAGCACGGGGGCCAGTTCCTTCACCACGCCCTCCATCACCTGGGGCTTGACGCACAGGAAGACGTACTTTGCCTCCTGGACGGCGGCAATATTGTCCGCTGCCACGGTGCAGCCGCAGGAATCTGCCAGGGCCTGGGCCTTGGCAGTGGAGCGGTTGGTGATGATGACCTGATCGGCTCCGATGGCCTGACAGGCCGCCTGAATGAGGGCGCCGCCCATATTGCCGGTGCCGATGAATGCCGATTTTTTCATATGAGATCCCAGCTTTCCTTCATAAGATGCAATGAGCGCCAGCTTGTCCCGCCGGCTCAGTTGTTTGATGGCATACTCCCGCCGCAGGGCTGCTCCCTTGTCGGGGCAGGCCTCCCGGTAGACCACCTCCACCGGCAGGCGGGAGCGGGTATACTTGGCCCCCTTGCCGCGGTTGTGGACCGCCGCCCGCTTGTCAATGTCGGCGGCGGTGCCGGTGTACAGGGTGCCGTCGGCGCACCGCAGGATATAGACCCAGTACGCCATGGCCTTACCAGTCCGGCCGGAGGACGGGGGAGAGCTCCAGGTCGGCAAACACCGACCGCACCGCACTCTCATAGTCCAGGGGGTCCCGGGCCTTCTTAATGGCCTTGGACAGCTTATCCCCGTCCAGGAACAGGCGGATCAGGTAGAACCAGACCTCCTTCATCCGCAGCATGGCGTTGCGGCGGCTACCGAAGGCCTCGGCGTAGCTCTCATACACCTGGTCCACAAACCCGGCCAGTTCCTCTTTATTGGCGGAAGGGCCGCCCTTGAGCCGACGGGCCAGAGCGGGATCTCCTGCCAGACCACGGCCCAGCATGAGCCGCTCCGCCGCCGGAAAGGTAGCCTGGAGCCGGGCGGCGTCATCGGGGGTGTAGATGTCTCCGTTGTAGCACACCGGGAAAGGGGAGCCCTCCAGTGCGGCCCCGAAGCAGTCCCATCTGGGGGTGTTTTTGTACATGTCGGTGCGCACCCGGGGATGGACGATGAGCTCCGCCAGGGGGTACTTGCGGAACATGGCCAGCAGGGCGGGGAACTCCGCCGGGTCCTTCAGGCCGATCCGGGTTTTTACCGAGATGGCACAGGGGGCATTGGAAAAAATCTTATCCAGAAAGGAATCCAGCTCCTCCGGGTGTGCCAGAAAGCCGGAGCCCTTCCCCTTGGCCACCACGGTCCCCGAGGGACAGCCCAGATTCAGGTTGACCTCCGGATAGCCCATGGCGGCCAGCTCTCCCGCCGCCCAGAGAAAGTCGTCGGCGCTGCGGGTGAGCAGCTGAGGCACGGTGGGCAGGTCCCCATTCTGCTCCGGCAGGACCTCCCGCAGCTCCCGCTTGGTAAAGCGGTGGTCCTGGGTGGGGGTGAGAAAGGGGGTGAAATACCGGTCCACCCCGCCAAACCAGCGGGCCAGAGCCCGCCGGTAGTACACGGTAGTCAGCCCCTCCATGGGGGCAAGGGATACCATCAAACAACTCGCTCCTTTAACTTGCTGTAGAAAATTGTAGCAGGGCGGGCCGCCGCCGTCAAGCGGCCCAATAGGCAAAAAAGGGGTTGACAGAGGAGGGGATGTATGCTATTTTAATGACGAGGTTAGCGATAGCTAACCATATAAAATGCGAGTTGGTTAGTTATAGCTAACAATGAAAGGAGCACCAACTATGTCCCTGCAAGCCGCCTTGATCGAGCATGGTTCCCCCACCTTGACGGGACTGAAGCCTGCCAGTCTGTTCCGCATCCAGCCCGAGGATGAGGCTGACTTTGTGGACCAGTTTCAGGCCTGCCGGCAGGAGCTGGAGGGACATGGGCTGGTGCTCACCCTGCTGAAGGGCTGTCGGAAGACAGGGGCCTATCTGGTTTACCTCTATCGGAAGGCGGAGCTGGAAGCCCTGCTGGGCCAGGCGGAGCACGCCGACTTTCTCCGGGAAATGGGCTATGAGCCATGGGAGGACAGTCGGGGCTGTCTGCGGCAGCTGGCTGCCCGGCTGTGCCTGGAGGGGGAGTTTCCCCATGAGATCGGTGTGTTTCTGGGCTATCCGCTGGCGGACGTGAAGGGCTTTATCCGCCACAAGGGCAAGAACTTCACCCTCTGCGGCTGCTGGAAGTGCTACGGAGATCCCCGGGAGGCGGCCCGGCAGTTCCGGCGATTCAAAGACTGCACCAGCGACTACCGCCGCCGCTTTGCCGGCGGGGCCACCTTGAAGCAGCTGACGGTGGCGGCCTGATTGGTACATTTCTATTATTTATATAGACTATGAAAGGATGATCCTACATGAGCAAGATCGCAGTAGTTTATTGGAGCGGCACCGGTAACACGGAAGCTATGGCCAAGCTGGTAGAGGAGGGCATTGTGGCCGCCGGCGGCCAGGCCGACCTGCTGCCTCCTACCATCTTCACCCCCGACCTGGTGAGCAGCTACGACGCCATTGCCTTTGGCTGCCCCTCCATGGGCGCCGAGCAGTTGGAGGAAGGGGAGTTCCAGCCCATGTTTGACGCCGTGAAGGGGAGCCTAAGCGGCAAGACCATCGGCCTCTTCGGTTCCTACGGCTGGGGTGACGGCGAGTGGATGCGCACCTGGGCGGAGGAGTGCGAGGACCTAGGCTGCAAGCTGGCCGATGAGCCGGTCATTGCCCATGAGGTCCCTGATGCCGATGCCGCCGACGCCTGCCTGGCGCTGGGCAAGGCCCTGGTGAGTTGAGTAAAAAGCAGAAGAGCGTGCTGCCGTTGGGCAGCACGCTCTTTTTTTGTTTATGCCATTTCGCCCGCCAGGGAGCGCTCCATGTAGTCCCGGATGATCTCCGGGTCGTCAGTCTGGCCCAGCACCCACATCAGCTTGGTGACAGCCGCCTCGGTGGTCATGTCCCGGCCCTGGATGACCCCCTGGGCCAGCACCTTCTGTCCCACCTCGTAGACGGAGAAGTCACTGGGCTCGTAGAGACACTGACTGCATACCACCACAGTCATGCCCGCCTGGGCGGCGGTTTGCAGCTTGGCGATCAGATCCCGGCGGACAAAGTGAAGTCCGCCCGCCCCGAAGGCTTCAATGACGATGCCACGGTAGTGCATCTGTAGCAGCATATCAAAAATCTCCGGGTCCAGGCCGGGGGTCAGCTTGATGAGGAAGACCTTGTCGCACAACCGGTCCCGCAGGGCGCAGGCTCCGGCGGTGGTGGGGATGGCCTCCCGGTGGATCTGAAGACCCTTGCCGTCCACCGAGGCGGCCAGAGGCCAGTTGACGCTCTCGAAGGCGTCAAAGTCGGTGGTGCGGGTTTTCACGGCCCGGCAGCCTAAAATCACCTTCCGGTCAAAGGCCAGGAAGACCCCCGCCACGCCGGAGGCCGCCATGGCCAGGGCGGTGCGCAGATTCTCCATGCCGTCGCTGAGGGGGTGGGTCATGGGCAGCTGAGCCCCGGTGAGCACCACCGGAATGGAAATGCCCCGCAGCATGAAGGACAGGATGGAGGCGGTGTAGGCCATGGTGTCGGTGCCATGGGTGATGACGATGCCGTCATAAGCGTTCCGCTGTTCAAAGACCCGGCGGGCAATGGTCTGCCACTCCTCTGGCTGGATGTTGGAGGAGTCCAGATGGAGGATGTCCCGGATGGTGATGTCGTAGGAGTCGGTGACGCCACGGGGGAGCAGTTCCGCCAGATCCTCCCCGTCCAGGCCGGGGGCCAGACCTTCATCGGTGGGCAGGGAGGCGATGGTGCCGCCGGTGGTGAGGAGCAGGATACGGCTCTTCACTTAAAACACCTCCGCCAGGGCGTCCGCCCGGCCCGTGGCCTCGGCCAGAATGGCCTCCTTGTCCCGGGTCACGTCGTCCAGACCCTCGGCGGCCAGGCACTGGAACTGGGGGATGCCGTACATGGCGCACAGGGCCTCCAGCTGCCGGGCGCCCATCTCCATCCAGGCGGTCTCCGGCTTGGAGAAATCCCCGCCCCGGGTGGTGACCAGCAGCAGCTTCTTGGCCTTGCACAGGCCCACGCTCTTGCCGTCGGCGTCATAGCCGAAGGTGATGTTGGTGACGGTGATCCGCTCCAGATAGATTTTCAGGATAGCGGGGAAGGACAGCTCCCAGAAGGGGGCGGCCATGACGATCTTGTCGGCGGCGGCAAACTGCCGGGCCGGGGCAAACATGGGATCGTCCAGCTTGCCCGCGCTCCACAGCGCGTCCCGCTCCGCCAGTACCTCAGGGTACTGAGGGACCAGACGGTCCTTGCACAGGTCCACCTCGGTGATCACGCCGTCCCCATGGGCCTTCTGCCAGCCCTCCAGGAACCGGCGGGCCAGCTTCAGCGAGCGGGACCGGTCTCCCCGCACGCAGGCATTGATAAAGAGAAGTTCTTCCATTTGATTCACGCTCCCGCGTCTGTTTTCCCGTCTATGCTATCACAGATCCCCGAAGGGCGCAAGCGGCCCCGTCCAAATCGGTCAGCAGGGCGGACACCGCGCTCCGGTCGGTGAGGTCCAGCGCCGCAGACTCGATGCGGACCACCCGGTCCCCCTGCCGGAAGATGAGGCCGCTGCCGTCATTCCAGCGGTAGGCCCAGGCCTGGTCGTAGCCCAGCTCCGCCTGGGTCAGCTCCACAGGGTTGTGCCGATGCAAATAGCGTTCCAGACGGCCCTCGTCCTCCTCGGTGGCCCGCAGGTCATGGCAGACGATACCGGCCAGCCAGCCGGTGTTGCAGTCGTAGGATTCTATCCACAGATCCCCCTCTTCCTGGGAGAACCGGCGGTATTCCGCCGTCTGTCCCAGTACGGAGCCACCGGCGGTCACTATGACGTTACCCTCAACGGAGGTATGGCTGTCGGAAAAGCTCATCAAAAGGCTGAGACCCACGCCCAGAGCCAGAACCACATAGCACAGGGGAGCCGCGCCCCGGAACCGGGCGGATCTGCGGCTGGGGACCGGTATGGGAGCACCGCTTTCTGCCGCCTTCCGGCACTTGCGACGATAGCGCACCACCCGCAGCCCCAGAAAGAGCTCCAGTACCACCCATATCAGGAGCAGCAGCTGGGCCGTCATAGCTCCGTTGGAGAAAAACAGCTCCCATACCCGTGGCTGATCCCAGAAATAACGGCCTGCCGTCCAGGCGACCCAGTAGATCACCAGATAGAAAAAGGTGTAGGCCTGATTCCACAGACTCTTTTTCAGAATCTCTTCCCATTCCATGCTGCCGTCGGTCTGGATGGGAACGGGCTGGGTACCGGGCTGGGCCTGGAAGTAGAACAGACCGGCCTCTTCATCCAGCAGGTCCCATCCCGCGTCGCTGCACAGCTCCAGATAGTCCGTTCTGGCCTGCTCGTCCTTTCGGCGGATGCTTTTCCACCGGGCAGGTTCCACCCAGCAGCGGCGGGGCTGCTCCGACCGGCGGAAGGTGGCGGTGAAGATGCCCAGCTCCGCCAGCTCCCACCCCTGGTCCGCCAGCTCATCCAACTCCGCCTGGGCGGCCTTGGCGTCCTCGGCGGTGTAGCGGAACCACCGCAGGCGGGTGTCTTTGTCCTTCATGAATGTTCAGCCTCCAGTTGTTCCAGGGTGTGGTCCAGCCATTGTTCCGCCGGCATATGGGTTTCCACCCGCAGGATGGTGTTGTCCCGACGGATCAGATAGAGATCTTCGGAGACCCAGACGCCGTCATAGCCGGGCAGGGGGGCCATGTCCGCCTGGGTAAGGAGCCGCTGGGCGCCATCAGCCAGCCAGTTCCACCGGGCGGTCCAGGCGTCCCACCGCTGATAGACCTCCGGCGTTTGGGGGGCCATCTGAGGGATCAGGTCCGCCGAGTCAAACTCCTCCTCCTTCCAGCCGGTATGGCCCAGGAAGAAGGAGCGGTTGGCGGAGCGGTATACCACCGACTCGGATCGGATCATCTCTGCCAGGCCGTCGGTTTCCTCCACGCTGCTTTCGGACATGGGCAGTACCTCGGCTTCGGACAGAGGCGGCGTTATCATCAGGGGAGCCGTAACCGGGCCCCAGACCGCTTGTATCACAAAGGCGAACGCCATGACGATCAGCATCAGGAAGCAGGCCAAACGGACTCGCTTCCTCTGTCCCAGCGCCCGCTTGTAGAAGAGCAGGATCAGCGCCGCACCCAGAACGGAAATGGCCAACTGAGCAGGGATCTTTCGCCCATCCATACAGTCCACAGCCATAAAGAGCTCCGCCAGGACGCACCAGATGGGCGGCAGCAGGCAGAGCAGTTTGGCGATATTGGCGCTGACCGGTCCCGGCGTGGGCATAGGGGAGCCCTCCTGAGCGGCGGCACGCCACTGGAGCAGCCGCAGCACCAGACGGCCCATCCACAGCAGGTCGCCGATGAGAAACAGCGGGAAGACGAAGAGCAGCATACCCAGGGTGGTGGAGCTGCTGATGATGGTCAGGGGGAAGGCCATCCCCTCCGGCTGCCCCAGGCAGATGATGCCCAGCAGGACCAGCGCGATGAGCTCCGCACCGGCGCTCAGCTTCAGCCAGCGCATCACTTTGTCCTGGAAGCGCTGATATTCCAACTGGCTGTCGGTCTGGATGGGCGGGGTGCCCGTCGGAGCCTCGTAGATGTTCCAGTGGTCGGCCTGCTGCTTCAGGGTCCAGCCCGCCTGGGCGCACAGGTCCACGTAATCCTCGTACTCATCGCCGATGGGGTCGGCCCAGTCGATAAAGTAGGTGACCGGCGTCCGGGCCGGTTCAAAGCAGGCCAGCAGCCGGAACCAGATCTTTTTCAGCTGCCAGCCCTGGGCCGCCTGGCGGTTGAGCATGGCCTCAGCAGCCTTTCCATCCATCAAGGGGTATGTAAACAGATTCCATCGCGTTTTCATAACGATACCTCCGTTTCCGTTGACCTTTTATGATTGTTCTTCCAGGCGAGCCAGAATACCGTCCAGCCACTGAGTGTCCAGTGTACTCATGTCGCCATCCATCCAGAAAACGGTGTTTCCCCGGCGGATGAGGCAGAGATCCCCGGAAGTCCACACGTCATCGTAGCCAGACAGTTCTTCCGGGCGGGGGGTGCCCATATCGGTCAGATACTGTTCGGTCACCCAGTCGGCCAGCCAGGACCAAGGCAGTACCCAGCACTCGGCCTGGGCTGTTACGGTATAGAGTTTTTCCGGCAAGTTTTTGGGATACCACCATTCTGTCCATTTGGTATAAGCAGCCAGGAAGGTGGCGGTGTCTTCCCGCTTTTCCACCTCAGCCGCCGGGAACAGGTTGGAGCCGGTGAGGGGAGAAGGTACCTGCAGCCGGCCAGTGAACCAGGACAGAGGCAGAAAACTGATGATCAGAAGGATCGCTGCTCCAATGACCATACCCGCTTTATAGCGACGAACACGCTGGTATTCGATTCCTTCCTTGGTTCCGAGCACGATCAACGCACCGATGATGGTGCCGATCATCCAGGGGCGGCCTAGTCCGCCTGTTATGGCATCCAGCACGAAGCAGGGTAGGCAAAGCACCAGCAGGATATCTTCTGCAAGGACCAAAAGGCGGGCGGCCAGAGCGCTGCCCCGGCCAGGGACAGGGAAGGGCTCGCCCTGTGCCTTCCATTGGCCAAGCCGGATCAGCAGCCGTACCGACCAGACCAGACCGCCGAAGAGCAGGAAGGGAAGGAACAGGAAGAGCAGGGCAGCGGTGTTGTATTTGGCCGGCAGTTCCAGCCAATATTGCCATACCGAGCCCAGCCCGAGCCATGCCATCACAGGGGCGAGAACGGCCAGCAGGAGCAGCATGGCCAGGAAAAAACCCCAGCCGATGACCATCCGCCGCAGGGCCTTTTTTCGGAACCGCTGATATTCCAGCTCCCCATCGGTCTGGATGGGCGGGGTGCCCGCCGGGGCCTCATAGAGGTTCCAGTAGCTGAGCTGCCCCACCTGCCGCCAGCCCGCGTCGGCCAGCAGACGGCGGTAATCCAGCCCGTCCTCCTGGTTGGGGTCGTACCAGTCGATGCAGTAGCAGACCGGTTTTTCCGCCGGAAGGAAAGAGGCGAATGCGCCCAGATGAATCTTCTCCAGCCGCCAGCCTTCCGCTGCCCGGCGGTTGAGCGCGTCCTCCGCTGCCTTGATATCCATGACGGGATAGGTAAACAGACTCCACTTCCGCTTCATGCGTCTCCCTCCTCGCGCAATACCTGTTCCATGTCTGCCGCCTGCTGGCGGATGCGTTGATATTCGTCCTGGAGTACTTTGTCTCCCTGAGGGGTAAGCTGATAGTATTTCCGGTTGAGTTCCATCCGGGTCAACTGGATCAGTCCGTCCTTTTCAAACCGCTCCAGCAGGGCATACAGGGTACCGGCTCCCACGTTCACCCGCCCGTTGGTGAGGGCGGTGATGGTCTGCATGATGCCGTAGCCGTGCCGCTCCTGCCGCAGTGCCAGCAGAACATAGAACATCTGCTCCGTCAGCGTCTCCAGCTTCTTGCGAGCCAATTCATACCGCCCCCTTTCTGTAAGCCCATTCTATAACGATAATCGATACAAAGTCAATAGCGATAATCGATATAAAAAAGAAATGTAAAAAAAGTGAAAAAGAGTGTTGACAACCTGGATTCGACGTGGTAATATATATCTCGCGCTGAACGACAGCGCAACGCCAAATGCGCGAGTGGTGGAATTGGAAGACTCGCTAGATTCAGGTTCTAGTGTGCATTACGCACGTGCGGGTTCAAGTCCCGCCTCGCGCACCAAAGCCGGAGCAAAGTTCGCTTTGCTCCGGCTTTTTCTATCTATCAACCCCCCGGCTCAGCCGGGGGGTTCTTTTTTTGAAGAGTGCGGCTCTCCCTGCCTGATCCCCGGCAGCTTTCTTGACAAAGAAAAAAGGATGTAGTATCATCTAAAAAGTTGATGCTACATCTTTCTGGACGGAAGGAAGGGCGGCTATGGATATCACAAGGAGGAAGATCACAAAGATTGCGCGGGAGGTCAGCAAATTTACGGTGCGTACCATGCGGAAGGATGGAATCGGCACCGGAGAATTTGACGTTCTGCATGTGATCCGCAAAAATCCCGGTATTACGCAGGCCGGTGTCTACCGGATCTTAGGGATTGATAAGGGGGCTGCGGCCAGACAGACGGTGAATCTGGAGGCCAAGGGATATTTACAGAGGACGGAAAATCCGGCGGATGGGCGCAGCCAGCTTCTCTTTGCAACCGCCAAAGCGGACAACCTGAAGAATTCAAAGGCACGGATTGAAGCGGCCTTTTATGAGTGGCTTTTGGAGCCGCTGACGGAGGAGGACCGGCAGGAGTTTGCCCGTCTGCTGGATCTGATCTATCAGCGGTGCAAAGCGGAAAGCAAAGCAGGGTTTCCGGAGATGAAGCAGAAGATGGCGGAGGAGAGGGAAGATGAAGACGCGTAACAAGAGACTCTCTCAGGCCATGCTGTTTATTTTGATGTTTGGCGTTGTCAGTTTGTTTTCCGATATGACCCATGAGGGCGCATCCAGCATCCGGGGGGCCTATTTGGATTTGCTGGGGGCGTCGGCAGGCGCCATCGGCTTTATTTCCGGGTTGGGTGAGCTGATTGGCTACTCCATGCGCTATGTGTTTGGCAGATGGGCGGATAAGACAAAGCAATACTGGCCCATGACCGTGGTGGGATATATTCTGGATGTGCTGGCGGTCCCCGCCCTTGCCCTTGTGGGAGAGCATGGCTGGATCGCGGCGTGTATTCTGCTGGTAATCCAGCGCATGGGAAAGGCCATCAAAAAGCCCGCCAAGGATACCATCATGTCCTTTGCCGCCTCGCAGGAGGGGGTTGGAAAGAGCTTTGGGATCCAGGAGGTACTGGACCAGATTGGCGCCTTCTTGGGACCGGTGCTTTTGTATCTGGTAATGCTGTTTCGGACGGAAGGAACTGTGTTTGAAACCTATGCCGCATGCTTTGCGGTCCTGGCGATCCCGGGAGGGATTACGATTCTGCTTCTGCTCCTTACCAGGCGGAAGTTTCCCAATCCGGAGCAGTTTGAGCCGACACCCAAGGAATATGTACCGTTTCGGATGAAAAAAGAGTTTCTCCTGTATATCGGGGGAATCAGCTTGTTTGCCTTTGGGTTTATTGATTATTCCATCGTGCTCATGCACGTTTCTCGCACCTACACGGGGATTGCAGCCGGACTTGCGGAGACCTCCGCGCTGGTCAACAGCGGTACTTTGCCGCTTCTGTATGCCGGCGCCATGCTGGTGGATGCAGTTTCTGCCCTTTTCTTCGGGATGCTTTTTGACAAAAAGGGGATTCGGGCGCTGGTCTGGTCTACGCTGCTCTCAGCGCCCTTTGCTGTTTTTGTCTTTGGTACCCACAGCGTACCTATGCTGCTTTTGGGAATTGCGCTGTGGGGCGTTGGGATGGGAGCCCAGGAATCTATTTTGAAGGCGGCCGTTACCAGCATGGTCCCCAAGACCAGCCGTGCCACCGGGTACGGCATCTTTGAATGCGCCTTTGGCGTGTTCTGGTTTTTGGGCAGTTGGCTTTTGGGTGTGTTGTACGATATCAGCATTCCGGCTATGATTGCTGTCTCTGTGGCGGCGCAGCTTGCGGCGATCCCGCTGTATATCGGAGCGGCAAAGCGTATGGGATAAAAAGGACCGGCGCGGCAGAAATGCCGCGCCGGTCTTTTTTTATGGGTGATTCAGGAGCAGCAGCCCTTCAGCTGGGGATGACAGTCAGGGCCGGCGGAGGGGGCGCTGGGGGGGAAGAACTCGTTAACGGGGAACTTCACATGGCGGAAGATCTCACAGGGGTCCTCCTCGCAGTTGCCGCAGGCGCACTCCTTCTCGGGCATACAGTAGTCGTACACCGGCATGAGCAACTGGGAGTCCCGCTCCAGCCGGATGATGGAGAACTGGCCCAGAGTAACGTAGATCCGCTTGCTCTCGCTGCCGCAGCACAGCTCGCTGTTGAAGCAGCCGCAGATGCAGGGCGGAATGTCGGACAGCTCGCAGTCGCAGTGGTGGCACTCGCACACATCCACCAGCTTCATGTTCAGGACGATGGGGTCCACCACCTCCACCACAGCGGTGGGCAGGTTGCTCTGGCGGATGTGCTGCTCATCCAGACCATCCAGAGAGGTCTGGGAGGAGAAGATCTTGGCGGTGCCCTCGCTGCCGAACAGGATCACTCGCTTGTCAAAGACGCACAGGCCGCTGACTTCCACGGGCCGGGCGGCGCCCACAAAGGCGTCGGCGGTGACCCGATAGAAGTAGCGCACGTCAACGGTATAGAAACCGCGGTTGAAGCCGACTGGCTCCACGTCGATGTAGACATACAGCAGCTCGGCCTTGCCGGCCTTGATGCTGACGGCCCGCTCGATGGCCGCCTGGGAACTCTGGGTGGGATAGAAGCGCAGATCTTCGATACAATCCTTATCGGAAGATATAGCGTCTTATATACCGCTGAAACCATTGCGCCCCAAGGGGTTGCAATCAGAAGGGTTTCAGTTCAAAAGCCAGTTGGAACTCTGTGGGCCTGGTTTTCTTCTCTTTTTGGTACCGGATGCTGGAGATGACGCCCTTCAGCATGGCGTTGCGGCCGGCGGGATCGGCGGCGTCATAGGCATCCAGGACGGCCCGGATCTTCTTGGCCAGGGAAGCGGGATCCGCTGTCCTGGCGACCTCAATGGCCTGCTGGGCCTCCCGCTGGCGGCGCTCCAGACCGGAGATCTTCTCCTTCACCGCAGCCATCCGCTCCCGGAAGGTGGGCAGGTCATACTCCTCCATCTCCAGCAGCTCATACAGACGGCTCTTCTGCCGCTGGGCGGCGGCCAGCTCCTTCTTGACGGCCTCCAGCGCTGCCTCCTGCACGGAGGTGTCCCGGCTGACACCAGCCTGCTGCTGAAGCTCCAGGCGGGTCAGCGTCTCCTCCAGGTAGGCCAGCACCCGCTCCTCCACCAGCTCGAACTTGGTGCTGGCACAGCAGCCGGCCCGGGTGCAGAGCAGATAGGGCTGGTTCTTCATGGTCATGCGCTGCATATTCTGGCCGCAGTTGGCGCACTTCACCAGCCCGGCCAGGGAGCTGCGCACCGTGCCGTCCCGCTTGGAGGGAATATACCGGCCGGCCAGGACGGCTTGGACCTGGTCGTAAGTCTCTTGAGAGACGATAGCCGGGTGCATTCCGTCCACGATGGTCCACTGGTCCCGGGGATTGTAGATGGTGATGTGCTTGGGGTTGCCCTTGGCTCCCTTGCGGATGTGGGTCTTCTGGTCCCAAACAATCTTGCCGGCAAAGGTGGGGTTGCGCAGGATATGGGCCACGCTGTTGCGGGTGAACTCCGCTGAACGGTGGGGCTTGGCGCCAAGGGAATTGATATACCGGGCGATGGAGACGCAGCCGTAGCCCTGGAGGTAGAGGTCGTACATCATGCGCACGAACTTGGCCTCCGGCTCGTAGATCTCCAGGGTGGGCTTCCGGTCCACCGTGACCTTCCGGTAGCCGTAGGGGGCATTGGCCACATAACAGCCGTCCCGGATGGTCTGCTTCAGACCCCGCCGCAGCCGCTTGTTGATGATCTTGTACTCCCGGCGGCTCATGAAGGTCTTGAACTCCGCCATCTCATCGTCCAGATCGTCGGATAGGTCATAGGTCTTTTCCGGGGTGACGATGAGGGTGCCGGAGTCCCGGAATGCGTCCAGAATGATGCCCTGGTCCTTCATGCGGCCGCGGGATAGCCGGTCCAGATCCATCACCAGCACGGCGTCGTAGCGGCCCTCCTCCACGTCCTCCAGCAGCCGGAGCATCTCCGGGCGGGCGTACAGGCTCTCGCCGCTGACCACCTCATAGTAAGTCTCGATGATGTAGATGTCGTGAGAGGCGGCAAAGTCGGCCAGAGCCTTGCGATGCTTGGCCAGCACCTCCTCGGTGTCCATGCCTTCCTCCATGCGGGACTTGCGGAGATATTGGGCTGCGTCCATCAGATTCACCTGCTTTCGTGGCACAAATGTTCGATTCTTGGCGTTTTAAGAGGCCGGGGCGTGAGCCCCGGCTCTTTTTGTTATTCAGATGGGAATACCTTGGACAGCTCCACAAAACAGCCCTCCAGCACATGGACCTTGGCAATGTCCTGGGCGGTGTAAAGCTCCGCCATGCGGTAGCGGCCGCCGGAGAGCAGGCTCACCTGGACGGTGCGCTCCTCCGGGCTTACGATCCAGTACTCGGCCACGCCTGCCCGCTCATACAGGTTGTACTTGGTGAGCCGGTCGTGCCGCTGTGTGGAGGGGGAGAGGATCTCGATCACCAGATCGGGGGCACCCCTACAGCCCATATCGTCCAGCTTGCCGGGATCGCAGACCACGGAGAGGTCGGGCTCTACCAGGGTGTCCACATCCTCCGGCCGGTCCTCGGCCTTCTCAAAGAGCCGGACGGCGAAGGGGGCGGGGTAGACCCTGCACTTCTTTCCGTCCAGGTAGTTCCCGATCTGGCGGGTGAGTTCAGCGGCCACCTCCTGATGGATCCGGGAGGGGGGAGCCATCATTACAGGAGTCCCTTCGATCAGCTCGATGTGCTCCTGTTCGTCCCAGGTCAGCGCATCGGCCAGGGTGTAGCGGTTTTCTTTGGGAAGCGGCATAACAGGCTCCTTTCGTAGGTAGTACAGGATCAGGGGTCGAGAGCTTATTCTATAGTGTACATGAAGTTGTAAATCCTATCAACCGTCTCTTTTATGATAGCCGCATCTATAGTCTATTAGCCCCCGGCGCACTTCTTGCAGGGAGTAAGGCCCATAGCCTGGGCCTCAGACAGAGTGGAGCGAATGTAAGTGCCGCCGTTGCAGTTGCCATTGTAGTGATACCGCTTGCCAGTGGGGGTGATGTACACGGTGCGACTATTTGTCTGGCTCTGTTGCTGCTGTTGTGCCGCCTGCTGAGCTGCAGCCTCTTCCGCGGCTTTCTGTGCCGCGGCTTCCTCAGCAGCCTTACGGGCAGCTTCCTCCTCCGCTGCTTTTTGGGCTGCGGCCTCTTCGGCGGCGATGCGCTCAGAGTCAATTACGGTGACTGTGATGACCTGGCTCTGGACCTGGTCGGTAAAAACCGAGATCTCTGCGGTGCCCTCGGCCTTGGGGGTTACCACCCCCACCAGGGTATCACTGTCCTCCTGAGGCGCAAAGGTGAGCACGGCCGGGTCGGTGGTGCTGAACTTCACGTCCGCGGTATCCGCGCCCTCCTCCAGCACCTCCACAGGGATAGAGATGGTGTCCTTGATGTCCAGCTCCAGATCCGCCTGATCATAGTCCAAGGAGAGAGAGGTAATCGCGGGGGTTTCCGTCTCAGAGACAGCGGCAGGCGACATAGAGGCGACCGGTGGGGTAACCTCACCGCCTGGAACTTGATCGACCCCTCCATTCTGCATACAGGAGCCCATCACACCGGCAAACAAAATGGCGCCTACAATATAGGGCCATTTTCGACGTTTCTTTCCGCCGGATGTGGGCGGGGTCGGCTGGGATGCTCCAGAGGGGGGCGGGGTTGACCCAGACGTCTTTTTCTTGCTGGAAGAGGAGAAGTCCTCTACATAGCTGATCCCGGTGCCCGGGATAGAAGCGGTCATTCGAGTACCTCCGTTGGCTTTCTTGGTAACCCGGAAACCCTTTCCGCCTACGCTGTACCCAACTCCAGATTTACTGAAATTCACGCGCAGCGGGCCAAAGTTTACGCTTTTACGAAAACGGAAACCCATAGCTTTTCCTTCTTCCTTGATGTAGTTAGCTGTCACATAATTTTTGTTTTGGTAAATTTCTCTGTTCGGTGTACAAAAACATGCAACAAGTATGCCTGTTTCACTCGTAAGTGAAGGGCACTTATATTTTGCCACTGGATGCTTGTTGAAAAATGTCGATTCAATACATATAAGGATATATGAAGGGCAATACAGACGAATTTAAGAAAATTCCTTCGGTGTATTGCTATAATGAAACATATGTTCTATAATGGCGAAAAGGGGTCGGTGCCTATGAGCGAGAATGAACTCAGGCTATTGTCAATCATCCGGGAGAGCAAAGACCCGGCGGCTGTACTGGCCGCCGCCATGGAGGCGGTCACAGCTTGTCTGCAGCAGCCTGAACCATGCGGATCACCATCTCCTGCTGATCCGGCGTCAGCTGCCGGAACAGAGTGATAAGCGCCAGCTCCCCCTCAGAGAGCCCATCGTCTTGTGCGGTGGGCTTTTTTTTCTCGCCCAGCAGTTCGCTGGTAGTCACCCCAAGGTAGTCGGCCAGCATCTGAACTTTGGCTACGGAAGGAGTTTGGCCACGTTCAAGGTTATTGATAAAACTACTCCCGACACCGCTTTCTCGACATGCGACTGTGGGTTTAATCCCTTTTAGATTGCAGTAATATTTGATGTTTTGCACAAAAACTTGGGCATCCAAGCGGCATCACTCCTTAATTAAGAATTGTACAGTATGTAAAAAGTGCTTAAACAAGGAATTATGTAATTGACAATCCTTGATTAAGGATTTATGATTTACCTACGGAGTAAATCATAGGCAGAGCAAGGGGCGTGAAAAAGATGTTTGCTGTTCCAAAGGATACCCAACTGCTGGTGTTTATCCTGCCTTTTGCAGATGACCATGCAGCAGAGATTTGCACCCAGATTCTAGAAGCCGAACTGACAAAGCGCACTGGAATCCCTTGCGTGGTCATAAACCGATATGTGAGCCCGGAAGAAGAAGCCTGGGGAGATCTCGAGATTGCCCGGAAAAAGAAATCATCCGTCGAACAATCCAGTCAGGAGACTAAACAGGCCGACATAATGCTCCACGACGAGACCGGTGATGAACGAAATAAGAGCGATAATCGTCTGGATCAGCGTAAGCCGGGTCTGCTGTCGAGAAAGCCTAATCTGAGTTTCGGTCTGCTGGTGCTGAACCTCATAGCGCCGTTCCTCCTGGGCCTGCTGGTTTCGTTTCTGCTCAAGCTCTAATAAAGCAGCTTTCCCTTTGTCACTGACCTCGTATCTCCCGATAATGTCCCCGTGAATATCCACATCCAGGGTTCGCTTGAGCCACCCATCTGTACGCATTTCTTCCACTCGGCTGCTTGTGTAACCGGGAGCGTTAACCTCTTCCATCTGCGCTTTGGACACGGATTCCGGCTGCTGTATCAGCCAAGTCATAAGGGCAATTTGTTCTGGTGAAAACATTTTTGAATCCTTTCAAGGACGGGATAAACCATGTTTTACCTATCATACCATTTACGTTATACGCAATCAAGAAAATATTTAAAGGGGGGATAAGTATGCCAATTCGTCAACTGCGAGAGCGCCTGGGGATGTCCATGTATGAGTTGGCTGAGAAGATGGGCGTCTCAGTTGCCACGGTTTCCCGTTGGGAGACTGGCGAATCCGTACCTGTTACCGGGCGGCTGAGGATTCTGGCTGATGTGCTGCACTGCACCATCGACGAGCTGTTTGGCCGGGCTGGACCCGGAAAGCCAGATCGGGAGGCCAGCTGATCCCCACATCCATTTTACCCCGAAGAGGAGGAGATAACCATGCCGGGCGATTGCCGGAATATCTACAAAATTTGCCGCAAGTCTGCCGGGTTGACCCAGGAAGCGGCAGCGGAGCGGCTGGGCATCAGCGTGGAGAGCCTGCGGGCCTACGAGACCGGCCAGAGGATCCCACCCAACGAGGTGGTAGAGCTGATGGTGATCCTGTACAACGCCCAGCACCTGGCCTACCAGCATCTGCGGGAGACCAACGCCCTGTACAGCAGCGTAGTGCCGGAGGTCCGGCCCAAGTCCGTCCTGGAGGCCAGCGCCAAACTGACCAACCGGATCTTCAGCTTTGCGGAGTCCCACGCCGACCGGCGGCTGCTGCGCATCGCGGAGGACAACGTCATCGATGAAGGGGAGCGCCCCGAGTTCAACGCCATCATGGAGGATCTGCAGGAGATCGTGGAGGCTGCGCTGGAGCTGCGGTGCGCCCGGGAGTCCTCATAGGACAACCCGGCGGCAGCATAAGAGGGAAGAGGAGGTGTTTACATATGGATCTCAACATTGAGCCCCTGGAGGAGCTGGTGGTCACCACCAAGGTCATCCATGAGAAGATCGGCAGGTATGAGGTGGATACCCTTATGACCCGCCGGAAGGGTCTGCACTGGCTTACCGACATGTCGGGGACGCGGGTGCTGGTGGACGAGAGCGCCACCATGGACTCAGGGCCCAAACTGGGGACTACGTTGTGCTTCACACCCCACAGCGACGTGGAGGTCAGCGAGGAGGAGCGGGCGGCCAACCGGGAGCGGATCAAGCAGGTGGCCACCAAAGTGATGATCGACATGGGAATCTGGTAGGGGAGGGGAGTCCCGTGAAAAGACATAAAGAAAGGCCCCCCTGTCTGTGGGCGCAGACAGAGAGGCCAAACAATGGTTTCGTGCATGAAAACCACTATTATGATACCACAAATAGCCGAATCTTACAAGGGGGGTGGGGAGTAGGTGCTCCGAAATAATCTCCAAACTGCTAGGAAAGCTGTCGGTCTGACTCAACAAGCGATTGCGGACAAGTTGGGACTCACCCTACGGCATTACCAGAAAATCGAATACGCAGACATCAACGGCGCTTTTGAGGTCTGGGATGCCTTGGAGGACCTTCTGGGGGTACATCAACGGATACTCCGAGAGATCTCAAGTAGTCATCCCGGCCCAAAAGAAAATCTGTAGGGACATCAAAAAGATCTGCAATTTGTACCAAAAGGTCATAACTTGGATCTACATCTCCGCTTTCATACTTTTGAAGGGCCCGTAAAGAAATATTGAGCGTGTCTGCCGTTTTTTGAAGTGTGTAGCCACGAAATATCCTGGCTGAGCGAAGTCTATCGTTGAGCATGAGTGATCCTCCTCTAAAACGCTCTTGACATACGCCTAATAATGGCGTATATTATGGACAAATTAAACGCCAATTATTGGCGTAATTGGAGGGGAAGGTATGAGTGTAGATCTTAAGTTTGAAATGGATGGTGCGACGGTGTACTTAGATGATGCAGTAAAGACTCTCCGAATCATGACGGAGGCGCTGGAGTGCGAAATGTTGGCGGCTCAGAGAAATGACTTTCGTCCTATCCCAGAGTGGATCTTGGAACGGTGCTGTGGGTTCTCCATCATTGTTCGGGAGCTGGACCGTATCACAGATGAGCTGAAAGCTGCGGTCACGAAAGAGTATAGGTCAGGAAAAGGAGAATACACATGAGGACATTTTTATTTCGGCAGGATATTGCAGAAAAGTATGGGGTGAATGAGGCTATTTTTGTAGCAGTATTGGTGGAACTAATCAAAGAAAGCCGGGATTTGTGCATTTGTGAGGATGGTATGTGGTGGTACCCGTGTGCCATTCATGAATGGGAGGGGAAATTCCCGTTCTGGACAGCACGTCAGGTTGACCGCATTGTGAAAAACTGTATGTTTAAGGGAATAGTCATCCAACGTCATTATGATGGGGATGAGCGACGTAGAAGAGGGTGGTATGCCATCCGAAGGGGAGTTGGATATGACACGTGAGGAAATCGCTGGTGCATCCAAAGCGGATGGCGGTATGTTTGCGGTAATTCCAGCTGTAGTTATGCGTGACAGTGCGCTTTCTATGTCAGCCAGGATGTTGTATGGGATTATCACATGGCGGTGCAATGCTGAGTCAAGATGCTGGCCTACAAACCGGGCGTTAGGAGAGGATCTCGGATTATCCCCCAAACGCATTTCAAGCCTGCTGTCACTACTGGAGTCCCAGGGCCACATTGAAGTTGAGATTGTCTGTGATCCGGAGACGGGACAAATCATCCGGCGGTACATATACCCTATTGTTAAAAGCGGGAGGGGTATCCCCAAAAATAAGGATACCTCCCCCCAAGAGTGCGGTGAGGGTATCCCCGAAAATGAGGAGGAGAAATATAAAGAAGAAATAATAAATATAAATACCCCCTATAGTCCCCCAGAGGGGGACAAGCCCCCGCGGCAAAAGCGGCAGCGGAGGTCCAAGTCGGTCCCCACCTGGAAGCCGGAGCGGTTTGAGGCCTTCTGGGACTACTACCCCAGAGGAGAGGACCGGATGGGGGCCGTGGAAGAGTGGGACAAGCTCCAGCCGGATGACACCCTCATCGACCGGATGGCCAGGGCGCTGGCCCGGCAGAAGGCCAGCGAGGAGTGGCAGCGGGGCATCGGGATCCCCTATGCCTGCCGGTGGCTGCGCAAGCGCCGGTGGGAGGACGTACCGGCTCAGCCTCAGGCGCAGACGCCGCCCCAGCGAGTGGTTGAGAGGGACGGTGTGCCGGTATGGTGATCCAGGACATGGAGGCCGCCCAGGAGGCGGTGCTTGGCTCCCTGCTCATCTCGCCGGAGCTGGTGGGGGAGGTGCTGGCCCAGGTACAGGACCGGGACTTCGTTAACCCCAGGCACCGCATGACCTACCAGGCCATCCGCCAGTTGTTTGTGACGGGGCAGACGGTAGACCCTATCCTGCTGCTCCCCCTGCTGGGAGCGTCAGAGCAGCAGCCCTGGCGGGAGTACCTCATCAACCTGATGGACAAGACCCCGACGGCGTCCAACATCTGGGAATATGTGGCCGTACTCAAGGAACAGGCTCGGCTCTATCAGCTGTGCATGCTAGGGGAGCGGCTGGCCCAGGCGGGCAGCCTGGAGGACGCAGCCAAATGCCTGGCTGACGGTAACGCCCTGATGGTGGACAAGCCGGGGCTGCGCTACGTCACCATGGAGCAGGCCCTGCTGGACTTCTACGACCGGCACAAGACCAGGAAGGAGTACCTCACCTGGGGGCTGGACAAGCTCAACGACCGGCTCTTTGTGGACCGCGGGGACATGGTGGTGCTGGGCGGGTACGCCTCCGCAGGCAAGACCCTGCTGGCCATCCAGTTCGCCTGGCACTGGGCCAGGCTTGGGAAGAAAGTGGGCTTCTATAGCCTGGAGACCGGCGAGGCCAAGCTGGAGGACCGCCTCATCGCATACAACATGCGGCTGGACTTCGGCAGGATCAAGCGCTCCGAGCTGACCGAGGAGGACTACAAGGCCCTGGCGATGGCCTCCAAGCGGCTCATCCAGCCCGCCCTGGAGTGGGTGCCGGCCAGCGGCATGACGGTGGACGAGATCCGCTCCTCCGCCCTCAGCCGGGGGTATGACGCCATTTTCATCGACTACTTACAGCTCATCCAGGGGGACAAGCGGCGCAGCCGGACCGAAGAGGTGGCTGGGATCAGCATCGGGCTGCACCAGCTGTCCCAGAGCACCGGTATCACGGTGGTGGCCCTGTCCCAGCTGTCCCGGCCGGAGAAAGGCGGGGACGGGGTGAAGGCCCCCACACTGGCCTCCCTGCGGGAGTCCGGGCAGATCGAGCAGGACGCTGATGTGGCCATGCTGCTCTACAAGGAGGAGGATACCCCCAACAGCCGACGGATCCTGCACATCGCCAAGAACAAGGAGGGCGAGACCGGCAAGATCTATCTGGCCTTTGACGGCGCCCATCAGCGGCTGTATGAGTCGGTGGTGGACGCTCCAGCCCCCAGGAAACGGCGGGAGCCGGAGTACAGGCAGGTACAGTTCACAGAGATCCTGGAGGATCCGGACGATCCATTTGCAGAGAAAGGAGACCAGCATGGACAAGCCCAGAGCGGCCGAGCTGCTGCGGCTGGAGATCCTGCGCCGGGAGGCCCTGGCACGGGCCAGCAGCTTCCCGGTGGATCACCTGCAGGTGGCCCAGGCGCTGACTCTGGCGGTCCAGGCTCTGGAGGAGGAACAGCATGAGAAAAGGCCAGAAGATCACCTGGACCCCGTCGGCCTTTGAGCATGAGCTCAGTGGGGAGCGGGCCAACAGGCAGCGCAAGCTGCGATCGGTCACCGGACGGATCGTCTACATCCATCCGGCCCGGCGGTATTACATGGCGGAAGCCAAAGTGGGCAATGAGACCATCCGGGAGTGTTTCCCGATCAACGAAAGATAGGAGTGTTTTGTGCATGAAAACCTTCGCTATTGTCAATCGAAAGGGCGGGGTAGGGAAGACCACCACCGCCGTCAATCTGGCTTATGTGCTGGCAACCAGCTGCCGGCTGCGGGTGCTGTTGGTGGATGCCGATGGGCAGGCAAACGCCACTCAGACCCTGCTGCCGCCCGGTGAGTATGCTGGCCTGGGCGCCCTGCTGCGAGGGCTGAGCATCTGCTACGACGAGCTGGTGGAGCAGACCGACGTGCCCGGCCTGGATGTGCTGCCGGCGGCGGAAGATCTGTGGGCATTGGATCTGGAGGCCGCCGGCGGAGACCGGGGCCGGAGCTACCGGGCGCTGCGGGACATGCGAGAGGCTCTGGAGGAGGATGAGGCCTATGATGTGATGGTCATTGACTGCCCGCCCAATCTGTCGGCCGCCTGTGTGTCGGCCATCCTGGCCAGCGACGCCGTTATCATCCCGGTGCTGTCCGATGCCTGCTCCTCCACCGGCGTGGCCGACCTGGTGGAGCAGATCGACAGCCTGCGGTACATCAGACAGGAGATTCGGGTGGCCGGGGTGCTGGTCAACCAGTGGCACCGCTCCCCGGTGGTGGAGGACTCGGTAGACTACCTCCGGGAGGAGGGTATGGTGCCGGTGTACGACACGGTGATCCGCCGCACCGACAAGGTGCCCGAGTCCAGCTGGGCCCGGATGGCGGTGCAGCAGTGGAGCCCCTTCTGCTCGGCGGCACGGGACTACCGGGCCTGGGTGGCGGAGCTGGCAGCAAAGGAGGGCATTCAGTATGGGCAAGCCTGACCTGGGGACTCTCATTGCGCGGACTATGGCCCCGCCTGCCGAGGACAGGACCATCGAGGTCATCACCGGAGAGATTCTGGATGCCAAGCGGGCTGGAGGAGAGGCGATCCTAACCATCGGCCGGTGTCTCATCGAAGCAAAGGACATGCTGTCCCATGGGGAGTGGTTGCCCTGGCTGACGGAGCAGGTGGAATTCTCCCCTCGTACTGCCCAGAACTTCATGCGCCTGGCCCGAGAGTGGTCAAATACGCAGACGCTTGCGGATTTGGGAGCCTCCAAAGCCTTGGCGCTCCTGGCATTGCCGCCGGAGGAGCGGGAGCAGTTCATGGAGGACCACAAGGTCATCGACATGAGCGCCCGCCAACTGGAGCAGGCCATCAAGGAGCGGGATGAGGCCAAAGCGTCTGCCGAACAGGCCGCGGTGGAGCAGCGGGCAGCGGAGCAGGCCCGGGATAAGATGGCGGAGGACATGAAGTTTCTCAATGTCCGTTTGGCTGGAGCCAAGGAAGATCGGGAGCAGGCCATGCAGGATGTTGCCCGCTTGGAAAGCGAATTGGCTGAACTGAAGGCCCGCCCGGTGGATGTGGCGGTGGAGACCGTGGTCGATCAGGCCGCCATTGACAAGGCCCGGGCCGATGCCATCGCCGAGATGCAGGAGAAGCTGGATAAGGCTCTGGAGGCCAAGGCCCGGGCAGACAATGAATGGAAGAGCGCACAGGCGATGCTGGCAACGGTTCAGGAACAGCTCCGGGATTCGGAGCGGGCACGGAAAAATGCGGTGCTTTCTTCGGATGAGGATATAGCCTTGTTCAAGGTTCTATTTCAGCAGGCTCAAGAAAATGCGAACAAGATGCGAGGAATTCTGTTGAAGCTGAGGGGCCGGAGCGATCAGACTGCCGCCAAGGGCGTTGAGAATGACATGCGGGCCCTGGCTGAGGCCATCGGGAGGTGCGCTGAATGAGTGGAAAGGGGAAGCGAGGCCGTCCGGGCAAGCCCCAGGGCATGAACTACGCCCAGGTGCTGGCACGGCAGGCGGCCATCCGGGCCGGGATCGAAAAGGCTGCCCGGGATGCCACCGTGTAGGCCGAGGCTGACGCCCACACCCAGCGGGCCATGTGGCTGATGGTGTGCTCCATCGCGGATGCCTATGGATACGGACCGAAGGGGATGCAGAAGTTTTTTGCGGCGCTTCAGGAGAACACCGACGAGCTGGAGCAGATGCGCACCGAGGTGGATGAGGAGTACGCCTTTGAGAAGCTCCGACAGAAGGCATCCAAGGTGACCGGTATGGAGGTCCATTACCTGGAGGACCAGCTGGGCATACTGGCAGAAATGAGACGGGAAGCGGGGGCTACACTTGGACAGATTAAGTGAATATCGGGTGAAACTGCAAGAGCGCATCGATGAGGCGATTGCCGAATATCAGGATGCGGAAGCATCCCAAGACGATGACTTTTCCAATGATGATGCTCGGGATGCCTATTGCATATTGTGCGGTCTGCAGGAGGCAATGAAGATTCTGGACCGTATGTAACATTTGCTCCGGCTCTCTGCCGGGTGGGAGCGCTCCTCACCCGGACCTCTCTCTGTTTCACATCCGTGAGCCGGGGACCCTACTGATCCGAAGGCCTGCGTTCCTGCGCGGGGTATTGGTAGGAGAAGTGGGGCGCCCGGCAGAGAGCCGGAGCGTCAAAGTACCGCCCCGTTGTGGGCGGTACTTTGACACACAGTATTACAGATCTTCCTGGTCGGCAGAGGGTTTCTGGTGGTACACCTTCAGGTTGGGGCCGGAGGTACCGGGGATGATTGGCTTTGCATGTTCCTTCCCGTGCTTGGCTTTGCCTTGGATCTCGGGCACGGGAGGTTCCGTATTGCGGGGCTGGGTGTGGGTCACATCAGGACGTGCCATGCCTTGCTTGGCCATCATATCACCTCAATCTTTGTGTTAAAAGAGCTGCTTGACCTCTTCGGCCATGCGTTTCAGGTCTTCCAGAGTGGCAGGCTGATGCTTGCGGGCCCGTATCTGAGCCTGGATATAGCCGGGCAGTTGGACGAAATAGGCCTCCATGGCCGGGTCCTCCATCAGGTTGGCGTATCGATCGCTGTAAGTGGATTCCATACGAATCACCTCCAACGATAGCTTACCCAAGACCATGTGGATATCCGCAGAAAAGGGGGTGGAAAGATTGACCACGATGGACTATTTGACAACGCTCAGGGCGGTAAAGCGCATGAAGGTGGAAACAGGATCTATGGTCTGCCTGGGCTGTGGATTTGAACATAACTGCTCCGTGCATGGCTGTGCCATCCTGCGCAATGCATCAGAGCATATGGAGGCGGCCCTGGCAAACATCGATCATTTGAATGCCCTGCTTGATCAGCGGGACACGCAGGAGGGAGAAGGAAAATGAAAAAAAATTTGCGGCGGATATCAGTACTGGTAACGGCCCAGACTGCTGCCAACCTGGAGAAGCTGGCACAGATGGACGGCCAGCCCAGCATCGGCCGGGTGATGGACAAGCTGGTGCGGGAAAAGATGCTCTCACTTCGCCAGCCTGAGTCCATCTGGAAGGCTCACTATATGGGACGGTTCCAAGAGGTGCGCTGATGAAGCGGCTGAAACATATCCGGGCCGGGCTGGTGCATTATGATTATCTGGTTGCGATGCCGGCCAAAGGAGACAGCCCGCGGGTGAGGGCAGCTAAACGGGCTGCCTCCACCGCGGCTCAGCAATTTATGAACCTCAAGAACAGCTGGAGAGAGTTGGAACTCAAGCTGGCTGCCAACTTTGGCACAAAGGATCACGTGGTTACCTTTACCTATGATGACGAACATTTGCCCGCAGACAAGGATGCAGCGGGGAAAGAGTTCCAGAAGTTTATCCGCAGGTTTCGCGGGGTACGGCGAAGGCGGCTTGATGACCTGCGATATGTGTATGTCACCGAAGGATTTCATAGCAAGGCAGCATACCCTTTTCTGATAGAAGATGGTCACCTGGAGGATCGTCGCCTACATCATCATGCGGTGATCAACTGGACGGGGCCAGGTGATTATGACGAGTTGAGATCCCTCTGGCACGGAGGAGGCTATATCCGTATCGAGCCGCTGGATGTCCACTATTATCGGGAACTGGCCAAGTACATGACCAAGGAGGCCAGAGAGTTCGGCAAACCGAAAGTAGGGGAACGCACATGGCGTGCATCCAGGAACATCAAAAGCTATGAGGTAGAATATACGGATATCCCGTCTGACTCTATGACTCTTGCCCCGCCATTTGGTGCGGTCGACTACGAATCCTTTGGGGAATCCAATCCATATGGGTACGCCATGTTCGTGGGTGCTCGTTACCTCTTATATCAGGAAGCGGATCCAGGCCTGTCTTATACCGCGGGAAGGCAACGGCCGCCGCTTAGTCATTTTCAACCTTGAAACCAGTGTTAATAATCGGACAGAGCCGTAGAAAAGGAGGAAGGTATCTTGAAAAGGATCCCGGAAACGAGTAAACTGATCAACAAGGACAGACGTATTATCTGCCCCGTCTGCGGCAGGCCAACCCAGTACCGCGTGCGGCCGGACAGCCAGGCAAGGAACTGGCCCATCTGGTGTAAGCACTGCCGGCAGGAGAGTATCGTGAATATCGAAGCGCCTGAGCCAGCGTCCACAGAGACCAGCGCCTGAGCCTATGATCGCCCATATGGGGGTCGTGGCTTGGGCGCTTTTGTTTTGCCCGGAGGTGATAGCCCGTGGCCATGAAGCCGCTCCGACCATGCAGGCACCCTGGGTGCTCCGCCCTCACCCGGGAGGGGTACTGTGACAGGCATAAGCCCAAGCCGGCGGCCAGAAAGGCGTCGGAGGAGTGGCACGGCTGGTACAGCTTGTCCGTCTGGACCGACGATCTGCGGCCCGCCCAGCTCATGCGGGAGCCATGGTGCCGGGAGTGTGCCAAGCGTGGCATCCGCACCCGGGCCACGGTGGTGGACCATGTGGAGCCCCACCGGGGGGACTGGGCCAGGTTCATCGACCGGGCCAATCTCCAGAGCCTGTGCAAGCGCTGCCACGATCGAAAAACAGCCCAGGAACAGGCGGGGAAACGACGGGGAAAGGCCGGGCGCTGAGCTCGAGACAGTGGGCAGACTTGGGCGCCCGCCCGCGGGCCTGTCATGCCTGCCCGCGCCCGCGGCAAGCCTCTGGCTTGCCAGGACCCGCCCCCGCCCTGGAAAAGTTTTGAGGCCAAGTGTGCAAGACCGTGTGGCCCCCTTCGTGTGGGATTTTCTCCCCACGGGGAAATTAGGCCGGCGGTGGAGGAAAGGAGGCGGTCAGATGCCGGGACCCAGGCAAAAACTGAGCGTGCTGGAGGGAAACGGCCGGAAGCACCTGAGCAAAAACGAAAAAGCCCGGCGGGCAGACCAGGAAGTCAACCTGCCCAAGCCCAAGACCATACGGGTGCCCAAGTGGCTGCCGGAGGAACACCGGAAGGAGTTCCGGGCCTTGGCCAAGGAGCTGTTGGCCGCCGATATGGGGGCGGCCCAGCTGGACCGGGATACTCTGGGCCGCTATGTAGTGGCTCAGGCCCAGTATGCCCAGGCCTGCAAGATGGCGGGGGAGGCCTTGGCGGCCGAGAATGCTGCCCTGGCGGAGAAGTGGACCAAGATCCAGAACACCTGCTTCAAGCAGGCCAGGGCCTGCGCCAACGATATGGGCATGACCATTACCAGCCGGTGCCGTTTGGTGCTGCCTGAGGGGGCCAAGAAAAAGGAGAAAAACCCCTTTGAGCAGATGATGGAGGAGCGGATGCGCCGTGCCTGAGCTGCTCCAACTGGGGCCGGTGACGGTGTGCGTTCCAGACGACGGCGCTGTGCTGCGGTACAGCGAGCAGGCGGTGCAGGATGTGCTGGACTTCTTCTCCCTGCTTTGCTTCGGCTCCAATGAGTGGGCGGGGGAGCCCTTCCAACTGCTGGACTGGGAGCTGGACGCCATTCGGAGCTTTTATGGTGTCCAGGAGCAGGACGAGGACGGCAGCTGGAGCCGGTACCGGCGTTTCCTCTATGATGAGCTGCCCAAGAAAAACGGCAAGACGGAGTTTTCCGCCGGCCTGGGGCTGTACCACCTGCTGTGGGACGGGGAGAAGCGGCCCAAGGTGGGCATCTTCTCCTCCGACAAGGATAATGCCGCCCAGGTTTATGACGCCGCCAAGTACATGGTGGAGCACACCTGTCTGGGTCAGCCGGAGCACGACCCCATCGCCTGGGCGGTGGACTCCAAGCGGGAGATCCACACCAAATATGGAGGCGTACTGAAGGTGTACTCCTCCGACGCCGAGACCAAGCACGGCTACTCCTTCAGCGCCATCATCTTTGATGAGCTGCATGCCCAGCCCAACCGACGGCTGTGGGACGTGCTCACCGCAGGCTCCAATGCCGCCCGGCGGCAGCAGGCGGTTATCGTCCTCACCACCGCCGGCGATGACCCGGACCGGAAGAGCATCGGCTGGGAGATCCATGAGAAATGCCGGCGGATCCTGGCCTGGAGGCGGGGAGAGCCCGAGCGGGAGCTGGATACCGACGACCCGGCCTGGTGCCCCATCATGTACGGCATCTCCGTCCTCACCGGTGACGATCCGGACAAGATCGCGGAACTGGACATCTACGATGAGGCGGTGTGGTACGCCTGCAACCCGGGCCTTGGGCACAATCTGAAGCTGCGGGACTTCCGGCGGGAAGCCAGAGCGGCCAAACAGAGTGAGAGCGCCGAGCGGCTCTTCCGGTGGCTGCGGCTCAACCAGTGGATCGCCACCCATACAGTGGGCTGGCTGCCTCTGGGACTGTACGACAAGACCCAGTGGAACCGGGAGGAGTGGCAGGGCCTGAAGGTCACGGATCGGCGGCAGGCCGTCCGGGACTGTCTCATGGGCAAGCGGTGCTTCGGCGGGCTGGACCTGTCTACCACAACCGACCTGACGGCGCTTACCCTGCTGTTCCCGCCCCAGGAGGGGCTGGATGCCTGGGTGACTCTGTTCTGGGCCTGGCGGCCGGAGGACGGGGCTGTGGAGGCCGAGCAGCGGGACCATGTACCATACCGAGACTGGGCCAGGGCGGAGTTTCTCACCCTGTGCCCCGGGGATATGGTGGACTTCTCTATGATCGAGGAGACGGTGGCCTGGTGCGCCAGCGTGTTTGACCTGGACACTCTGGGGGTGGACCCCTATCTCAGCCGCACGCTCACCCAGCGGCTCATGGACCGGGGCGTCAATGTAGTGGAGATCCCCCAGACCATCAAGGAGCTGTCTCCGGCCATGAAGGAGGTGGAGCGGCTGCTGCGCTCCCGTGAGCTGTTCCATGAGCATAACACGGCCGCCCGGTGGTGCTTCGGCAATGTGCGATGCCATGTGGATGGCAACGAGAATCTGAAGCCCATGAAAAACCGCAGCATTGGCCGCATTGATATGACGGTAGCTTGGATCATCGCCATGGCCACGGCAATGGTGCGGGAAGCGACCAAGCCGAATCTGGCCCAGGCGCTGGAATCGCCAGATTTTACTTTGTAGGAGGCAAATTTGAAACACATCAAGAATTGTTTTGGACGGGCCTGCTTGGCTGCGGGCGGCGTGCTGGTGTCGCTGGGAGCGGGGCTTATCTATCTGCCTGCTGGCTGCATTGCCGCTGGTGCGTTCTTCCTGGCGGCCGGTGTGCTGGATATCCTGGGAGGAGGTGAGGATGGATGAGCATTGTCAAAGGCATCCGGGCCGTGGCGCGGTCACCTTCCCGCCAGGTGCGGGGTGCGGTAACGGTAGATACTCTGACAGCCGCCGGATACCCGTCCGGCGGAGGGGAGACCAGCGAGACCTATGCCCGTAAACTATCCGCCGTGGACCGGTGTATTGAGATACTCAGCGATTCCATGGCCAAGCTGCCCACCTACTGTGTGGACCGGGTGAGCCGCAAGCGGGTGGACTTGCCGCTGCTGCGGCTGCTGAATGTGAGGCCTAACGAGGCCATGGCGCCATCCGTGCGGAAAAAGCTGCTGGAGTCCAGCCGTCTGGCCCGGGGCAACAGTTACGATTGGATCCGGCGGAACCCCTACACGGCTGAGATCATCGAGTTGATCCCCCTGCCGGGAGAGCTGGTCTACACCTGGCGGGATACTGACGGCCATGTGTGGCACAATGTCCAGGATCCGGCCTCCGGCAGTATGTTTACGCTATCCCACGCCGATGTGGCCCAGTACAAAGGTGCATCCAGGGATGGAATTCACGGAATCTCGGTGCTTCAGCGGGCAGCAGAGGTGATCGCCGCAGCCAGAGCTCGGCAGCAGCACGATCTGAGCTACTACGAAAACGGCGGGCAGCCCTCCGGTGTGCTGCGCACCGATACCGATCTGGGTGGCCTGGTGAAAGACCCAAAGAACCCGGATCAGAAGATCAGCAAGAAGGACTTGCTGCGCCGAGAGTGGGAGCGGGTTCACTCCGGCCCCACCAACGCCAACCGGCTGGCCATTCTGGACTACGGCTTGGACTACAAGGCCATCTCGGTGACCAACAGGGATGCTCAGTTTATTGAGAGCCAGGAGGTGGCGATCCGGGACATTGCCAGGTATTTCGGTGTGCCCCTTTATAAGCTCCAGGAGGGTAAGCAGTCCTATAACTCCAATGAGCAGAACGGCATCGAGTATGTGGTAGGTACCCTCCATCCCATTGTGACCCAGTATGAGGAAGAGCAGACCTATAAGTTGCTCTTTCCATCCCAGGTGAGCCAAGGCCTGGAACTGCGCATCAACATGATGGCCGAGCTGCGGGGCGACAATGCCGCCCGCGGCACCTGGTATAAGACCATGCGGGAGATCGGCGCCTTTTCCGTCAACGACATCATGGCACTGGAAGATATGCCGGATGTGGAGGGCGGAGAGGAGCGGATGGCTTCCCTCAACTATGTGCCGCTGTCCAAGTGGGTGGAGCTCAGCGTCAACCGAAATTCCGCAAATGCAGGAGGTGAGACCCAATGAGAGTGACATTAAACGGGATCGTGTCGGCAGACGAGGACAAGTGGATCTATGAGTGGTTTGGCTATTCCGCATTCTCCCCCCAGCAGGTGCGGGACGCCATCGCTAACAATCCGGATGGGGAGGAACTGGTGCTGGAGATCAACAGCCCCGGCGGCTCGGTCTTTGCCGGCAGCGAGATGTATTCCGTGCTGAAGGCCTGCAGCCTGCCCACCCGTGCAGAGATTCAGAGCCTGGCGGCCAGCGCGGCCAGTTATCTGTGCCTGGGCTGCGGCACGGTGGCCATCTCGCCGGTGGCCCAGATGATGATCCATCTGCCCAGCACCAGTACGGACGGGGACCGGGTGGCCCACCAGCGCTCCCTCAATATGCTGGACAGCACCCGGGAGGCTATCCTCAATGCCTACGAGCTGAAGGCCGGAGGTAAGAGCGACCGGGCCCAGCTGAGGCGGATGATGAGCGCGGAGACCTGGCTCACCGCCCAGGAGGCCCTGGACCGGGGGTTGGTGGACGAGATCATGGGCCAGGATACCCAGGGCATGAGTCCCGGTAGCTTGGTCAACGCATTTGGCCTGCCTGACATCGATGCCCTTCGGGCGGCCTATCAGCAGGCACAGCAGTCTCAGAATCGTCCTGAACCGGATTGGCGGCTGTCCGCCCGTCTGGAGCTGGAAAAACACAGAATTTGATTGGAGGATCAGAATAATGAAGCAGAAGCTCTACGACCTCATCAACAAAAGAGCCGGCCTGCTCCAGCAGGCTGAGGACGCCCTGAAGGCGGACAACAAGACCGAGTACCAGTCTCTGATGGAGCAGATCACCAACCTAAACAGTGAGATCCAGCAGGTGCAGGATCTGGTGGCAGAGCAGGACCGGCAGATGCTGACCGCGCCCGCGCCCACTGGCAGCGAGGCCATGGACATGATCCAGGAGAGGGCCGCCGCACTCCAGCGGGGTGACGATGTGACTTTCACCGCCAATGAGGTGCGCCGCGCCCTGAACAATCAGACCACCCTGGCCACCGGCACCATCGTCCAGCCCACCGGCGCCGGGGCGGAGATCCGGGACCCCGTGGGCAACGTGGTTCCCTCCATCGTGGACCGGGTTCGTGTGGTGGATATGACCGGGATGGGCAGCTTCATGGAGCCCTATGTGATCACTGAGCTGGACGCCAAGGGCGGAAAGGTAGATGAAACTGCCGGGACTGCCCGGGCAACCTCCACCGACCCCACCTTCGGTGTGGCTGAGATCAAGCCCTATGAGCTGAGCGTCACCAGCTATGTGGACCGGAACATCGCCCGCCTGTCTCCTGCCAACTACTACAACAAGATCTTCGGCATGGCCATGCGTGCGCTGCGGCGCAAGCTGGCCGACCTCATCGTCAACGGCGACGATCCCAGCACCCCCACTTTCTTCGGTATTACCAACGCCAAGAACAAGGCTGCGTCCAATATTTTTGCTGAGGCCGCTCTGGGGTCGGCTATCGATGTGAATACCCTGGACACCCTGTATTTTGCCTACGGCTCCGACGAGGCCATGGGTGCGGGTGCCCGGCTGCTGCTGACCAAAACCAGCCTGAAGGCCCTGGGCCAGCTCCGGGGTACCAACGAGAAGCGTCGGCTGCTGACGATCACGCCCGATCCCACCAATCCCAATTCCGGTACCATCGTGGACGGCGGCCTGGTGCTGCCCTATGACCTGGTGAAGGCGGTGGGGGATACCAAGCTGCTTTATGGCGACCCCATGAACTTTGAGGTGGGCCTGTTCGGTGACTACACCATCCGGGTGGATGAATCCGTCAAGGCGGTGGAGCGGATGTATGCCATTCTGGGTGACGCCTTTGTGGGCGGCAACCTGGTGGTGGACAAGGGCTTCGTGGTGGGCACCATCGGTGGCTGATTATGGCCATGACGGAGGAGCGGCGGGCCGGGCTGTTGGCCTATTGCCGCATTGAAGAGCCCACCACCGAGGAGCTGCTCACCCTGGAGACCCTGTATGATGCCGCTGTGGGTTACCTGGAGGGCGCTGGGATCTCCCAGCCGGCCCCGGGTACCCCCAGGGCCGCTCAGTACGATCTGGCGGTCAACTTCATGGTGCTGCGGGACTTCGACCTGCGGGACGCCGAGGTAACGGGGACCATCCAGGACAACCCCGCTTTCCGGCGGCTTATCACCCAGCTCAAGCTGACCGAGCCGAGAGAGGAGGCCTGACCCATGGCCTACATCGGAGCAGGCAAGCTGGACCAGCCCCTGGAGGTGTTGGAGCTGCGGGAGACTTCCGCTGGAGTGTGGGAGTGGTCCGCCATCCGTCGGGCCTGGGGCCAGGTGGAGCAGACCGCCAAGACCAACCTCTTCAGCAAGGTGGGCGTGGGGGCCAGGGATACCGCCATCGTGCTCCGGCGGCAGCGTCTCACCCTCCACAACGCCCTGCGCTGGAAGGGACAGCACCTGTTCCTCACCGCCATCACCAGCCGGGACCGCAACCACCTGGATGTGGCGGCGGCCCTGGTGGAGCTGGTGGAGTGCCGAGCGGATGCCGACGAGGGAGAGGACGGGGTGAGGTTCCCCGGCGTGCTCACCGAGAAGTATGCCAAATGGGACCAGCCGGAGCCCTACTCCGTCAACCATCTGACTTATGTGCTGGTGACTCCAAAGGGGATCGTGCTCCAGCGGGGCGGCCTGGTGGCGGTAGATGGCGTCAACTACGAGGTGCAGGTGGCCCACACCCTGGACCGGTACAAGAACGAATATGAGATCGTGCGGACGGAGGATCTGTGATGGCGCTGCAGATCGATATCAGAGAACTGGAGCAGCTGGATCAGGAACTGGCCCAGGCGATGAACCAGACGCCTGAGATCAAGCGGGAGGCCCTGGCTGAGCTGGGCCAACAGCTGCTGGCAGGGGTAAAGAGCAGGATCGGCGGCACCGGTAAGGTGCAGCGGTGGCAGCACGTCCATCTTGGATCCGGCGGTGGTTATGTGGCGGTCCACGCGGCGGAAAACATGGCGGATGAACACGGTCGGGCGGTTGGGGCAATTACCAACGCCATTGAATCGGGCCACAAGATCAGACCGCCCAGTGGAAGAGCAAAGCGGTATACACCTCGTATCCACAAGTCCAAGGTCCCCGCCAAGCGGATGTATGCCGGCACGGATATGGGAGCGGTGGTGGACCAGGCGGCGGCCAATCTGGCCCTCCGGCTGGCACAGAATCTGGAGGGATAAGACCATGCTGAGAATCAATGCCATTCTGGACGCGGTGGAGGCGCTGACAGGGGAGACCTTCCCCAAGCTGAAGGGCTACCGCAACCTGGTACACAAGAATTTTGAGCGGCCCTCTTTCCTGGTGGAGGTTGGCAAGCAGACCATGGAGGATGCCACCCGGCGCATCGTGGAACGCACCGCCCAGGTGAAGGTGACCTTTTTCGAGACGGTGGACGACTACCACGACAGTCAGATCGAGGTGCTCAGCGACTTGCTGACCAAAGCCATGGTGCTGTACAGCGGTGGAGCTATCCAGGTGGAGGACCGGTTTTTGGATATCTCCGCCGCCGCCGGCGAGGTATTTAACGACTACGCCGAGCTGACCTTCACGCTGTCCTGGCATGATGACCGGGATCTGTCAGAGACGGAGGGGGCCCTGATGGCCAAGTTTGATTTTGAAATCAGAGCAAAGGAGGAGACATAAATGGCTGGTATGGGACAGCCTAACCTGACCATCGCCTTCCACAAGGCGGCGGAAGAGGTAGTAAACCGGCTGAAAAACGGCATCGTGGCCGCCATCGTGCGGGATACGGGGGCGGAGGCGGGATTGTATTCCCTGGCCGACCCGGAGGACATGCCCAGCGGCCTGGGAGCAGAGGTGCAGGCCTACATCACCCGGGCCTTTCTGGGGGGCGACGGCAAGCCCCAGAAGGTGCTGCTGTCGGTGATCGGCGCCGAGGACGACCTGGTGGAGGTGGGGTGTGCCGCCCTGGCCTCCAGTGACTTTGACTATCTGGCTTGTCCGGCAGATGTAGAGGCCGAGCAGATGACCGCCGTCGTCACCTGGCTGGATGGCGCCCGGAAGAAGTATTGCATCGGCAAGCTGGTGCTGCCCAACCACAAGGCGGACAACATGGCGGTGGTCAACTTTGTGGCTACCGGCATCAAGGTGGGAGAGAAGAGCTATACCGGCGGAGACTACTGCAGCCGAATTGCCGGCGTGCTGGCGGGTACCCCCATCGAGTCCTCCGCCACCTCCACTCCTCTGGCAGAAGTCACCGCAGTGGACGAGATCGCCGATCCGGACACCGCCGCCGACAGCGGCCAGCTCATCCTGATCCATGACGGCCGGAAGGTGAAGCTGGGCCGGGCGGTGAACTCCCTGACTACCGTGTCGGGAGACATGAGCGAGAGCCTGAAGAAGATCAAGATCGTGGAGGCCCTGGATCTGATCCGAAGCCAGTGCCGCACGGTCATTGAGGACAAGTACATCCGCATGGCCAACAGCTACGACAACAAGATGCTGCTGGTCAGTGAGATCCACGCCTTCCTCCAGACCCTGGAGGGGGAGGGGGTCATCCAGGCCGGCTCCAGCTATGTGGAGCTCAACCTGGACAAGCAGAAGCAGTGGCTGAAGGACAACGGCGTGGATGTCTCCGGCATGACCGACCAGGAGATCCTGAAGGCCGACACCGGCTCCTGGGTCTTCATCAAAATGGGCGGCGTGGTGCTGGACGCCATGGAGGACTTCGATCTGGACTACTACATGGGAGGTGAGGGTGTATGAGCACCATCGACAGCGCCAAGAGAGTGATGTCCGGTACCTTCGGTGAGCTCTGGTGGGACGGCGACCTGGTGGCCGAGTGCTACAAGTTCACCGCCAAGTATACCAACAGCAAGGAGGCCATCAATCTGCCCCGGCAGATGGTGGAGGACAGCAAGGTCATGGGCTCTAAGGGCACCGGCTCCATGGGCCTGTACAAGGTGTACAGCCGGTTCCGGGAGATGGCCGACGCGATCCGGGATGGCAAGGATGAGCGGGTGACCGTGGTGAGCAAGCTGGACGACCCGGATGCCTATGGCGCCGAGCGGGTGGCCCTCTACGGGGTCAGTCTGGATGAGGTGCCCATTGTGAACTGGGAGCGCAAGACCGTCCAGAAGGATGAGGTGCCCTTCACCTTCACCAGCCACAAATACCTGGAATCTGCGTAAGGAGGATCTGAGATGAGTAAGATTTTGGACCTGCTGCTTCGGCCGGAGACGCCGGATGTGCAGAAGGATCTGCCCCGGAGCAATTATGAGGTGCTGCGGCTGAGCCAGCTCTATGGTGAGCCCTTTGTGCTGGAGCTGAAGGGCCTGCCCTATGGTAAGGCCCTGGAACTGAAGGACATGGCGGATGCTGAGCTTCAGACGGTACTGGCGGGGGATGCCGCCGGTATCTGGAAGTCACCGGAGCTGCTGGCGGCCCACGGCCCCACCCCAGCAGAGGCGGTCAAGTCCCTGCTGCTGCCCGGTGAGATCCGGGCGGTATCCATCGAGGTGGAACGGCTCAGCGGCTACCGCAAAACGGTGGTATTGCCCTGGGGTAAGGGTGAGGTCACGGACGCCGAAAGTGCCGTGGCGGAGGAATTGGAAAAAAACTAACCGAGGGCGGGGACCGGGATCTGGCGGTGATGTACCTGCTGTTCCGGGAGAAAAATTGGTCTCCCGGACAGTACTGGTCCCTGTCCGCTGGGGAGAAGGCACTGGTGCGGGCCTTTCTGTCCCGTGAGATACGGCAGCGTATGGAAGCGGTACGCCAGTGACCCACGCCCAGGGGAAGAACGAAGGAGGGCCCAATGTCCAGAGAAGCCAGTATCCTGTTAACCTTACGGGACCAGTACAGCCCGCGGCTGCAGCAGCTGCGCAGCGCAAATGCCGACCTTGGGCGGGAGTTTGAGACGCTGCGGCAGAGAGCCCAAGCCTATGAGACTCGGCTGTCCGGGCTGATTCAACAGCAGGGGCGGCTCCAGGTTGAGCTGGCTGACGCGAAAAGAGCACTGAAGGAGGCCGAAAAGGCCTATCGGGATACCGGATCTGCGGCAGATGCGGAAGCGCTGTCCAGAGCGACGGAACGCTATGAATCACTCCGTACAGTGCTGCGGGAGACCACAGAGGCATCCCGAGATACCCAGAACGCAATGCGAGAGCTGGAGAATCAGGCTGACCGGCTGGCGCGTCAGGACTCAGGCAGCCTCAATACAGGTGCCGCAGGAGGGTCATCCGGCGGTATTCTGAGGGCCTTGGGACAGGCGGGCGCCTGGAGCATGCTGGGGGATGTGGCCAGCCAGTTGGCTAATACACTGGTGGGCTCTGCCTTTGGCAGTGACGCGGGCAGCCTGTTCTCCAGTGCTCTGGGCGGCGCCGGCAGCGGCGCCGCCATCGGGACCATGATCGCCCCGGGCATTGGTACCGCTGTTGGAGCAGCTCTGGGTGGTCTGGTGGGACTGATCGGCGGAGGCACACAGATCTACGAGCAGCAGGATGATGCCTTTAAAGCGTATTACCAGGAGCTCTATGAGAAGGGCGAGCAGGCCGCAGAGGAGAGCTTGACCAACGGTTCGTCCACTGCGTCTCAGCGGGAGCTGGACAGGATCGCCTTCAACCGCCTGCTGGGGGAAGGTACGGGTAGTCAGTATCTGTCTGACCTGCGAGTGATGGCGGCCTCTACCCCCATGGAATACAGCGACCTGACCGGCATGAGCCGGGCCCTGGCCACCGGTTTCGGCGACAGCCCGGAGCGGATGCTGGAACTGATGGAGGCCATCGGAGACGCCGGCAGCGCCGTGGGTGTCACTGCCCAGGATATGACCATGATGGCCCAGGCCATGAGCCGTATGCAGGGCTCCGGAAAGGCCAGCCTGGAGTACCTGAATATCCTCCAGGAGCGGGGCGTCAATGTCATCGGAATGCTTGCGGACGCTTACGGCAAGACCCAGAGTGAGATCTACGACATGATCTCCAAGGGGAAGATCAAAGGCGGAGACGCGGTAAACATCATCCAGGCAGGCATGGAGTCCATGTACGGCGGCGCCATGGAGACCATGGCCCAGACCTTCGAGGGCCTGACCTCTACCCTGGAGGATACCATGACCGAGATCGATGCCGCCCGAGGCAACGGCTATAACGAGACCCGAAAATACGGTATTCAGGCGGAACAGAAGGCTTACGACGGGGCCTTGGGAGATGCCGTGGCCGAGTTGAATCGCATCTCCGGAAATAATGCGGCCTACATGGAAAACCTCTCCGAACAGTATACGCGAGAAGCCCTGTCGGCGGTGCTGCTGGGGGAGGACACCTCCAGAGGACTCTTTACCGACGACCAAGTCCAGGCCCTCCAGGATATGCGGGGGGAATTTGTCCAGGCTTCGGCCGACTATGAAAACGGCAGCTATGAGGCAGGCATCACGATGGATAACCTTCGCCAGCAGGCTGAGGCGCTGGGTACAGCGGCCTATGAGTCCAGTGATGCCTATCTGATGGTCCACGAGAGTGAGCTGGATCTGATTGACTCAATCCGGGAGCTGGCGGCGTCCTTCGATGGGTGGCGGGCGGAGTACGATCTGCAGCAGGCCTTTACCAAAGGACTTGCGGGAGCTGTTTTGTCAGCTTTTGGATCAGACGGCGAAGAAAACAAGATCCGGAAAATCAATGCGCATCGCTATGCCACCGGCCTTGGTCGGGTGCCTTACAACGATTTTCCTGCCCTGCTCCATGAGGGAGAGCGGGTTCTGACTGCGACGGAGGCCCGAACCTACAACAAAAACGGCGGCTCGGGAGGGTTTGTAATCTCCGGCAACACCTTTGTGGTGCGGCAGGAGTCGGACATTGACGCCATCGCCACCAACCTGCTGACCAAGCTCAGGCAGGCCAGCCTGGCCGGAGCCTATGGATAGGGGGAAGACCATGTCACTGACCTTTTCTTTTTTGGCGGACGGTGAGGAGCTCCGGCTCCCAGTTCCGCCCCTGCCCTTTGGGTGGAACGCCGGCCAGAATGTACGGGAGCTTACCGTCAACGGTACAGGTACCGTCTATCTGCCCGGTGATCCATCTGCCTACAGCGGGGCCCTGGAGTGTCTCTTCCCGGCGGGGGAGCGGCCCTACAGCGCCCCAGGCGCAGTGGCCGACCCCTATCACTACGTCAACAAGTTCATAGCCTGGGCGCGGGGAAAAAAGACTGTGCGTTATGTGGTGCCAGGCGTCATCAACACCCGGGTCCTCATCGAGGAGATCTCCTATGAGGAACGGGACGGCACCGGGGATGTGTATGCAAAGATCTACCTGAAGGATTCTCAGGCTCTGGAGGCGGTGACCTCCGAGTCCGGCAGCTCGGGCAGCCGCAGCGAGGCGGAGCAGACCGGGCAGAGCCAGACCTATACGGTGGTGGCCGGGGATTGTCTGTCGGTGATCTGCCGCCGGTTCTACGGCAACGGTACCGCCAAGTATTACAACGCCCTGGCAGCCTACAACGGCATCAAGAACCCACATCTGATCTTCCCGGGTCAGGTGCTCACTCTGCCTCCTGCCAGCCAACTGGAGGTGAGCGGATGATCTTGAAGTTCACCTCCGGCGGCAGAACGGTGGAAAATGCCTGGCGCCTGGTAAACGGAGTGGAGTGGAGCGGCGACAAGCAGCGGGCCGCCCGCACCCTCAGCTTTGATCTGGCGGTGAGCCAGGCAGATCCCAATTTGCCGGCGGTGGAGTGTCCGGTAGGGGCCATGGCGGGCTTCTGGGACGACAGCGGGGCCCAGCTCTTCCAGGGGATCGTGGTGACCCGTACCCTCAGCGACACCAAGCCCACCGTGGCGGTCACCGCCATGGATCGGGGCCTGTATCTGGCGGGCAACCAGGGCACCCTGCAGGTGCGTGGGGAGACGCCGGAGTCCGCGGTGCGCCGACTGTGCCAGAGCTACGGCATCCCGGTAGGGGAGCTGGCGGCCACCGGGGTGGCGGTGAGCCGTAAATTCTCCGGTACCGATTTATGGCGCATCATCATTACCCTGTATACCCTGGCCTCCCGGCAGACGGGGAAGCAGTATCTGGCCCGGTTCGAGTGGGACAAGCTCACCGTCCGGGAGCGCAGCGAGACGGGGGAGAGCCTGGTGATCCGCCCCAAGTCCAATCTGCTGACCTCCACCACCACCGAGTCCATTGAGGACATGGTCAACAGCGTGGGCGTCTACAACTCGGACGGGGTGAGGCTGACCACGGTGCGGGATCAGTCAGCGGTAGATCTGTACGGCCTGCTGGAGCGGCATATTACCCAGCGGGAGGGGGAGGATGCCCAGGCTGAGGCCAAGCAGCTGCTGGAGGACAACGGCCTGGATCAAAAGGTGACGGTGACCTGTCTGGGGGATATCCGGCTCACCACCGGACGGACCGTGATCGTGCGGCAGCCCACCACCGGCCTGTCCGGAGTGATGTGGATCGATGCCGACAAGCACATCTGGGACGAGAACGGCTACACCGTGCAGCTGACCCTCAATCTGCGCAATGTGATGTATACCACAGAATCGGGAGGTGAAGTGAAATGAGTCCAGAAGATCCCTATACCGGCCTGCTGCTGGAGGTGGACAAGCGGGCCCAAAGTCAGCAGCCTCCCGGTATGCTCCTGGGTACCGTCCTGGATGTAGGTGAGGGGAGACTGGTGATCCGCGCCGGCGGTATGACACTGGATGAGCAGGATCTGATGGTGGATGCCCACCTGCTGGCCAGGAAGGAGGTGCCCTTCCGCATCACCATCCAGGTACCCGGAGAGCAGAAGGAGGGGGAGGAGGTCCTCCAGTCCTCCGTCACCCTGGATGTGGGCGGCAAGGATGTGCGCACCTACATCAACACGGGGGATACCATCATCACCTCCATCCCCCTGTGGGAGCTGCCCGGCACCCTGACCGGCACCGTCACCGGAACGGTGACCCTGGAGAGCGAGCGGCTGGCGGTGGGAGACCAGGTGCTGCTGCTGCCCGACGCCGATGGCCAGACCTACTATGTACTCTTCAAGGTGGTGAGCCCGTGACACTCTTTCCATTGATCAGCGCCCCCGATCAGGCGGGGCAGGGGACGGGCGTGCTGCCCCTGTACCGGGAGATCGCCTGGGATTTTGAGACGGACAGGCCCCGCTGGCGGGGCGGGAATCCGGTGTGGGTCACCGGGGCCCAGGCGGTGGCCACCTGGGCGTGGAACGCCCTCCACGCCGTCCGGGGCCACCTGGTGCTCTTCACCAGGGACTACGGCTGCGAGCTCCAGGAGCTGACCGGACGGCCATACACTGCCGAGGTCAAGGAGGCGGAGGCGGTGCGCTATGTGCGGGAGTGCCTGACGGTCAATCCCTACATCAACGACGTGCAGCAGATCCAGGTGAGCTTCTCCGGCTCTACCCTCAGTCTACGGTGTGTCGTCAGCACCATTTATGGGGAGGTGAGCGTGGATGTTGGACTTTAGCGTCTTTCATACAGAAGTCACGCCGGAGACCATTAAGGCCGAGCTGGTGAACCGCCTGACGGCTGCTGGGCTCGACATTGACACCCGGGAGGGTTCCTATACCGATCTCATCTATTCAGAGGCGGCTTATCAGATCTACAAGGCCTGGCAGCAATTCCGGGTGCTGCTGGCGGCCGCGGTCCCTGGGCCGGACTCCGGGCCCTATCTGGACCTGTTTGCCGGGCAGTATGGCATGGAGCGTACCCCCGCCTCCACCGCCCATGTGACACTCACCTTTACCGGCCAGGACGGGGCGGTCATCCCGGCGGGGACGGTGTGCCTCACCGCCTCCGGCCTGCGCTTCAGCACTGATCTGGAGGCCACGATAGCGGACGGTACCGCGACAGTATCAGCCACGGCAGAGGCTGCCGGTGAGGTGTACAACGTGGACGCCGGCAGTGTGACCCGCTTTCTGGTGACCATTCCGGGGGTGGAGGGTGTCACCAATGCCGGCCCAGGCGAGGGAGGAGCCGACGCCGAGAGTGATTCCTCGTTCTATGAGCGGATCTTTACCCGGCTGTCCAAACCGGTGGCCAGCGGCAACGTGTACTACTACGAACAGCTGGCCCGTCAGACCCCTGGTGTGGGCCAAGCCAAGACAATCCCCCTATGGGATGGTCCTGGTACGGTCAAGGTGGTGCTGGCCAGCGCGGACAAGCAGCCGGTGGACGAGCTTATCGTCACCCAGGCTCAGCAGATCCTGGACGAGGGGCGGGTCATCGGGGCGGATGTGACGGCGGTCTCCGCCCAAGCTCTGGAGATCACGGTCACCGCCACCTGCACGCTGGACGGCGGCGTCCAGGCGGACGCGGTGGAGACCCAGCTGTCCGGCTTGCTGCGGGAGATGTTTGAGGCCATGGAGTTCGGCACGGATGATCCCGTCCGGTTCAACCAGGTGGCGCTGCGGCTGTTGTCCTGTGACGGCGTGGTGGACTATACCAATCTGCAGCTCAATGGGCAGGCGTCAAACCTGTCCAAGACGGTGGAGCAGGTACCGGTGCTCCATACTGTGACCATCACCCAGGGTTAGGAGGGATCCCATGGAACCGCGCGACAAGCTGGAGCGGCTGCCCAAGCGGCTGCTGGACAGCCCCTATACCGCCGGGGTGTCCGACCCCATGGCGGACCTGTCCCAGGAACTGCTGGAGGGGGCCAGGCAGCTCTATCTGGAGTTCTACGCCCACACGGCCAATGAGGCCGGGCTGACGGAGTGGGAACGGCTCACCGGCCGCACCCCCGCCCCGGGTGCCACCCTGGAGGAGCGGCGGCAGGCGGTAGTGGCCCAGCTGTGCGCCGGCGGTACCGCCAATGCGGCCCTCATCGAGTCCATGGCCAAGGCTTTGACGGGGTACGACGTAAAGGTCACAGAACATTTCTCTGAATACACCTTTTCTCTGGCCTTTTATGGGGATGAGGGGGGATTTATCCGCATCGATGCCAAACTGCTCCGGGATTCGGTGGAGCTGGTGAAGCCCGCCCACCTGGAATTTATCATCAGCCCCATCACCTGGGGGGACCTGGAGGAAGCGGAGCTAACCTGGGCCGGGATGGAGGAGCAGTTCCCCACCTGGGGGCATTTTGAATTGCTTTTCTACTGTCACCCGAAAACAACCTGATATTTGGGAGGGAAACACATGATCAAAACCATGACGGCCAGGATCAATGGCCAGACCTATCAGCTGACCCAGGAAGAGGGCAGCGGCGACTGGGTGGTACAGATCCAGGCTCCGCTGCTGTCCAGCTATAACCAGGAGGGGCACTATTATCCCGTTGAGATTACGGCTACTGACGAGGGTGGAAATGCCACCACCATCGACGATGACCATTCGACGTTTGGCACGCAGCTGCGCCTGCAGGCCAAGGAGCGGGTAGCCCCAGTCATTGCCATCACCTCGCCCACCGCGGACGCCTACCTGGGAACGGCGGCCCCCACGATCACCTTCAAGGTGACGGACAACGACTCCGGCGTGGATACCGCCACGGTAGTGGTCAAAGTGGACGGCAAGCCCCTGGATCAGATCTCCAGCGAGGCCACAGACGGCGGGTATCTGTTCACCGCTGTGGCATCCGGTCTGGAGGACGGCCCCCACACCATTACGGTGGACGCTACAGACCACGACGGCAACGCGGCCCAGCAGGCTTCCGTCACCTTCACCACGGATACTGTGCCGCCGACCCTGAATGTCACCGCGCCTGTGGAGGGCTTCAAGACCAACAGCAGCAAACTGGTGGTAAGTGGCGAGACCAACGACATTACATCTGGCCCTGTTACCCTTACGGTCAACGACAGCCCGGTGGTAGTGGACGAGGGCGGTACCTTCTCCACAGAGGTCACTCTGACCGAGGGCGAGAATCAGATCACCATCAAGGCCACCGATGCGGCGGGCAAGCAGACCGTCGTCACCCGCACCGTCTATCTGGATACCAATGCCCCTGTGTTCGTCAGCGTATCCATGACGCCCAACCCCGTGGACTGCGGCGCCACCTTCGTCCTGCGGGTCAAGGCTACCGATGATTAAGCGGATCTGGGGCAGCTGTGACGGCGCGGAGATCCTGCTCCGGCAGGGTCAGGAGGGTCTGTGGGAAACCACAGTGCCCTCCAGGCCAACCGGGGAATACACCGTAGCCCTGTGGGCAGAGGATGACGCGGGCAACCGCAGCTATTTCTGTTCCATCCTCATGACCTACGACATCACCCAGCTGTGCTGCAGGGTGCAGCTGTTGGAGGTGGGCGCGGACTGGTCCACGGACCAGGTGGCGGCAGTGCTGTCCCGGCGTGAGATCTCCGCCCGGCTGCTGCCGGATCCGGTGGGGATCACGGTGGATCTCCATGAGATCGCGGTGGAGCTGATCCGCTGCCAGCTGTGTGGGAGGTGAGTTTCGGTGCAGGAGATCAGGATGCTGCTGGGGGAACGCCGGCGGCTGACGCTGCAGGTTACCATCCGGGACAGTGACGCCTTTACCATCCGGGATGGGACCTGGCGCCTGGAAGGCGGCGGCACCTCGGAGGAGGGTGTGGCGGAGATCGTGGATCACGACCTCCGGGTGGAGGTGGAGCCCAAAACCACCGGCCTGTATCAGCTGACAGTGACCTTCTCGGTGGGTACCGAGGTCATCAAAAAGCGGGTCTCCATCCAGGTAGGCAAGTGAGGTGAGCGGTATGGCGGACAGGTTTCCCCCGGTGATCCTGGCGGTCTCCATTCTGCCCAACCCGGTGGAAGTGGGTGGTCGGATCGCGGTGCGTGTCCAGGCAACGGACAGCGCCAGGGTGATCCTGCCGGGCGGCACCTTTGCCCGGCTGCGGGATGGAAAACGCCTGGCGGTGAGGAGGGATAGTATGGCAACCGAATATGAGCTGACCTGTACGGGGGCTGAGCTGGACGAGGCTGTGGCCAATGCGGCCAGCTGCGTCGAGGCCCTGGATGGCCTGGCTGAGCTGCTGGAGCAGGTGGTGGGGGTGCCGTCGTGAGTGCGAACCTGACGCCGTATATCTCGTTGCTGTGCGGGCTCCGGGATGACCTGGCCGAGAATCTGACCCGGATGGGAGTACCGGCCACCGCCGATGAATCCCTCCAGACGCTGATACCAAAAGTGCTGCGCATCGCCCAGGGCGACACATCCCTGCAGGTCTTCCAGGCGGCTCTAACACCGGAATTTGACGTCTCCTATGGCTTCTTTGGGGCCGGTGAGGTGGCCGAGTTTACCGGTATGTGCAGCATCACAGCCCTGTGCAGGATCCGGGCGCTGCGTGTGGAGATCACCGGGGAGGGGGCTGCCACACTGACCGTGGAGGCTCCCGGATGGACGGTGCAGAAAGATGCCGGGGTGACTGCGGTCTATCAGCCTGCCGGAGGTATGACCCGCTTTGACGGCCAGGATGCCCTGGACGGCATCCGCATCCACGGAGACGGGGCTACATCGGTTACCGCCACCATCCGGGTGATCGCCGTGGGAGAGGAGGGGCTGACCCTGTCGGCCACCGGCACTACCGACCTGGTGTTCAAGTATGGAGCGACCTGGGACGTGCTGGAGGCAATGGGCTATACCTGGGGCGGCCTGGACGGAAAGACCTGGTACGAGATCGAACATATCGGAAAACCGGACGCGGGGTGAGACGATGGCCAAGCTGACAGATTTGGCAGAGGAATATCGGGAGGCCGCTGTGCGGCTGCGGCTGGCCATTGAGGACCGGCAAGAGAGAGCAGCGCAAGGAGACTCCGGTGCCATCCGGGATCTCCAGCTCCTGCGGCAGATGTTGGCGGAAATGCGGGACCTGCGGCGGCTGACGGAGTGCTATTACTCCAAACCCCGGAGCCGCCTTTATACCACCGCAGGGTTGACGGCGCCCCGCAGGAATGGGGAAAAGGGATGAATGAGGCCCAGCAGGTAAAAGCAAGAGCCAAGGCACTGCGGGAGGAGCGGGCCGCTCTTCAAGCTAAACTGGAGGGGGTGCAGGGGCGGGAGGCACGGGCGATTCGCCTGGAACTGGCCCGGATCGGGGAGGATCTGGTGGACTGTTCCCGGCAGTTGCGGGAGTTGATGCCCCGGCACAAAATCAGCCGGGGCAGGACCTGGTCCGGTCTGGAGGGCTGGCAGTGGGATAAACTACAGTACCAGACCTGGGTAGAGCTGGAGGGTGCTGAGGATCCTCCGGAGGTGAACACGGAGCAGGACAAGATGCGCCTGGCGGTTCGGGCGGCCCGGATGGGCATCAGCCCCACCCAGGAAACCTACCTGGCCGGCACCGATGGGGGCGTCCGTCCTGCCCAGGTGGCCCGGGCTGCTGGGAGAAACCGTTCCACCGTGTGCCGTACCCTCCAGCGGGGGCAGCGCCGCATCGAGGCGGACGCCAGAGTCCTCTATCAGCTGCTGGGCAGCCAGGAGGGCGGCCCCCTGGTGGTGGACCTGGGGGAGCCGGAAGTGCTGAAAGCCGTCTTAGACCGGCTCACCCCCCGCCAGCAGACCTATCTGTATCTCTACTATGGCGAGTGGCTCTCCCTGCGGGAGATCGGTACCCTGCTGGGTGTGGATCACGCCTCGGTGCTCCGTTCCATCCGGTGTGGCCTGAAGCGGCTGGAGAGCCTGGCCCTGGGGGAACAGGTGGAGGTGCGGGGCCTGGACCAGCTGGAGGAGCGGCTTATGGCCCACTTCAACGACCTGCCCCCGGAAGAAGAGCCCCGGGAGAAGCGGACCTACCAAAAACGGAGCAACCCCACCCCCAAGCCTGTGCCCATCCATCTGAAAGACCTGCTGCTGCGCTTCGTGCGGGGCGGCCAGGTGCGGACGGTTGGGGCCGGTGGGCCGGAGTTGCAGGTGCAGCCGGAGGGCTGGAGTTCCGGGAAGCTGCTGGCCTGGCTGGAGGGGCAGGGGGGAGGCCGCCGGAAGCGGGCGTCCTGGATCCGCAGGCTGTTGTATCACTTATTTGCATGGATCAGGAGGGATTTGGATGTTGACCATCATTGAGATCGCGGCCAGAGAGGACGGCGGCCACGGCCTGCAGAGCCAGAGCCACCGGACCGAGTGCTGGCTGGAGGGGTGGATCGTGGTGCCGCCCCAGCTGGAGAAGGCTGCCTGGGACTGCTGCGGCTACTGTGATCTGACCATCAAGGACGGCGTACTGGTGGACCTGACCCCCGGTCAGATCCCTGAGCCGGAGCCTGCCCCGGAGCCGGAGCCCACGGAGGCGGAACGGCTGCGGGCGGATGTGGACTATCTGGCCATTATGACGGGGGTGGAACTGTGAACGCATACGAGCTGGCCAAGAAGTATTACCCCAAGCTGTGGGACAAGGAGCGCATCCAGGTCCTGGCGGCCGCCGGCAAGCTGACGGAGGACCAGGCCAGGGAGATCACTCAGGAGACCAACGCCGAATCGGCGTGGTAAATACATAAAAAAGGAGAATGAACTATGTCTGTTGAAACCATGAATCATCTGGTCGTACCCATCTATGCCCGGGCTGCCATGGACCGGGAGGAGACTGGCACCTCGGATCTGAGCGTGGCGGCTTCCAAGATCAAGAACAACATCGTCCAGGCCCTGCCTCTGAACCCCGTAGGCGGCATCCCGCTGGAGTATGTGCCCAACTACCGCGACTGGAACGCCGCCCTGAACCAGGTGGGCGCTGACGTGTTCTGGAAGGAATGGGCCGAGATGAACGAGCTGCGCCGCAAGCTGTGGGAGCCTCTCTATCAGCTGTTCCAGCTGAAGAAGTTTGACGAGATGGTGAAGATCATGGACAATCCCCCCACCGATGCGGCTCTGAAGAAGTGGCCTGACGACTGGGACGGCGTGCGGCCTGCCAAGAGCGAGGAGGGCTGGGTTGACCCCGATGCCCCCGATGAGGGTGAAGAGGCCAGCGGAGATGAGTAATAGCCCGCTGGTGTCATACACCATGCGGTCGCCAAACCGTAACAGCCCCAGGAATCACATCATTGATACCGTAACCATCCATTGCATGGCAGGTAACCTCTCCGTGGAGGCCTGTGGCGCTATGTTCGCCCGGGCCTCCACGGGGGCCTCTTCCAATTACGGTATCGACAGTGATGGCCGGGTGGCTCTGTATGTGGACGAGGGCGATCGATCATGGGCCAGCTCGAATCCAGACAACGATCACAGGGCAGTGACTATAGAGGTCGCTAGCGATAGCGTAAGCCCCTATAAGGTGACCGAAAAAGCCCTGGCCGTCCTCATCGACCTGCTGGTGGACATCTGCCAGCGCAACGGGATTAAAAAGCTGGTTTGGAGCAACAACAAAAAGGACCGGGTCAAGCACCGTGGCGGGTGCAACATGACCTGTCACCGGGACTTTGCCGCCAAGGCCTGCCCCGGGGATTATCTGTATGCCCTGGAGGGGGACATCGCGTCAGCGGTCAACAAGCGATTGGAGGAGGGGAAAGAAGTGACACAGGAGCAGTTCAATGCCATGATGGAGGTCTACCTCACCCAGCAGCGGGAGAAGGAGACCAGCACCTGGTCCAAAGAGGCCTGGAAAAAGGCGGAGACCGCCGGAGTATTTGACGGTAGTGCGCCCCAGGCCCCGCTGTCCCGGGAGCAGGCCTCCCTGGTGCTGGACCGGCTGGGTCTGCTGCCGGAGGGAGGCTGACATGGAGCACATCAATACTTTCAAGGCAGCGGTGGCCGCCGTGTGTGCCGCCCTCACTGCCCTGTGGGGCTGGTTTGGCTGGGTGGTGGTGGCCTGGATCGGCTTTATGATCATCGACTACGCTACCGGCTCCGCCGCAGCTCTGCGGGCAGGGGAGTGGTCCAGCAAATCGGCCCGGGACGGGATCTGGCACAAGCTGGGCAGCGTGGTGGCCGTCATTGTGGCGGCCATTCTGGACACGGTCATCGGCCATCTGCTGGGTAATGTGCCTGGGGTGGATCTGCCCTTCACCTACACGGTGCTCCTCTGCCCCCTGGTGGTCATCTGGTACATCCTCACCGAAGCCGGCAGCATTATCGAGAACGCCGGCGCCCTGGGGGCGCCTATTCCGGCCTGGCTGACAAAGATGATCGCGGCCTTGGGGGCCAAGGTGGATCAGGCTGGGGAGCAGTTGGATGGACCGGGTCAATAGAATATGTAGGAACGACAAAAGGCACAGCGTTGGCTGTGCCTTTTTAGTGCGTAAATTTTCTAATGTATTTTATCTGGGTGGTTAAATTGATTTTTTTAAAAATTTGCTGTACCGAGTGAAAATATATATTATACTAAAATAAAACATCCAATTATTTGGTTTTAGAGAGGATAGGTAAAAGATAATGTATGAAAAATATTCTAAACAAGCGCTACCATCAAAAAACTATCGTGAGTTATTAGGAACCGCAATATATGTATTCAATTCTAACAATTCTTTTATAATCGAGAATGTATTAAGATGCGATGAAGCAGGTGACTTTGATTGGTATATGCTGACCGACTGGCAGGCTGGAAAGGTAAAGGAAAGAGCAAAACATATAATTGAAGAGAAATTGGGAAAAGAAATATTTTTGCTATTTGATGACATAATCGAAAAAAGAAATCGAATTGTACATAGTTTCCCAGTTACAAACCAAGGGGGAGAGCAAGTTCTCAGAACCAAAAATAGAGCTCAAAGCGAAAAGGGTAATCGACAGTTTGAGATATCGGAGGATTTTTTACTTGGTTTTATCCGCATGAATGATACGCTATCAAATATGCTGCATGGTGTGCGAGGGTATTAAATCTATAGGTCTATTTTGATTATTATAAGACGCTATATCTTTCTCCTTACAGGAATCGTAGATCTTTTTCGTGTGTATGCATACGGCCTCCCGGATGCAGGCCGCATCCTGGACCGGACCGGGCATCATCTTGTCGGGCATTGCAATACCTCCTAGCAGATATTGAAGGGGCGTTCCCTTCCGCTCCATTCTATGTGTGCCCGGCGGTTTGGTGCGGACAGAAAGAGGCCCGCCGCGGACAGACGCGGCGGGCCTTATTGACAGGCTATGCTTTTTTCCGGCGGAGCAGGTCGGTGAGGATGAGCACGGTGCAGCAGGTGAGCAGCACCACACCGATGAGAATGGCACAGTTGCAGAAGAATTCCTCCGGCATCACCTGAATGATCTGGTCGGTGTTGGGATCAAAGAGCCAGTTGTCCTTGCCGGGGAAGAAGATGGCGTGGAAAATCACAAAGGCCCGGTTAAAGTCCAGCGCCGCCAGCCCGGCCACTACCAGAATCAGCCCGCCGGCGCACACCCCGGCCCAGAAGCCGGGGCCGTGGCCCAGCAGGGGACGGAAGACCCACTTCTTCCACAGCCGCAGGACCAGCATGACGGCGCACAGGGCGGCGGTGATGCCCAGCACCCAGAAATCCACCAGAAAGAGCCCCCGCACGTCGGCGAAGTGGCTGTAGCCCGACTCCGACCAGGCCAGCTGGCCGGTGCCGAAGGGCTTGCCCAGCACGCAGTAGTCCAGTACTTCATCATAGGCCTCCCGGATGACCTCCTCCGACCAGCCGGTCCGTTCCGGTAAATTCAAGGTTTTGATCTGAAGATAGTAGAAGGGGCGGAACAGGATGGGTACGGCAATGGAGAAACTGAGTACCAGCAGAGCCAGAATAACGGCGCACAGGACAGAGGCTGCTTTGGGCAGTCGCATGGGATCACTTCCTTTTGACAGACAGAGAGATCAGCACCTGGGAGGGCAGATAAAACAGCCACATGCCCACCCGGGCAAATTCCAAAAGCGGGCCGCCCGCCGCCGGAAACCAGGCGGACAGATTTTGTAGGCCCACACACAGATCACAGCACAGAAAGAGGAGCAGACCCACCCCAAAGGTCCCATAGGGGAGACCCAGGGCAAAGCTCTCCAGGACATTGACCACCAGCTGGGAGAAATAGAAGAGGGACAGGCCGGTGAGGGGGTCCAGCACGCCCAGTTTACCCGCCACGGCCAGAGCCAGCAGTACCAGCAGCCCCCGCAGGGCCAGCCGGAGGAGGAGGTGCTCCCGGCGCATGCTGGCAATGCGGGTGAGGTAGAGCAGCTGCACCACGCAGAAGCAGGCTACCCCCGCCAGGTACCATCGGTCCAGCACCAGCAGGAACAGGTCGGCCAGCAGGGTAAAACCCAAAGCTATTTTCATCAGGCGGCCATCCCGGTCCCGTCCCGCCCACAGGACAAAGAGAAAGCACAGCAGGATGGAGAGATATTTCAGGGGGATATCCCAGCGGCTGCCCGGCCAGAACAGGTCTAAAGCCAGAAAGGCGAGGTAGAGGCAGGCCTCCAGAGCGGGAAACCACAGAACACGCTTCATTTCTTGAAGTGCTCCAGCAGCTTCTGCTCCCAGCGGTCGCCGTACTTCATGCACACCAGGAAGACGGCCAGCCCCGCCGCCCCAAGCAGGCCCATGGCCCAGTAGGGAATGTTCAGCACCGAGCCGCCCACCAGGCAGGACACCAGCAGGCCCCAGGGGCGGGCCACCAAGACCAGCACGCAGAAACGCTTCAGCGGGATGTCGGTGAGACCGGCCAGGATACACAGCAGATCATCAGGGAAGAAGGGAAAGAGAAGCGCCAGAAAGAGAAAGACATCCCGCTTGCGGCGGATGATGTCCAGATATTTTTCCGACACCTTCTGGCTGACCAGCCGATCCACAAACTGCTGGCCCAGCACCCGGGCCAGCCCAAAGACCAGAATTGAGCCGACCACTACCGCAGCCCAAGTAAGGAGAAAGGCGGGCCAGGTGCCAAAGAGCAGGGCTCCGGCCAGAGCGGTAACGTTGCTGGGGATAGGTGCCACCACCACACCCAGCAGCTGGATCAAGAAGTAAAAGAGGTGGGAGAAGGGGGCAAAGCGGGCAATATAGGCCCGCATATCCTCCAAAGAGCCCAGGGAGGAAAAGAAGCCGGTCCTCCACAGCAACAGTCCGCTGCCACCCACCAACAGGAGAGCCAGCAGCAGCGCCGGAAGCCAGTTGTGCTGTTTTTTCAAGCTGAGTCGCCTCGCCTTTCTGTGTTCTGCTCTATAGGCTACCATATGTCAGGGCAAACTGCCATTAAAATTTCTTAAATTTTGCCGTAAAACGCAAAAATCCACACCCGAAGGTGTGGCTTCTTGTCCGTAAATGAGAGGGACTCAGCGCTCGCTGGAGACCACCTGCTGGTCGCCGTCAAAGATCAGCTCGTCCACGTCCTTGGCGTTGTAGTTGTATTCCATCATGTTGCAATCACCTCCTGTCTTGTTCGACTGTAGCAAGTATACGCCGGAACCAGGTAAAGAACAAGAGGACTTTGGTAAAGTTCACATAAAGTTTGCACTTATGAATGGTCAAAAAGCCGTTCGGGCCTGCAAAGGACCCGAACGGCTTTTCCAATGATTACATGCGCTTTTTCCGCAGCAGGAAGGTGATGGCGAACCACAGCGCCAGATAGAGGGTAATGGAGGCACCGGCGGAGGACCCCAACTCGTAGGAGGTCATCAGTCCGGCGATACCGGCCACCACAGCGGCCACAATGGAGATCAGATGGAACTGACGCATATTGCGAGCCAGGTTGCGGGCAGCGGCGGCAGGGAGGACCAGCAGGGAGTTGATCACCATAAGGCCAACCCAGGTCATGGACACAGTGACCACCACGGCGATGGCCATGGAGAAGACGGCCTCCTGCCAGAACACCTGGATGCCCCGGCTGTCGGCCAGAGCAGGATGGACGGAGGAGAGCATCAGCCCGTTGAAGGAGCACAGCCACAGGATCACTACCACCAGCAGGATGACGGCCAGCAGGGCGATCTTACCGGGCTCCACGCTGAGGATATCGCCGATGAGCAGGCTGTTGAACTTGGTGAAGCTGCCGCTGTCAAAGGTGGCGATGAAGATGCCCAGAGCCACAGCGGTGGAGGAAAATACGCCGATCACCGTGTCGCTGGCCATGTTGGACCGGCGCTGGACGTAGGTAAAGAGCAAGGCAAAAGCGGCGGCCAGCAGGATGGCGGCCCACATGGGGTCGGCCATGCCGCACAGGGTGCCAATGGCAATGCCGGTAAAGGCGGAGTGGCCCAGAGCATCGGAGAAGAAGCTCATCCGGTTGGTGACCACCATGGTAGACAGAATACCGAACAGGGGGGAGATGACCAGCACCGCCAGCAGGGCGTTTTTCATGAAGTACATGGTGCCGGGAGCTGCCCATTCAAAGGGAAGCAGCTCCACCAGGGAATACCACAGTTCCATTACTTCTGCCCTCCTTTCCCCAGGGCCAGGTGAAAGACCTCCTGAAATTCGGGGGAGGACAGGACCTCCTGAGGCGGTCCCACCTTGAGCACCTGGCTCTTCAGCAGGATCACCTTGTCGGCGTACTGGTCCAGGGTGGCAAAGTCGTGGGTGGACAGCAGGATGGACAGGTCAAACCGGGTACGGATCTCATCCAGCATGTCCAGCAGCTGCTTCTCGCCGTCAATGTCCACGCCGGACAGAGGCTCGTCCAGAATCAGGATGTGGGGCAGGGGCTCCAGAGCCAGGGCCAGCAGCACCCGCTGGAGCTCGCCGCCGGATAGGGCGCCCATCCGCTTGTCCATCAGGTTCTCCCCGTGGACCCGGGCCAGACAGTCGGCTACCCGGGCCCGCAGCTTCTTAGGGGAGGGGAGAAACACCGGCCATTTGGAGATGGCGGCGGAGAAAAAGTCGAATACGCTCACCGGGTCCCCCCGGTCGAAGCTGGGGGACTGGGGCACATAGCCGATGAGGGGTCGAGTCTTGTCGCCCCCCGCACGCTGGAATTCAATCACTCCGGTGTGGGGGACCTGACCCAGAATGGTGCGGAAGAGGGAGCTTTTGCCCGCTCCGTTGGGGCCGATAAGGGCCACGATCTCCCCGCAGTGGAGGTGGAAGGATACGTCGTGGAGGACCTCTTCATTGCCGAAGTTGACCCCCAGGTCCGCCACCTTCAGGCAGCAGGAACTGGCGCAGCCAGGACCGGAATCGCCGTGTTTGTGTACGCTCATCCAAACGCCTCCACAATCGTGTCAATGTTGTTCTGCATGGCATCCAGGTAGGGCTGGATGCCCGTGCCGTCGCCGCTCATAATCATGTTCAGCTGATACACACCGCAGCCGCTCTCTCGGGAGATGGCCTGAGCGGTGGACTCAGAACCGTTGACCTCGGTAAAGATAGCGGGCAGCTGATACTGCTCCACCAGGGAGACGATTTCCTTGATCTCCTGGGCGCTGGCCTCGCTGCCCTCTTCCTCCTCAATGGCCTTCAGCAGTTCCAGGCCAAAAGTGCGGGAGAAGTACTGGAAGCCGTCGTGGAAGGTGATCAGCTTGGGAGCGGACAGGGTAGACACCTGCTCCTTCCACTGCTGGTTGGCCTGCTCCACCTGCTGCTGTACCTCGGTACAGCGGGCCTGGAGATCCTGGCCGGTGATCTGGCCCAGCTGATCGGCAATGGTGCCCAGCATGACCTGAGCGTTGGCGGGGTCCATCCAGATGTGGGGATCGTACTCGGCGTCGTGGTCGTGGCCCTCGTGGCCCTGGGCGGGCAGCAGATCAATGCCCTCAGAGCAGTCGATGACCTGAGCGTCCGAGGCGGACAGAGCATCGTCCATGAACTCCTCCAGCCCGGCGCCGTTCATGACGATCACATCAGCCCCCTCGATGGCCTTCATGTCGCTAACAGTGAGGGTGTAGTCGTGGAGACAGGAGGTCTGCTGATTTACCAGCAGGCTCACCTCCACACCTTCCGCACCCTCGGTCACCGCGGTGGTGAAGAGGTAGACCGGATAGGTGGTGGCCACGATATGGAGAGTATCTTCGCCCTGGGGCTGGGAAGCGGCAGGCTGTCCGCAGGCGGAGAGCAGCAGGACAAGGGCGCACAGGGGCGCAAAGAGCTTTTTCATATGGTTCCCCTTATCAGAAAAAATGAATCGATGACAACTTTATATTATAACGCTTTTTTCGCCCGCTGTAAAACAAAATATTTGACCGGCGCACTGGATTAAGCCACAAAAAAATGATAAAATTACAGTGTTAAGTAATGTTGGCCGAAGCATCAGAGAGAAAAGGAGCCAAGCTATGGACTACTACGCATTTTATACCGGGCAGTGCTTTGACGCATACACCTGGCTGGGGGCCCATCGAGAGGGGGAAGCGTGGGTCTTCCGCACCTTCGCGCCGGGAGCGGCGGGGGTGGTGCTCCTTCACGGGGGCCGGGAGCTGCCCATGGAGCGGATCCACGACGGCAATTTTTACGAGATACGGACCGACGGCGTCAAGCCGGGGGACTGCTACCAGTACCGGATCTACCGCCGGGACGGGGGCTATACCGACCACTGCGACCCCTACGGCTTCGGCATGGAACTGCGGCCCGGCCACTGCTCGGTGGTGCGGGACCTGGGGGAGCACACCTTCCAGGACGAGGCCTGGATGGCGGGACGGAGCGACCGTAGGGAGGAGCCGCTGAACATCTATGAGCTCCACCTGGGCTCCTGGCGGCGAAAGCCGGATGGCGGCTGGTACCGCTATGACGAGCTGGCCCAACCGCTCATTACCTATATAAAGGAGAGCGGCTACAACTATGTGGAGTTTCTCCCCCTCAGCGAGCACCCCTGCGATGAGAGCTGGGGCTACCAGATCACCGGCTTTTACGCCCCCACCAGCCGGTACGGCACGGCCAAGGAATTGATGATGCTCATTGACCGGCTCCACCAGGCGGGGATCGGGGTGATTCTGGACTTCGTGCCCGCCCACTTTGCCGTAGACGACTACGGCCTGGCCCGATACGACGGCACCGCCCTCTACGAGTACCCCCATCGGGACGTGGAGGTCAGCGAGTGGGGGAGCCACAACTTCATGCACTCTCGGGGGGAGGTGCGCTCCTTCCTCCAGTCCTGCGCCCGGTACTGGCTGGAGGTGTTCCACTTCGACGGTCTGCGGATGGACGCCATCAGCCGCATCCTCTACTGGCAGGGGGATGAGGCACGGGGAGTCAACGGGGACGGCGCGGCCTTCCTGCGCACCATGAACCGGGGGCTCAAGAGCCTGTGCCCCGGCTGCATCCTGGCGGCAGAGGATTCCACCAACTTCCCCAAGGTCACAGCCCCGGCGGAGCAGGGGGGACTGGGCTTTGACTACAAGTGGGACATGGGTTGGATGCACGACACCCTGTCCTACTTCCAGACACCCCCGGAGGAGCGGCCCCAGCGGTATCATCAGCTCACCTTCTCCATGCACTACTTCCACCAGGAGCGCTACCTGCTGCCCCTGTCCCACGATGAGGTGGTCCACGGCAAGGCCACCATTTTGCAGAAGATGCACGGGGACTACGACGGGAAGTTCCCCCAGGCCCGCAGTCTCTACCTCTATATGATGGTCCACCCGGGCAAAAAGCTCAACTTCATGGGCAATGAGATCGGCCACTTCCGGGAGTGGGACGAGAAGCGGGAGCAGGACTGGTTGCTGCGGGACTTTCCCATCCACGACGCCTTTTATCACTACATGGCAGAGCTGAATCACATCTATCTCAATCATCCCGCCCTGTCCCAGTGGGACTACCGGCCGGAGGGCTTTGCCTGGCTGGACTGCCGCCGGGAGGAGGCCTGCGTCTACGTCATCCAGCGGCAGGGAGGCGGGGAGCGGCTGGTGGCCCTCCTCAATCTCAGCGACCAGGCCCGGCAATACGAGCTGCCCGCCACAGAGGGTGTGGAGCTGCTCCTCCACACCGACTGGCAGCGCTTCGGCGGACGTACCCCGGAAGAGGAGTGCCCGCAGCCTGCCGGGGGCATTCTGACGGTGTGCCTGCCGCCCTATTCCGGCCAGCTGTACCGCATGAAATGAGATGAATATTCATAGTAAAATGCATATTATACAGAATACCCAAAATTACGCCGGAGGAGCCGGCGAAAAATACGCATAATTATGCGATATTACCCTTGCATTTTCCAGCAGGCTGTGGTACACTAGCTCCAACAAAAACAAACGGAGGTTTTTACCATGGCTGACATTAAAAAAGTGGTACTCGCCTATTCCGGCGGTCTGGATACATCCATCATCATCCCCTGGCTGAAGGAGAACTACAACAACCCCGAGATCATCGCTGTGGCCGGCGACGTGGGACAGAACGACGAGCTGGAGGGTCTGGAGGAGAAGGCCATCAAGACCGGCGCCTCCAAGCTGTACGTCATGGACCTGGTGGACGAGATGGTGGACGACGTCATCATCCCCTCCATGCAGATGGGCGCCAAGTATGAGGACTATCTGCTGGGCACCGCCTTTGCCCGTCCCGTCATTGCCAAGGGCCTGGTGGACATCGCCAAGAAGGAAGGGGCCGACGCCATTGCCCACGGCTGCACCGGCAAGGGCAACGACCAGATCCGCTTCGAGCTGGCCATCAAGCGCTTCGCTCCTGAGATGAAGATCATCGCCCCCTGGCGTGAGTGGGACATCAAGAGCCGGAACGAGGAGATCGACTACGCCGAGGCCCACAACGTGCCTCTGAAGATCAACCGTGAGACCAGCTACTCCAAGGATAAGAACCTGTGGCACCTGTCCCACGAGGGCCTGGATCTGGAGGATCCCGCCAGCGAGCCTCAGTACGACAAGCCCGGCTTCCTGGAGATGGGCGTGTCTCCCGCTATGGCTCCCGACGCCCCCACCTATGTGACCATCGACTTTGAGAAGGGCTGGCCCGTGGCTGTGGACGGCGAGAAGATGAAGGCCTCCGACATCATCCGCAAACTGAACAAGCTGGGCGGCGAGAACGGCATCGGCCTGCTGGACATCGTGGAGAACCGGATGACCGGCATGAAGGACCGCGGCGTGTACGAGACCCCCGGCGGCGCTATCCTGTACCGGGCCCACGAGGTGCTGGAGATGATCACCATCGACAAGGATACCGCCCACATGAAGAGCAAGCTGGCGGTGGACTTCGCCGACCTGGTGTACAACGGCAAGTGGTTCACCCCCCTGCGGGAGGCTCTGTCCGCCTTTGCCACCGAGACCCAGAAGCACGTCACCGGCCAGGTGAAGCTGAAGCTGTACAAGGGCAACATCATCACCTCCGGCGTCACCTCTCCCGAGACCCTCTACTCCGAGGACATCGTCACCTTCCAGGAGAGCGACTACAACCAGAACGACGCCACCGGCTTCATCAACCTGTGGGGCCTGCCTGACACCGTGCTGGCGCTGCGGGACCAGGGTAAGCTGAATAAGTAATTCGACATTTTCTGCGGGCGGCCGCAGGCCGTTCCTACCATTCCGTAGGGGCGACCTGTGGTCGCCCGCAATCCAGATAGGGAGCGATCAATTATGAAATTATGGGCCGGACGGTTCCAGAAAGAGACCGATACACTGGTCAACGATTTTAACTCTTCCATCGCCTTTGACGCCCGGATGTACAAAGAGGATATCGCCGGCTCCATTGCCCACGCCACCATGCTGGGCAAGCAGGGCATCATCGAGGAGCACGAGGCGGAAAAGATCATCGAGGGCCTGAAGGTCATCCTGGCGGACATCGACGCCGGGCAGGTGGAGTTCTCGCTGGAGAACGAGGACATCCACATGAACATCGAGACCATGCTCACCCAGCGCATCGGGGACACCGGCAAGCGGCTCCACACCGGCCGGTCCCGTAACGACCAGGTGGCGGTGGACTTCCGGCTGTATGTCAAGCAGGAGATCCCCAAGATCATCAACATGGTGCTGGACCTGGAGAAGGTTCTCATCAAAAAGGCGGAGGCCAACCTGGAGACCGTCATGCCGGGCTACACTCACCTGCAGCGTGCCCAGCCCACCACCTTCGCCCACTACATGATGGCCTACGCCAATATGCTCCGCCGGGACGTGACCCGGCTGGAGGACTGCCTGGAGCGGATGGACGAGTGCCCCCTGGGCGCCGGCGCCCTGGCCACCTCCACCTACCCCGTGGACCGGTTCCAGACCGCTGCCGCTCTGGGCTTCAAAAAGCCTACCGACAACTCCATGGATTCCGTGTCCGACCGGGATTTTGCCATTGAGTTCCTGTCCGCCTGCTCCATCATGATGATGCACCTGTCCCGGTTCTCCGAGGAGATTATTCTGTGGTGCTCCTGGGAGTTCAAATATGTGGAGCTGGATGACGCCTACTCCACCGGCTCCTCCATCATGCCCCAGAAGAAGAACCCCGACGTGGCCGAGCTGGTCCGGGGCAAGACCGGCCGTGTGTACGGCTCCCTCATCACCCTGCTTACTGTCATGAAGGGCCTGCCCCTGGCTTACAATAAGGACATGCAGGAGGACAAGGAGCCGGTGTTTGACGCCATCGACACCGTGGAGATGTGCCTGCCTGTCTTTACCTCCATGCTGGATACCCTCACCGTTCTGCCCAAGAACATGAGAAAGGCGGCCTCCGGCGGCTTCATCAACGCCACCGACTGCGCCGACTACCTGACCAAGAAGGGCATGCCCTTCCGGGAGGCCTACATGATCGTGGGTCGGCTGGTCAACCTGTGCATCAAGGCCGGCGAGACGCTGGACACTCTGCCCCTGAAGGACTTCCGCTCCATCTCCAACCTGTTTGAAGCCGACGTGTACCAGGCCCTGGAGCTCAAGACCTGCGTCAACGGCCGAAAGGTCTACGGCGGCCCCGCCAAGGAGGCCGTGGAGCAGCAGATCTCCAACATCAAGGCCTTTGTGGAGGAGAGAGTGCATGAGTAAGCCCAAGGTATTTATCGACGGCCAGGAGGGCACCACCGGTCTCCAGATCCATCAGCGGCTGGCGGACCGGGACGACATCGAATTGTTGGTGATTGATGCTGACAAGCGAAAAGACTTGACAGAGAGAAAGCGCCTCATCAACGAGGCGGACCTGGTGTTCCTCTGTCTGCCCGATGCGGCGGCGGTGGAGGCGGTTAGCCTCATCGAGAACTCCCGCACCCGGGTCATCGACGCATCCACCGCCCACCGCACCGCTCCCGGCTGGGTGTACGGCTTCCCGGAGCTGTACAAAAATCCCCGGGAGGTGATTGGAAAGGCCCGGTTTGTGGCCAATCCCGGCTGCCACGCCACTGGTTTCCTGTCCGCGGCGGCACCCCTGGTGTCCATGCGCATCCTGCCCAAGGATTACCCTCTGACCTGCTTCTCCCTCACTGGCTACTCCGGCGGCGGCAAGAAGATGATCGCTCAGTATGAGGAAGAGGGGAAAGGGAAGGAGCTTTACAGCCCAAGAGTGTACGGAACCACCCTCCGGCACAAGCACCTGCCCGAAATGCAGAAAATCTCCGGCCTGGATACCCCGCCGGTGTTTACCCCTGTGGTGGACGACTACTACAAGGGGATGGCCACCACCATCTTCCTCCACAACCGCTACCTGGTGGGTCAGCCCACCGCCAAGGAGCTGAGCCTGATTCTGATGGCCTACTATGCCGGCCAGCCTCTGGTGACGGTGGCCCCCTATTCCGAGGAGCCCGCCTATCTGGCAGCCAACGCTCTGGCGGGCACCGATAAGCTGGAGCTTACCGTCAGCGGTCACGAGGGCCAGTCCATCGTTACCGCCCGGTTTGACAACCTGGGCAAGGGCGCTTCCGGTGCGGCGGTGCAGAACATGAATCTGATGCTGGGCTTTGATATGACCTGCGGCCTGGCGCTGTAAGCAAAGAGGAGTGAACGATATGAAACAGATCCCCGGCGGCGTGACCGCCCCTAAGGGTTTTACCGCGTCCGGCGTCCACTGCGGCGTGAAGAAGGGTAAGGGGGACGGCAATCAGCCCCCCATGAGCAAGATGCCAGAGGTGCTGGAGGGCAAGAAGGACCTGGCCCTTATCGTGTCCGAGCAGCCCTGCGTGGCGGCGGCCGTGTACACCATGAATCGGGTGAAGGCGGCGCCTCTGTACGTCACCATGGACCACCTGGAGAACGGCGAGGCCCAGGCCATCGTGGCCAACTCGGGCAACGCCAACGCCTGCGCCCCCAACAGCCACGAGCACGCCGAGACCATGTGCCAGCTGGCCGCCCAGGCCACCGGCCTGAAGGCCTCCGACTTTGTGGTGGCCTCCACCGGCGTCATTGGCCAGGAGCTGAACATTGACGCCATTGCCAAGGGTATGCCCGCCGCTGCCGCCGCCCTGTCCAAGGACGGCTCCGACGCCGCGGCCAACGCCATCATGACCACCGACACCGTGAAGAAGGAGCTGTCGGTGACCTGCTCCGTGGGCGGCAAGACGGTGACCATCGGCGCCATCGCCAAGGGCTCCGGCATGATCCATCCCAACATGGGCACCATGCTGTGCTTCGTTACCACCGACTGCGCCATCACCCACGAGATGCTCACCGATGCCCTCCACGAGATCGTGCCCCGCACCTTCAACCGGGTGACGGTGGACGGCGACACCTCCACCAACGATATGTGCGTGGTGCTGGCCAATGGTATGGCGGGCAACGAGCTGGTGGAGTGGAAGGACGACAACTACACCGTCTTCTACAAGACCCTCTACTACGTCTTTGAGCAGCTGGCCCGCTCCATCGCCGCCGATGGCGAGGGCGCCAGCAAGCTCATCACCTGCACCGTCGCCAACGCCCGCAGCGAGGAGAGCGCCGAGCGCCTGGCCAAGGCGGTGGTTGGCTCCTCCCTGGTGAAGGCCGCCATGTTTGGCTCCGATGCCAACTGGGGCCGGGTGCTGTGCGCCATGGGCTACTCCAAGGCTCCTTTCCGTCCCGAGTACGTGGACGTGAAGTTCTCCTCCGCCGTGGGCGAGATCCTGGTGTGCCACCAGGGCGCCGGGGTGGACTTCGATGAGGACTCCGCCAAGAGCATCCTGTCCCAGGACGAGGTGATCATCCACGTGGACCTCCACGAGGGCGAGCACGAGGCCACCTGCTGGGGCTGCGACCTGACCTACGACTACGTGAAGATCAACGGCGACTATCGCACCTGATCAGACCATATCTTTGATTTTATCTGGGGGGATTCCCAATGTCATTCAGCGAGGTGGACCGGGCCAAGGTACTGGCCGAAGCCCTGCCCTACATTCAGAAGTACTACGGCAAAACCGTGGTGGTGAAATACGGTGGCAACGCCATGATCTCCGACGAGCTGCGTCAGGCCGTCATATCCGACATCATCCTGCTCCATCTGGTGGGCATCCGGGTGGTGGTGGTCCACGGCGGCGGGCCGGAGATCACCGAGATGCTGAACAAGATCGGCAAAGAGTCCAAGTTTGTGGACGGCCTGCGCTACACCGATGAGGAGACCATGGACGTGGTCCAGCAGGTGCTGTGCGGCAAGGTGAACAAGAACCTGGTGGCCACCCTGAACCGGATGGGCGGCAAGGCCGTGGGCCTGTGCGGTATGGACGCCGGGATGTTCCAGGCCAAGAAGCTGGACGAGAAGTACGGCCTGGTGGGCGAGATCACCGCTGTGGAGCCTCAGATGGTGGAGGACGCCCTGAAGGACGGCTACATCCCGGTGGTGTCCACCGTGGCCCAGGGCATTGACGGCGAGAACTCTTACAACATCAACGCCGACACCGCCGCCGCCAAGCTGGCTACCGCCCTGAAGGCGGAGAAACTGATCCTGCTCACCGACGTGCGGGGCCTGATGATGGACCCCAAGAACGACAACACCCTGCTGCCGGTGGTCAAGCTGTCCCAGGTGCCCGGTCTGGTACAGGACGGGGTCATCAAGGGGGGCATGATCCCCAAGGTAGAGTGCTGCGTGGAGGCGGTGCGCTCCGGCGTGGAGAACGCCATCATCCTGGATGGCCGCATCCCCCATTCCATTCTGATCGAGCTGCTGTCCGATGAGGGCATCGGCACCATGCTGATGTGAGGTGATATGATGGACCATAAAGAATTGGTGGAACTGGACCACCAGTATATGATGCAGACCTATGGCCGGTTCGACGTGGATATCGACCACGGCCAGGGGGCTACCCTGTACGATCTGGCAGGGAAGGAGTACATCGACTTCTCCTCCGGCATCGGCGTCAACTCCATTGGCTACGCCAACCCCAAATGGGTGGAAGCCATCACCGGCCAGGCTATGAAGCTGGGCCACATCTCCAACCTGTTCTACTCCCAGCCCTACGCCAAGCTGGCGCAAAAGCTGTGTGAGCGCTCCGGCATGGCGGCCGCCTTCTTCGGCAACTCGGGCGCCGAGGCCAACGAGGGCATGATCAAGCTGGCCCGGAAATATTCCTTTGATAAGTACGGCAAGGGACGGGGCACCATCATCACCCTGAAGAACTCCTTCCACGGCCGTACCATCACCACCCTGAACGCCACCGGCCAGGATGTGTTCCACCAGTATTTCTTCCCCTTCACCGAAGGCTTCCGGTATGCCCAGGCGGGCAGCATCGACTCCATTCAGGAAGTGGCGGGCCACGACGTGTGTGCCGTTATGCTGGAGCTGGTGCAGGGCGAAGGCGGCGTGCTCCCCATGGACCCGGAGTACGTCCACGACCTGGCGGTGCTGTGTGCCGAGCGGGACTGGCTGCTGCTGGTGGACGAGGTGCAGACCGGCGTGGGCCGCACCGGCACCCTGTTTGCCTTCCAGCAGTACGGCATCATCCCCGATGCGGTGTCCTTTGCCAAGGGCATCGCCGGCGGTCTGCCCATGGGCGGCGTGCTGGCCAATGAGCGCTGCCGGGACGTGCTGGGCCCCGGCACCCACGCCTCCACCTTCGGCGGCAACCCCATCTGTGCTGCCGCAGCTCAGGTGGTGCTGGATACCCTGGACGAGGATGCCCTGGCCAAGGTGACCGAAAAGGGCAACTACATCCGCACCCGCATCGAGAACATGGGCCTGTCCAGCCTGGGAGAGACCCGTGGCCTGGGCATGATGATCGGCGTGGAGGTAAAGGGGGAGGAGAGCAACAAGGTGCTGGCCGCCCGGCTGATCCAGAACGGTCTGCTGGTGCTCACCGCCGGCTCCGCCCTGCGTCTGCTGCCCCCGCTGACTATCTCCATGCAGGAGATCGACAAGGGCCTTGCCATCATGCAGGAGACCCTGCTGTAACTGAAACCCAACAATGAGGTGAATACAATGAAAAAAGATCTGCTCAAGCTGCTGGATCTGACCGGCGCGGACATCATCAAGATCCTGGATACCGCCGACCAGATGAAGTATAATCAGAAGCATGGCCTGACCCACCACTATCTGGAGGGCAAGACCCTGGCCATGATCTTTGAGAAGAATTCCACCCGTACCCGCGTCTCCTTTGAGACCGGTATGTTCCAGCTGGGCGGCCACGCCCTCTTCCTCTCCGGCAAGGAGAGCCAGATCGGCCGGGGCGAGCCCATCGAGGACACCGCCCGGGTGCTCAGCCGCTACTGCGACGGTATCATGATCCGCACCTTCGGCCAGGCTGAGGTGGAGACCCTGGCCAAGTACGCCGACATCCCTGTCATCAACGGCCTCACTGACTTTGCCCACCCCTGCCAGGTGCTGGCCGACCTCATGACCATCCGGGAGCACAAGTCTCGGCTGGACGGCCTGAAGATGTGCTACATCGGCGACGGCAACAACATGGCCAACTCCCTCATCGTGGGCGGCCTGAAGGTGGGCATGAAGGTGTCCGTAGCCTGCCCCGAGGGCTATGATCCCGATCCTCAGGTGCTGGAGTTTGCCAAGACCTACGGGGACAAGTTCGCCCTGTGCCGCGATCCTAAGGAGGCTGCCGCCGGTGCCGACGCCTTGTTCACCGACGTGTGGGCCTCCATGGGCCAGGAGGGCGAGGCCCAGAAGCGCCGCGCCGTCTTTGAGGGCGTCTATCAGATCAACGACGAGCTGATGGCCGTGGCCAATCCCGGCGCTATGGTGCAGCACTGCCTGCCCGCCCACCGGGGCGAGGAGATCACCGCTGAGGTCTTTGAGGCCCACGCCGGTGAGATCTTTGACGAGGCGGAGAACCGCCTCCACGCGCAGAAGGCGGTCATGTACCTGCTGATGAAGGGCGAAGACTAAAATGTCTGAGCAGACCGGCCCTGCGACAGGGGCCGGTTTCTGTTTTTTTACGCATCAGTATGTTTTTCTTGACGGGAGCACAGTTCGGTGTTATAGTATTCGGGTAGTCTAAATGTACGGCCTGAACTCACATTTTTGTAGTCATCGTCGCTTCTTCAGACGGTGTCCTAAAATGTGGGTTTTCTTGTCATTTAGCGCGAAATTTTTTGCAGGAGGTACCATCATTATGTATCACGGTACTGTCAAGTGGTTCAACGAGACCAAGGGCTTCGGCTTCATCTCCAACGACGAGGGCGGCGACGACGTGTTCGTGCACTTCTCCGCCATCGTGTGCGACGGCTTCAAGACCCTTCAGGAGGGTCAGAAGGTGACCTACGACGTGGAGCCCGATCCCAAGAACGCTGACAAGCTGCGCGCTGTCAACGTGGTGGCCGCTTGATCGTAAAGATATAAAGCCACACAGAGCAGACCGACAAAACCTGTCGGTCTGCTTTTTTCATTTCCGTTGACAAGCGAGGGAAAGAATGGTACATTTTAAAAGATGAAACAGCGGAAATGAACTAAAACGCCGGTTTGCCAGCATGGCCGAGCCGGCGCGTTTTCGTTGCTAAGCGGAAGGATGAAGGAGTGAAGGACGATGAAAACGGATATCGAGATCGCTCAGGCCTGTGAAATGAAGCACATCCGGGACATCGCCGCCCTGGCCGGGGTGGACGAGGACTACCTGGAGTACTACGGCAAGTACAAGGCCAAGATCGACCTGAAGCTGCTGGCCGACCGGGAAGGCAGGCCCGACGGCAAGCTGGTGCTGGTCACCGCCATCAACCCCACCCCCGCGGGCGAGGGTAAAACCACCACCACCGTGGGTCTGGCCGACGGCATGCGGCGGCTGGGCAAGAACACCGTGGTGGCCCTGCGGGAGCCCTCTCTGGGCCCCGTGTTCGGCGTCAAAGGCGGCGCTGCCGGCGGCGGCTACGCCCAGGTGGTGCCCATGGAGGACATCAACCTCCATTTCACCGGCGATTTCCACGCCATCGGCGCGGCCAACAACCTGCTGGCTGCGATGCTGGACAACCACATCCAGCAGGGCAATGCGCTGGACATCGACGTCAAGCACATCACCTGGAAGCGCTGTGTGGACATGAACGACCGCCAGCTGCGCAACATCGTGTGCGGCCTGGGCGGCCGGATGCAGGGCGTGCCCCGTGAGGACGGCTTCGATATCACCGTGGCCTCCGAGATCATGGCGGTGCTCTGCCTGGCCACCGGACTGTCCGACCTGAAGGCCCGCCTGGGCCGCATGGTGGTGGCCTATTCCCGCGCCGGCGCTCCCATCACCGCCCACGACCTGAAGGCCGAGGGCGCCATGGCCGCCCTGCTGAAGGATGCCATCAAGCCCAACCTGGTCCAGACCCTGGAGGGCACCCCCGCCTTCATCCACGGCGGTCCCTTCGCCAACATCGCCCACGGCTGCAACTCCGTCATGGCTACCCGAGTGGCCATGAAGATGGGCGACTACGCCATCACTGAGGCCGGCTTCGGTGCCGACCTGGGCGCGGAGAAGTTCCTGGACATCAAGTGCCGCCTGGCGGGGCTGAAGCCCTCCGCCGTGGTGGTGGTGGCCACCGTCCGCGCTCTGAAGCATCACGGCGGCGTGGCCAAGGCCGACCTGAACAACGAAAACCTGGAGGCCCTGGAGAAGGGCCTGCCCAACCTGCTCCGCCACGTGGAGAACATCACCACCGTGTACGGTCTGCCCTGTGTGGTGGCCATCAACCGGTTCCCCAGCGATACCGAGGCCGAGCTCAAGCTGGTGGAGGACAAGTGCAAGGCCCTGGGTGTCAATGTGGCCCTCAGCGAGGTGTGGGCCAAGGGCGGCGAGGGCGGCATCGCCCTGGCCAAGGAGGTCATCCGCCTGTGCGAGGAGCCCAACCACTTCTCCTTCGCCTATGAGCTGGACCAGCCCATCGAGGCCAAGCTGGCCGACATCGTGAAGAAGGTGTACCACGGCGACGGTGTGGTGCTCACCCCCGCCGCCAAGAAGCAGGCGGCGGAGCTCACCGCCCTGGGCTTCGGCGGCCTGCCCATCTGCATGGCCAAGACCCAGTATTCCTTCTCCGACGACCAGAACCTGCTGGGCGCCCCCGACGGCTTCACCGTCACGGTGCGCAACATCAAGGTGTCCGCCGGCGCCGGCTTCCTGGTGGCCCTCACCGGCGATATCATGACCATGCCTGGTCTGCCCAAGGTTCCCGCCGCCGAGAAGGTGGACGTGGACGAGAACGGCAAGATTTCCGGCCTGTTCTAAGCCATCAATTTTAAATCGGGCGACCGCAGGCCGCCCCTGCGCAACGTGGGTAGGGGCGGTCTGTGGCCGCCCCTTTCAATAAGGAGTGATCTCAATGCATACCGCACAGCAGACCTGCGGCGGCTTCCTGGACGCCCTGGCCTCCAAGGCCCCGGTCCCCGGCGGCGGCGGTGCCTCCGCTCTGGTGGGCGCCCTGGGTGCCGCCCTGTGTACCATGGTGGGCAACTACACTGTGGGCAAGAAGAAGTACGCCGAGGTAGAGGAGGACGTCAAGAATCTGATGGCCAAAGCGGAGGACCTGCGTGCCCGCCTGCTGGCCCTGGTGGATGCCGACGCCGCCGCCTTTGAGCCCCTGTCCAAGGCCTACGCCATTCCCAAGGACGACCCCAGCCGGGCGGAGGTAATGGAGGCCTGCCTGCGGGATGCCGCCGCTACTCCCATGGAGATCCTGCGGTTGAGCTGTGAAGCGATTAACCTTCACAGTGAGATGCTGGAGAAGGGGAGCGTCATGATGCTCTCCGACGTGGGCACCGGGGTGATCTTCTGCTGGAGCGCCCTGTACGGCGCCGCCCTCAACGTGAAGGTCAACACCAAGAGCATGGCCGACCGGGCTTATGCCAAGGCCATGAACGACGAGGCGGACACCCTGGTGGAGCGGTACTGGAAGATCGCGGAACGTGTTTATGAATCGGTATTGGGGAGGTTTGCCTGATGGCGGAGCATTGGAAAGGGGCCCCGGTGGCCCAGGCCCTGACGGAGCGGCTGATCGTCAAGGCCAACCAGCTGAAGGTACAGGGCATCGTCCCCACCCTGGCCATTGTGAGGGTGGGGGAGCGGCCCGAGGACCTGTCCTATGAGCGGGGCGCTCTGAAGCGGTGTGAGAAGGTGGGTATCCGTGTTAAGCAGTTTACCTTAACAAAGGAAGCCAGCCATGGAGACCTGATGGAGGTCATCCAGCAGATCAATGTCGACCGGGAGATCCACGGCTGCCTGCTCTTCCGACCCCTGCCCGCCCACATGGACGAGGATGCCATCTGTGCTGCCCTGGACCCGGCCAAGGATGTGGACGGTATTACCGCCGGTTCCCTGGCATCGGTGTTCACCGGCAGCGGCGCAGGCTATCCGCCCTGTACGGCCCAGGCCTGCATGGAGATTTTAGAGCACTACGGCTGCGACCTCACCGGCAAGCGGGCGGTGGTGGTGGGCCGCAGCCTGGTGGTGGGGCGGCCGCTGGCCATGCTGCTGCTGCGGAAGAACGCCACTGTCACCGTGTGCCACACCCGTACCGCCGACCTGCCCGCCGAGTGCCGCCGGGCGGAGGTGCTCATTGCCGCCGCCGGTGTGGCCAACATGATTGGCCGGGACCACCTGACCCCCGGCCAGCTGGTGCTGGACGTGGGCATCAATGTGGACCAGGACGGCAATCTGGTGGGCGACGTGGACTTTACCGCCGCCGACGAGATCGCCGGAGCAGTGACCCCGGTCCCCGGCGGAGTAGGAGCCGTGACCACCTCGGTGCTGGCGGCCCATGTGCTTCAGGCTGCGGAACAGATCGGTTAAAGAACAGAAAAAAGGCGCTGCCAGCGGCAGCGCCTTTTTCATATCAACTTACATGGTGCCCATGAGGAAGGATGCTACGTGCTCCATGGCCTCGTTAGCCTTCTTCATGGGGAAGGTCTGGAAGACATGCCACATCTTGTCCCACACCTCCAGCTTGCAGGGCACCGAGGCCTTGAGCATCCGGTTGCGCAGGCGCACCGAGTCGGAGAGCAGCAGCTCGTTGGTGCCCGCCTGGATCAGGGTGGGGGGGAAGCCGGTGAGGTCGGCAAAGAGAGGGGACAGGCAGGGATCGGACAGGTCCTGTCCCCGAGCGTAGGCGTCCCGGGTGGCGTAGATATAGTTGAGAGTGAGCACCGGGTCGATGGCCTCCCGCTCCTGGTAGGAGCGACCACTGGCCGTCATGTCGGTCCAAGGGGAGAAGAGAAGCAGGTTCCGGGGCAGCAGCCGCCCGGCCTCCTTCAGCTTGTGGGTGAGCACCAGGGCCAGATTGCCCCCGGCGGAGTCGCCGGCCACCACCACGTCCCGGGCGCCCAGGCCCAGATGCATCAAATGATCCCAGGCCCGCAGGGCATCCTCCACCGCAGCGGGGTAGGGGGACTCAGGGGCCAGGCGATATTCAAAGCTCATGACCTGCAGTCCGGTGACCATGGCCAGCTTGGACCCCAGGATGCGGGAGTAGCCCAGGGTGCCGCTGGTGTAGCCGCCGCCGTGGCAGTAGAGGATGGCCTTCCGGTGGTCGTACCCACGCTGAGGCCGAATCCAGGCGCAGTCCATCCCGTCCAGAGAGAAGGTCTCCCAGCTCATACCGCTCATGGGGGCCACCAGCCGCCCCAGCAGCTCCTGATTCTTCCGCTGCTTCTCCAGGTCCTCCACGTTCATGACCTCGGGAGTGGCGGCGCTGTGGATGGCCTTCAGTGCCCGCATAAAGGGGGCCAGGCGCTGTTTTTCCGCCCGCTGTCCGGCCAGTTCCTCTCGTCTGCTGTGATGTTTCATGGGGCCACTCCTTTTTTGAGGTATATTGGCCCCATTATAGCATAGCCAGGAGAAAAAGAAAAGCAGAGTTGCGGATTCCCTCTTTCTCTTGTGGGCGACAGCGGAATGTGGTATCCTTTTTTACAGGAAAGGGGGGAGCGCCATGGCCCAGAAACGGGAGAAGAAACATAAGGAATGGTACCGTCTGGACAATGCAGCCGTGGTGTATGCCGCCATCCAGAAGGAAAACTACTCGGCGGTATATCGCTTTTCCGCCGTGATGGACCAGCCGGTGGACCCGGAGGCCCTCCAGCGGGCGGTGGACAAAACCATGCCCCGGTTCCCGGGCTTCCGGGTGCGCATCAAGCAGGGCTTGTTCTGGTACTATTCGGAGTTCAACGATGCCCCTGGTCCCTTTGTGAAGAAGGACATCGCCAACCCCTGCCAGCCGGTGCGCTTCGATCAGGACGACGGCTGGCTTGTGCGCTTTTATTACTATGACCGGCGGATCTCCATGGAGGTCTTCCACGCCATCAGCGACGGCGGCGGCGCGGTCTATCTGCTGCGTACCCTGCTGGCGGTCTACCTGCGGGAGCTGGGCTACCAGATTCCCAATACCTGCGGTGTGCTGGATGTGGACCAGCCCCCCAAGCCGGGAGAGCTGGAGGACGCCTACGCCCGGTATGCGACGGTCAAGGCACGGCGCTTTACAACTTTGAAGAAGGCCTATCAGAACAAGGGTACGGCGGAGCCCTTCTATACGCTGAATGTGACTATGGGCTTCTGCTCGGTGCTGCAGCTGAAGGAGAGGGCCAAGGAGCACGGGGCCTCCATCACCGAATATCTGACGGCGGTGCTGCTGAAGGTACTGATCGACAAGCAGCACCGGGAGCGGCCCAAGAAGGAACTGCCGGTGGCCCTGGCCATCCCCATCAATCTGCGCTCCTGGTTCCCCAGCGAGAGCCTGCGCAATTTCATTCTTACGGTGCGGCCCAGCATCGACCCAAGTCTGGGGGAGTACACCTTTGACGAGATCATCAGTCAGGTCCACCACTATCTGCGCCTGAACATCAACCGGCAGCAGATGCAGGCGGAGCTGGCGGGCAACGTGAAATTTGCCCGCAACAAGCTGATTCAGGTTTTTCCGGTGGTTTTGAAAAACCCCCTGGTGGCCTTCGGCTACTGGATGGCGGGCGTGCGGCCCTTCTCCGGAACCTATACCAATCCAGGCCCCTTCCAGGTGCCGGAGGAGATGCGCCCCCATATCCAGCGGATGGAGGTCATCCTGGGCCAGGCCACCATGCCCCGGGTCCACTGCGCCTCCATCAGCTATGGGGATTTGATGGAGATCACCTTTGCCGGGACCCAGAAGGAATCGGATACCGAGCGGGAGTTTTTCCGCTTTCTGGTGCGGGACGGCATCCACGTAAAAGTGGAGAGCAACCGCGCCCAGTAAGGAGGGAACGCTGCAATGTCATATTGTGTTCACTGCGGAGTGGAGCTGGATGCCACCGCCGCATTTTGCCCCCTGTGCCATACCAAGGTGATGGACCCGGGACGGCCGGTCGACACCGAGTCTCCCAAGCCCTTTCCCACCGAGCGGGGAGAGGTGCCCCCCATCCCCAAGGGGGCTGTGGCGGCGGTGATCACCGCCATGCTGGCCTGTGTGGCAGTGGGCTGCGGTCTGCTGAACCTCTTTCTCAAGCCGGGACGGGCCTGGTCCCTCTATGTCATCGGAGCCACCATCATGCTGTGGCTGTGGATCGTGCTCCCCCTGCTGTTCCGGAAAATCCCGCTGCTGCTGCGCAGCGTCATCAACGTGGCGGCGGTGGTCCTGTACGTCTACCTCATGTCGGTGGAGCTCAACGGCTGGAATTGGTACATCGGACTGGCGGTACCCATTATCCTGTGGGGCGGAGCTCTGTGGCTGCTGCTGGCCCTGATGCTGCGGGTGTACCGCCGCTCGGTGATCAGCGCCGCCGCCATTATCATCGGCAGTCTGGGCGTGTTCCTGGTGGGGGTAGAGTTTTTCATCGACCGATGGCTCACCGGTAAGGTGGACCTGTCCTGGTCCCTGGTGGTGCTCACCATCTGCGTGTGTACCGTCATTCCTCTGGTGGTCATCCGGCATATCCCGGCCTTCCGGGAGGAGGTACGCCGCCGGTTCCACACCTGAAACGGCTCTGTAAGGGCGGCGCTTATGCGCCGCCCTTTTCTTCTGCTTCCCAACGGCGGCGCATACAATGGCAGAAAGGGGGGAGAGCATATGGAGGGGCGGTTTCCGCTGGCGGAGGGACGGGGCTGGCTTGCCGTCCGGGAGGAGAAGGGACGGGTCAAGTGTACGGCTCAGCTGCCCAACGACGGCAAGGGACTGTACAAGTGCTGGCTCACCGGCTCCGGCGGGATGGCTCTGCTGGGCACCTTTGTGCCCCAGGGGAATGGACTTGGATTGGAGCGCACTCTGTCTGTGGATGAACTGAAACGGCAGGGGGCCTGGCCGCCGGAAGGGGGGCAGGCGGTGCTGGCCTTCTCCTTCGGAAGAGAGCAACCGCCGCCCCGGGGATGGATGCGGGAGAACGCACCCGGCCAGTTGCTGGGGGAGCCTCTGCTGGCCCAGGCTGCCGGAGGGCCTGCCCTGCTGCGGCGGGAGGCGGAGGGATTCTCCCTGGCCTACCCCTACCGGCCCGACCGGCCCTTCCCGCTGACGCCTCTGTTCTGCTTTGCCCGGCTGGAGGAGCTGGAGGGAAGGCCCTATCTGCGCTTTCCTTTCAAGCCCGGCGGGTGTCCCCGGCTGGAAGATCAGTTGTAATTTCCCTTTATTTGCGGTATACTGGCACAATGAAATCCCATATACAAATGAGGAATGGACTATGACCGACTATTTTCATCTGAATGCGGAACCGGAACTGATCCGGGGGATCAGCAGCCTGGGCCTGGCCCATCTGGGGGACGGCGTCTTTGAGCTGATGGTGCGCTCCTGGCTGTGTCTCCACGGCAAGGCCACCTCCAAGGGCCTCCACCGGGCCACCGTCCGCTATGTGGCTGCCCCCGCTCAGGCCAGGGCGGTGGAGAAGATCCTCCCCCTGCTGGAGGAGGAGGAGCACGACGTGTTCCGCCGGGGCCGCAACACCAGCCCCCACAGCGTGCCCCAGAACGCCAGCCGGGCGGACTATCAGGCCGCCACCGGCCTGGAGGCCCTGTTCGGCTGGCTGTGGCTCCAGGGCCGCACCGATCGGCTCAATGAACTGTTTGCCGTGATGATGGAGGAAGAGGAATGCCGTTAGACGCACTGTGCCTGACCGCCGTGGCGGAGGAGCTCCGCCGGTCCGTGGTGGGGGGTAAGATCGACAAGATCTACCAGCCCACCCGGGATGAGATCGTGCTCTTCCTCCGGGGCCAGGGAGAGAATCTGAAGCTGCTGCTCTCTGCCAATCCCGGCCACCCCCGGGCTCACCTCACCACCCTGAATCGGGAGAACCCGGACAAGCCCCCCATGTTCTGTATGCTGCTGCGCAAGCACCTGCTGGGCGGCCGCATCCTGGAGCTGAACCAGCCCCCGCTGGAGCGTATCCTGGACTTCAAGCTGGAGACCATCGACGAGCTGGGGGACCGGGTGGAGCGCCGCCTGGTGCTGGAGGCCATGGGCCGCTCCGCCAACCTGATCCTGCTGGACGGGGAGGGGCGCATCATCGACTGCATCCGCCGCATCGACGGAGATCTGTCCCGGGGACAGCGGCAGGTGCTGCCCGGTTTGTTCTACCGTCCTCCTGCTGCTCCTGACAAGCTAAATACCTTTACGCTGGATGAGGACGAGCTGAAGACTGCCCTGGACAACCCTATGAACAAAGAGCCGGAAAAGCTGCTAATGGACACCTTTACTGGCTTTTCGCCCCTGATTGCCCGGGAAATGGTCTTCCGGGCCGGTGGAGAGGAGGGCCTGGTCCGGGAGCTGCTCAAGCTGCAAAACACTGTACAGCAAAATAACGTTACAGCTTATCTGCTGGCCCGGGAGGGTAAGCCGGTGGATTTCTCCTTCCTGCCCATCCTTCAGTATGGCCCGGAGACCGAGAGCGTCCGTCAGGACAGCTTTTCCGCCCTGCTGGACGGCTTCTATGAGCGCCGGGAGGCGGCGGAGCGGGTCAAGCAGCGGGGCCAGGATCTGGTGAAGGCGGTGACCAATGCCCGGGACCGCACCGCCCGTAAGCTGGCTAACCAGGAGAAGGAATTGAACGCCACCTTTGACCGGGAGAAGCTGCGGGAGCAGGGGGACATCATCACCTCCAATCTCCATCGGATGGAGAAGGGAATGGCGGTGCTCCACGCCCAGAACTTCTATGACCCGGATTACGGTGAGATCGACATCAAGCTGGATCCCCTGCTCACCCCCCAGCAGAATGCCGCCAAATATTATAAGGACTACAACAAGGCCAAGAAGGCGGAGGAGATGCTCACCATCCAGATCGAGAAGGGTGAGAAGGAGCTGGAGTATCTGAACAGCGTGCTGGAGAACATCCACCTTGCCGAAGGTGAACGGGATTTGGGCGAGATCCGGCAGGAGCTCACCGACACCGGCTATCTCCGCCGTGCCAAGACCGCTGCCAAGCGGGAGAAGCGGGTGACGGGCAAACCCATGGAGTTCCGCTCCACCACCGGCCTGCGCATCACTGTGGGCAAGAACAATAGCCAGAACGATCAGCTCACCACCAAGCTGGCCTACAAGAGCGACATCTGGCTCCACACTCAGAAGATTCACGGCTCCCACGTGATCCTGTGGCTGGAGGGGGGAGAGGCCGACGCCCAGAGCCTCACTGAGGCGGCCATTCTGGCGGCCACCTTCTCCCAGGCGGGAGACAGCACCCGGGTGCCGGTGGACTACACCCCGGTGAAATATGTGAAGAAGCCCGCCGGAGCCCGGCCGGGCATGGTGGTGTATACCACCTATCAGACTGCCGTGGTGGACCCGGACCACGAGCTGGCCAAGCGCCTGCGGGTCAAATAACCGGGGACCAGGAGGAATCATATATGGATACCTGTCACATCCTGGTGGTGGAAGACGACCAGGACATCAACAACCTGCTGTGCAAGATCTTGACCGGGGCGGGCTACGACTGCCGCCCCGCCTACTCGGGCAGTGAGGCCGCCCTGTGGGCGGAGCAGTACGACTATGACCTGGTGCTGCTGGACCTGATGCTCCCCGGCCTCACCGGGGAGGAGTTCATTGCCAAGCTCCGCCAGCGCAAGACCATGCCCATTATCGTCCTCTCTGCCAAGGCAGGGCTGGAGGACCGGGTCAACGTGCTCAAGCTGGGAGCGGACGACTTCATCCCCAAGCCCTTTGATAATATGGAGGTGCTGGCCCGGGTGGAGGCCCAGCTGCGCCGGTACAAGCAGTTCGACCGGGGGACCGGCGGCGCGGTGCTCACCCACGGGGACCTGACTCTGGACAAGGAGGGGGTAACGGTGACTGCCGGCGGCAAGCCGGTAGCCGTCACCGCCCGGGAGTTCCGCATCCTGGCCCTGCTGATGGAGCACCCCAAGAAGGTGTTCACCCGGGAGAAGCTCTACCAGCAGGTGTGGGGCGGGGAATATATGGGGGACGACAACACGGTGAACGTCCACATCTCCAACCTGCGCTCCAAGCTGGCCAAGGCCAGCCCCACCGAGTACATCAAGACGGTGTGGGGCATCGGCTTCAAGCTGAGTGATCTTTAAACATTCTTCACCTTTGCTTAAAGACGGATTATTGACTTGCCTGTATACTGGCATCACAAACCAAGAGAAAGGCTGATGCCCAATGACAGATACCGTATTGGCCACCAAAGGCCTGACCAAACGATACGGCTCCCACCTGGCGGTAGACCGGGCGGAGCTGCAAGTGGAGAAGGGCCAGATCTACGGCCTGGTGGGCCGCAACGGCGCAGGCAAGACCACCATTATCCGCATGATCACCGGACAGACCACGCCCACGGCGGGGGAGATCTCCCTCTTCGGGGCCACGGGAAAGGACCTGCTGAAGCTGCGGGCCCGGACCGGCGTCATGGTGGAGACCCCCAGCTTCTATCCCTACCTCACCGCCCGGCAGAACCTGGAGTACTACCGCATTCAGCGGGGCATCCCCGGCAAGGGGACCGTGGACCAGGTGCTGGAGGAGACCGACCTGGCGGACACCGGGAAGAAGGTCTTTAAGAACTTCTCTCTGGGCATGAAGCAGCGGCTGGGTCTGGCCTTGGCCCTGATGAACCGGCCCGACTTCCTGCTGCTGGACGAGCCCATCAACGGCCTGGACCCGGAGGGCATCGTGGAGTTCCGTAACCTGCTGCTCAAGCTCAATCAGGAGCGGCAGACCACCATCCTCATCTCCAGCCACATCCTGCCCGAGCTGGCCAATCTGGCTACCTGCTACGGCTTCATCGACAAGGGCGTCATGCTGGAGCAGATCTCCGCCCGGGACCTTCAGGAGAAGTGCCGGGCCTGCATCGAGGTCCAGGTGGAGGACGCCGCTTCTGCCGCCCTGGTGCTGGAGCAGAAGCTGGGCACCCGGGACTACGAGGTGCTGCCCGGCAATATCCTGCGGCTGTACAGCTTCCTGGATCAGCCCCAGACGGTGTCCCGTGTGCTGGTGGAGGGGGGCGCGGCCCTGCTCTCCATCGAGAGCCGGGGAGCCAACCTGGAGGACTACTTCCTGTCCATGATCGGAGGTGTCCGCCATGCGTAACTATCTGGCTGCTGAATGCTATAAGGTTTTTCACAGAAAGTATTTTTACCTGGCCATGCTGGTGGTGCTGGCCCTGGAGGGGCTCATTGTGTGGGGCTGCTGGTTTACCTGGTCCAACGGCAATACCACTATGGATTTCTACTCCGCTGCCGTTACCATGGTCATGCTGATGAGTATCGGCCTGTATGCCACCATTATCACCGGCGATATGGTGTTTTCCGAGCAGTACAAGTACAACACCATGAAAAATGAGGTGGCCTACGGGGTGCCCCGATGGCGCATCTACCTGGGCAAGCTGGCGGTGGCCACCCTGGTGGCTCTGGTGGCTGCCGTGGTGATGGCGGTGTTTTACATCGGCGGCTGCTGGCTGCTGCTGCCTCACAGCGAGAGCGATGGGGAGGCTCTGAATGCCATCGGCTACACCCTGGCCGGGTCTCTGCCCCTGTGGCTGGGTGCCCAGGGTCTGGTGCTGGCCTGCTACTTCCTGGTGCGCAACACCACGCTGGCCGCCTTTGTGGCGGTGGCCCTGCTGGGTGTGCTGCCGCCCGTCCTTCAGCTGTGCGGCCTGCTCATCAATCCCGTCTTTGAGACCATCCGGCAGTTCATGCCCGCCGTGATGCTGGAGTCTCTGCGCAATTACGCCTTCCAGTGGGATTATGTGGGCCAGTGCTGGATCGTGGGTCTGGTGCTGCTGGTGGGCTCCACCGCGGTAGGCATGATCGTGTTCCAGAAAAAAGAGATCCGCTGAGGGCGGAGCCGGGAGGGAAGACCGTGCTCAATTATATCAAGGCCGAGCTGTGGAAGGCCTTCCGGCACAAGGGGACCTATGTGTTGGTCCTCACTCTGGTGATCCTCACCGGCCTATTCACGGCAATGATGCTGCCGGCAACGACTTTTTACCAGATGGCTTCTGCCGCGACCACCACTATGCTGCTGGGCCTGCTGGTGGCTCCGCTGCTCACCCAACTGGTGGACGGCGGGTCCCTGAGTACCCTGAAGAACGAGGTCTCCTTCGGCGTGGACCGGAGGCGGATCTACCTGGGCAAGCTGATGGCCGGCCTGCTGCTGGGGCTTGGGCTGAGTCTGCTCCTGTTGGGGGGTTATCTGCTGACGGGCTGGCTGGTGCTGCCACACAGTCCGGAGGAGGACCTGACTGCCATGGGTGTGGTGGGCTTCACCGTGCTGGGAGCCATCCCCATCTGGTGTGGGGTGTACAGCCTGTGCCATATGATGGCCATGCTCATCCCCAGTACGGCAGGGTGGCTGTCCATCTACTATGTGTTCACCTTTTTTGGCCAGCCCATTCTGGTGTCCCTCATCGCCACCTTCACCAACGGCGGGATGAGCAGCTTGCTTCAGGCCATCCTGATGCCCTTTTCGCTGCTCATGCCCAACTACCTATCAGGCTGGATCACCTGGGAGTATCAGGTGTGGTGCTGGGCCATCGGCTTGGGATGGCTGGTGGGCACCACGGCGTTGGGCCTGTTCTGCTTGGAGAAAAGGGAAATCAAATAAGAAGAAACCAACGGGCGTGCCGCCACCGCGGCACGCCCGCTTGAGCTGGAAAGGAGAGGGGACCATGGCGATCATCCTGTTATGCATCCTGCTGGCGGTGGTCTGCGCCGGCCTGAGCCTGTGGGTGTGGACCCAGCACCGGGCCCTAAAGGGGGCGGCGGAGCAGCTGGAGGAGTTGGTCCGGGGGGACAGTACCACCCGTCTGCGGATGGTGGTGCCCAACCGGGCGGCGGAGGAGCTGCTGGAGCAGGTCAACCGCCTGCTGGAGCAGCGGCGGGAGGACCAGTCCCTCTGGCTGGAGCGGGAGCGCTCCCTCCGCCAGCAGATCGCCAACGTGTCCCACGATCTGCGTACCCCTCTGACCTCCATTCTGGGCTACCTCCAGCTGATGGAGGGGGAGAACCTGCCGGAGGAGGAGCGGCGGGAGTATCTGGCGGTGGTGGAGAGCCGGGCCAAGGCATTGCAGAGCCTCATCGCCGGCTTTTATGACCTGTCCCGACTGGAGGGGGGCGAATATCCCCTGGAGCGGGAGCCGGTGAATCTCTACACCAGCCTGTCTGGCCTGCTGGCCGCCTTCTACAACGACTTCACCGACCGGGGCTTTGACATGACGGTGGAGCTGGAGGAGAACCTGCCCCCGGTGCTGGCCGACAGCGGCGGGGTGCTGCGGGTGTTCACCAACCTGATCCGCAACGCCTTGGACCACGGCAAGGGACGCATGACCATCAAACTCTACCGGGAGGGGGAGCAGGTGGTGACCCTCTTCGCCAACGAGACCGACGAGCTGACCGAGGAGGACCTGCCCCGGGTGTTCGATCGGTTCTTTACCTCGGATAAAATGCGCACCGGCCGCAACACCGGTCTGGGCCTTGCTATCGTCCGGACCCTGACCCAGCAGATGGGCTGCGGGGTGACTGCGACCCTGGAGGACGGCATGTTTGCCATCCGGGTGACCTGGCCTCTGTAAGGGGTGGGTTTGTTTGTCATAACCTCCAAAGCCTGTGATTGCCGCTTGACAAAGTAAGGGAAAGCTGATATCGTTTATCCGTATGACTGGAAAGCCGCAAACCGTTGGGGCTGTAGGATTTTAAACTGGTCAGTCAGAAATGGAATGGCTGGAAGCGGCGTCCCAGGAAGGGCCGCACTACAGACCGCAGAGAAGAAGAGGTTGAATCAACATGGTAAAGATCGTACGGAAAAAGGTGCTCAACCCCAGCGTCACCCTGCTGGAGGTAGAGGCCCCTCTCATTGCCAAGAAGGCCCGGGCCGGGCAGTTCATCATCCTGCGCCTGGATGAGCAGGGTGAGCGTATCCCCCTGACCATCGCCGACTATGACCGGGAGAAGGGCACCATTACTATTATCTTCCAGAAGGCGGGCCTGACCACCGAGCTGCTGGCCGACCTGAACGAGGGCGACCACATTCAGGACTTCGTGGGCCCCCTGGGCCTGCCCACCGAGCTGCCCGAGGGCGCCAAGCGCGTGTGCGTGGTTGGCGGCGGCGTGGGCTGCGCCATCGCCTATCCCCAGGCCAAGACCTGCCACGGCGAGGGCCTGGAGGTGGACGTCATCGCCGGCTTCCGCTCCAAGGACATCGTGATCCTGGAGGACGAGTTCAAGGCGGTGAGCGACCACTGCTATATCATGACCGACGACGGTTCCTACGGCGAGCAGGGCTTCGTCACCGTGAAGCTGAAGGAGCTCATCGATTCCGGCGTCCACTATGACGCCGTCATCGCCATCGGCCCCATCCCCATGATGAAGTTCGTGTCCAAGACCACCGAGCCCTATGGCATCAAGACCATCGTGTCCCTGAACCCCATCATGATCGACGGCACCGGCATGTGCGGCGGCTGCCGCGTCACCGTGGGCGGCAAGATGAAGTTTGCCTGCGTGGACGGCCCCGACTTTGACGGCCACGAGGTGGACTTTGATGAGCTGATGAACCGCAACGCTGTGTACCGTGCCCAGGAGGCGGAGGAGAAAGAGCGCCACGCCTGCCGTATGGACCAGCTTGCCAAGGAAATGATCCAGTAAGGAGGACTGAAAGCATGCCGAATATGAGTCTGAAGAAGGTCCCCATGCCGGAGCAGGACCCCAATGTACGCAACCACAACTTCCAGGAGGTTTCCCTGGGTTACACCGCCGAGATGGCCATGGAGGAGGCTACCCGCTGCCTCAACTGTAAGCATAAGCCCTGCGTGGGCGGCTGTCCGGTGAACATCCGCATCCCCGAGTTTATCGCCAAGGTGGCCGAGGGCGACTTCAAGGCTGCCTATGAGATCATCTCCGACACCAACGCCCTGCCCAGCGTCAGCGGCCGCGTGTGCCCCCAGGAGAGCCAGTGCGAGGCCCGCTGTGTCCGTGCCATCAAGGGCGAGCCTGTGGCCATCGGCCGTCTGGAGCGCTTTGTGGCCGACTGGTACCGTGAGAACATCAACGCCATGCCTGAGAAGCCCCAGACCAACGGCATCAAGGTGGCGGTGGTGGGCTCCGGCCCTGCCAGCCTGACCTGCGCCAGCGACCTGGCCAAGCACGGCTATGAGGTCACTATTTTCGAAGCCTTCCATACCGCCGGCGGCGTGCTGGTGTACGGCATCCCCGAGTTCCGTCTGCCCAAGTCCATCGTGCAGAACGAGGTCGACAAGCTGACCGCTCTGGGCGTGGACCTGGAGACCGACATGGTCATCGGCAAGACCTTCGACATCGACGAGATGTTCGAGGAGGGCTACGAGGCCGTATTCATCGGCTCCGGTGCCGGTCTGCCCATGTTCATGGGCATCGAGGGCGAGACCCTTGCGGGCGTGTACTCCGCCAACGAGTACCTGACCCGTATCAACCTGATGAAGGCCTACCGGGAGGGCTATGACACCCCCCTGAAGATCTCCGGCTCCGCTGCCATCATCGGCGGCGGCAACGTGGCCATGGACGCCGCCCGCTGCGCCAAGCGCATGGGTGCCAAGCACGTGTATGTCCTCTATCGCCGTGACGAGGAGGAGATGCCCGCCCGTAAGGAGGAGGTCCACCACGCCAAGGAGGAGGGCATTGAGTTCATGCTCCTCACCAACCCCGTGCGGGTGCTGGACGACGGCACCGGCAAGGTGGGTGGCCTGGAGTGCGTGAAGATGCGCCTGACCGCTCCTGACGAGAGCGGCCGCCGTGCCCCCAAGGTGGTGGAGGGCTCCAACTTCAACCTGGAAGTGGACACCGTGGTCATGAGCCTGGGCACCAGCCCCAACCCCCTGATCCGTTCCACCACTCCCGGCCTGGAGACCAACAAGAAGGGCTGCCTGCAGGTGGACGAGGAGACCATGGCTACCAGCCGCGAGGGCGTATACGCCGGCGGCGACGCCGTTACCGGTGCTGCCACCGTTATCCTGGCCATGGGCGCCGGCAAGAAGGCTGCCGCCTCCATGCATGAGTACCTGACCAAAAAGCACAGCAAGTAAGGTTTTTAGGGACCTGCCGCACAGCGGCAGGTCCCTTTTTATGTGCAAAATAGTTACCAAAAGGGAAGCTGCTGTGCAAAAGGTGGGGGTTGCGGGCCGGGCAGGGGAGAGGTACACTATACTCTGTATAAGACAGAGAAAAGGAGAGAGTGGAATGCCCGCCCTTCAAAACGACCTGACCCAGGGCAGCGTCAGCCGGAAGCTGATCCGGTACGCCATGCCTCTGGTGGCCTCCAGCTTGCTGCAGGCCATTTACAGCATTACGGACATCATCATCGCCGGTCACTTTATCGGTGATACCGGCATCTCGGCCATCAACACCTCCAGCGTCATCATGAATATGCTCACCCAGTTGGCCATTGGCCTGACGGTAGGCGGCAACATCCTGGTGGGCCGCTACTTTGGCAGCGGTGCGGAGGAGGAGCGGAAGAAGGCGGCGGGCAACACCCTGACGGTGGGCGTCATTGCCGGTATCCTGTTCACCGCCCTGGTCCTGCTGCTGGCCCGGCCCTTCCTGGTGCTGCTGAAGGCCCCGGCCATGGAGGAATCGGTGGCCTATCTGGGGATCTGCGGCATCGGTCTGCTCTTTATCTTCGGCTATAACGCATTGTCGGCTATCCTGCGGGGCGTGGGCAACTCCCGCATCCCCCTGTACTGCATCATCGCGTCGGTGAGCCTGAACGTGATCCTGGACATCCTCTTCGTAGCGGTGTGGCGGATGGGCGTGGCGGGTGCCGCCCTGGCCACCATCATCGGACAGGCGGTGTCCTTTGCCACCGCCCTGGTGTTCAGCCTGCTCCACCGGGAGAGCCTGGGCCTGCAGCTGCGCTACCTGAAGCCGGAACGCCAGGTGGTCAGTGCCACCCTGAAGCTGGGCCTGCCGGTGGCTCTCCAGTGGACCATCGCCAGCATCTCCTGGCTGGTGGTGCTCACTCTGGTGAACAAGTATGGTGTTGTGGTGTCCGCCGCCAACGGCGCCTCCAACAAGATCCGTGATTTTTGTCAGCTCTTCCTGTCCGCCCTCACCACCGGCGCTGGTACCATGTGCGCTCAGTGCCTGGGCGCCAAGCTGTATGACCGGGCCGAGCAGGTGATGAAGACCTGCATGAAGCTGTCCCTGGGCATGGCGGCCGTCATCATCCTGCTGGCCGAGCTGCTGGCTCCCTGGCTGGTGATGATCTTCACCCCCGATCCGGAGGTGCAGCACTGGGCGGTCATCAACCTGCGCATTGAGATCATCTGCCAGCTGTTCTACGCCGGTATGTTCACCTACAACACCCTGGCCACCGGCTCGGGCCACACGGTGTTCATCATGTGGAACTCCTTCCTTAACTGCATCGTGGTGCGGCTGGTGCTGGCGGTGGTGCTGGAGCACTTCATCGGCATCTACGGCGTCTACCTGGCCTGCGGCATTGCCGTGTCCAGCTCGGTGCCGGTGGGCTGGTGGTTCTACCGCTCCAAGCGCTGGATGAAGCCCAAGCATGTTCAGTAAGACAAAAAACGCGGGTGGAAAACCCGCGTTTTTTTGTAAGCCGATGGTTGAAACGTGCAGTTTTCTAAGGTATACTAAGAGTCAGAGAATATTGGCCCTCCGGGCCCACAGAATGGAAAGGTGAATCGAATGGAACAGTCAAAGGTCCACGCACTGGCTGTCACAGCCGCTCGTGCCCGCCTGCTGGCGATAGACATGGTCCACGATGCGGCTTCCGGCCACATCGGCGGCTCCCTGTCCTCCATGGACATCATTACCACCCTGTACGGTCATGTGATGCGGGTAAACCCCGCCAATCCCCAGGACCCTGACCGGGACCGCTTCGTGCTGTCCAAGGGACACTGTACCCCCGCGCTCTACCCCAATCTGGCTTTGAAGGGCTATTTCCCTGTGGAGGACCTGAAGCTCTTCCGCTCCATCAAGGGCGAGATGTCCGGCCACGCTGAGATGCGCCACGTCAAGGGCGTGGACATGTCCACCGGCTCCCTGGGCCAGGGCATCTCCGCCGCCGTGGGCATGGCCCTGGCGGGCAAGGCCGACCAGAAGGACTACCGCGTGTACGTCCTGCTGGGCGACGGCGAGATCGAAGAGGGCCAGGTGTGGGAGGCCGCTATGGCTGCCGCCAAGTACCACCTGGATAACCTGTGCGCCATTGTGGACGTCAACGGCCTCCAGATCGACGGCGCCACCGCCGACGTTATGCCCTCCGAGCCCCTGGACAAGAAGTTTGAGGCCTTCAACTGGAATGTGATCCACGTGGATGGCCACGACTTTGAGGCTCTGGATCAGGCCTTCCAGGCGGCCGCCGCCTGCAAGGACAAGCCCACCGTGCTGCTGGCCAAGACCGTCAAGGGCAAGGGCGTCTCCTTCATGGAGGGCGACTACGGCTGGCACGGCAAGGCCCCCAACGATGAGCAGTATGAAAAGGCCCATGCGGAGCTGGCCGCGATGCTGGCGGAACTGGAGGGAAAGTAAGCCATGAGTGAGAAGATCGCCACCCGCGTGGCATACGGAAAGGCCCTGGCCGAGCTGGGCGAGCAGTATCCCGACCTGGTTGTGCTGGACGCCGACCTGTCCGGCTCCACCCAGAGCGCGTTTTTTGCCAAGGCCTTCCCTGAGCGCTTTTACAATATGGGCATTGCCGAGGCCAACATGACCGGCGTGGCCGCCGGTCTGGCCACCTGCGGCAAGAAGCCCTTCACCAATACCTTTGCTATGTTCGCCACCGGCCGTGCCTATGAGCAGGTGCGCAACTCCGTGGCTTATCCCCGTCTCAACGTGAAGATCGTGGGTTCCCACGGCGGCCTGTCCGTGGGTGAGGACGGCGCCACCCACCAGTGCATCGAGGACTACGCCCTCATGCGCACCATCCCCAACATGATGGTGGTTTCTCCCTGCGACGGCCCCGAGATGCGTCTGGCGGTGAAGGCTCTGCTGGAGTATGACGGCCCCGCCTACATGCGTCTGGGCCGCCTGGCTGTGGACAGCATCACCGACGAGGTGCCCGGCTACACCTTCCAACTGGGCAAGGGCTCCCTGCTGCGGGATGGTACCGACGTCACCGTCATCGCCACCGGCATGATGGTCCAGATGGCCTACGCCGCCGCCCAGAAGCTGGCGGAGGAGGGCATCTCCGTCCGTGTTATTGACATGCACACCATCAAGCCCCTGGACGGCGAGATCGTGCTGAAGGCCGCCCTGGAGACCCGCTGCATCGTCACCTCCGAGGAGCACAGCGTCATCAACGGCCTGGGCTCCGCTGTGGCTGAGTTTGTGGCTGAGCACTGCCCCGTGCCCGTGGTGCGCCACGGCGTCAATGACGAGTTCGGCCGTTCCGGCGCTGCCAAGGCGGTGCTGGAGGCCTACGGCCTCACCACCGAGGGCATCATCGAGAAGGTGCGCCAGGCGCTGAAGCTGAAGAAATGAGTGATATCCGTCTGATCTGTCTGGACATGGACGGCACCCTGCTGGACGACGACCATGTCACCGTACCGACCCGCAATGTGACCGCCCTGCGGGCGGCGTCGGAGCGGGGTGCGGCGGTGGCCATCGCCAGCGGCCGGGCCTGGTCCCTTCTCCAGGGGGTACACGCCCAGATCGGAGTTACCCGGTATGCCGTGCTCTCCAACGGTGCGGCGGTGCTGGACGTGGCCACGGGGGAGTGGATCTACCGCCGCCCCATGGACCCGGCTGCCCGCCGTACCATCCTCACTCTGCTGCTGGACTGGGGCCTGCCCTTTGAGGTCTACTGTGAGGGGGAGAACTATATCCAGCTTGACCGGACCGAGCAGGTAGTGGGCAGCGCCCTGTCCCCGGAGTTTGCCCAGGTGCTGCGGACCTGCTCCCACTTCCCGGAGGACCTGAACGCCGCACTGGAGGGGAAGGACGTGGAGAAGATCCACATCTTCCATGTGCCTCCCGAGCGTCGGCAGGAGCTGCTGGACGCGGTGGAGGCCTGCGGCCCTCTGGCGGTGACCACCTCTTTCGGGGAGAACATGGAGCTCACCGCTCCCGGCGTCAACAAGGGTTCAGCGGTGCAGGCTCTGTGCGCCAAGCTGGGTCTGGCTCCCGAGCAGGTCATGGCCTTCGGCGACGCGGGCAACGACCTGGAGCTGCTGCGCTGGGCGGGCTGGTCCTTCGCCATGGGTAACGCCAGCGACGAGGCCAAGGCCGCCGCACGCTACCTGACTGGAACCAACCGGGAGGGCGGCGTAGGCATGGCGGTGGAACAATATCTGCTGAACGCATAATTAAACGGCGCATGACCTTTGTCATGCGCCGTTTTTTAAACCTCTGCGGGCTGTTCCTGCTTGCCCCGCCGCAGCTTCTGGAAGTACCGCAGCAGGAAAAACAGGGTGATGACCAGACAGATGCCCTCGGAGACCAGGGGAGAGAGCCAGATGCCCACATCTCCCAGCACCACGGACAGCACCATCAGACAGCCGGAGATGAGCACCAGGCCCCGGCCAAAGGAGATGGTGAGGGCGGGGAAGGGGTGCTCCATGGCAGTGAAGAAGCCGGAGATCACCACATTGAAGCCCATCAGCAGGAAGCAGGTGGAGTAGAGCCGCAGGGCGGTAACGGTGTAAGCGAAGAGAGGGTCGCCGGCTTCCAGGAACAGCCCCACGATGGGCCCGGCAAACAGCTGGCACACCGCGAAGAAGAACACACCGGCCGCCGCCACCAGCTTGACGCCGTAGGACAGGAACTTGTGGCACAGGTGCCGCTCGCCCGCCCCCAGATGGAAGCTGGACAGAGGCTGGATGCCGTGGGCCGTGCCGATCATGGTCATGAGCACCAGAGTGTTGACATAACTGATGATGGTGTAGGAGGTAAGGGCGTCGTTGCCCACCACCTGGAGAATGGTGTGGTTAAACAGGAAAATAACCAGACCGTTGGAGAACTCGCTGAGGCCGTCGGAGGTGCCCAGGGGGATGATCCGCCGGTAGGCGCCAAAGTCCGGCTTGAACTTCCCGAAACGCAGGGGAGCGGGATGGCGAATGAAGTAGATCACAAAGACCACCGTGGAGGTGACCTGGGCCAGGCCGGTGGCCAGGGCCGCGCCCCACACGCCCCAGTGGAAGTGCATGACGAACACATAGTCCAGCACCACGTTCATGATGGCGCAGGAGAGCACGCCAATGGTGCTGACATGGGGTGCGCCGTCCGCCTTTACCTGGACCTCCAAGTTGTAGGACACGGTGAAGAAGACGGAGAAGCAGGCGATGATGGCTACGTACTCTTTCACCAGGGGCAGCAGGTCCCCGGTGGCTCCCAGGAAAATGGCCACCCGGTCCAGATTCAGGAGCACCGCCGCTGTCAGCGCCAGGGAGAGGACGATGACCACCGCCAGATTCTGATTGAAGTAGTTGCGGGCCCGGTCCTCATCCCCCTGTCCCAGAGCCAGGGAGAGGACGGTGGAGGTACCGGTGGCCAGCAGGATGCCGATGGTGAAGATGAGGGACACGAAGGGCATGGACAGATTGACCGCCCCCAGGGCGTGGCTGCCCACGCCGTGTGCCACGAAGATGCCGTCCACCATGGTGTACAGGGAGAAGATCCACATGGAGACGATGGACGGAATGGTGAATTTGAAAAATTTCGAGACCAGATTCACGGGTAAAACCTCCTCTTGTTGGGAATATGATAAACCCTCGTACCATCCGAGAGTCAAGAGCGGGAGGCAAAAAAGTTGAAAGAGTTTTATCAGATCCATGAATTGGCCAAATTGTTTGACTTATGTCCGGATACCCTGCGGTATTATGAGGAAAAGGGCCTCCTTCACCCGGTGCGGGGGGAGAATCGGTACCGGCTGTACGGCATCCAGGATGTGTGTACCCTGAATATCATCCGTGCCCTACGGGAGCTGGACCTGCCCACCAAAGAGATCGGAGCCTATCTGGAGCGCCGGTCGGTGGGGGAGACTCTGGAGCTGCTGGCCCGGGAGGAGGAGCTGCTGAAGCGCCGGATGGCCGAGCTGGAGGCCGCCCGCAAGGAGGCGGAGGACCGCCGCCGGCGGCTGGGGCAGTACCGGGAGGTGGAGGCCGGACAGGTGGAGCTGATCCAGGAGCCGGAGCGGCCCTATGTATTTCTGGAAAAGGACTTTATTCTGGAGAAAGAGGTGGACTTCCAGCTCAAGCGGCTGGAGCAGCGCCACCAGGACTACATCCAGGTCATCGGCAGCCAGTGCATGGGGGCCCAGGTGGATGAGGAGAGCCTGAAAAAGGGCATCTTCAACCACTTCTCCCGGGTGTTTTTCCTGACCAGTCCCGGCCTGCCCTACGACGATGTGCTGCCCGGAGGTGAGTATGCCCGGCTGTACTACCGGGGGGAGTATGACCGGATGGAGGAGCATATGGGCACGCTGCTGGCCGGTATTCGGGCGGCAGGACGTGTACCGGAGGGAGCGCCTCTGGAACTCTACCGCATCGACGCCCACGATACCAACCGTTCCGAGGAGTATGTCACGGAGCTGCAGGTGAAGGTGGTCCCCGCCGTATAGGGACAAACATTGTCGGAATACAGTGGGACCATGGAGGTGTGACAAATGATTCCTGCATGGATCCTGCTGCTGCTCAACCAGTTTTTCTTTACGCTGCGCCTGTCCGGCGGGGGAAACGGCTCATTTCCCAGGCCCCTGAAGGCGGAGGAGGAGCGGCAATGCCTGGAGCTGGCCGCCCAGGGCGACCTGGAGGCCCGCAACAAGCTGATTGAGCACAACCTGCGCCTGGTGGCACATATCGTTAAAAAGTACTATACCCCCAACGGAGACCAGGACGATTTGATTTCCATCGGCACCATTGGACTGATCAAGGGGATCAGTACCTTCAAGCCGGATAAAAAGGTGCGGCTGGCCACCTATGCCTCCCGGTGCATCGAAAATGAGATTCTAATGCACTTCCGGGCCCAGCGCAAAACCCAGGGGGAGGTCTCCCTGTCTGACGCCATTGACGGCGATGGGGACGGCAACGCCCTCTCCCTGATGGATACCATCAGCGTGGATGATAATATGCTGGAGGAACTGGACGCCAGGGACGCCTGTGTCCGGGTGCGCCAGTGCGTCAAGCAGTGCCTGGACCCCCGGGAAGCCATGATCATTACCCTGCGGTATGGACTCAACGAGTGCCAGCCCCTGACCCAGCGGGAGGTGGCGGCCAAGTGCGGCATCAGCCGGTCCTACATTTCCAGAATCGAAAAAAAGGCCCTGAAAAAGCTGGAGGCCGCCATGGAGGGGCGGACATAGGGCTTTACGCTGTGCCGGGATATGAGGTATAATAACAAAAACAAAATTGCGGATGGGATGCAATAAAAGGCCGGTGCTGTGCATTACATCCATGAGGGGAGAGAGAATACGATGCTGATCCTGCTGGAGACCATGGCGGAGGAGAGCCGCCAGGCGACTGCCCCGGGCATCCTGGAACCGCTGCTGGTCCGCATGCAGGCCGGGGAACAGGAGGCTCTGGCGGAGCTCTATCATCGGGCCAGAACCGCGGTATACGGCCTTGCGCTCTCCTACCTCAAGCACACCCATGACGCGGAGGACGTGACCCAGGACACCTTTGTTCGGGTGTGGGAAAATGTCCACCAGTATCAGGCCAGGGGCACACCCCTGGCCTGGGTGCTGACCATTGCCCGCAACCTGTCTCTGATGAATCTGCGGGACCGGGGCAAGACCGAGGACATGGAGCCGGAGGCGTGGGAGCGTCTGGCCGCCGACAGCCCGCTGGTGACGGCGGAGGACCGGCAGGTGCTCCAGGCCGCCTTGGCGGGGCTGAGCGATGAGGAGCGGCAGGTAGTGACGCTCCACGCCGTCACCGGCTGGAAGCACAAGGAGATCGCGGCCCTGCTGGACCTGCCGCTGTCCACGGTGCTGTCCAAGTACCGCAGGGCCCTGCAAAAGCTGCGTGACATTCTGGAAGGAGGGGAGAAGCCGTGAACGACCGAGAACTGGAACAGAAACTCCGCCAGGCGCTGGAGCATGCCGCGCCCAATGACATCGACGCCATCCTCTCCCGCTGCGGGCCCCAGAATGACAAGATCGTGCCCATCACCGCTGCCAAGAAGCGGAAAAAACGCATCGTGCCCTGGCTGGCCGCCGCCTGCCTGGTGCTGGCCATCGGCGGAGGCACGCTGGGCGTGCGCTATCAGCAGACCAATGCGGTAGCCTCGGTGGTGTCGCTGGACGTGAACCCCAGTGTGCGGCTGGAGGTCAACCGGGCGGAGAAGGTGCTCTCCGCCACGCCGCTCAATGACGATGCAAACCAGATCCTGGACGGCATGGACCTGACCGGTACCGATCTGGATGTGGCGGTCAACGCCATCATCGGTTCTCTGCTGAAGCATGGATACGTGGACGAGTTGGCCAACTCCGTGCTGGTGTCGGTGGAGGACGATGATCTGACCCGGGGCGCCGCCCTGGAGGAAAAGCTGACCGGGGAGATCTCCCAGGTGCTGGAGTCGGCCTCCATCAACGGGGCCATCTTGTCCCAGACCTTCACCGGGGATGAAGCCTTGCAGCAGAAGGCGGAGGAGTACGGTATCTCCCTGGGTAAGGCGACGCTGATCCAGACTCTGGTGGACAGCAGCACCCACCTGACCTTTGAGTCTCTGACGGGGCTGTCCATCAACGAGCTGAATCTGCTGGCCAACTCGGAGGCTGCTACAGACCGGACGGACCAGAGCGTGGAGACCGACGGCATCCGCTCCACCGGTACCGCCAGCCAGGACGGCTACATCGGAGTGGAGACCGCCAAGCAGGCCGCCCTAAGCCACGCCGGAGTCACCCAGGACCAGCTGGATTATCTGGAGGCCGACTACGACTATGAGGATGGCCGGATGGTGTATGAGGTGGAGTTTGCCGTCGGTGGCGTGGAGTATGAGTATGACATTGACGCCGCCACAGGAGACATCCTCAAGTACGAGCGGGACGGGGAGGAGAGCTGGCAGCAGGGACAGACGTCGGCAGGAAGCTCCGGTACCAGCATCAACGGCCAGGCCGCCCGTGATATCGCGCTGGCGCACGCCGGTGTGACCCAGGATCAGGTGAGGGAACTGGAGGTAGAGCTGGACGACGGCTGCTACCAGGTGGAGTTCAAGGCGGGCCGTTACGAATATGAATATGAAATCAGCGCCGCGGATGGGTCGATTCTCACCGCGGAGCGGGACGACTGAGCCAAATGAGCGGACAGCCACACAGGCTGTCCGCTCGTTCTTTGTAAAAATGAGAAAATTTGAAAAAAGGACTTGCGCAAACGGGAAAGTTCTGCTATTATATCAATAACAGTAATAGTTACTGTTTACACTCTGCGAGAGCGAGGTGACCTATGAACGGAAAACGGTACTCCCGTCAGCGGGAACTGATTTATCAGGCGCTGATGAACACCGACCAGCATCCCACCGCTGAGATGGTGTATCAGTGGCTGAAGCCGACCAACCCCAACCTGAGTCTGGGGACAGTATACCGCAACCTGAACGTGCTGGTGGATGAGGGCGCCGCGGTGAGGATGGCCTTCCCGGTGGAACGGTATGACGCCAACGTCGAACCCCATTCCCACTTCCGCTGTGAGGTCTGCGGCGGGGTGTTTGACCTGGATCTGCCCTATGACAAGCAGTTGGATGAGCAGGCGCTGATGGCCAGCGGCCACGATATCAAGAGCCATGAACTGCTGTTTCATGGAATCTGCGTCAACTGCAAGCCTAAGCATTGAGTTTTTAACACGGATATGGTAAGTTTAATTTGCACGAAAGTGCCTATACTGATCTTAGAAAGGATGTATTGACATGGAGTTCAAGCTGTATCGCTGCGCGCACTGCGGTAATGTCGTTTTCAAGGTTGTTGACAAGGGTGTTCCCGTGATGTGCTGCGGCCAGAAGATGGAAGAGATCGTGCCCAACACCACCGACGCCGCTCAGGAGAAGCACGTGCCTGTGGTGGAGAAGACCCCTCACGGCAGCGGAAACTCCGTGACCGTCAAGGTGGGCGGCGTGGAGCATCCCATGCTGCCGGAGCACTATATCTCCCTGATCGCTGTTGTGGACGGCGACACCGTGATCATGAAGTTCCCCAAGCCCGGCGACGCTCCCGAGCTGAAGACCTTCTGCCGGAGCGACAAGGTGGAGGCCTATGAGATCTGCAATCTCCACGGCTTCTGGAAGGGCGAAGGCTGATTTCATACTTCATATATTTAAAAATTAGAAAGGATGACTGTAATGGAACTGAAGGGTAGCAAGACCGAAGCTAATCTGTGGAAAGCGTTTGCCGGAGAGAGCATGGCTCGCAATAAGTACACCTATTTTGCCAGCAAGGCCAAGAAGGAAGGCTATGAGCAGATCGCAGCCATCTTTGAGGAGACCGCCGGCAACGAGAAGGAGCACGCCAAGCTGTGGTTCAAGGAGCTGGGCGGCATCGGCGACACCATGGCCAACCTGAAGTCCGCCGCCGCTGGTGAGCACGAAGAGTGGACCGAGATGTACAAGGAGATGGCCGAGACCGCTCGCGAGGAGGGCTTTGAGAAGCTGGCCTTCCTGTTCGAGGGCGTCCTCAAGATCGAGAAGGAGCACGAGGAGCGCTACTTGACCCTCCTGAAGAACCTGGAGGAGGGCGTGGTCTTCAAGCGCGGCGACGAGTATATGTGGAAGTGCCGTAACTGCGGCCATATCCACTTCGGCAAAGAGGCTCCCCAGGTGTGCCCCGTGTGCGCTCATCCCCAGGCTTACTTCGAAATCCGCGCCGTCAATTACTAAGAATCGAAAAGAGACCGCAGGATCCGAAGATTCTGCGGTCTCTTTTTTTACGCCAGCCCGGGGCGGAGCCGGGCCATCATGTACTCATCTGCATACTTACCGTCCCGGACGGTGGTCATGCGCTTCAGACCCTCTTTTTCAAAGCCCAATTTCTCATAGAGGTGAATAGCTCGCTCGTTGTCCGCAAAGACGGTGAGCTCCACCCGCACCAGCATGAGCCAGTTGTCCGCCAGATTCAGCAGCGTCTTTAAAAGGGCGGTCCCCACACCCGCATTCTGATAGTCGGCATGGACCATCAGGGCTACATCACCCACGTGGCGCATGCGGGGATTGCCGAGGACCTGGAGGGTGGCCGCGCCGATGACCGTACCGTCCTCCAGCACCGCTACGAAGTGGTGGTCGTTAGGCCCCAGATTGGACAGGAAAGGTACACTGTCAGCGCTGCGATAGGAGGGGAGCCCCAGGGTGGTCTCAAAGACTCCGGGCATCCGGCGCAGGGCGGCGGTGCCGGCAGCGTCTCCCGGCTCGGTGGGTCGGATGGTATACTTCACAAAATCGCCTCCCAAAGAAATTTGGATTATATTAGCACGTTTAAGAGAAAAAAGCAACCGCCCGGGCAGCGCCCAGGCGGTTGCAGTTTTTTGGCTCAGTATGCGGCAATGACGCCGCCGTCGTTGGCGTACACCGTAGAGATGCCGCCGGTCTCGCCGATAATAACCTCGGAGAACTTGCACTGCTTCTGTACCAGCTCCTTCAGATGGAAGGCACGGTCCAGACAGTTGCAGTGGACGATGCACAGCCGCCGTCCGGTGTGGTTGGGGTCAGCGGCCATCATGCCTGCCATCTTGGACAGGGCCTGCTTGATGGACAGGGCCTGGCCCTTCTTGCAGATCTCGCCCTCAGGTGTGGAGCCCATCAGCAGCTTGATGTGCAGGGTGCTGGTCACCAGGGCCTGGGTGCGGGTAAGCCGTCCGTTTTTCCGCAGGTTGTCCAGGGTCTCCAGGACGAACAGGGTATTCATCTCACCGATATAGGTGGAGGCACGGCTGACCACGGTGGTGAAGTCCAGGCCGGCTTCCGCCAGCTCCTGGATTTTCAGGGCCACCAGCACTTCACCGGCGGAGGCGGAGCAGGAGTTGAAGATGTGGATATTGGTGCCGGGGTGGTCCTCCAGCCACAGATTGCGGGCCTGGGCGGCCGCATTGTGGGAGCCGGACAGCAGGGCGGATAGGGTGACCACATAGATGTCGTCCGCGCCGCAGTCAAAGGCATCCAGATACTGAGCGGGGGAGGGGCAGGAGGACTGGGGCGCGGTGGGGCAGTCCCGCATCTTCTGAAGCAGAGCACCCTGGTCAAAGGTCTCATCGTCTACGATGGTATCGCTCCCCACCCGGATGGTCAGGGGGACCTTGAGGAAGCAGTCCTCCCGCAGCTGAGCGGAGGTGAGGTCACAACAGCTGTCAACAATGATCTTAAAACTCATAACAAAAACCCTCGAATATAATTTCAAAGATGATATTGCTTATTGGCGCTATTGTAACACCATTTGGAAAAAAAGTAAAGGGAGAAAGTGTGAATAATCTGGAACCGGTGGGAGAAATCCGCAACCTTACCAGGCAAAACGGTCGGGGGCGCCCACCAGGATACGGGCGGAGCAGGGAGGTACGGGCAGCCAGGTGCGGCCGCCGTCATTGTTGAAGATGGCGTTGTCGTTGAGCACGTCCTGAAGCACCGGCTCCTGATGGGGAAACTCCACGTGGACCTCCTGGGGCTCCAGGTTGAGTACCACATACACCCGCTGGCTGTCGGTGGCCCGGCGGAAGACCAGCTGCTGGTTTTTGATGACCACGTTCTCGTACTGGCCCTCCTGAATGGCAGGGAAGGCGGCGCGGATCTTGGCCAGCTTGGCCAGGTGAGCGCACAGGCTCTGATCCAGCTCCATCATGTCCTTCAGGTCCAGGCAGGGGCGCAGGGGGGCGTCGGAGAACTTGGTGCGCTCTCCTTTGATGGCCCACTCGCTGCCGTAATAGATGGAGGGTACGCCGGGCATGGTGTACAGCAGGGTGTACAGGTTGTTGATGTGGGCTGGGTCTCGTAGCTTGGAGGCCAGCCGGTCCACGTCGTGGTTGTCGGCGAAGTTGTACAGGGTGATGTTGCGGTAAATGCCGCCGGGGCCGCACTGGCGGTGGAGGGAGTGGGCGATCTCAAAATAGTTCTTGTCGTTGTGGGAGGACCACAGGCCCTTCCAGCATTCGTAGTTGGTGACGGAATCCAGCATATCGGGATTGGCCCAGCGGGCGTAGTCCCCGTGGATGATCTCGCCCATCAGCCAGAAGTCCGGATTTTTCTCCTTCACAAAGCCCTTGAGGGTGCGGAAGAAGTCAAAATCCACGCAGTCGGCGGCGTCCAGCCGCAGGCCGTCGATGTGGAATTTGTCCATCCACATGGCCACCGCGTCCAGCAGGTGGCGCACCACGTCAGGGTTGCGCAGGTTGAGCTTCACCAGCTCATAGTGGCCCTGCCAAGCGGTGTACCAGAAGGGATCGCCCATGGGGGAGGGGCCACCGAAGTTCAGGTCGTGGAACCAGCCGCAGTAGGGAGAGCCCTGGCCGTGCTCCTGCACGTCCCGGAAGGCCCAGAAGCCCCGGCCCACGTGGTTGAAGACGCCGTCCAGCACCACCTTGATGCCGTTTTCGTGGAGGGCGTCACACAGAGCGGCGAAGGAGTCGTTGTCTCCCAGGCGGCAGTCGATCTGGAAGTAGTCGGTGGTGTCGTAACCGTGCTTCACCGACTGAAACACGGGACCCAGGTAGAGGGCGCTGATCCCCAGCTCCTTCAGGTGGGGGATCCAGTCCTTCAGCTTGTCCAGCCGGGGCACGGGGGCACCGCCGGGATTGTACTCCGGCGCGCCGCAGAACCCCAGAGGGTAGATGTGGTAGAACACGGACTGATTGACCCAATGACTCATGGCTGACTCCTCCAGTCTCAAATGAAATTCAATTATGCCTCTTCTTCCAGCTCCCGCAGCAGCTTCTGGTCCTCCTTGGAGGACAGGTCCAGCTTTTCATACAGGTCGGGCCGCCGCTGGCGGGTGCGGAGAATGGACTGCTTACGCCGCCACTGGGCGATCTTCTTATGATCGCCGGAGCGGAGGATCGGGGGGACCTTGCGGCCGTGCCACTCCTCCGGACGGGAGTACTGGGGATATTCCAGCATTCCGTTCCAGTGGCTCTCGTTTTCAAAGCACTCGGGGTCGGCCAGCACGCCGGGTACCAGCCGGGCCACCGCATCGGCCACCACCATGGCAGCCAGCTCGCCGCCGGTGAGCACGAAGTCGCCGATGGAGATCTCCTCGTCCACGCACTCGTCGATGAAGCGCTGGTCGATGCCCTCGTAGTGGCCGCACACCAGGATCAGGTGGTCGTAGTCGTCCCGCAGGCGGCGGGCGTCGGACTCGGTAAAGGTCTTGCCGCAGGGGGACATATAGATGGTGTGGCCGGGGCCGTAGGTATCCACGATATGCTTCCAGCACTGATAGAGGGGATCGGCCTGCATCACCGCCCCCCGGCCGCCGCCGTAGGGGTAGTCGTCTACCTGCTTCTGCTTGTTGAGGGTGTAATCCCGGATCTGGTGGGCCTCAATGCGGATGATGTCCCGCTCCTGGGCCCGGCCCAGGATGGACTCGTTCATCATGTCACCCACGGTCAGATCGAAGAGGGTCATAATGTCAATGCTATACATCGGTGCGCATCCCCTCAATGAGGCGGACCTTGATGTAGCCGCCCTCCACATTGGTCTCCACCAGGAACTCGTCCACGGCGGGGATCATATACTCATGCTCGCCCTTGACCACGTAGACCTCGTGGGCGGGGGGCGTGAGCACGTCGGCCACCACGCCCAGCTTCTCACCGGTGGCGGCGTCCATGACCTCCAGACCCATCAGGTCGGCGATGAAGTGGCGGCCGTCGGGCAGCTCCACGCCGGTGCGGTCGATGAACACCGTTTTGCCCTTCATGGCCATGGCGGCGTTCACGTTGTCCACGCCCTCCAGGAAGGCCAGCACGTTGCCCTTGTGGATGCGGGTGGAGCGGACCTTGACGGGCTTGCCGTCCACATACAACACATCAAACTGGCACAGAAATTCCGGGGAATCGCACCAGGGGACAATCTTGACCTCACCCTGGATGCCATGAGTATTGACAATCTGCCCGGCCTCTAAAAATTGATTTTTCATCGGTTATCACCCTGAATCATATAAAATCTGCAGGATATGAAAAAGCCGACCGACCACAGGGTCGGTCGGCTTTTTCATATCCGGGGGAGTGGCCCCCGGAGTTAGTCGACGATCTCGACGGAAACCTTGGTGCCCTGGCGCTGAGCAACGGAGCGCATCAGGGTGCGGATCTCCTTGGCAATGCGGCCCTGGCGGCCGATCACCTTGCCCATGTCCTCGGGGGCGACCCGAAGCTCCAGGACGGTCTCGCTCTCACCCGCGTGCTCGGTGACCTCCACGGAATCGGGGTGGTCCACCAGGTTGCGGGCGATATAGGTGAGCAATTCCTTCATGCCAGCTGTGCCCTCCTATCAGATGGCGCCAGCTTTTTTCAGCAGAGCCTTCACGGTCTCAGTGGGCTGAGCGCCGGTCTTGATCCAGGCCTGGGCGCGCTCGGCGTCCACCTTGATCTCGGCGGGCTGGGTCAGAGGATTGTAAGTGCCGATCTCCTCGATGAAACGGCCGTCACGGGGATAGCGGGAGTCAGCCACCACGATGCGGTAGAAGGGAGCCTTCTTGGCGCCCATACGACGCAGTCTGATCTTAACCATTGTATCTTCACCTCCATGTAATCGTAAAGCATATCTATGGAAACGCGGCGTGGCGCGTTTACCACCAAGTTAGAAGGGCAGGCCGGACATCTTGCCGAACTTGCCCATTTTCCCCAGCTTGCCCAGACGCTTCATCTGTTTGCCGGAGAACTGCTTGCTCATCTGCTGCATCATGTCGAACTGCTTGAGCAGACGGTTGATGTCCACCACCTGGGTGCCGGAGCCGGCGGCAATGCGCTTTTTCCGGCTGTTGTTCAGCAGGGAAGGATCTTCCCGCTCGGCAGGGGTCATGGACAGGATAATGGCCTCGGTGCGGGCCAGCGCGCCCTCATCCACAGCAGCGCCCTCCAGGGCCTTGCCGTTGAGTCCGGGAAGCATCCCGGCGATGTCGGAGAGGGAGCCCATGCTCTTGAGCTGCACCAGCTGGTCATAGAAATCAGAGAGGGTGAACTTGTTCTTGCGCAGCTTCTGCTCCAGCTCGGCGGCCTTCTTGGCGTCGAAGGTCTGCTGGGCCTTCTCGATCAGGGTGAGCACATCGCCCATGCCCAGGATACGGGAGGCCATACGGTCGGGGTAGAACACGTCCACCTGGTCCAGCTTCTCGCCCTGGCCCACGAACTTGATGGGCTTGCCGGTGACCGCCTTGATGGAGAGGGCCGCGCCGCCTCGGGCGTCGCCGTCCAGCTTGGTGAGCATGACGCCGGTGATATCCAGAGCCTCATCAAAGGCCTTGGCGGCGTTTACCGCGTCCTGACCGATCATGGCGTCCACGATGAGCAGGATCTCGGTGGGATTGATGGCCGCCTTCATGTCCTTGAGCTGTTCCATCAGCTCCTCGTCCACGTGGAGACGGCCGGCAGTATCAATGAATACGATGTCATTGCCGTGTTTCTTGGCGTGCTCGATGCCCGCCTTGGCAATGTCGATGGGATCGATCTGGCCCATCTGGAACACGGGCACATCCACCTGGGAGCCAACCACCTCCAACTGGGTGATGGCGGCGGGGCGGAAGGTGTCGCAGGCCACCAGGAGGGGCCGCTTGCCCTGTTTTTTCAGAAAGCCCGCCAGCTTGGCGCCGTTGGTGGTCTTGCCGGCGCCGTTGAGGCCGCACAGCATGACAACCGTGGGGGGCTTGGGGGAGATGGTCAGCTTGGTGCTCTCGCCGCCCATCAGATTGGTCAGCTCTTCGTTGACGATCTTGACGATCATCTGAGCGGGGGTCAGGCTCTCCAGTACGTCGGAGCCCACAGCCCGCTCGGTGACAGAGGCCACAAACTGCTTGACCACCTTGAAGTTTACGTCGGCCTCCAGCAGGGCCATCCGGATCTCCTTCATGGCCTCCTTGACGTCGGCCTCGGTGAGACGGCCCTTGCCCCGCAGCCGCTTGAAGGCGGCGGACAGCTTTTCGGTCAGTCCTTCAAATGCCATGGGTTACTCCTGTTTCAGCTGATCCAGAATGCCGCGGATGCGGCCGCACTGGATCTCAACCTCGTCGTCCTGCCAGCGCTGCTCGTTGCGCTGGGCGATGGCATTCACCGCTTCTTCCACCTCCAGGAACTGCTGCTGCATCTTGTGGAAGCGCTTGATGATGCCGGTCTTGTCCTCCAGCTCGGTGAGGATGGCCTCGGCCCGGACGATCACGTCCCGGACGCCCTGGCGGGTGATGCCGTAGTTTTCGGCAATCTCAGCCAGAGAGAGGTCCTCATTGTAGTAGAGGTCATAGAATTCCTTCTGACGGTCGGTGAGCATGTCTCCATAGAAATCATAGAGCAGAGCCATGCGGTAGGCCTGGTTCTTCATGGTACACCCTCCTTCAGGAAGTCGTTCTGTAAAGGAAGTAAAGTTTCAAAGCTTTACAACAGAGGTGATGATACACGATTTTCCTCCGTTTGTCAAGGGGGAAACGACGCTTTATTTTTCTTTTTCTTCGGCGGCGTACCACAGGGGATAGCCCAGCACTACCGCGCCGCCCAACAGGTTGCCCAGGGTGACCCACAGCAGGTTCCAGCCCATGGCCCAGTCGGCGGTATGGGTATACAGCGCGTACAGGGCAAAATAGGCCATGTTGGCGATGGAATGCTCCAGGCCGGTGAGCACAAAGGTGGTGATGGCCAGGGCAATGACCAGGGCCTTACCGGTCTCGCTGTGAAGGCGGAAGCCGGCAAACACCCCGATGCATACCAGGAAGTTGCACAGCACGCCCCGCAGCAGCAATACGTACCAGGGCAGGGACAGCTTGCCGGGCACAATGACGGCCAGATAGGCCCCCAGCAGGTCAGCGCTGGCTCCGGAGCCCACCAGCACCAGACAGAGCAGGACGATACCCACCAGATTGCCCAGGTAGGACAGCACCCAGATCTTCAGCGCGCCGGGAAGGGAGACACTTCCTTCATATAAAGAGACCCCCATCACCAGGTTGCAGCCGGTGAAGAGCTCACCCCCCAGCAGAACAATTAAGGTGAGGGCAGCGGAGAAGGTAATGGCCCCAAGCAGCTTGGCCACAGGCAGGGCGTCAGTGTAAAACCAGGCGGCACACAGGGAGGACAGCAGCGCCCCCACAAAGATGAAGGCACCCGCCAGGGCGGCCCGGGTCAGGTAGCGCAGGGGGGCGGAGCGGGCCAGGGTCAGCTTGTCGGCTCCCGCCCGGGCGATCTGTTCCACAACGGTTCGGTTCATGGGTTTCATTCCTCCAGTTTGCCGGCGGCGCAGCCAAACCGGCGGGTATAAATGCTACAGGGTTATTGTAACGGAGATCGTCCCGCCGCACAAGAGGCAGGTGCGGATTTGCATATTTCCCCCGGACTGGCAAAGACTATAGGTACATCAGACAAGGAGGTCATACCAGTGAGAATCCGTATCCTGATCGCCGCGGCCCTGGCGGCGGCAGCTCTGACCGCCGCTGTGTCCGCCTCGGCGTTGGTTTCCGACCGGGAGGAGAGCAATCCGGCGGTGCTGGACGTGGTCAAAAACGGCATGGCGGCCCAGAGCATCGACTTTCAGTCCTCTGACTTTGTGGTGGAGGGGGAGGGCGCCCTGGACGCCATTGTAATCACCCAGCTGTCCGAAGAAGGGGTGCTCACCGTAGGCGGCCAGATGGTGGGTGAGGGGGACGTGATCGCCATGAGCGCGGTGAACGGCCTGCGCTTTACCCCTGCCTCCGGGTCGGAGGCCACCGAAGCCGGGTTCCGGTTCCAGCCCCTGTTTGCCGACGGGGGACAGGGGGAGGAGGCCGGTGTGGAACTCCACCTGCTGCATGAGGCCAACGGGGCCCCGGTGGCCGAAAATCTGGAGCTTACCACTTATAAGGATGTAGCGGTTACCGACCGCTTCTCCGCTGTGGACCCGGAGGGCGACCTGCTCACCTACCGGCTGGTGAAAAAACCCGCCCGAGGGTCGGTGACCATCGGGGAGGACGGACACTTCGTCTACACCCCCTATGAAAACAAGACCGGCAAGGATTCCTTCACCTATATCGCCATGGACACGGTGGGCAACGCCTCCGATCCGGCCACCGTCAAGGTGAAGATCGAAAAGCCGGACACCAAGGTGACCTATGCCGACCTGGACGGCCACCCCGCCCATAAGGCGGCCATCCGCCTGGCGGAGGAGGGGGTCTTTGTGGGGGAGTGCATGGGAGGAGCCTACTTCTTCCAGCCTGATGCCGCCGTCACCCGCAGCGAGTTTGTGGCCATGGCCATGAACGCCGCCGGGGTGGAGTCTCTGGAGGGGGTGTCCCGCACCGGCTTTGCCGATGACGAGAGCATCCCCACCTGGGCCAAGCCCTATGTGTCCTCCGCCCTGAAGTGTGGCCTGGTTCAGGGCACCACCGACGAGGAGGGCCGGGTGGTGTTCCGAGCCGATGACTCCATCACCACCGCCGAGGCGGCGGTGCTGCTGGACCGGGTGCTCTCGGTTACCGACGTGGACGCCCAGACCTTTGCAGCTGACGCCCCCGCCTGGGCGGCCCAGTCGGCGGCCAACCTGTCCACCTGTGGGGTGCTGCCGGCGGATGCCGGTCTCAGCGAGACTCTGACCCGGGGAGAGGCGGCGGAGCTGCTGTGTGCCGCCCTGGATCTGATGGACAGCCGGGACACGGGCTGGTTTTAAAACAGGAAACGGCCGCTGAAAAGCGGCCGTTTTCCGTTTAAACCCGGGGACGGGATGCATACCATTTGAAAAAGAGAACCAGACCGGCCAGGCAGAGCCCGCCGCCCAGCCAAAAGGCATAGGCCAAATTGATTTCCGCCAGAGCGCCGAAGGCCAGGTTGGTGCCTACACCCACTCCATCCATCAGCATGGCGTGGACGCTGAGGGCGGTGGCCCGGTGTGGGGTGGTGACCTGCTGGTTCTGCAGCTCCATGAAAAAGGGCTGGAACAGGGTATTGCACAGCCGCAGGCCCAGAATGGCGCAGACGGAGGGCAGGGGGGAAATGGTGAGGGCCAGTACCACACAGGCCAGCATTCCGCCGCCGTAGAACAGAAGGGCAGCCCCGCGCTTTCCCATCCGGCGGGTGAGCCGGGCGGACCAGATCCCCGCCATGCCCGCCACCGTGGCGGCGATGTAGAGCAGGCCGATGGCCTCATCGGACAGACCGCACCGGGCATATTGCAGCTGATTCAAAAAGGTGGTGATGGTCTGGTGGGCCTCGGTGAGCAGCACGCCGGCCAAGAGGAAGAGCAGCAGCCGTCGGTCGCACAGGGTCTGGCGCAGCACATCCAGGGTCAGCCTGGCGGAGAAGGGGGCGGGGGCCTTCACCTCGGTAAGCCCCAGGGCACACAGGGCGGCAGCGCCGTAGCTGAATACGGTCAGCAGACCGGCCAGAGCGTAGTTGTCCCCCACAAAGAGGGAGAAAATGAGGGCGGCCGCCAGCAATCCGGCGGTCTGGAGGCTATTGTACCGCCCAAAGACCTTCTGGCTGTCCTGCCCGCCGCAGGAGAGATACAAAATGCTGGTATCTACGCCGGACAGACCGGCGGTCACCACGCTGAGCAGGATGCGCTCCAGCAGGAAGCCGCCGAAACCGGTGGCCTGCCAGAACACCAGCTTGGAGACAAAATAGAGAAAGCAGCAGGCCACCATGGTGTTTTTGTAGCCCAGCTTGTCGGCCAGAATCCCCCAGGGTACCTCCAGCAGGATGCACAGGGCCAGGGAAATGCTCTCAATCAAGGTGATCTGGGCGATGGATACCCCCTGTGCCTCCCGATAGAGGGTGGCGATGGGGCCGTAAAAGACCATGCCCTGGAGCAGGGCGATGGCATACATGCATCGCAAGTTGCGTTTGGACATAAAAAATCCGATCCTTCCTGTTTAAATGCACAACAACAAGGCGCTGCTGCGCAGCACCGGATTATGACTGTGCACCTCAGGTGGGATCGTACCGCATCACAAAAACTCCTGTCTTTCAGGATAGGACTACTGTATCAGACAGGAGGGCTCCTGTCAAGAAAGCCGGGAGAGCGCCTGGAAAAAGGGAAGATTTCGTCATCCTATGGCGGAAAGATGGTTGAGTATAGCGGTAAAGCGTGCTATAATATACCACTAGCGCGTATCATACTGTATCAAACTGGCAACTGAGGTGTGTTATGAAGATCGTAGTTTTGGCCGGGGGTCTCTCCCCGGAGCGGAACGTGTCCCTTTCCACCGGCACCATGGTGACCGAAGCCCTGCGGGCCCTGGGCCATCGGGCGGGACTCATTGATATGTTTTTCGGCCTGGAGCAGGGCCGGGCGGACGAGTCTTTTTTTGACGCGCCGGTGCCCGATTCCTTTAAAAAGATCAGCCGTGAGGCTCCCGACCTGGAGCAGGTCCGGGCCAGCCGTCCCGGCGACAGCAAGAGTGTGTTCGGCCCCGGCGTGCTGGAGCTGTGCCAGATGGCCGACATGGTGTTCCTGGCCCTCCACGGCACCTGCGGCGAGGACGGCAAGGTGCAGGCTGCCTTTGACCTGATGGGCATCCCCTACACCGGTGCGGGCTACCTGTCCAGCGCCATCGCCATGGATAAGGACCTGACCAAGCGGATGGTGGCCGACGTGGTGAACACCCCCGGCTGGAAGACCGTGGAGTATAAGGCCGAGGACATCGACGGCCTGGTGGAGCATGCCCGGCTGCCCCTGGTGGTGAAGCCGGTGGCCAGCGGCTCCTCCATCGGCGTGTCTATCGCCCACACCGCCGACGAGCTGCGCAAGGCCCTCACCGACGGGCTGGAGCTGGGTGGCCGTACCGTGCTGGAGGAGTACATCAAGGGCCGCGAGATCCAGGTGGGCATCCTGGAAGGGAAGGCCCTGCCCTCCATCGAGATCATCCCCAAGGAGGGCTTCTACGACTACGCCAACAAGTATCAGCCCGGCGCGGCTCTGGAGGTGTGCCCCTCCGAGATCCCGGCGGAGTGGGAGGAGAAGCTCCGCGCTTCCGCCCTGCGGGTGTATGAGACCCTGGGCCTGTCCGTCTATTCCCGGGCTGACTTCATTGTCACCTCCGACGGGGAGCCCTGGTTCCTGGAGATCAACACCCTGCCCGGCATGACCCCCACCAGCCTGCTGCCCCAGGAGGCCGCCGCGGTGGGCATCAACTACAACGAGCTGTGTCACCGCATTGTCAACGCCTCTCTGGAGGCCAGAAAACAGGGCCGCTAATCCGGCGGATCTGGAACGAGAGAGATCAAAGGAGAAAGCATCATGGAGCCGATGACCATACGAGAGATCATGGAAGCGGTAGGCGGCAGCCTGCTGGGAGACTTCGGGGATCTGAACCGTACGGTGGGCCGGGTGGAGACCGACAGCCGTACGATCCACCCCGGTTCTCTGTTTATCCCCCTGGTGGGGGAGCGCTTTGACGGCCACGCCTACATCAACGCCGCCCTGGAGGGGGGCGCGGCGGGCTGCTTTACCCAGCGGGAGCGGGACAGCTACCTGCCCGGCAAGTTCTATATTAAGGTGAAGTCCACCCATCGGGCCCTGCGGGATCTGGCCAAGTACTACAAGCAGAAGTTTGCCGTCCCCGTGGTAGCTATCACCGGCTCGGTGGGCAAGACCACTACCAAGGACATGGTGGCGGCGGTGCTGGGGGAGAAGTTCAACGTCCTCAAGACCGAGGGCAACCTGAACAACGACATTGGCGTGCCCCTGACCCTGCTGCGGCTCAAGCCGGAGCACCAGATCGCCGTGCTGGAGCTGGGTATGAACCACGCCGGGGAGATCGACTACCTCTCCGCCATTGTGGAGCCCGATATGATCCTGATGACCAACATCGGCGACTCCCATATCGAGCACTTCGGCTCCCGGGAGAAGATCCTGGAGGCCAAGAGCGAGATCTTCCACTACGCCAAACCGGGCGCTCCCGCCATCATCAACGGCGACGACCCGCTGCTCAATACCCTGCCCGGCAAGCTGGATCACCCCTTCATCCGGGTGGGCTCCGCCGAGGGCCTGGACTACCGGGCGGTGGACCTGGCCAGCGACGGCAAGAGCCGCATTACCTGTAAGGTGGAAACGCCTGACGGTGATTTCCAGGTGGAGATCCCCGCCCTGGGCGACCACATGATCTATCCCACCCTGATGGCCACGGCGGTGGGCCGGCATTTCGGCCTCACCGAGCAGGAGATCGCCGACGGCGTGCTCCATTTTGCCCCCACCAAGATGCGGATGAACATCCTGTCCCGGGCCGACGACATCACCATCCTCAACGACACCTACAACGCCAACCCCCAGTCCATGCGGGCGGCGGTGCAGGTGCTCTCCAACGCCAAGGGGGAGTACAAGGTGGCGGTGCTGGGCGACATGTTTGAGCTGGGCCCCCTGGCCCCCGCCCTCCACGCCGGTATCGGCGAGTACCTGGGCAAGGCGGGCATCCACTGCCTGGTGGCGGTGGGTGAGCTGTCCCAGCATATCTATGACGCCGCCAAGGCGGCGGGGGTGTCGGTGTGCTGGCACTGCGCCACCAAGGAGGAGGCCAAGCCGGTGCTGGATAGCGTGGTGCGGCCCCATGCCACTATTCTGGTAAAGGCCTCCCGGGGCATGGCCATGGAGGAGCTGGTGGAGTATCTGATCTCCATCACCAAAGAAGCATAAAAGAGGCCGCCGGACATCTGTCCGGCGGCCCGTTTGGCCCTCTGTTATCCAAACAGCTTCTGTAAATTCTCTTTGAAGGGCGGATAGATGACACCCTTCTCGGTGATGATGCCGGTGACCAGACTGTGAGGGGTCACGTCAAAGGCGGGGTTGTACACCTCCACCGTGGCCGGCGCGGTCTGGACCCCGTACAGGGTGCGCACCTCGTTCATGTCCCGCTCCTCGATGGGGATGCCGCTGCCGTCGGGAATGGTCAGGTCGATGGTGGAGCAGGGGAGAGCCACATAGAAGGGTACCCCGTGGTGGTGGGCATTTACCGCCACCGAATAGGTGCCGATCTTGTTGGCGAAGTCTCCGTTGGCCGCCATCCGGTCGCAGCCCACCACCACCATGTCGATCTTGCCCTTGGCCATCAGGCTGGCGGCCATGTTGTCGGCAATGAGGGTGGCGGGAATGTGGTCGGTGACCAGCTCGTAGGCGGTGAGCCGGGCGCCCTGGAGCAGGGGACGGGTCTCATCAGCGTAAACCATATCCACTTTACCCTGTTCGTGGGCAGCCCGAATGACTCCCAGGGCGGTACCGTAGCCGCCGGTGGCCAGGGCACCCGCGTTGCAGTGGGTGAGGATGTGGGCGTGATCGGGCACCACGGCAGCGCCGTAAAGGCCCATAGCCTTACACATGGACACATCCTCCTGATGGATGACCACCGCCTCGGCAATCAGGGTTTCCGGGTCTCCGCCGCAATCGGCGGCCTTTCTGGCCATCCGGTCCAGGGCCCAGAACAGATTGACCGCCGTGGGGCGGCTGGCGGCCAGGACGGCCTTGGCCTCATCCAGGTTGTCCCCGGCCAGAGCGGCCAGGCAATAGGCATAGGCGGCGGTGACGCCGATGGCGGGTGCGCCCCGCACCACCATGGTGCGGATGGCATCGGCCACCGGGCGATAATCGGTATAGGGGATCCAGGTCTCCTCTACCGGAAGCTTTGTCTGGTCAAGCAGGTAAAGGGTATTTCCTTCCCAGCGGATCGCGTCCATAGAGAACTCCTCCTTGTGATGCGGCCCCGGCAGACCGGGGCGCTTTGTTCCAACCGATTGTATCACACACACCATTTGGAGGCAAGCAATGATCGATATCTCCGTCTCGAACCTGAGCAAAGAGTTCGAGGTAGGCAAAAAAATATTGGACGGCCTCACCTTCCAGATCGACCAGGGGGAGCGGGTGGGCCTGCTGGGCAAGAACGGCGCCGGCAAGACCACCCTGTTCAAGATCCTCACCGGCGAGCTGGACTGGGACGACGGTGAGGTTCACATCGCCCCCGGCAAGGGGGTGGGACTCATCTCCCAGATCCCCGTCTATCCGCCGGAGTACACGGTGGAGGACGTGCTCCAGACCGCCTTCCAGCGGCTCCACGACATGGAGAAGGAGATGGAGGAGCTGACCGTCCGCATGGGTCAGGACAGTGACCCGGCCCTGCTGCGGCGGTACGATGCCCTCACCGCCGCCTTTGAGGCGGGGGGCGGCTACGACACCGTCACCCCCCTGAACAAGGTGTGCAACGGCCTGGAAATTTCCCAGGACATGCGCAAACAGCTCTTTTCCTCCCTGTCCGGCGGCGAGAAGACCCGGGTCAACCTGGCCCGGCTCATCCTGGAGGACACCGACGTCCTCCTGCTGGACGAGCCCACCAACCACCTGGACCTCCACGCCACCGAATGGCTGGAGGAGTACCTGGACCGCTATAAAGGAACCGTCCTTGCCATCTCCCATGACCGCTGGTTTCTGGACCGGGTGGTCAAGCGGGTCATCGAGATCCAGGACGGCAAGGCGGAGTTCTACGAGGGCAACTACTCCTTCTACGTGGTGGAGAAGGAGCACCGCTATCAGGAGAAGCTGAAGCAGTACGAGAAGGAGCAGGCCAAGATCGAGCAGCTGGAGAAGGCTGCCGAGCAGCTGCGGGTGTGGGCCTATTCGGGTAACGACAAGACCTTCAAGCGGGCCCAGTCCATGGAGAAGCGCATCGAGCGCCTGCGTACCACCGACAAGCCCACCAAGGAGCGCCGCCTGGACATCAAGTTCGGGGAGCGGGAGTTCCGGGGGGACGAGGTGCTCACCATCAAGGAGCTGAAGAAGTCCTTTGACGGGCGCACCCTCTTTGACCACGTCAATCTGGAGGTGGTGGGAGGGGAGCGCATCGCCCTGCTGGGCGACAACGGCACCGGCAAATCCACCCTGCTGAAGATTCTGCTGAAGGAGGAGGAGCCCGACTCCGGAAAGCTAAAGATGGGGCCCACTGTAAAGGTGGGTTACCTGCCTCAGATCATCCACTTCTCCCACCCGGAGCGCAACCTGGTGGACACCATGATCTACGATCAGGACTGTTCCACCCAGACCGCCCGTAACCGGCTGGCCGCCTTCAACTTCCGGGGAGAGGACGTATTCAAGCCGGTGTCCGCTCTGTCCGGCGGCGAGCAGAGCCGTCTGCGGCTGTGCATGCTGATGGATGAGAAGATCAACCTGCTCATCCTGGACGAGCCCACCAACCACCTGGACATTGCCAGCCGGGAGTGGATCGAGGACGCGGTGGCCGACTACGAGGGCAACCTGCTCTTCGTGTCCCATGACCGCTACTTTATCAAGCAGTTTGCCACCCGCATCTGGATGCTGGAGGACGGCCACATCACCGACTTCCGGGGCACCTTTGAGGAGTTCCGGGCCGCCCGGGAGCGAGCCAAGAACCAGGCCGCCGCCCCGGTGAAGGTGGAGCCGGAGAAGCCCAAAAAGGAGAAGCCCAAGCGCCCCGGCGGCACCAAGGAGCTGGAGAAGCAGGTGGCCGCGGCGGAGCGGGCGGTAGCCAAGGCGGAGGAGCGGCAGTATGAGCTGTCCCTGAAAGCCGAGGAAGTGGCCTCCAACTATCTGGAGCTCCAGAAGGTCTACGAGGAGCAGAAGGCTCTGGAGGACGAGATCGCCGCCCTGTACACCAAGTGGGAGACCTTGGCGGCCGAGCTGGAAGAGGCCAAGGGATGAGACGAAAGAAACAGTATTACCGCCCTTACGAGGGGCGCAGAAAGCCGGCGTGGCTGCTGGCCCTGCTGGCCGCGATCCTGGTGCTGGCCCTGGGCTTTGTGGTGCTGTTGGGCCTGGTGCTCACCGGCGCCCGGGACAGCATTACCGGGGAGCCCAAGGTCATGGTCATTCTGGGCTGCAAGGTGGAGTCCTGGGGACCGTCCGTTTTGCTCCAGGACCGACTGGACAAGGCCCTGGATTATCTGGAGGACCACCCGGACCTGACCATCGTGGTGTCCGGCGGCCAGGGGCCCGACGAGCACATCAGCGAGGCCCAGTGCATGTACGACTATCTGACGGACCACGGGGTGGACGGCGACCAGATCCTGCTGGAGGACCAGTCCCACAATACCGTACAAAACCTGCGCTATACCGTGGACTTGCTGGCGGAAGAGGGGTACGATACCACCGCCGATATGGTGGTGGTGTCCAACGGCTTCCACCTGACCCGGGTGCGGATGCTGTGGAGCCGGGTATGCGGGGGAGACTATAATCTATCCACCCTGGCGGCCCCCAGCTCCCATGTGCCTTCCCGCCTGAAGATGTACATCCGGGAGCCTCTGGCGCTGGTCAAGTCCTATTTCTTTGACAGGTGATATAATTTGGATATGCTGCAAAAACTGAACGCCCTGGACCTGCGCTTTGCCAGCATCGAGGCCCAGCTGGGGGCGGGGGAGACCTACAACGACCCGGCCCTGGTGGCCAAGCTGAACAAGGAGCAGCGGGAGCTGGAGCCGCTGGTCACCGCCTACCGGGCCTATACCCGCCGTCAGCAGGACCTGAAGGACGCGGAGGAGCTGATGGGCGACCCCGACATGAAGGAGCTGGCCCAGGAGGAGTACCAGCAGGCCAAGGAGGACATCGCCCGGCTGGAGGACGAGATCCGTATTCTGCTGCTGCCCCGGGACCCCAACGACGACAAAAATGTCATCGTAGAGATCCGGGCGGGCGTAGGCGGGGAGGAGGCGGCCCTGTTTGCCCACTCCCTGTACCGCATGTACTCCATGTACGCCGACAGCCGCCGCTGGAAGGTGGAGGTGGACTCCATCAGCGAGACCGAGTTGGGCGGCGTGAAGGAGATCTGCTTTACCATTGAAGGAGACGGGGCCTACTCCCGTCTGAAGTTTGAAAGCGGTGTCCACCGGGTCCAGCGGGTGCCCGAGACCGAGTCGGGCGGCCGCATCCACACCTCCACCGCCACCGTGGCAGTGCTGCCCGAGGTGGACGAGGTGGACTTTGAGCTCAACCCCGCCGACATTGAAATGCAGGTGTTCCGCTCCTCCGGCGCCGGCGGTCAGCACGTCAACAAGACCTCCTCGGCCGTGCGGCTTATCCATAAGCCCACCGGCACGGTGGTGGAGTGCCAGCAGGAGCGCAGCCAGTTCCAGAACCGGGACAAGGCCATGCAGATCCTGCGTTCCCGGCTGTACGAAGAGAAGGTGCGGGAGCAGGAGCAGGCGGTGACCGACGAGCGCCGCAGCCAGGTGGGCACCGGCATGCGCAACGAGCGTATCCGTACCTACAACTTCCCCCAGGGACGGCTCACCGACCACCGCATCGGCCTGACCCTGTACAAACTGGAAAATGTGATGAACGGCGACCTGGACGAGATCATTGACGGGCTGATCACCGCTGACCAGGCGGAAAAGCTGCGGCACAGCCAGGCGGAATAAACGGGGCATTTCCCGGAATCCTAGAAAAGGAGTTATGACCATGGAACTGATCATTCACTTCAACACCCTGCCCGAGGGCCTGACCCTGGATCTGGTGAAGGACGATCTGGCCGGCATTCTGGAGGACGACGGCTGGCTCACCGGCTCCGGCGCCAACTATCTGGAGCTGGAACTGGAGGACGAGAAGGTCAACCCCAAGTACGGCATCCTCACCGTGAAGGGCTATCTGCAGAAGGCAAAGTTTGCCCCCGACACCACCATTGAGCTGGCGGGCACCCCGGTGGGCATCTACGAATAACAAAGGAGACGGTTTTGTATGAAAAAGGCCATTGGTATCCTGCACATCCTCTCCGGCGCCGCCCTGATGGCGGCTGGTATCCTGACGGTGGTCCAGAAGAGCCGCCATCGCCGCCGCCGTCGGCGTTTCTGAGAAAGCGGGTATGAGTGATGCAAACCCTGCGTTTGAATGACAAACAGATCGGGGAGGCGGCAGACATCCTCCGCCGGGGCGGCCTGCTGGGCATCCCCACGGAGACGGTGTATGGCCTGGGAGCCAACGGCCTGGACCGGGAGGCGGTGGCTCACATCTTTGAGGCCAAGGGACGGCCTCAGGACAACCCGCTGATCCTCCACATCCCCTCCGCAGACTGGCTGGAGCGGTACTGCGAGGATATCCCGGAGGCGGCCTACGCCCTGGCCGACCGCTTCTGGCCTGGTCCCATGACCATGATCCTGAAGCATAAGCCCATCGTGCCCGACACGGTCACCGCCGGTCTGGACACGGTTGGGATGCGCTGCCCGGCCCATCCGGTGTGCCGGGCCATCATTGCCGCCGCCGATGTGCCGGTGGCCGCCCCCTCGGGCAACACCTCCGGCCGGCCCAGCCCTACCAACATGGCGGACATGCTGGAGGATATGGACGGCAAGATCGACGGCATCGTGGACGGCGGCCCCTGTTCCGTGGGGGTGGAGTCCACCATCATCGACCTGACCGAGCAGCCTCCCCGGCTGCTGCGGCCCGGCGGCATCACCCTGGAGCAGCTGGAGAGCGTGCTGGGTGAGGTGGCGGTGGACCCGGCGGTGACCCGGCTCATGGGAGCGGGGGAGCAGCCCAAGGCCCCCGGCATGAAGTACCGCCACTATGCCCCCAAGGCTCCGGTCACCGTGGTGCAGGGCGCGCCCGAGACCGCGGCCCGGTACATCCAGACCCATATGGACCCCGGCGACGGGGTGATCTGCTTTGACGAGTACACCCAGCTCTTTGAGGGCCATCCCGTGGAGCAGCTGGGCCCCAGCACCGACGTGCCCGAGCAGGCCCGGCGGGTCTTTGACGCCCTGCGGTGGTTTGACGGCACCAGCGTCACCCACATCTGGGCCCAGTGTCCCGATGCCACCGGCATCGGTCTGGCGGTGGCAAACCGGCTGAACAAAGCGGCCGGATTCCATATCATCCGGGCGGATGAAGCAGATTAAAAAGGTGGCCGTGAAAACACGGCCATCTTTTTTTCATCCGGCTGAAAGGATTCCTCCTGCTGGCTCGTATTCAGGGTGAGACCAAATCAGGCAAGGAGGAATTTGTATGAAAAAGCTGTTGATCGGCGCTGCCGTTACCGCCCTGGTGCTGATGGTGGGATTCACCACCGCCTTTGCCGCCAGCGGCCGGAACTATGTGGACGCAAACGGCGACGGCGTGTGCGACAACCGGGGGACCTATTGTCAATACATGGATGCGAATGGCGACGGCGTGTGCGACAACTACGGTACCCACTGCCGGAACGGCGGCACCGGCTGCCGCGGCTGGGGCCGGGGCTGCCACGGCGGCTGGTAACAACATCGGGAGAGACCGGAGGGGAGATGAGGGCAGGCCATGCGGGACGAAGCGGAGACCAACCGGGCCATTGAGCGGTACGGCGACACCGTGCGGCGGCTGTGCATGATCCATCTGAAAAATGAAGCGGATACCCAGGACATTTTTCAGGCGGTGTTTCTCAAATATCTGCTCCATGACAGGCCCTTTGAGAGCCAGGAGCATGAAAAAGCTTGGTTTATCCGGGTGACCATCAACGCCTGCAAGGACCTGCTCAAAAGCGTCTTCCGCAGCCGCACGGTGCCCCTGGAGGAGCTGAGCGCCCAGATCGCCCACCTGCCTGACCAGCATCGGGAGGTACTGGGGGCTGTGCTGGAGCTGCCCCAGCGGGAGCGGCAAGTGGTGTATCTCCACTACTATGAAGGATATACTGCCCCGGAGATCGGGCAGCTGCTGGGGAAGAACGTCAATACCATCTACACCAACCTGGCCCGGGCCAGGGAGCGGCTGCGGGAACGGCTGGGAGGGGAAGACTATGGATGAGCGGATCAGAGACGCCTTTGCGTCCATTCACGCCGAGGAAGAACTGAAGGAGTCCACCCGGGCTGTTCTGGAACAAGCCCGCACCCGCCGCCGGCGGCCTGCCCGCGCCCTGGCGGCAGCCGTGGCCTGCCTGGTGCTGCTGGTGGTGGGAATTGGTGGATACCAGTTTTACTTTACACCTACTTCTGTCCTCAGTATCGACATCAACCCCTCCCTGGAGCTGGGGGTCAACCGGTTTGACAAGGTGGTATCGGTTCAGAGCTACAACGAGGACGGCCAGATTTTAGCGGATACCCTGGAATTGAAGTATCTGGACTACCGGGACGCCCTGGAGGAGCTGCTGGCCAGCCCCGATATTGCGGACCGGCTGGCCCAGGGGGCCCTGCTGTCCATCACGGTGGCGGGAGAGAACGAGACCCAGTGCGGCCGCCTGCTGGCGGGAGCGGAGGCCTGTACCGCCGGGCAGGAGAATGTCCACTGCCGCCACGGCGACTCAGAGAAGCTGGAGCAGGCCCACCATGCGGGGCTGTCCCTGGGCAAGTATGAGGCCTTTCTGGAGCTCCAGGCTCTGGACCCCACCGTCACCACCGACGATGTGGCGGGGCTGACCATGCGGCAGATCCGGGACTGGATTGCATCGCTGGAGCGCGGAGGCACGACGGTAGGAGAGAGCCAGACCGGCCACGGCCACCATTACGGCTGGCATGAATAACCGAAATGGGACGGCGAAGTGTTTCGCCGTCCCATTTTTTCGTGTTTGGAAAAAATCGTTTTTCAATCGGCCTCCGTTTGTGGTATACTAAGCGGGCGGCCACAATTTACAAATCGCTCACACACCCCTTGTACAGTGTGGTATACTAGCATCTGGAGGCGAAGGACATGAAACGCATCGGCATCACCGGTCCCACCGGGGCAGGCAAGACCACGGCCCTCAACGCACTGGCGGAGCTGGGCGTCCACATCATCGACGCCGACCAGGTGTATCATGACCTGCTGGCAAACAGCGCCCCCATGAAGGAGGCCCTCACGGCCCGCTTCGGCCCCGCCATTCTGGACGATGCAGGGAAGGTGGACCGGAAGGCTCTGGGCAACGTGGTCTTTGCAGACCCGGCGGCTTTGGCCGACCTGAACGCCATCACCCACCGGTTTATCATTGATGAGATCGACCGGCAGGCGGCCCAGGCGGAAGCGGAGGGACGGCCCGCCGTGGCCATCGACGCCATCGCCCTCATTGAAAGCGGGGTGGGGGAGACCTGCTCCGCGGTGGTGGGCATCCTGGCCCCCAAGGAGGTGCGGGTCCGCCGCATTATGGCCCGGGAGGGCATTTCCGAAGAATACGCCCGCAAGCGGGTGGAGGCCCAGCAGGGGGACGATTTTTTCCGCGCCCACTGCACCCACATCCTGGAGAACGGGGAGGGCTCGCCGGAGGAATTCGGCAGGCGCGCCCGTACGCTCTTTGAATCGTTGATCCGGTAAAAGTTTAGATATAGGAGGCATTCCAAATGGAAGAGAAACAGAAGACCCCTGGCGAGCTGCGGCGGGAAGCCCTGCTCTATCAGCCAAAGAACGGCTATGACCGCCTGCCCGCTGCGGAAGAGGCGGATCTGAACGCATATTGTGAGGATTACAAGAAGTTCCTGGACGCCGGCAAGACCGAGCGGGAGTGCGTGGATGAGACCATCCGCCTGGCCGAGTATCACGGCTTCAAGCCCTTCACCCGGGGCATGACCCTCAATCCTGGCGACAAGATCTATCGTTCCAACCGGGGCAAGGCCATCATGCTGGCCGTCATCGGCAGCAAGTCCCTCAGCGAGGGCGTCAACATCGGCGCTGCCCACATCGACTCCCCCCGCCTGGACCTGAAGCCCAACCCCCTCTATGAGGATTCCGAGCTGGCCTTCTTCAAGACCCACTACTACGGCGGCATCCGCAAGTATCAGTGGGTGACCATCCCCCTGGAGCTCCACGGCGTCATCGCCCTGAAGGACGGCTCCACCGTGAAGGTTGCTCTGGGCGTGGGCGCTGACGAGCCCCGCTTCACCATTGACGACCTGCTGCCCCACCTGGGTGTGGAGCAGTCCAAGAAGCCCCTGGGCGAGGCCATTCCCGGCGAGAGCCTGAACCTGCTCATCGGCAGCCGTCCCTTCGCCGGTGACGAGGGTGCCGACCGGGTGAAGCTGGCCATCATGGACCTGCTGAACCAGAAGTACGGCATCCTGGAGGAGGACTTCATCTCCGCCGAGCTGTCTGCCGTGCCCGCTTTCAAGGCCATGGACATCGGCTTTGACCGCTCCCTCATTGGCGCCTACGGCCACGACGACCGTGTGTGCGGCTTCGCCGCCCTGGCCGCCCTGTTCACCCTGGGCACTCCCACCCGCACCGCCGTGTGCATGCTGGCCGACAAGGAGGAGATCGGCTCCGTGGGCGTGTCCGGCATGGAGTCCGCCGCCTTCGATACCTTCATGAGCGACCTGTGTGACAGCCAGCGGGTGCCCCTGAAGGTGTGCTATGAGAAGTCCTTCTGCCTGTCCTGCGACGTGACCGCCGCCTTTGACCCCAACTTCGCCGAGGTGTATGAGAAGCGCAACAGCGCCCGCGTCAACTACGGCATGGGTCTGTGCAAGTACACCGGTGCCCGGGGCAAGTCCGGCGCCTCCGACGCCTCCGCCGAGGTGGTGGCCTACACCCGCAAGGTGCTGGACGCTGCCGGTGTGGTGTGGCAGATGGCCGAGCTGGGCAAGGTGGACGCCGGCGGCGGCGGTACCGTGGCCTGCTTCATGGCTGAGCGTGACATCGACACCATCGACGCCGGCGTGCCCGTGCTGAGCATGCACGCCCCCTTCGAGACCGTGGCCAAGCTGGACTGCTATATGACCTACAAGGGCATGAAGGCCATCTTTGAGGCCTGAGCCATTTGAATGAACGAACAGGACCCCTCCGGCATGGGCCGGAGGGGTCTTCTTTGCGTCTATGGAATTTGTCAGGGCGCGGTGCTCCGGCAGCGGGTGATCTCAAAGCCGCCGGTAGAGGTGCGCCCCTCCGCCAGGGTGCGGGCGGCGTAGTCGTTGAAGTGCCACCACTCCGACTCCAGCGGGGTCATGCCCGCCTTGCGGAAGTAGTACCGCAGAGCGATGGCCGGGTCATTCATGGTATCGGCCAGAATAGTTTCCCCGGGGCCGGTGGTGGAGGCGGCCGCCATGCTCAGCTCGTGGATGGGGGTGGGCATCTCATATTCATGATATTCCACCGGCTTCAGGTAGGAGTACCCGCCGGTGGTGTGCACCTCAGTGCGGGTGACCTTCACCAGGCTCACGTCCACTGCAAAGCCCTTCTGGTGGTTGGAATAGCCAGTGTTGATGAAGTAGGTCATGGACCAGGGCTCGGTGGTGATGCCCGCCTTTACCTCCGGGTCCCGTTCCGCCAGGGATGTGAGTGCCTTGACCACCGCCCGTTGGGTGTCGTAGGGCCGGTAGGCCTCGTACAGCTTCAGGCTGTTGCCCTGGGCCAGGGCCTTCTGCTGGGCGGCACAGATCTTTTTGGCGGTGGCATACAGAGCCGGCATGAGGAACTGCTCCTCGTCAAAGCGGGGGTTGTACACCTTGCCCTGGTAGAGGGCCTTGCCGGTGATGCCGGGGATATCCTTTCCCGAGCTGGTGTACCGGGAGTCATAAGCATTGGTGGCGTCATATAGGATAGAAGGGATCACGTCGGGCAGGTTGATCATGCAGAACCGGTGCTCCACCCAGCCGGTGCCGTAGCCTGAGGACACTTTCCACCAGCCGCCCTTTTCCGCCAGAATGGTAAAGGAGGTGCCGGGAGGCAGTACCGCCAGGGCCCCGGCATAGGGATCGGGGGTGGGCTGCGCCGAGGCGGCCAGGGTGCGGGCCACCACCGCCGGAGTGGGGGAGGGCTGCTCCTCCGGCACGACCTGGACGGGCTGGGTTTCCTCCACCGGGGGCAGGGACTCCGCCGGTGTGGGGCTGACCACAGCAGGGGAGGGGGCAGGCGTAGCGGTTGGAGTGGGTGTTGCCGTGGGTGTGGGAGTCGGCGTCGGTGTGGGCGTGGGAATCGCATCCCACAGGCCGATCTCCACCGCCGCGTAGCCGGTGGCTCCGGTCACCGGCAGCTCCAGTCCGCCAGTGAGCTTGGGGGTGTTCCGGTCCAGGGTGTGGTCCTCCTCCCAGCTGGGCGGGGTTGGGGTAGGCTCCGGTGTAGGTTCCGCAGAGGGGGAGGGAGTCGGTTCCGACGTGGGAGAGGGGGCGAGGGATACCGATGGGGTGGGGCTGGCGGACCCCTCCGGCTGTGGGTCTGGTCCGCCGCAGGCGGCCAGACCGGCCAGCAGGGCCAGCGCGCAGAGCAGCGCGGCGCCTCGTCTCATCATAGTGGTTCACCTTTTAAGTTACAGCAAATCGGTCACACGGCTGAGTACCGCGGCAGCCTCAGCACGGGTGGAGGTGAACAGGGGCATCAGCTTGTTGCTGCTGCCTCCCTGGAACAGACCGGCGGCGGAGGTGCGGGCGGCGGCCTCCAGAGCCCAGAAGGTGATGTCGCCGTCGTCGGCAAAGCCCAGGCCGTTTTCATCGGGCAGATCCAGGCAGCGGTCGATAATGACCATCATCTCCTGGCGGGTAATGGGCTGATCGGGCAGGAACTTGTCATCGGTGCCGGTGACCAGACCCAGGCGGGCGGCGGGCAGGATGTAGTCGGCAGCCCAGGTGCCCTCCACGTCGGTAAAGACCGGCTCCTCCGGCTCCTCAGTGGGCTGGGGCAGGGCGCCCGACTGCTCCAGGGCGGTGTACAGCATGGCGGTGAACTCCGCACGGGTCACCTGGTCGTCCGGGCGGAAGGAGTCGCCGTCGGCGTGCAGCTCCACGCCCAGTTCCTTCAGATCGGCTACGTCCTCCCGGCACCAGTGATAGGTCACGTCGTCATAGGGGGACTGGTACTCCAGCATGGCAAAGCCGTAGTCCAGCAGGGCGGCGCTGTCGGTGTGGCGGGTGCGGTCGTTGGAGGACTTCATGACCACGGAAATGATGCGGCGGCCGTTCTTCACGGCGGTGGCGCTGAGGCAGTAGCCGGCAGCAGAGATGGTGCCGGTCTTGAAGCCGTCCACGCCGTCATAGGCATAGTCCAGGCCGGGCAGCAGCTTGTTGGTGTTGGGGTACCACTTGCCGTTGAAGGTGACTCCGGTGAGGGAGGTGTAGTTCAGAATCTGGGGGAAGCGGTCGATGAAGGCCCGGACCAGGATGGCCTGGGAGCGGGCGGTCAGGTAGTGGACGTGGGCGCCGTGGCAGTTTTCATACTCCGCCGTCATGCCCAGCCGCTGGGCGGTTTCGTTCATCCGCTGGACAAAGGCGGCCTCGCTGCCCGAGATGTACTCGGCCATGACGATGCAGCTGGCGCTGGCGGAGGGAATCATAATCAGCCGGAGCAGGGTGTCCACCGACACGGAGGACCCGGCGGTGAGGGGCACTGAGGCGGGGTAATTGCTGCCGTCCCGGGACTTTGGGCGTTGGCGGCGCTGATGGGCACCATGGTGTCCAGGGTCAGGTTTCCGGCCTCCAGCTCCTCAAAGATGATGTAGGCGGTCATGATCTTGGTCATGGAGGCGGGGACCCGCATGGTATCGGCGTCCTTTTCATAGAGGACCTCGCCGGTATCATAGTCCATGACGATGGCGCTGGCGGCGGTGACGGAGGGCTCCTGAGGGGCCGGGGCGGCCAGCGCCATCTGGCTGAGCAGGAGGGCAAGGAGCAGGACGAGTCCCATGACTCGCATGGAACGGCTGGTTTTGCAGGGGTACATACGTGTCATCTCCGATCCCGGGCCGGGAAGGCCCGCAGGTAGTATACCTGGCGCCGGACGGGTCCGGTGCCGCTGGTTGGTTTCAGTATGTCACATCTGCCAACCTTTGTCAAATGTCGGAAAGGGGAGGGGGGAGGAAGTGAAAAGGGGATGGAAATGTGGGGCGGGATATGGTATTATATAATGTAACTGTCTCACCGCGGGACAGGTCCGGCAGGGGATACCCCGGGCCGGTCAGCTATTTTCAGACGGGTCCGTCCTGCCCCGGTGGCTCGGGCGGTGCCCACCAATCCAAACGGAGGGATTTGTTTTGAGCTATTTGATGGCCATCCTCATGGGAATTATCCAGGGCGTGGCGGAGTTTCTGCCCATCTCCAGCTCCGGCCACCTGGCCCTGTTCCAGCATTTCTTCAATATGGAGAATGTGGAAGAGAAGTACATGTTCTTTACCGTCCTGCTCCACTTCGGCACCCTGATCTCGGTCTTTATCGTCTACTGGCGGGACGTGGTGGAGATGATCCGGGAGTTCTTCCTGGGCATCGCTGCTCTGGCGGGGAAGGATACCGGCACTCCGCCGCCCCCGGCCCGGCGGATGGTGATGCTCATCATCATCGGCACCCTGCCCCTGTTTGTGATGGTCTTCCTGCAGGATGCGGTGAACACGCTGTTTTCCAGCTCCATCATGGTGTCCATCGCTCTGCTGGTCACCGGCTTCATCCTGTTTTTCTCCGACCGCATGGCCAACGGCCATAAGACCGCCAAGAACGCCACCGTGGTGGACGCCCTCATCGTGGGCTGTGGCCAGGCTCTGGCGGTGATCCCCGGCCTGTCCCGCTCCGGTACCACCATCTCCGTGGGCATGATGCGGGGCTTTGACCGGTCCTTTGCTGTCCGCTTCTCCTTCCTGCTCTCCATGCCCGCCATCGTTGGTGCCAACATCCTTGAGCTGAAGGATGCGGTGGAGAGCGGCTTCAATATGGCCGAGCTGCCCATGTATGTGGTGGGCGTAGTGGTGGCCGCCGTGGTGGGCTATTTCGCCATCCGGCTGGTCAAGATGCTGTCCGACAAGGGCAAGTTCGGTAAGTTCGCCTATTACTGCTGGGTGGTGGGTCTTGGCAGCCTCATCGCCGGCATCGTGAAGACAGTGGTGCTGTAAAGCACTTTGCGCTGCCACCCGCCCTTTGGCGGGAAACCGACCCCGAAAGGATTTGATACCATGGCCACAGCTAAGAAGAAAAGTACCGGCGGGAAGCGGACCGCGTCTTCCAGCCGGTCCTCCTCTTCCAAACGCACCACCACCAGTACCCGCAGCAAAAAGCCCGCTCCCCGGCCTGTGCGCCGGGAGGTGGGGGCGGTGGTGTGTTTGCTGCTGGCCATTTTTGCCGCCCTGGGCTACTTTCATATCCAGGCCATCTTCATCGACTTCTTCTGCGGCCTGGTGAAGGGCCTCATCGGCTACGGTTATCTGTTGCTGCCTCCCATGCTGCTGGTGGCCAGCGGCATCCTGGCCTTCCATCGCGGCCGTCCGGTGCGGCTGCGGGTGTGGTGCGCCCTGCTGCTGCCGGTACTGGCCGGTGGGTTCTTCCACCTGTTGCTGGCCAAAGGGGAGTACGCCTGGACGGCGGAGCTGCCCAAGCTGCTGTGGACCCAGGGTGAGACTCTGGCCAGCGGCGGCGTGGTCAGCGGCGTCATGGCCCTGGGCCTCACTGCCGTTTTCAGCAAGATCGGCGCCGGCATCATCTTTGCGCTGCTGGGCGCCGTGCTGGTGATGGTGGCCTTCCGCATCTCGCCCACGGAAGTGGTGGACAGCCTGCGCAGCCGTCCCCGGGCGGAGTATGAAGAGGAGGAGCTGCCCGAGCCCCGTCCCCGCCGGAGAGCAGCGGAGCCGGAGCCGGTGCGGGAGAGACAGGTCCCCCAGATCGACATTCCTGTGGACGAGGGTCCCCTGGTGGGCAAGAAGCGGGAGCCCAAGCCCATTGAGAAGAAGGAGCGCTTCTTCAACCGCAAGCCGTCGGTGCCCACCCCCGACCAGGTGCTTACCGGGACCACGGAGGCTCCGGTCACAGCCGAGCCCACCGAGGAGGAAGCCCTGCCCTTTGCCGCGCCGGTGGAGCCCGCGCCCCAGCCGGTCCAGCCGGAGCCCGTGGCGGTGCAGCAGCCCCAGCCTGTGCCGGAACCTGCACCTCAGCCGGTACCCGAGATCGAGCGGGAGCCGGCGGTGCCTCCCGCTCCGGCTGCTACCACCAAGGCCCGCCAGAAGGAGGAGGCCGCCCAGGCTGCCGCCGAGGTGGCCCAGGACATTGCCCGCAGCCTGGAGGAGGAGCCCATGGCCTACCAGTATCCCCCCGTCTCTCTGCTGACGGAAGGGGAGGGGGTATCCAGCTCCGACGTGGCGGGGGAGCTGCGAGCCAATCAGGCCCGTCTGTCCGACACCATCCGCTCCTTCGGCATCGACGCCAGTATCTCCAACGTGACCCGCGGTCCCTCGGTGACCCGGTATGAGCTGGAGCTGGACCAGGGCGTGCGCCTCAACAAGCTGACCAATCTGGCCGACGACATCGCCCTGGCCCTGGGCGCCACCGGTGTACGTATCGCGCCCATTCCCAACAAGATCTCCATGGTGGGCATCGAGGTGCCCAACCGTCTGGTGTCTCCCGTCTATATCCACGACGTCATCGACTCCAAGGAATTCCGGGACAACCCCTCCAAGGTGTCCTTTGCCGTGGGTAAGGACATCGGCGGCAACAACATCGTGGGCAACATTGCCAAGCTGCCCCACCTGCTGATCGCCGGTACCACCGGTTCCGGTAAGTCGGTGTGTACCAACTCCCTCATCATCTCCCTGCTGTACAAGGCCACCCCCGAAGAGGTCCGCCTCATCATGGTGGACCCCAAGATGGTGGAGCTGGGCATCTACAATGGCATTCCCCATCTGCTCATCCCGGTGGTTACTGACCCCAAGAAGGCGGCCGGCGCCCTCCAGTGGGCGGTGGTGGAGATGATGAAGCGGTACCGGGCCTTTTCCGAGATCGGAGTCCGGGACCTGGCCAGCTACAACGCCCATGCCGCCAAGACCGACGACATGGAGAAGATGCCCCAGATCGTGGTGGTCATCGACGAGCTGGCCGACCTGATGCTGGTGGCCGCCAAGGAGGTGGAGGAATCCATCTGCCGGGTGGCCCAGATGGGCCGTGCCGCCGGTATGCACCTGATCATCGCCACCCAGCGTCCTTCCGCCGACGTGATCACCGGCCTGATGAAGGCCAACATCCCCAGCCGCATCGCCTTCGCCGTGGCGTCCTCGCTGGAATCCCGCATCATTCTGGACACCACCGGCGCGGAAAAGCTGGTGGGCCGGGGCGATATGCTGTACTTCCCCCTGGGCTCCGGCAAGCCCCAGCGTGTCCAGGGCTGCCTCATCTCCGATGAGGAGGTGGCCGCCGTGGTGGGCTTCATCAAGCAGAACAGCGGCGGGGCCGAGTACGATCAGGAGATCATGCACGACATCGAGAAGCACGCCGCCGAGAAGGAGAAGGGCTCCAAGGGTGTGGGCGGCTCCGCACCGGAGGATGTGGGAGACGACTACGACGAGCTGCTGCCCTCCGCCATCGAGGTGGTGGTGGAGACCGGTATGGCCTCCGTGTCCATGCTCCAGCGGCGGCTGAAGCTGGGCTACTCCCGGGCCGCCCGGCTGGTGGACCAGATGGAGGAGAAGGGCGTGGTTGGCCCCTTCGAGGGCTCCAAGCCCCGCCAGGTGCTCATCACCAAGGAGCAGTGGCAGCAGATGCAGTTCAAACAGGACATGCAGGAGGTGCCCCCTGAGCCCGTTCCCGACGAGTTGGAGTTCGAAGGGGACGCCATTCCTCAGAGCCGGGACATGCCCCCCTTTGATATGGATTAAATGCAAGAGGAGCGCAGTCGTTTGACTGCGCTCCTCTTGTTTTATGGGTAAGGGTTTGAGGGGAATCAGAAGTTGACCTCTTCACCGTAGTAGATGCAGGTGAAGAGCTTGGCCATGGTCTCGGGATCAATGGGACGGGGGTTGGAGCCGGTGCAGGCGTCGCCCACGGCGTTCTCCGCGATGGCAGCCAGCTTATCCTTGAACTCGTCCTCGATGATGCCGAAGTCCTTCAGGGTGTTGGGGATGCCCATGGCGTCGTTCATGGAGCGGATCTTGGCGCGCAGGCCCTCCACACACTCCTCCACGGTGCCGGTAATGCCCATGGTCTTCGCGATGTCGGCATAGCGCTCCGCCACGCCGGGCGCTTTCGCGTTGTAGGCGATGACGTAGGGCAGGTACATGGCGTTAGCCAGGCCATGGGTGATGTGGCCGGTGGAGAAGGCGGCGCCCGTCTTGTGGGCCATGGAGTGGACGATGCCCAGCAGGGCGTTGGAGAAGGCCATACCGGCCAGGCACTGGCCGTAGTGCATCTCCTCGCGGCAGGACATGTCGCCGTTGAAGGACTTGATCAGATCATTGTTCACGATGTCAATGGCCTTGAGAGCCAGAGGATCGGTAAACACGGTGTGCAGGGTGGACACATAGGCCTCGATGGCGTGGGTGAGGGCGTCCATACCGGTGTGAGCCACCAGCTTGGGAGGCATGGTCTCCGCCAGGGCGGGGTCGATGATGGCCACGTCAGGGGTGATGTTGAAGTCGGCCAGAGGATACTTGATGCCCTTCTGGTAGTCGGTGATAACGGAGAAGGCGGTGACCTCGGTGGCGGTGCCGGAGGTGGAGGGGATGGCGCAGAACTTGGCCTTCTGGCGCAGCTCGGGGAAGGAGAAGGGGGTGATCAGGTCCTCGAAAGTGGTCTCGGGGTACTCATAGAAGGCCCACATGGCCTTGGCGGCGTCGATGGGGGAGCCGCCGCCCATGGAGATGATCCAGTCGGGCTGGAACTCACGCATCACCGCGGCGCCGCTCATGACGGTCTCCACGGAGGGATCGGGCTCCACGTTCTCGATGAGCTTGGTCTCAATGCCGGCTTCCTTCAGATAAGCCACAGCCTTGTCCACGAAACCGAAGCGCTTCATGGAGCCGCCGCCCAGCACCAGCACAGCGCGGGTGCCCTTCAGATTCTTCAGGTTCTCCAGGGCGTCAGGACCATAGTAGATATCTCTGGGAAGAGTAAAACGGGACATGGTAAGTACCTCCGGATAATTCATAAATATTCAATCGTTAAATGTTTAACGATCTGACGGCCCCTATTATGGCATATTGTTAATTCTTTGTCAATCATCTCAAAAGAAACTATGTGTTCCAAACTTTACGTTTTACCAAACAACAGAGAAAAGGCTATGTAGAGCGCACAGATGTGCGCCTAAGACAGCACTCAGAGCACCAGAGTGCCGTTTTCGTCCTCCAGCAGCAGAAGGATGTGCTGCTGCTTGCCGGTGAGGGCGTTGACATAAATGAGCACATGGGTGCCGTTTTGGGCCTGACATTTGAACTCATGGCACAGCACCTCGTCCTCGCCGCCGGTGGGGATGAGGGCCAGCTGATGGGAGAGAACGGTGAGGGAGTCGTCCACCAGAGCCTGGGCGGTCTGGGCGTCTACCGTGGGGGAGGGAAGGGACCGGCCGCCGTGGTGGGTGAGATAGCCTGCTGCCTCAAAGCCCACGATGTCCCCGGTGTCCAGGGCCACCGACACCTTCACCAGGTCGGGATAGCAGTACACGCCGTCCTCCACCGGGGCGAAGTTCACCGACAGCACCCCGTCCTGCTCCATGAAATAGCTGGGGGCCATGTTGGCATAGCCTTTTTCCGCCAGGAAAGCGGCCGCCTTCTCGCAGCCCTCCGCCCGGCTGAGCACCGGTTCTCCGGCGGTGCGGGAGGTAAAGAGCTCTAAAATCTGGCCTCCCTGGCAGGTGACCTGGACATAGAGCTGCCCGCCGTCCACCAGGGCGGTGAAGCCGTAGGAGGGCAGGTTCCCCTCCGACTTGGCGCTGAGGGTGAACACCTCGGGCCGCAGATCCAGGAGGGAAGCCGCCGCCTCCCGGGCCTCCTCCTCGGTTACCTGGGGCAGACCCTCCAGCATACGGGGGGCGCGGCCGTCCAGGTGCTCGGAGAAGGGGCCGTCGTAGATCAGGGTGGGCACCTCGGGGAAGTCGGACTCCACGCTCTGGAAGGCGGAGCCGCCGTTGACCTGATCGCTGCCATCCTCCGCTGCCAGCCGCTCACGGGCTTCCGCCAGATCCTCCGGGCGGATGGCCCCGGTGCTGAGCTGAGCCTGGAGGGTCTCCAGGGTGAGGGAGAGCTGGCCGGCGGCTTCCGATAGCTGACACAGGGTGTCCCGGTGGTCGTCGGTGCACACCAGCTCCGCCGTGGTCCCCTGGGCCAGGGCCATGGCGTAATCCCCCGCCCGGGCCAGAAAGGCGGCGGTCTGCTCCAGTTCCACGTTGCCGTAGGGCAGTTCACCCAGAGCCGCCTGGGCGGCCTGGGCCTTGGAGTAGGCCTGGGCGCACAGGGAGGCGAACAGGGCAGGGGAGGTGGCGTGGCTCACCTTGGTGAGGGCCGTCTCCAGCTCCCCGGTGGCGGTGGTCAGCTCGGCAAAGGCGTGGAGGTAGTTGTTGTCCAGCAGCCGGCGGTACTGTCTGGCCTGGGCGTGGCCCTGAATGGCAAAGCCGGCGGTAACGGCGAAGGCCGCCGCCAAAAAGCTGACGGCCAGCACCCGCATCTTCTGTTTTGACATAAAAAACGCCCCCTTTTACCGCTAGTATGGGTAAAAGGGGGCATGCTATGTGACACTTATTTTGCCAGCTGAGCCATGCCCAGCTTGATGCGGCGGAGGGTCTCCTCCTTGCCCAGGATGTGGCACAGTTCCACCGCGCCGCCGGGGGTGACCGCCTTGCCGGACAGGGCGGTGCGCACCGGCCACATGATGCGGCCGTTCTTCAGCTCCAGATTCTGGGCCAGGCCGATGAGGGCGTCGTGAATGGCGTCGTAGGTCCACTCAGGCAGGCTCTCCAGCACGGGCAGCACCTGCTCCAGGGCCTCCAGGGAGTTCTCCTCGTTGGTCTTCATCTTCTTGTGGCAGTACAGCTCGTTGGAGTACTCGGGCAGCGCGTCGAAGAAGTCCACCTGGGGGGCGATGTCCAGCCAGGTGTCGCACCGGGGCTGCACCAGGGGAGCGATGAGCTTCAGGTCGATGCCGGGGGTCTTGACGGCCTCCTTCAGGTAGGGCTCGGCGCCCTCGTAGAAGGCCTCGGGGGAGAGAGCCCGCAGGTAGTTGGCATTGAAGTACTTCAGCTTCTCAATATCAAAGATGGCGGGGGACTTGGAGATGCCGCCGATGTCGAAGACGTCGGCCAGCTCGCTGAGGGTAAAGAACTCACGCTCGGCGTACTCGCCCTTGGGGGACCAGCCCAGCAGGGTGACATAATTCACAACCGCTTCGGACAGGTAGCCCATGGCGATCAGGTCCTCGTAGGAGGGGTCGCCCTTGCGCTTGGACATCTTGTTGTGCTGATCCCGCATAACGGGGGAGCAGTGGATGTAGGTGGGCACCTCCCAGCCAAAGCCCTCGTAGAGCAGGTTGTACTTGGGGGCGGAGGACAGGTACTCGGAGCCGCGGACCACGTGGGTGATGCCCATCAGGTGGTCGTCGATGACGTTGGCGAAGTTATAGGTGGGCAGACCGTCCCGTTTCATGAGCACCTGGTCGTCCAGGGTCTTGTTCTCCACGGTGATGTCGCCGAAGACAGCGTCGGAGAAGGTGGTGGTGCCCTCAGCGGGGATGCGCTGGCGAATGACGTAGGGCTCGCCGGCGGCCACACGGGCCTTGGCTACCTCCGGGTCCAGATCCCGGCAGGGATCGGCGGCCCGGTCAAAGTCACCGGAGTCCTCCTCGGACTCGGTCTTCTCACAGAAGCAGTAGTAGGCGTGGCCCTTCTCCACCAGCAGCTCGGCAAACTTGCCGTACAGGTCCCGGCGCTGAGTCTGGATGTAGGGGCCCACGGGGCCGCCCAGATCGGGACCCTCGTCCCAGGTCAGGCCGCACTTGCGCAGGGTGTTGTAGATGACCTCGGTGGCGCCTTCTACCAGACGGCCCTGGTCGGTGTCCTCAATGCGCAGGATGAACTTGCCGCCGTTGTGGCGGGCGATGAGCCAGGTGTACAGGGCGGTGCGCAGGTTGCCCACATGCATGTAGCCGGTGGGGGAGGGGGCAAAGCGGGTACGCACGCCGTCGTGGGGGATGCGCGCCTCCAGTTCCTCAAACCATTTCAGATCCATACAGATCCCTCCGTCAAAAAAATACCCGGTGATCGGGTGTCAAATCGTAACCTTTATTTTACCGTTTTGCCCTTAGAATTGTCAATAGTGCAGCCCTCTTATTCTTGTCAACCGGCAGGAATTGTGGTATTATATCGTCAACTATGCGGAAATCTCTTACAAGGGTGTGAACTTGTTATGGAAACCAATAAAAAAGTCATTTTCAGCGGCATCCAGCCCAGCGGCGCCCTCCATCTGGGCAACTATCTGGGTGCGCTGCGCAACTGGGTGGCCATGCAGGATGAGTACAACTGCGTCTACTGCGTGGTGGATGAGCACGCCATCACCGTCCGTCAGGACCCCGCCGCCCTCCGCCGCCAGACCATTGAGCTCTTTGCCCAGCTGGTGGCCTGCGGTATCGACCCGGAGAAGTCTATCCTCTTCATCCAGTCCCATGTGCCCGCCCACGCGGAGCTGGCCTGGGTGCTCAACTGCTACACCATGTTCGGCGAGCTGTCCCGCATGACCCAGTTCAAGGACAAGTCCGCCCGCCACGCCGACAACGTCAACGCCGGTCTGTTCACCTATCCCTCCCTGATGGCGGCGGATATCGTGCTCTACCAGGCCGACCTAGTGCCGGTGGGCGAGGACCAGAAGCAGCACGTGGAGCTCACCCGCAACATCGTGCAGCGCTTCAACGGCGTGTACGGCGACGTGTTCACCATGCCCGAGGCCTATATCCCCAAGGTGGGCGCCCGGGTCATGAGCCTGAACCAGCCGGAGAACAAGATGAGCAAGTCCATCCCCGAGGGCTGCGTCTACCTGATGGACAGCCCCGATGAGATCATGCGCAAGTTCAAGCGGGCCATCACCGACAGCGACACCGAGCGCTGCGTCCGCTACGACCGGGCCAACAAGCCCGGTGTGGCCACCCTCATGGACATCTACGCCGCCGTCACCGGCAAGACCTACGAGCAGATTGAGGCGGAGTTTGAGGGCAAGGGCTACGGCGCCTTCAAGCCCACCGTGGGCGAGGCCGTGGTGGAGCTGCTCCGTCCCATCCGGGAGGAGACCACCCGCCTGCTGGGCGACAAGGCCTATCTGGAGGGCCTCTACCGCGCCGGTGCCGAGAAGGCCAACGCGGTGGCCCAGCGGACCCTGCGCAAGGTCCATAAAAAAGTGGGCTTCATCCCCCGCTGATACAAAAGGAGCATCTTTCCTATGCCGATCAATTCCGAGCTCCCCCTGATGGGGATCGTGGCGGCCGCGCTGGTGGTGGCCCTGCTGGTGGCCCTGGTGGCCACCCCTGTGGTCAAGAGCCTGGCCTTCAAAATGGGTGCGGTGGACGTGCCCAAGGACAACCGCCGTATGCATGACCATCCCATTCCCCGGATGGGCGGCCTTGCCATTTTTCTGGGCTTCCTGCTCAGCGTGCTCCTCTTCCTGGATCTGGACGAGCAGCTGCGGGGCATGCTGCTGGGCGCCACCATCATTGTGGTGCTGGGCATCTTTGACGATATCTACAGCCTGGGCGCCAAGCTGAAGTTTTTGATCCAGATCGGAGCCGCCCTGGTGGCGGTGCTCTCCGGCAACGTCATCGAGACCCTGTCCAACCCCAATGTCTTTTCTTCCGACCTGTACTGGGACCTGGGCTGGCTGTCCATCCCGGTGACTGTGCTGTGGATCGTGGCCATCACCAACGCCGTCAACCTGATCGACGGCCTGGACGGCCTGGCCTGCGGCGTATCCACCATCAGCTCCATGACCCTGCTGGTCATCGCCCTGGTGGTGAGCGAGGGCAACGTGGCCATCCTCATGGCCGCCCTGGCCGGCGGCTGTATCGGCTTTTTGCCTTACAACATGAACCCGGCCAAGATCTTCATGGGGGACACGGGCTCCACCTTCCTGGGCTATATCCTGGCGGTGGTGTCGGTGCAGGGCCTCTTCAAGTTCTACACCATCATCTCCTTTGCCGTGCCCTTCCTGATGCTGGGCCTGCCCATCTTTGATACCGCCTTTGCCTTCATCCGCCGTATCGCCCACGGCCAGAGCCCCATGCACGCCGACCGCAGCCATGTGCATCACCGGCTCATTGACATGGGCTTCAACCAGAAGCAGGCGGTGGCGGTGCTCTATATCATCAGCGCCATCCTGGGTCTGTCCGCCGTGGTGCTCACCACCAGCGGCCCGGTGAAGGCCATGCTGCTGATGATGGCTCTGTGCTTTGCTGGGGCCATTGCCGGGCATATCTTCCTGAGCAACAACCGTAAGGAACAGGAGCAGGAACAGGAAAAGGGGCAGGAGGAAGAAGAGAAATGAAACAGATTCGTGTTATGACCATTTTCGGCACCCGGCCGGAGGCCATCAAGATGGCCCCCTTGGTGCAGGAGCTTCAGAGTCGGCCCAACATCACCTCTATCTGCTGTGTTACCGCGCAGCACCGCCAGATGCTGGACTCGGTGCTGGACATTTTCGGACTCAAGCCGGAGTATGACCTGAACATCATGGAGCCCCGGCAGACCTTGTCCACCATCACCACCAAGTGCCTGCTGGGCATGGAGGGGGTGCTGGAGGAGGCAAAGCCCGACCTGGTGCTGGTCCATGGTGACACCTCCACCACCTTTGCCGGTGCTCTGGCCGCCTTCTACCATCAGGTCAAGGTGGGCCATGTGGAGGCCGGTCTGCGGACCTGGGACAAGTACTCCCCCTTCCCGGAGGAGATGAACCGCAAGCTGGTGGGCGACATTGCCGACCTGCATTTCTGTCCCACTCCCGCCAACGTGACCAACCTGGCCCGGGAGGACATCACCGACGGGGTGTTTATCACCGGCAATACCGTCATTGACGCCCTCAAGACAACGGTTGTAAAGGATTATCACTTTGCGACGGAACTGCTCAACAAGCTGGACTATGAACATAAGAAGGTCATCCTGGTCACCTGCCACCGGCGGGAGAATTACGGCCAGCCCATGGCCAACATCATGACCGCCCTCCGCCGGGTGGCCGAGACCTTTGAGGACGTGGAGCTGGTGTACCCGGTCCACCTGTCTCCCGTGGTGCGGGAGGCGGCGGACAAGTATCTGTCCGGCCACGATCGCATCCATCTCATCGATCCTTTGGACGTGGAGGAGATGCACAACCTGATGGCCCGGTCCTATCTGGTGATGACCGACTCCGGCGGCCTGCAGGAGGAGGCTCCCGCTCTGGGACGGCCTGTGCTTGTCCTGCGCCGGGAGACCGAGCGGCCCGAGGCTGTGGAGGCGGGCACCGTGAAGATCGCGGGTACCGAGGAGGAGACCATCTTCCAGATGGCCTCCCAGCTGCTCACCGACGAGAAGGCCTACCACGCCATGGCCCACGCGGTCAACCCCTACGGCGACGGCTTCGCCTGCAGACGCATCGCCGACGCCATTGAGTGGCAGTTCGGCCTGCGGGAGGAGAAGCCAGAGGAATTTAAGGCCTGAGCTTGTCTCAAAAGCTGATATAAGGAGGGAAGGGCATGGAACGGCGCAATCGGAATATTCTGGTGGTGCTCATCGGCATCGTCATTGTGGTCGCCATGCTCTCCAGCTTCGGACTGGGGCTCTTTGCCCCCGATACCGCCAAGATCCAGCTCCCCACCCCCGGCGCCAGCCAGTCGCCGGAACCGGCGGGGAATGAGGACTATGTGCGGGTGGAGATCACCCCACAGACCGTCCAATATGTCATTGAACACACCCTCTCCCGGCCGGAGAGCTACGGCCGCACCGTCACCATTGAGGATTTCTGGGGCGAGGGTCAGAGCGGCGTCACCCGCGCCACCGTTTGGGTGGACGGCGGGTGGACCCATACCACTGCCACCCAGCCCGGCGGCACCGTCCGCCACTCCATCGTGGGGGACGACCAGTTCTGGCTGTGGTACGAGGGAAGCAGCCGGGTGCTCACCGGTTCGGCGGACGAGGACTCCGCCGACCTGGAGGGCCAGCGCATCCCCACCTATGAGGACGTCCTCAAGCTGAAGGAGAGCGACATCGCCGCCGCAGGCTATGAGGACAAGGAAGGTGTGGCCTGCATCCATGTGGAAACCGTCCCCGACAGCCAGGGCTATGTAGAGAGCTACTGGATCTCGGTGGACAGCGGCCTGCTGGCCTGTGCCGAGACCAGCCTGGAAGGCCAGCTGGTCTACCGGATGAGCGCCTTTGCAGTGGAACGCCCGGTTCCGGCGGACGCCTCCTTTGCGCTGCCCGACGGCACGGTGCTCCACACCGTGGGGAGCGGCAGCTAACTCAGGCCCAGCAATAGCACCAGGGCCAGGGTGATGACCAGCTCCATGTCGTCCCCCTCCAGAAAGAGAAAGAGCAGGATGAGCAGCAGCAGGACATCTCCGGTGTCCAGGCTGTCCAGCTTCAGACTTTTCAGCAGGTCGCCCAGCGGCCCGCCTTTGCCCTTGCCCCCCGCCTTCGGGGGGCGCTTCTCTTCCCGGGGCGGGGGAGTGGGCGCGTCCTCCTGGGGAATCCTGGTGTAGGAGGTACCGTTGGGTATGTAGCGGTTATACATCGTCCTCCTCCTCTCCCCGGTCACGGAACATCTTCAGGGCCGTCCGGATCACCCGGGTGAGTCGGGCGATGCGGACGGCCTGATCCATTTTCTCCTGGCGCTCAGGCTTGAGAAAGGGCTTGAGGGCGGCCAGCAGGGCGGTCTTTTTGTCGTCCTGGGCGGAGTATTCCGACAAAAGCCCCATGCCCATCTGGAGCAGCTTGGGATCTAGCCCCGCCAGAGCGGACAGGGGAGAGGGCTCCTCTTCCACGGGAGGAGGGGCGGCTTCCGACCCTTCCGCCTGGTCAGGCGGTTCCTCCTGGCGCTCCTCCTGCTTGCCGGAGAGGGACTGGGCCAGAGACATGATCTGCCCCATGGCCTGGGGATCGCCCAGGATCTGGTTCAGTTGTTCTTCCCACTGGGCCATGGGCCATCCCTCCTTGTTGAACTGCTAGTCTTGCCTGGGTGCGGTCTGGCTGAGCCGCTCCACCAGCTTGGAGCCCTCAGGATTCTGCATCACCTGTCGTACCATGGCCAGCAGGTCCTTGGTGTCGCCCAGGGCGGCGGACGCGGCGGCGCTCTTCAGCTTGCCGCCGGAATTGCGGTTGAGCAGCTCCATGAGCCGCTGGGCGTCCTCTGAGTGGACCACCTGCTCCAGAATGGCCCGGTTCTGCTCCAGCATGGCGGCGGGGTCGGCTTTCTTCTGATCCAATACCATCAGCTCCGTTCTATACGCATTATTATAATGGCGTTCACTTCATTATATGTGCCCCCATGGGGAAGGTGATTGTATGAAACTGCTGATTTTTTCCGATTCCCACGGCAATGTGGCCAATATGGAGGACGTGGTGCGGCTGGAGAGCCCCGACCGCATCCTCCACCTGGGCGATCTGGCCCGGGATGCTCAGGAGCTTGCGGAGAAATTCCCCCACATTCCGGTGACCTATGTGCCGGGCAACTGCGACGGACGGCGGCCCGACCTGCCGGAGGAGCGGGTGTTCACCCTGGACGGCTGCAAGATCCTCATGACCCACGGCCACATCTACCACGTGAAGATGGGCATGGGCATGGCCATCCGGGCGGCCCGGGAGGCGGGCGCCCATCTGCTTTGCTTCGGCCACACCCATGAGGCCTTCTGTGAGTTTGAAAACGGGCTGTGGATCGTCAATCCCGGCTCGGTGGGTACCTTTGGACCGCACACCTACGCGGTGGCCGTGCTGGAGGACGGCGGCGCTGTGTGCTACCTCAGTCAATTATAAGAAAGGGAAGGGATGGCTATGCTGCTTGCGGTAGACGTGGGCAACACCAATATGGTGTTCGGCATCTATGAAGGGGAGGCGCTGAAGGGCAGTTTCCGCACCATGACGGACGGAGACCGCACCTCGGACGAGCTGGGTCTGCTGGTGTGCCAGTACTTTCAGCGCTTCGGGCTGGAGCTGGACCAGATCGAGGACGTGGTCATCGGCTCGGTGGTGCCTCAGGTAATGCACACCCTGACCAACGCCATGAAGAAGTACGTGGGCAAGACCCCGCTGGTGCTGGACGACGGACTGGACCCCCGGCTGCCCTATGTGCCCTGCGCCAGCGAGGAGCGGCTGGGCCCCGACCGGGCGGCAGCGGATATCGCCGCCATGGCCAAGTACGGCGCGCCCCTTATCGTGCTGGACTTCGGTACCGCTACCACCTTGGACGCGGTGAGCCGGGACGGGGTATATCTGGGCGGCTGCATCACCGCCGGTGTGCGGGTATCCATTGACGGCCTGTTCCAGAAGACCGCCCTGCTGCCCCGGGTGGAGCTGGTGAAGCCGGACACCGTGCTCAGCACCACCGCCGTGGGCCAGATCCAGGCGGGCGCCGTCATGGGCTACATCGGGGCCATGGAGTACCTGATCCGCCAGGCCAAGGCGGAGATCGGGGAGCCTGACGTGAAGGTGATCGCCACCGGCGGCCTGGCCCGGATGGTGGCGGACAACACCGACCTCATCGATGTGGTGGACCCCCAGCTGGTGCTGGATGGCCTGCGCATCATCTATGAGCGGGAGAAAAAGGCCGGAAATGCGTAAAAAAACCGGGTACCTCACAGGTACCCGGTTTTCTTTTATTCGCTGAGCAGCATCCGGTCGCTCTCCACGTTGAACTTGTCCAGCAGATCGCGGACGGTGAGGTTCTTTTTCTCCTCGCCCCGGATGTCCACCACCACACGGCCGCTGTCCATCATGATGAGGCGGTTGCCGTACTGGATGGCGTTTTTCATGTTGTGGGTGACCATCAGGGTGGTCAGGTTGTCCCGGGCCACGATGTTCTCGGTGATCTGGAGCACCTTGTCGGCGGTCTTGGGGTCCAGGGCGGCGGTGTGCTCGTCCAGCAGCAGCAGGTCGGGCTTCTGCAGGGTGGCCATCAGCAGGGTGAGGGCCTGCCGCTGGCCGCCGGAGAGAAGACCCACTTTGCTGGTCATGCGGTCCTCCAGGCCCAGGCCCAGAATGGCCAGCTTCTCCCGGTACAGCTTGCGCTCCTCATTGTTGATGCCGTAGCGCAGGCCGCGGGACTGTCCCCGGCGGTAGGCCAGGGCCAGATTCTCCTCGATGCCCATGGTGGCGGCGGTGCCCATCATGGGGTCCTGGAACACACGGCCCAGGTACTTGGCCCGCTTGTGCTCGGGCAGGTTGGTGATGTCCACGCCGTTGAGGGTGATGGTGCCCGCGTCCACCGGATATACACCGGCGATCAGGTTCAGGGTGGTGGACTTACCGGCGCCGTTGCCGCCGATGACGGTGACGAAGTCGCCGTCCTCCAGGGTCAGGTCCAGGCCGTTGATGGCCACTTTTTCGTTGACGGTGCCCCGGTTAAAGGTCTTATAAATCCCTTTCAGTTCAAGCATTGGGGTTGGCCTCCTTTCCGGCGGCGGCAGGAATCTTCATCTTGCCCCGGAAATATTTGCCCTTCCAGTAGGGGATAGCTAGGAAGATGGCTACCACCACGGCGGTGATCAGCTTCAGGTCGTTGGTGTTCAGACCGGCGGTGAGAACGATCTGGATGACCACATAGTAGATCACCGCGCCCAGAGCCACGGACAAAAGCTTCAGAGCAAAGTTGCGGAAAATGCGGCTGAAGAGCACCTCACCGATGATGACGGCGGCCAGACCGATGACGATGGCGCCGCGGCCGGCGTTGACGTCGGCGAAGCCCTGGTACTGGCAGTAGAGGGCGCTGGCCAGAGCCACCAGACCGTTGGAGATCATCAGGCCCAGCACCTTGTTGAAGTTGACGTTGATGCCCTGGGCCCGGCTCATGTTGGGGTTGGCGCCGGTGGCACGGATGGAGCAGCCCAGCGCGGTACCAAAGAACCAGTAGAGCACGGCGATGACCACGATGGTAAAGATGATGGCCACAAAGATGGGATTCTCCAGGGTCAGGCTGCGCACGTTGCGCAGGGAGACCAGCAGGTCGAAGTTGTTGGGGTTGATGGCGGTGTTGGCCTTGCCATCCATGATCCGCAGGTTGATGGAGTAGAGGGCCAGCTGGGTCAGGATACCGGCCAGGATGGCGGGGATGCCCATGAAGGTATGGAGCACGCCGGTGACCAGACCAGCCAGCATGCCGGCCAGGAAGGCGCACAGCATGGCGACCCACACATTGACGCCGTTGGTCATCAGGATGATGCAGACCGCGCCGCCGGTGGCCATAGTGCCGTCCACCGTCAGGTCGGCCAGATCCAGTACTTTATAGGTGATGTACACGCCGATGGCCATCAGGCCCCAGATCAGTCCCTGCGCCACCGCGCCGGGCAGCGCGGAGAGCAGGCTAGTGAAAAAGTCCACGTTTGATTCCTCCCGTACGATTATCTGTGCTGCGTACACACAGTGTTATATGATACAGCAAAAAGCGGAAAAGGAAAGGCCTTTTCCGCTTTTTGATTTTTTTAGAGTGCCAGGAAGGGAAGAGCGGCTCAGCCCTCGATGGCGGTGTAGCCGTCGGGAATGGTGATGCCCAGAGCCTCACAGTTGGCGGCGTTGTACATCTTGGTGAAGTTGGGGGCGGACTGCACTTCCATATCGCCGGGGTTGGCGCCGTTCACCAGGATCTCGTAGGCCATCTCACCGGTGACCTCGCCCAGCTCGTAGTAGTCGATGGACAGGGTGGCCACGCCGCAGCCGGCGCAGATGCCCTGCTCGCCGGCGATGACAGGCACCTGGGCGGGGAGGACCACGTTGGCAATGGCCTCGGTGCAGGAGGCGGCGGTGTTATCGGTGGGGATGTAGATCACGTCGCTGTTGGAGGCGGCGTTCTGCGCCACGGAAGCCACGTCGTTGGAGTCGGTGAAGGCGTACTCGGTGCAGGTGTAGCCCATTTCCTCCAGGATCGGCTTGATGGTGTTGATCTGGTAGGCGGAGTTGGGCTCAGCGGAGCAGTAGAGCAGGCCCACGTTGGTGGCGTCGGGGAAGAGCTCCTGGAGCATCTCGGCCTGGCCGTCCAGAGGAGCCAGATCGGTGGTGCCGGAGATGTTGGTGCCGGTGGTGCCGGTCCAGTCGCTGACACCCAGCGCAGTGCCGTAGTCAGAGATGGAGGTGCCCAGGATGGGGATGTCCACGGTACCGGCCTGAGCCGCCTGCAGGGAAGCGGTGGCGTTGGCCATGATCAGATCCACGCCGGAGGAGACAAAGCCGTTGACGATGGTGGTGCAGTTGGCGGAGTCGCCGGAGGCGTTCTTCAGATCAAAGGTAACGGAGCCGCCGTCAGCCTCGATGAGTTCCTTCAGCTTATCCTGGAAACCCTGGGTGGCAGCATCCAGCGCCTCGTGCTGGGTCAACTGAACGATACCTACGTTGTAGCTGCCCGCGGAGCCGGAGCCGGTCTCGGTGCCGCCGGAGGGGCTGTTGGCATTGCCGGAATCGGAACCGCCGCCGCAGGCGGTCAGGGACAGGGCCATAACGCCGGTGAGCAGGCCGGCAAGCATTCTCTTCTTCATCACATCAAACCTCTTTCCTGCGTAAGTAGGTGAGCGTTTCCAAAAAGCTCATCTTGCTTTTGCAGTTTAGCACTTAAAAGGCCAAAAGTCAAGTATGATATTTCTTTGTCAATCCGGGCAGAAAAAAGGGGCGTGCTGCAGGTGTGCAGCACGCCCGATCGAGGGTCATATTCAGTTCATCTGCTTGCGGCGGGACAGGTTGATGGTACCGTCCTGCATGGAGTCCACGTCGTCCAGGCTCTTGCCGGTGCCGTAGGCCACGCAGGAGATGGCGTCGTCAGCCACATGGGTCTCGATGCCGGTGTGGGACTCGATGAGCTTGTCGAAGCCCCAGACCAGGGAGCCGCCGCCGGTCATGACAATGCCGTTGGTGGAGATGTCGGCCACCAGCTCCGGGGGAGTGCGCTCCAGCACGCCGTGAATGGCCTCCAGGATGCGGGTGGAGACCTCCTCAAAGGCCTCGATCATCTCGCTGGAGGACACGGAGAACACGCGGGGCAGGCCGGTCATCAGGCAGCGGCCCTTGATCTCCACAGTCTGCTCCTCGGGGCGGGGGAAGACGCAGCCGATCTGCATCTTCAGCTCCTCAGCGGTGCGCTCGCCGATGAGCACGTTGTGCTTGCGGCGGATATACTTGATGATGGCCTCGTCGAACTGGTCGCCGGCGATCTTGATGGAGGTGGACTCCACGATGCCGGACAGGGAGATGACGGCGATGTCGGTGGTGCCGCCGCCGATGTCCACGATCATGTGGCCGTCGGGCTTGGCAATGTCGATGCCGGCGCCGATGGCGGCAGCCACGGGCTCCTCAATGAGGTACACCCGGCGGGCGCCGGCCTGGATGCCGGCGTCGATGACGGCGCGCTCCTCCACCTCGGTGATGCCGGAGGGGACGCAGATGACGATGCGGGGCTTGAAGAGCCGGAAGGAGGTCACCTTGCGGATGAACTCCTTGAGCATACGCTCGGTCATGTCGTAGTCGGAGATGACGCCCTCACGCAGAGGACGGATGGCAACGATGTTGCCGGGGGTACGGCCCAGCATCTGCTGCGCTTCCGTGCCCACTTTGAGCAGCTTGCCCGTATTCTTGTCAATGGCTACCACGGAGGGCTCCCGCAGCACCACGCCCTTACCCTTTACGTAAACCAGGATGGAAGCTGTACCCAGGTCGATACCGATATCCTTACTGAACATACCTGCACCTCGAAGTTCTTTGATCTATCTTGTGAATGGAGTGATTCTTCCAGTGTTCACATTTGCATGGAATCTCCTTTATTATACAGAAGTATGTCCGCTATTTCAACGTAAATTTCCGCTAATTTTCTGAAGATTCCCAGACAACACACGGTCAGACCGCCTATCTGGCCCGGGCTAAGGCGGCACATACCACATCGGACGCCCCCATGGTCCGCAGGGTGCGGGCGCACTCGGACAGGGTGGAGCCGGTGGTCACCACGTCGTCGATGAGGAGCACACGCTTGCCCGCCACCAGCTCCGGGTCTACCGGAGTGTAGGCCCCCAGCACGTTGGCCCGGCGCTGGGCGTCCTCGGTGAGCCCCGACTGGGGATCGGTGTTCCGCTCCTTCCGCAGAGTCTCCACCGCCACCTCGCCCAGCTCCAGGGCGGCGGCGCTGGCCAGCAGGAAGGCCTGGTCGTAGCCCCGCTCCTTTTTGCGCTGGGGGGAGAGGGGGACCCAGGTGATAAGGTCGTACCGCCCCGCCAGATGGTCGTGGACGCACTGGGCCACCAGCCGCCCATAAAGTTTATGGTAACCCCGGCGGCCCTTGAATTTGTAGCGGCGCACGGAGTCTCGTACTTTATCCTGGTAGCGCAGGGGTGCGGCGCACAGGGAGAAAAATTCTCCCGTCAGCTCCGCTTCACCGTCGGTCAGCCAGGGCAGCTCCCGCTGACAACGGGCGCACAGCCCATCCTCGCCGGTGTCCAGCACCTTCCCGCAGAAGACGCACTTGGGCGGGAAGAGCAGGTCCAGCACAAAGCCCAGCGGCCCGCTCATTTTGATTCCTCCGCCGGAATCGGCCCGTGCTCCTTTTCAAATTCCCGGATGCAGCTTTGGATCAGATAATGTGCCTGTCCATTGATGGTTCTGCCCTCGTAAGATGCAATATACCGCAATTTCTGATGGATCTCAGGCGTGACCCGTAAGCCAATGTGTTTGACCTCTTTTTCCATATCTTTCACACCTCCATCCGTCTTTGCGTGCGATTGCACGCATCCTGGATATATAGTATGAAAGATTAGATGGAATATGGGGGAGTGCACAAAATTGCACGCACAAAATTGGAGAAAAATCCGCCCTCCCCAGCAGGAAGGGCGGAAGGCATTGCAGGGGCTTACGCGCCGGTGCTCTTCTGGAAAAAGTCGCACCAGGGCCGCAGGGTGCAGTTTTGACAGTCGGGCCGCCGGGCCACGCACACCGCCCGGCCGTGGAGCACCATCCGGTGGCAGAAATCGCTGGATTCCTCCGGGGGAAGCACCTTGCGCAGCTGCATTTCGGTCTTGACCGGGTCCTTGGTGCCGTCGGTGAGGCCCAGCAGGCCGGTGATGCGGATGCAGTGGGTGTCAGCCACCACCACGCCGGGGGTCTTGTACACGTCGCCCAGAATCAGGTTGGCGGTCTTGCGGCCCACGCCGGGCAGCTTCAGCAGGTCCTCCATATTGTCGGGCACTACGCCGCCGTACACGTCTACCAGCATCCGGGCGGCGGCCACGATGTCCCGGGCCTTGGCACGGAAGAAGCCGGTGGAGTGGATGTAGGTCTCCACCTCGCTGACGTCGGCCTCCGCCAGAGCCTCCAGGGTGGGGAAGCGGGCGTACAGGGCAGGCGTGACCATGTTGACCCGCTCGTCGGTGCACTGGGCGGCCAGACGGACGGCGAAAAGCAGCTCATAGGGCTTGGGATATTGCAGGGAACACAGGGCGTCGGGGTAGAGGCGCTTGAGCTCCTCCACGATGGCAATGACATCCTGATGGTCTTTCATAGGATCACCTCGTTAGACAATATAACACACAATGCCCCAAAAAACGAGTGTGTTTTTCTCACGGTGACGATTGTAATTTTGGAAACCTTCCGGTATAATGAGTTAAATCGCTAAAAATTTGAAAGGTGGCGACAGACATTGGTCAAGGATATCATGGAGTTTCTCACCGCTCAGGACCCGGAGGTAGGCAAGGCCGTTGAGGCGGAGTATGCCCGGCAGCAGCGCAACATTGAGCTCATTGCGTCGGAGAACTTCGTCAGCCAGGCGGTACTGGCCGCGGCGGGCACGGTGCTCACCAATAAGTACGCCGAGGGCTACCCCGGCAAGCGGTACTACGGCGGCTGCCAGTGTGTGGACGTGGTGGAGGAGATCGCCCGCAAGCGGGCCTGCCAACTCTTCGGAGCCGACCACGCCAACGTGCAGCCTCACTGCGGCGCCAACGCCAACTTTGCTGTCTATCAGGCTCTGTGCGAGCACGGGGACACCGTGCTGGGCATGGATCTGGCCAACGGCGGCCACCTGACCCACGGCTCTCCCGTCAACTTCTCCGGCAAGAACTATCACATGGTGGCCTACGGCGTCAATGAGCAGGGCTACATCGACTACGACCAGGTCCGGGATCTGGCCAAGAAGCACCAGCCCAAGATGATCCTGGCCGGCGCTTCCGCCTACCCCCGCATCATCGACTTCAAGACCTTTGCCGACATCGCCCACGAGGTGGGAGCCTACCTCTTCGTGGATATGGCCCACATCGCCGGTCTGGTGGCCGCCGGGCTCCATCCCAACCCGGTGCCCTATGCCGACGTGGTGACCACCACCACCCACAAGACCCTCCGGGGTCCCCGCGGCGGCATGATCCTCTGCAAGGAGGAGCTGGCCAAGAAGATCGACTCCGCCATCTTCCCCGGCAGCCAGGGCGGCCCTCTGGAGCACATCATCGCCGCCAAGGCGGTGGCCCTGGGCGAGGCCCTCAAGCCTGAGTTCAAGACCTACCAGGAGCAGATCGTGAAGAACGCCGCCGCTCTGGCGGACGCCCTGCTGAAGGAGGGCTTCGATCTGGTGTCCGGCGGCACCGACAACCACCTGATGCTGGTGGACCTGCGGCCCGCCCACCTCACCGGCAAGGAGATGGAGCACCGCCTGGACGAGGTCAACATCACCGTCAACAAAAACGCCATCCCCAACGACCCCGAGAAGCCCTTCGTCACCTCCGGTATCCGGGTGGGTACCCCCGCCGCCACCAGCCGCGGCTTCAAGGAGGAGGACATGAAGGTCATCGCCCAGGTCATGTGGCAGACCGCCACCAACTTCGAGGGCAACCAGGAGAACCTGCGCGCCCAGGTGGCCCAGCTCACCGCCAAATATCCCCTGTACGAATAAGTGTGTTCACAAGGCCGCCTTCGGGCGGCCTTGTGTTCTTTCTGAAGTTTTTCTGAAAATCATGTCACAAATGGCCCGGTTGAAGCGATTTTATAGTAGAATGGTCGTACAGATACCAAACAGAAAGGAAGGTCATGATCATGAAACGAATTGCTTCTCTGGCCCTCTCCCTGGTACTGCTGCTGGGCTGTCTGCCCGCTGCCCTGGCGACGGAGGGGCCCTCTTCCTGGGCGGAAGAGGAGGTGAACCGCGCCGTGGAGGTAGGGCTGGTGCCCCAGTCCATTCAGGGGGACTGGCAGCAGCCGGTGACCCGGGGCGAGTTTGCCATGCTGGTCATCCGCTATCTGGCCGTGACCTATGGCCGCACCGATGAGCAACTGGTCAACGACTATATGACCTACTGCCCCGACCGCAACGGCGAGTTCTGGGGGGAGGAGGACTTCGGCGACGGGCTGACCTGGTGGCAGCGGTTCTCCGATGAGAAGAGCGGCTCCTACCTCACCGACCTGCCCACCGGGGAGCAGCGGGCTTACATCCAGTCGGCCTACCACATGGGGCTGGTCAACGGCAAGGGGGACGGTACCGTCTATGACCCGGAGGGGGCCATCACCCGGCAGGAGGCGGCCTGCCTGCTGGCCCGGGCCTATGAAAAGCTGGACCCGGAGGACCACCGGGTGGCCCTGTACAGCAGCTATACCGATTACAGCGCTATGGCTACCTGGGCGGTGGACAGCATTTCGTCCATGGTGGGATTGGGCATCATGGGGAGCACCTCTGCCTCCGCGCTGACCTTTGAACCGTCGGGCACCTACAGCCGGGAGCAGGCGGCGGTCACCTTCCTACGGCTGTATGAGGATGCCCCGGTGAGCGCCGTCAAGGGCAACGTGATCAAGCTGGAAGAGGCGGCTTACCAGCGGGCGGTGTGGAACGCCCTGCACAAGTTGGGCGTTGCCGACTCGCAGGTCCGCTTCCGGGCGGATACACCTTACGGCACCGTGCTGGCCCTGGAATACTCGGGCATGATGCAGTTCTATGAGACCCTGCTCTTCATCCCCAAAGACGGACAGACGGTCACCCTGTCCGGGCAGTCCGCAGGGGAGAACTGGACCCTCAGCGCGGACCAGACTACCCTGACCTACACCATTGACGGCACCGTGTACACGGCGGATCTGGCCACCTGACCCTTTACGAATACTCGAACACGTGTTAGAATGGAGCGGAAGAAATTCCGCTCCATTCTGCTTTGTAAGGGAGGTCGTTCCCATGACATACCGGCCTTTGGCGGACGAGATCCGGCCCCAGTCTCTGGAGGAGGTGGTGGGCCAGCGCCACATCTTGGGGGAGGGGGGACTGCTCCGCCGCATCATTGAGGGGGGGAACATCCCCAACCTGGTGTTTTACGGTCCCTCGGGCACCGGCAAGACCACGGTGGCCAACATCATCGCCAAGCGGACTAACCGGCCACTCCACCGGCTCAACGCCACCACCGCCTCCATCTCCGATATCAAGGATATCATGGGCCAGATTGGCACCATGCTGGCCCCCGACGGGGTGCTGCTCTACCTGGATGAGATCCAGTATTTTAACAAGAAGCAGCAGCAGTCCCTGCTGGAGTTCATGGAGAACGGCAAGATCACCCTCATTGCCTCCACCACGGAGAATCCCTACTTCTATGTCTACAACGCCGTGCTCAGCCGCTCCAGCGTCATTGAGTTCAAGCCCCTGTCTGCCGCCGACGTGCTGCCCGCCGTGGAGCGGGGTATCCGGCTCATGGGAGAGCGGCTGGAGGGCGAGGTGGTGTGCGAGGATGGCGTGAAGGAGCACATTGCCTCCGCCTGCGGCGGGGACGTGCGCAAGGCCATGAACGCCGTGGAGCTGCTTCTCAACTCCGCCAAGCGTGAGCAAGGAAAACTCCTTGTCACCTTGGAGGACGCCCAGACGGTGGCCCAGCGCTCCGCCATGCGGTACGACCGGGAGGGGGACGACCACTACGACATCGCTTCCGCCCTGATGAAGTCCCTGCGGGGCTCCGACCCGGACGCCGCCTGCCACTATCTGGCCCGGCTGCTGGAGGCGGGGGACATGATCACCGCCATCCGGCGGCTGCTGTGCTCGGCCAGTGAGGACGTGGGCATGGCCTATCCCCAGGCCGCCCTTATCGTCAAGGCCCTGGTGGACAACGCCCTCCAGCTGGGTCTGCCAGAGGCCCGGCTGCCTCTGGCCCAGGCGGCGGTTTTGCTGGCTACCGCACCCAAGTCCAACTCGGTGTACAAGGCCATTGCCGCCGCCCAGGCCGATATCCGCAAGGGCAAGACGGGGGACTACCCCCGACACCTCCAGAACGTCCACGCCGATTCAGCGGGCATGGAGCGGGACCAGGGGTATCTGTACCCCCACGATTTCCCCAACCACTGGGTGAAACAGCAATACCTGCCCGACCCTCTGGTGGGCGCCCACTACTATGAGTACGGAGACAACAAGGTGGAACAGGCCGCCAAGCGATATTGGGAGGCCATTTTCGGTTCACAGCGTTAAAATTCCAGGTTTGTCCGCATAAGCCGGTCCTCGGATGCATATAGATAGCCCACACTCATACAGAAGGGATGCGGGCCGGCATGGGGATGACGGAACAGCGAAGCGCCCGGCGAAGCGCGGGCATCAACAGAGGAACACAGCGGCCTGGACGAAAGGGATCAAAAACCGTGTTGGGTCCCCGAGAAAAACGGCGGATCATCCAGCTTACGGTGTGTCTGGCCCTGTTTTTGGCGGTATTTATCGGAAAGGGGATCTTTCCCGAGCGGATCGCGGGCCTGCGGACCCAGGTTTTGACGCTCCTGCGGGGGGACACGGATTTTGAGGCGGTCTTTGCCGATCTGGGCCAGTCCCTCTCCGACGGCAAGCCCATGGCAGAAACCCTGGGCGGGCTGTGGACGGAGGTATTGGGCGGGGGAGAGGTTGATTCAGCAGCGGGGGAGAGCCCCCTGTATGCCGTTCAGGTCTCCTACCTCAGCGGCTTCCCCGGACAGGGGGAGACAGGCATGCTGGGCCGTCCCCTGGAGGTGGAGGAGGTACCGGAGGAGGAGACTACCCCAGAGCCGGAGGTCACGCCGGAGCCTACCCCGACGCCGGAACCGGCGGTGGAGCACGTGGAATACAACGGACCTGCCCTGCCGGAAAACACCTCCATGGACAAGTACCGGCTGGACCTGGAGGAGACGGTAAGCCCGGTGATGGGGGTGCTGACCTCCCCCTTTGGCTGGCGGGAGCACCCGGTGGACGGGGAAGAGAAGTTCCATAACGGGGTGGATCTGGCGGTGAACATGGGTACCCAGGTCAAGGCCTTTGCGGACGGCGTGGTGGACTACATCGGTGACGACCCGGACCAGTACGGCCTCTACCTCCAGATCAGCCATGCCAACGGGGTGAAGAGTTTTTATGCCCATTGCAGCCAGCTGCTGGTGAGCCAGGGCCAGACGGTGAAAGCGGGAGACACAGTGGCCCTGTCCGGCGACACCGGCAATACCACCGGACCCCACCTGCACCTGGAGCTGCGGTTCAACGGGGTGCGCATCAACCCCATCTACTATATCGAGACCAGCTGAATGAGATGGGGGCGTGTGGAGATCACGGCAGGAGCCCTGCTGCTGTGGGCCCTGCTGTACTATCTGGACAGCGGCGGCATGGTGCCCCAGGTGCTGGCGGCCTGTGCCCTCCACGAGTTGGGCCACTATGCCGCCATCCGCCTGCTGGGCGGCCGGGTGGCCCGGCTGAAGATCACCTGTGTGGGGGCGGTGATGGTTCTGTCCGCCCGCTTTCCCCTGGGTCCCGCCCGGGAGCTGACCGCCGCCCTGGCCGGGCCGGCGGTCAATCTGCTGTGTGCCGGACTGTGGGCCGGGTTGGGGGAGCGGTGGTACTGCTTTGCAGGCATCCACCTGGCTCTGGGGCTCTTCAATCTACTGCCGGTGGGCCCTCTGGACGGCGGGCGGGCACTGGGGTGCCTGCTGGCGCTGGCCGGACACGAGGACTGGGCGGAGCCGGCGGTGGGAGTGCTCTCTGTCGGGCTGTGTATGGGCCTGACCATGGGGGCTCTGCTGCTGTGGCGGGCAGGGGAGTACAACCTGACCCTGCCTCTGATGGCGGTGTGGCTGCTGGCCACCCCCATTCGGATGAAAAAATGAAAATTCTGCTTGCATTTCCCCGCAGAGCATGATATACTATCTCGGACTCAATTAAAGGGCGGTCCTCTGCGGCTGCCGTCCAAAGAGACGGCGAAAACGGCCGGTACGAACGCCTATCAACAGGAGGAAATAAAAATGGATCTTATGCAGGCTTTCAGCGCCAAGTATCAGAAGGCTGAGCCCCCCGTGGCCAATGTGGGCGACACCGTCCGTGTGCACGTGCACATCAAGGAAGGCAACCGTGAGCGTATCCAGGTCTTCGAGGGTACCGTGATTGCCAAGAAGCACGGCGGCATCGAGGAGACCATCACCGTTCGCCGCGTGTCCTACGGTGTCGGTGTGGAGAAGGTCTTCCCCATCCACGCTCCCGCTGTGGAGAAGATCGAGATCGTCCGCAAGGGTAAGGTGCGCCGCGCCAAGCTGTATTACCTGCGTGACCGCGTGGGCAAGAGCGCCAAGGTTAAGGAGCGCATCTAATCCTATTCGATTCGTCCGGAAAAAGGAGAGAGACTGTCACAGTCTCTCTCCTTTTTTGTTGATGGAACCGAAGGCGCCCCCCCGGCTCAGCCGGTGGGGCGCCTTTTTCAGCAGAAAAGTGGCTCAAATTTGTTATTTTTATCGCAGTTCCGCAGGGAATCACCAGGTATTGCTTTGGTACTATTGAACAAAAAAGATGGGATAATATGTATTTCGGAGGGGGCGTTATGTGATGGGCGAAGTAAAAAAGTAAGTACGACGGAACAAAAAAAAGTGGAAAGAATGGATAAACTGCCGTCAGAAATGCATCAATATCGGTCCGGCACTTTTGAAAAAATGTATTGCAAAAGTCTAAACCCCATGGTACGCTACATACAGTGATTCCAACAGGAAAGGGGGACCGTACCGCAGCGCACACCGGGAAACCGAGAAAGAAGAATTGATTTAGGAGGCGAACCTTATGTTACGGAAACGTTTCGGACGCATTCTCTGCACATTGCTGACCCTCACGATGCTTCTCTCCCTCTTCCCCGCCTCTGCGGCAGGCACCGAGCCCGCCGACAGTGTGTACCGCAACGCGAAGATCTATACTGTAAACGAAGATTTTGACGTTGTCAGCGCCATCGCCATCAAGGGCGACCGCCTGGTGTATGTGGGCGATGAGGCCGGTGTGGAGGCCTACATCGGCAGCGGCACCAAGGTCGTGGACCTGGGCGGCAAGGTCATGGTCCCCGGCCTGGTGGAGGGCCACATGCACGTGGCCGGTTTGGGCAGCAGCCTGATGAATCTGGACTGCTTCTGGATGCCCAAGCAGGCCATTCTGGACCAGGTGAAGGCGGCGGCCGAGAAGGCCGAGCCCGGCCAGTGGATCCAGGGCCGCGGCTGGATGAACACCGTCTGGGAGAATACCGACTATCCCACCAAGGAAGAGCTGGACGCGGTGGCCCCCAATAACCCCGTGTTCCTGACCCGGGCCTGCGGCCACATGGGCTGGGCCAACAGCATGGCGCTGGAGCTGGGCGGCATTACCAAGGATACCCCCAATCCCCAGGGCGGCGAGTATCTGAAGAACGCGGACGGCGAGCCCTCCGGCTGCATGACCGATACCGCTATGAATCCCATCCGCGCCAAGATCCCAGACCTGACGCTGGAGCAGCAGCGGGAGGGCCTGCTGAAGGCCCAGGAGCAGCTGTTCTCCTACGGCCTGACTTCCGCGATGGACGCCGGCAACAGCATCCAGGTCTATGACCAGGTGTTCAAGCCTCTGTATGAGTCCGGCCAGCTGAAGCTGCGTGTGTACGGCATGATCTCCCACACCGCCGCCGACAACGAGACCGCGCAGTATCTGAAGGATCACCCCATCGACAACGAAAACTATGAGCCCCTGTACAACAACCACCTGAGCCTGCGCTGCGTGAAGATGTTTGCCGACGGCTCTCTGGGCGCCCGTTCCGCCGCCATGCTGGAGGAATACAGCGACCGCGCCGGCCACATCGGCGACTACCGCTACACCCAGGAAGAGGTGGACCCCATCGTCAAGGTGGCCTATGACGCCGGCTATCAGGTCGCGACGCACGCCATCGGCGACGGCGCCAACCACCAGATGATCAACGCCTACGAGGCGGCTATCAAGGCCAATCCCAGAGAGGACCACCGCCTGCGCATCGAGCACTTCCAGATCGTGACTCCCGAGGACATCGACCGGACTCTGGAGTTGGGCATCCTGCCCTCCATGCAGACCACCCACGCCACCTCTGATATGCTGGTGGCCGAGGACCGTGTGGGCTCCGAGCGCATCAAGACTTCCTACGCCTGGCGCACCATCCTGGACAAGGGCGGCATCATCCCCAACGGCTCCGACGCCCCCGTGGAGCTGGTCAACCCCTACCACGGCCTCTACGCCGCCGTGACCCGCCGCAACCGTCTGGGCTCCCCCGAGGGCGGCTGGCACATGGAGCAGGCCATGACCCGTGAGGAGGCCCTGCGCTCCTTCACCAACTGGTCCGCCTATGCCGAGTTCAACGAGGACATCAAGGGTTCTCTGGAAGTGGGCAAGCTGGCTGACTTCGTGGTCCTGGACCGCGACGTGATGACCTGCCCCGAGGAGGACATCAAGGACACCCAGGCGCTGCTCACCGTCTCCGGCGGCGAAGTGGTGTATACCCGGGACAACAGCAAGCCCACCGTCATGTGGAACGGCCTGCCCCTGACCTTCAACAGCCCCTTCCACATTGAGCCCGGCGTGGTCTACGCCTCCCTCAACGACCTGGCCAACGGCCTCACCGCCACCGTGACCAAGGACGGCTCCAAGGCCACCATCACCGTGGAAGACAAGACCGCCCAGGTGGACGTGAAGACGGTCAACGGTGTGGAGTACGTAGGCGTGCGCGCCCTCTTCGAGGGCCTGGGCCGCAATGTGACCTGGTACAGCCTCAGCTCCTGCATCTCCGTCGGCTGGCTCAAGTAAGTTTCCTTTTGCATCCAAAAGCGGCTCCGGTTCCATCCGGAGCCGCTTTTTTGTGCGGGTTGGCTCTTTTCAAACTACTACATCTTGTGTATAATGAAGGTTAAAATGCAGGCCCCTGCAAACGGGGCCGGATCGAGGAGGCGGGAATATGAATATTCAATGGTATCCCGGCCATATGACGAAGACACGGCGGCAGATCCAGGCGGATCTGAAGCTGGTAGACCTGGTGGCGGAGATCATCGACGCCCGCATCCCCATCTCCAGCCGGAACCCGGATATCGACGAGATCGTGGGGGATAAGCCCCGGCTCATCATCCTGAACCGGGCGGACCAGGCCGACCCCGCCATGAACAAGGTGTGGGGGGAGTGGTTCCGCAAGCAGGGCTGGTGGGTCATGGAGACCAACGCCCGGGACGGCAAGGGCGTCAACCAGTTCTCCTCCGCCATCAAGTCCGCCCTGAAGGACAAGATCGAGCAGTGGAAGGCCAAGGGCCTGGTGGGCCGTCCTGTGCGGGCCATGGTAGTGGGCGTCCCCAATGTAGGCAAGTCCACCTTCATCAACCAAGTAGCCAAGAAGAAGTCCGCCAAGGCGGGCAACAAGCCTGGCGTCACCCGGGGCAAGCAGTGGGTCAACGTGGACCCCGGCCTGGACCTGCTGGATACCCCCGGTATTCTGTGGCCCAAGTTTGAGGACGAGACCACTGGCATGCATTTGGCCTTTACAGGCGCTGTGAAGGATGAGATCATGGACCGGGAGACCCTGGCCTGCCACCTGATGGAGATCCTGGGCGCCCGGTATCCCCAGGCCATCACCGACCGCTACAAGGTGGAGCCCCAGCCCGGTCTGGCCGGTTGGGAGCTGTTGGAGGCCTGCGGCCGCAAGCGGGGCTTCCTCATCTCCGGCGGCGAGGTGGACACCGAGCGCATGGCCCGTGTGCTGCTGGAGGAGTACCGCAGCGGCAAGCTGGGTAACTTTACATTGGAGACACCGGAAGAGGTGTAAAGGAGTATACCTGTATGGATCTGTGGGAGCTGGAACGAGGCTGCTGGGCGGAAGGCCATAAGCTGGTGTGCGGCTGCGACGAGGCGGGGGCAGGCCCCCTGGCCGGTCCGGTGTACGCCGCGGCGGTGATTCTGCCCCGGGAGCTGGACATTCCCGGCCTGAACGACTCCAAAAAGCTGACCCCCAAAAAGCGGGACGGGCTTTATGATATCATCATCGAGCAGGCAGAGGCCTGGAGCGTGGCCTGGGTGGACCACCAGGAGATCGACGCCACCGACATCCTCAGTGCCCGGATGAACGCCATGCAGCGGGCCATTGACGGCCTGGCGATCCAGCCCGACTTCGCTCTCATCGACGGCAACCGGGACCACGGAAAGCAGGGAGCCGTCACCACGCCCCATGCAACGATTGTAAAGGGAGATTCCCTGTCGGCATCCATCGCCGCGGCCTCCATTCTGGCCAAGGTGAGCCGTGACCGGTACATGGAGGAGATGGCGGTCCAGTACCCCCAGTATGCCTTTGAAAAGCACAAGGGCTACCCCACCAAACTCCACTATGAGCGGCTGGACCAGTATGGCCCCTGTCCCATCCACCGCCTTACCTTTCTGAAAAAGCGGAGGAAGAAGGCGTGAGCGGGGGAGAGGCAAAGCTGCTGGGCCGGTGGGGAGAGGCCAAGACGGCGGAGCTCCTGCGGAAGCGGGGCTACACCATCCTGGCTGCCGGTTACCACTGCCGGTTCGGCGAGATCGACCTGATTGCAACAACTGACAAGTATTTATGCTTTATAGAAGTGAAGCTGCGGAAGAACGATTCCTTCGCCCCCGGACGGGCGGCGGTGGACAAGCGCAAGCAGCAGAAGCTGCGCACCACGGCGGAGTTCTATCTGGCGGAGCACCCGTCAGAGGGCCTTCAGCCCCGGTTTGACGTGGCGGAGCTGTACGCCCCGCAGGGTATGGCCACCAGGGAGCCGGAGTTTCACTACTGGGAAAATGCATTTTAAAAGGAGGCGGGAGCATTGCCGGAGATCGACGTCTTTGACGGACACTGTGACACGGTGCTCATGTGCTATTTGAAGGGCGGCGGCTTTGGCCGCAACGGCTACCATGTGGATCTGGAGCGGGCGGGGAAGTACCGCCGGTACGCCCAGTTCTTTGCCCTCTTCGGGCAGCCGGAGGACTTTCCTGGGATGTCTTTTGGGGAGATCTTCCGGACGGAGTACGGCATCTTCGCCCGGGAGATGGAGCAGAACGCCGCTGTGATCACCCACTGCCGCACGGCCCAGGAGGCGGAGGACGCCTTTGCCGCCGGAAAGATGGCGGCCTTCCTGTCGGTGGAGGGGGCGGAGGTGCTGGACTGCTCCCCGGAGCGGCTGGAGGAGGCCCACGGCCTGGGTGTCCGGGCGGTGAATCCGGTGTGGAACCGGGCCAACGCCCTGGGCGGCACCAACGCGGAGGAGACCGACAAGGGCCTGACGGCCCAGGGAAAGGTGTTCGTCCGCAAGGCGGAGCAGCTGGGGGTGCTGGTGGATGTGTCCCACCTGTCCGACCCGGGGTTCTGGGATGTGGCGGACACCCTGTCCGGTCCCTTTTTCGCCAGCCATTCCAACAGCCGGTCGGTGTTTTCTCATCCGCGGAACTTGACCGACGCGCAATTTACTGCCATAATAGACCACAACGGTGTGGCGGGGCTCAACCTGTTCACCGAGTTCGTGGGCGGGAAGGCGGATCTGGACGCTGCCGCCGCCCATCTGGACCACTGGCTGGAGCTGGGGGGCGAGAAGAACATCGCTCTGGGCGGCGACCTGGACGGGTGCAGCCCGCTGGCCGGCAATATGGCCGGGGTCCAGGACTATGAACGGCTTTACCACTTCCTGCAGGCGCAGGGCTACAGCGAGGCCCTTTTGCAGGATCTGTTCTTCAATAATCTGATGAGGGTAGTGAGCAAAGTATGTACTATGTAAGCACGAGAAACAAGCAGGACCGCTGCACCGCGGCCCAGGCCATTGCCCAGGGGCTGGCCTCCGACGGCGGTCTGATGACCCCTGAGGTCTTTCCCAAGCTGTCCCCCAATGGCCTGAATACCATGCGGGATATGTCCTATCAGCAGCGGGCCGTCTTTGTGATGAATTCCTATCTGGACGACTTCACCTCCTCCGAGCTGACCTCTTACGCCGCCAAGGCCTACAGCAGCGCCAAGTTCGACGAGCCTGAGGTGGCTCCCGTCCGCCAGGTGGATGACAACACCTACTGCCTGGAGCTGTGGCACGGTCCCACCTGCGCCTTCAAGGATATGGCCCTGCAGATGCTGCCCCACCTGCTCACCGCCTCTCTGAAGAAGAATCAGGAGACCAAGACGGTGTGCATCCTGGTGGCTACCTCCGGCGATACCGGCAAGGCCGCCCTGGAGGGCTTCCGGGACGTGGATCGCACCCGCATCCTGGTGTTCTATCCCAAGGACGGCGTGTCCGCCATCCAGGAGCTGCAGATGAACACCCAGGACGGCGGCAACGTGGGCGTCTGCTCTGTGGTGGGCAACTTTGACGACGCCCAGACCGGCGTGAAGAAGCTCTTCTCCGACGAGGCTCTGCGGGAGCAGCTGGCCGAGCGTGGCTTCTTCCTGTCCTCCGCCAACTCCATCAACTGGGGCCGGGTGCTGCCTCAGATCGTCTACTACATCTCGGCCTACTGCGACCTGCTGCGGGACGAGAAGATCCAGAAGGGGGACCCCATCAACGTCTGCGTCCCCACCGGCAACTTCGGCAACATCCTGGCGGCCTACTACGCCAAGGAGATGGGCGTGCCCATCAACAAGCTGATCTGCGCCTCCAACTCCAACAACGTGCTCACCGACTTCATCCGTACCGGTCAGTACGACCGCAACCGCACCTTCTACAACACCATGTCTCCCTCCATGGACATCCTGATCTCCTCCAACCTGGAGCGGATGCTCTTCGCCCTCAGTGAGCAGAATGACGCCGAGGTACGGGAGTACATGAACCAGCTGAACACCAGCGGCCTGTACAAGGTGAGCCCCGCCATCCAGACCAAGCTCACCAAACTCTTCGCCGCCGGCTGCTGCGACGATGCCCAGACCCAGAAGGTCATCGGCCAGATGTGGAAGGACCACAGCTACCTTATCGATCCCCACACCGCCGTGGCCTTCGACGTGCTGAACCAGTACCGTCAGGAGACCGGCGACAACACCCCCGCCGTGGTGGTGTCCACCGCCAGCCCCTTCAAGTTCTGCGACAGCGTGCTGGGCGCTCTGGGCGTCACCGAGCTGGCGGAGGGTACCGCCATCCTGGACCAGCTGTCCGAGCTCACCGGCGTGCCGGTGCCCGCGCCCCTGGCCGCCCTGAAGAACAAGAGCCCCCGGTTCGACCAGACGGTGGAAAAGGACCACATGGTGGACCAGGTGCTGGAGATGCTCAAGTAAATGGCCCTGTTTGTCATCGGCGACACCCACCTCTCCCTCCGCTCCAACAAGCCCATGGACGTGTTCGGCGGCGGCTGGGAGGGCTACGTGGACAAGCTGCGGGAAGGGTTTCAGGACGTGGGTCCTGAGGACACCGTGGTGCTGTGCGGCGATCTGTCCTGGGGCATGAGCCTGGAGGAGGCGGAGGCTGACTTCGCCTTTCTGGACGGTCTTCCCGGTGCCCGCAAGCTGATGCTCAAGGGCAACCACGACTACTGGTGGAACACCGCCTCCAAAATGAACCGCTTTTTCGCCGAAAAGGGCTTTTCCACCCTGAATATCCTACACAACAACTGCTATGAGTACAGGGAGTACGCCCTGTGCGGCACCCGCGGTTGGTTTTACGAGGAGAAGGGGGAGCAGAAGGTCTTCAACCGGGAGCTCATCCGGCTGGAGGCCTCCCTGAAGGCGGCGGGGGAGAGGAAGAAGCTGTGCTTTCTCCACTACCCGCCCCTCTACCAGGGCTACCGCTGTCCGGAGATCATCGCCCTGCTGGAGCGGTATGAAGTGGAGGCCTGTTACTATGGCCATCTCCACGGCGGAAGCCACCGTCTGGCGGTGGAAGGAAAGTACGGACCGGTGGCCTATCACCTGGTCGCGGCGGACTATGTTGGGTTCCGTCCGCAAAAAATCCTGGAATAATTCAAAAAAACTATGGCAATTTCCGCGCATATCTGATAATATATAGCGGATAACGCGAAAGCTGCCCCGTCCCAAACCAAGGTTTAGGCCCCGGGGCTGACAGGAGGAAGTTAACAAGATGAATGTCAAAAGCGTCGAGAAGCAGGAAAAGAGCGCCGTTCAGCTGGTCATCGAGATCGGCGGCGAGGAGTTTGAGGCCGCGGTCCAGAAGGCTTATCTGAAGCAGCGCAACAAGATCAACGTGCCCGGTTTCCGGAAGGGCAAGGCTCCCCGGAAGATCATCGAGGGTATGTTCGGCTCCGGCGTGTTCTATGAAGATGCCATCAACGAGCTCTACCCCAAGGCTTACGCCGAGGCCGTGGAGCAGGAGAAGCTGGACGTGGTGTCCTGGCCCAACGTGGAGGTTGTGGAGGCCGGCAAGGACGGCCTGACCTTCAAGGCTACCGTCACCGTCCGTCCCGAGGTGAAGCTGGGCGAGTACAAGGGCCTCACCGCTGAGAAGGAAGAGGTCAAGATCACCGACGAGGATATCGACAACGAACTCAAGCCCTACATCAACCGCGCCAGCCGCATGGTGACCGTGGAGCGTGAGGCTCAGAACGGCGACACCGTGGTCATCGACTTCGAGGGCTTCAAGGACGGCGTGCCCTTCGACGGCGGTAAGGCAGAGGGCCACAGCCTGGAGCTGGGCTCCGGCGCCTTCATCCCCGGCTTCGAGGATCAGCTGGTTGGCACCAAGGCCGGCGACGAGAAGGACGTCAACGTGACCTTCCCCGAGGAGTATCACGCTGAGGAACTGGCCGGCGCCCCCGTGGTCTTCAAGGTGAAGGTCCACGAGGTCAAGGAGAAGCAGCTGCCCACCATCGACGACGAGTTCGCCAAGGACGTGTCCGAGTTTGACACCCTGGAGGCCTTCAAGAAGGATCTGGCCGACAAGCTGACCCAGCGCCGCGAGGCTCAGGCCAAGCGCGCCTTTGAGGCTGCCATCATGGAGCAGGTCATGGACAACATGGAGGTGGAGATCCCCGACGCCATGGTGGCCTATGAGACCGACCAGATGGTGGAGGACATGGCCCGCCGCGTGCAGGCTCAGGGCATTCCCTTCGAGCAGTATATGGCTATGACCGGCATGACCATCGACATCGTCCGCACTCAGGCCGCTGCCGCCGCCATGGAGCGCGTGCGCCGCGATCTGGCTCTGGGCGCCGTGGTTGCCGCCGAGAACATCGAGATCTCCGACGAGGACCTGGAGGCCGAGTACAAGCGCCTGGCCGACGAGTACCACATGGAGCTGGATCAGGTCAAGGCTGCCGCTCCCGCTGAGGACGTGAAGAAGGGCCTGGCCCTCCAGAAGGCCGAGCAGGTCATCTATGACAGCGCCAAGGTGGGCAAGGCTCCCGCCAAGAAGACCACCAAGAAGAAGGCCGAGGAGGCCGAGGGTGAGGCCGCCGAGGGCGAGGAGAAGCCCAAGAAGCGCCGCACCACCAAGAAGAAGACCGAGGAGGCCCCCGCTGAGGAGGCCAAGACCGAGGAATAAGACGCCGCAGGGTGGGCATACTTTGAGGTAAGCCTGCCCAAGGGTGGGGATGGTCCGGGGCCCGGGTCTCTGAGAGGGAGGCCCGGTGCCCTGACATCAGAATAAAGGAGTTTTCGCAATCATGAGCTTAGTACCCTATGTAGTGGAGCAAACCAATCGGGGCGAGCGGTCCTACGACATTTTCTCCCGTCTGCTCAACGACCGCATCATCTTCCTGGGCGAGGAGGTCAACGCGACCACTGCCAGTCTGGTGGTGGCCCAGCTGCTGTACCTGGAGGCCCAGGACCCGGATAAGGACATTCAGTTCTATATCAACAGCCCCGGCGGCTCTGTCACCGACGGTATGGCCATCTACGATACCATGCAGTACATCAAATGTGATGTGTCTACCATCTGCATCGGTATGGCGGCCAGCATGGGGGCCTTCCTGCTCTCTTCCGGCGCCAAGGGGAAGCGTCTGGCGCTGCCTAACGCGGAGATCATGATCCATCAGCCCTCCGCCGGCACCCAGGGCCAGATCACCGATATGGCCATTCACCTGAAGCGTCTGGAGATCATCAAGAAGCGCATGAACCAGATCCTGGCCGACAACACCGGCCGGAACGTGGAGGAAGTCACCGCCGCCTGCGAGCGGGACAACTTCATGTCTGCCGAGGAAGCCAAGAACTTCGGCCTCATCGACAAGGTCATCTATTCCCGGTAATCTGCGGGGGAGCGGGGAGGAAACGCCCCGCTCCCTTTCCGGCTTTTTGCACGGTTCCTAATCCAGAGTACTATGAGGTAAGAATATGCCAAAAAATGACGAGCGCAAAAGCGTACGCTGTTCCTTTTGCGGCAAGCACCAGGACCAGGTGGCCCGTATCATTGCCGGTCCCGGCGCCTATATCTGCAACGAGTGCGTCCACCTGTGCATGAGCATTCTGGACGACAACTATGACCCGGAGGAGACCGTATCCCCCGACATCCCTGACGTGATCCCCACCCCCCGGGAGATCCGGGATGTGCTGGATCAGTATATCATCGGCCAAGAGGACGCCAAGGTGGCGCTGTCCGTGGCGGTGTACAACCACTATAAGCGCATCTACTTCGGCGGCGGGGACGACGTGGAGCTCCAGAAGAGCAACATCCTGCTCATGGGTCCCACCGGCTGCGGCAAGACCCTCTTTGCCCAGACCCTGGCCCGCATCCTGAAGGTGCCCTTCGCCATCGCCGACGCCACCACCCTCACCGAGGCGGGCTACGTGGGCGACGACGTGGAGAACATCTTGCTGCGCCTGGTCCAGGCCGCCGATTACGACATGGAGCTGGCCGAGCGGGGCATCATCTACGTGGATGAGATCGACAAGATCGCCCGCAAGAGCGAGAATACCTCCATCACCCGTGATGTGTCCGGCGAGGGCGTGCAGCAGGCCCTGCTGAAGATCCTGGAGGGTACTGTGGCCAATGTGCCTCCCCAGGGCGGCCGCAAGCACCCCCACCAGGAGTTCATCCAGATCAACACCAAGAATATCCTCTTTATCTGCGGCGGCGCGTTCGACGGGATGGAGAAGATCATCGAGCAGCGCCTGGACAAGAAGACCATCGGCTTCGGCGCTGAGATCCAGAGTAAGAAGGAGAAGGACACCGCCATCTTCAAGGAGGTCCAGCCTCACGACCTGCTGAAGTTCGGCATCATCCCCGAGCTGGTGGGCCGCCTGCCGGTGATCACCACCCTTAACGCCCTGGACAAGGACCAGCTGGTGCGCATCCTCACCGAGCCCAAGAACGCCCTGGTGAAGCAGTACCAGAAGCTGCTGGAGTACGACATGGTGGATCTCACCTTTGATACCGCCGCCCTGGAGGCGGCCGCCGACAAGGCCATCGAGCGTGGCATCGGCGCCCGCGGCCTGCGTGCGGTGCTGGAGGAGGTCATGACCCAGGTCATGTACGATGTGCCCTCCGACCCCACCATCACCAAGGTGACGATTACCGCTGAAAGTGTTAAGGATCACGCGGCCCCCGCCGTGGAGCACGACCCGGAGCGCACCAACCGTCCCCGGCTGGGCGGCGCTTCCCTCCACGCCGAGCACGGCGGAAAGGCGCCCAAGGGCAACGTGTCCTGACCCACAACCATAAGAGCATGACAGGAGACAGGAACCGGGAGACTGGGCAGGACCGGCCGCCCTCGGTCCTGTCTCCTCTTTCATATCCCGGAGAGGAGGGAATCCCATGCAACAAACCAATCTGCCAGCCGTTATGCCCGCCCTGGCTCTGCGGGGGCTGACCATTTTCCCCAATATGATGCTCCACTTCGATGTGGGCCGGGAGGCCTCCATCAAGGCCCTGGACGAGTCCATGACCTCCGGCCAGCCTATTTTCCTGGTGGCCCAGCGCGACATGGCGGTGGAGGACCCCAAGGAGGAGGACCTCTACCGTATCGGCACCATCAGCACCGTGCGCCAGATTCTCCGCCTGCCCGGCGGCAACGTGCGGGTCATGGTGGAGGGCGTCAGCCGTGGCCGTCTCCAGTGCCTGACCCAGACCACGCCCTACTTCACCGCCCAGGTGGAGGAGATCCAGGAGGAGAAGCAGGTGCGCCGCTCCGCCCGCACCGAGGCGCTGATGCGCCAGACCTACGATCTGTTTGAAAACTACATCGACCTGGCCCCCAAGATGACCCCCGACATCCTGTTGTCGGTGCTCTCCAGCGAGGAGCCGGGCTACATCGCCGACTACATCGCCCAGAACCTGCCCATGCGCACCGGGGACAAGCAGGTCATCCTGGAGGAGCTCCGTCCCGTCCGCCGTCTGGAGAAGCTGTGCCAGAACCTCCGCCGGGAGGTGGCCATCCTGGAGCTGGAGCACGAGATGCAGGATAAGGTGCGGGACCAGCTCACCCGCAGCCAGCGGGACTACGTGCTGCGGGAGCAGCTGAAGGTCCTGCAGCAGGAGCTGGGGGAGGACGGCCAGGGGGACAGCGAGCTTGCCGAGTACCGGCAGCGCATCGCCCAGGCCAAGCTGCCCCAGGAGGTGGCGGACAAGCTGAACAAGGAGCTGGGCCGGCTGGAGAAGCAGCCCTTCGGCTCCGCCGAGGCCACCGTGCTGCGTAACTACCTGGACACCGTGCTGGAGCTGCCCTGGGGCAAGCATACCAAGGAGCGGGTCAACGTGGAGGCCGCCCGCAAGGTGCTGGACGGCGACCACTACGGTCTGGAGAAGGTAAAGGAGCGCATCCTGGAGTTCCTGGCCGTCAAGCAGCTGGCCCCCCAGCTGAAGGGGCAGATTCTCTGCCTGGTGGGTCCGCCCGGCGTGGGCAAGACCTCCATCTCCACCAGCGTGGCCAAGGCCATCCACCGGAACATGGCCCGCATCTCTCTGGGCGGCGTCCATGACGAGGCCGAGATCCGTGGCCACCGAAAGACTTATGTGGGCGCCATGCCCGGCCGCATCATTGCCGCCATCAAGCAGGCCGACAGCTGCAATCCGCTGCTGCTGCTGGACGAGATCGACAAGCTGGGCAACGACCAGCGGGGCGACCCTGCCTCTGCGCTGCTGGAGGTGCTGGACGCCGAGCAGAACAGCACCTTCCGGGACCACTTCCTGGAGGTGCCCTTCGACCTGTCCGACGTGCTTTTCATCACCACCGCCAATACCCTGGACACCATCCCTCGGCCCCTGCTGGACCGGATGGAGGTCATTGAGCTGACCAGCTACACCGACGAGGAGAAGGTGGAGATCGCCAAACGCCACCTGATCCCCAAGCAGCTCAAGCGCCACGGACTGACGAAAGCCAAGTTCAAGCTGTCCGACGACGGCCTGCGGGCCCTCATCCGGGGCTACACCCGGGAGTCCGGCGTGCGTATCCTGGAGCGGCAGATCGGCGCCCTGTGCCGTAAGGCTGCCATGCGCCTGGTGACAGGGACTGTAAAGTCTGTCAGCATGACTGAAAAGAACCTGGAAGAGTTCTTGGGCATCCCCAGATATCACCCCGACCGTATCCCCCAGACCGAGCAGGTGGGCGTGGTCAACGGCCTGGCCTGGACCAGCGTGGGAGGCGAGATCCTGGAGGTGGAGGTGGCCGTGGTGCCCGGCACCGGCAAGGCGGAGCTCACCGGTAACTTGGGCGACGTCATGAAGGAGTCCGCCCATGCCGCCCTGACCTACATCCGCAGCCGTGCCGCCCAGCTGGGCATAGAGGCCGACTTCTACAAGACGAAGGACATCCACATCCACTTCCCGGAGGGAGCGGTGCCCAAGGATGGCCCCTCCGCCGGTATTGCCATCACCACCGCCATGGTGTCCGCCCTCACCGGCATGCCGGTTAAGGCGGAGTTGGCAATGACAGGCGAGGTTACTTTACGGGGCAGAGTGCTCCCCATCGGCGGCCTGAAGGAAAAGACCATGGCCGCCTACCGCAACGGCATCCGCACCGTCATCGTGCCGGCGGACAACGAGAAGGATCTGGAGGAGATCGATCCCACCGTTAAGGCAGGCCTGCGGTTTGTCACCGTGGAGCAGGTGGACCAGGTGCTGGCCGAGGCTCTTGACCTGAAGGTCAGTGACCCCACGGACCAGATGACCCAGCCCCACGCCCCGGCCCAGACCGCCGAGCGCCCCAACCTGCGCCAGTAAGACGGGGGCAAACCCCCGCCGCGCATACACATTTGGGAGGTAATTATGCCCATCAATCTGCAAAAAGCGGAATTTGTCCGCTCCGCCGCCAAGGCGTCCGACTTTCCCCGGGACCGGCTGGCCCAGGTGGCCTTTGCCGGCCGGTCCAACGTGGGCAAATCGTCGGTGATCAACCGGCTGCTGAACCGGAAGAACTTTGCCCGGGTGGGCGCCGCCCCCGGCAAGACCACCCACATCAACTACTTCCTCATCGACTCCGCCTTCTACCTGGTGGACCTGCCGGGCTACGGCTACGCCAAGGTGTCCATGGCGGAGAAGCAGCGGTGGGGCCGCCTCATGGAGGAGTGGTTTGCCGACCCCTCTCTCATGACCCTGGGGCTGATGATCGTGGATTCCCGCCACAAGCCCACCGCCGACGACTGCACCATGGCCCAGTGGTTCAAGAACAGCGGCAAGCCCTTTGCCGTGGTGGCCAACAAGCTGGACAAGCTGCGCAAGAGCGACATCGAGCCCAACCTGGCCCGCATCCGGGAGACCCTGGAGCTGGACGAGAGTGTAAAGGTAATTCCCTTTTCGGCTGAGAAGGGAGACGGCAAGCAGGAACTGCTCAATCTGATTCTGGACCATGCGGAGGGACTGGCATGAGATATGTAAAGCTGCTGCGGGACGGCAAGGGCGTGTGGGGTGTGCTTCAGGGGGACCTGGTGCGTACCCTGACCAAGCCTCCCTTTGAGGAGATCTGCTACGACGGAGAGAGCCTGCCCCTGGAGGCCTGCCGTCTGGTGGCTCCCTGCGAGGCCACCAAGATCGTGTGCGTAGGCAAGAACTACTACGACCACGCCGTGGAGATGGGGGAGGGCGTGCCCGAGCAGCCCATCCTCTTCCTGAAGGCCCCCAATACCCTCAACCACCCGGAGGGGACCGTCCACGCCCCCGCCTTTGTGGGACGGCTGGACTATGAGGGAGAGCTGGCCTTCGTCATCCGCCGCCGTGCAAAGGATGTAAAGGTAGAGCACTTTGCAGACTATATCCTGGGCTACACCTGCCTCAACGACGTCACCGCCCGTGACGTGCAGAAGGGGGACGGCCAGTGGACCCGGGGCAAGAGCATGGACGGCTTTGCCCCCATTGGCCCCGTGGTCACCGACGAGGTGGACCCCGCTGCTCTGGCCATCGAGACCCGGCTCAACGGGACGGTGGTGCAGCAGGGGAACACCAGCCAGTTCATGACGGCGGTGCCCCAGCTGCTGGAGTTCATCACGGCCTCCATGACCCTGGAGCCCGGCGACGTGGTGACCACCGGAACCCCGGCGGGCATCGGCCCCATGGTGCCCGGCGACACCGTGGAGGTCACCGTCCAGGGCATCGGCACCCTGCGGAACCATATCGTTTGAGTGCATACCGGACCGGCGGCCAGACCCGCCGGTCCGGCTTGTGTTTTTCGGGAAAATTTGATATAATCGGAATCAAATTATGGACGAAAGAGAGGGGACCGGGATGGAGCGGCGGATCGTGCTGGGGAAGATGCTCAACCTGCGGGATCTGGGCGGCTATCCCGCGTCGGAGGGGAGGACCACCCGGTGGGGCACCCTGCTGCGGGGGGACAACCCCATGGGGCTGTCCGACGCCGACGCCGCCTGGCTGCTGGAGCGTGGCTTCACCACCGTCATCGACCTGCGCAGCCCGGCGGAGCGGGACCATCTGCCCGACGAGCTGGAGCACCGGCCCGGCTTCTCCTATCACTTCATCCCCATGTCCGGCGGCGAGAAGCTGCCCAACGAGGAGGAGCTCATCGGTCTGGGCTATTTTCGCACTTTGGAGCGCAAGGAGATCGTGCGCACGGTGCTGGAGACCATCGCCGAGGCCCCCGGAGGCGTGCTCTTCCACTGCATGTCGGGGAAGGACCGCACCGGCTGCATTGCCGCCCTGCTGCTCACCCTGGTGGGGGTGGACAAGCTGGACATTCTGGCCGACTACCAGGTGTCCGAGCTGTACATCCGCCCGGTGATCCGGTGGATGAGGGAGACCCGGGAAAACCTGCCCGCCTATGTGGGCTCCTCCAAGCCGGAGTACCTGGAGGACTGCCTGGACCGGCTGGAGGGGACCTACGGCTCCGTCATGGAGTACCTGCGTGCCGCCGGGCTCACCGAGGACACGCTGAACAAGCTGAAAGACAAGCTGCTGGAGGAATAGCCATTGGGTTCTTTGAGTGAATTTGCCTGGCATATGGACTGGTGGGGACTCATCACCCTGCTCATCAGCGCCGTGGCCGCCCTGCTTTGCATTACGCTCCACGAGCTGTCCCACGGCATGATGGCCTATCGGCTGGGGGACCCCACTGCCAAGAACGCTGGACGGCTCACCCTCAACCCCATCAAGCACCTGGACCTGATGGGCCTTTTGATGATGGTGGTGGCCAAGGTGGGCTGGGCCAAGCCGGTGCCCGTCAATATGCGCTACTTCAAGCACCCCAAGTGGGGGATGGCCCTCACCGCGCTGGCAGGCCCCTTGGCCAACTTCCTCACCGCTCTTGTAGCGGTGGGCCTGTCCTCGGCCATCTGGCACTTTGCTCCTCTGGGGCGGGTGAGCCTGCTCATCCTGTGTTTTCTGTCCAATATGGCCCTGTTGGGGGTGGGCATGGGCCTGTTCAACCTGATCCCCATTTCTCCCCTGGACGGGTCCAAGATCCTCTTCGCCCTGCTGCCTGACCGGGCCTACTATACCATCCTCAAGTACGAGAAGTATGTGATGGGCCTGCTCATTGTCCTGGTGCTGCTGGGGGCCTTCAACAAGCCCCTGACCTTCCTGATGATCCAGTGCCTCCGGGGGCTTTGTGCCCTCACCGGCATGCCCCTGGAGTGGCTGCTCTACCTCCAGGATGTGTCCGCCATTCTGAACCTGTTCTGAGGTGAGTGCCATCGAAACGCCCATTTATCATCTGGAAAAAGTGGTCAAGACCCGGGAGGACATGGAGGACTTCAACGGCCCCCTGGACCTGATCCTCCATCTGCTGAGCAAGAACAAAATGGAGATCAAGGACATTCAGATCTCCCTCATTCTGGACCAATATCTGGCCTGGATGGACCAGCGGCGGCAGCTGGACCTGGAGGTAGCCAGCGAGTTCGTCACCATGGCGGCCCAGCTGGTCTATATCAAGACCCGCATGCTGCTGTCCATCCACGATGAGGAGGCCCTCACCGAACTGGAACAGCTGATGGCCTCTCTGGAGGAGCATCAGCGGCGGGAGGACTACATCCGCATCAAGGCGGTGGTGCCTGCCCTGTCCGACCGGTATGCCGTGGGCCGGGACTACCTGACCAAGCAGCCCGAGGCCATTCAGGCGGACAAGACCTACCGCTACGTCCATAAGCCGGAGGACCTGCTGAAGGCCATGAAGTCCGTGCTGGCCCGGACCGACAACCGGCTGCCGCCCCCCATGGCCGCCTTTGAGGGCATCGTGGGCCGGGAGCCCTACCCGGTGGCCGACAAGGCCGACGAGATTTTGGAGCGGCTGGCCCGGTTCGGCGTCACCCGGTTTTCCGCCCTGTTCAAGGGTAACCGGAGCCGGTCGGAGATCGTGGCGACCTTCATTGCGGTGCTGGAGCTGTGCAAGGCACGCCGGGTGCGTCTGGCGGGGACCGAGCAGGACTGCACCATCACCAGCACCGGGGAGGGCGGCGAGGAGCCGGTTTACTCCACCGATGTTTACCAGCCGGAGGAGGGGGAATAATCCAATGGAAGTGAAGGAAATCCAATCGGCCATCGAGGGCATCCTCTTTGCCGCCGGGGAGCCGGTGGGCGTGGAGCGGCTGTGTCTGGCCCTGGATCTGGACCGGAGCACCGTGGACACGGTATGCAAGCGGATGGCCGACAACTACAGCTATGAGCGCCGGGGCATCCGGCTGGTGCGGCTGGAGACCAGCTATCAGCTGTGCTCCGCCCCCGAGTTTGCCCCCTATATCCGCAAGGCCTTTGAGACCCGCCGCCCCGCCCGGCTGAGCCAGCCGGCGCTGGAGGTGCTGGCCATCATCGCCTACCACCAGACCGCCACCCGGGCCTATGTGGACCAGGTGCGGGGCGTGGACAGCTCCTACACCATCGGCCTGCTGCTGGAGCGGGACCTGATCGAGGAGTGCGGCCGCCTGGCGGTGCCCGGCCGGCCCATCCAGTACCGCACCACCCAGACCTTCCTGCGTTCCTTCGGCCTGTCCAGCCTGGACGAGCTGCCCGAGCTGCCCAACATGCCGCCGGAGGACGGGCAGATCACCATGGAAATGCAGGCGGCGGTGGAGCGGCTGAAGGCGACGGAAGCGGGGGAGGACCTGGCGGAAGTCACCGAGGAAGAGATCGAGGCGGCGGCAAGAGAGCTGGCCAAGTCTGAGGAGGAGTCTGGGGCATGATTGTGCTGCTGATCCTGGGGATCGTGGTGCTGGCGCTGGTGCTGGTCAGCCTGGTCCGGGTAGGGGTACGGGCGCAGTACGTCCAAAACCGCCTGTCCGTCCGGCTGCTGGCAGGCCCGGTGAAGATCACCCTCTATCCCAGGAAGGCCAAAAAGCCCTGCAAAGCCAAACAGCAAAAGGCCCAGGCTGCCCCCAAAGAAGAGAAGAAGCTGCCTCCCCTGGAGGAGCTCATCCCCCTGGCCAAGCAGCTGCTGCCCATGGCGGCGGAGGCCGCCGGGCGGCTGAAGAACAAGATCCGCATTGATTTGTTTGATTTGGATGTCACCGTGGCCTCCACCGATCCGGTGCGCACGGCGGTGAATTATGGCAAGCTCAACATGGCCATCGGTATGTTTTGGCCTCTGGTGGAGCAGAATTTTAAGGTGAAGGAGTGGCACATCCGCACGCGGATGGATTTCATCGCCGAGCATGCCACGGCGGAGCTGCATGCGGCAGCCACTTTGACCATTGGGCAGATCGTCGTCCTGGGCATCTGGGCGGCGAGCAAGGTACTGCCCATCCTTTCCCAGCAGAAGAACGGGAAGAAATCCCCCCAGGAAACACAGAAAGAGGCGGTTTAAGGTATGGAAAAGCAGCATCCCATTGGTGATCTGATGAGTGAAATCGTGGACAAGGTCCGGGAGATCGCGGATACCAATACCATTGTGGGCCAGGCCATTACGGCGGGTGGGGTGACCATCATCCCCATCTCCCGGCTCAGCGTGGGCGTGGGCTCCGGCGGTACCGAGTTCGGCAGCAAGCACAAGAAGCCGGAGGACAACAGCTGCTTCGGCGGCGGCGCCGGCGCGGGCGTCAACCTGATCCCGGTGGGCTTTCTGGTGGTCAAGGACGGCTCTGTGAAGCTGCTGCCTGTGGCGCCTCCCGCCGCCACTACCGTGGACCGGGTGGTGGAGATGGTGCCCGAGGCCATCGACAAAATCACCGACTTCATTGAGAAGCAGCAGGAGAAGAAGGCGGCGGAGAAGGCCTCCAAGCAGACCGAGGATAAACCGGGCTTCGGAGGCGTATACTAACGGCATCAACGTGAGGTGATGCTGTTTTGAAACGCTGGTGCGCCCTTTTGATCGTCCTGTCCCTGCTGGTCCTGCCCGTGTACGGGGCACAGCCCACCCTGTCCGCCTGTTCCGCCATCCTGATGGATCGAGAGAGCGGGCGGGTGCTGTATGAAAAGAACGCAGGGGAGCGGCGGAGCATTGCCAGCATCACCAAGCTGATGACCGCCCTGGTGGCGGTGGAGCTCCACCCCGACCTGTCCTCCACGGTGACCGTGGAGCGGGAGTGGACCGGGGCGGAGGGCTCCTCCATGTACCTCAAGCCGGGGGAGGAGCTAAGTCTGGAGGCCCTGCTCTACGGGCTGCTGCTGTCCTCGGGCAACGACGCGGCTCTGGCCGTCGCCGGGTACTGCGCCGGGGACGTGGAGTCCTTCGTGGCGGAGATGAACAAAAAGGCGGCCCAGCTGGGCATGAACGACACCCACTTTGCAAACCCCAACGGCCTGGACGACCCGCAGCACTACTCCACCGCCTACGACATGGCCCTTCTGGCCCGGGCGGTGCTGGAGCAGGAGGAGCTGCGCACCATCGCGTCCACCCGGTCCATCTTCATCGCCGGGCGGAGCCTGACCAACCACAACAAGCTGCTGTGGCGGTATGAGGGGTGCACCGGCCTGAAGACGGGCTACACCGACGAGGCGGGGCGTACCCTGGTGTCCAGCGCCATGCAGGACGGCCAGGAGCTCATCGCCGTCACCCTCAATGCCCCCAACGACTGGGCCGACCACGCCGCCCTCTTTGACTACGGCTTTGCCACCTATCCCCGGACGCTGGTGGCAGCGGCGGGGGAGGGGACTGACATCCCGGTGACCGACAGTCTGTGCCGGTTTACCCGGGTGAGTACGGTGTCCGACTTTTACTACCCGCTGGCGGAGGGGGAACAGGTGACCCAAACAGTGGACCTGCCTCAGCAGGTGAGCGCGCCGGTGCTGGCCGGATTCCCGGCGGGCCGGGTGACCTTTACCCTCAACGGAGACGAGATCGGTCAGCTGTCGTTGCTCTACGATTGGGGAGCAGCCAACAACCTGGCACCCCTGCGGTGGTGGCAGCGGCTATTTGGATAAAGGAAAAGAGGTCTGCCGCTCCGGCGGCAGACCTCAACTGCGGAAAGGAGACTGCCGGTGGAAGAACGGCTGCAAAAAATACTCTCCGCCCACGGGATCTGCTCCCGCCGGGCGGCGGAGACCTGGCTGGCGGCGGGCCGGGTAACGGTAAACGGCCGGCCTGCCGTGGTGGGTGACAAGGCCGACCCGGACAAGGACGACATCCGGGTGGACGGCAAGCCCCTGAAGGGGCCGGACCGGCGTACTTATCTGCTGCTCAACAAGCCCCGGGGCTACGTCACCACCCTGTCCGACGAGAAGGGACGGAGGACGGTGGCCGACCTGGTGAAGGATTGCGGGGCCCGGGTGTGGCCGGTGGGCCGGCTGGACCTGGACTCGGAGGGCCTGCTCATCCTCACCGACGATGGGGAGCTGACCCAGCGGCTCCTCCACCCCAGCCATGAGGTGGAGAAGGAGTACCTGGTGTGGGTGAAAGGGGATATCCCCGCCGCCCTGCCGGTGCTGCGGGGCCCCATGGAACTGGACGGCGTGCCCCTCAGTCCAGCCAGGGTGGAGCGAGCGGGGGAGGGCATCCTGTCCGTCACCATCCACGAGGGCCGTAACCGGCAGGTGCGGCGCATGTGTGCCCAGGCCGGGCTGCAGGTCACCCGCCTGCGCCGGGTGCGGGAGGGAGCCCTCACCCTGGGGGAGCTGAAGCCGGGCCGCTGGCGGCGGCTGAGCCCGTCGGAGGTGGCTCTGCTGGAGCAGGTCCCCGGCCAGGCGGCGGAGGATTTTTGCAGGAATTGATGGAATTCTTGCAAAAAGGGGATTGCTTTTCCCCTGAAAAACCGGTATGATATTGGTTACTGAATCTGCGGAGGCTCTGCGGCTGCGCGGAGCACCGCGTCGATCCGGTCTGTTCGCCGGGACGTCGGCGAGCGGGTCGGGATTCTTTACCAGTAAGGTTAACGGCGTTATGTCAACAAGAACCAAACGACGCCGGGAGGTACAGATCATGCCGAAAGATATTCTCTCTACCATTCAAGCGGAAATGAATACCTTCTCCAAGGGGCAGAAGCTCATTGCCAACTTCATCCTGGAGTCCTACGACAAGGCCGCCTTCATGACGGCCAGCAAGCTGGGCAAGACGGTGAAGGTGAGCGAGTCCACGGTGGTGCGCTTTGCCGCCGAGCTGGGGTACGACGGCTATCCCGCCATGCAGAAGGCCCTGCAGGAGATGATCCGCAGCAAGCTCACCTCCATCCAGCGCATTGAGGTGACCAACGACCGCATCGGGGACCACGACATTCTGTCCATGGTGATGCAGTCCGACATTGAGAAGATCCGCCTGACCATGGAGGAGACCGACCAGGCCCAGTTCCAGCGGGCGGTGGACGCCATTGTGAAGGCCCGCCACATCTATATTCTGGGCGTGCGCTCGGCTGCTGCCATTGCCAGCTTCCTGGGGTTCTACTTCACCCTGATCTTCAACAATGTGACCATCATCCACACCACCTCCAGCAGTGAGGTCTTTGAGCAGCTGCTCCACATTGGCCCTGAGGACGTGATCCTGGGCATCAGCTTCCCCCGGTATTCCCGCCGGACGGTGAAGGCCATGCAGTTTGCCCACGACCGGGGAGCGGAGGCCATCGCCATCACCGACTCGGCCACCTCGCCCCTGGCCCCCTATTCCACCATCACCCTGCTGGCCAAGAGCGACATGGCCTCCTTCGTGGACTCCCTGGTGGCCCCCCTCAGCCTGGTCAACGCCCTCATCGTGGCCATCGGCCGGAAGAAGAACGACGACCTCTCCCAGACCTTTGAGAGTCTGGAGCGGATCTGGGACGAGTATGAGGTCTATGAGAAGGTGGACGAAAACAGTTGAGTGAGATCATCGTCATCGGCGGCGGTGCCGCCGGTTGTATGGCGGCCCTGGCCGCCGCGGAGCAGGGTGCGTCCGTCACCCTGCTGGAGCGCAACCCCAAGCTGGGCCGCAAGCTGTACATCACCGGCAAGGGCCGGTGCAACGTGACCAACCACTGCACGGTGCAGGAACTGCTTCAGAATGTGCCCGGCAACAGCCGGTTCCTCACCAGCGCGGTGACCCGCTTTCCCACCGAGGACACCGAGGCTTTTTTTGAAAAGCTGGGGGTGCCCCTGAAGGTGGAGCGGGGCAACCGGGTGTTTCCCCAGTCCGACAAGGCCGCCGACATCATCGACGCCCTGCTGCGGGCGCTGCGGAAGGCCCGGGTGGACATCGTCCAGGACCGGGCGGCAGCCCTCGTTCTGGAGGACGGCGTGCTCACCGGCGTGAAGGGGGAGAAGGGGACCTACCCCTGCAAGGCAGCGGTGGTGGCCACCGGCGGCGTGTCCTACCCCCTCACCGGTTCCACCGGCGACGGCTACGACTTTGCCCGGGCCCTGGGCCACACCATCGTGGAGCCCCGGCCCTCTCTGGTGCCTCTGGAGGCGGAGGGAGATTTGTGCCCCAAAATGCAGGGGCTCAGCCTGCGCAACGTGGCCATCCAGGTGCGCAACAGCAAGAAAAAGACGGTGTACGCCGAGCAGGGGGAGATGCTCTTCACCCACTTCGGCCTCACCGGGCCCCTCATCCTCTCTGCCTCTGCCCACATGCGAGACATGGGGAAGGAGCACTACTATATCTTATTGGACCTGAAGCCCGCCCTGGACCAGGAGAAGCTGGACGCCCGGGTGCTGCGGGACCTGGGGGACCAGCCCAACAAGGACTTCCGCCATGTGCTGGAGGGACTGGTGCCCCGGCTCATGGTGCCGGTGGTGCTGGAGCTCACCAACATCCCCGGCGACCTGAAGGCCAACTCGGTCACCAAGCAGCAGCGCCGCCGTCTGGTGGAGGTGCTCAAGGGCATCCGCATCGATATTTCCGGGCCCCGGCCCATTGCCGAGGCCATTGTGACTGCCGGCGGCATCAAGACCGGCGAGGTGGACCCCCATACCATGGCCTCGAAGAAGGTGCCGGGGGTCTTTTTTGCCGGCGAGGTTCTGGACGTGGACGCCTATACCGGCGGCTTTAATTTGCAGATCGCCTGGTCCACCGGCCGGGCGGCGGGACGGGGCGCGGCGGAGTTCGTCCGTCCCACCAAGGAGGCAGAGTGATATGACCAAGCACAGAAGCATTGCCATCGACGGCCCATCCGGGGCGGGCAAATCCACCCTGGCCCGGGCGTTGGCAAAGGCGCTGGGCTATCTGTACGTAGACACCGGGGCCATCTACCGTACCGTGGGCCTGCAGGCCTGCCGCACCGGCGTGGATCCGGAGGACCGGGACGGGGTAGTGGCCCTGCTGCCCGGCCTGGACATCCGTCTGGGCTACGGCGAGGACGGGGTGCAGCGGATGTTCCTCAATGGGGAGGACGTGTCCCAGGCCATCCGTCAGCATGAGATCTCCCGCTACGCCTCCGGCGTGTCCGCCCTGCCTGAGGTGCGGGCCTTCCTGCTGGACCGGCAGCGTCAGCTGGCGGCCGAGCACGATGTGGTGATGGACGGCCGGGACATCGGCACCGTGGTGCTGCCCCAGGCCGACGTGAAGATCTTCCTCACCGCCGCCCCTGAGGCCCGGGCCCGCCGCCGCTGGCTGGAGCTGCAGCAGCGGGGGGATGAGACCGACTATGAGACCGTCCTGCGGGACGTGATCGACCGGGACGAGAAGGACACCAACCGGGCCACCGCGCCCCTGCGCCAGGCGGAGGACGCCGTGCTGGCCGACACTACTCAACTGGATCTGGAGCAAAGTCTGGACCTGCTGATTTCCATCGCAAAGGAGCGACTGCAGGCATGAATATCATGTATCTGCTGGCCTATATTTTCCTCTGGCCGGTCTTTCGTATTTTCAAACCTACCAAATGCATCCACAAGGAGCGCTTCCCGGAGGGAGGCGCTCTGCTGTGCGCCAACCACACCCGCATGAGTGACCCCCTCTTTGTGGCCTACGCCCTGGGTCTGAAGCATCAGATCCACGTCATGGCCAAGGAGGAGGTCATGCACTGGCCCATCATCGGCTGGATCCTGAAAAAGGGCGGCATTTTCGGCGTCAAGCGCGGTCAGGCCGACATCGGAGCCATCAAGACCGCCATGAAGTATCTGAAGGACGGGGAGCTGCTGCTCATGTTCCCCGAGGGCACCCGCCATCAGGACGGCGACTTCGGCGATGCCAAGACGGGCGCCGCCATGCTGGCCACCCGCACCGGCGTGCCCATCGTGCCCATCTACATGCCGGCGGAGAAGCGCTGGTTCCGGTGGAACCAGGTGGTCATCGGAGAGCCCTACTACCCCAAGACCGCCGCCAAGCGTGCCACCCCGGAGGAGTACCGGGCCATTGCGGAGGACCTGATGGTGCGCATCGAGGCTTTGAAGCCTCAGGCCGGCCGATGAGGGTGGAGCTTGCCAAATCCGCCGGGTTCTGCTACGGCGTGCGCCGGGCGGTGGAGCTGGCGGAGCAGGCCGCCCAAAGCGGCAGGCCCTGCGCCATGCTGGGGCCCATCATCCACAACAGCAGCGTCATCGACTACCTGAAGGAGCAGGGGGTGGGGCTGATCCAGTCCCCTGACCAGGCTCCCGCCGGTACCGCCGTCATCATCCGCTCCCACGGCGAGGGGCGGGCGGTTCATCAGGCTCTGGCAGAGCGGGGCTGCCCGGTCATCGACGCCACCTGTCCCAATGTTTCCCGCATCCACCGCATCGTGGAGGAGGCAGAGGGGGAGGGCAGGCAGGTGCTCATCATCGGCATGTCCGACCATCCCGAGGTGACCGCCATCGCTGGCTGGTGTGTCCATCCCGTTGTGCTGGAAGGGGAAGAGGCCCTGACCCAGTGGCTGGAGGAGGACCCGAAACGGCGGGAGATCCCCGTCACCATGGTGTCCCAAACCACCTCCACGCACTTCATCTGGACAAAGTGCGTAGAAAAAGCAAAAAAAGAGTGTACAAATTTAAAAATTTTTGATACAATATGTAATGCTACGTATAAACGGCAGTCTGAGGCTCAGGCGCTGGCCGCGAAAAGCGATGCTATGGTCGTCATCGGTGGACGGGAAAGCTCCAACACCCGACGGCTTGCCGAGTTATGCAAGGCGCTCTGCCCCATGGTCGTTTGGATCGAACGGGCGGCGGAGCTGGAACCTTCCACCCTGTACCGGAAGGCTTCTATTGGAATCACTGCGGGCGCGTCCACGCCTGAGTGGATTATAAAGGAGGTCTATGACAAAATGAGCGACGAAAACATTGAGATCGAGGAATCCTTCGCTGAAATGCTGGAGAAATCGATCAAGACTTTAAATACAGGGGAGAAGGTCACGGGCGTTGTCACTGGCATTACGCCTACTGAGATCTATGTGGATCTTGGCACCAAGCACGCCGGTTACATACCGGTGTCCGAGCTGACCGATGACCCTACCGTTAAGGTCGAGGATCTGGTTAAGGTTGGCGATGAGATCGAAACCTACGTCATGCGCGTGAACGACCAGGAGGGTGTTGTGACCCTCTCCAAGAAGCGCCTTGACACCGTGAAGAGCTGGGAAGACGTGGAGCAGGCCAAGGAGGATCACACCACCGTCGAGGGCGTGGTCACCGAGGAGAACAAGGGCGGCGTCGTCGTGTCCATCAAGGGCGTGCGCGTCTTCGTGCCCGCTTCTCAGACCGGTCTGCCCCGTGAGACTCCCATGAGCCAGCTGGTCAAGCAGCATGTCCGCCTGCGCATCACCGAGGTCAACCGCGCCCGCAAGCGCGTGGTGGGCTCCATCCGCGCCGTTGAGGCCGAGGAGCGCGCCGCTAAGGCCGCCGAGGTGTGGGCCAACATCGAGGAGGGCAAGCGCTACACCGGTACCGTGAAGAGCCTGACCTCTTACGGCGCTTTCGTGGACATCGGCGGCGTGGACGGCATGGTCCACATCTCCGAGCTGTCCTGGTCCCGCATCAAGCACCCCTCCGAGGTCGTCTCCGTGGGCGACACCGTTGAGGTGTATGTTATCTCCTTCGACCCCGAGAAGAAGAAGATCTCTCTGGGCATGAAGGACCGCTCCCAGAATCCCTGGGAGGTCTTCACCGGCAAGTATCAGGTGGGCGACGTGGCCAATGTCCGCGTGGTCAAGCTGATGACCTTCGGCGCCTTTGCCGAGATCGTGCCCGGTGTGGACGGTCTGATCCACATCTCCCAGATTGCCGATCACCGCATCGACAAGCCAGGCGACGTGCTGAGCGAGGGCCAGATGGTGGACGTGAAGATCATCGACATCGACTACGACCACAAGAAGGTCTCCCTGTCCATCCGCGCTCTGCTGGAGGGCGGCGAGGAGGAGTCCGCTCCTGTGGAGGAGTAATTCCGTCACCCAAACGGGGACGCCAGTGATGGCGTCCCCGTTTTTTTACACATAGGCAAGGGATTTTACTTGCAAAGCGTCAAAATGAAGTCTATAATGAACTTATATAGGATAAAACAAGGTAAGGAGTGTATCAATCAGCCGGACAGATCTGCTTGGAGGTGGGATCGTGTTTCAGGTAGGGGACAAAATCGTTCACCCAATGCACGGTGCTGGTATCGTAGACAGCATTGTGCAGAAGAAAATCAACGGCGTCGTGCGGGAGTACTACATCCTCAAGCTGCCTGTGGGCGGCATGCTGGTCATGATCCCCACGGAAAACAGCGAGGAGATCGGTGTGCGCCCGGTGATTGACGGGGAGGAGGCAGACCGTGTCATTGCCGCCATACCCAGCATTGAGGTGGACATGACCTCCAACTGGAACCGCCGCTATCGGGAGAACATGCTCCGGCTGAAGAGCGGGGACCTGCTGGAAGTGGCCCGGGTGGTAAAGGGACTGACCCACAGGGACGAGGAGCGGGGCCTGTCTACCGGAGAGCGCAAGATGCTCCACTCCGCCAAACAGATCCTGATCTCGGAGATCGTACTCTCCCAGAACGCCAGCTATGAGGATGTGGAAAAGCGCATCAACACCGCCATGGCGTAATAGGAATACAACGGCGGGACGGCAAGCCGCCCCGCCCATATCAGGCAAAGAAAAGGGGCCGTCAGGCTCCTTTTTTGCAGAAGGAGGAAACAACATGGCAGGGCTCTTTTCCCGCCTGTTTCATCGGGGCCAGTCCCCGTCCATCCGCTGCGGTGCGGTGGTGCCGGCGGCGGGCAGCTCCACCCGGATGGGGCAGGATAAGGTGCTTCTTCCCCTGGACGGGGTGCCGGTGATCCTCCGCACCCTCCAGGCCCTGGACGCCTGCCCCCTCATCGACGAGATCGTGGTGGTCACCCGGGAGGACCTGATCGTGCCCATCAGCGGCCTATGCAAGGACGCCGCCCTGTCCAAGGTGCGCAAGGTGGTGCGGGGCGGGGCTACCCGCACCCAGTCGGTGCTGGCCGGGGTGGAGGAGCTGAGCCGCTCGGTGGAGCTGGTGGCCATCCACGACGGAGCCCGGCCCCTGGTGACCCCTCAGGTGCTGGACGAGGTGATCCACCGGGCCGAGGGCTGCGGTGCCGCCGCACCCGCTGTGCCTCTGAAGGACACGGTGAAGGTGGCCCACGACGGGCTGGTGGAATCCACCCCCGACCGGTCGGCTCTCTACGCCGTCCAGACCCCCCAGGTGTTCCAGCGGGACCTGATCGGGGCCGCCCTGCGTAAGGCCCTGGAGGACGGGGCGCCCCTCACCGACGACTGCTCCGCTGTGGAGCGGCTGGGGGTGGCGGTGGCCCTGACAAAGGGAGACTACTGCAATCTGAAGCTGACCACCCCCGAGGATGTGGCGGTGGCCGAGGCCCTGATGGCATGGAGGAATGACGCATGAGAATCGGACATGGATACGACGTACATAAGCTGACCGAGGGCCGGAAGCTGATCCTGGGCGGGGTGGACATCCCCTACGAGAAGGGGCTGCTGGGCCACTCCGACGCCGACGTGCTCACCCACGCCATTATGGACGCCCTGCTGGGGGCGGCGGCTTTGGGGGACATCGGTAAGCTGTTCCCCGACAACGACCCGGCCTACGCCGGAGCGGACAGTCTGGTGCTGCTGGAGCGGGTAGGGGAGCGCATTGCCCAGGCCGGGTACCGGGTGGGCAACATCGACGCCACCATCTTGGCCCAACGCCCCAAGCTGGCTCCCCACATCCCCCAGATGCGGGCCAATCTGGCCCACCGGCTGGGGCTGGACGTGGATCAGGTCAGCGTGAAGGCCACCACCGAGGAGGGCCTAGGTTTCACCGGCACCGGGGAGGGCATGGCCGCCCACGCGGTGTGCCTGCTGGAGTCCATTTAAGATACGGTTCACCCTTCGCTTCTCTCGCACATATGCTGGTGCGAGAGGAGCGTTTTTTTATGGTCTATTATCTCATCGTCTGCCGCTCCCTGACCTATGCCCAGCGGACGGCCGCCGCGCTGGAGCGGGCGGGGATCACGGCGCGGATCCTTCGATCCCCCAAACTCATCGACCGGGAGGGGTGCAGCCACTCCGTCAAGGTGGCCGAGCGCAATCTCACCGCCGCCCTGGTGGTGCTCAACCGGGCGGGCCTCAACCCCAAACGGATCTTCCTCCAGGCGGAGGACGGCGGCTACCGGGAGGTGGGGCTGTGATCTACCTGGACAGCGCCGCCACCACCCTGCAAAAGCCCCCCGCCGTGGCCCGGGCGGCAGCCTGGGCGGTGGGCCATCTGGCCAGCCCTGGCCGGGGAGGTCACCTGCCAGCCCGTCGGGCAGCGGAGACCGCCTTTGCCTGCCGTCAGGCGGCGGCGGAGCTCTTCGGGGTGGAGAGCCCCGAGCAGGTGGTGTTCACCTCCAATGCCACCCACGGCCTGAACATCGCCATCCGCTCCCTGGTCAAGCCGGGAGACCGGGTGCTCATCTCCCCCTGGGAACACAACGCCGTCACCCGGCCCCTCCACGCCCTGGGGGCGGAGATCGTGGTGGCCAAGGCGCCCCTGTTTGACAGGCAGGGGCAGTTGGATGCCTTCGAGGCGGGACTGGAGGCTCGACCGGACGCGGTGGTGTGCACCCACGTGTCCAATGTGTTCGGCTTCGTGCTGCCCGTGGAGGAGATATCCGCCCTGTGCCGCCGCCGGGGAGTGCCCCTCATCCTGGACGCCTCACAGTCCGCCGGCTGTCTGTCGGTGCGGCAGGATGTGCTGGGAGCGGCCTTTATCGCCATGCCCGGCCACAAGGGGTTATGTGGCCCTCAGGGTACTGGGCTGCTCCTCTGCGGCGGGGTGGAGGCCATCCCCCTGCTCCAGGGGGGCACCGGCAGCGCTTCCGCGCTCCAGACCATGCCCGACTACCTGCCCGACCGGCTGGAGGCGGGCACCCACAACCTGCCCGGCATCGCCGGATTGCTGGCAGGGCTGCGCTATGTGGCAGGCCGCACGCCAGAGGCCATCGGCAAAAAGGAGGGGGCCCTCATCCGCCGGGCGGCCCAGGGTCTGGCACGGCTGCCCCACGTCACGGTCTTTCGGGCCCGGGACCCGGCCTGCCAGAGCGGCGTGCTCTCCTTCCAGGTGGCGGGGATGGACTGCGAGGCAGTAGGGGAGTCCCTGAGCCGCCGGAGCATCGCGGTGCGGGCGGGGCTCCACTGCGCACCCCTGGCCCACGAGAGCGCCGGCACCCTGGAGGCAGGTACCGTCCGGGCCAGCGTGTCCGATTTCAACACAACCGCGGAGGTGGAGCGCTTTGTGTGGGAGGTCTCCTGTCTGGCCCAATCATCCCGGTAAGCGAAATGCCCTCCAGGGCCCTTGGCCCGGAGGGTTTTTTGCTGCTCAGACTCTGTCGGATCGAGGGGAATCGGCAGAGGAATTCACAGAAAATTGATCTTGCTTACCCTTGTCAATCGTAGGGGAATACAGTATAATAAATTGGTTAAAGTAGGTCGGACAACAAGTTCCGGCCAGGAGGAATGACCGGCGCCGCCGGAGAGCGGGAGACGAGGGAGTATGGAAGGCATTTTATACCTTTTACAGCAGCTGAAAGCCATGGTGACCCCCATCGGGATCTCCGATATCATCGATATCCTCATCATGGCCTTTATCATTTACAAGCTCATCATGCTCATCCGCCGCACCAGCTCCGGGGCGGTGGCCAAGGGCGTATTGGTGTTCATTGTGGTCCTGTGGGTATCCAGCATGATTGGGCTGAATACCTTCAACTTCCTGCTGGGCAAGTTGGTGGAATGGGGCGGCGTGGCCCTGGTGGTCATTTTCCAACCGGAGATCCGCCGCTTCCTGGAGCAGATGGGCCGCACCACCCTGGGCCAGGTATTTACCCACGCCGAGGAGCGCAACGAGCTGGACAGCGCCATCACCCAGACGGTGGAGGCCTACACCTCGCTGTCCAAGACCAAAACTGGTGCGCTGATGGTGTTTGAGCGGAAGAACATGCTGGAGGAAGCCATCAAAACGGGCACCGCCCTGGATTGCTCGGTAAATGCCGAGCTGCTGAAAAACATCTTCTGGAACAAGGCCCCCCTCCACGATGGCGCGGTCATCGTCCGGGGCGGGCGTATTGTGGGCGCCGGCTGCATGCTGCCCATGTCGGGCAACGTGAACCTGTCCCGGGAGCTGGGCATGCGCCACCGGGCGGGCATCGGCGCCAGCGAGCACACCGACGCGGTGGTGGCCATTGTCTCCGAGGAGACCGGCTCCATCTCGGTGGCGGTGGGCGGCATGCTCAAGCGGCACCTGGCCCCCGAGACTCTGGAGCGGCTGCTGCGCAACGAGCTGATGCCGGAGAAGGAGCAGACGGAGACGCCCGCCAGGTCCAAGCTGCTGAACCTGCTCCGGGGCGGAAAGGGGGAGAAGCAGAATGATGAAAAAAATCACTGACAGCCGGTGGTTCTATATTCTGGTCTCCATCCTGATGGCCTTTGTGCTGTGGGTGTATGTGGGCAAGGATGCAAACCCCATCACCACCAGCACCATCCGCAACGTGCAGGTGGTGTACAGCGGCCTGGACGTGCTGGAGGAGCGGGGCCTGATGATCTCCGAGGGCGCCAGTCAGACCGTCAGCCTGAACATTCAGGCCCGGCGTGACGTGTTCAACCGGATCTCCCAGGGGGAGGTCACCGTCACCATTGACGTGTCCTCCATCACCGAGCCGGGGGAGCAGTCCGTCCCCATCACCACCCGCATCATCAGCTATCCCAGGTCCATCACCTCCACCGACGCTATCGAACTGCGGTACACCAGTCCCGCCACCGTGGACTTTACCGTGTCCCGCTGGAAGACCAAGGAGGTAGACGTGCAGGCCGCCTTTGAGGGCAGCGTGGCCGAGGGCTACCAGCGGGGCGAGATCACGGTCACGCCTCAGCGCATCAGCATCAGCGGCCCCGAGGAGCTGGTGGATCTGGTGGATCACGCCCAGGTCACCATTGCTCAGGACGGCCTGACCGAAACCTACAGCGAGCAGTGTGCCTACAGTCTGGTGGATCTGGACGGCGGCGTGGTGTCGGGCAGCAACCTGAAGACCGATCCGGAGAGCGTGCTGGTCACCCTGCCGGTGGAGGTGCTCAAGGAGGTACCCCTTACCGTCAACCTCATCGAAGGCGGCGGCGCCACGGCGGAGAACGCCAAGGTGACCATCGAGCCCGCCGACACCATCATGGTGTCGGGCAGCCAGTCCGATCTGGAGGGGCTGAAGGAGATCTCCCTGGGCGATATCGATCTGTCCGATGTCTACGGTACCAATACCTTCGTGAAGGAGATCGAGCTTGCTCCCGAGCTGACCAACGTCAGCGGTATCACGGAGGCAAAGGTGACCGTCACCATCCAGGGCCTTGCCACCCGTACCATGAAGGTGGACAACATCGAGATCATCAACAAGCCGGTGGGCTACCAGGCGGAGGCCATCACCAAGTCGTGCAGCGTCCTCATCCGGGGTCCGGAGGAGGAGGTCAACAAGGTGACCGAGTCCCAGCTGCGCATTGTGGCTGACCTGTCCAACACCGACCCGTCCACCGGCAGCCGCACCGTCCCCGTCAAGGTCTATCTGGACGGCAGCAGTGAAGTGGGCGTGGTGGGGGACTACTCCATCTCGGTGTCCCTGTCCTAGCAACATGAGATTCGGAACGATTTCAATATAAAGGTGATTCCATGATTCAGACAGCAAAAGTGACCAAAGTATTTCCCGACGGCCGGGCGGAGGTGGCGGTAAAGCGCCAGTCCGCCTGCGGCCACGACTGTTCCAAGTGCGGCGGCGGGTGCAGTGAGCTGATGGTCAGCTCCACCGTGGCCGTCATGGCCGCCAACCCGGTGCGGGCCATGCCCGGAGACATGGTGCGGGTGGAATCCTCCACCAGCGGCATTCTGAAGGCCGCCCTGGTGGTCTATCTGGTGCCCTTCCTGCTCTTCTTCCTGGGCTACTTCATCTGCGCGGGCCTGGGCCTGAGCGGCGGCGTCAGCGCCGCGGCTGGCGGCGTGGGCTTTGCCGTGGGAGTGCTGCTGGCGGTGCTGCTGGACCGTCAGGTCCGCCGCAGCCGCTCCATTACCTTCTGCATCACCTCCATCAATCCCGCCGACTGATGTTCGGCTATGTGCGTCCCTGGCGGGACGAACTGAAGGTGCGCCAGAACCGGGACTACGAGGCCCTCTACTGCGGGGTGTGCCACGCCCTGGGCAAGCGCCACGGCTTTGTGGCCCGGATGTTCCTCAACTACGACTTTACCTTTCTGGCCATGCTGCTGGACGGCAGCAAGCCGGAGCCCGCGGCCAGGCGCTGTCCCGCCCGGCTGTGGTGCCGGAAGAAGAACTGCGTCCTCTCCGCCGGAGTGGACGCGGCGGCTGACGCCGGTACCATCCTCAGCTACTGGAAGCTGCGGGACACGGTGGCGGACAGCTCCTTTTTCAAGGGCCTGCCTGCCCGGCTGCTCTCCCTGCTCCTCCGCAGAGGCTACAAGAAGGCGGCGGCCGCCCGGCCGGAGTTTGACGCTCAGGTGCGCCAATGCCTGGCAGAGCTGACCGCCCTGGAGGGGGAGAAGTGCCCCTCCATGGACCGGACGGCGGACACCTTCGCCCGGCTGCTGGCCGGAGCGGCGCCCCCCTCAGGGGACAGTGCCCGGGACCGGGCTATGGAACAGCTGCTCTACCATGTGGGCCGGTGGATCTATCTGGTGGACGCCTGGGACGACCTGGAGGACGACAAGCGCACCGGCGCCTATAACCCCATTCTCGCCCGCTTTGACGGCAGGGCGGAGGAGGGAAGGGAGACCCTGCGTACCACCCTGCGCCACTCCCTGAACCTGGCCTGCTCCGCCATGGCGCTGCTGGAGCTGGACCACTGGCAGGAGACGGTGGAGAACATTCTCTACCTGGGCCTGCCCGCCGTGGAAGAACTGGTTTTCACCGGCCGATGGAAGGCCGCCAATCATACAGACAGGAGAAAACGTACATGAGCGATCCTTACCGCGTACTGGGGGTCAAACCCGACGCCAGCGATGACGAGATCAAGCGGGCCTATCGGGAGCTGGCCCGGAAGTATCATCCGGACAACTACCAGAACAATCCTCTGGCCGATCTGGCCGAGGAGAAGATGAAGGAGATCAACGAGGCCTACGATGCCATCACCAAGATGCGCTCCGGCGGCGGCAGCCGTCAGGGGGGCTACCAGAGCGGCGGCTATCAGGGTGGTTACCAGGGGGGATATCAGCAGCAGTATAGCTCCCAGGGTGGCTCCGCCCTCTACAACCAGATCCGCCAGGCCATCAACGTGGGGGATCTGAGCCGGGCCGAGCAGCTGCTCCGCACCGCCCCCAACCAGGACGCCGAGTGGCACTTCCTCACCGGCTCTCTGGCCTACCGCAAGGGCTGGCTGGACGAGGCCACCCAGCACATCCAGATGGCCTGCAACATGGACCCCTCCAATGCGGAGTACCGGCAGGCCCTGCTGATGATGCGTCAGGGAGGCCAGGCCTACCGGCCCTACGGCTACGGCGGCGGCCCCGACGCCTGTGATCTGTGTACCGCCTGCATGTGTCTCAACTGCCTGTGCGGCGGCTGCGGGAACTGAGCCGTGGCGGCGCGCAGTTCCTACCGCGGCGGCGCGGGACGGACGGCTCTGGTGGGCCTGCTCACCGGCCTGTCCCTGATTTGTCTCTATCTGGCCTTCCTGGCTCCCAGCGGTAAGCTGGGTGTGGTGGCTCTGGCCGGGATCTTCCCGGCGGGGGCGGTGGTGTCGGCCAATCTGGCCGCCGGCTTCTTCTGCTATGCCGCCACCGGCATTCTGGGCCTGCTGCTCATCCCCGCCAAGAGCGTGGCTCTGCTCTACCTCATCTTCTTCGGGCTGTGGCCCATGGTGAAGAGCCTGCTGGAGCGGCTGTCCTCCCGTTCTTTGGAGTGGGTAGGCAAGCTGGCCTGCTGCAACCTTGCCCTGGCGGTGCTGTGGTTTGGCCTGAAGGCCCTCTTTCTGCCCTTCCTGCCCGCTGCCCTGGGTCAGACCTGGATGGTCTTCCTGGTGGGCAACGTGGGCTTTGTGATCTACGATGTGGGCTTTTCCAAGCTCATCGCCTTCTACGCCGCCCGGGTGGACAGGGTCTTGCGGAAGAATCGGTAGTTTGGTATACTATATAAGATAAGAAGCGTTCCTTCCGCCGCTGGCGGGAGACACTATACGCGAACAGGGGGAACCCCATTTGGTCAAGAGTATGACCGGCTACGGCCGGGGAGAGGCCAACGTCAACGGCCGATCCATTACGGTGGAGCTGCGCTCGGTGAACAACCGCTATCTGGACTGCACCGTCAAGCTGCCCCGCATCTATGTATTTGCCGAGGACGCGGTGAAATCCCGGGTCCAGAGCCGTATTTCCCGGGGCAAGGTGGACGTGTTCGTCACCATCGGCCCCTCTCAGAACGGCGACGTCACCATTTCGGTCAACAAGCCGGTGGCTGACGGCTATTTTGCCGCTCTGAAGGATTTGAGAGACACCTACGGTCTGCGGGACGACATCTCTGTGTCCCTGCTCTCCCGGTTCCAGGATGTGTTCCTGGTGGAGAAGACCCAGGAGGATCTGGAGGCCCTGGCCGCCGACATCTGCTCGGTGCTGGACCTGGCCCTGGATGACTTTGACGCCATGCGCACCCGGGAAGGGGAGAAGCTGTGCCAGGACGTCCGGTCCCGGGCGGCCACCATTGAGGGCCTGGTGTCCAAGGTGGAGACCCGCTCTCCCGGCATCGTGGCCGATTATCGGGCCAAGCTGCTGGCCCGGATGAACGAGGTGCTCCAGAACACCCAGATCGACGAGAGCCGCATCCTCACCGAGGCGGCCATCTACGCCGACAAGGTGGCGGTGGACGAGGAGACCGTCCGTCTGCGCAGCCACCTGTCCCAGCTGGAGCACATGCTCAGCCAGGGCGGAGCCATGGGCCGCAAGCTGGACTTCCTGATTCAGGAGTTCAACCGGGAGGCCAACACCATCGGCTCCAAGTGCAGCGACATTGAGACCGCCGGCTACGTGGTGGAGATCAAGGCCGAGATCGAAAAGATCCGGGAGCAGATCCAGAACATCGAGTAAGGAGCGGTCCGATGAAACTGATCAATATCGGCTTTGGCAACATGGTATCCGCGGGGCGCCTCATCGCCATCGTCAGCCCCGAATCCGCCCCCATCAAGCGCATGGTGCAGGAGGCCCGGGACAAGGGCACCCTCATCGACGCCACCTATGGCCGGCGCACCCGGGCGGTGCTCATCATGGACAGCGACCACATCGTGCTTTCCGCCCTCCAGACGGAGACGGTGGCCGGCCGTCTGGCCGGAAAGGAGACCGTGGAAGCCGCAGAGGAGGAAGAGACGCCTTGATGGGAAGAAAGAAAGAACGGGGCACGCTGATCGTGCTCTCCGGTCCGTCCGGTGTTGGAAAGAGTACGGTGATCGCCGAGCTGCTCAGCGAGCGTAAGGACATCCACTTTTCTGTGTCCTTCACTACCCGGCAGCCCCGGGTGGGCGAGGAGCACGGAGTCAATTACAACTTCGTCTCCCGGAATGAGTTTGAGCGGATGATCGCCAACGATGAGCTGTTGGAATACGCGGAATATGTCCATAATTATTACGGTACCTCCCTGCGGGTAATCCAGGAACAGCTGGCCGCCGGCATCGACGTGCTGCTGGATATCGAGGTGCAGGGGGCCGCCAAGGTGCGCGCCAAGTGCCCCGAAGCGGTGTGTATCTTTATCGTGCCCCCCTCCTTTGAGGAGCTCTCCCGCCGTCTTCACAGCCGGGCTACCGACAGTGAAGAGGTGATTCAGGGCCGGCTCCAGAAGGCCCGGGAGGAGTACCGCGAGATCCAAAATTACGACTATCTGGTGGTCAACGACAAGGTGTCCGACGCGGCGGAAGAGATCATCGCCATCCTCACCGCGGAGGGCTGCCGCACCAAAAATCGCATGAATCTGGTAGAAGGAGTCTGATACAATATGATGCTCGAACCCCCTATGAATAAACTGCTGGAGCAGGTGCCCAGCCGCTATATGCTGGTGAACGTGGTGGCCCAGCGGGCCCGCCAGGTGGCTACCGAGGCGGAGGACGCCGGCATCTCCCTGGATGATAAGCCCGTCACCATCGCCATCCGCGAGGTGGCCGAGGGCAAGGTGGACCTTCACGAAGAAGAGGCCTAACATGAGAGGAATGAGAGGCAAGCGACAGGCGGGAACGTCTGCCGCTTGCCTCGGGCTGTCCTTAGGGGAAATGGGGAGGAGATGGACATGGTAGCGAAAATCGCCCTGAAGGCCGCCACCTACGCCATCGACAAGCCCTACGACTACGCTGTGCCCACCGAGCTGGCTCCCCAGCTGGCTCCTGGTATGCGGGTCATCGTGCCCTTCGGCGCGGGCAACCGCCACACCGAGGGCATTGTGCTGGCCCTGGAGGAGAGCGGTCCGGCGGAGGTGCCCCTGAAGTCGGTGCTCACCGCCCTGGACGAGGGCCCGGTGCTGGACGGGGAGGCCATCCGTCTGGCCCTGTGGATGCGGGAGCGGTGGTTCTGCACCGTGTACGACGCCGCCCGGGCCATGCTGCCGGCGGGGCTGTACTACGCCCTTCAGGACCAGTGGAAGGTGGCCGATGGGATGGACCGGGAGGCGGCCTTTGAGGCTGCCGGTAAGTCGGACCACGCCCGCCATGTGGTGGAGCTGCTCTTTGCAAACGGCGGCTGTGCCGACGTGACCACCATCCGGGAGGCCTTTGGCACCAAGAACCCCAACCCCGCCCTCAAGCTGCTGCGGGACAAGGGGATCATCACCCTGGAGACCAGCGCCTCCCGTGGGGTGGGGGACAAGACCGAGCAGGTGGCCACCCTGGCCGTCCCCGCCCAGGAGGCCCTGGACCAGGCCGCCGCCAAACGGAAGACCGCACCCCTGCGCTACGCGGTGGTGGAGCTGCTGTGCTCCATCGGGTCGGCCTCCACCAAGGAGCTGTGCTACTTTACCGGAGCCAGCATGTCCACCCTCCGCTCCCTGGCCAAAAGCGGGATCATCACCCTGGAAAAGCGGGAGGTCTACCGCCGGATCAGCGTGGAAGGGGTGGAACCGGCCCAGGAGCCGGTCCTCAATGGGGAGCAGCAGGCCGCCTTCGACGGCCTCAACGCCCTGGCTGCGGAAAACAAGCCCGCCGCCGCCCTGCTCTACGGCGTCACCGGCAGCGGCAAGACTCAGGTGTATCTGAAACTGATCTACGAGACCCTGCGGCGGGGCCGCACCGCTCTGGTGCTGGTGCCCGAGATCTCCCTGACCCCCCAGCTGATGCGGCTGTTTTCTTCCCACTTCGGGGAACAGATCGCCGTACTCCACTCCTCCCTGCGAGCGGGGGAGCGGTACGACGAGTGGAAGCGCATCCGGACAGGGGAGGCCCGGGTGGTCATCGGTACCCGCTCCGCTGTCTTTGCGCCCCTGAAGGACCTGGGCCTCATCGTGCTGGATGAGGAGCAGGAGGGGACCTATCAATCGGAAAACGTACCCAAATACCACGCCCGGGACGTGGCCAAGTTCCGCTGTGTCCAGCATAAGGCCCTGCTGCTGCTGGCCTCGGCCACCCCGTCCATTGAGACTATGTACCAGGCCCGGAAGGGGGCCTACCACCTCTTTACCATGACCCAGCGGTACAACCAGCGGCCTCTGCCGCCGGTGGATATCGTGGACATGAAGGGAGAGCTGCGCTCCGGTAACGGCAGCGACCTCAGCGGCGTGCTCACCCGGGCCCTGGAGGATACCGCCAGCCGGGGGGAGCAGGCTATCCTGCTGCTCAACCGCCGGGGCGCCAGCCGGATGGTGACCTGCGGGGAGTGCGGCGAGGTGCCCACCTGTCCCCGGTGCTCCGTCCATCTCACCTACCACTCGGCCAACGGGCGGCTCATGTGCCACTACTGCGGCCACTCCCAGCCCCTGCCCCCCGCCTGCCCATCCTGCGGCGGCGGCCTGAACTTCATCGGGGCGGGCACCCAGAAGGTGGAGGAGGAGCTGACCCAGGCTCTGCCCGGCCGGGAGGTGCTGCGGATGGACGCCGACTCCATCTCGGCTACCCACAGCCATGAGAAGCTGTTTGCCCGGTTTGAACAGGAGAATATCCCGGTGCTGCTGGGTACCCAGATGGTAGCCAAGGGCCTGGACTTTCCCAACGTGACCCTGGTGGGCGTCATCTCCGCCGACCAGTCCCTGTACGTGGACGACTACCGGGCGGGTGAGCGCACCTTCTCGCTGCTCACCCAGGTGGTAGGACGAGCGGGCCGGGGGGAGAAGGGGGGACGGGCCATCATCCAGACCTATACCCCCGACAACGACGTGATCCGCTGCGCCGCCCGCCAGGACTACGACGCCTTCTATCAGCAGGAGATCGCCCTGCGGCGGCTGCGGGGCTGCCCGCCCTTCCGGGACCTGTTTGTGCTCACCGCCTCCGGCAAGCTGGAAGCGGCGGTGCTGCGGACCTGCATGCGCCTGCGGCGCACCCTGGAGGGCTGGCTACACTTGCCCGCCTATCAGGCTTTGGAGGTCCAGCTGTTGGGCCCCGCCCCGGCCTCCATCGCCAAAATCAACGAGCGCTACCGCTACCGGCTCACCATGGCCTGCGCCAACACCAAGCCGGTGCGTGAACTGATTGCCGCCCTGCTGCGGGCGGCCCAGACCGATAAAGAAAACCGAGGGGTGTCGGTGACCGCCGACGTGAACCCACTGGATTAGGAGGAAATGATTATGGCTCTGCGTACCATTCTCACCGACGGCGATCCCGCCCTGCACAAGGCCTGCCGCCCTGTGACCCAGTTTGACGAAAAGCTCCACGACCTGCTGGACGACCTGAAGGAGACCCTGGCTCACGCCAACGGTGCCGGTCTGGCTGCCCCCCAGGTGGGCATCCTCCGCCGGGCGGTCATCGTGGTGGACGCCAACGACCAGATGCTGGAGCTGGTTAACCCCGAGATCATCGAGCGGGAAGGGGAGCAGGAGGGCTTTGAGGGCTGCTTGTCCGTTCCCGGCCGCTGGGGCGTGGTGAAGCGCCCCATGAAGGCTAAGGTGCGGGCTCAGGACCGCAACGGCAACTTCTTTGAGGTGGAGGGTGAGGAGATCGTGGCCCGCTGCTTCTGCCATGAGATCGACCATCTGGACGGCCACCTGTTCACCGAGCTGGCGGGCCGCCTGTACACCAATGAGGAGCTGGACGAGCTGATGGCGGAGGAGGAGGAGGCATGAGAATCCTCTTTATGGGCACCCCGGACTTCGCCGTGCCCTCCCTGGAGGCCCTGATCCAGGCGGGCCATGAGATCTGTGGGGTATTTACCCAGCCCGACAAGCCCAAGAACCGTGGCATGAAGCTCCAGGCGCCCCCGGTGAAGGAGTGCGCCCTGGCCCACGACATCCCGGTGCATCAGCCCACCAAGCTGCGGGATGGCACCGCCCTTGCCCTCATTCAGGAGCTGGCCCCCGAGCTTATCGTGGTGGCCGCCTACGGCCGCATCCTGCCCGACGACATTCTGGCCGCGCCTCCCAAGGGGTGCATCAACGTCCACTCGTCTCTGCTGCCCAACTACCGGGGGGCCGCCCCCATCAACTGGGCGGTGCTCAACGGGGACCAGGAGACCGGCGTGACCATCATGCACATGGCCCACGACCTGGACGCCGGTGATATCATCTCCCAGGCCGCTACCCCCATCGACCCCGACGAGACGGTGGTGACCCTCCACGACCGGCTGGCCGTGCTGGGCGCCAAGTTGCTGGTGGAGACGGTGGCTCAGATCGACGCCGGTACCGCTACTCGCACCCCCCAGGACCATGACAAGGCCACCCTGGCCCCCATGCTGAGCCGGGAGCTGTCCCCCATGGACTTTGGCCGCACCGCCCGTCAGCTCCACGACCAGGTCCGGGGCCTGATTCCCTGGCCCGCCGCCGTGGCAACCTTGGGAGACAAGCGGTGTAAAGTATTTAAAACTGTCGTTCCTGAGGACCGCACCGACGCCGCCCCCGGCACCGTTCTGGCCGCCGGGAAGGAGGGCCTGGCGGTGGCCTGCGGGGAGGGCACCGTGCTGCGGCTGGAGGAGATCCAGCCCGACGGCGGCAAGCGTATGAAGGCCGCCGACTATCTGCGGGGCCATCCCATTGCGGTGGGCACCGTGCTGTCCCTGCCGGAACAGGGCAAATGAAGCTGATCTGGACCCTGGCGGTCACCGGCGCGGTGGCCGTCCTGGGTCTGTACCTGGTGCTGCGGTGGCTGGCCGCTGCCGGTCTGCCGGTGCCCATGGCTGCTAAAGCGCCGGGCGCAAAGGGCTGTATTCCTAACCGCTCAGAATGTGTAAAGGTATTTACCGTTGCACTTGTGTTCCGGATTTTGATCTTTTTGCTGGTGGGCCTCATCGCCTGTTTCGTCCTCTATCCCGGTTCCAGCCCGGATGTGTTTCTGTGGGTCTGGAAGAGATGGGATGGCCAGCACTACGTCAATCTGGCGGAGCTGGGCTATTCCGGCTACGTGGAGGACGGGAAAAATCTGTTCCTGGTGTTTTTCCCCCTGTATCCCTGGCTGATGCGGGTGATTTCCCTCATCACGGGCAATACTATGGCGGCGGGGCTGCTGATTTCCTTTGTCTGCTACGGGGAGGGCTGTGTGTTCCTTTACAAGCTGGCCGCCTTTGAGCTGGGCAGGGGAGCGGCCCGGCGGACGGTGCTCTTTCTGTCGGTGTATCCCTACGCCTTCTTTTTCGGAGGCATCATGACGGAGAGCCTGTTTCTGCTCACCACCGCCGGAGGGCTGTGGGCCATCCGCCGCCACCGCTGGTGGCAGGCGGGTCTGTGGGGCCTGCTTGCCGCCATGACCCGGATGCACGGCATCCTGCTCATCGGAGCCGCCGGGGCAGAGCTGGTAGAGCATATGGGCCGCTTCGACTGGAAGACCATCGCCCGCAGGCTGCCCGCTTTGCTGCTGCCCGCCGTGGGTACCCTGATCTACCTGGCCCTCAACTGGTCCGTGACTGGCAACCCGTTTGCCTTTACAATCATGCAGCAGCACTGGAGTCAGGGTTTCTGTCCCATTGCCGATACCTTGTGGTATGTGCTGCAAAACGCCCTGAGCTATTCCAATGTTCTGGTGCGGTATCAGATCTGGATCCCCACGATTGTGCTCTTTCCGGTGTTCTTCGCCCTGCTGCTGTGGGCCCGGAAGAAGTTCCGCAGCATGTACACCCTGTACGGGTTTGTCTACCTGGTGCTCAATTACTCCCTGTCCTGGCTGCTCAGCGCGGGCCGCTATCTGTCCTGCGCCCTGCCGTTCTTCCTGTTTGCCGCCGCCCTCACCGAGGACCGGCCCAAATTGACGGTGGGAGTGGCCCTGGTCATGGGTGCGGGCTTCCTGGTCAACCTGACCTGGTTCCTCACCGGCGGACAAATCATGTGATCTTACCTGGAGGCTGATCATGTACTTTTTCAATTACTTTGATCCCTATTACTGGATGATCCTGGTGCCAGCCTTCCTCATCGCGCTGCTGGCCCAGCTCAACGTGTCGTCCACCTTCAACCGCTACTCCCGGGTGGCCTGCCGCCGGGGCCTCACCGGCGCCCAGGCCGCCGAGGAGGTCCTGCGGGCCCACGGCGTGTACGGCGTGCGCATTGAGCGGGTGGCGGGCAAGCTCAGCGACCACTACGACCCCCGCAGCAACGTGATCCGCCTGTCGGATGCGGTGTATGGCTCCAACAGCATCGCCGCCGTAGGGGTGGCCGCCCATGAGGCGGGCCACGCCGTCCAGTACGCCCAGGAGTACGGGCCCATCAAGGTTCGGGGGGCCATCATCCCGGTGTGCAACTTCAGCTCCCAGATCTCCATTTTGCTCATTGTGCTGGGCTTTGCGCTCTACTCCCGGCCCCTGTTCGCCGTGGGCGTGCTCCTCTTCGCCGTGGCCACCGTGTTTCAGCTGGTGACCCTGCCGGTGGAGTTTGACGCCTCCCGCCGGGCCATCCGGTCCCTGGGGTCCACCCATCTGCTGGACGACCAGGAGCTGCGGGGCGCCAAAAAGGTGCTGGGCGCTGCGGCCATGACCTACGTGGCCGCCCTGCTGGTGTCCATTGCCCATCTGCTGCGCTATATCCTGGCCTTCAACAGCCGCCGGAGGGATTGATATGACTGCCAGAGAAGTGGCCCTCCGGGCCCTGGTGGCCTGCGAAAAGCAGGGCGCCTGGTCGGATGGCTTTTTGAAAAAAACCTTGAAAACCGCTGGGCTGGACAGCCGGGACGCCGCTCTGGCCACCCGGCTGTGCTTCGGCGTACTTCAGAACCAGCTGCTGCTGGACCACTACCTGGGCAAGCTGTCCACGGTACGCCTGGAGAAGATGGAGCCTGCCGTCTGCAACTCCTTGCGGCTTGGGGCCTATCAAGTGTTATTCCTTGACAGAGTACCCGACCACGCCGCCGTCAGCGAGGCGGTGGATTTGGCCCGGAAGGGCTCCAAAAACCCCCGGTCCGCCGGTCTGGTCAACGGCGTGCTCCGCTCCTTGGCCCGGCAGAAGGACAGTCTGGAGCCTCCCGCCGATCCGGCGGTGCGGTACAGCCACCCCCAGTGGCTGGCCGACCTGTTCACCCGCCGGCTGGGCAGGGAGGAGGCCGCCGCCCTCATGGCGGCCAACAACGGGGAGCCCCCCACCTGCGCCCAGGTGAACACCACCAAGGCCACGGTGGAGGAAGTGACCGATTCCCTCCAGGCGGAGGGGGTGGAGGTGCAGCCCCACCCCTGGCTGCCCAACTGCCTGCTGCTGACCCACACCGGCAGCCTGGAGGAGCTGACCGCCTTCCGGGAGGGCCTCTTTTACATCCAGGATGCCGCCGCCAAGCTGGCGGTGCTGGCCGCCGACCCCAGAGAGGGCATGGACGTGCTGGACGCCTGCGCCGCCCCCGGCGGTAAGTCCTTTGCCGCCGCCATTGCCATGTGGGGTCAGGGCAAGGTGGTCTCCTGCGACATCCACCCACATAAGATGGACCTGATCCAGGCGGGGGCCAAGCGGCTGGGCCTGGACTGCATCACCGCCGAAGTGCTGGACGGCAGGGAATATAAAGAAGAATTCCTTGACGGATTTGACCTGGTGCTGGCCGACGTACCCTGCTCCGGGCTGGGCATCATCCGCAAAAAGCCCGACATCCGCTACAAGGACCCCAAGCCCCTGGAGGGGCTGCCCCGGGTCCAGAAGGCCATTCTGGACAACGTGTGCCGCTACGTCCGGCCGGGGGGCGTGCTGCTCTACGCCACCTGCACCCTGCTGGAGCGGGAGAATGAGGACGTGGTGCGGGCGTTTTTAGACAAGCATAAAGACTTTACATTAGAGGGCTTCCAGGTGCCCGGCGACTTTGAGGGGGCCCGTGAGGGCATGGTGACCTGCTGGCCCCACCGCCACGGCACCGACGGCTTTTTCTTCGCCAAGCTGCGGCGGATGCGCGGGGTGTACGAGGTCCGGCCCAACGAGGGCATGGGTCCCTTCACCCTGGGTATGAGCCAGGCGGAGGCGGAAGAGGCCCTGCAAAAGCTGCATGAGGCGGAGGGCCAGGCCGTGGAGGTGTGGCATCGCTTCGGCGGGTACGGGGATCCCGTGACCTTCCAGCTGGAGTATGAGGACGGAAAACTGAGCCGCATCGGCCTGGACCGGAGCGAGGATCTCAAGGTCCTGTACCACGGCCTGGATCTGACCCGCACCCACGCCGAGGACCTGATCCCGGCTCTGGCCAAAGAGACCGGCTATGGGTGCGACTGTGAGGACCATGAGCTGGCCTGTACCTATGAATTTCCGGCCCTGGGCCTGGAGCTGTGGCGGGAAAGCGCATACCATCCCAAGCTGCTGGAGGTTCCGGACTTTCAGGAGCTGATCCAGGAACTGCCCGAAAATCTGGAGTACGAGCAGGACCACGGCTGGTGCTTTGCTCAGGTGTGGGTCCAGACGGGGTCCTTCCGGGCCCAGTATCCGCTGGAGCCGGGACCGGCTCCCTACGGCCGCCCTGTGAAGTCTACGCCTCCGGCCCAGAAGGCCACAGCGGAGGAGATGATCGCGTTCCTCCATAGAAAATACGGACTGATACCGCCGGAGAAGCCCGGCAGGGGAGAATGATATGACCGACATCAAATCCATGGATCTGGCGGAGATGACCGCCTATTTGAAGGAACTGGGGGAGCCCGCCTTCCGGGCCAAGCAGGTCTTTCAGTGGCTCCACCGAGGGGTGCGCTCCTTCGATGAGATGACCAACCTGTCCAAGGTTTTACGGGAGAAGCTGAAGGCCGAGTGCCTGCTGTGCCCGCCGGAGGTGGAGCGCAAGCAGGTGTCCGCCCTGGACGGCACCATCAAATACTTATGGCGGCTTTCCGACGGAAACTGCATCGAAACCGTTTTGATGCGCTACCATCATGGGAATACTGTGTGTATCTCCTCCCAGGTGGGCTGCCGCATGGGGTGCGCCTTCTGCGCCTCCACTCTGGGCGGCAAGGTGAGAGACTTGACACCCGCTGAAATGCTGGACCAGGTGCTCTTTACCCAGATTGATTCCGGCCACACCATCAGCAACATTGTGCTTATGGGTATCGGCGAGCCGCTGGACAATTTCGACACGGTGCTGCGCTTCCTGTCCCTGGTGAACAGCCCAGACGGGCTCAACATCGGCATGCGCCACATCTCGCTGTCCACCTGCGGTCTGGTCGAAAAAATTGACAAACTGGCCGAGTATCAGTTACAATTAACCCTATCGGTATCCCTCCATGCCCCCGATGATGAGACCCGCAGCAAGCTGATGCCGGTGAACAAGAGTGTGGGCGTGGAGAAGCTCTTCGACACCTGCCGCCGGTATTTTGAAAAGACCGGGCGGCGGATCTCCTACGAGTACGCCATGGTGGACGGGGTGAACGACTCCGACTGGCAGGCCGACCTGCTGGCCAGTCACCTGAAGGGCACCCCCGGCCATGTGAATCTGATCCCCCTGAACCATGTGGCGGAAAGTCCGCTGAAGCCCAGCCGCCGGGTGGCCCAGTTCCAGAAGCGGCTGGAGTCTCACGGCATCACCGCCACGGTGCGGCGCAAGCTGGGGGGAGATATCGACGCTTCCTGCGGGCAGCTGCGCAGGAAGGCTATGCTGCATACCGATTGACGCTGCTGCGGCGCGCCAGGCGCGCCCGTTCCATTGTTTTGCCGGAGGCCTTGGCAGCGGGGCCGGCCGGCTGGAAAAGAGGCTGATTCAACTATGATCAATGCGTGGGGCATCACCGACAAAGGTGTGGTCCGAACTCAGAATCAGGATGGTTATTACGTAGACGTACCCTCGGAGCACCTGGCCGTCGGCGTGGTGTGCGACGGCATGGGAGGCGCCAAGGCGGGCAACATTGCCAGCCTGATCGCGGTGGAGACCTTTGTGGATACCCTCCAGCACGCCCAGGGCGACCCGGACACCCCGCCGCCGGCGGTGCTGGCGAAAGCGGCGGAGGAGGCCAACAGCGCGGTGTACCGCCGGGCCTGTTCCGATCCCGACTGCTTCGGCATGGGTACCACCATGGTGGCCGTCCTGCTGGTGGAGAACACCGCCTACCTGCTGAACATCGGCGACAGCCGGGCCTACCACATCAACGAGGAGGGCATCACTCGGCTCACCCGGGACCACTCCGTGGTGGAGGACATGGTAGCCCGGGGAGACATCACCCCGGAGGAGGCCCGCACCCATCCCCGGAAGAACCTGATTACCCGGGCCCTGGGCGCGGAGGAGCGCATCCGGGCCGACCTGTACGAACGGGAGCTGGTCAGCGGAGACTACCTGCTGCTTTGCTCCGACGGACTGAGCAACATCCTCTCCGACCAGGAGCTGCTCTATGAGGTCATCCACGGAGGAGACCCCGCAGACTGCTGCCAGCGGCTGCTCAACATCACCATCTCAAGAGGCGCGCCCGACAACGTGACGGCGGTCCTCTTCCAGATCCTTTGAAAAGGGGGTAATGAACTATGGATCAGTACATAGGGAAATTACTCGACAACCGATATGAAATCCTGGAGCGCATCGGCATCGGCGGCATGGCCGTGGTGTACAAGGGCCGTGACCACCGCCTCAACCGTCTGGTGGCCATCAAGATCCTGAAGGAGGAGCTGGCTACCGACGCCGAGTTCCGCCGCCGCTTCCACGACGAGTCCCAGGCTGTTGCCATGCTGTCTCACCCCAATATCATGGCGGTGTACGACGTGTCTCACACGCCGGAGCTGGACTATATCGTGATGGAGCTGCTGGACGGTATTACCCTCAAGCAGTACATGCAGAAGAAGGGGGGCAAGCTGGCCTGGCGGGAGGCCCTCCATTTCATCACCCAGATCATGAAGGCCCTGTCCCACGCCCACAGCCGGGGCATCATCCACCGGGACATCAAGCCCCACAACGTGATGGTGCTGCGGGACGGCTCCCTGAAGGTGGCCGACTTCGGCATTGCCCGGCTCACCTCCTCGGCCCAGGCCACCCTGACCCAGGAGGCCCTGGGCTCGGTCCACTATATCTCGCCCGAGCAGGCCAGAGGCAGCCACATCGACGCCCGCAGCGACATCTACTCTGCCGGTGTGGTGCTCTATGAGATGATCACCGGCCGCCTGCCCTACGAGGGGGATTCCCCGGTGGCGGTGGCCATCCAGCACATCAATTCCATCCCCCTGTCTCCCAGGGAGATCGACCCGGAGATCCCCGAGGCCCTGGAGGCCATCACCATGAAGGCCATGGCCTCCGACGTCAACCAGCGGTACATCTCCGCCGACGCCATGCTGGCCGACCTGGAGGAGTTCCGCAAGAATCCCTCCATTAACTTTGACTACACCCCGGCGGACCTGCTGGTCACCGAGGGGGATGAGCCCACCCAGGTGCTGGGCGCCAACACCCCCAGCAACGTACGTGCCCAGCCCGCTCACGCCGACCGCTACGAGGAGGAGGACACCTGGACCCGTCCCCGGCCCGTCCGGCGGGAGGAGGATACCCGGCCCAAGAACCGCAAGCGCCGGTACGACGATGACGACTACGACGATTACGATGCGCCCCGGGGCAACGGCAGCCGCCTGCCCATCTACCTGGCCATCGCCGCCGTGGCACTCTTCCTGGTGGGTATGGGCGTGTTTCTGTGGATCTCCTTCTTCGGCGGCATCACCGGCAACAGCGGCGACTTCAACGTGCCTCGCCTGTATGGCATGACCGTGGAGGAGGCCAAGGAGAATGCCGACGTGGTCAAGGGTAGCTTCCAAATCGTGGTAGGCGGTACCACAGAGAGCGACCTGCCCGAGGGACAGATCGTGTCTCAGGACCCGGAGAGCGGCCGCAACGCCCAGTCCGGTGCCATCATCACCGTCACCCTCAGCGACGGCAGCGGTGCGGAAGAGGAGACCGGCACCATGCCCAACCTGGTGAACAAAGATAAGCGCATCGCCATTGCCCAGCTGGAGGAGTTGGGCTTCAGCGAGGAGAAGGGCAACCTAGAGATCAAGGAGGAGGCCTCCGAGGATGTAACCAAGGAGTACGTCATCTCCACCGATCCCGAGGCCCACACCGACCTGAAGGATGTGGAGAAAGTCACCCTGGTGGTGAGCTCCGGTCCGGAGTCGGACCCTGTAACAGTCATTGACTTTGTCAATATGACCGCCCAGCAGGCCAAGGACGCCGCAGAGGGCATGGGCCTGGTGGTATCCTCCATGGAAGAAGTGTACGACGCCTCTGTGCCGGCGGGCTATGTCTGCTGGCAGAGCATTGACAACAAGACCCAGGTGGAGAAGGGCCAGACCATCTCCTTCAAGGTGAGCAAAGGTCCCGAGCCCTCCACCGAGCCCTCCACCGAACCCACCCCGAATCAGCCCGATACCTCCACCGAGCCTACCCCCGGCGGCCAGTTTAACGCCATCAGCTACAACATTGATCTGCCCCGAGACCGGGACATGGTACAGGTGACGGTACAGGTGGACGGTCAGACTCAGTATGACAAGACCCTGGAGACCGTCCAGCAGCTGGTGGTGGTCACCCTGAAGGGCAGCGGCACCCAGGAGATCAGCGTCTACTTTGACGGCCAGCTGAACAAAACCGAGACCCGTGACTTTGGCTGATATGGAAGGAATCATTTTAAAAGCCCTCAGCGGCTTCTATTACGTGGATGACGGCTCCGGCAGGCTTACCGCCTGTCGGGGCCGCGGCAAATTCCGCCACCAGAAGGTGAGCCCTCTGGTGGGGGACCGGGTGGAGTTTACCCGCCTGGAGGGGGAGAGCGGCATCCTGGACGCCATTCTGCCCCGGAAAAATGAATTTCAGCGGCCTGCGGTAGCCAACATCGACCAGCTGGTGGTGGTGGCCTCCGGCGCTATCCCGGTCACCGACCCCTTCCTCATCGACCGGGTGGTTTCCATCGCCGAGGGGCGGGACTGCGAGAGCATCATCGTCCTCAACAAGTGCGACCTGGACGGAGCGGACAGCCTGTACGACACCTACACCAAGGCGGGGTTCACCACCCTGCGGGTGAGCGCCGAGACCGGGGAGGGCATCGACCAGCTGGCCGCTGCCATTGCTGGAAAGGTATCAGCCTTCACAGGCAACTCCGGCGTAGGCAAGTCCTCCATCCTCAACGCCCTCCAGCCCGACTTTCATATCCGGGTGGGGGAGGTGTCCGACAAGCTGGGCCGCGGCCGCCACACTACCCGCCATGTGGAGCTGTTCCGGCTGGACAGCGGCGCCATTGTGGCCGACACCCCCGGCTTCTCCTCCTTTGACACGGAGGAGATGGAGCTGCGGCGGCCGGAGGAGCTGCAATACACCTTCCGGGAGTTCGCCCCCTATCTGGACCAGTGCCGGTTCACCGGGTGCGCTCATGTAAAGGAAAAAGGCTGTGCAGTCCTTGCGGCGGTAAAGGCGGGGGAGATCCCGGCCAGCCGCCACGCCAGCTATGTGCGGCTGTACCAGCAGGCAAAGGAAGTGCCGGAATGGCAGAGAAAGTAAGCCAATATGCCCTCATCGTCGGCGCAGCCCCCTGCGCCGACCTGGCTTTTCTGAGGGATCATCTGGGGGAGAATGACTGGACAGTGATCTGCGCCGACGGAGGGCTGAACGCGGCCCTGTCTGCCGGGCTGAAACCGGATTACCTGATCGGAGACTGGGACTCCGGCGGACGTCCCGCCGGGGACGTGCCCTGTACCACCCTGCCGGTGGAGAAGGACTTTACCGATCTCCAGGCGGCGGCCCACTGGGCTTTGGAGCAGGGCTGCCGGGAGCTGCTGCTGTGCGGCTGCACCGGCGGGCGGCTGGACCACACCGCCTCCAACCTGGTGCTGCTGGAGTGGATCGCCCGGCGGGGCGGCAATGCCGTCATGGCCGACAGCGACAACGAGGTGCGTTTTCTGGAGAACGGCACCCTTACGCTGGAAGACGCACCCCACTACCACTATCTGTCCATCATCCCCCTGGACAAGACCGTAAAGGGCGTTACCTTGCGGGGCGTCAAGTACCCTCTGGAGGGGGCGGACATCACCCGGGGGGATACCCTGACCGTCAGCAACGAGCCCGCCGCCCCGGTGATGGAGATCACGGTGGAGCAGGGGGCTGTGCTGGTGATCCGTAGTCAGCGGGAATAACGGAACAAGACCCGAAAGGGGCGGCAGAGGCCGCCCCTTTTTTGCTGCCCGGGCCCAAGAACACAACCGCCGCCCTGCGCGTATACTGGGACAGAACCAGTGAAGGGAGGCGGCTGTTTTGACGCTGGATGGCAAAAAGGCGCTGGCTGCGGCGGCGCTGTGCGGCGCGGGCGCGGTGCTGCTGTTCCGCCCGGGCACCCTGGCGGTCTTTGTGGCCGGGGCCTGGCTGGGCCGCCGGGGCTTTGGCTGGCTCAAACGATATTGGCTTGACAGGGAGGCATAAGGAATGAAGATCGTGGTAGTGAAGTCCCCCAAAGCCCTCAGCGGCCTGCTGAGGCTGGTGTTCGGCATCAAAAAAACCGGCCCGGAGACCTGAATCCGGTCATAGGGGAGGCGCCTTGTACATATATTGCCCTAGCAGCAATCAGTCTGGGCAATGGCCCGTACAAGGAGTGGAACGCTATGGAACTGGAATTGGAACGGACGGCGCTGGACGGGTTTACCGCGGTGCTGGATACCGCCGTGGCCCAGGAAGAGACCATGGAGAGCATCGTGCCCGACGCCTGCCCCGATCTGCTGGGCGTCTGTGACACGGAAGGGGTGGTGTGCCTCCACCGGAAGGAGGCCATGGAGGGCCGGGTGGAGCTGTCCGGCACCATCCATGCCCTGCTGCTGTGCCAGCCCGACGGGGAGGTGGGCCTGCGGCGGCTGGAGGTGGATCTGCCCTTTACCTGCACCGCCGACGCCGCCGGCATCAACCCCGGCTGCAAGGTGGTGGCCGAGCCCCGGCTGCGGGGGGCGGACGCCCGGCTGGTCAATCCCCGGAAGGTGCTGGTGCGGGCCGACCTGGTGGTGGACGTCCAGGTCTTTACCCCGGTGACCGACTGCGCCTGCGCCTCGGTGCTGGAGCCGGAGCAGGCGGGGGTGGAGCAGCTCAGCGAACCCTGTCAGACCTGCGTCACCGTATGTGTACAGGAAAAGCCCTTTCCATTCAGCGACGAGCTTACCTTGCCGGGGAGCCGTCCCGAGGCCGAAGCCCTGCTGAAGTGGCGGGTGGCGCTGGAGTGCGGGGAGGCCAAGGTCATTGGCAGCAAGCTGATCTTCAAGGGCTCCGCCCGGCTCCAGGTGCTCTATCGCTGTGCCGACGGAGGCCTGAGCACCGGGGAGTTCGAGCTGCCCATCTCCCAGTTGATGGAGGTGAGCGGCGCCGGGGAAGAGGCCATGTGTCAGGTGGGGCTGGTCCTTACAGACCTGAGCTGTGAACTGGACGATGGGGACGGCCGCACCATCAGCGTGACCATGGGCCTGCTGGCCCAGGCGGTGGTGCGGGAGGAGCGGAGCATGACCCTGCTCACCGATGTGTACTCCACCCTCTACGACTTGAACGCCCAGGTCCGCCCCCTGGCCCTCAGCCGGGTGGCCGACCGGGGGGAGCGGGAGGTGGCTGTCCGGGAACTGCTGGAGACCGGCATGGTGCCCCAGGATGTGCTGGACGCCTATGTGACCATGGGGGACACCGCCCAGAACCGGGAGGGGGAGCGGGTCTCCCTCACCGCCCAGGTCAACGTACATCTGCTCTGCCGCACCGAGGACGGGGAGACCACGTCGGTCACCCGCACCCTGCCGGTGTCCTGCCCGGTGGAGCTGCCTGAGGGGGTCCGGTGCTCCTGCCGGTGCACCTGCACCGCGCCGGTATACGCCGCTCCCACCGCCGGCGGGGTGGAGGTCCGGTTTCCGGTGCGTTTCGGCTGGCTGGCCCTCACGGGAAGCAAGGCCGCCGCCGTCAGTGCCGTCACCTTTGATGAGAATTGCCCCATCGACCACACCGGCCAGCCCTCCATCGTGCTGCGGATGATCACCGGCGGGGAGCGGCTGTGGGACATCGCCAAGGCCTACGGCACCACCGGCCGGGACGTGATGCAGGCCAACGCCCTGGAGGAGGAGGAGCTGCCCGACGGTCAGCTGCTGCTCATTCCCAGAAAACGCTAAGCAGAGAGGGCCTGCCGCAACTTGCGGCAGGCCCTCTTTTTTTCCCTTGCATTTCTTTCGGTTATCTGTTATATTAGAAATTGCTTAAATGCTTAACTAATGGGAGGACAAGATATGGCGTCCAAGCGTTATGCCGCCGTCGGGAAGCACTGCGTGGCCTGCGGTTGCTGTGTCAAGGTATGCCCCCTATCGGCCATCTCGGTCTGGCGGGGCGTGGTCGCCCGGGTGGACCGGGAGAAGTGCGTGGGCTGCGGCAAGTGTGCCAAGGAGTGCCCGGCGGGCACCATTGAGCTCATGAACCGGGAGGTGGAGGTATGAACAGGAAGAAGCACTGGTACGACTATCTGTGGATCGTCACCCCCATCTATCTGGGGCTGGGGTTCTTCAACATTCTCTTTGCCTGGCTGGGCATGATCTTCTTCTGTCTGCCCCTGCTCATTGCCATCTTCGGCGGCAGCAAGCTGTACTGTAACCGCTACTGTGACCGGGGCCAGTTCCTGTCCCTGCTGGGCGGGCGGCTGAAGCTGTCCCGCAACAGGCCCACCCCCCGGTGGATGCGCTCCAAGGTGTTCCGCTACGGCTTCCTCATCTTTTTCTTCATCATGTTCTTCCAGATGCTCTTCACCACCTACCTGGTGGGGGCGGGAGCCCGTGACATCGGGGAGTTCGTCAAGCTGTTCTGGACCTTCAAAGTGCCCTGGCACTGGGCCTATCATGGCACCCTCTTTGCCCCCTGGGTGGCCCAGTTCGCCTTCGGATTCTACTCCATCATGCTCACATCCACCCTTATCGGTCTCATCGTCATGGTGCTCTTCAAGCCCCGGACCTGGTGCGTGTTCTGCCCCATGGGCACCATGACCCAGCTGATCTGCACCCTGCGCTCGGGCAAGGCCCCGGCGGAGGGCTGCGCCTCCTGCTCCGGCTGCCGGAGGTAAGGATTATGGACGAACAACTGCGGGAAAAGGCCAAAACCATCGCCGAACTGATGGCCCAGATGGCCAATGAGAACCGGCTGCTCATCCTGTGCGCCCTGCTGGACGGGCCTAGGACGGTGGGGGAACTGGGGGAGAGCGTGCCCAACATCACCGGCCCCGCCCTGTCCCAGCACCTGCACAAGCTGAAGGACGGGGGACTGGTCCAGGCGGAAAAGCACGGCCAGTTCGTCACCTATTCCATCAAGGACAGCCGCATTCAGGCCCTGATGGCGGTGCTCAAAGAACAATATTGCGCCCAATGAACAGACAGCGCGCCTCACTTTGTGTGGGACGCGCTGTCTGTTCTTCTAATTCCTGGTTTTCATATGGGAAATATTTTGTTAAAATGCCATAATTCCTATTGACATAGTGTACTTCACTGTGTTAGGATGGTCTTACAAAATAATGATTCTCATTATTGATTTTAAATACAGACAAGGAGGACGACACCATGCTGTTCAAGACCACGGAGCAACACGAGGCCCTGCGGGCCAAGATCCGGGCATTTGCGGAAGCGGAAGTCAAACCCCAGGCCTTCCTGATGGACAAGGAGAATCTCTTTCCCGACGAGGCTATCAAGAAGCTGGGGGAGATGGGGCTCATGGGCATCCCCTATCCCAAGGAGTACGGCGGCGCCGGGCTGGACGCCCTGAGCTATGCCATTGCGGTGGAGGAGCTGTCCCGGGTAGACGGCGGCACCGGCGTCATCCTGTCGGCCCACGTGTCCCTGGGCTCCTGGCCCATCTTCGCCTACGGCACCGAGGAGCAGAAGCAGAAGTACCTGGTGCCTCTGACCCGCGGCGAGAAGATTGGCGCTTTCGGCCTCACCGAGCCAAACGCCGGTTCCGACGCCGGCGGCACTGAGACCACCGCCGTGGACAAGGGGGACCACTGGCTCCTCAACGGCGGCAAGATATTCATCACCAACGCCCCCAAGGCGGACACCTATGTGGTCTTTGCGGTGACCACCCCCGACATCGGCACCCGGGGCATCTCCGCCTTCATCGTGGAGAAGGGTTGGGAGGGCTTCACCTTCGGCGACCACTACGACAAGATGGGCATTCGTTCCTCCTCCACCGCCGAGCTCATCTTCAACGACGTGAAGGTGCCCAAGGAAAACCTGCTGGGCAAGGAGGGCCAGGGCTTTAAGATCGCCATGTCCACCCTGGACGGCGGCCGCATCGGCATCGCGGCTCAGGCGCTGGGCATTGCCCAGGGGGCCTATGAGGCCGCCGTGGAGTACGCCAAGGAGCGGGTCCAGTTCGGCAAGCCCATCGGCTTCAACCAGTCCATCGGCTTCAAGCTGGCCGACATGGCCACCAAGCTCCGCTGTGCCCGGCTGCTGGTCTACTCCGCTGCCGACCTGAAGGAGCACCACGAGCCCTACGGCACCGAGTCGGCCATGGCCAAGATGTACGCCTCCGACATCGCCCTGGAGGTCACCAACGACGCGGTTCAGATCTTCGGCGGCACCGGCTTCCTCAAGGGCATGGATGTGGAGCGGATGTACCGGGACGCCAAGATCACCACCATCTACGAGGGCACCAACGAGATCCAGCGAGTGGTTATCTCCTCCGCTATCATGGGCAAGCCCCCAAAGAGCGAGAGCGGCTCCTCCAGCCGGCCCAAGAAGCCCGCCCCCGTTACCGGCGTGCGCAAGCGCATCCTGCTGAAGGAGGGAAGCGCCGACGATCAGGTCAACGCTCTGGTGGAGCACCTGAAGAAGGACGGCCACGACTTCACCGTGGGTATCCCCATGGACACCCCCATCAGCCAGGCCGAGCGTGTGGTTTCCGCCGGTCAGGGCATCGGGGACAAGAAGAACATGAAGCTCATTGAGAATCTGGCTAAGGCAGCCGGCGCCGCCGTGGGCTCCTCCCGCCCGGTGGCTGAGACGCTGAAGTATGTGCCCCTGGACCGGTATGTGGGTATGTCCGGCCAGAAGTTCAAGGGCAACCTGTACATCGCCTGCGGCATCTCGGGCGCCATCCAGCACCTGAAGGGCATCAAGGATGCCTCCACCATCGTGGCCATCAACAAGAACGGCAACGCCCCCATCTTCAAGAACTGCGACTACGGCATCGTGGGCGACGTCAACGAGATCCTGCCTCTGCTGGCCGCCGCGCTGGATACCGGCGAGAAGCAGCCCGCGCCCCCCATGGTGAAGATGAAGCGCCCCGCGCCCCCCAAGCCCGAGCCCATCGGCAAGCGTTATGTGTGCGGCGGCTGCGGCTACGAGTATGTGCCCGAGCTGGGCGATCCCGACGCCGAGGTGGCTCCCGGCACCCTGTTCGAGACTCTGCCTGAGGATTGGGTGTGCCCCGAGTGCGCCGAGGGCAAGGAGATGTTCATCGAGGCCTGAGCGCCCATACCGGCTGTGCCGGAAAACGCAGTCAATGACACAAATGCGCCGATCGGCGCGACCATATAGAAGGAGGGACTACCATGTATTGTGTCCGCAACGTGACGGAAAACCTGTACTGGGTCGGCGCCAACGACCACCGGCTCCACCTGTTTGAAAATATCCATCCCATCCCCCGTGGCGTCAGCTACAACGCCTACCTGCTGCTGGACGAAAAGACCGTCCTCTTTGACACCGTGGACTGGTCTGTGTGCCGCCAGCTGCTGGAGAACGTGGAGCATCTGCTGGGGGAGCGCCCCCTGGACTACCTGGTTATCAACCACATGGAGCCCGATCACGGCGCTTCCATCGAGGAGATCCTGCTGCGCTGGCCCGACGTGAAGGTCATCTCCACGGAGAAATCCTTCCTCTTCATGCGCCAGTTCGGATTCCAGGTCGACGGCCATGAGCTCATCGAGGTCAAGGAGGGGGACACCTTCTCCTTCGGCAAGCACAACGTCACCTTTGTGGCCGCCCCCATGGTCCACTGGCCCGAGGCCATGGTCACCTTTGACACCACCAACGGCGCGCTCTTCTCCGCCGACGCCTTTGGCACCTTCGGCGCCCTGGACGGCAAGCTCTTTGCCGATGAGGTCAACTTCGACCGGGACTGGATCGACGACGCCCGGCGCTACCTCACCAATATCGTGGGCAAGTACGGCCCCCACATCCAGCTGCTGCTGAAAAAGGCCGGCACGATCCTGGACCAGATCAAGTACATCTGCCCCCTCCACGGTCCCGTGTGGCGGAAGGATCTGGGCTACTTCATCGACAAGTATGACAAGTGGAGCCGCTACGAGCCGGAGGAGAAGGGCGTGCTCATTGCCTACGCCTCCATGTACGGCAACACCGAAGCCGCCGCCCAGGCCCTGGCCGCCAAGCTGTGCGAGAAGGGCGTCACCAACGTGCATGTGTACGACGTGTCCAACACCCATGTGTCCTACCTGGTCAGCGAGTCCTTCCGGCTGAGCCACATTGTGCTGGCCAGCGTCACTTACAACCTGGGGATCTATCCCGTCATGCACGACTATCTCATGCACCTGAAGGGCCTCAACCTCCAGAACCGTACCTTCGCCATCGTGGAGAACGGCTCCTGGGCGCCCAAGTCCGGCGATCTGATGCAGAAGTTTGTGGACGAGGAGCTGAAGAATATGACGGTCATCAACGACCGCCTGTCCATCGCCTCCGCTCTCCACGCCGACAAGGCCGCCGAGCTGGAGTCCCTGGCAGACTCCATCGTGGAATCCATGCAGTGATCAAATAAACCGCGGGGTGTTCCGACAAAAACAGTCGGAACGCCCCGCTTCTTCTACTTATTAGATGTTATTACAATTATATGTGTTGACAAATGGTTGAATTTGTGCAACTATTTGATTGCTACCGGAGCAACCGGAATCTGTCGGAACCATCGGAACGAAAGGAGGGAACTTATTTCTGCGACCCCGGACCCGAATCAAAAAAGGAGAGGTGTACAATTATGAAGAAGTCCCTTCGCGTTCTGTCCGCGGTGCTGGCCGGCACGATGCTGCTGAGCACCAGCGCCCTGGCCTGTACCGGCGTGTACGTCGGTAAGGATGTCAGCACAGATGGCTCGTACATGATTGCCCGCAGCGAGGACCAGAGCAACGGCGCCTACAACAAGATGTTCGTTGTTCAGCCCAGAGTGGAGAATGTGCCCGGCCGCTACATCGAGGATACGGCTACCGGATTCAAGATCCCTCTGCCCGCTACCACCTACAAGTACAACTACGTGCCCGATTACACCCGGGGCGACGACGGCATGTATCCCGGTTCCTGCACCAATGAGTACGGCGTGAGCATCTCCGCCACTGTCTCCACCTCCACCTGCGAGGCCTGGGAGGCGGAGGATCCCTTCGTGGAGCCCGGCCTGCGCGAGGCCATCCTGGCCGCCACCGTGGCCGCTGTGTCCAAGACTGCCCGTGAGGGCGTTGAGGTCCTGCTGGGCTACGTGGACGACTACGGCTCCGAAGAGGGCAACACCGTCATGATCACCGACCAGAAGGAAGCCTGGATCGTGGAGATCTACAGCGGCCATCACTACTGCGCCATGAAGATGCCCGACGACCAGGTCGCCGTGTTCGGCAACCACAACATGATCGGGCTGGTGGACCCCAAGGCCACCCCCGAGGACGGCTACTACTACTCCGACGGCCTGTTTGAGACCATCGACAAGCTGGGTCTGGCGGTCAAGGAGGGTGAGAAGTATCACCTGGCCAAGTCCGTCTGCAACAACACCCGCGAGGACTACAACGCCATGCGCAACTGGGCCGGCATGACCATCCTGGCCCCCTCCAAGGCCGGCGACTACAAGAGCGGCGAGTTCTACCCCCTGTTCTACACCCCCGATGAGAAGGTCAGCGTCCTGACCGTCATGGACGTCTACCGCAACCGGCTGGAGGGCACTCCTCTGGACGTGACCCTGCCCGGCCAGGAGAACAACCGCGTCATCGGCACCGAGCGCTCCTCCCAGATCCATGTGCTCCAGACCTTCCCCGAGTGGCCCGCTGAGTGTGCCGCCATCGACTGGATCTGCCTGGGCAACGCCCAGCACTCCGTGTTCGTCCCCCACTTCTCCGGCATCAACGACACCGCTCCCGCCTACAAGGTGGACGGCGAGGTCTATGATCCCAGCGGCGCGTTCTGGATGTTCAAGCGCGTCTGCACCCTGGCCGAGCAGAACCGCTCCCTCTACAGCAAGGGCGTTATGGATTTCTGGGATCTGCAGGAGCACATCATGTACGATGAGATGATGGACGCCTCCAAGACCATGCAGGCCAAGTACGCTGAGAGCCGCGCCGCCGGCGACGCCTACGTCACCGAGCTGGGCATCCAGATGGCCGAGCGGGAGATGGGTCTGACCGACAACCTGTACGCCAACCTGCTGACCACCATGATGTTCAACACCGGCCGGGCCGCCGGCCGCACCCTGAAGACCTTCGTGGCTGACGTGCCTCTGCGTCAGATCGCCGAGTACAAGGGCTACAGCGTGTCCTGGGACAGCGGCAGCATCACCGTCGCCAAGGGCGCTACCAGCTATACCTTTACCCCCAACGACGATCCCGCGTTCTTCTATCCCAAGGGCTATGCCTGCACCGATGCCAACGGCAACGATGTGGAGCTGAGCACCTACGCCTATGTCCGTGACGGCGTGACCTACGTCCCCATGGACTTTGTCAACAAGCTGTAAGTTCGCTTACCGCGTACAAAAGGCGCGCTGCATATCGCAGCGCGCCTTTTCTTTATAAGATGATGCAGATCAGTCCGCCGGAGCCCTCGTTGATGATCCGCTGGAGGGTCTCCTGCAATTTGGCCCGGGCATCCTCCGGCATGCGCTTGAGCTTGCCGTTGAGATCCTCGCTGACCAGTTCATGAAAGGACTTGCCAAAAATGTTGGACTGCCAGATGGCTTTGGTGTCCCCCTCAAATTCCTGGAGCAGGAAATGGACCATCTCCTCGCTCTGCTTTTCGTTGCCCACGATAGGGGAGACCTCCGTCTCGATGTCGGCCCGAATCATGTGGATGGAGGGGGCGGAGGCCTTGAGACGCACCCCGTACCGGCCGCCCTGGCGGACAATCTCCGGCTCCTCCAGCACCAGCTCGTCGGTGCCGGGCACCACGATGCCGTAGCCGGTGGCCTTGACCTCCTCCAGGGCCCCAGCCACCTTGTCGTACTCGGTCTTGATCTTGGACAGGCGGCTCAAAAGCTCCAGCAGGTCACCGTCGTCGTGGATGGTGAAGCCCGACTGCTGGGACAGGGTGTCGTAAAAGAGGCTGCGGGGCAGCTCCAGGTCGGCGGCGGCCAGGCCGGTGCCTAGGTTCATGGAGGTGATCCGGGCCGCGCTCACCGTGTCGCAGGCCCCCATGGCCCCTACGGCCCCCTCCACGTCCCGGATGCGCCGCATGCCCTTGGCGCTCTCCCGGATGGCGGCGTACAGGCCGTTTTTGATGGGGTGGTCCCAGGGCAGGGCGTCCACCCAGGGGGGGAGGAAGAGGTCCAGCTCCTTCACCGGGAACTCGTACAGGACACCCTTGATGATGTCGGTGACCGCGTCCTCCTCCAGCTCCAGGCAGTTGACGCACATACACGTCACGTCGTACCGGCTGGCGATGTCTGCCCGGATGGCCTGGGCCCGCTCGGACCGGGGCTGGGCGGAGTTGAGCACCACCAGGAAGGGTTTGCCCAGCTCTTTCAGCTCGCTGATGACCCGCTCCTCCGCCTCCAGGTAGTCCTCCCGGGGGATGTCGGTGATGGTGCCGTCGGTGGTGACCACGATGCCGATGGTAGAGTGCTCGGCAATGACCTTCCGGGTGCCGATCTCGGCGGCCTCGGTCATGGGGATGGGCTCGGAGAACCAGGGGGTGGTCACCATCCGGGGGGTGTCGTCCTCCAGGGAGCCTACCGCGCCGGGCACCAGGTAGCCCACGCAGTCGATGAGCCGCACCTTGAAGGAGGCACCGCTGTCCATGGTGACCTCCACCGCCTCCTCGGGGACGAATTTGGGCTCGGCGGTCATGATGGTGCGGCCCGAGCCGCTCTGGGGCAGCTCATCCTTGGCCCGCTCCCGGCGGTAGACGTTCTCGATGCCCGGGATGACCATGGTCTCCATGAACCGCTTGATGAACGTGGATTTTCCAGTCCGCACCGGCCCCACCACGCCGATATAGATATCTCCCTCGGTTCGCAGGGCGATATCCTCATAGAGCTTGCGTTGTTCCACTGGCAATTCCTCCTTCGGCCATGTTAAGCCGGCGTTTTCTCTACATAACTATGGGGATAAGCCGTGAAATATGCGAAGCAAAAAGGCGCGCCGTCCGGTGGGGACAGCGCGCCTGTTACAAAACGTATTATAGCTTGAAATAATACAGAGGGGAATTTACACTTCCCGGCCCATGAGGATCTTCTCGGCGGTGATGGGCAGAGAGCGTACCCGCACGCCGGTGGCGTTGTACACCGCGTGGGCGATGGCGGGGGAGGGGGTATTGATGACCACCTCGCCGATGGACTTGGCGCCGAAGGGGCCGTTGGGCTCGTAGCTCTCCTCGAAGTCCACCCGGATCTCGGGCAGGTCGGTGCGGCTGGGAATCTTGTAGGTCATGAAGGTGGAGTTGACCATCTGGCCCTTGGGATCGTAGTTCACGTCCTCCAGCAGAGCCATGCCGATGCCCTGGGCGATGCCGCCCTCGGCCTGGACCCGGGCCAGGTTCTTGTTGATGACGGTACCGCAGTCCACCACGCCCACGTAGTCCACGACCTTGGTCTCGCCGGTCTCCAGGTCCACCTCCACCTCGGCAAAGCCCGCCATGAAGGGCGGGGGAGAGGTGGGGCTGCAATGGCTGGCGCTGGCGGTGAGCCACTGGGTGCCCTCGCCCACCACCAGGTCCTGGGCCAGCTTGTCCAGGGTGATGGAGGTCTCGGGATTGGTGCGGTCGTACACCTTGTCGCCGTCAAACTCCGCCCGCTCGGGGTGGATGTTCAGGCGGCGGGCGCCCTCGGCGGCGATCTTCTCGTTCAGCTCGGTGCAGGCCTTCACCACCGCCGCGCCGGTGACGTAGGTGGTGCTGGAGGCGTAGGAGCCGGTATCGAAGGGGGAGTGGTCGGTGTCCACTCCGTCCACGGTGATGCGCTCCATGGGGCAGTTGAGGATCTCGGCGGCCATCTGGGCCAGGATGGTGTCGCAGCCGGTGCCCATGTCGGTGGCGCCGATCATCAGGGTGTAGTAGCCGTCGTCGTTGAGCTTGATGGTCACCGACGCGGTGTCGATGGCGGAGATGCCGGAGCCCTGCATGGTCACCGCCATGCCCACGCCCCGGACCCGGTGGTCGTCCACCTTGACGCAGGGGTATTTCTCCTTCCAGCCGATCATCTCCATGCCCCGCTCAATGCACTGGGGCAGCTTGCAGCTGGTGAGGGGCTCGTTGTAGTAGGCGGCCATGTGCTCGCCCACGTGGGGCAGGTTCATGAGACGCAGCTGGGCGGGGTCCATGTTCAGCTTCTCGGCCAGCTCGTTCATGGCGGACTCCATGGCAAAGCAGCCCTGGGTGGCGCCGTAGCCGCGGAAGGCGCCGGCGGCCATGGTGTTGGTGTACACCACGTCCCAGGAGAAGCGGAAGGCGGCCTGCCGGGCGTAGAGGGGGATGCTCTTGTGGCCTACCAGACCGATGGTGGTGGAGGCGTACTCGCCGTAGGCGCCGGCGTTGGACAGGGCGTGCATGTCCACCGCCTTGATGGTGCCGTCCTTCATGGCGCCCACCTTCACGTGGACCCGCATCTGGTGACGGCTGTTGGAGGCCTGGAAGGACTCCTTCCGGGTGTAGACGATCTTGGCGGGCTTGCCGGTGCGCAGGGTGACCAGGGCGGGGAAGAGCTCGCTGACCAGGGTCTGCTTGGCGCCGAAGCCGCCGCCGATGCGGGGCTTCACCACCCGCACCATGTTCTTGGGCAGGCCCAGGGCCCGGGCGATGGTGCGGCGGCAGTGGAAGGGCACCTGGGTGGAGGTGACCACGTTGAGCCGCCGGTTGTAGTCCAGATAGGTATAGGTGCGGAAGGTCTCCATCATGGCCTGGGCGTTGGCCTTGGTGTAGTAGGTACGGTCCACCACCACGTCGCAGGCGGCCATGGCGGCATCTACGTCGCCGTCAGAATCGCAGCCGCTGGACACCAGGTTGCGCTTGGGGTCGCCGCCGATGTCGAAGTGATGGAAGTAGTCCTCCTCGGGATGGACCACGGTGGGATTGTCCAGAGCGGTCTCAAAGTCCAGCACGGGGTCCAGGATGTCGTACTTCACCTGGATCATGCCCAGGGCCTTGGCCACACAGTCCTTGTCCCGTCCGGCCACGATGGCCACCGGGTCGCCCACGTAGCGGACGGTGCGCTCCAGGATGTAGCGGTCGTAGGGGGAGGGCTCCGGGTAGGACTGGCCCGCCAGGGTGTAGCGGATCTGGGGCACGTCCTCCCAGGTCAGGATGCAGGAAATGCCGGGCACCCGGCTGGCGGCGTCCTTGCGGATGGACTTGATGCGGGCGTGGGCGTGGGGGCTGCGGAGCACCTGCACCACCAGGCAGTCACGGGGTACCATGTCCTCGGTGTACACGCCCTTGCCGCCGGTGAGGGCGGCGCCGTCCAGCTTGGGGATGGCCTGATTTACATATCGCAGATTCATGCCTGCCCCTCCTTCTCCCAGGGCTTGTCACGGAGCCAGGCCCGCAGGGCCCGGGTCTGACCGGCGTAGCCGGAGCAGCGGCACAGGTTGCCCGCCAGATAGTTGGAGATCTCCTCCTCGGTGGGGTCGGTGAGCTCCCGGCGCATGGCCAGCACCGCCATGATGAAGCCGGGGCTGCAGTAGCCGCACTGCTCGGCGCCCTGGGCGGTCATGTACCGGCCGAAGGAGGCGGCCTCGTCCTTCACGCCCTCCAGGGTGGTGACGTGGAGGCCGTCGGCCCGGGCGGCGGGGTAGGAGCAGGACAGCACCGGCTTGCCCTCCACCCACACGGTGCACAGGCCGCAGTTGCTGGTGTCGCAGCCGCGCTTCACGCTGACATAGCCGTACTTGCGCAGAAACTCCAGCAGCATCATATCGTTGGGGATGTGCTTGTTGTACAGCATCCCGTTGACGGTGATCTTGACTTTCATCCCTTGTTCTCCTCCATGCACTGCTCTGATGCCCGGCGCACCAGCACGGCAGCCAGCTTCTTCCGGTAGTCCGCCCCGGCCCGCAGGTCGGTGCCGTAGGTCAGCTCCTCAGCGGCCGCCTGTCCGGCGGCAGCGGCCCCCTTGTCCTCGTTGAGGCAGGCGGCGGCGCTCTCGCAGCGCACCGCCCGGGCGGGACGGGCGCCCACCGACACGGTCCACTGGCCGTTCAGGCAGCTGACCGCCGCGGCCAGGGTGGGGAAGTCGGTGGTGGAGCGGCGGACGCTCTGGTAGGCGGCCCGGCGGCCGTCGTCCTTGATGCGCACCTTCAGCAGGATGTCGTTGAAGGCGATGGGGGAGGCCATGAACTCCGCCAGGGGAAGCTCGCCGCCCCGATAGAGCACCACGATGGCGTCCAAAGCCAGCAGGGCGCAGGTCAGGTCGGAGAAGCCGAACCGGGAAAAGACCGAGCCGCCCACGGTGGCGCAGTTGCGGAAGGGCACGCCCACGATGTGGGACACACATTCGCCCAGAATGCCATCAAAGCGGGATGTGACGGCGGGGTGGGTCTCCAGCTGATGGAGGGTGACCGAGGCCCCCAGCTCCAGACAGCCGTCCTTCACTTCGATCTGGTCCAGGCCCAGCCGGGTGAGGTCGATGGCGCGGCTGATGCGGCGGCGGCCCATTTTCAGCCAGCAGCAGCCACCCAGGATGACGCTGGTCCGGGTGTCCCGCTGGAGCAGCTCGTCGGCTTCCTCCAGGGTCTCGGGGAACACGTAGCTCTTGATGGTGAACAAATCCAATTCCTCCCCATAAATCGGGTTTTCTCGTGTTTTGCAGACATTCTATTATACCGGCTTCTTCCATGGATGTACAGTACAAAGCAGAAAAATTGTGGGAAATCAAAAAGATTTTCGGGGAACCGGTCGGTTCACTCCCCAGGCTGCCGCAAAAAGGCCTCCAGACCGGCCCGGTCCACCAGCTTCAGGCTCTTGTAGCCCGTCTTGATCCAGCCCTTTTTGTCGAATTCGCCCAGCACCCGGCTCACCGTCACCCGGCTCACGCCCACCGAGGAGCCGATCTCCTCGTGGGTGCAGCGCACCGTGTCCTCCGGCCAGGGCAGGATGGACAGCAGGTGGCGGGCGATGCGCTTGTCGGCCTGGAGAAAGTCGCCGTCCACGTGGCCAGACAGCATGCGCACACGGCGGGCCAGGTCCTCCAGCATGGCAATAGCTAGGTCGGGGTGGGCGGCAAAGACCTGGGTCAGGTGCCGCCGGTCCACCGCCACCAGCTGACATTTTGTCACCGCCATGGCGGAAGACACCCGGGGCTGACCGTCAAAGAAGGCGGCCTCGCCCATCAGCTCGCCGGCGTGGGGGAGGGTAAGGATACGCTCCTCGCCCTCGGGGGAGCTGATGAAGCACTTGGCGGTGCCCGATACAATATAATAAAAGCATTCCGCCCGGGTGTCCTGGAGATAGATGAGCTCGCCCGGCTCCTTGTGCAGGATGGGCTGACCGTCGGCCAGGGGCGTCCAGATGTTGCGCAGCATGGCGGGTTCCTCCTTTCGGACGGGCGGCGGTCAGCCGCCCCTACAGGGAGATTGTAGCATGGTTTACATTCTTCTGACAAGGGGGTATGGTATGCTGATACCAACAAGAAATAAGGAGGCGCCCTCGTATGGGAATGACCATGACCCAAAAGATCCTGGCCCGCCACGCCGGACTGGACCAGGTGGTACCCGGCCAGCTGGTGGAGGCCAAGCTGGACCTGGTGCTGGGCAACGACATCACCGCGCCCGTCGCCATCACCGAGTTCCGCAAGGCGGGACTGACTCAGGTATTTGATAAAGATAAGATCGCTCTGGTACTGGACCACTCCACCCCCTGCAAGGACATCAAGTCCGCTCAGCTGTGTGCCCAGGCCCGGGAATTTGCCAAGGAATTCAATATCACCCACTTTTACGACGTGGGCTGCATGGGCGTGGAGCACGCTCTGCTGCCCGAAAAGGGCCTCACCGCCCCCGGCGAGTGCATGATCGGCGCCGACTCCCACACCTGCACCTACGGCGCCGTGGGCATGTTCTCCACCGGCGTGGGCTCCACCGACATGGCCGCCGGCATGGCCACCGGCCTTGCCTGGTTCAAGGTGCCCGCCGCCATCAGGGTCACCCTCACCGGCAAGCTCCAGCCCTATGTCTCCGGTAAGGACGTGATCCTCCACCTGATCGGCATGATCGGCGTGGACGGCGCCCTGTACAAGTCCCTGGAGTTCGCCGGGGAGGGCGTGGGGGAGTTGTCCATGGACGACCGCTTCACCATTGCCAACATGGCCATCGAGGCAGGCGCCAAGAACGGCATCTTCCCGGTGGACGACAAGACCCGGGCTTATCTGGAGGGCCGGGTGACCCGCGCCTGGGAGGCCGTGGAGGCCGATCCCGACGCCGAATACGAGCAGGAGATCGTCATTGACCTGAACACCCTCCAGCCCACGGTGGCGCTGCCCCATCTGCCCTCCAACACCCGTACCATCGACCAGGTGGAGGGTACCCACATCGACCAGGTGGTCATCGGCTCCTGCACCAACGGCCGCCTGGACGACCTGCGGCAGGCCGCGGCGGTGCTCAAGGGCCGCAAGGTGGCCGACGGGGTGCGCTGCATCGTCATCCCTGCTACCCAGCAGATCACCCTGGACGCCATGGCCGAGGGCCTGATCCAGATCTTCATCGAGGCGGGCTGCGCCGTGTCCACTCCCACCTGCGGCCCCTGCCTGGGCGGCCACATGGGCGTGCTCTCCGATAACGAGCGGGCCATCTCCACCACCAACCGCAACTTCGTGGGCCGCATGGGCCCCGTGTCCTCCGAGATCATTCTGGCCAACCCCGCCGTGGCTGCCGCTTCCGCGGTGGCGGGCTGCGTGGCCGATCCCCGGAAGCTGTAAGGAGGTTTTCAGGCATGAAAGTATATAAGTACGGCGACAACGTGGATACCGACGTGATCATTCCCGCCCGGTACCTCAACGCCCCCGACGAAAAATCCCTGGCCTCCCACTGCATGGAGGACATTGACGCCAACTTCGCCTCCACCATGGAGCGGGGCGACATCATCGTGGCGGGCTCCAACTTCGGCTGCGGCTCCTCCCGGGAGCACGCGCCCCTGTCCATCAAGGCCTGCGGCGTGAAGTGCGTCATCGCCCCCTCCTTTGCCCGCATTTTCTACCGCAACGCCATCAACATCGGCCTGCCCATCATGGAGAGCCCCGAAGCTGCCGCCGCCATCCAGGCGGGGGACACGGTGAGCGTGGACTTCGCCACCGGCACCATCACCGACGAGACCCAGGGCAAGACCTGGCAGGCTGCGCCCTTCCCGGCTTTCGTCAACGGCATCATTGAGGCCGGCGGACTGCTCAACTCCCTGAAAGCGCGAGGTGTGGCGAAATGAATTATAAAATCGCATTGATCCGGGGCGACGGCATCGGCCCCGAGGTAGTAGGCGAGGCCGTCAAGGTGCTGGAGGCCGTGGGCAAGAAGTTCGGCCACAGCTTTACCTATGAGGACGTGCTGCTGGGCGGCTGCGCCACCGACGCGGTGGGGAAGAGCTACCCCGACGGCACCGCTGAGAAGTGCAAGGCCTGCGACGCCGTCCTGCTGGGCGCCGTGGGCGGCCCCAAGTGGGGCTCCGACAAGCCCGCCGAGCAGCGGCCCGAGACTGCTCTGCTGGCCATCCGCAAGGACCTGGGCCTGTACGCCAACCTGCGCCCCGCTGCCCTGCGGCCCGCCATGGCGGACGCCTGCCCCCTGAAGAAGGAGACCGCCGAGAAGGGCATCGACCTGATGATGGTCCGTGAGCTCACCGGCGGCATCTACTTCGGCCAGCGGGAGAAGTATCAGACTGAGGACCGAGGCATGGAGGCCGCCGACCGGATGGCTTACTCCGAGAAGGAGATCGAGCGCATCGGCCGCCGGGCCTTTGAGCTGGCCCGCCTGCGCCGCAAGAAGGTGTCCTCCGTGGACAAGGCCAACGTGCTGGAGACCTCCCGTCTGTGGCGGTCCGTCATGCACCGGCTGGCGGAGGAGTACTCCGACGTTCAGTACGAGGACGTGCTGGTGGACAACTGCGCCATGCAGCTGGTCCGTGACCCCGGCCAGTTCGACGTGGTGGTCACCGAGAATATGTTTGGCGACATCCTGTCCGACGAGGCCTCCATGGTCACCGGCTCCATCGGCCTGCTGCCCTCCGCCTCCATCGGCGATACCGCACCCGGCCTGTACGAGCCCATCCACGGCTCCGCTCCCGACATCGCGGGCCAGGACAAGGCCAACCCCATCGCCACCATCCTGTCGGTGGCCATGATGTTCCGCTACTCCTTCCACCTGGCCGCCGAGGCCGACGCGGTGGAGGCTGCTGTGGACGGGGTGCTGGCCGAGGGCTGGCGCACCGCCGACATCGCCGAGCCCGGGGTCACCCCCATCGGCACCAAGCAGATGGGCGACCTTATCTGCGCCAAGATTTAAGAAAACAGGGAAGAGGCGGAAATCCGCCTCTTCCTTTTTATGAGGGGCCGCCCCTACTTGACGCTCCACGCCAAAACTGCTACAATATTTTGGATTTGAAGACCACAAATGAAGGGAGCGGGCGGCATGATCCTGGCGGTAGACGTGGGCAATTCCACCACCACGGTGGGCCTGTTTGATGAAACGGGGAAGCTGACCTTCCGGGCCACCCTGGAGACCTCAAGGAGTAAGACCCGCGACCAGTGCGCCATTGATCTGCTGGGGGTGTTCGGCCTGTACGGCGCCGATATCCACGGGGTGGACGGGGCCATCCTGTCCAGCGTGGTGCCCCCTCTCACCGCCATTTTTACCGACGCCCTGACCCGGCTCACTGGCAAGACCCCCATGGTGGTGGGCCCCGGCATCAAAACCGGGCTCAACATCAAGGCGGAGATCCACAACCAGCTGGGCAGCGATATCGTGGCCTCGGCGGTGGCCGCCATGGCCGCCTATCCCAGCCCCATCGTCATGGTGGACCTGGGCACCGCAACCTCCGCCTCTTTGATCTCGGGCAGCGTGTATGAGGGCTGCGTCATCATGCCGGGCCTCACCCTGGCCCTGGAGGCCATGTGGTCGAGGGCGGACGCCCTGTCGCCCATCTCCCTGGAGTCCACCGCTCCGGTGGAACTGCTGGGCCGCACCACTGAGGAGGCCATGCGCTCTGGCGCCCTCTACGGCCACGCCGCCATGCTGGACGGGATCATCGACCGCCTGGAGGAGGCGGCGGGCAGCCCGGTCACGGTGGTGGCCACCGGCGGCAGCGCTCCCCGTATCCTGCGCTACTGCAAGCGCACCGCTCACTACGACGCCGACCTGGTCATGCGGGGTCTCTATCTGCTCTACCAGAAGAACACCCGCAAGAGCCGGCGTACCTGACCTTGTACTCAACGGCAGCTGCCGTGGGTAAATAAAATGCGCTGCATCCTCAAAGAGGAGCGGCAGCAGGAGGTAAGCAATCATGAGAGCAAACGAGAAAACCAGACGCCTGACCGGACTGGCCCTGTTGACGGCCATCATCATCGTCCTGCAGGTAGTCGCCAGCTTCGTCAAGTTCGGACCCTTCTCCATCACCCTGGCCCTGGCCCCCATCATCATCGGCGCGGCCCTGTACGGCGCAAGCGCCGGTGCCTGGCTGGGCGGCGTGTTCGGTGTGGTGGTCTTTATCGCCTGCGTGGCGGGCTGGGACGTGGGCGGCAACATCCTGTTCACCGCCAATCCCTTCCTGACCTGTGTCCTGTGCATCGTCAAGGGCGCCCTGGCCGGTCTGGTGGCCGGTGTGGCCTTCCGGGCTATCGAGGGGCGCAGCCCCATGGCCGCGTCCATCACCGCCGGTGTCCTGTGCCCGGTGGTCAATACCGGCATCTTCTGCATCGGCCTGACCCTGTTCTTCCACGACACCCTGGTGGCCTGGGCCGGCGGCACCGATCTGGTATACTACATCATTTTCGGTCTCACCGGCGTCAATTTCCTGCTGGAGCTGGCCATCAACCTGGTGCTCAGCACCGTCATTGTCCGTGTGGTGGGCGCCAGAAAGCACGCCTGAGCCCCGCAACCGTCCGAAAAAGAGCCGCCGCACCCATGTGCGGCGGCTCTTTTGCATCTTCTCTAGCTTGCTCATTCAAAAACCGGGAAGTTTCTCAAATAAGGACTTGCAATTTTGCAAGTTGGCGCATATAATATGTCAAGAAAATGTGTGACAAGGGAGAGATTCCATTGAAAGAGCTGTCTACCATCGCCCAGGCCGTCCAGGCGTCCACCACCATGGCCATCGACGCCATGTTCAAGCAGATGAAGGCCGACGGCATCGACGTGATCGGTTTCGGCGCCGGTGAGCCCGACTTCAACACCCCCGACGCCATCAAGGAGGCGGGCATTGCCGCCATCCAGAACAACGTGACCCGCTACACCCCCGCCGCCGGCACCGTGGAGCTGCGCCAGGCGGTGTGCGACCGCATGAAGGCCGACTACGGTCTGGACTACAAGCCCGCCCAGGTGGTGGTGAGCAGCGGCGCCAAGCATCTGGTGTACCTGGCCCTGCGTGCCATTGTCAACCCCGGCGACGAGGTCATTCTGCCCGCGCCCTACTGGGTGAGCTACATCGAGCTGATCAAGATGGTGGGCGGCGTGCCCGTGGTGGTCACCGCCACCGAGGCCGAGCACTTCAAGCTCACCGCCGACAAGCTGGAGGCCGCCATTACCCCCAAGACCAAGGCCATCATGCTCAACAACCCCTCCAACCCCACCGGCATGATGTACAGCAAGGAGGAGCTGCAGGCCCTGGCCGCCGTGTGCGAGAAGGCCGACCTGTATGTCATCTCCGACGAGATCTACGCCTGCCTGGCCTATGACGGCCGGGAGTTCACCAGCTTCGCCTCCCTCAGCGCCGACGCCAAGGAGCGCACCATCCTCATCAACGGCGTATCCAAGGCCTACGCCATGACCGGCTGGCGCATCGGCTACGCCTGCGCCAACGAGAAGGTGGCCAAGGTCATGGCCAACTACGTCAGCCACTCCACCGGCTCTCCCGTGGCCATCTCCCAAAAAGCCGCCGCCGCTGCCCTCAGCGGTCCCCAGGACGAGGTGCTCACCATGAAGAAGGCCTTTGAGGAGCGCCGCAACTACATCGTGGAGCGCATGAACGCCATCCCCGGCGTCAGCTGCATCATGCCCGAGGGCGCCTTCTACGTGATGATGAACCTGGAGCAGCTCATCGGCAAGACCATCCACGGCGTGGAGATCACCAACGACGACGTGTTCGCCGACGCCTTCCTGAAGTACGGCCTGGTGGCCGTGGTGCCCGGCTCCGGCTTCGGCGCCCCCAACTTCGTCCGCTGGTCCTACGCCACCTCCATGGACAACATCAAGGAGGGCCTGGCCCGGCTGGAGAAGTTCCTGGCGGAGTAATTGCCCCATAGCAAACAAAACGGACGTGCTGGAAAAAGCACGTCCGTTTTTTTCATTCAGCCCCGCCGGGCCGCCTTCATCAGCACCAGAGCGGCGCAGATGGTGACTGCCTCAGTGATGGGCATGGCCAGCCACAGAGCGTCCGCCCCCAGGAGGGAGGGCAGCACCAGAATGAGCCCGCCGCTGAGGGCCAGGCCCCGCAGCACCGACAGGAAGAGGGCGCTGCCCGGCCGGAGCACCGACTGGAAGTAGTAGGTGAAGAACACGTTGCAGGGCAGCAGCAGGAAGGACAGGCCGTAGGTCCGCAGAATGGCGGGGGCGATGGCCAGCACATCGGCCTCCGGCTTCATAAAGATGGACACAAAGCCGTTGGGGAAGGCCAGCACCGCCGCCGTCCACACCACGCCGAACGCTGCCGCCGCCCACAGGGCGTATTTCAGCACCTGGGCCATCCGGTCCCGGCGGCCCGCCCCGAAGTTGAAGGACAGGATGGGCTGGGCGGCCTGGCCCACGCTGTAGCCGCAGCACTGGACGACGATGACCCCGTATACCGCCAGGGCGTTGGTGCCCAGCCAGGCCATGATCTGCCGGTTGAACAGGATGGTGAGCACCCCCATAGCCACGTCGATGAGGAAGGCGGAGAAGCCCGCCGTCCACACCCGGCCCAGCAGCCTGGGCAGGCCCACCGGCAGAGCCAGGGCCAGGGTGCAGCGCTTGCGGAAGAAGTGGCTCAGGGCTACCGCCAGGGTGATGACCGCCCCCAGGGCGGTGGCCAGACCGGCCCCCCGGATGCCCATGTCCAGGCCGAAGACAAAGAACACGTCGCCGAAGATGTTGAAGATGCCGCCGGACAGCACCGCCGCCGTGGCCAGACCCTGCGCACCGTCGCTGCGCAGGAAGGCAGAGAGCATCTGGGAGAGCAAAAAGGCGGGCACCACATATTTAATGGGCCCCAGATAGGCCTGGGCCAGGGGGAGCAGGTTCCCCTCCGCCCCGAAGAAGGTGAGCAGGGGCTCGTCCCAGAACACCACGGCGGCCCAGCACGCCGCCGCGCACAGCATGGCACCCAGCAAGGCGGTGGTAAAGTAGCGGTTCTCCTCCCCGGAGCCCCGACCCTTGGCCAGGCCGTACCACACCGAGCCGCCGATGCCGTTGAGCAGACCCAGGCTGTAGATCACGTTCCACACCGGTGCCACCACCGCCAGAGCGGCGGTGCCCTCCGGGCCGTGGTACTGGCCCACCACTGCCATGTCCACGATGCTGTAGATGGAGCTGATGAAGGTACTGCCAAAGGCGGCGGCCAGGTAGCGGAAGTAGAGGGGACGTACCTTGTCCCGCAGCAGATCCATATCCATTCCTCCCAAACAAAAAAGCCGGACAAGGAACAGGCATCTCAGCCTGCCACCTTATCCGGCTTGCCATTTCTTCTGAACAGCTTGCCCTCCAAGTGAGCAGAGTTATCCCACCACACAAGCCCCGGCTTGTCAACTTGTCACCGGGAAAGGATGGTGCTATAATTGAACGGACGTTCCAATTATCGGAGAGGAGGCGCGGGAATGATCCTGGTGATCTGCGTGGACGACAAGGGGGGCATGGCCTTCAACGGACGGCGGCAGAGCATGGACCGCCTGCTGCGGGCCGACCTGCTGCAAACCGTGGGGGAGCGTTCCCTGTGGGTGAGCCCCTATACCGCCAAACAGTTTGACCCGGCCCCCGCCAACCTGCAAACGGCGGAGGACTTTCTGACCCGAGCGGGGGAGGGCGAGTACTGCTTTGCCGAATTCCCGCCTCTGGCCCAGGTGCTGGACCGGGCGGAGGGGCTGGTGGTCTACCGCTGGAACCGGACCTATCCCGCCGATCAGCACCTGGACTTTGACCCGGCGGACACGTTCACCCTGGTCTCCGCCGCCGAGTTTCCCGGCTCCTCCCACAAAACCCTGACCAAGGAGGTCTATACCAAATGAAACGCCTTTCTTCCGCCCTGCTGGGCCTGGCCATGCTGTGCGCCCTGCTGACGGGGTGCGGCCAGGCTGACGGCGTCGCTTCCAGTGCCGCCCCTGCCGGGTCCTACGACCTGACCAGCCTGCCCGCCTATGACGGCAGCCCCTATGTGGCGGTCAACGACAACGTGCCCTACTTCACCGAGGACGATTACACCACCAATTCCTTTGAATCCTACAGCGACCTGGACGAGCTGGGCCGCTGCGGAGTGACCTACGCCTGCGTGGGCACCGACCTCATACCCACCGAGGACCGGGAGAGCATCAGCTCGGTGAAGCCCACCGGCTGGATCAACGTGGAGTACGACGGCCAGTACCTCTACAACCGCTGCCACCTCATCGGCTTCCAGCTCACCGGTGAGAACGCCAACGAGAAGAACCTCATCACCGGCACCCGGTACATGAACGTGGAGGGCATGCTGCCCTTTGAGAACATGGTGGCCGACTACGTAAAGGAGACAAACAACCACGTGCTCTACCGGGTGACCCCCATCTTTGAGGGGGACAACCTGGTGGCCTCCGGCGTACTGATGGAGGGCTACAGCGTGGAGGACAGCGGGGAAGGGGTCACCTTCTGCGTATACGCCTACAACGTGCAGCCCGGCGTCACCATCGACTACGCCACCGGTGCCAGCGCCGCCAGCGGGGAGGAGGTCCCCCAGGTCTCCGCCCCCGCCCAGACCACCAGCGGCTCGGAGGAGGATACGCAGCAGTACGTCCTCAACACCAGCTCCAAGAAGTTTCACCTGCCCGATTGCTCCGGCGTGGAGAGCATGAGCCCCTCCAACCGGCAGGACTATACCGGCTCCCGGCAGGAATTGATCGACCAGGGGTATTCTCCCTGCGGGATCTGCAAACCCTGAGAGGGAGCGTCTTGACCCACGGGCGGCCATAACGGCCGCCCAACCATTTTTCCAAGCGAGGTTTCCCATGAAAGACATTGTCACATCCTTCGGGGCCTGGATCCAGACCCTGTGCGAAAAGGACCCGGAAAAGGCCCGCAAGTGGCTCACCACCGGCTACCGGGCCAAAGACCTGCAACTAAAATTCTTCCCCCACAAGCAGACCACAAAGTCCGCTCAGATGGTGGCGGTCCAGACCATGGAGTCCATGATCGCCCCTCTGGCTCACCCGGAGCGGGCCGCCATGGTCAGCCTGTTTCTGCCCTGCGAGCCCCTCCAGGTGCTGGGGCTGGCCCCCTACTCCTGCGAGGGCTTTGGCTGCTTCCTGTCGGGCACCCAGGCGGAGGGGGCCTTCCTCCGCTACGCCGAGAGCGAGGGCCTGCCCGAGACCTTCTGCTCCTACCATAAAATCTTCATCGGGGCGGCGGAGAAGGGCCTGATGCCCAAGCCCCGGTTCATCCTGTCCACCACCCTGGCCTGCGACGCCAACATGCTCACCTTCCGGCGGCTGGCCGAGTATTTCGACGTGCCCCACTTCATGATCGACGTGCCCTACCACACCGACCAGAGCGCTGTGGACTATGTGGCCCGCCAGCTGAAGGACATGGTGGCTTTCCTGGAGAAGCAGACCGGCCAGAAGCTGAGCCAGTCTGCCCTGGAGGAGGCGGTGGCCCGCAGCTGCCGCAGTCTCTCCAACTATGACCGCTACCTTACCCTGAAGGCGGACAAGTGCATCCCCTGCGAGATGACGGGGGAGATGTTCTCCGCCTTTGCCCTCCATATCCTGCTGGGCACTCCGGAGACCGAGGCCTACACCCTCCAGTGCCTGAAGGACGTGGAACAGGCGGGACCGGCGGAGGGGGTGCGGCTGCTGTGGCACCACACCACCCCCTTCTGGGTGGCCCCTCTGCGGCAGGTCACCGACTTCAACCGGGACGTGCAGGTGGTGGCCTGCGATATGTGCTTTGAGGGCATCCAGCCCACCTTCTCGGCCGACCCCTACCAGGCCATGGCTCAGCGGGTGGTGTACTCCGCCTTCAACGGCCCGGTATCCCGGCGCATTGAGAAGGGCGTCCAGACCGCCCGTCAGGTGAAGGCCGACGGGGCCATCTGGTTCTGCCACTGGGGGTGCAAGCACACCCTGGGTGGCGCGCAGCTGGCCAAGGAGACCTTTGAGAAGGCAGGTATCCCCACCCTGGTGCTGGACGGCGACGGCTGCGACCGCAGCCACGGCGGCGAGGGCCAGCTGGCCACCCGTATGGAGGCCTTTGTGGAGATGCTGAAACAGGGAAAGGGGGGAGAGGCATGACCCACTATATCTGCAAATATACCCCGGTGGAGCTGCTCACCGCTCTGGGGGGCGACTGCGTGGTGCTGGACCAGATGCCCGACAGCTTTCCCCTCAGCGACCAGCTGGGCCACCCCAACCTGTGCGGCTTCGGCAAGGCGGTGCTGGAGGCCTGCCTGTCCGGCCAGGTGAAGGAGCTGGTGCTGGTCAACTGCTGTGACGTCATCCGCAGCGTGTACGACATTCTGCTCCAGCACGGCAAGCTGGACTTCCTCTACCTGATGGACCTGCTCCACTGCACCGACCAGTGCGCTCGCACCCGGATGAAGGGGGAGCTGGAGCGGCTGGCCCAGGCTTGCGGGGCCTACAAGGGCACCCAATTTGACGAGAAAGCCTTCCGGGCGGCTTTTCAGCCCCTGGACCGGCCCACGGAGCCTTACCTCAGCGTGCTGGGAGGCCGGGTGGGGGACAAGCTCTTCCAGGCCATGGAGGAGGCCCTGCCCATGCCGGTGCGCAACGACACCTGCGTCCACAACCGCAGCGTGGCCGCTCCGCCGGAAGGCGGGGACTTTGATTCCCTCATGGAGTGGTACGCCGGGGCCCTGCTGGAGCAGACCCCCTGCATGCGCATGACCGACGCCGCCGGGCGGCGGCAGCTGGTCAACGACCCCCACCTCAAGGGGGTGGTGTACCACACGGTAAAATTCTGCGACTACTACGGCTTTGAGTATTCCAAGCTGCGCCATGAGCTCACCGTGCCCATGCTCAAGCTGGAATCGGACTATACGGCGGGGAGCAGCGGACAGCTGCGCACCCGGCTGGAGGCCTTTGCCGAGACCATGACCCCGGCCCGGACCGGCCAGAGAAAGGAAGCAAGCAAGATGAACAAGGGACGGTATTATGTGGGCATCGACAGCGGGTCCACCAGCACGGACGTGGCCATTCTGGACCGCAACAAGCAGCTGGTGGCGGGGGTGATTCTGCCCACCGGCGCGGGAGCCTCGGCGGGGGCGGAGCGGGCTCTGGAGGAGGCTCTGAAGCAGGGCGGACTGACCATGGAGGACATTGCCGCCACCGTCACCACCGGCTACGGCCGCTCCGCCATCCAGATCGGCGACAAGTCCATCACCGAGATCACCTGCCACGCTCGGGGCGCCTACTTCCTGGACCCCACCGTGCGCACCATCATCGACATCGGCGGCCAGGACAGCAAGGTCATCCGGCTGGATGACCAGGGCAACGTCATTAACTTCCTGATGAACGACAAGTGCGCCGCAGGCACCGGCCGCTTCCTGGAGCTGATGGCCCGCACCCTGGAGCTATCCATGGAGGAGATGAGCTACGCCGGCCTGGAGTGGAAGGAGGACATCGCCATTTCCTCCATGTGCACCGTCTTTGCCGAGTCGGAGGTGGTGTCCCTCATCGCCCAGAACAAGGACCGGGGGGACATCATCCACGGCCTGAACCAGTCGGTGGCATCCCGTACCGCCGCCCTGTGCCGCCGCCTGGGGGGCGAGGCAAACTATATGATGACCGGCGGCGTGTCCAAGAACCGGGGCGTGGTGGAGGCCATCCAGCGGGAGCTGGGGGTGGAGCTCATTGTCTCCGACCGTGCCCAGCTCAACGGCGCCCTGGGCGCCGCCCTCTTCGCTATGGAGAGCTGACCGGACCAATTACAACACAGAAAGGACCTTCCCAACACGGGAAGGTCTTTTTTATCTCCGGTCAGGAGAGGGACAAATGGGCAAATATGCGCAAATGGCCGGGGCGGTAAGCACTGGGCAGGGGAGAAAGTGCTGAGTCCCATGGAGCAGGCGATTCTGCCCATTTCTCTTGCTGAATTGATCAAAAATGCGCATTCTGACCTTCGAACAGCGAGGCAGTACCCAGGATGGCAGGGATGGAAACTCTTTTTTGAGCCGGATATCAAGGGTTTCGGACCATTGTGGGAAAACTGGCATCACGGTTGCAGTAGGACAATGGCAGTTCCCGGTGAACGGGGACATGCAGACCGGTCTTATTGCAAACGTTGAAGAGGAGGATCTACAGATGGAAAAGCAACGATTTTACATGCAGCCGTCGGTATTGATCAAGATCCTGGTATGCGCGGCTGTCATTGCCGCCTTCTGGTTCGCCCCGCCGGTGGCCCCCCTGACCGAAATCGGCATGCGGGTCATTGGTGTGTTTATCGGCGTAATCCTGCTGCTCTCCCTGGTGGACACGGTGTGGCCCGCCATGCTGGCCGTGGTGCTGCTGGGCCAGAGCGGCGTGTGCACCATCAATGAGGCGATTTCCGGCTCCATCGGCAACTGGATCATCTATTTCGTGCTCATGAGCTTCATCATGACCCACGCCCTCAACGAGTCGGGCTTCACCGACCGGCTGGTGGCTAAGTTCATGAGTATGAAGCTGGTCAGCAAAAGTCCCTGGATTTTTACCATCTCTCTGGGTGTGCTGGGCATGCTGCTGGGCTGCTTCATGGACCAGGTGCCCGCAACCGCCTTCATGCTGGCCTTTGTCTCCCGCATCTACAAGGAGCTGGGATACACAAGCAAGGACTCCTACCCCCATGTGGCCAACATCCTCACCGTGTTTGGCGTCAACATCGGCGGCGCTATGACCCCCATCTCCCACTCTCTGGCCATCCTGGGCATCGGCATCTATGAGGGTGCCACCGGCAACACCCTGAGCCTGTTCAGCTATCTGGCCTTCGGCGTGCCCACCGGCCTGATCCTGTTTGTGCTGCTGTGCATCGTGGTGCGGCTGCTCTCCCACCCGGATATGTCCAAGTTCAAGGACTTCAAGGTGGAGAACGTGCTCAAGAAGCAGGGCCCTATGAGCCTGCGGGAGGGCACCACCGCCGTCATCTTCTTTGTCACCGTCATCATGTGGATCCTGCCCGGCATCCTGACCATGATCAGCGATGCCGCCTGGATCACTACCTTTAATAATCTGGGCATTACCTTCTGGGCCATTATTTCCGTGGTGGTAATGGCGGTGGTCCAGATCAACGGAAAGCCCCTGCTGGACGTGAAGACCGTGGTCAACCAGAGCATCAACTGGGGCATCCTGCTCTTCATCAGCATCGGCGTCTATCTGGGCAGCGCCATGAGCGCCGAGTCCACCGGTATTGTGGCCGCCATCCAGCAGAACATCACGCCCCTGACCCAGAGTGTGGCCCCCATTGTGGTGGTCTTCCTCATTGCCGCCGTGTCCATCATCATGACCAACTTTGCCTCCAACGTGTCTACCATCACGGTGATGACCGGTGTGGGCGTGGCTCTGGCCATGAGCAGCGGCGGGGCCATCAGCCCGGTGGGCATTGCCCTGGTGACCACCATGTGCGGCTCCTGTGCCTACCTGCTGCCCTCCTCCTTTGCCACCATTGCCATGCTGCACGGCCATGAGTACAGCAGCCGCAACAAGATCTATCTGTTCGGTATCCTGATGATCGTCATTACTTCCATTGTGATCGGATTCATCGGCTATCCCATCGGCTGCGCCCTCACCGGCGGCTGATCGAGACAAAAAAAGGACTTGCCGCCAAGGTCGGCGGCAGGTCCCCGCTCAGGTTTCCTCCTCCCGGTCGCTCCTGCGGTAGCGGCGGGGGAGATGGTATCGGCTCAGCTTGCGGATGAGGGTGGACACGCTGATGCCCAACCCGGCGGCGATCTCATTGAGGGTGCGCTCCTCATCCAGGTGGCTGAGCAGTACGCTGGCCTCCAGCCGCTCCATAGTCTCCTTCAGGGTGTGGGCGCTGTCCAGAGTCACCGCCGGTTCAGACTCGCTGGCCAGTTCCCGGGGCAGATAGTCCACGGTGAGCACGTCGCCGGGACAGAAGACATACATCCGCTCCACCACATTGTTCAGCTCCCGCACGTTGCCCGGCCAGGCGTAGTTGGTAAAGATGCGCTGCACCCGTACATCCAGCACCTTGCGCACTCCGTTGGTGTGGGCCAGCCGCTCCAGAGCGTGGGCCGCCAGAGGGATGATGTCCTCCTTCCGCTCCCGCAGGGGCGGAATGTGCACCGGGATCACGTTGAGCCGGTAGTACAGGTCCTGGCGGAAGCGGCCGGCGGCCACCTCCTCCTTCAGGTCCCGGTTGGTGGCCGCAATGATGCGGGCGTTCATGGGCAGCGCCTTGACGCCTCCCAGCCGGAAGAAGGTCCGATCCTGGAGCACGGTAAGCAGCTTCACCTGGAGCTGAAGGGGGAGCTCTCCGATCTCATCCAGGAACACGGTGCCACCGTCACCCAGCTCAAAGATACCGGGCTTGCCGTGTTTGTTGGCTCCGGTAAAAGCTCCCGCCTCGTAGCCAAAGAGCTCCGACTCCAGCAAATTGTCCGGAATGGCCCCGCAGGAGATCTTCACAAAGGGCTTGTCGGGACCGGAGAACTTGTGGACCATGCGGCAGAACACATCTTTGCCCACCCCCGACTCGCCGGTGATGAGGACGGTGGACTGAACGCTGCCGATGCGGTAGGCCAGCTCCGCCAGCCCCCGCATCTGTCGGCTTTCTCCCACAATGTCGCAATCCTTCAACATCACCTGCAGCTCCTCCAGCCGCTGGTGGAGCTTCTGATTGGCCTCCTCGTGCTGCTTGACCACCTCGTCGTAGCGCAGGTAGCTCAGCTCCAGCTCCCGCCGCAGCTCGGTCAGGTCGGTCATGTCCCGCAGGTTGGCCACGATGCCCCGGAAGGTGTCGGTCCCTTTTTCGTAGAAGGGGAGTACGGTGACCATGATCTCCTGGTTGGTGTCCGCCCGGTAGCGCACCAGCTCGGTGATAGGCTGCCTGGTCTCAAATACTTTGATGGACATCCGGGCAAGGGGACGGCCCAGCTGAATCAGGTCGTAAATGCTCCGTCCCAGGATGCTCTCCTCGGAGAATCCGGTCATCTCACAGTAGGCCCGGTTCACATAGGCGATCGTCCCCGTCTCGTCGGTATACGTGAAGCCGTCGTAGGAAGTGTCCAGGATCTGGTCCAGCACGCCGCTGTCTACCAGCCGGTCAAATTGGGATTTATCCATACCGCGCTTCCTCCTTGTTTCTGTGGCGTCTGTCAGGTTCTTTCTGTATTACTGCAAATTCAGTGCCAAATCCCAGCATGCTCCGAAAACCGGCCCGTCTTGCGGCCGGCGGGAAAAATGCAGGGGATAAATATTCATATTTGCGCATTTGTGTCCGCTCAACCGAGCGGATATGCCTATTTCAATTTTCAGGAGGGGATCACAATGAGGGATACCATACCCCCGCTGACCAGCCTTGACAGGATCTCCAACCAGGTGATCTGGAAGGGGTGCGGCTACAACGATGACGACATGGCCCGGCCGATTATCGGCATTGCCAACGCCATGTCCGACATGGTGCCCGGCCATACCGTTCTGGATCGGGTGGCCCAGCAGGTAAAGTACGGCATCTATCGAGCGGGAGGCACGCCGGCGGAGTTTGGCACCATCGCCTGCTGCGACGGACTGGCGGGTGGCCACAGCGGCAACAACTATGTGCTGCCCTCCCGGGACAACATCGCCGACAGCATCGAAATCATTGCCCGTGCCCACCGCCTGGACGGCCTGGTGCTGCTGGGCAGCTGCGACAAGATCGTGCCCGGCATGCTGATGGCCGCCGCCCGGCTGGACCTGCCCTGTATCTTCGTGCCCGGGGGCAGCATGTTTTCCGGCCCCGGCTATGCTGACCAGGAGACCTCGGACACCACCAGCGTCAGCGAGGCCATGGGTCGGCTCCAAGTAGGGGAGATGGACGAGGCAGGGGTGCGGCGGCTGGGCCATGTGTGCGCGCCTACCTGCGGCTCCTGTCAGTTCATGGGCACCGCCAACAGCATGTGCTGCCTGGCGGAGGCTCTGGGTATGACTCTGCCCGGCGGAGCGGCCATCCCTGCCGTGTTCAATGAGCGGCTGCGGTGCGCCCTGCGCAGCGGCGAGCAGATCGTGGACATGGTCCGCCGGGGCATCACCCCCCGGAAGATCATGACCTGGGAGGCCCTGGAGAACGCCATTATGCTGATGATGGCGGTGGGCGGCTCCAGCAACACCGTTATCCACAGCTGCGCCCTGGCCCACGAGCTGGGCTTTGACACAAAGGATGTATTGGACGCCTTTGACCGGTTCAGCGAGACCATCCCTCTGCTGGTGAAGATCAACCCCGCCACCAACCGGCACGATGCGGTGGACTTCTACTACGCCGGCGGGGTGCCCCAGGTACTGCGGCAGCTGGGCCAGCATCTCCACCGGGAGGCCCTTACCGTGACCGGGCGCACCATCGGGGAAGAGATGGACGCCTACCGCAGCCCCTATCCGCCCAACGACGAGCTCATCCGCCCCCTGAACCGGCCCCACAGCACCTTGGGAGGGCTGGCCATCCTGCGGGGCAATCTGGCCCCCGACACCGGCGTATCCAAGCCCGCCGCCATCCATCCGGACGTGCGCCGCTTCACCGGCAAGGCCATCTGCTTTGACTCAGAGGACGCCTGCGTGGAGGCCATCGAGGCCCGGAAGGTCCATCCCGGCCATGTGGTGGTCATCCGCTACGAGGGCCCCAAGGGAGGCCCCGGCATGAAGGAGCTGTACAAGCCCATGAAGACCCTCTACGGCCAGGGTTTGGCCCGGTCCACCGCCGTCATCACCGACGGACGCTTCTCGGGCACCAACAACGGCTGCTTCGTGGGGCACATCTCCCCGGAGGCCGCCGCCGGTGGACCGCTGGCCCTGGTGGAGGACGGGGACGAGATCACCATCGACGTGGAACAGAAGACCTTGGAGCTCCACGTCAGCGAGGAGGAGCTGGCCCGCCGCCGGGCGGCGTGGCGCTATCAGCCGCCCAAGCTGACAGGTTATCTGGCCCGCTACGCGGCCATGGTCAGCTCCGCCGACCGGGGCGGCATCCTCATCCCCGGAGAGACAGGAGGTATGGAACATTGAAACCGCTGAATGAATATGGGATTGATCACGTGGGCTTTATCGTACCCGATCTGGAGGAGGCGGTGCGCCACGTGGAGGAGCAGTACGGCGTCAAGAGCGTGGTGCGCATGTCGCCCTACCTCCAGCACGCCTGGACCCGGGGCGTGGACCACCCTCAGCAGTGCAAGTGCGCCATGGTCACCCTGGCCGACCACTCCTGCAAGCTGGAATTTCTGGAGCCGGTGACCGAGGGCGGCTACCACTGGGACTACATCCAGGCCGGGGGCAGAGGCATCAACCACATCTGCTTCAAGGTCCATGACTTCGATCACTGGCAGGAGCATTTCCGGGCCCTGGGCCATGACCTGTTCTTCGGCTATGAGGACGAGGACCAGGAGAACGGCTACCGCCGCTGCCTGTATGCCCGGGATCCGGTGCTGGACATGGTATATGAGATCAAGGAGATCAACCGCTACCGCGACGCCAACGGCGTACTGGAGGAGGGAAAGGGATGAAGAAAATCGGATTCATCGGCCTGGGCTCCATGGGCCTGAGCATGGCTCTCAACCTGCGGAAGGCCGGCTTTGACGTAATGGGCTTCAACCGCACCCGGGAGAAGGAGGCGCCTCTGCTTCAGGCCGGTGGCCTGCCCGCCGAAAGCCTGAAAGCGGTGGGGGAGCAGTGCGAAGTGCTGGTGCTCTGCCTGCCCACCGACCGGGTGGTGGGCGAGATGCTGCTGGGTGAGGGGGGTGCTCTCACCGGAAATTCCCAGGTCCGCTGGGTGGTGGATTGCAGCACCATCGACGTCACCGCCGCCAGGCAGCTGGGGGCCGATCTGCTGGAGCGGGGGGTCTATTATTTTGATTCCCCGGTAAGCGGCGGGCCCAAGGGGGCCCAAGACGGTACCCTCACCATCATGGTGGGAGGCGACGAAACCCAGATGAAGAAGATCCTGCCGGTCTACCAGGCCATGGGACGCAATATCGTCCATGTGGGCCCCAATGGCTCCGCCCAGCAGTTCAAGCTCATCAACCAGATCCTCACCTGGGTGAATCACGCCGTCATCTGCGAGGCGGCGGCTCTGGCCAAGCGGGCGGGGCTGGACGAGGACAAGCTGTACGACTGCCTCATGACCTCCTACGGCTACAGCAAGGTGCTGGAGGTGACCTACAAGAGCCACATCCAGCCTCTGAACTTTGAAAATCCCACCGGTATGAAGATGATGTGCAAGGACCTGACCCTGGCCCAGCGCTTTGCCCGCGATTACGGCGCCCAGCTGCCCATGACCGACAAGGCCATGGAGCTCTATCAAAGAGCGCTGGATGATGGATACGGCGGCTGCGATCAGTGCGTGATCCTCAAGCAGCTGCTTCAGGCATAAAAAAAGAGCCGTTCCCATGACGGGAACGGCTCTTTTTGTCGGTTGGATTACATGTCGACGGTCAGGACCTTCTTCAGGCGGGCAAAGCGGGGGAGAGCATTCTCCTTGGGGCCGTTGGCCTCGCCCTGGATCAGGGGCAGGACGTAGTCGATGAACTCCTGCTTCACGCCGTTGCCGGCCTCGTTGATCCACTCGCGGGGCACCTTCTTCTCGAAGTTGGCCACGATGTCCAGGGGCTGCAGCACGGTCTCGCACTTGTAGCCGCCGTCGCGGGTGCACTGGAAGGCCACCATCTTGTCGGTGGTGCCGGCCACAGCGGCGTCCACGGCGGTCTTACCGGCCAGGAAGGCCTCGTCGATGTCGGTCTTGGAGCCCACGTGAGAGCCGCAGCGCTGCAGCAGGGACAGCTCGATGCCGCGGACCTTGGCGCCGGTCTTGTTCTTGATGATGTCGGCCAGCTTGACAGCCAGGCCGCCCAGCTGAGCGTGACCGAAGCCGTCGGTGGCGGAGGTCTCAGCCTCGGACACGAAGCGGCCGTCGGCGTAGTGGATGCCCTCGGACACGGCCACCATGCACTTGCCGGTCTTGTTGTAGATGGCGGTCACGTCGTTGACGAACTGATCCATGTCGAAGTCGGTCTCGGGCAGGTAGACCAGGTCGGGGCCACAGCCGGCCACGGAAGCCAGGGCAGCGGAGCCGGCCAGCCAGCCGGCGTGACGGCCCATGATCTCGATGACGGTGACCATGCCGGTGTCATAGACGTGGGCGTCCTGCCACACCTCGGCGCAGGAGGTGGCGATATACTTGGCGGCAGAGGCGAAGCCGGGGCAGTGGTCGGTGCCGTTCAGGTCGTTGTCGATGGTCTTGGGCACGCCCATGATGCGGCACTCATAGCCCACCTTCTGCATATACTTGGAGATCTTGTTGCAGGTGTCCATGGAGTCGTTGCCGCCGTTGTAGAAGAAGTAGCGCACGTCGTACTTCTTGAAGATCTCAAGGATACGCTTATAATCGGTATCGTCCTTGTCGGGGTCAGCCAGCTTGTAGCGGCAGGAACCCAGGGCAGAGGAGGGGGTGTACTTGAGCAGATCCAGCTCGGCGGCGTCCTCCCGGCCCATGTCGTACAGCTTGTCGTCCAGCACGCCCTTGATGCCGTGGGCAGCGCCCAGCACGCGGGTGATGCAGTCGGTGTCCAGGGCGGTACGGATCACGCCCAGGGCACTGGCGTTGATGACGGCGGTGGGGCCGCCGGACTGGCCGATGATACAAGCGCCTCTCAGTTCACTCATGAAAGTTGCCTCCTGTTGGTTGAAAAATTTTTTACAAATTTTGATTTTGCGGGAATATCATATCACGTCCTCTTGAAATTATCAAGAAGACCTGCTAAAATCATGGTGCAATAAAAAAAGGAGATGACTGTTATGCCTCTCGTAACTACCAAGGAAATGTTCCAGAAGGCCTACAACGGCGGCTACGCCGTGGGCGCCTTCAATGTCAATAACATGGAGATCGTCCAGGGCATCACCGAGGCTGCCAAGGAAGTCAACGCCCCCCTGATCCTCCAGGTGTCCAAGGGCGCCCGTGCCTACGCCAACCACACCTACCTGGTGAAGCTGGTCGAGGCCGCCATCATTGAGACCGGTCTGCCCATCTGCCTGCACCTGGACCACGGCGACAGCTTCGAGACCTGCAAGAGCTGCATCGACGGCGGCTTCACCTCCGTCATGATCGACGCCTCCTCCAAGCCCTTCGCTGAGAACATCGAGATCACCAAGAAGGTGGTTGAGTACGCTCACGATCACGGTGTCGTGGTCGAGGCCGAGCTGGGTGCTCTGGCCGGCGTGGAGGACGAGGTCAACGTGTCCGCCGCAGACTCCCACTACACCCGCCCCGAAGAGGTGGAGGAGTTCGTGACCAAGACCGGCTGTGACTCCCTGGCCATCGCCATCGGCACCAGCCACGGCGCTTACAAGTTCACCGCCGCTCAGTGCACCCGCAATGAGAAGGGCGAGCTGGTTCCCCCGCCCCTGCGCTTCGACATCCTGGACGAGGTCGTCAAGCGTCTGCCCGGCTTCCCCATCGTGCTCCACGGTTCTTCTTCCGTGCCTCAGGAGTTCGTGAAGATGATCAACGAGAACGGCGGCAAGATGCCCGACGCCGTTGGCATCCCCGAGGAGCAGCTGCGTCAGGCCGCCCGCGGCGCTGTCTGTAAGATCAACATCGACTCCGACCTGCGTCTGGCCATGACCGGCACCATCCGCAAGTTCTTCAACGATCATCCCGACAAGTTTGATCCTCGTGAGTACCTGAAGCCCGCCCGTGCCGCCATCAAGGAGCTGGTGAAGCACAAGCTCATCAACGTCCTGGGCTGCGACGGCAAGGCCTAATTAAATCACCTATAAAAAAGGAGAGGGGAGACCCTCTCCTTTTTTTCGCATAGAATGGCGGGAAGGGAGAGAATGCCATGTGGGAAGCTGTTCCCTATGACCGCCGGGCCGCGGTGCGCTACGCCCACCGTTGGGCCTTTGGCCGCAACCCGGCCTATTACGACTATGAGGAGGTGGGGGGCGACTGCACCAGCTTCGCCTCCCAGTGTCTGTACGCCGGCATCGGGGTGATGGACTACACCCCGGACTACGGCTGGTACTACCTGGATGCCAACAACAAGGCCCCGGCCTGGACCGGAGTGGAGTTCTTTTACCGCTATCTGACCCAGACCCAGGCGCGGCCCGGCCCCTACGCCGTGGAGACCAGCCTGGACCTGCTGCTGCCGGGGGATTTTGTCCAGCTCAGCCCCCAGGGGGAGGGGTTCACCCATACCGCCGTGGTGGTCCAGGTGGGGGCACGCCCCACCCTGCGCAACACCCTGGTGGCTGCCCACTCCTACGACGTGGACCGCAAGCCTCTGAGCAATTACGCCTTCCGGGACATCCGATATCTTCATATCCTGGGAGGCTGGCGGGAACGATAGAAAGAAGAACAGCGCCCCGGCGGGATGGGAGGTCCTTCCCACCGGGGCGTTGTTCCAAGGAAAAAGAAGAGGGTAAAGAGGGGAGACAAGGGAAGTTACATCAACCCCAGCAGAGACCACCAGCCCACGGATAGGGCAATGGTGACCAGCAGGGCCAGCAGGAGGGGAACGCTCATTTTCATGGTTTCCCGCTGGGTATACATACCGTTTTCCTCGCCCTGGCCCACCAGGATATTCAGATGGTGGAAGGGGAGAACATAGTGGCCTGCCACGCTGAGGTAGACGATGCTGATCACCGCCAGAGGGGAGATGCCGCTGCCGGCGGTGAAGGAGAGGAAGGCGGGGATAGTCACGCCCATGACGGCAATGACCGAGCCCATGAACATATGGATGACCACTGCGATCAGGGCGATGCCCAGGGCCAGCAGCACCGGATGCTCCGGCATGGAGGCGGGGAGGAGGGTGTCGGCGATCCAGCTGTTCATGCCGGTGGCAGCACCCACCTTGCCGATGGCGATGGCGGCGGTCAGGAAGACCATGACGTGGACAGGCACCTCCGCCCAGTCCTTGGGGCCCAGCACCTCGCCCACCACCGGCAGGCTCATGAGCATGGCCACCAGCAGGGTGATCCAGCCGATGTCCAGCCCGGTGATGCCGTTGGTGAGCCACAGCACCACCGCGATAAGCACCCATACCAGGGCCCGGATCTCACGCTGGCTCATCTTGCCCAGGGCGGCCTGGGCCTCCTTGATCTGCTCCAGATCCAGCGACACCGGAGCGGAGGGCTTGAAAATGACCAGAATGAGCACCATGGTCAGCAGGCTGAGCACCAGGGCAGGGGGGCCCATTACCTTCAGCCAGCCCACAAAGCTCACCGCCTCGTCGGCGTAGCTCATGGCCAGGGGGTTGATGGTGGAGTCGCCGGTGATGAAGATGAGGGAGACGGGCACCGAAGCGGCGAAGACGGTAAAGCCGATGACGGCGGCGTCCTTCTGGGGGATGCTGGCCGAGCGAATAACCACCATCATCACCGACATGATCAGGAAGGCCCGGGGCCAGGGATGGGGAATGAGCAGGGAGAGGATGAGGGTGAGGACGAAAATGGAGACGATGATGCTCCGCCAGCCCCGGACGAACCGGAGAATGAAGGCGTAACTCAGCCGTTCGCCCAGGCCGGAGCTGCGCACGGCGGAGGCGATGAGGTAGGCCCCCGCCACCAGCCAGATGGTGGAGCCGGTCCACCCGGAGAAGATGACGGAGGTATCCGCCACCTTCAGCAGGCAGAGCAGCATGAGGTAGATCCCGCTGACATAGCCGGACTGGGCCACCTGGGCGGCCCACCACACTACGGTCATCAGGGTAAGACCCAGGCAGAGCTGGCCCTCATGGGACAAGCCCTCCAGCGGCAGCAGGCAGATCACCACGCACAGCAGGATACCCGCCAGCAGGCCGATGAGTTTTTTCGGTTGCTTCATAGGACCTCCTTCGGATCAGAAGTGGAGGCCCATTTTCTCCTCCCGGAAGATGCGCGGGTCCATCTCCTTCAGGTCGGGGGAGATCAGGGGCCTGAACTCCATGTGGGCCAGAATGTCCCGCTCCAGATCCACGCCGGGGGCGATCTCAGTGAGCATAATGCCGTCCTTGACCAGCTTGAACACCGCACGCTCGGTCATGTAGGTCACGTTCTGGCCGGTCTTACGGGCGTAGTCGGCGGAGAAGGTGATCTGCTGGACCTTGTTGATGAACTTGACGCCGGGGCCGTCGGTGACGATGTTGAGCTTGCCGTCCTGGACGCGGATATCGCTCTTGCCTGCGGTAAAGGCACCCATGAAGTTGACGCTGGGGGTGTTTTGGGAGATATTGATGAAGCCGCCGGGGCCGGGGCAGCGGGGGCCAAATTTGGACACGTTTACATTGCCCTGGGCGTCGATCTCAGCGGCGCCAAGGAAGGTCATATCCAGAAAACCGCCGTCATAGAGGTCGAAGGTGTCGCAGATGGAGTTGATGACCTCCGGATTCATGGACCCGGCAAAGCCCACGCCCTCCACCGGCACGCCGCCGATGGGACCGGACTCCAGAGACAGGGTGGTCTGTTCTGCGATGCCCTCCTCATTGGCCACAGAGCCCACGCCGGAGGGGATACCGATACCCAGGTTGATCATACAGCCGGGCTTGAGTTCCATAGCGCCCCGGCGGGCGATAACCTTGCGGATGCTCATGGACATGGGGGCGATGGCATCGGTGGGGCAGCGGATCTCGCCGGTGAGGGCGGGCTGATAGCCTGTGCCGGCGTAGTTCTGCATATGAAGATCGGCGGAGGGGGTTTTGACCACATAGTCTACCAGGGAGCGGTGGATGCGCACCTTGCGGGGATGGATGGTGCCCCGCTGGACCAGGTCCTCCACCTGGACCACCACGATGCCGCCGGAATTGTGGACTGCCGCGGCGATCTCCAGCTCCGCGCCGGTGAGGCCCTCGTGCTCAATGGAGATGTTGCCGTCCTCGTCGGCGTAGGTGCCCCGCAGGAAGCAGATATCCAGGGGGAAGGCGGGGTAGAAGAGCTGCTCCTGTCCCGCCAGCTCCACCAGCTTGACCACTTCGCGGCCCTGCTCCCGGGCACGGTCGTTGGCCTTGCAGCCCTCGTTGCGGGGGTCCACAAAGGTGTTCAGGCCCACCTGGGTAAGTACGCCGGGCTTCTTGCCGGCAATGGCCCGAAACAGATGCATCACCACGCCCAGGGGCAGGGTATAGGCCGCCAGCTGATTGGACGCCGCCATGGCGCTGATCTTGGGGGGATTGGCCAGGTGGCCGGCGATGATGGTGTCAATGAGGCCCTCCTGGGCGATGCGGTTCATACCTACATCGTTCTGGGTGTTGTCACCGGTGCTGATGCCGGTAACCACGGTGAGGCCGGCGGGGTGGCGGCTCTCCTGGAACCGGGACGCCAGGGCGTCCAGCAGGGCGTCCGGCCCACAGTAGGCGCCGAAACCTCCCAGCGCCAGTACCGCGCCGTCCTGGACCAGATCGGCAGCCTCACGGGGCGTAATCAATCGTGCCATAACATAGATCTCCTCTCTGTTGGATTGCTTTCACCCATGTACTAGCAAAGGAGATGCCATTTTTGATTCGGAGATATCCGACATTTGAAAGGGCAGACGGCACAGGGGTTTTCGGCCTGTTTCCTGTTTCAAGTGCGCAGAGATGCGCATTTCGTGTGGTGGATTTTTCAAAATTGACCATTTGAAGTAATGGTAAAACCCTACATTTTGCTTGACGGGAGAGGGGAGATGCCGTACAATACCATCAGAAAGGGGTGATCTCATGCCGGAGCTGCAGCGTTTTGGAATCAGCAAGGACGTGGCGCCTGAGCGGATGAGAGAACTGATCCAGATGGCTCTGGTCAGTCTGGGGGAGATCCTGATCCTGGACCGCACGGGACGGATGGTGTACATCAGCGAGGCCTATGCCAGGAACATGGGGGTGTCCATTGAGGAGGCTTTGGGACGGCACATTACGGAGATCATACCGGACTCCCGGCTGCCGCAGGTTTTAAAGACAGGCAAGGCCACCATGGGCGATATGTACTACCGAAACGGCAACGCCTTCTGGGTCAACCGGATGCCCATCTGGGAGCACGGGGAAGTGGTAGGCGTGGTGGCCCAGTCCATTCTCACCAGCGATCTGGAATCGGAGAATCTGAAGCGGAAGCTGGCGGGCGTGGTACGGGAGCTGAACTACTATAAGGATAAGTACAAGCAGATCTCCACCGCGCGGGGAGACCTGGACACCATCATCAGCCGCAGCCCGGTGATGGAAGATCTGAAGGACACCCTGCGCATGATCTCGGGCACCCGCTCCACGGTGCTCATCACCGGAGAGAGCGGCACAGGCAAGGAGCTGTTCGCCTGCGCCATCCACAACCTCAGTGAGCGGCGGGACAAGCCCTTTGTCCGCCTGAACTGCGCCGCCATTCCCGATACCCTGCTGGAATCCGAGCTCTTCGGCTACGAGGAGGGCGCCTTTACCGGCGCGGTCCGGGGCGGCAAAATCGGCGATTTCGAGGCGGCCAACGGCGGCAGCATCTTCCTGGACGAGGTGGATTCTCTGTCCTCCAACATGCAGGCCAAGCTGCTGCGGGTCATCCAGGAGCGGGAAATCAAGAAGGTGGGCAGCACCAAGACCATTCCCATTGACGTGCGCTTCATCTTTGCCACCAACAAGGACCTCTATCAGATGATGAAGGAGGGGAAGTTCCGGGAGGACTTCTATTACCGCATCAACGTCATTCATCTGCGCTTGCCCCCTCTTCGGGAACGGCCGGAGGACATCATCCCCCTGACCGAGAGCTTTTTACAAAAGTTCAACCAGGAGCTGGACCGGCAGATCACCGGCCTTACCCCCGCTGCCGCCCTGGTGCTGGAACAGTACCAGTGGCCGGGCAACATCCGGGAGCTGGAGAACTGCATCGAACGGGCCTTTAACTACACCACCGGCTCGGTCATCGACACCGAGCACCTGAATCTGCCGGGGACCACAGTCCCGCCAGCAGAGGACGCCATCGGAGATTACACCCTGAAGCAGATCCGGGACCACGCGGAGAAAACCGCCATCCAGCGGATGCTGGAGCTGTGCGGTGGCAACAAAAAGGAGACCGCCGAACGACTGGGGATCGACCGCAGCATCCTCTACGATAAAATCAAACGATATCATCTCAACTGCGATTGAGAACATAGAAAAGGAGCCTCGCCGGGAAACCGGCGGGGCTCCTTTTTTGTGTGTTGAAAAATCTCAAAAGAGAATGTCGGAATGTTACTATAATCCTACAGTAACCAAATGGTTATTGTAGTAATAAACCCGCACTTCGAAAAGATAAAATCATATTTTCTTCTGCCAAACGGCTTTTTGATTGGGCAAAAACCACAAAGAAACGGGATATATAACAGCGTAATCTCAAGCAAAGCGACAGGGCAAACTGGAGTTGGCAATCCCATTGCTATAAAACAGGGGCGACAGCTGGACGGGAGGAATTGGACACAGCTGAAAACAGAAAAGGAGAGATTTGTGTGGAAAGACAAAGACTGGCAATGCCGATGCCAAAGCTCCTGAAGATCCTGGTAAGCTTGCTGATCATCGCGGTATTCTGGGTGGCTCCGGCCCCGGCACCGCTGACCCAGGTAGGTATGCGGGTCATCGGTGTGTTCATCGGCACGGTGCTGATGCTCAGCCTGGTGGACACCGTGTGGCCTGCCATTCTGGCGGTAGCCCTGCTGGGCCGCACTGGTGTGGCTACCCTCAATGAGGCCATCGCCGGTACCCTGGGCAGCTGGATCGTGTACTTCGTCCTGATGAGCTTCGTCATGACCTACGCCCTGAACAAGTCGGGCTTCACCGACCGGCTGGTGGCCAAGTTCATGAGCATGAAGTTTGTCAGCAAGAGCCCCTGGGTGTTTACCATCTCCATGGCTACCATCGGCCTGATCCTGGCCTGCTTCATGGACCAGGTCCCCGCCGCCGCTTTTATGCTGATGTTCGCCAACAAGGTCTATGAGGAGCTGGGCTACACCAAGAAGGACGCCTATCCCCACGTGGCCAACATCATGGTGATCTACGCCGTCATCATCGGCGGCGCCATGACTCCCATTTCCCACTCCCTGGCCCTGCTGGGCATGGGCATTTACGAGGCCGCCGCCGGCGCCAGCATGAGCCTGTTCACCTATCTGGCTTTCGGCGTGCCCACCGGACTGGTGCTCTATGTGTTCCTCACCGTGATCATGCGCCTGACCTGCCGCAACGTGGACATGAGCAAGTTCAAGGACTTTGACGTACAGCGGGTGCTCAAGCACCAGGGCAAGATGCAGCTGCGCGAACTCATCACTGTCATCATCTTCTTCGGTACCGTGGTTATGTGGATGCTCCCCGGCATCGCCGGCATGTTCACCGAGGCCGCCTGGGTCACCGCCCTCAACGACTACGGCATCACCTTCTGGGCCATCCTGTCCGTGGTGCTCATGTCGGTGATCAGTGTCAACAATGAGCCCCTCATCAACCTGAAGGAAGTCATGAACGGCCAGATCAACTGGGCCATCCTCATCTTTATCGCCATCGGCGTCTATCTGGGCAGCGCTATGAGCGCCGAGTCCACCGGCATCAACGCCTGGATCACCTCCAACATCACCCCGCTGACCACCTCCGTGCCTCCCGTGGTGGTGGTAATCATCATCACGGCGGCCGGCGTACTGCTGACCAACTTCGCCTCCAATGTGTCCACCATCACCGTCATGACCGGTGTGGGCGTGTCTCTGGCCCTGGCCAGCGGCGGCGCCATCAATCCTGCCGGTATCGCCCTGTGCACCACCATGGCGGGCTCCTGTGCCTACCTGCTGCCTTCCTCCTTCGCCTGCATCGCCATGCTCCACGGCAACGAGTGGAGCGACAGCAAGAAGGTCTATATCTTCGGCATCATCATGATGATCGCCAGCTCCCTGGCCATCGGCCTGGTGGGCTACTCCGTGGGCTGCGCCCTCACCTGAAGAAACATTCATCCACTTTAATCAAAGAAAGGAACGAAATACTATGGCACGCAAAGTTATCATCACTGTCGCTCAGACCGGCGCTTTCCACGGGAAAGAGGCCAACCCCAACATCCCCCTGACCCCTCAGGAAATCGCCGATTCCGCTTATGACTGCTACAATGCCGGCGCCGCCATCGTACATATCCATGCCCGCGACAAGGAGGGCAAGTCCACCAACGATCCCGCCGTCTACAACGAGATCGGCTCCAGAATCCGGGCCAAGTGCAACCTGGTGACCCAGTACTCCACCGCCCCCGCCAACCGGGCGGGCACCGGCGCCGAGGACGGCATGAGGCTGCTCTACGACAAGGACCTGGTGAAGCCCGACATGTGCTCCCTGGACTGCTCCCTCATCAGCACCAGCTGGGACGGCCGCACCTTCGTCTACGAGTGGTACCGCGAGTTCCTGCTGAAGTACGCCAAGATGATGAAGGACATGGGCATCAAGCCCGAGCTGGAGTGCTTCGAGCCCACCGCCGTGGAGGACGTGTTCAACGTCCTGCAGCCCGCCGGCGTGCTGGACGGCCCCGTCTCTCTGTCCTTCGTCATGGGCATGGACCGCATCAGCCAGGGCGCCATCTCCTTCTCCGAGGAGAACCTGGACTTCATGATCAAGAAGCTGCCCCGTGACCAGTTTGTCAACTTCTCTACCATCTCCATCGGCGCCAAGAACCACGTGCCCGGCATGGCCATGACCGTCCTGAAGGGCGGCGGCGCCCGTGTTGGCATGGAGGACAACATCTACTACGGCCCCGGCGAGCTGCTCAAGAGCAACGCCCAGATGGTGGAGCGCGCCGTGCGCATCATCCGCGAGCTGGGCCTGGAGGTCGCTACCCCCGACGAGGCCCGCGATATCCTCAAGATCCCTCACTTGAGCTGATTCCTCCCTCATCTCACATAAACACACAGGAAAAGGGCCGCCCCTCGGGGCGGCTTTTTTCCGCCCTGCCTGCCGACAAAATCCCCGCCAAACCGTTTCGGGCCGTTGACTTCCGCCTGTCAGAGTGGGTATAATAAAAGGTACGCATTCGGATAAGGAGTGAATGTCCATGAGAATGGCCCTGGCCATCATCCTGTGCAAGGTTCTGCGCTTCGTGGGCAAGCTGGTGGGGAAGGGAAGCAGCCTCCCCGGTCAGTTCGCCCTCAAACTGTGTCCCGACGTGCTGCGCCGGGTGAAGCTGCCCTCCTACGTCATCGCCGTCACCGGCTCCAACGGCAAGACCTCCACCGTGGAGATGATCGCCTCGGTGCTGCGGGCGGCGGGGAAGGACGTGGTGTACAACGCCGAGGGCTCCAACCAGATCGAGGGCGTCACCACCCTCATCCTCACCCACTGCACCCTGGGGGGGAAGATGAAAGGCGACGTGCTGCTGCTGGAGAGCGATGAGCGCTACGCCCGCTACAGCTTCAAATGGTTCCATCCCACCCATTTCGTCATCACCAACCTGTACCGGGATCAGCTCACCCGCAACGGCCATCCCGAGTGGGTGTATGACGCCATCCTGCCCGCCATCCACGACGACACCACCCTGGTGCTCAATGCCGACGATCCCCTGGTGTCCTGCTTCGCTCAGGGCCACGACAAGGTGAAATGGTTCGGCCTGGAGGCCTGGGAGGGCGCGACCCGTGAGCACCACGGCATCTACCACGACGGCGCCCGGTGCCCGGTGTGTAAAGGCAAGATGGAGTACACCCTTTACCACTACAATCAGGTGGGCCACTACCGCTGTACGGTGTGCGGCCACCACCGCCACGATCCCGACTTTGCCGCCACCAGCCTGGACCTGAAGGAGGGCACGCTGGTGCTGGACGGGGACACCGAGATCGCCCTCAGCTTCCGCAGTATTTACAACGTGTACAACATCCTGGCGGCCTGGTCCCTGTGCCGGCTGTGCGGGGTGGATAAGCAGACCATTGCCGACGTGCTGGGCAGCTACATCCTGAAGAACGGCCGGATGGTCACCTTCAAGCTGGGTAAGCACCACGGAACGCTCCTCACCAGCAAGCACGAGAACTCGGTGGCCTACGACACCAACCTGCGCTACATCAAGGACACCGGGAAGGACTGCTCGGTGCTAGTCATCGTGGACGCCATCAGCCGGAAATACTTCACCGGCGAGACCAGCTGGCTGTGGGACATCGACTTCGACCAGCTTTCCGCCCCCCATGTGAAGCGGGTGGTGCTGTGCGGCAAGTACGTCAACGACCTGGCCCTGCGGTTTGACTGCTCGGCGGTGCCTCAGGACAAGATCGTGTGCCTGGATACCGTGGCCCAGGCGGCGGAGCTGCTGGAACAGGACGGGGAAGAGGACCTGTATGTGGTCACCTGCTTCTCCGACCGGGACAAGCTGCTCAGCCGGGTCCAGCGGACGGAATAAGGAGGGGTGGACATGAACATCAAACTGCTGCATCTCTACCCCGAGGCCATGAGCCTGTACGGGGAGTACGCCAATCTCACCCTGCTGCGGCGCTATCTCACCTGGCGTGGCGCTGAGGTGGAGATCCAGACCGTGGGCTGTGACGAGGCTCCCGACTTCACCGGGGCCGATCTTATCTACATGGGCGCCGGTACCGAGCGCACCCAGAAGGCCGCTCTGGGCTGGCTGACGCCCTACAAGGACGCCCTGAAGGGGGCGGCGGACCATTCCCTGGTGCTCTTCACCGGCAACGCCATGGAGCTGCTGGGGGCCGCCGTCACCGACCAGAAGGGGACGGCCCATGAGGGCCTGGGCTTTGGGGGCTTTGCCACCGTGGAGACCGACAAGCGGGCGCCTCACGACGCCATCGCCAAAACCGGCCTGTTCCCCCAGCCGGTGGTAGGCTTCATGAACAAGTGTTCCCGCACCAGCGGGGTGGAGGAGCCCCTCTTTGAGGCCATGACCATGGGCATGGGCAATGAGCAGGAGGAAGGCCCCGAGGGCTTCCGCCACGGCAACGTGGTGGGTACCCACATCACCGGGCCGGTGCTGGTGAAGAACCCGGCCTTCCTGGCCTGGATCGCGGAGCGCATCCTGTTCAACCGGGGGGAGACCCTGCCGGTGCCGGCGGACAAGCCGGACTGGCTGATCCACGCCGAAAAGGCCTATCAGGTGACCCTGGAGGAGCTGTCGGCGCTGGCGAACAAGTGAAAAAAGAAAATGGCCGCCATTTGGCGGCCATTTTTGTGGGCTTGGATATGACGTTTTCTTTGTCATGCCTCCGGCGGGGCCCCTTTCCACCGGCGGAAAGGGGCGAAAGGCCGCCGGGGCTTCGGCCCCGGACCCCAGGGGCCCACGGCGGCGGTGGGGTTTTCGGAACAAGGCTTATATGAGGGTGTTTTCTCGCCGGTTTGGCCGGTCTGGTGTCGTTCCCATGGCAGCCGAGCGAATGTTACCCCGCAAATCCTGTGGGTGGGTGCGTTTTTCCAGCCCCTGACCATGCCGCCATCGGTTCGGTGGTACCTGCACGCCCTGGCAAATACGTCAGCCCGTAGGGGCGGGTTTTATCCCCGCCCGCCATTCCTTAGGCTTCCTCGCTCTTTTTGCTCTTTTTCCGCGCTCGGCCCAGGGGATTTGCCTTGGCGGCGGCGCGGAGGTTTTCGTTGTCCACGTGGGTATAGATCTGGGTGGTGTTCAGATTCTCGTGGCCCAGCACCTCCTGCAACGTGCGCACGTCCACGCCGTTTTGCAGCATCAGGGTGGCGGCGGTGTGGCGCAGCTTGTGGCTGGAGTACAGCGCCGGGTCCAGACCCGCCTTCAAAAGCCGCTGCTTTACCATATAATGGACCGCCGCCGTGGTCATGCGGGTGTGGGAGCGGGTGAGGAAAAGGGCGTTTTTGTCCGCCGCAGCCTGGTTATTCCGTTCCTCCAGCCACTCGTCCAGAGCCTCCCGGCAGGCCTCATTGAGGAAAATCATCCGTTCTTTGTTGCCTTTGCCCAGCACCCGGAGCTGTTCTTCCCGGACATCGGTCAAGTTAAGATTAACTAACTCTGAAATTCGCAGTCCGCAGTTGAGGAACAGGATCAAAATGCAGTAATCTCTGGCCCGGTTGGGCTCGTCCACGGCCTCCAGCAGCATGATGGACTCATCCAGGGACAGATACCGGGGCAGGGATTTCTTCAGCCGGGGGGAATCCAGGTCCTGCATGGGGTTTTCGCCAATCAGCTTGGCCTTGCTGGACAGATACTTATAAAAGGAGCGGATGGCGGCGATCTTGCGGGCCCGGGCGGAGGGTTCCAGGCCGTAGCCGGAGGTGGGGCTGTTGGCGTGCTTGGCCCGGTCACGGCTGAGGTAGCTCATGTAGCTGTACACGTCGCTGAGGGTCACAGAGCGGGCCAGATCCAGGTCCAGGTCGTCGATGTCGATCTCATCCAAAGGCGTGGTCCGGGGCACGCGGCCTTTTTCAATTTTGATGTAGCGGAAGAAGTTGCGCAGATCCAGATAGTATTCATCCACGGTTTTTTTGGAGTGGCCCTGAATGGTCTCGTGGTAGACCAGGAAGTTGCGGAGCAGCTCAGGAGCGGTCAGTTTATAGTCATTATGGTCCATTGGGGGCTTTCCCCCTCCTCTCAACTCAACAAAATTTTTATTTTGTTGAGTTCATAGTTTAAATTCATAGCCGTCCCCTCTCGGGGCCGGCTTCTTCAAGGACTGAACTTCCGCGGGCGGTATCGACCCGCCCGCCAACAAAATAGCCGTTTTGTTGAGTGCAAGGCTGCCTGGTGCGGGAGCCCGGAGCGATCCGCAGCATGTCCGTCACGTTGGCACCTCCTCTCAACGGAGCCAGCATACCACAGGCGGGGCCGGTGTGTCAACTGGGAATTGACAATGTCACCAAACTGTGATGCCGCCGCGCCCGGTCTTTGCCGTGCCCTTGGCGGTCATGAGCCGATCGGCCATGGCGTAGATCATGGTGGTGGCGCAGCTGCCGTGGTTGAGCGCCCGGCGGACCCGGTCCAGGTCGCCGTACTTGCGCAGCAGCTCCACGGCGTAGACCTTGCGGAAGCTGTGGGGCCCCACGTTCTGGACCAGGCGGAACGCCTTGGCGGCCCGCTTCACGTCGTCCCACACGGCCTGCCGGGTCCTAGGCTTGGCTGGGTTGCGGCCCGGAAAGGCCCAGACCTCCCCGGCCTGGGCCTTGATGTCGCGCAGCAGGCCCGCAGGCAGGCCCACCTGCCTGCGCTTGCCTGTCTTGCGCTCCACCACCCAGAAATGGGGCGCAAGCTGCTGTGTCCGTAGGGCCAGCACGTCCCCCACCCGCAGGCCGGTGTGTAAACAGACCCGGCAGACCAGCCGGTTTGACGGCGTGAGGGCGGCCAGAACGTGGCCCACCTCCCGCTCCAACAGGTATCCTGTCCTCATACGTTCCTCCTTCTGCCCCCCGGAATCCGGGGGGCACTTTGCCGCCCCGCCCCGCCTGGGCCTCCTGGGCCCCAGGCTTTGGGAGGTCGGCTTCACTTTCCGAAAATTGTCAACTGCTCCTGATTCTCGAACTGGTGTTCGGGTGCTTTGGTCTGCCGCCCAGCGCTCCGCGCACAGGCGGACATAGCCCACGCAGCTGTGGACGGCGCACTGACCCCACCAGGGGCAGCGCAGCGCAGGTCCCATCCCTGCCACTGTGGTTCCTCCTCTCTTGCCACTGGCCGGGTCCGGACCAGGACGAAGGATAGCCCGGCCTCCGGCACGTCGAAGTGGTGGACCCCGCCCTCCGGGGCCAGGTCCACCGCCTCCCGGATGCTCACGTCGGCGAACTCCACCGCCGGGCGCTGGAGATCGCCTCCGGAGTAGTACCACCGCCCGCCGGGCTTGTCGCCCTGCTTGCCGATGTACTTGCAGACGTAGCCCACGGCGGCGTGGTAGTCGCCGTAGAGCTCGATGGCGGTGGTGAAGCCCAGGGACCAGGCGGGGAGATTGTAGACGGGATGCCCTTCCCTGTCCCTGTGGCCGCTGTCCACGGCCTTCACCGCGTCGTTAAAGAAGCCGTGGAAGTGGATGGCCCCGTCCTTGTGCCGTTCCGGCACCAGGACGTAGGCCAGGCCGTGGCGGCGCACCTGGTTGTCCAACCAGGTGTTGAGCCGCCGGGTGATGCTGGCCATGTCGTAGCGGTCCACCTTGGCCTGGTCCAGGGTGAGGGTGACAAACCAGCGGAAGGGGTTGGCCAGTGCCAGGTCCCGGACCTGGGCCCTGGCCCGGCGCAGGGAGCGGTCCAGGTTGTCCCGCTCCCTGACCTCCGGGGGTCTCTCGGGAGTCTCCTGGGCCCGCCTGCGGCGAGGCGGGCGCTCCCCGGCCCTCTCCCATCCCTGGGGATGGAAGATAGCCTGATCGCAGACCAGGACCTCCCTGGAGCCGTCTGGATAGGCCTTGACCCTGGCGGTATGACACAGGCCGCCCCGGCCAGAGCCGGACCGAGCCAGCAGCGCCAAAACGCTCATGGGGTTCTTGATGAAGTCGTCCATGGGTCTGGTGGGTGACGGAATACTGTCCCTGTATCAAGTAAGGGAGCCCGGCAGCGTGACCGCAGGGAGCCGGGTCCTGCCCCCCGTCGAGGGGGGCGGCCCCGGTTGTTCCGCCGCTGGTGAGCGGCGGAACTTCTTCGGTATGCTCGGCCTTGGCCCCCCTGCGCTCCGGTCGGCCCGCTGCGGGCTCGCTGCGGGGGTGCTCGCCCTTGGGCTGCTCCGGGCGGCCCTTCGCCCCGTCCGCGCCGCGCCGGTGCCCCCTCCCCGGGCCCCTGTCGGGCGGCCCGGCTATCGCCATAGGCCGCCGCGCCTTCCTCCCTCCGGGGGGCGCTGGGGGCGGCCTGCGGCCGCCCTTGACCGCCTCCCCCGGCCCGATCTTCGGACAGCAAGGGGCGGCGCGGTGGGGCCTGGGTCTTGACAACCTGGAACGTCTGTGCTACCATAGGTGATGCAGGGGCGTCCCGCTCTCCACCGCCAGCCGCAAGGCTGGACGTAGGCCATGGTGGAGGGCGGGCGCTTTCTTTTTGCCCTTCCCCCTCCCGTCCCCCCTCCCGTGGGAGGGGGGAGGCGCAGGGGCATGGGGCCGCGCTGCGGCCCCCGCTCCCGCCACGGGCGGGGACGAAAGAAGGGAGTACGGACCTGTCCGCACTCCCTGTCATCTGCACCTTGCCCCGCCTTGTACTCAACAAAACGGCAGTTTATTTTGTTGAGTTCGTAGTGGAGGCCCAGAGGGGTCCCCCCGGCGGCCCGGCCCTGGCCAAATTCCGGCCCTCCGACCACCGAGCGCTGCAACAAAATAAAAAACGCTGTTGTGTGATTTGCATTTGCAAACTCAACGATACCATTCCGCGCCGGCTTTGTCAATCCAACCGGCCGTCCTGGGACTCCAGCAGCGCTCGGGCCCGGCGGATCTTCCGGGCGGCGTTTTCCCGCCGCAGGCTGGGCCCGTTGAAGCAAACCGGCACACAGCGCTCCAGCACCCGGTCATGGATGCGTTCGTCGTCCCGGTCGGCGTGTTTCAGCTCTTCCAGGGTCAGATTCGTGGTGACGATCATGGGCCGCCCCGACAGATACCGCCGGTTGATGATCTCATAGACCTGCTCCCGGGCATACGGCGTCCGCCGCTCCACGCCGAAGTCGTCCAAAATCAGCAGCCCGCAGGTGGTCAAAACTTCCAGGTATCCGATGCGCTCCTCGCCGCTCATGCCGTACAGGTTGAGCAGCGCCTCGCCCAGGGTGATCAGGCGCACGCCCACCTCCCGCTCCACCAGAGCATTGGCGATGCAGGCGGCGGCGAAGGTCTTCCCCGTTCCCGCCGGGCCCCAGAACAGCAGGCCCATGTTCTCCTTGCGCATTTCAGGCCAGTGCTCCACGTACCGCCGGACGTACTCCAGCTGGGGCGTGCTGCCGTTGTCCTTGTCAAAGGTGCAGTCCATCAGCCCATGGGCCGAGCCGAAGACCCGCTTGCGCTTCTGATAGATGCGGTTTTCCCGCTCTTTTTCCATTGCCTGCCGCAGCAGTTCCTCCCGATCCACTTATAAACTCTCCTCCTCTTCATATTGATAAGAATGGTTGTTTTCTTTTTGTGGTTCCCTTAGGTTGTTAGGGGCCAATTTTTTAGCCGGGTCCCAGCAAACTTTTTGGCCGGGTCCAGGCTTATTTTTTGACCTCCCCACGGCTAAAAAAGCATCCTCGGGCAGGGATAAAAAAATTTGGCTGGCCTCTCCCCTCCTGGGTGTCATCCGCCGGATCAGGCCCGCCTCCTCCAGCTCCCGGAGCCTTACTTTAACCAAGGCAGTCCCCCTCCCCAGCGCCACCGCCAGCTTGGGAATGGGAAAGCGCACGTACACCCACCCCTCCTCATCCCACCAGCCGTTCTTCTGGGACAGGGTGGCCCGGTCCAGCAGAAGGCCGTAGAGCAGCAGAGCCGTCCCCGACAGGTCCAGCTCCAGCAGGGCCCTGGGCAGGGGCAGATAGTTAGTCAGCCCCCCTCCCCTGGCGTAGCGCACCAGCTTCATGGTCCTCCCCCCTTTCACCTATGGGGTGTTTGGGGGGATTTGTTGTATGTTTGGGTACACCCAAGGGCAAAAAATGCAAAAAAAGGCGGAGACACGGCATTTGCCGCGCCTCCGCGCTGTGTTATGTACTTACTGCACGCCGGTGAGGGCCCGCATGACGGTGTAGGTCTGCTGGTCCAGACCCTTCTTCATGGACAGGGCCTCATGGATGTCGTAGTCCACATAGGACTCGCCGTCCATGGCCACCACGCGGCAGGTCTTGCCCTCGGCCAGCAGCCGCACGGCCTCGTAGCCCATGTAGGTGGCGGCCACACGGTCCCGGAGGGAGGGCGCGCCGCCCCGCTGGACGTGGCCCAGAATGGTCACGCGGGTGTCCAGAGAGGTGGCCTCGTGGATGTGCTTGGCGATCTCATAGGCGCCGCCCTCCACACCCTCGGCCACGATGATCATGAAGTGGGTGCGCCCGGCCAGACGGGCCCGACGGATGGGCTCGATCAGGTCCTCCTCGTAGTTGACCACCTGCTCGGGCACCACCACGGCGGTGGCGCCGCAAGCCACGCCCACGTTGAGGGCCACATGGCCGGCGTGACGGCCCATGACCTCCACCACGGAGCAGCGCTCGTGGGACTGCATGGTGTCCCGCAGCTTGTCGATGGACTCCAGAGCGGTGTTGCAGGCGGTGTCAAAGCCGATGGTGTAGGTGGAGCAGGCGATGTCGTTGTCGATGGTGCCGGGGATGCCGATGACGCTCAGGCCCTTGTCGGCCAGGGTGAGCAGGCCCCGGAAGGTGCCGTCGCCGCCGATGCCCACCAGGGCGTCCAGACCCAGCAGCTTGCAGGTGGCGGCCGCCCGCTCCCGGCCCACCTCGGACTTGAAGTCCTCGCTGCGGGCGGAGTACAGCATGGTGCCGCCCCGGCGGGACAGACCGCTGACGCTGTCGAAGTCCAGGGGCACGAAGTCGCCGTTGATAAGGCCGTGATAACCACGGCGGATGCCGATACACTCAATACCCATATGAACGGCGGTACGAACCACCGAACGGATGGCTGCGTTCATGCCGGGGGCGTCTCCGCCGCTGGTAAATACGCCGATGCGCCGAACTGCCTTTTCCATGACAATTACCTCCTTGTGTTTCCCGAAACCTTGGTTATACCTTCAGCTCCGCGGTCTTGCCCTCCAGAGCGTGGGGATAGCGGGCCAGCACCGGCTCCACCTCTTCCTTGAGGAACTCCTCCACCTGCTCCGGGCAGCGGCCAATGTAGCGGCTGGGCTCCAGATGGGCGGTGAGCTCCTCCCGGCTGAGCATGGCGAAGGCCGGGTCGGCGGCGATGAGGTCGATCAGGTTGTTGGACAGGCCCAGGTCCTTCACGTTGGCGCCCGCCTGCTGGCTGAGCACCCGGATGCGCTCGTGGAGGTCCTGACGGTTGCCGCCCTTCTTGACGGCGTCCATCATGATGTTCTCGCTGGCCATGAAGGGCAGCTCCTCCAGCACGTGCTTCTCAATGACCTTCTCGTGGACCACCAGGCCGTCGGCCACGTTGGCGTAGATGTTGAGGATGGCGTCCACCGCCAGGAAGGCCTCGGGCACGCTGAGGCGCTTGTTGGCGGAGTCGTCCAGGGTGCGCTCAAACCACTGGCTGGCGGAGGTAATGGCGGGGTTGACCGCGTCGGCCATCACGTAGCGGGCCAGGGCGCAGATGCGCTCGCAGCGCATGGGGTTGCGCTTGTAGGGCATGGCGGAGGAACCGATCTGGTTCTTCTCAAAGGGCTCCTCCACCTCCTTCAGGTGGCAGAGCAGCCGCATATCGGTGGCAAACTTGCTGGCGGACTGGGCGATGCCGGACAGAGTGGAAACCACCTGATAGTCCACCTTCCGGGAGTAGGTCTGGCCGGACACGGGGGCGGTGGCGTCAAAGCCCATCTCGGCGGCGATCTTCTTGTCCAGCTCACGGCACTTGGCGTGGTCGCCGTCAAAGAGCTCCAGGAAGGAGGCCTGGGTGCCGGTGGTGCCCTTGCAGCCCAGCAGCTTCAGGTTGGCAATGCGGTACTCCACGTCGGCCAGGTCCAGCAGCAGCTCGTTCATCCACAGGGTGGCACGCTTGCCCACGGTGACCAGCTGAGCGGGCTGGAAGTGGGTGAAGCCCAGGGTGGGCAGGGCCTTGTACTGGCGGGCAAACTTGGCCAGCTTGTCCAGCACCCGCACCAGCTCGTCCCGGATGAGGTACAGGCCCTCCCGCATGAGGATCACGTCGGTGTTGTCGCCCACGTAGCAGCTGGTGGCGCCCAGGTGGATGATGGGCATGGCGTTGGGGCACACCTCGCCGTAGGTGTGGACGTGGGCCATGACGTCGTGGCGCAGCTTCTTTTCGTACTGGGCGGCCTTGTCGTAATCAATGTCGGTGAGATGGGCCTCCAGCTCGGCCACCTGCTCGGCGGTCACCGGCAGGCCCAGCTCCATCTCGGCCCGGGCCAGGGCGACCCACAGCCGCCGCCAGGTGGAGAACTTCTTGTCCGGAGAGAAGATGTACTGCATCTGGTCGCTGGCATAGCGGGAAGAAAGGGGACTTTCGTAACGGGCGTGATCCATGGCAAAAAACCTCTTTTTCGTAAAATCGACTCACTACAGTATACTATAAAATGGGCCCAGCGACAAGGAAAATTTCCGTGGCGGCAAAGGCTTGTCATCGTGGGGCGGCAGGTGTAAACTGGAACCAAACCCACACAAAGGAGGCATGAGCCATGCTCAGTGACTTTATCTTTCACACCGAACGGCGGACGGAGGCCGAGTGCAAGGCCCTGCTGAAGGTACGCCGGGGAGAGCTGGCCGCCCTACAGCACCGGCTGGACCAGGCGGGCCTGCCGGTGATCGTCCTTCTGGAGGGCTGGAGCGCCTCCGGCAAGGGCCGCACCATCCAGGCCCTCATCCGGGAGCTGGACCCCCGCTTTTTCAAGGTGATCAGCGTCAACTCCCCCACCGAGACGGAACAGCGCTGGCCCTTCCTCAAGCGCCACTTTGACCCCATCCCCGCCGCCGGCAAGGTGCTTTTTCTGGACACCGGTTGGATGGAGGAAACCGTCCAGGCCTACCTGCGGGGGGATCTGTCCGATGAGGAGTATGAGGCCCGGCTGCACTCCATCAACATCTTTGAGCGGCAGCTGGCCGCCGGGGGCTACCTGCTGGTCAAGCTTTTCCTTCACATCGATCCCGAGACCCAGAAGGAGCGGCTGGACAACCTGGCCGCCGACAAGGACACCGCCTGGCGGGCCACCGAGGCCGACCGGCGGCAGAACAAGAACTATCACAAGCAGATGGAGGTGTTCGACCGCTATCTGGCGGCTACCGATAAGCCCTGGGCTCCCTGGAAGGTCATCGACAGCACCCAGGCCGCCCAGGCCAATCTGGCGGCGGCGGACTGGCTCCACGATCAGATCTGCGCCGCCCTGAAGAATCGGCCCTCCCCCGTCCACCCGGAGTATCACTGGCCTCTGGCCCCCACCCTGCCCCTGGAGCAGGTGAAGCTGGACAAGGTGCTGGATGAGAGGGACTACCGCAAGCAGCTGAAGAAGTGCCGCAAGAAGCTAGCCGCCCTCCACAACGAGCTTTATCGCAAGAAGGTGCCGGTGGTCATCGTGTACGAGGGCTGGGACGCCGCCGGCAAGGGAGGCAACATCAAGCGGCTGGCCTCCGCTCTGGACCCCCGAGGGTATGAGGTCCTCCCCATCGCCGCCCCCACCAAGGACGAGCTGGCCCGCCACTACCTGTGGCGGTTCTGGACCCGGCTGCCCAAGACGGGGCACATCGCCATCTTCGACCGCAGCTGGTACGGCCGGGTGATGGTGGAGCGGCTGGAGGGCTTCTGCACCACCGACGACTGGCAGCGCGCCTACGACGAGATCAACGAGTTCGAGCAGGAACTAAGCAATTCCGGCATGGTGGTCATCAAATTCTGGGTGCAGATCGACAAGGACACCCAGCTGGAGCGGTTCAATGAGCGGCAGGCCGACCCGGCCAAGCAGTGGAAGATCACCGAGGAGGACTGGCGCAACCGGGACAAGTGGGACGCTTACCAGGTGGCGGTGGACGAGATGCTCCAGCGCACCAGCACCGCCTTCGCCCCCTGGCACATCCTGGAGTCGGTGGACAAGAAGTACGCCCGCATCAAGGCCATGAAGATCGTCATTGAGGCGCTGGAGCAGGCCCTGGACCGGCCGTAACGCCCTCGCCTCATACGCAAAAACCCGCCGCCGGGTACGCCCGGCGGCGGGTTTCTCTTATGCCTGATTCAGCAGGGCCATCAATTCGTCTTCGGTAAGCACCGGGATGCCCAGGTCGTTGGCCTTTTGCAGCTTGGACCCGGCGGCCTCCCCCGCCACCACATAGCTGGTCTTTTTGGACACCGAGCCGCTCACCTTGCCTCCCTGGGCCTCGATGAGGGCGGCGGCCTCCTTCCGGTCCATGGTGGGCAGGGTGCCGGTGAGCACGAAGGTCTTCCCCGCCAGCTTGTCTCCCACCGGGGCCTCGGTGCTGTCGAAGGACACCCCCGCCTGCCGCAGGGCCTCGATGAGGTGGCGGCTCTGCTCGTTGGCGAACCAGTCCAGCAGGCTTTTGGCGGTGATACCGCCGATGTCGGGCACGGCGGTCAGCGCCTCCTCCCCGGCGTTCATGAGGGCGTCCAGGGTACCGAACCGGGCGGCCAGCACCTTGCCCGCCTTCTGCCCCACCTGTCGGATGCCGAAGGCGAAGAGCAGCCGCCCCAGTCCGGCGGACTTGGATTTCTCGATGGCGGCCATCAGGTTTTCCGCGCTCTTCTTGCCCATCCGCTCCAGGGGCTCCACCTGGTCGGCGGTGAGGCTGTACAGATCGCCGGGGCCCTTCACCAGCCCCGCCCCCACCAGGCTCTCCACCACGGCGGGGCCCAGGCCCTCAATGTCCATGGCGTCCCGGCTGGCGAAGTGGACGATGTGCCGCAGCCGCTGGGCGGGGCACTCGGCGCCGGTGCAGCGGATGTGGGCCCCGTCCTCGTCCCGGGCCACCGGCGCGCCGCACACCGGACAGTGGTCGGGCAGATGGTAGGGCACGGTGCCCTCGGGCCGCTTGTCCTTGATGACCGACACAATCTCGGGGATGATCTCCCCCGCCTTCTGGACCAGCACCGTGTCACCGATGCGGATGTCCTTCTCGGTGATGAAGTCCTGATTGTGCAGGGTGGCATTGGTGACGGTGGTGCCCGCAAGGCGGACCGCCTTTACAACTGCCTTGGGTGTAAGGACGCCGGTCCGTCCCACCTGCACCACGATGTCCTCCACCACGCTCTCCTTCTGCTCGGGGGGATACTTGTAGGCGGCGGCCCACCGGGGGAATTTGGCGGTGGAACCCAGGGTGGTTCTGTCTGCAAGGTTATTTACCTTTACAACCGCTCCGTCAATGTCGAAGGGGAACTCCTCCCGGCCGTCCCCCAGGGCGGCGATGCGCTCGGACACCTCCTGAATGGTGGAACAGGTGTAATGGGGAATTACTTTAAAGCGCTGTTCCTGCAAGTATTCCAGGGTTTCGGTGTGGGTGGTGAAGGTCTTCCCTTCGGCCCACTGGATGTTGAACACACGGATATCCAGCTTGCGGGAGGCGGCGATTTTGGGGTCCAGCTGCCGGAGAGAACCGGCGGCGGCGTTGCGGGGGTTGGCGAAGAGAGCCTCGCCGTTGAGCTCCCGGTCGGCATTGAGCTGCTCAAAGCTCTTCTTGGGCATAAACACCTCGCCCCGGACGATGAGGGAGGGCAGGGCCTCGGGCAGCCGCAGGGGGATGGAGGGGATGGTCTTGAGATTCTCGGTCACGTCCTCCCCCACCTGGCCGTCGCCCCGGGTGGCACCCCGGACGAAGAGGCCGTTCTCGTACTCCAGCGCCACCGACAGGCCGTCCACCTTGGGCTCCACGTCGTACTCCACCCCGCCGGTGAGGGCATCCCGCACCCGCTGGTCAAAGTCGCCCAGCTCCTCAAAGGAGAACACGTCCTGGAGGCTCTCCAGGGGCACCCGGTGGTGGACCTCGGCAAAACCGTCGGCCACCTTGCCGCCCACCCGCTGGGTGGGAGAATCGGGGGTCACCAGCTCGGGGTGTTTGGCCTCCAGCTCCTCCAGGCGGCGCAGCTTGTGGTCAAAGTCGTAGTCGGACATGCTGGGGTTGTCCAGCACGTAGTACTCATAATTGGCCTGCTCCAGCTCCCGGCGCAGGTCGAGGATCTCCTGTTTTTCGTCCATGGCGGACCTCCACTTGGAATTTTCGGGTCAGTTTGGGGACCAGCTTGCCCAGCAGCAGGGCCACAAGCCCGCCCAGGAAGGCCCCCGTGGTGTTGAGGATCAGGTCGTCCACATCGGTGGAGCGGTTGACAAACAGCTGTAAAAACTCGATGGCCAAGGAGGCGCAGAAGCCCACGGCCAGCCCCTTCCACCACCGGGGCTTCCGCCACAGCAGGTTGGGAAAGAAGCCCACCGGCACGAAGATGAGGGCGTTGGCCACCACCATATAGAAGCCCCACTCCCCCAGTCTGTCTCCCCGGAACAGGGTGGGCGTCCAGCCGATGTACTGCACCGACTGGCTCAGGGGGGTAATGGGGAAAAAGGCCTGCTCGCCCCGGAAGGCGGCCTGCCAGTGGTAGAGCGTCCAAAAGGAGGACGGGAACACCGTCAGGGCGGCCAGACCGGCGCAGAAGAGCACGAACACAAAGAGGCCTACCTCCCGCACCGGGCCGCTTTTCAGCCCCCGGCGGTACAGGCCCTTCCTCCGGTGGGGCAGCAGGGCCAGAAAGCCCACTGCCCCAAGGGCCATACAGGGCAGCATCTGTTTGATATAATCCAGCGTGATCTCCAGATACCACAGCAAGGTTTCCATAAGACCGCCTCCTTTTCCCTTATCATACCACAGGAAAAAGGAGCCGTGTCTTACGCTTTTCTTACGAACCGGCGGCGGACAATCCCAGATAGGTCTGGGGCACCTCCCCCACCAGCAGGGTCTCAGCCACGCACACTTGGGCGGTGACGGAGGTCTCAGTGCGCCCACCGGGGATCAGGAGGGTCAGCTCCACCGTCACGTCCAGCATGATCTGGTGCAGCGTCTGGTTGATGCCCTGGGCGGTAAACTGGTTGGAGAACTCCGCCTTGGGCACCGCCGCCGTCAGCACCCCCACCGGCAGCACCGGCCCCCAGTCGGAGGCGGTGGCAAACCCGGTGAGACTGCCCAGCGGCACCCCCAGCTCCTGGGCATCCAGCCCCTCCACCTGTTCCAGAACCTGTTCTAATATCTGGGTGCGCAAGGAATTTAACTTGACAGAATCCACCGCCACCAGGCTCACCTTGCCGCTCTCGTCCCGCTCCACGGTGACCAGGTCAGCATAGGCCACCCCCTGGTCGGCCAGGGTGGAAGATACGGCGTCGTTGATGATGCCGGTGATTTTGTTCTCCGCCTGAACCGAGGCCAGGGTGGTAACGGCGGGCCGCAGGGCAGCGTCCACCATCCAGATCACCAGCAGGGCCAGACCGATCCCCACCGCCGCCGCCAGCAGCAAGCCGCTTCCCTGCCGCCGGCGGGCCGATCTGCGGCGGGGCAGATAGGTGCGCAGAGGCCGTCCCATATAGCCTCACCCCCTTCAGGGCAGGCTATGCGGGATAGGGATTGTCTTATGCCCGGAGCAGCTCCTCCACCGCCAGCATGACGCCGGCCTTGCCGCTCTCATAGGTCAGGCCGCCCTGGAAGTAGGCGGTGTAGGGCTCCCGCATGGGGGCGTCGCAGGACAGCTCGATGGAAGCGCCCTGGATGAAGGCGCCGGCGGCCATGATGACCGGGCAGTCGTAGCCCGGCATGTCCCAGGGCTCGGGGGTGACGTAGGAGTCCACGGGGGCGCCGAACTGGATGCCCTTGCAGAACTTCTTCAGAGGCTCGGGAGCGCCGAAGTGGACCATCTGAATGATGTCGTGGCGCACCGCGTCGGAGGCGGGCTCCACCTGGTAGCCCAGCAGCTCCATGATCCGGGCGGCAAAGACGGCAGTCTTCACAGCCTGGGCGGTGGTGTGGGGTGCAAGGAAAAGTCCTTGATAGAGGCTGCGGTTGGCCCCGAAGGTGGAGCCGCACTCCTTGCCGATGCCGGGGGTGGTGAGGCACATGGCGGCGCCCTCAATGAGGTCGTGGCGTCCGGCGATGTAGCCGCCGGTGGGGGCCAGACCGCCGCCGGGGTTCTTGATGAGGGAGCCCACCACCAGATCGGCCCCCACCTGGGTGGGCTCGATGGTTTCCACGAACTCGCCGTAGCAGTTGTCTACCAGCACGGCAGCGTTGGGGTTGTTGTCCTTGACCACGCGAGCCAATGCGCCGATCTCGGCCACCGACAGAGAAGCCCGGGTGGCGTAGCCACGGGAGCGCTGGATGAGCACCGCCTTCACCCGGGGGTCTTTGACGGCTTCCGCCAGCCCCACCGGGTCGGGAGCATTGTCAACCAGATCTACTTGCCGATACTCGATGCCGTAGCTCTTCAGGGAGCCGGGGCCCTTGTCCACCACGCCGATGACGCCCAGCATGGTGTCGTAGGGAGCGCCCACGGCAGACACCAGGATGTCGCCGGGTTTGAGGGCGCCGAAGAGGGCGCAGGAGATGGCGTGGGTGCCGTTGACGAACTGCACCCGCACCAGGGCGTCCTCGGTGTGGAAGAGGTCGGCGAAGATCAGGTCCAGGGTATCCCGGCCCAGATCGTCATAGCCGTAGCCGGTGGTACCGGCGAAGTGGGCCTCGGCCACCCGGTGCTTCTGGAAGGCGGCCAGCACTTTTTGGGTGTTCTCCTCGGCAATGGCATCGATGCGGGCGAACTGCTCCGACAGGTCTGCCTGGGCCTGGGCCGCCAGGGCTTTTACTTTGTCGCTGATCTGTAAAGACATTTTCCTTGATCCATCCTGTTCTATCTGTGTTTGTGGGTTTGATAGGCGGATCTCAGACCCGCTATTCTATGCTGTAAGATCCTTTGCCAATAAGCTGTAGAGATAGTCATCCCACAGCACACCGTTCCATGGGTGGTGCTGCCGAAGCACCCCATCCCGCTGGAACCCGGTCCGCTCCAGCAGCCGGACAGAGGACTGATTGAATGCGCCGGTCTGGGCGTACACCTTGTTCAGCCCGAAGGTTTGGAACAAGCAGGCACAAAAGGCGTTAAGTGCTTTCGCCATACACCCGTTGCCCCGGTAAGCTGGAGCCAGATAGTAGCCCAATTCCGCGCTGCCGTTTCGGGGGTTGTAGTCTCCGGCAGTCAGCTTTCCGATGGGCTCATCCTGCTCCGGTAAATAGAGCCCGGCGATCAGCAGGGTACGCTGGGACAGCGCCGTCTGGTACTGCTCCAGCAGTTCCTCGTCGGTCCGCGTGCGTACGGGGCGGCAGGTGACCCGCTGGAAGTCCTCTTCCTCCTCCATGCGCCGCAGCCTGACCAGATCCGCGGGGCAGATCCGGTCAAGCCGCAGAGCGTCAGACCTCAGAGGAAGGTATTCCAGCGCCGGAAAGGGCTCCATTATCCCTCCAGCTTGGCCTGGGCGAAGGCGGCAGTCAGAGCCGCGCAGGCCTCGATGTCGTCCAGGTCGGCCATCTCCATGGGGGTGTGGATATACCGGGAGGCCACCGAGATGCCGCCGGTGTACACACCGGCACGGCTCTGGTGGATGGCGCCGGCGTCGGTGCCGCCGAAGCGGAGCACGTCCATCTGGAAAGGAATATTCCTTGCCTGTGCCAGTTCTTTCAGCTGGTCCACCACCACGGGGTGGCAAATGACAGAGCTGTCCATGACTTTGATGGCGGCGCCCTTCCCCGCCACACTGGAGCACTCGTGGGGGGCGTCGGGGATGTCGTCGGAGTCGGTCACGTCCACGGCGATGCCGTAGTCGGGGTCGATGCCGTAGGCGGCGGTGCGGGCGCCCCGCAGGCCCACCTCCTCCTGGACGGTGAAGACGAAGTACAGGTCGTTGTCGCTGCGCTTGATGCGCTCCAGGGCGGAGAGCAGGATGACGCAGGCGATGCGGTCGTCCAGATAGGGGGAGAACAGCTTACGGCCGCTGACGAAGGGCACGGTGTCAAACACGGCCATGTCCCCCACCTGCACCATGGTGCTGGCTTCGGCCCGATCCTTTGCGCCGACATCGATGTAAAGGTGATCCAGTTTCCAGTCCTTGGGCTCCACTTTGCCCTGAGCGGCGATGACGCCCCGGGTGCCGTTGGCGAACCGGACGGGGGTGCCGGGCAGGTCGTGGGCGGACAGGCCGCCCACCTGGCCGAAGCGGAGATAGCCCTGCTCATCGATGTGGGTGACGATGCAGCCGATGGAGTCCATGTGGGCGGCAAACATCACCTTGGGGCCGCTCCCCTTCTTGTGGCAGATCAGGTTGCCCAGGGCATCGGTGGTGATCTCGTCCACGTAGGGCCGGGCCAGCTCGGCGATGGCGGCGGCCACCTGGCTCTCACAGCCGGAGGGGCCGTGGCAGGCGTTGAGCTTCTGCATGATCGCTAAGATATCCATATCGGTCAGTCCTCCTTGGACATTTGAGTGATAAAAGCCCGGGTCAGCTTGAGCACCGCCTCGATATCGGCGGCGTTGGCCAGGGTGGCGGGGGTGTGGGGATAGCGCACCGGGGCGGCGATGACCGCCGTGCGCACGCCGGAAACGGCCCGCTGTACCGCCATGGCGTCGCCGGAGCCGGTGGTGGCCTCCCGCAGCTGCCAGGGGATGTCCCCCTCCTCTGCCAGGCTCCGCAGGGTCTCAAAGAGCTTCCGGTCCACGATGACTCCCTTATCCATGACGGGGAGCACCGCGCCCTTGCCCAGGGCGCAGGCCTTCTTGTGGGCGGGCACCCCGGCCAGATCGGCGGCGGGAGCGCCCTCCAGCACCAGAGCGATCTCCGGCTTCACGGAGAAGGCGGCGCCGAAGGCACCTCTGGCCCCCACCTCCTTCTGGGCGGTAAAGACGAAGGTGCAGTCCATGGGCAGCTCCTCCCGCATGAGCCACAGCAGCACGGCGCAGCCGATGCGGCTATCCAGGGCGCGGCCCTTCAACAGGCCGGGGACAGGCTCCTCCGGCGGGCTGTCAAAGGCGGCCACGTCGCCCAGGTTCACCAGCTTGGCGGCCTCCTCCTTGTTCTTGGCGCCGATGTCCAGATAAAATTCGTCCAGCTTGGGGACGTTCTTCTCCTCGTCCCGGCTCACCAGGTGGTAGGCCTTCATGCCCACCACGGCGGGGATCTGACGGGGACCCACCAGCATCCGCTTGCCCAGCAGCACCCGGCGGTCCACAGAGCCCACAGCAGAGAACTTCAGGTAACCCTCGTCGGTGATGGCGCGCACCATCAGGCCTACCTCATCCATGTGGGCGGTGAGCAGCAGCTTGTTGCCGGTGGCCTTGGTGCCCTCCTTGAAGGCGATGACGTTGCCCATGGTGTCCACCCGCAGCTCAGTGGCGTACTGACCGGCCACCTCCATGACACAGTCCCGCACCTGGTCCTCCCAGCTGGCCACGCCGGGCAGGGAGCACAGTCGTCTCAGCAGTTCCTTCACAGCTGACCCTCCTTTCCCAGATCCTCCACAAAGGCGGCCAGCAGAGCCGCGGTGTGCTCCAGATCGGTGAGGGAGAGCACCTCAATGGGGCTGTGCATGTATTTCAGGGGCAGAGAGAGCACCGCCGTAGCCACGCCCTCCCGGCTGATCTGCATCTCCCAGCCGTTGGTGCCGGTGTGACCGCTCATGACCTCCTGCTGGAAAGGAATTTCCCTTTCCTTTGCTTTATCCAGAAACCTTTGAGTCATCCAGCGGGCCATATTGGGGCCCACGCCGATGGCAGGGCCACCTCCCAGCACGAAGGTCTTGTCAGCGGGGCCGTCGGGGGTGCGGCCGTGGGTCACGTCCACGGCCACGCAGCAGTCGGGCTGCACCGCCCAGGTGCCCACGGTGGCGCCCACCCCGGAGACCTCCTCCCGGGTGGAGCCCATGACGTACACGTCCACGTCCAGAGCCTTGTCCTTCAGCAGCTCCAGGCAGCGCAGCAGAATGGCGAAGCAGGAGCGGTCGTCCATGGCCTTGCCGCACATCTGGTCCTCCCCCAGGGAGAAGCAGGAGCCCCGGTACACCATGGGGGTGCCCAGCAGCGTTTCGGCCTGCGCCTGGGTCAGACCGGCGTCCACCACCAGCTCGGGGATGGGCACGGCCTTGCTCTCATCGTCCTGCAGGGGGTTGGGCGCGGCCACGATGCCGGTCATAGGGGGATTGGTCAGGATGGTCACTTCCCGGCCGGGCAGCATCCGGGGGTCCACGCCGCCGATGGTGGAGAAGCGGAGATAGCCCTCCTCGGCACCGGTGACGATGAGGCCGATCTCGTCCAGATGGGCGTCCAGCAGGATCTTTTTGGCCCCGGGCTTGCCGCAGCGGCGCACGCCGATGAGGTTGCCCATGCGGTCGATGGAGACCTCATCCGCCAGGGGCTCCAGCAGGGCACGGGCGGCCTGGGCCGCCGGGGCCTCGAAGCCGGAGGGCGCTGTGCAGCCGCACAGGGTCTCCAGTACATGTTTCATATCCAAAGGTAATTCCTCCTTATGAGGGTGTTGTTAGGCCAGCTCGTAGATGATCTTCTTGAAGGCGGCGCCCCGCTCCATGAAGTTCTTGAACTTGTCGAAGGAGGCGCAGGCCGGGGACAGGATGACCACGTCGCCGGGGCCCGCGGCCTTGTGGGCGGCCAGCACCGCCTCGGTAAAGTCGTCGATGACGTGGATGGGCAGCGCGTCCGGGCTGTAATCCGGGGCGGCCTCCACCGCAGCTTTGATCTTCTGGGCGGTGTCGCCTGTAAGGAATAATTCCTTTACATGGTCTGTCACCTCAGGGCCCAGCACGTCAAAGGGGATGTGCTTGTCGTAGCCGCCGGCGATGAGGATCACCTTCTGGTGGAAGGAGCGCAGACCGGCGATGGTACGGGAGGGGCTGGAGGCGATGGAGTCGTTGTAGTACTTCACGCCGCCCAGGGTACGCACCAGCTCGATGCGGTGCTCCACCCCGGCGAATTTCTGGGCGAAGGTGCGCACCACCGAGTCGGGCACGATGCCGTCCAGGGCGGTGATGGCGGCCATGTAGTTCTCCACGTTGTGGGTGCCGGGCAGCAGGATGTCGGCCACCGGCAGCACCGGGCGCTCGTGCATCTCGTTGCGTACCCAGATGACGCCATCCCGCAGGAAAGCGCCCCGGGCGGGCTGAGACACCCGGCTGAACAGGGCCACCCGGCCCTGGGCCTCCCCGGCGAAGCTGCGGGTGATGTCGTTGTCGGCGTTGACCACCAGCAGGCCCTTCTCGTCCTGGTGGAGGAAGATGTTCTTCTTGGCGTCGATGTATTCCTCCATGGACTTGTGGACGTCCAGGTGGTTGGGGGCCAGGTTGGTGACCACGGCGATGTCGGGGCTCTGATCCATGGTCATAAGCTGGAAGGAGGACAGCTCCAGCACGGCGATGTCCCCCGGCTCCATGCCGTCCACGTCGGGCAGCAGGGGCTTGCCGATGTTGCCGCCCACGTAGACGGTCTCACCGGCGGCCTTGAGCAGCTCGGCGATGATGGTGGTGGTGGTGGTCTTACCGTCGCTGCCGGTGACGGCCACGGTGCGGCAGGGGCAGACCTGGAAGAAGACCTCCATCTCGGAGGTGAGGATGGCACCCTTCTGCTGGGCAGCCACCAGCTGGGGCAGGTCGGGCCGCATGCCGGGGGTGCGGAAGATGACCTCAAAGTCCAGGTCCTCCAGATAGTCCTCTCCCAGCTTCAGCTTGGCGCCCAGGCTCTCCAGCTCATCGGCCAGACCGGCAAAGGAATTCATGGGTTTCTTGTCGCAGGCGGTGACCTTGATGCCGGCCCGCAGCAGCATTTTGATGAGGGGCGTATTGGACACGCCGATGCCGATGACGGCCACCCGCTTGCCCTTCAGCCCCGCCAGGTATTCCTGTATGGTGGAACGCTTCATGACAGTTCCTCCCTTTTCATAGTTTAACCAATTTATTATATCCCACCGGAAGAGAAAATGCAAACACTGACCGCTTTTGATTTGACAATCCTGCAAAGATAGCGTAAAATAGTCGGGCAAGCAAGCTGGACAGCCGCGCCTGCGGGGCGAAAGGCCCGCGGGTGAGGAAAGTCCGGGCTCCATAGGGCAAGGATAACGGATAACATCCGCCGGGGGCGACCCTAGGAAAAGTGCAACAGAGATATACCGCCTTGGTTCCCCTCTAATGGGGCCCCCGCGAAAGCGTTTGCTTTCGTGGGGAGAGGAGGCACAGCGGAAGGAGCGAGCTTTACCCCTCGGGGTAAAGCGAGTGATCGGAAGCTTGTGCCGACGAGGTAAGGGTGGAAAGGCGAGGTAAGAGCTCACCCGATGGCGTGCCAAGCGTCCATCGCTGTAAACTCTATCCGGAGCAACGCCGTGGAGGGACACATAGGCCGGCCCGGCCGTCCCGGGGAGGCGGCTTGAGCGTACCGGCAACGGTGCGTCGAGATAGATGGCTGTCTTAAAGGACAGAACCCGGCTTACAGGCTTACTTGCAGATACGACGGACCGGAGCGGACAGCTCCGGTCCGTCTTTTTTTTGCAAAATCCCTTGACTCTTCCCTTACGTCAGATGGTAAACTGTCCTTACCCAAGGAGGGATGGCCCATGAAAATGAAGGAAGTATGCGCCCAGACCGGTCTGACAGAGCGGGCGGTTCGGTTCTATGTGCAGGAAAAACTGGTGGTTCCCCTGGCCCAGCGGAGGGGCGGGCGGACCTGGCTGGACTTCTCCCCTGCCGACGTGGACCGGCTGAAAGCCATCTCCACCCTGCGGAAGGCGGGCTTCACCCTGGAGGAGATCCGCGCCATGATCGAGGATTTTCAGAAGAACGCCTCCGGGGCGGCCTTTGCTCTTCGCCAGCGGCTCCAGGCGGCCATAGAAGCCTATGACAAGCTGCGCTTCACCGACACCACCCAGGCCAACGGCCTGGAGGATTACGCCGAGCTGCTGGAGCGGGAGGTCAAGGGCCGTCCCATCCCGGAGTCCGACCGGGTCCACGGAAATCCGGAGGGCTGGCTGACCGGCGTGGAGTCCTTCTGCATGGTGTGGGCGGTATATTTCATGTTCCGGCTTTACGTCTTTTTGCTGGATCACTTCTCCGATTACTCCGCCCTGCTACAAGCCGCTGCCTGGAATCCGCTGGTTTTTGTCCTGCTCTTTGTCGTGATTCCCCTGCCCATTGCCCTGGTGGTGGGCAGCAAACTGGGCAAATGGTTCTACCGGCACGTTGAATATGTACCATAAGGGATCCTTATCCTTACCTTAAGATTCGATAAGAGAAATTGACAGCTCCGTTCCCGTTGGCTATACTGTGCCCATCCAAGGGACAACGGACCACGCAATTTTGCAGGCAGCGTCCTCCGGGGCGCTGCCTGTTCTTTTGTTGAAGGTTAGGCAATTCTAACCAAATGGGTTTCCAGTCCGTTCGGTCCCCTGCTGTATGTCCAGAAAAGGGGGTGACCGATGCCGATCCCAGCGCTTTGAGAGGTGGATGGAATGCAAAATCGACCGGAAGGAGTACAACACATGCAACGCAAAACACACAAACACCGTCTTCTGCCCGCGACTCTGTCGCTGGCCATGGTACTGACTATGGTTCCCGCCCATGCGGCGGCGGCCGGTCAGCAGCCTCCCGTCCCCGCGACCACGGTCAACAGCGATCTGTTCAGCCACGCCTTCAAGCTGGACTTCGGCTACCAGAGCTCCAGCTGGCTGGAGCGCATCACCGGCCTCTGGGTGGACGGGATGCCCTACGAGAAGGTGAGCAGCACCATCTATCTCAAAACCGGCACCTATGTGGTGCAGCCCAGTGATGGCCGCATCGTGCTGCCCCCCGGCCTCACCGGGGCGGTCAAGTGCGTGGTCCGGGCCGACGGCTAAGAGGATCTGGATCTCACCGTGGACACCGGCCGGTACACCGTGGCCGTCAATCCCCCCGCCCCCACCGGTACCCTGCCCGCCGCCGGAACCACGGCAGATGTGCGCGTCTCTCTGGAGCAGGTGATGTCGGTCTATCTGAAGCTGACCATCACCGGCGCCGACAGCTATGTGGGCGGCATCACCGGCATCCGCCGCACCGCCGCCGACGGCATGGGAGTGGACCTGGCGGCAGTCAGCGCCAGAACCACCTTGAGCGGCCCCACCTACTATCTGGACGCCGACGGCTCAGCGGTGTACTTTGACGCCATGGACCCCGCCCTTCGGAACGGAGATACCCTGCGCATCACCAACGGCCAGTACAAGGACCTGCTGCTGAAGACCACCCGCACCGACGGCGGCTACCAGGCTCAGGTGGTGTCGGAGGAGTCTACGCAGCCCCAGCCCAAGCCCGTCTCGGAGAAGCTGGCCGACCGGCTGACCGTGGCCAACAGCGTCCAGGAAGCCAACGGCAGCTACCGGTTTGAGCAGGCGTCTCAGGCCATCCGGGAGTTCGGCGGGGTCAACGAGACCGTCACGGTCCCCGCCCAGATCAAAACCTGGCTGGGCGCCGCCGCCGGCAGCCCCCGGGGCAGCCTGGGCTATGCCCTGGCCGAGAGCGGTGAGCCGGTTCAGACCATCCTCATCCCCGCCGGGTGCGACCTGACCCTGACCAACCTGGATCTGCTCAGCAGCGTGAAGGTCGTCGTGCAGAACGGCGGCAAACTCACCCTACGGGACTCCGTGGTCCAGGGTGTGGTGGAGGTGGAGCAGGGCGGCACCTTCTCCATGAACTACGACAGCACCAGCAGCAAGTTCCTTACCGGGGCCGCCATCAACGGCCAGCTGCGGCTCAAGAGCGGCGCGGTGCTGGAAAACGCCGCCGTCTCCTCCGACAGCAGCCGGGACGCCAAGAACACCCAGCCGGTGGTGGCGGTGCTGGGCAACGCCACGGTGAAGGGCTATGTCTTCCTCAAGGGCGATCAGGCCCAGACCGGCACCACCTACGCCGGCCGCACCGGCCTGCTGGTAAGCGGCAGCACCCTGACCCTGTCCCAGGGCGCCCTGCTGGCGGTGTACGGCGGCGGCATGGGGAATGCCGCCACGGTGGGCGGCGACGCCATCCGGCTGGACCGGGGTACCATCTCCGGCGCAGGCACCCTCATCGCGGTGGGCGGCGACGGCACCTATGATCGGGGCGGCGACGCCGTCAGCGGCAGTGGTACCGTGATCCCCGGCAAGGCCTACCTCCAGGGCGGCGCCTCCGCCTTCCCTGTCACCCTTACCGGCACCGCTGGCAAGGCCGCTGCGGCCGGGGTCTACGCCCCCAATTCGGTGAAGAACGACGGCACGCTTTACCGCAATGAGCGGGAGAATCCCCGCATCCCCCGCTGGACCACCGCCGCCCCCGGCTATACGGACGTTCAGCAGATCATCTCCTATGTAACCGCCCGGACCACCCCCGCCAGACCCAGCCAGCCCGGCTCCAACCTCCCCGGCGGCAAGCGCCCCGGTTCCAACCTGCCCCAGCCCGGCAAGAACGGCGTCTACAACGTGCGGGTGTTCTCCTCCTCCCACGGCAGCGTGGAGGTGAGTGACAGCCGGGCCAATAAGGGCGATTCTCTGCGCCTCACCGTCAAGCCGGAGAAGGGCTATGTGCTGGATACCATCACCGTCACCGACCAGAACAACAAGACGGTGAAGCTGACCGAAAAGAGTGACCTCCGGTATACCTTTGATATGCCCGGCTCCCCGGTCAGCGTCCAGGCTACCTTTGTCAAGGAGTCCGCCGCCCGGAAGCCGGATCAGCCGGTCACCCACGTGGTCCCCTCCACGCCCCTGGTTCCGGCCACTCCCGTGACTCCGACGACTCCTGTCACTCCCGTGACCCCCGCCGCTGTCCCCTTTAAGGACGTGTCTTCCAAGGACTACTTCTATGCCGCCGTCCAGTGGGCGGTGGGCAAGAACGTGACCCAGGGCACCTCGGCCAATACCTTCTCCCCCGACGCCCGCTGCACCCGTGCCCAGGTGGTCACCTTCCTGTGGCGTGCGGCTGGCTCTCCCGCCCCCAAGAATCGCACCCTCCCCTTCCGGGATGTGCGTCCCGGCGACTACTGCTATGACGCGGTGGAGCAGGGCATTACCGGCGGCACCGGCAACGGCGCCTTCAGCCCCGACCTGGTGGTGACCCGTGCCCAGGCGGTGGCCCTCCTCCACCGGGCCGCAGGCTCCCCCGCCGCCCGGACGGCCAGCGCCTTCTCCGACGTGGCCAGCGGCAGCTACTACGCCGCCGCCGCTCAGTGGGCCAGCGCCCAGGGCATCACCCAGGGCACCGGCGGAAACCGCTTCAGCCCCGACAAGGACTGCACCCGTGGTCAGATCGTCTCCCTCCTCTACCGCGGCGTACAGCAGAACGCATTTTCCTGGTAACTGCAGCAAAAAAGCACAACCACCAACTGGTGGTTGTGCTTTTTTAATGGGCTCAGTCCTCGTCCCGATGGATGGTCAGCCGCTGCTGGATCTCCTTCAGCTTGGCACGGGCCTCCTTCTTGACGGCCATAGCCTGCTCCAGGCGGGCCTCCAGACCGGCCTCCAGGCCCTTCTTTTGGGCCTTGGCGGCCTGGCGCACCGTCTGCTTGACCTGCTTGGCCGCCTGCTTGTAGGCCTTGCGGGTCTCCTGCAGCTGCTTTGTCAGCCGCTGAGGATAGGCACGCAGGTCGGGATAGGCCTGGTGGAGACGGCGGAGCAGCAGAGTGTGGTTGTGCAGCAGAATATGGACCTGCTTTGTGATCTCCTCCGTGTTGTCGCCGGGCTGGTCGTCGATGCTCCGGCGCACCATGCCCATGAGGAAGTGGGCGGTGACGTAGTCGGCCAGCATGACCGCCGCCACCGTCAGGGCGGCGATGCGCAGGACCAGTGGGCTCCACCCATCCATCCAGCCAAAGAGGACCGGGTCGATGACCTGGACGATGATGACGCAGGCCGCTCCGAACAGGAGCAGATTGCCGATCCAGATGCGGCCGTGGAGGTTCATGGGCTTCTGGCTGTAATCCCACCAGCGGGCGTGGAAGCGCTTTTCCATGTACCAGGAGGTGAAATATTCCAGAGCGCCGCACAGCACCATGCCCGCCAGGAAGGTCTCCCACACGGTACCCTTCCGGGCGATGAGGCCGCCAACCACCAGGGTCACGGTGACGGCGCCCCAGCCGTAGATGGGGCAGTAGGGCCCGATGAGGAAGCCACGGTTGATGAAGCGGTGGAACTGGATGTACTTCAGGGTCACCTCGGTGAGCCAACCCAGGCAGGAAAAGAGAAAAAATTGAAGGATGAATTCACAAATCAGGTTTAGATCCAAGACAGCGCCTCCTTTTGAAAGAAAAAAGAGGAGGACCTTTTGCGCAGGTCCTCCTTTTTGTGTGATATGGTTGTGTGCTTAGCCCTGGTCCCAGTTGTGCCAGACGTTCTGCACGTCGTCATTGTCCTCCAGCAGGTCAATGAGCTTCTCCATGTTCTTGATGTCGTCCTCATTTTCCAGCTTGACGTAGTTCTGGGGCACCATCTCCACGGCGGCCTGGACGAAGGTGTAGCCCTTCTCCTCCATGGCGGCCAGCACGGTGCCGAAGGCGTCGGGGTCGGTGTAGACCTCGAACACGTCCTCCTCCACCTGCATGTCGTCGGCGCCGCAGTCCAGAGCGTCCATCATGACGGTGTCCTCGTCCAGGTCTTCCTTCTCAATGATGATGACACCCTTGCGGTCGAAGGACCAGGACACGCAGCCGGTGGCGCCCAGGCCCTTGCCGTACTTGTCCAGCAGGTGACGGACCTCGGGGGCGGTGCGGTTGCGGTTGTCGGTGAGGGCGTCCACGATGACGGCCACGCCGGAGGGGCCGTAGCCCTCGTACACCACGTTCTCGTAGCTGTCGGTGTTGCCGGAGCCCAGAGCCTTGTCGATGGTGCGCTTGATGTTGTCGTTGGGCATATTGGCCGCCTTGGCCTTGGCGACCACGGTGGCCAGACGGGAGTTGTTGTTGGGGTCGCCGCTGCCGCCGGTCTTGACGGCCACGATCATCTCGCGGGCGATCTTGGTGAAGATCTGGGAGCGCTTGGCGTCGGCCGCGCCCTTGGTCTTCTGAATATTATGCCACTTGGAATGTCCTGACATTGGTACTCGTTCCCTTCTCGTCGAAAATCAGCGCATCTAGTTTATCACTTTTTTGAGTGCTTGACAAGCCCTCACAGGTAGGAAAACACCTCTTTATGGGTCTGGGTGGTGAGCACCTCCACCTTGGGGAAGCCGTCGGCCAGCCACTTGACCAGCACAGGCACCACCACCTGCTCGGTGGGATAGTGGCCGGCGTCGATGAGGTTGACCCCCATGGCCTTGGCGTCCAGGAAGCCGTTGTACTTCACGTCGGCGGTGACGAAGGTGTCGCAGCCCAGGGCCAGGGCGTCCTTCAGCATGTCGGCGCAGGCGCCGCCGCCCACGGCCACCCGGCGCACCGGGCGACGGGCGTCCACGAAGCGCACGCCGTTGGCGCCCAGAGCCTCCTTGACGAAGGCGGCGAAGGCGGGGGCGTACATGGGCACACCGGCGGTGTTGCCCACCCGGCCGATGCCGTAGGGACGGCCGGCCTGATCCACGCCGTCCTGCTTCAGGCACTCCACGTTGGTCAGGTCCAGCTTGCGGGCCAGCACGTCATTCACGCCCCCCCACACGGCGTCCAGGTTGGTGTGGGCGCAGATGGCGGCGATGTTGTGCTCTACCAGGGAGAGCAGGATGCGGCCGTCGGGGGTGGCGTCGGTCACCGACTTGGCGGGGTGGAAAATCACCGGATGGTGGGACACGATGAGCTGGCACCCCAGCTGGGCGGCCTCGGCCACCACCTCCTCGGTGATGTCCAGGCTCACCAGAACCTTATCCACCTGCCGGTCGCCCCGGCCTACCAGGAAGCCCGCGTTGTCAAAGTCCATCTGGAGGGAAAAGGGAGCCAGTGAGTCCAGATGCTGATAGATTTCTCTTACCGTTGCCATGATAGCCACTCCTCTCGCATGCGTTGCAGGTCGGCATGGACCTGCTCCAGCTCTTCCAGCCGCCCGGCATCGGCGCTCCGGGTGGAGCGGCGCAGCCCCTCCACCGCACGGGCGGTCTGGTCAATGAGCCGATTCAAATATGTTTCCCGCAGGGGGTCGTCCTCCCCCCTGCTCTGCCGCCCCGCCCACAGCTCACCGGCGGTAAGCTGGGCCATGGGTCCGGCGGTCACCCGGAAGGTGGTGTAAATGGTATCCCCTTCCCGGGTCAATATTTCCCGGGCAATGGTGTAGCCGTGGTCCTGGAGCCAGCGCCGCAGCTGGGGCTGGGCGCTCATGGGCTGAAGGAGCAGCAGGCAGTCCTCCCGCCACGTCCAGGGGGCGGCGGACAGGATGGCGGCGATGGTCTCGCCCCCCATGCCGGCGATGGCGATGGTGTCGGCCTCGCCGGGATTCACCCCCGCCAGACCGTCGCACAGCCGGAAGTCCATCTCCTCGGTCAGGCCGTATCGCTCCGCCGTGGCCCGGGCCCGGTCCAGAGGCCCCTGCCGCAGGTCGCAGGCCAGTGCCTTTGTGATGATGCCGCGCTGGAGCAGCCACACCGGCAGATAGGCGTGGTCGGTGCCGATATCGGCAAATTTGGCCCCCTGGGGCACCAGCTCGGCCACCGAGCGCAGCCGGGGGGTCAGTTCCATGGGACGCATCCCAGTCACCTCCTATGAAAAAAGGAGCGGTCTGACCGCTCCTTTTTTGCCTTTGTTACTGAGCAGCGCCCACGCTGGCGTTGATCTTGGCCAGCAGCTCGTCCACGTCCACGCCGTGGACCATGCAGGCCTCCTCCACAGTCTCGCCGCGGGAAGAGGGGCAGCCCAGGCAGTGCATGCCGATGGACAGGAAGATGGGAGCGGTCTCGGGAGCGATGTCCAGGATATCGCCGATGATGGTATCTTTGGTGATCTGAGCCATAAAGGGAATACCTCCAAATTTCTAGGATATTGGTAGTATATCCGATTTTCTCCCTTTTTGCAAGAGAGACTTGCTTTTTGTCCGAAAATTCTGAGGGACTCCCCTACCTTATAAAAAGGCCAGGGCCTCCCGGATGTTGCGCACCTTGATGAGCTGGAGCCCGTCGGGCACCTCCAGCTTGGCTCCGGTGCGCTGGGGTACCAGGCATTTGGTGAAGCCCAGCCGGTGGACCTCGCTGAGCCGCTGGCCAAGGGCGTTCACCGACCGCAGCTCGCCGGTGAGGCCCACCTCTCCGATGGCGGCCAGGTCGCCGGGCACCGGTCGGTCCCGGAAGGAGGAGGCCAGGGCCACCACCATGGCCAGGTCTGCGGCGGGCTCGTCCAGGTTGAGGCCGCCGATGACGTTGATGTAGGCGTCGCAGGAGCTGACCATCAGCCCGCCCCGCTTCTCCAGCACCGCCAGCAGCAGGTTGGCCCGGTTGAAGTCGAAGCCGTTGCAGGTGCGCCGGGGCACGTTGAAGCTGGTGGGGGCCAGCAGGGCCTGGACCTCCGCCAGCACCGGCCGCACCCCCTCCATCACGCAGGTGACGCAGGTGCCGGGGGTGTCCTGGGGCCGGCCGGACAGCAGCATCTCCGAGGGGTTGGGCACCTCGGTGAGGCCGGAGTCGGCCATCTCGAACACGCCGATCTCGTTGGTGGCGCCGAAACGGTTTTTGGCCGCCCGCAGGATGCGGTAGGAGTTCTGCTGCTCGCCCTCAAAGTAGAGCACGCAGTCCACCATATGCTCCAGCACCTTGGGTCCGGCGATGGAACCTTCCTTGTTCACGTGGCCGATGACGAACACCGTCACGCCTCTGCCCTTGGCCAGGTTCATCAGAGCCATGGTGCAGTCCTTCACCTGGCCGATGCTGCCGGGGGCGGCGGACAGCTCCCCGTTGTACATGGTCTGGATGGAGTCCACGATAAGCACGTCGGGCTGAAGCTGGGTCACCGCCTCGGCCACGTCGTCCATGCTGGTTTCGGCCAGCAGGTAGAGCTGCTGACCGCTCACCCCCAGCCGCTCGGCCCGCAGCTTGATCTGCCGCTCGGATTCCTCGCCGGAGACATAGAGCACCTTGGCAAACCGGCATAGATTCTGGCAGATCTGGAGCATGAGGGTGGACTTGCCGATGCCCGGCGCGCCGCCCACCAGCACCAGGGAGCCCTGGACGGCGCCGCCCCCCAGCACCCGGTCCAGCTCGTTCATGCCGGTCTGGAACCGCAGCTCCCGGGTGGTCTCCACCTCGTCCATCAGCCGCGGCTTGGACCGCCCCTGCCGCTCCACCGCCGTGGCGGCGGCTACGGAGCTCTTCCGCTTGGTCTCGGCGGGCTGCTCCACGATGGTGTTCCACGCCTTGCAGGCGGGGCACTGGCCCGCCCACTTGGGCAGCTCGTTGCCGCATTCGGTACAGTAAAACATGGTCTTGGCTTTCATGGGTGGATGGTCCTCCCCTTCTTTTGTGGTGTGAATCTCCGGCGGGCGGTCCGGGAGGCCCGCCCCTACGGGATCATGTTTGGTATAGGCCTGTAGGGGGCGGCGTCCCCGACGCCCCGACCCTAGGTTGTGAAATTCGCTTCATATTGAAGCCATGCCCCGGTGAGGGCGGCGGCCAGCTGGAGCTGATAGCCCTCCGAGCGCAGCTTCCCCTCCTCCTCCGGGTTGGACAGAAAGCCGCACTCCACCAGAATGGCGGGGCGGGTAATGTGGTTCATGAGATACACCGTGTCCGGGATGGGCTTGGCCTGGCGTTCATTGGCGGGGTCTACCGCCTGCCGCAGCACCTCCTGGGTGTGGACGGCAAATTCCTGGCTCCCCTCCGTGGGGGCGTAAAACACCTGGGCCCCGTGGTACTTGGCACTGGTAAACATGTTCTGATGGATGCTCAGCAGCACCCCGTGTTCCGTCTCCTCCACTGTCGCCACCCGGTTTTTCAGGTCGGAGGCCTTCTTCTCTCTCAAGGTATTCGCTGACGGGTCGTGGAGAGATACATCCTCCTGCCGCAGCACCACCGGCGCTTGGCCGCACAGCCCCAGCAGCAGGTCCAGCCTCTGGACGATGGCCAGATTGATCTGGCTCTCGGGCACGCCGCTTAAAGACACTGCGCCCCCGTCCTCCCCGCCGTGGCCCGCGTCCAGCACCAGAACGGGCCGCCCGCTGTCCGCGGGGCCCACCGTCTGGATTGCCCCGCTCGGCCAGAACACCAGATAACCGGCGGTGGCCAGAGCCAGCACCCACAGCAGGGCCCACTGTCCCACTCGCTTCATACCGCTCCCCCCTTTGATAAAGGAAGGATATGCGGCGGCGGAGATGATTAGACGGATAGACAGCCCCTATTGTACCACGCCCGCCCCTGCTTGTCCAAATTTCTGTTGCCTTTTTGCCGCTCAGGGGCTAAGATGGAAGCAGCAACCATGGAGGTGAGCCCAATGGTCATTGATAAGATGAAAAACGCTTCTCTGTATTACGGTCTGGGCCAGCGGTTCCAGCAAGCTCTGGAGTGGCTGGCGAACGTGGACCCGGACAGCCTGACTCCCGGTCAGCGGGTGGACATCGACGGCGACAACGTGTACGCCACCCGGTTCGACGTGGATACCAAGGCCCCCGCCGACTGCAAGCTGGAGTGCCACCGGGACTACGCCGACATCCAGTACGTGGTGTCCGGCACCGAGGGTGTGGGCTATTCCCTGCCCGACGCTCCCCTGACCCAGCTCAGTGAGTATACCCCCGATATCCAGTTTTTTACCACCGACTGGGATACCATCACCGTCCGGCCCGGCACCTTCTACATCGTCTGGCCCCAGGACCTCCACGCCCCCCGTGTGGCGCTGGAATCCCCTGTGCCCGTGAAGGTCATCGTGGCAAAAGTGAAGCTCTCCTGACCGGCAAAAAAACGGCCGTCCCCAACAGGGCGGTCGTTTTGTTGTATTTTGCCATGAAAAAATATTCACATTTTAGTGAAAAAATATTCGCTTTATGCAGACCGTTGTGCTATACTCAGATTCGCGCCTGAGATCCATACGGCAAATCTGCAAAAGGGATGAAGCAAATGAAACAGAAATGGTACAAACAGCTTGGAGCGGTGGTTCTGGCCGGTTCCATGGTAATTGGCAGCGGTGTCAGCGCCAGTGCGTGCTGCGGCCTGTATGTGGGCAGCCAGGAATCCGTCAATGGTTCTACTTATGTGGGCCGCTCGGAAGACATCGGCAAGCTGTACGACAAGGTATTTGAGGTGCGCCCGGCGGCTGATCACGCCCAGGGCGAGATGTATGAAGATACATACGGCTTCTCCATGCCCTACCCCGCCCACACCTATCGCTACACCGTGCTGCGGGACTCCATCGAGCAGGGTGAGTCCGTGGTGGACGAGAGCGGCAACCTGGTGCGGGAGGCCTACGGCGAGGTTGGCATGAACGAGAACGGCGTGTCCGTCAGCGCCACCGTGTCCACCGCCAACAACGAGAACGTGCAGGCCGCCGATCCCCTGGTGGATACCGGCATCTGCGAGATCTCCCTCACCTCCGTGATCCTGATGTCCGCGGAGTCCGCTCGGGACGGCGTGGAGAAGCTGGCCGCCATCATCGACACCTACGGCTCCGGCGAGTGCAACTCCTTCACCATCAGCGACGCCAACGAGGTGTGGGACTTTGAGACCCTGTCCGGCCACCAGTATGTGGCGGTGAAGATGCCCGACGACAAGGTGTCCGTCAACCCCAACATGGTAGTGATGAATGAGATCGACGTGTCCGACACCGAGAACGTCATCGCCTCCGACGGTCTGATCTCCCTCCCCCTGGAGAACGGCTTCCTGGTGTCCTCCCAGCAGGGCAAGGTGGCCGATGACCAGATCACCAAGGTGGACATCCAGAAGACCTACGGCTCCACCGACTTCGGCAACGGCCAGTACTTCCGCTACTGGCAGGGCGTCAACTACCTGAACGAGGAGCTGTCCGAGAGCGTCTCCGTGGAGCGGGACGGCGAGGCCGCCCCCGAGGGTCCCTTCAACATGCTCTTTGATGCCGACCACCAGCTGACCACCTACGAGGTGCTCCGTCTGCTGGCCTGCCGGGGCGAGGGCACCGAGTACGCCGCCGACAACAACCCGGAGAACAACCCCAACGGCACCGCCATCGGCAACGAGCGGCAGGCCGAGTGCCACGTGTTTGAGATCCGCAGCGACATGCCCGAGGAGCTGGCTACCATTCAGTGGCAGACCATGTCCCGGGCGGAGTTCTCCGTCTACCTCCCCTACTACAGCAACCTGCTGACCGATACCTCCGACATCTTCCAGACCGAGTACAGCCCCAGCATCAAGAACATTGAGGAAGTACTGGACGACGAGGATTTCCCCGCCGAGACCTCCGCTTACTGGGTCTTTACCGCCATCAACGACCTGTGCGACAACGACCGGGAGCGCTATGGCGCCAATGTGAAGCTCTACTGGGAGAACTACCAGAAGGCCCTCATCGAGCAGCAGGAAGCAGTGGATGAGGCCATGAAGGTCATCTGCGCCGAGAAGCCCGAGCAGGCCGAGCAGGTGGCCACCGCCCTGGCCAAGGCGGTCTCCGAGGAGGCCTTTGAGAATGCCAAGAGCATCCTCACCGAGCTGTGGGCCTTTGTCAAGGCCGACCAGGCCGGCGAGCTGGCCGAGGACGCCGTGTTCACCCCCTCCGTCCTCACTGAGAACAAGATGCCCACCTACTCCATCGACATGGCTTACACCTTTGACGATGTGGCTTCCGATGCCTGGTATGCCGATGCGGTCCACTATGTGGCGGAAAACGGCATCATGAACGGTGCCGGTGACGGCACCTTCGCCCCCTACACCATTATGAACCGGGCCATGCTGGTGCAGGTGCTCTACGCCCTGGAGGGCAAGCCCGCCGTGTCCGGCAGCAGCTTTGCCGATGTGGCTTCCGACGCCTGGTATGCCGACGCCGTGGCCTGGGCCGCCCAGACCGGCATCGTCACCGGCCTGTCCGACACCACCTTCGGCCCCGATCAGGTTCTGACCCGGGAGCAGCTGGCTACCATCCTCTACCGCTACGCCGCCTACAAGGGCTATGACGTCACCGCCTCCGGCGATCTGGACGGCTACACCGACGCCGCTGAGATCGGCGCTTACGCCCTGGACGCTATGCAGTGGGCCACCGGCTCCAGCCTGATCTCCGGCAGCAACGGCGCTCTGGCTCCCCAGAGCAGCGCCACCCGCGCCGAAGCGGCCACCATTCTGATGCGCTTCCTGGAGAGCGTAGACTAAGCCTATCAAAAGAGGCCGACCCATCCGGGCCGGCCTCTTTCTGTTTTATTTCTTGGCGGAATCGAAGGCGGGGTTGGTGAAGTAGACATTCTTCTGGTCCATCTTCTCCTTGGCCAGGCGCACCGCCTCGCCGAAGCGCTGGAAGTGGACGATCTCCCGCTCCCGCAGGAAGCGGATCACGTCGCTGACGTCGGGGTCGTCGCTGAGGCGCAGGATGTTGTCGTAGGTGACCCGGGCCTTCTGCTCGGCGGCCATATCCTCGGTGAGGTCGCAGATCACGTCCCCCTTGACGCCGATGCCGGCGGCGTTCCAGGGGGCGCCGGAGGCGGCGGTGGGATAGACGCCGGTGGTGTGGTCCACAAAGTAGGGGGCGAAGCCGCCCTCCCGCAGCTGCTCCTGGGTCAGACCCCGGGTGAGCTGATGGACGATGGCACCGATCATCTCCAGGTGGCCCAGCTCCTCGGTACCGATATCGGTGAGCAGGCCCTTGAGCTCGGGATAGGGCATGGCATACCGCTGGGACAGGTAGCGCAGGGAGGCGCCCAGCTCGCCGTCGGGACCGCCGTACTGGCTGATGACCCAGGCGGCCAGCTTGGGGTTGGGGGTCTTGATGCGCACCGGATATTGCAGCTTCTTCTCGTACTGGAACATTACTTGGTCCCTCCTTCCGCGGTCATGTGCCAGGGCCAGTCGCCCTCCAGCCAGGCCGACCAGCTCTCCGCGTTGGCAGTAGCGCTCTGGGTCAGGGGGCCGTGGGCGGCCTCATACCGCTTGCGGGCCTCGGCCTCCATGGCGCTGTACTGCTGGAAGAGCTGAAAGGCCTCGCTGTCGTCCTGGTGGGTGTCCAGGTAGAGGCCCAGCTCCAGCAGCATAAACTCCAGGGCCTGGAGCTCCGCCAGCTGGGTGCCCAGCATCTTGACCGCCTCCTCCTTGATGTGGAAGGGCAGGTTCAGGCCGGGGAACAGGGTGCCGTTGGCCAGGGCCTCCTGCTGGGAGTAGCGCTTGGGATTCTTCTGCTGAAACGGCACGTAGGGTACGGCCAGGGGCGCGCATTCAGGGAGCGTGCCGCAGCTGTCGGCGCAGGTGCCGGGATTGTTCTGATGGTTGTTCTCGGGATACAAGGGGTGTCCCTCCTCCTATGGAATGGGACGGGACGGGAGCCCCGTCCAGACCATCCTATGCGCCCCATCTCCCCCATGATACAAAAGGCCCGGATGGAAAACCATCCGGGCCTTTCTCTTATGCCATTGTAGTGTTGGTCACGAACCGGGTGAGCATGGCGGCCACCTCAGCCCGGGTGATGTTGGCCTGGGGCCGCAGGCTGCCGGTGAGGATGCCGCTGGCGCAGGCCCACTCCATGGCCTCTCTGGCCCAGGCGGAGGTCTGAGCCCCGTCCCGGAAGTGGTCCAGGCTGCCGCCGGTCACCGCGGGCTTGCCGGCGCACCGGTAGAGCATGACGGCCAGGGTCTCCCGGGTGAGAGGGGCGTCGGGGTCAAAGCGGCCGTTGGCGGTGCCGCCGGCGATGTCCTGCTCCGCCGCCCAGTTGGCCGCGTCGCTGTACCAGGCGTTGGCGGGCACATCCTGGAAGCTGCCGCTGGAGGCAGGCGCGGGGCTGCCCTCCAGCCGGTGGAGCACGGTGACCAGCATGGAGCGGGTCATGGTACCGGCGGGGGCAAATTTGCCGCTGCCCACGCCGGAGAACAGCTCCCGGCTGGCCACAAACTGGACGGAATCGGCAAACCAGTCCCGGCCGGACACATCGGCAAACTGCTTGCTGCCGTCCACCAGCTCCAGGGTGGCGGAGCGGTCCACCTGCACGGTGAGGGCGCCGTTCTGATAGACGGAACGGGGCAGCACCCGGCGGCTGCCGTCGGGCAGTACCTGGACCGTCACGGTGCCGGTGCCTCCGGTGCAGGGGATGCGCAGGGTGCCGTGGGAAACACCGGCGGGAACGGTGACCTGGGCGGTCACCTTGCCGGTGCTGCCGGTGGTCACCAGGGCGGTGGCGCCGGTCTTTTGGTCGGTAACCGTGACGGTGCTCTCGGTGGGCTTCTGTGTGCCGCCGGTAGCGCTTCCACCACTGGAACTACCGCCGCTGGAGCTGCCTCCACTGGAGCCGCCGCCGGTAGTGGGAGGCACCGTGGGCTTGTTGGAACCACCGCCGGTGGTAGGAGGTACCGTCGGCTTGTTGGAACCACCGGAACCGCTGCCGCCACCGGTGCTGCCACCGCCGCCGGTAGGAGGCACGGTGGGCGGCACAGTAGGCGGAACGGTGGGCTTCTGGTCCGTGGTGGGCACCTGGACCATCTGGTTCCAGGCCAGCGTACCGGCCTGACGCACCTCCTCCACAGAGCCGGCGGCACGGATGGCGCTCAGGCCGCTGTTGAGAGCGCTGCTCAGAGCCGCCTGGCCCTCGGCGGAATAGGCCTTCTTGTCCAGCTGGTCATACTTCTCCTGGATGGCCTGGGCCTCGGACCGCTTCTCCGCGGCCAGCTGCTGCCGGAACTCCAGCTGATGGGACAGATCGGGGCTGGTGTACTCCTTCCAGGCCAGCTCCAGACCGTTGTACCGGTCCAGCGCGCTCTGATAGTCGGCGATGTGCTCCTGCTGCACCTGCGCCATGGGCCGGGCGGTCAGTCCGTCCAGGCTCTCCACCCACTGGGTCACCTGCCTCAGAGTTAAGAGGCCGTCCGCCTTGGTCTGAAGCTGCTGGGCCGCCTGGCCCACCACCTGCTGACGGTCAGCCTCGTTGGTCAGGGAACTGCGCAGTGCCAGCTTGTCCTGGGCCAGATCCTCCAGGGCAGCCTGGGCCAGGCCCTCCAGCTCCTTGGCGTTGGACTCAGTCAGACTGTGGGCGGACACATAGCCCAGGGCGGCGGCATGGGCCGACGTCCAGGAACCGATGACCTCTTCCACCCGCTTCTGCGCGGTGGGCACTGCCGCCATGGCCGCCTTGGCCTGCTCCACGATCCGGTTCATGTCCAAGGTGTTGGAAGCAGCCTGGACCTTACCGACGGCGTCGGTGTAGGCCTCGGACAGGGTGCTCCAGTCCTGACTGGTGTAATCGCCCTGGGCATAGCCCCGGAAGGCGGCGTCCAGATCGACCAGATAGGGCTTCTGGAGCTCGCTGACGGAGGTACGCCACACGGCGTACAGGGTAACGGTGCCGTTTGCCTCGGCGGTCAGGCTCTCTACCTGGGCCTGGTTGCCGTAGCGCACCGCTCCGGAAGGCGTGGTAGCCCAACCGGCAAACTCCTTGTCACCGTTGGTGAAGGGGTTTGCCATCAGGGTCACTGCCTGACCGTAAACGGCGCTCTGGGTCTGGACCTCACCCTCTCCCCTGTTGGGATCCAGCTTGATGGTGTACTGGTTGGGAGTCCACTGGGCGTAAAGGGTGATCCGGTCCCCGTCGGTTTTCTTGCCCGCCAGGTTGCGCACTGATTCCTGGTCCCTGTAGGCGGTACCGTTCCCCTTGGGCAGGGTGTTCCACCCGGCGAAGGTGTGGCCGTAGCGCCGGAAGGTGCTCTGGGGCAGCTGCAGCTCGGTCCCCCACTGGGCGGGCACGGCTGCCAGGGAGCCGTTGCCCCCGTTGGTGGAGAAATAGATGGTGTAGCGGTTGGCGATCCGCTGGCTGTAGAGGGTCTGCCCCGCTGCCTCCAGCTCCGCCGGAGCGGGGATGGTGCACTCCTGATCCAGGAACTAGGCCGCCCGGTCGTGGCCTTCGATGGGGTCCTGCTCCTCGTAGTCGTCCAGATAGACCGTCAGGCCGGGCTGGTTGGGCAGCTTGATCTCCTCCATGAAGTTGTTCCGGGCCACAAAGCCGCCGCCCTCCAGCTTGGTGTTGTAGCTCATGTCCAGATGGGTCAGGCGGTTGTGGTCGATATGGAGGAAGGTCAGCTCAGGCAGCATGCTCACATCGATGCTGGTCAGCCGGTTGTCAAAGGTCTCAATGAACACCAGCTTGGTGTTGTCGGTGAGAAGCAGCTGCTCCAGATTGTTGTTGGAGCAATTCAGGCTCTGAAGATTGGGAAAGGCGCCCAACCCCTCCAGGCTGGTCAGGCCCAGGCCGGACAGGTCCAGCTGGGTCACGGCCATCCGCTCCTCCTGGGTGAGCACGCCGTCAGCGCCGGCGCCGCCCAGATTGGCGGCGTTGAGCAGCCAGCTCTGGAGCTTCTGATCCCGGAAGGCTTCGGTGATGTTGATACTTCCCTCATAGCTGCGGGGTGCCAGGGGTGTGGCCGCAACAGCGGGAAGTGTGAGCTGACCGGCGAGGGCGATGGTGGTCAGCATAACGGGCACCTTTTTCATGGTCGGTTTCATTTGCGTCTCCTGTTATACATTTATTTCCTACTAATTCCCTAGTAATTAGTAGGCCCATTATAGGGGGTGGAGCACATTTTGTCAACTGAGGAAAGCGGAAGATCTTCTGAAGATATCCTTTACATATGTTAAGAAGGCATAGAAAAAGGCCGTCCCGAATGGGACGGCCTTTTGGCATTGCAGATTAGTGCTGCTCGCCGCGCATGCGAGCGAAGCAGTCGCTGCAGTAAACAGGACGATCGGACTTGGGCTCGAAGGGCACCTTGGCCTCGCCGCCGCAGGCAGCGCAGGTAGCGGTGAAGTACTCGCGGGGGCCGCGGGAGGCAGCCTTGCGGGCGTCACGGCAAGCCTTGCAGCGCTGGGGCTCGTTCTGGAAGCCGCGCTCGGCGTAGAACTCCTGCTCACCGGCGGTGAACACGAACTCCTGGCCACATTCCTTACATACCAGAGTCTTGTCTTCGTACATGATGTTACCCTCTCTTTGCTTCTTTGCCCAGGTCCGGATGATCCATGTGCTGGGTCAGTGTAATATTGCGATCAGCCTTTGCTGATGTCGCCGGAAGAAGATTGCTGCGCCAGCTTGCGCCGGATACGCTGCACCGCGTTGTCCACCGATTTGGGGGACTTGTTTACCTCGGCTGCAATTTCGGAGTAGGACAAACCGTTCAGATACAACCGAAGTACGCTTGCCTCGAAGCCGGACAGCTGGCCCATCAGCGCCTCCAGACGTTCCCGAAAGGATTCCCGGCTGAGGAGGATCTCCTCCGGATCGGTTTCCGGACCGTCAGACGCGCCGAACGCCAATGGATCGCCGTTCCCACTAAAAAGAGGGTTTCCGAACGAGACGGAGTTGTTCAGCGGTATGTGCTTATCTCTTGCTGCTGCTTTGATAACAGAGAAAAGGCGGTTTTTGATGCAGACCTCCGCGTAGGTGCGGAAGGAAGCGGCCTTCTCCGGGTCATATTCCCGGATGGCGGCCAGCAGCCCCACCATTCCCTCCTGGATCAGATCCTCGCTGTCGCCGCCGGCCAGAAAATAGGGCCGGGCGCAGATGCGCACCAGGCGGTTGTAGCGCACAACCAGGGCCTCCTCGGCCTGGCGGTCACCGGAGGCGGCCAGAGCGCACAGCCTTTCGTCGTCCGGCTCCAGCGGTTGGAAATGGTCAGCTTTCATGCCGTTTCTCCTTGCACATTATAAGCGTAGATACCTGAATTTGTCAAGCGATTATGAAAAAATACTTCGGGATTCTCACCGATTTTTTATGACATTTGCCAAGAGGGATGCAACTTTTTCTGCATCGTCCTGGCTCTGGGCCTCCACCATGACCCGCACCAGAGCCTCGGTGCCCGAGGGGCGCACCAGCACCCGGCCGGTACCGGCCAGCAGCTTCTCCTGCTCGGCCACGGCGGCCATGATGTCGGGATCGTTCATGATGGCCTGCTTGGCGGCGTTGTCGGCCACAGGCACGTTGATGAGGGTCTGGGGGTAGCGCTTGCAGCCCTCCACCAACTGGGAGGCCTTCTTGCCGGAGCGGTGGAGCAGGGCCAAAAACTGCAGCGCGGTGAGCTGGCCGTCGCCGGTGGTGGCGTACTTGCGGAAGATGGTGTGGCCGGACTGCTCGCCGCCCAGGACCCAGCCTTCCTCCTCCATCTTCTCCAGCACGTTGCGGTCGCCCACGGCGGTGCAGAAGAGCTCCATGTTGTGCTCCCGGCAGAAGACGTGCAGGCCCAGGTTGCTCATGACGGTGCCCACGATGGCGCTGCCGGGCAGCTGGCCCTTGGACAGCAGGTCCAGGCCGCAGGCGGCGATGACCTGGTCGCCGTCGATCTCCTCGCCGGTCTCGTCCACCATGAGGCAGCGGTCGGCGTCGCCGTCAAAGGCGATGCCCAGGTCGTACTTCCCTGCCGTTACCATGGCCTTCAGGCTGTCCAGATGGGTGGAGCCGCAGCCGTTGTTGATGTTCACGCCGTCGGGATCGGCGTTGATGATGTCGGTGTGCAGGTCGGAGAAGGAGTCGAAGAGCCGGCCGGCGGTGGCGGAGGAGGCGCCGTTGGCGCAGTCCACCAGGATCTTCAGGCCGGACAGATCGGTGTCGATGGTGGATACCAGGTGGTCGATGTAGTCCTGGCTCTCCTTCTGGTCGGCATACACCACCCGGCCGATGTCGCCGCCGGTCTTGCGGGGCACGGACACCTTGTTGAGGATGATGTCCTCGATCTTGCCCTCCAGCTCGTCGGACAGCTTGAAGCCCTGGCTGTTGAAGATCTTGATGCCGTTGTGCTCAAAGGGGTTGTGGGAGGCGGAGATGACGATGCCGGCGTCGCAGCCGCTGTCCACCGTCACCCAGGCCACGCCGGGGGTGGGGATCACGCCCAGGTGGAGCACGTCGGCTCCGGCGGAGCACAGTCCGGCGATGAGGGCGCCCTCCAGCAGGTCGGAGGAGATGCGGGTGTCCTTGCCGATGGCGAAGCGGGGACGTCCCTCCCCTTTCGCCTGGGCCAGCACATAGGCCGCGGCTACGCCCACGTCGTAAGCCAGTTCTGCGTCCAGACCGGCGTTGACCACGCCGCGGATACCGTCCGTTCCAAACAGTTTACCCATATTGATTACCTCTTTCTACCGAAATCATCAAAGGTTTTCTTTAAGGCCCGCTCCACGGGGAACAGACTCCCCACCAGCACGGCCATCTGTATCATGACAACCACAAAGCACGCCGTCCCCACCGGGGTAGTCCCCCGGCCCAGTACGGTCAGCATGGCCAGCAGGCTCACCGGCAGCAGCACCAGCCCCAGCTTGAACCACAGCTTGCCGCAGGTCCGGTGGGCAAAGTCCCAGGTGTCCTGGTTCTTCATGGACCGGGTGGTGCGGTAGCCGTACAGGCTGTTGATGGTTTTGGGCGGCTTCGTTTGAAAGCGCCAACCGAACAGCAGCATGACCGCCGGGGTCAGCAGGACCATGGCGGTACAAAAGATCCAGAAGCCCATTGCCCTCTCCCCTTTTCTGTCGGTGGCCCACTCATTTCATTAAAAGCTCAGCTGCTCCATGCCGACCCCGCCGGGGACAGCCAGGCCCAGGTGCTCATAGGCCCGGCGGGTGACGCACCGCCCTCTGGGGGTGCGGGTGAGGAAGCCCATCTGCATCAGATAGGGCTCATACACGTCCTCCAGGGTGACGGCCTCCTCGTTGATGGTGGCAGCCAGGGTCTCCAGACCCACCGGACCGCCGCCGTAGTGCTCGATGATGGAGCTTAACATCCGCCGGTCGATGGCGTCCAGCCCCAGGTGGTCCACCTCCAGGGCGGACAGGGCCTGGTCGGCCACCTCCCGGGTGATGACGCCCCCTGCCCGTACCTGGGCAAAGTCCCGCACCCGGCGCAGCATCCGGTTGGCGATCCGGGGCGTGCCCCGGCTGCGCTTGGCGATCTCCATGGCGCCGTCGGCCTCGATGGGTACATCCAGGATGCCCGCCGACCGGGTGACGATGAGGGCCAGCTCCTCCGGGGTATACAGCTCCAGCCGCAGGGTCACGCCGAACCGGTCCCGCAGAGGTGCGGACAGCTGACCCGCCCGGGTGGTGGCCCCGATGAGGGTGAATTTGGGCAGGTCCAACCGGATGGAGTTGGCGGAAGGCCCCTTGCCGATGATGATATCAATGGCAAAGTCCTCCATGGCGGGGTACAAAATCTCCTCCACCGACCGGTTAAGCCGGTGGATCTCATCCACGAACAGGATGTCGTTCTCCGCCAGATTGGTGAGCAGGGCCGCCAGATCGCCGGGCTTTTCAATGGCCGGACCGGAGGTGATGCGGATGTTGACCCCCATCTCATTGGCGATGATGTTGGACAGGGTGGTCTTGCCCAGGCCCGGGGGGCCGTGAAGCAGCACGTGGTCCAGGGGCTCATTGCGCATCTTGGCGGCCTGGATAAAGACCTCCAGGTTGCCCTTGGCCTTCTCCTGGCCGATGTATTCATTTAAAGTTTTAGGCCGCAGGGAGCCCTCGTTTTCATCATCCCGGGTGAGGGATGTGGTCACCAGAGGCTCCTCGGTCTCAAATCCGTCTTCAGAAAATGCAATACTCAAAGTCTCACTTCCCTTTTCGGAACCGGTTTCCCGTATTGGCATAGATCACCGCCCAAAGGACCAGGCCCAGGATGAGGGCGATGCCCACCCAGGTCAGGGCCATACGCTCCAGGAAGGTGCCCAGAGCGATCAGGCAGTAGCTCCCGCCGATGGCAAACATCAGCTTGCCCATAAAGCGGCACAGGGCTTTTTCGTCGTAGGTTTTCTTCTCCTCGCGACTGGCGGTGTTGTACCCCGCAATGAGGAAGGCACCCTTCCCTTTGGAGAAAAGGATACCCAGAACGACGCAGAGCAGGACCACGGCCAGCTGCACCCAGAGGGCGATCCAGCGTTCTATGTTTTTACCCCCTCCAGGCGTCCAGCAGCTCCTCCAGCTTATCCAGAAAAGCCTCTTCGCCCAGGGTGTTGATCTTGAACAGCACAGCCTGACTGCCGCCGGAGGTGATGGCGGACAGGAACAGATGGGGGCCGTTCCCCACAAGGGTCAGATTGAGGCTCACCCGGTTGCCGCCCATGAAGCTGTACCGCTCATACACCCGGACAGCCACTCGGAAGGAACCGTTGCGATAATCGCTGCTGTCCTCCCAACTGGCGGAAGAACTACCGTTCAAAATGCCGTCGTGGAGATAGTCCAGCAGCCGGTCAAAGCTGCCGGAGAGATCCCGTTCCAGTTTGGCCATGATGGATCCTCCCTTCGGGGGATTACCCCTTCATCATTTTCTTCAGGGCCTGCTTGATGATGTCCTCCAGGCTGAGGGTATCCACGTCGATGCCCTTGAGGGCCATGCCGATCTCGGTCTGGGAGTAGCCCAGCACCGCCAGAGCGGCGGCCGCCTCGGAGGATTTGTTCTCCGGGATGACGGTGACCCCGGTGCCGCCGTAGCTCTCGCCGCCGGGGCTGATCTGGCCCTTGGCCAGCTTATCCTTCAGCTCCAGGATGATGCGCTGGGCGATCTTTTTGCCGATGCCCTGGGCCACGGTGAGGGCCTTCTCGTCCCCGGTGATGATGCTCATGGCCAGGGACTCGGGGGTGGCGGAGGACAGGATGGACAGAGCCGCCTTGGGTCCCACGCCGGACACCGAGATGAGCAGCTGGAAGCAGTTAAGCTCGTTCTCGGTGGCGAAGCCGTACAGCTCCATGGCGTCCTCCCGGACGTTCAGGTGGGTAAACAGCTTGGCGCTCTCCCCTTTTTTCAGCCGGGAGAGGGTGTTGTTGGTGGTGCGGCAGGCGTAGCCCACCCCGCCGCAGTCGATGACCGCCAGATAGGGGGCGGTATGGGCCACGGTTCCTTTGACATAGTAAAACATAATGATGTAACTCCTAATCCTTGCGTACGGCGTACCGGCCGCTGCCCGGCCGGTTGGCGTCGGGGCTCTGGAGCCGGGAGGTGTACGAGCGGGCGTGGCACAGGGCGATGGCCACCGCGTCGGCAGCGTCGTCCGGCTTGGGGACGGCCTTCAGGTTCAAAAGCCGCTTGGTCATGTCCATGACCTGCCGCTTTTCGGCCTTGCCGTAGCCCACCACTGCCTGCTTCACCTGGCTGGGGGTGTATTCGTAGATGGGCACCCCGTGCCGCTCCGCTGCCAGCAGCAGCACTCCGCGGGCCTGGGCCACGCCGATGCCGGTGGTGATGTTGTTGTTGAAGAAAAGCTCCTCAATGGCCATGGCCTCCGGCTTGAACTGCTCCAGAAGCTGGTCCATGTCGTCGGAGATCTGGAGGAGCCGGGCGGGCAGGCTCTCCCCCGCCGGGGTGGTGATGGCGCCGCACTGGACCAGCCGCGCTCTGCCCCCCGCCGCCTCCACCAGGCCGAAGCCCACAATGGCAAAGCCGGGGTCGATCCCTAAAATCAGCATGGCGTCGGTTCCCTTTCTGTATGCTATACAGAGAATATTGTATCACGGCGGCGGATGGGGCGCAAGGAGGAAATGGGCGTCCGGTGGCCCCGTTCGGACGCAAAAAACCGGCCGCGGAGTTCCGCGGCCGGTGTGATTTACGCTCTGGGATGGGCCTTGTTGTACACGTCCTTCAGCTTCTGGCTCACCAGCTGGGTGTAGATCTGGGTAGAGGAGATATCGGCGTGGCCCAGCATCTCCTGAATGGAGTGGAGGTCGGCGCCGTTTTCCAGCAGATGGGCGGCGAAGGAATGACGGAGGGTATGGGGGGTAATGACCTTCTGGATACCCGCCTTCTCCTGGTAGTGCTTGATGATCTTCCAAAAGCCCTGGCGGCTCATCCGCTCCCCGCTCATGTTGACGAAGAGAGCCTTCTCGTCGGGGTGCTCCACCATCCGGGGCCGTACCCGGTCCACATAGTGCTGCAAAGCCCGGATGGCGGTCTGATACAAGGGGATGATGCGCTCCTTCCCCCGGCTGGCGCACCGCACGAAACCGGCGGACAGGTTCAGATTGTCCAGATTCAGCCCGATGAGCTCGGAAACCCGGATGCCGGTGGCGTAGAGCAGCTCCAGCATGGCCTTGTCCCGGCAGCCCTTGGCGTCGGAGGGGTCGGGCTGCTCCAGAAAGAGCTCCACCTCCCGGGAGGTGAGGATGTGGGGCAGCTTGCGCTCCACCTTGGTCTGGGTCAGTCCCCGGGCGGGGTTCTCCTCCACCTGCCCGATCTCCATCAGCCAGGAATAGAAGGACTTAAGGGAGGCCTGGCTCCGGGTCACCGTGGCCGCCGACTTGCCCCGGGCGGTCATGCTCCGGGAGTAGGCCTCCACATCGGCATGGGAGGCCTGGATGGGAGAGAGTCCCTCCTCCTCCAGCCAGCTCAGATACTGGCGCACATCACGCAGATAGGAACTCAGCGTGTTGGGCGACGCCTTTTTTTCTTCTGTCAGATACCGTTCGTAGCCGTTCAGATACTCCATCCGTCCAACACCTTCTCGCTTCTCTCTATCGGTTCAAAAGCACGCCTGCCGCCCCTGAGAGGATGGCGGGCACCGCGGTCCGCTCCAGCAGGATACACACACACAAAACACCGCCGCACATGGCGCAGCGGATCAGACAGTCCCGGCCCCAGAGCACCCGGCCCTTGCCGTCCCCCCTCACCCGTGCCGCCAGAGCCCGGGCGGACAGAAAGCTCTGTACCCCAAGCACGAACAGAACGGGCAGGGACAGGGCCCCGCCGATGCCGAACACCAGACAGGCCAGCAGCCAGCCGGTGCCGCCAAAAGCCCGCACAAAGGAGGCAATGGAAAAGGCCAGCAAAAAGCCCCGCACGGCAAAGAGCACCGGCAGCCCCAGCACACCCAGGGCGGTAAAGCCCAGCAGCAGCGCCGCCAGCGGCCAGCGCAGGGTGTCCCAGATCTGGCCCCAAAGGGCGGGAATATCCACGGCGCCCCCCTGGGCAGCCGCCAAAAAGGCCTCCAGATAGGCGTGGAGGCTGGTCTCACCGGCGCCGCCCACCTGGGCGGCCAGCAGACAGCCCACCAGGCCTCCGGCCACAAAGCAGGCCGACAGGATGATCAGCGCCGGAACGATGCCGTCCGCCGGCACGTTCCAGGCCGCTACAATGGTCCTGCGCACACACTTCACCTCCCAGAAAAGCCTATGCACAAGACCACATTTTCAGACCCGCTTGTTCACTTCTGATTATAACTATAACTTAACAACGAGCATTGTGCAAGACGCAGCAAGGAAAAAAGTTATTTTTGGTGATTATGCCATATTATTATGTTAACAGTTTTATGTAAATTAACGAAACAGAGCCACCCAACCACCCCTGGTCCAGTGGCCTTTTGGGGCCGTAACAGCAGATTGACGCCGCCGTTTTCTGTAAAGCAAGACTCCTTTTCAGGAGCGGTAAACAGCGAAAGCCCTCTTCTCATTCCGCCGGGCCCACAGAGATCCGCCCTCTCCCCTCTCCGGCTGGTGATCACGAAAAAAGCCCTGTCTCCCAAGGGTTTGCGCCTTGAGAGACAGGGCTTTGGTTGTTGATTACATTGATTACAAATCGTATAATTACGTTTTGTAATCGGCTTAGTCGGCCATACCGGCGTCGATGGCCTTGAGGGCGATGGCGCACTCCAGACGCTTGCGCTCCAGCTCGCAGCCCACCTTGTGGGGGTGCTTTATGTCGCCGCCGACAAGCAGATTGGAGGCGGAGCAGCCGCCGGAGCAGTAGAACCGGGCCCAGCAGTGGGAGCATTCCTCACGGGTGTACACGTTGAGACCGGCAAACTTGCTGGACAGGCTGCTGTCGAAGGAACCGTCCTTCACGCTGCCCAGCTTGTACTCCTCGTTGCCCACGAACTGGTGGCAGGGGTAGATGTCGCCGTCGGGGGTGATGGCCACGTACTCGCAGCCGGCGCCGCAGCCACGCAGCCGCTTGATAACGCAGGGGCCCTGGGCCAGATCCACGTTGAAGTGGAAGAAGTTGGTCTCCCGGTGGTCCTTCAGGTACTCGGCCAGCTTCTCGTACTCGGCCTTCAGCTCAGGCAGATCGGACTCCTGGATGGCGTAGGGATCGGTCTCCTTCCCCACCACGGGCTCCACGGACACGTTCTTGCCGATGGCGGCCAGAGCCTTCACGTCCTCAGCAAAGTCTTTGTGGTAGCGGGTGAAGGTACCACGCAGGTAGTAGTCCTTGGTACCGCGGCCGGCGATGAGCTTTTTGAACTTGGGCACGATGACATCATAGGAGCCCTTGCCGTTGATGGTGGGCCGCAGATCGTCGTTGACCTCCTTGCGGCCGTCCATGGACAGCACCGCGTTGGACATCTCACGGTTGATGTACTCGATGTTCTCGTCGTCCAGCAGCACGCCGTTGGTGGTCATGGTGAAGCGGAAGTACTTGTCATGCTCCTTCTCGATGGACCGGGCGTACTCCACGGTGGCCTTGACGGTGTCCATGGCCATCAGGGGCTCGCCGCCGAAGAAGTCCACCTCGATGTTGCGGCGGTTGCCGGACTTGGCTACCACGAAATCGATGGCTTTCTTGGCGGTCTCGATGTCCATGGTCATGCGCTTTCCGGTGCCGAAGTCACCGGTGGAGGCGAAGCAGTACTTGCACCGCAGGTTGCAGTCGTGGGACACGTGGAGGCACAGGGCCTTCACCAGGGCCTGCTGCTGCATGGAGGCGGCCTTGTCCCGGTCGATGTAGTCGTCGGCCTCAAAGAGCAGGCCCTCCTGCTTCAGGCCCTGCAGCTCCCCCCAGGCCTCGGCCAGGGCGGCGGGGTCATACTGGGGCAGCGCGGCAGCCAGCTCGGCCGGCAGCTCTCCCCCAAGGCTCTCCCCGTTTTCCTCCCGCTCAGCCAGGGCGGAGAGCAGGTCATAGGTCAGCTCGTCCAGCACATGGACGGCGCCGCTGTTGACGTCCACGGCGATGCGCACGCCGAGACACTGAAAGGTATGTACCATAATGTTTTGTTCCTTCCTCAGAGCATAGCAAAGGGTGGGCTTATTCGCCCACCCTTGCCCTTTTGTGTGTTACCGGTTCTCGCACTTCTGGTTGGCCACGGTGCAAGAGGTCTTACAGGCGGACTGGCAGGAGGTCTGGCACTCGCCGCAGCCGCCGTGGGCGGCGCTCTTCTTCAGAGTAGCGCCGTTGAGCGTCTTGATATGCTTCATTCTGATTTCCCTCCCAAATAGAGATTTCAAGTCATTATACCATAGGGTCTTTCGAATTTCAACGCTTTCTGCGTTTTTTCCGCTTGCTCCCGCCGGAACCGCTTCCCACCAGGCCCGCCGCGGCCCCGCCGCACAGGGCTCCGCACAGCAGGCCGATGCCGCCCGCCTCCAGGGATACGTCCCGGAAGCACAGGGCGCCCAGGGTGAGCACCAGCAAAAACAGCACCGCTCCGGTAAGCAGACCGGCGGCCAGTCCCCCGCCGCAGCGGTTCACCGTTAGCAGGCCCCCGCAGAAGCCCCCCAGCACGCAGCCCACAATGGTGATCTGGTAGGTCAGCTCCATGCCCAGCACGCCGCCGGAGATGGCCAGCGACATACCCAGCAGGAACAGCAGGCACACCCCCAGGGCCAGCAGGCCCCCCAACAGGATCCCCAGGGCGCAGCACAGCAGCTTCGCCCCCTGGTCTTCCTCCTTTTTTCGCATAAAAAACACCCTCCCTTGCCACAGGTTCCTGATGAAACCTATGCCGGGAGGGCGTTTCTTATTACTTCTTGTCCTTGGCGTCCTTGGTCTCGCCGGTGCCGTCCTCAGTGGTCTGGGTGCCGCGGGTAGACACAGCCCACTTGGTGAACTCCATGCGCACGCGATCAGAGCTGGTCTCGATCACGATGGTGTTCTCCTTCACGGCGCAGATGGTGCCCACGATGCCGCCGATGGTGGTGATCTGATCACCCACGGCCAGCTCGGAACGCATCTTGGCAGCTTCCTTCTTCTTCTTGTTCTCGGGCCGAATCAGCAGGAAGTAAAACACCGCGATGAGGAGCACCAGAGGAATAATCATGCTCAACATACTACTCGTTCCGCTTGTGGTGCTGGACAACATCGCATTGGTGATCTGTGCTGTCAATACAATCCCCTCCGAATTAAACGTTTGACGCTATGCGTCATCAATGGGACATTATAAAACGATTTGCAGGTTTTGACAAGTGTTTTTCGCTATGTTTCACAATTTGTTTTAGATCCGCCCGGCCAACTTCTCCGAATATTCCGCCCGGAAGGCGGCGAACTGACCGGCGTCCAGGGCGTCCCGGATGCGCTGGGCCAGCTTGTTATAGAAATAGAGGTTGTGCATCACCGCCAGACGCATGGCCAGCATCTCGTCGGCCACGAAGAGGTGGCGCAGGTAGGCCCGGGAGAAGTTGCGGCACACCGGGCAGTCGCAGTCGGGGTCAATGGGCCGCTCATCGGTCTTGTACTTCTCGTTGCGGATGTTCATGGCACCCGACCAGGTAAAGAGCTTGGCGTGGCGGGCGTTGCGGGCGGGCATAACGCAGTCGAAGAAGTCCACGCCCCGGGCCACGCCCTCGATGATGTTGGAGGGGGTGCCCACACCCATGAGATACCGGGGCTTGTCCGCCGGCATGTGGGGCTCCACCGCGTCGATGATGTCGTACATCACCTGGGTGGGCTCCCCCACCGCTAGACCGCCGATGGCGTAACCCTCGCAGTCGATCTTGGCGGTCTCCTTCATGTGCCACACCCGCAGGTCGGGGAAGGTGGCGCCCTGGTTGATGCCGAAGAGCATCTGATGGGGATTCACCGTGTCGGGCAGAGCATTGAGCCGGTCGTGCTCCACCTTGCACCGCTGGAGCCAGCGCAGGGTGCGCTCGCAGGAATTTTTGGCGTATTCATAGGTGGCCGGGTTCTCCACGCACTCGTCAAAGGCCATGGCAATGTCGCTGCCCAGGTTGGACTGGATCTGCATGGACTCCTCAGGCCCCATGAAGATGCGGCGGCCGTCGATGTGGGAGGCAAAGGTGACCCCCTCCTCCTTGATCTTCCGCAGGCCGGACAGGGAGAACACCTGGAATCCGCCCGAGTCGGTGAGGATGGGCCCGTCCCACCGCATGAACTTGTGGAGGCCACCCATCTGGCGCACCACCTGGTCGCCGGGCCGGAGGTGGAGGTGGTAGGTGTTGGACAGCTCCACCTGGCAGCCGATGTCCTTCAGGTCAAAGGCGGACAGAGCGCCCTTGATGGCGCCCTGGGTGCCTACATTCATAAAAACCGGCGTCTGCACGGTGCCGTGGGCGCAGGTAAAGACGCCGCGGCGGGCCTTGCCCTCGGTCTTGATCACTTCAAACACAGTAAAACCCCTTTATTTTGCAAGTGTTATTTATCATACCAGAAACCAGGGAAAATGACAACGCCCCAAAACCAGAAAGAGCGGCGCTATGCGCCGCTCTCCCCTGTTTCTTGTACGCTGTCCATGGTCTGCTGCACCACCGACTCCATGATGGACGCCGACATGGCGCCGGGCACATAGCCGTACACGTTGCCATTGGCGTCGATCATAAAGGTGGTGGGAAAGGCGGAAATGCCGTAGTAGGCAAAGACCTGCCCTGTGGTGTCCATGAGCACCGGGAAGGTGTAACCGCGCTCATCCAGGAACTGCTCCACCTCTTCCTGAGTGCCTTCCCGGTTTGTGGGATAGGCGTCGGTCTTGGGATTGGCGATCCCCAGCACCACCAGGTCCCCGCTGTTCTCCCCGTACTTCTCATAGAGGGCCTGGATGTCGGGCATCTCGCTCTGGCAGGGACCGCACCAGGTGGCCCAGAAGTTGAGGAACACCGTCTTGCCCTTGTAGTCGGACAGGGTGTGAGTGTTGCCGTACTGATCGGTGAGGGTGAAGTCGGGAGCCGGGATCACCGGTCTGGAGGTGGGCTGAGCCGAGGGCTCCGGCGCAGGGGTCTCCGTGACCTCCGGTGTGGGAGTGACGCTCTCGCTCTGCTTGGGCGGGGCGGCCAGGGCGCTCCCACCGCCTACCCCGGACAGGTAGCCGGTGATGCCGTTCATGAAGCCGGTGAGGGTCATAATGCCCATGAGAACCATCAGAGCCGCCCCCACCTTGCCGGTGTACTTGACCACCTTCTGGTGCTTTTTAAAGAAGTTGAGCACTGTTCCGGTGAAGATACCCACCGCCAGGAAGGGAATAACAAAGCCGGCGGTATAGACGGCGATGAGCAGGAACCCCTTGCCGGCGCTGGCGGCGGAAGAGGCCATCAGCAGCACGCTGCCCAGGGTGGGCCCCACGCAGGGGGTCCAGGCGAAGCTGAAGGTGAAGCCCAGCACCAGGGCCACCAGTGGGTTCATGGACCACCGCTCCAGTCGGAAGGGCAGCCGGTGCTCGGTCTCCAGGGCGGCAGCCTTGCCGAAGAAGCCGAACTGGTAGATACCGAACAGGATCATAATAACGCCGCTGATGCGAGCAAACCAGGTCTGATGGCCGCTGAAGAAGCGGCCGGCAGCGGTGAAGCCCAGACCCAGCAGGAAGAAGGCGAAGCTGACACCGATAACAAAGAACAGAGTGTTGACCAGCACCTTCCCCCGGGGATAGCGGATGTTGCCCTTCTCGTCCACCGTCCGGGCGCCCCCGGCCAGATAGCCTACGTACAGGGGCACCAGAGGGAGCACACAGGGGGAAAAGAAGCTGAGCAGGCCCTGGATAAAGACGGTGAGGACCGGCACACTGGTTTCCAGCTGTAAATTCATAGGGTCTCTCCTTTTTGGATGGATTCCAGCTGTCCCTCCAGATCGGCCAGGCGGAGCTGGGCCAGACGGGCTCTGCACCGCCCGTCCAGGTCGTCAAAGAGGGCGTCCATCACCCCGGCCATGCCGGAGGCCACCATGCAGCCGCAGTCCACCCCGCCGCCGCTGTGCCAGGCGGGCTCCACGAAGCGGACCTCCAGCGCGTCGGCCACCACGTCCAGGGTGAGCCGGGCCGGGTCGGCGGTGATCTGATAGCCCCCGTCGGTGCCGGTGCGGGTGGTCACCAGCCCCGCCTTCTTCAGCTTGGCCATCACCTTGCGCACCCGGGCCGGGTTGGTGCAGATGTTGGCCGCCAGCTCCTCGCTGGAGAGCATACACCCCCGCTTATCCAGATAGATCAGGGCGTGGACCGCCACACAGAACAGGCCGTTCATGGAATGGGATTCTCCTTTACACTCGTTTCAGCAGATACTCTTCCGCCCAGTGGGCCGCGCTGGCGCCGTCGGCGGCGGCGGTAATGACCTGCCGCAGGGCCTTGGTGCGCACATCTCCGGCGGCAAACACGCCGGGCACACTGGTGCGGCAGCTCTCGTCGGCCACCAGGTAGCCTGCCGGATCGGTCTCCACCTGTCCGGCGAAGAGGGCGGTGTCGGGCACCCGGCCCACCGCCACGAAGAGGCCGTCGCAGGCCAGCTCGGATTTCTCACCGGTGACCACGTTCTCCAGCTCGATGCCTGTCAGGCGCTTCTCCTTGTGCAGGGCTGTGACGCGGGAGTTCCAGACGATCTCCACCCCCGCCTCCTCCAGGGCCTTGTGGTACACCGCAGAGGCCCGCAGGCTGTCTCGCCGGTGGATGAGGTACACCTTGCTGCACAGCTTGGACAGGTAGAGGGCGTCCTCCACGGCGGTGTTGCCGCCGCCGTTCACCGCCACCACCTTGCCCCGGTACATCATACCGTCGCAGGCGGCGCAGTAGGCGATGCCTCTTCCCCGCAGCTCGCTCTCGCCGGGGAGGCCCAGCTCCCGGGGATAGGCCCCGGTGGCCAGGATCACCGCGTCGGCGGTCAGGTCCCCCTCGCTGGTGTGGAGCACCTTGGGCACGGCGGCCAGGTCCGCCCCGGTGACTTCGGCGTAGACGGTCTCCGCGCCGTATTTCCGGGCCTGCTGCTCCATCTTCTCCCCCAGCTCGAAGCCGTCCACCCCGTCGGGGAAGCCGGGATAGTTGTCAATGACCGAGGTGGTGGCCATCTGCCCGCCGGGGGACAGCTTCTCCACCACCGCCGTCTTGCGGCCGCTTCGGGCGGCATACAGGGCCGCCGTGTAACCGGCGGGGCCGCCCCCTACGATGAGAATTTCATAATGCGTCATGCCGTCCGCCTCCTTTTACAGTCCCATCCAGTCGATGATCTGAGCCTTGGAGCCGGGGTTCACAATGGGCTCCCCCGTCTCGCCGTTCTTGAAGAGGAACAGGGTAGGAATGACCTCCACCTCGAACTGCTCCTCCAGGCCGGGCTCCTCGTCAATGTTGATCTTGCCCACCACCAGCTGGCCGTCAAACTGCTGGGCGATCTGGTCCAGCACGGGGCTGATCCGGCGGCAGTAGCCGCACCAGGGAGCCCAGAAGTCCACCAGCACGGGCTTGTCGGAGTGAAGCACCACTTCTTCAAAATTGGCTTTGGTAATGGTAATGGGGGTCATATCCATCTTCCTTTCTGTTTGTGTGTCAGGCGTTAGCCCGATTTATGTTATGCTTTTATCTGTAACTTTATTTGTTTCACTTTCTAGTGTAACTATAGCAGTTACAGTTAGTCTTGTCAACCCCCTTTCCCTACTTTTTTACTATGGCTTTTCGCCAGGCACCGGCGGCGGGCCACCGGCATAGGCTGTCATGTGGCACAGCCACAAGCCAAGCGGATAAAGGAGTACAATATGAACCACTATCTTCCCTCTGATCGGGAGTGGAGACGGAAACAGGAGGGCGCTGCCTGCTGCTGTCCGCCGGGTTGCTGCCCGCCGCCCTGTCCCCCTCCCTGCCCCGTGCCTGGGCCCACCGGACCCACCGGGGCCACCGGCCCTGCGGGAGCCACCGGTCCCACCGGTCCTGCCGGTTCCGGCGCTCCTGGCCCTACCGGCCCTGTGGGGGCTACCGGTCCTACTGGTCCCACCGGACCTGCTACCCCCGGTCCTACCGGTCCCACCGGCGCGGCTGGCGCAACCGGTCCTACCGGTCCTCAGGGCATTCCCGGCCCTGACGGCGCAACCGGACCCACCGGTCCCCAGGGCATCCCCGGCCCCGACGGCACTGCTGGTACTACCGGACCGACCGGACCTACTGGACCCACCGGCCCTGCTGGTGTAGACGGCGCTGCGGGCGCTGCCGGAGCCACCGGCCCCACTGGTCCTACCGGACCGACCGGCCCTGCCGGTGCTGCTGGCACCGCTGGCGCGACTGGTCCTACCGGTCCTGCCGGTGCGGACGGTGCCGTGGGCGCCGCCGGAGCTACCGGTCCTACTGGTCCTACTGGTCCTACCGGCCCTGCCGGTACGGCTGGCACTGCTGGCGCGACTGGTCCCACTGGTCCCACCGGGCCTGCCGGTACCGCGGGCACCGCCGGTGCGACCGGCCCCACTGGTCCCACCGGACCTACCGGCCCTGCCGGCACGGCCAATGCCGCTGCTGCCGTCACCAACCTGGAGAGCGGCGCCAGCCTGGCCGACGCCATCAACACCATCAACCAGATCATTCAGAACCTGAAGGCCGCCGGCCTGATGAACTCCTGAACCCCGGGGAGGAGGGCAAACGCCCTCCTCCCTCTTTCCGCACGGAGGAAGCGCATCCATGAAGATCGTAGTCTATACCATCTGCAAGAACGAGGCCCGGTTTGTGGACCGCTGGATGGACTCCATGGGGGAGGCGGACCGGGTGGTGGTGCTGGATACCGGCTCCACCGACGACACCGTGGCCCGGCTAAAGGCCCGTGGGGCCGCCGTCACCGTGGAGTCCATCTCCCCCTGGCGGTTTGACACGGCCCGCAACCGCTCCCTGGAGTTGGTGGATGAGGACGCGGACATCTGCGTGTGTACCGACCTGGACGAGGTGTTCCACCCCGGCTGGCGGGCCGCTCTGGAGGCCGCCTGGACTCCGGACGCAGGCCAGGCCCGGTACCGCTACACCTGGTCCTTCCGGCCCGATGGGGCCGAGGGGGTGGTGTTCTGGTACGAGAAGATCCACCGCCGCCACGGCTACCGGTGGGTCCACCCGGTCCATGAGATCCTGCGCTGGGAGGGCCCCGGCCAGCCCGGCCCCATGGTAACGGCGCCGGGGGTACAGTTGGACCACCACCCGGACCCGTCCAAATCCCGGGGGCAGTACCTCCCTCTGCTGGAGCTGTCGGTGCGGGAGGAGCCGGAGGACGACCGCAACGCCCACTACCTGGGCCGGGAGTACTTCTTCCACGGCCGGTGGGACGACTGCATCGCCACCCTGAAGCATCACCTGACCATGCCCACCGCCACCTGGAAGAATGAGCGGGCGGCCTCCATGCGGTACATCGCCAAGGCATACCTGCAAAAGGGCGCACCGGAGCAGGCCAGAGGCTGGTTCCTCCGCTCTGCCGCCGAGGCCCCCCACCTGCGGGAGCCCTGGATGGATCTGGCCACTCTCTGCTACCAGCAGGAGAACTGGGACGGGGTACTGTACTTTACCGGCGTGGCTCTGGCCATCACCGTCCGGCCGGACACCTACATCTGTGAGGCGGAGGCCTGGGGGCCTCTCCCCCACGATCTGCGCTGCCAGGCCTATTTCCGCACCGGGCGGATCGGTCTGGCTCTGGAGGAGGCCCAAAAGGCCCTGGCCCTCTCCCCCGCCGATCCCCGTCTGGCGGGCAACGTGGAGATTCTGAGCAAAATGTGAAAAAGGCCTGCCGTTTTCATACGGCAGGCCTTTGGCTGTTTCAGCAGATAAACATGGCGTCTCCGAAGGAGAAGAAGCGGTATTTCTGCTCCACCGCCTCATTGTAGGCGGTCAGGATGTGCTCCCGGCCCGCCAGAGCGGACACCAGCATGATGAGAGTAGATTCCGGCAGGTGGAAGTTGGTGATGAGGCAGTCCAGGGTCTTGAACTTATAGCCCGGATAGATGAAGATATTGGTCCATCCGGCGCTCTCCTTCAGGGTGCCGTCTTCCGCCGCCCAGCTCTCGATGGTGCGGCAGGAGGTGGTGCCCACGCAGATCACCCGGCCTCCCTCCCGCTTGGTGCGGTTGATGATCTCGGCGGTCTCGGCGGAGATCATGCAGTACTCGGAGTGCATCTCGTGGTCCAGGATGTCCTCCTCCTTCACCGGGCGGAAGGTGCCCAGGCCCACATGGAGGGTCACATAGGCCAGACGCACCCCCATGTCCTCCACCTGCTTCAGAAGCTCCTTGGTGAAGTGGAGGCCGGCAGTGGGGGCGGCGGCGGAGCCCACCTCCCGGGAGTAGACGGTCTGGTACCGCTCCGGGTCGTTGAGCTCGGCCTTGATATAGGGCGGCAGGGGCATTTTGCCCAACTGCTCCAGCTTCTCCAAAAAGATGCCCTCGTAGTCGAAGCGGACCAGCCGGTTACCCCCCTCCAGCACCTCAGTGACCTCGGCAGTGAGCTGACCCTCGCCGAAGGAAACTTTGGTGCCCGGCTTCATCTTGCGGCCGGGACGCACCAGGCACTCCCAGGTCTTGTTGCCCCGGTCGATGAGCAGCAGCACCTCCACGGCGCCGCCGCCGGGCTCCCGGTGGCCGATGAGCCGAGCGGGCAGTACCCGGGAGTCGTTGAGTACCAGGCAGTCCCCCGGTCTCAGCATGGTGGGCAGATCGTAAAAATGCATGTGTTTGGTGGCGCCGGTCTCTTTGTCCAGCACCAGCAGCCGGGAGGAGTCCCGCTTTTCCAGCGGGGTCTGAGCGATGAGCTCCTCCGGCAGGTAAAAGTCGAAATCAGACGTCTTTATGGCTTGCGCACCTCTATTCCAGTATAGTAGAAGGTCAGAATATCTTTATAATTATAGCCCTGCTGGGCCATGGCGTAGGCGCCCCACTGGCTCATGCCCACGTTGTGGCCCCAGCCGGAGCCGGTAATGGTGAACACGGTGGAGCCGTCTCCCCCGCTGGAGGCGGAGGCCTGGCTTACGGCGCCGCTGCCATCAATGACATAGGCGTTCTCGCTGAGGGCCCCCACACTGCCGCTGCCGTCGATGGCGTAGGCACCGTCCAGGCTGGACAGGGAGCCGCTGCCGTCCACCACATAGCCGCCGGTGGAGGAGCTGCTGCCGCTGCCGCCGGAGCTGGTGACGGTGTAGTGGATGGACCGCAGACCCAGGAAGGTCCGGCAGTCGTCCCGGATCTTGCTCCAGCTCTTGCCGGAGGAGTCGGTGAAGGTGATCTCAATGGCGTTGCCGGTGGGGCTGGTCTTGGTGACCCGGAAGTCCACGATGCCCGAGTTGGTGTAGCCCTTGGAGTTGAGCAGGTCGCTGAGCTCCTGGGCGGTGTAGGTCACCGTCCAGTTGTAATTGGTGATCTTGGAGGCCACCGACGCCTCATAGGGATCATACTTGCCGATGAGGTAGGGTACGTTGCTGCCCCACACGTTGACGGCGCTCTCGGTGGCACCGCCGTCATGGGAGGAGTACACCGCCTCGATGAGGGAGCCATTGTACCAGGCGTACTCGCCGTACGTCTCATCCACTGCCCTGCTGCTGGAAGCCGTCACCGCATCCATACCGTAGTAGACCTGACAGCAGGTGGAGTTGCAGATATCGAAGCCCTGGCTCTTGTGCTTGCTGGCGGTGTAGTTGCGGTAAGCGTAAGTACGGGCGCACACCGCCTGGGCCTTCAGGGCCTCCAGGGGCCAGGAGGAGCTCATCTCCCGGACAATGACGCCCTGGACGTAGTCCTCCAGGCCGATGACGTTGCTCACCGTTAGGTTGCCGCCGCTTACCCGCTGGTACTGGAACCCGCCGTAATAGGTATTGCCCCGGAAAATGGTCTCGGTCTTTTCCCGGTCATTTAAGCCGGGCTGGATGCCCAGGCTCACGCTGCTGCCGCCATCGAACTGGAAGAGGATCTGGCTGGTGCCCGTCTTGACCACCGACACGCCGTAGCTGGAGGTGCCAACGACTTCCGTGTCGTACAGGCCCAGTGTGTCCTGGGCGTCCTGAGCGGACTCCTTGTCCAGGTAGTTACCCACTCGGACCTGCCACTCCCCGTCGATCCAGGTCACGAAGCCGTCGGGGTAGTAGGACGCCGCATCATAGGCGTCCTCATAGGAGCTATATCTGCCGGGCAGCTGCAAGTGCCAGCAGCCCACAGCGATGTTGGAGGTAATGGTGTCATAGTAGCCGCTCCAGGTCCCCACCTTGCCGTAGTAGACATTCTGGGTCTTGACCACCGAGATGGCGGTCTCACCGGTGGAGGCCAGCTCTACAAAGTCACGGTCGCTGTCGTAATAGCCCAGCCGATAGCCGCTGCCCACGTCGTTGAGCAGATTGGCGCCGGGCAGGGCCGAGCTGCCGTAAAACAGGCCCACCTTCATGGTCGGGTCCACCTGAACCGAGGCGGCGGAGGCCGGTACGGCGCTCATGGGTACCGCAATGGCCAGAGCCAAAGCGGCAACCTGCACAATTTTTTTCAACATATTCCTTCTCATTTGTCGGAAATCCCATCTCGCTTTCGTTGACACTTTGCCAGAACTTGTGGTACAATTTTGCAAACTAAATAGCGAAATTACATTTGCAGGATAGAGGCGCGGCTCTTCAAGAGTAGCGCGGGGAGGGCGCCGGGCCCGGTGAACCGCGTGAAAGGGGAGGCCGCCGAAGGGACGCTCCCGGCCGGGCGTTGACCTGGTCGCCCGGATAAGATCCGTTCGACTGTCGCCGCGAACGCGGCGGAGTGCTGTCTGCTTTTGTCGATTAGTGCAGGGTCGCACTGTCCCTGTCATTATAGTACAAAATCAGCAGTTCTGTAAACTGCTGATTTTCTTTTTTCTCATTTGTTCCCACTTTCCGGTCTGAGACAGGCCGGTGTTGGAATAGGAATTTAGCAACGGAGGTATGGTCATGGAAAAATACAAAGTAGGCGTCATCGGCGGCACCGGCATGGTGGGCCAGCGTTTCGTTTCCCTGCTGGAGAATCATCCCTGGTTCCAGCTTACCGTCATTGCGGCCAGCAGCCGCTCCGCCGGCAAGACCTATGAGGAGGCCATCGGCACCCGCTGGGCCCTGGAGACTCCCATGCCCGAAGAGGCCAAGAAGATGGTGGTCATGAATGCGGAGGCCGACATCGAGACCATTGCCTCCCAGGTGGATTTTGTCTTCTCCGCCGTAGATATGAAGAAGGAAGAAATTCAGGCTCTGGAGGAGGCCTACGCCAAGCACGAGTGCCCCGTGGTCTCCAACAACTCCGCTCACCGCTGGACTCCCGACGTGCCCATGGTGGTGCCGGAGATCAATCCCGAGCATATCAAAGTCATCGAGGCCCAGCGAAAGCGACTGGGGGTGGAGCGCGGGTTCATTGCCGTTAAGTCCAACTGCTCCCTCCAGAGCTATGTTCCCGCCCTGCACCCCCTGCGCGGCTTCGGCCTGAATCAGGTGCTGGTCTGCACCTATCAGGCTATTTCCGGCGCGGGCAAGACCTTCGAGACCTGGCCCGAGATGGTGGACAATGTGATCCCCTACATCGGCGGCGAGGAGGAGAAGAGCGAGCAGGAGCCCCTGAAGCTGTGGGGCAAGGTGGAGAACGGGGTCATCGTCAACGCCCAGTCCCCTTCCATCACCGCCCAGTGTCTGCGGGTGCCCGCGTCCAACGGCCACATGGCCGCTGTGTTCGCACGCTTTGAGAACAAACCCTCCATGGAGGAGATGAAAGAGATCTGGGCAAATTACAAGGGCCGTGCCCAGGAGCTGGCCCTGCCCTCCGCTCCCAAGCAGTTCCTGCACTACTTTGAGGAGCCCGACCGTCCTCAGACCCGGCTGGACCGGATGACTGAGGGCGGCATGGCGGTCTGCATTGGCCGTCTGCGTCCCGACACGCAGTACGACTACAAGTTCGTCTGCCTGTCCCACAATACCCTTCGCGGCGCCGCGGGCGGCGCAGTCCTTCTTGCCGAACTTCTGTGCGCGGAGGGTTACATTTCAAGGAGGTAACCCTATTATGAGAGAGCCTGTTTTTACCGGAGCCTGTTCCGCCATCATCACCCCGTTTGACCACAGCGGTGCCATCAACTACGATCAGTTCGGAAAGCTCATCGACGAGCAGATCGAGCGTGGCCTGGACGCTATCTGCGTCTGCGGCACCACCGGCGAGTGTTCCACCCTCACCATCCGGGAGCACATTGCCGCCGTGGAATACTGTGTCAAGCGGGTCAATGGCCGAGTCAAGGTCATCGCCGGCGCGGGGAGCAACGACACCTCCGCCGCCGTCTACCTGTCCCAGCACGCCCAGGACTCCGGTGCCGACGCCCTGCTGCATGTGACCCCCTACTACAACAAGGCGTCCCAGACCGGCCTCATTAAGCACTACGAATACATCGCCGACCGGGTGGATCTGCCCATCATTCTCTATAATGTCCCCTCCCGGACCGGCGTTTCCTTCACTGCCGAGACCTACAAGGTGCTCTCCCAGCACCCCAATATCAACGGCGTGAAGGAGGCCAGCGGCAACTTCTCCCTGCTGGCCCACACCCTGGCCATCTGCGGCGACGACTTCTACGTCTGGTCGGGCAACGACGACCAGGTGGTCCCCATGATGAGCCTGGGCGCCAAGGGGGTCATCTCGGTGGTGGCCAACATCGCCCCCGAGATCATGATCCAGATGACCCACCTGTGTCTGGAGGGCAAGTTCCACGAGGCTGCCGCCCTCCAGCTGGGGTATATGGACTTTATCGATTCCCTCTTCCTGGAGGTCAACCCCATTCCCATCAAGGCCGCCATGAATCTGGCGGGCTACGACATCGGCTCCCTGCGCCTGCCCCTGTGCGACATGAGCGACGGTCCTCTGGAGACCCTGCGCCAGTCCATGATCAAGGCGGGTCTGCTCACCGCCTGAGCCCCGGGAAAGGATGTTGGAAATGCTTCGTTTGATCCTCTCCGGCTGCAACGGCCGGATGGGCCGGGTGGTGGAGCACATCTGCGCCGCCCAGCCCGACCTGGAGATCGCCGCCGGCTTTGACCTGCTGGGCACCGGGGACCGGGATTTCCCCGTCTACTCCTCCCCTGCCGACTTCAAGGCGGAGGCCGACGCCCTCATTGATTTCTCCTCCCCCGCCGCCCTGCCCGCTCTGCTGGAGTTCTGCATGGAGCGGCACATTCCGGCGGTGCTGGCCACCACCGGCTACTCGGAGGAGCAGCTGGCCGCCATCGACCGTGCGGCTCAGGTCATTCCTATCTTCCGCTCCGCCAATATGTCCCTGGGCGTCAACGTGCTGCTGGCTCTGGTGAAGCAGGCGGCAGCGGCCCTGGGCAGCGACTACGACATTGAGATCGTGGAGAAGCACCACAACAAGAAGGTGGATGCCCCCAGCGGCACCGCCCTCATGCTGGCCGACGCGGCGGCGGAGGTCCTCCCCTGGCAGCCGGACTACGTGTATGACCGCCACAGCGTCCGCAAGGCCCGGGAGCCCCGGGAGATCGGCATCAGCTCGGTCCGGGGCGGCGGCATCGTGGGGGACCACGACGTGATCTTTGCCGGTCGGGATGAAGTCATCACCCTGAGCCACTCCGCAATGAGCCGTGAGGTCTTTGCCTCCGGCGCGGTGCGGGCCGCCCGGTTCCTGGCCGGTGTGGAGGCCCCCGGCCTCTACTCCATGACCGATCTGGTCCAGGCCACCCTTCTGTAACGACAAAAAAGACCGCCCATTGGGCGGTCTTTTTGTTTTACTCTTCGTTCGGCGGAGTTTGAGCCTTGTCCTCTAGAGGATGGCCGTTGCCGTCGATCTTTTTGGCTTTCAGGCGGTTGTTGACCCACTCCCGCACCAGGGCATAGAGCACCGCGAAGGTGGGCACGCCCAGGATCATACCGGGGAAGCCAAACAGGCCGCCGCCGGTGACGATGGAGACCAGCACCCAGATGGCGGACAGGCCGGTGCTGTCGCCCAGGATCTTGGGGCCCAGGATGTTGCCGTCAAACTGCTGCAGGCCGATGACCAGGACGAAGAACCGCAGGGCGGCCCAGGGATCTACGATCACCAGAATGAACAGACAGGGAATGGCGCCGATGATGGGGCCGAAGAAGGGAATCACGTTAGTGACGCCCACGGTGACGCTGACCAGCATGGGATAGGGGATGCGGAAGATGGCGCACAGGATGAAGCAGAGCACGCCGATGATGGCGGAGTCGATGATCTTGCCGTTGATGAAGCCCACGAACACTTCGTTGGCGTGGCTGCAGATCTGCAGCAACCGGTCGGAGCACCGCTTGGGCAGGATAGCGTAGAGCAGCCGCTTCAGCTGGGGTACCAGCCGCCCCTTCCCCGCCAGCATGTAGACGGAGGAGATGATGGCGGTAATGCCGGTGATCACGCCGTTGCCGATGGCGAAGCCCACGTCCACGATCTGGGGCAGGGCCTGGGCCACCTTGGCGCTGACATTGCTCATCATGCTCTGGAAATCGCCCAGCGCGGTGTTGATCCCCTCGGAATCCAGGTCAAACTGCTCCGTCAGGTTCTGCACCAGCTGATTCAGGCCGTCCAGATAATACTGCATATTGCCGGCCAGGTCCTTCACGCTCTGTACCACCTGAGGAATGATGAGTCCCAGCAGAATGGCCACCACGGCGAAGGCCAGCACGTACACCAGCAGGATGGACAGGCCCCGCTTGTATTTGGAATTGGCAAACAGCTTACGCTCAAAGAAGCACATGGGCGTATTGAGCAGATAGGCGATGGCAAAGCCCACGATGAAGGGTGAGAGCACCCCTGTGAACTTGTCGATCCGGACGGTTACCACGTCGAAGTGGTTCAATCCCACATAAAACAGAATGGCAACCAGCAGAACAATGAGCAGCTGGATGTGATTCCCGTCCAGGATGTACCACTTTTTCTTTTTCCCTTGATCCTCTTTGTCGGGCACGTTGGTTTCCTCCTTTGCAGCTTGCCACACACAGTCTGCGGATGACCCGCAAAGCATATTGTATCATGGCTCTGCTGCCCCTGCAACGGGGATGATGTAAAAAACAGAAAAAGGGGACCGCCGCCCAGGCGGCGGTCCCCCCTGCTTTCTTAGCCCTGAACAGAGGCCCGGTGGAACACTTTTTTACCCTTCTTGATCATGACGCCGTCGCCGGAGAGCTGCTCGGCAGTGACCGCGGTATTCACGTCGGTGACCTTCTGGCCGTCCAGCTCCACGCCACCCTGCTCGATGAGCCGGCGGGCCTCCTTCTTGGAGGGCACCAGGGAGCACTTGAGCATCAGATCCAGAATGCCGATGGAGCCGTCGGTGAGGTCGGCGGCCTCCAGGGTGGTGGAGGGCACGTTGCTCATGTCGCCGCCGCCCACGAACAGGGCCTTGGCGGCGTCCTGGGCCTTCTTGGCCTCCTCCTCGCCGTGGACCAGCTTGGTCAGCTCAAAGGCCAGGATCTCCTTGGCGGTGTTGAGCTGGCTGCCCTCCCACTTGTCCATCTCGTCGATCTGCTCCAGAGGCAGGAAGGTAAGCATCCGCAGGCACTTGAGCACGTCGCCGTCGCCCACGTTGCGCCAGTACTGGTAGAACTCGTAGGGGCTGGTCTTGTTGGGGTCCAGCCACACGGCGCCCTTGGCGGTCTTGCCCATCTTCTTGCCCTCGGAGTTGAGCAGCAGGGTGATGGTCATGGCGTGGGCGTCCTTGCCCAGCTTGCGGCGGATGAGCTCGGTGCCGCCCAGCATGTTGGACCACTGGTCGTCGCCGCCGAACTGCATGTTGCAGCCGTAGTGCTGGAACAGGTGGTAGAAGTCGTAGGACTGCATGATCATGTAGTTGAACTCCAGGAAGGACAGACCCTTCTCCATGCGCTGCTTGTAGCACTCGGCACGCAGCATGTTGTTGACGGAGAAGCAGGCGCCCACCTCACGCAGCAGCTCCACATAGTTGAGCTTGAGGAGCCACTCGGCGTTGTTGACCATCTGGGCCTTGCCCTCGCCGAACTCGATGAACCGCTCCATCTGCTTCTTGAAGCAGTCGCAGTTGTGCTGGATGGTCTCGGTGGTCATCATCTGGCGCATGTCGGAGCGGCCGGAGGGGTCACCCACCATGCCGGTGCCGCCGCCGATGAGGGCGATGGGCCGGTTGCCCGCCATCTGGAGCCGCTTCATCAGGCACAGGGCCATGAAGTGGCCCACGTGGAGGGAGTCGGCGGTGGGGTCAAAGCCGATGTAGAAGACGGCCTTGCCCTCGTTGATCATCTTGGAGATTTCCTCCTCATTGGTGACCTGGGCAATGAGGCCGCGGGCCTTCAGTTCTTCGTAGCAAGTCATGTTCATTCTCCTTTTATCTCAATGATGTTATGATCAGTATAACCGCTTTCCGCAGTGGGGACACTTGGCGTCGTCCATGTCGTGGAGCTGGCCGCAGCCGGGACATGGGACCTGAGCGATGCCGCTTCCGTCCTCTTCCGGCGCTTCCACCGCATAGAGCTCCAGCTTTTTACACTGGCGGCAGCAGTAGATGTCTACGGTCAGCGCCCCGGACAGCAGGTTGTCCCACGCACCAAAGATCCAGCCAAACTGTCCCTTTTGGATACGCTCCTGTCCCACATGTCCCATCTCTCCGCCGCAGCGGAGACACACTTCCCGTTCCATATAACGCCCCCTTTCATACAAAAAGCCCTCTGTCCTTTCGGACAGAGGGCGTAAAAACGCGGTACCACCTCTGGTTCGCCCTTTCCTCGCGAAAAGAGCCTCATGCCGTGCCAACACACGGCGGCGCGATAACGGGCGCACCCGACACGGCCCTAGTAGGGGTCTTCCCCGTTCAGGCGGCTGCTCCAGGGTGTATTTCCCAGCCTGTCCCCTCCCCCTTTCACCAAACCGGGGGCTCTCTGGGCGGGACGTGGGTCGGTACTTCTCCCTGTCATCGCAGTGTCATATTGAGATGGATTATAGAATATCTTTTGCCGTTTGTCAAGAGCTCAGAACAGGCCGTTGTCATGCATGGGGACGATGCCGCCCACGTCATGCTCTACGCAGTCCCAGTGCTCGGCCAGCTTGCCGTCCTGGAGCCGGTAGAGGTCGAAGACCTTGTTGATGGTGCCGTTGCCCTCCATGGTGCACTTGAAGAAGACGCACACCAGGTCCCCGTCTTCCAGAATGTGCTTGATCTCCATGTGGGGCTTCATCTGGAAAAAGCCGTTGGCAAACTGCCGGAAGCCCTCCCGGCCGCTGGCGGCATTGGGGTTGTGCTGGATGTAGTCCTCCCGCATGTAGTCGTCCAGCTTGCTCAGGTCGTGGGCGTTGAACACCTCTTCGTAAAACTTCAGGACGATCTCCTTGTTGGTCATACCGGTCTCCCCTTTCGTTTCTTTGCAGGGGCAGATCGCTGACCCGTCCTGCAGGTTCTCAACTTAACAAAACTTAGCTTTTGTGCAGTCGCTTGTACTCGTCCGCGCTGTCCAGCAGCTCCTCGGCGGCGCCCAGGGTGGCGTCGGTGATATGCTCGCCGGAGGTGAGCCGGGCTAGCTCCTCGCAGCGGCGCTGGCGGGTCAGGCGCTCCACCTGGGTGTAGGTGCGGCCGTCCCGCTCCCCCTTCTCCACCGAGAAATGGACGTGGGCCATGGCGGCCAGCTGAGGCAGATGGGTAACGCACAGCACCTGCTTGGTGCGGGCCACGTCGGCCAGCTTCTCGGCCACCTTCTGGGCAGCCCGGCCGGACACGCCGGTGTCCACCTCGTCAAAGACCATGGTACCCACCTGGTCGTTCTCGGCCAGTACGTTTTTCAGGGCCAGCATGATGCGGGCCAGCTCACCGCCGGAGGCGATCTTCTGGATGGGCTTCAAATCCTCGCCCACGTTGGCAGACATGAGGAACTGCACCTCGTCCATGCCGGTGTCGTCCATGGCGAACTCCCCCGGCTTGGGCTGAAACTCCACCATGAACCGGACTTTCGGCATGTCCAGCTGGGCCAATTCACTCTGAATGCGCTGCTCCAGAGCCTTGGCCGCTGTTTTTCGAACTTCGGTCAGGGCCTGCCCCGCCTTCTGGGCGTCGGCCAGTGCCTTGGTCTTCTCCTTCTCCAGCCGGGCGATGGTGTCGGTGGAGAACTGGATCTCATCCAGCTCCTTTTTGCAGCGGTCCAGGTAGTCCAGCATCTCCTCCACCGAGCCGCCGTACTTCTTTTTCAGCCGGTGGAGCACGTCCAACCGGCTCTCGATCTGGTCCAGCTCCCCCGGCTCGAAGTCGAAGGCGTCCCGCAGATCCCGGATCTGCTCGGCAATGTCGTCGGCAGCGCACCGGACCTCGGTGAGCTTTTCCAACAGCTCGGCGGCCTGGGTACTGATACGGGCCGCGCTGTGGAGGGACTGCTCCGCCTCCCCCAGCATGGCGGCGGCTCCCTCCCGCTCATCGTCGCCGGACAGGGCCAGATGGGCCCCCTCTACGCTCTCCATCAGCTTGCCGGCATTGCGCAGCAGGTCCCGACGGCCGGTGAGCTCCTCCTCCTCCCCGCTGCGCAGCTCGGCCCGCTCCAGCTCGCCGATCTGGAACTCCAGGCTGTCGATGCGGCGGGCCTTCTCCGCCTCGTCCATCTGGAGGGCGGAGATCTCCCGGCGGATGGCGGCCAGCCGGTTGTAGGCGGTGCGAAACCGCTCCAGGTCGGCCCCGGTGTCCCCGAAGCCATCCAGGTAGTCCAGGTGACACCGCTCATCCAGCAGCTGCTGCCCGTCGTGCTGGCCGTGGATGTTGAGCAGAAGACGGCCCAGCTGACGCAGCTGGGACACGGTGATGAGCCGGCCGTTAATGCGGCAGATGTTCTTGCCGTCGGGCTGAATCTCCCGCTGAATGAGGAGGTTGCCGTCCTCGTCGGGACCCACGCCGTTCTCCCGGAACCAGTCCAGGGCCGGCAGGCCGGTAAACACGGCGTTGACCAGGGCGGACTTGGCCCCGGTACGGATCAGGTCCCGGCTGGTCCGCTCTCCGATGATGGCCCCGATGGCGTCCACCACGATGGACTTGCCCGCGCCGGTCTCGCCGGTGAGGGCATTGAAGCCCTTGTCAAACTGGATGTCCGCCGCCTGGATCACCGCAATATTCTCAATGTGAAGCAAAGAAAGCATAAAGGCCACCACCTTAGCAGACCCGCGCCCTCGGGCGCGGGTCAGATATGGATCTTATTTCAGCATGGCGTGGATCTCGTTGCAGAACTCCGCCGCATCCTCATTGGTGCGCATAATGAGAATGGCGGTGTCGTCGCCTGCCAGACTGCCCACCAGGCTGGGAATATCCATGCCGTCAATGGCGGCGCAGGCCGCCGAGGCCAGGCCGGGCATGGTCTTGAGTACCACGATGTTCTGAGCCACATCGAAGGAGGTGACACCCTCCTTGAAGATGGTGCGCAGCCGGCCGGCGATGTTCAGGGAGGCCTTCCGCTCCGAAACGGCGTACCGATAGGTACCGTACCCGGTCAGCTCCTTGATGAGATGGAGCTCTTTGATGTCCCGGGAAATGGTGGCCTGGGTGGACTGCACGCCTCTGGCCCGCAGTTCGGTCAGAAGCTGGTCCTGGGTGTCCACATCCTGCTCTGCAATGATTCGCAAAATCTCCTGCTGCCGTTTCGCCTTCATGGCTTACGCACCTCCCAATTTGTGATTCAAGATCTCATAGAAAGTCCGGCCGGTGACCCGGACCAGTCTGGTTTTAGATTTGGATACCTTGGCTTCCACCACGTCGCCTCCGTTGAGCTTGAAGGCCTTGCCTCCGTCCACCGATAGGAAGGCGGTCTTGCGGGCCATCCGCCCCAGCTTGATGGACACCGTCCGCTCATGACCCAGCACGAAGGACCGGGCGGACAGAGCGTGGGGGCAGATGGGGGTCACGATGATGTTCTCCGCCGTGGGCTCCACGATGGGTCCGCCCGCCGACATGGAGTAGGCGGTGGAGCCCGTGGGGGTGGAGATGACCACGCCGTCAGCAGACATCTTGGTGATGGTGGTCTTGTCCCCCAGCACCTCCAGGTCCACCACCCGGGCCACGGCGCCCTTGGTGAGGGCGGCGTCGTTGAGGGCGATGTCGGAGTAGATCACCTTGCCGTCCCGGCGCACTGTCACGTCCAGCATCATCCGCCGCTCCACGTCGTACTTACCGGCGGGCAGCTTGGAGAGCATGGACAGCTCCCCCAGCTCCAGCTCCGCCATAAAGCCCACACTGCCCAGGTTGACACCCAGAATGGGCACATTGAACTGGTTAGCGTCCTTGGCGGCGTGGAGGATGGTGCCGTCCCCGCCGAAGCACACCAGGATATCGGCGCTCTTCAGCTCCTCCTCGGTCTGCTTGAACTGGATGTGCTTGGGGAACTCCACGTTGCTCCCTTCCACAGAGAAAGGCAGGCAGATGGCGGTTTCCACTCCCGCCGCCTTCAGAATCTTTTCCGCCGCCTGTGCGGCCTTCAATCCCCGGTCCCGATAGGGGTTGGGGCTCAGTACTACCTTCATTATCCGGCTCCTTCCAGGGCCGCGTGGGAAGCCTCCACCAGGGCCGCCGGATCACCAGCCCAGGGCGTTCCGCCCCCGCCGGCCAGCAGGTGTCCCAGGTATTCAATGTTGCCCTCGGGTCCTCTGATTGGTGAAAAGGTCATGTCCTTTACGGTAAAGTCCGCTTCAGCGGCATGACCGAGAAAATTCTGAATGACTTCCAGGTGGACGGCGGGGTCCCGCACCACGCCCTTCTTGCCTACCTTTTCCCGTCCGGCCTCAAACTGAGGCTTGACAAGGCAAACGACTTGCCCATTCTCCTTCAGCAAGCCGCGCAGAGCGGGCAGGATCAGCTTCAGGGAGATGAAGGACACATCCACGCTGGCAAAGTCCAGCTCATCGGGGATCTGCTCATGGGTCAAGTAGCGGGCGTTGGTGCGCTCCAGGCACACCACCCGTTCGTCGCTGCGCAGGGACCAGGCCAGCTGGCCATAGCCCACGTCCACGGCATACACCTTCACCGCGCCGTTTTGCAGCATGCAGTCGGTAAAGCCGCCGGTGGAGGCGCCGATGTCGCCGCACACCGCCCCGTCCAGGTGGATGCCCTCAAAGGTCTTCATGGCCTTCTCCAGCTTCAGGCCGCCCCGGCTCACATAGGCTAGAGTCTGGCCCCGCACCTCGATGTGGGCGTCTTCGGGGATCTGGGCCCCGGCCTTGTCCACCTTCTGCTCTTTTACATAGACCTGGCCGCTCATGATGATGGCCTGGGCCCGCTGACGGCTCTCCGCCAGACCCTGCTCCACCATCAGCACATCCAGTCTTTTTTTAACGATTGCCATGTCCGCAGACCTCCAACGCCTTTTTGTACAGGGATGCCCCGTCCAGCCCGCACAGGGCCCGCAGCTGGGCCACCGAGCCGTGGGTCACGAAATCAGGGCCGGTATTGACCAGCACCGTTTGGGCGGATACCCCCCGCTCCAGCAGTCCGGCGGCAATACGCTGGCCCACGCAGTTGCCGGGAGCGCACTCCTCCGCCGTCAGCAGACGGCCGGTCTTGCGGACCGATTCCACTACCGGCTCCAGGTCCAGCGGGGTGATGGTGTTGAGCTTGATGACCTCGGCCTGGATGCCGTCAGCCTCCAGGAGCTTCGCGCACTCCAGCAGGCCGTTGATGGTGATGCCGTATCCTGTCAAGGTAATATCCTTGCCGGTACGCAGCACCGCAGTCTTTACCGGCCCGGAGTCCTCCTGATAGTCCCCCTGGCCCCCTCTGGGATAGCGGACGGCCACCGGCCCCTTCACCTCATAGATGGCATGGCGGAGCATGGCCTCCAGCTCCGAATAGCTGGAGGGGCACAGCACCGTCATGCCGGGCACTGTGTCCAAGAAGGCGGGGTCAAAGACGCCGTGGTGGGTCTCGCCGTCCTCCCCTACCAGCCCGGCCCGGTCCACACCGAACACCACGTGGAGCCCCTGAAGAGCCACGTCATGGAGCAGCTGGTCATAAGCGCGCTGTAAGAAGGAGGAGTACACCGCAAACACCGGCAGCATCCCCTGCTTGGCCATACCGGCGGCCATAGCCACCGCATGGCCCTCGGCGATACCCACGTCAAAGAACCGGTCGGGGAACTGGGCAGCAAAGCCGTTGAGGCCTGTTCCCCCCTGCATAGCGGCGGTGATGGCGCACAGCTTGGGGTCTTCCTCCGCCAGCCGGCACATGGTCTGGCCAAAGACAGCGGAGAAGTTGGTGCCGCCGCTTTTGAGGACCTCGCCGGTCTCCACACAGAAGCGTCCCACGCCGTGGAACTGGTCGGGATTTCGCTCGGCAGGTGTATAGCCCTTTCCCTTTACTGTTCTGACGTGGAGCAGCACCGGGCCCTTCAGGTCCCGGGCGTAGGTCAGCAGTCGGGTGAGGCCCTTCACGTCGTGGCCGTCCACGGGACCCAGGTAGGTAAAGCCCATGTCCTCAAAGAGGCTGCAGGGCAGCAGGGTCTCCTTGATGGCGGTCTTGACCTTGTGGGTCACCTTGTAGATGCCCCGGCCCAAAGCGGTGGCTCCCATCACCTTCCGGTAGCCCCGCTTGAAGCGGAGGTACTGGGGCTTGAGCCGCTGGCGGGCCAGATGGTCGGCCACGCCGCCCACGCTCTTGGTGATGGACATACCGTTATCGTTGAGGATGACGATGAGGGGCTCCATGCTGTCCCCCGCATCCGACAGGCCCTCGTAGGCCAGGCCGCCGGTGAGGGCGCCGTCGCCGATCAGGGCCAACACGCTGTAGTCCTTATGTTGTAAAGTTCTTGCCCTTGCCATTCCAAGGGCTACGGAAACCGAGTTGGACGCGTGACCGGCGATAAAGGCGTCGGTCTCGCTCTCGGTGGGTTTGGGATAACCGGCCAGACCGCCGAAGGAGCGCAGAGTCTCCATGGCGCCGTTGCGGCCGGTGAGGATCTTGTGGGCATAGCACTGGTGGCCCACGTCAAACACCAGCCGGTCCCGACCGGTATCAAACACACGATGAATGGCAACGATCAGCTCCACCGCCCCCAGGCTGGAGGCCAGATGGCCGCCGGTGCGGGAGACCACATCCAGGATGCGGGCCCGCAGCAGGCCGCACAGCGCAGCAGCCTCACTGTCGGTCAGGGCGCTGAGATCGTTGGAACATTGCTCCAGACTAAGAATGGTAACACCTCCCGGTGAAGGATGAGGCAGAGCGGCTTTAGCTCCACAGCCAGGCGCCGCCAAGGCCGATGGCCACGCCCAGCAGGCCGCCCATCAGCACCTGGAAGGGGGTGTGGCCCAGCAGCTCTTTCAGCTCCTTGCCGAAAATGGCGGGCTTCATCTCCGTCCAGTGCTCCATGATATAGTTGAGGATCTTGGCCTGCTCCCCTGCCGCCTTGCGGACGTTGGCGGCGTCGTACATGACCACGATGGCCACCACCGCCGCGATACTGAACAGCGGCGAGGACCAGCCGTACATGAATCCCACGGAAGAAGCGCAGGCGCACACGAAGGCGGAATGGGAGCTGGGCATGCCGCCGCTGGCCATGATGTAGTGCCAGTCCAGCTTGCGCTTGGTGAAGAGCACCACAAACACCTTGAGCACCTGGGCCACGGCCCAGGCCAGAATGGCCAGGTTCAAAATCAGATTGCCGGTCAAAAAGTCTACTACATTTCGCATAGGTCCCTCACTTTTCGCGGCTTGCCAGAGAGCGGGCCAGCCAGCACAGGCTCTCGCCCTCTTCTCCGAACAGGGACAGGGCCTCCACCGCCTCGTCGGTGAGCTTATCCACCAGGCAGCGGCACTCGTCCAGTCCCTTCAGAGTGACAAAGGTGTTTTTCTCGCTTTTCGCGTCGGAGCCCACCGGCTTGCCCAGAGTTGCCTCGTCGCCCACCACATCCAGGATGTCGTCCTGGATCTGGAAGGCCAGGCCCAGGCGCTCGGCGTAGCGGCACACAGCTTTCCGCTGCTCCTCGCTGCCGCCGGCCAGCACACAGCCCATCTCGGCGGCAGCCCGGATGAGGGCGCCGGTCTTGAGCCGCTGCAGCTCCTCCACCTCGGTCAGGCCCATAGCGTGGCCTTCCCCCGCCATGTCCAGCACCTGGCCGCCCACCATGCCCTGGGCGCCGGCCGCCCGGGCCAGCACCCCGGCAGCCTCCAGCACCCGCTGGGGAGGCAGCTCCACCGACGGGTCCAGCATCCACTCAAAGGCCGCCGTCAGCAGAGCGTCTCCCGCCAGCACCGCGGTAGCCTCGCCGTACACCTTGTGGTTGGTGGGCCGGCCCCGGCGCAGGTCATCGTCGTCCATGCAGGGCAGATCGTCGTGGATCAGGGAGTAAGTATGGATCATCTCAATGGCCCCGGCAAAGGGCAGAATGTGCTCCGGCTCCCCGCCGCACAGGCGGCAGGTCTCCAGCATCAGCACCGGCCGGATGCGCTTGCCTCCGGCCAGCAGGCTGTAATTCATGGCGTCGTACAGGTCTCCCCGGGGCGCCCGGTCCTGAAAACAGGTCTTGAGCCAGGCCTCCGCCATGGCTCTGTGGCTGTCCAGCCGCTCCTGCTCTCTCATGCCTGTCCCTCCTCAAACGGTTCCTCCACCGGCTGACCGTCCGGCCCCGCCAGCAGCTTGCGCACCTTCTGCTCGGCGCTGTCCAGCTGAGCCGAGCAGCCGCCCAGCAGCCGGGTCCCCTCCTCAAAGAGGGTCAGGGCCTCCTCCAGGGGGGCATCCCCCTGCTCCAGCCGTTTTACGATCTCCTCCAGCCGGCCCATGGCCTGCTCAAACGTCCGTTTTTCTTCTGCCATGCCCAGAATTCCTTTCCAAAAGCAGTAAAGCTAAACAACTTGACAGTTTATCTCGCCATCGGCCACCCGCAGCTTCAGAGCGTCGCCGGGAGCCACGTCGGCGGTGGAGCGGACCACAGCGCCGTCTTCCTTCCGGGGAATGGCGTAGCCCCGGCCCAGCACCTTCAGGGGGCTGAGAGCGTCCAGTTTGGAGGCCAGGGCGCCGAAGCGCTGCCGCTCCCGGTTGAGGGCGCGGCTCAGCCCCGCCGCCAGCTTCTCCCGCTGGTAGTCCAGCACCATCCGTTTGTCGTCCACATAGTTCATGGGGTCCTGGAGGGCCCGGCACCGGGCCGCCCGGTCCAGATCCTTCCGGGCGCTCTCCAGCTTGTGGCCCATGGCCTGGGCCAGCCGTCCCTCCATCTGACGCAGCCATACGGCCACCTCGTTCTGATCGGGCACCGCCAGCTCGGCGGCGTTGGAGGGGGTGGCCGCCCGCAGGTCGGCCACAAAGTCGGATATGGTCACGTCGGGCTCATGGCCCACCGCCGAGATCACCGGGATCGCCGAGTGATAGATGGTACGGGCCACATTTTCGTCGTTGAAAGCCCACAGGTCCTCCATGGACCCGCCGCCCCGGCCTGTGATGATAAGATCGGCCACCTGATGCTGGTTGGCCCAGGCAATAGCCGCGCAGATCTCACCGGGGGCCTCCGCCCCCTGGACCCGCACCGGCAGGAGAAAGACCTCCGCCATGGGCCACCGGGCCCCCAGGATGCGCAGCATATCCCGCACCGCCGCACCGGCGGAGGAGGTGATCAACGCGATCCGCTTGGGGAATTTGGGGATAGGCTTTTTGTGGGCCGAGTCAAAAAGGCCCTCGGCATACAGCTTCTGCTTCAGCTGCTCAAAGGCCAGATGCAGATCCCCCACCCCCTCCGGAGTGAGGGCGGAGCAGTACAGCTGGTACTGCCCATCCCGGGGAAAGACCGCCACCCGGCCGAAGGCAATGACCTTCATGCCGTTCTCCGGCCGGAACCGGAGGGACATGGCCTCCCGCTTGAACATGACGCAGCGGATGGCCCCCTCCCCGTCCTTCAGGGAAAAATAATGGTGGCCTGAGGGATAGGCCTTGTAGTTGGAGATCTCCCCCCGGACGTACAGGGCGGTGAGCTCCCGGTCCCGGTCCAACAGGGCTTTGATATACTGGTTGACCTGGGAGACCGTGTAGATGTTACTCATGTAAGGTCACCCGCCTTTACGGCTCTCCAGGTGAGAATGGCGGTGCCCATGGCATTGTCGGTGGAGAACCGGGGCTGGGCGAACACAGCGCCCAGGGGCTCCATCACCTGCCGCAGCAGGGAGTTGGAGGCTACGCCGCCGGAGCACAGCACCGGCAGGCCGGGATACTGCTCCAGAGCGGCCAGGGTGGTGCGGCGCACCACGTCGGCCACCGTCAGCAGGGCAAAGCGAGCGATGTCCGCCGGCTTCTCCCCCTGCTCCGCCATGGCCTTCACCTTGTTCTCCATACCGGAGAGCGAAAAGGTAAAGCCGTTGAGCTTTACGGTAAATTTCTTGGCCTGACCCTCCCGGGCCAGCTGGTCCACCGCCTTGCCCGCCGGGAAATCTAGTCCCAGCAGCACGCCGGTGCGGTCAATGAGCTGTCCGGCAGAGATGTCGCTGGTGCCTCCCAGCAGGGTGGCTTTTACATTGACACCCTCCGGCTCCACGTGGAGCAGCTCGGTGGTGCCGCCGGACAGGTGCCAGGCCAGCATGGGCCTGTCCAGCAGATCCATCCGGCCCGCCGACCAGGCGGCGGCGGCAATGTGGCCCTGCTGGTGGGAGCAGGCAAAAAAGGGCACCCCCAGCGCGGCGGCCAGGGTGCGGCCCTGGCTCTCCCCCGCCAGGAAGCAGGGCATATAGGAGCCCTCCACCGCCCGGGGGCGGGTGGAGGCTCCCACGGCAGCAATACCGTCCAGCCAGCCGCCCTCCTTCAACTGGGCAAAGCGGTCGGGCAGGGCCTTGACGTGCTGGAACAGGGCGTCGCTCTGCCGCAGGCCCAGCTCGCCGGGGCGCACCTCCAGCAGGCGGCCGGCGTTCTCGCCCCCCTCCCCGTCAAAGACGGCGGCGGAGGTGGTGTAGTTGCTGGTGTCGATGCCCAGGGTACGCATCAGTCCTGGGCCTCCGGCTGCTCCTTCAGGCCCACGGGGTCGGGAATGTGCTCACCCCGGACGAAGGAACCCAGGATGCCGTTGACAAAGGAGACCACCTCGGGCTCCTCGTAGTGCTTCACCAGCTCCAGGGCCTCGTTGATGGCGGCGGCGTTGGGGATGTCCTGCATGTACAGGATCTCATACATGGCCACACGCATAATGGCCACAGCCACCCGGTTCATGCGGGAAAACTTCCAGCCGATGGCGTACTTGGAGATATACTCGTCCAGCTCGGGGGCGTGGTCGTACACCCCCTCCACCAGGCGGGTGATATAGGCGCGCTGGGCCTCGTTGGGGAATTCGGCGTAGAGGGGCTCCTCCTCCCCGATGAGGGCAAAGGTCTTGCGGTTCAGGGCCTCCTCCAGCAGCTCGCGGGCGGTCTGTCCGGTAAAGCCCAGCTCAAAGGTCAGGTGAACGGCGATCTCTCGGGCGGCAGTTCTGGTCATGATGGTTCCTCCATTCCGGCGTCCTGCGCCGGTGATATTCACAGTTACTATGATTATACATCAAATATATACAAAAAGAAAAGGGCTAATTCAAAATTAGACTCCAGATTCCAGCCCCTTTTCCTGGAGCCGTCCGGCCAAAACGCACAAAAGACCCGGGGCGTCTCCACCCCGGGTCTTCGGCTGTTTACTTGTTGTCCTTATCGAACACGATGCCGGCCACGTGGACGTTGACGTTCTCCACGGACAGGCCGCTGGTGTTCTCAATGGCGTTGTACACCGCGTTCTGTACCTCTTTGGCCACGTCGACGATGGTGTAGCCGTATTTGATGAGCAGGGATACGTCCACCCGGACGCTCTCCTCCACCATGGTAATGCGGATGCCCTTGGACAGGTTCTTCTTCCCGCCCAGCAGCTCCGCGATGTCACTGCTCAGATTGGTGGACAGGCTGCCCACGCCCTCGATCTCAGTGGCGGCCGCCGCCGCGATGACAGCCAGGACATCCTCGGAGATGTGGATGTTGCCCAGCTCATCAGGCCGGGAGATATATTCCTTTCCGTCGCCCATTCCGGTCACGCTCCTTTTGTGTGCTATGGACCCATTTTACCACAAATCCGAAAAATTACAACTGATTTTTGGGCGGGGGCGACGGCTCAGGGCTGAGCCTCGATGATCTTGATGCTGCTGGCCTCGAAGCCGGTCTCGTCGGTGACGATCTCGGTGATGCGGGCCACGTCGGCGTCGGTAAGGCCCTCTTCAGTGGCCGACACCACCACGCTGGCGCTGCCGTCGCTGATGAAGGCCACGCAGTCGGCGTACCCCTTGGCGGTGACCAGATTCTCGATCTGGGCCTCGGACACGGTGTAATCGGCCAGGGTCTGGATGGCCGCGCTGCTCTCCTTCTTCATGGTCTCGCTGGCGTTCTCATCGGCCACCGCCTCCTGGAGGATGGACAGGGCGCTGTCTCTGGCCTCCTGCCGGTTGAGCCGGGCGGAATCGAAGTAGCCGCTGCCCTTGGCGGCGTCACTGGGGGCGGCCGACGCTGCCGGAGAGGCCGACGGGTCCGGGCTGGCCGAGAGCAGCGGATCGCTGGTCTGCATGGACACCAGCTCCGCCTCCCCCAGGGTCTTGCCCGCCGCCTCCGTCTGACCCTTCTGATAGGACCAGTTGAGATACACCGCGCCGCACACGAAGAGCACCACTGCGGCCACCACCGCGTTGCGTTTCCATACGTTCATACTGTTACTGCCTCACTTTCCTTTTGATACTGAGATCTTGTCGGCCCCCAGACCGGTGAGGGCGGCCACCGCCTCCACCACCCGCAGCCGCACCGAGGGGTCGTCCCCGCCGGAGCATACCACAAGGGCCCCCTGATATTGGGGCGAAAGCTGTTGGAGGACCACCGGCTCCTCATTTCCCGAGCCCTTGGAGACCACCACCGTGGTCTGGGAGGACTCGCTCTGATCCTCCCGTACCGCGTTCTGGGTGTCCTGGGCCAGGACCTGGGCGGGACCGCCCCGCAGGGTGAGCACCACCTGGGCCTCACCCACGCCGTCCATCTGAGACAGGGCCTCCTCCAGACGCCCCTCCAGCTCCTCCGTTCCAAACTCCACCTCCTGGACGCTCTGCCGGTCGGGTTCCTGAGCTTCTTCCCCGCCCAGGGCGGGCAGCGCCATGAGAAGCACCCCCGCCGCCACCACCAGCAGCGCGTATTTATACCGCTGGAGCAGCTTCCACAGCCGCTCCTTCCATAGCTTCAGGGCCTTGCCCGCCTCCGGTTCCTGCCCGTTCATGTTGTTCCCCCGCTTTCGTAATACTGCCGGTCCGCCGGAATGGCAAAATCGGCCTCGATCTGCTCGGTGAGGGTCTGCCGCTCCTCCCGGCTCAGTTCCCCGGTGATGGTGACCACCTCGGGGACGGGGTATTCCGCCGCCTCGTCGGCCTCCACCTGTACCGTGCAGGTGATGCCCAACGCCGCCGCCTTGTCCTGAATATATGCGGCGGTCTGGGCTTCTATGATGTCCTTCATCAGGGTTTTGTTCTCCCCCTCCAAGGCCTGGGCGGAGTACTCCGCCTCCAGGCGGTATTCCGTCATGGCCCGGGTGAGGGCGGTGCCGTCCAGACTGAGCAGGGGCTTGATCACCGCCAGCAGCAGGAGCAGCCCTCCCGCCAGCCGGGCCGCCCGCTTGGGCCCCCCTGCCGGGGACAGGCCCTCCGCCAGCGCCAGGATCATGGCTGCGCAGGTCATCCCCATGAGCCAGTTGCCCAACAGCTCTACCATATCCTCACCCCCCTGTGACCGACACGGCGGTGATCATGGAAATGAGCAGCAGCAGGGCGCAGGAGCCGGTCATGCCCAGAATCAGGCCAAAGGCGCCGCCAATCTGGTCGATGAGGGCGGCCACCCGACTGCCCGATAGGGCGGCGCTGAGGGCGGAGGCCACCTTATAGGTCAGATAGTGGAACCCCAGCTGAAAAAATGGGATCAGACAGATGCCGATGACCACCAGCATACCAAACACCCCCACTGTATTTTTCAGCACCCCCGCCCCGGCCAGCACGGTCTCCGCTGCATCGGACAGGATGCCGCCCACCACCGGCACCATGCTGGACATGGTGAATTTGGCGGCCTTGACGGTGAGGGCGTCGGTGGTGCCCGCAATGACCCCGCTGATGGTCAGGTAGGTCACAAAGAGGATGAGGGTACCGGTGAGCACCGTGGTCACCGCCCATTTCAGGGTGGCCGCCATCCGCTTGAGCCCCTCGTTGCCCACCGCCGCCCAGGCCACGCTGGCGGCGATATAGGTGTACACCAGGGGGAGCAGCACCCGGTTGATGAGGGTGATGAGCAGGTCGGAGAAGAGCATGGTGGCCAGCTGCCGGGCCACCGCGCCGCTGGGATTCCCGGCGGCGGAGGCCGCCGCTGTCACCGCCGGCAGCAGCAGCTTGGAGAAGGTCTCCATGCGCTCGATGGCCTCCCGCCCCATTCCAATGAGGGAGTTGGCGTCGGTGGCCGCCACCGCCGTCACCGCCAGAGCCCCCACCAGCGCCGCCGCGTCCACCGGTCCATTCCCCGCTCCCATGCCCTCAGCCAGGGAGCAGACCAGCACCACCACCAGCAGCAGGGCGCCGCTGCGCAGAGCCTTGCGGATCACCCCTCCCAGCTCGGCGCTGCCGGTGTCCAGGATCTGGCTGATGCTCTCGTCCAGATCCAGCCCGGCCGCGAGGTCCACGTCGGGCATCCACTCCGACCCGGCTTCCTCCAGTTCGTCCAGGCCCAGGGCCTCTGACTGGGCCTCCAGCACCCCCTGGCTGGCGGAGGCCGTCCCCGTCAGCACCAGCAGCAGTACCGCCAAAGCCGCCAGCCGCCGTATCATGGTCTTTCCCTCCTCTTTGGTACAAACTCACAGCAGCGCCTCCACCGTGTCCAGCACCGCCCGCAGCAGCGGCAGGGCGGTGCACAGCGCCATGGCGGAGCCGGCTGTCTCGGTAACAGCGGCGATGCCCCCCTCACCCGCGTCCTTGCACACCTGGGCGGCAATGTGGGTGAGGATGGCGATGCCCACCGTCTTGAGGACGGGGGCCACCACCGCCGGGGACAGCCCCGCCATGTCCTGTAAATCCTCCGCCATGGCCACCACATCCTCCAGGGCCCCCAGGGCCAGTCCCAGAATGACGGCGGCGGCGGCCAGGGAGAGGGCCAGGGCCAGCTGCCGGGCGGTCCCCTTGACCATGACAGCGCATAGGGCGGCGATGACCGCCACCGCCCCCACCTTCAGCATGGTCTCCATGGTTACAGCCCGAACAGGTCCTTGACCAGTTCAAACAGACTGCTGATCTGCTGGACCACCATCATGAGCACCACCACCAGCCCCGCCAGGGTGGTCATGGTGGCCTGCTCGTCCCGGCCCGACCGGGAGAGTACCTGATTGAGCACCGACACCAGAATCCCGATGGCGGCAATTTTGAAGATCAGATCCACATCCATATGCTTCGCTCCTTCACAGCAGCAGGATCACCAGCAGCCCGCCGGAGGCCAGCCCCAGCACCTGATACATCCTGCCCCGTTTTTCTCCATCCTCCCGGGCCAGCTCGCCCTCCCGGGTCAGTTCGGCTCCCGCATGGGCCAAGGCTGTGCGCAGGCCGGACTCCTCGAACCGGCCCAGCACCTCCCCCAGCTCGTCCAACACGGCGCCTCCCCGGCCCTCCAGGTCCAGGTTGGTGTCCGCCAGGGCCTGCCGCCAGATCTCTGCCAGGGACCGCTCTCCCAGCTGGTCCATCCCCTTCCGGCAGTTGGCAAACAGCTCCCCCACCGGGGGCGGGTACTCCGCCGCCAGACGCTCCATCAGTTCCGGCATGGGGGTGAGCCGGAAGGAAATTTCCCGCTCCATCTGCTCCATGGCCCCGGCCAGCTGCCGCAGCACCGCGGCCCGCCGTTTCAGCCGCCGGGCAGCGGTAAAGCCCAGATAGGCCCCGCCCACCGCCGTCAGCAGGGCCCCCACCAGCCGGATCATAGCCCGCTCACACGGCAGGCCCGCCCGGTCTCCCCCCGGGTGAGCACCACCAGCTTTTGAAAGCAGTGGTTCTCAAGAAGGGGCCGGTATAATGGCCTGCGCTCCAGATCGGCCAGATCGGCGGCGTGGGCAGTACACACCAGGCTTACCCCGCAGTTGGCGGCTGCCAAAAGGGCGGCGCAATCCTCCGAGGCGGTGATCTCGTCGGCGGCCAGCACCTGGGGGTTCATGCCCCGCAGCAGCATAAGCAGCCCAGTCCCCTTGGGGCAACCGTCCATCACATCGGTGCGCCGCCCCACCTGAAGCTGGGGCATGCCGTTCCACATGGCGGCCAGCTCTCCCCGCTCGTCGGCGATGCCCACCCGCAGAGGAGGATGGCCCTCCCCATCGGATAGCCGCCGGATCAGATCCCGCAGCAGGGTGGTCTTGCCGCCTCCCGGCGGGGAGAGGATGAGGGTGCTCTGAAAGCGCTCCCCCTCCCACAGCCTGTCCGCTACCGAGGCAGCAGCGCCCGGAACCTGCCGGGCAATGCGGATGGCCAGGGAGGACAGCTGCCGCAGGTTGTATACCGCACCATCCTTCACCACCGCACTGCCGCAGATACCAATGCGGTGGCCCCCCTGCACGGTGAAAAAGCCGCTGCGCATCCGCTCCAGAGCGGTGTGGGCGGAGGCCCTGGTGGCGATCTCCAGTACCAGCTCCAAATCTCCCGGCGTCACTGGCTCCTCCCCCGGCACCTGCCGCTCCCCCTGGGGGCACACCACCGTCATGGGCCAGCCGGAGCGCAGCCGCAGCTCCTCCGCCACCGCCTGAGTGGCCTTGTCCACCCCCTCCGCCTGCCGGCGCAGATGGGGCGGCAGCAGGGCCGCCGCCTGTAAGTAGCGCTTCCCGTCCCCTTGTTCCCTCATGTCGTCACATCCTTCTTTGGTATCTGCAACATACCTATGAGGGCCCGTCCCCATTTATGACCGCAAAAAAGCGCCTGCCGCAGACGCGGCAGACGCTTTGTAAAACAGACATCGTTATTTCTTTTTCTCGTCCATGACCAGCACTTCCTTCAGGTCGGAACGCTCCTTCAGGGCGGCGATGAGCTCCGCCTTGTCCTCAGCCGGGACGTCGGCAGGCAGGGCGTAGGACTCGATGCGGGCAAAGTCCTGTTCCAGCCGCTTCTTCTGCTTGGCCAGCCAGGCCTCCCCCTTGCCCTCGGGATACACCAGAGCCACCAGCCGGGGATGAGCCTTCATCTGATTCACCCACAGATCGGCGGGGTCGTGCTTGCGGAAGCCCAGCAGCACGATGAGCAGCACGATGGAGATGGCGGCAGTGGCAAAGCCGAACACCTGGGACACCCGGATGGGGGTGTTGAAGAAGTACAGGCTGTCGGTACGCAGGCCCTCAATGAAGCCCCGGCCCACGCCGTACCAGGCGAAGTAGCTCAGGAACATCTGGCCGTCAAACTTGCGCCACTTTTTGGCGATGAGGATGAGCAGTCCCAGCCCCACCAGGTTCCAAAGAGACTCATAGAGGAAGGTAGGATGGACCTCCACATACTGGCGCACGCCGTCCACGTACTGGTAGATGCCCATGCGCCAGGGCAGGTCGGTGGGCCCGCCGTAGGCCTCAATATTGACAAAGTTGCCCCACCGGCCGATCATCTGGCCGATGAGCAGGCCGAAGACGCCCAGGTCCGCAAAGGCCAGGAACTTGATCTTGCGCACCTTGCAGAACACGAACAGGGTGATCACCGCGGCGATGACGCCGCCGTAGATGGCAAGGCCGCCGTCCCAGATGCGTACCATGGCACCGAAGTCCAGGGAGCCGTCCTCCCGGCGGTAGAGATCCAGGTAGAAGATGATGTAGTACAGCCGGGCCCCGATGATGGACAGGGGCACGGCAAAAAAGAGCATGTCGATGATATCATCCTGGCGGATACCGAACTGGGGGGCCTTCCGGGAGCAGAACACCACCGCCAGCAAAAAGCCGGCGGCGATGATGATCCCGTACCAGTAGACGGGCCAGCTGCCCAGGTGGAAGGCCACCCGATTGAGTTGAAATTCCAGCCCCAGGCCGGGGAACGAGACGGTGCCCATCATACCGCTCCCTCCCCCGGGCGGACCACAGCCAGGCCGCACCGCTCAGCGGTCACCCAGCTGCGGATGCAGTCCTCCACATAGGCCTGGTCGATGGAGTCAAAGATCTCAGGGAACTTAAGGTAGTCCATGCCGGCAAAGTGGGACTGGGCCATGGCGATGCAGGTGTACTCAAAGGAGTTGAGGCCACGGACCTTGGCGCCGTAAACACCCTTCTTCAGCCGCTGGAACAGGCCGGGGTCGATGCCCTCCTTGGCCAGGCGCTCGCCCTCGGCCAGCACCGCATCCCGCACCTTCTTGGGGTCCCGGCTCTCGCCGCCGGCCACCATCATGGCGCAGCCGGGATAGAGCTCGAAGCCGTAGCTGAAATTCTTGTTGATGAGCCCCTCGCTGTACAGCTTGGCGTACAGAGGGGTGGAGTTGCCCAGCAGGGCCTCGCAGGCCAGCTCGCCCGCCAACTCCCGACGCATCCACTCCTCGCCGGCCTTGGCAGGGTCGCACTTGAAGCCCAGCATGAAGATGGGAGTGGACACCTCCATGGTCAGCTCCTTCTCGGAACAGGCCGCCTTGGGAGCCTCCTCCCCGCCGTAGTCCCGCTGGATCTGGCAGGTGGACTCCTTAGGCAGGATCTCCCTGGCAATGGCGCACACCTGCTCCGGGTCCACATCACCCGCCACAGTAAGCACCATGTTGGCCGGGGTATAGAAGGCCTTGTGGCAGGCGTACAGAGTACCGGCGGTGATGTGGGAGATGGACTCCTGGGTACCGGCAATGGGCACCCGAATGGGATGGTGGTCGTACAGGCACTCCATCAGGGCGTAGAACACCTGGTTGTCCGGGTCGTCCTCCACCATGCGGATCTCCTGTCCGATGATGCCCTGCTCCTTGTCCACGCTCTCCTGGGTGAAATAAGGGATGGACACGAAGGAGAGCAGGATCTTCAGGTTGTCGAAGAACTTCTCGGTGCTCTCAAAGTAGTAGCCGGTGATGGCGGAGCTGGTGAAGGCGTTGGGAGAGGCTCCGTTGGCCGCCAGGTCCTGGAGAGCGTTGCCGTCCTCGGTGTCGAACATCTTGTGCTCCAGGAAGTGGGCCACACCCGCCGGGGTATCCTTCCACCGGCTATCCTGGTGAAAACGCATGTCCATGCCGCCGTAGTTGGTGGCAAAGAAGGCGTAGCTCTTCTGAAAATCCCGGCGGCGGTCCACGTAGATGTGAAGCCCGTTCTCCAGGATCTCATGAAATACGGTCTCCCCCAGACGGGGGTACTGCTTGCTTACCATAGAATCACTCCCTGCCTTTCAGGAAATACACGGTGTCCAGGGTCAGGTCCTGGGCGGCCTCTACCGCCTGAGCCCGGGTGACGGCCTCCACCTTCTGGGCCACCTGGTCGGGGCCGTCGGTGAGACCGGCGGCGGACTGGCCCAGCCAGTAGTCCTCCAGCCGTCCCTGGGTGTCCAGGGTGGTGCGCAGCGTGCTCACCACCGACCGGCGGGCCCATTCCAGCTCGTCGTCGGTGAAGTCGCCGCTCTGGCACTTGTAGAGCTGGGAGAGGATCTCGGCCTCCGCCTGGCCCACCTTGTCAAACTCCACACCGGAGGATACCAGCATCACGTCCTTGTATTTCATCAGGCCGGAGCTGGCGTAGTAGCACAGGCTCAGCTTCTCCCGCACGTTCATGAACAGCTTGGAGGTGGTGGTGCCGCCGTAGATGGCGTTGACCAGCATCAGGGCGGGGTACCGCTCATCCCAGGCATCGCAGTTGGTGCGGAAGCCCATGGCCAGCTTGCCCTGGGTCACGTCCAGAGCCTCCTCCACCCGGCGGGGCTTCTTGGGAGCCTTCTGCTTGGCGGGACGGGCCAGCTCAGCCCGCTTCCCCTCCGGCAGCAGGTCCACCAGAGGCCCGAAGGCCGCCTGCACCCGCTCCGCGTCCGCCGAGCCGCAGTAGTAGAGCTCCACCCGGGCACCCTTCAGCAGGTCCTGATAACCTGCCCACAGCTTCTCCGGGGTAATGGCCTCCACCGCCTCCTGGCTGCCCAGCTTGTCCACGCCAAAGGGCTCCTCCTCGCACATCTCGGCCACTACCCGGATCTGGGCGTACTGCCGCTTGTCGTTGACCTGGGCCTTGATGCGGTCGATGAGATTGGCCTTCTCCTGCTTGGTGTAGTCGGGGCAGAAGGCGCCGTCTTTGGTATAGGGCTTGCCCACCAGCTCCGCCAGCAGGGCGGCGGCAGGCTCCAGCACCTGCTCCTTATTCAGAGTGTAGGCGTCGTCCAGGAAGCTGCCCACAAAGCCCACGCACTGGGTCTCTCCCTTTTTGCGCACCATGGGCTCCAGGGAGCCGCCGTACAGCTCATCCAGGGCGGCGGACAAGGACTCCATGTCGGGATACTGCGCGGTGCCCCGGCGGAGCACCATGGGGATCAGTGCGTTGCGGGAGGCGTCCTCCGCCGTCAAAGGGGTGAGGAACTGGGCCCCCAATACGCTGGACTTGAATTTTTTGGTCTGTACCGCCGTCAGCCAGACGCCGGGCTGCAATTCGATCCTTGTGACCTTCATGTGCTGCGAACCGTCCTTTCTTGTTTACCACCATAGCCTGCCCCGTTGGGCGGGCTCTATCCATTTACAGCCTGCTGCGGTCCCGCAGCCAGCTGGGCAAAGAACGCATTTTAATGCTGGATACCACACCCATGGCGGCAAACATGGTAACAATGGAGGAGCCGCCATAGCTGAAGAAGGGCAGGGTCAGGCCTACCACCGGGAAGACATAGAGGCACATGCCCACGTTGACCCCCACCTGGGCCAGCAGCATACCGGCGTAGCCCATGGCGATGAGGGCGCTCTGGGGAGAGCAGGCCCGGCGGGCCACCCAGACGCACCGCAGGATGATGGCCGCCAGCAGGGCCAGCAGCAGCAGGCAGCCGATGAGGCCGAATTCCTCGCCGCAGACAGCAAAGATCTCGTCGGTCTCACGGGCGGGCAGGCTGGACTTGTAGCTACTCTGGGTCTGAATACCCTGGAGGTAGCCCATGCCGGTGAGTCCGCCGCTGCCGATGGCCAGGATGCTGCGGGTCTGCTGCCAGCCCTGGCCCAGGGTCTGCTCGCTGATGGTATCCGGGTTGCCGGTGATGTGGTCGATGACCACCGTAAAACGCTTCATGAAATACAGGTCCTTCACGTGGGGCCAGATGAGCACCACACCCACCACGCACACCACGGCGGCCAGCAGGAACCAGCGCTTCTTCACCCCGGCGGACCAGGACATGATCACAAAAATAATGAGATAGGTCAGACCCATACCGAAGTCGCCGGAGGTTACCGCCACCACGCCGAACATGAACAGGGTGTGCCCGGCAAACTGGAATACCGAGGATGGCTTACTGATGCCCCGCTCCTGCAGGCGGCTCATCTGCCAGGCCAGCAGCAGCACGAAGGTCAGCTTGGCGATCTCCGCGGGCTGCAGGTTGACCGGAAAGCCGGGAATGTGGAGCCAGCTGCGGTTGCCGTTGACCTCCACGCCCAGAGGGGTACGCACCAGGGCGTTGATAACCACATTAAACAGGATCAGCCATTTCCAGGATTTTTCCGTCAGCAGTTCGATATCCACCGACGACATAATGATATAGACCGCCACGCCCAGCAGGATGCCTAATCCCTGGACAATCATATTGCGGTTGGTTTCCAGATAGCGGGTGGCGCTGAAGATCAGCACCATGCCATATCCGCTGGCCAGCAGGCACAGGGTCAGCAGCAGCCGGTCACCCTGCTGCCAGAAGGCGCGGATAGAATCTCTCAGCCAGGACACCGGTCCACCTCCTTGGTTTCTCACATTCGCCCCACCGTCCGGGGCGTACGTCAAATTAGTTTACCATCTTTTTTGCGTTTGGTAAACAGGTGTGATATAATCTTGTCAGAATCTTCACATTTGAAGAGGTGCTGTATGGAAATTATAACCAACTCCCCTGCTGAGACCGAGGCGGCAGGCGCTGCACTGGCCGCAGAGCTGAAACCGGGGAGCGTCATCGCCTTCACCGGCGATCTGGGAGCGGGCAAAACCGCCTTTACCCGGGGACTGGCCAGAGGCCTGGGGGTGGAGGAACGGGTCACCAGCCCTACCTTTACCATTGTCAATGAATACGAGGGGGGGCGGCTGCCCCTGTTCCACTTTGATATGTACCGGCTGGGCTCGGCGGACGAGCTCTTCGACATCGGCTGGGAGGACTACCTGGCCCGTGGCGGCGTGTGCGCCGTGGAGTGGAGCGAAAACATCGCCGACGCGCTGGAGGAGGGCACCATCCGGGTGGACATCCGCCGGGGAGCGCACGACGACCAGCGCATCATCACCATCACGGGAGGGACCCAACCATGAAGATACTGGCGCTGGAATCCTCCGCCACCGCCTGCTCGGCGGCCCTGTGCGAGGATGAAAAGCTCATCGCCCAGACTTACCAAAACAACGGCCTGACCCACTCGGTCACCCTGATGCCCATGACCACTTCCCTGCTCTCCGGCTGCGGCCTTACCCTGGAGGATGTGGACGTGATCGCCGTGGCGGCGGGGCCCGGCTCCTTCACCGGACTGCGCATCGGCGTGGCCGCCGCCAAGGGCCTGGCCTGGCCGGGCAACAAGCCCTGCGCCGCCTGCTCCACCCTGGAGTCCATGGCCTGGAACCTGGCCCACACCGGGCTGGAGATCTGCGCCGTCATGGACGCCCGGCGGCATCAGGTGTACAACGCCCGCTTTGCCAGCGACGGCGAAACCCTGGAACGGCTGACCCCCGACCGGGCCATCTCCCTGGAGGAGCTGGGGGAAGAATTAAAAATCAGCGGAAAAACGCAATTACTGGTTGGAGACGGCGCGGTTTTATGCTATACTACCCTCAAAGAGCTGGGGCTGGACGTCCGCCTGGCGCCCCCCCATCTCCGGTTCCAGAGCGCATGGGGCGTGGCCCGGTGTGGTCTGGAGCTGGCTCGGCAGGACAGACTCACCGACGCGGCGGGTCTGGCGCCCGACTACCACCGGCTCTCCCAGGCTGAACGGGAGCGGCTGACAAAAGAACAAAGCAAAGGGGAATAGCGCCATGGATATGGAAAAAGTACACATTCTCGATCACCCTCTCCTGCAGCACAAGCTGTCCATCCTCCGGGATGAGAAGACCGGCGTCAAGGACTTCCGTCAGGTCGTCTCCGAGATCGCCACCCTCATGTGCTATGAGGCTACCCGCGACCTGCCCATGGAGGAGGTTGAGATCAAGACCCCCATCACCACCGGCAAGTTCAAGACCATCGCCGGCAAGAAGCTGGCTATCGTTCCCGTTCTGCGGGCCGGTCTAGGCATGGTGGACGGCATCCTGACCCTGATCCCCTCCGCCAAGGTGGGCCACATCGGTCTGTACCGCGACCCCGACACCCTGGAGCCCGTGGAGTACTACTGCAAGATGCCCAACGACATCGCGGACCGCGAGGTCATCATCCTTGACCCCATGCTGGCCACCGGTGGCTCCGCCTCCGCTGCCATCCAGTTCATCAAGAACTACGAGGTCAAGCACATTAAGCTGATGAACATCATCGCCGCCCCCGAGGGCATCGAGCGCGTCCATCACGATCATCCCGACGTGGACATCTACTGCGCCGCTCTGGATGAGAAGCTGAACGAGCACGGCTACATCGTTCCCGGACTGGGTGACGCCGGCGACCGCATCTTCGGCACGAAGTAAGAGAATAAGCGAAAAGGTCCTCTTCCATCAGGAAGAGGACCTTTTTTATTGGTGTGCCGGAGTCATCGCGCTCCCCCGGCAAGTACATGATATCTGGATAAAAACGTTTTGCGACGGAATACAAGAAACCGGTAGGAAACACCATTTTTCATGGAGAATGTGACCGTCGGAAAACAGAGTGCCCATCCTGTTTTCACCGTCTCGATCCTGTGATACGGCAGTTCCAGGCTGCGATATTCTGCTTCCAGCAGGCTCTTATTGGTCCTGTATAACACGTTATCCCTTTGGAGATAGAGCGCGCCGCCATGGACACCCTTATGGAACAGACTTGCCATAAAAGCATCTTTCATATGGAATCCTCTTTCATCTGCACCAGCCGCCACCGCAGGCCGGAATACCGCCGCTGCTGGCGGTCGTTGGCGGTCATGGTGGCCACAACCTCCTCGTCCCCCACCAGGATGAGCAGTTCCCGGGCTCGGGTGATGGCGGTGTACAGCACCCCCCGGGTAAGCAGCATGGGTGCCCCCTCGCTCACCGCCAGGATCACCGCCCGGTACTATACCGATAGGTAAACCTTGGAATTAAGCTAAAACTTCCTGTTTTTGTCAAAGCCCTTGCTTTCATTGATAGTTTATGCTACAATATAGCACAATTCTATCAGAAGGAGGGATAATTTTGACTATTGAGAAGGTTGTGAGAAATAACACCGTCTGCGCCGTAGTACACAGCGAAGATAAGGTGATAACAGATACTTCTTCTGCTCTTGACTTACTTATGAGTGCAAAATATGAAGTTGGAACAAAGAACATTGCAATCAGTAAATCCTTGATTTGCGATGACTTCTTTATTCTCAGCTCTGGGTTTGCTGGTGAGATGTTACAGAAATACATCAATTATGGTGGTCGTATTGCCATTTACGGCGATTATTCCCACTATACCAGTAAGCCTTTGCACGATTTCATTTATGAAAGTAACAAGGGTAGTGACGTATTCTTTGTAACTACTCTTGATGAAGCAGTTGAAAAGCTTGTTAGATAATTCTCACTTTTCGTCTTCGGCGAGTGCTCTTTAAGCACTCGCTTTTTGATAGGTTGTTTGGCTTAATTCGTCCGGCTTTTCCCCCGGTCCACACCGTGCGTGCGACTTTCACCGCACACGGCGTTCCATCGTTTCACTTAATATCACTTTAACATCACAATTTTACAAGATTTCAGCATTTATTCGCCTTGAGGATTTTACTCTTGGCTAATTGCAGGCAATCCTGCGAGTTCCCTTAAGTGATTAAGCTTTTTGAGTTGCTTGCCATTCAACTTGAGTAAACCCAAATAGAAATCTATTGTGCTTTTCTTTGTAGAATGTACCAGTTTATGCACATCTTCCAGTATAAGCACAAGATTGTTATAACCATCTTTGCCGCCTTTGGCTCTTGGAGTTTTGTGGTGGCAATGTATTTCTTCTTGACACAGAAAGTCTCTGCCAGTTATGGCACATCGACCTCTTTGTGCTGAGAAGAGCGATACACGGTTATCGTTATACTCAATCGAGCGATTTCCAACAGGGTACTTATACAGTTCCCCAAGTAACCAGGCATTTCTAAACATTAGATTGTCGTGTTTCCACTTTCGACCTTCCGGCGTGTATAGGTTTACGGCTTTCTTTTTGCCTGCGGTTTTCCGATGGTGTACATACGCTATCGGTAAAATGTAATGTCCTTGACATTCCATTATCCGCTTGCACTTCCCATAGTTTTTGTAATCTCCAAGTTTTGGAGATAAGGAACATTTCTTTAAGGGTTTCAGCCGATTATACAATGCCTTGTAGATCGAGTTGTGTATCTCTTGACAATCCGTTGTAATATCCGTTGCCATACAGAAGTAATTGTGTATTCCTCTGACTTCGGAATTGTACAACCGAATGTTAGCAATGGCTTGATTGCTATTACCGCTTCGTTGAATGACTTTGATTTGCTTTTTCAATGCAACCTTTGTGCGCTCAATCGCTTTAGGGCACATATGGGACGCAATGACATCTTTGTTGCCTTTTCTTTTTGTTCTAATCTCAATTCCCAGAAATTCTCCAGATTGTTTCCGAAGATTTACGATTCTGGTCTTTTCCATTGAAACATCAAGGTCAAGGCGTTTTTTGAGCCATTCCGCAACTCCGTATAATGTTTTGTGTGCTTCACTTTTTGTGGCACATAGTATGCGCACGTCATCCGCATAGCGGATGGTGTGCATTTCTTTTAGATTGGTTTTTCGCATTTCCCGAAAGGAACTTCCTTTACTGAATGTTCCGTTTGGTGCTACTCCACCTTTCCATTTGTACGCAAGTGGATTTTCTCCCCATTGGCTTTCCATATGCCAGTCCAGTTCATTAAGAACGATGTTAGCAAGGAGAGGAGATATAATACCACCTTGCGGTGTGCCTTTTGTGGGTTCTAAGATTGTACCGTCTGGCATTAGTATTTTTGCCTTTAGTATTTTCTTGATAACACATAGGAGTTGTTTGTCCCTTATACCCATAGCCCACATTTGTCGAATCAACTTTGAGTGGTTGACATTATCGAAAAATCCTTTTATGTCTACTTCAATCATATAATACAGATTTGACCGATTGATATATCGGTAGACCTCATTTATTGCATTTTCCGCAGACCTTAGTGGACGGAAACCAAAACTACCATCGAAGAACTTTGCTTCACAAATAGGTTCGAGTATTTGAAGGATACATTGTTGTATCAATCTATCCCATATACACGGAATACCAAGTGGTCTTGTTTTTCCGTTGGGTTTTGGAATATCCTTTCTTCGGACATTTCTGGGCTGATAGTTGTTAAGAATATTACGCACTCGTTTGCATACTACTTCCGGTTCAAGTTTCTCAATATCTGTGATGTTCAGGCCATCAGTTCCAGGTGTTTTACTACCTGCGTTCCGTTTTATGGAACGGTATGCCATCAATATATTTGCATCCGAAACAATATGCTTCATCAGCTTATCAAAGATAGCACCGTTTTGACTGTCCTTATACAGACTATCTAATAACTCTTGCTGGTCGTAGTATTCAGCATATCGAAGTTTGTTAATTTTCTTCTGCTTAATCTTTTTGACCTTCTGTATTTCTACAGGCGGTCTTGCTGAAAGTTGTTCATCCACTGGTTCATCACCTCCATTGTTTGAGGTGCCTCTTTTAGGCTTACTCACATCCAATGCTAAGTGATGTTTAGTGTATATTAGTGTAACGACTTGTGGCCATTCCTTCTGCCTTCATTACAAAGGCTATCTACGGTTCGACCACTACTTTTCAGCACCAGTTCGACGGCTTATTATTCTTCGTCCGCCTATTCTCATTTCGAGAACCTGATACCTTTCCTCGTTCCCTTAACTTTATCTGTGCATTTTCTCTTTTAGGTTTCTGCTATAGGCCTGTCGGATTCATATGCGCCTGCCGCATATAAGGTATTTCATAGTAGCAGATTTTTACTTTACCTCACCGACGTCCCTCTAAGGGGAATCTCCGTGTTTCCACGTTTCGCCAGTTTAGACCCGTACATTCGCAGATTCGTCAGTACATTTCGTACATTCTAACCATGAGAGATTTATAGACCCCCGACATATCATTTCCCATATCTTTTACTTTAGGTTTTCTTGACAGGTGGGCTCTAGCCACTTGTGTACCAATCTTTACTTACCTATTTCATTGACTTAGGTACTCTTTCTGCCGACTTCACCGAGCTTCTGACTATTTAGCTTTCGCTATATATAGCCAGTCGGAGGATTAGGGATAGTCCTTCAAGAGGGTTGCCCAACTTTCGTTGGCTCTATCATTTGACTATTCAAGTTAAGAGTTCTCCTTAATTATCTATCGTAGCATTTCAAACAGGCGGGTTCTAACCACTTTTGTACCAATTTTACTTTACTACTTCGACTTCTTAAGTGCCTTAGCTTTTCACTAAGGAACGAGTCGCACCGCTGCCCTGGGCCTTGTGGACGGTGATGGCATATGCTGGCTCCAGCTCCACCAGCATATCCTGGGTGTACTCCACCACCCTGCCCTCAAAGTCCACGGTGAGGGTCCCCTCCCGGTTGTCCACCCGGGTAATGGTACCGATATCTCCATTAAAAATACCCATGCCGCTGTCCGCGCCGTCCCGCCAGAGCACGTCGTAGTTGTTGCGCACCTGCATGACCCGGTCCCCCTGACGGAACACGTACTCGCCGAACCGCTTCTCCGGCTTGTCGGCTCCGGGCGGATTCACCGCCTCCTGAATGGCCCGGTTGAGGGAGGCGGTACCGGTGACCCGCTTGCGGGTGGGCGACAGAACCTGGATCTGGTCGGCGGGAATGCCCATATTGTTGGGCAGCCGGGTCTGGATCAGCTCCACAATGGTCTCGGCCGCCCGGGCCGGGTCCTTCCGGCGGAGGAAGAAGAAATCATGCTCCCGGTCCTTCAGGTCGGGCAGCTTGCCCTGGTTGACCCCGTGGGCGTTGCGGACGATGGCGCTCTCGGCGGCCTGCCGGAAAATTTCGGTGAGCCGCACCATGGGAATGGCTCCGCTGCGGATGAGATCGGAAAACAGATTGCCCGGGCCCACGCTGGGAAGCTGGTCCGGGTCTCCCACCAAAATCAGGCGGCAGTCGTCCCGTAGGGCGGCCAGCAGCCCCTGCATCAGCACGATGTCCACCATGGAGGTCTCATCCACGATGACGGCGTCCGCCTTCAGGGGATCGCTCTCGTCGTGGGCGAAGATCAGTTTGCCGGAGCGGGGGTCGTACTGGGTCTCCAGCAGTCGGTGGATGGTGTACCCCTCCGCCCCGCACAGCTCTCCCAGCCGCTTGGCGGCCCGGCCGGTGGGGGCGGCCAGGGCAGTCTCCAGCCCCAGCTGGTCAAAGAGGGCCAGCACACCCCGCAGTGAGGTGGTCTTACCGGTACCGGGGCCGCCGGTGAGAAGCATCACCTGACTGGTTGCCGCCAGAGCCACCGCCTCCCGCTGCTGGGGAGCATACACGATGCCCTGATCCTCCTGGATGCGGTCGATGAGATCGTCCAGCCCGTGGGGGGCCACCAGCTCCCCACGGGACATCTCGGTGAGCCGCCAGGCCACATACTGCTCGGCCTCGCACAGGGCCTGGAGGTAGACGGCCTCCTCCCCTGCTACCGGTTCCTGGATCACCTCGCCCCGCTCCAGCAGGGTCTCCAGGGCGTCCTCCAGGCTCTCCCCCTCCACGCCAATGAGCTGGCCGGTGGCCATCAGCAGCTTGCGCCGGGGCAGGAAGGCGTGGCCGTTGTCCAGATTGTAGGTCAGTTCAAAGAGGAGGGCCGCCTCAATGCGCTGGGGGTCGTCCCCCTCCATGCCCATGGACAGGGCCAGGGCATCGGCAGTGGAGAAATCCACCCCCAGCTCCTCGTCCACCATCAGGTAGGGGTTGCCCCGGATGACCTCCAGAGCCCGGTCCCCGTACCGGCGGTACAGGGGCATGGCCAGCTGGAGGGGCACCTCATGCTCCCCCAGGAAGGCCAGCAGCCGCCGCATACCCATCTGGAGCCGGAAATTCTCGCCGATGGTCAGGGCCTTTTTGCGGGTGATGCCGCGGATTTTGGTGAGCTGCTCCGGGTTCTCCTCCAGCACGGTGAGGGCATCCTCCCCGAACTCCTCGATCATCCTCCGGGCAGTGGCAGCGCCGATGCCCCGCACCGCGCCGGAGGACAGGTAATCGAAGATGGCCTTGGCCCCGGCGGGGAGCCGCCGCTCCACCGTCTCCGCCTTGAACTGCTCGCCGTAGGAGGCATGGCGGGTCCAGGTGCCCTGGACCGAGATGCCCTCGCCGGGGGCTACTCCCGGCATACAGCCCACCACGGTGACCAGCGCCCCGTCCCCGATGTCAAGACGAAGCACCGTGTAGCCGTTCTCCTCGTTCTGGTAGATGACGGCTGACACGGTGCCCTGCATATAATCCTGTTCCGCCTCCTGCATGGCTGCCCCTCCTTGTGTTACTCGGAGAATATGATACCATCTGGCGGCGGATTTGTCGAACGCTATTTTTCTGTGATGTACTGGCTGAGACGGTCGGCGGGACAGACCACCACCCCGGTGGCGCCAGACAGCAGCGCGGCGGCCACAGCCTTTCCTGTGGGGTCCAGGCCGCCATCGGCAATGACAATGGTGAATTGCTTCTTCTTATGGCCCCGCAGCCAGAGAAGGCTCTTCACATCCTGTTCCAGATGCTCCCCCTCCCCCGCCGCCGGGACCACGGCGTACACCGGGCCGCTCCAGTCCTCCGGCAGCAGCATCTGACCAAAGAGGGCCCAGCCCAGAGCCAGCAGTCCGATGGCCGCCAGCAGGGCCAGGACCACCTGTAAAATTCCGTCCAAGTCCCTTCACCTCCGCATTATCCTATGCAAGGAGGGGCAAAAGGGACTCAGCCTCCTACGGTGGACACCACCACGCCGGTGGCGAAGGTCATAATAAGCCCGGCGGTAATCACGCCCAGGAAGATGGAGGGCAGGGCCTTCCGCAGAGGCATATTCAGAAAAGCGGCCGCCAGAGCGCCCGTCCAGGCGCCGGTACCGGGCAGCGGGATGGCCACAAAGAGCCACAGGCCGATATACTTGTACTTGGTTACCTTCTGCCCCTTCAGGTGGGCCTTCTTCTCCAGCTTATCCACCAGCCGGTTCAGTTTGGCCGATTTCCGGCGCATCCAATAAAAAATCCGGCGGATATAGACAATAATAAAGGGGATGGGCAGCATGTTGCCGATGATGGCGGCAATGAGGGCCTGCGCCGGGGCCAGTCCCAGTGCGGTACCGAAGGGCACACCGCCCCGCAGCTCGATGATGGGCACCATGGAGACCAGCATGGTAAACAACATTTCGCCCAGATCATTGTGCGTAAACCATTCTAACAGATCCAAAACCGAAACACCTCGCTATGTCAGTTTCTGTATTGTATCACAGGGTGAATAAAAAGACCATTTAAAAATGATGAAAGCAGACGTTTTTTTAGACGGCACAGGCTCTTGTTCTGTTCCGTAATAAATGATATAATAGTTCGACAATTTCGGGAAGTGAGGTTTTCTGACATGACCTACAAAGAAGAATTCATTACCTTTATGGTGCGCTCCGGCGTGCTCACTTTTGGTGATTTCACCACCAAATCCGGCCGCAAGACCCCCTATTTCATTAACACCGGCAACTACAAGACCGGCGCTCAGGCCGCCAAGCTGGGCGACTACTACGCCGCCTGCATCCAGGAGAACCTGCCTGAGGGCGTGACCTGCCTGTTTGGCCCCGCCTACAAGGGCATCCCTCTGGCTGTCACCGCCGCCGCCTCCCTGTACCGCAACTACGACCGCGACCTGCCCTACTGCTTCAACCGCAAGGAGGCCAAGGACCACGGCGAGGGCGGCTCCATGGTGGGCTACAAGCCCCAGGACGGGGACGATGTGGTCATCGTGGAGGACGTGGTCACCGCCGGCACCGCCGTGCGCGAGACCATCGAGCTCTTCAAGCACGTGGCCAACGTGAACATGAAGGCCCTCATCGTGTCCGTGGACCGCATGGAGCGGGGCACCAAGGACTGCTCCACCCTGGACGAGCTGCGTGAGGACTATGGCATCCAGGTGTTCCCCATCGTCACCGTCAAGGAGATCATCTCCTTCCTCCACAACAAGGAGATCGACGGCAAGGTGTACATCGACGACGAGATGAAGGGCAAGATGGAAGCCTACCTGGCCCAGTACGGCGCCAAGGCCTAAGCATTCCGGTATGAAAGGAGGAGGAGTCCGGCCATGGGTACCCACGACGGTCACCGTCAGCGGCTGAAAACTGAATTTCTGGCCCGGCCGGACTCCTTCCCCGACCATAAGCTGCTGGAGCTGCTGCTCTTTTACGCCAATCCCCGCAGTGACACCAATCCCCTGGCTCATGAGCTGCTGGACCGGTTCGGATCACTGGCCGGCGTGCTGGACGCCACCCCTGAGGAGCTGCAGAAGGTCAAAGGGGTGGGCGAGCACGCCGCTGTGCTCTTCAAAACAGCCAAGGAGCTGGCGGGCCGGTATCTCACCGCCCGCACCCAGATGGACGACATCGCCCGCAATTCCCGGGACTATTTTGCCCTGCTTCAGCCCTATTTTTTCGGGGCCCGCAACGAGCAGCTCTGCCTGCTATGCATGGACGGCAAAGGCAAAGTCCTAGGCATCCGCAAGCTGGGCGAGGGCAACGTGAACGCTGTCAACGTCACCACCCGGCTCATCGCCGAGGCAGCCCTCTCCCTCAACGCCGCCGGGGTGGTGCTGGCCCACAACCACGTCTCCGGCATCGCCTTCCCCTCCGGGGACGACATCGCCACCACCAACAGTCTGGCCCCCATCCTGGCCAAGCTGGGCGTGGAGCTGGTGGACCACGTGATCTTCGTAGATGACGACATGGTGTCTTTGCGGGACAGCGGCTTCTACAAGCCATAGGAACATTTATTCGATTACCCGTTGCAATGGAACTGATGTTCTGATACAATGGGACCACGAGGTGATGGTATGCCCAAATTTGAAGTAGTCAGCGAATACTCCCCCGCCGGCGATCAGCCCGAGGCCATCGCTGCCCTGGCGGCGGGCATTGAAAACGGTCTGGATGAGCAGACCCTGCTGGGCGTCACCGGTTCGGGCAAAACCTTCACCATGGCCAAGGTCATCGAGGCGGTTCAGCGCCCCACCCTGGTGCTGGCCCACAACAAGACCCTGGCCGCCCAGCTGTGCGCCGAGTTCAAGGAGTTCTTCCCCAACAACGCGGTGGAGTACTTCGTGTCCTACTACGATTACTACCAGCCCGAGGCCTATATCCCCCACACCGACACCTTTATTGAAAAGGATTCGGCGGTGAACGAGGAGATCGACCGGCTGCGGCTGGCGGCCACCGCCTCCCTGATGGAGCGGCGGGACGTGATCGTGGTGTCCTCGGTGTCCTGCATCTACGGCCTGGGCGAGCCGGAGGATTTTGCCAAAATGATGGTGTCCCTCCGGGTAGGCGCCCAGATGGAGCGGGATGAACTCTTAAAAAAGCTGGTAGCCATCCGCTATGAGCGCAACGATATCGCCTTTGAGCGCAATATGTTCCGAGTCCGGGGAGACACGGTGGAGATCTTCCCCGCCTACTGGAAGGATTCCGCCATCCGGGTGGAGTTTTTCGGCGACGAGATCGACCGCATCAGCGAGATCAACGTGGTCACCGGCACCCCTATCCGGCGGCTGAATACCATCCCCATCTGGCCCGCCACTCACTACGTCACCCCCAAGGAGAAGATGGACGCCGCCATCCAGGAGATTTATAAGGAACTGGAGGAGCGGGTGGCCTTCTTCGAAAAGGAGGGCAAGCTCATCGAGGCCCAGCGCATCAAGCAGCGCACCATGTACGACGTGGAGATGATGCAGGAGCTGGGCTACTGCACCGGCATCGAGAACTACAGCCGGGTCATTGAGGGACGCCCCGCCGGGTCGCCTCCCCACACCCTGCTGGACTATTTCCCCAAGGATTTTGTTCTCTTCATCGACGAGAGCCACGTGACCCTGCCCCAGGTGCGGGCCATGTACAACGGCGACCGGGCACGAAAGACCTCCCTGGTGGACTACGGCTTCCGTCTCCCCTGCGCCTTCGACAACCGGCCCCTGAAGTTTGAGGAGTTCCAGAAGCGGCTCAACCAGGTGGTGTACGTGTCCGCCACCCCCGGCGAGTACGAGCGGGAGCGCTCCGGCCAGATCGTAGAGCAGGTCATCCGCCCCACCGGCCTGCTGGACCCCAAGATCGAGGTGCGCCCGGTGGAAGGCCAGATCGACGATCTCATTGGAGAGATCAACGACCGTACCGCCCGGAAGGAGCGGGTGCTGGTCACCACCCTGACCAAGAAGATGGCGGAGGATCTCACCGCCTATCTCACCAACGCGGGCATCAAGGTGCGGTATATGCACCACGACATCGACACCATCGAGCGGATGGAGATCATCCGGGACCTGCGGCTGGGTACCTTCGACGTGCTGGTGGGCATCAACCTGCTGCGCGAGGGCCTGGACCTGCCGGAGGTCTCCCTGGTGGCCATTCTGGACGCCGACAAGGAGGGCTTTCTCCGCTCGGAGACCTCCCTCATCCAGACCATCGGCCGTGCCGCCCGAAACGCCCAGGGTCTGGTGGTCATGTACGCCGACTCCATTACCCCCTCCATGCGCCGGGCCATTGACGAGACCGAGCGCCGCCGGGCCAAGCAGGACGCCTTCAACCAGGCCCACGGCATCGTGCCCAAGACCGTCATCAAGTCGGTGCGGGACGTCATCGACCTATCCGAGGACAAGGGCGAGCTGCCCCACTCCAAGAAGGCTCTGTCCAAGAAGGAGAAGGAGGCCGCCATCGCCAAGCTGGAGAAGGAGATGAAAGAGGCCTCCAAGCGATTGGAATTCGAGTACGCCGCCGTCCTCCGGGACCGCATCATCGAGCTGCGGGGCCAGGGGTGACCTCTTACAAGGAGGGCTGTTATTATGTACGACCGGCTGAAAAAGATCCTGCCCATTGTCTTGATCGTCATCGTCGCCATTTTCTCAGTCCTTTACCTGTTCATTAGCCGCCAGCACGGCGTGGAATACCAGGACACCCTCTACTTCCCTGTCACGGAGGGCGATACCACGGTGTACTCCGCCAAGGTAGGCGGCCAGCCCGCCTCCTTTACAGTTCAGGGCGACACCGTCACCTACCGCTGGGGGGACACGGTCTACGGTCCCTATACGGTTCGGGAGGATTCCGCTGCTATACCATCCGACGAGTATTGGGATCGCATTCTCACCGGTGTGGAGATCCGCAAGGGGGACCAGGTCCTGTTTCGGGGTGGCTACGACTGGAATCTGAACCTTCTGGTCAAGGAGAACGGCCAGAAATCTGTCGGCACATCATCTCCTGAACACCCCAACCTGCTCGCCCTCATCCGATTTTCCCAGCGGCCCGAAGCAGACACCCACCGGGGCGCCCCCCTGATGTGGTTTTTGGGCCTTCTTCTGGCCGGGGTCACTGTCCTGCTGATCCGGTTTGATGACGCCATCTTCCGGTTTAACCTGTTCTTTCGGGTCAGGCATCCGGAGGACGCCGAGCCCTCCGACTGGGAACTTACTAGCCGGGTTCTGAGCTGGCTGGCATTTACCGTCTTTTCCTTCGGCGTATTTCTCGCCGGACTTATTATCATTAGCTGACCAAACATCATAAAAAGTGAGGTTTTTGTCATGAATTACGTCACACTTGGTAAAACTGGTCTCAAGGTCGCCCAGGTTTCTTTCGGCGGCATTCCCATTCAGCGCTCCGACGCCGAAAACACCCGCGCGGTTGTGGACAAGCTGGAGCAGTACGGCATGAACTACATCGACACCGCCCGCGGCTACACCGTATCTGAGGAGTACCTGGGCGCTGCTCTGGAGGGCCGCCGGGACAAGTTCATCCTGGCCACCAAGTCCATGGCTCGTGACAAAGAGTCCATGGCCAAGGACATCGACATCAGCCTGAAAAACCTGCGCACCGATCACATCGACGTCTACCAGATCCACAACCTGCCCGAGGCCGAGATCGACAAGGTGTTCGGCGAGGGCGGTGCCTGGGAGGCTCTGGAGGAGGCCAAGGCCGCCGGCAAGATCGGCCATCTGGGCGTCACCGCCCACAATGTGGACGCTCTGAAGAAGATGCTGGAGCTCCACGGCGACAAGATCGAGACTGTCATGTTCCCCTACAACATCGTGGAGATCCACGGCCACGAGGTGCTGAAGAAGGCCCGTGAGATGGGCATCGGCACCATCGCCATGAAGCCCATGGCCGGCGGCAACCTGGACGACTGGAACCTGGCCCTGCGGTTCATCGCCGCCTCCGGCGTCATTGACATCTCCATCCCCGGCATGGGCTCCCCCGAGGAGGCCGACCGCAACGCCGAGGCTGCCGAGCACTTCTCTCCCCTCACCCAGGAGGAGCTGGCCGAGTGCGACCGCATCCGCAAGGAGCTGGGCAACGAGTTCTGCCGCCGCTGCAACTACTGTGCTCCCTGCCCCAACGGCATCAACATCCCCAACTGCTTCCTGATGGCCAACTACGCCCGCAAGTACGGCCTGGCCGACTGGGCCAAGGCCCGGTACGACGCCATGCAGTACCACGCCGGCTCCTGCGTCCAGTGCGGCGCCTGCGAGAAGCGCTGCCCCTACAACCTGCCCATCCGTGACATGCTGACCAAGGTGGCCGATCTGTTCGGCTATTGATCCGTTCCAAAGGAGGCACCTCCATGGTTCCGCGGAAGAAATTTCTCTACCTGCCCGAGGCCGTCAATGACAGCTTTACCATCTTCCCATCTGACGGCCCTGTCTCCGCTCCGGAGCCACAAGATCCCACCCCGCCCCAGCCCCCGGAGGGCCCAGCAGGAATCTATCCCTGCCCCTGCTGCGGGTACCTCACCTTTCCCGTCCCCAAGGAGGAGGCCATCGCCTACATCTGTCCGGTATGCTTTTGGGAAAACGACGTGTTTGACCCCGGCGAGGACGACCCCAGCGATGAAAACCATGGCATGACTCTGCGGCAGGGCCGGGAAAATTACCGGAACTGGGGCGCGGTCCGGGAGGATTTGGTGGGCTTTGCCCGCCCGCCCCGTCCGGAAGAGGTGCCCTGATACCCAAAAAAGGAGACCAACATCTATGCTCGATCATATTTCCGTCAAAGGAGCCCGGGCAAACAATTTAAAAAACATCGACGTGGACATCCCCCGTGACAAGCTGGTGGTGCTCACCGGCCTGTCCGGCAGCGGCAAGTCCTCTCTGGCCTTCGATACCATCTACGCCGAGGGACAGCGCCGCTACGTGGAGTCCCTGTCCTCCTATGCCCGGATGTTTTTGGGTCAGATGGAGAAGCCCGATGTGGACTACATTGACGGCCTCTCCCCCGCCATCTCCATTGACCAGAAGACCACCTCCAAAAACCCCCGCTCCACCGTGGGCACCGTCACCGAGATCTACGACTACCTGCGTCTGCTGTGGGCCCGGGTGGGCACACCCCACTGCCCCAAGTGCGGCAAGGAGATCCAGCAGCAGACTATTGACCAGATCATTGACCAGGTGCTGGAGCTGCCTGAGGCCACCCGCATCCAGGTCATGGCCCCGGTGGTCCGCGGCAAGAAGGGCACCCACCAGAAGCTGCTGGAGGATGCCCGTAAGTCGGGCTATGTCCGCTGCCGGGTGGACGGCTCCCTGTACGACCTGACGGAAGAGATTGAGCTGGACAAGAATAAGAAGCACAACATCGAGATCGTGGTGGACCGTCTGGTCATCAAAGAGGACATCGCCCGCCGGCTCACCGACTCGGTGGAGGTGGCCTCCAACCTGGCCGGCGGCCTGGTGGTCATCAACATCGTGGGCGAGGACCGGGACATTATGTTCTCCCAGAACTACGCCTGTGAGGACTGCGGCATCTCCATCGAGGAGCTGTCGCCCCGGATGTTCTCCTTCAACAACCCCTTCGGCGCCTGCCCCACCTGTACCGGCCTGGGCTCCCAGCTGAAGGTGGACCCCGATCTCATCATCCCCAACAAGGAGCTGTCCATCCTGGAGGGGGCCATCACCGCCTCCGGCTGGAACAACATCAAGGGAGACTCCATCTCCCGGATGTACTTTGAGGCCCTGTCCAAGAAGTACAACTTCAAGCTGAACACCCCGGTGAAGGACCTGCCGCCTGAGATCATGGATATCATTCTCTACGGCACCAAGGGGGAAAAGCTGAAGCTGACCTATGAGCGGGAGAACGGCCACGGTACCCTGATGCAGCCCTTTGAGGGCATCATCAACAACCTGGAGCGCCGCTATCGTGAGACCCAGTCCGACGCCATGCGCCGGGATCTGGAGGACTGCATGAGCGAGCGCCCCTGCCCCGACTGCGGCGGCAAGCGCCTGCGGAAGGAGGCCCTGGCCGTCACCGTGGGCGGAATCAACATTGATACCTTCTGCCGCAAATCGGTAACCGAAGCCCTGGATTTTGTGGACCATCTGGAGCTCTCCGCCCAGAAAATGCTCATTGCCGACCGGATTCTGAAGGAGATCAAGAGCCGTCTGGGCTTCCTCCAGAGCGTGGGCCTGCAATACCTTACCCTGAGCCGGGCGGCCGCCACTTTGTCCGGCGGCGAGAGCCAGCGCATCCGGCTGGCCACCCAGATCGGCTCCTCCCTGATGGGGGTGCTCTACATTCTGGACGAGCCCTCCATCGGCCTGCACCAGCGGGACAACGACAAGCTCCTGGCCACCCTGAAGCACCTGCGGGACCTGGGCAACACCCTGTTGGTGGTGGAGCACGACGAGGACACTATGCGGGAAGCCGACTACATCGTGGATATCGGCCCCGGCGCCGGCGTCCACGGCGGTCAGGTGGTGGCCTGCGGCACCGCCCAGGAGATCATGGACAACCCGGCCTCCATCACCGGCGACTACCTGTCCGGCCGGAAGAAGATCCCCGTCCCTTCTGAGCGTCGGACCGGCAACGGCCACTTCCTCACCGTCAAGGGGGCGGCGGAGAACAACCTCCAGAACATCGACGTATCCATCCCTCTGGGCACCTTTACCTGCGTCACCGGCGTGTCCGGCTCCGGCAAATCCTCCCTAGTCAACGAGATCCTCTATAAGCGGCTGGCCGCCGACCTGAACCGGGCCAAGACCCGGCCGGGCAAGCACGCCGCCATCGAGGGCGAGGAATTTCTGGACAAGATCATCGCCATCGACCAGTCCCCCATCGGCCGTACCCCCCGGTCCAACCCGGCCACCTATACCGGGCTCTTCAACGACATCCGGGACCTGTTCGCCTCCACGCCTGACGCCAAGACCCGGGGCTACGGCCCCGGCCGGTTCTCCTTCAATGTGCGGGGCGGCCGGTGTGAGGCCTGCCAGGGCGACGGTCTCATCAAGATCGAGATGCACTTTTTGCCCGACATCTACGTGCCCTGCGAGGTGTGTAAGGGCAAGCGGTACAACCGGGAGACCCTGGAGGTGCGCTACAAGGGCAAGAACATCTATGAGGTGCTGGACATGACGGTGGAGGAAGCCCTCCCCTTCTTCGAGCACCTGCCCAAGCTGTACAACAAGCTCCAAACCCTGTACGAGGTGGGTCTCAGCTATGTGAAGTTGGGCCAGCCCTCCACCGAGCTGTCCGGCGGCGAGGCCCAGCGGGTCAAGCTGGCCACCGAGCTGGCCAAGCGCTCCACCGGAAAGACCATCTATATTCTGGACGAGCCCACCACCGGCCTTCATACCGCCGACGTGCATAAGCTCATCGAGGTGCTCCAGAAGCTGGTGGAAGCAGGCAACACCGTGGTGGTCATTGAGCACAACCTGGACGTGATCAAGACCGCCGACCACGTCATTGACCTGGGCCCCGAGGGCGGCTCCGGCGGCGGCACTATCGTGGCCACCGGTACCCCCGAGGAGGTGGCCCAGTGTCCCGCCTCCTACACCGGCCACTATCTGAAACGGATGCTGGAGTGATCCGGATAGGTCTGTCATTTTATTACAAACTGTAGAGAAACGGGCGCGCTGCACCATGCAGCGCGCCCGTTTTCTGTCAAATTTGCAAAGATGCGTTGACAAAACAGCGTTATTGTATTATACTGCTAGCAGTTAAACCATTTAGTTTATAATATAAACGTGAATTTTTTTAACAGGAGGCAGCGTTATGAGCATTCGGAATGTGGTTCTCATCGGCGGCGGCGTACTGGGCAGTCAGATCGCCTACCAGACCGCCTACAAAGGCTTTCACGTCACCATCTGGCTGAGGAGCGATGCCTCCATCGGCCGGGCCCAGCCCAAGCTGCAGCGGCTCCACGACATCTATGTAGCGGAGCTCACCGCCGCCAAGTCCAGCCCCGGTCCCTACAGCGCCGGACTGCTGGAAAATGGCCGCACCTACACCCCGGAGGAGATCGATCAGCGCATTGCTCAAGCCGACGCCGCCCTGAAGGGCCTCACCCTGACCACCGACCTGGCCGGTGCGGTGAAGGATGCCGACCTGGTCATTGAGGCTCTGGCGGAGGTGCCCCAGCAGAAGATCGAGTTCTATCAGATGCTGGCTCCCCTGCTGCCGGAAAAGACCATCCTGGCCACCAACACCTCTACCCTGCTCCCCTCCTCCCTGGCTCAGTACACCGGCCGTCCGGAGAAGTATCTGGCCCTCCACTTCGCCAACAACATCTGGAAGCTGAATACTGCAGAGGTCATGGGCCACCCCGGCACCGACCCGGCGGCCTATGAGGAGGTAGCCCAGTTTGCCGCTGACATCGGTATGGTGCCTCTGCGGCTGAAGAAGGAAAAGGACGGCTACCTGCTCAACTCCATGCTGGTCCCCTTCCTGATGGCGGCTCAGAGCCTATGGGCGGAGGACATAGCCGACTTTGAGACCATCGACAAGACCTGGGTGCTGGCCACTGGCGCCCCCATGGGTCCCTTCCGCATCCTGGATATCGTGGGCATCACCACGGCGTACAACATCCTCACCAACATCCCTGCCGCCGCCGACCCCAATACCACCTACGGCAAGATGGCAAAGCGGCTGAAAGAAGAGTACATCGACACCGGCAAGCTGGGCATCAACGCCGGTGAGGGCTTTTACAAGTACAAATAAGTACCCACTCCAAAAAGGGGCGCCGCGCATCGCGCGGCGCCCCTTTTCTTATTCCTTGTACAGACGCTTCCGTCCGCTGACCTGCTCCAGGTCGATCCGCCACACCGCGGTGCGGGGCAGGTGCTGCTCAATGACCTCCTCCACCCGTTCCGGGCATTTGGGGGCGTATTTTTGACAGATGGCCCGCAGGGCCTCCCTCTGCTCCTCCGGGTCGGTCACTTCATGGGCGGTGCCCCGGGCCACGGCGCTGGTGAACTCGGTCTCGTAGGCCTCCTGCACCACCCGCTGATGGCCCACGGCGGTGAGGCACACCTGGGGGTGGAGCTTCAGGCAGTCCAGCTTTTCTCCCTGTAACCTGGAGTGGAAATAAACTGCCTCCCCCACCCGGACCCCGTTGAGGGGCATACAATAGGGCATCCCCTCCCCGTCGTTTACCGCCAGTACCATGTATTCACACCGGTCCAGGGCCTCCAGCCCCACGTCCCGTCCGTCTGTCCGCTTCATATACATCCGTCCCTTCCGCCCCGGAGGGCCTGTTCTCTCCCCCATCATACCCCCGTCCGCCCGTTGTCGCAAGAAAAACTTCCATTCCCCCCTTGACATCCCGTTCAGCCAGTATATAATAACATATGAACAATAGCTCATATGTTATCAGAAAGGATGGTCACCATGACAGACAGCAACGGCGTGGAGCGGTGCGACTTCAGCCACGTCCACCAGGAGATCGTGGACAAGGTGGAGCGCACCATGCCGGAGGATGAGATTCTCTATGATCTGGCGGAGCTGTTCAAGATCTTCGGGGACTCCACCCGCATCAAGATCCTGTATGTGCTCTTTGAATCGGAGATGTGCGTGTGCGACATCGCCAAGCTGCTGGGCATGACCCAGTCGGCCATCTCCCACCAGCTTCGGGCGCTGAAGCAGAGCAAGCTGGTAAAATACCGCCGGGAGGGCAAAACCGTCTTCTACTCCCTGGCAGACGGCCATGTCCGCACCATTCTGGGCCAGGGCATGGAACACATTGCGGAATGAGAGGAGTTTGTATACCATGAAAAAGACATTCAAGATGAGAGATCTGGACTGCGCCAACTGCGCCGCCAAGATGGAAAACGCCATCCGCAAGCTGGACGGGGTGAACAGCGCCACCATCAGCTTCATGACCCAGAAGCTGACTCTGGACGCCGACGACGCCCGGTTCGACGAGATCCTCCAGCAGGCGGCCAAGGTCTGCAAGAAGGTGGAGCCCGACTGCACCATCATCATTCCGTAAGGAGCGAGGTGCTATGACCAAGAAGCAGCGGCGGATGCTGATCCGCATATTAGCCAGCGGCGTGCTGTTTGTGGCAGCGATCCTGCTCCCCCTGTCCGAGTGGGGGCGGCTGGCCGCCTTTCTGGTGCCCTACGCCGTTATCGGCTGGGATGTGCTGTGGCGGGCGGTGCGCAACATCGCCCACGGGCAGGTCTTTGACGAAAACTTCCTGATGGCCCTGGCCACCATCGGTGCCCTGGCCATCGGAGAGTACCCGGAGGCCGTCTTTGTCATGTTGTTCTATCAGGTGGGCGAGCTGTTCCAGAGCTACGCGGTGGACCGGTCCCGCAAATCCATCGCTGCCCTCATGGACATCCGCCCCGACTACGCCAACATCGAGACGGAGGATGGTCTGAAGCAGGTGGACCCGGAGGAGGTGGCAGTGGGAGACGCCATCGTCATCAAGGCCGGTGAGCGCATCCCCTTGGACGGCTTGGTGCTGGAGGGCAGTTCTACCCTGGATACCGCCGCTCTCACCGGCGAATCCCTACCCCGGCAGATCCAGCCCGGCGACGACGTGATCTCCGGCTGCGTCAACCTGTCCGGCCTGCTGAAGGTCCAGGTCACCCGGGCCTTTGAGGAGTCCACCGTCTCCAGAATCCTGGACCTGGTGGAGAACGCAGGCAGCCGAAAGGCCAAGGCGGAGCATTTCATCACCCGCTTTGCCCGCTGGTACACCCCCATTGTAGTGCTGGCCGCCGTGGTCCTGGCCATCCTCCCTCCCCTGTTCACTCAAGTGGGCTGGCTGGACTCCATCCAGCGGGCCCTCAACTTCCTGGTGGTGTCCTGTCCCTGCGCCCTGGTGATCTCGGTGCCCCTCTCCTTCTTCGGCGGCATCGGCGGCGCCTCCCGGGCCGGCATCCTGGTGAAAGGTGGCAACTACCTGGAGGTACTGGCCAAAACGGAGATCGTGGTGTTCGACAAGACAGGCACCCTGACCCAGGGCGTCTTCAACGTCACTGCAATCCACCCCGACCACTGCGACGAGGGCAAGCTGCTGGAGCTGGCCGCCCTGGCGGAATGTGTCTCCGACCACCCCATCTCCCGCTCCCTGCTGGACGCCTGGGGCCAGATTCCCGACCGCAGCCGGGTCACCCAGGCAGAGGAGCTGTCCGGCCGGGGCGTCCGGGCCGTGGTGGACGACAGGGTCATCTGCGCCGGCAACGACAAGCTGATGGAGGACATCGGCGTTACCTGGCACCCCTGCCACCCACGTGGGCACCACCGTCCATGTGGCCGCCGACGGGGTCTATCTGGGCCACATCGTTATCTCCGACCAGGTAAAACCGGACGCCCAGCAGGCCATTGCCGCCCTCAAGGCGGCAGGTGTCCGCAAGACGGTAATGCTCACCGGCGACGCCAAACCGGTGGGCGAGGCGGTGGCCGCCCAGTTGGGGCTGGACGAGGTCCACGCCCAGCTGCTCCCCGCCGACAAGGTGGACCGGGTGGAAGCCCTGTTAAAGGAGGTCTCCCCCAAGGGCGCCCTGGCCTTCGTGGGGGACGGCATTAACGACGCCCCCGTCCTCTCCCGGGCCGATGTGGGCATCGCCATGGGAGCCCTGGGCTCCGACGCCGCCATCGAGGCCGCCGACATCGTCCTGATGGACGACAAACCCTCCAAGCTGGCTCAGGCTATCGCCATTGCCCGGCGCACCCTGGTCATCGTGCGGCAGAACATCATCTTCGCCCTGGCAGTCAAGCTGCTGGTGCTGGTGCTCAGTGCTATCGGCCAGGCCAACATGTGGCAGGCGGTCTTTGCCGACGTAGGCGTGTCGGTCATCGCCATTCTCAACGCCATGCGGGCCATGAGTATCCCAAAACAGGCATAATAAAACGCGAGCCAGACATCTGGCTCGCGTTTTTTGTTTGTTCAGCTCAGCCGCAGGGCGGAGATCCGATTGAGCACAGTCTGCATGGTGCTCTGATTATACCCGCCGTTGGTGGCCGTCTTGTCCAGCAGGATACCGCCGGTCTTGGTGGGGGCGGACAGGGCGCACACCGACATATAAACCACCTGCGCCCGGGTAAAGCTGCCGCCGGACAACAGGGCGGCCTCGCTCTGGCGGATGACGCCGTAGGCCACCGCCGCGTCCATGGCGTTCTGCCAGGTGAAGTCGGGGTTAATGCCGCTCTCCGTATAACCCAGGGCACGCAGCACAAAGGTCATGTATTCCCCCGCCGTGATGGTGTTGTTGGGGCCAAACATCAGCTTTCCGGCAGCGTTGGTACCGATGCCGGTGGTGTAGCCTTTCTCATAGGCGTAGGCCAGATAGCGGTCGGCCCAGCTGGGGCTGTCGGCAAAGGGATTGACCGCCGTGGAAGCCAGGGCGGCGTTCTCCTCTCCCATCAGTCGGATAAACATGACCAGGCCCTCCACCCGGACGGCCTGCCGCTCCAGCTCGTAGCCGGAGCCGTAGGCGGCCCCGGTACCCTTCAGCAGGCCCATCTCAGTCAGGCCGTCGGCCATGGCGTTGTAATCCACGTTTGTGCTGGCGGAGAGGGTGTAACTCCCCTCCAGGCTGAGTACCGCCGTGTCCGAGGTCACGGTAACCGCCACGGCGGTCTCCCCCGCCAGGCAGCGGTGCCGGGCGGTCAGACCGCTGCCGGAGGATACCGCCGTGCCGGAGGTGGTGTCAATAAGCGCCCCGCCGGAGGCAGTGGCGCTGCCCGCCAGCAGCATTACGCCGGAACCGGAGGACAGAGTAAGCACGTCCCCCTTCTTGAAACGCAAATCACTCAGGCCGGAGGAGGACGACGTACCGCCGCTTCCGCTCCCCGCCTGGGACAGATAGGTATTGTGCTTGCTGTTCAAATCGCTGAGCGCCTGGTGGTAGGTGGAGCTCATCTGCTCCTCCGCCCGCTTGCTCACCTGCTCCAGCGCCTGGGTGGTAAAGGTGCCGTCCACATAGCTCTTGCTGACCAGAGACTGGTCGCCGGCGGCCACCACCGCCCCGCAGCTTACCAGGATGGTCCCGGCAAGCAGAATTGCCGCTGCTTTCTTCATGCTTCCTCCGAGATCATGTAGCTGAGGGCCAGCAGGCTGTCCGCAAAGTGGACATCCTCAATGACCACACCCGGTGCATCCACCGTCAGCTCGCTGTTGGTAAAATTCCAGATGCCGCGCACACCGGACCGGACCAGCCTGCCCGCGGTGGCATTGGCCACGCTGCGAGGCACCGTCAGCACCCCGATGCTGGCGGGATGCTCCGCCAGGTACTCCTCCAGCCGGTCCACATGGTAGATGGGCACGCCGGAGCGCACCTGTCCCACGATCTCCGGGGCCACGTCAAAGGCGGCGGCCAGAATCACGCCGGAGCGTTCAAAGTGGAAGTTCTCCATCAGGGCGCGGCCCAGGTTACCCGCGCCCAGGATGACGGCGGTGTGGCCCCGGTTCATGCCCAGGATGTCGGCCACCTCTCCCCGCAGTTTTTCAATGTTATAGCCATATCCCTGCTGGCCAAATTCTCCGAAGCAGGACAGATCCTGCCGGATCTGGGAGGCGGTCAGGCCCATGGACCGTCCCAGGGCGCTGGAGGAAATACGCTCCACCCCAGCCAAATGCAGGTCAGTCAAATGGCGGTAATACCGGGGCAGACGCCGGATCACCGCACTGGACACCTTTTGCTTTCTCATTGCTCCATCACACTCGTTCCAGAGGATATCTTTCCTATTCAGTTTACTCAAAACTGCCATCGATGTCAACGTCTGCGGGACAATTCCTGCCTTTCTGGCATAGAGTGGAAGGAAAAGGAGGAATGCACTTTGGCCGCAACAGGAACCATTCTGACCCGGGTTTTTACCTCCCAGGCCCAGATCCCCGTGGCCGGGGCCACCGTGGCCTTCACCCAGCGGAGCACCGAGGGACGCCATGCTCTGCTGGCACTCCGGGTCACCGACGCTAATGGCCGTACCCAGCCCGTCCGGGTGGGTACCCCCGATCCGTCCGCCAGCGAGTCCCCTGGTACCATCACCCCCTTCGCTGTATGCGACATCTGGGTGGAGTCGCCGGGGTATGAGCTGCTGGTGGTGGAGAATGTACAGATCTTCCCCAACACCGAGACCCTGCAGGAGCTGGAGCTCATCCCCCTGCCGGAGCAGTCCGCTACCCTGCTGCCGGAAAATCCGGTGAATGTTCCGCCCCAAAACCTGTAAAGGAGGGATAGTATGCCAGAACCGCTGCCCATTACCCCCTATGTGCCCCAGCATATCACAGTCCACCTGGGGCCGCCCGGCTCCGATGCGGAGAATGTGACGGTCTCCTTCCCGGAGTATGTGAAGAATGTGGCCTCCAATGAGATCTACCCCACCTGGGAGACCGCCGCTCTCCAGGCCAACATCCTGGCCATCATCTCCTTCGCCCTCAACCGGGTGTACACCGAGTTCTACCCCAGCCGGGGCTACCCTTTCAATATCACCTCCTCCACCGCCTACGACCAGAAGTTCATCAAGGACCGCAACATCTTTGAGAACATCAGCCAGCTGGTGGATGAGATGTTCAACTCCTACATACGGCGCATCGGCTTTGTGGAGCCTCTGGCCGCCAAATTCTGCAACGGCACCACCGTCACCTGCGACGGGCTCTCCCAGTGGGGCAGCCAGGCCATGGCGGAGCAAGGGGCCGACTATATGACCATCCTGCGTAGCTACTACGGCGACAACATCGAGCTGGTAACCAACGCCCCGGTCCAGGGCATCCGCTACTCCTACCCCGGCTACCCCATCCGCCGGGGAGACCGCGGCGAGGCGGTACAGCGCATTCAGGTCATGCTCAACCGCATCTCCCGGGACTACCCCGCCATACCCAAGGTCTACCCGGTAGACGGCATCTTTGGTCCCGCCACCGAGTCGGCGGTGAAGAAGTTTCAGGAGATCTTCGACCTGACCCCCGACGGCATTGTGGGCAATTCCACCTGGTACAAGATGGTCTTTCTCTATGTGGGGGTGCTGGATCTGACCGAGCTCATCAGCCAGGGCCAGACCTACTACCCCGGCGGCAGTGGCCAGCCCTTCCCCAGCGTGCTCTCCGAGGGAGCACGGGGAGACTCGGTGCGTACCATTCAGTACGTGCTTTCGGTGGTGTCCGAGTTTTACAGCAACATTCCACGGGTAGCCATCGACGGCATCTACGGCCCCGCCACCAAGAACGCCGTCATCGCCGTCCAGCGCATGGCCGGTCTGGCCCAGGACGGCATCATGGGTCCCCAGACCTGGGCCGCACTCTACCGGCTATATGCCGGCATCGTGGACACGGTGGAGACCTACACCAATGTGATCCCCGAACAGTTCCGTCCCAATCTGCCTGAAAGCCAGGCCACCGGCCTGACCCAGTATCCCGGCCAGCCCATGACTCTGGGCTCCGCCGACGAGAGAGGAGCCGCCTCATGATCGTACCCCAGGAGATCCGCCTCATCGGGCAGCCGGTCCGCAGCCTCCAGACCATGCTGCGGGAGCTGTCCTTCCTCTACGACTTTCTGCCCCGGCTCACCCCCGACGGCATTTTCGGGGAGCGTACCCTGGAGGCCGTCATGCTCTTCCAGCGGGAGTTCTTCCCGCCGGTGACCGGCCGGGTGGACCAGGCCACCTGGGACGCCATCGCCGCCCTCTACCTCCAGGCCAGAACCCGGCTGGCGGGGCCGCTCCCCTGCCGGGGATATCCCAACTGCGACTTTTCGGTGCAGCCCGACCAGGACAGTGTCCATCTCTACCTGGTGCAGTCTATGTTCCGGGCGCTGGCCCGCCTGCTGGACGGCATCCAGTCCGCCCCCGTCACCGGTCAGAACGACGCCACCACCCAGCACAACATCCGCTGGGTGCAGCAGCTGGATGGCAGGCCGCAAACCGGCGTGCTGGACCAGGGCAGCTGGAATACCATCAGTCGGCTGTATACTTTGTTTGTCACCTACGGGCAGAAATAAGAAGGGCAAAGGGCTGTATCTTTACCCAAAATCGTGCCTTGTGCCGCATCCGCTGCCTAAATCCTCAAATACGCATACGATCTCTTCGATCTTTTGAAAGCATTCCGTATCGTCCAGGCGTTCATCCTTCAGGATCGCCTGGATTTTTTGTAAGGCCTGATAACATCTCTGTTCCGTGAGCGTACGGATATCGCATGGCAATTCCGGAAAAGAGATGTTCACGGTCGTATTCTGTAAGATGTGAGCCAGCATTTCCTGATATAGTTCCATCACGCCCTTCTATATAGTACTTATAAGTACTGTATCAAACATTCTAATGAGAACCTGTTGTATTGTCAATAGTATTCATAAGTACTATTGCGAGGGGGCAAAGCAATGTATTTTCAGCGGCTGCGTGATCTCCGGGAGGACAGGGATCTGTATCAGAAGGATATTGCCGAGGTGCTGGGGATCAGCCAGACGGTGTATTCCCGTTACGAGCGCGGGTTCCAGACCATTCCGGTGGTCCATCTTCTGACTCTGGCTGACTTCTACCACACCTCCACCGATTATATTCTGGGCCGCACCAACATCAGCAGCCCCTACGAACGTGCAAAATAAGAAACCGGGTCCTGCCGTCCATGGCGGCAGGACCCGGTTTTGTCATAATCACAGTCTATTAGGTCTCGTGGTCCACAGTCTTCATCTGCTTCAGATTGCCGATCTTGTGGCTGCGGCGCTCCAGCTCGGCGAGCACCGCATCCAGGGGAATCTTCTGGTCGGCCATCATGACCATCAGGTGGTAGATCAGATCGGAGATCTCTCCCACGGTCTCCTCCTGCTTGCCGTTCTTGGCGGCGATGATGGTCTCGGAGCACTCCTCCCCCACCTTCTTCAGGATCTTGTCCAGGCCCTTGTCAAAGAGATAGCAGGTGTAGGACCCCTCCTGGGGATCGCTCTTGCGGCCCAGCACCACCTGGTACAGGTCCTGTAAAATGGTATCGCTCATGGTGTTTCCTCCCAAATCGTGTTGAAAAAGCAGCTTCTTGCCCCGGTGTGGCAGGTGGGGCCCTCCGGGGTGCAGAGATAGAGCAAGGTGTCAGTGTCGCAGTCGGTGACCACCTTCTTCACGTGGAGGAAGTGGCCCGAGCTCTCTCCCTTGTTCCACAGCTTCTGCCGGCTGCGGGACCAGAACCAGGCGGTTTTGGTCGTTAAAGTCAGCTCCACCGCCTCGCGGTTGGTGAAGCCCAGCATCAAAATATCCTTGGTTTCCGCGTCCTGGATGATGACAGGGATCAGCTCGGACTTCTGAAACAGATTGTTCAGATCCATCATGGTATCACCTCAAAATTCCCAGGGCGGCTTCTCTTCCTTCCAGTCCCAGGGGTCTTCGCCGCCCCGCCGGTCCCGGCGTGCGGTCAGTTTGGGCGTCTTGTGCGCCGCCTTTTGCGTGGGGCGGTCCTGTACCCGTTTTTTCTTTTGATTCGATAAAGGCGTTTTGGGAACCGCTCCGGCCAATGTATTGACTGTGTTCTCTCCCAACAGGTCGGACACCAGATCAAAAATATCGTCCAGCATACCATCTTCCCCCTTGTGTGAATTATCGCACCGGGATCTTTCTGGTTTCAAGATACTCCTTTACCTGGGGCACTGTCAACTCCCCAAAATGAAATAAGGAGGCCGCCAGGGCCGCATCGCAGTTTGTCTCCTCAAATACCTCTGCAAAATGGGCCAAACTGCCGCAGCCGCCGGAGGCGATGACCGGGATGGACACCGCGTCCGTCACCGCCTTTGTCATGGCCAGGTCGAAGCCCGCCTTGGTGCCGTCAGCGTCCATGGAGGTGAGCAAAATCTCCCCCGCCCCCAGGGTCTCGCCCTTTTTGACCCATTCGATCAGGTCCATGCCGGTAGGCTTGCGGCCGCCAGCCACCACCACCTCCCAGGTGCCGTCGCCCCGGGCGCGGGCATCCACTGCCAGCACCACGCACTGGGAGCCGAACCGCTCCGCCGCCTCAGAGATAAGCTCCGGCCGGGCCACCGCAGCGGAGTTGATTGAAATTTTGTCTGCCCCCGCCCGCAGCAGCCGCTGGAAATCCTCCAGGGTACGGATGCCGCCCCCCACCGTCAGGGGTACAAAGACCTGGGCGGCAGTGCGCTCCACCACGTCGGCCACGGTGTCCCGGGCGTCGCTGGTGGCGGTGATATCCAGAAAGACGATCTCGTCGGCACCCTGATCGGAATAGTACTTGGCCAGCTCCACCGGGTCGCCGGCGTCCCGGACGTTGACGAAGTTGACCCCCTTCACCACCCGGCCGTCCCGCACGTCCAGACAGGGGATGATCCGTTTGGCTAACACTGCTCCCCCGCCTCCTTTACCACTTGTTCCAGATCCACCGTTCCGGCATAGTAAGCCTTGCCGATGATGGCCCCGTACAGGCCCATGCCGTTCAGCTTGGACAGGTCCTCATTGGAGGACACTCCGCCGGACGCCACGATCCGGCAGTCAACCGCCTTCTGCAAATCAGCCAGCCGGTCAAAAGAGGGGCCGGACAGCATGCCGTCGGTGGCAATATCCGTAAAGATAATCGTCTTTACACCCATTGATTCCATGGACTTTGCAAACTCCAGATAGTTGAGTCCCGAGGACTGCTCCCACCCGGCAGTCTTGACGATGCCGTCCATGGCGTCGATGCCCACGGCGATGCGCTCGCCATACTTGGCCACCGCCTCTTTCACAAACTCCGGGTGGCTGACTGCGGCGGAGCCGATGACGCACCGCCATACACCCAGTGCAAAGACCTCCTCCAGATCGGCCATGGAGCGGATACCGCCCCCCAGCTCCACCTTCAGGCCGGAGTTCTGGGCCACCGCCTGCACGATGGCGCCGTTCTGCCGGGCACCGCTGCGGGCGCCGTCCAGATCTACCATATGGATGTGGCGGGCCCCGGCGTCATAAAAGGCCTTTGCGGTAGCCAACGGATCGTCGGCCACCTGATGAGCCGTTGCAAAATCTCCTTTGTAAAGGCGGACCGCCTTACCATCTTTCAGATCAATGGCAGGAAATAAGATCATGTGTTCAGCCCTCCGAAGTTTCTCAAAATCTGCAGGCCCACCTCGCCGCTCTTCTCCGGGTGGAACTGGCAGCCGTACACGTTGCCCTTCTGGACCGCCGCCACCACAGGCGTACCATAGTCGGTCTGGGCGATGACGGTGGCCGGGTCAGCGGCCACACCGCAGAAGGAGTGGACGAAGTAGACGTAGTTGCCCTCCTCCACCCCGGCAAACAGAGGCGAGGGATTGGGGAAGCTCAGGCTGTTCCAGCCGATGTGGGGCAGCTTTAGGTTTGTCTCGATCTTACGGACACAGCCTCCTACAAGGCCAAGGCCTTTACACTCCCGCACCTCTTCCCCCTGGTCGAAGAGCAGCTGCATCCCCAGGCAGATGCCCAGAATGGGCTTCTGTTGGGCCTGGGCCACCAGCACCTGGTCCAGGCCGCTCACCCGCAGCTTGTCCGCCGCGTCGGGAAAGGCACCCACGCCGGGCAACAGGATGGCGTCGGCCAGCTCCAGCTCCCTGGCGTCGCTGGTAATGCAGGTTTTCAGGCCCAGATAGTCCATGGCGTTGGTAACGCTCTTCAGGTTTCCAACCCCGTAATCCACAACCGCAATACGTCCCATCACAGCACCCCCTTGGTGGAGGTGACTCCGGTGCCGGTGATCTGGACCGCCTCCTTTACTGCCACACCCAGGGACTTGAACAGGGCTTCGGTGATGTGGTGGGCGTTCTTTCCATGGTGGCACTTCATATGTAAAGTCAATCCGATATTCACCGCGAAGGCCCGCATAAATTCCTCGGTGAGGCAGGAGTCATAGGTGCCGATCATAGGCTGGGGCATCTCAGCGTCAAAGACCAGAAAGGGCCGGTTGGAGAAGTCCAGGGCGGTGAAGCACAGGGCCTCGTCCATGGGAATGAAGGCGGAAGCAAAGCGGCGGATACCCTTCCGGTCTCCCAGTGCTTCCTTCATGGCCTGGCCCAGCACGATGCCCACATCCTCCACCGTGTGATGGCCGTCTACCTCCAGGTCACCCTGGACGGTCAGCTCCAGGCCCAGTCCGCCGTAAAAGGCAAAAGCGGTGAGCATGTGGTCAAAAAAGCCGATGCCGGTATTGACCTTCACCTCTCCCCCCTCCAGAGCCAGAGAAAGACGGATGTCGGTCTCCTTGGTAGTGCGGGTCAGTTGGGATGTTCTCATGGTCATTCTCCTTTACTCAAACCGCACTTTGATGGAATTGGCGTGGGCGGTGAGCTTCTCACTCTCGGCCAGTGTGATGATCTGGTCCTTGATGGGGGCCAGGCTGGCCTGGTCGTACTGGATGATGCTCATGGTCTTGAGGAAACTGTCCACGCTGAGGGGCGAGAAGAACCGGGCGGTGCCGCTGGTGGGCAGCACGTGGTCGGGTCCGGCCAGATAGTCCCCCAGAGGCTCCGGGGACCAGGCCCCCAGGAACACCGCACCGGCGTTCTTGATGGCGGGCAGCAAAGCCCGAGGATCCTCTGTGACAATTTCCAGGTGCTCTGGGGCAATCTCATTGGCTAGTGCGGCGCAGTCGGCCAGGCTGTCGCACACAATAGCACAGCCAAAATCCCGCAGAGAGCACTCCATAATATCGGAACGGCTGAGATAGCCGGTCTGGCGGACGATTTCCCCGTCCACCGCCTTGGCCAACTCCATGGAATCGGTAAGCAGCACAGCGGAAGCCAACTTGTCGTGCTCCGCCTGGCTCAGCAGGTCGGCAGCCACAAACTTGGGATTGGCCTTGCCGTCGGCGATGACCAGCACCTCGGAGGGTCCGGCCACCATGTCGATGTCCAGCTTGCCGTAGGCCTGCCGCTTGGCGGAGGCCACAAAAGCGTTGCCGGGGCCAACCAGCTTATCCACCCGAGGAATGAAGCCGGCACCATAGGTCAGGGCGGCCACTGCCTGGGCGCCGCCCACGGCGATCACCCGGTCCACTCCGGCGATCTTGGCGGCGGCCAGCACCGCGTCGTTCAGGTTCTCGGTGGGGGGTGTCACCATGACGATCTCCTCCACCCCCGCCACCTTGGCGGGTACCGCGTTCATTAGCACGCTGCTGGGGTAGGCCGCCGTTCCGCCGGGCACATAGATGCCCACCCGGGTCAGGCCACGGACCACCCGGCCCACCACGCCCCCGTCAGGGGAATTCCACTCCATGGTGCGGATGAGCAGCTTTTCATTATAATCCTTGATGTTGGCGGCTGCCCGCTCCAGGGCGGCGATCAGATCCGCCGAGCAGCGGTCGTAGGCCGCCTGGAGCTCCTCCTGGGAGATCTCTCGGGGCTCGGCCTTGTCAAAGCGGAGGGAATACTTCCGTACCGCCTCGAAGCCCTTCTCCCGGACCGTTTCCATAATCTCGGCCGCCGCCGCGTCAATGGCCTGGTTGGCCTGGGCTGCCCGGGCCTTCATGGCGGCCATGACCGCTTTTTCGGCGGCGCCGTCTGCTTTTACGATCTGAATCATGTCCGTTTCTCCAATTCTCCCTCACAGCGGGCGATAAAATCTTCGATCTGGTTCTTATACAGCTTCATGCTGGCGGTGTTGACGATGAGCCGGGCGGACACTGGCGCCACATCCTCGATGGGCACCAGGCCGTTGGCCTTCAGGGTGGCTCCCGTCTCCACGATATCTACGATGGCGTCGGCAAGCCCCAGGATGGGGGCCAGCTCCACGCTGCCCTCGATCTTGATGATGTCCACGTCCATGCCCTTACCGGCAAAGAATGCACGGGTCACCTCCGGGTACTTGGAGGCGATGCGCCGGGTCTTGTAGGTACTGTAGAAGTCGCTCCCCGCCTTGACGGCCAGGGCGAACCGGCATTTGCCAAATCCAAGGTCCAGCACCTCGTAGAAGGAGCCTCCCTTCTCCAGGATGGTATCCTTCCCTACGATGCCCAGGTCGCACACCCCATGCTCCACGTAAGTGATAACGTCGGGCGCCTTGGCCAGCACCGCATCCAGGGGGTAGTTTGGCACACAGTGGACCAGACGACGGCCCGGGTCCTTGATGGGGGAACAGTCCAGCCCGGCCCCCTCGAAGAGCTCCATGCTCTTGTCCAGCAGCCGCCCCTTGGTGATGGCGATTTTCAGCCGCTCACTCATACCCGCACCATCCTTTCCCCATCCTTGTCGTAGACCAGCACCATCTCCGCGCCCTTGTCCCGGGCCAGATTCACGCTGGACTCCAAAGTACGGCAGGGGGACAGCTCACAGGTACCGGCGGGGCGGCCGTCCACCGCCTCCAGAGCCTGGGCCAGATAGCCCGGCTCATAGTGGACCACGGTGCGCAGCACCGGCAGCACCATCTCGGGCAGGGTGCGAGCCACCGCGTCCACGTCCACAGCAAAGCCGGTGGCCTGAGCCTCCCGACCGAAGATGCCCACCAGGTTATCGTACCGGCCGCCGGAGAGCACGGCGTCCCCCGCCCCCTCCACGTAGCCCCGGAAGACCACGCCGGTGTAGTAGTCGATCTGATGGACCATACCAAGATCGAAGCGGATGTAGGGGCCGTAGCCTGCGGCGGACAGCTCGTCATACAGCTCGGACAGGTAATCCACCGCCGGGGTCTTCCCCGCCAGCTTCTCGGCCTGACCCAGCACCTCTACCCCGCCGAAGAGGCGGCTCAGCTGCTCCAGGGCGGCACAGGCCGGGTTGCCCCGGTAGGGCTCCAGGAAATCCTTCAGTGCAGCGAAGTTCTTGTCCTCGATGAGCGCCCGGATCTCCTCCACGGCAGAATCCTCCAGCTCCAGCCGACCAGCCAGCTCCCGGAAATATCCGGCGTGGCCCAGCTCCACATGGAACTTTTGGGCCCCGCAGCACCGCAGGGCGTCGATGGCGGTGACGATGATCTCCACGTCCGCCTTCTTCCCTTTCGCCCCGATAAGCTCCACGCCGCACTGGGGGATCTCCCGGCTGCCGCCGTTGTGGGCGGGGTTGGCCCGGTATACCGTCTGGTCGTAGTACAGCCGCTGGGGCATGGCCATTGCTTTCAGCTTGGTGGCCGCCACCCGGGCGATGGGGGTGGTGGAGTCGGGCCGCATGACGCAGAACTTACCGCTGGGGTCCCCCACCTTGATCATGCGCTCCTGGGGGATGGCGCTGCCCGACCGGGCAAACAGGTCATAGAACTCGGTCTCCGGCGTGGAGACCTCCAGAAACCCCCGCTGGCGGAACAGGCGGGTCAGCTTGGCCTGGACCTGCCGCCGCTCCTGGCACTCGGCAAACAACCGGTCCCGGGTGCCCTCGGGGGTGTTGATGTTAAATTTCATGGGATCACGCCCTTTGCTTTATCACTTTACCACGCTAATATACTATAATATCCCATACTTGTCAAGCACGGATATGGAAAAAGCGGGGCGGCATACCTTACCGCCCCGCTTTGGGTCTGTCGGGCCGGAATGGCCTCCTATATTTATATTGTTAGAATCCGTCAAACAGGGTAATCTGGCTGGTGTCTGGCATGCCGTCCAGGGCGCCCACCGCCTTGAGCTGCTCAATGTGGGTCTTGGACACTTTGGGGCAGGCGGCGGAGAACTCCTCGATGGAGATGAACTGCTTGCCCTGCCGCTGCTCCATGATGGACAGAGCCGCCGTTTCGCCCAGGCCCGGGATAGAGGTAAATGGCGGCAACAGGGTCTTCTTCTCCATGTTGGGCAGGAAGTTGATGGCGTGGGACCGGTACAGGTCCATGTGCTCGAAGGAAAAGCCCCGGAGATAGAACTCGTACACCACTTCCAGGGTGACCAGGGTGTCCTCCTCCACGGGAGTGGGCTTCTCCTTGCTCTCGATCTCTTTCATCTTGGCCTTGCACACGTCCATGCCCATACACATGCAGGTGGCGTCAAAAGCCTTGGCCCGGATGGAGAAGAAGGCAGCGTAGAAGGCCAGAGGGTGATGTACCTTGAACCAGGCAATGCGGAAGGCCATCATGACGTAGGCCACGGCGTGGGCCTTTGGGAACAGGTACTTGATCTTCTTACAGGAGCCGATATACCAGTCGGGCACACCGGCGGCCTTCATCTCCTCTTCTGCCCCCTCGGGCAGACCTCTTCCCTTTCGCACCGCCTCCATGATCTTGAAGGAACGCTTCTCCGGCATACCGCAGGAGATGAGGAAGATCATGATGTCGTCACGACAGCCGATGGCCTGGCCGACGGGGATGCCCTGATCCACGATCAGGTCCCGGGCGTTGCCCAGCCACACGTCGGTGCCGTGGGAGAAGCCGGACAGGCGGAGCAGGATGTCAAACTGATGGGGCTGGGTGTCCACCAGCATGCCGCGGGTAAACTTGGTGTTGAACTCCGGGATGGCCACAGCGCCGGTGGGGCCCAGAATGGGGTCGTCCTCAAAGCCCAGCACTTTGGAGGAAGTGAAGATGCTCATGGTGTCCTTGTCGTCCAGGGGGATGGTCTGGGGATCTACCCCCGTCAGGTCCTGGAGCATACGGATCATGGTGGGATCATCGTGGCCCAGCATGTCCAGCTTCAGCAGGTTGGACTCCATGGAGTGATATTCAAAATGGGTGGTGATGATGTCGCTGTTGGGATCGTCGGCGGGGTGCTGCACCGGACAGAAGTCATAGATCTCCCGGTTCTGGGGGATGACCACCATGCCGCCGGGGTGCTGGCCGGTGGTACGCTTGACGCCGCTACACCCCAGGGACAGACGGTTCTCCTCCGCACGGGTACCGTGGAGGCCGTGGTCGTCCAGGTAGTGCTTCACGTAGCCGAAGGCGATCTTGTCCTTCACCGTACCGATGGTGCCCGCCCGGAACACGTGGGTCTGGCCGAACAGCTCAAAGGTATAGCGGTGGGCGCTGGACTGGTACTCACCGGAGAAGTTCAGGTCAATATCGGGCACCTTGTCGCCGCCGAAGCCCAGGAAGGTCTCGAAGGGGATGTTGAAGCCGTCCTTGGCGTAGGGGGTGCCGCACACCGGACAGTTGGCGTCCGGCATGTCGGCGCCGCAGCCGATGCCCAGCTCCTTGGCCGCCTCAAAGTCGGAGTGCTTGCACTTGGGGCAGCGGTAGTGGGGCGGCAGAGAATTCACCTCGGTGATGCCCGACATGAAGGCCACCAGAGAGGAACCCACCGAACCACGGGAGCCAACCAGATAACCGTGGTCCAGGGAGTCCTGCACCAGCTTCTGGGCAGACATATAAATCACGTCGTATTTACACTTAATAATATCGCCCAGTTCGGCGTTGATCCGGTCCACCACGATCTTGGGAGGTTCCTCGCCGTAAAGGGCTTTCGCCTTATCCCAGACCAGACGGGTCAGCTCCTCGGCGGAGTTCTCGATCTTGGGGGCAAACAGGCCCTTTGGCAGGGGCACCACGTCCTCACACCAGTCAGCCACCAGGTTGGTGTTGCGCACCACCACCTCGTAGGCCTTCTCCTTGCCCAGGTAGGCAAACTCGTCCAGCATCTCCTGGGTGGTCTTGAAGTAGAGCGGCAGGGGTGAGTCGGCGTCGTCAAAGCCCTTAGAGGCCAGCAGGATGTGGCGGTAGATCTCGTCCTCCGGGTCCAGGAAGTGGACGTCGCCGGTGGCGCACACCGGCTTGTCCAGGGCGTCGCCCAGGGCCACCACGGTGCGGTTGAAGTCCCGCAGATCCTCCTGGCTCTTGACCATACCCTTGCGCAGCATAAAGGCGTTGTTGCACAGGGGCTGGATCTCCAGGAAATCATACCAGGAGGCGATGCGCTTGAGCTCGTTCCACTCCTTGCGCTTGATGATGGCCTGGAAGAGCTCGCCTGCCTCACAGGCCGAGCCGATGATAAGGCCCTCCCGGTGCTGATTGATAAGGCTCTTGGGCATGATAGGATAGCGCTTGAAGTGGTCCAGGTAGGAGGCAGAGATCAGCTTGTACAGATTCCGCAGTCCCAACTGGTTTTTGGCCAGCACAATGAGGTGCTTGGGCTGCCGCTTGGCCTTGCCGCCGGAGCGCAGCTTGGACATGGCCGGGTTGATCTGCTGCAAGGTGTGGACACCCATATCGGACAGCATCCGGAAGAAGGGCACCAACATATAGCCCACCGTGGCTGCATCGTCGTAGGCCCGGTGGTGGTTGAAAGCGGGCAGATTCAGGTGGTTGGCCACAATGTCCAGCTTGTACTTGCCCAAATCGGGCAGCAGGTTCTGGGCAAGGATCAGGCTGTCCAGAGAGGTGTTCTCAAAGGGGCGGCCCATCCGGCGGCAGGCCTCCCCGATGAAGCCCATGTCGAACTCAGCGTTGTGGGCGGCCAGGGGCCGATCTCCCACGAAGTCCAGAAAGGCGTTGACTGCTTCCTCCTGGGAGGGGGCTCCCTTCAGCATCTCATCGGTGATGCCGGTAAGCTGGGTGATCTCCCGGGTCAGAGGCCGGCCGGGGTCTGCGAAGGTGGAGAACTGCTCCACCACCTCCCCGTTGCGCAGCACCACAGCGCCGATCTCGGTGATGGCCTCGGTGCGCTTGTCCAGGCCGGTGGTCTCAATGTCGAAGCAGACGATATCCTGTGTAAAGTCTTGATCCTTGTCACCATGGATGACCACACGGTCGTCCACGTCGTTGATGAAATAGGCCTCCACGCCGTAGAGGATCTTGATGTTCTTGGCGGAGTGCCAGGCATTGGGGAAGGAATGGGCCACGCCGTGGTCAGTGATGGCAATGGCCCGGTGGCCCCACCGCTCCGCCCGCTTCACCACGTTCTTATCCACGCCGATGGGAGAATCCATCTTGGAACCCACAGCAGTGAGGGCGTCCATGGCGGACATATTGGTGTGGAGATGGAGCTCCACCCGCTTCTCCGGGGCATTGTCCATCTTGGGCTCCTTCTTGCCCTCCATGACGGCGAAGGGCTCCAGCACCATGTCGCCGGTGAACCGGTCGATGTTCAGCTTGCCCTGAATGTAAAGGTGTTGTCCTTTCTTCACCCCATCCACCAAGGGTTTGCCCTCGTCGCCGGGAAAGAACTTGTTGATTCGCACTGAGCCGGTGTAATCGGTCATGTCGAAGGACACCACCCAGGCACCCCGCTTCTTCAGCTCCCGGTGGTCCACGGCGAACACGTCGCCCTCTACGATCACGGTACCCATATCCAGGTCCAGAGTGCCCATGGGAATGGGCTCCTTCTTGATTTCATGGCGTCCGTAAAGCAGTTTTCCTTTCCCTTCTTTGGGTGCCTTCTTCTCCACAGGCCGGGCCGTCTTCAAGCTCTCCAGCGCCTTGCGGCGGATCTCCTCGGTGCGGCGGAAAGCGGCGGCGGCGTCATCCTCCACCGGCGGTGTCTGGGGCTGCTGGGCGGGGGCGGGCTGCTCCGGGGCCGGAGCAGCAGCAGGCTTCTCCGCCGGTGCCGGTGCGGGGGCAGGCGCGTCCACCGGCGCGGTGATATCCAGCTCCACCCGCTCCACCCGGTAGGCCAGGGCGATGCTGCGCTCGATGGTGCGGCGCAGATCCTCCGCCGGAGGGTTGGCGCACTCCACCTGGGCCTTGATGGACCGGGTGTGCTTGTCGATGACCGCCCGGGTCACCAGGTAGTCCTGGGTCATAGCCGCCAGCTGGTCGCCGGGCCGCCAGGCGGAAAACAGTTTGAGAAATGGGATCTTTTGTGCTTCAGGCATAGGACACGCTCCTGCTTTACAGTTGGTCGATCAGATGGAACAGCTCGTCCACCAGCTGCTCCTGGGGAACTTTCTTTACGATCTCTCCCCTGCGGAAGAGCAGGCCTTCCCCCTGCCCGCCGGCGATTCCTACGTCGGCGGCGGAGGCCTCGCCGGGGCCGTTGACCACGCACCCCATTACCGCCACGGTAATGGGCTTATGGACGTTCTTCAGCCGCTCTTCCACCTGATTGGCCAGGCCGATCAGGTCAATGCGGGTACGGCCGCAGGTGGGGCAGGACACCAAGTTGGGCTCATTGGCCGCCATGCCCAGGGCCTTGAGGATATCCTTTGCGGCGTACACCTCCTCCACCGGGTCGGCGGACAGGGACACCCGCAGGGTGTCGCCGATGCCCAGGGCCAGCAGACCGCCGATACCGATGGCGGACTTGATGGTGCCCATGCGGGTGGTTCCCGTCTCGGTAACCCCCAGGTGCAGGGGATAGTCGCTCTTCTCGCTCATGAGCCGGTAGGCCGCCATGGTAGTGACTACCGAGGAGGACTTGAGGGACACGCAGATATCGTGGAAGTCATACTGCTCCAGCAGGGCGATGTGGCCGAAGGCGGACTCCACCAGGGCCTCCGGGGTGACCCCGCCGTACTTGGCCAGCAGAGGCTTCTCCAGGGAGCCGCCGTTGACGCCGATACGGATGGGAAGTTTTCTGGCTTTACAGGCCTCCGCAACCGCTTTCACCCGGTCCTCCCCGCCGATATTGCCGGGATTGATGCGCACTGCGTCGCATCCCTCCTCCACGCAGGCCAGGGCCAGCTTGTAGTCAAAGTGGATGTCCACCACCAGCGGGATATGGATGCCCGCCTTGATGGCGCCCACCGCCTTGGCGGCGGCCATATCGGGCACCGCCACCCGGATGATCTGGCACCCGGCCTCCTCCAGACGGCGGATCTGATCCACCGTGGCCTGTACGTCGTCAGTGCGGGTGTTGGTCATGGACTGAATGGTGACAGGGGCGCCGCCCCCCACCGGGACGCCGCCCACAAGGATCTGTCTGGTCATTGGTTCTCCTCCCTGTTAAAACAGCTTGAGCACGTCGTTGACCGCCACCACCACCATCAGGGCGATGAGGCAGAAAAAGCCTACGGCGTTTACATAGCCCAGGTATTTTTCGTTGATCTTCTTCCCGGTAAAGAGGCGGTAAATGCCTCCCACAAAGACAAACAGGATCTGTCCGCCGTCCAGGGCCGGGATGGGCAGCAGATTCATCACCGCCAGGTTGATAGCGATGAGGGCGGTGAAATCCAGGATGTTGATGATCAGGCCGAAGAGACCGGCTGCCGCCGCTCCCGCCTGGCCCACATCGCCCGCCACCGCCACGATACCGATGACGCCGGACATGTCGTTGAGGCCCACTGCGCCGGTAATCAGGTCACCAAGACCCATCCAAACCATGCGGACGTAGTCTACGGCCTGATACCAGCTGTTGCGCAGCAGGGTCAGCGGGGTGTCCTCCTGGAACTGGCCCACATAGATGCCCCGCTTCGTCACCTGATTGCCGTTTTCATCGGTGAGCTGGCGGTAGGGCAGATCAATGGTACCCAGGTCCACCTTCTCCCCGTCCCGCAGCACTACCATCTCCACCTGCTCCCCAGCCCGGCTGAGGAACATGGTGGCGTCGGTCTGGAAATAGATGCGGTGTCCGTCGATGGAATAGATCTGGTCGCCGGGCTGCAGGCCGGTCTGGACGATGTCCTCCGCCCCGGTCATGAAGCCGGTGACCACCGGCATGGAGGGGCTGCCCGCGGCCAGGAAAATGGCCACGATGAGCACCACACCGGCTACAAAGTTCATGAACGCACCGGCCACCAGAATGATGAGCTTCTTCCACCATGCCTTATTACTGAAGGCCCGGGGATCGTCGGAGGACTCCCCCTCCCCCTCCATGGCGCAGAAACCGCCGATGGGGAAGGCTCTAAGGGTGTAAAGGGTTTCCCCCTTCTCCTTGTGCAGCAGCTTGGGGCCCATGCCGATGGCGAACTCGTTGACCTTCACCCCCAAGGTTTTGGCGGCGATGAAGTGGCCGAACTCGTGGATGGCAATGAGAAGGCCGAAAAACAGGATGACGAGCACAATGGAAAGTACGTTCATAGACACCTCAAAATCAGTTTACTTGCCTGCCAGCGCCCGGACGGCCTCATCCGCCGCCAGCACATCCTCCAGGGTGGGCGCCTGCACCACCGGCACACCGGCCAGGGCACGCTCCACCCGCTTGGCGATGTCGCCGAAGGGGATCTTTCCCGCCAGGAACAGGCCAACCGCCGCCTCGTTGGCGCCGTTGAGCACCGCGGTGGCGGTACCGCCGGTTTTGGCGGCCTCCAACGCCAGGGACAGACAGGGGAACGCGTCGTAGTCCGGGGCGTGGAAGGTCAGGGGCGGACAGGTCAGCAGATCCAGGGGCTTTGCCACCGCCTGGGCGCGGGCGGGCCAGGTCAGGGCGTACTGGATGGGCAGGCGCATATCAGGCACCCCCATCTGAGCCAGCACCGCGTTATCACAGTATTCCACCATGGAGTGGATGATGCTCTCCCGGTGGACCACAATGGCGATTTTTTCGGGCGGCATACGGTAGAGCCGCATGGCCTCGATGAATTCCAGGCCCTTGTTCATCAAGGTGGCGGAATCCACGGTGATCTTGGCTCCCATGGACCAGTTGGGGTGGTTCAGGGCCTGCTCCACCGTGGCGGAGGCGATGCGCTCCTTGTCCCAGCCCCAGAAAGGCCCGCCGGAGGCGGTGAGGATGAGGCGTTTCACCTCTCCCCTATCCTGACTGCCCTGCAGGCACTGGAAGATGGCGGAGTGCTCCGAGTCCACCGGCACGATCTCCGCGCCGTACTGGTCCGCTCCGTCCATTACCAGCTCCCCGGCACACACCAGGGTCTCCTTGTTGGCCAGAGCGATCCGCTTGCCCTGACGGACCGCGGCCAGGGTGGGCACCAGGCCCACCATACCCACCACGGCGGTGAGGACGGTATCCGCCTCCGCCAGGGTGGCAGCCTCCACCAGGCCCTCGGGGCCGGAGGCCACCCGGATGCCGGTGTCGGCCAGCCGGGCCTTCAGATCAGCGGCGGCGGTCGGGTCCATCATGACCGCCAGCCTGGGTTTGAACTGGCGGCACTGCTCCTCCATCCGGTTTACATCCCGGTTGGCGGTCAATGCAGCCACAGTCATGCCACAGGCGGCAATCACTTCCAGTGACTGCCGCCCGATGGAGCCGGTAGAACCCAGCAACGAAATGCAATTGCTCATGTTCAGCCCCCCACTGCGGGCAGGAAATGGATCAGCAGCTCGATCAGGGGCGCACAGAAGATCACGCTGTCAAAGCGGTCCAGCACGCCGCCGTGACCGGGGAAAATATTGCCGAAATCCTTGAGACCGTATTCCCGCTTGATATAGGAAAAGGACAGGTCGCCCAGCTGGGACACCACGCTGCCCAGGGCGCCGTAGACAATGAGGTAAAGGTAGTCGACCTGCATGGAGAACCCCAGCTGGAGCACCACGCCGTAGAGCACCGTACACACGATGGCGCCGGCAAAGCCGCCGATGGCGCCCTCCACCGTCTTTTTGGGAGAGAGCTCCGGAGCCAGCTTGTGCTTACCAAAGGCCATGCCTGCAAAGAGGGCGAAGGCATCGCTGAGGAACGCCACCACAAAGGGCAGAATGATGAGGGCCCTCCAGTACTCCATCTGCCGGATGCGCAGCAGCGAGGACAGGAAAAAGGGAATGACCACGCTGAGGAAGAAGGCGCCGCCCATTTTTTCCAGGGTGATGCGCTTGTGGCTGCCAATGGCCTCGGCAAACAGCAGCACCACATACACGAACATGCCGCACAGCGCGGGCATCAGCTGGCCGCTGTAGAACACCCAAAAGGGGACCAGACCGGCCAAAACAAGCGAATAACCGGATATCCGAGTATGCTTCAAAAAGCCAGTGGACCACAGTACCTCATGCACCGCGATCATGGACAGGGCTGCAATCAGAATGGGCAGGACCACCGGATATGTCGGGGAAATCCCATAAATCAGCACAACAAGCAGCGGGATAAAGATCACCGCCACCATGATTCGCTTCCCCACTCAGACACCTCCAAATCGACGGGAGCGGCTCTGATAAGCCGCCAGCGCCTTATGCAGCTCTTCCTTGCTGAAGTCGGGCCACAGTACGTCGGTGTAGTAAAACTCCGCGTAGGCCGACTGCCACAGCAGGAAGTTGGAGATCCGCAGCTCGCCGCTGGGACGGATCACCAGATCGGGATCTGGTACCCCGGCGGAGTAGAGATAGTTGGAGAAGGTCTCCTCCGTTAGCTCCTCCGGGCTCCGCTTTCCGGCCAGGCAGTCCGCCGCAAAAGCGCGGGCCGCCCGGACGATCTCGTCCCGTCCGCCATAGTTAAAGCATACGTTGACCTGCATGCCCTCATACCGGGTAGAAATATCGTCGGTACGGACGGTCAGCTCCCGCAGCTCCGGCGGCAGGGCGTCCAGATCGCCGAAAAAGTGCAGCCGGATCTTATCCTTCTCCATCTTCTCAATGGATTCCAGCAGATATTTTTTCAGCAGCCCAATGATGGCGGAGACCTCCTCCATGGGCCGCTTCCAGTTCTCTGTGGAAAACGCGTATACCGTCAGATACTCCAGACCGATTTTCTGGCAGTAGGTGGCAATGGTACGGAAGGTCTCAGCCCCGGCGGCGTGACCCGCGGTGCGGGGCAGTCCCCGGCGCTTGGCCCAGCGGCCGTTGCCGTCCATGATGATCGCCACGTGACGGGGCAGGCGGTCGAAATCCACTTCCGCCAGTTCCGTCTTTGGTTTGAATAAAGCCATGCTTAAACCCGCCTATACGACACCAGTGCGGGACGCATCAGGCGCCCCGCACCGGGTCTTTGTTCATTTTTGGATCAGACCGCCATCAGTTCGTTTTCCTTCTTGGCAGTCAGCTCGTCAATCTCCTTGATCCGCTTGTCGGTGAGATCCTGGAGCTCCTTCTCATAATCCTTCCGGTCGTCCTCGGTCATCTCGCCCTTCTTCTCCAGGGCCTTGAACTTCTCCATGGCATCCCGGCGGATGTTGCGGATGGCGACCTTACCGTTTTCGCCGTACTTCTTGACCTGCTTGGTCAGCTCCTTACGGCGCTCCTCGGTGAGCTGAGGGAAGGCCAGACGAATGACGCGGCCGTCGTTCTGGGGGTTGATGCCCAGGTCGGAGCACTGGATGGCCTTCTCGATGGCCTTCAGCAGGGTGCCGTCCCAGGGCTGGATCATCAGAGAACGGGGATCGGGAGAGGAAATGGCGGCCACCTGGTTCAGGGGAGTGGGGGCGCCGTAGTAGTCCACGGTGATCTTGTCCAGCACGGCGGCGTTGGCACGGCCGGCACGAACGCTGGCAAAATCGCTGACGACCACGTCGATGGTCTTTTTCATCTTGGCGTCAAATTCCTGATTGAGTTCCTTCATTTCACGGTTCCTCCTTCACGATGGTTCCGATTTTTTCGCCCATGACCACCCGCAGAATGTTCTCAGGGTCCTTGAGCGCAAACAGGATCACCGGGATCTTGTTATCCATGGACAGGGACGTGGCGGTGGAATCCATCACCTCCAGGTGCTGAGCCAGCACCTGATCGTAGGTGATGCTGTCATACTTCACCGCGCTGGGGTCCTTTCGGGGATCGGCGGAGTACACGCCGTCAATGTTCTTGGCCAGCAGGATGGCGTCGGCGTCGATCTCAGCGGCGCGAAGCACAGCGGCGGTATCGGTGGAGAAGAAGGGATTGCCGGTGCCGCAGCCGAAGATGACTACTCTCCCCTTCTCCATGTGCCGGATGGCCCGGGAACGGATGTAAGGTTCGGCAATGGCCCGCATCTCAATGGCGGTCTGCACCCGCACATCCACGCCCTTCTGCTCCAGCACGTCGGCCACAGCCAGAGCGTTGATGGTGGTAGCCAGCATGCCCATATGGTCGGCGCGGGTACGCTCCATCCGGTCGCCGCCATCCTTCAGGCCACGCCAGAAGTTGCCGCCGCCTACCACAATGCCCACCTGAACGCCGGTGGCCACACACTTCTTGATTACATCGCATACGCTGCCGATCACGTCGAAATCCAGCCCGCGGCTGGCTTCGCCGGCGAGAGCCTCGCCGCTGACCTTCAGAAGGATCCGCTTGAACTGCGGTTCACTCATATGTTCAACCCCTTTTCGGAAAATCATGCTATCTTATTTTAATATAGTTTTCCATTTTTGCATAGAGGTTAGGCTAAAGTTTTTCAAATTATTCACTGTCTATCCGGTTTGTCCGATAAAATTTGCCAAAAGCCCCGGAATACGGCCCTTGGGCCGCATCCGGGGCATCTGTGTCTACTTCCCCCGCCAGCGCAGCAGCAGGGCGGAATTGAGGATGACCGCCACCGACCCGGCGTTGTGGACCAGGGCCCCCACCACCGGGTTGAGGACGCCGGTGATGGCCAGGGCAATGGCGGCAAAATTCAGCGCCATGGAGAAGGTCAGATTGCATTTGATGGTGAACAGCATCCGCCGGGACAGCCGCAGCAGATGGGGCAGCTCCCGCAGGTCGTCCCCCACCAGAGCCATATCGGCGGCGTCCACGGCGATGTCGCTGCCCACCCCTCCCATAGCAATGCCCACCATGGCCTTTTTCAGGGCGGGGGCGTCGTTGATTCCGTCGCCGATCATGCACGCCGGCCGCCCCTTCTCCTGGGCCCGGGCGATCCAATTCAGCTTGTCCTCCGGGAGGCAGCCCGCTCTCACCTCTTGAATACCCAACTGTCCGGCGATATGAGCGGCGGCGCTCGCATGGTCCCCCGTCAGCAGCACCGGCTGCACCCCGGCGGCCTCCACCGCCTTTATGGTATCTGCCGCGTCAGGCCGCAGGGTGTCGGCCAGAGCCAGTACTCCCAGCATGTCCCTCTCCCCCGCCAGATAGATGAGGGTACATCCCTCCCGGAGCCGCTGGGCGGCAAATTTCTCCGCCTCCAGCGGCAGGGAGACTTCCATCTGCTCCATCAAAGTGCGGTTGCCTGCCCACAGGGTTCTGCCGTCCACCGTGCCCCGCAGACCCAGGCCGGGCAGCACCTCCACCCCCTGCCCAGCCGGGGTCAGGTGGGGATAGCGGGCCTTGCCGTCGGCGGTGACCGCCTTGCCCAGGGGGTGCTCCGACCAGGACTCCAGGCCCACAGCAGCCGCCCACACCGATTCCTCGGTCTGGCCGTTCAGCGGCAGCACCGACGTCACCCGCAGCTTGCCCATGGTCAGGGTTCCCGTTTTGTCAAAGGCCACGCAGGTAACGCCGGCCAGGCGCTCCAGGGCGTCCCCTTCCCGCACCAGGAAGCCGTGCCGGGTGGCATTCCCGATGGCCGCCATAATGGCGGTGGGGGTGGCCAGCACCAGAGCGCAGGGGCAGAACACCACCAGAATGGTCACTGCCCGGATGAGCTCCCCGGTGACAAAGCCGGTAATGGCGGCGGCGGACAGGGCAATGACTACGATCCAGGTGGCCCACCGGTCGGCTAGGCCCACGATTTTGGCCTTCCCCGCATCGGCGGATTGGACCAGTCGCACCATCCGCTGGATGGAGCTGTCCTCCCCCACCTTGGTGGCCTCCATGGTAAAGGCGCCGTACTGGTTTACCGTGCCGCTGGACACCGGGTCCCCGGGGGCCTTGTCCACCGGCAGGGACTCGCCGGTCATCACCGCCTGGTCCACCGAGGTGCGCCCCTCCTTGACCACCCCATCCACGGGGATGGTCTCGCCTGGCAGTACCCGCAGCAGCTCGCCCACCCGGATCTCCTCCGCCGGCACAACCTCTTCCCCATGCTCTGTGATCCGCCGGGCGGTGCGGGAGGTCAGCTTCACCAGCTTCTCAATGCCCGCCCGGGCCCGGGCCACCGTCAGGTCCTCCAGCAGGGCCCCCAACTGCATGATAAAGGCCACCTCGCCGGCGGCAAAGTCCTCCCCAATGATCACCGAGGCCACCAGTGCGATGGATACCAGCACGTCGGCCTTGATGTCGAAGGCGGTGACCAGACCGATGATGGCCTCCAGGATGATGGGCAGGCCGCACAGCACAATGGCCACCCAGGCGGGATCGACCGGCAGCTGTTCACCCCACAGGATGCTGGCCAGCAGGGCCAGCCCCGAGAGCACCAGCAGCACAACGTCCTTTTTGACACCGCCCCACTCCAGCAGCTTCCCCAGTTGTTTCATGTAGACACCTCCTATACCCCCACGGGTATCTCACCCACATTATACCCATGGGGGTATAGGTTGTCAAGCAAAAAGAGGGAGGACAAGCCTCCCTCTCTGCTTTACAGCCCTCTGGCCTTTTTGATCAGTTCCATGGCCTCTCCCTTGGTCAGGCTCCGCCCGGCGGAGAGGACCTTGCCGTCCACCACCAGAGCCGGGGTGGTCATGACGCCGTAGGCTGCAATCTGGCTGAAGTCGGTAACGTGGCCCACCTCCAGGTCCAGCCCCAGTTCGGCCAACGCCTGCCGGGTCACATCCTCCAGAGCGTTGCACTTGGCGCACCCGGAGCCCAGCACCTTCACAGGAGCGTTGGGGTGATCCTCCCCTACCTTTTTCTTGTTACCAAACACTCCCATGATAAAATCCTCCTTATAAAATGATCCATTGGAACAGATTGAACAGATAGCCAACCACAATGATCCCCAGGGTACACACCCCGATAAAAGCCGCCAGCAGCTTGGGCTTTACTGCCTTCCGCAACATGATGAGGGAGGGCAGGCTGAGGGTGGTCACCGCCATCATGAGGGCCAGCACGGTACCCAGCTGGGCTCCCTTGGCCAGCAGAGCCTCGGCAATAGGGATGGTGCCAAAAATATCGGCATACATGGGCACGCCCACCAGCACAGCCAGCACCACGCCCAGAGGGTTGCCGTCCCCCAGAATACCCTGGATCCAGCTCTCCGGCAGCCAGTTGTGGATGATGGCGCCGACGCCCACCCCCACCAGTACATAAGGAAAGACCTTGCGGAAGGTGGCGGTCATCTGGCCCTTGGCGTAACTCACTCGCTCCCGGCGGGTGGGGGTGTGGTCCTCACAGTCCAAAGCAGCGGCGTGGCGGACAAAGTCCTCCACATGGCGCTCCATGCCCAGCTTCTCCAGCACCGTACCACCGATGACCGCGATAATCAGCCCCAGCACCACATAAAGCACCGCCACCCGGGCGCCGAAAATGCTCATCAGCAGCACCAGACTGCCCAGGTCCACCATGGGAGACGAGATCAGGAAGGAAAAAGTCACTCCGATGGGCAACCCCGCACTGGTAAAGCCCATAAACAGCGGAATGGAGGAACAGGAGCAGAAAGGGGTCACCGTTCCCAGCAGGGCAGCCAGCAGATTGGCCCATATGCCATGGAATCGGCCCAAAATCCGGCGGCTGCGCTCCGGCGGAAAGTAGCTCTGGATGTAAGACACCACAAAGATCAGAGCACAGAGCAAAATGGTTATTTTCAGTACGTCATAGCAGAAAAACTGCAGGCTGCCGCCCCAGCGGGTGGTCAGATCCACTCCCAGAGTCTCCAGTCCCCGGCCGATCAGGCGCTCCAGCCACTTCATGCCCAGCACCTGGTTCTGAACAAATTGCCACCCGGCGGAAATCATCTCCATATCAGCACCTCTCACATCAAGTTTTTTTGATGTATTGTTCGGGAAAAAGCAGCTGCTCACGCATCGGGCGTGGTCAGCTGCTCCAGCAGACGAATGGCGGCGGCACAGCCGTCGGGACTGAGCCGATAGTGGGTCCACTTCCCCTCCTGCCGGCTGTCCACCAGACCGGACTGGCACAGGATCTTCATGTGGTAGGACACCGCCGACTGGCCTAAATCCAGCTGGTCCATCAGCACGCAGGCGCACTTCTCTCCGCCCCGCAGCAGCTCCAGAATGGCCAGCCGCTTGGGGTCGCATAGGGCCTTGAATACCCGGGCGTTGCGCCGGTGGATCCCGTCCATGCCGTTCACCTCACATCAAAATTATTTGATGTGATCATTTTAACACCAGACCCATCCCCTGTCAAGAGAAAAATTCCCCGCCTTTTGGCGGGGGATTTTCGAGTGATTTGCTTATTCGGACACAAAGACCTGGAGTGTGGAGGTCAGATTACGGCCGGGGGTGGCCAGAGTCTGGCCATTGTAGTACATGGCGGTGGAAGCGCCGCCGTCCAGGTTGATGGCATCCACGCAGCCCAGGGTGAGCATCAGGTCGCGCATCTGCTCGATGCTGGCTGCCTTCACGTTGACCAGCAGAAGCTTACCTTCTCTGGTGGTACCCACGGCAGTGCGGGGCGTCACGGCGGTGGTAAAACGGGACTCGGTGAAGCCGGGGTCCAGCTGGGTGTACTTGACACCGTCCATTACCAGACGGGGCGCCCCCGACACGATGGTCTTGACGCCGTCCAGCTGGAAGCCCTCAGCGTCGTCCCGCTGCAGATAGGGGCGCAGGGCCACGGTGCGGCCCGCCTCAAACTGGTTGAAGAAATCATAGTTGGTGACGGTATCGCTGGAGTAGAGCACGTAACCGTTGGAAGGGATGGACACCGTCTGGCCGGCGGATACCATCTGGAAGCTGGTGGTCACATTGTTGACCACGGTCAGGACGGAGCCGGGATAGGTGACCTGGAAGGAGGTGCCCCGGGCGGGAGTGTACAGCACCGCCTGGCCGCTGAACTGCTTGAGCATATTGACCTCATAGGCGTCCCACCAGCGGTAAGCACCGCCATCCACCGTCTCAATGCGGACAAAGACCGGCGGCCGGCCATAGCGCATCTCGTTGGTATCGGTAATACCCAGAGAAGAGATGCCTGTGCTGGCATACACAAACTGGCCGTTCACCATCAGGTGGCCGATGGGGTCCTGGAAGGTATTGTTGCTGTTGAAGAAGTTGGCGTTGATCACCGCTACCGCCCCGGAGTTTGCAACGATGCTCTGGAAGCTTTGGGGGGCATTCAGCTTGCCATTGGTCAGGACAGACTTAACGGACACTCTGGGGTCCTTCATGTTCACCGTGATCACATTGGCACTGACGGTACCAGAGGCCAGGGCATAGCTCTTGGAGGTCAGCGTCACAGGGGAGGCCTTGGGCGTGGTCTTCTCCACCAGCTTCTGGACTTGGGACAGGCTGGTCAAGCTGTTCTTATCCAGCTGGCCGTCGGCCACCACCACGATCTGGTTCTGGGGCTCCCACTCCACGGTGAGGCCCAGATTCTCGCTGACAAAGCGCACCGGTACAAAGGAACGGTTGTTTTTGGCCCGCATGGGCACGTCCAGGGCCACCTCTTCCCCATTCACCAGGGCTGTGGGTGCGTCGTACTCCAGCTCTATCGAGATGCCGTTGAGGGAGCATCGCACGCCGTTGGTCTCGGGCACCCACTCCACCGTGCCGCCGAAGGCCTCGATCATCCGGCGGATGGGCAGCATGGTGCGTCCGGCCTCCGCCATGACCACCACAGCGCTGCTGTCCGGGTCGATCTGGGTCACGGTATCACCGATGACGCACCAGGGGCTGTTGTAGCGCATGGCAACCACCAGGTTGGGCTGGGCCGCCAGGGCCGACGGAGCCATGCTCAAGATCAGGGCCAGCACCGCCAGCAGGGACAGGAAACGTCTTTTCACAGGCTACACGTCCTCTCTTCTCCCCCGCAGGGGATGTTTTATTTATTGTACCAACTATTTCCCTTCCCTGCAATTCCCTTCCTGCATAGCCTGGAACGCAAAAAGCCCGACAGCGCGCATCGTCCTACGCACTGCCGGGCTGATTTTTAACCTCTTCCCTTGCGGGGCCGGGCATTCTTCTTGGGCTTGGCCACCGCCCAGCCCGCCTTGCGGGTGGGTTTGGCCTGGGGCTTGGCGCTCTTGGGTGCCGCAGCCTTGCCCCCCTTGCCAGGTTTGTTCCGGTGGTCGGCGGAGGGCTTGCCCTCCTGGGCTTTGAAGTGCTTCTCCGGCCGCAGCAGACAATCCTTGCCGAAGCCGATCAGGTCCTCCCGGTGGGTCCGGTGGAGAGCCTCCCGCACCAGGGGCCGCTTCTCCGGCCGTTTCCACTGCATCAGGGCTCGCTGCATGGCCTTCTCATGGGGATCCTTGGGCACATACACCGGTTTCATGGTGCGGGGATCAATGCCGGTATAGTACATACAAGTGGACAGGGTACCCGGGGTGGGATAGAAGTCCTGTACCTGCTCCGGCTGACGACCGGTGCGGTTGAGCCATTGGGCCAGCTTCACCGCATCCTCCAGGGTACAGCCGGGGTGGGAGGACATGAGGTAGGGCACCAGGTACTGCTCCTTGCCGTACTTTTGGTTGAGAGACTCATACTTCCGCTTGAACTTCTCGTACACCTCAATATGGGGCTTGCCCATATAGTCCAGCACCGAGTTGACGCAGTGCTCCGGCGCCACCTTCAGCTGGCCGGACACGTGGTACTTCACCAGCTCGGCGAAGAACTCCCCGCTCTTGTCCTTCTGCATGAAGTCGAAGCGGATACCGGAGCGGATGAAGACCTTCTTCACCCCCGGTACGGCCCGCACCTTGCGCAGGAGCATCAGGTAGTCGGTGTGGTCGGCGTCCAGATTGGGACAGGCCTCGGGAGCCAGGCAGGCCTTGCCCCGGCACAGTCCCGCCTTCATCTGCTTCTTGCAGGCGGGCCGCCGGAAGTTGGCGGTGGGACCGCCCACATCGTGGATATAGCCCTTGAAGCCGGGGTGGTGGGTCAATGCCTCCACCTCTCTCAGCACGCTCTCATGGCTGCGGGAGGTGATGATCCGTCCCTGGTGGAAGGCCAGGGAGCAGAAGTTGCAGGCGCCAAAGCATCCCCGGTTGTGGGCCACCGAGAAGCGCACCTCTTCAATGGCAGGCACGCCCCCCATTTCATCGTACATGGGGTGGGGCTCCCGGACATAGGGCAGCTCGGCCACAAAGTCCAGCTCCGCCGTAGTCAGGGGCATAGCAGGGGGATTGACGATGAGCAGCCGGTCCCCGTGGCGCTGGAGGATGGCCTTCCCCCGCACGGGATCGTGCTCCTCGTACTGGATCTGGTTGGCCACGGCATATTGCCGCTTATCGGTCCGCACCTCTTCGTAAGAGGGGCACTCCACCTTGGGGTAGACGCAGGCAGAGGGATTTTTCGCAATAAAGGCAGTTCCCTTTACATCTGTGATCTCCCCTACCGGCGTACCGGAGGCTAGCCGCGCGGCGATCTCGCGGGTAGCGGTCTCACCCATGCCATACACCAGCAGGTCGGCCTGGCTGTCAAAGAGTACCGACCGACGCACCTTGTCCTCCCAGTAGTCATAGTGGGCAAAGCGGCGCAGAGAGGCCTCCAGGCCGCCGATGATCAGGGGAATGTCACCGTAGACCTCCCGCACCTTGTTGGCATACACGATGGAGGCCCGGTCGGGACGCAGCCCTGCCTGATTGCCCGGGGAATAGGCGTCGTCGTGCCGCCGCTTCTTGGCCACAGTGTAGTGGGCCACCATGGAGTCCAGGTTGCCGGCGGACAGCATGACACCCAGCCGGGGCCGCCCAAGAGCTGTAAAGGCCTCCGGCCTGCGCCAGTCCGGCTGGGCCAGGATGGCCACCCGGTAGCCCTCGGCCTCCAGCACCCGGGAGATGATGGCGCAGCCGAAGGTGGGATGATCCACGTAGGCGTCGCCGGTAATGATCAGGAAGTCGTACCCGTCCCAGCCACGCTCTTCCATATCCGCCTTGGAGACGGGCAAAAATCCATTCATATCGTTCCTCTTATCCGTTCCTGGCCTCATAGCCAATGTATTTTTCCAAAATGTCCAGGGTCACTCGACCGTGCTCCTCCCCCACCTTCTCAAAGCCGTACTTCTTGTAGAAGCGCTGAGCCACCGCGTTTTCGGGCGCACAGCGCAGCCGCAGGCGGGTACGGCCCAGGGGGCGATACACCGATACCGCCTGGCCGATGAGCTGGACGCCCAGACCCCGTTTCCGGTGCTGGGGCGTCATGTACACAAAGGGAATGTAGCCGATGCCATCCTCCGCAAAGCGCTCCAGATCCAACTGGAGCACACCGGCCACCTGGTCCCGCTGCATGGCCACAGACAAGGCTTTTTCCTTTTCCTGCTCCCAGCAGTGGCGGGCATCCTTGCAGAAGCCCGCTCCGTCAAAGGCGGCCTGCTCCCCGTGGATGTCCACCCAGGCGTCGTGCCGTGCCTCCAGATAGAGTTCCTCCTCCCGGTCCAGATCCAGGGGACGGAACCACATGTTGGCGTCGGCAATGCTGCCCTCCCGGGACTTCCACCACTTCTGGCTGGCCAGGGTGGAGATCTCCTCGGGCAGGTGAGAGTTGTCGTTCTCAAAGAGGATGTTGATCTGATCCCCCTCCACCTCCAGGCAGGTGACGCCGGTGTTGTCGCTGTGGCCCAGGCTGTCCATCTCGCCGGGACCCATACCCCGGATGGCGCCCTGAAGGCAGCGGATGGCGGAGCCGTGGGAGAACAAAGCCACCGTCTGGCCGGGATGGCGGGCGGCAATGTCCAGCACCGCACCCTTCATCCGGGCCTGGACCTGGGCGAAGGTCTCGCCCCCCTCCACCTGGAACTCAGGAGAAGCGTGGTTGAAGCGGATGAGCCGCATGGCGTCGTGCCGCTCCAGCTCACCCCAGGGCTTGTCCTCCCACTCCCCCACGCCGATCTCCCGCAGGGCGGGGGTGGTGTGGAGCTCCAGGCCGTGGTTGGGATAAATGGCGGTGGCAGTGGTCATGGTGCGGAACAGATCGCTGGAGTACACCGCGTCGATATGCACGTCGGCGAACCGCCCCCGCAGGGCGGCGATCTGCCGGTAACCGTTGTCAGTGATGAGGCTGTTGTACCAGCCGTGGACCCGGCGATACAGATTGCCCTCCGCCTCCGCGTGGCGGATGATATAAACCTTAGTCACAGTACGCACCCTCTTCGGATCAGGATATTGCAATTACCAGGGGCGCACGCCGCCTGTCAGGTCAGAAACCTTGTCAAGGCCCTGGGCAGAAGCGATCTGGGCCAGACCGTCCCGCACCTTGATGGGGGCGTAGGGATCGGCGAAGCAGGCGGTGCCCACTGCCACGGCGGAAGCGCCCGCCAGCATCAGCTGGGCCGCGTCCTCCCCCTTGGCCACGCCGCCCATACCCAGGATGGGCAGATCCACGGCGCAGGCCACTTCCCACACCATGCGCACGGCCACCGGCAGCACAGCGGGGCCGGATAGACCGCCGGTGTTCATCTTCAAGATGGGACGGCGGGTGTTCAGATCGATGCGCATACCGCGTAGGGTGTTGATGAGGGACAGGGCGTCGGCGCCGGCGTCAGCCACCGCGCGGGCAATCTCGGTAATGTCAGTCACATTGGGAGACAGCTTCACCATCACAGGGACGGTGGAGTGGCTCTTGGCCATCTTGGTGACCTCAGCGGCCAGCTCCGGCTTGGTGCCGTAGGCCAGACCGCCTGCCTTCACGTTGGGGCAGGAGATGTTGACCTCGATCATGTCCACGCCCGCCGCAGACAGCTTCTCGCACATGATGCCGTACTCTTCGGGGGTATTGCCCGAGATGTTGGCAATGATGGCCAGGTCGTGCTGCTTCAGCTCGGGCAGCTCATGCTCGATAAAGGCGTCCACGCCGGGGTTCTGCAGGCCCACGGAGTTGAGGATGCCCATGGGGGTCTCGGCAATACGGGGGGGCGGATTGCCCTCTCTTCTGTGAAGGGTAAGACCCTTACAGCAAATGCCGCCCAGTTCATTCAGGTTGTAGAACTGGCCGTACTCCCGGCCGAAGCCGAAGGTACCGGAGGCCACCACCACGGGGTTTTTCATCTTGACGCCCGCCAGATCGGCGGACAGATCCACCTTAGACATTCCAGTCCACCTCCTTGGCGTCGAATACCGGGCCGTCCTTACAGACGTGCTTCATGGTGCCGTCGGCCATCTGAACGGCGCAGCCCAAGCAGGCGCCCACGCCGCAGGCCATCCGCTCCTCCAGGGAGACCTGGCAGGGCACGCCGAACTCGGCCGCCACCTTGGCCACGTTCTTCAGCATGGGCTTGGGGCCGCAGGCCAGAACGGCTGTAAAGTTTTTGTCCTTTTCAAGGATATCCCGCAGCTGGGTGTCCACAAAGCCATGGCGGCCCAGGGAACCGTCGTCGCTGCACAGGTATACGTCCGCACAGTAATCCTGGTAATCGTCCACCAGCATGGCCCGGTCGGCGGAGCGGAAACCCAGCACGGCGGTGGCCTTCTTGGCGGTATAGGCGGCCTGACCCAGCAGGGGCGGCACGCCGATGCCGCCGCCCACCAGCAGCAGCCGGTCGTCGGCGGTGATGGAGAAGCCGTTGCCCAGAGGTCCCAGCACGTTCACTTTATCCCCCACCTGGCGCTGGGCCAGCCACTTGGTGCCCTCGCCCCGCACCTCAAAGACGACGCGGGCGAGGTCCTGGGGCTCGTCCTGCCCCGCCAGGCACACCGAAATGGGCCGGCGGAGAAGCAGGCCCTCGCCGCAGGCAATATGGAGGAACTGGCCGGCCTTCAGCCCGTGACGGGACACCATATCCCCCACCTCCAGGGTGAAGGAGTAGGCATACTCGTTCAGCTTAGCCGCCTCAACAATGGTACAGATCTGTTCAATGGGCATAGTATCCCTCATTTCCACTTATTTGGCAGACTCGTCCCCGTGGACGGTCTCGGTCATCTGCTTCAGATCCATGATGCTGCCGCACACCGGACAGATCCGGTTGCGGCGCATGAGACCGCAGGTGGGGCAGCGGAAGGGCTCTTCCGCCACCAGCCCCGCGGCGATCTGCTCCTGGAGGAGCTGACGCCAGTCCAATTCCTTGTGCTGGCCGATCTTCCACTTGCTGACCTCGTCCTCACGGACGCCTTGTTTCTCTCTCTTGCTCTGACATAGACAGCTCCGGTTACGCGATGGTAGTAAAGCGGGCAATATCGTCCCGCATGGCGATGGCGGCGTTACGGGCAGCCTCCTGGTAGTCCATGCCGTCCTTTCCGGTCTTCTGCCAGGCGCAGATGATGCCGCGGGAGGAGTTGACGATAGCGCCGTGGCCATCCTTCTGGAAGGCGTACTGCACATCCTCGGCGGTGCCGCCCTGGGCACCGTAGCCGGGCACCAGCAGGAAGGTGTGGGGCATCCGGGCCCGGATCTGCTTGAGCTCGTCGGGGTGGGTAGCGCCAGCCACAGCGCCCGCCATGGTGTAGCCGTACTTGCCCTCGGTGCCGGCGCCCCACTTCTCAATGAGGTCGGCCATCAGGCCGTACACAGTGTCACCGTCGCCGGCAGGCACGTTCTGCAGCTCGCCGGAGCCGGGATTGGAGGTCTTGACCAGGATGAAGGTGCTCTTGTCCATCTCCTTGCAGGTTTTGAGGAAGGGATTGACGCTGTCGGCGCCCATGTAGCCGTTGAGGGTCACGCAGTCGGCGTCAAAGACGCTGAGCATCTGCTCGCCCACCTTGGTCTTGCCCAGCCAGCCGTCGGAATAGGCCTCGGCGGTGGAGCCGATGTCGCCGCGCTTGATGTCGGCAATGACATACAGGCCCTGCTCTTTGGCGTAGCGGATGGTGCGCTCCAGCACCTCCATACCCCGCCAGCCCAGGCGCTCATAGTAGGCGGACTGGGGCTTGACGGCGGGCACGATGTCCTTCAGTGCGTCCATCAGGCCGCAGTTAAAGCGGTAAATGGCCTCGGCGGCACCCTCCAGGGTCTCGCCGTACTTATCATAGCACTCCTTGCGGATGTGGGCGGGCACATACTCCGGCTTGGGGTCCAGACCCGCAACGGTGGGGTTCTTCTTGGCAATGATGGCTTCCTGCAGACGATCGAAGGACATAATTCATTCTCCTTTTATCTATAAATCTCTTCTCTTATTTGCTGATGCTGGGGTCCTGATAAATGATCTTGCCGCCTACGATGGTGTACTTCACCTTACCCTTCAACTCCTTGCCGGCGAAGGGGGTGTTGCGGCCCTTGGATGCAAACTGCTCCGGGTCCACCGTCCACACCTCGTCCGGGTCGAAGATGACCACGTCGGCGTCGGCGCCGATGGCCAGCCGGCCCTTGGTGGGCAGGCGGAGGATGCAGGCGGGGTTGATGGTCATTTTCCGCAAAATATCGGACAGGGGCAGCTCCCCGGTGTGGTACAGATAGGTGAGGGTGACGCCCAGGGCGGTCTCCAGACCCACCATGCCGCTGGGTGCCTCGGCCAGGGGCCGGGCCTTCTCCTCGGCGGAGTGGGGGGCGTGGTCGGTGGCGATGGCGTCAATGGTGCCGTCCTTCAGGCCCTCGATGATGGCCTCCACGTCGGACCAGGTCCGCAGGGGCGGGTTGACCCGGGCCATGGTACCTTGAGCCAGAATCTCATCCTCGGTGAGGCTGAAGTATTGGGGGCAGGTCTCACAGGTGATCTGTACGCCCTTGCGCTTATACCGCCGGACGATGGCCACCGACTTAGCGGTGGATATGTGGCAGATGTGGACCGCCGCGCCGGTCTCCTCGGCCAGCATGGCGTCCCGGGCCACCATCAGCTCCTCGGCAATGGCGGGCCGGCCATTGAGCCGCAGCTGGCGGGACACCCGGCCCTCGTTTACCGCATAGTTCTTCACCATGTCCGCATCCTCGCAGTGGGACAGGATGGTCAGGTTCTGGCGGTGGGCAGTGATGAGGCCGTCCCGCATCAGGTTGGCACTCTGGACGGGCACACCGTCGTCGGACAGGGCCACCACACCGGCCCCCTTCAGGGCCTCAAAGTCGGTGAGTTCCTGCCCCTTCTGCCCCTTGGACACCGCGCCGATGGGCCAGACGTGGACCCCGCAGGCCTCCGCTGCCTTCCGGCGGACAAAGTCCACCTGCTCCGGGCAATCCACGGTGGGCCGGGTGTTGGGCATACAGGCAATGGAGGTAAAGCCGCCGTGGGCCGCGGCCTCCGCGCCGGTCTCAATGGTCTCTTTGTACTCAAATCCGGGCTCCCGCAGGTGGACGTGCATATCCACCAGTCCGGCACACACGGTCAGTCCCGCGGCCTCGATCACCTGGGCGTCCGGCTCATTGATGTTGCTGCCGATGACAGTCACCTTGCCGTCTTCCATCAGGATGTCCATCACACCGCCGATGCCCCCGACCGGGTCCACCAGACGGCCCTGACGAATCAACAGTTTCACTGGATCACTCCTTTCCTGTTTTGCGGCCCCGCGCTTTGCCAGGGCGCCGCGTTTGCACAGCAAAAAAGGGTACAAGGTCCATCCCCCGTCCCCTCCTGCAAATTGCTCTGTTCATCGTTTTTCATTATAACTTGAATCTCATATTTTAGCAATGGATTTTTCCGCATTCCAGGCAATAATAAATGCGGACCTTTCAGAAGGGAGCTGAGCATATGACCAACCACACCTTTTTAGGAGGCATGGGCCTGGGCCTGATGGCCGGCGCCGCCATGGGCATGGCGGTGGCGGCCAAGGGGATGCAGAATCCTCAGATGCGCCGCATGGCCAAGAAGGCCGTCCGCAAGATGGATCAGATGAAGGACGACCTGGCAGACACCATGGGCTTCTGACCAGGAACATGGAAAAGGCCGCCCGTTGAGGCGGCCTTTTCCATGCCATTACATCAGCCGTAAAATCTCCCGCTTGAGCCGGGCAATGATCCGCTTCTCCAGTCGGGAGATGTAGGACTGGGAAATGCCCAGGCTGTCGGCCACCTCCTTCTGGGTCCGCTCCGGCTTTCCGTCCAGCCCAAAGCGCAGGGTGATGATATGCCGCTCCCGCTCCTCCAGCTTCTCCAGGGCGTCAAACAGGAGCTTGCGGTCCACATCCTCCTCGATGGGCTTCATTACCAGATCGCTCTCGGTGCCCAGAATGTCGGACAGCAGCAGTTCGTTGCCGTCCCAGTCCGTGTTTAGGGGTTCATCGAAGGACACCTCGCTCTTCAGGTTGGTAGTCTTGCGCAGGTGCATCAAAATCTCGTTTTCAATACACCGGGAGGCGTAGGTGGCCAGCTTGATGTTTTTGGCAGGCTGATAGGTATTGATGGCCTTGATGAGTCCGATGGTGCCGATGGAAATAAGATCCTCAATGCCCACCCCGGTATTCTCAAACCGGCGGGCAATGTAAACCACCAGGCGCAGATTGCGCTCGATGAGCTGGGATTTGACTCCCTCCTCCCCCTCGTCCAGGCGGCGGATGAGCTCCGCCTCCTCATCCCGAGACAGAGGGGGCGGCAGGGTGTCGCTCCCGCCGATGTACATGATCTTGCCCGGCAAGCGTAGCCCCAGCCGCGCCAGCAGCTTTTGTATGCGCCCGTACCAGCGCGTCTTCCAGCTCTTCATAGCCATCCTCCTTTATGCTCCGATGAGGGCGCAGTAGCCGCCCCCGTCGGTGAGACTGGTGGGCGACAGCGCCACCAGCAGGGGTCCGTAGTCCTCCCCGCCCACTTTCACCCGGTCCGCCCGCAGGGCCAGCAGCAGCCCACACTCCACCCCCACTGCCTGATAGGGCAGCAGGCGGCAGCGAAGCCCGGCCTGGCCCAGCCGTTCCAGGGCGGCAGACGGGTCGTGCAGCTCTTCCCTGGTAGGCGCCGTTCCTGCGGGAAACAGGCCGCCCATCTTGGCCCCCTCCGCCACCAGCACCGGTCTGCCGGACACCGGATCGGCGAGGGTATTGCCGGTATCCACCAGAGCGGTGAGGGCCACTCGCCGCTCCCCCAGCTCCACCACCGCAGGAGCCAACTCCCGCCGCGGGCTGTGGCGGGCGGCCCGCTGGAAGAGCAGCGTGATGAGCACATAGCACCCCGCCGCCGACAGCAGCACCAGCTTCAGGTCCAATGGTGAGGAGATCACCCCGTTGGACAACACCAGGCTTCGGCTGCCCAGCAGCTGGAGGGCAAAGATCCCACCGCCGAAAGCAGCGGACACCGCAAAGAACACCAGGCACACCCGCAGCAGCCTGGGACTGCCGCCGTAGCCCAGCAGCACTGCCAGGATGCCCGCTCCCACCTTGCACAGGGGATGGACCAGAAAGCCCAGCCCCGGCAGGAACACCGCCCCGGCATAGGCGGCACCCAGGGCGGCACCCAGGGCCAGTCTGCCTCGGCGGAGCACCTCCCCCGACAGCCGACCGGCGGCCAGCAGCAGCAGGTAGTCCACTACAAAATTCAGCAGAAACAACTCATCCAGATAGACTACCGTCATGCCGCTTCCTCCCCCCTACCGGCGTATTATACCTGCCTGTCTCCATAAAAAAGGTCAGATTGGGGGCAGAGCGCAAAAATGGCCCGCCGTGGATTTCAGTTCCACGGCGGGCCATGTTAGGACCATATTCAATTGCATCAGACGGTGAGCAGAGGCGCCCGGCTCTTGATGAGCTCCGTCAGGGGCGGGCCCCAGGAGATGACCTCCAGGCCCATGTCCCGCAGGTCCTCTTCCACGCCCAGCTCCCGGGCGCAGGTAATGCAGGCGGAGAAGTCCACCCCCTGTTCCATAGCCAGGGCGATGCGCTCTCGTACCGCCGGGTCATGGGCAGCCAGAGCCGCCGTGTCTCCCCAGAGGATGACGGTCACCTTCTCCCACCAGCCCCGTACCAGGCTGTTGACGGCGTACATCAGCACCATTTTGTCAAAAACAGTGGGGTCAGCGTTGGTCCACAGGATATGCAGATGATTCTCGTCCATCCTCATTTACCCTCCACCAGCTCCGTCATGGCATCACACAGGGCCTTCATCTCCTCATCGGTGCCCACCGTGATGCGCAGGTAGTTGCTGATGCGGGGCTTGTCCCACCAGCGCACCAGGATGCCCCGCTGCCGCAGGCCGTCCAGCAGCTCCTTGGCGGGCACATTGGGGTGGGAAACAAAGAGGAAGTTGGCGGAGGAGTCGGTAACCATAAAGCCCAGCTTCTTCAGATAGGAGGCAGTACACTCCCGGGTGTTCTGGATCTTCATGGAGGTGGCCCGCAGGTAGTCCCGGTCCCGCAGGGCCCCCTCTGCCCCGGCCAGCGCCAGTCGATCCAGGGTGTAGGAGTTAAAGGAGTTCTTGACGCAGTTGAGGGCGGCGATCAGGTCCTCATTGCCCAGGGCGAAGCCCACCCGTAGCCCCGCCAGGGAGCGGGACTTGGACATGGTCTGCACCACTACCAGGTTGGGATAGCGGTCGATGAGCTCCACGGCGGAGCGGGCTCCGAAGTCCACATAGGCCTCGTCTACCACTACTACCGCATCAGGGTTGGCCTCCAGCACGCTGCGGATGTCGCACAGGGAGAGTTCCCGGCCTGTAGGCGCATTGGGGTTGGCGATGACGATGCCGCCGTTTTCCTCCAGGAAGGGCTCCAGGGGCACAGCGAAGTTCTCGTCCAGAGGTACCTCCCGGTAGGTCAGGCCGTACAGGTCGGCAAACACCGGGTAGAAGCTGTATGTAACGTCGGGGAACAGGATGGGCCGGTCCGGATCAAAAAAGGCCTGGAAGCAGAGAGCCAGCACCTCGTCGGAGCCATTGCCCACAAAAACCTGGGAGGGCTTCAGGCCATAGGTGGCCCCCAGCACCTCCCGCAGGGAGGTGCACTCCGGGTCGGGATAGAGCCGCAGGATATCGCAGGCCGCCTCCCGGATGGCCGCCAGAGCCATGGGCGAGGGGGGATAGGGATTCTCATTGGTGTTCAGCTTGATGAATTTCCGATTCCGGGGCTGCTCCCCCGGCACATAGGGGGTCAATTCCCTGGCCCGCGCGCTCCAATACTTCTTCATGTTTCGTCCTCCCCCGGCCGAATGATCTTTTTGATGCTTTTCTCCGCTTTGCTCCGGGGGATCATCAGCTCGTGGCCGCACCCCGCGCAGCGCAGACGGAAGTCCATACCCACCCGCAGCACCTGCCACCGGCGGCTGCCGCAGGGGTGTTCCTTTTTCAGCTCCAGCACGTCGCCCACATGGATGTCCATGCCTGCTCCCCCTTTGTTGCTTCACTTTATCCGTGTAAAGAATATTATAAATTCCCGCTCCTCCCCTGTCAATTCAAGGTTCCCCTTTGCATATAGTTGTCTGGTAAGAAAAAAATCACCCCATCGCAGAAAGGATTTGGTCACATTGACGAACCGTTTTCCACCCGAGGGGCGGCTGCTCCACACGCCGGAAAATCAGGCCGCCTGCGCCGACCCCGAGGGGCTCAGGCAGGCCATGGAATCGGGGGCGGTACTGGAGGGGACCGCCCTGCTGTGTACGCCGGAACACGATCTCATCGTCTCCCTGGGGTCCTTCCGCGGTGTGATCCCCCGGGAGGAGGCGGCCCTGGGCATTGCCGAAGGCGTCACCCGGGACATTGCCATCCTCTCCCGGGTGGGCAAGCCGGTCTGCTTTACCGTCACCGCCCTGGAGGAGGAAGACGGCCGCCTCCGTCCCCTGCTCTCCCGCCGGGCCGCCCAGCAGCAGGCCCTGGCCGCCATGCTGGAGGAGTGGCGGCCGGGGCAGGTCATTCCCGCTCGGGTTACCCACCTGGAGCCCTTTGGAGCCTTTGTGGACGTGGGCTGCGGGGTACCCTCCCTCATCGGGGTGGAGAACATCTCGGTGTCCCGGATACCCCATCCCGCCGTCCGGTTCCGTGTGGGCCAGGAGATTTTCGCGGCGGTGCTGGACCTGGACCCGGCTTTGGGCCGAATCTACCTGACCCACAAGGAACTGCTGGGCACCTGGGCGGAAAACGCCGCCCCCTTCCGCACCGGCATGACGGTGCCCGGCGTGGTGCGGGGGGTAAAGGACTACGGCGTGTTCGTGGAGCTCACCCCCAACCTGTCCGGTCTGGCGGAGCGGGACCCCAGGCTCACCGAGGGCACACGGATCTCGGTCTATCTGAAGGCCATCCTGCCGGAGCGAATGAAGATCAAGCTGCTGGCCATCGAACTTCTCCCCCCGCTGGCCACGCCCCAACCCATGCACTACTTCATCCAGGAGGGACGGCTGGAGCACTGGAAATATGCGCCCCCCGGCTGCGTCAAGGTGGGAGCGGAGACTATTTTCGGCGACTAGACAGGACCCCGGACAGCATGGCTGTCCGGGGTCTTTGATTGCCCTCCCGCCTGTGGTATGATAAAATCGTAAGAAATCTTTCAGAGTTTTCTGCGCGGGGTTGAAAGAAACCCCTGCTATGATAGTCCCATGGAGGAGATTACGATGCATGAAACCATTCTAGTGGTGGACGACGACGCTGAGATCGTCCGTGCCATCGCGCTTTTGCTGGAAAAGGAGGGCTACCGGGTACTCAAGGCCTACAACGGCCTGGAGGCCCTGGAAATGGCCCTGGACCCGTCCCTTCGGCTCATCCTGATGGATGTGATGATGCCCAAGCTGGACGGGCTGTCGGCGGTGCTCAAGATCCGGGAGCAGCGCAACCTGCCCATCCTCATCCTCAGCGCCAAAAGCGAGGACACCGACAAGATCCTGGGCCTGGCCATGGGGGCGGACGACTATATCTCCAAGCCCTTCCACCCCCAGGAGCTGGTGGCCCGGGTGCGCAGTCATCTGCGGCGGTATACCCAGCTGGGCGATGTGAACGCCCCCAGCCAGCAGGCGGAGCTGGTCACCGGGCGGCTGTGCTACCTGCCCGACCAGAAAACCCTGCTGGCCGACGGCGCGCCGGTGCGGCTCACCGCCACCGAGCTGAAGATCGTGGACCTGCTGATGCGCAATTTGGGCCGGGTCTTCCCCGCCGAGGAGATTTACCGCCGGGTGTGGAACGAGGAGCCCTATTCGGCGGAAAATACGGTGATGGTGCACATACGGCGCATCCGGGAAAAAATCGAGCTCAATCCCAAGGAGCCGGAATATTTAAAGGTGGTGTGGGGCATTGGATACAAAATCGAAAAGCATTAAGCCCGCACTGGCCTTTCTGGCCTTTGTGGTGGGCATTAGTCTGCTGATCTACAGCGGCGTGGCCTGGACCTACCTTTCGATCAACATCAGCCCCGCCACCCGCGCCTCCGTCATGGACGTGTTCCAGTCGGACTACCAGCAGACCTCCACGTTCCGCAGTCAGATCGGCGGCAACCTGTACAGCCTGCTCAACTACGCCATTTACGCGGAAGATGGATACGTCGGTCTTTTAAATGAGGAGGACACCAATCTCCTCTATCGGGTGGAGAAAAACGGCCAGCAGCTCACCGCCAACACCGAAGCCGCCCTGAATGGACCCGATACCCTGCCCGAGGGCTATAACTTCCTGTTGATCTGGGACGGAACCAAGGTCTCCATCTGGAAGGACGGCCAGGCGGTGGACGTCTACGGCGACGGCTTCTTCCAGGGAGTTGAGGTGGACTGGTACGTGCCGGGTTACCAGAACAGCGCCACACCGGAAGACCCGGCCTACGCCGATTTGACCGTATCTCTGGCCGCTGCGGCCAAGCCTGTCAATCTGAGCGCGGGCTACGGGCTCTATGAAATGGTCCAGGATCTGGCCGAGAACCGGACCGTTGTCATCTGGCTACTCTGGCTACTACTGGTGCCGCCGGCAGCCGGCGCGGCTCTGCTGATCTGGTCCATTGTGTGGCATAAGCACAAGGTGCGGGCCGATCAGGCCATCGCCTGGTTTACCGGGCACATCTGGCTGGAGGTCAAGCTGCTCCTGCTGGTGCCCCTGGCCTTTCTTTGGGTACTTGCGGCATCGTGTACGCTGAATCTGTTCTTCAACAATTTCTTCGGTGACCCTCTGCGTTACCTCACAGTCCCCCTGGCTCTGTGGTGGTCCTATTTTCACATCAATGACCTGCGCTACAATTTTGGCCAGCTGCACACCCACAGCTTCTGCACCGCCTGTGCCCGACTGCTGGGCCGACAGGAGATGCGCTGGTCGGTGGGCGCACGGATGGATAAGCGCTCCGTGCTCCAGTTTGTCCTGTGTATTCCCTTCTTCCTCTACTGCGCCCTCCAGCTGCCCCTGCTGAAGCAATACTTTGGTTTCCTGATGATGGTCCTTCTGGCTGTGGCAGGCGTGGGCCTCATTGCGGCTCAGGTGTGGCTGCTCCGGAAAAACCGTCAAACCACGGCGGACATGGACAAGCTGATCACCCGCATCCAGGCCGTGGGCAGCGACGACCAGATCCCCCTGCCGGAGGACTCCGACCTGCGGGCGGCGGCGGAGGGTCTGGACCAGATGGAAAACAAGCTGAAAGCCGCCCTGTCTCAGCAGATTAAGAGCGAAAAGCTGAAGCTGGAGCTCATCACCAACGTGTCCCACGACCTCAAAACCCCCCTTACCTCCATTATCAGCTACACCGAGCTGCTGCGGCAGGAGGAGGACCTGCCTGCCCACGCGAAAGACTATATCCTGGTGCTCTACCAGAAGGCTCTGCGGCTCCAAACCATGGTGCTGGACGTGTTCGATGTGAGCAAGGCGGCCACCGGCAACTTGCCGGTGAACCTGCGGCCCCTGGATTTTGCCAAGCTGCTCCGCCAGACCCTGGCCGATCTGGACGAGGACATCCAGGCCTCCGGCCTGTCCATCCGCCCCGCCCTGCCGGAGGAACCGGTGTGGATCCTGGCTGACGGCGACCGACTGTACCGGGTATTCCAGAACCTCATCGGCAACGCCCTGAAATACTCCCTGGCCGGTTCCCGGGTTTATCTGACTCTGATCACCCAGGATGGCCGGGCGGAGGCCACGGTGCAGAATACCTCCCGGGACGAGCTGCCCTACGGGGTGGACTTCACTGAGCGCTTTGTCCGGGGGGACCAGAGCCGCACCGACGGCGGCAGCGGTCTGGGCCTGTCCATCGCCCGCACCTTTACCGAGGCCTGCAACGGTTCCTTCGCCATCCGCACCCAGGCCGACCTCTTTACGGCGTCGGTATCCTTCTCTCTCACCGACGCCCGCCCGGAGCCGGAGGTGGAGGCATGAAACGACTGCTCCTTCTGCTGCTCCCTGCCCTGCTGCTGGCGGGCTGCACCCCCCAGGAGCCCACCACCGACGCCTCCGCCATCGAGCTGGGCAACGCAGTGGCAGAATCCCAGCCGGAGGAATTCATTCAAGGCCTCACTCCTCTGTCTCTGGACATGGAGCTGGGCACCTCGGAAGAGCTGGAAACCTATCTGCTGGCCTCTTATGGGCTGGAGCGGACAGACTGGACCGACGCCGTGGCCGCCTACTCCGAGGGATTTCAGGCCAGCGAGCTGGCGGTGATCCAGTTGTCAGAAAAGGCCGACGTGGAGGCGGCGGAGCAGGGACTGGCCGCCTATGTGGAGCGCCGGAAGGCAGAGTTTACCGGTTATGCCCCTGAGGAGGCCGCAAAGCTGGAAGAGGCTGTCCTGCTGCGGCAGGGCCGCTGGCTGCTGCTGGCGGTCTGCCCCGATCTGGAGGCCGCCCAAGCCGCCTTTGAGGACTGCTTTGAAAACGGCTACCAGGTGACCATCCAGTCCGACGGCGTGGAGGTATCCGAGCCGCCGGTGGAGCTGCCCCGGTATGACACCGCACCTGTGGTGGAGGCCTACCGCACCGGGGATACCTCCTCCCTGTCGGGGACCGACGCCGCCGTGCTGGAGGCCTGCAAACAGGTGCTGGACCAGTACATTACCGCCGATATGACTGTGGGCCAAAAGGAACTGGCCATCCACGACTGGATGATCGACCACACCGCCTACGACGAGGAACACAGCAATCCCAATCACAACCATCCCTACGGGCTTCTGGTGGAGGGGACTGCCGTGTGCATGGGCTACACCAACACCTTCCAGCTCTTTATGGACCTGCTGGACATTCCATGCGTCACCGTCACCGGCGTGGGCCACGCCTGGAATCTGGTCCAGCTGGACGGAGACTGGTACGCCGTGGATGTGACCTGGGACGATCCCCTGGGCTCTTATGTGGACGTGCCCGCCGCCAATGAGAAGGAGCACCATCGCTATTTCAATGTGACCAGCGACTTTCTCCGGGAGACCGGCCATGAGTGGGACCCGGAGGGTGTCCTGGAGGCCACGGGCACCCGCTGGACCTGGCAGGTCCTCCGTACCCGAAGATCCTAGATAAAGAACAAGCCGGGCGGACATCTTACGATGTCCGCCCGGCTTTATGCTGTGTATGGAGACTCAGCAGCAGCTGTTGCCGCAGCCGCAACCGTTGCCGCAGCTATTGCCACCGCCGCAGCAGCAGCACAGCAGAATGATGATCAGAATGATCCACAGGCAGCTCCCGCCGCCAAAGCCGTTGCCACAACCATTATTGCACCCCATCATAGAAGTACCTCCCGGTTTAAATGATAGAAACCTGGAGCTGGCGGCGGAGCCTTCCGCTGTCCGGCCCGGTCTCAATCCATACTATGCCCCGCCACCAAAGTGGTGCGTACCGGACGATAAAAAACAGCGGGCCGCCCGGTAAATCCGGGACGGTCCGCTGCAAAGAGAGGGCTTTGGATTATTCCAGCTCAAAGGCGCCGGTGTACAGCTGATAATACACACCGTGCTGAGCGATTAGATCCTCGTGGTCGCCCCGCTCCACGATGCGGCCGTGATCCAGCACCATGATGGCGTCGGAGTTGCGGACGGTGGACAGGCGGTGGGCGATAACGAAGACGGTGCGCCCGCACATCAGGGAGTCCATGCCCCGCTGGACGATGGCCTCGGTACGGGTATCGATGGAAGAGGTAGCCTCATCCAGGATCATGACCGGGGGATCGGCCACGGCGGCCCGAGCGATGGCAATCAGCTGCCGCTGGCCCTGGGACAGGTTGGCGCCGTTGCCGGTGAGCATGGTGTCATACCCCTGGGGCAGACGGCGGATGAAGTCGTCTGCGTTGGCCAGCACGGCGGCGGCCTCCACCTCCTCGTCGGTGGCGTCCAGGTTGCCGTAGCGGATGTTCTCGCGGACGGTACCGGTAAAGAGGTTGGTGTCCTGGAGCACGATGCCCAGAGAGCGCCGCAGATCGGTCTTCTTGATGTCGTTGATGGAGATGCCGTCGTAGTGGATCTTGCCGTCAGCGATGTCGTAGAACCGGTTGATCAGGTTGGTAATGGTGGTCTTGCCCGCGCCGGTGGCACCCACGAAGGCCAGCTTCTGGCCGGGCTTGGCGAAGAGGCTGATGTCGTGGAGGATGGTCTTGCCCTCCTCGTAGGCGAAGTCCACGTGGTCGAAGCGCACGTCGCCGGCCAGCTTGGTGTATTTGTAGCTGCCGTCCTCCTGAGGGACCTTCCAGGCCCACAGGTTGGTGTGCTCCTTAGTCTCATACAGCTTGTCGTCCTGATCGAAGGCCACATTCACCAGCGTGACGGTGCCGTGGTCCTCCTCGGCAGGCTCATCCATCAGGTCGAAGATACGCTGGGCGCCGGCCAGAGCCATGACCACCGAGTTGAGCTGCTGGGAGATCTGGCTGATAGGGTTGGACAGGCTCTTGGACAGCTGCAGGAAGGTGGCGATCACGCCCAGGGTGATGCCCGAGCCGATGCCGCTGAGGGCCAGGGCGCCGCCGGCCATGGCGATGATGACATACTGGATGTTGCCGATGTTGATGAGGATAGGCATGAGGATGTTGGCGTACTTGTTGGCCTTGTCGGCGCTCTCGAAGAGGGCGTCGTTCACCGCGTCAAAGCCCTCCTGGGCCTCCTCCTCGTGGCAGAAGACCTTGACTACCTTCTGGCCGTTGATCATCTCCTCGATATAGCCGTTCAGATCGCCCAGCTTCACCTGCTGGCGGACAAAGTGGCGGCCGCTCCGCCCCGCCAGAAAGCGGGTGACGCCCAGCATGGCGGCCACGCACAGGATGACCACGCCGGTGAGCAGCAGATCCGTGGTCAGCATGCCGATCAGGGCCACCACGATCATCATCATGGAGTTGATGACCTGGGGGATGCTCTGGGACAGCATCTGCCGCAGGGTGTCCACGTCGTTGGTGTAGATGCTCATGATATCGCCGTGGGCATGGGTGTCGAAGTATTTGATGGGCAGGGACTGCATGTGGCTGAACAGGTCGTCCCGGATCTTCTTCTGCACCCCCTGGGAGATGGTGACCATCAGCCGGTTATAGGCCAGGGCGCACAGGGCGCCAGTGAGGTACAGGCAGCCCATCAGGATGAGGGCGTGGATCAGCCCGTCAAACACCGGGTTGTCCATGGCCAGCAGGGGCGTGATATAGTCGTCGATGAGGGAGCCCAGAAAGAGGGCGGCGGACACCGAGGCGATGGCGCTGACCATGATACAGATCAGCACCAGCACGAATTTGACGGCGTAGCCCCGGCCCACATAGCGCAGCAGGCGGCGGATAGTCTGGGACTTCTTGACAGACGGCCGGGCGTGGTCAGGCTTCATCCTCGCCGCCTCCTTTCGTCTGGGATTCGTAGATCTCGCGGTAGATATCGCAGCTGCCGAGCAGCTCCTCGTGGGTGCCCATGGCGGCCACTCTGCCGCCGTCCATCACCAGGATCTGGTCGGCGTCCTCAATGGAGGAGATGCGCTGGGCGATAATAAACTTGGTGGTGTCCGGGATCTCCTCCCGGAAGGCCTTGCGGATGAGGGCGTCGGTCTTGGTATCCACGGCGGAGGTGGAGTCATCCAGGATCAGGATCCTGGGCTTTTTCAGCAGGGCCCGGGCGATGCACAGCCGCTGCTTCTGGCCGCCGGACACGTTGGAGCCCCCCTGCTCGATGTGGGTATCGTACTGGTCGGGGAACTCCCGGATGAAGCCGTCGGCCTGGGCCAGCTCGCAGGCCCGGACCAGCTCCTCGTCGGTGGCCTCCTTGTTGCCCCAGCGCAGGTTCTCCTTGATGGTGCCGGAGAAGAGCACGTTCTTCTGGAGCACCATGGCCACCTGCTCCCGCAGGGCCTCCATGTCGTAGTCCCGCACGTCCACGCCGCCCACCAGCACCCGGCCCTCGGTGGCGTCGTACAGACGGGGGATGAGCTGGACCAGGGTGGTCTTGGAGGTGCCGGTGCCGCCCAGAATGCCCACCGTCTCGCCGGAGCGGATGGTGAGATCTACCCCCTTCAGGCACTCCTTCTCCGGGTCCCGGGCATAGCTGAAGCCCACGTTCTCAAAGACCACGGAGCCGTCCTTCACCTCTTTCACGGGATCGGGGCCGTTCTTCAGGTCGCTCTCCTCGTTGAGCAGCTCCACGATGCGCTCGGCGGAGGCCCGGGCCAGCACGATCTGCACCAGCACCATGGACAGCATCATCAGGCTCATGAGGATCATCATGATATAGCTGAACATGCTGGTGAGCTGACCGGTGGTCAGCTGGCCGCCCACCACCAGGTTGGCGCCCAGCCAGGACACGGTGAGCATACAGCCGTAGACACACAGCTGCATCAGGGGCATATTGAAGGAGAGGATCTTCTCCGCCTTGGTGAAGTCCATATAGATCTCGTTGGACACCTTGCCGAACTTCTCCCGCTCGTGGTCCTCCCGCACAAAGGACTTGACCACCCGGATGCCCAGCAGGTTCTCCTGTACCACGTTGTTCAGCCAGTCGTACTTCTTGAACACCCGCTCAAAAAGAGGATGGGCGGACTTCATGATGACCAGCAGGCCCACCGCCAGGACGGGAATGACAATCAGGAAGATGAGCGCCAGCTTGGGGTTGATGGAGAAGGTCAGGCCCCAAGCGCAGATGAGCATGATGGGGCAGCGCACCGCAATGCGGATAATCATCATGAAGGCCATCTGCACGTTGGTCACGTCGGTGGTCAGGCGGGTGATGATACCGCCGGTGGAAAATTTATCAATGTTGGCAAAGGAAAACTTCTGCACGTTGCGGTACATCTCCCGGCGCAGGTTGCGGGAGAAGCCGGTAGATGCCCGGGCGGCAAACCGGCCGGACAGTGCACCCAGCAGCAGTGCCATCAGGGCCATGACCACTACCAGAATACCGTACTGGAAAATGCGGCTCATGTTGCCCGCCTTGACGCCCTCGTCCAGCAGCTTGCCGGTCATCATGGGGATAAATACATCAAAGGCCACCTCGCCGATCACAAAGATGGGCGTGAGGATGGTATCCCGCTTGAACTCCTGAATGCAGCTGATCAGGCTGCGCTTTTTCTTCATAGGGTTCCCTCCTTTGGATTCGCTGTGCCCAAACTGCACCGACTGTTTGGGCGTTTTATAAGCCGTCCGGGGGACGGCTTACATCAGATTCTGCTTTAATTTTTCCACGGTGCTGAGAAATTGCTCCACCTCCGCCTGACTGATGCCGCGGGTCAGCTGATTTTCCACGCTGCTGATCTGGTCCATCACCTTCTGATGAAGGGCGTCTGCCTTGGGAGTGGTGGTCACCCGCTTGAGCCGGGCGTCCCGCTCCACCGACTGACGGACCACATACCCCTGGGCCTCCAGTCGCTTGAGCAGACGGGAAGCAGTGGACCGGCGGATGTAGAAGGCCTCTTCAATGTCCTTCTGGCATACCTCCTGGTCCCGATTGTGGCACAAAAAGCCCAATAACTTCACCTGCATCTCGGTAAAGTCATCCCCACCGTTGGAGCAGGTGGTCTCCAGCACTTTGCGCCGCAGCAGATTGGACAGGGCTTTGATCTCGTAGCCCACGTGGCGCTCCTGCCGCATTCCGTCATCTCCTTTTCTCGTACTATATTCAGTTTAGTTTGTCTGCTAACAGTTGTCAATGCACAACATTCACAAAACCCCGTGGAAAGTCAAGCTTTCATTCTGTCACCCTCTTTTTATACCTTAAATGAACCTTAAATCTTCTCGTTTCCTTGGTTTGTCCCTTCCGCAAAAAGGCGCAAAAAGGCCCGCCGCAGCACGCGGCGGGCCTTTGAAGGCACTTGATTTACTGCTTTTCCCGGTCGGCCACAATGAGCCGCTTGACCGCCTCGATGCCCACCTCCAGGGCGGCGGAGAGGTCGTGGCTCTCGGCCTGATCCAGCCCGGCGGCCTCCCGCTCCTGGTTCCAGATCACATGGAAGCAGGAGCCGCAGCGCACGCCCAGGGCGGCGGCGCAGCAGAACAGAGCCGCCGACTCCATCTCGGAGGCCAGCACGCCAAGCCGCTTCCAGGCCTCCCACTTGTAGAGCAGCTCCTGAGCCACCGGCATCCGGGCGGGGCTGTGCTGGCCGTAGAAGGAGTCCTTGCACTGGACCACACCAGCATGCCAGGGCTTACCCAGTGCCTTGGCGGCCTCCACCAGGGCGGTCTGCACCTCATAGTCGGACACGGCGGGGAACTCGATGGGCGCATACTCCCGGCTGGTACCCTCATGGCGGACCGCGCCGGTGGCGATGACCACATCGTCGCTCTTGACCGGCAGGGCGATGCCGCCGCAGGTGCCTACCCGGATAAAGGTATCCGCCCCGATGTTGTGGAGCTCCTCCATGGCGATCACGGCGGAAGGGCCGCCGATACCGGTGGAGCACACACTCACCTTCTCCCCCAGCAGGGTTCCGGTGTAGATGGTGTACTCCCGGTTGGAGCCGATCTTCACCGGGTTGTCAAAATAGGCCGCGATTTTCTCGCAGCGGCCGGGATCGCCGGGCAGGAAGCAGTAGCGTCCTACGTCTCCGGCCTTACATTTAATATGAAATTGCAGCTCATGCTCATGCATTGCGATGTACCTCCTTGGGAATCAGAAAGAGCCCGGCAGGCCGGGCAGTAACACAGTTATTATAACAGTTTTTTCTCCCGTTTACAAGGTGCACAAACCGCTGCTCATTTTGTAACGATTTGTTGTTGCTTTTTTCAGGCAACCGATTTAAAATATTCCTGGCCCAACAGGCATCCTTATTTTGTCTGGCAGGGTACATCTGTGAGAAAGGAGAACGCAAGCGATGAAGCGAGCGGTTGTCATGTCCTCCCTGGCCCTGGTATGCGGACTGCTGCTGGGCTGGCTGGTGGGCAGCGGATTTCTTCCCGTTGCACAAACCAACGCCTCCGCTATCTCCCCTGCTGTCTCCCCCGGACTTCTCACCAACAATCGGTACGGAGCTTCCACCTCTCCAGTGGAGGAGCCGCTGGACACCGAGGATAACACTCCTCTGCTGGACCGGGCCGGTCAGGTTCTGGAGGCGCTGAAAGAGAAAAACTATGCCGCTCTGTCCCGACTGGTCCACCCGGAGCTGGGCGTCACCCTGACTCCCTACTCCACTGTGGACCCTGCCTGTGACAATGTGCTCACCCAGGCCGAAGTGGCCCGTCTGTCCACCGATGACGAGGTCTACACCTGGGGCCTCTATGACGGCTCCGGCGAACCCATCCGCTGCACCGGTCAGGAGTACTTTGACCGTTATGTATTTAATGTAGACTACACCGAGGCTCCCCAGGTGGGCATCGACACCATTCTCATCAGCGGCAACGCTCTGGAAAATGTGGAGGCCGCCTATGAAAACGGCCGCTTTGTGGAGTACCACTTCCCCGGTATTGATCCTGCCCGGGAGGGCTTTGACTGGTGCTCCCTCAAGCTGGTGTTTGAGGTGTGGAACAACGACTGGTATCTGGTGGGCATGATCCACAGCGAGTGGACGGTCTGATCATTCTGCTCTTCCCTATCCTGCCGGCCTATGCCGGCAGGATTTTTTGTTTGGTCCGCGATTTGTGAAAGAGTGCTTGCATCCGAGAACAGATTGCGTTAAGATGGGCTTTATAATCGAAGTGAACCTGCAGGACAAGCTTTCTGGTGTGTGGGGATCGCCTCTCCCTGCGGGCACGATCGTACGCGGATACAGTGATATCCCGAAAGGATGAGTGCAGTTTGAAAATCATCATCGTGGGAGACGGAAAAGTGGGCTTTACCCTGGCGGAACACCTCTCTCAGGAGGAGCATAACGTCACCGTGATCGACACCAACGACGACGCGCTGCGCCGGGCCTCCGAGTCCCTGGACGTGATGTGTGTCAAGGGCAACGGTGCCTCTCTCTCCGCATTGAAGGAAGCCGGGGCCAGTTCTGCGGATGTACTGATCGCGGCTACCAGCCTGGACGAGGTGAACATGGTGTGCTGCCTGACCGCCAAGCGTCTGGGCACCAAATTCACCATTGCCCGGGTACGAAACGTGGAATACGCCATGGAGCTGGCCAGCATGAAAGAAGAACTGGGCATCGACATGGCCATCAACCCGGAGAATGCCACCGCCGTGGAGATCTCCCGGCTACTGCGCTTCCCCAACGCCGCCAACATCGAGACCTTCTGCCGGGGCCGGGTGGAATTGATCAGCTTCCGGGTGCGGGAGGGCGACTTCCTGGCGGGTCAGCCCCTGTCTGCCCAGACCGGCAAGATCCGGGAACTGGCCATGCTGGTGTGCGCAGTGGAACGGGAGGACGGCGAGGTCATCATTCCCGACGGCTCCTTTGTGCCCCGGGTAGGTGACCGGCTTTATCTGGTGGGCCAGCCCTCCGGTCTGACCTCCTTCTTCCGTCTGCTGGGCCGGCACACCCCCAAGCTCCACTCCGCCTTTATCATCGGCGGCGGGCGGGTCGCCCACTATCTGACCTCCATCCTCCTTAAGCTGGGCATGCAGGTCAAGGTCGTGGAGCGCAACCTGGAGCGCTGCCGTCTCCTCAGCGATATGCTGCCTCACGCCCTCATCATCCAGGGCGACGGCACTGACCAGGAGCTGCTGGAGGAGGAGAACGCCAGCGCCTCCGACGCCTTTATCGCTCTCACCGACCGGGATGAGGACAACATTCTCATCTCCCTGTACGCCATGCAGCAGGGGGTGAAAAAGGTGGTTGCCAAGTCCAACCGGCAGAATTACACCGGCATCGCCCACGCCGCCGGTCTGGACAGCGTTATCTCCCCCAAGCTCATCACCGCCAGCCAGATCCTCCAGGTGGTCCGCGGCATGCAGAACTCCAAGGGCAGTGTCATGAACGCCCTTTATAAGATCTGTGACGGCCACGCCGAGGCGCTGGAGTTTATCGCCAACGAAACCACCCACAACCAGGGTATCCCCCTGAAGGATCTGCGGCTGAAAAAGGGCATCCTCATCGCCGTACTGGTCCACAATGGACAAATCGTTATTCCCGACGGCTCCACCTCTATTACCTCCGGCGATACCGTCATTCTCATCTCCCGCAACCACGGCATTCTGGATCTGAATGACATCTATGAGGATTCTCTGCTGGATCTGGGGGCTGCGCAATGAACTTCAGACTGGTATTCAAGGTCACAGGCAAGGCCCTGATGGTGGAGGCCGTGTCCATGCTGATCCCCCTGCTGGTGAGCCTGATCTACCAGGAGGACCCCACCCCCTTCCTCTACACCATTCCGCTGGTGATGATCATCGGCTTTCTGCTCTCCCTCATGCCCAGCAACGACCACTTCTTCCCCCGGGAGGGTTTCTTCTCCGTAGCCCTGATCTGGCTGCTGATGGGCGCCTTCGGCGCGCTTCCCTTCTTCTTTAGCGGCTACTTCAATTCCTACATCGACTGCTTCTTTGAGGCGGTTTCCGGCTTCACCACCACTGGTGCCTCTATTCTGACGGCGGTGGAGCCCCTGCCCCGGGGCATCCTGTTCTGGCGCTCCTTCATCCACTGGCTGGGCGGTATGGGTGTGCTCATCCTCACCATCGCTCTGCTGCCCAGTCTGGGCGCCCGCACCCTCCACCTGATGAAGGCGGAGAGCCCAGGCCCGGTGGTCAGCAAGCTGGTACCCAAGAGCAGCCAGTCCTCCAAGATCCTGTACGGGATCTATTGCGCCCTCACCGCCATCGAGGTCATTATCCTGCGCATTGCCGGCATGCCCTGGTACGACAGCATCGTCCACTCCTTCGCCACTGCCGGTACCGGCGGCTTCTCCACCCGCAACCTCTCTATTGCGGCCTATGGCAGTCCCGCCATCGAGATCATCATCACCATCTTCATGCTGCTGTTCTCGGTAAACTTCTCCCTGTACTTTTTGCTGCTGTGCGGCAAGGTTAAGCAGGTACTTAAAAGCGACGAGCTGCGCTTCTTCCTCATTATCGTCTTCGCCAGCATCGTTTTGATCTCCATCAACATCTGGGATCTCTATCCCACCGGCGGCGAGTCCATCCGCCACGCCGCCTTCCAGGTGGGCTCCATCATCTCTACTACCGGCTTTGCCAGTACCGACTTTAACCTGTGGCCGGAGTTCTCCAGAATATTGCTGGTGCTGCTTATGTTCATCGGCGCCTGTGCCGGCTCTACCGGCGGCGCCATCAAGTGCTCCCGTGTACTGCTGCTGGGCCGGTGCATCAAGCGGGAGATCCGGCAGGTCATTCATCCCAGAGCGGTCAACGTGGTCAAGCTGGATGGCCGCGTGGTGGATGAGAGCGGTCTGCGTTCCGTGCATATCTTCTTCTCCGCCTACATCCTCATCACGCTGGGGGCCACCCTGCTGGTTTCCCTCGACAACTACTCCTTCGGCACCACCTTTACCGCTGTGGTCTCCTGCATCGGCAACATCGGCCCCGGCCTGGAACTGGTGGGCCCCATGGGCAACTACGCCCTCTTTTCCGGCTTTTCCAAGCTAGTCCTCTCCCTGTGTATGATTATCGGACGGCTGGAAGTTCTGCCCATTTTAGTGCTCTTTAGCGGAAATGCATGGAAACGTTCTTGAACTGGCCATTCGTTTTTGTCCAAAGCGTCAAATCCACGGATTTGACGCTTTCTTTTTTGAATACTCTTGCCAAGCGGATGTATTTTGAGGTATTATAGGGATGTCTGTAAAACCGGAAAGCCTTACGCTGCAAGGACTTTCCGAAATAAAGGAGTTGGGTAAGATGATCGAAAACCTCTTTTGGGTCGGTCTAGTAGGCGCTTTAATCGCGCTTATCTTCGCCGTAACCCAAGCAAGAAAGGTGCTAAAGTTCTCTGAGGGCACCGAACTGATGCAAAAGCTCGCTGCATCCATTCGCAAAGGCGCTAACGCTTACCTTAAGCGTCAGTATACCACCGTCGCGAAGATCTTTATTATTGTCTTCGTGATCCTGCTGGTTCTGGCCTGGCAGAATATGCTGGATAACTGGTTTATCCCCTTCGCCTTCCTCACCGGCGGCATCTATTCCGGTCTGGCCGGCTTCGTCGGCATGAAGATCGCCACTTCCGCCAACGCCCGTACCGCCAACGCTGCTCATGAGAGCCTGAACCGCGGTCTGAACGTGGCCTTCTCCTCCGGCGCCGTCATGGGCTTCACCGTGGTTGGCCTGGGCCTGCTGGACGTGTCCATCTGGTTCCACATCCTGAAGTACATCGCCGGCTTCGACGGCGCTCAGATCGCTCAGACCATGGTTATGTTCGGCATGGGCGCCTCCTTCATGGCTCTGTTCGGCCGTGTGGGCGGCGGTATCTTCACCAAGGCCGCCGACGTGGGCGCTGACCTGGTGGGTAAGGTTGAGGCCGGTATCCCCGAGGATGACCCCCGCAACCCCGCCACCATCGCCGACAACGTGGGCGACAACGTGGGCGACGTGGCCGGCATGGGCGCCGACCTGTACGAGTCCTACGTTGGCTCCATCCTGGCTACCTTCGCTCTGGGCGCTGCTGCTTACTCTGCTGAGGGCAAGGTCTGGAACGCCATGCTGCTTCCCCTGGTCATCGCTGTTGTGGGCGTTATCTGCTCCGTGCTGGGCAGCTTCCTGATCCGCACTAAGGAGGACGCCACTCAGAAGTCCCTGCTGGCCACCCTGCGTAAGGGCACCTACACCGCCGCCGTTCTGGCCGCCATCATTGCTGCCCCTGTGACCTACTACATCATGGGTTCCTGGGGTCCCTACATCGCCATCCTGGCTGGTCTGGTCGCCGGCTGCGCCATCGGCTACTTCACCGAGTACTACACCTCCGACACCTATAAGCCCACTCAGAACCTGGCCGACTCCACCGAGACCGGCGCTGCTACCACCATCATCGGCGGTATCTCTCTGGGTATGCTGTCCACTGCCGCTCCCATCATCATCATCGGCATCGCCATCATCGTCTCCTTCCTGGCTGCCGGCGGCTCCCTGACCACCGGCGGTGCCGACTATGAGCTGCTCTTCTCCAAGGGCCTGTACGGCATCGGCATCGCCGCCGTGGGCATGCTGTCCACCCTGGGCATCACCCTGGCTACCGACGCTTACGGCCCCGTGGCCGACAACGCCGGCGGCATCGCCGAGATGAGCGGCCTGGGCGAGGAGGTCCGCAATCGCACCGACGCCCTGGACTCCCTGGGCAACACCACCGCTGCTACCGGTAAGGGCTTCGCCATCGGCTCCGCTGCTCTGACCGCTCTGGCTCTGCTGGTCTCCTACGTGGACGTGGTCAAGGGCAAGCTGGACCACGCCATGGACCTGTCCCTCACCAACCCCGCCGTGCTGGTGGGTCTGTTCGTGGGCGCCATGCTCACCTTCATCTTCGCTGCCCTCACCATGAGCGGTGTGCAGCGCGCCGCCCAGTCCATCGTGGTGGAGGTCCGCCGTCAGTTCCGCGAGATCTCCGGCATCATGGAAGGCAAGGCTGATCCCGACTATGCTTCCTGCGTGGACCTGTGCACCAAGGGCGCTCTGCATGAGATGGTCATCCCCTCCCTGCTGGCCATCATCGTTCCCGTTATCGTGGGCCTGATCCTGGGCGCTGAGGCCGTTGTGGGCCTGCTGGGCGGCGTCACCGTCACCGGCTTTGTGGTGGCTGTGTTCATGTCCAACGCCGGCGGCGCTTGGGACAACGCCAAGAAGTACATTGAGGCCGGCCATCACGGCGGCAAGGGTTCCGACTGCCACAAGGCCGCCGTGATCGGCGACACCGTGGGCGATCCCTTCAAGGACACCTCCGGCCCCTCTCTGAACATCCTGATCAAGCTGTGCTCCACCGTTTCCATCGTGTTCTCCGGCCTGATCACCACCATTCACCTGTTCTAATCGAACCTAAAAAAAGGACGCCTGCGGGCGTCCTTTTTTTATACCTATTTAACTCAACTCAAACATGCCGTGGTACAGCTGGTAGTACTCTCCCTGCTGAGCCAGCAGGTCGTCGTGACTGCCCCGCTCCACGATCTGGCCCTGTTCCAGCACCATAATGGCGTCGGCGTTGCGGACGGTGGACAGCCGATGTGCGATGACAAATACCGTCCGGCCCTCCATCAGCTGGTCCATGCCCTTCTCAATAAGGGCCTCGGTACGGGTGTCAATGGAGGAGGTAGCCTCGTCCAGAATAAGCACCGGCGGATCGGCCACCGCCGCCCGGGCAATGGCCAGCAGCTGCCGCTGGCCCTGAGACAGGTTGGCGCCGTCGGCTGTCACCATGGTGTCATACCCCTGGGGCAGGCGGCGGATAAAGGAATCGGCGTTGGCGATCTTGGCCGCCTGCTCTACCTCCTCCATGGTGGCATCCAGCTTGCCGAAGCGGATGTTGTCGGCAATGGTGCCGGTAAACAGGTGGGTATCCTGAAGTACCATGCCCAGGGAGCGGCGCAGGTCGTCCTTTTTGATGTCCTTGACGTCGATGCCGTCGTAGGTCACCGTTCCCTTCTGCACGTCGTAAAACCGGTTGATCAGGTTGGTAATGGTGGTCTTGCCCGCGCCGGTAGAGCCCACAAAGGCGATCTTCTGGCCGGGCTTTGCAAAGAGGCTGATATCCTTCAGAATGGGGTGGCCGTCGTCATAGCCGAAGGTAACATGCTCAAAGCGGACGTCCCCCCGCAGGGGTACCCCGGAGCCGTCCGGCTTGCGCCACACCCAGCTTCCATCCGCCTTCTCCAGCCGCACGGTGCCCTCGTCCACCTCGGGCGGCTGATCCATGGCCTCAAAGACCCGCTCGGCGCCTGCCAGGGCGGCCAGCAGGAAGTTGGTCTGCTGGGTAAATTGGTTGATGGGCATGGCAGCCTGCCGCACAAAGACCAGATAGCTGGCCAGGCTGCCCACGTCGGTCATGCCGGCCATGGCCATATAGCCGCCCAAAGCGGCCACGATGGCATAGTTGATATAGGAGATGCTCACCACCGCCGGGATCATGGTGGCGGCATACCCCTGCGCGCCGGTGCCCGCCTTGCGGAGGGCCTCGTTCTTCTCCCGAAAGATCCGCAGGTTGGCCGTTTCGTGGTTAAAGACCTTGACCACCTTCTGGCCCGCCACCATCTCTTCGATGTAGCCGTCCAGGTCACCCAGGGCGGCCTGCTGCTTGTTGTAGTAGGCCTTACTCCGCTTTCCGCTGAACCGGATATAGAGGAACATGACCACGTAACACACCGCCACCACCAGGGTAAGCCGCCAGTTGAGGATAAACAGCATAGTCAGAGTACCTACCACCTGGATAAAGCTCTGGATTACCATGGCGAAGCTATTGTTGAGGGCGTCGGAGATGGTGTCCACATCGTTGGTGAAGTAGCTCATCACGTCGCCGTGTCGGCGGGTATCGAAGAAGCGGAGGGGCAGCTTCTGAAGGTGGGCAAACAGATCCCGCCGGATGTCATAGAGCACCTTCTGAGCCGCCTTCACCATGGTCTGGGTGTAGCCCCAGGCCGCAAGCGCCCCCGCCAGATAGATGAAGGCGGTGAGGATCACGCCCCGCAGCAGGGCCTCCACTCCCCCAGTGGCCAGATTATTGACCACCGGCCGGATCATATAGGTGCCCAAAAGATTGGCCAGGGCGCTGATGGTGACCAGCACCGCCACCACCAGCAGCAGGAATTTGTGCCGCCCCATGTAGGACAGGAGGGTGCGCAGGGTATAGCCCAGATGCTTGGGCTTCTTGGCGCTGAGCTGTCTAGCCATGTTCCTCCCCTCCTTTCATCTGGGACGCATAGATCTCCTGGTAGATGGGATCGTGATCCAGCAGCTCCTGATGGGTACCGGCGGCGTGGATTCTGCCGTCTTCCAGGATCACAATAAGGTCGGTATGCATCACCGAGGTGATCCGCTGGGCAATGATGATTTTGGTCACGCCGGTGAGTCCGGCCAGCGCGCTCCGGATCTTGCCCTCGGTGGCGGTGTCCACCGCCGAGGTGGAGTCGTCAAAAATCAGGATCTTGGGATGCTTCAGCAGCGCCCGGGCAATGCACAGCCGCTGCTTCTGCCCGCCGGAGACATTGACGCCCCCCTGACCCAAATCGGTATCCAAGCCGTTGGGCATCCGCTCCAAAAACTCATCGGCACAGGCCGCCCGGCAGGCTGCCCACAGCGTCTCGTCATCGGCGTCCGGCGCTCCCCACTGGAGGTTCTCCCGGACGGTGCCCGAAAAGAGCACGTTCTTCTGGAGCACGATACCCACCGCATCCCGCAGGGTTGTCAGGTCATAGTCCTTTACATCGTTTCCCCCTACCTTTACCACGCCCTCGGTAGCGTCATACAGGCGGGGAATGAGCTGGACCAGGGTGGTCTTGGCGGAGCCGGTGCCGCCCAAGATGCCTACCGTCTGCCCCGCTTTGATGTTCAGGTTCACCCCGGACAGCGCATACTCCTTGGCGTCGGCATGGTACTTGAAGGACACGTTCTCAAAGGCCACACTGCCGTCGGGCACCTCCCCCACCGGCTCCTTCGGCGAGGTAAGGGCGGGCTCCTCGTCCAGCACCTCGGCAATGCGGTGGGCGCTGGCCAGGGACCGGGTGAGCAGCAGGAACACGTTGGAGATCATCATAAAGGAATTCATAACCTGGAGCACATAACTGAGGAAGCCGGTCAGCTCTCCCACCTGAAGGCCGCCGCTGAGGATCATGCCGCCGCCAAACCACAGGATCAGCACCACAGCGGTGTACATGGTAAACTGGAAGGCGGGTAGATTGAGCACCGCGAAATGGAAGGTCCGCTGGCTGGTAGCCATCAGCTCCTCATTGACCTCCCGGAATTTCTCCTCCTCGTACTCTCCCCGGACAAAAGCCTTCACCGCCCGGATGGCGGTCAGGCCCTCCTGCACCACATTGTTGACCTTATCCACGGACTTCTGGAGCCGTCCATACATGGGGGCCACCTTGCGCACCACCAGGAAGAGAATCAGGCCCAGAATGGGCGCGGTCACCACGAAAATGAGGGCCAGCCGGGCATTCATCCAGAAGGACAGGCCCAGGCCCATCACCAGCATCACCGGGCTGCGCACCAGGGGCCGCAGGACGCCGTTGATGGCGTTCTGGAGCACCGTCACGTCGCTGGTCAGCCGGGTGACCAGGGAGGAACTCTCAAACCGGTCCAGGTTGGAGAAGGCATAGTCCTGGACCCGCTCATACTGGGCCTCCCGGATACGGGCGCCCCAGCCGTAGGCCGCCCGGGCGGCAAACCGGGCGTACAGCAGGCCGGTGATCAGAGCCAGCAGGGCGCACACACCCATCTGGACGCCCTTGACCACGATGTAATGCAGATCCCGGCCCTCTACGCCCACGTCGATGAGGTCGGCCATCAGCACCGGGATCACCAGCTCAAAGGCGGTCTCCACCAGCACCAGAAGGGCTCCGATGAGCAGATCCCGCCGGTAGGGCCCCAGGTAGGACAGCAGCCGCTTCAGTTCCTTCATGGCTGTCCCTCCTTTTCCGCCTTGAGATTGCGGTAGGCCCGGCCCAGGTAGTCGGCAAACCGCTCCCGCTCCTCCGGCGTAAAGCCCTCCAGCATCCGCTCCTCCATTCCCCGGCAGCAGCTCTCCCAGGCGTCGTAGGCCGCCTGCCCCGCCGGTGTGATCTCCACCCGGCCCCGGCGCTTGTCCTGTCCGTCCCCGCAGCGGGTCACAAAGCCCCCCTTTTGCAGGCTGTCCAGCATGCGGCACACCGCCGCCGGGTCGATCTCAAAGTAATCGGCCAGCTGGCGCTGGCAGCTGGGACCGTTGCGGCTGAGATAGCCCAGCAGCTTGGGCTGTCCCGTGCCCAGGCCCACCTCCGACAGGCAGGGGCGCAGGGCGCCCCGCTGGGCGTGGAAGGCCCGGTAGAGCAGCATATGAAAGGTCTTCTCCATCCATCCCACCTCCAAATTGACATGTCAATCATTGATATATCAATTATATGCTCTTCCGCTCCACTGTCAAGTCTCTTTCTCACCGGGATTTTACTTGCAACCGGACCCACATCGTGGGATAATGTTACCAACGAAACCCAAAAGGAGGCCCTCCCCATGGAAGGTAAGAAAGCATATCGCCCGGAAAACCTGCACTACCTGAAAATGCTGGCCCGGCAGTACCCCAACGTCCAGGCCGCCAGTACGGAGATCATCAACCTTCATGCCATCCAGAACCTGCCCAAGGGCACGGAGCACTTTATCTCCGACGTCCACGGGGAGTATGAGGCCTTCCTTCACATTCTGAACTCGGCCTCCGGTGTGGTGCGTGAAAAGCTGGATACCCTGTTTGCCACCACCGTGTCCAAGGCCGACTTGGACCAGCTGGCCACCCTCATCTACTACCCCCAGGAGAAGCTGGAGGAGATCGAGCGGGAGACCCCCGACATGCGGGAGTGGTACCGCATCACCTTCCACCGGCTCATTGAGATGTGCCGGCTGGTCAGCTCCAAGTACACCCGCTCCAAGGTCCGTAAGGCCATGCCCCCGGAGTATGCCTACATCATCGATGAAATGATCCATACCCACTACGAGGACAAGGACAAGCGGGACTACTACGAAAACATCATCTCCACCATCATCGACATCGACCGGGCCTCCAACTTCCTGGTGCAGCTGTGCGAGCTCATCAAGCGCCTGGCGGTGGATCACCTCCACCTGGTGGGCGACATCTTCGACCGCGGCCCCCGGGCGGACATCATTCTGGACTCCCTGATGAACTATCACAGTGTGGATATCCAGTGGGGCAACCACGACGTGCTGTGGATGGGCGCCGCCTCCGGCTCCCGTACCCTGGTGGCCACCGTGCTGGCCAACTCCCTGCGCTACAACAACCTGGAGGTCATCGAGACCGGCTACGGCATCTCCCTGCGGCCCCTATCGGTGTTCGCCAATGAGGTGTACAAGGACTGTGACGTCCACAAGTTCGAGGTCAAACTCACCAACGAGGATGCCGCCCACTACACTGAGAAAGACAAGCTGCTCTCCGCCCGGATGCACAAGGCCATTACCATCATCCTCTTCAAGCTGGAGGGTCAGAAGCTGCTGCGCAACCCCTGCTTTGGCATGGCAGACCGGCTGCTGCTGGACAAGATCGACTACGAAAACAAGTGCATCACCCTGGGCGGCGTCACCTATCCTCTGGAAGACACCGACTTCCCCACCGTGGACCCCAACGACCCCTACACCCTCACAGAGGAGGAGAGCAGCCTCATCAACCAGCTGACCAGCTCCTTCGTCCACAGCGAGAAGCTCCAGCGCCACGTCCGCTTCCTCTACTCCAAGGGCAGCCTGTACAAGGTCTACAACGGCAACCTGCTCTTCCACGGCTGCATCCCCATGACGGAGGACGGTCAGCTCCAGTCCTTCACCATCGGCGGCGTGACCCTCTCCGGCAAGGAGTTCCTGGACTACGCCGACACCAACGCCCGCCGGGCCTACTACAGCAAGCCGGGCACCGCGGAGCGGGAGTTCGGCATGGACTTCCTCTGGTTCCTGTGGGCGGGCCGCAACAGCCCCATCTTCGGCCGGGACCGGATGACCACCTTCGAGCGGCGGCTCATTCTGGACGAGTCCACCTGGACCGAGCCCAAGAACGCCTACTATCAGCTCTACAATGACCCGGCGGTGTGCGAATTCCTCCTCAAGCAGTTCGGTCTGGAGGGTCCCCACTGCCACATCATCAACGGCCATATCCCGGTGAAATCCAAGAAGGGCGAGAGCCCCATGAAGGCAGGCGGCAAGCTGCTGGTCATCGACGGCGGCTTCTGCAAAGCCTACCAGAAGACCACCGGCATCGCCGGCTACACCCTGATCTACAACTCCTCCTGCTTCCGGCTGGTGTCCCATGAGCCCTTCGTGGGTCGGGCCAACGCCATCCGGGAGAATCAGGACATCGCCTCCTCTTCTGTTGTGTTCGAGCGGCTGGAATCCCGGCTGAAGATTGCTGGTACCGACGTGGGCCGCCAGCTCCAGGAGCAGATCGACGACCTGATGGCCCTGGTTCAGGCCTTCCGCAGCGGCGAGATCGTGGAGGACCACAAGGATTAATCTACTTATGAGAACGAGGGATACCGCTTGGAGCGGTATCCCTCGTTTTTTCAACACTTGACGGCGCGCCCTTCTTGTGGTATGCTTCTTTTACTCATTTAGTAATTTAGTAAATCACTAAGATTCAGGAGGCTACTATGCAGATCCCAACGAACCTTAAGCATAAGCCGGTCATCGTGGCGGAAGACTACGCCAACATCGACGGCCGCTATGCTTACGACACCGATGCCCAGGGTCTGAGCCTGGGTCTGGCCCAGTGGAACGACCGGGGCCGGGTGGATATCTCCGCCAAGGTGTGGCGGCACACCGGCGAGAAGTGGTCCCGCCAGTCGGAGGAGCTCCCCCTCCACCGGGTGCTGGACCTGGCCATCCTCACCTGTCGGGCGGTTCACTACATCCGGGAGGAGAGCTACCGCTACCCCGCCCTGTACGACCCGGGGAAGCCCCAGATCGACCGGGTGGGGCTTCAGGGGGACGCCATGACGGTGGAGGTGTGCACCGGCAACGACCACATCGACGAGGATATTGCCCTCTTCCGGGACGCTCTGGCTCGGGACGGCGACCTGCTGGGTGAGCGGATGCAGGTGCTGGCCTGCCTGCTGGCGGACCTGGGCTATCACGGCTGAGCAACCAAAAAGAGCCCGCGGCATATGCCGCGGGCTCTTCTTATGTCCGGGTATTCAGATAGGCGTCGATGCCGTTGGCAATGCCCAAGGCAATCTTCTGCTGATAGTTGGGGTCGCACAGCCGGGCCAACTCTCCCGGATGGGTCATGAAGCCGGTCTCCACCAGCACAGCGGGCATGGTGGTCTCCCGGAGCACCTGGAAGTTGGCGGAGGGGGTGCCCCGGCCGATGCCGCCGGTGGCCTCCACGACCCCGGCCTGCACCTGCTTGGCCAAGGCCTCGCCTCTGGTGCTGTTGGGATAGTAATAGGTAAAGATACCCTCATAGTCAGTCCGGTCCAGGGCGTTGCAGTGGATGCTGACAAATAGCTCCGCCCCGGCGGCGTTGGCCATCTTGGCCCGGTCTGCCAGGCTCACCGAGTCGTCCCCCGTCCGGGTGAGCACCACATTATAGCCCCGGTCCTCCAGAATATCCGCCAGCATCAGGGACATGGGAAGGGTCAGGTCTTTTTCCTTTACATCATTTCCATCGGCGTCGGGATAGACCGCGCCGGGCTGATTACCTCCGTGGCCGGGGTCAATGGCAATGGTGATCTTGCTGGGGTCCAGGGGCGGCACCTCCGGCTGCTCCGGCACCTCAGTGACGGATACCCGCACCTGATCGCCGCCGGAGGACACCGCCAGATTTTGAGCGTAGCTGACGCCGGAGGCCAGGTCCAGCACCACCCGCAGGGTGTGGGGATAGCCATATCCCAAATCGTCCCCGTGCTGAGAGCAGCGGATCTGCTCAATGGCGTCGCTCTCCACCTGGAGGGCCAGGTCCTTCCCCACCGCCGGGGCATACACCGCCCCCAGCAAGTCGATGGCTAGCCGGTCACCCAGGTCCACGATGCGGTACTTGGGAGTGTGGTCGGCGGTGATGGTAAAGGTCTGGTCCTCCTCGTCAAAGTCCAGGTCAGTGATCCAGCCCAGATCTCCGTCCTCCGGCTGAGTGGGATCAGGCGTGACCTCGGGCTGCTGGGGCTCCTCCTTGGGAGAGGTGATGGCTACCGTGGCTGTGTCGCCCTGCCATTCCACCTGGGCACCCAGCTGCTCGGAAACGAAGCGCAGGGGTACCATGGTGCTCTCCTTCCCCTCCCACTTGACGCCGCCGGCGGGTACTCCGTCCGGCAGGGCTTCCACCCGGCCGTCCACCAGGGCCGTGGCGCTGCCGGCGGTGAGGACGATGGTGCTCCCCTCCCGCAGAATAACGATCTGCCGGGTCTCGGGCACCCAGGTCACCGAGGCGTCCAGGGCCTCGGAAATCAGACGGACCGGCACCAGGGTGCGGCCGTTCACGCTCCCCGCCGGGTAATAGGCCAGGGCGGGCACATCCTCCGGGATGAGGGGCTCCCCGTCCAGGGTCAGGTTGATCCGGTCAGTCACGGTGGGCGGTCCGTAGCTCTGACTGACTTCATCATAAAAGATAACGGTCATTTTTTCCGTTCCTGCCGCCGCAGCCCCGGGCAATGCGCCCACAAGCAGGGCCAACAGCAGCAGGATCCAGGTCAAGTGTCTCTTCATGCCATGCTCCTCGTCTTTTCTCGTGTTCATTCGCCCTATTCTACCCTATCTTTACCAGACCCGTCAAGAAATCCAGGATAAAATAGTTGACATAAATTTCCCTCTTTAGCCTGATATTCTGCAAAAGTGCTCCAACCTCTTGCACTTGGGAAAAAAAGTTGGTATGATGAAAGATAATTCAAGAGCATCGGAGGGAATCGTATGCTGAACATCACCCGTCAGGGCGTCTACTATAAAAACAATGCCTTCCTGCCTGCCCAGGAGGGCCCCGCCGCCGGTCTGCCCAGTCCGGAGGAAGCCAAGAAGGGCACCATGGCCTATTCCATTCTGGAGGCCCACAACACCAGCGGCTCCATGGACAGCCTCGCTATCAAGTTTGACGCTATGGCCTCCCATGACATCACCTATGTTGGCATCATCCAGACTGCCCGGGCCTCCGGTATGAAGGAGTTCCCGCTCCCCTATGTGCTCACCAACTGCCACAACTCCCTGTGCGCCGTGGGCGGCACCATCAACGAGGACGACCACGTCTTCGGCCTGTCCGCCGCCAAGAAGTACGGCGGTGAGTTCGTCCCCGCCCACCAGAGCGTCATCCACTCCTACATGAGAGAGCGGTACGCCGCCCCCGGCAAGATGATCCTGGGCTCCGACTCCCACACCCGCTACGGCGCCTACGGCACCATGGCCATCGGCGAGGGCGGTCCCGAGCTGGCCCGGCAGCTGCTGCAGAAGACCTACAACATCTCCTATCCCAAGGTCATCGCCATCTACCTCACCGGCGCTCCCATTCCCGGCGTGGGTCCCCAGGACGTGGCTCTGGAGCTCATCCGCTCCACCTTCAAGGACGGCACCGTCAAGAACTCTGTCATGGAGTTCTTCGGCCCCGGCGTGGCTAACCTGTCCATGGACTATCGCTCCGGCATCGACGTCATGACCACCGAGACCACCTGCCTGTCCTCCGTGTGGCCCGCCGACGACACCCTGAAGGACCATCTGGCGGTGCTGGGCCGCGGCAGCGAGTTCAAGCCCCAGGCTCCCGCCGACGGCGCCTACTATGACGGCGTCATTCATGTGGAACTGGACAAGATCCGTCCCATGATCGCCCTGCCCTTCCATCCCTCCAACGCCTACACCATCCAGGAGTTCAAGGAGAACATGGAAGACCTGCTCCACCAGGTGGATGAGGACACCATGCACCAGCTGAAGCTGAAGAGCAAGCCCGCCTCCCTGCTGAACAAGATCGTGGACGGCAAGTTCATGGTGGACCAGGGCGTTATCGCCGGCTGCTCCGGCGGTACCTATCAGAATATCGTCCGGGCGGCCCAGGTGCTGGACGGCCACGCCGTCGGCTCCGACGCCTTCTGGCTGTCCGTCTACCCCACCAGCCAGCCCGTCAACCTGGAGCTGACCCGCCGGGGCTACATTGCCTCCCTCATGGCGGCGGGCGCCTCCATCCGCTCCTGCTTCTGCGGTCCCTGCTTCGGCGCCGGCGACGTGCCCGCCAACGGGGCCTTCTCCATCCGCCACTCCACCCGCAACTTCCCCAACCGGGAGGGCTCCAAGCCCTCCGACGGCCAGGTGTCCTACGTGGCACTGATGGACGCCCGTTCCATCGCCGCCACCGCCCTCAACGGCGGCGTGCTCACCGGCGCCGACGAGCTGCCCAACGCCCCTGTGGATCCCGCCGTGGAGCCCTTCGCCTATGACGACACCCCCTACAAGGCCCGGGTATATTTCGGCGTGGGCAAGGCCGACCCCGATCAGGAGCTGGTTTTTGGTCCCAACATTGCCGACTGGCCCGAGCAGGTGGCTCTGCCTGACAACCTGCTGCTCACCGTGTGCTCCGCCATCTACGATCCCGTCACCACCACCGACGAGCTGATCCCCTCCGGCGAGACCTCCTCCTACCGCTCCAACCCCATTAAGCTGTCCGAGTTCGCCCTGAGCCGGAAGGATCCTCAGTATGTCCCCCGTGCCAAGGAGGTCCTGGCAGTGGAGAAGCTGCGCCGCACCAATCCCGAGGCTCCCGAAGTGAAGGAGGCCCTGATGGGCCACGATCCCGCCAACACCGGTCTGGGCTCCCTGGTCATGGCCCTCAAGCCCGGCGACGGCTCCGCTCGTGAGCAGGCCGCCTCCTGCCAGCGTGTGCTGGGCGGCGTGGCCAACCTGGCCGCCGAGTACGCCACCAAGCGCTATCGCTCCAACGTGGTGAACTGGGGCATGCTACCCTTCATCGCCGAGGACGTAAAGGACTGGAACATCCAGCCCGGCGACAAGCTGTACATCCCCGGTGTGCGCACCGCCCTGGACAGCGGGGCCGACGTGATCCCCGCCGTGCTGCTCCAGAACGGCCGGGAGCGCAGAGTGGTCCTGCATCTTCCCGGCATGACCCGCGAAGAGAGAGACATTGTCCTGGCGGGCTGCCTCATCAATTACTACGCCAAATAAGAGCTGTGGGCGCTGCAACATGCAGCGCCCACCTTTTTAAAAGGAGGATCATCCCATGGTCCCAAAACCGACTCCCCTGCTGCCCACCAAACCCCTGGCCGCCACCAACACCATCTCCGGCTTCCGGGTCCGGCCCGGCCTCTTTCTGCTTAACGGTGCCAACGTGGTGCCCGGCGGGGTCAGCTTTACCATCCACTCCATCAACGCCACCTACTGCGAGCTGTGCCTCTTCCGCCGCACCCAGCAGGAGCCCTTTGCCATCCTGCCCTTCCCGGAAAATTTCCGCATCGGCAACACCTTCTCCATGATCGTCTTTGACCTGGACATCTATGAGATCGAGTACGCCTATCGGATGGACGGACCCAACGACCCGGCTCGGGGCCTGCTCTTCGACAAGACCAAGTACCTGCTGGACCCCTACGCCCGGGCGGTCACCGGCCAGAGCATCTGGGGCAGCAACCAGACCCCCGGCTGCTCCTACCACGCCCGGGTGGTGGAGGATATCTTCGACTGGGGGGATTTCCATGATCCCCACCTTCCCTTCCGGGACATGATCATCTACGAGACCCACGTCCGGGGCTTTACCCAGCACGCCTCTTCCGGGGTCAAGCACCCCGGTACCTTTGAGGGCCTGTTGGAGAAGCTGCCCTACCTGCTGGAGCTGGGGGTCAACACGGTGGAGCTGATGCCTATCTTCGAGTTTGATGAGATGGCGGATGAGCGCATCGTGGACGGCCGCCAGCTGCTCAACTACTGGGGCTACAACACCGTTTGCTTCTTCGCCCCCAACACCAGTTATACCGCCACCCCGGAATTCAACCATGAGGGCACCCAGTTGAAAAAGCTGATCCGCACCCTCAACGAGCACGGCATCGAGGTCATTCTGGATGTAGTGGTCAACCACACCGCCGAGGGCAACGAGCAGGGCCCCTTCTTCTCCTTCAAGGGGCTTGACAACAATATCTACTACATGCTCACCCCCGACGGCAAGTATTACAACTTCTCCGGCGTGGGCAACACCCTGAACTGCAACCATCCGGTGGTACGGCAGTTTATTTTGGACTGCCTGCGCTACTGGGTGGTGGAGTACCGGGTGGACGGCTTCCGGTTCGATCTGGCCTCCATTCTGGGCAGGGACACCGACGGCGCTCCCCTGTCCGAGCCGCCCCTGCTGGAAAGCCTGGCCTTCGACCCCATTCTGGGCCGGGTCAAGCTCATCGCCGAGGCCTGGGACGCCGGCGGGCTGTACCAGGTGGGCTCCTTCCCCTCCTGGAACCGGTGGGCCGAATGGAATGGCAAGTACCGGGATGACCTGCGCTGCTTCCTGAAGGGCGACAGCGGCCTGGCCTGGGCGGCGGTCCAGCGCATCACCGGCTCCGCCGACCTCTATCCCCCCTCCCAGCGGCAGAACGCCTCGGTAAACTTCCTCACCTGCCACGACGGCTTTACCCTGTACGACCTGTACTCCTACGACGTCAAGCACAACGAGGCCAACGGCTGGGGCAACACCGACGGCGCTAACGATAACAACAGTTGGAACTGCGGCGTGGAGGGCGACACGGAGGACCCGGCGGTACTGGCCCTCCGGGACCGGCTGATGAAAAACGCCTTCGCGGTGCTGCTGTGCAGCCGGGGCACCCCTATGTTCCTGGCGGGAGACGAGTTTGCCAATACCCAGTTCGGCAACAACAACGCCTATTGCCAGGACAACGAGATCTCCTGGCTGGACTGGTCCCGGCTGGAAAACCACCAGGACCTGTTCCACTTTGTCTCCCGGATGATCGCCTTCCGGAAGGAACACCCCATCGTCCGGGGAGAGACTGCCCCCGCCCGGTGCGGCTGGCCCTCGGTGTCCCTCCACAACGGAGCAGCCTGGAACGCTAAGATGGATGAGCAGACCCGACAGATCGGGGTGCTCTTCACTGGCCGCAACACGGACGACACCGCCGACGACCTGATCCTGCTGGCGGTCAATGCCCACTGGGAGGCCCACTGGCAGGGCCTGCCCGAGCTGCCCTCCGGCCTGCGGTGGAGTCTGGTGCTCCACACCGCTTGCCCCGATCCCTTCGCCGCCGGAACTCTCTTCAGCGGCAACGGCCTGGAGATGGGCCCCCGCTCGGTGGCAGTTTTCCAGGCGGTGAGCAGCCGCAGCTGATGCCATCCAATCAAAAAGCCCTGTCGGAGATATACTCCGACAGGGCTTTTTCGTTACAGCAGCGGCGCAAAGAGCCGCAGCAGGGTCTGCCACAGCGTCAGCTTTTTCCCCTGGTAATCCTCCGTTACCTCCCGGCACTGGGCGAAGGTATTCAGGAAGTCTGCCCGGATGTCCTCCACCGCGCCGCAGCGGCTGAGGAACACGCCGTTTTCAAAGTGGAGGTACAGGCTTCGGTAATCCAGATTGATGGTACCCACCGCCGCCGTCTCTCCGTCGCACAGCATCATTTTGGCGTGGCAGAAGCCGGGGGTGTATTCAAAGATGCGCACGCCCCGGTCCACCAGGCACCCGTAATAGGACCGGGTCACCTGATATACCAGCTTTTTGTCCGGGATACCGGGGGTGATGATGCGCACCTCCACCCCCCGCATGGCCGCCAGGGTGAGCTCCGAGATAAGCTCGTCATCCAGGATCAGATAAGGGGTAATGATGTAGAACATAGTCCTTTGCCTGCTTGACCATGTTGAGGTAGACCGTCTCCCCGACCCGCTCGTCGTCCAACGGGCTGTCGGCGTAGGGCGCCACGATGCCTCCCTCTTTGGCCTGGTATGGCACCGACGGAAAATAAGGAGCAAAGTCTCCGTCAGTCTCCTTGACGCCGTTCCACATGGTAAGGAACATCACCGTCAGGCTGGGCACCGCGTCTCCCGTCAGCTTCAGCCCTGTATCCTTCCACCAGCCGAAGGGGTGGGTGAGATTGAAATACTCGTCGGCCAGATTGTAGCCGCCGGTAAAGCCCGCCTTGCCGTCAATGACGGTGATCTTCCGGTGGTCCCGGTTGTTCATAAAGATGTTGAGTACCGGCATCAGGGGGTTGAACACCCGGCACTGGATACCCAGCGCCTCCATCCGCTTGATAAAGGCCGGGTTGATAAAGCCCAGGCTGCCCATATCGTCATACAGCAGGCGCACCTCCACCCCCTAGCGGGCCTTCTCGGCCAGGATCTCCTCCAGCCCGTGGAAGGATTGGGAGTCCTCAATGGCGTGATACTCCATGAAAATGAAGTGCTCCGCCTGACGCAGGGCCTCCTTCTGGGCCTCCAGCCCTTCCTCCGCCGTGGCATAGTAGACCACGTCGGTGTTGGCGTAGGCGGGAAAGCCCACCCGGTGAGCCAGATAGCGCAGCTGATTGGCAATCCCGCGGTTCTCCCGCTCCACCTGGGCCAGCACCGCTTCCCCATCCCCCAGCAGACCCTCGGTCCGCTTCTCCAGCCGCTCAAAGCGCCTCCGCATGACCCGGGTACAGTTGGGGCGGCCGAACATCTGATAGATACACAGGCCCATCACCGGGAAAAAGAGGATGAAAATGATCCAGGAGGCCTTCATGGGTCCGGTCATCTGCTTGCCGTACAGATTGAGCACCACCAGGAAGGCCAGCACACTGGTGGCCAGGGAGACCGCATAGTAGTAGTCATTGAGCAGCAGCACCAGGCCCATGATCCATCCCAGCTGGAGCAGTACACTGATCGCCACAAAGAGGGCCCGTCCCATGCTGTTCTTCACCGTCTTTGTCCGGCAGCTGTTCACGCCCATCACCTCCCGTGTTCGGCACATCCGCGCCTCATGGACAGTATAGCCTGTGGGACGGAGAAACGCAACCGCTTCCCCGCCGCTGATTTCCTTCTTTCACAAGGGCATTTGACCTTTTTGCCGAAATGTTGTGAAAGCAGACAAATTTCCCCTTCTGCCCTTGCCAAGCTTCAAAAAATCCGATATTATTTTACACAGGTCATACAAACAGGGAGGTACTGGGATGTCAGCACTGCATTGGCACTACCGCATCGCATGGTCCATCTACGGCACCAACCTGTCTAATCTCAGGGTCTGAATCCATCAGGGCATCCATATACCGGATGCCCTGATTTATTTTTTCTTTCCCTGAAAAATTTTTTGGTTCACAGGAGGGTCTTATGAGCAAGAAGGTAGCTGTCGTTATGGGTTCCGACTCCGATCTGGACACCATGCGCCCCTGCATCCAGCGTCTGCAGTCCTTCGGCATCCCCGCTGAGGTCCGCATCATCTCCGCCCACCGTACCCCCGCCGCCGCTGAGGAGCTGGCCTCCCACGCCGCGGAAAACGGGTTTGGTGTCATCATCGCCGCCGCGGGCAAGGCCGCCCATCTGGCCGGCGTGCTGGCCGCCTACACCACCCTGCCCGTCATCGGGGTGCCCATCAAAACGTCCATGATGGGCGGACTGGATTCCCTGCTCTCCATGGTCCAGATGCCCAAGGGCATTCCCGTGGCCTGCGTGGCGGTGGATGGCGCCGACAACGCCGCAATCCTGGCCGCCCAGATGCTGGCTCTGTCCGACGCGGAGCTGACCGGCAAGCTGGCCGACTTCAAGGCCAACATGGCCGCAGAGGTGGCCGAGAAGGACCGCCACATCACCGAAAAGCTGTAATCAAAGAAAATAAAGATATAAAGGAGTATCACGTCATGGCTTACGAGAAGAAAGAGCAGCTCTACGAAGGCAAAGCTAAGAAGGTCTACGCTTCCAACGATCCTGAGGTTGTCATCGTGTCCTACAAGGACGACGCCACCGCCTTCAACGGCCTGAAGAAGGGTACCATCACCGGCAAGGGCGCCATCAACAACCGCATGACCAACAACCTGATGCGCCGCCTGGAGGAGAAGGGCGTGCCCACCCACTATGTGGAGGAGCTGAGCGACCGGGAGACCGCCGTGAAGAAGGTGTCCATCGTTCCCCTGGAGGTCATCATCCGCAACATCTCCGCCGGTTCCTTCGCCAAGCGCTACGGCGTGGAGGAGGGCATCGTGTTTGACGAGCCCACCATCGAGTTCTCCTACAAGAATGACGACCTGGGCGATCCCCTCATCAACGACTATCACGCCCTGGCCCTGAAGCTGGCCACCAAGGAGGAGATCGAGCTCATCAAGAAGTACGCCTTCGCCGTCAACGACCTGCTGAAGGGCTTCATGAAGGAGATCGGCATCGACCTGGTGGACTTCAAGCTGGAGTTCGGCAAGACCGCCGACGGCACCATCGTGCTGGCCGACGAGATCTCCCCCGACACCTGCCGTCTGTGGGACGAGAAGACCCACGAGAAGCTGGACAAGGACCGCTTCCGTCGGGATCTGGGCGGCGCTGAGGAGGCCTATGAAGAGGTCATGCGCCGTCTGATGGGGGACAAGTAAGGCATGGGCGGTTTCTTCGGCACGATTTCCAAGCGGGACTGCGTCATGGACGTCTTCTTCGGCACCGACTACCACTCCCACCTGGGTACCAAGCGGGGCGGTATGGCGGTGTACGACGCCAAGGCCGGTTTCCAGCGTCAGATCCATAACATCGAGAACACCCCCTTCCGCACCAAGTTCGACAAGGACCTGGCTGACTTCAAGGGCTGTTCCGCCATCGGCTGCATCAGCGACACCGATCCCCAGCCCCTGCTGGTGCGCTCCCACCTGGGCCTGTACGCCATCATTACCGTGGGCATCATCAACAACTCCGATGAGCTGATTGAGCGTTACTTCTCCGACCACGGCCACCAGTTCATGGCCATGAGCTCCGGCAAGGTCAACTCCACCGAGCTGGCCGCCGCCCTCATCAACCAGAAGGACGATCTGGTGTCCGGCATCCGCCACGCCCAGGAGGAGATCGACGGCTCCTGCACCATGCTGCTGCTCACTCCCGACGGCATCATCGCCGCCCGGGACAAGCTGGGCCGCCTGCCGGTGCTCATCGGGCAGAACGACGAGGGCTGCTGCGTCTCCTTTGAGTCCTTCGCCTACCACAAGCTGGGCTACATCGACGCCTACGAGCTGGGCCCCGGCGAGGTGGTCAAGGTTACGGCCCGAGGCTGGGAGACCCTGGCCCCCGCCGGCGACAAGATGAAGATCTGCGCCTTCCTGTGGACCTACTACGGCTACCCCAACTCCAACTACGAGGGGGTCAACGTGGAGGTCATGCGCTACCGCAACGGCGAGATCATGGCCCGGGACGAGGTCCAGAAGGGCCAACTGCCCAAGGTGGACTACGTGGCCGGCGTGCCCGACTCCGGCGTACCTCACGCCATCGGCTTCTCCAATCGCAGCGGCAAGCCCTTTGCCCGCCCCTTCGTCAAGTACACCCCCACCTGGCCCCGCTCCTTCATGCCTGCCAACCAGGCGGCCCGCAACCAGGTGGCCAAAATGAAACAGATCCCCGTGCCTGAGCTCATCGAGGGCAAGAAGCTGCTCTTCGTGGACGACTCCATCGTCCGTGGCACCCAGCTCCGGGAAACCGTGGAATTCCTCTACGAGTCCGGCGCCGAGGAGGTCCACATGCGCTCGGCCTGCCCTCCCATCATGTACGGCTGCAAATACCTCAACTTCTCCCGCAGCAACTCCGACATGGAACTGTTGGCCCGCCGCACCATCCAGGAGCTGGAGGGTGACGAGGGACAGCAGCACCTGGAAGAGTACGCCGACTCCTCTACCGAGCGCGGCCAGTGCATGCTGAAGGCCATCTGTGAGAAGCTGGGCTTTGATTCCCTGGGCTATCAGTCCCTGGACGGCCTGCTGGAGGCCATCGGCATCGATCGCGACAAAATCTGCACCTACTGCTGGACCGGAAAGGAATGACCGGTCCCACCGGTTTCCACGTCCAAGCCCTATACGCAAAGGAAGAAAACTATGGCAAATCTCCATGAAGAATGCGGTGTGTTCGGCATCTCTGTGCCCGGCATGACTCACGCCGCCTCTGTTACGTACAACGCCCTTTACGCCCTCCAGCACCGCGGTCAGGAGAGCGCGGGCATGGCCATCAATGACGATGGCGTCATCACCAGCCACAAGGACGTGGGACTGGTCAGCGAGGTATTCACCCCCGAAATTCTGGAGCACCTGGGCCCCGGCAGCATGGCCGTGGGCCACGTGCGCTACGCTACTACCGGCCGCAAGAGCCGCACCAATGCCCAGCCCATGGTCATCAACCATGTGAAGGGGTCCATGGCTCTGGCCCACAACGGCAACCTGACCAACGCCGCTGAGCTGCGGGAGAAGCTGGAGCTGTCCGGCGCTATCTTCCACACCACCAGCGACACCGAGGTCATCGCCTACACCATCACCGGCGCCCGGCTGAAGGCCCCCTCCATTGAGGAGGCGGTGTCCGCCGCCATGGATGTGATCCAGGGAGCCTACTCCCTGGTCCTCCTCTCCCCCCGCAAGCTCATCGCCGCCCGGGACCCCAACGGCTTCCGGCCCCTGTGCATTGGCACCCTGGACGGCGGCTATGTCTTTGCCTCGGAGAGCTGCGCTCTGGACGCCATCGGCGCCCACTTCCTCCGGGATGTAGAGCCCGGCGAGATCGTGGTGGTGGACCAGAACGGTCTTCGGAGTATCAAGAACCACTGCGGCAAGGCCAAAAGCAGCATGTGCGTGTTTGAGTTCATCTACTTTGCCCGGCCCGACTCGGTGATCGACGGAGCCGGCGTACATGAGGCCCGTGTGCGGGCAGGCGCCTTCCTGGCTCTGGAGCATCCGGTCCAGGCGGATATCGTCATCGGCGTGCCCGACTCCGGCATCGACGCCGCCATTGGCTACGCCCGGCAGTCCGGTATCCCCTATGGCACTGGCTTCATCAAGAATAAGTACATTGCCCGTACCTTCATCGCCCCCGGCCAGAAGAATCGGGAGGACAAGGTGCGCATCAAGCTCAACCCCATCTCCTCCGTGGTGCGGGGCAAGCGGGTGGTCATCATCGACGATTCCATCGTCCGCGGCACCACCTCCGCCCGCATCGTGGGGCTGCTGCGGGAGGCGGGGGCCACCGAGGTCCACATGCGGGTCTCCGCGCCCCCCTTCCTCCATCCCTGCTACTTCGGCACCGACATCGACTCCCGGGATCACCTCATCGCCTGCAACCACACGGTGGAGGAGATCGCCCAGATCATCGGCGCCGACTCCCTGGGCTACCTCAGCGTGGACAGCGTCCACAAGCTGGCCAACGGCTGCCGCTGCACCTTCTGCGACGGCTGCTTCACCGGTCATTACCCGGTACCGGTGCCCGAGGCCCGGGAGAAATTCCGTTTTGAACAGAAAATCGGTCAAACCCAATAATTGAGGAGGTTTCTCCGTATGAAAAATTCCCACTCTGAATCTTACGCCGCCGCCGGCGTGGACGTTACCGCCGGCTACGAGTCGGTGGAGCGCATCAAGCCCATGGTGGAATCCACCTACATCCCTGGCGTGATGGGCACCCTGGGCGGCTTTGGCGGTCTGTTTGCCCCCGATATGGCGGGCATGAAGAAGCCCGTGCTGGTGTCCGGCACCGACGGCGTGGGCACCAAGCTGCGCCTGGCCCAGCTGATGAACAAGCACGACACCATCGGCATCGACTGCGTGGCCATGTGCGTCAACGACATCATCTGCGGCGGCGCCTCTCCCCTGTTCTTCCTGGACTACATCGCCTGCGGCAAGAACGATCCCGCCCGCATCGCCGACATCGTAGCCGGCATCACCGAGGGCTGCCGCCAGGCGGGCTGCGCCCTGGTGGGCGGCGAGACTGCCGAGCATCCCGGCCTGATGGCGGAGGACGACTACGATGTGGCCGGCTTCTCCGTGGGCATCGTGGATGAGGAGAAGATCATCGACGGCAAGGACCTGGCGGTGGGCGACGTGCTCATCGGTCTGGGCTCCAGCGGCGTCCATTCCAACGGTTTCTCCCTGGTGCGCAAGGTGCTGGACGTGGAGAACGCCGACCTGACCTCCCCCATGGAGGAGCTGGGCGGCAAGAGCCTGGGCGAGACCCTGCTCACCCCCACCCGCATCTACGTCAAGACCGTTCAGTGCCTGCTGAAGAACGGTATCCACATCAAGGCCATCAGCCACATCACCGGCGGCGGCCTCTATGAGAACGTACCCCGGATGATGAAGGAGGGCCTCACCGCCCAGATCGAGACCGCCTCCTTCCCCGTCCCCCCCATCTTTGACCTGATCGCCAAGAAGGGCAACATCCCCATGCGGGATATGTACAATACCTTCAACATGGGCGTGGGCCTGATCCTGGCCATTCCCAAGGAAGAGGTGGGCCAGGCCAAGGAGATCCTCTGCCACACCGAAGAGCGGGCCTATGTCATCGGCTCTGTGGTGGAAGGCGATACCGGGGTGGAGCTGGTATGACCCGGATCGCTGTACTGGTCTCCGGCGGCGGGACCAATCTGCAGGCCCTCATCGGCGCCCGTGACCGTGGTGAGCTGGGCGGCGGCGAGCTGGCCGCCGTTATCTCCTCCAAGGCTGACGTCTACGCCCTGGAGCGGGCGAAAAACGCCGGTATTCCCGGCTATGTGGTGGCCCGGAAGGATTATGACTCCAACCGCGCCATGACCCAGGCTCTGGTGGCCAAGCTGAAGGAGCTGAACATCGACCTGGTGGTACTGGCCGGGTTCATGCACATCCTGACGGAAGAGATGGTGCAGGCCTACCCCAACGCCATCGTCAACGTCCATCCCGCCCTCATCCCCTCTTTCTGTGGTGCGGGCTACTATGGCCTTCACGTCCACGAGAAGGCCCTGGCCTACGGGGTGAAGGTTACCGGCGCCACCGTCCACTTCGTCAACGAGGAGCCGGACGGCGGCCCCATCATCCTGCAGAAGGCAGTGGATATCCTACCCGGCGACACCCCCGAGGTGCTCCAGCGCCGGGTGATGGAGCAGGCCGAGTGGCACATCCTGCCTCAGGCCGTGGCGCTCTTCTGCCAAGGCCGTCTCTCCGTGGAGGGACGCATTGTTACCATCAAGGAAGGGGAATGAACCTATGAAAACGCTGGATCTGACTGAACTGCTGCGCTCCAATCCCTATCCCGGCCGCGGCATCGTGCTGGGCCGCTCCGCCGACGACACCAAGGCGGTCATCGCCTACTTCATCATGGGCCGCAGCGAGAACTCCCGCAACCGGGTCTTTGTGGAGACCCCCGACGGCATCCGCACCCAGGCCTTTGATCCCTCCAAGATGACCGATCCCTCTCTCATCATCTACAATCCGGTCCGGGTGTTCGGCGCCTCCACCATCGTCACCAACGGCGATCAGACAGACACCATCCGGGAGGGTCTGGCCGCCGGCAAGACCTTCTCCCAGGCTCTGCACACCCGCACCTTCGAGCCCGACGAGCCCAACTACACCCCCCGCATCTCCGGCCTGGTGAAGAAGGAGGGCGACTATGTCCTCTCCATCCTGAAGAGCGCCGACGGTGATCCCGCCTCCTGCCGCCGCTACTTCTTCACCTATGAGAAGCCCCTGGCCGGTCAGGGCCACTTCATCCACACCTACATGGGGGACGGCAATCCCCTGCCCTCCTTTGAGGGTGAGCCGGAGCAGATCACCATTACCAGCGAGACTCCCCAGGAGTTCGCCCAGCTGATCTGGTCCAACCTGAACAAGGACAACAAGGTATCCCTCTTCGTCCGCTACATCGACCTGATGACCGGCAACTGGGAAACCGTCATCCTCAACAAGCATCAGTAAGAAGGAGGAAGCACAGACCATGACCGAACTGGAGCTGAAATACGGCTGTAACCCCAACCAGAAGCCCGCCCGCATCTTTATGGAGTCCGGCGAGCTGCCCATCAAGGTGCTCAACGGCAAGCCGGGCTACATCAACTTCCTGGACGCTCTGAACTCCTGGCAGCTGGTCAAGGAGCTGAAGGAGGCCACCGGCCTGCCCGCCGCCGCTTCCTTCAAGCACGTCTCCCCCGCCGGCGCCGCTGTGGGCACTCCCCTCACCGACGTGGAGAAGAAGATCTACTTTGCCGAGGACATGGACCTGTCCCCCATCGCCTGCGCCTATGTGAAGGCCCGGGGCGCTGACCGGCTGTGCTCCTACGGCGACTGGGCCGCCCTGTCCGACGTGTGCGACGCCCAGACCGCTCACTACCTGGCCCTGGAAGTATCCGACGGCGTCATCGCCCCCGGCTACACCGACGAGGCTCTGGAGATCCTCAAGACCAAGCGCAAGGGCGGCTACAACGTGGTGGAGATCGACCCCAACTACGTCCCCAAGGCCATCGAGCACAAGGACGTGTTCGGCATTACCTTTGAGCAGGGCCGCAACAACTACGAGATCAACACCGACCTGCTGAACAACATCGTCACCGACAGCAAGGACCTGCCGGAAAACGCCAAGCGGGACATGCTCATCTCCCTCATCACCCTGAAGTACACCCAGTCCAACTCCGTGTGCTACGTGAAGGACGGCCAGGCCATCGGCGTGGGCGCTGGTCAGCAGAGCCGCATCCATTGCACCCGTCTGGCGGGCTCCAAAGCGGACAACTGGCTGCTGCGCCAGCATCCCAAGGTGCTGGGCCTCCAGTTCGTGGACGGCATCCGCCGTCCCGACCGGGACAACGCCATCGACGTGTACATCTCCGACGAGTACGAGGACGTGCTGGCCGAGGGCGTGTGGCAGAACACCTTCAAAGTCAAGCCCGAGGTGCTCACCGCTGAGGAAAAGAATGCCTGGATCGCCACCCAGTCCGGCGTGACCGTGGGCTCCGACGCCTTCTTCCCCTTCGGCGACAACGTGGAGCGCGCCCGTAAGTCCGGCGTGTCCTACATCGTGCAGCCCGGCGGCTCCATCCGGGACGACCATGTCATCGCCACCTGCAACAAGTACGGCATCGTCATGGCCTTCACCGGCATGCGGCTGTTCCATCACTAATTGGCGCATCGCCTGATATCAACGAAAACGAGGTATAACGCTATGAAAGTTCTCGTCGTAGGCGGAGGCGGGCGGGAGCACGCCATCTGCTGGAAGCTGTCCCAGAGCCCCCATGTTACCCGGCTCTACTGCGCCCCCGGCAACGGCGGCATTGAATCCATCGCCCAGTGCGTTCCCATTGCCGCCACCGACGTGGACGGCATGGTAAAGTGGGCCAAGAGCCACGCCGTGGATTTCGTGGTGGTAGCTCCCGACGATCCCCTGGCCCTGGGCATGGTGGACGCCATGGAGGCGGCGGGCATTCCCGCCTTCGGCCCCACGGCGGACGCTGCCATCATCGAGGCCAGCAAGATCTTCTCCAAGAACCTGATGAAGAAGTACAACATCCCCACGGCCAAGTATGAGACCTTCACCGACATGGATGCCGCCCTGGCCTATGTGGAGGAGCAGGGCGCTCCCATCGTGGTGAAGGCCGACGGCCTGGCTCTGGGCAAGGGCGTCATTGTGGCCCAGACCGTGGAGGAGGCCAAGGAGGCTGTCCGCTCCATGATGAGCGACCACCGCTTCGGCGACGCCGGGGCCAAGGTGGTTATTGAGGAGTGCATGACCGGTCCCGAGGTCACCGTGTTGGCCTTCTGCGACGGCGAGCACCTGCTGTGCATGCCCTCCTCCCAGGACCACAAGCGGGCCTATGACGGCAACCAGGGCCCCAACACCGGCGGCATGGGTGCCATCTCCCCCTCCCCCAACTACACCGCCGCCGTGGCCATCCAGTGCATGCGGGACATTTTCATGCCCACCGTGGCCGCGCTGAAGACGGAGGGCCGTCCTTTCAAGGGCGTCATCTACTTCGGTCTGATGATCACCCCCGAGGGCCCCAAGGTGGTGGAGTACAACGCCCGCTTCGGCGATCCCGAGTGTCAGGCCGTCCTCTCCCTGCTGGACTCCGACCTGATGGAGATCTTCGCTGCCTGCCGTGAGGGCCAGCTCAACAAGATGGACATCCGCTGGAAGCCGGGCGCGGCCTGCTGCCTGGTGCTGGCCTCCGGCGGCTATCCCGGCAGCTATCAGAAGGGCTACCCCGTCACCGGCCTGGACGAGGCTGGCGAGACCGCCGTGGTCTTCCACGCCGGCACCAAGCTGAACGACAACGGCGATATCGTCACCAACGGCGGCCGTGTTCTGGGCGTCACCGCCACCGGCGACAACCTGGACGCCGCCATTGATGCAGCCTACGCCTCCGCCAAGCATATCCACTTCCAGGACATGCACTTCCGCACCGACATCGGTCGCGTGTAATGCTCGATTCCATCAAAAAAGGCCGCCTGTCTGTGACAGGCGGCCTTTTTTCATACTCATTATGGACTTATGAGGTTCAGTTCCCGCCGAACTCGTGGAAGAACCGGTCGTGGATGACCTGGACAGCCCGGTCAGCCTCAGGCATATCCACCAGCACGGAGACCTTGATCTCGCTGGTGGCGATCATATTGATGTTGATGCCAGCGTTGTAGAGGGCCTCGAACATCTTGGCGGCCACGCCGGGGTTATGGATCATGCCGGCGCCCACGATGGACACCTTGGCAATGGAGTCGTTGACGTCGATGTGATCGAAGCCCAGCGCGCCCTTGTGGGCCTCCAGGCTCTCCTTGGCGCGGTCCATATCCTGCTTGCCCACAGTGAAGCTGATGTCCTTGGTGTTGTTGCGGCCGATGGACTGCAGGATGATGTCCACGTTGATCTTTTCCTTGGCCAGCAGGGAGAAAATCTTAAAGGCGATACCAGGCTGGTCGGCCAGACCCACAACGGCCAGACGGGCCACGTTCTTGTCGCAGGCCACCCCGCTGACGTGCATTTTTTCCATGGTTTTTGCAACCTCCTTGACTTTGGTGCCGGGCTTGCCGGAGAAACTGGAGAGGACCTCCAGGTTGACGCTGTAGCGCTTCGCCATCTCCACGGAGCGGTTGTGGAGCACCTGGGCTCCCAGGGTGGCCAGCTCCAGCATCTCGTCATAGGTGATCTCATCCAGCTGGAACGTGCCGGTGACATGGCGGGGATCGGCGGTAAACACACCGTCCACGTCGGTATAGATCTGGCACAAGTCGGCCCGCAGGGCGGCGGCCAGAGCCACAGCCGAGGTGTCGGAGCCGCCCCGGCCCAGAGTGGTAATGTCGTCATACTTGTTCAGGCCCTGGAAGCCGGTGACGATGACGATGGCCTTCTTGTCCAGCTCAGCCATCACGCGCTCGGTGTCCAGCCGCTTGATGCGGGCGTCGCCGTAGACGGAGTTGGTGCGGAACCCGGCCTGCCAGCCCGTCAGAGAGACGACGGGATAGCCCATAGCCTCAATGGCCATAGCACACAGGGAGCAGGAGATCTGCTCGCCGGTGGACAGGAGCATATCCATCTCTCGCTTGGAAGCATTGGGGTTGATCTCGGCAGCCTTGGCGATCAGGTCGTCGGTGGTATCCCCCTGGGCGGAGAGGACCGCCACCACGCTGTGGCCGCGGCGGTAGGTCTCCGTGATGATGCGGGCCACGTTGCGGATGCGGTCTGCATCAGCAACGGAGCTGCCGCCAAATTTTTTTACGATGAGTCCCATTGGCGTTTGTACCCCCTAAATCAGGTGAAATCTCTTATGGCATCCTATGCGCTCAGTCCAGTACCCGGAACAGCGAACAGGGCTTCAGACCGGACAGCTTCTCCTCCAGAGCCCCGCGGGTCATGGGCGTGGTGAGGAAGGCAAACTCGTTCTCCGGCGCACCGGCCCGGGGCAGCAGCGCACAGTCGGGGAAGGCGGCCTTCACGTCCTCCAGCTTCCCCTCCACCCGGACATACCAGGCGCTCTCCAGATTGGTAGGCGGAACAGCCACATCGTCGCCGCCCTCCGACCAGAACATCCGCTTCTTCTCGTCCTTATGGCGGGCCGCGTCAATGACGTCGGCCACCACGGCGGAAGCGGTGGGCAGCTTACCGGCGCCCCGGCCGTAGAACATCACGTCGCCGATGGCATTGCCCTTGACGGCGATGGCGTTGAACACGTCCTCCACGCCGGCCAGGGGATCCTCCACGTCCACCAGATGGGGGGCCACATAGGCGCACACCTTGCCGTCGTCCTGATGGATGGCCCGGCCCAGCAGCTTGATCTTCTTGCCGCAGGCATCGGCATAGGCCACATCGGCCAGGCTCACGCCGGTGATGCCCTCGGTGGGTACCTGGCTGGGATAGACGTGGCGGCCAAAGGCCAGAGAGGACAGGATGCAGATCTTCCGGCAGGCGTCGTGGCCCTCGATATCGGCGGTGGGGTCCTGCTCGGCGTAGCCGTTCTGCTGGGCCTCCTTCAGGGCGGCCTCAAAGCTGAGCCCGGCACGGATCATCCGGGTCAGGATATAGTTGGTGGTACCGTTGAGGATACCGCAGATCTCCTCGATCTCGTTGGCGGCCAAGCACTGGTTCAGGGGGCGGATGATGGGGATACCGCCGCCCACGCTGGCCTCAAACAGATAGCTGACGCCCTTCTCCTGGGCCAGCTTCAGCAGCTCACAGCCGTGCTCGGCTACCAGCTCCTTGTTGGAGGTGACCACGCTCTTGCCGGCAGCCAGGGCCCGGCGGGTAAAGTCCAGAGCCACCTTGGCGCCGCCGATGGTCTCCACCACGATGTTGACCTCGGGGTCGTTCTCAATGATGCTGAAATCATGAATGACCTTATCGGCAAAGGGGCTGTCAGGGAAATCCCGCACGTCCAGAATATACTTCAGCCGGATCAGGTCATCTACTTTTTTGTCAATATGGCTGCCGTTGGTAGCCAAAACCTCCGCCACGCCGGAGCCTACCACGCCAAAGCCCAAAATCGCTACGTTTACCATATGGATGCCTCCTTGCTCCAAAGGGCTCATTTACCCTGATATCACTTCGCTCCGCAGCACGCCTTCCACCTTCAGCAGCCGCTCCAGCAGCTCCTCCATGGGAATCTGAAGACCGGAGGTCTCCGCCCCGATGGTTACCGCCGCACAGCCGCTGACCGGAATGGCCTGATTGATGGTGAGAATATTCCCGCCGGTGGTGGCAAAAATATTCAGGACCGCGGACAGAACGCCGGGCTCATCCTTCAGCACGATCTGGAAGGTGACGATGCGCCCGTGCAGCATGTCGTTGAAGGGCCGCACCGCGTCCTTATACTTGTAAAAAGCGCTGCGGCTGATGCCCACCCGGCGCACGGCCTGGTTGACAGCTCCGGCCTCGCCGGTCTCCAGCAAGCGCTTGGCTTCCGCCACCTTCAGAAAAACCTCCGGCAGCGCACTGGCTTCCACAATGAAGTAGGCTGGTGCCTTGCCCATTCTATGGACCTCCTCCTGTCCTTGACAGAAAAGCATTTGTTTCTGTATTGTGGTCCATTTTAGCACATTGAAGTCCCCGCCGCAAGGGCCAACTTCCTCCTGCCTGCCGATTTCCGCCTTGCTTCTCCCCCTGTTTTTCGTCAATTTATACATATTTTAGGAAGGAGGGGTCATTTTGCAGGAGGACAGGTACCTGCGGGGGGTGATCCGGCTGCTGTGGGTGGGGCTGATCCTGGCCGCTCTCTGGGCCGGGCTGCGCTGGCTGCTGCCGCTGGCGGCCCCCTTCTTACTGGCGGCAGTACTGGCCTGGCTAATGGAACCGGCAGTCCGCTTCCTCTCGGTCCGCTGCCGCCTCCCCCGCCGTCTGGCGGCGGTGCTGTGCACTTTGGCGGCAGCCGGACTGGCCATAGGCGGGGCGGCGCTACTGCTGTGGCGGCTGTGGTATGAGCTGACCCAGCTGGCCGGGCGGCTGCCCGCCCTGCTGGCGGAACTGGATGGACTGGCCCAACAGGCGGAGAGCTGGCTGTACCGCCTCTTTGTTGCCCTGCCCGACCAGCTGCGGGAGCCTGCCCGTCAGGCTGCCGAGGCCCTGGGTCAGAGCCTGCTGGCCCTGCCGGGCTGGCTGGGGGAAACGGTGACGTCCCGGGCCGTCCAGGGCCTCTCCGGCCTGCCCTCGGCGGGGCTGTTCCTCTTTACCGCTTTTCTGGCCGCCTACTTCTTCAGCGCAGGCAAACCCGGCCTGCGGGCTGCCTTTGCCCAGCTTCCCTCGCTGTGGCAGACGCGGCTGGGCCGCTGGAAGCAGGTGACGGTCCAGGCCATGGGGGGCTGGCTGCGGGCCCAGGGCCTGCTGGTGCTGGCCACCTTCGCGCAGGTGGCGGTGGGTCTGCTACTGCTCCGGGTGGAGCCAGCCATCCTGCTGGCCGGACTCACAGCCCTGGTGGACGCCCTCCCCATCTTTGGCAGCGGCGCTGTGCTGCTTCCCTGGGGCCTGTGGGCCCTGCTCAGCGGCGATTATACCCTGGGGCTGGGCCTGTTTGCCCTGTACGGGCTGGTCACCCTGGTGCGCAGCCTGCTGGAGCCCCGGCTCGTAGGACAGAGGGCGGGTCTTCCCCCTCTGGCAGCTCTCATCAGCATGTACGCGGGGTTCCGTGTCTTCGGCGTGGCCGGGATGATACTGGCCCCTCTGGCGGCCGTGGTGGCCTGGCAGCTGTGGATGGACCAATCGCAAAAAGGGACGGCCACCAGGCCGTCCCCTCGTTCAGAGCCGTCAGATCCTCACGAATGATCCAAGCAGAAAAAGGTAAAATCGCCCAGAGCCAGCAGGCTCCCCGCCTCGTCCCGGATCTCCACCGTAGTCTGGCAGGTGGTTCCTCCCCGATGGCGGACCGTGGCCAGAGCCGTTACCCGACCGTGGTCGGCGGAACGGATGAAATCAATTCCGCCGTGGAGGGTCACGTAACGCCGTCCATCCGCCCGGCAGGCACAGCCGTCGGCGCAGTCAGCCAAGGTGTAGTAGGCGCCGCCGTGGAGTCTGCCAAGGGGATTTAAACTGTCCGGACCGATCTCCAGCACAGCCTCTCCCTCCTGCTGCTCTGTGAGCCGGACCTGGATGCCGTTATGTTCGGCAAAGGCGTTGGGGAGCGGCGTAAATCTCTCGTCAATCATGGCAGCCACCCTTTTACGCCAGGACGATGCGGCCCTGCTCGATGGCCTCCACCGTAGCCAGAGCCTCTACCCGGATGCCCATGCGGCGCAGCACCCGTCCACCTTCCCGCATGGACTTCTCAATGGCCACGCCCACGCCGGCCACTTCCCCGCCGGCCTTGGACACCAGCTCCAGCAGGCTGAGCATAGTCTGACCGTTGGAGAGGATGTCGTCCACCAGCAGGACGTTGTCATCCTCCGTCAGATATTTCTTGGACACCCGCAGGGTATAGGACTTTTCCAGAGAAAAGGAATGGGTCTCGGCGGAATATACATCGGGGTCGATGTAACCGGTCTGGAATTTTTTCGCGTAAATCACCGGCACACCCAGGGCCTTGGCGGTAAAGCAGGCCAGCGCGATGCCGGAGCTCTCGGCGGTGAGCACCTTGGTAACATGCCCGCCCCGATAGCGCTTGGCCAGGGCGGCGCCCATCCGCTCCATCAGGTCCATATCCATACAGTGGTTGAGGAACATATCTACGTGGATGATGTCGCCCTCACCCACGACCGCATCGCTGAGGATGCGTCGTTTCAGTTCTTCCATGTTTTCCTCCTGCGCATATTGACGCGGTTTCTGAAATACAAAACTGATTATATCCCATTTTATGCCGGGCTGCAATATTGACAAGCGCACAAAAATAAGGTATTCTATACATTACCGTGTCGCGCGGTCTGCGCGGGCACTTCTATAGTATGCAGCGGTATCGAAGTGGTCATAACGGGGCTGACTCGAAATCATGTTTCCACTTTGGAAGTCCAAACTGCCGAAAAGCCAGTAACCATGCGGGTTTGCGGGCAAGTTCAAATCGTGAATTGGGGTCTGTTCTATCCTGTTGTTCTTCCCAATTTCCACGGCTTGAATTTTGCAGGAAAAAGGCTATAATGAGAGTGGTCATCTGACGGCCACTTTGAGAGGTGCGTTTTGGGGTTCCGTAGTTACCGCTATCGTCCCTGATTTACCGTCATCATCCAAGCTGGAGTCATGATTCGAAATCAGGTTTCCTATGCGGAGTGCCAAACGGCTGAAACCCTTGGAACCATGCGGGTTCCAGCCGAGTTCAAATTGAATAATGTTGCTTGTTCTATCCTGTTGTTCTTCCCGATTTCCACCGGCTGAATTGGTCGGCGGGTCGGGACCAGGGATATAACATAAATTTGGAGATGTACCCAAGCGGTTGAAGGGTCCGCACTCGAAATGCGGTAGGTCGGCTCAAAACCGGCGCGAGAGTTCGAATCTCTCCATCTCCGCCATGAGGTCTGCCAGCGAAAAGCTGGTAGACCTCTTTCCTTTTTATGGAGAAACCGCCGATAGGTTTTGCAGCATGGGCGCCACAATGTCCTGCTCAATGGCTGCGGCGGATTGTTTTTTCGTGGCATATTGCAGATGCCCGTAAATATCCACCGTTGTTGAAATCTCACTGTGTCCCAGCCATTCTTTTACCTGTTCCATCGGAACACCGTTGGCCAGCAAAAGCGAGGCACAGGTATGGCGAAGATCGTGGAAACGAATGTGCCGTAAATTGTTCTTGGCAAGCAACTTCCCAAAGGTCGAGGACACATAGTTGGGTTTAATGAGATTGCCAATCACATCGACACAGACATATCCCAGATATTCTTTGTTGTAGGCGCGCCCGCACAGCTTGCGATTTTCTTCCTGCTGTTTCTTGGCCTCCAGCAAAGTACAGTTTACAAGGGACTACACAGGGTAGGTATCTGACGGGAGGGGTTCCACCCGTCAGATTTTCCATGTGATATTCAAGCTGTCGCTTGTGGCGGCTATGGTGGTAATCATCAAGTCTACCACCCGCCGCTTGTCATCAAAGGATATATTCTCCCAAGTGTCGAGGTAATCGGAAATCTGGCTGATCTGTTCCGGGCTGATGGCTTCCACCGTCAGCTCCGCTATCCTCGCCAAAAGTTCCTGCTTGCGCCCGTCCAGTTCCGCTATCTTCACATTCACATAGGAGAGCAGCACATTGTTTGCGCCCGTCAGACTGTCCATCAGCTTTTCAATCTCGCCGTCCACATGGGCAAGCTCCACTTGCAGGGCGGCAATTTTAGGGTTTGCCTTTGCCGCTTTCTTTCTGCCTGTCAGCGTCTTGTAGCTTGCCAGTTTCTTTACCATCTGCTGATAAACAACCGTTTCCAGTTCCGAAGTGATGATTTTCCCGCACCCGGCACAGCTTTTATTGTCCAGCCGTTTTGTGCAGCGGAGATATTGCTTCCCCACAGGATTGTTAATGCTCATAAGGGCATACCCGCAGTTCCCGCACTTGATTTTTCCCGCCAGCCATGTGTGGGTGGCTTTTCGGGCAGACTGGATTTTCATGTTGTTCATCAGCTTCTTGCGGCAGGTCAGCCAGATGTCGGAGGGGACAATGCCCTCATGGGGAGCCAGTACCAGCATTTGGTCTTTCAAGTCGTTCTTTTTGCTGGGCTTCACATCCCGCCCTTGATACAGATAGCAGCCGTTCATGCCAGTAAAATCGGAAGCGTCATTGACAATGACCGTCCCTTGACTTTTGAAAAATTCGTACACATCAAGGTCTGCCTGCACATAGACAGGATTGCGTAACATCTGCGCCAGCGTGGGGCGTATCAGCTCTTTGCCATGGAACAAAATGCCCTGTTCGGCAAAGTACCGGGTAATGTCCCCGTAGGAGGTAGTGGGCTGGGCGTACATCTCAAACATCAGCCGGATATTTGCCGCTTCGTCTGGATTTACCACCAGCTTTTTTGTGTTGATACCGTCCATCTTAATCGGCTCTGTATGAAAGCCGTAAGGGGCTTTCCCACCCATCTTGAAGCCTCGCTGGCTGCGGGAATAGTAAGCGTCCGTCACCCGCTTCTGTATCGTTTCCCGTTCAAGCTGGGCGAACACGATACAGATATTCAGCATCGCCCGCCCCATCGGGGTGGAGGTATCAAACTTTTCCGTAGAGGACACAAACTCCACATTGTGCTGTTGGAACAGCTCCATCATGTTGGCAAAGTCCAGAATAGAACGGCTGATACGGTCGAGTTTGTAAACCACGACCTTTGCAATCAAGCCCCGCTTGATGTCCCGTACCAGTTCTTGAAACTTCGGACGGTCTGTGTTTTTGCCGCTGTACCCTTTGTCTGTGTATTCCTTGCAGTTACCGCCTTTCAATTCATATTTGCAAAATTCAATCTGGCTTTCAATGGAAATGCTGTCCTTTTTGTCTACCGATTGTCTTGCATAGATTGCGTCTATTCGATTGTTCATATTGTCGCTCCTTTTCTTAAAAAAGAAACGGAGCTGCTGACAGTTTTATTATACCGCCAGCAGCCCCGCAAATCAATGATGGCTTCGGAAAACCTTATGCCCCGGCTTCCTCACTCTGCCGTTTGTCGGCATACTTGCGGAACACCTCATAAAGCTGCTGTTCCAGCTCCCGGCGTTTTGCCGCTTCCTGCTCCAGCGTGAACACCGGGGAGAGATTTTCCAGCGTGATTTCCTTTCCCTGAAAAGTCACGACTTCGGTTTCTTTCTTGTATCTGATATGCTCCATAGTACCTCCTACAATAATAATTACGGTTTAAGGCGCGGCCGCCAGCCGCGTCTTTTTCCATCTCAAAGCCGAAGCTGTTAGAATGAGAGAGTAAATGGCCTGACAGTGTGTACCT
>NZ_JADKZI010000003.1 GCF_017811815.1 Flavonifractor sp. AGMB03687
AAATTAAATCAAGAGCCTTCTTTCAAGCTTTGCTTGTCAGAAGGACTTCTCGTCCTTTCTGGTGCTTCGTGTTTCTTTCACGTTGTTTAATTTACAAGGTACACGCTCCGTTCAGCCGATCGGCTGACGTGCTATTTATTTTAGCACTTCCGGATTCGTTTGTCAAGAACTTTTTTCAAGTTTTTTCAGAGCTTTTTAGCTCCAATCCCTTGATTTCAGTCCTTTTTAAACTCGTTCAGGCCTCTCGGCTCGAACTCGTTTATTTTATCACGCACACTCGCGATTGTCAAGCACTTTTTTCTAATCTTTTTCGTGAGGCCGTCCGGCGTTCCGCTCGGTTTCTCCCGTTTTTGATCAGATTTTCATGCCCTCTCGCAAGGCGCTCAGATAGGATACCACTCTAACCCCCACTTGTCAACATCTTTTTTCATTTTCCGCCGTCTTTTTTCTCAGACGTCAGATTCTGGACCGCGTCGGCCAGTTCCTCATAGGAAAACAGGGCGTTCAGAACCTCCAGCATGGCATTGGGCGACAGATGTTTGGGCAGCTTCAACTGCTCCATCAGCATCTGTCTACGGTCAGCCGCTCCCATACCGCCAGACAGTCCCAGCACCATCAGGTCTGCCTTGGTGATCGGCCGCCCCTGCCGTACCGGCGGAGCATTTTCATCCAGGAAGGTGGCTCCTGCCCGGCGGAGCGCCTGCTCCAGGATCTGAGGACGCATACCCTCCACACCCAGCTTACCCTCTTTCCCCGGAGTACGCTTCCGCCGTTCCTTCCCCAGGATATCGGGCACATAGGCGTGCTTTACCTGTTCCGGCGGAATGCTTCCCTTGAGGAAATTGCGGATGACAAAGCCCGCTCCGTCCGGATCGGTAAGGATAATGAGGCCCCGCTCCGCCGCCAGACGGCGGAACAGGGCCAGTTTTTCACTGTTTTTAAAGACGCCAAAACCGGCAGTCTCTACAATAATGGTATCTACCATCTGAGAGAGGGTATTTTTATCGTACCGCCCCTCCACTACAATTGCCTCTTTGATCCGCAGCATACTCAGCTCCAGTGCAAGCAGGCGTAGCCGGCGTACCAGCCGTCACCCAGGTTCTCGGTGTAGAGCACGCCAGGGCGGGCAGTGCCGTGCCAGGGCTGATGATAGACGTCCAGCCGGTCCAGAGGCTGATTGGACAGCCAGACCCGGGCCTGCCCATTGTACAGGCACACCGTCAGAGCACCCTCCTCCAACCGGACGGACTCCACCTCCAGCCCCTCCATGGGCTCTCCGCTGAGCGCATTGGTGGCCAGCTCATCGTTCTCCGCCGCCTTGCGCAGAGCCTGCAGCTCATCCCGCCGCACAGCCAGCATCCGCAGCAGCTGCTCCCGGATGGTTTCCACCTGATTCTTTCTGCGACTGGCAGTCAGATACCAGCCCACCGCACCGGCGGTTGCCGCCACAGCCATTCCAACGATCGTACGCTTTTTCATTGCCATCAGGCTCCTTTCTTCACGGCCAGCTCCATCAGCAGGCCAGTCAACAGTTCTTCTCCATCGGCTCCGGTGGACTTCATCGCCAGATCGGTCTCACCGCAGCGGATCACCGCTTTGCGGCACCAGGCCAGCGAAAACCGGCGAGCCGACTGCATGAGCCGCTCCGCCGGATAGGCGGAACGCATGCCCCACAGCTCCATCAGATAGCGGCTGCCCTTCCGATTTTCAATGGCCAGCCGGGCCGTATAAAGCTGCCGCAGCTGCTTGCCCAGAACGGCCAGCAGCTTGATGGGGGCCTCCTGCATGTGGTACAGATCCCCCAGCACGGAGGCCGCCTTGTCAAAGTCGCCGGAGGAAATGGCGTCCGTCATCTGGAACACCACCGCGTCCAGCTGCGGAGTGGCCACCGCGTCAATGTCTTCCCGGGTCACCCGACGGTGGGATGCATAGGCCCCGATCTTCCCAATCTCCGAGATCAGGGTATTCATTAAATCTCCGCACAGGAAGATCAGGTATTTGGCGTCCTCACTGCCGATGTCGTGATCCATGGCCCTGAAGCGGCGGGCGATCCAGTCCACCAGGTCCCCCTGCTCCTGCCGGTTGAAGGGGACCACGCTGCCCTTCTCTTTGATCACACCTGCCAGTTTGGTACGGGCATCCGACTTATATTCAATGAGGTCATAGACAAAGACCAGGCAAACATAGTCCGGCAGATCCTTCAGCAGAGCGGTCAGTCCGTCCTTGTCTCCTTTAAACAGATCGTAGTCATTGACCACGATGAGGGTGCGCTGGCTCATCATGGGCAGACAGTCCACCGTCTGGGACAAGGTCTTCAGATCAAACTCTTTGCCGTTGATGGTATGGTAGTTGAAGGCCTCCATCCCCGGCGGCAGCAGCTTTTTCTTCATCTCACCCAGATAGTAGTCCCGCAGGTAGGCCTCCTCTCCGTGGAAGATGTAGAGGCTGCCCAGCGTGCCGCTTTTCAGATCCTGTTTTAGTTTCTGATAGGCGGCGGTATCCGGTTTTCCCTTTGGCGGCATGATATCTTCTCCTTATTCGGCAGTAATGGTAACGGTCCCCGACCAGTCGGTGCGGTAAATATCGCACCCGTACCGAGCTAACCGGCCTAGAGTCTCCTCCGCCGGGTGACCGTAGGTATTATATCCAACAGAAATGACAGCCAACTCCGGCTGGATGGCCTGGAGCAGCTCCTCCGAAGCAGCATATCGGGAGCCGTGGTGGCCCACCACCAGCAGCTCCGTGTCCGGTAGATTACCGTACTTGACCAGCCTGCCCTCCACGGTGGTATCCATATCTCCTGTCACCAGGAAATCAAAGTCCCCGGCGCTGCCCAGCACCGACAGCCCTTCCTCGTTGCTGTCGCCGCTGCCCAGAGGGGGATAGATGGTCAGCTCCACCTCTCCCAACTGAGCCGTGGCGCCGTCGGTGACCAGCAAGGTCTCCACACCGGCAGCCTGAGCCGCCTTCTGGATCTCCGCCCGCAGGGCGCTGTCCGGCTCCACGTCCGGCAGAACCAGCAGACCTACATCCATCCGCTCCAGCAGTTGGGGAATCCCGGCGGCATGATCGTCATGGTAGTGGGTCAGGATCACCAGATCGATGTGGCTCAGGCCCATGGACTGAAAGTGATCCGCAGCCGTATTCCCGGCATCGTAACCGCCGCAGTCGATGAGGGCAGTCTGTCCCTTGGAGTAGAGCGCCACGCTGAGCCCCTGCCCCACATCCAGCACCGAGACGGTAAGGCTTCCGCCGGTCAGGGCAGCGGTCTGGAGGATCAGGGCCCCACACAAAGTAGAGGTGCTGAGGCAAACCGGTACCACTACCCTTCCTTTTGGTCCCCGCCACAGCACCCACAGAGCGATGAGTCCATAGGTCAGCGCCATGCACAGGATGAGATAGATAGAGTGGACAGACACCGACGCAAAGGGCAGGCCAGCCAGAGCGGCACTCACCCATTGCAGGTACCATACAGGCAGCGCCGCCACCCAGGCCAGAAGCCCGGCCAAGGCAGGCAGAAATACACCCAGCACCGCGACCGCCAGACCGCCCAGGAAGGCCAGCGATACCGCCCACAGCGCCAGCAGATTGGCAAGGGGTGATATAAGGGAGATGCTGTCAAAATAGAGGGTCATCAGGGGCGTGGTGAATACAATGGCGCCCAGAGTGGTGGCCACACTGTCGATCACCACCCGAGCCGTCCGGCAGCCCAGCTTGATCCAGAAGCTCTTGGGCTTGCGGGGCAGCTTCCGCCCCCACTTCTCACACAGTGGGCCAGTAAAGAGGAAAATACCCGCCACAGCGGCAAAGGACAGCTGAAGGGATACGCTGGCCGCGGCATATGGGTTAACCACCAACAGCACCATCAGCACCGTACTGAGGGCGGTGGGCGGATCGTTCTCCCGGTCGGCCAGAGGCGCAATGAGCAGCATGGCCTGCATAAAGGCAGCCCGCTGCACCGATGGTGTATTACCCGCCACGGCAGCGAAAAAGAAGAGCAGGCAGATGCCCACCACCGCCGACAGCCGTCTCCGGCGGCCCAGCAGCGTGGTAATCAGTCCCGCCAGGAAGGAGACATGAAGGCCGGAGACGGCGATCACATGGGCCAGCCCCGACCGCCGGAGGGCACTGTAGACCCCATCCGGCAGTTGGGTTTTGTCTCCGGTAATAAGGGCAGTAACCAAGGGCGCGGCGCTGTCCCGAAAGGCCCGGGCAACACTGTCCTTTAAAACTCTGCTCACCATGGCGGGCCAGTATTTCACAGGCACCCGTTCCGGCCGCTCCACGGTCCACTCCTCACAGCTGCCCATGAGAAGAATCCCTTTGGCGTAATAGTAGTCGGTCTCCTCCCCCGCCATGGTGTCCGCCATACGGAAGGAGGCCGTTATCGTCAGCCGGTCGCCGGGACGGAGGTCGTCCGCCCCTTCCCCACTGAGATAAAGCAGTGTTTTGACCGTGCCGCCCTTCTCTGTCCAAATCTCTGCCAACACGGAAGTGCTGTAGTGGTTCTCCTGAGGCCAGTCAGCCACCACAGCCTCCACCTGGGTCTCTGTGTCTGCCAGCTGGAGGGCAGGGGCTCGCACGATTCCGCTGTATGCCCCTGTCCAGCACAGTCCGGCCGCCAGGCCGAAGCAGACCAACAGCATCCGCAGGCGGGCCTTTCCCCGCAGCAGCAGCCCGGTCAGGGCCGCTAGGGCGCAAACGGCCCCGGCCGGCACCAGAATTTGCTCCGGCAGCAGATAGACTGCCAGAAAAACCGCCAGGGAAAAGGCGGCGGCAAACCAGGCCAGCTTACGCATAGGGCATCCCAGCCAGGCAGCGGATGGACGGAACATACATGGTCATCACCTTTTTTATGATACCAAACTGAGCCATACAGCGCAAGACAGGACTCCATGCACGGCCGCAAAAAATAGAGAACAGCCCCCGCCCATCCGGGCAGGGGCTGTGGTTTGGTTGAAGTCTTATTTCTTCCGCAGGAAGGAAAACTTGGTCTCGGAGCAGATCACGCCCAGGAAGATGAGGCCAAAGCCCACCAGCATCAGAGCGGTAGGCTGCTCGCTGGCAAAGATCATGGAGAAGAGCACGCCGAAGGGGGCTTCCAGAGAGAGCAGCACAGCGGCGGTGGAGGGGGCGGTATATTTTTGGCCGATATTCTGGAAAAGCAGGGCGCCGCAGGAGGCGAAAACCACCAGATAGGCCAGACCGAAGATCAGATCTCCGGTAAATACCTCAGGGGAAACCGTGGTCTGGGTCACCAGCACGCCGATCCAGGAGAAAATAGCAAAGCTGGCAAACTGGAGGGTGGTCAGGATAAAGATATCCCGCCCCTCGGAGAACTTGGACACCGCCACGATGTGGGCGGCAAAGAAGAAACCACCGATGAGGGTGAGCACGTCGCCCATGTTGAAAGCGGAGGCGTTCTTGCCGGTGGCCGACACCAGGCCGATGCCGATGATACACAGCAGGGCGGCAATGACGTTGAACTTGTCCGGCCGGCGCTTGGCCACGATCCAGTACAGGAAGGGCACGATGACGCAGTAGACCGCGGTGAGGAAGGCGTTCTTGCCGGGGGTGGTCTGCTCCAGGCCGTAGGTCTGGAATGCGTAGGCCACAAACAGGCAGAAGCCCATTACGGTGCCGCCGATGAGATAGTGGCGGTCCAGTACCTTCCACCGTTTGATGAAGACGATGGCCAGCACCAGGGCCGCGAAGCTGAACCGGATGGCCAGCAGCCAGAAGGTTGGCAGCACATCCACGCTGTTCTTCATCACCACGAAGGAGCTGCCCCAGATGATGGTGGCGAGGATGATCAGCGGGGTCGCGAACTTGGCCAGGACACTGTTTTCTTTGGTTTGGCTCATGGTTGTACCTCTCCTTTACCTATGGTAAAATGTGATTTGATCCCGACAAAGGGGGGTATCCTTATGAAAAAGCTGGAACGGCAATTCTTTGACCGGGACACCCTGGAGGTGGCCCGGGACCTGCTGGGAAAATATCTGGTGCGCATGTGGCAGGGGCAGGCGCTGGTGGGGCGCATCACCGAGACTGAGGCCTACATCGGCCGGTGCGACAAGGCCTGTCACGCCTACGGCTACCGGCGTACCGCCCGGACCGAGACGCTGTTTGCCCCGCCGGGCACCGCCTATATCTACCTGATCTACGGGATGTACCACTGTCTCAACTTCGTCACCGAGGCGGAAGGGGAACCTGCCGCCGTGCTGCTGCGGGGCTTGGAGCCGGTGGATGGGTTGGTCCCCATGAGCCTCAACCGGTTCGGCAAGACGCCCGGGGAGCTTACCCCCTATCAAAAGAAACATTTTCTGGACGGCCCCGGCAAGGTGTGCAAGGCGCTGGCCCTCACCCGCGCCCAGAACGGGCTGGACCTGTGCGGGGAGGAGCTCTTCCTCTGTGACGGCGGCGAAGCGCCGCCAACCTTCCACACCGGTCCCCGGGTGGGCATTGACTACGCCCAGGAGGCCGTCCACTTCCCCTGGAGGTTTTATGTATGATTCTGTTTGACTTTGACGGTACCCTGGTGGACTCCAACGGCGTGTGGGAGGTGGTGGACAACACCTTTCTGGCCCGCCGGGGTCTGACGCCCACTCAGGAGTACAGCGAGACGGTGGGGCACTCCATCTTCCCCCTGGCCGCCCAGTTCACCATTGATTACTACCATCTGGACATGGAGCCCCAGGCCATCATGGACGAGTGGACCCAGCTGGGCCGGGAGGCCTATCTGTCCCAGGTCCCCGCCAAGCCGGGAGCACTGGCTTTTCTGGAGCAGTGCCGGCAGCAGAGGCAGACCATGGTCCTGCTCACCGCCTGCGTGCCCGAGTTCTGCCGGGCCGCCCTGAAGCGGCTGCACATGGAGGAATACTTCTCCAAGCTCATCTTCGTCCAGGAGCTGGGTATGCTGAAAAAGGACCCGGCCACCTTCGCCCACGTGCTGAAGGAGCTGGGGGCCACTCCTGAGGAAAGCACCCTGTACGAGGACTCCCCCGGCGCCTGCGCCGCCGCCAAGGAGGCGGGACTCACCGTGGTAGGGGTGTACGACCCCTTCTACGCCCGGTTCGAGGACGAATTAAAGGGACTGTGCCACCAATACATTTACAGTTTTACGGAATTGCTCCAGCCATAGCATCTCTCCGGGCCGCCTTTCGGCGGCCCGGTTTTCTTATACCTTGGTCATATACTGGGAGGCCGATTTCAGCATCAGCTTCTTGGTGCCCACGCTGTCGAAGGCGATCTCCACCAGGGCGTCGCCCCCCATGGGGGTCACCTTGGTGATGAGGCCCTGACCGAAGGCCTTGTGACGCACCATGTCGCCCATGCGGAATCCTCCGCCGGCGGGGGCAGCCTGTCCCTCAGCCGAGGGGGCAGAGGCCGCCGGGGCGGAATGGCCCAGAGAGAAGCCGGGGTCGAAGAGGCGGCGCACCGGGGCGGTCTTGCGGGCGGGCCGCTCTCCCTCACCCCGCTCGCCATAGGGCAGACGGCCGGACTTCTCCACCAGCTCCGGCGGGATCTCGCCCAGGAAGCGGGAGGGGCGGTTGGAGTTGGTGCGGCCGAAGAGCATGCGCTGGGAGGCGCAGGTCATATACAGCTTCTCCTTGGCACGGGTCATGGCCACATAGCACAGGCGGCGCTCCTCCTCCATCTCCTCCGGCTCGCCGATGGCCCGGATGCCGGGGAAGATGCCCTCTTCCACGCCCACCACAAAGACCACCGGGAACTCCAGGCCCTTGGCGGAGTGCATGGTCATCATCACCGCGCAGTCCTCGCTGGGGTCGTGGCTGTCAATGTCGGTGTACAGGGCAATCTCATCCAGGAAGCCGGACAGGGAGGTCTCCTCCACTGCGTTGTCCAGATAGTTCTGGATGGAGGTGGCCAGCTCCTTTACGTTCTCCAGGCGGGTGCGGTCCTCTACCGTCTTCTTCTGCTCCAGCATAACGGCGTAGCCGGTACGGGCCACTACCTCTTCATAAAACTCGGGCAGCGGCAGCTCCCGGGACAGCTTGCGCAGATCGTCCATCAGTTCGGTGAACTGGCCCAGCTTGGGAGCCGCCTTCTGCAGCTCCGGCCAGTCCCTGGCGTGGCTGATCACGTCCCACAGGGAGCGACCCTCCGCCTGAGCGATGCTCTGGGCCCGGTCCACGGTGGTGGCGCCGATGCCCCGGGGCGGGTTGTTGATAATGCGGGAGAGGCGCAGATCGTCGCCAGGATTGTTCACGGCGCTCAGATAGGCCAGCATGTCCTTGACCTCAGCGCGGTCAAAGAAGCGGATGCCGCCGATGATGCGGTAGGGGATGCCGTTGCGCTTGAAGGCTTGCTCAATCTGGTTGGACTGGGCGTTCATGCGGTAGAGCACCGCGTGGTCCTTCCAGCTGCGCCCGGCGGAATAGCCCGCCAGGATCTGGGCCGCCACATACTGGGCCTCGTCGTGCTCGTTCATGGCGGTGTAGCACTGGACCTTGTCCCCCTCCTCGTGCTGGGTCCACAGTTCCTTGCCCTTGCGGCCCTCGTTGTTCTTGATGACCGCGTTGGAAGCCTCCAGAATGTTCTTGGTGGAGCGATAGTTCTGCTCCAGCCGGATCACCCGGGCCCCCTTGTACTGGTTTTCAAAGGAGAGGATGTTCTCGATGGTGGCGCCCCGGAAGCGGTAGATGGACTGATCGTCGTCACCCACCACACAGATGTTCTCATAGCCCCCCGCCAGGGTGGCGGCCAGCTGATACTGCAGGTTGTTGGTGTCCTGATACTCGTCGATGAGGACGTAGCGGAACTTCTTCTGGTAGTAGGTCCGCACCTCCTCAAACTGCTGAAGCAGGCGCACGGTGTCCAGAATGATGTCGTCGAAGTCCAGGGCGTTGGCCTCCTTCAGCCGCCGCTCGTACTCCACATAGATCTTGGCGATCTTCACCAGGCGGAAGTCTCCCGCCTTCTCGCACTGGGCCAGATAGTCCGCCCCCGACTGCATGGCGTCCTTGGCCCGGGACAGGTAGCCCAGCACCGTGCGGGCGGAGAAGGTCTTGTCGTCCAGATTAAAGTCCTTCACAATGTCCTTAATGACCCGCTCGGAGTCGGCGGTGTCATAGATGGTGAAGGAGCTGGTGAAACCCAGCCGGTCGATGTCCCGCCGCAGGATGCGTACGCAGGCGGAGTGGAAGGTGGAGGCCCACACGTCATTGGCGGCGGGGCCCAGCATCCGCTCCAGCCGCTCCTTCAGCTCGCCGGCGGCCTTGTTGGTAAACGTGATAGCCAGAATGGACCAGGGCACCGCCGGGTCCAGGCGGCACAGCCGCTCCTGCTCACTCTTTTTCTCCGGGTCGGGGTTGGCCACGTAGTTTTCCAGGAAGGCCAGATCCTCCGGCGTGACCCAGGCGGGCACCTCGTCGGAATCCGCCCCCCGGCCGTACTTCATCAGGTTGGCAATGCGGTGGATGAGCACCGTGGTCTTTCCGCTGCCCGCGCCCGCCAGCAGCAGCAGGGGGCCTTCAGTGGCCAGGGCGGCCTTCCGCTGCTCCGGATTCAGATTGCCGAACTCCAGCTCAATGGCGGCCCGCCGGGCTTTACAAAAGCGCAGTTCCTCTTGGGTGTTCAACATAGGTTCTCATTTCTCCCTTGGCAATGGGAGAGCCGCCCACAGGTGGACGGCTCCCTTTCTGGTATCCTTATTGTATCGAAAAGCGGCGGCAAGGTCAACCACCGGGAGGGGATTCTTTTTGCCCCTCCTGTGCTCTTTAAAGTGCTACAACTTCATAGTGCAAAAGCCGCCGGGATGTGCTATAATGTGCCACGCATGCAGATGTGAGAGGAGTGAGCGCCATGCGCCGTTTTGTTTTTCGCTCCCCCAGACTGGTCTTTCTTGCCGCTGATCCCGCCCTGGCCGACGCGGCAGCCGCCTTTTATCGCCGCAACCGGGAGGCCTTCGCCCCCTTTGACCCCATCCAGCCGGAGGAGTTCTTTACCACGGAGGGACAGGAGGAACGGCTCACCTGGGATCTGGAGCAGGCCGAAGCGGGCCGCAGCTTCCGTTTCCTGCTGGTCCAGCCCCGGCACCCCGGCAAAATCATCGGACTGGCAGGCCTTAACGAGATCATCGGCGGCGCCTTCCACTCCTGCTTTATCTCCTATAAAATCGACCATACCCTGTGGGGCAGGGGCTACGGCTCCGAGGCTATCGATGCCCTGACCCAGTGGGGCTTCCGCAACCTGGGGCTCCACCGGGTGGAGGCCAATATCATGCCCCGCAACCTGGCCTCCCGCCGGGCGGCGGCCAAGGCCGGTTTTGAGGAGGAGGGACTGGCCAGGCGCTACCTGAAGATCAACGGCGTCTGGGAGGATCATCTGCACATGGTGCGCAGAAACGACGAGGAGGATCTCTGAATGGAACACAACAAATCCGGCGGTAAATTTACCAGCTCGCTGGGCTTCGTGCTGGCGGCGGTAGGCTCCGCCGTAGGTATGGGCAACATCTGGCTCTTCCCCTACCGAGTGGGACAGTACGGCGGCGGCGCCTTTCTGATTCCCTATTTTATTTTCGTGGCCCTGTTCAGCTACGTGGGTCTGTCCGGCGAGTTCGCCCTGGGCCGGCTCACCGGCACCGGCGCCATGGGCTCCCTGGACTACGTGCTCAAGTCCCGGGGCAAGAAGGGCGGCAAGCTGTTGGGCATCATCCCCCTGCTGGGCGTGCTGGGCATCGCCATCGGCTACTCCGTAGTGGTGGGCTGGGTGCTACGCTACACCGCCGGCTCCATCACCGGCTCCATCCTGGCCGGCGACTCCCAGAGCTTCTTTGACGCTCTGGCCGTGAACTTCGGCTCCATCCCCTGGCATCTGGCAGCGGTGGCCCTGACGGTGGTCATCCTGATCTTCGGCGTGGCCGCCGGCATCGAGAAGCTGAGCAAATTCATGATGCCCGCCTTCTTTATTCTGTTTCTCATCATCGCCGTCCGGGTGGCTTTCCTGCCCGGCGCGGTGGAGGGCTACCTCTACCTGCTCCAACCCGACTGGAGCTACCTGCTCAAGCCGGAGACCTGGGTCATGGCCATGGGGCAGGCCTTCTTCTCCCTGTCCATCAACGGCGCGGGCATGCTGATCTACGGCAGCTATATGAAGAAGAGCGAGAGCATCCTGCGCCACGCGGGCACCACCGCTCTGCTGGACACGCTGGCCGCTCTGCTAGCGGGCTTCGCCATCATCCCCGCCGTCTTTGCCTTCGGCATCGACCCCACCAGCGGCCCGTCCCTCATGTTCGTCACTCTTCCCCAGGTGTTCCAGCAGATGCCCGGCGGACAGATTTTCGCCTTCCTGTTTTTCCTGTCGGTGTTCTTCGCGGGCATCACCTCCCTGATGAACATGCTGGAGGCCTGCGGCGAGGCCCTCAGCTCCACCGTCAAGTTGTCCCGCCGCACCGCCACCCTGATCATGGGCGTGGTGGCCTTTGTGCCCGGCCTGTTCCTGGAGTCCCTGGCCGGTATGGGCAGCTGGATGGATCTCATCACCATCTATGTGTCCCCCTTCGGCGCCCTGCTGGTGGCTGTTTGCATCTACTTTGTTCTGCGCATGGACACCATCAAGGACGAGCTGGCTCTGGGCGGCAACGGCCGGCCCGGCAAGTTCTTCACCGTCACCGCCCGGTTCTATGTACTGGTGGCGGCGGCCGTTTGGGTGCTGGGCATCTACTACGGCGGCATCGGCTGATTTTCCTGCAAAAGGCAGGTCCGGTTCTTTCCCGGACCTGCCTTTTTATGTGCCGCTGAGCCAGTGCTGGAATTCCTCCCACAGCTCGATGGCCTTGAATTTGACCACATAGCCCTGGTCCTCTCCGGTAATGAGAGACACCTGATCCTGAGAAAAGCCGCCGCTGAGGGCCGTCTGGGCGGCGGTCTCACTAACCGAGCCCAGACACAGGGGCGGGAACACCACGCACCACCAGTTCTGACCGCCTCCCTCGCCGATGACCACCCGCAGGGCGGTGTAGTTGCCGGCGGGCAGGGCAAAGTCTGTGTACTCCTTGGTGGGAAACCAGTAGTTGTCCTCCAGCGAAACCGTCACCGGATACCGGTACCCCTCCTCCGCCACCTGGTCGGCGGCGGCAGCGGCCAGGTCGGCCAGATGGTCTGTCAGGGTCTCCCTGGTCTCCTCCAGGGTGGCACCCGGCACGAAATACTCCGAGGCCTCCCCCAGCACCCGGTCCCGCACCTTCAGCTTCAGGGCCTGGTCGGTCTCCGAGTCTGAGTTGGCCAGTACATGCAGCCGGATCACCTGGTCGGAGAGGGCCGCCTGACTTCGGTCCAGCCACACCCCGGCCAGGGCGGCAATGGCCACCCCCAGCAGGAGGGCCAGCTCCCACCGGCGCAGGGTCTTGCTCTGTGTCATAAAAAATCACCGTCCACAATGGTTTGGCTCCATTGTGGACGGTGTTTGGTTCTTTTATACCTGCTCCAGCAGATTTCCCATGCTCTCCGCCAGGAAGGTCTCCGGATACTGCTCCTTCAGCGCCGTCCAGGCACCCTGGGCCGCTTCCCGCTGGATGAACAGGCCGAATACCGTGGGGCCGGTGCCGCTCATGGAGGCCCCCAGTGCTCCATGTTGGATCATCACGTTCTTGATGGCGTCGATCTCCTGAGCCCGGCGGGCCGGGAGGGCATCCTCAAAGACGTTGTACATCCGCCGGGCCACGCCGGGCAGATCGCCGCTCTCCAGGGCGGCCAGCAGGCCGGCGGTGTCGGGCCGCCGGCGGATGCGGCAGCCGTCCAGGCTGCGGAACAGCTCCGGTGTGGACACCGAAAAGGCGGGCTTGCACAGCACCACCAGGCAGTCGGGCAGAGGGGGCAGGTCAGTGAGGATCTCCCCCCGCCCCTCCGCCAGGGCGGTGCCGCCCCGGACGCAGTAGGGCACGTCGGAACCCACCAGGGCCCCGATCTCCTCCAGCCGCTCCCCGGGCAGTCCCAGGTCCAGCAGCTTGTTCAGCCCCCGGAGTACGGCAGCAGCGTCGGCACTGCCCCCCGCCAGCCCGGCGCACACCGGGATGGTCTTCTCCAGGTCGATGGACAGCCCGCCGGCGTCCACTCCCGTGGCCTCGCACAGCCGCAGGGCGGCGGCGGCAGCCAGGTTGCTCTCGTTGGCTGGCAAAAAGCCCAGATTGCTCCCCATATGCAGGGGCTGTCCGGTGCCGATCTCCAGACGGATGGCGTCGGTCAGGTTCACGGTCTGCATCACCATGCGCATGTCATGGTAGCCGTCAGGCCGCTTTCCCAGCACATCCAGGGACAGATTCAGTTTGGCATAGGCCTTGACCTCCAGGACCGCCATGGGACCCCTCCTTATCGGATCTTGCGTGCCTCCAGGTAGAAGCGCTTGTCATGGGCCTCGCCCATGGAGAAGGTCTTGCGGGGCAGCGCGCCGTCGTGGATCACCGTGGGGAAGAGCTGGTCCTTCCCCATGGCAGGCAGCAGGAAGGCCAGATTCCCCGGCCGGGCTGCCAGCGCGCGGGCCACGTCCGCCCCGTGGATGTAGTCGATGCGTCCGCCGTGCTCCTTCACATAGGCGTCCAGGAAGGGCTGGAGGGTACCCACCTCCAGCTGGGCGGTGGGATGGGGCACCGTCACGGCTCCCTGCCCGTCGGCGGAAAGGTAGCGCAGGACATGGCCGTCCCCCTCGCCCCGGAAGGCGTCGGGGAAGGCCCTCAGCAGAGCCTCCACTACCTGCTCCGGCTCCACGCCGAAGAGCACCCGGTGGATGGCCTCAAACTCCATGGCCGGGTCGTGGAGGTTCACCAGTTCGCACAGGGCAAAGCGGGCGGGCAGGCTGTCCCAGTGCTCCTTGGGGGTCAGCTTCTTCTGCCGCTCGTAGCACTCCTTGGCGGTGGCCAGGGAGTGGTTGCCGTCGCCCACGGCGAAGGCCATCACGTTGTCCGAGCCGTATTTGGCGCGGAAGGCATCAGGCTGGGCCAGGGCGGACAGGGCGTCGGCCACCAGGGCCATGCTCTCCTCGTCCAGCAGCCAGCCGGCAATGTGTCCGCCCCGCTCCATCAGATCAAAGTCATAGACCTTCTGCATCTTGTCCTTGCGGGCAGCCAGAGGCTCGATCACCGTCTTGCCGGGATCGTCGGCCAGCAGCATCACGTGGGGCAGCTCCAGGGGGGCGTTCTTGCGCACCGCCACCCGGGGCGGGATGCGGGACATGACCGTCCCCTCGGTGGCACGCACAGCGGCGCCGGAGCCCGGCTCATAGTCATACTGCTCCAGATCCACCATGCCCACCAGGCCCCGGCGCACCTTCAGGTTGTCCAGCCGTCGCTCCACATAGATGAGGGCGTTGGGGTACTCCTCAAAGCGCTCCTCCCGCAGGTAGCGGGTCATGGTGTTGTTCACATCCATGATGTCGGTCTCCACATTGGGGCCGTCCAGGCAGCTCTCCGGCAGGATGAGCCGCAGAGATGAGGGGGCGGAGCCCACATACTCCTCCACCCGCTGCCAGTAATCCGGCTGGGAGGTATACTGATCGCAGGCTACCACCGACCACTTGCGGTATTCGCAGTCCCGGGGCAGCAGGATATCCGCCGGTCGAAAGGCCAGATCGTCAAATTGCCGCAGCATATCGCTCACTCTTTTCAGGCATGAAGTTGGGGATGCGCTTAGTCCATCGCCTTGCGGATGGCGGCCAGCAGGTCGCCGAACTCCTCATAGGCGGGCAGTTCCGGGTGGTCGGCCTTGATCTGGGCGGTGCTCTTAAACAGGAAGCCCGCCTTGCTGGCCTGGATCATGCCCAGGTCGTTGAAGCTGTCCCCGGCGGCAATGGTGTCATAGCCGATGGACTGAAGGGCCTTTACCGTGGTCAGCTTGGACTGGGGGCAGCGCATCTTGAAACCGGTGATGGTTCCGTCGTCGGCCACCTCCAGGGTGTTGCAGAACAGGGTGGGCCAGCCCAGCTTCTTCATCAGGGGCTGGGCAAACTGCTCAAAGGTATCGCTGAGGATGATCACCTGGCTGAAAGAGCGCAGCTCGTCCAGAAATTCCTTGGCCCCGGGCAGGGGATCGATGCCCGCGATGGTCTGCTGGATCTCCTTCAGGCCCAGGCCGTGCTCCTTCAGGATGCCCAGGCGGAAATTCATCAGCTTGTTGTAATCAGGCTCATCCCGGGTGGTGCGCTTCAGCTCCGGGATGCCGGTGGCTTCTGCAAAGGCGATCCAGATCTCAGGGACCAGGACGCCCTCCATGTCCAGACAGGTGATGTACATATCCTCTCCTCCTTAGTCTTCCTGAGCTCTGCCCTGCTTCTTGCGCAGGTTGGTCAGGAAGTTATCCATACGGGTGAGTGCCTCGGCAATATCCTTCATGGAGGTGGCGTAGCAGCAGCGGACGAAGCCCTCGCCGCCGGGGCCGAAGGCGGAACCGGCAATGACGGCCACCTTCTCCTCCATCAGGAAGCGCTCGCAGAACTCGTCGGAGCTCAGGCCGGTGCCCCGGATGTCGGGGAACACATAGAAGGCGCCTCTGGGCTCAAAGCAGGGCAGGCCGATGCGGCGCAGGCCCTCCACCAGGTAGCGGCGGCGGCCGTCGTACTCGTCCCGCATGTGCTCGATGTCCTTGTCGCCGTTGCGCATGGCCTCGATGGCGGCGTACTGGCTGACGGTGGGGGCGGACATGATGCCGAACTGGTGCAGCTTGAGCATCTGCTTGATGATGGGGGCGGGCCCGCAGACGTAGCCCATACGCCAGCCGGTCATGGCATGGCTCTTAGAGAAGCCGTTGACCACCACGGTGCGCTCATACATGTCGGGCAGATTGGCCATGGACACGTGGTGCTGTCCGTAGGTCAGCTCGGCGTAGATCTCGTCGGAGAGCACCATGATGTTGGTACCCCGCAGCACCTCGGCAATGGCCTCCAGGTCCTCCCGGCCCATGATGCCGCCGGTGGGGTTGGAGGGGAAGGGCAGCACCAGCACCTTGGTGCGGGGGGTGATGGCGGCCTTCAGCTGCTCGGGGGTGAGGCGGAACTCGTTCTCCGCCTTCAGCTCCACATAGACGGGGGTGCCGCCGGCCATGGAGGCCAGGGGCCCGTAGCACACGAAGGACGGCACGGGGATGATGACCTCGTCGCCGGGGTTGAGCAGGCAGCGCAGGGTCAGGTCGATGGCCTCACTGCCGCCCACGGTGACCACGATCTGGCTGGCGAAATCATAGTGCAGATCAAAGCGGCGGGCCAGATAGGCGGCGATCTCACGCCGCAGCTCCGCCATACCGGCGTTGCCGGTGTACTTGGTGAAGCCCTTCTCCAGGGAGTAGATGCCGGCGTCCCGGATGTGCCAGGGGGTAACGAAGTCGGGCTCGCCGATGCCCAGGGAGATGGCGTCCTTCATCTCCTCCAGAATGTCAAAAAAGCGCCGGATGCCGGAGGGCTTTACATCCACGATGCGCTTACACAGTATCTCGTCGTAGTTCATGAGAAAATCCACTCCTTCGGCTGCTTCTCCTGCTTTTCAAAGATCAGGTGCTTTTCCTTATATTTATGCAGGATAAAATGGGTCGCGGTGCCGGTCACGTCCTCCAGAGTGGACAGGCGCTCACCCACGAACTGGGCCACTTCCTTCAGAGTACGGCCAGAGATGATGACGGTCAGGTCAAAGGCGCCGCTCATCAGGTAGACGCTCTCCACCTCGTCATACTGGTAGATCCGCTCGGCCACCCGGTCAAAGCCCTCGCCCCGCTGGGGGGTCACCTTGACCTCGATGAGGGCGGTGACCGCCTCACGGTCGGTGCGGTCCCAGTCTACGATAGCCTTGTAGCCCAGAATGATCTTCTCATCCTCATAGCGCTTAATGGCAGCCTTGACTTCTTCCACGGTCATATCTGCCATGGAGGCCAGCTGCTCCGGAGTCAGGGTACAATCTTGTTCCAAAAGCTGGAGCAATTTCATAGCTGTGCTCCCTCCTTTATAGATTCAGCAATTCACACAGGTCTGTAAAAAAGGCCTATTATAAAGTATTATATACTTGCAGGTTCCGAAATACAAGAGTGGATACATATTCTTCCCCTCCCTGCCGTCTTCAGAAACTTGAAAGAGTTTTGCCGGGATTTCGACAGCCCGGCGAAAGGAAAAGGAAAAACAGTGTGCGCCCTGTTCTGATACCATTGGGTCATCAGAACAAGGCGCTTTGCCTTTTGGGAGGATTTTGGTATGAAAACAATTCTGGTTCTTTTCGGCGGACGCTCCACGGAATACGGCGTCTCCCTGCAATCGGCCCACGCGGTCCTGTCCAACCTGGACCGGTCCCGCTACCGCCCCCTGATGGTGGGCATCACCCGGGAGGGCCGCTGGCTCCACTACTCCGGTCCTCTGGACCGGCTGGAGGATGATACCTGGCATCAGGAGCACTGCGTCAGCTGCGCTCTGTCCCCGGACTTCGGTACGCCCCAGCTTCTGCTGCTGGACGGCTCCAACCGGCGGCTGGACTTTGACGCCGCCTTCCCGGTGCTCCACGGCAAAAATGGGGAGGACGGCACGGTCCAGGGCCTGCTGGAGCTGACCGGCGCCCCTCTCATCGGCTGCGGCTGTCTGTCCAGCGCCCTGTGCATGGACAAGGACCGGGCCCACAAGCTGGCCCAGCTGGCCGGTGTTTCCGTCCCCCGCAGCGCACTCTTCCGCCAGGGCGCGCCCCTGAGCGCCATCGAGGAGGCCGCCGCCGGGCTGGGCTACCCCCTCTTTGTCAAGCCGGTGCGGGCAGGCTCCTCCTTCGGCGTCACCCGGGTCACCGCCCCGGAGCAGTTGGCCAATGCAGTGGCCGACGCCTTTGCCAATGACCGGGAGCTGCTGCTGGAGGAGGCCATCGACGGTTTTGAGGTGGGCTGCGCGGTTCTGGGGGATGAAGTCCTCACCGTAGGTCTGGTGGACGAGATCGAGCTGACCCAGGGCTTTTTCGACTTTGAGGAAAAATATACCCTGAAAACCTCAGCCATCCATTGCCCCGCCCGCATCACACCGGAGCAGGCCGCCCGCATCCAGGAGACCGCCCGCACCATCTACCGGGCCCTGGACTGCCGGGTCTTTGCCCGGGTGGACCTGTTCCTTACCCCCGAAGGCAAGGTGGTATTCAACGAGGTCAACACCATCCCCGGCTTCACCTCCCACAGCCGCTACCCCAATATGATGAAGGGCATCGGCCTGGATTTTCCCACCCTGCTCACCCGGATCATTGAGACGGGGGTGGGGGCATGAGGACGGTTACCCTCCACCCCGACCAGATCTACACCGGTCCCCTGATCCTGGTCAACGCCCGGCACCCCCTCCGTGATCCGGTCCAGCCCTACCTGGTCCCCCCGGACTCCCGCTATCCTCAGATCACCATGGAGCGGCAGGCCGCCCGTCTACTGTCCGCCGCCCTCCAGGCGGCTGACCCTGACGGCGCCATCGTGCCGGTCTCCGGCTGGCGCAGTCAGGCCCAGCAGCAGGCCATCTGGGATGATACCCTAAAGACCGAGGGAGAGGTATTTACCCGGCAGTATGTGGCCCTTCCCGGATGCAGCGAGCACCAGACCGGCCTGGCCATGGATCTGGCCCTCGCCGCCCCCGAGATCGACTTCATCCGCCCCCACTTTCCCCAGGACGGCGTATGCGGCCTCTTCCGGCAGCTGGCCGCCCGGTACGGCTTTGTCCAGCGCTACCGGCGGCACAAGGAACCCCTTACCGGTATCGCCGAGGAGCCCTGGCATTTCCGCTATGTGGGGGTGCCCCACGCCCGCCTGATGGAGGAAAATGACCTCTGTCTGGAGGAGTATCGGGATTTTGTCCGGGGAAATCGTCCGGTGTGCCGCCTGGAAAACGGGCAGACCGCCCAGGTCACCTATCTGCTCTGCCCCCAGGAGCCCTGGGATATCCCCCTGCCTGATGGCCGCTGCCAGATCTCCGGCGACAATGTAGCAGGCTTTTTCCTGACCGTCTGGAGGGATATACCGTGAAGACCTGCCTGCGCGGGCCGGTGCTGGACCGCTTCCGCCTGATCGCCGCCCTTCTTGTAGTGTGCATCCACACCTCGCCCCTGGATTCGATCTCGCCTCTGGGGGATTTTGTGCTCACCCGCATCTTCTGCCGGGTGGCCGTTCCCTTCTTTCTCATGATCAGCGGCCACTTTCTGGCGGCAGGCCAGTGGCGCTCCCTGGGCCGCTTCTGGCGCAAAACCCTGCTGCTCTATGGCCTGGCCATCCTGCTCTACCTGCCTCTGAACTGGTACACCGGCAGTCCCTCGGGCTGGGGATGGATCAAAGCCCTGCTCACCGACGGCACTTTTTACCACCTGTGGTACTTCCCCGCCCTGCTGCTGGGGGTACTCCTGGCCCGCCTGCTGGCCCGGCTGGGTATGCCCGCCGCCCTGACCCTGGCCGGTGTGCTCTATCTGATCGGCCTGGGAGGAGACAGCTATTACGGACTGACCGCTCAGGTCCCCGCCTTGGCGCAGTGCTACGACGGCCTGTTTGTCCTCAGCTCCTACACTCGAAACGGCCTGTTTTTCGTCCCCCTCTTTGTGCTGCTGGGGGTGGTGGATATGCGTCTGAGCCGCCGGACCGCCGTGGTTGGCTTCCTGCTCTCCCTGGCCGCCATGACGGCGGAGGGGCTGCTGCTCCACACTCTGGGTACTCAACGCCACGACAGCATGTACCTGACCCTGCCCTTCTGCATCCTCTTCCTCTTTAGCCTTTTGCAGTCGGCCAATCAAGGCCGGGACCTGCGGGCCCGGCAGCTCTCCCTGCTGATCTACCTGCTCCACCCCTGGTCCATCGTGGCAGTGCGGGGCGAAGCGGAGCTGCTCCATCTGGAGAGCCTGCTGATCCATAACAGCGTGGGCCATTTTTGCGCCGTGGTTGTGGTCACCCTCTGCGCCGCACTGGTGCTGGACCGGCTGCGCCCCCTGCGCCCATCTCCCACCGCCCGTGCCTGGCGGGAGGTGGATCGAAACGCCCTGATCCACAACGCCCAGGTGCTGAGGCAGGCTCTGCCCCCCGGCTGCTCGTTGATGGCGGTGGTGAAAGCGGAAGCCTACGGCCACGGTGGAGCCAGCACCGCCCGCATCCTACGGCGGGCCGGGGTGGGCGCCTTTGCGGTGGCCTGCCTTGCAGAGGGGATCGCCCTGCGCCGCCACGGGGTGAGCGGTACCATCCTGATTTTGGGCTATACCCCGCCGGAGGAGGCGCCCCTGCTCCGCCGCTGGCGGCTGACCCAGACGGTGGCAGACGAGGCCCACGGCCTGGCCCTGGCTGCCCAGGGAGTACCGGTGCGGGTCCACCTGGCACTGGACACCGGCATGCACCGTCTGGGCATCCCCGCCGAGGATCACGAAGCCATCGCCCGGCTGTACGCCCTGCCCATCCTCCGCATCGGTGGTGTGTTCTCCCACCTGTGTGTCTCCGACAGTCCCGCCCCGGCGGACATTGCCTTCACCCAGGGGCAACTGGACCGCTTCTATGCCGCCGTCGGCTGGATGAAGGAGCAGGGCTACGACCCCGGTGCCATCCACATCCAGGCCAGCTACGGCCTCTGGAATCTGCCGCCCCAGCCCTGCCGCTATGTCCGGGCGGGCATTGCCCTCTACGGCGTGTCCAGTGATCAAAACCCCGTTCTCCACCCCCTGGATCTCCGTCCCGCCCTTTCTCTACGGGCCAAGGTGGCCTCGGTGCGCACCATCCCCGCCGGCCAGGGAGCAGGCTATGGTCTGGCTTTTCGCGCAGAGCAAGACACCCGCCTGGCAGTAGTCACCATCGGCTATGCCGACGGGCTGCCCCGGTCCCTCTCCCAGCAGGGCGGCCGGGTCATCATCCGGGGCGTGTCCTGTCCCATGGTAGGCCGGATGTGCATGGACCAGCTGCTGGTGGACGTCACCCACCTGCCCCAGGCCGTTCCCGGTGATATGGTCACCCTCATCGGTACCGACGGGGAGGCCGTCCTGAAGGCAGAGGAAGTAGCCGTCCAGAGCGGCACCATCGCCAATGAGCTGCTCTCCCGGCTGGGCTCCCGATTACCTGTTGTTCGAACATAAAACGCACGCCGCAGAGCTCTGCGGCGTGCGTTTTTTCTTTAAACATTTTCCGTTGTCTTTCCCTTGCGTTTGATCTTAAACTCAGACAAGAACAGGCCGCCCAGGGTCAGCAGAGCGCCCACACCGGTGGCCCAGGTCAGGGGCTCGTGGAGGATGAGCACCGAGGCCACCACGGTGATGACAGGCACCATGTAGATGTACACGCTGGTCTTCACCGGCCCCAGCATCTTCACCGCAAAATTCCAGGTCACAAAGCAGAGAGCGCATGCCCCCAGCCCCAGGAACAGGAAGTTGCCCAGATACACCGGATTGGCAAAGCGCTCTGGGGCCCACTGCAGGTCAAAGAAGAAAAGGGCGGGCACCATAAAGAGGATGCCATACAGGAAGATGCGCCGGGTGACCAGCACCGTGGGGTAGCCGTAGCCGCCGATCTTCTGCATCAGGATGGAGTAGAACGCCCAGATGATGGAGGCCAGCAGGGCCAGTAGATCGCCCACCGGGCTGATGTGGACCTCCGCCCCGCCGGTGCTGATCAGGAAGATACCAGCCATAGCCAGCACGAAGCCCAGGAAGAAGTTGACCCGCAGCTTCTCCTGCCCCTTAAACACGATATGGGATAGAAGAGCAATAAAGAAGGGAGCCACCGAGACGATTACGCTGACATTGGAGGCCAACGTCTGGGTTAATGCAATATTTTCCAGCAGGTAGTAGAGACACACGCCGCACAGGCCCGCCGCCGCGAAGGTCAGCTCCTGTTTGCCTGTCGTCCCCTTCAGCCGCCGGGGATATACCACACAGAGCGCCAGCAGACCCATGACAAACCGGTAGAACAAAATCTCCACCGGCTCAAAATCCACCAGCAGCACCTTGGTTGAAATAAAGGTCGTACCCCAGATCACGATGGTGAGCAGCGCCGCCAGATGCCCTGCGCTCTCCTTCCGTTCCATCTTGTCCGCCTCCCATCTCTTCTTTTTCTCTCTCATTTTACCGTAAAAAAGAGGCAGGCTAATAGCTTACCTCTCCCCGCCCTTCCTTTGCTCCACACCACGCATCGGAACGGCTTTGTGGATATGATAGTACATCACACCCGATTCCGTCAAATAGAAATTGCATGCCCGAGCCTACACATACAGACAGACCGGGCGGATCCATCCGAATCCGCCCGGTCTGTCTCTTTTTATGCTTTCTTACAGGTCCAGAGTCGCCGCCACCTGCTTCAGGGTCTCAGCCGAGCGCTGGAGCTGCTCCCGCTCCTCCTCATCCAGTACGATGGGCACGTGGGTCTCCACGCCCTCCAGGCCCACGATGGCGGGCATGCTCAGGGCAATGCCCTCAATGCCGTACTCGCCGTGCATCATGGTGGACACCGGCAGGATGGACTTCTCATTGCGGACGATGACCTCACAGATCCGCTTCACCGACATGGCGATACCGTAGTAGGTGGCGTGCTTCTTGGCAATGATCTCGTAGGCGCTGGTCTTCACCTGCTCGGCGATCTTCTTCATGGAGGCCACATGGTCGTAGTGGCCCCGCATCTCGCAGAAGTCGTTGAGAGGGATGCCCGACACGTTGGAGCTGCTCCACACGGCGATCTCGCTGTCGCCGTGCTCGCCGATGATGAAGGCGTGGACACTTCGGCTGTCCACACTCAAGTGCTGCCCCAGCTGATACTTGAGGCGGGCGGTATCCAGCACGGTACCCGAGCCGATAACCCGGTTCTCCGGCAGGCCACTGAGCTTGAGGGCGGCGTAGGTCAGGATATCCACCGGGTTGGACACGATGAGCAGGATCCCCTGAAAATTGCGCTTGGCAATCTCCGGGATAATGCTCTTGAAAATATCCACATTCTTGTGGACCAGGTCCAGCCGGGTCTCGTTGGGCTTCTGGTTGGCGCCCGCCGTCACAATGACCACGGCGGCGTCCGCTACATCGTCATAGGTACCGGCGTAGACCTTCATGGCCCCGGCAAAGGGAATGCCGTGGGCGATATCCTTGGCCTCGCCGTCGGCCTTGTCAAAATTCACGTCCAGCAGCACCAGCTCGGAAAAGAGATGGCTCTGCATCAGGGCAAACGCGGTAGTCGAGCCTACAAAGCCGCAGCCTACCACCACTGCCTTACGGGGATTGATGATGGGAGTCGTCATAACATTCACCTCTTATTTCTCCGTGGGAAAGACCACGGTCAGCAGCATTTTAAAATTCTCCGGCGCGTAGACCGCATGGGGCTTCTTGGCCGGCATCACCAAGCTCTCTCCGGCCTGGAGCACATAGTCCCGGCCATCCACGGTAAACCGGCCGGTACCCTCCAGCACCAACACCATGGCATCCCCCTCCGAGTCGTGGGTGCCGATCTCCTCGCCCTTGGCAAAAGCAAAGAGCGTCACACTTACATAGGGATTTTGAGCCAGGGTACGGCTCACGATCTGTCCGGGATTCACACTCACCTGACCGGCCAGGCTGACCACCTGTTCCGGTTCCATATTTTTAATATAAGCCATGGTTTTCTCCTTTCCGGCTATGCCGCAGCGGCGGCTCTTGCACCTCTGCCGCGGCTTCCTTTCCTTTTGTGTTTATATCATAGCATTTTTATAGGTTTTTGTCTGTTGCTTTTGCAACGTATCGGCATATTTTTTATCTGTTATGGGCAATTCTTAAAATTTTTTAAGGCCCTGATTTTTTGCATCGGCAGCCTTTTCCACCGGTCTGTCCTCTGATACAATAAGGTCTATGAAAGAAGTATCAAAGGAGGGATAACCCATGACGCCTCTGATCCTCATTGCGGAGGATGACGCCGACATCCGTGGCCTGCTGCGGCTCTATCTGGAGGGGGACGGCTTCAAGGTCCTGGAGGCGGAGGACGGTGCCAAAGCGCTGGAGCTGGCCCGGACCCACAGCCCGGACATGGCCATTCTGGACATCATGATGCCCGGCCTCAACGGCTTTGAGCTGACCCGGGCCCTGCGCCAGTACAGCGAGCTGCCCATTCTCATTCTGTCCGCCAAGAGCCAGGATAACGACAAGATCCTGGGCCTCAATCTGGGGGCTGACGACTATATCGCCAAGCCCTTCAACCCGGTGGAGATCGTGGCCCGGGTAAAGGCCCAGCTGCGCCGGGTGGGGCGGACAGGCCGGGACGTGCTGTCCGTCCGGGACCTGAATCTGGACACCGTCACCTGCCAGCTCACCAAGCGAGGGGTCTCTATCCCCCTGACTCCCATGGAGTACAAGATCCTGGCCCTGCTCATGCGCTCCCCCGGCCGCATTTTTACCAAGATCCAGCTGTACGAGGGGGCGGTTGGCCCCTATTTTGAGGGTGACGACAACACGATGATGGTCCACATCTCCAAGCTGCGGGACAAGCTGGAGGCCGACCCGAAGAACCCCCGCTATATCATTACCGTGAGAGGACTGGGGTATAAGCTTGAAAAGTAAACCGGTTCCCGGCAGTCTGTTCGGCCTGCTGGTGCGCAACTACCTGCTCTTCACCCTCACCCTGCTGCTCATTGCCGGCGGGATCTTCCTGCTGTGGAACACCTGGCTGGACCGGCTTTTCCGTCCGGCGGACTGGTCCGGCCTGATGGCCGACCCGGCCCTGGCCGCCGGGAGCTATGAGCGTCTGGACCGCTATACCGGCAATACCGGCAGTGCCTTCGCCGTCTATGACGGGGACTCCATGCTGATCTACACCTCCGCTTCCGGTTTTGATCCCATCTGCACCGCCGACGAGCTGGCCTGCGTTCCCGCCTGGGATGAAGACACCATGGTCAGCACCTTTGAGCAGACCGGAGTCGACGGCACGCCCCGCTACCTGGTGCTCCGGCAATCCATATCCACCGGCAAGGTGGAAACCGTGGTGCTGGACGAGTATTATCAAGTGATTTTCGGCGAGCCCGCCGACGGAAGGATGGACTATACTCCTCGGGAGTTTGCCTACCTGTCCGGGCGGCGGTTTCCCGGCTGCACCCTCTTCCGGGGAAGCTATCTCAGCCAGGACGGCACACCCATGACCGTGCTGATGCGGGAGGCCTCCCTCAGCGACGCCGACTACACCCGGCGGCTGCAAAGCTCCTGGCGGATCTGGCTGCTCTTTCTGCCGCTGTATCTGCTCAGCGCCGGGCTGTTCATCACCTGGCTGAGCCGCCGGATCGGCCGTCCCCTGCAGCGGCTCAACGAGGCGGTAGTCTCCCAGTCGGAGGGCCGCATGGTCCGGGTGGGGGATTGCGGCGGCACCCGGGAGATCCGCCGCATCGGCGAGAGCTTTGACCGCTTCTCCGACCGGCTGGCGGAGAGCGAGGCGGAGCGGCGGCGGCTGGATCAGGGCCGCCAGAAGCTGATCGCCGACATCTCCCACGACCTCAAGACCCCCATCACCGTCATCGCCGGGTACATCGATGCCATTCAGGATGGAAAGGTGCCGCCCGAGGAGCAGGGACGCTACCTGCAGGCCATCCAGGGCAAGGCAGCCGCCCTCACCGAGCTGGTCAACGCCTTCCACGAGTACAGCAAGGTGGAGCATCCGGAGTTCGTGCTCCACACCCAGCCCACCGACCTGTGTGAGTTCCTGCGGGCCTATCTGGCGGAAAAATACGATGAGATCGATCTGGCAGGCTTTGGCCTAGACATCGACCTGCCCGACCACCCCCTGCGCTGTGAGCTGGATCCGCTGCAATTCCGCCGGGTGCTGGACAATCTGCTGTCCAACGCCCTGCGTCACAACCGGCTGGGCACCATGCTCTTCTTTACCGTGACTGCCCGGGAGGACCAGGCGGTCCTCACCGTGGCAGACAACGGGACCGGCATCCCGCCCCAGCGGGCCAAGGATATCTTTGAGCCCTTTGTGGTGGGCAGCGACGCCCGCTCCGGCCAGGGCAGCGGCCTGGGACTGGCCATCACCCGCCGTATCCTGGAGCTCCACGGCGGGGCCATCATTCTCTCCCCCCGTCCCGCCCGGGGCACCGGTACTGAATTTGTCCTCACTCTGCCCCTGTGCCACCCCGACTCCTCCGATTGAGCCAAGACGCTCCGGACCCTTTGGTCCAGAGCGTCTTTTTTCTTTCTTCTGTCTTTAGGAATCTTAACAAAACGCACACGGGGAATAAAGTTTCCCCCGATATACTCTCCCTTCGAAAGGGGGCAACACCTATGAATGGGCCTGACCTGCGCAGCCGCCCCATTATTGAAGTTAAAGACGTCCGCAAGGAGTACCCCATCGGCGACGAGACGGTGGTGGCGCTCAAGCGCATCAATCTCAATGTATCCCGAGGGGAGATCTGCTGTATCTTCGGCACCTCCGGCTCGGGCAAAAGTACCCTGCTCAACCAGTTGGCGGGCATGGAAAAGCCCACCCGGGGAGAGGTCCGCATCGGCGGCGTACCCATCTCCCGGCTGAACGAAAACCAGCTGGCCGCTTTCCGGCAGCGGCACCCAGGCTTTGTGTTCCAGTCCTACAACCTGCTGCCCAACCTGACCGCCACCGAAAACGTGGCCCTTCCCCTGATGTTCCGGGGGGTCCCCAAGGCCCAGCGGGAGGCAGCAGCCCGCAAGCTGCTCACCCGGGTAGGCCTGGCCCACCGGCTGGACCACTTTCCCCGGCAGATGTCGGGCGGCCAGCAGCAGCGGGCGGGCATTGCCCGGGCCTTCATCGCCCGGCCAGACGTGGTCTTTGCCGATGAGCCCACCGGCAACCTGGACTCCAAAACCACGGTGGAGATCATGGACATGATCTGTACCTTCGCCCGGGACTACCATCAGACCATCATTCTGGTCACCCACGATCCGGAGATGGCCTCTTACGCCCACCGGATCGTCACCCTCATCGACGGCGAGATCGTAAGCAACGAAGTCAATCAAAAGGAGAGATTTCCCCATGAAGCATAGCATACTGCGCACAGGCCTGTCTGTGCTCCTGCTGCTGGCCATACTGGCAGCCAGCCTGCCGGCGGTCTTTGCCGCCGAGGGCAGCAACCTGTATATCACCGGCTACCGGGTAACCAACTCCGCCGGCACCACGGTCTACAGCATCACCAAAGGCAGCGTGGTGGACATCACGGTCTCCATCAAGGACACCGGCGACGGCACCGGCCAAAACGACCCCAAGGCCCTGGACATCACCAAGCTGGACGACAGCTTCACCGGCGGCGTGCTGTTTGTGGAGAAGACCTCCGCACCTGACGCCCCCCTGGTGTACGCCGTCCACCTCACCGGTCTGACCTACAAGGGCGTGGGCCAGAATCTGAAGCTCCAGGTGGGCACCGCCGGTCAGCCGGACAGCTACCAGACCCTGGAGCTCACCATCACCGAGGCGGTGGTGTACGAGGCCCCCCAACCCACCCCCGAGCCAGTCCCCACACCGCCGGAACCCATCCCCGCCCCCACCGTGCTGGTGTCCCGCAGCGCCATGGACAAGCCCATCGAGGCCGGCCAGTCCATTCCGGTTACGATCATCTTTGAAAATCTGAGCCGCACCCGTCTCACCTCCCCGGTGGTCACCTTCACCCCCACCGACGGCATCAGCATCGCCGGAGGATCTTCCTCCTTCCCTCTGCCCGATATCGCCGGGAAAAAGAGCGTCAGCCTGACCGTCATGGTGCAGGCCTCCAGTACCATCCCCTCCCCCGCCCAGTCCCTGGGTGTGGACCTGAAGTTCAACTACTTCAATAACGTCTCCACCGTGCAGGGCACCATGACCGACAAGATCAACATCCCCGCCCTGGGCCGGGACAGCGTGCCCCAGCCGGTGGTCCTCATCACCCGCTCGCCGCTGGAGCGCCCTCTGGCCCCTGAGGAGAGCGCCACCATCACCATGCAGTTCCAGAACACCAGCTCCACCCGTCTGGTGAAGCCGGTGGTGGCCATCACCCCCTCTGAGTCCCTGATGGTGCTCAACGACGCCGCCACCTTCCTGCTGCCCGACATCGACCCCGGCAAGACGGTCAGCATCGCCGTGCGGGTCCAGGCGGCCCGTGGCAACACCACCACCAGCCAGTCCCTCAGCGCCGAGCTGAAATTCGGCTATGACAACGGCGGCATGCTGACCCAGGCCACCTCCTCCGACAAGGTCAACCTGTCCACCAACGTACCCTCCAAGGCGGACGCCTCGGTGCCCAATGTGGTAGTGCGCAGCTTCTCCTTCGGAGAGGGCTCCGTAGCTGCCGGCAGCGCCTTCCCCCTGGGCATTACCTTTGAGAACACCGGCGCCGTGCGCATTGAGAATGTGGTACTCACCGTGGACGGCGGAGACACCTTCACCATGGACGCGGGCACCAATACCTTCTTCTACAAGGCCATCGGCCCCGGCGGCAATCAGGCTCAGACCATCCCCATGCGGGTCATTCCCACCGGAAAAACCGGCGCCCAGAGCATCTCCCTCTCCTTCAAGTATGAGTATATGGACGGCGAGAAGCGGTCCCAGACCACCTCCGACATCAAGCTGTCCCTGCCCGTCTATCAGCCCGACCGTTTCCAGATCAATGCCCCTGCCGTCCCCGAGTCGGTGAACGTGGGTGAGGAGACCGAGCTGCTGCTGGCCTATGTCAACAAGGGCAAGGACGACCTGGCCAACCTGGAGGCCACCGTGGTGGGTGACGACGTGGAGACCCCCGCCCGCACCCAGTACCTGGGCAATGTCACCGCCGGTGCCAACGGCAACATCGGCTTTGCCCTCACCCCCATGACCGAGGGCGACATCAACGTGGTTCTGAAGATCAGCTACGAGAACGCCGACCAGCAGGTCCAGACCCGGGAATTCCCCGTCACTCTTCATGTGACCGCTGCTCCTCCTCCGGAGGATTTCCCAGACGACTTCGATCCCGCTGCCGAGGAGGGTGGCTTCCCCTGGCTGCCGGTGGGTCTGGCTGCCGGCGGCGCGGTCCTGGCCGGCGGAGCCGGCTTCCTGATCTGGAAGAAGAAGCGGGACAGCAAAGCTGCCGGTACCGACAGCTGGGACGACTGGGACGACACTTCCTCCAACGGGGAGGCCTGAGCCATGAAGCGGAAGGATATGCTGCGCATCTGCCTGCAAAACCTGATGCGCCGGAAATCCCGTACCTTTCTCACCGTGCTGGGCGTGCTCATCGGCTGCTGTTCCATCGTGATTATGGTGTCTCTGGGCATCGGCATGAAGGAGGCCCAGGAACGCACCTTGGCCCAGATGGGCGACCTGACCATCATCACCGTCAATGCCCCCCAGGGCGGCCGGGGCAAGGTCAAGCTGGACGACCCGCTGCTGCGGCGCATCCGGAGTCTCCCCGGTGTGGAGGCTCTCACCCCCAAGCTGAACCTGGAGGCCGAGTCCATTTCCCTCATCGCGGGAGCCGGCAGGCGCTATGTGGCCGACTGGACCTCCGTGGTGGGCGTGGATACCAACGCCCTGGAGCAGATGGGCTACCGCCTGGTGGAGGGCACCCCGCCCAAGCGGGAGGGCGAGGTGCTCATCGGCCAGTATCTGGCCTACAACTTCAAGGATACCCTGCGCCCCGAGGGCCGCAATACCATCGACCGCTGGAGCGCCGAATTTGACGACAGCGGCAAACCCGTAGAACTGCCCCCACCCTACTTCAATCCCCTGAAGGGTCAGCTGACCATGGAAGTGGAGACCCAGAACGGCAAGGTCACCCTCCCCCTCACCCCGGTTGGGGTGGTGAAGGAGGACTACTCCAAGGGCAGCGAGACCTCCGAGGGCCTGCTCTTCAACATGACCGACCTGCAGAAGCTGATCGAAAAGACCCAGGGCCGCAAGGGCAAGAAGCCCGCCTATGAGTCCATCATGGTCAAGGTCAAAGGCATTGAACAGGTAGAGCCGGTGGAGCGGGAGATCAAGGCCATGGGCTACCCCACCGAATCCATGGAGAGCATCCGCAAGCCCATGGAGAAGGAGGCCCGGCAGAAGCAGCTGATGCTGGGCGGCCTGGGCGCCATCTCCCTCTTTGTTGCCGCCCTGGGCATCACCAACACCATGATCATGTCCATCTCTGAGCGCACCCGGGAGATCGGCATCATGAAGTCCCTGGGCTGTTATGTCAGCGATATCCGCATCATGTTCCTGTCCGAGGCAGGGGCCATCGGCCTCATCGGCGGGCTCATCGGCTGCGTCATCAGTTTCGGGGCCATGATCGCCATCAACCTGGTCTCACTGGGGCCATCCATCGAAAATCTGATCCCCGCCATTGTAGGCGGCGAGTCGGTGACCCGGGTCTCCATCATTCCGCCCTGGCTGCTGCTCTTCGCCGTGGCCTTCTCCATCCTCATCGGCCTGGGCTCGGGCTACTACCCTGCCAATAAGGCGGTGCGCATTCCCGCTCTGGAGGCCATCAAAAGCGAATAACACCCGTCGCCGCATATTTTTTCTTCCCCGGCATATGCTATCCCCGGGTGATTTCAGATGAAAGAACGCAAATGGATTCCCTATGTTCTGTGGATCCTCTTTACCGAGGCGGTGGGCTTTCTGTCCGGATGGCTGACCCGACAGGGTTCTGAGCTTTACAGTGAGACCATCGTAAAGCCGCCCCTCTCCCCGCCCGCCATGGTCTTTCCCATCGTCTGGGGCATCCTCTTTGTCCTGATGGGCATTGGGGCGGCCCGGATCTATCTGGCGGAGTCATCCCCCGCCCGCACCAGAAGTCTGCGCATCTTTCTGCTCCAGCTGGCCTTCAACTTCTTCTGGAGCATCCTGTTCTTCAACTTCTAGGCCTTCGGCCTCGCGCTGATCTGGCTGCTCATCCTGTGGGGGCTGATCCTGTGGATGATCTTCTCCTTCCGGCAGGTGGACCCACCCGCCGCCTGGCTGCAGGTTCCCTATCTGCTGTGGGTGACCTTCGCCGCCTATCTGAATTTCGGTGTGTGGCGGCTCAACTGAACAAGAAAACGGACCGGCAGGGTTTCCTGCCGGTCCGTTTGTTGTTTAAGCCTGCTCGCCGAAGAAGAGCTTCATGTCCTCCTCCACGGTGCCGATCCCGGCAATGCCGAAGTTGTCCACCAGCACCTTGGCCACGTTGGGGCTGAGGAAGGCGGGGAGGGTGGGACCCAGATGGATGTTCTTCACCCCCAGGTAGAGTAGAGCCAGCAGCACGATGACTGCCTTCTGCTCATACCAGGCGATGTTGTATACGATGGGCAGGTCGTTGATGTCCTCCAGGCCGAAGACCTCCTTCAGCTTGAGGGCAATGACCGCCAGAGAGTAGGAGTCGTTGCACTGACCGGCGTCCAGCACCCGGGGAATGCCGCCGATATCGCCCAGATCCAGCTTGTTGTACTTATACTTGGCGCAGCCGGCGGTGAGGATCACCGCATCCTTGGGCAGGGCCTTGGCAAACTCGGTGTAGTAGTCCCGGCTCTTGGCACGGCCGTCGCAGCCCGCCATGACCACAAACTTCTTGATGGCGCCGGATTTCACCGCCTCCACCACCTGGTCGGCCAGGGCCAGCACCTGGGCATGGGCAAAGCCGCCGATGATCTCGCCGGTCTCGATCTCCTGAGGCGGGGCACAGTGCTTTGCATGCTCGATGAGGGCGGAGAAGTCCTTCTTCTCCCCGATCTCACCGGGGATGTGCTTGCAGCCGGGGAAACCCGCCGCACCGGTGGTATACAGCCGGTCCTTGTAGCTGTCCTTTGGGGGCACGATGCAATTGGTGGTCATGAGGATGGGACCATGGAAGGACTCGAACTCCTCCTTCTGCTTCCACCAGGCGTTGCCGTAGTTACCCACAAAATTGGGGTACTTCTTAAAAGCGGGGTAGTAGTGGGCGGGCAACATCTCGGAGTGGGTGTACACGTCCACGCCGGTTCCCTGGGTCTGCTCCAGCAGCTGCTCCAGATCCCGCAGGTCGTGGCCGGACACCAGGATGCCGGGGTTCTTGCCCACACCGATGTTGACCTTGGTGATCTCCGGGTTGCCGTAGGCGCCGGTGTTGGCCTTGTCCAGCAGGGCCATGCCGGAGACACCGTACTTGCCGGTCTCCAGGGTGAGGGCCACCAGGTCGTCGGCGGTGAGGCTGTCGTCCAGGGTGGCAGCCAGGGCTTTCTGGAGGAAGGCATCCACCTCGCCGTCGTCCTGCAACAGGGCGTTGGCGTGCTTGGAGTAGGCGGACAGGCCCTTGAGGCCATAGGTGATGAGCTCCCGCAGGGAGCGGATATCCTCATTCTCAGTGGAGAGCACGCCCACGGTCTTGGCCTTGGCCTCCCAGTCGCCGGAGCCGTCCCACAGGGCGGCCTCAGGCAGGCCGGCGGTGTCGCTGATCTGACCCAGCAGCTCCTTCTTGGTATCCAGCGTCATGCGAATACGTTCTTCGATGGCGGCCTTGTCAAAATTGGCGTTGGTGATGGTGGTAAACAGATTGAGGGTGATCAGGTGGTTGACCGCCGTCTCCACCGCCTTGCCCTGAGCCCGCAGAGCGGTGGTAACCGCGGACAGGCCCTTCGTCACATAAACCAGCAGATCCTGCATGGCAGCCACATCGGGCCCCTTGCCGCATACGCCCACCCGGGTGCAGCCCTTGCAGCCGGCGGTCTCCTGGCACTGATAGCAAAACATGTTGTGTTCCATGGGTGTTCCTCCTTGGGGATGGGGTGTTTGTCGTTCTGGCCGTAGTATACGACACCTGCCCCACACTATTCCGTTGCAGAAGCAACAGAATTCGGAGGTTTTTCGCCACAAATTAAAAGAGGTTCGGCTGCTCTACCAGGTAATGGTGGATCAGATCAATGAACCAGCGCACTGCCGGGTTGTCCGACTGCCTGCGCCAGGCCACCCCCACCTCAATGACGGGGCTGGTGCCATCCAGCGGCAAAAAAACCAGATCGGTATGCATGTACTCCCGGATGTGGTAGGGCAGGATAGCCAGGGCCTGTCCGCACTCCACTGCAAACAGCACGTCCTCCATGGCCGGGTACTCCGCCGCCACCCGCGGGGTGAAGCCCATGTCCCGGCAGATATCCCGGAACTGCTTGTACATATAGCTGCCGCCCTCCCGGGAGAGGCAGACAAAGGGCTCGGTAGCCAGCCTGCCGTAGTCAATGGCGGTGTTGTCCAGGCAGGAGTGATTCGGTGGGCACACCAGGCAGTAAAAGTCGGCCACCAACCGGCGGCAGTGGTACTGGCTCATGCCCTGCAAATCGGACAGTACAGAGAAGGCCACGTCATAGGCCGCCTCCTCACAGCCCTTCTGCAGATCCTCCGCCACGCCGCGCACCAGCTCCACCCGCACCTGGGGATAGCGGCTGCGGTACTCCCGCATTAGCTTGGGCAGAAAATGGCGGCAGGGGCTGTTGAGGTAGCCGATCTTCAGGGATAGGTTGTCTGTCTGCTCCGCCTGGCGCAGACGGTCCATAGCCCGCTCCTCCAGGTCCAGCATCCGCTTGGCGTCCTCCAGAAAGAGCTCTCCCGCCCGGGTCAGGGACACGTTCCGGGTGGTGCGCAGGAAGAGCTTGGCCCCCAGCTCCCGCTCCAGGGCGGAAATCTGATGGGTAATGGCGGGCTGGGTCATGTAAAACTCTCTGGCCGCCTCGGTAAAGTTCCGGTGGCGGGCTACGGAGAGAAAATAGCGCAGCTGCTCCAAATGCATGGCGGTATCCGCTCCTTTCCGGATTCCATTATATATTGATAAAAGTATTTTATCAATGGTCCAGAAAACCTGAATTTCTCTTTTTTGCACCAAGGTGTTACCATATTCAGCGTAAATTATTGTATGAAGGAGCAAGAAACATGGGTTTTCAAGTCATGGGCGTTACTGCCGGCCGTAAAGACAGCAACTGCGAGATCCTGCTCAAGGAGGCCCTGCTGGCCTGTCAGGAGATGGGCGCCGAGGTCCGTATGATCAACCTGAAGGACTACGAGCTGCTGGACTGCAACGGCTGCACCTCCTGTACCATCGGTATGTCTATGGGAAAGAATACCGGCTGCTCTCTGGCGGACAAAGATGACAAGCAGAAGATCATGGACGTGATGCTGGAGCAGGACGCGGTGATCTTCTCCGCCCCCACCTACGATCTGATGCCTTCCTCCCTGTTCCTCAAGTTCATGCACCGCAACCTGGCCTATGAATCGGCCTTCCTGACCAAGATCGGCGCCATTGCCCCCCGGGATCGGGTAGGCGGCCTGATCGCGGTGGGCGGCTCCACCCGCTCCTGGCAGTCCATGGCCCTGGAGTGCATGCAGGCCACCACCTTCACCAACAGCTTCAAGATCGTGGACATGTACATGGCTACCCAGGTCCCCGCTCCCGCCCAGGTGCTTCTCTATGAGGAGAAGCTGGCCCGGGCCCATGAGATGGGCCAGAACATCATGAAGGCCCTGAACACCCCCGTTGCCGAGCGCAAGTGGCTGGGCGATCCCGACTACGGCTGGTGCCCCAACTGCCACTCCAATGCCCTCTGCCTGGGCGAGCCCCAGTGGAAGGGCCTGCACTACCCCATCGAGTGCGTGGTGTGCGGCGCCGGCGGCACTCTGGAGCAGACCGAGGACGGCCGCTGGAAGTTCGTCATCGCGGAAAACGGTCTGGAGCGCGACCGCACCACTGAGGAGGGCCGCGGCGTCCACTGCGATGAGATCGCCGAGACCCAGGGTGGCTTTTTCATGGACCCCGCCAAGCGCCAGCTGGTGGCCGAGCGTCTGCCCAAGTACAGAAACATCCAGTTTCCCGGTATTTAACGAAAGGAGTCCTGTTTCCATGAAATTCGAGCATCTGTTTGCCCCCATGCAGGTGGGCAAGGTAACCTACCGTAACCGCATCGTCAGCGCCCCCATGGCCTTCGGCCTCATCGTCCAGAATCCCGAGGCCCGGGACTTCACCTACCGCAAGCTGGAGGCCAGCGCCAAGGGCGGCAACGGCTGCGTCATCGTGGGTGAGACCGACGTCAATTTCACCGACGCCGTCCGCATCCCCGGCTTCCGCCCCTTCGACTTCGCCAAGCCCGAGGAGGACATGGAGACCTTCAACGCCGTGGGTGAGTACGCCCGCCGCATCAAGCGCCACGGTGCTGTTGCTCTGGCCGAGCTGGTCCACTGCGGCAAGGAGAAGGTGCCCTTCGGCCCCGGACAGGAGGCCATTGGCCCCATCGAGACCACCAACCTGGCCGGTGTGAAGGTCCGTCCCATGAACGAGGACGACATGGCCCGCATCGCCAACGACTTTGCGATTGCCGCCACCTACATGCAGAAGGCCGGCTTTGACGGCATCCTGATCCACGGCGGCCACGGCTTCATCTTCACCCAGTTCCTCTCCCCCCTGATGAACACCCGTACCGACAACTACGGCGGCTCTCTGGAGAACCGCGCCCGCTTCCCCCTCCAGATCCTGAAGGCCGTCCGCGAGGCGGTGGGCCCCGACTTCCTGGTGGAGCTGCGCATCGACGGCACCGACCATCAGCCCGGCGGCATCACCCCCGAGGAGACCGGCGAGTTCATCGCTATGGCCGAGCCCTACATCACCTCCGTCCATGTGACCTGCGGCATCTATGAGGAGTCCGTCAAGTCCGGCACCGAGAGCTCCATGTTCCACGCCCACGGTCTGAACATCGACAACGCCGCCATCATCAAGAAGTATACCAAGCTGCCCGTGGGCGCCGTGGGTGGCATCAACTCCCCCGAGATGTGCGACCAGGCCATCGCCGAGGGCAAGATCAACTTCGCTATCCTGGGCCGCCAGATGCTGGCCGACCCCGAGTTTGCCAACAAGGCCCGTGAGGGCAAGGAGGATCAGATCCGCCGCTGCCTGCGCTGCTACAAGTGCTTCCCCGGCTCCCCCGAGGAGGGCTACGACGATCTGCCCTTCACCAGCGAGGAGCTGGCCCTCTACGTGGGCCACTGCACCATCAACCCCCTGGCTCACCTGCCCTTCGACCCCGACGCTCTGGCTCCCGCCTCCAAGTGTGAGACCGTTCTCATCGTGGGCGGCGGCGTGGCCGGTATGCAGGCCGCCATCACCGCCTGTGACCGGGGCCAGAAGGTGATCCTGGCTGAGCAGGCCGACTATCTGGGCGGTCTGCTGCGGTTCACCGACGTGGACACCGACAAGCCCGACCTGCACAACTTCAAGGATCTGCTGGTCCGCGAGGTGGAGCGCCGCGACATCGACGTGCGCTTTAACACCACCGTCACCGCCGACAACATCGGCTCCTTCGGCGCCGACGGCGTCATCTTCGCCACCGGCTCCCTGCCCACCTGTCCTCCCGTGCCCGGCATCGAGCACGCCCACAAGGCCATGGACATGTACGACGGCAAAGTGAAGCCCGGCCACAAGATCGTCATGGTGGGCGGCGGCCTGGTGGGCTGCGAGGCCGGCCTGTTCCTCCAGAAGACCGGTCACGAGGTCACTGTGGTGGAGATGCTGGACCGGCTAGCCAATGAGTCCTTCGGTATGTACCGTGAGGCCCTCATCCTGGAGATGGAGAAGTGCGGCATGGGCATGATGCCCAAGACCCGCTGCCTGGAGATCACCCCCACCAGCGTGAAGGTGGAGAACGCCGACGGCGTCCAGACTCTGGAGGCCGACACCGTCCTCTTCGCCCTGGGCATGAAGAGCGTGGACATCTCCGCCCTGAAGGAGGCCGCCGAGGCCAAGGGTATGAAGACCTGGGTCATCGGCGACGCCATCCAGCCCGGCAAGGTGGATCAGGCCACCCGCAGCGGCTATCTGGCCGGTATCGAAGTCGGCAAGTAATTTCTCTTATCATCTTGTTTTCCCTTGAAAGGCAAGCCTTTCAAGGGAAAACCTTTTATCCTGTATTCCAAGAAAGGAAGCGATCATTATGCCTGAACGCGCCCCGCTGACCGCGGAAGAGCGGGCTCTGCCCTATTCCAAATTCTATGATCTGCCCATCACCCCCATCCCGGAGGAGAAGCTGGCCGTGCTGGCCGGCGGTCCCATTGACCCCTCCCTGGCCCTGAAGATCGAGGACCGCAACGACCTGTTCCTCCCCGGCGATCTGCCCTGCGAGATTGGCTACTGTGTGATGGAGAACGGCGCCGGTTTCCTGGCCAACAGCACCTTCATGCCCGGAGTCACTCCCGAGATGTTTGACTGGTGGTTCGCCTGGCACAGCCTGGAGGACCTGCGCTATCGGATCTGGGATCCCGAGGACCACTTCTACGCCCGTCAGCAGAACCGGGAAAAGACCCTGGACCAGTCCCTCCCCATGCGGGAGCGCACCTGGGGCACCCAGCACGTGGTGCTGGAGGACATCGGCGGCGGTCCTGATCCCCTGATCCTCAACTTCCGCTACCCACACGAGATGGGCTACGATGAGTCCAAGGTGGGCACCGAGGCCTGCGCCACCATGATGTGCGCCAACGGGCACGGCCCCGTCCCCGGTGAAGGTGTGGCCGCCATCATGACTCACTTCGTCCGCGAGGTGGAGGGCGGCATCGTGCTCCGCTCCCGGTTCTGGATCGGCTACGGCCTGGTGGACGGCCAGCTGGTGAAGCTGGTGCCCGACGGCGTGTCCGTCCCCCTGGAGATCGTCCAGGGCCTGTTCGCCCACAACCTGAAGGAGTTCGGCCATCTGGCCGCCATCCTGCCTCAGGTCTACGCCGAGAACAAGGACAACTGGTAATCACAAAGGGCGTGCTGCCATGCAGCACGCCCTTTCTTTATTCTGCCATCAACGCAGCCATATCCCCCGGCAGGGGTACCTGCCAGTGCATGGGCTCCCCTGTGATGGGATGGGTCAGGAACAGCTCCGCCGAATGGAGTGCGGGCCGACCGATCAGGTTTTTGTCCTCTCGCCCATAGAGGAAATCCCCGGTCAGGGGACAGCCCAGATGGGCCATGTGGACCCGGATCTGGTGGGTGCGCCCGGTCTCCAGCTCCAGTTCCACCAGAGCCCGGCCATCGGCGGTCTGGACCACCCGGTAGCGGGTAGCGGCCTGCTGCCCCGCCGGGTCCACCTGCCGCTCCACCAGAGAGCCCGGCACACGGCCGATAGGGGCGTCCACCCGCCCCTGCCGCGGCTGGGGTACCCCGTCACACACTGCCAGATAGATCCGCCGGAATTGGGGGGTGTGGAGCTGCCCCTTCAGCTTCTCCTGGGCCACCGGATGCTTGGCGATCACCAGCAGACCGGAGGTCCCCTTGTCCAGCCGCTGCACCGGGTGGACACCGCTGCTGTCCCCCCGCTGCTGAAGATACCAGGCGATGTGGTTGCACAGGGTATCCGTCCCGTTGCCCGGCCCCGGATGGACCAGCACACCAGGGACCTTGTTGACCACCAGCAGATCCCCGTCCTCATAGACTACATCCACCGGTCCCAGTGTGGGGGTGGGCCGCTCTGTGTGCGCCGGGTCGGCCACCCGGACGGTGAGGGTCTGGCCCGCCGTCACCCGCTGGCCGGTAATGGCCCGGACGCCGTCCAGCAGGATGCCGTCCTCCAGCCACTTGATCCGCTTGATGACGGTGCCCGACAACCCCAGCTCCCGCCGCAGCAGGGTGTCGATCTTTTCGCCCTCCCACGCCGCTGCTACCGTCAGCGTCAGCCGTCTGCCCTCTTTTCCGGTCATAGTCCGCCCTCCTTTTCTGTTTTTCAGTATAGCATGGCCATCTGTGCTTTTCAAACCACGGATTTTGTTGTATAATAAGGGTTACTGTTTTAGCTGAGGCTCAATCGCGGATGCCTTTGTATCCCGATTGCCGTACCCTTCAGGAAGCGAGGCACCGTCTATGGCAGATAAGCTGGGCATCTACATCCACATTCCCTTTTGCCGCAGCAAGTGCGACTACTGCGACTTTTACTCTCTGGCCGGTCAGGAGGGGCGGATGGACGACTACCAGAAGGCCTTAATCACCCACATGAAGGAAACCGCCCCCCAGACCCGGGGCTTGCAGATCGACACCGTCTATTTCGGCGGCGGTACCCCCAGCTTCTATGGGGAGAAGCGTTTGCGGGAGCTGCTGCGGCTCATTTCCAAGCGGTTTGATCTGGCCAAGGACGCTGAGATCACCGTGGAGTGCAACCCGGACAGCGTGGACCTGAAAATGCTCCAGGCCCTCCGGCGGGCGGGTGTGAACCGGCTGTCCCTGGGAGTCCAGTCGGCCTGCGACCAGGAGCTGCAGTGCCTGCACCGGCCCCATACCTTTGAACAGGCCGTGGAGGCGGTAAAGGCCGCCCGGGCGGCCAAGTTCCAGAACATCAGCCTGGATCTGATCTACGGCCTGCCCGGCCAGACCATGGAGGGCTGGCAGAACACGGTAGAGCAGGTGCTGGCCCTAAAGCCGGAGCACCTGAGCTGCTATGGGCTGAAGGTGGAGCCGGGCACACTCCTGGACTACCGGGTCTCCCGGGGCGAGCAACTGCCTGACGACGACGACCAGGCCGACATGTACCTGTGGACGGTGGACCGCCTGGCCCAGGAGGGCTACCGCCAGTATGAGATCTCCAATTTCGCCCGCTCGGGCTTCCAGTCCCGCCACAACCTGAAATACTGGATGGGGCACCCCTATATCAGCTTCGGCCCCGGGGCCCACTCCGACTTCGGCGGCCGCCGTTACTCTTTTGTCCAGGACCTGGAGGGCTATATCTCCGGCGTGCTGGGAGGCGGCGCCGTCATCGACGCTTCCGACCTGATCCCCAGCCGGGAGCGGGGCAGCGAATATCTGATGCTCCGCCTGCGCACCACCCGCGGCATCGAGGAGTGGGAATACCGGCGGGAGTTCTTCCTCAACTTTGACCCCATCGAGCAGAAGCTGGAGGAATATGAGCGCCAGGGCTGGGCGGAGCGGCACGACCGCCGCTGGCACCTGACCCCCAAGGGCTTCCTGGTGTCCAATCAGCTCATCGGAGATCTGCTTGCCATTCAGGAGGAGGCCACGCTGGAAAAGACCCTGCCCCGTCTGCGGCAGGGCCGCCCGGAAGAAGCCTAATCATTGCTGTATCCACAGGAAAAGCCGCCGCTGGTTTACAAGCGGCGGCTTTTGTGTTAACATAACGTATGTATCTACCCGTAAACCGACTTGACTTCAGGAGGACGATCATGAAGCATTTTATCCGGCGAGGCGCCGCACTGGGTCTGGCTCTGGCCCTGACCGTTACCGCGGCGTCCGCCTCCTATGCCCTGGGCTGGGACGTGCACACCGGCCAGGTCCCGCTGTCTCAGGGCGCCACCCTGGGCAAAAATATTTTCTGGAGTGACAGCTACTCCGATTTGCGCCATGAGTACTACATATCCTACAGCCCCAATGAGAATGTGGTACCTACTGTGGCCTACGGCGACAAGGTACTCAACCGCCAGTCCCTGTCTACCATGGCCAAGAGCCTGGAAAATCAGGGCAAGCGGGTGGTCTCCGGCATCAACGGCGACTGGTATGTGCTGAGCACCGGCTCCACCGTGGGCCTGCTGGTCACCGACGGCGTGGTGCGGGCCACCCCCTACTACAACAACGCCTGGGCTGTGGGTTTCAATGAGGACGGCACCGCCTTCATCGGCCAGCCCGCCCTCTCCACCACCGTCACCTTCGGCGGCCAGACCTTCAAGCTCAGCGGCGCCATCAACAAGGTGCGCAAGACCACCGCCAGCGATGCCAGCGGCGGTTTGACCCTGCTCACCTCCGACTTTGCCACCACCACCCAGAACACCGAAGCCGGTGTGGACGTGATCCTGGCCCCGGTGGACGACGGGGTCAGCGCCACCCAGCCCACCATCGGTCAGCAGGTCCAGTACCAGGTGGAGCAGGTGCTGGAATCCACCGGCAGCATCGCCATTCCCGAGGGGAAGGCGGTGCTCACCATGAACGCCAAGGATAACGCCGACACTCTGGCTAAGCTCCGGGCACTCCAGCCCGGCGACACCGTGACCCTGTCCATCACCAGCACCGACGAGCGCTGGAACAACGTGGACCAGGCCATCGGCGGCACCTACAAGATCGTCTCTGACGGCCAAGTCAACTCCGGCCTGCCCTCAGAGCGTACCGCCTGGACAGCGGTGGGCGTCAAAGCTGACAGCTCCGCCATCTTCTACACCATCGACGGCAAGCAGTCCGGCTACAGCGTGGGCTGCACCCTGACCCAGGTGGCCCAGCGGCTCATTGAGTTGGGCTGTGTGGATGCGGTGGCCATGGACGGCGGCGGCTCCACCACCATCGGCGTCACCTATCCGGAGACCGACGGCATGCAGGTCATCAACCGCCCCTCCGATGGTTCCCAGCGGGCCAACAGCACCGCCATCTTCCTGACCACCACCCTCCAGCCCACCGGCCAGCTGGACAGCTACTATGTGACGCCCACCGACTCCATGCTGCTCTCCGGCGCCACCGTCCAGCTCTCCGCTTCCGGTCTGGACACCAGCTACTACCCCACCACCGGCAATGAGGTCACCTGGTCCGTATCGGAGGGCGGCGGCACCGTGGATCAGAACGGTCTGTTCACCGCCGGCAGCCAGAGCGGCTTCTCCCAGGTCACCGCTTCCGACAGCAGAGCCTCGGGCACCGCCTACCTGACCACCGTCTCCACCCCGGACTCCATTACCATCACCAACGAGTCCACCGGAGCCAAGGTAAGCTCCCTCAGCCTGGACCCCGGCCAGCAGATCAATCTGAAGGCCACCGCCATCTACCGCTCTCTGTCCCTCTCCGCCCAGGATACCTGCTTCACCTGGTCCCTGGACCCCTCTCTGGGCACTGTGGACGCCAACGGCGTGCTCACCGCCGCCTCCACCAGCGGCAGCGGCACCCTGACCGTGTCCGCCGGCGGCAAGAGCGTCTCCATCCCCGTGACCATCGCCGGTCACGTCAAGACTCTGGACAACTGCGAGGGCAATCTGTCCGCCTTCACCAGCACGTCTACCGCCACCGTCTCCGGGGAGACCTCCTCCGACTACATCCACAACGGCAAGCAGAGCCTGAAGCTGTCCTATAACGCCGCCAGCGGCACCGCCTCCCTGTCCACCTCCCTGTCCATCCCCTCCGGCGAGAGCTGGCTGGGCATGTGGGTATACGGCGACGGCTCGGGCAACACCCTGATGGCCAGCACCCTGGATTCCAGCTACCAGGTCCAGCAGTTCCTGCTCACCAGCCTGGACTTCACCGGCTGGAAATACGTGATGGTCCAGCTGCCCACCGGCGCCACCTCCCTGCTGAGCCTGGATGTGATCTACGGCGGCAGCAAGACCTCCGGCGCCATCTGGCTGGATCAGCTGGTCACCGCCAACCAGAAGGTCACCGACACCACCGCTTCCACGGTGAAGGTCTCCGTGAAGGGCACCCAGCTCACCGCCACCGTGCAGGATGATGTGGACGCCACCATTCCCCAGAGCCAGGTGACTCTCACCTACGACGGCACCGTCATCACCGGCTCCTGGAATGAGGCCGCCGGTACCCTGACCGCCACCCTCCCTTCCGCTGACAACGGCTATCACCGTGCCACCGTCACCGTCTCCGACGCCAGCGGCAACCTGGGCCGGGCCTCGGCGGACATCAAGCCCGCCTCCAGCCGGACCAGCCCCTTCGCCGACATGACCGGCCACTGGGCAGAGCCCTACGCCACCTTCCTGTACGATCAGGGCGTGTCCCAGGGTACCGGCGGTTCCACTCCTCTGTATCAGCCAGACAAGAACATCACCCGGGCCGAGTTCTTCGCCCTGGTGGCCCGGTGGATGGACCTGGACCTGGCCAATTACGCCAGCGTGCAGCTGCCCTTCGCCGACACCGCCAGCATCCCCTCCTGGGCTCTGACCGAGGTCAAGGCTATGTACAGCCTGGGCATCCTCCAGGGTGCTTCCAGCGGCGGCCAGCTGCTGGCCAACCCCTCGGCCACCATTACCCGTGCCGAGGCCATGACCATCCTGGGCCGCACCCAGGCCAAGGGCTTCGCCCAGACCGATCTGACCTTCAGCGACGCCGGGCAGGTGCCCTCCTGGTCCCTCCCCTACGTCAAGACCCTGGTGGCCCAGGGCGTGGTCAGCGGCAACAACAACCAGATCCGCCCCTCCGACTCCATCACCCGCGGCGAGGTAGCCAAGCTGCTGTACGCCATGCTGTGAGTTGAATTTGAGTAAGAAAAAAGTGCGCCTTCCGCTACTCCTGATAGGGGTATCTTGAGGCGTGTCCTCGGATTAGGCAGGCAGTGCAGTTGCACTGTCTGCCTTTTCTGTTGTCTCTCCGCGGAGAATCACATCGTCTGTCTCGTTAAGGTTGAAGTCCCGGAAACAGATTTGGATTTTCTGCGGTGCGTGCTTGGAGTATTTGACCTCTTTTTCATACACGATGATCTTCGCTACGAAGGTACGGAGCAATTCCGGGGTCAGTTCTGTCATGTCGGTAAACTTTCTGGCTTTGGCGATGAAGTTCTTGGCATTGGCCATGCTGCTGCGTAGTTTCTCCAAGCACTCCTCCGTGTCAGGGATGGTTTCGGCCAGCTGCGCTTTCTCCTTGGAGTATGCCTCAGACAGCAAGCGGAACTGCTCATTGCTCACCCGTCCCAGGGCACTGTCCTCGTACATTCGCTTGAACACCATATCCAGTTCCCCATCCCGTTTCCGCATGGCGGACAGCTCTCGCTCTAAGCCCCGGATCTCCTTTGCCACCTCAGTGGATTGTTTCTGCTGGATGTAGGCTGCAAACCGCTCCGGATCGCTCCGGGCAAACTGTGTGGCTCTGCGGATCGTTTCCAGCACGATTTCCTTCAGTGCCACTTCCCGGACATAGTGAGCACTGCATACATCAGACCCATCCTTCTTGTAGGTGCGGCAGGTGAAATTGTTCTGTTCCGGCTTCATGGTGTGCGCCCGGTGCAGCACCATGGGCATACCGCAGTCCGCACAGTACACTAATCCAGAGAACATATTCTGCTCATCCATATTTGTCCGGCGGCGTTTATGGGATCGTACCTCCTGTACGATATCCCAGGTTTCCTGATCCACCAGCGCTTCATGCGTGTGCTCAAAGATCAGCCACTCGGATTTGGGGCGTTCGTACCTCTTTTTGTCCTTGTAGGACTTGGTGCTGTAGCGGAGGTTGACCGTGTGTCCAAGGTAGACCATGTTCTGAAGCATATCCGCCACCATGTCGCCGGTCCAGTTATAGGGACGCTCCGTATTCAGCCCGGAATGGGATGTGCCGAATTTCGTATAGGCGTACATGGATGGACTGTAGATATGCTCTTTCTTAAGCTGCTTTGCGATCTGGGACGGTCCCATTCCACCGGCGCACATGGCGAAAATGCGTTTGACGACAGCTGCCGCTTCCTCGTCCACCAGCAGAGAAGAGTCTTTTGTTGCGCCCTTACGGTAGCCATAGGGAGCTCGTGTCCCTACCCGGATTCCCCTCTGTGCCTTGGCATTCACCACATTCCGCACCTTGCGGCTGCAGTCTCGCACATGCCACTCGTTGAACAAATTCTTGAAGGGCATTAGTTCGTTGCTGTTTTCATACTTGGTGTCCACATTGTCGTTGACAGCGATGTAGCGCACATCGTTGGATGGGAAGATCTCCTCAATATAAAGACCGGTGTGAAGCTGGTTTCTGCCAAGACGAGAGAGATCCTTTGTGATGATGACGGCGATGTCGCCGTTGTTCATATCATCCATCATCTGCTCAAAGGCCGGGCGATTGAAGCTTGCTCCGGAATAGCCATCGTCCACATAAAATCTGGTATTCTGGAATCCATTCTCATCTGCGTACTTCTGCAGGATGAGTTTTTGGTTCTGGATGCTATTAGAGTCGCCCTCCAGATTATCGTCTCGGGACAGACGGCAATAGAGTGCCGTGATCTTTTGGTTTGGCTGTAACACATTGACCTCCTTCATAAAATGCCAAACCGATTGAGAGATTGCAACCATACAATACCCTCAATCGGTTTGTTTGTCTATGGGAACACACTTTTCAGGCGGAAATATTTTTTGCGTCTTCTTCCAGATCAATGACTTGCTTCAGAAGTTCGACCGTAGACTGCGTTCCTCCGAAACCAAATTCCGCAAGCACAATGTACTCTCTTCCGCACACACTTTGCCGGCGGCTTTTTATGATCTTGCCGTCTCTTTCTTCCACTGCGGTATCCCGCACCGCCTTGGCGGAGGGAATGTCCTCAACCCCTTGCAGTTCCTCATGATCGAAGTGGGGACGCTCGTTGTATTTGAATTGATACTCCATATCGTTCCTTTCTCCTGACCTGCGGTCAGGCAACAAAAATAGCAGACCGTTACATGGTCTGCTGCCAAGTCTGTTCTTCTTCGTGGTCGTCCTCCTTGTGACCGAGGGCGATTTTTATTTGCCGTTCCCGACGGAGCGTTTTTCGGTCCGTGTGTTGGTGCATGGTTGTGGCATCCCTTATGGGATCAGCAGCTTGATCACGCTCCAGAGAGCGGCCAAGCCGGACCAGATCACCTGCAAGACCACCATCCCCACCATAGTCCCCAGCAAAATCAGAGCCAGCCATACTATGACCGATATTGCCGTTCCCAGACTGGGCGGAGAAACAGAAATCTCTTTCTTCTTCCCAGCCTGTTGCAGCAGCCGCTGTACTTCCGCCACATCCCGCGTCAGTGCCTCCATCTGCGCCTGGGTGGGGCACGGCTCCCTCCAGCTGGAAGCCTCCCGCAGAAGGGATGTGTGTGCCGCTGTGTGCCGCTCCAGCTCGTCCAGCCGATGGAGCAGCTCCTGCCACTCCTCCTTGCCGGGACAGTTTTGCGGTATCATAGTCTGCGGAGCATTCCTCCGCTTCAATTCCTCCATGGGCAAGCGCTGCCCGGATTCTGAACTCATGTTCCATAACCTCCTTTGCGTACTTTTCCTCGTGGAGCCGGTCGTCCCGACACTTCATTCCCTTGGGTGTGGTGTAGGTGATGTTCTTCCGGCTGTCCGTCCAGCGCACCTGATACCCCTCGCTCTCCATCAGAGAGATGAATTCCTCCTTGCTGGCAGCGTACCGCATGCACTGGTCAATGGTGTTCATGAGGCGGAACTTCCAGCTCTCGCCCTTCGCGGCGGAGCGGTACTCTCTGGTGCTCATCCGCTTTTGCTTGACCTGCTTCTGCGGTGGCGGAAGGATCTCCAGACCGTGGGCAACGCAGATTTCATCGTTGGCTATCCGGTGGGTCTGCAGGTCGGCGGCACTTTGATGGAGTTTCTTGCCGCTCTGGAAGCTCACACTGTTCACCACCAGGTGATTGTGGAGATGCTCTGTGTCCATATGGGTGGCCACTAACACCTCAAAGTTTGGAAACTCACGCTGGGCTAGTTCCAGCCCAATAGCGTGAACTTCCTGTGGGGACAGGTCATCCTGCTTGTCAAAGGACTGCACGAAATGATAGTACTGTCTGCCATCTGTCTTATGGAACCGCTCCTTGGTGAGCTGCATTTCGGAGCAGACACTTTGGGCGGTGCAGTTCCAGCCGGAGACCAGCCGACGATCTTCCCATGTGGTTTTCTCTTCCTGCTGGACATAGCGCAGCACACCACCCAGAGCACCTCTGCCACCGCCACGATTTTTGATTGCGGTGAAGGTTGCCATCTCAAGTCACCTCCCGTAACAGCTCTCGGAGCTGTTCATAGATTTTTCCATAGTTTTCTGCCAGCGTTTCACCTTTGACTACAGATACTCTCCCCATGTTGGCCAGGGTGGTGAGCTGATTTAGATTTCTCCCCTGGGCTTTCAGTTCAGACAGCACCTGTTCTAACCCTTCCACCCGCACGATCTCTTTTCCCAGTCCGCTGTAGCACAGGTAATCGGTGACCGTCAGGCCAGCGGCCTTGGCTCGTTCCCGGATAGCTTCTTTCACACGGGGCGTCACCCGCAGGGTGATGATCTCACTCTTTTTTACTCTCTGCATTGCTCCTCCTCCCCCTCAGGGGCCGGGTACGGGGCAGCGCCCCGAAACTGTGCGCGGCGTATAGCCGGGCGCGATGCTTGCCCTCCCCGAAGGGAGGAATCCGTCTCCACGGCCCCCGCCGCGCCCTCTCCAGACGGTTGGTCAACGGCAGCAGGGTCGATAGGGACGATTTCTCCGGCACCCTCCAAATCGACACTATCGGCACGATTCAGCTCAATTACACGCTTGCCGTTGCTTCGGCGGACCACTGCAGCAATTCCGTTCTTCCTTAGGGCCTCAACGCTTTGCAGGATCAGTCTTGAAATCTTTTTGGGCGTTACTCCTTCGGCCTTATCAGGGTCGATCTTTTCGGAGAGCTCCGTGGGAGTGCCGATAAATACTGTTCTGGTGCTCATAAATGCAGAGAGGAGAACGACGATCCGATCCTCATGAAACACGGGTTCTTCTCTGCTGTCTGAAACCAACTCCCACACATTTTCCTCGCCGCGTCGAAGCTCCAGCTCGCGGTATTCGATGTCCCGGCCCACGCAGGTCAGTCTGGCCCTGCCGCTGCCCCGCTTTTCTTCCACCAGCGTGAAGCTGGAATCCACCGCGCCGCTGATGGCAGTGGTCCCGGAGATCCGGTGGAACACATCTTCCGCCTTTTCTTTCCGCAGGTGGTGGATGAGCAGGATGGCAATGCCATGCTTGTCCGCCAACCGCTTGAGCACAGACAGATCCCGGTAGTCGTTGGCGTAGGTGGCGTCGTGGATCGGACGGATCATCTGCAGGGTGTCGATGATGACCAGCACGGTATCGGGGTGGGCGTTGAGGAATGTTTCCACCTGTTCCTCCAGTCCCTGACCGATGAGGTCGCACTCGGTGCAGAAGTGGACGCTGCTTGGTGCGTCCTCCGTGATCTCAAACAGCCGATTCTGGATACGGAGGACGGAATCTTCCAGACAGAGATAGAGGGTGGTGCCCTGCCTGGTGGTCATGTTCCACACCGGTTCTCCCTTGGCCACTGTCACGGCCAGCCACAGAGCCAGCCAGGATTTGCCCACCTTCGGGGAGCCTGCCAGGATGTGCAGGCCCTGCGCAAGCAGGGTGTCCACCACAAAATTGGGCGAGTGCAATGGCTGGCTCATCAAGGTTGCTCCATCCACTGTGCGGAGCGGTGCGTTGTTTTTTCTCACGGTCAATTCCTCCTTATTTTGAATATGAAAAGCGCCCACCTCAGTGAGCGCTTCCGGGAAAGGTATTTTTCCTTTCACTTGATTATTCTGGGAGTTTTGATAAAATGAGAATATCACAAGACAGGGCCAAAATGGATATAGGACAGGAGGGGGACACATGCCGCTGGGGATCAAGCAGAACAACAACCTGCTGTACCTCACACTGGACGTGTGGCAGGATTTAGTTTTTCTGAACGAGCAAGCCTATCCCGCCGGATATTTTGCGGCCAATATCATGAATCAGGATCAGGCAACCCTTCAGGCTCTGATCCATTACGGCGGTGCCATCAGCAAAGAGGCGGAAGCACTCCTGGACGCAGATCGGGACACCTTTGCCCGTCTGCTCCCACAGGTGCGCTCGGATGTCTCCGCCCTGCTGGATGTGCTGTGGACATACCCGCCCTTCTGCTTCCTGGACAAGTCTGGAGAACTGGAGGTGCTGGACCAATATTGCCGCGAGAGCATGGTGGATGCCCTGATGTCGACCGAGGCCCCGTATCGGGATTTTTTCTTGCACTACCTGGCCGCCGCGTTTGCCATCCCCCTGGGGATTTATCATTTTGTTTTAGCGGCGGACTACTTTGAGCGGGGATACCTCTACCGGCTCAAGGAGCGGAACGAGACCTTCTTTGCCATTGCCGCCCACGACTGTTTTACCAGCGACGATTTCTGGCATGTGATGGACGCCCTCCCCTTGCCGGATATTGAAAAATTTACGGTGTCCCCAGTCATGGAGTCCACATATATCTTTGCAAGGAACCCTACCCAGAAAGAAAAGATGGTGTTTGTCCAGCGCGTCCGTTTTCACAGGATCATGTCGTTTTACTGCTTCGACCTGATGAACGGGCTGCATCATGGCCACGCTCCCTGCGTGTGTCAGAACTGTGAGCGGTATTTTCTTACCCGCAGCGGACATAAACCAAAATACTGCAGCGGCGTGGCCCCCCAGGACAGCCGCCTGACCTGCCGACAGTACGGTGCCATGATGCACCAGAAGGAGCAGAACAAGCAGCATCCCGTCTACCGCCTGTTCAATACCCGCACCAACACCATCCGCAAGCATCATCAGAGAGGAAAAATCTCCGACGAGTTGCGGCGGGAAGCGCTGTATCTCGCGGAGACCTATCGGGACCGGGCACTTATGGACAACGACTACGCTGCTGGAGACTACGCCCACGACATGGAGCAGGAGACGCTTTATGCTCAGGCGAGAGCACGCCTTGCCCAGGAGGACAAGCCATGAGTATGTACCTCTGTGACACACCCTGTCCCAGCAACGAGCAACTTGCCCAGCGCATACAGGACGGTGATCCAGAGGCCGCTTCGTGTCTGCTTTCCCAGAACGAGGGATACCTGACCATGCTGGCCGCAAGCTACTGCGAACAATTTTCTCAAGATTTTCTGGTGGACGATTTGAAGCAAGAGGGTGCGCTGGCACTGCTGGACGCGGCACAGCGGTTCGATGTGTCCATGGGAACCAGGCTGCTGACCTACGCCACGCCCGCCATTGAAACGGCCATGAAGGACTGTGCCGCCCAAAGTTCTTTTTCTCTGTCCCTCCCGCTGGATCGCTACTACCAGCTGCGCCAGGTGGCGTTCCTCTATGCCGCACACGAGCAGGACACCGAAGCAAATCTTCTGACCGCCATTCAAGCCAAGTTGGAAGTCTCCGCCAAAGTAGCCAAGCGTCTGCTGGAGGAATACCGCACCGTGTTCCAGATTGAGTCCCTGGGTGAGCGTGTCTTTGATATTAGTTTTGGCGGTGATCCCGCCAAGGCCTATGACCGTTTTATGCGCCGGACGCTGCTTCTCCAGCTCATGGAGGAGGTACTCAAGCCCAGAGAGTTGAACTTGGTGCGCTGTTATCTGGGGATTGGCCAGCCCAATGAGCAGGGCATGACCTTTCAGGAACTGGCCATCCGTCTCAACTACAACGGCCCCAGCGGAGCGGAGAAGGCGTATAAGAGCGCCATCCGGAAGCTGAGAAAGCAACGAAACGGCGGCGTTTACGGTCATTGGCTCTCCATCCAGAAAGCGATTCAAGCCGCACGCCGGGAGGCCAGCACAGAGACAGGATACAGTTCACCCCAGTCCACATGGCTGGATGAACAGGAGTTGATTCGGGGATTTTTGCGTAAGACAGCGGCTTTGCGTCATGTGTATCATATTCTGCACACAGCAAGTGTGGAGGACCAAAAAGGGTAGTCTAAAATATAGTATGGGGCAAGTGACAACGTTTCCACTGTCACTTGCCCCGTATTTTTGTATCCGTGCAACTAAAATTCCAGGTTGTGATCGTCTCCCTTGGAAAACAGGTGTACCACATTGCCGCCAAAGGTAAACGAAATGGGAGTGCCGCTTTCCATAGGGACATGTCTGACCCCCTCCATACCGGAGGTCTGGGCAATAATAATGCTGTCCCGGCCATAGGCGTCCACATGGAGATGAACGGCGCTGCCCATCATCTCTGTGACCTCCACCTTGCCCTGCAGCCCTGGTTCGCCATGCTCCAGCAGCATGATATGCTCAGGCCGGACACCGAGGATGATCGCCTGGGGCCCCACACCCGCTTTGCGCAGCCGTTCCTGCTTTTCGTCGGTCGGAACCACACGAATGCCATTCATCATAACGGCATATGTACCGTCTTTGTCAAGCACCAACTCCGCATCGTAGAAGTTCATCTGGGGGACCCCGATGAAGCCCGCCACAAAGAGGTTGGCCGGGTGGTCAAAGACCTCCTGGGGCGTTCCGATCTGCTGGATCACACCGTCTTTCATGATAACGATGCGGTCGCCCAGGGTCATGGCCTCGGTCTGGTCATGGGTGACATAGATAAAGGTGGTGTTGATGCGCTGACGCAGTTTGATGATCTCGGCGCGCATCTGGTTGCGCAGCTTGGCATCCAGGTTGGACAGCGGTTCGTCCATCAAAAGCACCTTGGGTTCCCGGACAATGGCACGGCCAATGGCCACGCGCTGCCGCTGGCCGCCGGACAGCGCCTTGGGCTTGCGATCCAGATATTCCGTGATTCCCAGTATCTCCGCCGCCTGGTTCACCCGGCGCTCAATCTCATCTTTCGGCATCTTGCGGAGCTTCAGGGGGAACTCCATATTCCCCCGCACCGTCATGTGGGGATAGAGGGCGTAACTTTGGAACACCATGGCAATGTCCCGGTCCTTGGGCTCCACATCGTTGACCAGCTTCCCGTCGATATAGAGCTCACCCCGGGTGATCTCCTCCAGGCCGGCCACCATCCGCAGGGTGGTGGATTTTCCGCAGCCGGAGGGGCCGACCAGAACGATGAATTCCCGGTCACGGATGTCCAGATTGAAGTCCTGCACCGCCAGGACGCCTTCGTCCGTCACCTTGAGATTGCTCTTCTTTTTGCCGCTGTGCGGATATACTTTTTCAATATGCTGTAAACTGACTTCAGACATAATAATCACACCTTTCTGTCACGGCACTATTTCAAATGCCAGATGTCCCGGTTATATTCCGTGATGGTGCGGTCGGAGGAGAAGAAGCCGGAGCGGGCAATGTTGACCAGCATCCTGCGGCTCCAGGCAGCCCGGTCCTCATAGTCAGCCAGGCACCGCTCCTTCACCGCGATGTAGTCCTCCAGATCCAGCAGCGCCATAAAGTAGTCCTTGGCGATGAAATCCTTATAGAGTCGGCTCAGGCTCCCGGCATCGCCGAGGGCCAGCAGTTCCGGACTGAGAATGAAGTCCACAAGCCGCTCCAGTTCCGGCTTCTGCCAGTAATCACTGCTGTGATAGGCGCCGTTTTGGTAGAGGGAAATGACCTCGTCGGCCGAGCGGCCGAACAAATAGATGTTTTCCTCCCCCACCAGCCGAGCAATCTCCACATTTGCCCCGTCCAGAGTGCCCAAGGTGACGGCGCCGTTGGCCATCAGCTTCATGTTTCCGGTGCCGCTGGCTTCTTTGGAAGCCAGGGAGATCTGCTCGGAGATGTCGCAGGCAGGGACCAGCCGCTCGGCGGCGGAGACATTGTAGTTCTCCACCATCACCAGCTTCAGCCAAGGGAAGACCTGCGGGTCCCGTTCGATCAGTTTGCTCAGACACAGGAGCAGATGGATGGTGTCCTTGGCCAGGGTATAGGCCGGGGCCGCCTTGGCGCCGAATACCATGGTCACTGGCCGGGGCGGGATGTGCCCCTCCTTGATTTGAAAATACTTCCAAACGGCGTACAGAGCATTCATCTGCTGACGCTTATACTGGTGCAGCCGCTTGATCTGGATGTCCAATACGCTGTTGGGATTGATGGTCGTCCCCCGTTCCTCCAGCCACTGGGCCAGCACGGACTTGTTTTCCGCTTTGACATCCAGCAGCTTTTCCAGGAATGCGCTGTCATCCTTATGGTCCAGCAGTCTTTCCAACTGCCCGGCATCCCGTTTCCAATCAGAGCCAATGGTCTGCGTGATCAGGTCGGTCAAAGCGGGGTTGCAGCCCATCAGCCACCGGCGGAAGGTAATGCCGTTGGTCTTGTTGTTGAACTTCTCTGGATACAGCACATAAAAGGGGTGCAGCTCGGTGTTCTTCAGGATCTCCGTGTGCAGCTCCGCCACACCGTTGACCTTTGCGCTGCTGTGGATGTCCATATGGGCCATATGGATCACATCATGTTCATCCCAGATAGCCGTGTTCGGGTCGTCACAGCGCTGCCGCGCCCGCTGATCCAGCGCGCGAATAAACGGAAGCAGCTGGGGCGCCACCCGTTCCAAGTAGGCGGCGGGCCACTTTTCCAGTGCTTCTGCCAGAATGGTATGGTTGGTGTAGGCACAGGTACGCTCCACCAGGTCCATGGCCTGCTCCAACTCCACGCCCCGTCCAGTCAGCAACCGGAGCAGCTCGGGGATCACCATGGAAGGATGGGTGTCGTTGATGTGGACCACGGCATATTTGTCCAGTTCCAGTAGAGAATGGCCCTGCTCCTCCAATTCCCGCAGAATCAGTTGAGCGCCGGCCGAGACCATGAAATACTGCTGATAGAGCCGCAGCAGACGGCCGGCCTCGTCACTGTCATCAGGATATAAGAAGAAGGTCAGGTGACCGGCGATGTCTGTTTTATCAAATCGGATACCGTCCGTGGGAGCATCTGCCGGCCGCTCCACATCAAAAAGATGCAGCCGGTTGCATTTGTCGTTCTCATAGCCGGGGATCTCCAGGTCGTACTGTTTGGCCCTCAGGGAGAAACCGCCGAAGTCCACCTGGTAAGAGAATCCCGTATCCAGCAGCCAGGACTCCGGGGCAATCCAGGGGTCCGGCTCCTCCGTCTGCCGCCCGGTGTCCAGCCGCTGGCGGAACAGGCCGTAGTGGTAGTTAAGACCCACGCCGTCCCCATTGAGGCCCAGGGAGGCGATAGAATCCAGGAAGCAGGCGGCCAGCCGGCCCAGGCCGCCGTTCCCCAGGGAGGGTTCCGGCTCCTGATCTTCGATCTGAGCCAGGGAGCGGCCGTGGGCGGCCAGAAAAGCCTCCACTTCTTCCAACAGCCCTAGGTTGATCAAATTGGCCCGGAGCAACCGCCCTACCAAAAATTCTGCGGAGAAGTAATACAGTTTGCGCTTCCCCTGAGCGTGGGACATGGGCTGTTGCAGTTCCCGTACCGCGGCGGTCAAGGCATACATCAATTCCTGATCAGAACTGGTATCCAAATCAATGCCGCGGTGCGACAGAAATGTCTCCAAATAAGGCTGAATGCTCATACCTGTTCTCCCTTCCTGCCCTGAGGCAGCCGTTCATAGAGTTCCATCTGCCGCCGCAGCCGCTTTGCCAGAGCCGGGCTGTCAAAGTCGGGCAAGGCCCGCCACTTCCAGTTTCCTCCCAGCGTGGAGGGGGTATTCATCCGCCCCTCTGTCCCCAGGCCCAGCAGATCCTGCATCTGAACGATGGCGCAGTCAGCAGTGCTGCTCCAAATGGCCCGCATCATGCCCCAGTTTTCGCCTTCAGCAGCGTCCAGGTGCAGATACTCCCGCGCCAAAGCGACATCTTCCGGGGCGGCGGTACTGAGCCAGCCCAGTGCAGTATCGTTATCGTGGGTACCCACATATGCCACGCAGTTGGTGGGGTAATTGTGGGGCTGATACACCCGCCCCCCACCGTCCCGGCTGTCGAAGGCGAATTCCAATACCTTCATGCCGGGATAGCCGGTGTCTGCCAGGAGCTGCTGAACAGAAGGGGTAAGAAAGCCCAGGTCCTCCGCGATAATGGAACGCCGTCCCACCGCCTGTTCCATTGCCCGGAAAAAGGCCAGGCCGGGGCCGGGTTCCCATGTTCCGTCCTTGGCATTTTCTGCCGAAGCGGAAATGGCGTAATAGGCGTCAAAGCCCCGGAAGTGGTCGATGCGAAGTACATCATAAAACCGGAACTGGAATGAAATGCGGCGCATCCACCAGCGATAGCCGTCCGTTCGCATCCGCTCCCAGTGAAAGAGCGGATTGCCCCACAACTGCCCATCCGCAGAAAAGCCATCCGGCGGACAGCCTGCCACCCGGATGGGATGCAGATCGTCGTCCATCTGGAACTGCTCCGGATGGGCCCACACATCGGCGCTGTCCTCCGCCACATAGATGGGGAGATCCCCAATGATAGAGACACCCTTTTCCACCGCCAGGCGTTTCAGACGATCCCACTGCTCAAAGAACAGGAACTGGACCCCCTTCCAGAACTGAATGTCGTGCTCCAGTTGATTACGGGTCCGTTCCAATGCTTTTGTTTGTCGGCGGCGCAGGTCGTCGGGCCAATCCTGCCACGGTTTTCCGTTAAAATGATCCTTCAGGGACATAAAGAGAGCGTAGTCATCCAGCCAATCCTTTTCTTTTTCACAAAAAGACTGTACGCTTTTTTCCTCCCTGGCCCAGAGGCGAGCCACTGCTCTTTCAAGGACCTGAAACCTGCTTTGATAGAGCAGCCCATAGTCCACACAAGCGGGGTCCTCACTCCAGTCCAAGTTCTGATATTCCTCAGGCAGCAGCAGTCCCATCTTGGCCAAATCATCAAAATCAATAAAATAAGGGTTCCCAGCATAGGAGGAGAAAGGCTGGTATGGGGAGTCGCCGTAGCCGGTGGGGCCAATGGGCAGCAACTGCCAGTAGGTCTGGCCGCTCTCCACCAAAAAATCCAAAAACGATCTGGCGGACATACCAAGTGTCCCTATGCCCCACGGTGAGGGCAGCGCGGCGATCGGCATCAGAATACCGGCACTTCGCATATAAAACACCAGCCTTTCTGCTGTGAATATTACTGAGATTCTACTGAGCGGACGCTCTCAAGTTCCATAAGTTCAAATCCTATGGTTTCGTAAATCGGGGGATTTTTATAGTGAATGGCCTGGAGCAGCGTCTGAACGCCGCGCGTCGCCAGTTGGGCCACGTCCTGCCGGATGGTCGTCAGCCGGGGAATACAGAAATGGGCGGCAGCAAGTCCGTCATATCCGACAACTGAGACGTCATTGGGCACATGCAGTCCCAAATCACAGATCGCCCGCATCGCTCCAAGGGCGATCACATCGCCAAGTGCGAAAATCGCGGTCAGGTCAGGTTCCCGCTCCAACAGTGTCCTTGCTGCATCGTAGCCGTCCCCCATGGAGAAACGGCATGGGACATGATGGGTCTTGGTGTCAAATGGCAGCCCCAACTCTCTCATGCTGCGCTGGGCGCCCTGAAGCCGCTTGAAACTGATCTGCTCGCTGGCAAGATTACCGCCCAGTATTCCGATCTTTCGGTGCCCGTGACGGTAGAGATACTCGATCACAGCACTTGCTGCCGCGGTGTCATCCGTGGTAAAGCTGGACAGGTTCCCGAAGCCCAGGGACTTGGCATCGTTGGTCAGCAGAACGCAAGGAGCCGTGATCTGCTGAAACTCGCTCCGGAAACATTCCAGGTCGCCGCCCAGAAAGAGAAATCCCTTTGGACGGCGGAGCTTGACCAACTGAACGGCATACTGTACCTCGTCGGCATCTTCATCCAGGTAAGCGACATAAACCTCTTCGCCGCTTTCCTGCAGCAGGGCCTGCACCCGCTCCAAAATATCTGCAAATAGCAGGTTCTGCGTGCCCTTCACCAAAACGGCAATGGCCGACTGCGCTTGCATTTTCAGGAGTTTTGCGTTGGCGTTTGGCTCAAAGCCCTGCTCCTGCACCACCGCCATGACCCGTTCCCGGGCCTTGTCACTGACATCCGGGTGGTTGTTCAACACCCGGGATACCGTGCCCAGGCTGTATCCGGACAGGCGGGCAATATCCTTGATCGTCATCGTCTCACTTCCAATACCTCATGGGATAGGATCAGTTTAACCCTTGACGGCGCCGGCGGCAACACCCTTGATGATGTACTTCTGACAGCTCAGGTAGAAGACGACCACAGGGATCACGGCCATGATGAGGGCGGCCATGATTGCGCCCATATCCACCCGGCCGTAGGAGCCCTTCATATACTGAATGACAATGGAGATGGTCTTGTACTTCTTGATGTCCAGGGTCAGATAGGGCAGCAGGAAGTCGTTCCAGATCCACATGGTCTCCAGAATGCCCACCGAGATATAGGTTGGCTTCATGATGGGCAGCACCACAGAAAAAAACATCCTCAGTGGGGAGCATCCGTCAATGAGGGCTGCCTCTTCGATCTCGATTGGGATGGATTTGACAAATCCGCAGAACATGAACACTGCCAGCCCGGCGCCAAAGCCCAGATAGATGATGATCAGGCCCCAGGGAGTGCCAAGGCCCAGCCGGTCGGTGACCAGGGACAAGGTAAACATGACCATCTGGAAGGGCACCACCATAGAGAACACACACAGCAGATAGATGCCTTTTGTAAAACGGTTCTGGACCCGGGTAATAAACCAGGCGCACATGGAGGTGCAGATCAGTATGACCAGAACGGAACCCACGGTGATGAACACCGTCCAGCCCACCGCCTCCAGGAAGCCGTACTGGTCGATGGCAGTGGTATAGTTGTCCAGGCCGGTAAGCGTGGTACTGTCCGGCAGCTTAAAAGGTTCCAGATTGATGTAGGACTTCTTCTTGAAGGAGTTGAACAGTACCACCACAATGGGCAGCACATAGAAAATGCTGATGAAGGTGAACAGTCCGGTTCCCAGCTTGCTCAGATGTTCTTTCCGTTTCATTACTGCTGCACCTCCTTGGAACGAGTAGCTCTCAGCTGGAACAGGCCGATGATGACCACCAGCACAAAGAAAATGACTGCCTTGGCCTGGCCCACGCCCTCCCAGCCGGTGCGGCCGTAAAAGGTGTTGTAGATGTTCAATGCCAGCATCTCAGACATCTTGGAGGGCTCGCCGGCGGTAAGGGACAGGTTCTGGTCGAAGAGTTTGAAGCCGTTGACCACGGACAGGAAGGTGCAGATGGTGATGGAGGGCATCATCATAGGGATGGTGACCTTGAACAAACGCTGGGGACCAGTGGCTCCATCAATGGCGGCGGCCTCCATCACATCACCTGGAATAGATTGTAGTCCGGCGATGTAAATGATCATCATATAGCCGATCTGCTGCCAGGATACCAGGATCACCAGCCCGGCAAAGCCGTACCACTCGTTGAGGTTTAGGGCGGTGGAGTAGGCGGCCAGAATGCCGTTGAAAATGAGCTGCCAGATGTAGCCCAGCACGATGCCGCCGATCAGATTGGGCATGAAGAACACCGTACGGAAGATGTTGGTACCCCGCATCTTCTGGGTAAGAGCCAGGGCAATGGAAAAGGCGATGATGTTGATGACCACCAGGGATACCACCGCAAACAGTGCCGTATACCAGAAGGCGTGGCGGAAGATGGTATCCTCCAATGCCTTGACATAGTTGCTCAGGCCGGTAAAGGTGGCATCCGTAACGGTAGTAAAGTCACAGAAAGACAGCCAGATTCCCATGAGAAATGGCACAACGAAACCGATCATAAAAGCCGCAAGAGTGGGGAGCAGAAAAATGGGGAAATATCGCTTGATGGCTTTTTCCATAGAGATAACCTCCTTTCTCGGAGTTCCAATAAAAAGAGGCAGCGGGCGGGCGCTCTGCCCGCCCGCTACTCAGGTCAGCGTTTCTTAAATCTGATTTAACCGTTGACAGCAGCAGCCTCGGAGGCCCAGCCGTCCACGAAAGCGGTCACCACGGCGTTCCAGTTGGCGTTACTCTGATCGGCGGCATAGGTGGTGAGGGCGGAGCCCACGCCGTTCTTCCACTCCTCGGAGGGCATGGTGGAGAAGTTCCAGGACACAGACTCATAGCCGTCAGCCACATACTGGTTGCCGATATTTACCAGCAGGTTGCTGGACTCCAGGTTGCCCTTGAAGGGGATCACGAAGCCCATGCCGGCGTTGCCGGAAGGCATGGCGCCCTCGCCGCCGCACATAGCCTTGGTGCCGGTCTCGGAAGTCACGCACCAATACATGAAGTCCAGGGTGGCCTGGATATCGGCCTCGGAGGCCTTGGCGTTAACGCACCAATAGTTCTCAGTACCGGTGCACAGGCCCTGCTTTTCCTCGCCGTCCACGCCGATGTAGATGGGCAGCATACCCAGGTTCTCGTCGCCCAGCTCAGCCACGTCGTTATAGGCCCAGGTGCCGTTTTGATAGAACACGGCCTTACCGGTCACAAACTCGGCCACAGCGTCATCGCCCGTCTTGGTGGACAGCAGGCTGGGCTCACAGGTGGCGTTGTTGATGTAGAGATCCCAAATCTGGCGATAGTTGTCCAGATAGGTGCCCTTGATGGCGTCGGTGTTGTCGATGCCGTCGGCCTTGTACTCATAGTAGATGGGCAGGTTGGCCAGGTGGGTCTTGAAGCGCCAGTCGGAGGAACCATCCATACCGGCGGAGGTGAAGGCGGAGAAGCCCAGCTCGTCCTTGCGGGCGGTGATGTCCTCAGCCACCTTCTTCAGGTCGGCAAAGCTCTTGATGTCATCGGCGGAATAACCGGCCTTATCCAGAAGAGCCTTGTTGTAGATGATGCCATAGGTCTCCAGCACATAGCCGATACCGGCCATCTTGTCTCCGTCCATCAGAGCGAACTCGTCGCTGGTCAGCTCACCAGCCACTTTGGAGCCGGACAGATCATAGCAGTAATCCTTCCAGGAAGCCAAACCCACCGGGCCGTTCACCTGGAACAGAGTGGGGGCGTCGGTCTTGGCCATCTCGGACTTCAGGGTAGTCTCGTAGTTGCCGGAGGCGGCGGTCAGCACGGTGACCTCCACACCGGTCTCCTTCGTGTAGATCTCCGCCAGTTCCTGCCACTGGGCATCGGACTCGGGCTTGAAGTTCATGAAATAGACCTTGCCGCCGGAAGGCGTGTCGCCGTTGCCGGAAGGAGTAGAACCGCCGGGATTGGTAGTGTTTCCGCCGCAGCCGCTCAAAAGGGACAGGGACAGGGCTGCTGCCAGGCCGAGCGCAAAGAGCTTCCGTTTCATTTCCAATGACCTCCTAAATTTTATATTTCGTCTGTTCTTGGAAACGTTACTGGAAACGTTTCCGGTTTTGACGATGTTATTATACATTTTTTGTGTAATAATAGCAATACTGATTTTTATTTATCTGTATTTTTTGTATAAATGCTAAAATTACAATTTCGATATTTGTTTATAATAAACATACTGCATCGTAATTTTCGATATTCCAGAAATCATCTTTTCTGTTTTATATTACTTAATAAATTTTTACACTTAGATTTGTTCCTGTGCTCATTGATAATTCTTTTAAGAGGCTTTCCCATTAGAACTATATCGCCACCGAAAGACGATTCAGAAGTCCAGAGAATGTTGCTGCTCAAAATGGAGAAGATCAGAGATGAAGAAATTGCAATACGCCCAAAAGCATTGTACGCCTGACCGCATAAAAATCAGGCATCTCTCTCCGCTTCTTCCGCTGGAAAGGGATGCCTGTCCGTTTCAAAGTGATTCAGTTCGTATGCCAGTTCCCATGCCAATTTGAACCTGCAGAAAAAACTGTCCATGGAGCGTCCTTCCGCAATCAGACTCTGGTTATCCATGATCCGCAGCACCAATTTTCTCTCTGTCTTTTCCAACCGCTCGATGAGCTTGCTTGTGACAATCTTCAATTTTCTGCTCAGCCTCTGTCATGGGAAGTGGCGTGTAAAATCTGTTGTAGAGCTGTTTCAGAGTGTCGTTCATGTGTCCTGCCTCCTTTATAGCAAGACACCATACCACAGGTTAGTTGAAAAAGCCACTAAAATATTTGAATGGTTCCTAATCGTTTGGACGCTTTGAAACATAGACATAAAAATAGCCGCAAGCCACTTTTCGTGGCCTGCGGCTATTTCCCCATTTTCGTCTGGGGTGACACCCCAGGGCCTCTCTCAATCGGTCATTCTTGGGTTCATCGCAAGATGTCCTTATAAGGAGTAGCCCTTACGGCGCACTTTTTTCTTGTCTGTTATTTTGGTATGGTTTTCAACAATTCCAGCAGCTTCTCCCTCCGGTTATCCTCTGGATGGGCCAGCACGTGGAGGGCCAGTCTGCGCTGAGCGGCGCCGATCTCCCTCCCCTGCAGCCCCATGGCCGCCAGTTCTCCACCGGACAGGGCCAGACGGTGCAAAACTTCCTCCTCCGGATGGCGCACCCCCCGGCGGAGGGCCCGCTCCACCGGCAGCTTTTCCAGCGGAAAGCCCGTTTCCTCACAAAAAGCCCGCCACCGGGGGATAGGCTCAGGAGATACGGACCTTAATTTGTCCAGATTTGGACAATCCGTCACCGGCCACAGGTGGGTCAGCAGACCCCAACGGATCAGATCCCCCGCCCGCTCTGGGTGGGGAGACAGCAGGGTCTTCTCCAGCTCCGCCTTGATCCGCTCTCCGGACACCTGGCTCAGCCGTCCGGCGTTTCGCCGGATGGCCTGCTCGGTCTCCGACTCGATGGCAAAACCCAGCTGGGCGGCAAACCGTACCGCCCGCAGCATCCGCAGGGCGTCCTCGGCAAAGCGCCGGTCAGGTTCCCCCACGCACCGGATCAGCCCGGCCTTCAGGTCCTCCTGCCCGCCGAAACGATCGATAACTGCCCCGTCCGCCCCAAGCGCCATGGCATTGATGGTAAAATCCCGGCGGGCCAGGTCCTCGCTCAGCCCCACGTCAAAGGTCACCGCGTCGGGGTGCCGGCCGTCGGCATAGCCCCCCTCCCGGCGGAAGGTGGTCACCTCCACCGGCCCGTCCTCGGTCAGGACGGTAACCATTCCATGCTGGATCCCGGTGGGGATGGCGCGCTCAAACAGGGCCATGACCTGCTCCGGCCGGGCGGAGGTACACACGTCATAATCCCCCGGCGTCCGCCCCAGCAGTAGGTCCCGGACACAACCTCCCACCGGATGGGCGGCCTGTCCCGCCTGACGCAGAACCACCAGACAGCGGGCTACCCCCGCCGGTATGGGCCATTTCCCCATTTTCTCCACCTCCTCCGGTATGTTTGGCTTGCCATTTACCTATAATGGATTATAATATAGTGTTGACCTTTTATCATTATAATCTGTAGAAAAGGGTGTGTAAACCCATGAGCAATCCCAATATTCACGACTATCTGACTCCCGGCCATACCGCCCATCTGGTGGGCATCGGCGGCGTCTCCATGTCGCCCCTGGCTGAAGTACTCCACAAGATGGGGGTCACCATCACCGGCTCCGATATGAACGACAGCGCCACCGTGGAGCATCTCCGCTCCCTGGGTATCCCCGTGGCCATCGGCCACCGGGCCGAGAACGTCCAGGGCGCCGACCTGATCATCCGCACCGCCGCCGTCCACGACGATAACCCTGAGATCGCCCAGGCTCACGCCCAGGGCATCCCCGTTTTTGAGCGCGCCCAGGCCTGGGGCTCCATCATGCGGGGCTATAAAAACGCCCTGTGCATCTCGGGCACCCACGGCAAGACCACGACTACCTCCATGTGCACCCACATCATCATGGCGGCCCAGATGGACCCCACCGTTATGATCGGCGGCACCCTGCCCCTGCTGGGCTCCGGCTACCGGGTGGGCCACGGGGACACCATCATTCTGGAGAGCTGCGAGTACTGCAACTCCTTCCTCTCCTTCTTCCCCACGGTGGCCGTCATCCTCAACATTGAGGCCGACCACCTGGACTTCTTCAAGGACCTGGACGACGTGGAGCATTCCTTCCGTGCCTTCGCCGACCGGGTGCCGGAAAACGGCGTGATCGTGGCCAACGCTGACGACGCCAACACCATGCACACCCTGGAGGGAGAGACCCGGCCGGTCCTCACCTTCGGTCTGGAGGAGGGCGACGTCCACGCCGCCAACCTGACCTGGAACCGGGGTCTGCCCACCTTCGATATCATCTACCGGGGCGAGGTCTTCACCCGGGTGGGCCTGCGGGTCCCCGGCGAGCACAATGTGAAAAACGCTCTGGCTGCCGCCGCTGCCGCCATCTCCCTGGCGGTCTCCCCCAAGGCAGTGAGCGAGGGCCTCAATGCCTTCCGGGGCGCCGGCCGCCGCTTCGAGCACAAGGGCACCTACAACGGCGCCGAGGTCTTTGACGACTACGCCCACCATCCCGGCGAGCTCCAGGCCCTGCTGTCCGCCGCCCGCACTCTGGGCTATGAGCGGATCATCTGCGCCTTCCAGCCCCACACCTATACCCGCACCAAGGCCCTGTTCGACGACTTCGTCAAGGTCCTCCGCCAGCCCGACATCACCCTGCTGGCCGAGATCTACGCCGCCCGTGAGACCGATAATCTGGGCATCTCCTCGCAGAATCTGGCCGACCAGATCCCCGGCAGCATCTACTGCCCCACCCTGGAGGATGTGACCGCCAGACTGAAGGAGCTGGCCCAGCCCGGCGATCTGATCCTCACCGTTGGCGCAGGCAACATCTATACCGCCGGCGAGGCTCTGCTTCGGAAGTAACGCTCTCTTTCTCTCGCTAAAGCGAAAGAGAAAGTTATACCACAAATTTCCGCTGTTGACAAGGCTGTTAAATCGACGTACAATGTCTATAGTATCCTGTCCCTTTTGTCCTCTTTTCACAAATATGAACAAGGAGTGGAATCGACATGGAAGAGAAGAAGTACACCTCGATGATCCGCCTGCGGATGTCCGCCAAGGACGCTCACTACGGCGGAAACCTGGTGGATGGCGCCCATATGGTACATCTGTTTGGCGACGTGGCCACCGAGCTGCTGATCCAGTGTGACGGCGACGAGGGCCTGTTCTGCGCCTACAACAACATTGAGTTCAAGGCGCCTGTTTACGCCGGCGATTTTATCGAGGCGTATGGTGAGATCACTCACATCGGCAACACCTCCCGCAAGATGAAGTTCGAGGCCCGCAAGGTGGCGGTGCCCCGCCCCGACATCAGCGACTCCGCTGCCGATTTCCTGGATGAGCCCATCGTGGTGGCCATCGCTGAGGGCACCTGCGTGACCCCCAAGAAGTGCCAGCGCAAGGAGCATTGATTCCTTTCTCAAGGCAAAAAAAGTCCGCCGTGAAGCGTTGCTTCACGGCGGACTTTCTTTTTCTTTATTGGGCCGCGGGCGTCCCGCTCCGCTCCGCCAGAATCCGTGGGAAGAATCGGAGGAACAGGATGGTGGTAACGGTGGCCGCTACCGCGTCGGCAATGGGCTCGGACAGGAAGGTGGCTTCCGCCGACACCAGGGCGGGCAGCAGCAGCAGACAGGCCAGAAAAACGGTTTTGCGGAACAGGGAACAGAACAGGGCCAGCCGCACATGGCCCAGGGCAGTGGTCTCATCCACCAGGGGGTACTGGATGGCCAGGGGCAGAATCATGGCGGTAAAGACCTTGATATACCGCACCGACCGGTCAATGAGCTCCGGATTCTGGGTGAACAGCCCCACAAACACCGGCGACAGGGTGTAGGTAAACACCGTCATCAGGCCGCAGAAGGTGAGGCACAGCCCCACAATGGACTTCATGGCCCGCTTGATGCGGGCGGCGTTGCCGGCGCCGTAGTTGAAGCTGATCACCGGCTGGGTGCCCAAGGTCAGGCCGCCCATGGGCATGGTGATGAGCAGCAGATAGCTCTGTACAATGGTGGCGCAGGTCACCAGGGTGTCGCCCAGCTCCGGGCCGCCGTAGCGCTGGAGCACGGTGTTGAGCACGATGAGCAGCACACTGTCGGTGGCGATGATCAGGAAGGGCGACAGGCCGAAGGCCACAATGCGCATCATGATGCGCTTGTCAAAGCCGCCCCACTTCAGGCGCACCGGCATCTTTTTGCGCAGCAGCGAGCAGAGCACAAAGGCACAGGAGGCCATCTGGGAGATCACCGTGGCCAGAGCGGCTCCGGCCACGTCCAGCTCCAGGACAAAGATAAAGATGGGGTCCAGTACAATGTTGAGCACCGCGCCCAGCATAACGGTGGCCATGCCCAATCCGGAAAAGCCCTGGGCAATCAAAAAGCTGTTCATACCGGTGGCCATCAGGGCAAAGAAGGTACCGGCGGTGTAGATGGTCAAATAGGTATCGGCGTAGCCGAAGGTGGCCGGGCTGGCGCCGAACCACTGGAGCAAATGCCCCTTCAGCAGCAGGAACAGCCCCGTCAGCCCCACCGACAGCACCAGCAGCATGAAAAAGCTGTTGGACAGGACCCGGCTGGCCTCCTTCCGGTTGCCCTCTCCCATACGCATGGCCAGAATGGGCGAACCGCCCAGGCCTACCAGGGAAGCAAAGGAGCTGAGCAGGGTGACAATGGGGCCGCACACGCCCACGCCTGCCAGAGCCAGATCCCCGATCTCCGGGATATTTCCGATGTAAATGCGGTCGACGATGCTGTACAATACGCTGACCAGCTGGGCCAGCATGGTGGGAATGGCCAGCTTGCATACCAGGCGAAAAACCGGATCATTCCCCAAATCGTTGGTCCGTTTCATGTCTCTCCTCCTCCAGGCAGTCCACGGCATTATACCTCTTTTTTCCCCGCTCGTAAAGGGGGTGAACGCAGGGGATCTCTCCCTGACGCGAAGGGTTTAGCACTCTCATAAGATGAGTGCTAAAAATTCACACTCCGTTCATGATTTTTGGGTTGCAGGGGACTATACTGAGGACAAACAAAAAGCTGCCCCTTGAAAGGAGTGTTTTTTATGAATGCACAGAAATATACCCAGAAGTCTCTGGAGGCCGTTCAGACCGCCCAGAGCCTGGCTACCGAATATGGCAACCAGCAGATCGAGCAGCCCCATCTGCTGCTGGCCCTGCTCAGCGACGAATCCGGCCTGATCCCCCAGCTGCTGGGGAACATGGGCCTCACCGTCCCCTCCTTCACCGCCGCCACCAAGGCGGAGGTGGAGAAGCTGCCCCGGGTCTCCGGCTCCGGCCGTGAGCAGGGCAAGATCTATGTGGCCCAGGATGTGGACAAGTGCCTGAACACCGCAGAGTCCATCGCCTCCTCCATGAAGGACGAGTATGTCTCGGTGGAGCACCTGCTGCTCTCCCTCATCGACACCGCCAACCGGGAGCTGAAGGAGCTCTTCCGCACCTACAACGTCACCAAGGAGGGCGTGCTTCAGGCCCTCACCGCCGTGCGCGGCAACCAGCGAGTCACCTCCGACAACCCCGAGGAGACCTACAACGCCCTGAAGAAGTACGGCTCCGACCTGGTGGAGCGGGCCCGTCAGAACAAGCTGGACCCGGTCATCGGCCGTGACGACGAGATCCGCAACGTGATCCGTATTCTGAGCCGCAAGAGCAAGAACAACCCCGTCCTCATCGGCGAGCCCGGTGTCGGTAAAACCGCCATTGCCGAGGGCCTAGCCCAGCGGATCGTCAAGGGCGATGTGCCCGGCTCCCTGAAGGACAAGACCATTTTCGCTCTGGATATGGGCTCCCTGATCGCGGGCGCCAAGTACCGGGGCGAGTTTGAGGAGCGTCTGAAGGCCGTCCTCAACGAGGTCAAGAAGAGCGAGGGCCGCATCATCCTCTTCATCGATGAGCTGCACACCATCGTGGGCGCCGGCAAGACCGAGGGCGCCATGGATGCCGGCAACCTGCTGAAACCCATGCTGGCCCGTGGTGAGCTGCACTGCATCGGCGCCACCACCCTCAACGAGTACCGCCAGTATATCGAGAAGGACGCCGCTCTGGAGCGGCGGTTCCAGCCCGTCATGGTCAACGAGCCCACGGTGGAGGACACCATTGCCATCCTCCGTGGCCTGAAGGAGCGCTATGAGGTGTTCCACGGCGTGAAGATCCAGGACGGTGCCATCATCGCCGCCGCCACCCTGTCTGACCGCTATATCACCGACCGTTTCCTGCCCGACAAGGCCATCGACCTCATCGACGAGGCCTGTGCCATGATCCGCACCGAGATCGACTCCATGCCCACCGAGCTGGACATTATCCAGCGTAAGATCATCCAGCACGAGATCGAGGAGGCTGCCCTGAAGAAGGAGGACGACGCCCTGTCCCGTGAGCATCTGGCCGAGATCCAGAAGGAACTGGCTGAGATGCGGGACGAGTTCAACGCCAAGAAGGCCCAGTGGGAGAACGAGAAGAACGCCATCGGCAAGGTCCAGAAGCTGCGTGAGGACCTGGAGGCCGCCAACGCCGAGCTGGAGAAGGCCCAGCGGCAGTACGACCTGAATAAGGCCGCCGAGCTGCAGTACGGCCGCATCCCCGAGCTGCGCAAGCAGCTGGAGGCGGAGGAGGCCATCGCCAACGAGAGCAAGGCCCGCTCCCTGCTGCGGGATAAGGTCACCGAGGAGGAGATCGCCCGCATCATTGAGCGCTGGACCGGCATCCCCGTGGCCAAGCTGATGGAGGGCGAGCGCGAGAAGCTGCTCCACCTGGAGGACATTCTCCACCAGCGTGTGGTGGGCCAGGACGAGGCCGTGCGCCTTGTCAGTGAGGCCATCCTGCGCAGCCGGGCCGGCATTGCCGATCCCGACCGGCCCATCGGCTCCTTCCTGTTCCTGGGCCCCACCGGCGTGGGCAAGACCGAGCTGGCCAAGACCCTGGCCGAGGCCCTGTTCGACAGCGAGAAAAATATGGTACGCATCGACATGAGCGAATACATGGAGAAGTTCTCCGTGTCCCGCCTCATCGGCGCCCCTCCGGGATATGTGGGCTATGAGGAGGGCGGTCAGCTTACCGAGGCCGTCCGCCGTCACCCCTACTCCGTGGTCCTCTTCGATGAGGTGGAGAAAGCCCATCCCGACGTGTTCAACATCCTGCTCCAGGTGCTGGACGATGGCCGCATCACCGACAGCCAGGGCCGCACCGTGGACTTCAAGAACACCATTATCATCCTGACCTCCAACCTGGGCTCCCAGTACCTGCTGGACGGTATCGACGCTAATGGCGAGATCACCGAGGAGGCCAAGAGCTCCGTGCAGGAGCTGCTGCGCCACTCCTTCCGGCCCGAGTTCCTCAACCGCCTGGACGAGATCGTGTTCTACAAGCCCCTGACGAAGGACAACATCACCCACATCATCGACCTGCTGGTGGAGGAGCTGAACCGCCGCCTGTCTGAAAAGCAGCTGAAGGTGGTGCTAACCGAGCAGGCCAAGCGCTTCATCATCGACAGCGCCTATGACCCCGCCTTCGGCGCCCGGCCCCTGCGCCGCTTCGTGCAGCACAGCGTGGAGACCCTCATCAGCCGGAAGATCATCGCCGACCAGGTCCAGCCCGGCGACACCCTCACCGTGGACTGCGTCAATGGCGAGCTGACCGTGGAGGCCAAGAGCGTCCTCGCCGGCCAGGTGGTTGACCAGGCGTAAGCATAATAAAAAGCCGGGGCCGTGCAAAAGCACGGCCCCGGCTTTTTTGTACTCACAGCAGCGCCAGTCCGTTGATCACCAGCTTGAACTGCAGTCCCAGATATTCCGCCGCCCGGCGGCACAGGAGCATCCGCTCCAGAAAGATCTCAAAGTAATCCATCACCGCACAGAACTCGGTGTTGATGGTGAGCGTCAGGGTAATGGTCCCGGCGGCCCGGTCCAGGGCCAGGTCGGAGCGCTCGGCGGCGTAATTGACCCGGTCATGGATGTCAAAGCTCTGGTGTTCCTTGTTGCGCACCCGGCTGCGGCGCACGTCGGTCTTGTCCGCCAGGATGAGGGCAGCGGCCACCGGATTCACCGGGAAGGCGGTGGAGTCGTCGTGGTGGCCAATGGCGGTAATGACAGCGGCTACGTCGGCGGGCTCCATGCCCATGTTGTCCAGAATGCGGAAGGCCATGGTGGCCCCGCTGATGGCGTGGTCATGTCGGTTGACCACATTGCCGATGTCGTGCATGAAACCGGCGATCCGCGCCAGCTCCTGCTGATGGGCGTCATAGTCCAGCTGATCCAGAATATCCGCGGCCACTTGGGCGCAGCGGGTCACATGGGCAAAGCTGTGTTCGGTAAAACCCAGGGCCAGCAGGGACTGGTCAGCCTGGGTGATATAGGTGCGGATCTCCTCGGACTCCCGCACCATTGAAAACGTAACGTGCATTCTTTCCCGCTCCTTTCCGGCGGCGTTACCGCCTGTTTCATCATAGCCAAGGCGCCGCCCCTTTGCAAGTACCCCACCATGAATTTCTTTTTTATTCTTTGTAAAAAAGCGTTGACAAACCCGTTTTCATGTGCTACTATATTCTGGCTGACGTACTTAGTGGTGGTCAGCGCCCATGCGGGTGTAGTTCAATGGTAGAATCCCAGCCTTCCAAGCTGGTCGCGTGGGTTCGATTCCCATCACCCGCTCCATACGCGCCTGTAGCTCAGGTGGATAGAGCAACTGCCTTCTAAGCAGTGGGTCAGGGGTTCGAGTCCCTTCAGGCGTGCCATCGTCTTCCTGTGTGAGACGCAAATCAGTTCTATGGTGGATGTAGTTCAGTTGGTAGAGCATCGGATTGTGGTTCCGAGTGTCGCGGGTTCGAGTCCCGTCATCCACCCCATAAAACGCATGGCGGAAGGGCCGGAGCGTCCGCTCCGGCCCCTTTGCTATTAACCAGCTATGTTGGGGTGTAGCCAAGTGGTAAGGCACGGGACTTTGACTCCCGCATTCGCTGGTTCGAGCCCAGCCATCCCAGCCATATGACTCGTTAGCTCAGTCGGCAGAGCAACTGCCTTTTAAGCAGTGGGTCCGGGGTTCGAATCCCCGACGGGTCACCAAATGAACGAGGGCCGACTTTTGGAACAGATTTTTTGGACTGTCCCAAAAGTCGGCCCTTGTTTTATCCTCAAAGCCTTGCTATTCAAGGGGTTTGCCGAGACAAGCTGCTCGTAAGAATCTGGACATTAAAATCCAAACAGCTGAAAATGGCGGCAGAAGCAGTGGAAAATCGAAGATCCGAACCCCTCTTTCCAGAAACAGAACTTTTATTGTGTCCTAAAAAATGCGTCCTCATATTGCTCTGGCGTTTGAAGGTTCAGAGTAGTATGCGGGCGCTTTTGATTATAGAAAGCAATATATTCGTCGATCTTCTTTCGCAGCTCAGCTTCGGAGCGGTAGTGATTGCGATAAAACGCCTCCTTCTTGAACACAGCGAAGAACGATTCCATCACAGCGTTGTCGTGCGGCGTTCCCGCGTTGGAAAACGACTGTGCGATCCTTAATTTTTTCAGCAGCTGACGGAACGCATGGGAAGTGTATTGACTGCCCTGGTCGCTGTGGAAGATCAAATTTTCTCCCGGCGTTCGGGTGTCGTAGGCCATTCTGAGCGTCGCTGTAATCAGCTGTGTACTATTGCGTGTGGATACTTTATGGGCAATCACTTTCCTGGAATATAAATCTACAATGGCGCAGAGGTAATAATATCGATCCTTCAGTTTCATGCAGGTAACATCGCTGACCCAAACACAGTTCGGAGCTTCTGCATGAAATTGCCGCTATAAAATGTTCGACTTCCGCTCGTAGCTGTTTGATTTTTTCCACAGTCGTTTAGAGGTGGTGGATACGCTGCTCAGCCCCATCTCGCTCATAAGTTCCCGCACCAATGTTGTACCAGCGCGGTAGCCTCGCTCATGAAGCACAGCACAGATCTTCTCGCTTCCAAATGTCTGCCGGCTTTCCTCAAAGATTTCCTGAATTGCTGCTCGCAATTCTTCCCGATGTTTGGCATAGGAACTGTTATCCCGTTTGTTCCGCTTGATGTGGTTGTAAAAGGTTCCCCTCGGAACATCTAAGGCTTCACAGAGAACATGGACACTAAACTGGCCATAAAATGGCTCCAATACAGCAAGCTTCTCCTGCGTTGTCGCGTTGGCAATCGCAGGAATAGATTTTAGAACCGCAATGATTTGTTCCTGTTTTTCACAGCGGCGGAGAAGGCTGTCGAAATCTTTGGGGGTAACTGTACGGGCGCTGTTCTTGGATTCAACAGGCCGATAGGTCTGAATCCACGTGTAGAAGGTACTTCTGGAAATCTGATGCTCCTGGCAAATCGCAGAAACAGTTTTGCCGTTCACGGCAATTTAAGTGTATAGGGAGTTCACAAAGCACGGCAATGATTCTTTTAGCTTAACCCCGCATTAACCTGTCTAAGTTTCGATATACGGTATATCAGAAGCGTGCACCTTGTTCACCAAATAACTCATTTGGTTTTTTTCCAAAAAATATTTTATGCTGTCTATGGTTTTAGATTGTTTTAGTCCAGGGCCAACGACAATTTCACAAATCGGTATTTTTGATAGCGGCTTGCAATTGAGATCCATTAGTTTATATTTTACATATGGAAGCACGATCCCTCCTCTGTTTCGGTAATGAATTCTGTATGCCTCATCAGATCTTTTAACAGAATTATCTACAAAACGGCATTCTGCTTCCCCACTAAACCCACGATGTTTTAACTGTGGGTTCAATCTAAATATTAAATCGGACAGGAAATCTGATGCAGCTATAGTTGCAATTTCGGCTGAACTCTTCGCTTGATTATTGAAACATGTGAGACCCATATCAATTGCTTGCTCGACTAATTCAAGTTTTTTCTTGTCTTCATAGAGCACTGAAATTGGAAAAAAGTGATGCTCATATTTAGGGCAAACATTTTCGGGTATATTATTATATTTTTCTAATAGTTTTTCATACATTTCTTTCCTTATTAGACACATACCAGGAAGTGAATGGCATTGAGAAAAATCAAAGCCAATAGCTACTCCGCTTTCTTTCCCGTATCCACGCCACATTTCCAGTGAGTCCCTATTATATGAAAAGCTGATAGAAAAAACATCTTTACTGGATATCGGAAAAACCCCATCGGATATTTCCTTATCCAGGCTTTTGATAATATTTTGAAGGACTTGTTTCTCTGGTTCTGAAACATTAGCAATTCTTTGCAGTATACGCTCTCTGAACAACTCTTTGCCATGCAAATACTCTGATTTATCATTCATGAATGCAATATGGGACGCCCACAGCTCATGGTTTTCCATGATACTAATAAATCCTGATATATCTGTATAATGGTACACATTGTTAATTTTCAATAGTCCAAATTGTCTTCCTAATACGCTCATTCCACTTATTGGGTTACCAGAAAATTCTGCGCTGAATTTTAGCATACTTTCAAAATCAACTGGGTGATTCGACACATCCATTTTAAGTACTCCTCAAAATTTTTTGTGTGAGTTTTATAAGCTTTTTACATTATATCATCTAAAAATATGGTTTTCAATTTTGGCATCTATAGTGTTGCGATGTTCCAAAAAGAAGGACATCCGAAAGGATGTCCTTCTTTTTGGTTTCGCCGCCCGAAGGGCGGCTTCCCCTGTTTGATTGAAATGCTCGGGGCAACTGAATTGCCCCTGCGCCAAGGTTTTGGACCGCTGGTCCAAAACACTTGTACGGCGCAAAAGCGCCGCCCCATTGTGTGGGGCCCAGTGGCTTGTGTATCTTTCTTTTTGCTTCAATGAGGGGCGCGACAAAGTCACGCCCCTCGTTTCCATTTCTTTACCGCTTGCTCAGCCGGAGCACCAGTGCCGTGCGGTCGTCCGCTGTCTCGGCCTGATGCTCGCTCTCATCAATAAGGGCCTGGGCCAGCTCCCGAGGGCTGGTCCCGTCAAAGGCGGCCAGCTTGTCCCGCACCCACTGGTCGGGCTGACCGCCGGTCACCCCGTCAGTGACCAACAGCACACAGTCCCCCGCCTCCAGCTTCAGATGGGTCACGTCGGGGGAGCCGCCCTCCCCGCCCGCCAGTCCGGCGGGCAGCGCACAGCCGGTGACCCGGCTGACGGCGGTCCCCTTCTTCACATAGCTGGGGGCGGCGCCGTACTTGTAGATGTCCCCCTCGCCGGTGAACAGATCCACCCGCAGCAGGTCGATGGTGGTGAAACCGATCTCCTCCTCCCCCCGGAGAGCCAGGGCTGCGCTGAGGGTACGCAGGGCGTTTTCCGGCCGCACACCGGCCCGGAGGAATTGCTCCAGCAGCCGCACCGCCAGGGTGCTCTCCCGCTCGGCCAATCGGCCGGAGCCCATACCGTCACACAGCAGCACATAGAGGGCCCCGTCGTTGTGCTTGAACCAGGCCCCCGTGTCTCCCGACACCGTCTGCCCATCCTTTTTCCGGGCGGCCACACCGGCCACCGCCATCAGGGGTTCGCTCTGTACCAGCACCAGCTTGTCTCGCCGGTCCCCCTCCACCAGCCGCAGAGGGAAGTTCATCAGCTTGGACAGCTTTTCCACCTGGGCACTCTGCCGCAGGGGGGACAGGCCCGCACCCTCCAGCTCCAGCCGCAGGTGGCCCGCCTCGTCGTAGTAGACCGCCAGCTCACACTCGATGCCCTGGGCGGTGAGGTACTGGCGCAGCCGTTTCTCCCGCACCGGGTCGGGGATCAGTTCCGCACTGAGCTCGGCGGCCGCCGCCCCCAGTACCTCCGCCAGCTCCCCATACTGGCGGCACACCGCCGCCCGGTTCTCCTTCAGCCGGTTCTGGTACTGCCGCCGGTAGAGCAGGGCCGCCAGCTCCTCATTGACGGCGGTAAGCAGCTCAGGGAATTTCATGCAGCGATTGGAGAAGTAGGCGGGAAAATCTCCCCCCTCCCCCCTGCCCCGCTCCAGCATGGCGGGCAGGGCATCGTTGAGGGCGTTGTAGGTGGATACATAGTCCCGCTGCCAGCAGGAGGTGTTGAGAGGGCAGCGCTTGCACACCCGGTCCGCCGCCCGGTCAAAGACGGAGGCGGCATCGTTGTCGTTGGGTCCCGTGGGGCGTAGAGTCCCCCGCATAGACTCGTACAGGCTTTTGAAGGCGGCCGCCGTGTCCTCCATCCGGCCTTTTACGTAGGCCATGGCCCGCTCCTGGGTGCCGTGCCTGGGCTCCCGGGCCACCAGGGCCCCCACCTGCCGCAGCAGTTTGTCGGGCAGCAACATAAAGACCACCGAGGCGGCAAAGACCTCGTAGAGCAGGGGAATGTAGAGGCCGTCCTTCCAGTTCCATAGCACCGCCATGGCGTTGGCCAGCACATAGGCCAGGGTGGCCGCCAGTTTGCTCTGCCGGTGGAACACCCCGGTCATCACACCCGCCAGGGCGTAGGCCATAGCGTAGAAGGGCATCCCGCCGGTGGACAGGTCCATGCCCAAACCCACCGCCACACCGGCGGTGGCGCCCGCGCTGACACCCCCCTTGTAGGCCACCGCCATTACCGCCACGGCGGCGGCAAACCGGCCCACCGACAAATCTCCCAGCAGGGTCAGCTTGGACAGGGTGAGCAGCAGGGTGCCCAGTAGCAGAAGCAGGCTGATGGTCTGCCGGGCAGTAAGCCCCTCCTCCTCCCGCTTCTCTGTCCAGGGGGTAAAGGCGATGCGGTAGAAGTACACTGATGCGCCGCACAGCAGCAGTTCGGTGGCGAAAAAGACCAGACTCTCCGGTGTCCAGCCCTGATCGGAGAGGTAGACGAAACCGGTGACCCCGTCGATGGCGGCGGCGGCCAGGGGCATGAACCAGCTCTTCCGGTAGGCCTTCACATCAAAGAAGGCAAAAGCCACCGAAAAGACCAGCACGCTGGCCGCCACATACCGCAGCCCCTCGATCAGCCCCTCCATGGTGAGGTAGCCAAAGCAGGCCCCCATCAGGGCGCAGAAGCCGTCCAGCCCTGAGCCGGAGGCCCCCACTAGCCCCAGTCCGAAGGGGGCATAGCCCCCAAAGATCTCCGCTCCCGCCAGCAGGGCCCCCAGCAGGAAGCGGATGACGCACTCGGCAAAGCGCACCAGCGCCGGGGCCCGGAATACCACCTTTCCCGTCTCCCGGGCCTCCTCCCGCAGGCGCGCCGCCTTGGTTTTCAGCTTTTCCTTTGTGGCCATGGTCCCTGTCTCCTTTGCTCCCGGGGCTTATCCCCCGGCGTGTCAGAGACAGTATAAACCATATATTGGAAAAATCAGGTCGGATTGCGCCAATCCCGCCCGACTTTCCGCCAGATGCTGCAAACAGGTCCCAGGCCGTTGGCCTGGGACCTGTTTCTGCTTATTTCACCACAATATCCACATAGGCGGAGGTGGTGGCATCCAGCACCGCCATATAGCCGCACCGGAACTCCAACCAGTCCCCCACCTGCACCTGCCCGCCGCAGTCCTCCACGTCCACGATCAGGTGGTCCGAGCTGGCTCCGATCATCTGGGCACCCGGCAGGATGGGGGTGAGGGCAGCCCAGGCTACATCCTGCTTGCCGGCGGCGCAGATGGCCCGCAGGCGCACGCCCCGGTCGGGGTACTCCGGTGTGTCTCCCTTGCCGTCCCGGCCCAGTTCCCCGATGGGCACCGAGGGCTTGCGCCGCAGCTCCACCACCTGGGCCTTGAATCGGAAGGCGTCCTGATGGAGCCCCTCCAGAAACCGGTTGCCGGTGGTGTCCTCGCCGTAGAGCACCGCCTCCCCCATCCGCAGTTGGTTGACCCCGGCGGGCATCACGCCCTCCTCCAGCAGCTTGAGGGCGCAGGTACCGCCCGCCGACACCACCGAGATGGAAAAGCCGTAGGTTTCGTTGAGATACTCCCGCAGCTCCACCAATATGGCGGTGTTTTCCACCGAGGGCAGCACGCTGCCGTAGCACCCCACGTTGGTGCCCAGGCCTACCAGCTCCACCCCGGCACACTCCTTGATCTGGGGAGCGATCTGGTCCAGCTGCTCCCGGCCAAACACCCCCTCCCGCAGGTCTCCCACATCGATCATCAGAATGATCGGGTGGACCTTGCCCTGCCGGAGGGCGGCTTCCGATACCGCCCGGATCACCTCGATCTGGCTCTGCATGCTCCAGTCCGCCCAGCGGACCACGTCCTCTGCCTCCGGGATGGCGGGGATGCGAATGAGCAGGTATTTCAGGCCGGGAATGGCCTCCTTGGCAGCCCGGATGTTGCGCAGACGGCTGTCGGCAAAGGAGGTGATCCCTCCTGCCATGGCCGCCCGGATCACCTCGGGCCGGGCGGAAAAACCTTTGGTGGCAAAGGCCAGCTCCACCCCCCGCTGGGTGCAGAAGTCGTTGAGTTTTTGGGCGTTTTCCGTTACTTTCTGGGTGTCGATTTCCAGGATAGGCGCATACATGACACGTTCCTCCTTTATCGATCGATCCTTTAAGCTCATCATACCTCCTATTGAGCGCTCTGGCAAGAAAATGTTTCCTGCCCCTTGACAACCGTGTATATCTGTGTTATTACTGTATATGTCAAGTATATACAGTATGACAACGAGGTGCACCATGGATATCATCATCAGCAATTCCGGCGGCGTGCCCATTTATGACCAGATCACTCGGCAGATGAAGGGCCTCATCCTCCGGGGAGAGCTGCGTGAGGGGGAGGCCCTTCCCTCCATGCGGCTGCTGGCCAAGGAGCTGCGCATTTCCGTCATCACCACCAAACGAGCCTATGAAGAGCTGGAGCGGGACGGGTTCATCACCACGGTACCGGGCAAGGGGTGCTTTGTGGCCCCCCGAAACCTGGAGCTGGTCCACGAGGAGACCCTCCGCCGGGCGGAGGAGCATCTGTCCCAGGCGGTGGATATCGCCAAGACCGGCGGGATCACCCTGGCCGAGCTGACCGAGACCCTCAGCCTTCTGTATGGAGAGGAAACGTATGAATAACGCATTGGAAGTATCCCATCTCACCAAGGATTACGGCTCCTTCAAGCTGGACGACGTGTCCTTCACCGTGCCCGGCGGCACCATTATGGGCCTCATCGGGGAAAACGGGGCGGGCAAGTCCACCACCATCAAGTGCGTCCTGAACATGGTCCACCGGGACGGGGGCAAAATCTCCGTGTTCGGTCTGGATGCCGTCGCCGATGAGCAGGCAGTAAAGTCTCAGCTGGGGGTGGTGCTGGACGACTGCGGCTATTACAACCCCTTTACCCCCGCCCAGCTAGACCGCATCCAGAAAGGCATCTACCCCCAGTGGGACAGCGGGCTTTTCAGGCAGTATCTGTCCAAGTTTTCTCTTTCCGAGAAAAAAGTCATCAAGGATTTTTCCAAAGGTATGCGCATGAAACTGGCTCTGGCCGCCGCCTTTGCCGTACGCCCCAAGCTGCTGATCCTGGATGAGGCCACCTCCGGCCTGGACCCGGTGGTGCGGGATGAGATCCTGGATGAATTTCTGGAGTTTATTCAGGATGAAGACCACTCCATCCTCATCTCCAGCCACATTACCAGCGACCTGGAGAAGGTGGCAGACTATGTGACCTACCTCCACAAGGGTAAGGTGGCCCTCACCGGGGCCAAGGATGAGCTGCTGGACACCTACGGCAAGCTGGTGTGCAGCCGTGCAGACCTGGAACAGGTGGACCCAGATCTGTTGGGTGGGTGCCGGATCGGCCAGTTTGGCTGTGAGGCGCTGGTCAAGGACCGGCACGGTTTCCGCCTCCGGTACCCCGATCTGACCGTGGAGCCCGCCAATCTGGAGGACATTATGATCTTCACCGTAAAGGGGGATGCGCAATGAAGGGCCTGGTTTACAAAGATATCCTGGCTATGCGAAGGCTAGCAGGCACGTATCTGCTCTTCTTCCTGGTCTATGGCGGCCTGTCCGTGGCAGGCGTGTTCGACATCAGTGTGCTGGGCGGGATGGTGGTGCTTCTGGGGGCCATGGTCCCCATGTCCTCCATCAGTATGGACGACGCCAGCGGCTGGGCACGCTTTGCGGTGGCCTCTCCCACTGGGCGGCGGGGCATTGTCAGCGGAAAGTATCTCTTCACCCTTCTGGCTCTGGTGGTCAGCACCGTTCTGGTAGGCCTGCTGCTGATGGGCTTCTCTCTCTTGGGCATCAGTGAGAATCGCCCCATAGACTGTCTGCTGATCACCCTCTGCTGCACTGGAGTGGCCCTGCTGATAGACGCTGTGCTCCTGCCTCTGACCTTTCAGTTCGGTGCGGAAAAGGCCCGCATCCTCAATACGATCCTGTTTGCCGCAGTATTCGGCAGCATCGTGTTGCTAGGCGGCGCGGTCAGCAACGAACTGTCTCTCCCCGCCCCCCCTGCCTGGCTGATCTCCGCCCTTCCTGTGCTTCTCGGCCTGGCTGCTATCATCGGCTTTTTCATCTCCTACTGCATCTCCCAGGGCATTTATGCCAAAAAAGAGTTCTAAATCTGAAAAAACAGCCCCGGAGCATGGCTCCGGGGCTGTTTTTATGCTTACTGGATATGCACGTGGTTGTGGATGTGCTCCGAGCAGTAGCAGTAATAGCCGTTGCACTTGGAGCAGTACCGGAACTCCTCGTCCGGGTAATCGGTATCGGTCTTGCCGCACACCGCGCACTTGTGGATATAGCCCTTGGTCTGCTGGGCGTGCTTAGTCGCCTGCTTGAAGTTGACGGTCTGCCGGGAAGTCCGGTGGGCGGTCTGCCGCTTTACCCGGCCCATGGTAGCCATCAGATCATCCCAGAAGAAGATCAGGTAGTTCAGGATGGCCACGATGGGGGCCACCACGCCCACCAGGGCGAACATACCGATGGTGGGGATCTGCAGCAGGCTGCGGATGATGTCAAAGGCAAAGAGGGCGGCATCAAACCAGGCCAGCCACTTGACCTTGATGGGGATCACAAAGAAAAGCAGCACCTGCATGTCCCCATACAGGGTGGCAAAGGAGAAGAACAGGGACAGGTTCACATAGTACATGGAGATGGTAGCCACCGGGTAGGGCAGAATCAGATAGATGATAAAGCCCGCGATGATGTTGAGCACCAGTCCCAGCAGGTAGAACACAGTAAACTTGGTGGTGCCCCACTGCCGCTCCAGAATGGAGCCGATCCAGTAGTAGAAATACAGCGAGATGGCCAGGAAAAACAGGCTGTTGTTTTCCGGCACAAAGATAAAGGTGACCAGCCGCCACACCTCGCCCCGCAGAATGTAGTAGGGAACAAAGGACAGAGCGGAGGACAGGGAAAAGCCCATGCTGAACTGGTCCAGCAGCCACACCAGCGCATTGCCGATGACCACCACCATCATCAGATTGGGGATACCGAACCGGGGATGCTTGTAGCAGAACCGATCCAGCCAGTTTTGAATGAATCTCAAAGAATACTACCTCCCGCGGGGCAGCGCACCGCCCCATTTTCCATGTGCCCCAGTGTAGCAGGGCCGCGGGGAAAATTCCCAAACAAATTGTAAATTTTCCATCCGTTATTTCAGAATCTTGCGGATCTTCTCCTTCATGCCGGGGGTGAGCATCTTGGCCGCCGCACGGTAGGGCAGGGGCGGCGTGGTGAGATACTTCTGCTCCACCTGATCGAAGGGCATAGCGGCGAAAGCGGCGAAAAAGGCTCCCCGCTTGGCGTTGTGGGTCAGGGGGAAGGCCAGCCGGGGATTGCCGGCCACCGCCTCGGCCAGAGGCCGCTCCATCTGTCCCAGCTTGTCCGCCAGGGTGTCAAACACCTTCTGGCCCTTGGCGCTGTTGACCAGCACCAGGGACACGCCCTTCTCCCGGTCAGTGGGCAGGTTCAGCTTGGGGTCCAGCCCCCAGAAATCGCCCAGGGTCAGGTCCGCCGGGCGGCTGGTGCTGGTATACCGGCACTTGGAACACACCGGCCGCAGAAAGAGCTGCATGCCGAAGCCCCGGCCGAAGGTGGTGCGGTGGAGGGGCGTGGTAGTGGTGCCGCCGTCGGCAAAGCGGACGGTCATGTGGGAGTGGGACCAGCCGTGGGCCTTGTCCCGGAATCGCAGGCCGGTGACCGGCGCGCCGTGCTCTGTACCCAGCTTCTTCAGGTAAGCCTGAAACACCGCAGGAGAGGGCACGCCGTTGCACACCAGGTCGCAGGTCAGCAGATTGTCGTAATCCCGGCCCAGATAGTGCTTCAGGCCGTCCACCTGGCAGGCCAGGCCGGTGAAGAGCACCTGCTTGCCCGCCTCCAGCTGTTCCTTCACCTGATGGAAGGTTTCCCCAAGATCGCTCTGAACATACTTGGAGCCCCGCATGGCCGCCAGTTCCTTCTCATTGGAGGCGCAGGTATGCCGCACAGTCATATAGCCATCAAAGGCGGCACCATACACCACGCCGCCCTGATTCAGCACATGGCCGGCCAGCAGGGAGAACACACCGCCGGAGGAGCTGCCCGCCCGGACGGTATCGTCCCGGTTCCACACCGCGTGGGCGCAGTTGGGATCGGGGCCCTTCACCGGCTGGGTGAGGGCGGGGCAGGCCTTTTCACACTTGCGGCAGAGGATGCAGCTCTCCCCTACCACCGGACGCAGGAAGCCCTCGTGGTCGGGCTTCATTTGAATGGCGCCCACCGGACAGACGGCGGCACAGGCGGTACAGCCGGTGCAGTCCTCCGCCTTGCACAGGTCGGGTCCGTTGGTTCCCTGGGGAACGCTCTTCTCCTCCGGCAGGGCAGTCCCCTCCACCGCCGCCTTCAGGTAGGCCAGGCAGTCGGCCCGTTCGGCCTCCAGACGCTCATAGACCTGGTCGTAGTCCATTTTGGCGTCGATGGGCGCGGTGGTGTCCAGGCCGATGATGCGGTCGGCGCATCCCAGCCGGGAGAGCAGGCTGTAAATGCGGGAGAAGGTGGGCTCCCGCCGCTCCTTGGGGGACATGGAGGTAAAGAAATCCTTCTTGAACTGGAGGGAGAAGGCAGCGCCGTGGAAGGAGTTGGTCACCACGGCGGCGGCATGCTGGAACAGGCCCAAGAACTCCCGGGGGCCCGCATCAAAGACGATCTCCTTGGCGCCGTCGATCTTCCGCCGGGCGCCCGCCAGCTGGACGATGGGCCAGCCGGTCCGCCGGGACAGGGCCAGGGCGTAGGGGGCCGCCTCGCCGGGATCGGAGACGAAGTAGCACAGAATGTAGGGGCCCTGGTGCTGGGGGGCCGCCGCCAGCTTGCCCCAGTCGTCGCCGTTGAGCAGCAGGGTGGGATCCAGCACCACCTTGGCCTCCCGGCCCGCCGCCTCCCGGACCAGCACCTGTCCCCGCTTCTCCCGGACGGAGAGGGCGGAGAAGGGCTCCAGGAACCGCTTGAGCTGGGCTTCCTTATCCTCCGGCAGCTGGGGCACACCCAGGCTGGGGGCGTAGGCAATGCGGCGGCCCTCCTTCACAAAGTCCAGCAGGAAGGCGGGGTCAAACTGCTTGTCCTGGAAGATATAGGGGTTCCAGATCTGGTCGCTGCCCGACACGTACACGTCGTATGCAGGGGGCTGCTCCCGCAGCTGTTCAAAGGAGGTGTAGCGCTGGGGAGACAGATCCATCTCCTGGGCCACAAACGCCTCAAAGCGCTGGAACCGCCGCTGGAAGGCGGCGTAGTGGAGGGCGGTGTGGGCATCAGACGCCATATCCCGCACCGACCGGCTCTTCTTGAAGATCTGGTTGGTGCGGGTGGTATGGGGCAGACGATAATCAATGATCTGGCACTCGTGGCCCAGACCCTGGATGGCCTTCATGGTGGCCAGGGCCTGAAGCTGTGCGCCGTAATGATGGGCAAAGTGGAATGTAATGAGTCCGGTGCGCATAGGCTCACTCCTCGTTTGTCAGCGGATGATTTAGATTCTATTTAGTATACCACAGGTCCGCCCCGTTGTATATCGCCGGATTAGACATTCCGTTTATTCTGTCCGAAATACAGACAGCATTTTCTTTTTGTCTATGGCATTGCGGGCTAGAACCCGGTATGATATGATTATCTTATTCTGGATTGCCTCTGCATTTGGCGGAAGCAGGCCCGGCTTTTAAAGAAAGCTGTGAAAGGAGGGTGTACATCTATGAGCATACCGGCCCGGCTCAAGGCTTTTGGCATGGCAAGAGCCCTGGACTATCTGGAGCGGGATCCGGACGCCAACCTTCCAAGGCTGATGGAGTGGGTGGACAGATACGCGGGGGAACGGCTGCCCCTTCCCTATCGGGATCTGTTTCATCAGGTGATGACCGACCCGGACAACAACTGGCATCGGCTGATCCGTAGTATGTATACCGACATTGACAATCGTGTTCTGAAAAAGATCTTTGAAAATTTTGTGATCCACGGCGAGGTACTGGATTGGCCCGCCAAAAAGGAGCAGGGTCTGCTGAACCAGGACCAATCCCCCTGGTCAGTGATCATCTCCCCCTCCTTCCCCTGCAACATGGACTGTACCGGCTGCGGCGCGTCCATTTTCGGCGTACGCCCCTCCATGGAGTTTGACAGTCTGGACCAGGAGCTGGAGGCCCGCAAAGTCCGGGGCTGCCACCTGTTTATCTTCAGCGCCGGCAACCCCCTGTCCCAGCAGGAGGAGATTATCGCCCTGTGCAACAAGCACTCCGACTGCGTCTTTGCCGCCTTCACCCCGCCCGGCGATATCACCCCCTCTCTGTGCGCCGACCTGCTGCGGGTGGGCAACCTGTTCCCCGCCATCCAGGTGGATGTGGATCCGGTGGACGCCCAGCGGGCCTCCGACCTGCTGAAGTCGTACAAGCTGCCCTTCGGCGTGGCCTGCCGCTGCACGGCGGACAACTGGGAGCGGGTGGCCACCGAAGAGTATTATGACCGGGTCATCGACAGCGGCGCCAAGTTCTGCTGGTTCTTTACCTGCCCGGCCTACGGCGGCCCAGCCTCCCCCTCCCAGGAGCAGCTGGTGGATCTCCACCGCCGCATCCAGGCCTTCCGCAAGACCAAGCCCCTGCTTACTTTAGATTTCTGGGACGGGCCCAGCCCTTCGGCAGCCCCCCAAGGAGGTTCATGATTATGAGTATTGTAAAAGACCCCTCTCTGGCCCCCTCCGGGCGGCGGAAAATCAGCTGGGTGCGGGATTTCATGCCCGCCCTGGGCAGCATCGAGGCTCGCTTTGAGAAGGAGCAGCCCTTCGCCGGTCTGCGGGTAGCGGTTTCCGTCCACCTGGAGGCCAAGACCGCCAATCTGGGCTATGTGCTCTCCAAGGGCGGCGCGGAGGTCCGGCTCACCGGCTCCAATCCCCTGTCCACCCAGGACGACGTAGCCGCCGGCCTAGCCGATCTGGGTGTGGAGACCTTCGGCATCCACGGCGCCACCGCCGAGGAGTACGAGAGCCATCTGATCGAGACCCTGAAATTCAAGCCCCACCTCATCGTGGACGACGGCGGCGACCTGGTCCACCTGCTGGGTGGCAAGTGTGCCGACCTGGGCGAAAACCTCATCGGCGGCTGCGAGGAGACCACCACCGGCATCCTGCGGCTGAAGGCCCGGGAGAGGGAGGGTATCCTGCCCTGCGCCATGATGGCGGTCAACGACGCCAAGGCCAAGCACTACTATGACAACAAGTACGGCACCGGCCAGTCCGTGTGGGACGCCATCATGCACACCTCCAACCTGGTGGTGGCCGGCAAGACCGTGGTGGTGGCCGGCTACGGCTGGTGCGGCAAGGGCGTGGCCATGCGGGCCAGCGGCATGGGCGCCAACGTGATCGTCACCGAGGTGGACCCCTTCAAGGCTCTGGACGCCACCATGAACGGCTTCCGGGTCATGCCCATGGACGAGGCCGCCAAGTACGGCGACATCTTTGTCACCGTCACCGGCTGTAAGGATGTCATCACCCCCCGTCACTTCGCTGTCATGAAGAACAACGCCATTCTCACCAACGCCGGCCATTTCGACTGCGAGGTGGACGTGAAGAGCCTGGCCGAGATGGCCGTCAAGCGTGAAATTCGCCGGGACAACATCGAGGGCTTCACCCTGCCCGACGGCAAGGTGCTCAACGTCATCGGCGAGGGCCGTCTGGTCAACCTGGCCGCCGGTAACGGCCACCCCGCCGAGATCATGGACATGTCCTTCTCCGTCCAGGCCCTGGCTCTGGAGTGGCTGGTCAAGCACCAGGATTCCCTGGAAAAGAAGCTCTACCAGGTGCCTGCCGAGATCGACGACGAGATCGGCCGGGTGAAGCTGGCCGCCATGGGCTTCGCCATCGACAAGCTGACCGACGAGCAGGAGGAATACCTCAACGGTTGGAAGGCCTGATCAAAAAGGTCCTTTGGCTCTATACAGATTCGTCCATTTGTCTATTGAAAAAGTGGGAAAAACCCGCTAAAATAGCCACAGTCAATTGAATATGCCTTATCGAGAGTGGTGGAGGGAACGGCCCGATGAAGCCCGGCAACCTGCGTACAGCGCAAGGTGCCAAATCCGGCGAGGAAATCGAAAGATGAGGATGGAAGAGCCCTACGCGCTCCGCCGTCCGGCGGAGCGCGTTTTTGCTCCAGTTTAGAAAGGAAGGTATAACTATGGCAAACCGTCTGTTTACCTCGGAGTCCGTTACCGAGGGTCACCCCGACAAAGTATGCGACCAGATCTCTGACGCCGTCCTGGACGACATCCTGGCCGCCGACCCCACTGCCCACGTGGCCTGTGAGACCTTCACCACCACCGGTATCGTCACCGTCATGGGCGAGATCACCACTTGCCACTACACCGACATTCCCTCCATCGTCCGCCGCACCGTGCAGCGCATCGGCTATACCGATCCCGCCTACGGCTTCGACTACCGCTCCTGCGCGGTGATGACCGCCATTGACGAGCAGTCCCCCGACATCGCCATGGGCGTCAACCAGTCCTTCGAGCACCAGGAGGGCGGCACCGACGCCGCCGACCTGATCGGCGCCGGTGACCAGGGCATGATGTTCGGCTACGCCTGCGATGAGACTCCCGAGCTGATGCCCGCCCCCATCTCCATGGCCCACAAGCTGTCCCGCCAGCTCACCGACGTGCGCAAGGCCGGCAAGCTGAAGTGGCTGCGCCCCGACGGCAAGAGCCAGGTCACCGTGGAGTATGACGAGAACGGCAAGGTGCTCTCCTGCCCCGCCATCGTGGTTTCCACCCAGCACGATCCCGACATCGCCCTGAAGGACCTGCGTGAGGCCGTGGTGGAGGAGATTATCAAGCCCATCATCCCCGCCCAGTACATCACCAAGGACACCAAGTTCTACGTCAACCCCACCGGCCGCTTCGTGGTTGGCGGCCCCGTGGGCGACACCGGCCTCACCGGCCGTAAGATCATCGTGGACACCTACGGCGGCTCCGCTGCCCACGGCGGCGGCTGCTTCTCCGGCAAGGACCCCACCAAGGTGGACCGTTCTGCCGCCTACATGGCCCGCTACATTGCCAAGAACCTGGTGGCTGCCGGCCTGTGCCGCAAGTGCCAGATCGAGCTGGCCTACGCCATCGGCGTGGCTCACCCCGTCTCCGTGCTGGTGGACACCTACGGCACCGGCACCCTGCCCGAGGAGAAGCTGTCCGCCATCGTCAACGAGTGCTTCGATATGCGTCCGGCCAAGATCATCGAGAAGCTGGACCTGCGCCGTCCCATCTACGAGCAGACTGCCGCCTACGGTCACTTCGGCCGTACCGACATTGACCTGCCCTGGGAGCACCTGGACATGGTGGAGAAGCTGAAGAGCTATCTGTAAAAATCGGTCTATTTAAAAAAAGCCTGCCGTGTGTGTTTCCACACGGCAGGCTCTTTTTGTGGAAAACCCATACGGCCCTGTGGTATGATATCTACGTATGATCAATGGAAAGCTCAGGTGTTGCATGATGCAGGCAAAGACGGGCTCCGCCCAGGAAACGGTATTTCAGGATCTTCCCATCCCCTCCGCACTTCGTAAAATGATCATTCCGGCGGTCACCAGTCAGCTGATCGTCCTGATCTACAACATGGCGGACACCTTTTTCGTGGGACAGACCAACAACCCCTATATGGTGGCTGCCACCTCGCTGATCCTGCCCGTGTTCAACATCACCCTCTGTCTGGCGGGACTGGCCGGTATCGGCGGCGGCTCCCTGATCTCCCGGCTGCTGGGCCAAGGCCGACCCGATGAGGCCCGGCGGGTCAGCGCCTTTTCCCTCTGGCTGGGGCTGTGCATCGCGGCCCTTTTCGCGGCAGGAATCGGCCTTTTTATGGACCCCGTCCTTCGGCTGCTGGGCGCCGGTGAAAACACCTACGCCTATGCCAGACAGTACGCCCTGTGCGTCATCGTGGTTGGCGGCATCCCGACGGTGCTATCCAACGTGCTGTCCAACCTGATCCGCAGCATCGGCCGCTCCAAGGCGGCCAGCGCCGGTATCATTCTGGGCGGTGTACTGAACATCGCCCTGGACCCTCTGTTTATGTTCGTACTGCTGCCGGAAGGCCATGAGGTGCTGGGCGCTGGTCTTGCCACCTGCCTGTCCAACTGCATCGCCTTTCTCTTCTTTGTGTCCGTGCTGCTGCGGATGGGCAAAAACTCCACCATTACTTTTCTCCCCAAGGGAGGCCTGCCCGGCTGGGACAGCATCCTGGCCGTGTTCGGCGTGGGCATTCCCTCCGCCATCGCTACCTTCCTGTTTGATCTGGATTACGTCATCATCGACAAGCTGATGGTCTCCTATCACGATCTGGCCCTGGCCGCCATCGGCATCGTGCTGAAGGTGGAGCGTTTCCCACTGAATGTGGGCATCGGCATCTGTCAGGGCATGCTGCCCCTGGTGGCCTACAACTACTCCGCCGGCAATGAGCAGCGCATGAACGATACCATCCGGCTCTCCTGCCGACTGGGTCTGACCATCGCCGGGATCAGCATCGTGCTGTATGAGATCTTTGCGGTCCAGTTCTCACACCTGTTCATCTCCGATCCCCAGACGGTGGAGCTGGCCTCCCAGTTCCTGCGCATCCGGGTACTGGCCACCCCGCTGATGTTTTTGAGCTTCTTTACCGTCTATCTGTTCCAGGCCTTCGGCAAGGGCAGGATCTCCCTCTTCCTTGGTGTGACCAGGTGGCTGGGCTTCAATATCCCCATGCTTTTCCTTCTGAACGCCCTCTTCGGCATGTTCGGCATCGTCTGGTCCCAGGTGACCGCCGATATCCTGACCGTTCTCCTGTCCTTCTATGTCTACCGCAGATACAAGCCTTCGGCGCAAAAAAGCGCTCCCCTGACTCCTCCTTGCGCCACCCCATGAATTATGCTATCATCCAACCCAGGAGGGATCACCGTGGCCGACTCCAATATCACCAAAAAGGCGCTGGCAGAAGCGTTGAAAGCCCTTATGCGGGAAATGCCCATCGAGAAGATCAACGTAGCCTACATCTGCGAGCGATGCGGCATGAAACGGCAGAGCTTTTACTATCACTTCCGGGATAAATATGACCTGCTCAACTGGATCTTTGACAGCGAGACGGATACCTTGCTTGGAGACGGACCCTCTGTTTCCCAGGAGGGGCCCTGGGATAGGTTTGAATTGCTATGCCGTTATTTTTACGACAACCGTAACTTCTACCGCTCGGCTCTGCAGATCCATGGGCAGGACTCCTTTATGGTCCATTTCCAGCAGCGTATCTTTCCTGTTTTCAAGCGCGCCCTTTCTTTTATGCCCGGGAATCAGAAACAGGATGAGTTTTCTGCCAACTTTTTTGCTTATGCCCTTGTATGTGCCATTGCCCGCTGGCTCATGTCCCGCAACGGCATGGAGCCGGAAGAATTCATCCGTAATATTAAGCAGCTGGGCGAAGTCATCCGCCGCGCTGCAAGGATGAATGGCACTCCGGAGACGGTACCGCCCACTTCAGAACAATAATTCATACTGTACAAAAACGCGATTTGTCAAAAAATTTGACAAATCGCGTTTTTGTACAATGACAGGCCGAACAGTTCCAACTATAATGACAACAAAATTTGATGGAACACAGAAAGGATGACTCCCATGGGCAATCCCATCAAGGACACCATGCAGCGTTTTGGCATCAAGCAGATCCTGCACTATCTGGAAGGCAATCCGGAGGAAAACATCCCCAAACTTATGGACCTGTTTGATAAGTTTACCCCTGCCAACTGGTACAGGCCGCAGCGGGAGGCCTTTCGCCGCGCCATTCAGGAGGAGATCAGCCAGCGCGAAGACTGTAACGTCCCCTGGGCCATTCTGCTGGACCCAACCTCTGCCTGTAACATGCACTGCACCGGCTGCTGGGCAGCAGAATATGGCCGCCAGCTTAACCTGAGCCTAGAAGACCTGGACTCCATCGTCATCCAGGGCAAAAAGTTGGGTACTTATATGTACATCTATACCGGCGGCGAACCGCTGGTGCGAAAAGAGGATGTGCTCCGCATCTGCGAGATGCATCCCGACTGCATGTTCCTCGCCTTCACCAACGGCACCCTCATTGACGAAGCCTTTTGTCAGAATATGCTGCGGGTCAAAAACTTTGTTCCCGCCATTTCTCTGGAAGGTTTTGAGGCGGCCAATGACTCCCGCCGGGGAGCCGGGGTCTATCAGAAGGTCCACCAAGTCATGGCTCTGCTGAAGTCACACAACCTTCCCTTTGGCATCTCCACCTGCTATACCAGCCACAATGTTGATGACGTGAGCAGCGAAAAATACTTCGACCAGCTGATTGACTGCGGCGCCCTGTTTGCCTGGTTTTTCCACTATATGCCCGTGGGTAACGACGCCGCCGTGGATCTGCTGCCCACACCGGAACAGCGCGTCAAAATGTACAACGCCATCCGCACTTATCGTACCACCAAGGCTATTTTCACCCTGGATTTTCAGAATGACGGCGAGTATGTTGGCGGATGCATTGCCGGCGGCCGGCGCTATCTTCACATCAACGCCAAGGGCGATGTGGAGCCCTGTGTGTTCATCCATTACTCCAACGTGAACATCCATAACACAAGCCTGCTGGATGCACTGAAGTCCCCCCTCTTCATGGCCTATCACCACTCCCAGCCTTTCAATGAAAACATGCTCCGTCCCTGCCCCATGTTGGAAAACCCGGAATTTCTGCCCAAAATGGTGGAAGATACAGGCGCTGTCAATACTGACTACCAAAGTCCGGAGAGTGCCCGGCACCTGTGCGAAAAAACCGCGCCTTACGCAGAGCGGTGGAAACCGGTGGCCGACGCTCTGTGGCAGCAGTCCCATCCCGGCAAAAACGCATGAATAAAAAAGTAAAAGCCTCCGGCGTTTCGCCGGAGGCTTCCACTTTATGCAAATTGCGGACCTGTGAGGGTTCAGGCCAGCCCCGGGAACAGGGTGAGGAGCAGGGTCACCACCACAGTAGCGATGGTGGTATTCACCACAGTACACACACCCACGTACTTGTAGGAGTCCTTGGCCTCGGACTTGGCCAGGCCGGAGGCGGCGATGAAGCCGGCGTTGGTGGGCAGGGTGTCCAGTGTGGTGGCGGAGAAGGCCGCGATACGGTGGACAGCGCTCATGCTCACGCCCATGCTGACGAAAGTGTCATAGAACATGGGCAGGGACGCGCCGATGGCAGCGGGGCCGGAACCGCAGATGGCGGTGACCAGCATGATGGCGATCATGACGATGAACAGCGGGGGGCCCTGGATGTTGGTGAGGGCAGTGCTGAACTGACCAAAGGTCTCGGTGGCCTGCACCACGGTGCCGAAGCCGGCCAGAGCGCCGCTGGACAGGCAGAGCACGCAGGCAGCGGCCACGCCCTTACCCAGCACGTTCATGACGGCCTTCACGCCGCTGAGGTACTTCCAGAAGCACACCAGGGCAGCCAGGATGCCGATGATGATGGAGAAGCCGATATAGAGCTTCAGGAAGTTGAACAGAGCAAAGGTAACGATGAGGGGGATCAGGGAGATGATGGGATTGGGCAGAGCATCGCCCTTCTGCACCTTCATGGATTCGTCAAACTCTGCATCCACATACACACGGCCGGCGGCGATCTCCTTCTTGGCCGCGTGGTTGAGGTAGGCAATGTTGAGGATGATGACCACGGCGCCGCCGATAAAGCCGGGGATGGCAGCAGCCATAGAGGTGGTGCCCAGGTACTGGATGGGGCCGGAGTTCTGGATCTGGGGGCTGCCAGGCATAGCCAGAGCAGCGGTAGCCAGGGCACCCAGCAGGATGCCGGGGGCCATGTAGCGGGGGATGCGGCTCTCCTTGATGATCTCCAGGGTCAGGGGCATCAGAACCATCATCAGCACGATGCCGCTGATGCCGCCGTAGGACATGAGCACGCCGGCCACAAAGATGATCAGGATACTGGTGAGCACGCTGGTGTGCTCCTTGTTGCCTTTAAACAGGCGGGAAATACCGTGCGCGATGGACCGGGCGGCGCCGCTGGCGTTATAAAGCTCGCCGAAAATGCCGCCCCACAGGTAGATGGCCAGGTTGGAGACCACAAAGCCTCCCACGCCGCCCAGGTAGGTCACGCTGTAGCCTTCCACAGCGCCCAGTCCGTTGCTGACCGCTACGATGAGGGCAGCCACGGTACCGGCAATCAGGACGTGGAGTCCCTTGTACACCATGACGATCAGTGCAACCAGAGCGACCACGATGCCGATCAAACCGACTACGTTCATTCACACTCTCTCCTTACTTCTTTCTTTTTATCCTCAGGCGGCTCAGATGCCGTCCTTCAGGCGCAGGATGTACATACCGTCGTGCCAGGTATCCATGTAGATATAGCCGCGGTCGTCCACCACGCAGTCCTCGGTGGTGGCGATCATGGGGCCGGGCACGGGCACGTCAAAGAGCAGCTTCTCCGGGTTGGGCGGGATGAAGTAGGCCAGCTCCTTGATGTAGTAGGGGTCGGACACATCAAAGACCCGCATACCGGCGTGGAAGTAGCAGCAGTACACCTTGTTGGGGTCGTCCTGCAGCCAGCTCTTGCCCATGGGCTCGTGGATGTTGTGGGGGCCGAAGGGGCCGGGGGCGCCGATGCCGCAGTCATTGAAGTTGGGATAGGGGAAGTTCTCGGGCACCTCGGGATAAGGGAACTCGGCCACCAGGGTGGGATCGGCGGGATCGGACACGTCGATCATGTGCAGGTTGTTCATGGGCTGGGCACCCTTGTGGACACCGTTGAGGATCTTGTCCTTGGTGAAGAAGGGGAAGCGCTCGCCCTCGTTGGTGAGTACGGCGAAGTTCCGGCCGGTGAGGCGCATGTAGGTGTGGCACTGAGCGCCGTCGAACTTGCCGGCAAAGGGAGGCTGCACCATCAGCTGGGAGATCAGCTTGGGACGGGTGGGATCAGAGATGTTCAGGATAATACCGCCGCCGCCGAAGTAGCCCATGTACAGCTGGTCGGGATGATCGGGGCAGATGTTGCAGGCGTGGCACATGCCCCAGAACTTCTCGGCATCATGGCCCACGGCGTAGGTGCCCTCCACCATGCCGTCCTTGAACTGCTTGGGCAGCCACCAGCGGCCGGCCTCCACGGGGTTGCGGGGATCGGAGATGTCCAGGATACGGACGATGAAGCCCACGAAGCCCGGGCACTCGGCGGGCATGTACACATACTTGCCGCCGTTGTAGGCAAAGCGGTGGACGCCCATGCCGTTGGGCACGCCGGTATCCCAGTGGGAGAGCAGCTCGGGATGGAGGGGGTCCTTCTTCAGATCATAGATCTGCAGGCCGCCCAGAGCAGGATCGCCGGGCTTGATGCCGTGGAGGAAGGTCACGCCGCCGCCCAGAGCCACGATGAGCAGGCCGTCGGCCACCTGGACCTTGGGGGTGGACTGGGCGAAGTAGATGTTGGGGTCGCTGACGTAGACGATGCCGGCCACCACAGGGTTGGCGGGATCGGTGACGTCCACGATGTTGACGCCGTTGCCCTTGAAGGAGCCGCAGTACATGTAGTACTTGCCGTCGTCGGTCTTATAGAGGGCCATCTGGAAGGCGTTGATGCCGTTCAGGTCGGAAAAGCCCACGACCTCCATGTTCTTGATGTAGCCCTGATTGTTCGGGCTCTTGGCGTAAAAAGGTACGGACAATAGAAAGACCTCCTTCAAGATTAAGGAACACCTTAACCTTGATAATGTTTATGGCAATTAAGGGATTGTATAATCAGATAATTGTCATAGTTTCATCTTAAGGATATAAACACCATCATGGAATGTATCCATATAGATATATCCTCTATCATCTACGACACAATCCTCTGCTGTTCCCAACAGGGGCCCGGGCCGAGGAACATCAAACAGCGGTTTCTCTGGATTTGGAGGAATAAAGTAAGCAATTTCCTTGATGTAATACGGATCTGATACGTCATATACTCGCATCCCCGCATGAAAATAACAGCAATATACTCGATTGGGGTCATCCTCAAGCCAAGGCTTATCCATAGGCTCATGCAGATTATGAGGTCCAAACGGTCCCTGGCACCCAAGTCCACAATCATTAAAATTGGGATATGGAAAATCTTTTGGCACCTCGGGATACGGAAACTCAGCAATTAGAGTGGGATCTGATGGATCAGATACATCAATCATATGGAGGTTGTTCATAGGTTGAGCTCCACCATTTTTTGTGTCTTGCTTTTTATCAAAGCTCTCCTTGCTGAAACTCATAAACCGGTCTCCCTCGTTAGTAAGAACAGCTAATCCACGTCCTTTCAACGGGAGAAACGTATGACAGCGAGCACCTGCCCGCTTGCCAGAAAAGGGGGGTTGGGTGTGAATCTCACCCAGTAGCTTGGGGCGTGTTACATCCTTCATATCCAGTAAGACACCGCCCCCTGCCCAGTAGCCACAATAGGCAATTCCATCCTGCACATAGGCCGGTCCATGAAGATGAGGCCAATCTTTCTCATCCATATGGCCCACAGGATAGGTCCCCGCTACCTGACCATCTGCATACTGCTCTGGCTTCCACCATCGTCCAATTTCTTTAGGGTTTCTTGGATCAGAAATATCCAAAATACGAAGAATTTCTGCGATATACCCCGGACAATCTGCAGTCAGATACAGATAAGGTCCACCATTATACATAAAGCGGTGAACTCCCATTCCCCCTTCATAACCGGTCTCCCAGTGAGAGAGGAGTTCTGGATGGAGCGGATCTTTGAGGCTATATATGTTAATTCCGCTAATATTTTTATCTTCCCATTTCACACCATGCAGATAGGGAATCCCTCCACCCAGAGCAGCAACCATTAAATCGTCTGCGATCTGAATTTTGGGTACGCTCTGTTTTTTGTAGATATTTACGTCGCAAACCTCAAAATAATCCTTCCACTCAGGCTTATAGGGGTCCGTGACATCCAAAATGGTGATACCTGCTCCCTTAAATGATCCACAGTACAAATAGTACCAGCCTTCTTTTGTCTTGTGGAGCGCCATCTGAAATGCCATAACCTGATTTAAGCCATGATAACCAACCACTTCCATATTCTTTATGTAACCTTGGTTCTCAGCGCTTTTCGCGTAAAAGGGAATCGCCAATTGGAATACCTCCTCTACAAAATTTTTGTCGCATATCTGCTTTTTTTGTGCTCATTGCTCAATTAGACTATAACAATCTTCTATGAAATCTATATGGAACTAAAGTGAAATCTGGATGCTCCTTTTGTGAAAATTAGGTGAACGCATATAAAAAAGGAGTACTTCCGCAGCAACGCTGCGAAAATACTCCTTTTCCCCAAGCATTCACTTCTCCTGTTTCACAGGTGTATCTTCTTCAAACACAAAAAGGACGTAATCCTTAATCTTCTCTCCATCTTTCCAATAAAATGTGCTCTGGATACCCTGCACCTCCGGAGAATTATAGAACCATTGGGCCACCTGTTCCCGCTGGACGGTTTGGTTATTCCCGTTTCCGGTAATATTAAGTTCCTCACAGCACTGCTTCAATGCCATAATGGCATCATACAAATCTACTACAATGGTATTCAACGGAATCGCTCCCCCGTGCTCTTCTTGGTATACTAGAGACAACTCCGCCCACTGGCTACTCTCTTCATATGGGTTGAACTTACTCCAGATATAAGTCCCATCCAAATTATCTCCCGCTAGGTCAATCATGTCTTGGGTAAATCCGGTAAAGGACGAGATAATCCTCCGACCCTCTTCCACTCCTCGCTGGCGCAGCTGGAGCAGGATGTTAGCGTACCCATTATCATCAAGTAAAGACAGATATCCTTCTGGCTTTCGATTCAAAGCCTGAATAGCCGCCTGCATATATTGGCGCTGATTAGAGTCCATAGGCACGTCCACCACCTCCAGCACTTCAATGCCCAGCTGGGGCAGGTACTCCTGGAGCGCCGCCGCGCTCTCCTGCTTGGAGGAGTCCGCCTGATCGCTGAAAATCACGATGGAGTGTATGTCGGGGTTGCACGCCGCCCAGGCGGTGACCCCGGCAATCTCCCCCTTGACGGACTGGCTCATATAGGCCGCCCCGTAGGGAGCCGCCTGCTCCAGAGCACCCTGAAAGGAGTAGGTGCCGATATCCAGCAGCCCATACTGGGCCACGTCCTCGGCCACCGCGGCAGTCTCCGGCGCGTTCACTGGTCCCAGTACACAGAGCAGCTGGGACTGGACGTCCTCCAGAAGCCGTTGGGCGCTGTCCGGCGAGGAGCCGGTGTCCGCCACAATGAGCCGCACCGGCGTTCCGTTGATGCCACCGGTCTGGTTGATTTGATCCACCGCATATTGGGCCGTCCAGGCCGCATCGGTACCCACGTACTGATAACTGCCCGTCATGGAGCTGAGGAGCACCAGGGGAAGGCAGCCCTCCTCCTTGGCCTGCCTGACCTGCTGCTCCAGTTCGCTCTCCCGAGAGAGTGCCCCGTACACAAACAGAGAGGCCAGGGCCGCCACAAAGGCCACGATCCCTACAATCACCCAGATTTTGTTCTTCTTAGGTTGCTTCATGCTCAGCCTCCCGCAGTCGGAACCAGATGGTGGTTCCCTCCCCCACCTGGCTTACAACACCATGGGGCGCATCGTGGAGCAGCAGGATCTGGTGGACAATGTTCAGGCCCATACCTGCACCCACCTTGTCCCTGCAGTAGGGCTCCACCTGGTAATAGCGCTCCCAGATCAGGTTCTGCTTGTCCTGGGCGATACCGATCCCATAGTCGGTCACCGAGATCTCGGCCGTCTTCTCGCCCTCCACCCGGCAGATGGACAGCAGCACCCGCTGTTCCTCTCCGCAGAACTTCACCGCGTTGTTCAGCAGGTTCTGCAGCACCCGGCAGATGAGCGTCTGGTCGGCCATCACCTGTATGTCCTCTTTGCACTGCAATTCAAAGGTAAATCCGGCCAGCTTGGGCTGAATGCGGAACTCCTCCAGCACCGTTTCGGCGGTCTTTTGGATGGAAAAGGCCGCCGGATGAAGGGTGAGGGTCCCCGACTGCAGCTTGGTCAGCTCCACCACCGTATTCATCAGGGCGGTCAGGCGGTCAGTTTCCTGCAAAATAATCCGCAGGTGCTCCTCCCGCTTCTCCGGAATCTCGCCGGAATAGGAGAGCAGCAGCTCCGCATAGGCCTGAATGGCCGCCACCGGGGTCTTCATGTCGTGGTTGATGTTGGCAATAAAGTCCCGCTGGAGGGTCTCGGTTTCCTGCAGCTGGTCCCTGGCTCTGGCCAGGCTGTTGGACAGCTGCACGATCTCCAGGGGACCCTCCTCCGGAAAATCCACCTGCAGATCTCCGTCCGCCAGGTCCAGGGCCTTCCGGTTCAAGGCACGGATGGGTCTGAGGTAGGATTTGGCCTGAAACATGGCCAGCAGGGCGGCGATCATCACCACCAGCACAATGACTACCGCCACCAGCTGGAGGAGTACCGTGGTCAGGGCGTCGATGTTGGCCATGCTCTTGCTGACCACCAGCACCTGCCGGTTTCCTCCAAAGCTGGCCAACACCACCGCCCACACCGCCCATTGGGTGTTGTGGGCGGTATCAGGCACATAGTAGAAGAGGTAGCCGTCAGACTGGTCTAGCTGCTGAAAGAGGTCCTGAGGCACCAGGTCCTCCTGCTGGGGTTCGGACCGGTCTCCCTGGTTGTCCAGGGAGAGCAGAGGTGTCTGGCCGCCCTCCTCCACTACCTGGGCAAACAGGCCGTTGGTCTTGCACAGGGCCCCGAAGGTGGTCTCGGCATCTTCCTGAATGAAGCGCTCCGTCATGTTCCACACGCTCTGCTCCAGGCTGTCCAGCTCCCGGCTCCGGTACTGATTGCGCATAAAGCCCAGCAAAATGATCCAGGTGAGGGCAATGATAACCAGGGCAAACACCATGAAGTTAATCCACAGGCTGGTGGACATTTTCCACAGCCGCCCTGTTCTGGCTGCCAGCGCGAGTTCCAGTTTCTGCGTCTTCTTCATGGCTCAGTCCGTCTCAAATTTGTAGCCCGCGCCCCGGAGGGTCACAAGGAACCGGCGGTACTCCCCCAGATCGTGGCGCAGCATTTTGATGTGGGCGTCCACGGTACGGTCGTCTCCTCCATAGTCGTACCCCCACACCCGTTCCAGCAACGCCTCCCGGGAGAACACCCGGTTGCGGTTCTGAGCCAGGAAAAAGAGCAGGTCGTACTCCTTGGGCCGCAGTTCCACCCGCTGTCCGTCCACCAGCACCCGCCGGGCGGGCAGATTGAGCTCCAGCCCGTCAAAGCGCAGGACCTCCTCCCCGCCGGGCTGGGGCGCGGCGGCGGGCTGATGCCGGCTGATGATCACATTGACCCGGGCCATCAGTTCCTTCAGAGAGAAGGGCTTGACCACATAGTCGTCGATCCCTAGCTGGAAGCCGTACAGCTTGTCGTACTCCTGATCCTTGGAGGAGAGGATGAGCACCGGGATGTCCCGGATCTTTTTGATCTCCTGGTAGGCGGTAAAGCCGTCCAGCCTGGGCATCATAACGTCCATGATGATGATATCAAAATCCTGGGTCTTGCACAGATTCAGCGCCTCTATGCCGTCCCCGGCCTCCACAACCTGGTAGCCCTGAAATTCCGCAAATTCCCGAATGGCTGTGCGCAGGTTAACCTCGTCGTCTGCCAGCAGGATCTTCGCCGTTCCAAAACCGCCTCCCATCCAAATCTGGTCATTTTGTTTTTTATGATAGCATTCCCCCATCAAAAAGGCAATGCCGACCCCAAAACAGCCGCCCATCCCCTAAAGAGGATGGGCGGCTGTACCTTTATTCTGTCTGCCGTTTCACTAAATAGCACTCCTGCTCTCCCCGCAGGAAGCCCTGCTCCAGCAGATCGTGGAGCTCATCGGTCAAAATGCCCGGCACCACATTGGTATACTCCAGACCGCCGCCGGTGCGGAAGGGGCAGTGGTAATTGCCTCCCTCCCCCGGCTCCATCCGCTGGGTACGTCCCTGGCTGGAGCCGTTGTGGTCGGTCTGTACCGTGGCCATGGTGGCGGGATTGAGCAGCAGCAGACGGGTGATCAGCTCCCGCACCGTAGGCACCGCCCCGCTCTCCGTCAGTTCCGCCAGCAGCTGCAGCTTCAAGGGGGACCAGAAGGGCTCCCGCATGGCCTCGCACACCACCAGGTGGACCCCCTCCCGGCCCGCTCGGCTGACGCAGTCGTCATACCAGGCCGCCGTGCTCTGGGCCAGTTCTCCGTCCCCCTCTTCCTCCTGGAACAGGGCATGGAGCATCTCAGGCAGCGAGGGCCATGGCTCCTGCCCCAGGTCTTGGTAGAGCTGCAGCAGCTGCCGGTAGCAGCCGGTGTAGTAGTCCCGGTAGGGCTGGTCCAGCTTTTGAAAGAGCTCCTCTCCGCAGCCCGGCCGTTCCTCCTCGCACAGGGCCAGGAAGAGCATGGCGCCCAGAGCCGGGGCGATCTCCTGCCCTGCTCCATAGCTGTTGCACAGGGCGGCCGAGAGAAAGTCCACCGCCAGATTGAACAGCCGCCCGGGGGAGAGGCCCAGCTTATGGCTGCCCATAAGCTGGGTCAGCGCCGTGGAAGCCAGCTTCCGGACCAGATTCCACTCGGTGGCCGGATAGATGGAGATGAGCCGCGGCGGCTGCTCCCCCTCCCGGCGGTAGGTAAAGGTATACTTCTCCCATCGGCTGCCGTGGAGCTTGTCCGGCACCAGAAGAGAGTGGTTCTCCGTCCAGGCGGAAAAGCGGCCGCAGTCCTCCAGAGTATAGCGGGTCACCAGCTGGGGCAGGGCCAGGGAGGCCTCCAGAATGCGGGTCTTTTTCCAGCTCCGGATAGCCTCGGTCTCTATGCCGCTGACCTCGGAGATGTAGGGGACAGGAAGATCGTGGAGCAGCGCCCGGTCCACCGCGTTTCCCAGAGCAAAGCTGCACAGGGCAGTGTGGTCCAGTCCGGGATAGGCCCCGGCCATGTCCCGCAGGGCCTGAGGCCGTCTGCCCTTTGGGTGCCACAGCTCCACTGTCAGCGGGCGGCCCCACAGGCGCAGGTCGTGGATGTACACAGCCTCCCATGCCGCTTTTTTCCGCCGGCCCCCGCCCTGCCACTCAAATACCGCCCGGAAGCGGTCGGCAAACTCGTAGCAGCAGGCGGGTTTTCGTCCCGCCATCTCCTCATAGCAGGGGCAGCTGCTCCGGCAAAGTTCCTCCCGGGCCTCATCCTGCTCCCGTCCCAGGTGGATCAGTTTGGCGGGCAGCTTCTCATAGGGCTCCAGGCAGCGCTGCCGTACCCCGTTATAGTCAGGCTCCTGCCCAGGCTCCACTTGAGCATACTCAAAACGGGGACAGAGAAACAGCCTGCCCTCCCCGCTGCCCGGCGCGGCCCAGGAGTAGGGGTCCCCTTGCATCTCAAACAGGCCCACATTCCTGCGCTCCGCCGGGGGCAGCAGGCTCCACCGGTCATAGGCCATGGCCCGGCTTTGACTGCAGTATCCCGCTCCCCCGGGCTTTTCATCCTTTCTCGCCATACACTCTCCAGCCTTTCCGCCGCCTACGGTCCTTTTCCTCCATTGTACGCACAAACCGCTTCCCGGGCAAGCAGAAGTTTACTCCTTCATGCGGTACAGCCGGCAGGGCCGGCCGCCGGTATCGTAGTTGACAATGCTGAAGGCCTCCCCCCGCTCCACCAGATAGTTGGCGTAGCGGCGCACCGTCACCACCGACAGATTGGTCTGGCGGGAAATGGCCTCACTGGGCAGGCCCTGCTCCGGCGCGGCATGGAGGCACTCCCGGATGCGCTGCAGGGTGCTCTCCTGCAGGCCCTTGGGCACGGCGTGCTCCCCCGTTTCCGGCGGGGCAAACAGCTTGTCCAGCTCCCCCTGGGTCACCGCCTGCCCGGTAACCGCCTCCCGGTGCCGGCAAAAGGTGTCCAGGGCCTGCTGGAAGCGTTCAAAGGTGAAGGGCTTGACCAGATAGTCCACCACGCCCATCTTCAGCAGCTGGTCCACGGTGGCCACATCGTTGGCAGCGGTGACCATGATAGCATCCACCGCCACAGCCCGCTCCCGGAGGGCCCGGAGCAACTCCACCCCGGTGAACAGCGGCATGTATACGTCCAGCACCACCAGGTCCGCCGGGTTCTGGCACAGCCACTCCAGGGCGGAGCGGCCGTCCTGGAAGGTTTGAACCACCCGAAAGCGGGTATCCTTTTCGGTGAAGGTACGGTCCAGCAGAGAGACCATGGGATCGTCCTCCACGATCACAACACGATACATGCCAATCACTCCTTGTCCGCCGGGGCATCCTCCCGGCAAAAGCTAAGGAAGAACGACGTGCCCACGCCGCTCTCCGATTCCACCCGGATCTCTCCGTGGTAGGCCTCCACCACCTCATGGACCAGGGACAGTCCGGTGCCCCGGCTGCGTCCCTTGGTGGACACCCCGCGCTGGAACATGGTCCGGCGCAGCTGGGGGGAAATGCCCGGTCCGGTATCCTCCACGCAGAGCAGCAGACTGTCCTCCCCCTCCCGGATGCTCACCGAGATCTCCTTGGTGGTACAGCGGGACTGGTTAAGTACCTCAATGGCGTTTTCGATCAGATTGCCCAGGATGGTCACATAGGCCTCCGGCGGCAGCCAGGGGCTCTCCTCGCTGAGGGTGCTCTCCCGGTCCAGCCGCAGCCGGATGCCCAGCTCGTTGGCCCGGCTGGTCTTGCCCACCAGCAGCGCCGCCACCGAGGGCTGGCGGATCTGGCTCATGATGCGGCTCACCGCCTCCCGCTGGGTGCGGGTGGTGTCCATGATATACTGCTGGGCCTTGTCCGGCTCGCCGATCTGGAGCAGGCCCAAAATCACGTGGAGCTTGTTCATAAATTCATGGGTGTAGGCCCGCATGGCCTCCACCATATGCTGCACTCCCGTCAGGTCGTCCGCCATGCGGGTGAGCTCAGTACGGTTGCGGAAAATGCTCACCGCGCCGGTCAGCGTTCCGTTTTGATAGAGGGGCAGGCGGTCGGCCAGCACCCGGATATCCTTCAGCGACTGCATGCTGACATTATACTCTGCCTGACCGGTGCGCAGCACCCGGTCCAGGGTGGAACGGGGATAGACCTCATGCAGCGGATGGCCCAGGGCGGTCTTCCGGTCCATGGAGAGCATCTCCGCCGCAGCGGCATTGAGGTAGATCACCTTCTCTTCCCCATCGATAGCCAGGATACCCTCCTCCAGCGCATCCAGAATATCCTCCCGCTGGTGGAACTGCCGGGCGAAGGCGTCTGGCTCATAGCCGTTCAGGGAGCGTTTGATACTGCGGGACAGCTGCATGGCCAGCAGGCTGCCAAGCACCGCCGCCACCACGCCCACTGCCAGCAGCCGCAGGGCGGTACCCAGCCCCACCATGGCCATACTGCGGAAGTAGACGCCCACAATAACAAAGCCGATGACCGCTCCATCCTCATCCCGCACGGGGGCATAGGCGGAGTGGTCCGAGCCCATGGGGCCGGTCTCATTAAAGGTATAGGGGGCAGCTCCCGCCAGGGCGCCGGCCTGGGCGGTACCCGAGTAGGGCGTGCCGATCAGGCTCCGGTCGGGCACATAGAGCAGAGTGGACTGGGTGTCCCCCACCAGGATCAGGTCGATGTCCGATGTACGCTCCGTGGTCTCATCCAGATAGTCGGCCAGCTCCTCCGCCGTACATGTCCCCTGCAGGGCCTCCCGAAGCATGGGTACCCGGGAGAGGATGGAGGCGGAGTTGAGCAGATTGTTGTCCAGAGCCCGCTGCTCACTGCGCAGGGTGAAATAGAGGGTACCTGCCAGAGAGAGGGCAATGGACACGATAACAACAATCAGATTCATCCGCATCAGCCGGGCGCGGATGGAAGTCGGGGCCTGTGTGGGCATGAAGATCCGCCTCCTTTGCTATCAGTATAGGAAAAACCGCAGGTCCTGTCAAACGCGCCCACCCGTTCCCCTCAGGCTCTCTGCGCCCAATATACTGTTACACTTTCTTTTCGGTAAGCTGTAAAAAGGTGGATTTCTGTCAATTTTCAATACTTTTTTTACTTTCAAAAGACTTACGAAAAATTTGCTTCGGTAGTAAGATAGCCCCTGCGAAAACGAGGTGATGTGTTTGGAGGCATTCAAGGAATCCCTGGTGGAAGAGCTGGGGAACCGCACCGCGTTCACGATCCCGCTGTTCGGAGGTATTCCGGTGGCGGATTCCGTCGTGGTGACGTGGATCGTCATGGTGGCGCTGCTGGTGGCGGCGCTGCTGCTGACCCGGAACCTGAGCGTTCGCAATCCGGGTAAGGTGCAGATCGCCCTGGAGAGCGCCGTGCAGTTCCTCAACGGCTTCGTCAAGACCAACATCGGTGCCCACTGGCGGCCCTTCGCTCCCTGGCTGGGAACGGTGGCGCTGTACATCGGCTTTGCCAATATCATCGGCATCTTTGGTCTGACGCCCCCCACGAAGGACATCAGCGTGACCACGGCGCTGGCTCTGATGAGCATGCTGCTCATCTACGGCGCACAGTTCCGGTACAACGGGTTGCTTGGCGGACTGAAAAAATTCGCCGCACCCATGCCGCTGCTGCTGCCCATCAACCTGATGGAGGTTATCATCCGGCCCCTGGCGCTGTGTATGCGTCTGTTCGGCAATGTGCTGGGCGCCTTCATCATCATGGAGATGCTCAAGTTCGTAGCCCCGGTGATCCTGCCGGCGGTGTTCAGCATCTACTTCGACCTGTTTGACGGGTTGATCCAAATGGTCGTCTTTGTGTTCCTGACCACGCTGTTCACCGGCGAGGGCATCAAAGAGGAAGAGTAATCCAAAAAACATTTGATTGACTGGAGGAAATTATCATGTCTATGGCTATCATTGCTGCTGCTGTCGCAGTCTTCACCGGCATCGGCGCCGGTATCGGCATCGGTTTCGCCACCGGCAAGGCCAGCGAGGCCATTGCCCGTCAGCCCGAGGCTTCCGGCAAGATCAACAGTGCCCTGCTGCTGGGCTGTGCTCTGGCAGAAGGTACCGCCATCTTCGGCTTCATCACCGCTCTGCTCATCATCTTCGTCGGTTAAAGGGGGCGTCCCCAATGCTGGAGTTCCATCTTTCCACCATTCTCTTTACCATCGTCAACCTGCTGGTGCTCTTCCTGCTGATGAAGAAGTTCCTCTTCGCCCGGGTCAATGCCGTGCTGGAGCAGCGGGCTGCCCTGGTCAAGCAGGAGATCTCCTCTGCCGAGGACAACAACCGCCAGGCTCAGGAGCTGAAGGCCCAGTATGAGGGCAAGCTGACCGACGCCCGGCACGAGGCTGCCAAGATCGTAGCCGAGGCCCAGAACCGGGCCCAGCGGGTGTACGAGGGCAAGATGGCCGAGGCCGAGACCGACGCCAAGCGGCTGCGCAGCGAGGCGGAGGCCCAGATCCTCACCGAGCGGGACGCCATGCTGCGGGGCGCCCGCAATGAGGTGGCCTCCCTGGCCCTGCTGGCCGCCGCCAAGGTGGCCCAGCGGTCCATGGACAGCGACGACGACAAGGCCCTGGTAGATACATTCCTGTCGGAAGTGGGTGAGCAGGCATGAACGAGCTGGCTCGCCGCTATGCGGAGGCGCTCTACCAGGTCTCGCCCAATGAGGAGGCCCTGCGCACCACCGCCCAGGCGCTGATGGAGGACGCCGCTCTGTGGGAGTCCCTCCGCTCTCCCGCCATCCAGGCCTGGGAGAAGGAGCGGGTGCTGGCCCGACTGCCCCAGCTGGACGGCCACGGCCTGCTACTGCGCTTCTACTGCCTGCTGGCCCGGAAGGGCCGCATGGCCCTTCTGCCCGACATTCTGGAGGCCTTTCATGACAAGGCCCTGGCCCAGCGCGGGGCGGCCCGCTGCCGCCTGACCTGCGTCCGTGCCCCCGGCGCGGAGGAGCTGGAGAAGCTGAAAAAGGCCCTGTGCCGGCTCCATCACAAGCAGGACGTGGTCTTTGACGTGCATACCGACCCAGCTTTGCTGGGCGGCTTCACGCTGGAGATCGAAGGCGTGACCTATGACAAGAGCGTCCGCGGGGCGCTGGCCGGCCTGACCCGGCAACTGGAAGAGAGGCGAATGGCATGAAAACCAAACCCGAAGAGATCGTCTCCATCCTGCGGGAGGAGATTCAAGCATATGATACCCGCGTCCGGCGGGACGAGACCGGCACCGTGCTGGAGGTTGGCGACGGCATCGCCACCGTTTACGGTCTGGACAAGGCGGTGTACGGCGAGCTGGTGGAGCTGGACACCGGCGTGAAGGGCATGGTCATGAACCTGGCCCGGGACAGCGTGGGCGTGGTTCTGCTGGGCAGCGACGCCGGCGTCCGGGAGGGCACCGTGGTGCGCCGCACCGGTCATCCCGCCGATGTGCCCGTGGGCGACGGCCTGGTGGGCCGCGTGGTGGACGTGCTGGGCCAGCCCATCGACGGTCTGGGCCCCATCAACGCCACTGAGACCCGTCCCATCGAGCATGAGGCCAGCAGCGTAGTCAGCCGTGAGCCCGTCAACGTGCCCCTGCAGACCGGCATTCTGGCCATCGACGCCATGGTGCCCATCGGCCGTGGCCAGCGTGAGCTCATCATCGGCGACCGGCAGACCGGCAAGACCGCCATTGCCGTGGATGCCATCCTGAACCAGAAGGGCCAGGACGTGATCTGCATCTACGTGGCCATCGGCCAGAAGGCCTCCACCGTGGCCCGCATCCAGGACACCCTGAAGAAGCACGGCGCCATGGATTACTCCATCATCGTGTCCTCAACCGCCAGTGAGTCCGCCCCCCTGCAGTACATCGCCCCCTACTCCGGCGCCGCCATGGGCGAGTACTTCATGAGTAAGGGCAAGGATGTGCTCATCGTCTACGACGATCTGAGCAAGCACGCGGTGGCTTACCGTACCCTGTCTCTGCTGCTCAAGCGGTCCCCCGGCCGTGAGGCCTACCCCGGCGACGTGTTCTACCTGCACTCCCGTCTGCTGGAGCGTGCCTGCCGCCTTACCAAGGAGTACGGCGGCGGCTCCATGACCGCTCTGCCCATCATCGAGACCCAGGCCGGCGACGTGTCGGCCTACATCCCCACCAACGTCATTTCCATCACCGACGGCCAGATCTATCTGGAAAACGACCTGTTCTTCTCCGGCCAGCGCCCCGCCGTCAACGTGGGCCTGTCGGTGTCCCGTGTGGGCGGCTCCGCCCAGACCCGGGCCATCAAGAAGACCGCCGGTACCCTGCGTATTGATCTGGCCCGGTTCCGGGAGCTGGAGGTGTTCACCCAGTTCGCCTCCGATCTGGACCCCGCCACTCAGCAGGCCCTGGACCACGGCCGCCGTCTGCTGGAGCTGCTCAAGCAGCCCCTGTACCACCCCATGCCGGTGAGCCGCCAGGCTATGATCCTCTACGTGGCCACCAACGGTCTGGTGGACGACGTGCCGCTGGACAAGGTCCGCTCCTTCGTGCTGGACTTCGCCCAGGAGATGGAGCAGGAGCACGCCGATGTGGTGGATGAGATCGAATCCACCGGAAACCTCAGCGGTCCCGCCATCGAGACCATTCGCTCGGTGCTGGAGGACGCCAAGAAGCGGGTGAGTGCCACATGGCAAGCATAAAGGAGATCCGTACCCACATCAAGAGCGTGGAGCAGACCCTGAAGATCACCAACGCCATGTATCTCATCTCCTCCTCCAACCTGCGGAAGGCCCGCAAGCAGCTCACCGATGTGGAACCCTACTTCATGAAGATCGAGGCTACCATCTCCGACATCCTGCACCACTCCCCGGAGATCAGCCACGTCTTCTTTGACAAGCGCCCCGGCGTGCAGCCGGAGGACCGCAAGATCGGCTACATCGTCATCACCGGCGACAAGGGTCTGGCCGGTGCCTACAACCACAACATTCTAAAGCTGGCCGAGCAGAAGATGAGCCAGAGCGCCCACACCAGCCTGTTTGTGGTGGGCCAGGTGGGCCGCTCTTACTTTCAGGAGCACGGGGTGCCCATCGACGTGGAGTTCCTCTACACTGCCCAGGACCCCAACATGGGCCGTGCCCGGGACATGGCCGAGCTGATGATCGACCTCTATCTGGAGGAACAGCTGGACGAGGTCTACATCATCTTCACCAAGATGGTCAACTCCTTCCAGATGGAGCCCACCATTCACAAGCTGCTCCCCCTGGATCCCGATGTGTTTCCGGAGTACGATAAGAATCGGGATACCTACAACCGGGACGTGGCCTATGTGCCCTCCGTCAAGGCGGTCATGGACCGTCTGGTCCCCGGTTACGTCAAGGGCGACATCTTCGGCGCGCTGGTGGAATCCTACTGCTCCGAGCAGAATTCCCGCATGACCGCCATGAAGTCCTCCAGCGACAACGCCCGGGCCATGCTGCAGACCCTGAATCTGTCCTACAACCGGGCCCGGCAGGCCGCTATCACCCAGGAGATCACCGAGGTGGTGGGCGGCGCTCAGGCCGCTCTATGAGCGCCATTTTAACGTAAGTGTATGAACGCCCGAAAGGGGATTGCAATATGAACGAAAACAAAGGAACCATCGTACAGGTCATGGGACCTGTGGTAGACGTGGCCTTCCAGGGTGGCGCCCTGCCCGAGATCAAGGAAGCCCTTGAGGTCGAGCTGGGCGGCAAGCGCCAGGTAATGGAGGTGGCCCAGCACGTGGGCGGCGACACCGTGCGCTGCATCATGCTCTCCCCCAGCGAGGGTCTGGGCCGGGGCATGGAGGTAACCGCCACCGGCGCTCCCATCTCCGTGCCTGTGGGCGAGGGCGTACTGGGCCGTATGTTCAACGTCCTGGGCGACGCCATCGACGAGAAGGGTCCCGTGAAGGCCCCGGAGAAGTGGTCCATCCACCGTCAGCCCCCCGCCTTCGAGAACCAGCGCCCTGTGGTGGACATCTTCGAGACCGGCATCAAGGTTATCGACCTGCTGGCCCCCTACGCCAAGGGCGGCAAGATCGGCCTGTTCGGCGGCGCCGGCGTGGGCAAGACCGTGCTCATCCAGGAGCTGATCCACAACATCGCCACCGAGCACGGCGGCTACTCCATCTTCACCGGCGTGGGCGAACGTACCCGCGAGGGCAACGACCTGTGGCGCGAGATGACCGAGTCCGGCGTCATTGAGAAGACCGCCCTGGTCTTCGGTCAGATGAACGAGCCCCCCGGAGCCCGTATGCGCGTAGCCCTCACCGGCCTGACCATGGCCGAGTACTTCCGGGACCAGGAAAAGCAGAACGTGCTGCTCTTCATCGACAACATCTTCCGTTACGTCCAGGCCGGCTCCGAGGTATCCGCCCTCATGGGCCGCATGCCCTCCGCCGTGGGCTATCAGCCCACCCTGGCCAACGAGCTGGGCGCCCTGCAGGAGCGTATCACCTCCACCAAGGACGGCTCCATCACCTCCGTGCAGGCGGTCTACGTCCCCGCCGACGACCTGACCGACCCCGCTCCCGCCACCACCTTTGCCCACCTGGACGCCACCACCGTCCTCTCCCGTAAGATCGTGGAGCAGGGCATCTACCCCGCCGTGGACCCCCTGGAGTCCACCTCCCGCATTCTGGAGCCCGATGTGGTGGGTGAGCGCCACTACAAGATCGCCCGCAGCACCCAGGAGCTGCTGCAGCGCTATCGTGAGCTCCAAGACATCATCGCCATTCTGGGCATGGAGGAGCTGAGCGAGGAGGACCGCCGCACCGTGGAGCGGGCCCGCCGCATCCAGCAGTTCTTCTCCCAGCCCTTCTCGGTAGCTGAGCAGTTTACCGGCCTGGAGGGCCGCTATGTGAAGCTGGAGGACACCCTTCGCTCCTTCGAGACCATCCTGGGCGGCGAGCTGGACAAATATCCCGAAGCTGCCTTCAGCAACGTGGGCAACGTGGACGAAGTCATCGCCAAAGCCAAGAAGATGGAGGCGGTGTAAATGGCCGAGACCAGCACCTTCTACCTGGAGATCATCACCCCCGAGCGCCAGTTTTACATCGGTCCCGCCGAGGCCCTGGTGCTCCCCGCTGTGGATGGTGAAATGGGGATCTATCCCGGCCATGAGCCGGTGGTCACTGCCATCGAGCCCGGCGAGCTGCGCTACAAGGTGGATGGCAAGTGGGAGCCCGCCGCGGTGGGCTCCGGCTTTGCCGAGATCAAGCCGGATTACGTGATCCTGCTGGTGGGCTTTGCCGAACACCCCGAGGAGATCGACGAGAAACGGGCCGAGGCTGCCAAAAAGCGGGCCGAGGAACGCCTGCGTCAGAAGCAGAGCATCCACGAGTACTACCACTCCAAGGCCGCCCTGGCCCGGGCCATGGCCCGCCTCAAAACCCGCCGTTAATCCTAAGAAAAATGCCCAACTCCGTGTGGAGTTGGGCGTTTTTGTTGTTATAGGCTCAGCTGGCCTCGCTCTCTTCAAACTGGGCATTGTACAGTCCGGCGTAGAAGCCGCCCTTGTCCAGCAGCTCCTGATGGGTGCCCTGCTCCACAATGTCGCCGTCCTTCATCACCAGGATGAGGTCGGCCTCCTTGATGGTAGACAGCCGGTGGGCGATCACAAAGGAGGTGCGCCCCTTCATCAGGTTGTTCATGGCGGCCTGGATCAGGTGCTCGGTACGGGTATCCACCGAAGAGGTGGCTTCGTCCAGGATCAGAATCCGGTTGTCCGCCAGAATGGCCCGGGCGATGGTCAGCAGCTGCTTCTGGCCCTGGGACACGTTGGAGGCGTCCTCATTTAGCTCCATCTGGTAGCCACCGGGCAGAGTCTGGATGAAGTGGTGAACGTGGGCCGCCTTGGCGGCGGCGATGACCTCTTCATCGGTGGCATCCAGCCGTCCGTAGCGGATGTTCTCCATGATGGTGCCCTTGAACAGCCAGGTGTCCTGGAGCACCATGCCGAAGGCCTCCCGCAGCTTGGTGCGGTTGAATTCCCGCACGTCGTGGCCGTCCACCCGGATAGCGCCGCCGTCCACGTCGTAGAACCGCATGAGCAGCTTGACCATGGTGGTCTTGCCCGCGCCGGTGGGGCCCACGATGGCCACCATCTGGCCCGGCTTCACCTGGGCGGAGAAGTCGTGGATGATGGTCTTTTCCGGCACATAGCCGAACTTCACGTGCTCAAACTCCACCGCGCCGGTCAGCTGGTCGGCGGTAACGGGGCAGGCGTCGGTCTGGCTTTCCTCCTCCTCGGCCAGGAACTCAAAGACCCGCTCGGCGGCGGCGGCCATGGACTGGAGCATATTGGACACCTGGGCGATCTGGGTCACCGGCTGGGTGAACTGCCGCAGGTACTGAATGAAAGCCTGGATGTCGCCCACCGTGATGGCGCCGGTCACCGCCAGCATGGAGCCCACCACCGCCACGGCCACATAGCCCAGGTTGCCTACGAAGGTCATGATGGGCTGCATCATACCGGAGAGGAACTGGCTCAGCCAGGCCGACTTGAAGAGGACGGCGTTGGTCTGGTCAAACTCCCTGACCACTTCCTCCTCCCGGTTGAAGGCCCGCACCACACTGTGGCCGGAGTAGGTCTCCTCCACCTGGCCGTTGATCTTGCCCAGATACTTCTGCTGGGCCACAAAGTACTTCTGGCTGTGCTTGACCACCAGCATCACCAGGCCTGCCGACACCGGAAGGATGACCAGGGCGATGAGGGTCATCAGCGGGGAGATGGTAAGCATCATCACCAGCACGCCGATGAGAGTGGTCACCGAGGTAATGAGGGTAGTCACCGACTGGTTCAGGCTCTGTCCCAGGGTATCCACATCGTTGGTGATACGGGAGAGAACCTCGCCCACGGTACGGGACTCAAAATACTTCATGGGCATGCGGTGGATTTTCTCCGAGATATCACGCCGCAGGCCGTAGCAGGTCTTCTGGGTGACCCCGCTCATGATCCAGCCCTGGAGCAGAGAGAAGCCCGCGCTGATCAGGTAGAGGATGATGAGCATCAACAAAATCTGCCCGATCTTGCCAAAGTCGATACCGCCGCTTCCCTGGACCTTGGACACTAAGCCGGTAAAGATCTCGGTGGTGGCCTGAGACAAAACCTTGGGTCCTACAATATTGAAAATGGTAGAGCATATGGCGAAGATGCCCACCAGAGCCAGCTGAAGCTTGAACCGGCCCATATGGGAGAACAGTTTCTTCACCGTACCCTTGAAATCCTTGGCCTTCTCACCGGGTACGCCCGGGCCTCTGTGGCCCATGGGCCCCCGGGGACGGGCCGCAGTATGCCGCTCACTCATGCGCCGACACCTCCCAATTCCGCTTCCGACAGCTGGCTGCGGGCAATCTCCTGATAGGTGGGACAACTAGCCATCAGCTCCTCATGGGTGCCGATGCCCGCCACCTTGCCCTCGTCCAACACAATGATCTGCTGGGCATGGAGGATGGTGGAGATCCGCTGGGCCACGATGATGACGGCAGCGTCCTTGACCTGCTCACTGAGGGCCCGGCGCAGAGCCGCGTCGGTCTTGTAATCCAGGGCGGAGAAGGAGTCGTCAAACAGGTAGACCTTGGGGTCCTTGGCAATGGCCCGGGCGATGGACAGCCGCTGCTTCTGGCCGCCGGACACGTTGGTGCCGCCCTGGGCAATGGGGGACTCGTAGCCCTCCGGCTTGGCGTCGATGAAGTCGTCGGCCTGGGCAATGACCGCCGCCTGCCGCATGGCCTCGTCGGTGATAGCTTCCCCGCCGAACTTCAGGTTGCTCTCGATGGTACCCGAGAAGAGCACCCCCTTCTGGGGCACGTATCCCAGCAGGCTGTGGAGCTTGTGGAGGGACAGGTTCCGGATGTCCACCCCGTCGATGGTAATACGGCCGTAGCTCACATCGAAGAACCGGGGGATCAGGTTGAGCAGAGTGGATTTGCCGCTGCCGGTGGAACCGATGATGGCCGTAGTCTCCCCCGGCCGTGCGGTGAAGGAGATGTGCTCCAGCACGTCGGCCTGGGCATCGGGGTAGCGGAAGGACACGTCCTCGAAGCACACCTCGCCCCGCCAGTTCTCCTTGCTCTCATCCTTGTTCTTGCCGGGCTCCGGGTCGCGGACCGATACCTTTGTATCCAGCACCTCCTGGATTCGCTTGGCGGACACGCCTGCCCGGGGCAGCATGATGGACACCACCGAGATCATCAGGAAGGCCATGACGATCTGCATGGTGTAGGTAATGAAGGCGATCATATCGCCCACCTGCATGGTGCCCAGGTCCACCCCATGGGCGCCCGCCCACACGATGAGCACCGAGATGCCGTTCATGATGAGCATCATAATGGGCATCATCATGGACATGGTACGGTTGGTGAAGAGCTGGGTACCCATCAGGTCCCGATTGGCCTTGTCAAAGCGCTTTTCCTCATATGCCTCCCGGCTGAAGGCGCGGATCACGGGCAGGCCGGTGAGAATCTCACGGGACACCAGGTTCACCCGGTCGATCAGTGTCTGCATCTTCTTGAACTTGGGCATGGCCACCGTCATCAGCACCACGATGAGGGCCAGCAGCACACCTACCGCTACGCCGATGATCCAGCCCATGCCGGTGCGGGTGCTGGCCACCCGCACAATGCCGCCGATGCCGATGATGGGTGCGTAGAGCACCAGCCGCAGCAGCATGACCACCACCATCTGGATCTGCTGAATGTCGTTGGTGGACCGGGTGATGAGGGATGCGGTGGAAAATTTGTCAATCTCGGCATTGCCGAAGGAGACCACTTTGCGGAACACCTTACCACGCAGCTCCATGCCCACGCTGGCCGCCACCCGGGAGGCCAGCATACCCGCTGTAATGGCGGCAGCCACCATCAGCAGGGTGAGGGCCAGCATCTTGCCGCCGGTGGTCAGCAAATAGCTGCGCTGCATGGCGTTCAGATCCATTCCCATGGTCTCATACTCCTGCCGGACAAACAGGATGGCCATCTGGTCGGTGAGCATATCGGCGGTGGCGCCGTACTGGTCGGCCATGGCCTCCATCTGCTCCATCAGGCCGGCCTTGAAGGTCTCCCGGCCCGCCTGCTCCGCTTGAGCCGTCAGCATAGCCGGGTCCATGCCCTGCTGCTCCATCTGATAAAGAGCCACCATGGGCAGGCCCAGCATCTGGTCCAGCTGGTCCAGAGTCTTTTTGTCCCTGACCGTCAGGGTATAGGTTCCATCCTCTGCGGCGGTATAGGCCGCCCGGAGGGCGGCCTCATCCTCGTCACTTAAAAAGAGGGTAAGGGCCTCCATGGTGGTTCCCCGCATCTGCTGCGGGGTAACCCGCTCCACACCGCTCTGCTGGATACCCACATCCACAATGTCCGACGTGTACTTGGGCAGCGTCAGGTCACAGTAGGCCTGTACGCACAGCAGTGCCAGGATGAGCACCACCATGCCCCCGTGTTTCTTCAAATACTTCAGAATATTCAGCATGTCATTGCTCCTTATTCCACAGACATCTTCTGTCCTTCCTCCTGAACGGCCTGGGTCAGCCGGTCCAGCTGGTCCACCAGAGACTGAAGCTCTTCGGCGCCCAGCCGGTCCACCACCCGTCCGGCCAGCTTCGCCATCTGCTGCTGGCAGGCGGTCAGCAGGCTGCGCCCCTCCTCCGTCAGCACCACATAGGTGGTCCGCCGGTCCTGAGGATCGGTTTTACGCTCCAGCAGCCCCTTCTCCTCCAGCCGGCGCAGCATCCGGGATACCGCCGGCTGGGATACATACGCGCACTGGTTCAGCTCAGAGACATAGATTCCTTTGGCCTCCGGCCGCTCCTCCTGCCAGCGCTGGATCCGCTGGAGCATCATAAATTCGCCCATGGGCAGGCCGCCCATAGGCAGACTGTAACGTGTTTGGATGAGCCGCCGCAGCGCGCCGCTCAACTCGGTCATCAATCTATCTTCCATTCCATCACCGCCTTAATTCTTAACTATGTTATATAATTGTGCGTGAAGTATCATACTTCGTTAGCCCTCGGAAGTCAAGGGCTTTGCCCTCCTGAATTGTAAACACTCTGTGAATCTCTTTCCGATCTTTCCATCATACCCGCTTCTACTTTTATACAAACACTATGCTGGCAGGCTATTGTATTGGCAAAAAGGAGTCGATAAGATGATAATAGTACGAAAAAGGAAGGAATAGATCCTCTTCCCTCAAAAAAGGATCCGGCATCAGTTGTATAAGGAGGATTGGATATGAGAACGATCAAGGAAATGATGGCAATGGCCGATGAGTATCAGTCCACCGCGGCGGGACTCATGCGTACCAACAACAAGAAGCTGCCGTTCCAGATGATCCTGGACAGCCTGGCTCCGGATGAGGATGTGCTGCTGGCGGTGGGCGCCAATGCCGGCACCGTTGGAAAGACCGCCTATCAGATGGTGGCTGTGGCCTTTACCAACACCCGGCTGCTGATCGCAGGCAAGCCCAACTCCCTGATTGGTACCTTTATGAGCGCAGGCGCAAAGTCCATCAAGCTGGATAAAGTGAACTCCATCGGTGTATTCGGCATGAACATCCGCCTGGATACCATTGGGGACGAAGATGTGGTTTTGGGCTCCTACTCCCCTGAGATCCGTCAAAAACTTTCTGCCGAGATCCAGAAGATCGTCAATCAGTACCAGAGTGAAAAGGCATCCCAGGGCAACGCCACCGTGATCCAGCAGGCCTCTGCCGCTGATGAGCTGAAAAAGTTCAAGGAACTGCTGGACATGGGCGTGATCACCCAGGAGGAGTTCGACGCCAAGAAAAAACAGCTGCTGGGCCTGTAAGCCCTGTATCCTATAAGAAGGCGGGGCCCAGCCCCGCCTTTTCCTATCGCTATAGTATATCTAAATATGGGTGCAAGTGTGTCAAATACAGCATGAATAAGCAAAAAAGTTCCCCGGCCCATTGGACCGGGGAACCCTTGCTTTATCGATTAGCCGAAGTAACGCTTCAGCAGGCCCTCGAAAGCCTTGCCGTGACGGGCGATCCCATGGGACAAGTCCCATGGGGACCCCGATGATTTCATCTGCTCGGGCGGAGTGAATCCGCCCGGCATCGAGGTTTTAGCTTCGCCAAAACGCTCGGTAACGAGGCCCGCCACGACAAAAAAGTTCCCCGGTCCATTGGACCGGGGAACCCTTGCTTTATCGATTAGCCGAAGTAACGCTTCAGCAGGCCCTCGAAAGCCTTGCCGTGACGGGCCTCGTCGCGAGCCATCTCGTGAACGGTGTCGTGGATGGCGTCCAGGTTGTGCTGCTTGGCCAGCTTAGCCAGGTCAGTCTTACCCTGGGTAGCGCCGTTCTCGGCGTCCACACGCATCTCCAGGTTCTTCTTGGTGGAGTCGGTCACGACCTCGCCCAGCAGCTCGGCGAACTTGGCAGCGTGCTCAGCCTCCTCGTAGGCGGCCTTCTCCCAGTACAGGCCGATCTCGGGATAACCCTCGCGGTGAGCCACGCGGGCCATGGCCAGGTACATACCAACCTCAGAGCACTCGCCCTGGAAGTTCTCGCGCAGGCCCTGGATGATCTCCTCGGGAGCGCCCTTAGCTACGCCGACCACATGCTCGGAAGCCCAGGTCTTGTCGCCGCCCTGGAGCACAAACTTCTCCTTGGGAGCCTTGCAGATGGGGCAGAAATCAGGGGCGGAATCCCCCTCGTGAACGTAACCGCAAACAGAGCAGACCCACTTTTTCATGTGATTTTCCTCCTATAATTGTAATTTCATTTTATTTGATCTAGGTTTAGCGGAAGTGCTAATCAGTAATGATTATCATTTCTGATATAAAGATAGCACAACTTAACTTTCTCGTCAAGTCTTTTTTTGCATTTGCGAAAAGTTTTTTTAGCCGCCTTCCAGCCCTGCCAAACCCTCCACAATCAGCGGCCGCAAAGGCCTCTAAACGCAAACCCATCATAACACACAGGATCATATGGATTCAAGCGATCCCACGGTAAAGTTTTGACAGAAAAAGCGCCCGCCGCTGCTGCGGCGGGCGCTTTCCGTACCGTTTTACTCGATGGCGATGGTGTGGTTGACAGGCAGCTGCTGCACCGCCTTAGGCAGAGTGATCTTCAGGATACCATCCTCAAACTTGGCGGACACATCCTTGGGCTCCACCTGCTCACCCACATAGAAGCTGCGGCTGCACTGACCGGCGTAGCGCTCCCGGCGCAGATAACGGCCGTTCTTCTCCTCTTCGTCCTTATCCAGGCCCTTGGCGGCGCTGATGGTCAGACAACCGTCCTTCAGTTCCAGCTGAACCTCATCCTTCTTGAAGCCGGGCAGGTCCACATCCAGCTCATAGGCATTCTCGGTCTCCCGCACATCGGTCTTCATCAGGTTCTTGCCGTGCTTACCGTACAGCGGGTTGTGGGCAAACATGTCGGGCATTCTGTCAAAGGGATCCTGGAAAAAGTCGTCAAACAGATTTTCACCAAACAGGCTAGGTAACATAAGTCATACCTCCATTCATCTTCGACGGCTCGTAGCTGGGGGGAAGTGAACCCTCGCGGTGGCGAGCTTCTGTTACCTGTTCCGGACGGTGGTGTACCGGCCGGACGTTTCGGTTCTTTTCAATCCCCGGATGGGCTCTCATTGGGCCCCTCTCTCAAGGACACCCTTATTATAACACCAGAATTAGCACTGTCAATAGGAGAGTGCTAATGTTCACACAAGAAGCAATTTTTGTTCACAATTTATCCGATTTTTGCCCGCAAAAAAGCTGTACCCGCTGCGGTGCAGCGGGTACAGCCCTTATATCTCATTTACGGAGCCTTGGTAATGGCCTCAGCGGCCGCGCGGATGACCGCCACGGCGGCGTCAATGCCGATGCGGCTGTTGACACACAGGTCATACTCCCGGCTCTGGCCCCAGCGGCCGGTGGCGAAGTAGTTGTAATAGGAGGCTCTGGCCTTGTCCTGACGGATGACGAAGCTCTCCAGGTTGGCTTCCTGCACACCGTACTCCTCCCGGGCCCGGCGAATGCGCTGATCCAGAGGGGCGTTGACAAACACCTTCAGGCAGTTGGGCTGATCCCGGAGGATGTAGTCGGCGCAGCGGCCCACAATGACGCAGGACTCCCGTGCAGCGGCCTCCTTGATGACCTTGGCCTGCGCGATAAACACCTGGTCGGGGACCGAGGGGGTCTGGACGCTGGTGTAGAGGTCATAGAGGAAGCTGTTGGTGGGGCGCTGATGCTCGGCATTACGGATAAAGTGCTCAGAAAAGCCGGTCTTCTTTGCCACGTCGGAGATCAGCTGCTTGTCGTAGAACGTGATGCCCATATCCTCGGACAGCTTCTTTGCGATGAGCCGCCCGCCGGAGCCGTATTCACGACCAATGGTAATGACGATGTGTTTCATAAGGACACCTCCTATCCTGATTTTAGTATAATACAGTTGGAGGCATTCGTCAAAGCACTTTTTACTGGCGGATCCCGGTGCTGCCGGAATAGCGGGAGGGCAGCACCTGCTGGATGGAGAGTCCGTCAATGACGCCGTCCTCCCACATCTGAAGCAATGCCGAGGGCTGAGCGTACACCAGCGCACCATAGATCTCTACCCCATTCTCCTCCACATAGTCCCGGATGGACGCGAAATCATACGATACCACAGGCCCCGCCAGGGCCTCTACCGCCTCCGGCCGGTCTGCCAGATAGCTGAGCAGGGTGATAAAATGCTCCTTAGCGGCGCTACCCTCAAACTGGGCCCTGCTTTTTTCCGTAAAACTGCGCCCCACCATCTCCTCCCACATCTGGGTGTAAGAGAACATGGGGTATCGCTCCTGGTCCGGCGCGGCATCCAGATAAGGGCAGTCCTCAGTCTGATAGCCGATGAGCTGATTTTCCTCCGCCGTCCGCACCGCGGCCCACCGAAAGGAGAGGATACCCTGAGCGCAATAGCCATCATATGCGGCCTCCAGCTGCGCAAAGCCGATGGGATTGAGCCGCTCCGGGAAATGGACCCACACCGCCAGATAGGAGGTCTCAGGCAGCTGAGACAGGTAATCCACCGTCTCCTGGCTGTAACCGCTTACCGCCAAATCTCTTCCCCCATCCACGATGGCCTCCATGGTCAGCAGATCAAAACCATTTTGCATGGAGGCGGTGATCCACGCTCCCGTTCCATATTCGCCAGGATTCATGGTCCTGCTGACCTGGTTTCTCTCCCCGGTGAGCCAATCTCCTGTGGTGTAGGTTAAGGCATATCTTCCAAAGCCCAGGGGCTCGGTCTGGACACTGGTTATGGTCTGCCCCGGCATCAGAAGGCTGTATAGGGCGGTCAGATCAACGGTGGCATCGCTGTACTGCGTCTGCCCCACCGTCTGCGCGTTGGGCTGATAATAGAAGGAGGACACTAGGGGATTCACCACAAACTGTACCACCAGCACCACTGCCAGCACGATGGCCGCCGCCCACAGGGCGGTGCGGCGCAGCCTGCGATTCACCGTCCGTTTTACCTTCTTTACCTCGGCATTGGAGCTAGACTGGGCCTCTCCCCCCTCCTCCAGCGCCTCCAAGCCCTCCGCCAGATAGTCGGCGATGGCCTCGCTCTTCTCCAGCTCTGCCTCCACCAGGGCCCGCTCGTCCTCGGTGGCAGTGCCGTTCTTGTATTTCTCCAGTAATTCCCGGAATGTCATAGCGCTCCCTCCAATCTGGTCTTGAGCTTCCTGCGGGCCCGGCACAGCATGGTCCGGGCCGCGCCGGGGCTGATCCCCATGGCCGCCCCCACTTCTTTCAGCGACAACTCTCCATAATAATATAAGGTAATGATCTCCCGATCCAGCGGGGAGAGCTCCTGCACCGCCCGATAGACCGCCCGCCGGGTCTCCTCCCGGATCAGGTCCTCCAGCAGGTCGTCCTCCCCCGTCAGCCGCTCCGGGTCAGGCGGCTCCCCGGTCAGGTGCTTGCGGCGGCGGCACTGGTCCAGCCACAGGTTGCGGCACACCTTGAACAGCCAGCCCTTCCAGCCGTCCTCCTCCCCCTCCAGGGAGAGAAGGGCCCGGCAGAAGGCCTCGCTCATCAGGTCCTGGGCCTGGGACCAATCCTGACAGAGGGCAAAGGCATAGAGGTACAGCTCACCGGCATACTTGTGATAGAGCCCCTCCAGCGTCTTTGGCTCCACGCTCCTCCCCCCTTTCACCTAAAGAACGCACCAGCGCAAAATATGTTACATCTCGTCATTCCGTTGCACGCTAAAGTATAGATTAGTGCAATACTTGCCAGTTTTCACGAAAGTACTCGGCGGTTTTTGCAACTTTATAATTTTTCCTTGCATTTTCTGGGATGACGCATTATAATAGCACCAACATGTTGGAATGTGTGTCTTTGGACCACATTCCCAGTGTATCAAAATCCGGTAGGTCCGTCCATCATGGGCCGCCAGGCAAAGGGGTTTGGCAATATGGCATTTACGATCACCAATTCTTACCTTCAGAACGTATATGACGGCGTCTGCAAGAAGAACGCCCATGAGCCCGAGTTCCTCCAGGCCGTGGGTGAGGTTATGGAGTCCCTTCAGCCCGTGTTCAACCAGAAGCCCGAGCTGGCCAAGATGGGCATTATGGACCGCATGGTAGAGCCCGAGCGCAGCCTGCTGTTCCGCGTGTCCTGGGTGGACGATCACGGCCAGGTCCAGGTGAACCGCGGCTACCGCGTGCAGTTCTCCACCGCCATCGGCCCCTCCAAGGGCGGCCTGCGCTTCCACCCCTCCGTCAACCTGTCCATCATCAAGTTCCTGGGCTTCGAGCAGGTGTTCAAGAACTCCCTGACCGGCCTGCCCATGGGCGGCGGCAAGGGCGGCTCCGACTTCGATCCCAAGGGCAAGAGCAGCAACGAGGTCATGCGTTTCTGCCAGTCCTTCATGACTGAGCTGCAGCGCCACATCGGCCCCGACACCGACGTGCCCGCCGGCGACATCGGCGTGGGCGCCCGTGAGATTGGCTACCTGTTCGGCCAGTATAAGCGTATCCGCAACGAGTTCAACGGTGTTCTCACCGGCAAGGGCCTGACCTACGGCGGCTCCCTGGCCCGTACCGAGGCTACCGGCTACGGCCTGTGCTACTTCACCAACGAGATGCTCAAGGCTGCCGGCAAGTCCTTCCAGGGCCAGAGCGTGGTCATCTCCGGTTCGGGCAACGTGGCCATCTACGCCAACCAGAAGGCCACCCAGCTGGGCGCCAAGGTCATCGCCATGAGCGACTCCAACGGCTACATCGTGGACGAGAACGGCATCGACTACAAGGTCATCAAGGAGATCAAGGAGGTCAAGCGCGACCGCATCAAGACCTACCTGGATTACGTTCCCACCGCCAAGTACTACGAGGGCTGCCAGGGCATCTGGACCGTTCCCTGCAACATCGCGCTTCCCTGCGCCACTCAGAACGAGCTGCCCCTGGAGGGCGCCAAGGCTCTGGTGGAGCACGGCTGCTTCGCCGTGGCTGAGGGCGCCAACATGCCCTCCACTCCCGAGGCTGTGGCTTGGTTCCAGTCTCATGGTGTTCTGTTTGCTCCCGCCAAGGCTTCCAACGCCGGCGGCGTGGCCACCTCCGGTCTGGAGATGAGCCAGAACTCCATGCGCCTGAGCTGGACCTTTGAGGAAGTGGACCAGAAGCTCCACGACATCATGACCAACATCTATCACAACGCCGCCAAGGCCGCCGAGGAGTACGGCATGCCCGGCAACCTGGTGGCGGGCGCCAACATCGCCGGCTTTATGAAGGTGGCCGACGCCATGATCTGGCAGGGCGTGTCCTACTAATCTTGAAACAAAAATGGCATCCATCCTTTACAACGGATGGATGCCATTTTTCTTTTGTGCTTCTTCCATACCCAATACGCACATATACGCCGCTTCCTGTGTGCGGCAATATGCTTCCACACGGCAGAACAGCTTCCAGAGCATAAACATCTCTTCACTATAGGATTTCATGACCCGTTCCACGCTCTTGCGTGCCTCCGCTGCCATTCTCTGCCCAGCTACCAACTCACCCTCCGGCTGATTATCAAGGACTGTGCCGCATTCCATGGCACATCCCCAATTATAGTGTCTGTTGTATTGTTCCTCCCTCTGCCTTTCCAACTGCACAAGATATGTTTGAAAATCCTCCGATATGGGGCCTTCGTTGCAAAAGAGATCTGCCAGTTCATCGTACAACTTCCAACAGATGCGGTATGTATGATTTTCACGGCTCATTTTTTCCTTGTACTCTTCCCGCATTTCCTGTATCATAGCATCACCCCAATCATAATAGGTCAATTTCACCATAATTTCAATAGGTCAAATCACCCATAATTATCTGGGGTGATTTTATGTCTCGTCTCAAAGACCTTCGTGAAAAACGTGGTTATACCCAGATTTATATGCAAATGAAAACCGGAATTAACCAAAGCGATTTCTCTAAGATTGAAAATGGAAAGCGCTATTATACCTTTGAACAGTGCAAGCGCATTGCACTTGCTTTAAATACCAGCATGGATTATCTAGCTGGCCTGACTGATGTGGAGGACCCCTATCCCCGCGCAGAATAAACGTCGCCCGCATCCCCATCCTTTCTTACGAGGTACTGTACTATGCTCCGTATTCAAAATATTCCCCTGCCCATCGACGGCGGGCTGGGCCATCTGAAAAAGAAAGCCGCCCGCATTCTGGGCGTTAAGCCGGACGCCATCGTGGGCCTGTCCCTGGCACGGCAGTCCATCGACGCCCGTAAAAAGAACGACGTCCATTACGTCTGCACCGTGGACGTGACCGTGGCCGATGAGGGCAGAGTGATGGCCCGGTGCCGGGACAAAAACGTCTCTCTCCACCAGAGCACCCCCTATGTCTTTCCACCGGTACGGCGCACCTCTTCCCTGCCCCCGGTGGTGGTGGGCATGGGCCCCGCCGGGCTCTTTGCCGCCCTCTTCCTGGCCCGGAACGGCCTGGCTCCCATCATGCTGGAGCGGGGCCGCCCGGTGGAGGAGCGCACCGCCGACGTGGAGCGGTTCTGGTCCACCGGCGTGCTGGACCCCTCCTCCAATGTTCAGTTCGGTGAGGGCGGCGCTGGCACCTTCTCCGACGGCAAGCTGACCACCGGCACCCACGATCCCCGCATCTCCACCGTGTTCCGCACCCTGGTGGAGGCGGGCGCTCCGGCAGACATCCTGTACCAGCACAAGCCCCACATCGGCACCGACGTGCTGCGGGACGTGGTGAAGACCATCCGGCAGGAGCTGATCCGCTTGGGCTGCGACGTGCGCTTCGGCCATCAGCTCACCGGCCTGACGCTCCGGGACGGGGCGGTGGCCGGTCTGACGGTAACAGGCCCCCAGGGGGCCTACGACCTGCCCTGTGACCCCCTGATTCTCTCCCCCGGCCACTCCGCCCGGGACACCTTCCAGATGCTGCTGGAGGCCGGGGTGCCCATGGAGCAGAAGCCCTTTGCCATCGGCGTGCGCATCGAGCATCCCCAGAGCGCCGTATCCCTGGCTCAGTTTGGCCCTGCCTGGGAGAAGCTGCCCGCCGCCGACTACAAGCTGGCCTGTCACCTGCCCAACGGCCGCTCCGCCTTTACCTTCTGTGTCTGCCCCGGCGGCCAGGTGGTGGCCGCCGCCTCGGAGGAGGGGCGGCTGGTGACCAACGGCATGAGCCACCGGGCCAGAGACGGCAAGAACATCAACGGAGGCTTCCTGGTGGGGGTCAATCCCGCCGACTTCGGCTCGGACCATCCTCTGGCCGGTGTGGCTTTCCAGCGCCGTTGGGAGGAAGCCGCCTTCACCCTGGGAGGCGGAAATTACCACGCCCCGGCCCAGACCGTGAAGGATTTCCTGGCCCGGCAGCCCTCCAAGGCTCTGGGGGCAGTGGAGCCCACCTACCGGCCCGGTGTCACCCCCACTGACCTGGACCGCTGCCTGCCCGACTACGTCACCGACACCCTGCGGGGAGCGCTGCCCGTCTTTGACCGGAAGCTCCACGGCTTTGCCGCGCCGGATACCCTGCTCACCGGCGTGGAGACCCGCTCCTCCTCCCCAGTCCGTATCCTCCGGGGGGAGGACTACCAGTCCGCCGTCCGGGGCCTCTACCCCTGCGGCGAGGGGGCCGGTTACGCCGGCGGTATCACCTCCGCCGCCGTGGACGGCATCCGGGTAGCCGAAGCGGTAGCCGCACAACCCTAAAAGTAAAGTTCGCCGCCGCATTGCTGCGGCGGCGAATTTTTTCTTTTCCGATGCAATCATTTGCCCGGCTCAGGTGTGTACAGGGCAGAAAGGAGAGAGCGCCATGGCCATGCAGCTCCAGGGGGACGCCCCCTTCTCCTACGCAATGGAACACCATCTGGACACCGTATACCGGGCAGCCTGCCACAATGCCCCCACCCCACAGGACGCGGAGGATGTGACGCAGGAGGTCTTTGAGGCCCTGCTGCGCAGCGGCAAGGGCTTTCAGGACGGAGAACATCTGAAAGCCTGGCTGCTGCGGGTGACCATCAACAAGTGCAAAAATCTCCGCCGGGCCAGGCGCAGCGGCGAGGTGCCGCTGTCCGAACAGTTCCCCGCTCCAACCGGGACAGACGGCTCGGTACTGGACGAGGTGCGTGCCCTGCCGGAGCCCTACCGCAACACCATCTATCTGCACTATTTTGAGGGCTACACCGCCGCCGAGATCGGGGAGATTTTGGGTGCCAAGCGGAATACGGTACTGTCCTGGCTCTCCCGGGGGCGGCAGGCCCTGCGGGAACGGATGATCGGAGGCTTTGAGGATGAATAAGACGGATTATCTGGCCCAGGTCAAGGACCTCCACGCCTCTCAGCAGCTGCGGGAGCGGATCGCCGCTCTTCCCGCCACCCGTAGGCGATCCCGGCGATTCAAGCCCTGGATGGGGGTTTGTGCCGGTCTGGCGGTGGTGGTACTGGGCGGGTTCTGGCTGCTGCCCCGGATGGGAGGCAGCAGCGGCGGAGGCGGGGGCGGTCACGACGAGGCCTCCACCTTCATGTCCTACGCCGGGCCCATTTTTCCCCTGACCACGCTGGAAGATGCCGACCTGACCGCCCGGCGGCACATTACGCTGGACTTTGCCCCCTGGCAGGACGGAAACAGCACCGACATCCAGGTAAAAGACTCCTATGTGCTTACCAACCCCACCGACACCGACCAGATCGTTACCCTGGCCTATCCCTTTGCCGGGAGTTTCTATGAGCTCTATCCTGTTACCCTGACGGCGGACGGTACGGAGCTGGAGACCACCATCTACCCCGGCGTGGGTGGAAGCCAGAGCATAGGCTCCTGGGAGGAATATGCGGCGATTGTCGAGGACGGAGATCTGATGGCCGCCCACCAGGAGGCCCCCACCCTGGACACGCCGGTTACGGTCTATTCCTTCACCGATTTTGTCCTGCCGGAGAGCGATGCCGTTGCCCCCACTCTGGCCGTGACCTACCCCTGGTCGGAGGACACCCCCGCCGTCATGACCTACGGCTTCAACGGCGGCGCGATTGACCGGGAGGCAGGCTGGGCCCAGCGCAGCTTTTTCCTGCCCCAGCCCGACTCTCCCCAGGCCGAAGACCCCTGTCTGCTCATCGTAGTGGGAGACCCACTGGAAGAATATACTCTTCAGGGCTACCGGGACGGCGGCTGTGACCCTGGGGAAGAGCTGGCAGGCGTTACCGCCACCGTGACCCAGTACCAGTCCACGCTGGGAGAGGTGCTGGACGCCCTCTGCCAAGCTCCGGACACCCTGGCCCAGAAGTACGGCGAGGAAATTGATCTTATGTCCTTGCCCAGAGAGACCTTTTTTGACGCCCTCTGTAAAAGTCTGGGTACCTCCATTCCGTCCAACATGACCAGGCTGGAGGATGTGTTCTCCTGGTGCAACGTACAGGAGCGTATTTTCTACGCAGAGGCCACCCTCACCATCCCCGCCGGGGAGAGCGTCACGGTGGAGGCCGCCTTTACCAAAGAAGGCAGCTATGACTTTACGTGTGCCCACACGGAGAACCGGGGTATCTATGGCTATGATCTTCTCACACAGTTGGGCTCCAATCTGAGCTGTACCCAGCAGACCGCCACCCTGGAGGACCGGGGCTTCATCCAGATCGTCCGGCAGAATTTCGGCTTTGACCTGGAAGCGGGCGTGAACACCGTCACTCTGGACCCGGCGTCGGAGCACTACTACCTGGAGGTCAAACGTATTGCAGAATAAAAGAGAGCCGCCCACAAGGGCGGCTCTTTTGTTGTCGTTCAGCGCTGTTCCATGGGCACATAATCGGTGTGGGTGCCCACATACTTATAGGCGGGACGGATGATCTTGCCCATATTGATGAGCTCTTCAATGCGGTGGGCGGACCAGCCGGCGATACGGGCCATGGCGAAGATGGGGGTGTACAGCTCCAGGGGCAGGTCCAGCATGTGATACACAAAGCCGGAGTAGAAGTCCACGTTGGCAGACACACCCTTGTACATCTTCCGCTCCCCGGCAATGACCTCGGGACCCAGCCGCTCCACCAGGGAGTAGAGCTCGTACTCCTCGTTGCGTCCCTTCTCCCGGGACAGCTTCTCCACAAAAGAGTGAAGCAGGTTGGCACGGGGGTCGGACAGGGAGTAGACGGCGTGACCCATGCCGTAGATCAGGCCCGCCTTGTCGAAGGCCTCCTTGTTGAGCAGGGCCTGGAGGTAATGGCGCACCTCGTCCTCGTCCTTCCAGTCCCGTACGTTCTCCTTCATGTCCTCAAACATCTGCACCACCTTGATGTTGGCGCCGCCGTGCCGGGGGCCCTTCAGGGAGGCCAGAGCCGCCGCCATGCAGGAGTAGGTGTCGGTGCCGGAGGAGGTGACCACGTGGGTAGTGAAGGTAGAGTTGTTGCCGCCGCCGTGCTCAGCATGGAGGGTCAGACAGATATCCAGCACATGGGCCTCCCAGAAGGAGTAGGAGGAATCGGCACGCAGCAGAGTAAGGATGTTCTCCGCCGTGGACAGCTCGGGCCGGGGGGCATGGATATACAGGCTGCTGCCGCTCTTGTAGTTCCAGGCCTGGTAGCCGTAGACACTGAGCATGGGGAAGAGGGAGATGAGCTGGACGCACTGGCGCATCACGTTGGGCAGGGAGATGTCGTCCGCCCGGTCGTCATAGGAGGCCAGGTTGAGCACACTGCGAGCCAGGGAGTTCATAATGTCGTGGCTGGGAGCCTTGAGGATGATATCCCGCACAAAGTTGTTGGGCAGGGAGCGGTAGTAGGCCAGCTGCTTGGTGAAGCCGTCCAGCTCCTCCTTGGTGGGCAGCTTGCCCAGCAGCAGCAGGTAGGCGGTCTCCTCAAAGCCGAAACGGCCCTCCTTCAGGGCGCCGGCCACCAGATCCTCCACATCCACGCCCCGGTAGTACAGCTTGCCCTCACAGGGCAGTTCCTGGCCGTCCACCACCTTCTTGGCCACGATATCAGAGACTTCGGTAAGACCGGCAAGCACGCCCTTGCCGTTCAGGTCGCGCAGGCCCCGCTTGACATCATACTTTACGTAATCGCCAGGATCGATCCGGCTGTTTTCCTTGGACATGCCCGCCAGGGCCTCGATCTCAGGCGTAATGTTGCAATAGTTGGGATTGCTTGCCATAAAAAACCTCCATTCTCTTCTCGTGCCGGGGAAACTGCCCCCTTGTCGTTCGGTTCATTGCTAACCATTATGCCATGTAATTGTTACCACAATATGAATCGGGCTTTATTTTCTCCTGCAAAATTTTGCGCTCGAAATGCAAAAGACCCGCCGCTCCGGAAAGAGCGGCGGGTCCTGGATTCAAAACAGATCCTTTTTCTTCAGGATGATGCCGGTCACTACGATCACGCCCAGGGAGAGTACCAGCGGGAACCACCAGAACTGGTCCAGGGGCAGGTTCGCTACGTTCATGCCGTAGAAGCTGAAGAAAATGTTGGGGATGGTGAGCAGAATGGTGATGGAGGTCAGCACCTTCATGATCACGTTCAGGTTGTTGGAGATGACGGAGGCGAAGGCGTCCATCATGCCCGAGATGATGGAGGAGTAGATGTTGGCCATCTCGATGGCCTGGCGCACCTCGATGAGCACGTCCTCCAGCAGGTCATGGTCCTCCTCATAAAGGGTAATGATGCGGCCCCGGAGGATCTTCTCCAGGGTGACCTCATTGGCCTTCAGGGAGGTATTGAAGTAGACCAGCGATTTCTCCAGGTCCAGCAGCTGGATGAGCTCCTTGTTCCGCTGGGACTTGTAGAGCTGGCGCTCCATATAGTTGTAGATCTTGTCGATCTGCTTCAGGTACTGCAGGAAGCGCTTGGCCACCTGGAGCAGCATATACAGGATGAACTGGGTCCGCTTCTGGGTGTCGGCATTGCGCACCAGCCCGTCCTGGAAATCCTTCAGAATGGAGGTCTCCTTCAGGCAGACAGTGATGATGTGTTTCTCCGTCACGATGATACCCAGAGGCAGGGTGGAGTACACCACCGCGTCGTCCTTCTCCACCGAGGGGGCATCGATGATGATCAGGGTCTGGCCCTCTTCGGTGTCGATACGGGAGGTCTCCTCCTCGTCCAGGGCGGCCCGCAGGAAGGAGGGCTCCACACCCAGGGTCACGGCCACAGTATTGAGTTCATCCTCACTGGGATAGGTCAGGTTTACCCAGCAGCCGTCCTGAACGGAATCCAGCCGGGTCATTTTTCCATTGATGGTCTTATGGATCGAAAGCAATCAGATCACGCCTTTCCGGGCGCAGGGGCCAAAAAGGCATAAAAATCCCCGCACACCTATTGTCTCGTAGGTCCGCCCTTCCTATACAGGGGACCCCAAAAAGGGCACAGGCGTGCGGGTGCTTACCGGCAGAACCGGTCACACACGGAGCAGATACGCCGTGCCAGATTCGCTGCATTCTCGACTCAGAGGGTCACCGCTCACGGCGCATATCACTCCCTTAAAATGTGGTTTATTTTGCCAAAATGCCGGTTTTGCTCTCTTTCCGCACATTTTGGCCGCTCCTTATTATATGCCTTTTCCCGATGGATTGCAAGCCCGGAGAGAAGCAAAAAGGAGCCGCCGCAAAGCGGCGGCTCCTGAACGCTTACTCAGCGGTTCCGGTTAAAGATCTTGAAGATATCCTCAAAGGGATCGTCCTCAGCGGGAGCGGCAGGCTGGGCCTGGCCGTTGGCGGCAGGAGCCTGGGCCTGCTGCTGGGCGCCCGCCTTCTTCTCGGCCGCGGCGGTGAAGGGCTTGTTGGGCATGGCGCCCTCCAGCTCCTCAAAGCCGGTGGCGATGACGGTAACGCGGATCTCGTCCTCCAGGGTGTCGTCGAAGGCGGCACCGAAGATGATGAGGGCATCGGGATGGGCGGCCTGCTGCACCAGGTTGGCAGCGGTTTCCACTTCCTCCAGACCGATATCCACGGAGCCGGTGACGTTGACCAGAACGCCCTTGGCGCCGTTGATGGAGGTCTCCAGCAGGGGGCTGGAAATGGCCATCTTGGCGGCCTCCTCGGCCTTGTTCTTCCCAGCGGCCCGGCCAACACCCATGTGGGCCATGCCGGCATTCTGCATGACGGCGGTCACGTCGGCGAAGTCCAGGTTGATGAAGCCGGTATTCTTGATCAGGTCGGAGATGGACTGCACCGCCTGGCGCAGCACATCATCGGCGATCTCAAACGCATTCTGGAAGGTGATCTTCTGATCGGTGGCGAACTTCAGGCGCTCGTTGGGGATGATCACCAGGCTGTCCACCCGGGTGCGCAGCTCCTCGATACCCTTTTCCGCCTGCATCATACGGCGGCGGCCCTCAAAGTTGAAGGGCTTGGTGACCACACCAACAGTGAGGATGCCCATCTCCTTGGCGATGTCAGCCACGATGGGAGCCGCACCGGTGCCGGTGCCGCCGCCCATACCGGCGGTGATGAACACCATGTCGGCGTCCTCCAGGGCCTTGGAGACCGCGTTGCGGCTCTCCTCGGCGGACTTGCGGCCCACTTCGGGATCGCTGCCCGCACCCTGGCCGCCGGTGAGCTTCTCACCGATCTGAATCTTCAAAGTAGCGCTGGAAACGGCAAGCGCCTGCTTGTCCGTATTCACAGCGATAAAATCAACACCCTTTGTACCGGTCTTCACCATCCGGTTGACTACGTTGTTGCCGCCGCCGCCAACGCCGATCACCTTAATGGTAACGACATTATCCGGCCCGGTGTCCAGTCCAAACGCCATAACTGCTCCTCCTATGTAGAACGTATTCGTGAAAATAGCACGTAGAAAAGGAAGGCCCTCTTATCTTTGGTCCTCCTGCTGGGAAGATACTATATCTAGTTGATTTATTGTATCTCTCTTTTGCTTCGAGGTCAATAGTTCCCGCCGGATTTTAGCAAAGTTTTGGAACATGCGGGTGCCGAAAACCACCACTGCCGCAAGGTACAGCGGGATTCCCAATTTCTGGCCGAGCCAGGTGAGAAAAGCAGCAATGGCTGCGTTTCCAATGGTGCCCGAAAGGAATACGGACAGATGGAATTCCCCTTTGATCCGGGCGCAGTATCCGCCCAGGGCGGAGTCCAGAGCCGCCAGCAGTCCGGCGGCCACATACAGAGAATACTGGCTGGGAATGGTCCAGGGCACCAGGATGCCCATCACAACGCCTGCCAGCAGGCCGATCAGTTCCAGCATTTACTCTCCCCCCTCTTGCCGCTCCGCCGCATCGGACGTTACCGTATGGGCGTACTGGTAGTTGATGGTGCCATTGTACTTGGGGATGAGCAGCAGATCGCTGGCCGTCACCTGCACCGAGATCCCCCACTGGCTCAGCACATCCACCACGCCGTTGCGCATGGTGAGGGCGCTGTACAGGGTATCGGGATCGCCGATGGCGAAGATCACGTAGGGGGCGGCATACCGTCGGCCGTTCACCGTCACCACCGCGCCGGTGCAGCGGATCTCGCTGTTGGCCAGCAGCCGCTCACCGTTGAGGGAGATGGCCTCCGCTCCGGCGGAGCGCAGCTCGTTGACCACGGACAGAAGGTCATTGTCGTGGATCAGGTAATCGGCCTCGTCGCCGGTCACATTGGTCTGGGTGGAATCCTGCAGGATCACCGTCACGCCGGGGCCCTCCACGTCGGTACGTCCGGCGGCGATCTCCAGCTGCTCCACCTCTTTGCGCAGGGCCTCGCTGCCCTCGGTGCCCGAGGCGGCCTGGTCCCGGTAGATGCTCAGCTCATCCTGAAGCTGGGCCACCTGGTCCTCCAGGGCGTCGTTCTGCTTGGTCTGCTCGTTGTAGAGCTCCTGCAGGGTCTCAAGGCGGCTGGCATTGGTGGCGTCCGCCGCACCGGTGAGCTGTACGCTGCGCAGCTGGGCTGCCAGCAGATAGCCCACGATGATGCACACTACCACCACCGCAAACTCGCCTCTCTTGCGTCGTTTCTTCTCTGCCATGAAATTCTCCTTGTTGTTACTCCGCCTGCTCCGGTGCCTGCTCGGGCACCATGGGCGTATGGGAGGGGTCCGGGGATGCCGGGGTCTCCGAGGTTTCCGGCGCCGCCGTACTCTCATCGGTCACAGTTCCCTCTGTCTCCCCGCCGGAGGCCTCCGGCTGCTGGGTGGGCTCGGTGGGTTCAACGGGAGCCTCCACAGGGCTCCACCCCTCGGGCATCCAGCGCTCCGGCAGCAGATGGACCTCCCGGCTCTCGTAGTTGAGATCCAGGGTACCGGTGCGGGTGATGCCTCGCTCATCCATGGTATCCAGGGTACGCTTAAGCTCGTAGGTGGCGTCGTTAAAATCCCCGTTCATGGGGAACACCACCGTCAGGTTGGCGCCGTAGCCGAACCGGATCTCGTTGTCGGCGGTGAGATCAATGAAGGCGCTGAGGCTGCCTGTCATCACCCGGGCCTGGATGGCCTGGAGGAAGGCCTGGAGCCGCTCCAGCTTGGCTTGCTGCTCCGGGGCCACGGTCAGGGTATTGCCCACCGTGGGATTCTCCGGCGTGATGCCCAGCAGCTGGGGCTTGCCCTGGACCAGGGAGGCGTCTCCCACCTCCAGCACCTTGCAGTTGTTGTTAATGAGCCAGTAGGAGCCGCCGCTCTCCACCCAGGCCACACCGGTGCTCTCCGCCACCTCAAAGATGAGGGTGTCGGGCAGCTTGCGGCTGATGGTCACATCGTCCACATAGGGCAGCTGGGTAAGGATGCGGTCGGCGATTTGATACTTGTTCAGGGTAAACAGGTTGTCCCCATGCTCCACGCCGGCGGCGGCGATGATCTCCTCCTGGGTATAGCGTGAGTTGCCCGTCACAACCATGGTGTTCACCCGGAAAAAGATGATACAGCCAACCAAAATGGCGGCAAAGATGAGCAGAATGGACAGCAGCTTATAGAGGCCGCCAAAGCGCCCTCTGTTCCGCCGCCGTCCTCTTCTGTTCCGTCTTGCCGCCATTGCGTCGATCTCCTGTTCTTTTTTCTCTATCCTCGCATGGAATGGTTGAATCTTTGCTAAGAAATTCTTACGATTTTCTCAAACTTACCCTACATCCGCCGGATGCTGGCCCCCAGGCACTGCAAATCGTACTCCAGGGACTGATAGCCCCGGTCTATATGGTGCAGGCCGGTAACGGTGCTGGTCCCCTCGGCTCCCAGGGCGGCCACCACCAGGGCGGCCCCGCCCCGCAGGTCGGTGGCCATCACCGGCGCGCCGTGGAGCCGGGAGACGCCGTACACCACGGCCACCCGGCCTTCCACCCGGATATCCGCCCCCATGCGGATCAGCTCATCCACATGGCGGTAGCGGCTCTCAAACATGTTTTCCACAAAGACGGTGCAGCCGGTCCCCCCTGCCAGTGCCGCCATCAGAGGGGCCTGTGCATCGGTAGGAAAGCCGGGATAGGGGGCGGTGCGCACCGGGCGCACCCCTTTCAGGGGGCCCTCTGTCCGGAGAAAGATCCGGTCCGCGCCGCTGGCGACCTGACAGCCGGCCTCCTTCAGCACCGCCGTCACCGTGGACAGAGTGCGCCAGTCCACACCAGTGACCTCCACACTGCCCCCTGCCGCCGCAGCGGCGGTGAGGTAAGTAGCGGCCACGATCCGGTCCCCCATCACCCGGTAGGACCCACCGTGGAGCGGAATACCTCCCTCCACAGTGATGACCGAGCTGCCCGCCCCCCGGACATTGGCCCCCAGAGCCTGCAAAAAGCCCTGGAGATCCACGATCTCCGGTTCCCGGGCGGCGTTGGTAATGGTTGTGGTGCCCTGGGCACACACCGCCGCCAGCATGGCATTCTCGGTGGCCCCTACGCTGGGCAGGGAGAGCACGATGTCCGCGCCCCGGAGCTGTCCATGGCACAGCAGACTGCCGCCCTGCTCCTCCACCGTGCCCCCCAGGGCCCGGATGGCGGCCAGATGCAGATCAATGGGCCGGGGCCCCAGCTCGCAGCCGCCGGGGGCACACAGCCGTGCCTGTCCCATCCGTCCCAGGATGGCCCCCAGGAAGATAACGGAGGAGCGCATCTCCCGCATCAGCCGGTCGGGCACGTCAAACCGGGTGGGAGCGGACGCGTCCACCACCACCGCCTCCCCCTGCCGCTCCGCCCGGCAGCCCAGGTGGCGCAAAATGGCCAGGGAGGCCTCCACATCGGAGAGGCGGGGGCAATTCTGGATCACACAGGCCCCCGGGGCCAGTAAACAGGCCGCCAGAATGGGCAGCACGCTGTTTTTGGCTCCGTGGATCTGCACGGAGCCGTCCAGCGCCCGTCCGCCTTCTATCACATATGCACTCATAGCTTCCATCCTCCGCATTCAGGATTTATGTACGTCATCCTATGCGTTTGATGGAAGGCCGGTTCATTTTGCCCGCTTTTCCAGCAATTCCTTCAGGGTCTGGTAAATTTTCTCGGCCGCGTCGGGAGAGCCCATCTCCCGCAGGGCGCGGCCCATGTTCTCCCGGCGGTCCGGGTCGGCCAGCAGCTGGCCCACCAGTTCATGGAGCTTCTCACCGCTGGACTCGCTCTCAGGCAGCAGCACCGCACCGCCGGCGTTGGCCAGCACTCTGGCGTTTTGGGTCTGGTGGTCGGCCACCACATTGGGGGAGGGCACCAGCACCGCAGGCCGGGCAATGGCGGTAAGCTCTGCGATGGTGGAGGCACCCGCCCGGCAGAGCACCAGGTCGGCCGCCGCCATCACCAGAGGCATGTCGTAAATGTACTGCCGCACCTCCACACCAGGATACTGGGCCAGGTCGATGCCCTGCTCCTTCAGACCGGCCAGCACCTGCTCGTAGTTGCGGCCCGCACCGTGGATGTGCCGCCAGGGGGCGCCCGCCCGGCACTCCTGGACGATGCAGTCGGTGATCTGCTCGTTCATCACCTTGGCGCCCAAGCTGCCCCACACAGACACCACCAAGGGCCGGTCGTCGGTAAAGCCCAGCTTCTCCCGGGCCTCCTTCCGGTTGTAGCGGAAGAAATCCTCCCGCACCGGGGTACCGGTGACCACCACCTTGGAGGGGTCGTCGTAGTGGTTCCGGCTCTCCTCAAAGCCCACCATCACCACGTCCACCACCTTGGACAGGGTCTTGGTGGTCAGGCCGGGGACGGCGTTGGACTCGTGGACGGCGGTAGGAATGCCCCGGGCGGCCGCCGCGTTGACCACAGGGTAGGAGGCGTAGCCGCCGGTACCCACCACCAGGTCGGGCCGGAACCGGTCCAGAATGGCGTTGGCCTGCTTCTTGGACTTGTTCATATTCAGCAGGGTTTTCACGTTGTGGACGATGGCCGCCGGGGTGAGCGACCGCTGGAAATTGGTGATGGTCACCGTCTGGATCTCATAGCCCTCCTTGGGCACCAGGCGGGTCTCCATGCCGCCGTCGGCTCCCACAAAGAGCACCTGGCAGCCCGGATTGCGGGCCTGGAACATCTGGGCCAGGGCCACCGCCGGATTCACATGTCCCGCGGTGCCGCCGCAGGTAAAGAGGATTTTCATTTACCCATTTCCCTCCTGCATCACACTATTCTTGTTTGGGTGCGGGTATTTGTCGTGACACTGATAGTACCATGCCCATCTCGCCCAGCTGGATCATCAATGCCGTGCCGCCGTAGCTGAAGAAGGGCAGCGAGATACCGGTGGAGGGGATCAGGTTGGTAACCACGGCGATGTTCAGGAAGACCTGCACCGCCGTCAGGGTGGTGATACCCACCACCAGCAGGGAGCCGAACCGGTCCCGGGCATGGACGGCAATCCAGTAGCCCCGGATGATGAGCAGCACAAAGAGCAGGATGATGATCGCCGCCCCGATAAAGCCCAGCTCCTCACAGACGATGGAGAAGATGTAGTCGTTCTCCGACTCGGGCAGGTAGAGGAATTTCTGGCGGCTCTTGCCCAGGCCCACGCCCAGCAGGCCGCCGGAGCCGATGGCATACAGGGACTGGATGGTCTGGAAGCCGCTGCCCCGGCCGTTCATACCGTCGTTCCAGGGGTCCTTCCAGATGGCCAGACGGGTGGCCATGTAGCTGGTCTGGGTCATGATGAAGAACAGGCCGGCTGCCGCGGCGGTACCGCCGCCGATGAACCAGTACAGCCGGATGCCGGCGGCAAAGAGCACCGACGCGCCGCCCATCAGTACCAGAATGGTGCCGGACATGTGGGGCTCCATCAGCATGAGGATGGCCACCAGGCCCAGAACCACAAAGTACGGGATGGGCTCCAGCACGCCCTTCTCATCCAGCCAGGCATAGAGGCCGCTGAGGGGGTGCCGGGGAGGCAGCCGCTTGTGCTTTTGGGTGTTGCGCTTGGACAGGCGGGCGGCAAAATACATGATGACGCCCACCTTGGCGATCTCCGAGGGCTGGAAGCCGCCGATGATGGGCAGGCTGATCCAACGCTGGGCACCTACGGTACTCCGGCCATAGCCGAAGGGGATGACCAGCACCAGCAGGATGATGGAGATGGCCAGTACGAAGACGGACAGGCCGCGGAAGGTCTGGTAGTTGATCTTGGAGATCAGATACATGGCTGCCAGACCAACGCCGCCGAAGGTGGCCTGCTTGAAGAAGTAGTTGGTGGGGCTGAGCCCCTCGTTCATGGCGGTGGGATAGGAGGCGGAGAACACCATGATGACACCGATGACGGTCAAAATCACCACCAGCATCAGAAAGGGAATATCAATGGGGCCACGGGCCAGCTGCTGCATGACCGTCAGGTCCCGTCTGCGTTTTTTCATGGCAGCGTCACCTCCTTACCGGGTTATGCTCGTTCTCAGCGGTACATGACCCCCCAGAACGCCAGCACGCACATCACCAGGGTAATCCCGGTGAAGACACAGAACAGCTTCACCTCACTCCAGCCGCCCATCTCCAGGTGGTGATGGAGGGGAGCCATGCGGAAGATCCGCTTGCCGTGGGTGAGCTTGAAGTATCCAACCTGTATAATATCAGACATAGTCTCCGCAATGTAGATGATTCCCACCAGGATGAGCACCAGGGGGATATCCAGGGCAAAAGCCAGGCCGCATACCGCGCCGCCCAGGAAGAGGGAGCCGGTGTCGCCCATAAACACCTTGGCCGGGTGGAAGTTGTAGATCAAAAATCCGGCCAGGCCGCCCAGCAGGGCGGCGGAGAAGATGCCCAGCTCATAGTGACCCCACCAGCAGGCCACGGCGGTGAAAAAGAGCATCACCGGCATAGTGACGCCGCTGGCCAGGCCGTCGATGCCGTCGGTGATGTTGACGGCGTTGACGCAGCCCACCATCACAAAGGCGGCAAAGACCATGTACAGGGGCCAGGGCACCGACAGGGTCACATTGAAGAAGGGAATGTACAGATCAGGGGTCAGGTAGCCAAAATTGCGCATGAGCACGGTGAACAGGATGGCCGCCGCAAGCTGAAGGATAAACTTCTGGGGGGCGGTCAGGCCGGTGTTCTCATGCTTCTTTACCTTAAAATAGTCGTCAATGTAGCCGATCACGCCGAATACCAGGGCAAACACCAGAACAAAGCCGCCGCCGAATTTTCCGGCGGCAAAGTCCTGCCAGCTCAGGGCAGCCACCGCCACAAGGACGGCGATGATGAACATGAGTCCGCCCATGGTGGGGGTACCCTGTTTGGACATATGCCAGGTGGGGCCGATCTCCTTAATGGACTGGCCGGCCTTCATGCTCCGCAGCACGGGGATCAGGATCCGCCCCGCCAGGGCGGCCACCACGAACCCGATCAGGCAGCTGATGACGATCCTCAACATCTCTTTTGAACCTCCAAAGCCTCTTACAGCTCAATTTTTGTCCGAACAAATGGACCAACGTGGTATTTTATCACAGACTGTCCCGGGTTTCCACTCTAAAATGCAACAAACTTGCTCCCCGCTTTTGCAAAAAAGGCCGCCACTTCCTCCCGTTCGTCCAGGTGATGCTCCACTCCGTTGATCTCCTGGTAGGTCTCGTGGCCCTTGCCCGCCAGCACCACCGTGTCTCCCGTCCGGGCCAGGGAGAGGGCCAGGGCAATGGCGCGCCGTCGGTCGGGCTCCGCATGACACTGAGCCTGGGTGCCCTCCATACCCGCCAGGATATCCCGAATAATGGCCTCCGGCTCCTCGGTACGGGGATTGTCGGAGGTGACCACCGCCACGTCAGCCAGCTGTCCGGCAATGGCCCCCATCTGGGGCCGCTTGGACCGGTCCCGGTCGCCGCCGCAGCCGAAGAGGCAAATTACACGCCCTTTGGTAAAGTCACGGACGGTGGTAAGGATGTTTTCCAGGGCGTCCGGAGTGTGGGCGTAGTCGATGAGCACGGTGTAGTCCGCCGGAACGGGGACCACCTCAATGCGGCCCTTCACCCCCCTGGCCTTGGCCAGAGAGGATGCGATCTGTCCCAGGGGCAGCCCCAGGGTCAGGCCGCAGGCGATGACACCCAGGGCGTTGTAGATGGTGAACCCACCGGGGATAGGCAGGCGGACCCGGGCGATGGCATCCATGGTCACCGCCTCGAACTCCACCCGGTCTGGAAAGAGCCGGAGATTTTTGGCGGTCAGATCGGCCTCGTTCCGGCACTCAGAATAGGTAAAGGACGGACAGGGCACTGTCTGGGCATAGTACCGTCCCGCCTCGTCGTCCAGGTTAAGTACCGCCGTACCGCACTGGCGGAACAGCAGTCCCTTGGCCTGACGGTAGGCCTCCATGGTGCGGTGGAAATCCAGATGGTCCTGGGTCAGGTTGGTAAAGATACCGGCGGCAAAATGGATACCGTCCAGGCGGTGGAGAACCAGAGCGTGGGAGGAAGCCTCCATTACCACATGGCTGCATCCCGCATCCGCCATCTGCCGCAGCAGATGCTGCACCTCCCAGGATTCCGGGGTGGTGCGGTGGGCGGGCAGGATCTCTTCCCCGATCATATTCTGGTTGGTACCAATGAGGCCCACCTTGGCCCCCAGCACCCCCTCCAGCATGGCTTTGAGGAGGTAGGTGGTGGTGGTTTTACCGTTGGTGCCGGTGACCGCCAGCACCGTCAGTTCCTCCGCCGGATGGCCGAACCAGTTGGCGGAGGCCGCCGCCAGCGCCGCCCTGGGATCGGGAGTGGTCAGCCAGGGCCCCTCCCCCTCCGGGGGGCGGCGGCAGAGCACTGCCGCCGCCCCCCGTTCCAGAGCCGTTTGAATAAATTTGTGTCCGTCGGTCTTGTAGCCCGGCAGCGCCACAAAGAGACAGCCGGGGATCATCGTTCGGGTGTCGTAGCATACGCCGGTAATTTCCACGTCCTGGATGTCCCCAGACGTGATGGCCACGCCTGAGAGTACATCATTCAGCTTCATGCACACACCCCGCTTTCTGGTTGTTACAGGCCTGCGCCGCTGGCCGTGGAGTCGGTAAAGCGCACCTCAATGGTGGTACCCCGGTCCACACTGGTACCGGCGGCAATGGACTGGTCGTAGGCCACCAGGTTGGCACCATACTCAGTGGCGCCGGTGGCCTTCAGGTAGAGGCCCAGGGCCGACAGCTTCTGCTTGGCCTGATCCATACTCAGGCCGTCCAGGTTGGGTACCGTGACCTGATCGGTGGGTACCTCGGCCCCCATGTAGACCACCACTTCGCTGCCGCCGGGGATGGAGGCGCCGTTGGCCGGGATCTGGCCGGTGACGGTATCGCCGTCGCCCACCACCCGGATGGACAGATTGTTTTTCTTCAGGGCAGAAGTGGCATCCGCCAGATTGAGGCCGGTCAGGTTAGGCACCATCACGTCGGCAGTCTCGGAGTAGCTCTTCTCCACGCCCAGATAGTCCAGAATCTTCTCCAGCAGCTCACCGGCCTTGATGGCGGCCATGTTACCGCCGCTGATGTACCAGCCGTCCGCCGTGGTGTTGGCACCGGGGTAGGCGGGCTTTGGATTGTCGTAAGCCAGCAGGATGACCACCTGGGGATCGTCCGCCGGGGCAAAGCCCAGGAAGGAGACGATGGTGTGGTCGTCCTCGGTGGTCTCGGAGGAGCCGGTCTTGCCGCCGATGCGGTAGCCCTCCACGGCGGCGTTCTTACCGGTGCCGCCGTCCACCACCTTTTCCAGGATCGCACGGCAGCGCTCGCTGGTTTTCTCGCTGATGACCTGGCGTACCTCGGTGGGCTCGGTATGCTGGAGCACGTTGCCGTCAGCGTCGGTGATCTGGCTCACCACGTAGGGCTGCATCAGATGGCCGCCGTTGACCACGGAGGAGGCAGCGGTGATAAGCTGCAGGGGGGTGACCTGGAAGCGCTGACCAAAGGAGGCGGTAGCCAGGTTCACGTTGCTGAAGTTCTCCCGGCTCCAAATGATCTGGCCGCCGCCGGTAGGCTCGCCCTGCATGTCGATGTTGGTGGGCTCCAGGAAGCCGAAGTCCTCCAGATAATCGTAGAATTTCTCCGCACCCAGCTTCTGGCCGATGGCGATGAAGGCCGGGTTACAGGAGTTGGCCACAGCCTCGGCCAGCGTTTGATCCTTGTGTCCCGGTTTATAGGAACAGCTGATGGGTCTGGACCAGCCTTCCACCGTGGCGCTGCCGGAGCAGTAGAAGTGGTCGCTCTCGCTGACCACGCCCTCCTCCAGAGCGGCAGCCAGCACAATGGACTTAAAGGTAGAACCGGGCTCGTAGGACAGGCGCACGGCGCGGTTGGTCCACTGGGTGGTGAGGACCTCGGTCTCCGCCGCACTCACTGCCGCCTCATAGGCCTCGTCGGTGGAAGCGCCCTCTGCCAAGGCCTTCTCGTAAGCCTCCTCCTTGGTGTACTCCCCACTCTTGATATCCTCCAGGTACTGGAGAAGCACCGGGTCGCTGACGTCCCAGGGATCATTGGGATCAAAGCCAGGGGAGTTGGCCCAGCCCAGGATGGCGCCGGTGTTGGGGTCCATGGCGATACAGAAGCCGCCGTTCTGGACGTCGAACTGCTCCACGCCCTCCTGGAGGATGCTCTCACAGTAGGACTGGATGGTAGAATCAATGGTGAGGGTCAGATTGCTGCCGTCGGTGGCATCGTAGTAGTCCTCAAACCGGTAGAGCAGCTCGGTGCCCACGCCGTCCTTGGCGGTAACCACTCGGCCGGTCTGGCCGGAGAGGATGCTCTCAAACTGGGCCTCCAGGCCGTAGGCGCCCTGATTGTCCAGGTTGGGGTTGACCCAGCCGATCACCTGGGCGGCCAGGCTGCCCTTGGGGTAGTACCGCTTGCTGGTGGGCATCAGATAAATGCCGTGGGACAGGTGATTCTCGGTGATAAATTCCTGGACCGCCTCCGACTCCTCCGGCTCGATCTTCTTTTTGATGATCTCGTACTGGGAGTCTTTGTTCTGCAAATGATCCAGAATGTCATCCACTTCCAGATCCAGAATGGCCGCCAGGTTCTCGGCGATGAACTGGTCGGTGGGCTCCGGATAGTCGGGCAGCTTGCCGCCATTCTCCTGGGCATCTTCCACCTTCTCCTGGTAGGTCTCCAGGGTCTCCTGCAGGTCCCGGGGGGAGAGCTGCACATCATACACCGTGGCGCTCATGGCCAGCACTTCGCCCTTGCTGTCATAGATGGTGCCCCGGTTGGCGGTAACGGTGCTGTCCCGGGTCTGCTGCTTGACCGCCAGGTCCTGATAGTAGTCGTGCTGGCTGATCTGAAGCTGCCACAGCTTGACAAACAGTGGAATAAAGGCCACCAGGCCAAAAATCGCCATCAAAAACAGGCTGCGGACCAGAATGGTACGGTTGGCGCGCCGGTCCGGCCGCTGCCGGATCACTCGATTGCCCTTTTTTCTTTCTGCCATACGCGGCTCACCTCGCTTGGGAAAAAATAAACAGTTCGTATCCGGAGATACCGGACAATATCGCAGGAGGGCGTAAGAAAATCTCTTTTCTTACGCCCTCTCTTTACACTACTCTTTCCGGGGCAGCCGTATGGGCAGCCCGTTTCTGTCTCTATTGTCTGCCGATGCAGTATATGGCGCGGCTCATCTGAAATATTCCACGATCTCCGTGATAATGGACCGGACGCCCTCCACAGCTCCCTCCAGGCCGGTGGCTGTGTTCTCTTCCTCAAAGTAAGTAACGGTATCCGGCTCGGACAGGTCCACATAGATAACCTGGCCGTTCTGAGGCTTGACCATGCTGTTGTCAGCAGTCAGATTGCTCTCGATGGTGTCCAGATCGTAGGCCAGCTCGTACTGGGCCCGCAGCTTGGCCTCCTCGGTCTTGAGGCTGGTCAGGTCGGACCGCAGGCTCACCACCTGGTCGGAGATCACCGCCAACTGTACATAGCTGAACAGCAGCAGAACGGCGAAAACCGCCACCGCCAGGAAACCCACCACGGCGAAGGGGGAAACGGCTCCCGCCTCCCGCACACGGACCTTGGGGCGGACAACCGCGCGCTCTCTGGGGCGAACCAGCGGGCGGGGCTGAAGGACTTCCTCCTGCTGAAGCTGCCGTGCCGCAGAACCGTCATACACGTCAAAGGGGATGGTATCATATTTGGAATATCTTCTGCGCTTTACGGCAGTTGCCATGGCTGCTCCACTCCATTCTCATTCGTAAGTCTGCCGTTATCTCTCTCTCAGCTTTTCCGCCACCCGCAGCTTGGCGCTGCGGGCCCGGGGATTCTCTTCCAGCTCTTCGGAACCGGAGACAATGGGTTTCCGATTCACCAGCTTGATCTGAGGCTTTTTCCCGCACACACACACCGGGAAATCCGGCGGGCAGGTACAGCCCTTGGCGTATTCCGCCAGCCCGTTCTTGACAATGCGGTCCTCCAGCGAGTGGAAGGAGATGATCGCCAGCCGTCCGCCGGGATTGAGGCGGGGCACCGCCGAGCGCACCATCTTGTCCACTGAGCCCAGCTCGTCGTTGACCGCGATGCGGATGGCCTGGAAGGACCGCTTGGCCGGGTGCTGCTTCTCCCGCAGGGCAGCGGCCGGCATGGCGCTCTTGATGATGTCCACCAGCTCCAGGGTGGTCTCCACCGGCTTGTTCTCCCGGGCGCGGACAATGGCCCCGGCGATGGCGGAGGAATAGCGCTCCTCGCCGTACTGCCACAGGATGCGCCGCAGCTCCTCCTGAGGCCACTCGTTCACCACCGTGCGGGCGGTGAGGGCATCGGACTTGTCCATCCGCATGTCCAGCGGGGCGTCCGCCATGTAGGAGAAGCCTCGGGCGGCATCGTCCAACTGGGGGGAGGATACCCCCAGATCAAAAAGCATACCGTCCACACCGGACAGGCCCAGCCCGTCCAGAATGGCGTCCAGTTCACAGAAATTGCTGTGCACCAAAGTGACCCGCTCCATCCAGGGAGCCAGCCGCTCCTGAGCGGCGTCCAGGGCTGCCTGGTCCCGGTCCACACAGATCAGCCGGCCGGTGGTCAGCTTCTTTGCGATCTCCCGGCTGTGGCCCGCTCGGCCCAGGGTACCGTCCAGATAGATACCGTCCGACCGGATGTTCAGGGCCTCGATACATTCTGCCAGCAAAACCGGCTTGTGGGAAAAACCTGCTTCACTCATCTCAGAACCCCAACATCTCCATACAAGCGGACATCTTCTCCGGCGTCATCTCTTCCTCTTCCTGAGCCTGCCAGGCATCGGCGCTCCAGATCTCAGCCCGATCGTTGACGCCGATGATGACCACGTCCTTGCCCAGACCGGCGTATTTGCGCAGCTTCTGGGGTACCACGATACGGCCCTGACTGTCCAGCTCGCACTTGGCGGCGTTGGCAAAGAGGGGCCGCATGGCCTTGGACTGGCTCATGGGGAGAGAAGCAAACTTTTCTGTAAACCTGTCCCAGGTGGACTGGGGATAGATGGCCAGGCATGCGTCCACGCCCATGGCCAGATAGAAGGTAACCCCCAACTCCTCCCGGAGTTTTGCAGGAATGAACAGGCGTCCCTTGCCGTCGATGCTATGCTCGTAGGTGCCGGTCACGCCCTTCACTCCCCTCCACTTTGGTGGTTTTGAGCGGGGTTTTCCCCCATTTCGCTCCACCGTCCCCTTCAGTATAAATGGTCTGTAACGGAATTGCAATAGTTTTTTACTCTTTTTTAACCACAAAACTCCCGCATTTTCCTGTGAAACTCGTGCTTTTCTGCATCAAAAACAAATGTTCGAATTGTTTTCGTTTCCGTTCCGCAAAAAAAAGCACCATACCTGGTGGTATGGTGCTAAAAAAGTCACAATTTTATTGTGTTATGTAAATATGTTAAAAGCTCTTCCTGCCGCCGGATTTTCAGTTCCCGCCCGTGCTGTCCAGCTGCCAGGGAAACTCGCTGGCAAAGGAGACAAACACCCGACTGGCCTCGTTGGGGGAGTCGCTCCGCCACAGCAGGTCCAGGGAGATGGCGGGCGCTTCGGTCAGCGGGATGCACACCACGCCGGTGAGGCCCTGGAGAGGGGCAAAGGAGGACAGAAGGGACACACCCGCCCCGGCCTGGACCATCATGACCACGGTCTCCACATTGGGGTAGACCGCGGCCACCCGGGGCGTAAAGCCCGCCTCCCGGCACAGCCGCATGGCATGGTCGTGGGGGATGGAGGACTCGGCCTTGTCCAGGAAGAGAAAGGGATCGTCCTTCAGCTGGCTCAGGGAGATCCTGCGCTCCCCTGCCAGGGGATGCCCGGCGGGCAGTACGGCGGCCACCCGGTCCTCCCGCAGCACCCGCCGGGCGATGTGCTCCGGATAGGTTTCACAGGAGGAGAGCTTCAGCCCCACATCGCAGGCCCCCGACTCCACCGCATCATAGACCAGATTCCAGTTCAGCCGCTTGGTCTGGACACTGATCTGGGGATAGCGCTGGTGGAACTGGGACAGCAGATCGGGGATCCGATAGGCCGCCCCGATGCCCATAAAGGCCAGGGACAGACTGCCCGCCTCGGGGGTGGCCGCCGAGCGCACCTTGCGGTAAAGGTTCTCCTCCCCGTCAAAGATGCGGCGGCACTCGTCCCGCAGCACCTCCCCCGCCTGGGTCAGCAGCAGGTTGCGGTTGGTGCGAATGAAGAGGGGTACCCCAAAGTCCCGCTCCAGGTCGGCAATGTGCTTGCTGAGGGCGGGCTGGCTGATGTAGAGGTTTTGGGCGGCGCGGGTCAGGTTCAGCGTACAGCTGACCTCATAAAAATAGCGCAGCTTGTTGTAGTTCAAGCAGGGCTCCTTTCCAGATATCACTTAAAGTTATGACAGACATAATTATAATGTATTTTGTACCACTGTCAAGAGATGTTACAATTCCAAACAAGCAATAGTTCACAAAAAATAACATCAGGAAGGAGTATCCACATGAATCCCTATCCCCATGTATTCTCCCCTCTGACCATCCGAGGCAAGACCTACAAAAACCGGCTGATCGCCGCCCCCACCATGTTCGCCCACTCCATTTTCACCATCCCTGAAATGAAGGAAAATGTCTACCGCATGGTGGAGGACCGGGCCAAGGGCGGCTTTGCCTGCGTGTCCACCGGTGAGCACCCGGTCAACGCCGAGGAGGGCACCGCCCTGTTCTACGTACATCCCATGGACTTCACCAAGTATGAGGGCCCCGACTTTGAGGCCATGAAGGAGTACGCCGACCGCATTAAGAAGCACGGGGCTCTGTGCTACCTGGAGTTCTGCCATGAGGGCGCCCGGGCTGAGCACAATCCGCCCTACAGCCCCTGGGGCCCCGACGCCTACGTCCGGGAGGACGGCGTGGAGGTCAAGGCCCTGGATCGGCCCATGATGGAGAAGATCTGCAAGGACTACTACAACATCGCCCGGTACGCCCGGGAGTGCGGCTTTGACGGCGTGCTGGTCCACGGCGGCCACGGCTTCAACATGCAGCAGTTCATCTCCCCCTGGACCAACCACCGCACCGACGAATTCGGCGGCTCCATGGAGAACCGGGCCCGCTTCCCCATCATGCTGCTGGACGCCGTCCGGGAGGGTATCAGGGAGGACATGGTGCTGGAGCTGCGCTTCTCCGCCGAGGACGGCGTGCCCGGCGGCATGACCATTGAGGACACCGTGGAGTTCTGCAAGTGCATCGACGGCAAGGCGGACATCATCCACATCTCCAACGGCCTCAAGTGGGCGGGCAGCCAGACCCACACCTTTACCTCCTTCCTGGAGCCCCACGGCTACAACGTGGAGTTCGCCGCCAAGGTGAAGGCGGCGGTCACCAAGTCCAAGGTGGCGGTCATCGGCGGCTTCAACAGCCCCGAACTGTGCGAGCAGGTGCTGGCCGAGGGCAAGGCCGACTTCATCGAGCTGGGCCGCCAGGGCTTTGCCGACCCCGAGTTCCCCAACAAGGCCCTCAACGGCCAGGCCGACCACATCCGCCGGTGCGTGCGCTGCTTCCAGTGCTATCCCGGCTTCTGCGAGCACAAGACCGACGTGCCCCTGTGGGAGAAGGGTATGACCAAGGAGCAGGTGGATGAAATCTACTCCCCCGCCTCCATGGGCCGCTGCGCCATCAATCCCAACACCGGTTTCCTCTTCCACCCCGAGCAGATGCCCAAGCCCCAGGCCAGCCGGAAGGTGCTCATCGTGGGCGGCGGCCCCGGCGGACTTCAGGCCGCCATCACCTGCGCCCAGCGGGGCCACAAGGCGGTGCTGGTGGAGCAGACCGGTGTGCTGGGCGGCACCATGAACTTCACCGACACCGACGGCGACAAGGAGGATCTGCGCAACTTCAAGAATCTGCTGATCCTGGAGGCCAAGGAGGCCGGCACCGATATCCGGCTCAACACCACCGTGACCCAGGCGCTGCTGGATGAGGTCAAGCCCGACGTGATCCTCATCGCCGTGGGCGGCCACCCCTTCACGCCCCCCATTCCTGGCATCGAGAGCGCCATGGACGCCCTGTCGGTCTACCACAACATGGACAAGATCGGCCACAAGGTGGTGCTGGTGGGCGGCGGCCTGGTGGGCTGTGAGGTGGGCCTCCACCTGGCCTCTGCCGGTCATGACGTCACCGTGGTGGAGATGCAGAAGATGATGGCCGCCGAGACCTTCGGCTACTACCGCAACGCGCTGCTGGAGACTATGGACCAGCGGGGCATCCACCAGCTGCTGGGCGCCAAGTGCCTGGGCTTTGAGGGCGGTGGCGTACGGGTGGAGGTGGACGGCCAGGAGCGCTTCCTAAACGCCGACACCTGCGTCTACTCCATGGGCATGAAGCCCAACAGCGACGCCGTGGAGGCTATCAAGGCTCTGGCCGGCAGCATCCCGGTGCGTACCCTGGGCGACTGCGACCACGTGGCCAAGATGGGCGACGCGGTGCGGGCAGGCCACATGGCCGCACTGGAGATCCTGTAACCCCTGTTTTTGCAAAAAAGATCCCCTGCCGTAAGGCAGGGGATCTTTTTTATGCTCTTATTCGTCCGCCTCAGCGTCATAGGGCTGGCGGCTGTTCTGGGGCACACCGCCACCACCGGCCACCGCCCGGAACCGGGCACGTGACTTCTTGATCTCGTCGTAAGCCTCGGCCACCGCCTCCTCGGTGCGGCGGAGGGCATCCTCACAGTAGTCGTTGGCCGCCTTGCGCAGGTCACGGCTGCGCTCCTCGGCGGTGCGCATCATCTCGTTGGCCTTCTGCTTGGTCTGGGCCAGCAACTCGTTCTCCGACACCATCTGCCGGGCCTGCTCCTCCGCCTGCTTGCGGATGAGCTCGGCCTCCCGCTTGGCGGAGTTGATATAGTCGGTGCGGGCTGCAATGAGCTTCTTGGCCTCATTGAGCTCCATGGGGAACTGGCCCCGCACCTCGTCCAGCAGGTCCAGTGCCTTGTCCCGCTCCAGAATACATTTATCGCTGCTCAGCGGCATATTTTTCGCTTCTTCGATCATCTCATAGAGCATATCCAGCAGTTCTTCCACACCGGTAGCCATCAGCGATCCCTCCCGCTTTCGATTTTTTGCCGGACGTCCTCGATGATCTCGCGGGGCACAAAGTCCGACAGATCCGCCCCGTAGCGGGCCATTTCCTTGACCACGCTGGAGCTGACATAGGTATATTTGGCGCTGGAGGGCAAAAACATGGTCTCCAGCCTGGGATTGAGTTTCCGGTTGATGAGGGCCATCTGCAGCTCGTTCTCATAGTCGGACACCGCACGCAGGCCCTTCACCAGGGTACACGCCTTTTTCTGCCGGGCGTACTCCGCCAGCAGCGTGGAGGAACAGTCCACCTCCACATTGGGCAGCTTGGCCACCACCTTGCGGATGAGCTCGGTCCGCTCCTCCGGGGTGAACAGGCCCCGGTTCACCTTTTCCGAATTCACCATGACGCAGACGATGAGCCGGTCAAAGCAGACCGCCGCCCGCTTGATAATATTGAGGTGCCCCAGCGTAATGGGATCAAAGCTGCCGGGGTAGATCGCAGTCTTCATAAAGGTCTCACATCCTGTTGCCGTTGACGCGGTGGTAAAGGGTGAGCTTGATCTTGCCGTAGCGGTACTCCCGGCCCTTCTCATAGGGGGCCTCCAGCTCCGGCAACACCGCTTCGGCGGCGCTTTCGCAGACTATTATACCATTTTCCGTCATGATGTCAATCTTGGCGATGGTCTCCAGGGCCTTTTCCAACAATCCCTTGTTGTAGGGCGGATCCAGGAAGACCAGGTCAAATTTTTCCCGGCAGCCGGTGAGGAAGGCCATATAATCCCCCTGGATGACCTTGGCGCTCTCCGCCAGCTTGGTGTGGGCCAGGTTCTCCCGCACCACCGCGGCGGCCTCCTTGCGCAGGTCCACGAAGGTGCAGAAGGCCGCGCCCCGGGACAGGGCCTCAATGCCCATCTGGCCGGTACCGGCGAACAGGTCCAGCACCTGCCGCCCCTCAATATCAAACTGGACGATGTTGAACACCGACTCCTTCACCTTGTCGGTGGTGGGCCGGGTCTCCAGACCGGGCAGCTCCTTCAGCTTCCGGCCACGGGCGATTCCGGTGATCACTCTCATGTGGGCTGTTCCCCTTTCGGATGAAAATAGTCGTAAACCGCCTGGGCGGTGTTTTTCGGGACCACCTCCGCCAGCTGGGCCTGGGTGGCTTCCTTGATCTTCTTGATGCTCTTAAAGTGCTTGAGCAGGTCGCTCCGCCGCTTCTCTCCCACCCCGGGGATCTGATCCAGCACGGAGCCTTTGACCCGCTGGTTCTGCTGCTGGCGGTGAAACTCAATGGCAAAGCGGTGGGTCTCCTCCTGGATCTGGCCGATGAGGGAGAAGATAGCCTGGTTGCCCTGGATGCCGATCTCCCGGCCCTCCGGGGTAATCAGCGCCCGGGTGCGGTGGCGGTCGTCCTTCACCATGCCAAAGATGGGAATGGATAGTCCCAGCTCCTCCAGCACCTTCACCGCCACCTTGGCGTGGTTCTCGCCGCCGTCGATGAGCAGCAGGTCGGGCTTGTCCGCAAATTTCTCGTCCCCGTCCAGGTAGCGCCTGAACCGCCGCGTCAGCACCTGTTCCATGGAGGCGTAGTCGTCGGGGCCGTCCATGTCCTTCAGCTTGAAGTGGCGGTAATCCCGCTTCAGGGGCCGGGCGTTCACATACACCACCATGGAGGCTACAATGTCGTCGGCGCCCTGGTTGGAGATGTCGTAGGACTCGATGCGCCGGGGCGGCCCCTCCAGGTCCAGCATCTTGCCCAGCAGCTCCATCAGCTTGCTCTGCCGCTCCTCCCGGGTGGTCCAGCGCTCCACTTCCTCCACCGCGTTCTTGTTGGCCAGACGGATCAGGTCCATTTTGGCTCCCCGCTGGGGGGTGACCAGCTCCACCTTGCGGCCTGCATCCTCGGACAGCATCCGCATCAGGGGCACCTCGTCCTCCAGCTCGCAGGGCAGCAGGATCTGCCGGGGCAGGTTGCCCCGACCGCCGTAATACTGGCGCACCAGGGCGGACAGAATGTCCGCAGTTTCCTCCTCCATGGGGGTGTCGATCAGGTCCCAGTCCTTGGCGGCCAGCTCGCCCTCCACAAAGTGGAGCACCACAAAGCAGCTCTTGGTGGCCTCCCCCTTGTGGAAGCCCACCACGTCGGTGTCGGCCAGGGAGCCCGCCACCACCTTCTGCCGCTTGCCCAGCAGCTCGATGGCCTTATAGCGGTCCCGCAGCTCAGCGGCCTTTTCAAAGCGCAGTTCCTCGGCGGCCAGCTCCATCTCCGCCTTCAGCTCGTCCCCCACCTCCTGGAACTTGCCCTCCAGCAGGCGGACAGCCTGGTCGATGGCCTCCCGGTAGCGGCTCTGGTCCATGTCCTTCCGGCAGTAGCCGTCGCACTGGCCCATGTGGTAATTGAGGCAGGGCCGCTCCTTGCCGATGTCCCGGGGGAACTTCTTGTTGCAGGAGGGCAGTTTCAAGGCTACCCGCAGGGCGTCGATGATATTCTGGGTATTGCCCCGGCTGCCGTAGGGTCCGAAGTACCGGGCTCCGTCCTCCGCCGCCTTGTTGGCCAGGGAGAACTTGGGGTACTCCTCCTTCACCGTCAGACGGATGTAGGGATAGCCCTTGTCGTCCTTCAGCAAGATGTTGTACCGGGGCTGGTGCCGCTTGATGAGGGAGTTTTCCAGCACCAGGGCCTCAAACTCGGAATCGGCCACAATGACGTCAAAGTGGTCGATCTGGCTCACCATGGCACGGGTCTTTTCCGTGTGGGAGGCCAGGTTGGCAAAGTACTGGCTCACCCGGTTCTTCAGGGCCTTGGCCTTGCCCACGTAGATGACCACATTTTTGGCGTCCTGCATGATATACACGCCCGGCTTCAGCGGCAGGGCATGGGCTTTTTCTTTTAGTTCGTCGAAGGTCATAACAGAAGCAACATACCCTCCTCTTTGCCAGACTTATGATGCCCTGCCGCTGGGAGCGGCAGCGACCCGGCGCTCTGCGCCGTCCGAGTGTTTGGCCAACGGCCAAACCTCGCCGCAGGGGCAATTCACTTGCCCCGAGGATGTCAAATCATCCCCTGGGGGTCCCCAAAAGCGCCCCGCGCTTTTGGGGGGATGGGGCATGGGCTTTTTCTTTCAGTTCATCGAAGGTCATAGAGGGGCGTCATGCCCTCCTTTCCGCCGTGGTCTCCGGGGTATTGCCGGGCAGCATGGGGTCATACATCATCATGGCGTGGTTTTCCACCACATATTCGTCCGCCAGCAGTTCTCCCGTCCGCGTGTAACACCTGCGGTACAGGGTGTTGTGCCGGGTAAAACCGCCCCAGTACTCCCCCTGGATATAGTGCTCCTTTTCGTACACCTCATACCTGCGGTCGCAGGGGACGTCGGCCCGCCACTCCCCTTCCAGATGGGTGTCGGTAAGGCGGAGCGAAAGCCGCCAGGTATACTCCGTGTCGTTGCGCACCATCAGATCCATATAGTTATAAAAGCAGGTGGCTCCGCTGCCGAAGGGCTGGGTACGGCTGCAGTCAGGGAAGACATCATAGCCGTGCCGCCACCGCTCGGTCACCGTCAGGGGTGTATGGAGGGTCATCCAGTAGATCAGATTGGTCATCTGGCACATGCCGCCGCCTACACCGGCAGCCACCTGGCCGTTGCGCAGGATCATTCCCTCCACATAGCCCTTCCGCCGGGTGGGCTTGCCCACCGCCCGCCAGAAGGACAGAGTCTCCCCCGGCAAAAGAGTCAGGCCGTCCAGCCTGGCCAGGGCCAGCCGGAGATTGGTGAGCTTGTTGCGCTGCAGGGCCATCTCCTCCCCTCGCAGGGGACGAAACAGCGGGGTGCGGTGCTCCGCCCACAGGTGGGGCAGCTCCAGTTCTGGTCTGGACCGCGCAAAGCGGAGACCTCCGGTGTACCAGAAGACCCGCCGCCGCAGGCAGAACAGGGTGGTCCCCAGGCGCATGCGCAGATCGCTTCGTCTCTGTGGCTTGGGCGTCACGGATGGTTTCACGGTCCACACCCCCCATTATCAAAAAAAGCGCCGCTGATGCGGCGCTTTTTTCTCTCGCGTTGGTCGCTTACTCGGAGAAGTTGGAAGAGATCAGCTCAATCAGAGCCTCAACGGCTTCCTTCTCATCGGGGCCGTCTGCAATGAGGTTGATGGAAGTCCCCTTGACGATTCCCAGAGAAAGCACACCCAGCAGGCTCTTGGCGTTGACTCTCCGCTCGTCCTTCTCCACCCAAATAGAGCTCTTGAACTCATTGGCTTTCTGAATGAAGAACGTAGCCGGTCTCGCGTGCAGGCCGACCTGGTTGTTCACAACTGCCTCTTTCATATACATAGCGATTCCCCCCAAGATGCATTCGCATACTTCGTATAATAGGATAGCAAATTTATCCCAAACCGTCAATGACAAAATGCACAAAATCCGCGCAAGAATCTGTTTTGAATGACGAACAGCCTGTCTTTGCTTCTATTCCCGAAGGAAAGCCCCGTCAGCGCAGTTCGGCAATGGTCACACCGTCCTCGCCCTCGCCGTAGCGGCCGGGGCGGAAGGACTTCACATAGCGGCTGCGCTTGAGATGCTCCCGCACCGCCTTGCGCACCGCGCCGGTGCCCTTGCCGTGGATGATGCGCACCTCGTTGAGCTTGCCCAGCACTGCGTTGTCCAGGAAGAGGTCCAGGGCACCGATGGCCTCGTCGGTCATCATGCCCCGCAGGTCCACCTCGGGAGAGGCACCCAGAGAGCGCAGCTTGTGCTCGGCCCGGGCCACCACCTTCTTGGCGGCCTTGACGCTCTCGCCCTCCACCACCCGGACCTCGTCCTGCTTGGCGGTGATCTTCAGGATGCCGGCCTGGAGCTGGAGAGAGCCGTCCTTGTTGACAGAGAGCACCGTAGCCTGAGTACCCATCTTCACCAGCTCCACCGTGTCGCCCTTCTGGGCGGGACGGGTGGGCGGCGGCACAGGAGCCTCGGGCCGCTGACCCAACTTGCCCTCCGCCTCGTTGAGGCGGTGGCGCAGGCCCGCCCGCTCGTCGTTGATCCGCTGCCAGTCCTCTTCCTTCCGCTGGCGGCGGCGCATCTCGTTCAGCTCCTTGAACACCTGGTCGGCGGTGTCTCTGGCCTCGTCCAGGATGGCACGGGCCTCCGCCTGGGCCTTCTCTACCGCCTTCTGGCGCTGCTGGTCCATCTGGGCCTTGTACTCCCGGGAGGCCTTGGCGGTCTCCTCCATCTCCCGACGCAGCTTGGCGGCAGCCTCTTTTTCCCGCTCCATCTCCTGGCGCTGCTCGTCCAGCTGGGTGAGCACGTCCTCAAAGCGGACATTCTCCGCGTCAATGCGGGCGGCGGCCTTCTGGATGATGGACTTGGGCAGGCCCAGCCGCTCCGAGATAGCGAAGGCGTTGGACTTGCCGGGGATGCCGATGAGCAGCCGATAGGTGGGCGCCAGGGAGTCCACATTGAACTCGCAGGAGGCGTTCTCCACCCCCGGGGTGGTCATGGCATACACCTTCAGCTCGGCATAGTGGGTGGTGGCGGCCACCAGAGCCCCCATCTCCCGGGCGGATTCGATAATGGCGGCGGCCAGAGCGGCGCCCTCGATGGGGTCGGTGCCCGCCCCCAGCTCATCGAAGAGGATGAGGGTGCGGTCGTCCGCCTCGTTCAAAATCCCAACAATGTTCACCATGTGGGATGAAAATGTGGATAAGTTCTGGGCAATGGACTGTTCATCGCCGATGTCGGACAGCACCCGGTCAAAGACTTTTACACAGCTGTCGTCCCCCACGGGGATGTGGAGGCCACACTGGGCCATCAGGGTCAGCAGACCGATGGTCTTGAGGGTGACCGTCTTACCGCCGGTGTTGGGGCCGGTGATGACCAGAGTGTCGAAGTTCTCTCCCAGCATCAGGTCGTTGGCCACCGCCTTGTCCGGGTCCAGCAGGGGGTGGCGGGCCTTGCGCAGGTAGAGGCCCTGATCGGACAGGCGGGGGGCGGCGGCCCGCATGCGGTAGGCCAGCCGGGCCCGGGCAAAGATCACGTCCAGGATGACCAGCAGGTCGTAGTCCTGACTGATGTCCTCCTTGTACTGGGCGCACTGGGCGGACAGCTCCGCCAGGATGCGCTCGATCTCCTTCTCCTCCTTGGCCTGGAGCTCCCGCAGCTCGTTGTTGGCCTTCACCACTCCCATGGGCTCGATGAAGAAGGTGGAGCCGGAGGAGGACACATCGTGGACCAGACCAGGTACGTCGTTCTTGTGCTCCGACTTGACGGGCACCACGTAGCGGTCGTTGCGCTGGGTGATGATGGACTCCTGGAGGTACTTGGACTGGTTGGAGGAGATCAGCCGGTTCAGGATATCCCGCACCTTGGAGGCGGTGGCCCGGATGTGCCGCCGGATGGAGGCCAGCTCCGGGCTGGCGGCATCGGCGATCTCATCCTCTCCCACGATGGCGCCGGTGATGCGCTCCTCCAGGAAGCGGTTGGAGGTGAGGGAGCGGAACAGGTGGTCAATGCAGCTCTTGGACCGGTCCCCCTCGCCCTCGCCGTACTCCTTGGCGGAGCGGGCCGCCCGCAGGACGGCAGCGATGTCCAGCAGCTCCCGGGTATTGAGGGCGCCCCCCATATTGGCCCGCTGGAGGGAGGCCCCCACCGGCCGCACGCCGGAGAAGGAGGGGGAGCCCCGCAGGGTGGTCATGTTCACCGCGGCGGTGGTCTCATCCAGGGCCCGCTGCACGTCGTCCCGATCGGTCATGGGCCGCAGGGCCAGGCAGCGCTCCTTGCCCTCCTCGGTCACCGCCTGGTCGGCCAGACGCTCCAGCACCCGGGGCAGCTCCAGGGTCTGAATGGATTTTTCAAATAAATCGGTCATTTAGGTTCTCCAAATCGTATCATATGCACGGGGTCGGACACCTGGCCGGCCCCGTCTGTTTTATCCCATCAGTTCACATTTCAGGGTGATGAGGGCCCGGCCTCCCACCCGTACCTTCACACCACCGTTATCCTCGGTGATGCGGCTCAGGATCTCGGAGGGCTTGCCCATCTTCTCCCCCTGAACAAAGCGGTTGTCCGCCCCGGCCTGGATCAGGCCCCGGCGGAACAGGTAGTAGGTCAGCGCTCCGTTGGAGGTGCCGGTGGCCGCCTCCTCCGGAATGGCGTACAGGGGCGCAAAGTTCCGGCAGTGGGCAAAGGCGTCCGGAGTGTTAGGGCAGAACATATGCACGCCCACCACATCGTAGTGCTCCGACAGGCGGGTGACCTCAGCCTCGTTCTGGACCGCCCGGTCCAGGGTCTCCAGGTCACGCACCGGCAGCAGGATATCCATAAGGCCGGTGCTCACCGCCTGGGGCTCCAGCCCCTCCGGCCGATCGGCCAGGGACAGGCCATAGGCGGCATACAGCGCCTGCTGCTCCTCCTCCGAGAAGGTGCGTCCGTCGGTGGGCGGGGCCATATCCATCCACACCGCGTCCGCTCCCACCCCGATCTCCAGATCTCCGGAGCGGGTATGGAGGGCATAATCCCCAGGGACAATGGCCCCGGTATCCCGCAGGACGGTGAAGGCGGCGATGGTGGCGTGGCCGCACAGGTCCACCTCCTCCGCCGGGGTGAAATAGCGGATATGGAAGGCCTTGTCCCCGGTCCGGCGGACAAAGGCGGTCTCAGAGTGCTTCAGCTCTCCGGCCAGAGCCCGCATCAGGGATTCTTCCGGAAAGTCCCCCTCCCCCAGGAGAGCCACGCCGGCCTGGTTGCCGGAAAAGCGCACGGTGGTAAAGGCGTCTGCCACATACAGTTCCATCTTACATCCCCGCTTTCAGTTCATGATAAAAATCCAGGGTGCGGAACCCCCGGTCCAGCTGGGTGCGCAGGAAGCCCTCGCACACCCGGGCCAGGCAATCCAGCCCCTTTTGATCCAGTTGAAAGGAGAAAAGTCGCTTGGGGTCGCCGTAAAGGATGTGCCGCAGGGCAGCCAGAGCCCCCTCAGTCAGGGGCATAGAGGGGCCCTCCCCCACCTCCTCCTTGCAGGAGGCGCAGTGGAGCACGCCCTCCGCCAGGTGGAGCATGGGCTTTTCCGGGTCGGGCCTGCCGCATACGGCACAGGCGTCTGCCAGGGGCTCATAGCCCTCCAGGCACATGAGTTTCATCTCGTAGGTCGCCTTCACCAGCACCTGGGGCTTGTTCAGCTTGTCCAGGGCGTGGAGGCTGTTCAGAATCAGGGACATGGCGGCCGGGTCGGGCCGTCCCTCCACCGATACCGTCTCCATCACCTCGGCAAAGTAGGAGGCCAGGGCCAGCAGCTCCACGTCAGATTTGACGTGCCAGAACTGCCGGATGGACTCGGCCTCGTTGAGGGTAATCCGGTCCTGGTAGAGGAACAGGGTCATGTCGGAGTAGACCAGCAGCTGGGCGGAGGCCGCCAGGGGGCTGTTCTTCTTCCGGCAGCCCCGGGCCTTGACGGTGCGCTTGCCCCCCTCGGCGGTGAGGACGGTAAGGATCTTGTCGGACTCCTTGTAGTTGACCTCCCGCAGCACCAGGCCCTGTGTGGCTATGTGCATCTTACTCGTCCCGGTAGCCGAAGTTGTGGATGAGATTCAGGTTGTCTCTCCAGCCCTCCTTGACCTTCACCCAGGTCTGGAGGAACACCTTGGTGCCCATAAAGGCCTCAATGTCGGTGCGGGCCAGGGTGGAGATCTTCTTGAGCATGGCGCCCCCCTTGCCGATGATGATGCCCTTGTGGCTGGCCTTCTCACAATAGATGGTGGCATCCAGGTCGATGATCTCGTTGTCCCGCTCAGAGAAGCGGGTGATCTCCACGGCGGTGCCGTGGGGGATCTCCTTGTCCAGGCACAGGAGCAGCTTCTCCCGGATGATCTCGGCGCACACCTGCCGCTCGGGCTGGTCGGTGACCATGTCGTCGGGGAAGAGCTGGGGGCCCTCGGGCAGGAACTCGGCCAGCAGATCCAGCAGCTCACTTACGCCCTCGTTCTGCTTGGCGGAGATGGGCAGGATGGCGTTGAAGTCGTGGGCCTGGCCGTAGGTCTGCATCACCGCCAGCAGGTCGGACTTCTCCACCGTGTCCATCTTGTTGATGACCAGGATGGAGGGCACGCCCAGCTGCTTGATGCGGGCGATGAGCTCGGCCTCGGGGCCGCCGATGTGGGGGATGGGCTCCACCAGCAGCAGGATGGCGTCCACATCGGCCACGCTCTCCTTGACCACCTTCACCATGTAGTCGCCCAGCCGGGTGCGGGCCTTGTGAAGGCCGGGGGTGTCCAAAAAGACATACTGGCACTCCCCCCGGTTGACCACAGCGCTGATGCGGTTGCGGGTGGTCTGAGGCTTGTTGGAGACGATGGCGATCTTTTCGCCCACCAGGGCGTTGGTCAGGGTGGACTTGCCCACGTTGGGCCGTCCCACAATGCTGATCATTCCGGATTTTTTGATTTCCATAGGTAATCCTCAACTTTCTTGAGCAATTTAATTTACATGCGGTCTTTTTTCACATTCCGCATAATTTACGGTTTGTCCTGCTTTTCCAGCAGGGCGCGAATGGCGGAGAGCTCCGCTTTCAGCTCGGCGTGCTCTTTCGCAAGCTTTTCCCGCTCGGCCGCAGCGGCACCCACAACGATGCCCGGCAGAGCCATGAGGATAGACATCATGACCAGTTCAAGCAGGCCGTTTCCTCCGCCCAGGCCGCTCAGCACCATAAGGATGAGATAAAAGAGGGCGATGGAGAGAATTCCTCCACCGACAATATAGCCGAACCGCATGGTTACCCCTCCAGTTCTCTGGTGATCCCCAACTGCTCCAGAATGGCCTCCTCACGCGCCCGCATCTGGGCCTTCATGGGGCCCTCGTCCATATGGTCGTATCCCAGCAGATGGAGCACCGAGTGGACGGCCAGGTAGGCCACCTCCCGGCGGGTGCCGTGGCCGAACTCCTCCCCCTGGGCCTTTGCCCGCTCCAGGGAAATCACCATATCTCCCAGAGGCACCAGGTCGGCGCCGGGGTCGGCGTCCTCCCGGGTGGGGTGCTCCCCGGGCTGAAGGTCAAACATGGGGAAGGAGAGCACGTCGGTGGGCCGGTCCACCTCACGCTGCTCCAGGTTGATCTGGTGGATACCCTCGTCGTCGGTGAACAGCACGTCCACCTCGCAGGGCACGTCCACTCCCTCGGCAGCCAGGGCAGTGGGAATCACCTGCCGCAGCAGGTCGGCGTACTCCTCCGCTCCGTCTACCTCGGTCTCAATGATGATCTCGTGGTTCATGCTTTCTTCTCCTTCTTAGCCCGGCGGTTCTCATCGGCCTCGTAGGCCTTGATGATCCGCTGAACGATGACGTGGCGCACCACGTCGGACTCGTTGAGCTTGCAGATGGCGATATCCTCCACCCCGTCCAGCACCCGCATGGCCTCCTTCAGGCCGGACACGGTGTCCCGGGGCAGGTCGATCTGGGTGATATCGCCGGTAATGACGATCTTGGAGCCGAAGCCCAGACGGGTCAGGAACATCTTCATCTGCTCCCGGCTGGTGTTCTGGGCCTCGTCCAGAATGATGAAGGAGTCGTCCAGGGTACGGCCTCTCATATAGGCCAGCGGGGCCACCTCGATGTTGCCCCGCTCCAGGTACTTCTGGTAGGTCTCAGGGCCCAGCATCTCAAAGAGGGCGTCGTACAGGGGCCGCAGGTAGGGGTCTACCTTGCTCTGCAAATCGCCGGGCAGGAAGCCCAGCCGCTCACCCGCCTCCACAGCGGGCCGGGTCAGGATGATGCGGTTGACCTGCTTGTCCCGGAAGGCAGCCACGGCGGCGGCCACCGCCAGATAGGTCTTGCCGGTGCCCGCCGGGCCGATGCCCAAAGTGATGGTATTCTTCTTGATGGCGTCCACATACCGCTTCTGGCCCAGGGTCTTTGCCTTGATGGGCTTGCCCTTGGCGGTGACGCACAGGACGTCCCGGGCGATGTCGTTGATGTGGGACTCGTTGCCCGCCTTCACCAGATTGATGATGTAGCGGACGTTCTGCTCGGTGATGGTCTCCTTCCGGCCCGCCAGGCCCAGCAGGCCCTCGATGGCTTTGACGGCGTGCATCACGTTCTCCGCCTCGCCGGAGACCTTCAGCTGGTCGTCCCGGCTCACCACCGTCACGTCCAGCTCATGCTCCACCAGCTTGATATTCTCGTCAAAGGATCCAAAGACGTCTACCACGTCCTCCATCCGCTCGATATTGATGGTCTGTTCTATCATGGATCGGCCTCGTTTTCTTGTGTAGTGGGATCGGGCACGAATTTCCCGATCTCTTCCCGGCACTCTGCCTGGAGGGTCATGGTCAGCATCCCGTCTTTCTGCTCCACGGTATAATCGGTGCTGACGATCTCGCCCTCCCCCACTGCTTCTTCCAGCGCCTCCAGCAGGCGCTCCTTCAGCATGGCCTGAGCCGCGTCCGGCTCCACCGCCAGGGTCTCGGTCTCATAGGCCCGGCAGGTCTCCCGCTGCACGGCCAGGGGCATCTCCCGGCCGCCGGGCAGGGTCAGGGTCCAGGTACGGCTTATTTTATCATACCTGTTAAAAGAAATTCCACCCTTTCCGAAAAATTCGAGCCGCCGCCCCAGCACCGTCACCGACCACACACTGTCCTCCTCCCCGGTGTACTGCTTGACCTGGGCCTCCAGGGGAAGCTGAGCAGCAAAGGTGCGCCAGGTACGGGCATACACCCGGCCGGAGGCCCGGGTCTGGATCTGGCCGATCTCCGGGGTCTCGCTGTAGGCCGGGCCCTCCAGGTGGATGGTACCCGAGATGAGGGGCTCCCCCTCCAGCACCGTGTCCCCCACCTTCACCACCGCCTCACCGGTGAGGGCCTCCACCTTGGTGATGATCCCCGAGGCCCGGGCCACCACGCTGCCGTACTCACTGGCATCCACCACCTCCGGGGCCTTCACCGCCTCCCGTACCAGCACCTCCGCCCGGGTACCGTAGAGGTTGATGGACAGCCAGGACAGCTCCGGGATCTGGAGCAACACCTTGTTGCCCACCGTCCGCTCGTCCAGGCCGGGGCCGAAGGTACCGATGCTCAGCCCCTGCCGCCGCAGCTCGGTGAGAATCTGAGCGGTGGACACGGTGGTGTTTCCCTTCACCTCAATGGTGAGGATGAAGGTAGAGAGAACGCACACCGCCGCCAGGGACAGGGCCAGCCCCACCCAGAAGGCGTACCGGGTTCTGAACCGGGCCAGAAAAAAGGGGACCCCCGACCGGGCCGCCGGGGTGACGGTACACAGCACCCGCTCCCCCAGCTCCATGGCCTGCCGGCTGCCCAGGCGGGTGACGGTGAGCCGCAGCCGGGTGGTCTCCAGCCACTCCACATTCCAGAACAAAATGCCCCGCTGGGCACACAGATTGAGAAACCGCTCGGGAAAGGCGCCCTCCACCTCCAGGCGCACATTGCCCCGTAGGACATTGACCAACCGCCGCAGCATCCCTCCACCTCCTCTCTCAGTTCAGTTCAATGGCGGCAATGTCGCCGGTGATGAGCAGCTGGCTGGCGTTCATGGCCTTCAATTCCAGGTCGGTACCCCGCACCTTGACCACCATCTTGCCGCCGGAGATGTGGATCTCCTCGCTGCCGTAGGCCAGAATGCCCTTGTGGTTCTCCATCCGCAGCTCCCGGCTGCCGGTGAGCTCCAGCAGGGGCAGACCGGCCACCACGTCCCCCGGCAGATCCAGCACCTCCGCCGTCTTTTCCAGCAGTCCCTCCCGTTTTCGGTTGCGCTCCATGGCCTCGACCTCCCTTGTGTGTATGCTTATGCGGGGAGGTTGTCCCATTTGACAGGAAAAGGGGCGGGCCATTGGCCCGCCCCTTTGGGACGCAGATTTCTTAAACGCCAGTGAGATCGAAGGGCGGGATATATTCCGCCTGGGCGGCCTCCGTCCCCTGGGTAAAGCCCTCCAGGCCCAGGTCCGCCATATAGGCCTCCGCCGCCCGCACCTCTGAGGGGCGAACCCGGCGGTTGATCTCCGGATAGTCCGCCGCCCGCCCCCAGGGGATGTACTGGCTCATGAAGGAGAAGAGCACCTGGCCCGGCTCGAAATGCTCCGCCACCCAGTCCATCACCCGCTTGGCCTCGGCCAGCTTGCCGGGGAGCAGCAGGTGGCGGATGACCACTCCCTGCTTCAGCAGCCCGTCCTCATAGCGGACGGGGCCGGTCTGGCGGAACATCTCCAGAATGGCGGCCTCCGCCGCCTCCGGATAGTCGGGGGCATCGGAGTAGCGCCCGGCGTAGTCACTGGTGCGGTATTTGTAGTCGGGCAGGTAGATCTGGATCTTCCCCTCCAGGGCTTTCAGGGTCTCCACCCGGTCATAGCCGCCAGAATTGTACACCACCGGCACCGGCAGAGGCTCCTCAAGAGCCGAGCGCACCACATGGGCGTAGTGGGTGGGATTCACCAGATTGATGTTGTGGGCGCCCTGGTCGATGAGCTCAAAGAAGATGGCCCGCAGCCGGTCTACCGTGATGGGCTTCCCGAAGTCCTGGTGGCTGATCTGCTCGTTCTGGCAGAAGACGCACCCCAGGGAGCAGCCGGAGAAAAACACGGTACCCGAGCCCTTTGTGCCCGAGATGGGGGGCTCCTCCCACATATGGAGGGCCGCCCGGGCCACCACCGGAGCCTCTGGCATCCGGCAGCGGCCCTCCCCCCGGTCGGCCGTACGCACCGCCCCGCACTTCCGGGGGCAGAGATTACAGATCATTTCCATGGTTCCTTTCCGCTTTTCTTGGACTTACTTCTGCTTGGGGCCCAGATTGCCCTCTTTCCAGTGCTTGCGGCACAGGCCGATGTACTGGTCGTTGGCCCCCAGCACCACCTGCTCGCCCTCCTTGAGTACATTTCCGTGTTCATCAAAGCGGGCGTTGCACAGGGCCTTTTTGCCGCACCAGCAGATGGTCTTGACCTCCTCGATCACATCGGCGCTGGCCAGCAGCTCCGCCGAGCCGGGGAACAGGTCCCCCTTGAAGTCGGTACGCAGACCGTAGCAGATCACCGGGATATTCCAATCGTCCACCAGGTCGGTGAGGTAGCGCACCTCATCCCGGGTAAGGAACTGGGCCTCATCCACGATGATGCAGGCGTAGGGCTTCAGCTCCCGGGGAGTCATCTCCATCAGATCGGAAAAATAGATGCAGTCGTGGCTCAGCCCCGCCCGGGAGGCCACGAACCGGGCCCCGTCCCGCTGGTCGATGGCAGGCTTCACCAACAGGGCGTCCTGGCCCCGCTCCTCGTAGTTGTAGCGCACCATCAGGGCGTTGGCGGTCTTGCTGGAGCCCATCACTCCATACCGGAAATACAGCTTTGCCATGGTTCCTCTCCTTCTCCTTTGAGCCGCCCCTCCACCGCAGGCTGAAAGGCCTGAAAGGCGTTGGGCACGGCGTAATCCCGGTCCAGTTCCTCCAGGGTGGCCCACACCCAGCCCTCGGGCAGGGTGTCGTCGGCCGCCTGGACCAGCACGGCCTTCATATGCCATTCAATATGGGAAAAAATGTGCTTGCCGGAAGGTCCCTGCTCCAGGGAGAGGGCCTCCACCGGACAGGGGGCGGGGGACAGCTCGTTGGGGTACTCCCACAGCCCCGCCAGCAGGCCTCGGCTCTTTCGCCGCCGGAGGGCCACCGCCTTGTCCCGGAAAATGAGGAACACCGTCCGCTCCTCCACCCGCCGGGCCTTTTTGGCCGCCTTTACTGGCAGCTCTCCGGTGCGCTCCGTCAAACGGGCCGCGCAGAACTCTTTGGCGGGACACTGGTCGCACAGAGGGGCGCCGTTGGGCAGGCATACGGTGGCGCCCAGCTCCATCAGGGCCTGGTTGAAGTCCCCGGGGGCATCCACCGGCATCACCCGTTTCAGGGCCTGACCCATCCGGGCCTTGGTGTCCGGCTTCATAATGTCGCTATTATCCCCGGTGATGCGGGCCACCACTCGCAGCACGTTGCCGTCCACCGCCGGCTCGGGCAGGCCGAAGGCGATGGATGAGATGGCTCCGGCGGTATAGTCGCCGATGCCTGCCAGGTCGTGGATGGACTCATAGGTGTCGGGAAAGATGCCGCCGTGATCCTCCATGATCTGGCGGGCCGCTTTTTGCAGGTTGCGGGCCCGGTTGTAATAGCCCAGCCCCTGCCACAGCTTCATGAGCTTGTCCTCCTCCACCGCCGCCAGATCGGCCACGGTGGGCAGTTGCTCCAGGAAGCGGCGGTAGTACTCCAGCACCGCCGCCACCCGGGTCTGTTGAAGCATGATCTCGCTGATCCACACGTGGTAGGGGGTGGGATCGCTGCGCCAGGGCAGTACCCGGGCGTTTTCCCGGTACCATTGCAGCAGCGGGATGGGGAGCTGTTCCAGGGGATCCAAGGGCATACCTCCAAAGTTTGATTATGATCCCGCTCATTATATAATGGCCGCCCTTCTTTTTCAATTCCCACGGTTCTACAAAATTTTCTCCCGCCCCTTGCGCTTACCACCAGGTTACCCCTATAATGTTAGATAAGCAATCAATTTCGACTGGGGGCGTGTGTTTTGGCCGTGGGTCCCGGCATCAAGGGCTTCCCGGCGCTGTTCTGGCGCCGGTGGAAGGGGGCCTTTTCCACCATATTGTTCTACGTGGTCCAGTTCCTGCTGGTGACCTGGATCTTCGGCAGCACCTACGCCATGGTGGTCTCCTGCTCCACCACCCTGTTCCAGCTGCGCCGGAAGGAGGCCAACCGGCTGGAGGACTATGTGGCCATGTGCCTCATGTCCCTGCTGCTGTGTCTGCTGGCCTTCGCCGCCTCCCTCACCGTGTGGCTGTGCGCCATTCTGAACTTCGTCGTCCCCTTCTTCCTGGTATTCTGGAAATGCAGCCAGTTTACCCCCAAGGGCCATATGGGCTACGCCATGACCTTCGTCTTTCTGGAGCTGCGGCCCCCCACGCTGGAGCAGCTGCCCACCCAGCTGGTGGCGGTTGGCTTCTGCTGCGCCCTGCTGGTGATCGCCCTGCTCATCAATGCCAAGTTGACCCACATCGCCTCCGATCCGGCGGGACAGATCTCCTCCAGCCTGCTGCGACTGGCCGACCTGCTGGACGGTCTGGCCGACGACGGGGACGAGAAAGCCGCCGGGAAGGATCTCTACGACCTGGCCCGCACCTTCCACCGGAAGGGCTACGACCGGCGGCACCTGCTCCAGCTGCCCGACCAGCAGAAGCGGTGCTACCATCTGCTGGCCCTGCTCTTCCAGCGGGCCTCCTATCTGGTGGCCGACGGTCCCTCCTGGCAGGATGCCAAAAACACTCCGGCTTTCCCCCACACCATGCACACCCTGGCCGACGTGGTACGGCAGCTGCAAAGCGCGTGGGAGCCTGCCGCCCGGCAGCGGCTGGCCAATCGCATCCAGGTACTTCTGGATCAAACCGACCTGCCCCAGGGACGGCTGCGCATTTTCTACCGCAGCGTGCTCCACACCCTGCTGCTCCTGTGCCGGGAGTCTTTCCACGCCCAGCACGACCCACTCTTCCGAAAAGTGCCCTGGCGGGCGACCTGGAGCAGCCTGTGCCAGCGGTTCTCCCCCGCCCGGTTCGAGTTCCGCTTCGCCCTGCGGCTGGCAGTGGTCATGACCATCAGCACCACCGTCAGCTTTCTGTGGGAGTTTGAACATACCTACTGGTTCCCCCTCCACGCCTTTCTGCTCCTCCAGCCCAGCTATGAGGAGAGCGCCCACCGGATGGTCACCCGCCCTGTGGGTACCGCCATCGGCTGCGTGGTGGTTCACCTGGTCTACCCCTGGCTGCCCGGCCTGCCGGGGATCTTCGTGTTCTCCCTCATTATGATCTCCCTGATGTACTGCTGCACCCCAGGCACCTGGGTCCATCCCATCTTCTCCACCTCCTTCGCCCTCACCATGGCCACTTTGACGGTGCAGGAGACAGAGGCCATCGGCCTGCGGCTCATGTATCTGGCCATGGCGGTTGCCCTGGTACTGGTGGTCAACACCTTCCTGCTGCCCAACCGGAAGGAGCCCCAGTTCCGCCGGAATTTCCAGGAACTCTACCGGCTCCAGGCGTACTACTGGGAGGTCATCCGCCGCAGCCTCCGCCAGCCGGTAGACCCGGCCCTGTTCAGCGAGCTGCTCTCCCAGTTCCACATGGTGTACCATGAGGCCGCCCAGTTCACCCAGCATCAGTCCCCGGAGGAGGCCGACTACCACCGGAAGCGGCTGGTGATCCTGTGGAATATGTTCTCCGAGCTGGAACAGACCGAAAGCCTCATCCAGTCCGGCGGAGTAAGCCAGGAGGAGGCCGACGCTCTGGACCCCCTGGCCCAGGCCATGGGGCAGCGGATCTGCCCCCTCACCGACTTCCGGGACCTGTCGCCGGAGAGCCTGCCCAAGGGGGAGCTCTACTACGTGGTCCAGCGCTATCTCCAAAACGCTCAGGCTCTGGTGAACGCATGACAACAGCCGCGCCGCAAATGATTTCTGCGGCGCGGCTGATTTTTTCGCGGCGCGCAATGAAAAGGGCCCGCCAAATACTCTAACAGGCAGAAAGGGGGGCGCCACCCTTGACCGAACAGGAATTTGCAACCCGTACCGAGGCCCTGAAGCCTCGGCTGTACCGCACCGCCTATCTCTACCTGGGCAGCGAGGCCTACGCCCTGGACGCGGTGGACGAGGCCATCTATCTGGGGCTGCTGCACTATAAGCGGCTGCGCCAGCCGGAACATTTCAATACCTGGCTCACCCGCATCCTCATCAACGCCTGCAACGCCGAACTGCGCCGCCGCAAACGGGAGCTGGCGGTGGAGGAGCTGCCCGAGACTCCGGCAGAGGCCTATGACAACCTGCCGCTGAAGGAGGCCATCCGCCGCCTGCCCCACGACCTGCGGGCGGTCATCATCCTGCGCTACTTCCAGGGCCTCACCCTGGCGGAGACGGCAGAGGCCCTGGAGATCCCGCCGGGCACCGTCTCCACCCGGCAGCGCAAAGCCCTGTCCCTGCTGAAACTGGAACTGAGCGAGGAGGCTTAGATCATGGACCGTATGGAAGAATACCGCCTGCTCCTGGACGAGCTGGAGCAGACGCCCCCCAAGCTGGAGTCCGCCCTGCCCCGGGCCAGGGCCAGACGCCGGCGCCGCCGGTTGAGCCGCTGGATCGCCGCCCCTGCGGGCAGCGTGGCCGCCATGTTTGCCGTCTTTGTGCTGCTGGTCAACGTGGCCACCCCCTTTGCCATGGCCTGCTCCAACATTCCCATTCTGAAGGGCCTTACCGCCGCCGTGGCCTTTTCCCCCAGCCTGAAGGCAGCCATTGAGCACGAATACGTCCAGCGGGTGGTACAGAGCCAGACCGACGGCGGCGTGACCATGTCGGTGGAATATCTCATCGTGGACCAGAAGCAGGTCAATGTCTTTTTCTCCCTGAGCAGCGACCGCTATTCCCAGCTAGATGGCTCCGGGGATGTCTATACGGCCGACGGCCAGCAGGCCCAGGCCAGTCTCTCCTTCCCCCAGACTCCCAGCGACCCCAAGGAGCTGCGGCGAATCTCCATTGACTTCCAGGAGGAAGACGTGCCTGATACCCTGATCCTGGACTACAAGGTGTGGGCGGAAGACGATACCGAAGCCGCCGCTCCATCGGCGGACTCCGGCCTGTGGGCCGATGCCCCCGCCGAGCCGGACGCGGTGGCCACCTTCTCCTTCACCCTGCGCTTTGATCCCAACTATACCAGCCAGGGCAGCCAGATTACCCTGGACCAGCCCTTCACCCTGGACGGCCAGCAGCTGAAGGTGGTGGGGCTGGAGGTCTACCCCACCCACGTCCGGGTGGACATCCAGGAGGACGAAGCCAACACCGCCCAGCTCCACAGCCTGGACTGCTGGCTGGAGGACGACAAGGGGGTGCGCTACGACCGGCCCCGGGGGCTCATCGCCCACGGCGACGGCGGTACCCCCCGGGTCACCTCCTACCGCTTCGAGAGCAGCTATTTTGAGGACGCCCAGCACCTGACCCTCCACATCGAAGGGGCCATCTGGCAAGACAAGGAGGAGCACTGGGTCACGGTGGATCTGACCACCGGCCGCACCGACCCCCTGCCCGACGGCACTACCCTGGCCCGCATCGAGGAGATCGACGGCATCCCCACCCTCACCTTCCGGGCTCCCACCCTGGCAGACGGCATGGTGTTCCGCCAGGTGGTAGGCCCCATCTACCGCTCCCCCGACGGGAGCGAGCACCACTTCAGCATGGCATCCCACACCATTGCCCTGGACGAAAACGGGGATGAGATAGAGGGCATCTTTGAGGAGTCCGTTCCCCTGAAAGATTATCCCTTCGACCAGGTGGAGCTGGAGATCCTGGATTATCACACCTCCACGTTGGACACCCCCATCACGCTCACGCTGAACTAAACCACAAAAAGGGGCCCGGCCTGTTTCACAGGCCGGGCCCCTTTTTGCGTACTTACTTTTTCTCCAGCTGTTCCTCCAGCAGCTCCACCGCCTCGTATACCATCCGGTCGCAGTGACACTTGCGCTCCTCGCCCCGCTCAGACGCCAGACGCAGCAGGGTGGCGCAGTCCAGGGCCTGATTGTTGGCCCGGAACCGGCGCATCAGCTCCAGAGCGGCGTCGTTGTCGGCTCCCGCCATGCCCAGGGCCATGAGAGCCCCGGTCACCGCGCCGCAGGTGCCGCCATGCTTCATGCCGGCCCCGAAGTGGGCGCCCAGCTGATAGGCCGCTTCCTTGCTCATTCCGCACTGGTCAGCAAAAGGCACCAGCACCGATTGGCAGCAGTTGAAGTGAATATCGGTCCGCCCACGCAGACCCTTGGTTTCTTCCATGCGATTCATATGGTTTCGTCAACTTCCTTTTCAAAGATCAAATCGATCTGCACGATCTCGCCGCCTGTCCCAATGTGTGCAGGCACCCAACCCACATACCGCCAGCCCTGGGCGGCACGGCGGTCGATCAGTTCTCGGTGCTCCTTGAACTTGGTGGCTGCGATGCCTTCGCCGGTCACACTCACATACTCGTATCGATACATGGCGTTCCTTCCTTTCAGTTGAACACATCGCCCTGCTCAGAGAAGAGCTTCTTCACCCGGGCCAGCAGCCTGGTGTGCTCCGGCTCAGTCAGACCGGGATCGGCCCGGAGCAGCTCCTCGGCGGCATTCTGGGCCTCCTTGAGCACCCGCATATCCCCCGCCAGATCGGCAATGCCAAGCTGGGGCAGGCCGTGCTGCCGGGAACCGAAGAAGTCGCCGGGACCCCGGAGCCGCAGATCTTCTTCCGCGATTTTAAACCCATCGTTGGTTTTTGACAAGACCCGAAGCCGCTCCCGGCTGTCCTGACTGCGGGTGGAGGTCACCAGCACGCAGTAGGACTGGTGCTTGCCCCGGCCCACCCGCCCCCGCAGCTGGTGGAGCTGGGAAAGGCCGAACCGGTCGGCGTTCTCCACGATCATCAGGGCGGCATTGGGTACGTCCACACCCACCTCAATAACGGTGGTGGACACCAGCACATCCAGGTCCCCGGCAGCAAAGGCGGTCATGACCGTGTCCTTCTCCTTGCTCTTCATCTTGCCGTGGACCAGCCCCACCCGCAGGTCGGGAAAGACCTGGGTCTGGAGGGTCTGGGCGTAGGTGACGGCGGCCTTCAGATCGGCCGCCGGGTTTCCTCCCGGGTTATCCCCGTCGGTCTCCCCCTCCTCCACGGCGGGGCAGACGATGTAGGCCTGACGGCCCTCCCCCACCAGCTTGCGGACAAAGTTGTACATCCGCTGCCGCTTGTCCTCTCCCACCACGTAGGTCTCCACCGGAGAGCGGCCGGGGGGCAGTTCATCCACCACCGACACGTCCAGATCGCCGTAGATGATAAGGGCCAAGGTGCGGGGAATGGGAGTGGCCGACATGACCAGCACGTGGGGGGTACCGTCGGCCTTGGCCGCCAGGGTGGCCCGCTGGCCTACGCCGAAGCGGTGCTGCTCGTCGGTAACCACCAGTCCCAGTCGGGCAAAGGTCACCCCTTCGCTCAAAAGGGCGTGGGTGCCGATGACCAGATCCAGCTCGCCGCTCTCCAGGGCAGCGTATACCGTCTTGCGGGCCTTGCCCTTCACCGCGCCGGTGAGCAGCCCCACCCGCAGCCCTGCCTGCTCCAGCAGTGGAGCGAGAGAACGGTAGTGCTGCTCGGCCAGCAGCTCAGTGGGGGCCATCAGGGCACATTGGTACCCGTTTTTGGCCGCCAGCCAGGCTCCGTAGGCCGCCAGCATGGTTTTGCCCGAGCCCACGTCGCCCTGGACCAGCCGGTTCATGGGGCCGCCGGAGGTGAGGTCGGCGGTCATCTCCCCGATCACCCGCCGCTGGGCGCCGGTGAGGGCAAAGGGCAGCAGGTTCAGAAAATCCTCCTCTGGAAAAGGCCGGAAGAGCAGCCCCGCCGCCTTGTCCCGCCGAGTACGCAGCAAGGCCATACCGCAGGTGAGATAGAACAGCTCTTCAAAAATGAGCCGCCGCCGGGCCACCGCCAGGGCGTCCTCATCGGCGGGAAAGTGGACGTTGCGGATGGCAAACTCCGCCTCGGCCAACTGGTGAGCCTGCCGCAGGTCCTGAGGCAGGCACTCCTCCGCCTGGTCGGCGCACTCCTCCACACACCGGAGGGTGAGCCCCGCCAACAGGTTATTGGATACCCCGTGGGTCAGGGGGTACACCGGCAGAATGCGGCCGGTGAAGCGCACCCGGTCGGCCCGCTCGCACACCGGATTGGTCATCTGCCGCCGTCCGGGAGGGCCCTCCACCTTGCCGAAGCAGATGTAAGTCTCCCCCGTCCGCAGGGCATCTTTCAGATAGCCCTGGTTAAAAAAAGTGGCGGTGAGGCTGCCGGTGTCGTCCACCAGGCGCACCTTCACCAGCTCTAGCCCCTTGCGGATGCGGGACAGCCGTGGTGGCTCCGCCACCATCAGCGTCAGGCACACGGGCAGATCCTCCGGAGCCGAGGCGATAAAGGCGCTCTTCCGCCGGTCCTCATAGTCCCTGGGATAGTAGTTCAGCAGGTCCCCCACGGTGGTCAGGCCCAGCCGGGCCAGGGCCTTGGCCCGGGCCGGACCCACCCCCGGCAGCGCCTCCACACCGGTCTTTAATGTCAGCGACATGATCTCACCTCTTTTGCATTATTCAGTTTAGCATATTTCCTATTTCCCGACAAGCGGCCGGGAGGATTCCTGTAGTTCCCGCCAAGATTTGCAATTTTAAAGAAAAGTGATTGCAAATACTTTAGCGTATAAGATATAATGTTCCTACTGGTATAATATCATAGGGAATATGCCCGGAACGGACCGGGCTCCGAAGCCCCGGCACGAAGGAGTGACCGGGGATTGCTTGCACAATAAGAGATCTTTTCAGAAAGGACGGACAGCATGGCGGAATGTAAGTTCAACAAGGTCCTGGTTGCAAACCGGGGCGAGATTGCCATCCGGGTATTCCGGGCCTGCTACGACCTGGGCCTGCACACGGTGGCCATGTACTCCAACGAGGATACCTTCGCTCTCTTCCGCACCAAGGCGGACGAGGCCTACCTCATCGGCGAGAACAAGTCCCCCCTGGGGGCCTACCTGGACATTCCCTCCATCATCGATCTAGCCAAGCGCCGCAACGTGGACGCCATCCACCCCGGCTATGGCTTCCTGAGCGAGAACGCCGACTTTGCCAAGGCCTGCGAGGACGCGGGCATCACTTTCATCGGCCCCTCCTCCACCATTCTGGGCCAGATGGGTGACAAGCTGACGGCCAAAGCCATCGCCAAGGCCTGCAACGTGCCCACCATCCCCGGCTCCTCTGAGCCTCTGAAGGACGGCGAAGAGGCTCTGGAGAAGGCTATCTCCTACGGCTTCCCCATCATTTTGAAGGCGGCCGGCGGCGGCGGCGGCCGCGGCATGCGCCGCTGCGACACCGCCGAGGAGGTCATTCCCGCCTTCAATCTGGTGAAGAGCGAGGCCAAGAAGGCCTTCGGCAACGAGGACATCTTCATTGAGAAGTACCTGGTGGAGCCCAAGCACATCGAGGTACAGATCCTGGGCGACAAGCACGGCAACGTGGTCCACCTGGGCGAGCGTGACTGCTCCCTCCAGCGCCGCTACCAGAAGGTGGTGGAGTTCGCCCCCGCCTTCAGCGTGCCCGAGGCCACCCGCCAGAAGCTGTACGAGGACGCCGTCAAGGTCGCCAAGCACGTGGGCTACGTGTCCGCAGGTACCGTGGAGTTCCTGGTGGACAAGGACGGCAACCACTACTTCATCGAGATGAACCCCCGCATCCAGGTGGAGCACACCGTCACCGAGATGGTCACCGGCATCGACCTGGTGCGGGCCCAGATCCTCATCGCCGAGGGTCACCCCCTGTCCACTCCCGAGATCGGCATCCCCAGCCAGGACGCCGTCCACATGAACGGCTACGCCCTTCAGTGCCGGGTGACCACCGAGGACCCGGCCAACAACTTCGCCCCCGACACCGGCAAGATCACTGCCTACCGTTCCGGCGGCGGCTTCGGCGTCCGTCTGGACGGCGGCAACGCCTACACCGGCGCTGAGATCTCCCCCTACTACGACTCTCTGCTGGTTAAGGTCACCTCCTGGGACAACACCTTTGAGGGCGTGTGCCGCAAGGCCATGCGCGCCATCAGCGAGGAGCACGTCCGCGGCGTCAAGACCAACATCCCCTTCGTCACCAACATTCTTGCCCACCCCACCTTCCGGGCCGGCAAGTGCCACACCAAGTTCATCGACGAGACCCCCGAGCTCTTCGACATCGACACCGGGCGGGACCGCGCCACCAAGGTGCTCAAGTATATCGCCCAGATCCAGGTGGACTCCCCCTCTGCCGAGCGGCAGCAGCTGGATATCCCCCGCTTCCCGCCCTACGAGAACACCCCGCCCAAGTGCACCGGCCTCAAGCAGCTGCTGGACACCAAGGGCCCCGAGGCGGTGCGGGACTGGGTACTGGATCAGAAGAAGCTGCTCATCACCGACACCACCATGCGGGACGCCCACCAGTCTCTGCTGTCCACCCGGGTGCGTACCCGCGACATGCTGAAGGCCTCCGAGGGCACCGCCGAGATCCTCAACGACTGCTTCTCCCTGGAGATGTGGGGCGGCGCCACCTTCGACGTGGCCTACCGCTTCCTCCACGAGTCCCCCTGGGAGCGCCTGCGCCTGCTGCGTGAAAAGATCCCCAATATCCCCTTCCAGATGCTGCTGCGGGGCGCCAACGCCGTGGGCTACACCAACTACCCCGATAACCTGATCCGCGCCTTCATCAAGGAGGCCTGCATCGGCGGTATCGACGTGTTCCGTATCTTCGACTCCCTGAACTGGATCCCCGGCATGGAAGTGGCCATGGACGAGGTGCTCAAGCAGGGCAAGCTGTGCGAGGCCACCATCTGCTACACCGGCGACATCCTGGATCCCAAGCGGGACAAGTACACTCTGGAGTACTATGTCAACATGGCCAAGGAGTTGGAGAAGCGGGGCGCCCACCTGCTGTGCATCAAGGACATGTCCGGCCTGCTGAAGCCCTACGCCGCCAAGAAGCTGGTGTCCACCCTGAAGCAGGAGATCGGCATCCCCATCCACCTGCACACCCACGACACCTCCGGCAACCAGGTGGCCGCCTATCTGATGGCCGCCGAGGCCGGCGTGGACATTGTGGACTGCGCCATCGACTCCATGTCCTCCATGACCAGCCAGCCCTCCATGAACGCGGTGGTCACCGCCCTGCAGGGTCAGGAGCGGGATACCGGCCTGGATCCCGAGAAGCTGCAGAAGCTGTCCGACTACTGGGCCGACGTGCGCCTGCGCTACAGCAAGTTTGAGGCGGGCATCAAGAACCCCTCCACCGACATCTACCGCTACGAGATGCCTGGCGGCCAGTACACCAACCTGAAGAGCCAGGTGGAGAGCATCGGCCTGGGCCACCAGTTCGAGGCGGTCAAGGAGATGTACAAGACCGTCAACCACATGCTGGGCGACATCGTAAAGGTGACCCCCTCCTCCAAGATGGTGGGCGATCTGGCCATCTTCATGGTGCAGAACAACCTCACTCCCGAGAACATCTTGGAGCGGGGCGAGGCCCTCACCTTCCCCGACTCCGTAGTCAGCTACTTCAAGGGCATGATGGGCCAGCCCGCCTGGGGCTTCCCCGAGGACCTGCAGAAGGTGGTCCTCAAGGGCGAGGAGCCCATCACCTGCCGTCCCGGCGAGCTGCTGGAGCCCATCGACTTTGAGAAGGCCCGGGAGGAGGTCCGCAAGTTCTATCCCGACGCCTCCGACCACAACGTCATCTCCTGGTGCCTCTATCCCAAGGTGGTGGAGGACTTCTACCGCCACCGTCAGGAGTACGGCTATGTCATGCGCATGGGCAGCCATGTGTTCTTCAACGGCATGGCCCTGGGCGAGACCAACAAGATCAACATCGAGGACGGCAAGACCCTGGTCATCAAGTACGTGGGTCTGGGCGACCTGAACGAGGACGGCACCCGCAATGTGCAGTTCGAGCTCAACGGCATGCGCCGCGAGGTGGCCGTGCCTGACAAGAGCGCTACCGCTCAGGTCCGCAAGGTCAATCTGGCCGATCCCTCCGACAAGAGCCAGGTGGGCGCTTCCATCCCCGGCATGGTGTCCAAGGTGAACGTGAAGCCCGGCGACCAGGTGGAGGAGAACCAGGTCCTGGCCGTCATCGAGGCTATGAAGATGGAGACCTCCGTGGTAGCCCGCATGGCGGGCACCGTGGATCAGGTGCTCATCAAGGAAGGCGGCTCTGTCAAGGCCGGCGAGCTGCTCATCACCATCAAATAATGCAAAGGGGGCCGGTCACAGGACCGGCTCCCTTTTTGATATCATTCACATCTGGAGGCTTATCCTATGGAAACCATTCTCCACCTGCTTCCTCTCACTCCCGGCGAACAGGACCGTTTCCGCACCGCCGCTCCCAACGAGGAACACCTCTTCCTCCCCACCAGTGACCGCCGTGGGGCGGCCGCCATCCCCCAGGACTGGCGGGAACGCACTACCATTCTCATGGGCTTTGTCCCCCCGGAAGATTTAAAGACCTTTCCCAACCTGAAGTGGGTCCAGAGCTGGAACGCCGGCGTGGACCCCTACCTGGCCCCCGGCGTACTGCGGGAAGGGGTAGTCCTCACCTGCGCTGCCGGAGCCTACGGCCCCGCCGTGTCCGAGCATATGCTGGCCATGCTGCTGGCTATCTACAAGCGGCTGCCCGCCTACCAGGATCAGCAGAACTCCCACACCTGGACCGACCTGGGCCACGTCCGCTCCCTACGGGGAGAAACCGTGCTCGTGGGAGGCACCGGCGATATCAGCCGCCACTTTGCCCGGCTGTGCCGGGCATTGGGAGCCAAAACCATTATCGGCCTCCACCGCTCCGATGCTCCCGTGGAGGACTTTGACCAAACCTTTCCCCTGTCCGCCATCGACAGCCTGTTGCCCCAGGCCGATGTGGTGGCCCTGGCCCTCCCCCACAACGAGGATACCACCGGTCTGCTGGACCGCCGCCGCCTGCTGCTGATGAAGCCGGATGCCGTGCTGCTCAATGCCGGTCGGGGTTCCGCCATTGACTGCGCCGCCCTGGCGGAGGTGCTGAACCAGGGTCATCTGCTGGGGGCCGGACTGGACGTCACCAATCCGGAGCCCCTCCCCCCGGATCATCCCCTCTGGGACGCTCCCGGCGCCCTCATCACCCCCCATACCGCTGGGGGCTACAACCACATGCAGGTCACCCTGGACCAGCTTCAGGCCCTGTTTCTGGACAACCTAAACCGCTATTTGTCGGGCCAGCCCCTCCGCAGCCGCATGCGATAAAGGCTCTGTTGACATACCTCGAGTTTCTAGGTATAATGTACCTAGAAACTCGAGGTATTGTTTTTTCACATGAAAGGAGGTTTCCCCATGAAGGCGGATAAATCCCTGCTGTCCGGCAGCACCACTCTGTTGGTGCTCTCCCTCCTGTCCAACGAGGACAAGTACGGCTACCAGATGATCGCCGAACTGGAGGCCAAAAGCGACAACACCTTTTCCATGAAGGAGGGCACCCTCTACCCCATTCTTCACACCCTGGAGAAGGAGGGGGCTGTGCAGTCCTACGAGAAGGAGGCCCCCACCGGCCGTACCCGTAAGTATTACCACATCACCAAGAAGGGTCTTCGCCTGCTGGACGAGAAGAAGAAGGAGTGGACCACCTTCTCCCAGGCTGTCAACGCCGTGCTGGCCGGGTCCGCCCCGGCCATGGCCTGATGGACGCCCCAGACACCTCCCGGCCCGCCATCGAAGCGTTCTGCAAAGTGGTGTGCGGCTTTGTCCGCTTCTGGCCGGACCACGCAGCCATCACCGCCGAGCTCACCGCCCACCTGGAGGACCATCGGGACGCCTTGCTGGACCTTCACCCCGATCTGACCCCGGAGGAAGCCGAGGAGGCAGCTGTCCAGGCCATGGGCGACCCAGAGGCGCTGGGCCGGGCCCTGAATGATAGCCACAGCCCTCGGTTTGGCTGGTTTCAGATTTTGTTTCGGGTATCGGTGCGGACCAGCCTGGTCCTTCTGCTGCTCTTCTGCTTCATGCCTATGGGCTTTGACGCCCTGGCCACATTACGGAACCCACCCCTTTACAACGACGGCACCAACGCCATTATAGAGGCCTACGACCAGACGGAAATACTGGCGGACTATCATCCGGAGGATGCCGTCTGCTATCTGGATCACTATACTTTCACGGTGGAGCGGGTACTGGTCACCCCTCGTCCCCACACTTTCACCGGAGAACCCACCCTTTGGGTGAGCATCCTGCTAAAGGCTGTCAACCTGGATCCCCGGCTGCGCCTACCCCGGGTCTACAACTGGCTGTGGACGGAAGATGACCTTGGCAACCGTTATCCCGGCATGTATCAGTACAAAACCGCACAAGTGCTTTACGATCTGTACCCGGAACAGGCCCCTACCCCTCAACTCTGTAACACCATGGGTGGCCCCTCTCTCATCACCCCATTCGTCACCTATTATGATTTAAACGTTATGGATGTGGACCCGGACGCCACACGGCTCACCCTCCGTTTCGACCGGTATGGGAGTGCCCAGCTCTCCTTCCCCCTGTCCCTGAAAGGAGGCGTGGAAAATGGCTAAAGGTCCTGCTACTCCCACCACCCGCCGTCAACGGCTGGCGGTGGATCTGCTGCTCTTTCTGGTGCTGCTGGCCCTGCTCGCCTTCCTCTTCCTGTCCAGTGAAAATCCCTATCTGACCGAAAAGCAGGCCCTGAAAGGCACACGGTCCGTCAGTCTCTACGGTCCCGGCAAAACCCTGGCCAGGGCTGAATACGACTCCCATATCGTCTATTTGCTCCGGGACGGCAACAGCTACGCCTTGTGCCGCCTGTCCCGCCCCGACCCGCTCTTCTGGTCCAATGGCTACCTGGAAGCCGTAATTAATGACCCGGACTACCCAATGATGCCTCTCATCAACGTCGATAGTCTGCTGGTCATCTGCAATGACCCGGAGATTGCCCAAGTGGAGCTGGTCTACTACATCTATGGCGGCGGCGAGGATGGCGGCTTTCACGTTCTGCGCCAGTCCGAGCCTCTGGTGGAAAACTGCTGGCTCTTTCCCTGCCATGGAAGTGTGGCCACCGGCACCATTGACGATGACGGTTTTCTGCTCCGCGGCTACGATGCCAATGGGACCCTGATCCATGAGACCGCTGTCCCGGAGGTATGGACCGATTTTTGGGATCTGACCATTCCCGAAGCGAGGTGATTCCATACCATGCCATCCCATCCCTTCGTCGTTTTCTGCGATCAGGTGTGCAAATCCATCCGCTGGCCACCTGCCCAGCGTCTGGCCCGGGAGGAGCTGACCGCCCACCTGGAGGACCATGCCGCCGCGCTGGAGGAACAGGGCGTCCCGCCTGAGGAGGCCGCCATTCAGGCCGTGGAGGCCATGGGTGACCCCAAGGAGATCGGCCAACAGCTGAACCGCTGCCACAGTCCGTTTATCCCAAGGCTGTCCCAATTCTTTGCCTATTGTGCCTGTGTCCTGTTCCTTTTCGGCTTTTGTATCGGTGTGCTCCATGGGACCGGATTGTTCCGGTATGATACCTTTTTGCTGCCCGCCTCCACCCTCCCCGGCTGGGACGATGGTGAACTGCTCTGTGAGGGAAGCGCTCAGGGCGGCGGCCATGTGGGTGGCTATGCCATCCAGGCAAAAGACGCCGCTCTGGTCAACCGCCCCAGCACCAAATACCGCCCCTCCAAACTGGAGATCCAGGCCGCTGTCACGGTCTCTCACTGGAAGCCCTGGCTGGACCACCTGACTACCTCCATCCCTGCCGTCTGGACGGATCCTCATGGGGCCTCCGGTACCGTCTCCTGTGTTTCGGTGGACTCCACCATCCTGGCTCAAAACTGGATCCTGTGCCTGGAAGAGCCCACCCCCGGCTGCCGTTGGTTTACCATCACCCTGGGCAGGCCAGGCGACCAGTGTATGTTAGAGATCACCCTGGATGAGGAGGTGCCCCCAGCATGAAGCACTTTCGCTATTACGTCCTGCCCCGCCTCCTGCTGGCCCTCAGCATCGTCGCCGCTCTGCTCTGTCTCTTCTTTCTGTGGCTCTCACTGGATGCCCCGCTTCCCTCCCCAGCCGCCATCTGTGCCCGAATGGACAAGGAAAACTACAGCTCCGGCGGAGAGATCGTGGCCTCCGGTCCCATCGATATGACCGAGGAAGGAATCATCATCAAAAGCGATTATACCGACCGGGACTGCTGGTGGTTCGTGCGCCGCAGCGGCAACCGGTTCCAGCTCCATCTCCTGGAGCGGATAGCCGGCTTCCTGTGGCGGCCATTGGACAGCCACGTTAACGAGCCTTATTATCAGCTCTCCTCCCAGGAGCAACCCATTGGATACACTTTTGACATTGTCCAAATGACCGCCGTCAACGTGCCGACAGGCATGGACGCCTCTAAGGTCATCCCAATCCTGTTCTGCGTCGACCCCTCCGTGGTGCGGGTGGAAGCTCAGCTTCTCTATCTGATGCCAAATGAGTGGGACGATCCTCAGGCCGCCATCGACAGCCGAGCCGTCTCTCCTGAATTCACGAAGGCAGGGGATGGAGTGTGGGTAGGTCCTTCTCCTTATGTTGTGGTCCCCTGGGCATACTCTTTCAACAGCGGCCATCTCGTTGCCTTCTGCCAGGGCTACGACGCCGCCGGCAATCTAGTCTGCTCCTACGATCCCACCGAACATCTGGAATGAGGTGATTCTTCCTTGTGCCAGCCCTTTGAACAATTTTGCAATCAGGTGTGCTCTGTGATCCGCCAGCCCCTGGCCAAGCGCCTGGCCAGGGAGGAACTCACCGCCCACTTGGAGGACCACGCCGCCGCGCTGGAGGAGCAGGGCATCCCGCCTAAGGAGGCCTCCATCCAGGCTGTGGAGGCCATGGGTGACCCCTACCAGATCGGCCGTCAGCTGGACCGCTGCCACAGTTCCCTGTTTCCCGGTCTGACCGCTCTGTTCACCGTGCTGGGGATCATGCTTCTTCTGGTCAGCACGGTAGCTAGCGGTCTGCACCACACCGGTCTCTTCGCCCATAGTTCTCTTCTCCCTCCTGTCTGTACCCTTCCTTTCCAGGAAAACGAAACTCTGGTGGTCTCCGGCTCAGTTTCCGGCGGCGGAACCATCGGCGGCTACAGAGTCGCCGCCAAAGACGCCGCTCTCGTCCGCACTCCGGATGATCCGGACGCCCCATCCCATCTGGAGCTTCAGGTCACCCTTTCCACTTCCCACTGGCAGCTGTGGCTGGACAACCTGGACCTGTATGAGGTACCGGGTACCTGGATCGACTCTACCGGAGCCACCGGTACCGCCACCTGCTACTCCTGGCTGGATTCTCCTCTGACCGGCACAGGGTATCTTAAGATCCAGGATCCCACCCCAGGTGCTCAGTGGTTCACCATTACATTGGGCCGTCCCGGCGACCAGATCATGCTCCGCATCGACCTGGAGGAGGAGGTGCCTGCGTCATGACCCATTTCCGTTATTATATCCTCCCCCGCATCCGCCGGGCTCTCAGCATCCTGCTGCTGTGCCTGGGGCTGCTCTCCGTATGGCTGGCCCTGGATACCCCCCTTCCCTCATCCGCCGCCGTGTGTGGGCGCCTGAATCAGGAGCATTATGTGACGGACAGCACCATCCTGGCCTCCGGTTCCATCCAATACCAAGAAATTCAGGGCGATTATGTACCCAAAAACACCTGGTGGTTTGTGGGACGCCAGGGGGACACCGTGCAATTCTATACCCTTCAAAAACTGGCCGGATCTCTGTGGCGGCCCACGCCCTCTACCCTGCCCTTTTGGCAGCTGGACCTCTCCCAAAACGGCGCTCCTATCTACTGCAATCTGTTCGGCTGCCGCCCCGGCTTTGACCTTAGCTACGAGGCCACTCCGGTGGTAATCTGTACCGACCCCAATGTGGTGCGGGTAGAAGCTCAGCTGATTTCTCTGGGTGACAGCGAACGCTCCAACCCCCAGGCCGCGATCAACAGCCATGGCGTCTCTCCCACCTTCACCCAGGTAGCCGACGGCGTATGGGTAGCCCCATCCACTTGGGTTCCCGGCCCACCCGAGGACAGCGGTTCTATCTGGCTGGCCTGGTGCCAGGGCTACGATGAAAACGGCAACCTGATCTGCCAGGATCAGCCCCGTCAGTAAATCTGCCAAAAGGCGGCCTGCATGATGCAGGCCGCCTTTTACTTCACCATCTTCTCCAGCTCTTCCCAGGTAGGCCCGATAGCTTCGATATCCCCCCAGGTGTCGAACTTCTCCTCCATCAGCGCCCAGGTGATGTACCAGTACACATACTCGATGCCCACATGGGCAGGGAGAATGCTCTCGATGATCTCCCGCATCTCCTCAAACCCGTCCGGGATACCGGGCACATCAGGGAAGCGCACCTCCACATGGCCCGGCTTCCCGGTCTCGCTGGCCACCGCGTTCAGTCCGCAGCCCTTCAAGTTGTCATTGATGGCCGCCAGGGTAAAGCTGTCCCCGCCGATGCGGAGCAGGGCGGCCAGCGCCGCCCGCCGCATCTCCAGATCGTCTGTCACCGGCCGCCGGACCAGCAGGCACTCGATGGCCTCCAGTCCCCGATCCTCCGCCGTGGAAATCAGCATCTCCCGCTGGATTTCCTCCAGCACCGCCTCTACGCCATCCAGAGCCTGGCCCTGAACCTCCAGCTCGGCGCCGTTGGCGGTACCCTCCAGCTCATAGACCCGCAGGGGCCGCAGCAATTCCTTTAGATATCCGGCGTAACCGCTCATGCGTCCCCTCCTGTCCGGGTGACCGACAGGGTCTTCAGCATGGGCAGCACATCGCTCTCCACCGTCACATCGGCGGCAGGGGCGGTAAGAACGTAGTTTTCCACCCCGTCCACCTCAAAGATCAGCTGGCCCAGCCTGGCCCGCAGGATGCTCTGCCCCAGCTGCCGCCCGTCAAACCAGCTGCGCACCGCCTGCTCCACCGCCTGCCGTACCGTCTCGCTATCCCGGTTGGTTGCCGTCTGGATCTGGATGGTCACATCCACATCCTGCACCTCCGGGGCCCGCACCAGCACATCCACGGCGATCTCCCGCCGCTCCTCAAAGTAGGCCCGCAATTCCTCCAGCAGCTCGCTGTCCGGCACACCTGCGGCGGTGGACACCACCACATCCACCGAGCCCACCCCTCTGGGGCGGGACACCACCGCGGCGGCCGCCACCTGGGGGAAGGACATAGCGCTCTGCTCATAAAAGGCGGCATTGGCTCCGTTTGGCATCCGCTGAAAGGTCTCCAGCACCCGCTCCCGCAGCTCCTCGTCGCTCTCCTCGTCCAATCCGCCGGAAAAGCCGTCCGGGTTGGTGCACCGGCTGACCCCCACCGGAGCCACCGCCATGGCCCGGATGGTCCCCGCCGCCACATTGCCCGACGCGCCGGGCTCCACCGCCGCAGCCGTGGTCTCCACCATGGTTTCCCCCGCCTGGAGCACCGCCTCCTGGGTGGTCTCAAACCGCACCAGCCCCGCCGTCATGCACACCGTGCCCGCCGGGATGGTCAAGTCGGTACTGGGGGCCTGATCGGTCTCAAAGCGCAGGATACCCTCCGCCGCCACCGCCGCCCGCCGCTCCAGTCCCCGCAGCTGGGCGTGCTTGTCCAGATAGTCCCCCTGGGCCGTTTGGGGAAAGCACTGCCGGTTCACCCAGTCCGTCTGAACATAGAGGGCGTAGATCTGGGCAGCCACGGCATAGAGCCGTACCGCCATATCTCCGTCCCCGGCCAGGGTGACGCCGGTCTCCTGCTGGAAGGCCTCCACCATCTGTCCATAGATTTCGTCTATCGTCATACCATCAGCTCCCTCCCGTCTCCACGGTCACCACCAGGGACTCGCCCTGCCAGTCCAGCGCCACCTCCATGGTGCCGTCCTCCTCCAGCGTTACCCCGGTGACCGTCAGATTGGGCTCGTCGGCCAGAGCCTGGGCCACGTACTGCCGGGCCAGCCCTTCCCGCTGAGAGGGACTGCTGCGGCCCAGCCGGTACAGCTCACTGCCCAGCTGGGGCAGGAAGGGAAAGCTGCCTCTTGGGATGGACAGCTTCCACAGTACCCGCTGCAGCAGCTCTTCCCCTCCCTGAGCCCGCCGGTAGCTCCCCTGGCCGTCGGGCAGATAGTCTCCGTCCCGTACCATCAGTTCCATCTGCTCATCACTCCGTCACCACTGTTTTGCCGTTGACCAGCACGGTCCCCTCCATGGAAATCACCCCCCGGCTCAGCCGGATAGAGGCGTTTTTGCTGTAGATGAGCACTTCGCCCTCTCCCAGCTCTTCCTCCGCCTCATTCCGCTTCCCCGCAATGCAGGGGGCTTCGCCGTCGCTGCCGGTCTTGATCACCAGCACCTGATCCTCCCGGGCGGGCCGCCAGAGGTACCCCCCCGGTCCGAAGACCGGCAGATCCCGACGCTCGCCGTCCAGACACACCCCCGCCGGGTCGCCCCCCAGGGTAACACTGCCGATCTGAGAGCCGTCTCCCGGCCTGCGCCGCTTGTGCTGCTCCGCCATCCACATGTTTGTTTCCTCCGTTCTATTTCAGGGCGTCGGGCAGACCCAGCACCAGCCGGGTGTAGGTTCCGTTTTCATCCATGCCGCTGACCGCCTCGGCCACCCGCCAGATCCCCCGGCTCACCGGCTTGGACAGCCGTACTTCCACCAGATCTCCCGGCCAGGCCAGAAAGGCCCCCGGCAGCTCCAGCTCCAGCTGCCGTAGCTCCTCCGCGGACCGCTCCAGCTGATAGCTGCCCGAGTAGCGCATAGCCTGATAGCTGCTCTTGCCCGGCATGGTCAGCACCCGGCGGCACCGTCCGCCCCGCCTGAGAAAATCTCCGTTGTCCACCGTCTGCACCGCGCCGGTGGTCTTGTCCCGCACCAGAATCTGAGACAGAACGCCGTACCGCTGGTCCCGCAGGGTGAGGGCGGTCACCGCCGCATCCTCCCCCAGCACCAGCCGTTTTCCTTCCTCCCAGGGGGTGGCCACCAGCCGCCCCAGCCGGTCGAACCGGGGCGTGATGCCGCCGTAGTACCGGCAAAACTCGTAGACCACCTGCCACTCGCTGCTGCCCACCGCCACCGAAAAGCCGGGTACGGCAGGCAGCCCGCTCCCCACAGTCTGTACCCCATAGGGAGCCACGTGGTCCCGCACGATATCCTGCCAAGTGGCCACCTGATAGTCCATGCCCAGCGCCTCGTTATCCAGCAGCCGGGCCGCCATGCTGCGGCCGGATACGGTAAGGAAGCCCCCCTTTCCGTCCCAGCCCCGCTCGCACTCGTCCACCACCCCGGTGAATACCGTCTCCCCCTGCTCCACGGCGGTAAAGGTCACCGCCTCCGCCAGAAGATCCTCCTCCGGCTCCCACAGGCAGGTGAGGGAGAAGCTGTCGCAAGGGGTCCCCCGTCCATACTGAAAGGCCCATTCAGTAACCTGAGGCAGGGTGATCTTCGTCCCGTCCCAGCATGTCAGTGTCCCCTCCATCACGCCACCCGCACTTTCTGTCCCGCATAGATCAGGTTGGGATTCTTGATCTGAGGATTGAGGGAAATCAGCTTGGTCAGCTCCACCCCATATCGCCGTGCGATCCCCCACAGGGTGTCTCCCCCCACCACGGTGTACCACTGACCTGTCCCGGTGCTCTCCTGGGTGCTCTCCCCACTGCCGGCATTGCTGCCGCCGGTGGTCACCGTGGTGCCGGTGCTGTGTCCGCCGTACTCCTCCCAGAAGGCAAAGGTGTACTTCACATAGTCCGCTCTGGGCTCCTGGCTGAGGGAGAGCTCCACAAAGTAGGCGTTGGCCGTCTGCCATACCGGGTGGACCAGCAGTCCCGGTCCCTCGTTGTAAAAGACGGTGGCAAGCTTTTTGAATTCGTCATAGGCCCCTTGGCCCACGAACTCCCCCTCCCCCCGCATGATGCGGTAGGAGGGTCCCAGGTCCTGCAAGCTGTAATGACCAAAGGGCACTTCTCTGGCCCCCACCTTCCGTTTGTAGGAAATGGTGTATACCCTGGGGTTGTGGGGCCACACATAATCCTTGTAGCGCATTGCCGCCAATCTCACAGCAGTTGAAACCCCCCGTCAAATCTTCGTGCGTCCCGCCGCACCAGCCGGTCCAGCCGCCGCAGCTCCAGCCGCCGGGCGCTCTGGTCCGCCGTCCCCGGCTCCAGAGTCACCACCTTGGGCTCCTGCTCCGGTTGGGGCAGCCCCTCCAGGCTGACCCGTACCGCCCGGTCCAGCCACCCTGCACCGCTGACCGCCGCTGATTGGCCGGATGCTTCTTCTCCGCCCACCGTGGAACTGCCCGCCCGGACAGACATTTCTTCCACCTGCCCGCCAAGCTGAATCTGCTCTGTGGGCTCTGCTGTCCGCAGGCCCGCCTGGACTGCCTCCAGTTCCCCCGCCGCCCAGCGGCGGGCCGTCCAGTCCAGGCTGTCTGGCCGGTCCGGCTCGGAAGCAGCTGCTTCTGTCTCATTGGCCGCCCGGGCCGCCTGCCGGGCCATCTGAGAAAGTCCATCTTTCCCAGCCGGCTCCCAGTCCTCTTCCGTCTCCTCTTCCCGCCGAGGGATGGGGACCCGTACCGCTCCGGTCTCCCAGGTCCCCGTCTCCGTCCGGTCCTTCTCTTCCTCCCGCTGCTCCTCCAGCAGCAGCGCCAGATAATCGGTCATACCTGTTCCCCCCTCATCAGCCGCTCAAACCGCTCCTGATCGAAGGAGGCGTTCTGGCTCCCTGCGGTCTCCCCCGCCGGCGCGCCGCACACCGGGCACCGCTCCTCCTCTGCTTTCTGCCGGCAGGAGGGGCATAGCTGGTCCAGCAGCTCCTCCCGGTCCAGCATCAGGTTGAGGGCGCACCACAGGTAGTCTCTGGCCTTCATGTCCTTGGCCCGCGCTTCCGTGGGGAGCGCCCCAAAGGTCTTGAGCACACGCCAGCGAAGGCGCTCATAAGGCGTGTGCTCCAGGCTTTTTTTATGGCCCGGACCGCCTCCTCCCCATCCTCGGGGGATGGATTCTCCGCCCGGTCCAGCTTGTCCCACTGTTTGGCCAGCCGGGCCACCTCCCGGGCGCTGAGGTGCTCCAGCACCTCCCGCCCGGAGGCAAAGACCGGTTCACCTTTTTCCTCCAGTGCCCGGGCCAGCAGGCAGGCGTTGGCGCACAGGGCCCGCTCACCGTCGCCCTGGGCCAGTTCCTCCGCCTCCCGCCGGGCCTCCAGCACCTCCTGGGCGGAGAGGAGCCGCAGCTGGGTGCCGTCCTCCAGCGTCAGCCGGTCTCTCCGGCTCAACAGCGATTCCATATCCCTCTCCCCTTATACCGCGGTCTCGATGCGCTTGGTAGCCACCACCGTGATCTTCTCCACCACCATGGCCCCCAGCGCACCGGTCTCGCCGATGGAGCTCCACTGGCAGCCGGAATAGATGATCTTCCGGTCCGGCTTGCAGATGACCAGACTGAAGTCGGTCAGGTCGTGGAAGTTAATGCCGTCCCGAATGGCCTCGTCGGTGGCGTACAGCCGGGTCAGCTCAATGACATGGCTGCGGGGACCGGGGATGGTAGCCACCGGCTCGTCCTCGCCAAAGGCCTCCACATTCTGGCTGGACCGGGTGGTCTTGGCGGTGTAGCTCTGCACCACCGCCACCTTTTTCCCCTCGATCTCCAGATAGATGTCACTGCTGGTGGGAAATCCCGAAACAAGCATGCTCTCCCCTCCTTATACCGTAATGTGGGCGCTGAGCCAGATCTGGTTGAGGCCGTGGGCCACCGTGAAGGTGAAGTCCACCAGACAGACGGTGGGATTCTCCTCGTCGGCCTGCACCGTCACCTGGTCGTAGCCGGTGATGATCTCCCGGCTCAGCTTGTTCTCCAGCTCCAGCACCACCTGGGAGCGGATGGCCCCCCGGGTCTGTTCCGTGTTCTTGGTTCTGCGGAACCGGGCCCGCAGGGAGTTGCGGATGGTGGGGATCACATCGTCCACAATGCGGATGGTGGTCAGCTCCCGCCAGGTGGCGTCCTCCGCCTCGCCGGTCTTGGTGCGGGTGGTCACGCCCCGCACCACGCTGACCACGCCCCCCACATTCTCCAGGGGGGTGACGCCGCCCCGCACCAGGGTGTCGATCTCAGTGTCGGCGTACCGGGCCTCCAGGCCGTCCAGGCCCTTCAGTTCCGCACCGCCCAGGGGCACGGCGGGGTCACTCTCCGCCGCAATAGCTCCGGCCACGGCAGCAGCGGCCAGACCGGTGCCGTCGCCAGGGGCAATGAGCACCACCCGCTCGCTGTTGATCTCCCCCGCCCGCTGGACCAGGGCCTCCACATTTTCACCCTCAGCGCCGCCTACCACCGCAATGCGCTCCCGCCGGGCCTCGGAGGCCTCGCATACGCTCTGCCGCAGAGCCTGCTGCACCGTCAGTTCGGTACTGTCGCACACCACGATAGAGATATCCTCCTCCGCCGCCAGCAGGTCAAAGGCCGCCTGATAGTCCTCCTGGCCGCCCACCGGCACCGCCAACACCTTGGCCGCGCCGTTGCGGAACAGCACCTGGACCAGCTTGGTCAGGTTCTCCCCGTCGCCAAACCGGGTGGCTCCGTCCTCATAGCGGTTGAGGGTAACCAGCTTCCCGGTCTCTCCCTCGGTCAGTACGCCTACCAGGCCCACCGTCCGGCCACTGCCGCTGCCGCTGATTACGGTGGAGGCGTCATAGCTGGAGTACACCCCCGGCCGTTCATGGATCGTCATACTCAAATCCGGCTCTCTCCTCTCACAATAAAGTCCAGGAAGGTGCCGCCCTCGTCGGCCACCGCATACAGGTAGCCCTGGCATACCGCCTCCACCTTCCGGTGGTAGAGGCCGGCCCCCTGGTCAAATTCCGTCTCTCCGCAGGAGAGCTCCTGCAAGCTGAGCCCGGGCGGACCCTCCCGCCGCAGGGCCTCCGCCATGCGGTCGAAGGCCTCCTGGATGCCCGCCGCGCCGCAGCCCTGGGGGGCGTACAGGTCCAGCCCGAAGGTCAGTGTGATCTTCCTGCCATATAACTCCTGCCACTGGCCGCTCTCCTGGTCATACCGTTCGCCCAGGTAATCCCGGAACCCCTCCGGACCTCCCTGGCAGGCCCGGAGGGACACGGCAGCCACCGCCCCGCCTCTCCGGACCCGTCCCATCTCCGGGTAGGCGCACTGGGCGTCAATGCCCTGCCCCTGCAGATAGTCCGCCATCCGCTCCCGGATCGTTCCAAAGTCCATTGCTCTCCCCCGCTTCCCGTCTCTGTTTCCCTTTCTCTGGCGTAGGGGCCGATGCCCTCATCGGCCCGTTCCTTCCCCGTAGGGGCGACCTTCATGGTCGCCCGCAAAACCGTACCGGCTTACGCCTGCTCTCTCACCGCCAGCAGCCCCCACCAGTACACCAGTTCCTCCCCCAGGTACACCGGCTGGGCGCTGCGGACGGTAAAGGTCTCACCGCCCCAGGCAATGTACCCGTCCCCCAGCTGGTCCAGGGTCATGTCCGGCCCGCCCAGGCAGATCCACCGGTCCCGGCGCACCAGCCCCAGGGGGGTGGGCAGCTGCTGAAAGAAATCCGCGCTCTGCTCCATCACCGGCTGGAGGAAGGCCCGGCACACCGTGCCTTCCTCCCCATCCTGCCGGTAGAGGGTGATGTTCTGACCATATTTGGACAAAATCTGCTGCCACTGACCGGTCATCCCTCCACCCCCTGAAAGAGGAACCCCCGATCCTTCAGATAGGGCCCCAGCACGGTCTCCGCCTGGAGGCGGAGGGCGGCGGCCCGCTCCCGGCCCTGACCACTCTCCTCCTCCCGGATGGTGACGCTTCCGGCGGTAAAGGAGGATACGCCGCCGTATTGTCCTCCCGCCAGGCCGGACAGGGCCAGCCAGGCGCAGCCCAGCACAAAGGCGGGGCCGCAGTCCTCCGGACTTACCCCATCCCGCAGGCGGCCGGTCATCTCGGCCTCCGCCGCCCGGCACAGGGCCTCCAGGGCCGCCTGCTGGCCGTCGCTCACCGTGCCCAGACTCTGGGCCATGGCCATGATTTCCTCCATCATTTCAGCTTCAGCACCTTTGCCGCATCGGTAAACAGCTTGGCAAAGCCGGAGATGGAAGTGATGGCAGCCCGCTCCAACTGGCGGTCGATGAGCTTGTCATACTCCACCATCACGTCGGAACCCTGCACCATCTCCAGGGCGTAGTTCTTGTCCAGACCGATGAGCTTGCCGCTCTCCAGGGCGGAGGTGCGCAGCAGGGTGGCGCCCAGGGGGGTGGCCAGCTTGCCGGTACCCTGGAAATTGAGACCGGTGAGGGGATTCTGGAACTCATCCATCTTGAGCATCTGGCGCATCATGTCGCCGGACACCAGCAGAGTATTCATCTCGTAGGGCTCAAACTGGGCCCAGAAGTCCACCAGATCGTCGTAGGTCAGGCTGCCGGCAGCGCCGCCGATGGGGTCGGTGCCCACGGTAAACTCCTGAGCGGGGTTCTCGTTGCCGTCGCCGTTGAGCAGCACGTCAATGGCGTCCTCCAGATGCATCCGGTTGATGTGGGCGCCGATCTGCCGCAGGGTAACGGAGAACAGATCCAGCTTCTGATAGCGGATGGCCTCGTAGGAGGCCACCAGCATCCGGCCCCGCTTGTGGAGCTTCACCAGGTTCTCCTGGGTCTTCACCTCCGTCTGGGGGATGGCAGCGCCCTCCTCCACCCGGCGCAGAGCCTTCTGGTCGTCCTCCGGCACAGAGGCGATGGAGCGGTAGTCCATGCCGTCAAACCGGGTGACGGCTGCGGTAATGTGGGGCAGCAGGTCAGCCTCCTCCATGCCCTGGCGCACAGATCGGGCGATGTACTCGGGGAAGAGCACGGCGGACTGGCTGGTGGAGAAGAACTTTTCCACCACGTCGCTGCCGGCGCCCTTCACCTTGATGTCGAAGCGCTTGAGCTGGCGCTGATAGGCGTCCAGGCCCTCCAGGGCCGTGCCCTTGTACTGCTCAGAGGGGTCCTCACGCTCCAGCACCTGGGTAAAGGTGCGGCCCGCCTCGTTGTACATACCCTTTTCCAGTCTCAGATTGTCAAAGCGATAGCTCATATTCCCATCCTCCCTTTCTTACAGACAGATCACGGCGGCGTCCGTCTCCACCCGCACTACCAGGTACTCGGTACCGGCAGAGGTGTCCAGCTTCATGCCGCCGGTACCGTCGGCGGACAGCTTGCACCAGCCGTGGGTAATGCTGCCGCCGCTGGTGGGTACCTTGACCAAGCCGCCCAGCTGCACAGCGGCGTAGCCGTCCTCCGCGGACAGAGCCACCCCGCAGATCTTCTCCCCGGCGGAGCAGGAGCCCACTGTGCCGTCCGCGGTCACCTTCACCGCCTGACCGGCAACCACACCCTCGCCGCAGATAAAGGTGGCCACCACTTCGCCGATGCCCTCAAAAGAAATCTTGCTGCTCATCTCATCTTCTCCCTTCTTTATTCCGCACTTTTCTCGCGGGGCGCGCCGCCCCTGAATACGCTCAGATCAAAAAAGCCCCATCTCTGCTCTCGGTCGGAATGGGCTGCTCCCAGGCGGGCAGCTGGGTCTCCACGCCCCAGGCCTTGTCCACCTGCACCTCAAAGGCCTTCTTCAAAGCGTCCAGTTCAGGCTCCTCCAACCGCTGCACGATGCTTTTCAGGGTAGCCTGCTCCAGGGCCAGACCGGCCACGCCGCCCAGGCGCACCACCTCGTCCTTCAGCTGCTGCAAGTACTTGCGTCCCAGGGCAGCCTCCCGCTCCAGCTGTGCCATGTCCATTCTCATGCTCTTCATCACCCCCGCGTTTTTCTGGGCCGGCACCGCCACAAAGGACCACTCGTAGGCGTCGGTGGCGTGGACCAGATCGGCCCAGCACAGCTTCCCGCCGTACTCCCGGCCCTTCTCATGGGCGCACCGGCTCCGGTCATGGATGTTCTCCCCGCAGATGGAGCACCGGGCCTCCTCCACCGCGCAGCCCACGCTCACCTCCTTTTTGATGCCGCCCTCGATCTCGGCGATCAGGTCCTTGTTGCCCTCGGTGCGCAGCATGTAGGCGTAGCCCTTCAGGTAACACAGGGGATCCCCCGCCGCCGTGAGGACACTCTCATCCCGCACCAGCTCGGTGCGATAGATGCGGGCGGTCTGTCCGGCGGCGCTCCACTGGTGGTCAAAGATGCCGCTCTTTCCCACAAAGAGGGGGGCCAGTTCCTCCAGGGTCTCCGCCGGGAACCGCTCCCCGTCCCGGTCCACCTCGTTGTCGCACAGCCGCACGGCGAAGGTGTAGACCTCCTCCCCGGTCAGCTTCTTGCGGCTCATGGCGTTGATGAGCCCCAGCTCGGTCTGGTCCAGGGCGTTACCCTGGTCCACCCCCGCCTGCTTGTTGATGTTCATCCCGTCTCTCCCTTCTCTCTGGCTTCATTGTCCATCTCCACCGTTCTGGCCTGCTGCCGGTAGAGCTCCGCCCTGGCCTCCTCCACCAGGTCCTGGAGATTCACGTCCTCCCAATCCACATTTACCTTGGGCCGGTAGCCGTGAAGCCGGAGCCACAGTTCGCAGATCCGCTCCACCACCGGCTCCAGGCTCCGGCGGATGGCGGTGATCTCACTGGTCATCATGTCGGCCTGCTGGGTGCTCATCCGCTCGGTGGAGGACCAGGACAGGCCCAGCAGGAAGGGCGGGATGCCGGTGCGGGCCACCAGCTGCTCCAGGATCTGCCGCACCGGCACCTCGCTGTCCAACACCTGGTTGTCCGCCCCAATGACCTTGATGTCCACATCGCCCACCGCCACAAAGTCCCGGACGCTGCCGTTCTTGCCCGCCTGCATAGCGGCGGACCACTCCCGGGCGATCTGGCGGCTGCGCTCCTGTACCATGCTCTGGTCCAGAGGACTGTCCCCCGGCTTGTACACTACTGCGAAGCGCACGTTGCCCATTCGCTCCCAGTTCATGCCCATGGCCTGGTAGATTTTCAGCAGAATTTCTGTGAGAAAGGGCATGGACCGCAGCATGCTCACCCCGTAGGGACTGTCGGTCTCAGGCTGGAAGGGGGTGAAGAGAAGCAGTTCCTGCCGGGGCAGCTGCCGCATCCTTCCGTCCTCGCCCCGCCCCCAGATGGCAAACTCCATGGGGGTGGCCCCTTCTTTGATCTCGATATCGGCCACATTGCCGCACAGCAGGGCGGCGATGTTCTGCCGCCTCCGGTCAGGGACGATCTCGCCCACCGCCCGGCCACAGGTCAGCATGGAGTCCAGATAGCAGTCCAGGAAGGACTGGATGCCCCGCTGGCCCCGACCGGTGTCCACGTGCTGGAGGAACCAGTCCAGCTCCCTCTGGGCCCGCCCGTCCTCGCACTGGACCACCACCCCGCCCGCCAGGCGGATCAGCTTCCAGATGGCGGCATCCACAATGGGTACCGCCTCCCGGATGCTGCGGTAGAGGTCGATCTCCCCGTGCCGCAGGGGCACGTAGCCGTCCAGCATGCCGAAGGGGTGCCTGCCCCCCTCCCGGATCTGGACGGCCAGTCCGCCGCCCGGCTCCTTTTTCTTATGGAACAGTCCCATAACCACACTCCTTTTCCCATTAAAACCGTCCCCGCTCCACCCACAGGCCGCCGAAATAGTCACTCTCTTCCCCTGCCGCCACCGTTGCGGCAAAGTACCGGATGTCGTCCATGGCATGGTCGTGAATTTTCTGCACCTTGTCCCCCACCGCCTTCTCGTCCCAGCGGTAGAGGGAAAACTCCCGGATGGCGTCGGTGCAGGGTGCGCAGATCACCAGCTTTCCCTGCCGCAGCAGCTCAGCGGTGGTGCGGATGCCGGCCAGCACGTCGTTATCCGCTTTCTCCACCCGCCATCCCTTCCGGCGCAGCAGCTCGATGAAGCTGGCAGCGGAGGGGTCCACCACCACCCGCTGAATGGGCCGGCCCGCCGCCAGCCGCTCCAGGGCCTCGGCGTACTCGCCGTCGGTCTTCTGCCGTCCCTCCAGCCGGGAATCATAGTAGTACTCCCGTACCCGGTACCACACCCCGTCCCGCAGGCCCCACAGGCCGAAGGAGGCGGGATTCACCGTGCCGTAATCGCAGGAGATGCACCACTGCTCCATCTCTCCCTCCGGTACCGGCCGCACCCAGTTCTCGTCGAAGAAGTCGTAGACCCGTCCCTCCGCCGCCACCCACTCTCCCAGCACGAACCGCCGGTAAAAGCTGCCGCTGAAATTGCGGGTGTACCGCCGGATCACCTGGGGCGAGAGGGCGGGGTTGTCCTGCATGGTGAAGTGGAGGTAGAGGGCGTTGCGCTCCTCACTCTTCTGGATCCACTCCTTGTAGAACCAGTGCTCCGGCCCCTCCGGGTTGCAGGAGAACCACATCCGGCTTCCCTCCACCGAGCATCGGGCGCAGGCCTGTTCCACAAAGGACCGGGGCATCAGGGCCACCTCGTCCAGCAGCACCCCCGCCAGGGTGATGCCCTGGATAAGGGCGGCGCTGCCCTCGTCCTTGCCTCCGAAGAGATAGAAGGTGTTCTCCCGCCCGCCGAAGCGGACGGTAAGCAGATTTTTGGACACCTTCTCCTCCCATTGGAAGCCCAGTTCCTTCAGCACCGGCAGCAAAGAGCCCAGCAGATTGCGCCGCAGTCCCGTGACCGTCTTGCCGCACAGGCCGAAGGCCTGCCCCTGGAAGGTCCGCATGGCCCAGCAGAAGAAGGACAGCCCCATGCACATGGTCTTGCCGCTGCGCACCGCCCCGTCGCAGATCAGTGCCTCCCGATCCCGTACCGCCGGGTCGCACCACCAGGTCAGCACCTGCTTCTGTTTGGGGGAAAAGCTGCGAAACCTCATGTCTCCTCCTGTTCTCCCGTTTGCTTCTCCCAAGCTCTAAAGAATTCTGCCGCCTGCTGTTCCTCCTGCTCAGCTGACAGTTCCGCCAATAGCCTGAAAACCTCCAAGCGGTCTACCAGTTGGATTTCTACACTGCCCTTTTCGTTGCGTTTGACGGCTGCGAGAGCGGTCAAATCCAGTTTATCAATCCAATCAGCCCTCTCATCCCGGTAAAAGACCAGCTTGATTGCATCATTGACCCTGCACCGGGCCAACTTTTCCAACTGCTTTAAAAGCCTGCTCCGTTCCTTGTCCACCAAACTCCCTCCTCTACCCTTGGTGTTCCAGGGCCAAAAGTTGGATGTTTTCGTACACCGAAGGCGAAAAAAAGTCAAAAAAATTTTGGGACTGCCCCGGTTACCCGGTAGCAGTCCCAAATATCGGACTATTATTCTGTTAATTTCTGTCTGCTCAGTCGTCCCAATCGGCGTCCCAGTCGATGATCACGCCGGTAACCGCGTTGATGTCGCACTCATACTCCATGTTGCCGCTGCGCATCTCGATTTCGTACACATACCGGCCGTCGTCCCGGTCCAGCTTGCACTTGACCACCGTAGCGCCGGAGGGAGCCTTGGCCAGGGCGATCTGCTTGGCCTTGGCCTCACCAATCAGGCCATCCTGGGTAGCGGTACCGCTGCTGCCGTTGCCCTTCAGGGAGAAGTCATCCCACTCCCGGTCGTAGGACAGCACCGCGCCGCTTACCGCGTCGATGTCGTAGTCATACTCGGTGTTGCCGGCGTAGAACTCCACCTCATAGTGCACCTTGCCGTCGTCCCAGTCCAGACCGGCCTTGACAAAGATGGCGTCGCTGGCGTTGACGCCGGCGTGCTTGAGAGCCGCGCTCTTGGCCTGTTCTGCGGTAATATAGTTGGAGGCGCCGGGGGTGGAGGCCACATACTGATCCTGCGTGGTCAGCACGGCGGTGTAGGTGGCGGAATCGTAGTCCACCTTCAGACCGGCGGCCTCGCAGATGGCCCGCACAGGAGCGTAGGTGGTGCCGTCGTAGGAGAAGAGGGGCACCTCCTTGCCGTCCGCATCCTTGGGGGTAAAATTGGCGCCGTTCAGGGTGACCCGAATGTCATCTTCAACCTTGATGGTGCGGGTGGCCGCCAGAGCGGTCACGCTCAGACCCACCACCAGCGTAACAGCCAGAGCACCTGCGAAGAAACCTTTTCCAAACCCTCTTTTCATGATGAAAACTCCTTTACAATCAAATTTGATATCGTTTATTCCGGGGCCTCGCCGCCCCGTCTGCCTATACAATGGTGCAGCCCGCCCAAATATTGCACAGAATCTGAACGTTTTTTATTTTTTATTTTCCCGCGAAAAAATCTTGACTTTTTCCAAATATCTTATATAATGATAGGGCTTGTTTGTGACAAGCCATCCTTGCTCCCGCAAAGGGCGGGGGCCATATGTCCATAAGGAGGTGCAAAGAAAATGGCAAAACTCAGCGGTAACTACGAGGTGGTCTACATCCTCAATCCCAACCTGGGTGAGGAGGCCACTGCTGCCATGGTGGAGAAGTTCAAGACTCTGGTGGAGCAGAACGGCACCCTGGCTGAGGTTGACGAGTGGGGCAAGCGCCACCTGGCCTATCCCATCAACGACCTGACTGAGGGCTACTACGTGCTGATGACTTTCAAGTCCAAGCCCGAGTTCCCCCGCGAGCTGGATCGTATCCTGCGGATCACTGACGGCGTGATGCGTTCCCTCATCGTCTGCAAGGACGAGTAAGAGAGGAGAAGCTCCATGCTGAACCGTATTATTCTCATGGGTCGTCTGACCCGTGACCCCGAGCTCCGGCACACCCAGACCGGGACGGCTGTTGCCTCCTTCTCTCTGGCTGTCGACCGGGATTTCAAGGACAGAACCACCGGCGAAAAGTCCACCGACTTCATTGATGTCGTGGCTTGGCGCCAGACGGCGGAATTTGTCTCCCGTTTCTTCACCAAGGGCCGCATGGCCGTGGTAGAGGGCCGGCTCCAGCTGCGTGACTGGACCGACCGGGACGGCAACAAGCGCCGCTCTGCCGAGGTGGTTGCCGACAACGTGTATTTTGGCGACTCCAAGCGGGACGCTGAGGGCGGCGGCTATGGCGCTCCCTCCGGCGGTTACGGCGCGCCCGGCGGCTATGCGCCTCCCGCGGCCCCTGCCAGCGGCGGCTATTCCGCCCCTGCCGGCGGCGACCAGTTTGCCGAACTCACCGAGGACGACGGCGAGCTGCCCTTCTAAACCGAACACAGCGGCGGACGCCGCATCATAAAACAAGCCGGACTATAGGCCCGGAAAAAGGGAGGTTTTCCAGTTATGGCTATGGATAGAGAGCGCCCCCGCGGCCGCAAGCGCCGCAAGGTCTGCACCTTCTGTGTGGACAAGGTGGAACACATCGACTATAAGGACGCCGTGAAGCTGCGTCGGTTCCTGTCCGAGCGGAGCAAGATCCTGCCCCGCCGCACCACCGGCACCTGCGCCATGCATCAGCGTCAGCTCACCGAGGCCATCAAGCGTGCTCGTCAGATCGCGCTGCTGCCCTTCGTGACCGACTAATTGCGTCTTTTCAAAAGCCGGGCCTTTGGCCCGGCTTTTTCTTTTTGTGCCGGCCCCTGACGGGCCCTCCTCCCTTCGAAACACCTTGACAGTCCGTCCCGGTTGTCATAGAATATTCCCGATGCAAACATCCCGGTGTTTTGTCAAAACCGGAGGTATTACATACAAATCAGACGAAGGAGAACAGACCTGTGATTGAATTAAAACACATCTCCAAGGTCTTTCCCACGGCGGACGGGGACTTTGAAGCCCTGTCGGATATCAACCTGACCATCGGGGACGGGGATATCTTTGGTATCGTCGGCATGAGCGGCGCGGGCAAATCCACCCTGGTGCGCTGCATCAACCTGCTGGAGCGGCCCACCCGAGGAGAGGTCCTGATTGACGGGGAGAACCTGATGGAGCTCTCTCCCGCCCGGCTGCGCCAGACCCGCCGTTCCATCAGCATGATCTTCCAGCAGTTCAACCTGCTGATGCAGCGGACCTGCCTGAAGAATATCTGCTTCCCCATGGAGATCGCCGGCGTTCCCGCCGCCGAGGCCAAGAAGCGCGCCCTGGAGTACCTGGATATCGTGGGCCTGCCCGATAAGGCCAATGCCTACCCCGCCCAGCTCTCCGGCGGTCAGAAGCAGCGTATCGCCATCGCCCGCGCCCTGGCCTCCAACCCCAAGGTGCTGCTGTGCGACGAGGCCACCTCTGCTCTGGACCCCACCACCACCCGCTCCATCCTGAAGCTGATCCAGGACATCAATAAGCGCCTGGGCATCACCGTGGTGGTCATCACCCATGAGATGGCGGTGGTGGAGGAGATCTGCACCCATGTGGCCATCCTGGACCACGGCCATATGGTGGAGACCGGCACCGTGGAGGAGGTCTTCTCCAACCCCAAGACCGAGGCCGGCCGCAAGCTGGTCTTCCCCGAGGGTGCCCATATCGACCAGTTCCCCGTGGCCAACGTGGTGCGGGTGGTGTTCAACGGCGGCTCCTCCTACGAGCCTCTCATCGCCTCCCTGGCCATCGACTGCGGCGTGAAGGTCAACATCCTGGGTGCCGATACCCGCAACGTAAACGGCAAGGCCTTCGGCTCCATGCTGCTGGGCCTGCCCGAGGACAAGAACGAGGCCGCCAAGGCCATGAGCTATCTGCGCGCCCAGAAGGACGTCACTGTGGAGGAGGTGCCCGATTACCATGGCTGATCTGCTGCAAAATGAAGAGGTCCTCCGCCTGCTGGAGATGAGTAAGGACGGCCTGCTCTTTGCCATCTGGGAGACCCTGTATCTGACGGTGATCTCCACCTTCTTCTCCTATGTCATCGGCCTGCCCCTGGGCGTCATCACCGTGGTGGGTGAGCGCGGCGGCGTGCTGCCTCTGCCCCGCCCCGTTATGGCGGTGCTGAACTTCGTCATCAATATCCTGCGTTCGGTGCCCTTCCTGATCCTGATGGTGGTGGTCATTCCCCTGTCCCGGCTGATCCTGGGTACCTCCATCGGTACCGTGGCCACCATCGTACCCCTCATTGTGGCCGCCTTCCCCTTCGTGGCCCGTCTGGTGGAGTCCTCCCTCCGTGAGGTGGACAGCGGCGTAGTGGAAGCCGCCCAGTCCATGGGCTGCTCCCCCTTCCAGATCATCACCAAGGTGATGATCCCCGAGAGCCGTCCTTCTCTGATCTCCGGCTTTACCACCGCCTTCATCACCATCCTCAGCTACGGCGCCATGGCCGGTGCCATCGGCGGCGGCGGTCTGGGCTCCATGGCCCTCAACCTGGGCTACCAGCGCCGCATGACCATCATCCTGTGGGTGTCGGTGATCACCCTGGTCATCCTAGTGCAGATCTTCCAGTCCATCGGTACCCGCGCCTCCGTCCGGCTGGATAAGCGGATCCGCAGCACCGACCGGAAGAAGAAGGTCAAATCCAACCGTGCCGAGAAATCCGGCATCCAATAATCGCCTGTCTTGGACGGGGTGTGCAAACTAAACGGTCTGCACACCCCGTTCTTTTGTCAAATCTGACCACTTGACGAATAGGTGAGGGAGGCATATACTAAATGCAACCCAAAGGGAACTGAATAACGCCCCTCAAACGCAATGAAGAGAAGAGTAACCAGAAAGATACGGCACAGAGAGCCCGGTATGGTGGGAACGGGTACGGAAGGTTTTGGTGAAGATGGTCTCGGAGCGGCGCACCGACTACCGCAAGGTATAGGCTGCGACGGGTGCGCCCGTCAACGCGCAGGAGTATGGCTGTACTCCATAAGGCCCCTGTCGTGAGGCAGTGGTGAAACAAGGTGGTACCACGAAGCGGAAAGCTCTCGTCCTTGAAATTGTTTCAAGGGCGTTTTTTTGTGCTCCGATTTGGGGAACACCTGTCAAAATGAAAAGGAGAAATGTATCATGAAGAAGCTTGTCTCTCTGCTCCTGACCGGCGCTCTGTCCTTCGGCCTGCTGGCCGGCTGCGGCGGCGGCAACACCGGCACCGCCAACACCCCCGCCGGTAACTCCGAGACCCCCGCGGTGGAGAACACCACCTCTCTGGAGGGCACCACCATCAAGGTGGGCGCTTCCCCCGCTCCCCACGCTGAGATCCTGGAGGTGGCCAAGGAGATCCTGGCCGAGCAGGGCATCACCCTGGAGATCGTGGAGTTCAACGACTACATTCAGCCCAACACCGCCGTGGAGAATGAGGAGCTGGACGCCAACTACTTCCAGCACATCACCTACATGAACGACTTCAACGAGAGCGACGGCACCCACCTGGTCAGCGCCGCCGAGATCCACTACGAGCCCTTCGGCCTGTACGCCGGCAAGACCGCCAGCCTGGATGAGCTGGCCGACGGTGCCCAGATCGCCGTGCCCAACGACGCCACCAACGAGGGCCGCGCTCTGCTGCTGCTCCAGCAGGAGGGCCTGATCACCCTGAAGGAGGGTGCCGGCCTCACCGCCACCAAGGCTGACATCGCCGAGAACCCCAAGAACCTGGAGATCGTTGAGCTGGAGGCCAGCCAGCTGCCCGTCCGTCTGGGCGATGTGGACATGGCCGTTATCAACGGCAACTACGCCATCGACGCCGGTCTGAAGGTTTCCGACGCTCTGGCCGTTGAGGCTTCCGACGGCGAGGCTGCCCAGGCCTACGTCAACGTCCTGGCCGTCAAGGAGGGCCACGAGAACGATCCCGCCATCCAGGCTCTGGTTGCCGCTCTGAAGAGCGACAAGGTCAAGACCTTCATGGAGGAGACCTACGAGGGCGCCGTCGTCCCCATGTTCTAAGATCAACTCCCAGCACACCAAAAGGCCCGCCATCCGGCGGGCCTTTTTGATTCTGAAAAAATAGTTTCCCCCAATCAAAACCACCCGGTACTCCGTCTAATGGGCAGAAAGGAGGGGATGGATCTTGACCGAGCTGGAATATCTGGAGCGGGCGGAGGAAGCCCGCGGCAAACTCTACCGGGCCGCCCTGCTCACCCTGGGCAGCGAGTCGGCGGCAGTAGACGCGGTGGATGAGGCGGTGTACAAGGGCTATTTGAGCTATCAAAAGCTGCGTGAGCCCCAGTACCTGGAGACCTGGCTGGTACGTATCCTCATCAACGTCTGCCGGGACGAGCTACGCCGCCGCAAGCGGGAACTGGCGGTGGAGGAGCTGCCCGAGACCGCCCAGGAGGCCTATGATTCCCTCCCCCTGAAGGAGGCCGTCCGCCGCCTGCCCGCCCAGCTGCGGGACGTGATTGTCCTGCGCTACTTCACCGGCCTGACTCTGGAGGAGACCGCCGCCGCCCTGGATCTGCCCCGGGGCACCGTGTCCACCCGGCAGCGCAGGGCGCTTGCTCTTTTGAAGCTGGAACTGACCACGGAGGAGGGAGCATCATGAACCGACAGCAGGAATATTGGGATCTGATGGGGCAGCTGGCCCAGCCTCCCACCGCTCTGGACGGCACCGCCCTGCGAGCCAGGGACCGTGCCCGACGCCATCGCCGCGGAAAACGCTGGGGAATCTCCCTGGGAAGCGCGGCCGGCGTGTGCGCCGCCTTTGTGGTGGCCGTCAATGCCCTCCCCACTTTTGCGCTGGCCTGTGCCAAAATCCCCGTGCTGCGGGAGCTGGCCGCAGCGGTCGCCTTTTCCCCCAGCCTGTCCGCCGCAGTGGAGCACGACTATGTGCAGTATGTAGGCCAGAGCCAGACCTTTGACGGCACCACCCTCACCCTGGACTATGTCATCGCCGACCAGCAGCAGATGGTGGTCTTTTACCGCACCGACGGCGATTTCCCCTCTTACAGTGCCTCCTGCGACCTGAAGGATGCAAGCGGTGCTCCCCTGTTCGGATATTCGGTGAGCAGTACCACCAGTTCGGAGGAGCTGAAACAGTTTGAGATCCACTTCAAGGAGCTGGAGGAGATCCCCCAGGCCCTCACCCTGGACGTGACGCTGTGGGGGGGCGATGTGAAGGGGCAGGAGCAGAGGCTGGACCATACCTTCACCTTCCAAATCACTCTAGACCCGTCCAAAACCGCCCCGGCGGTGGAGATTCCTGTGGAGCGGTGGGTGGAGGTGGACGGCCAGCGGCTGCTGGTGGATCACCTGGAACTCACCCCCACCAAAACCACCCTCTGCCTGGAGGAGGACCCGGCCAACACCGCCTGGCTCCAGCGCCTGGAGTTCCATTTCACCGGTCCCGAAGGCCGGCGCTATGAGACCATCGACAGTTCCCTCTCCGCCAGCGGGTCAGCAGACCACCCCGGCTTTTACACCTACTATTTTCAGAGCCTGTACTTCGTGGACAATGTCTCCCGCCTCACCCTCCACCTGGACGGAGCCGTGTGGCTGGACAAGGAATCCCAACCGGTGACCGTGGACCTCACCAACAATACCTGGACCGGCAGCCTGCCGGAGGGGGTGACCGGCCTTCAGGCGGAGCCCCTCAGCAGCCAGGGCACGGATGAGGGGTGGACTCTGACGGTAAGCTGCATCACCGACCGGGCCCCCTTTGAACTGGACTACCGGGACCCGGAGGGCGGTACCTACCATACAGGGGGCTACAGCCGCCGGGGCGACCAGGAGCATCCCGGCAACTATGTGTATGTGTATCCTTTGGAACACTACCCCTGGAACCAGGCAACGTTTACCCTTACCTATACCAGTACCTCCTCCCTGTCGGAGTCTGTACCACTTTTCCCGGAATAAATCATCTCAGAAATTCCTATTGATTTTGTGGGATTTATGTGGTATGCTGGTACCAACCTAGGAAAGAACAACAGGAGGTCCCATCCTATGAAAATCGCCCACTCCATTCCCGAACTGATCGGCAGCACTCCCCTGCTCTGTCTGGAGCGTTTTGCCCCCGGCGGCGGCATTCTGGGCAAGCTGGAGAGCTTCAATCCCCTCTCCTCTGCCAAGGACCGGGCCGGCCTGTATATGATCCGGGCCGCTGAGGAAGCCGGTCTGCTGAAGCCCGGCGCCACCATTGTGGAACCCACCAGCGGCAATACCGGCGTGGCTCTGGCCTACATCGGCCGCCAGCGGGGCTATAAGGTGGTGCTCACCATGCCCGAGACCATGAGCCAGGAGCGCCGCTCTCTGCTGTCCGCCCTGGGGGCCGAGCTGGTGCTCACCGAAGGTGCCAAGGGTATGAGCGGCGCCATCGCCAAGGCCAAGGAACTGCTGGAGTCCGACCCCGCCGCCTGGATGCCCGACCAGTTCAACAACCCCGCCAACGCCCAGGCCCACTATGAGACCACCGGCCCGGAGATCTGGCGGGATACTGACGGCGCGGTGGATGTGCTGGTGGCCGGCGTTGGTTCCGGCGGCACCATCACCGGCGCAGGCCGCTATCTGAAGGAGCAGAACCCCAACATCAAGGTGGTGGCGGTGGAGCCCGCCGAATCCCCCGTCCTGTCCGGCGGCAAGCCCGGCCCCCACAAGATCCAGGGCATCGGCGCCGGCTTTGTCCCCGGCACCCTGGATATGAGCGTGGTGGACCAGGTGCTGACTGTCCCCGGTGAGGCCGCCATGGCCTCCGCCAAGGAGCTGGCCCGTGCGGAAGGCATCCTGGTGGGCATCTCCTCCGGCGCTGCCGCCTGGGCCGCCCGGGAGCTGTCCAAGCACCCCGACTTTCAGGGCAAGACCATCGTGGCCGTACTGCCCGATACCGGCGAGCGCTATCTCTCCACCGGCATCTACGCATAAAAAAGAAAGGACGCTGCTCACGCAGCGTCCTTTTTTCTCTCAGCGTTTCGGAAATCGGAACAGCCACAGGGCCACACCCAAAACGGTATAGACCTGAGGATATAATACATTGAGCATCAGCAGACGACTCGCCAGCCATGCAAACACCAGGTTCTGAGGTACTTCCGCCAAGTCCTCATAGGGCACACCCAGACCATCCTGGATCACCTGGACCAGTCCCACCACCAGCACAGGAAGAAAGAGCACCCCATTTACCACCAGGAAGAGCAGCACACCCCGCCGGGTCCAGGTGGTCCACACCCGCTCTTCCAGAGGGCGCGCCACCCGAAGCAGGCCCAGCCCCTGAAGCGCACACCAGCCCGATAGCAGCCATAAGGCAGGCTTCATCAGGCAGGTAAGGGCCATAACCAGGTCCGCCCCCACATAGCGCCGCTGAATGATCTTATTCATCAGCGGCGCAGGAATGGTCATCAACAGAAAGATGGCTACCAGGATCAGGCAGCCCACAATCAGCCGCCTGACCTCTCTCTTCCGGTCCTGCTCCGGAGGCAGCCCGTACAGCACCTGATTCACGTCAGTCTCCAGCACCTGGGCGATCCGGACCAGCATATCAATGTCCGGCCGGCTTTTCCCGGACTCCCATAGTTAAGGTTATTGCTTCCCCTGCGTACCGCATCCCGACACGCAGGGAGTTTCATTTAATCAATCTTTCCGATAAAGCGGTAGTAGATGTCTACCTTTTGTTTTCGGCAGCCATCCGGGCTTTTTACAGCTTCATGCACCACGATTTTTTCAATCAGGGAGTTTAAAAGCTCAGTGGTCAGTTCCGTGGGATTTGAGTACTGCTTAATCAGTTCCACCCACTTCTCTGCATCACTTTCCGTCTGCTCCATGGAGCTTAAGGCTTCCTGTAATTCCCGGATTTTGGTTTCCAGTTCCTGTTGCTCCGTCTGAAACCGTTCCGAAAGCATGGTAAAGTTGTATTCGGTTATCTTTCCCCAAGACCAGTCCTCGTACAGCTTTGTAAACAGCCCGTCTACCTCGGATTTTCTCTTTATGGCTTTTTTCAGTTCCACGGCTCTTTGTCTCTTTGCGGCACTGCGTTCCTTATTCCCGGCACTTAATAACTGCTGTAACAGCTTCTCATCGTCCCGGTGCACCTGCTCCGACCAGTATTGCAGTCTGGAAAGCACATATCCGTAAAGTACATCATAGCGGATGTAGTGCATGGAGCATTGTCCAAGACCCTGTCCATTTTTCCCGCAGTGGTAGTAGCCGTAAGGTGTTTTGTTCTGCCGGTTTTCCGCATAAGAAAGGGTCCATCCGCAGTCGGCACACTTGATAAGTCCGGCAAATATCTGGGTCTGACCGTTTTTGCATACCCTCCGGCGACCGGCTATCTGCTCCTGTACCTGTAAAAACATTTCCTTTGTGATGATGGCTTCATGGGTATTCTCTACCCGGAACCATTCCGACTCTGGCTTCCGTACCACCTTCTTGCTTTTAAAGGAGACGGTGGACTGGCGGTTGTGCACGCTGTTCCCGATGTAGTTTTCATCATTTAGAATGCTTTTTACCTGTGAAATCGTCCACTGATACCGTTTGGATTCGTCTGCTCCCTCAAATACATGGGCGAAGGTGCCGTTTCTCCGGAAATTTATCCACGCCGGTGTGGAAACCTTTTCCTCCATCAGTATCCGTGTGATTTTCGCCGCTCCTGCACCGTGCAGGGCAAGTTCAAATATCCTTTCGATAATCCACTTGGTATCCGGGTCAATCAGAAGGTGTCCCGTCTGTTCCGGGTCCTTTCGATACCCTAGGGGTGCATAGGCTCCGTAGTGGGCTCCGTTTGCAAACCGGGTACGGAAGGCTGCCTTGACCTTCTTGCTGGTCTGTCTGGCGTGCATCTCATTCAAGATGTTTAAAAACGGTGCAAGCTCGTTGTCACCGTTTAAGGTGTCCACGTTGTCATTGATGGCGATGTAGCGTACTCCCTTGCTTGGGAAATAGAGCTCTGTGTACTGCCCGGTCAGAATGTAGTTTCTGCCAAGGCGTGACAGGTCCTTTGTCACAACACAGTTGATTCTGCCATCCTCAATGTCATCAATCATCCGTTGGAACTCCGGGCGGTCAAAGTTGGTGCCGGACCATCCGTCATCAATGTATTCTCCCACCACGTTCAAACCATGCTCATGGGCGTATTCCCGGAGCATCATCCGTTGGGTGCGGATACTTCCGCTTTCTCCCTGAAGCTCGTCGTCCCGGCTCAGACGAAGGTAAAGTGCCGTGTTATAAATGGTTGTATTGTTTGGTTGTTTCATTAAAATCCTCCTTTTTGAAACAACCCACGCTTACAATACTGCCTGTAAAAATATTATATCGTAAGCATGGGTGATAATCAATGTATTTAAGCAGAAATCTTACCTTCCGCAGTGTATAGCATTACATCCGTCAGCAGGTCATCCAGTTTCTTACCGTTTGTGGCAAAGTGTTCGGATATCTCGATGTGGTTTTTCCCACACACGAAATACCATTTTCCGTCCTCTGCCATAAGGACCTTTCCTGCCGGTAATTCCGTACCTCTTCGGTTCTTCCCCATAGGCATCCTCCTTTCTTCGTTTCCAGACATCCGCAGATGCCGGCTATCGGTTTTTGTCTTCCTTTTTTACTTCCTGTCTAAGCTCTGCTAAAAGCTCCGGTGGTATCCGTTCCATAAGCCGGTGCAGCTCTCTTAATTCGCTTTCCTGCTTCGCCCGTTCCATCGCATTCTTTATCTTTCCGTTTTCCCCGGCTTTTGCCCGGGCTTCCAGTTCTTGGTTTTGGGAAATCAAATCGTCGATGGTAACCTGATACTTCTTTAGCTGTCCGAGGAAATTCTCCATCTGAGGAAACCACTTCCGTAAAAGCTGTAATGCTTCCTCCTTCTGTTTTCCGGCGTTAAACACGGTGATACTATCCAATGTCTGCACGATTTTCTTCCCCTGTTTGGTAAGGCTGACCGCCTGCTTAAAGAGCCTTGTGGGGATATGCTTTCTTCCCGTAGTTCTGGCACTTTCCCCACGTTCCAAGTCAGGGTACTTCTCTGCCATGTAAGCATGGAAATCATCCTGCCATTTGGTAAGGCTTGCCCGGTTCCCGATAACCTCCTTGGCACAGAGACGGTTATCCTTCGTAAGCGGAACAAAGGTCAGGTGCAGATGAGGCGTTTTCTCGTCCATGTGTACCACCGCAGAAATGATGTTTTCCCTGCCGACCCGGTCCGCAAGAAACTCCGTAGCCCATTTAAAGTAGGCTGCCGTTTCCTGTGTGGATTTCCCTTTGAAAAACTCCGGGCTTGCGGTAACTAACGTATCCACAAACCTTGTGCTGTCCTTTCTTGTACGACAGCCGGATTCTTCAATTCGATGCTTGATAAAGCGTGAATACCGCTCCTTCGGCTTGATGGTGTGGAAGTTGTATTTACTGCGTTCCGTATCAATGTCGGGATTACTGGCATACCGTTCCTTTTTCCGTTCGTGGTGGGCTTCCAAAGCCCCGGACGGACAGCCCTTGTGCTTCGCAAATCGTAAAATAGCGTATTGTGGCATATAACTCCTTTCCGTCCACAAAAGAGTGGATATTTCTTTATTTTCGAGGTACGGCTCATCGATGAACGTAAGGAAAGTCTACACTTTTTCTGAGGGCTGTGCCGTATATCCGAAAGGTAGGATTTTTAGGTTTTAGAACGGGGATTTCCGTTTTCTCGGAAATGTGATAGAATGAAGAAAAAAGATATAGGAGAAAACGCCATGGCATTAACCATACAGGAACGCTTAAAAGATCTACGGGTAGAATGGGGACTGACCTTGGAACAGCTTGCGAACGAAACCGGGCTGTCAAAATCTGCCCTCGGAAGCTATGAATCGGAGGATTACAAGGATATCAGCCATCATGCTATCAACCGGCTGGCTGACTTTTACGGTGTGACTGCCGATTATCTGCTTGCCCGGACAGAAACAAAAAGCCACCCGAATGCAGAGCTTTCTGACCTGCATCTGAGTGACGAAATGATAGAGCTATTAAAGAGTAAACGGGTGGATACGGCACTGTTTTGTGAACTGGCAACCCACCCGGATTTCACAAAGCTTCTTGCTGACATACAGATATATGTGGAAGGGATTGCATCCATGCAAATACAGAACCTAAACGCATGGGTGGATGTGGCAAGGGCTGAAATCATGGAAAAGTACCAGCCGACGGAACAGGACAAAACCATGTATCTGTTGCAGTCGGCTCATGTGGAGGAAGGTGACTATTTCCGTAGCCGGGTACATAAGGATATGGGCAGCATCCTGGAAGATATCAGAAAAGCCCACATCGGAAGGAGTGACGGAGCACCGAAGACCTCTGTGGCAGAAGAACTGCGGCAGGACTTGGAGGAAGTGGCTGCCTTTGCAGGAAGTCGGGCAGAACAACTTCTGATGGTGTTCTGTAAGCAGACCAAACTCCGTTACAATAAGCTGACGGAGGATGAAAAACAGGCACTGATACGGATAATGCAAAAGTCGGAGTTGATGAAAAGTCCTGTTTCTCAGAGGGGGAGAAAGAAATAAAATGTGTATACTTAAAGATGCTTTGAGAGGTAACATTTATGGGATTTCGTACACTTGAAATTAGTCATGCAGCAGAAATACACATAAAAGAAGGGCAATTGGAAATCGCAACAGACGATGGAATTGCAGTTGTGCCGATAGAGGACTTGAATCAGATTATGGTACATGGTGCTAATATACGACTTTCTACAATGGATTTATCTATCTTAAGTCAAAATAAGGTGGCACTGATGACGCTGGATGACAGATATTTACCGACAGCCATTGTGTTGCCCTTTGAAGGTCATGCAAGGCAGTCTAAATTAATGCATGCACAGGTAAATACTACACATGAAAAATATATGGAGTTATGGATTGATATTATAAAACAAAAGATAAGTAATCAATCCAGAGCTTTGTCTATTATGGGTTTGGATGGTGCGGAAAGAATTGCAGAGTATGTGGCAACTGTAGATGAGGAAAATGTGGATTACTGCGAATCATTAGCTGCTAAAGAATATTTTTCATATTATCATGAGGGATTTAACAGAAGAAGTGAGGACCCTATAAATAGCAGACTGAATTACGGCTATGCTGTTGTAAGAAGTGCAATTGCAAGAAAACTGGTGGCAACGGGTTTTCATCCAACTTTTGGAATACATCATGACAATCAATTGAATGCATTTAATCTGGCCGATGATTTGATAGAACCGTATCGTGCAATAGTTGATTTAGTAGTACATAACAATATAGCGTCAAATATTCAGTTGACAAAATCAGAAAGAAGAGAATTAGCATATGTATTACATAATGCCTGTATCGTCGATGGAGTCAAGGTTAATATAATGTCGGCGATTGATATTATGGTAGAAAGTTTAAAGAGGATTATTTTAGATGCTTCGACAGAAAAACTGAAGTTACCAATGATTCTGCCGATTGAAAGTATGGAGGGAATTACGGAATGAGATTACTTGTTATTCTTAGTCCAACAGATAGATGGGGAACTAAAACAGAGTATACGAGGCTTCGAAAGTTTTTACATAAAGATGGCTATTTGCGAATAGCACCGGAAGTGTATATGCGGATAGTGCAAAATAGGAAAGCGTCCGAAAAACATTACAGACGAATTGAAGAGTACGCACCTAAAACCGGAATAGTGAGACTTTTACGTTTGACAGAGAAGCAATATAATAATATTTATATGGTAGCAGGTGAACCAGATTATCAAGAAAAAGTAGTTGGCACAAACAGTCATATTATGTTATAATGAGACTTGTAACAGACTAATTATCTATATTTGGGGAGTTAATAAAACTTTTTACTAAATATAGTGGTTGAATGACCCGCCAAAAATGGTGCATCGTTCAACCAAATTATACCCTCTCCCTGCTAATCAAAGAGCTTTACTTCTGTGACTGACACGGGCACAGAAGCAAAGCTCTTTTTGTCTGCTTCAAAACCGACGACCAGAATCCCAGTCCCCGACCTTTCGCAAACCCGCAGATATAGGGTATAACACACTAGACTTTGCAAGCAAAGTCCGTGTGCCAAAAAGGGGCGTTGCCCCCTTTGGATTCCCCCATCATTTCCGTTTCTCGGATACAAAACCGACCTTGCCGGTTTTACATCCTTGCCCCGGAAATCTAAAAAAGCACCGTCGCCATCTTCAAAGGGGATGTTGACAGTGCTTCTTTATATTTATCCAAAAGTTGTTTTCTTGCAATACTGCGTAAGCGTGGGTTGTGGTGTAGTATCTTTAACTTAGGGAACCTCCTGTCTCATAATTGGACACCGTCTGCCGAGTGACGAACAGGGCCTGCGCCAGTTCCTCCTGGGTCAGGCCCCGTCTCTCCCGCAGCGTGCGGATGTTTTTTCCAATGTCACGCATACCTCTCACCTCGCCTATACCATAGGCCATGGTGATCCAATTGTCACGCAAAGATCCTTTTACACCGGGATTTTGGGGCTATTTCTCAGGCTTCGGCCCCGTCCCCCGGGCACTTCTCATGATGCCGGCGCACCAGGTCCGCCAGCGTCACATGGTCCACCACACCGGACACCGCGGCCTGGATCTCCCGCCAGATCTCCACGGTAACACACTGGTCCGCCCGGCCGCAGCGGCACACATCGTCTGCGTCGGCGCAGCTCACCGGCGCCAGATTGCCTTCCAGTACCCGCAGGATCTCACCCACGGTGTACTCCTCCGGTTCCCGGGTCAGCAGATAGCCGCCGCCCGCGCCGCGTACCGAGCGCACCAGCCCGGCCCGGGACAGCTGGGTGACAATCTGCTCCAGATATTTGTCAGAAATATCCTGCCGCTGGGCCACATCCCGCAGAGGCACCGCAGTGCCGTGGCTGTGGAGGGCCACGTCCAGCATCAGCCGCAGGGCATACCGACCCTTGGTAGAAATTTTCATACGATCCCTCCTGACTTTGGAGATATAATACCATAATACTGGTAGGATTTCAAGTGAAATTTCCTCTTGACTTTCGCACCAAAAAGTGCTAAAGTCCATGGTAAGAAAGGAGCGTGCCCGTCATGCTGAAGCGTACCGGTTATGGATACGGCTATTACCGCTGCTATTATTTCAGCGGTGTTTTTGCCTGCCCATAACCGGCTGATCCGGGTATCGTTCCACATCGAATCGTGGGAGATCCGCAGTCGCCTTTGGGCGGGTGCGGATCTTTTGTATTTTGAAAGGAGTTTCCGTTATGGTCGTCATTATGAAGCGGGGCTTTACCCCTGAGGAACTGGAAAAAGCCATCCACACCATGGAGGAGGGCGGCGTCAAGGTCATGGTCTCCAAGGGCTCCGAGACCACCATTCTGGGCGCCGAGGGCAATGCCGACGGCATCGACCAGGAGAAGCTGTCCCTGCTGCCCGGCGTGGACCGGGTCATGCGGGTCACTGAGCCCTACAAGAAGGCCAACCGGAAATACCACCCGGAGGACAGCAAAATTGACCTGGGCAACGGCGCCGTAGTGGGCGGCGACCAGCTGGCAGTCATTGCCGGTCCCTGCTCGGTGGAGAGCGAGGCCCAGATCGTGGAGGTAGCCCAGGCGGTCAAGGCCGCCGGAGCGGCAGCCCTCCGGGGCGGTGCCTTCAAGCCCCGCACCTCTCCCTACTCCTTCCAGGGCATGGGCAACGACGGCATCCGCCTGCTGCAGGAGGCCAAGGCAGTCACCGGTCTGCCCATCGTCACCGAGATCATGTCCACCGACAACGTGGAGATGTTCGAGATGTGCGTGGATGTGATCCAGGTGGGCGCCCGCAATATGCAGAACTTTGACCTGCTCAAGCAGCTGGGCAAGACCACAAAGCCCATCCTGCTGAAGCGTGGCCTCAGCTCCACCATTGAGGAGTGGCTCATGAGCGCCGAGTACATCATGGCCGGCGGCAATGAGAAGGTCATCCTGTGTGAGCGGGGCATCCGCACCTTTGAGACCTTTACCCGCAATACCCTGGACCTGTCGGCGGTGCTGGCGGTGAAGCAGCTCTCCCATCTGCCGGTGGTGGTGGACCCCTCCCACGCCTGCGGCAAGGCCTGGATGGTGGAACGGATGAGTATGGCGGCTCTGGCCGCCGGTGCCGACGGTCTCATCATCGAGGTCCACAACGATCCTCCCCACGCCCTGTGTGACGGTGCCCAGTCCATCACCCCCGCCCAGTTCTCCGATCTGATGGACAAGCTGCGCACCCTGGCCCCCTGCGTGGGCCGCACTCTGTAAAAGGAGCGCTTCAACATGAAAAAGACACTTGTGATTGTCGGTCTTGGTTTGATTGGCGGCTCTCTGGCCCTGGCTCTGAAGGGCTTTGAGGACTACGAGATCGTAGGCGTGGATGTATCCCAGCCCACCCTCCGCTACGCCAGCGAGCACGGCGTGGGTGACCGGGTCACCGAACATGCCGACCAGGTGATCCCCCAGGCCGACGTGGTGGCGCTGGCCCTCCATCCCCAGGGCATCCTGGATTTCCTGCAGGCCCACCGGGACCACTTCAAGCCGGGCGCTCTGGTGTGGGACGTGTGCGGCGTCAAGTCCGCCATCCTGGAGGGTGCCGACTGCCTGCCCGATACCGTGGACTTCATCGGCTGCCACCCCATGGCGGGCACTGAGTTCTCCGGCGTGGAGCACGCCTTTGCTGAGCTGTTCCAGGGCTCCCACTTCCTCATTGTCCCCCGCCCCACCAGCCAGCCGGAGCACCTGGCCCTGCTGGAGCGCATGGCCAACTACATCGGCTGCTGGGACGTCCACCGCACCACCGCCCAGGCCCACGACGCCCTCATCGCCTATACCAGCCAGGTGATGCACATCATCGCCGTCTCCGTGTGTGACGACCCCACCCTTTTCGACTGCAAGGGCTACGAGGGCTCCTCCTTCCGCGGCTGCACCCGGGTAGCCGCCCTGGACGTGGGCCTGTGGACCCAGCTGTTCTCCCTCAACCAGCCCGCCCTGCTGGAGGTGCTGGACCGGCTCATCGGCAACCTCCAGTCCTACCGTGAGGTGCTGGCCACCGGCGACCGCACCGCCCTGGCGGAAAAGCTGGCTTACTCAGCCGCCCGCAAGCGGCAGATGGACCTCCCCGGTCCCGACCTGCTGGAATAAGAGAAAAAGGACGTGCCGCCGTGCGGCACGTCCTTTTTATCAATTATACTGGAAGATGTTCATGTCCTCCAGAGTCAGGTCCTCGGTATAGGGGTTGATGAGCTGGTTCACCGTCTCCAGGGTCTCCTCCGGGTAGAGCTGGTAACAGTACTTGCCCCAGCCGGGGTAGTAGGTGTTGCCGTCGCCGGTCAGGGTGGCGCTGGTCATGCCGTTCTCAAAGTCAAAGCTCAGAGCGGGCTCGGCAAACCACAGCATCTCGCCGAATTCCAGATCGGTGTTTACGTACTCCAGGAAGATCTCAATGTAGCTGTTGATCTTCTGGGGATTGGACAGGGCCTTTTTCAGAATGGCGGCAATCAGCTGCTGCTGAGTGCGGGTGCGGCCGATATCGTTGTCCGGATAGGCCGAGTAGATGTTGTCGGGGTAGGTGCCGGGACCATCGGAGTTCTTCCGGCAGCGAGCCACGTTGAGCACGTCCTGGCCGTCCAGATGCTGAAGGCCGGGCTCATAGTGGATGTGCAGGTCCTGGGTGGGATCATCGTAAGACATGTGGACCGGCACATTGAATTCAATGCCGCCCAGCTCATCCACCAGCACCTTGAAGCCATCCATATTGATGCCCACATAGAAGTCAATGGGAATACCCAGCATGTCGGAGATGGTATCCCGCAGGGTCTCGATGCCATCCTGATAGACCGCGTTGAGCTTTCCGCTCTCCACCAGGGTATCCCGGGGAATGGACACCATACCCACCGTCTGGTTCACCGTGTCATACATGCACACGATCATGGTGTCAGCGTTGCTGCCCACCTGATCCTTGGCCACCAGCAAAAAGGTATAGGTATATGGTTTGCGTCCGTTATCCTGCTGGGCGCTCTCCCCCGGCGCTGCCGGTGTGGCGGAAGGCTCCACCGCCATCTCGGGCTCCTTGCTCATCAGCTTGTAGGCGCAGAAGAGAATGACGATCAACGCAGAGATGGCTACCAAAATGCCATACAGTATTTTTGCCGCCCGCCGTCCCGGCGAGGAACGTCGGCGGCGCTTTTTCTTTCGTGTCTGGGCCACTGAGGCGCGCCCCTTTCTCCATTTACGTTATGTCAACAAACAAGAACAGTATAGTGGAGATTTGCCGCTCTGGCAAGAGTTTGACGCAAAAATTTATAGAGTTGTCATTTTCTCCAATCCCAGGGGAAACACGGTACCCGCCGTCAGCAGCTTGCCCGGCAGGTCGGCCCGGTAGTTCGGCTGACCGGGGTCAAGACTGTTGATCACCACCCCGTCGCTGCCCGCTCGGGCAGTGGAGTGGATGTACCGCCCCTCTCCCAGATAGAGGGCAATGTGCCCCGGGAAGTAGAGCAGGTCGCCGGGCCGGCACTGCTCCAGGGGGATAGCCCGGGCGGGATAGCCGGGTACCAGCTTGGCATCCCGGTACAGCAGCACCCCGCTGAAGAACCAGGACATAAAGGTGAGTCCGGAGCAGTCGATGCCCATGGGGGACTTCCCGCCCCACCGGTACTGCACTCCCAGATAGCTTTTGGCTCGCTCCACCACCCGGGCCCGCAGCTCCTCTTCCGGCAAATCCTCGGGATAGGCGCAATATTCCTCCAGGAAACTACATTTTGTATACCCTTTTTGCCCATCAGGCAGGTTCACCAGCCGCCAGCCCTCCGGGCAGGGCCCCTCCCCTGGGGTCACCAGCGCCCCCCGGGGCAGGGTGGCCAGAACCGGCAGCTCCACCTCCGGCCCACTGAGCACGTCGGCAAACAGGGCGTTCACCACTAGCTTTGGAGCCTCCGTCCACCCCCGGTCAGGCACCAGCTGATCCGGCTGTACCCAGCCGGTGTATCCATAGTGGGTGCGGATCTTCCACCAGCCCTCCGCCTCCTCCAGAGGTCCGGAGACCGGCCAGCCCATCAGGATCTCATCCACCCGTTCCTCTCCCCCACCCGGACCGACCCGGAGGGGACAGAGGGACTGCGCTGCAACATACATCATAGGCCCTCGCATTTCTGTCCCGTTTGTGCTATGCTGATAGTACAGTTTATGGGACACCAAATATGATACGCTTGCATGAAACACAGGAAAAGGAGGTCGCTTCCATGCCCAGAAGCCCCAACCAAAAACTGAAGCTGCTTTGCCTGTGCAAGCTCCTTTGGGAACAAACCGACGAGGAGCACACGCTGACCGTTCCTCAGATCATCGCCCACCTGGAGGCCTGGGACATCAAGGCCGAGCGCAAAAGCATCTATACCGACATGGAGGCTCTGCGCCAGTTCGGTCTGGATGTCCAGTGCCGGAAGGGCCGGGCCCCCGGCTGGTTTCTGGGGGAGCGTCCCTTCCAGCTGCCCGAGCTTAAGCTGCTGGTGGACGCGGTCCAGTCCTCCCGCTTCATTACCCAGCGGAAAAGCAGCGAGCTGATTCACAAGCTGGAATCACAGGCCAGCGTTCATCAGGCCCGCCAGCTCCAGCGGCAGGTGTATGTGGACCGCCGGGTCAAAACCATGAATGAGAGCATCTATTACACCATCGACAAGCTCCACACCGCCATTGCAAACCGCAAAACGGTCACCTTTCTCTACTTTGAGTATAACGTCCGCAAGGAAAAGGTGTACCGCCACGACGGCCGCCGCTATACCGTCTCCCCCGCCGGCCTCATCTGGGACAATGAGAACTACTATCTGGCCGGCTATGACCACCGCTCCAAGGAGATGCGCCACTACCGGGTGGACAAGATGGCCGATCTGGCCGTCACCTTCCTCCCCCTCACCGGGGTCCCCGAGCACTTTGACATGGCAGCCTATGCGGGAAAGCATTTCGGTATGTTCTCCGGCCGGGAGGGCCAGGTCACCCTCCGCTGCCGCAGCAGCCTGGTGGGTGTGGTGCTGGACCGGTTCGGCCTGGACGCCATTCTGATCCCCGACGGAGAAAGTCATTTTACCGTCACCGTGTCCGCCGTGGTAAGCCCTCAATTTCTGGGCTGGCTCTTCGGCCTGGGAGACGGGGTGCAGCTGCTCCGGCCCCAGTGGGCGGTGGAGGAGCTGCGCCGCCAGCTGTCCGCCGTGGCGGGGCTGTATCCTGAGGGATAGGGTTCAGCTCCAGCTCTCCCACACCTCAGGGCAGTAGCCCACGGTGGCCTGCTTGCCGTTGCGCACGATGGGGGTCTTGAGCAGCTTGGGGTTGTCCAGCAGCTTTTCCATCTTGTCGGCATCGTAGGCCAGGTAGTTGAGCAGGGCGGCATCGGGATGCTTCTGGTCGATGAGGTTTTCCAGTCCCACTGCATTGACCACGCTCTTCAGCTCTCCGGCGCTCATACCGTACTTGCCCAGGTCTACCGCCTGGAACTTGATGCGCCGCTCCTTGAACCAGCGCTCCGCCTTCTTGGTGTCAAAACATTTGCTCTTTCCAAAAATCTGAATATTCATTCTTTATTCTCCTATATAAGCAAACCGGGGGCCCTGATAGCCATCCCGCTCCACATATTCATTCCACATGGCCGCCGGCCGCACCCAGATCCCCTGCTCGCCGTACAGGGCCTGATAGACCACCATCGGTTCCAGCGTCTCTGAGTGCCGTGCTACATAGAGCAGCCGATACTCGTTGCCCTTGAAGTGGCGGTAGCGCCCGGGGCGCAGTTCCATATCGTCCATCCCGGCATCCTCCTTCGTATCCGTTTCCGGTATTGTACCATAGCCGCAAGTCCGCGGGGACTTGCGCGCCGCGGAGGCGGCGTAAAATCGGCCTCGCCGATTTTGGCTATGGTGCAACATCAACAGCAGGCGTTTTGTTCCCAAAACGCCTGAATACGCAGTATCCTGCCGCACATGTGCGGCAACTGCTGATATTGTACCATATCCGCCCCAGCGGAACAACCGGCGGGAAGCCTGTCGCAAAATAATGGTATACTTTTCCCCAGCTGCGTGGTATAATATAAATGCTAAATATGGCTTTATGCGCGATTTCGCGCTTTGAATAAGGCAAGGACATAGAATGGATAGAGGCGCCAGGCGGTGCATGGCCGTCCCCTTTTTCCGGCGAGGCAGGGTCGGAAAGAGCGGGAGTCCACCGCTTTTCTTTTGTGCGCTCAGATCCGGACCGTGCCCACTGATAAATACGGAAAACGGATTGATTGTAAAGGAGTGTAGTAAGACTTTTATGGCTGAAAAACTGAAAATCATTTCTCTGGGTGGTCTGAACGAGATCGGCAAAAACCTGACCGTCTATGAGTACGGCGGGGACATGATCATCGTGGACGTCGGTATGGGCTTCCCGGATGACGATATGTACGGCATTGACGTGGTCATCCCCGATTTCTCCTATCTCATCAAGAACAAGGACCGCATCCGGGGCATCTTCCTGACCCACGGTCATGAGGATCACATCGGCTCCATCCCCTACCTTCTGCGGGATGTGAATGTGCCCATCTACGCTACCCGGATGACCGCCGGCCTGGTGAAGCTGAAGCTGGAGGAGCACCGTCTGGTGAATAAGACCAAGCTCATCACCTGTGAGGCCGGAGAGACTGTGAAGGCGGGTAAGTTCTCGGTGGAGTTCATCCACGTGAACCACTCCATCGCCGACGCCTGCGGCTTTGCTATCAAGTGCGCCGTGGGTACCGTCATCCACACCGGCGACTTCAAGATCGACCCCACCCCCATCCAGGGCGGCATGATCGACCTGGGCCGTCTTGGTCAGCTGGGCAAGGAGGGTGTGCTGGCGCTGCTGGCCGACTCCACCAATGTGGAACGTCCCGGCTTTACCAAGAGCGAGCGCAGCGTAGGCGACTCCTTCGATGCTCTGTTCCGGGGCTGTGAGCAGCGCATCATCATTACCACCTTCGCCTCCAACGTGGACCGCATCCAGCAGATCATCGACGTAGCCGCCCGCTATGGCCGCAAGGTGGCGGTCACCGGCCGTTCTATGGAGAACGCCATGAAGGTGTCCACCGAGCTGGGCTATATGAAGATCCCCGATGGCGTGCTGGTGGATCTGGCTCATATCAAGAGCCTGCCCAAGAACAAGATCTGCATCATCACCACCGGCAGCCAGGGCGAGACCATGTCCGCCCTCACCCGTATGGCCTTCAATACCCACCGCCAGGTGGATATCCAGGCCGGCGACCGGGTGATCCTGTCCGCCTCCGCCATTCCCGGCAATGAGAACGCCATCGGAAGCGTCATCAACGAGCTCTACCGCAAGGACGCCGAGGTGGTCAATGAGCGTGACCGCGCCCTCCATGTGTCCGGCCACGCCTGCCAGGAGGAGCTGAAGATCATCCACGCTCTGGTGAAGCCCAAGTTCTTCATCCCCGTCCACGGCGAGCAGCGGATGCTCAAGACCCACGCCAAGCTGGCCCAGCAGATGGGCATGCCCCCCAAGAACATCATCATCAGCGACATCGGCAAGGTCATCGAGCTGACCCCCAACTCCGCCAAGATCAACGGTACCGTGCCCGCCGGCCGGGTGTTCGTGGACGGCTACGGCGTGGGCGACGTGGGCAGCGTGGTGCTGCGGGACCGCAAGCATCTGGCCGAGGACGGCATGATCGTGGTGGTGGTCTCCATGTCCGGGGAGGACGGTTCCGTGGTGTCCGGCCCCGATATCATCACCCGCGGCTTCGTCTACGTGAAGGAGTCCGAGGGCCTGATGGAGGAGCTGCGGAAGGTGGCCGTCAACGCGCTGGAGAACTGCCAGCGGGACAGCCTCACCGACTGGGCCGCCATCAAGTCGGAGATCAAAAACGCCATCTCCAGCTTCCTGTATAAGAAGACCAAGCGCAACCCCATGATCCTCCCGGTCATCATGGAGGTCTGATATTCAATCAAAAGCGGCTGCCGCATCTGCGGCAGCCGCTTTTATATGCCCTCCTGTAGGGGCCGATGCCCTCATCGGCCCGTTATTCTTGTCGCAACAGTTACAATAGAAAGGGGCCGCTGCCATTGGCAGCGGCCCCTTGAGGTTTCTTCTGTTGTCACGCTTCGCCTGTTCGCGACGAGCGGCTTCCCTCCGACTCGGGCTCAAAACAGGTCTGCTTGCGCAGCCCTTCGGTTTCTCGCCCTCGCTCCGGTCCATCCGCTCTACTCACGACGGCTCAGCGCTTCTGAATTACTTCAGGTTGAAGAAAGCGTCGTTGCCCAGGTACTCGGCCACATCGCCCAGCTCCTCCTCGATGCGGAGCAGCTGGTTGTACTTAGCCACACGGTCGGTACGGCTGGGAGCGCCGGTCTTGATCTGGCCGGCGTTGGTGGCCACCACGATGTCGGCAATGGTGGCATCCTCGGTCTCGCCGGAGCGGTGAGACACGACGGCGGTGTAGCCGGCGCGGTTGGCCATCTGGATGGCGTCCAGGGTCTCGGTCAGGGTGCCGATCTGGTTGACCTTGATCAGGATGGCGTTGGCGATCTTGTTCTCCAGGCCCATCTTCAGGCGCTCGGTGTTGGTAACGAACAGGTCGTCGCCCACCAGCTGGACGCGGTCGCCCAGAGCCTTGGTCAGCATCTGCCAGCCCTCGATGTCGTCCTCGCCCATGCAGTCCTCCATGGAGATGATGGGATAGTTGTCGGCGAACTTCTTCCACATGTTGACCATCTGCTGCTTGGTCATGGACTTCTTGGCCTTGGGCAGGTCGTAGCAGCCGGTCTCAGCGTTGTACCAGTCGGACACAGCGGCGTCGATGGCGATCTTGAAGTCCTCGCCGGGCTTGTAGCCGGCCTTCTCGATGGCAGCCACGATGCACTTGAAGGCGTCCTCGTCCTTCTTCAGGTTGGGAGCGTAGCCGCCCTCGTCGCCCACGCCGGCGGCGGGAGTGCCGTTCTCCTTCAGCACGCTCTTCAGGGTGTGGAACACCTCGGCGCACATACGCAGGGCCTCACGCCAGCAGCAGGCGCCCACAGGCATGATCATGAACTCCTGGATGTCCACGTTGTTGGTGGCGTGAGCGCCGCCGTTCAGGATGTTCATCATGGGCACGGGCAGAACCTTGGCGTTGACGCCGCCAATGTAGTTGTACAGGCTGGTGCCCAGGCTCTCAGCGGCAGCCTTAGCGCAGGCCAGGGAGGCGCCCAGGATGGCGTTGGCGCCCAGGCGGCTCTTGTTGGGGGTGCCGTCCAGAGCGATCAGGGCCTTGTCGATGGCGGTCTGATCCAGAACGTTCATGCCCACCAGGCACTCGGCGATCTCGGTGTTGACGTTCTTCACAGCGGTCAGAACGCCCTTGCCCAGGTAACGGCTCTTGTCGCCGTCACGCAGCTCGCAGGCCTCGTGCACGCCGGTGGAAGCGCCGGAGGGCACAGCAGCGCGGCCCATGGTGCCGTCTTCCAGATAGACCTCGACCTCAACAGTGGGGTTGCCGCGGCTGTCCAGGATCTCACGGCCCAGAACGTCAACGATCTCGATGATCTGCTTCATGGTAAAAAACTCCTTTCGTATTGGCGGCGGGGACTTCCCCGCCATACAGGGGTATCAGATTGTGGGGGGCGGGCATCCGGCCCGCCGGAACAATATTTGGTACGGCGGGGAATCCCGCCGGATACCGCTTAGTTGAGGATCAGGGTCTCCCCGTCCATCTCTGCGGGCTTTTCCAGGCCCATCAGGTCCAGCATGGTGGGGGCGATATCGGCCAGACGGCCGTCCCGCAGCTTCACATCGGCGCCCACGATGTAGAAGGGCACCAGATTGGTGGTGTGAGCGGTGTAGGGCGTAGTGCCGTCATCGTCCAGCATCCGGTCGGCGTTGCCGTGGTCGGCGGTGATGAGGGTCACGCCGCCCATCTTGGTGGTGGCCTCCACCACCTTGCCCACGCCGGTGTCCACAGCCTCCACGGCCTTCACAGCGGCGTCAAACACGCCGGTGTGACCCACCATGTCGCAGTTGGCGAAGTTGAGGATGATGACATCGTACTTGCCGCTCTCGATGCGCTTGACGGCCTCCTCGGTCACCTCGGGGGCGCTCATCTCGGGCTGCAGGTCGTAGGTAGCCACCTTGGGGGAGGGGATCAGGCACCGGTCCTCACCGGGGAAGACCTGCTCGGCACCGCCGTTGAAGAAGAAGGTCACATGGGCGTACTTCTCGGTCTCGGCGATGCGCAACTGGGTGTAGCCCTGGCGGGCAATGTACTCGCCAAAGATGTTCTCCAGCTCCCGGTGGGGGAAGGCAATGAGCACGTTGGGCATGGTAGCGTCGTACTCAGTGGTGCACACGTAGGTCACGGGGAAGTAGCCCTTCTTGCGCTCCACGTCGGTGAAGGCGGGGTCCACAAAGCAGCGGGTAATTTCCCGGGCCCGGTCGGGGCGGAAGTTCATAAAGATGATGGAGTCGCCCTCCTTCACCTTGCCCTCCTTGGTGCACACCACGGGCTCCACGAACTCGTCGGTGACGCCGGCGTCGTAGGACTTCTGCACGGCGTCCACCGGATCGGCGTTCTCAGTGCCCACGCCCAGCACGATGGCGTCATAGGCACGCTGCAGGCGGTCCCAGCGCTTGTCGCGGTCCATGGCGTAGAAGCGGCCCATAACGGTGGCCACCTGGCCCACGCCCAGCTCCTTGCACTTGTTCACCAGCTGCTCCACGTAATCCTTGCCGGAGGCGGGGGGCACGTCACGGCCGTCCAGGAAGCAGTGGACGAACACCTTGTGCAGGCCGCGCTTCTTTGCCATCTCCAGCAGGGCGAAGATGTGGGTGATGTGGCTGTGGACGCCGCCGTCGGACAGCAGGCCGAACACGTGCAGCGCGCCGTCCCGCTCCTTGCAGTCGTCCATGGCCTCGATATAGGCCTCATTCTCAAAGAAGGTGCCGTCCTGAATGGCCTTGGTGATCCGGGGCAGGTCCTGGAACACCACCCGGCCGGCGCCGATGTTGGTGTGACCCACCTCGGAGTTGCCCATCTGGCCCTCAGGCAGGCCCACGTCCATGCCGGAGGCCGCCAGCTTGCAGCCGGGGTTCTCAGCAAAGATCTTGTCCAGATTGGGGGTGTGGGCGGCGGCGATGGCGTTGCCGGTCTTGTCGTCCCGCAGGCCAAAACCATCCATAATAATGAGGGTAGTCGGTGTTTTACTCATAGTTTACCTCTGTTCTCTGTCAAAAACGCGATCTTATTCCTGGTTGGCGGCGTTGACCGCAGCGTCAAGAAAATTTGCCGGTGGCAAATTTTTAGCGCAGGCCCTGCCGGCTATGCCGGCAGGGTGGCACTCCGCAAGAAGCAATTACTCCTGGTTGGCAGCGTTGATAATCTCCACAAAGTCGGGAGCCTTCAGGGAGGCGCCGCCGATCAGGCCGCCGTCCACGTCGGGCTGAGCCAGCAGCTCGTGGGCGTTCTTGGCGTTCATGGAGCCGCCGTACTGGATGGTGACGGAGCGGGCCACGCGGGCGCCGTACAGCTTGCGGATGACGGCACGGATGGCCTCGCACACCTCGTTGGCCTGCTCGGCGGTGGCAGTCTTTCCGGTGCCGATGGCCCAGATGGGCTCGTAGGCAATAACCACGTGACGCATCTTGTCGGCGGGCACGCCGGACAGGGCGGCCTTCACCTGATAGGAGATCAGGTCCATGGTGACGCCCAGCTCACGCTGCTCCAGGCTCTCGCCCACACACACGATGGGGTACAGGCCGGCCTCCAGGGCGGCGTGGACCTTCTTGTTGACGGTGAAGTCGGTCTCATTGTAGTACTGACGGCGCTCGGAGTGGCCGATGATGACGTACTTCACGCCCAGCTCCTTGAGCATCTCGGGAGAAACCTCGCCGGTGAAGGCGCCGTGAGACTCATAGTGGCAGGTCTCAGCGCCGATGGCCACGCGGCTCTCCTTGAACAGGCGCACAGCGGCCTGGATGTTCACGGAGGGCACGCACAGCACCACCTCGCACCACTTGGGCTTGCCGATGAGGGGCTTGAGCTCCTCAGCAAAGGCGCGGGTCTCGGACAGGGTCTTGTTCATCTTCCAGTTGCCGGCGATGATGGTCTTGCGGTATCTTCTGTTCATGGGTAAAGGGGCCCCTTTCTTCCATTTTCTCTCTTGGGTTTTGATCCGGTTGGATCTGCGGCAGATCTTTCGCAGACTCAGTTGTGACGCTGAGGCGGTGTCTGTCTATTAAGCGTCCAGCAGGCAGGCCACGCCGGGCAGCTCCTTGCCCTCCATGAACTCGAGGGAAGCGCCGCCGCCGGTGGAGATGTGGGTCATCTTGTCGGCATAGCCCAGCTGCTGCACAGCGGCAGCGGAGTCGCCGCCGCCGATGATGGTGATGGCGTTGCTGTTGCTCAGAGCCTCGGCCACAGCCTGGGTGCCCTTGGCAAAGGCGGGGAACTCAAACACGCCCATGGGGCCGTTCCAGATCACAGTACCGGCATCCTTCACAGCGTCAGCATAAGCGGCAATGGCCTTGGGGCCGATGTCCATGCCCATGCAGTCGTCGGGGATGTTCATGCTGTCCACCAGGATGGGCTCGGCGTCGGCAGAGAACTCCTTGGCGCAGATGGTATCCTCGGGCAGGAGCAGCTTCACGCCCTTCTCCTTGGCCTTCTTCATCATGTCGTTGCAGTAGTCCAGCCAGTCGGCCTCCAGCAGGGACTTGCCCACGGAGCCGCCCTGAGCCTTGAGGAAGGTGTAGGTCATGCCGCCGCCGATGATGATGGTGTCGGCGATCTCCAGCAGGTTGTTGATGACGCCGATCTTGGAGGACACCTTGGAGCCGCCCAGGATGGCCACCAGGGGACGCTTGGGATTAGCCAGAGCGCCGCCGATGATCTCCAGCTCCTTCTGGATCAGGAAGCCGGACACGGCGGGCAGGTAGGCAGCCACACCGGCGGTGGAGGCGTGGGCACGGTGAACGGCGCCGAAGGCGTCGGACACATACACCTCAGCCATGTCAGCCATGGCCTTGGCCAGAGCGGGATCGTTCTTGGTCTCACCCTTCTCAAAGCGGGTGTTCTCCAGCAGCAGAACCTGGCCGGGCTTGAGGGCGGCGGCCTTGGCCTGGGCGTCGGGGCCAACCACATCGGCGGCCATGATGACCTCGCGGCCCAGCAGCTCGCTCAGGCGCTTGGCAACAGGGGCCAGAGACAGCTTGGCCAGGGACTTCTTCCACTCCTCCTCGGTGATGGAGGCGGGGTCCTTACCCTTCTCGGCCTGCTTCTTCACGTAGGAGTCAAAGGTAGCCACGGGCTTGCCCAGGTGAGAGCAAGCGATCACGGCGGCATTCTGATCCAGCAGGTACTGGATGGTGGGCAGGGCGGCACGGATGCGCTTATCGTCGGTGATGGCGCCGGTAGCCTTGTCCTGAGGCACGTTAAAGTCGCAGCGCAGCAGCACCTTCTTGCCGGCCACGTCGATGTCTTTTACGGTTTTCTTATTGTAGTTCATACTATACTAGCTCCTTTCATCTCGCCTTCCCCGGTCAATCCGGGAAAATCCAGTTGTCGCAGGGCTTCGTACGCTAGGATCGCCGCTGAGTTGGAAAGATTGAGGCACCGGGCCTCCGCCCGGATGGGGATACGGATGCACCGGTCGCTGAATTTCTGCCGGAACTCCTCTGGCAGTCCGGCGGTCTCCTTTCCAAAGATGAGGTAGCACTCATCCCGGAACTGAGCCTCGGTATACGGCCTGGGGGCCTTGGAGGTGGCCAGCCAGATATCCTGGGCGCCCGTCTTCCGGAAGAAGTCCTCCAGATTCTCATAGACCCGCAGATCCACCAGGTGCCAGTAGTCTAAGCCGGCCCTTTTGACCGCTTTGTCACTGATATCGAAGCCTAAAGGCTTGATCAGGTGGAGTCGTATACCGGTAACCGCGCAGGTACGGGCAATGTTGCCGGTGTTTTGTGGGATTTCCGGTTCGTAAAGCACGATATTCAGCATTTTAATTCCTCTTTACACCTCTATCACTGTTCAGCGCAGGCTATTGTACTCCAAAATCCCGTGGATTTCAACCGTAAAAGCGTGAAAAAGCGGTAAAACGTACAGTTTTCTTTGCACAAACAACCCATCCTTCCTTTACTGTACTAGAAAACTGTGGTATGATGCTCACATACGCGTGAATGATTAGGAGGATGAACGCTTTGCAGCGCGAACATAATGTACGCAGACTGGTAGTCAAGGTGGGTACTTCCACCCTGACCCGTGAGACGGGCAGTCTCAATCTTCAGAATATGGAGCGCCTGGCCCGGGTGCTCTCCGACCTGGAGGGCATGGGCTATCAGGTGGTGCTGGTTTCCTCGGGCGCCATCGGCATCGGCACCAAGAAACTGCGGCTGGACGCCCGCCCCACCGAGCTGCGGATGAAGCAGGCCACCGCCGCCGTGGGCCAGTGCATGATGATGCACATCTACGACAAGCTCTTTGCCGAGTACAACCGCACCGTGGCCCAGATCCTGCTCACCGGCGAGGACGTGGACGCCCCCATCCGCTCGGAGCACCTGCACAACACCTTTGAGGCCCTGCTGGAGCTGGGGGTCATCCCGGTCGTCAACGAAAATGACTCGGTGTCCTCGGCGGAGATCGAAACCGGCAAGTGCAAGGTCCTGGGCGACAACGATACCCTGTCCGCCATCGTAGCCCGGCTATGCGGCGCCGACCTACTGGTGCTGCTCAGCGATATTGACGGACTGTACGACGCCGATCCCCGTACTCATCCGGACGCCAAGCTGATCCACCGGGTAACCGCCATCACCCCGGAGCTGCGGGCCATGGCAGGCGGCGCCGGCACCTGGCGCGGCACCGGCGGCATGGCCACCAAGCTCAACGCCGCCCAGATCGCTCTGGACGCCGGTGTTGAAATGGTCATTGCCAACGGCAGCAACATCGAGGCCCTCTATGACATCGTGAACGGTGCCGACATCGGCACCCGCTTTACCGCCCCCTGAATTGCCCCTCAACCTTATACATAAAAGGAGTGACATCGTATGACACAGCTGGAAATGCAGGGTCTGGCCGCCAAGAATGCCAGTCGGGTGCTCTCCATTGCAGGCACCGCCAAGAAGAACGCCGCCCTGGAGGCCATCGCCTCCGCCCTGGAAGCCCGCCAAAGTGAAATTCTGGCCGCCAACCAGGAGGATATGACCGCCGCCAAAGCCGCCGGCATGCGCCCCTCCCTTCAGGACCGGCTGGCCCTGGACGCCGGCCGCATCGCCGGCATCGTGGACGGCGTGCGGCAGGTGGCCGCTCTCCCCGATCCCATCGGTGAGATCACCAAGATGTCCACCCGGCCCAACGGCCTGGTCATCGGCAAGCGCCGGGTACCCCTGGGTGTCATCGGCATCATCTATGAGGCCCGGCCCAATGTCACCGTGGACGCCGCCGCCCTCTGTCTGAAGTCGGGCAACACCGTCATTCTCCGGGGCGGCAAGGAGGCCTTCCACTCCAACCAGGCTTTCGTCTCCATCATGCGGGACGCTCTGGAGTCCGCCGGACTGCCCCGGGACTGCGTGGCCCTGGTCACCGATACCACCCGCCAGAGCGCCACGGAGCTGATGAACCTGACCGCCTACCTGGATGTGCTCATCCCCCGGGGCGGCGCCGGTCTCATCAAAAATGTGGTGGAGAATGCCAAGGTGCCGGTGATCCAGACCGGCGTGGGCGTGTGCCACGTGTACGTTCACGGGGAGGCCGACCTGGACATGGCCGCCCGCATCATCCACAACGCCAAGACCTCCCGCCCGTCGGTGTGCAACGCCGCCGAGTGCCTGCTGGTGGACCGGGCGGTGGCCCGGGATTTTCTGCCCATGGCCTGGCAGCTGCTCCAGACCAAGAACGTGGAGCTGCGAGGCTGCCCCGAAACCCGGGCTATCCTGGGCGACTTCGTGGTCCCCGCCACCGAAGAGGACTGGGACACCGAGTTCGGCGACTATATCCTGGCCGTCAAGGTGGTGGGCGGCTTCGACGAGGCGGTGGAGTTCATCCACGCCCACGGCACCGGCCACTCCGAGGCCATCGTCACCAACAACTACTTCGCCGCCCAGCAGTTCCTGGACCAGGTGGACGCGGCGGCGGTGTATGTTAACGCCTCCACCCGCTTCACCGACGGCAACGAGTTCGGCCTGGGCGCCGAGATCGGCATCTCCACCCAGAAGATGCACGCCCGGGGTCCCATGGGCCTGGAGGAGCTGACCTCCAGCAAATTCGTCATCTACGGCACCGGCCAGATCCGCTGAACATAGAATGGAGCGGCCCCATACAAGATTCTCACTACATACGGCGGGCAGCATGCCCGCCGTATGAATTTTGTAGGGGGTGCTTCCATGCTGGAACGCCAGATCAAGCCGGAGGGCGGCGTGGTGTACTGCGACCTGGGCAGGCTGTGCCTGGAGACTGGGCAGATCATCGACTGCTCCGTGACGCTGGCCGGGGTGCTGCCGGAGCGGCGGGTGGCCCTGGCGGCCGAGCTGATGGACGGGGATGCCTGTCTGGGGGCCCGGCTGTTCACCATCCCGCCCCACCATGAGCCGGCCGCTGCTGACCTGCGGCTCACCGGCCTGCGCTTCTACCTGCCTGAGGGGACCCAGCATCCCCTCACCCTGCGGGCCGACGCCCACTATGTGGACCGCAACGAGCGCTGTCTCCTTTAAAAACATACAGGGGCTGCTGCCTATGGCAGCGGCCCCTGTGTTTTTTATTGTTCGTCCATGACCTGGAAGATATAGAACTTCAGATAGAGGGACTGGTCCGCCCCCCACAGCACCGGATGATCGGCGGCCTGGGTGCGGTACTCCACCTGCCGCAGGCGGCGGTGGGCATCCCGGGCGGCCTCCCCAATGGTCTTGGCCAGCAGCTCGGGGGTCATGAAGTGGGAGCAGGAGCAGGTGGCCAGATATCCGCCGTTTTTCACCAGCTTGATGCCCCGCAGGTTGATCTCCCGGTAGCCGGTCACCGCCTTTTTGACGGAAGCCCGGGACTTGGTAAAGGCCGGCGGGTCCAGGATCACCAGGCCAAACTTCTCCCCCTGCTTCTCCAGGGCGGGCAGCAGCTCAAAGACGTCGTGGCACTCAAAGCGCACCCGGTCGCTCATGCCGTTGAGCTCCGCGTTGCGGGTGGCCTGATCCACGCCAAGCTGTGAGGCGTCCACGCCCAGCACCTCCTGGGCGCCGCCCTTGGCGGCGTTGAGGGCAAAGGCGCCGGTGTGGGTGAAGCAGTCCAGCACCCGACCGCCCTTGGCCAGAGGCTGGATGGCCAACCGGTTGTACTTCTGGTCCAGGAAGAAGCCGGTCTTCTGGCCCTCGGCCACGTCCACCTGGTAGCGGACCCCGTTTTCCACAATTTCCACCACCGGATCGAAGGGCTCAGACAGGAAACCCTTCACCCGCTCCATGCCCTCCTTCAGGCGCACCTTGGCGTCGCTGCGCTCATAGATGCCCCGGATGGCAATGCCGTCCTCGGCCAGAATATCCACAAGCAGCTTCAAAATGGTGGATTTCATCCGGTCAATACCCAGCGCCAGGGACTCCACCACCAGCACATCGGAGAACTTATCCACCACCAGGCCGGGCAGGAAGTCGGCCTCGCCGAAGATGATGCGGCAGGAGGAGGTGTCCACCGTGTCCTTGCGGTACTGCCATGCGGCCCGCACCCGCATCTCCAAAAACGCCTCGTCGATGATAGTGTCCGCTTTCCGGGACAGCACCCGCACCGTAATGGTGGAGGCCCGGTTGAGGAAGCCCACCCCCAGCGGGTAGCCGTTGTAGTCCTCGATGCGGATCACGTCGCCGTCGGCGGGCTGACCCACGATCTCACCGATCTCATTGTCATAGATCCAGGGGCCGCCGGCCTTGAATGAGCGGCCCTCTCCCCGCTTCAGGCGGATAGCAGGCATATCAGCCATATACAAAATCCTCTCCATTCAAAATGGGGCGGGGCTCTGCCCCGCCCCTATGGGTTTTCCTTCTCAGCTGTGGTCAGGTTACACGCCGTGCTTCACCCGGTCGTGCTCCTCGGCCCGTTTGGCGTTGTTGAAGCGGTCCAGGGTGCCCACCAGGTAGCCGGTGATCCGGCGGATGCGCTCAAAGGGCACGCCATCGGCCTCGGTTCGGCCGCAGCCGGGGCAGCGGTCCCCGATGATGCCGGAGAAGCCGCATACCGGGTCCCGGTCCACCGGGTGGTTAACGGAGCCGTAGCCGATGCCGCTCTCCTTCATGCAGCGGATGACCTTCTCAAAGGCCTCCAGGTTATCGGTGGGATCGCCGTCCATCTCAATGTAGCTGATGTGTCCGGCGTTGGTGAGGGCGTGGTAGGGCGCCTCGATCTTGATCTTGTCGTAGGCGGAGATGGGGTAGTACACCGGCACATGGAAGGAGTTGGTGTAGTAATCCCGGTCGGTGATGCCCTCCATGACGCCGAAGCGGGCCTTGTCCATCCGGACAAAGCGGCCGGACAATCCCTCGGCGGGGGTGGCCAGCAGGGAGAAGTTGAGGCCCCGCTTCTCGCTCTCAGCATCCATCCGGGCCCGCATGTGGGAGATGATCTCCTGGCCCAGTACCCGGGCCTTCTCGCTCTCGCCGTGGTGGACACCGATGAGGGCCTTCAGGGTCTCGGCCAGACCGATGAAGCCCACGGACAGGGTGCCGTGCTTGAGCACCTCCCGCACCTCGTCGTTCCAGTCCAGCTTCTCGCTGTCCAGCCACACCCCCTGTCCCATGAGGAAGGGGAAGTTGTACACGTGCTTGCGGCACTGGATCTCAAACCGCTCCAGCAACTGGTCCACGCACAGATCCATCATCCGGTCCAGGGACTCAAAGAAGGTGTTCAGGTCCCCCCGGGCCTTGATGGCCAGCCGGGGCAGGTTGATGGTGGTAAAGGACAGGTTGCCCCGGCCGTTGCAGATCTCCCGCTCCGGGTCGTACACGTTGCCGATGACCCGGGTGCGGCAGCCCATGTAGGCGATCTCGGTCTCGGGATGGCCGGGCTTGTAGTACTGCAGGTTGAAGGGGGCATCGATGAAGGAGAAGTTGGGGAACAGCCGCTTGGCGGAGCACCGCATGGCCAGCTGGAACAGGTCATAGTTGGGCTCGCCGGGGTTGTAGTTGACCCCTTCCTTCACCCGGAAGATCTGGATGGGGAAAATGGGGGTCTCTCCGCCGCCCAGGCCGGCCTCGGTGGCCAGCATCACGTTCTTCATCACCATGCGGCCCTCGGGGGTGGTGTCCATGCCATAGTTGATGGAGGAGAAGGGGGTCTGAGCCCCCGCCCGGGAGTGCATGGTGTTCAGGTTGTGGATCAGAGCCTCCATGGCCTGATAGGTGGCCCGGTCGGTCTCCTTCACCGCCCGCTGCTGGGCAAACTTCTGGGCCTTCTCCACGGTGGCCTCATCCCCGAACTTAGGCACCAGGGCGGCCCGCTCGGCGGCAAAGTATTCCTCGCTCCCCGCCAGGATGGGGCACAGACCGGTCTCCTTCTCCAGGTCGGCCATGATAACCTTCAGCTCCTGCTCGGGGTCGCTCTCATCTTCCAGCAGCATGAGGGCCCGGGCCAGGTTCTGCCGGTACAGCCGCTTGAAAGTCTTGCGCACGCCGTCGGCCATACCGTAGTCGAAGTTCACCACGCTCTGGCCGCCGTGCTGGTCGTTCTGGTTGGACTGGATGGCGATGCAGCACAGGGCGGCGTAGGAGGCGATGTCGTTGGGCTCCCGCAGGGTGCCGTGACCGGTGGAGAACCCGCCTTCAAACAGCTTCTTGATGTCAATCTGACAGCAGGTGGTGGTCAGGGTCAGGAAGTCCAGGTCGTGGATGTGGATATCACCCTCCCGGTGGGCTCGGGCGTGGTCAGGATTGAGGACGAACATATCGTAAAACTGCTTGGCGCCCTCAGAGCCAAACTTGAGCATGGAGCCCATGGCGGTGTCACCGTCGATGTTGGCGTTCTCCCGCTTGATATCGGAGTCCTTGGCGGCAGAGAAGGTGATGTCCTCATAGGTCTTCATCAGCCGGGTATTCATCTCCCGGGCCCGGCTGCGCTCCTCCCGGTACAGGATGTAGGCCCGGGCGGTCTGAATGTAGCCGTTGTCCATCAGTACCCGTTCCACCAGGTCTTGGATGTGCTCCACGTCAGGCTGCTTCTCCCCCTCTACCTCCAGGATGGAGAGCACCTCGTCGGCCAGCCGCTTGGCCTCCGCCTCCTTGCCCGGCTTGTAGGTGGCCCGGAAGGCCTTGTCGATGGCGCCGGCGATCTTTCCCTCGTTGAAATCCGCCAGCCGGCCGTCCCGCTTTCTGATTTTGGTGAGTGTCATTGCGATCCGTTCCTTTCCCGCTCCACTGTTGCAGGCGATTACCGCCCGTTATATTCCGACACAATATCTTGTGTTTTGGTTCCTTGCGCAACATCCATGATACAGTATCTTGATATCCGCCGTCAAGGCGCAAAACAAAAAGCCCGTCCCAAAAAGGGGACGTGCTTTTTGTCTGTTTCGCTGATTTTGTTTTCCGTTCCGAAGGGTTCTTGACAGAGGCTCCTTACAGCAGGACCAGACCGTACCGCTCCGCCATGCGCTGGAGGAAGTCCTCCTCCAGGTCGCCGGTGCCGTCCCAGAAGGCCCGGCCTTGGTAGAGCCGCAGGGCCTTTTCCAGCAGCTCAGGCACGTCGGACCACAGGCAGAGGGCGTCCTTCACCACATACTGGTTCTCGGCAAAGATGTCCAGGTCATCCTCCTCCAGGATGGCAATCTTCAGCGCGCCCTGGGGGGACTCCTCCTCCGCCTCCAGAATATCCTCCATCAGGTCGGGGGTGCACTCAATGGTCTCACCCACATCCACGTCGGGAGTGATGAACCGAGCCTCCTTCTCGCTGGCACAGGGGATCACGTCGGGGTCCCGCTCCACCGGCTGGAAGGCACTAAAATCTACCTGAGACATCGCCTGCCCCACAGCCGCAATATGGGTCTGCGTGGTACCGCAGCAGCCGCCAAAGATACGGGCGCCGGCGGCGGCATAGCGGGACACAAAGCCCGCCAACTCCTCGGGGGTACAGCAGGCCCCGGGCAGACCGGCGGAGGGTTTGGCGATCAGCGGTACCGAGGCATAGGGGGCCAGCCGCTCCAGCTGCTCCGCCGTGTCCTCGGGGTTGGTGCAGTTGAAGCCGAAGGCGGCCACACCCATGCCCTGCATGACGATGAGACCGGCCAGCACGTCGGTGCCGCCGGGGGTACGACCCTCGTCGTCGCAGGTGAAGGTGACCCACACCGGCTTGTCCGATACGCTCTTGCAGGCCAGCACCGCCGCCCGGGCCTCCGCCATGCCGGTCATGGTCTCCAGCACGAACAGATCCACACCGGCGGCCTCCAAAGCCGCGGCCTGCTCGGTGTATACCGCCACCATTTCCTCAAAATTACTCTCTCCAAAGGGGACCAAAGCCAGTCCGGCGGGGGCCAGATCGCCCGCCACCAGCACGCCCTCTCCCGCCGCCTGCCGGGTGAGCTCCACCAGCCGGCGGTTGTACTCGCCCACCTGGCCGGTAATGCCCCGACCCTCCAGGCCGACCCGATTGGCCCCAAAGGTGGGGGCCAGCAGAATCCGGCTTCCTGCCGCCACATAGCTCTGCTGCACCTCCAGCAGAACCTGGGGGTGCTCCAGCACCCACTGCTCGGTGCACACTCCGGCGGGCATCCCCCGCTTGAGCAGCTCGGTACCGGTGGCGCCGTCCATCAGAATGGGCGCGGACAAGGGAATGGTATCCATGATTGCTTTGTTCCTCCTGCATTGCACATTTGGATGGTATTATATCACAGTGGCCCGGCCGATTGCAACCCCGCCGGCCCCGGCAAAAAAAGGCCTGCCGCTTCCGCGGCAGGTCTTTTTAGGTACCATATGCTGTGTGTATCAGCTCACACCCACCCGCTTGGTGGCGGAGTGATAGATGGGCTTCCACTCCACCTTCTTCACCAGAGCGGCGATGGAGATGGGAATATAAGTAAACATGAAGATGGGGAAGGTAATCACGTAGCCCAGCTTGCACAGGGGGGACGCGTTGATGTGCTTCCACTCGGACAGCACGGTGAGCAGTCCGTACACGAAGAGGCCCACGTAGAAGTTCCACAGGGCGGAACCCATAAAGCCCAGGGTCACGTCCATAACGCGGGCGGCGATGTAGGCGGGCTGGGTCATGCAGGTGGCCAGGATGATGCCGTTGAACAGGATCATCACCAGGGTGAGCAGCATGCCGGGAGCCACGGTCACAAACATGTCGTAGCAGGAGGTGCCCAGCCGGCCGGGCCGGAAGCAGCCCTTCAGCAGGGGCACGGTGTAATCCCGGTCCACCTGATAGAAGCCCTTGGACCACCGCAGCCGCTGGTCCCAGGACTGGCGGAAGGTGGTGGGCTGCTCGTCGTACACCACGGCGGTGTCGCAGTAGCCGATCTTGCGGCCCTGGATGGCGCAGTCCACGGAGAACTGAATGTCCTCGGTGAGCAGGTGGAAGGGCCAGCCGCCGTTGTCCCGGATGACCTGAGCGGACACCAGGAAACCGGTGCCGGACACATGGCAGTTGGTGCCCAGCAGGGTGCGGGGGAAGTTGAGGAAGCGGGCCTCACGCAGGAACCAGATGGAGTAGCCGGCGGAGATCCAGTTGTCCCCAAAATTCTTGGAGTTGCGGTAGCAGGTAATGGCGTCGTACCCCTTGTCGAAGGTACGGTTCATCTCAGAAACAAAGTTGGGGTCCACCAGATTGTCGGCGTCAAAGACAAAATAGCCGTCGTAGACGTCCTTGCCCTCCTCCTCCAGGCGGTGGAAGAGGTAATCCATGGCATAGCCCTTGCCCTTCTTCTGCTGGTCGAAGCGCTCGTACACGAAAGCTCCGGCCCGGCGGGCCGCTCCGGCGGTGTCGTCGGTGCAGTTGTCCGCCACCACATAGAGGTCCAGCAGCTCTTTGGGGTAATTTTGCTTGTTTAAGCTGTCCAGCAGCTCTCCGATGACCCCCTCCTCGTTGCGGGCAGAGACCACCACCGCGAACCGGTGGAGCTTGGCGGGGACATGGTGCTCTTTCCAGCGGCGGCGCACCAGGCCAACCACCACATAGAAGCCCTGATAGAGGTAGAGCAGGGTGAAGAGTACCACCACGGCAAAATTCAGATTTTTCACAAGATGCAAAATTGTCATTCTATGATCCTCCGTCTGTCAGTCACTGAAGGAAGCCGCAGTACGACATTCGTCTGCGTGTAATGCATATCATACCACACCCTGAAAAGATTACAAGAGTGTTACATACCAATTAACAGAAGATTAAGGGAAAGTTTTTATTTCTTTTATACAAATGTAAGAAATTAGACCTCAGGTCTGTAAATGGATTCCATATAGGCATAACCCATCCATTTTCGAAACATTCTACTGCTTTTTCTTGTAGACATAACTTTTTCACAATTTAACAACAGATGTATGGACGAAAAAGAGCAAAAAAAGATCCCGTCTTTTTCAAAAAAGACGGGATCTTTTTTGATTGCTTACATCTTCTCAGGGGCGGTGACGCCAATGAGGGCCAAGCAGTTGGCAATGACGGACCGGACGGTGTCGGCCAGCTTGAGCCGGGCGGACAGCACGTCGGCCTCCTCGCCCTTGATGCGGCAGGCGTTGTAGAAGCGGTGGAAGTCGCCGGCCAGGGTGATGAGGTAGCGGTTGACGTGGGAGGGATCGTAGTCCCGGGCGGAGATGCGGATCACCTCGGGCAGCTGGGAGAGGGTCTTGATGAGGGCCTTCTCCTCGGCGGTGGTGAAGAGGGCGGCATCCACGGAAGCCGCGTCGGGCACCTGGGCGCCCTCCTCGGTGAGGCGGCTCACCAGGGAGCAGATGCGGGCGTGGGCGTACTGTACGTAGTACACCGGGTTATCGGAATCCTGCCGCACCGCCAGATCCAGATCGAAGTCCAGGGCGGAGGTGGAGGACCGGGAGTTGAAGAAGAAGCGGGCGGCGTCCACGCTGACCTCGTCCAGCAGGTCCCGCAGGGCGATGGCCTTGCCGGAGCGCTTGGACATACGGACGGGCTGACCGTCCTGCAGCAGGTTGACCAGCTGCATCAGCACTACCACCAGCCGGTGGGAGCCATCCAGGCCCAGGCCGTCCAGAGCGGCCTGCAGGCGGGCCACATGGCCGTGGTGGTCGGCGCCCCAGATGTTGATGGCCTTGGAGAAGCCCCGCTTCTCCAGCTTGTTGCGGTGATAGGCAATGTCGGCGGCAAAGTAGGTGTAGAAGCCGTTGGCCCGGCGGAGCACGTCGTCCTTCAGGTCCAGCTTGTCCACCTGCTCCTGGGTCTTGCCCTCGGCCATGAACTTCTGCTTGAGCAGGTCGGTGGTGTTGAGCCACAGAGCGCCGTCCTTCTCATAGGTCCAGCCCTTGTCGGCCAGCATGCCCACGGTCTCGGCCACATAGCCGGAGCTGTGGAGGCCGGACTCCAGGAACCACTCATCGTACTCGATCTGGTAGCGGCGCAGGTCCTCCTTCATCTTGGGGATGTTGACGGACAGGCCGTACTGAGCCATGGCCTCCTGGCGCTCCTCCACCGGCTTGTCCTTCCAGTCGGGACCGTGCTGATCGTAGAAGGCCTGGGCCAGCTCCTTGATGTCGTCCCCGTGGTAGCCGTCCTCGGGGAAGGGATAGTTCTCCTCACCCAGCACGATCTGGAGGTACCGGGCGTCGATGGACATGGCGAACTTGTGGATCTGGTTGCCGGCGTCGTTGACGTAGAACTCACGCCACACGTCGTATCCGGCCCGGGTGAGAACGCTGGCCAGGGCGTCGCCCAGCACACCGCCGCGGGCGTTGCCGATGTGCATGGGGCCGGTGGGGTTGGCGGAGACGAACTCCACCATTACCTTCTCGCCGTGGCCCTCATCCACCGCGCCGTAGGTGCTGCCTTCGGCCTGGATGTCGGTGAGTACCTCGCCGTACCACTTGCTGCCCAGGGTGAAGTTGAGGAAGCCGGGGCCGGCGATCTCCACCTTATCAAAGAAGGTGCCCTCCAGCTCCAGGTTGTCCACGATGGTCTGGGCGATCTGGCGGGGGGCCTTGTGGAGGGCCTTGGCGCCCGCCATAGCAAAGGAGGAGGCGTAGTCGCCGTGGGTGGGGTCCTTGGGGATCTCGATGGTAGCCTTGACCTCCGCCCCGGCGGGCAGCAGGCCCTGGGCCGCGGCCTTCTCATAGGCCGCCTGGGTCAGCTGGGCGACCTGCTCCCGGGCCGCCTGGATCATATTGGACATATCTATCACCTTTTCTTCTGAATTACAATATTAAAATAGGAAGGGCTCTTACTGGCGGATGCCGTTGCCCTTCTGCCGCACCTGGATGTGGAAGAGGTTCTCCCCCGCCACCGCGTGGTCGATCTCCAGCGCGTAATTGATCTCAATACTGCCGCCGTCGGGGCTGAGCTGGGTGCGCATCTTCTTGGTGCTGATCCCCACCGCCAGGGCGCCGTAGGGGGTGTTGTACATGGACAGGTGTCGTCGCCCCTCCTCAAAGACCATCTGGGAGTTGACCTCTCCCATCCGCAGCAGAGTCACCCGCTCCGGCTCGATCTGGAAGGTGGTCAGGGTGCCCTCCAGTCCGGTGAGCTCACTCTCCTGATAGCTGAGGGTGTAACCGTCCTCCCCGTCCCGGGACAGCCGGCCCTCGGTCACCAGCTCGATGACCTCCGGCTCCTGGTCCTCAAAGGACTGCTTGCCCTGAATGGATATGATAACATTGTTCTCCATGGTTCTATGTTCCCTCTTTATCGGCCCTTCCGGCCGCAAATTGCACCATATTATATCCAATTCCCGCCCCAATGTAAAGAGGGCAGGGCCTTAATAACAGCTGATATCCACCTGTCCCACGGTACCGGTGACGTCCCAGCCCAGGAAAACGGAGGCCAGGCGGGAAAAGTCCTCCTGCCGGTCGCTGACAAAGTAGCGGCAGCTTCCGCCCTCTGTCTTTCCGGACAGGGCATCGTCCGCTGCCAGCCGGGCGGCTGCCGCCCGGGCGCCCTCCGCCCCGGCGTTGATCAGCCGGACGTCCGGTCCCATCTGGGCGGAAATGACATCTTCCAGCAGAGGATAGTGGGTACAGCCCATCACCAGGGTATCCACCCCCGCCTCCTTCAGCGGGGCCAGATACTCCCCCGCCACCGTCTCAATGACGATGTCCCCGGGCTTGAACCGTCCGTTCTCCACCAGGGGCACAAAGAGGGGGCAGGGCTGGGCGGTCACCTGGGCCGCCGGGTCGGCCTTGCGGATCAGGTTCTCATAGGCCCCGCTGCGGATGGAGGCCTGGGTGCCGATGAGGCCGATCTTGCCGTTGCGGGTGGCCTGAGCTGCGGCAGCGGCGGCGGGGGCCACCACACCCAGCACTGGAATGGGGTTCTCATTGGCCAGAATCTCCAGCGCCGTGGTGGACACGGTGCCGCAGGCAATGACAATCAGTTTCAAATCAAAGGTACGCAGAAAGGCCACGTCCTGGCGGGCGTACCGGATGATGGTCTCCTTGGAGCGGCTGCCGTAGGGCACCCGTCCGGTATCGCCGAAGTATACGATATCCTCCCCCGGCAGCAGGCGGCACAGCTCCCGCACCGTGGTCAGCCCTCCCAGGCCGGAATCAAAAACGCCGATGGGTCGTCTGTCCAAGACGCTCCCTCCTTGTAATACTGTGGTTCTTTTAATGATAGGGGAAACGGGTCAGGAAAACAAGGGGTTATTTTCACATTTTTCCCTCCCCGGTTTGACATTTCTTCGGGGGTGACTATAATATGAGAGTGGGGGATGGTCCTCCGTGCCCCAACGTCACGACAGCAAGGAGGTCTCATTGGTATGAAGCTGGAACTGACGACCAAGCAGTTTCGCCGTCTGCTGGATATGGCCTATATCGGCAACTGGATCCTGAACTCCACCCGTGGGGACGACCGATTCCGGGACTATGACGAAGTGGAGAGCCTGCTCTTTGCCAAGGCCCGTGCCGAGGGCATGCCTACCCTGGCGGAGGACTGGCAGGGCGAAGTGGTCCCCTCCCGTGCTTTTGCCGAGGGCGGCATCCACGAGGCCATCATGGAATACGAAAATAACGTCTTCTTTGATATTCTGGCGGAGGACCTGGCCCGCCGGGATATGGACGACGCTCCCATTGACGAGAGCAACTACGATGAGCTGGCCAGCCGGATCGATGCCTATATCGCCGAGTTTGAGGAACACGGCACCGACAACATCCTGGTGGACAGCGACCACCTGTAAGACGGCTCAAAGCCCCTGCCCAATGCGGCAGGGGCTCTTTTTATGCCTGGGTCTCCTTCCGCAGGTCCTCCACGGTGAGGGCCATCAGCTCCTCCTTACTGGGAGCCTCCAGGGCGGCCACCCGGTCGGACTGGCGGGCCACTGCCCGCTCGAACAAGTTGCGCACGTCCCGGGCGTTGCCGAAGTTCTCATCCCGGTTCTCATACAGTTCTTTCAAATACTGCTCGGCATATGCTCTGCTGTCATCACTGAGCGTATACCCATTTTTCTCACACATGGAGCAGAAGATCTCCATCAGCTGGGCTCCGTTGTAGTCCTCAAAATAGAAATACTTGTTGAAGCGGCTCTCCAGGCCGGGGTTGGCGTGGAGAAACCGGCCCATCAGCTCGGTGTATCCCGCCACAATGACCACCAGGTCCGCCCGGTGGTCCTCCATCCCCTTCAGCAAGGTCTCAATGGCCTCCTTGCCGAAGTCGTTGGGGTTATCCTGCCCCGCCAGGGCGTAGGCCTCGTCGATGAAGAGCACGCCCCCCAGGGCCTTCTGAATGACCTCGCCGGTCTTGAGGGCGGTCTGCCCCACAAACCCGGCCACCAGACCGGAGCGGTCCACCTCCACCAACTGCCCCTTGGACAGTACGCCGATGGCCTTGTACAGCTGGGCCAGCAGCCGGGCCACCGTGGTCTTGCCGGTGCCCGGATTGCCCATGAACACCAGATGAAGAGACAGGGGCGGCACCGGCAGATCGTGCTCCTGCCGCAGCTTGCGCACCTTCACCAGGTTGACCAGGCTCTTCACATCGGCCTTTACCTTCTCCAGGCCGCACAGCCCGTCCAGCTGGGCCATCAGTTCCTCCAGGGTGGGCTCCGGTTCCTCCGGCTTGCTTGCCTCCTGAGGCTCCGCCGCCGGGGCGGCGGCGGGGCACTGCGGTTCCGGACGGCGGGTCACAAAGTCCCCCACATCCAGAGGCGACTTCTCCCCCTTCAGTCCGTCCTGGTCGCACAGGGCGGAGAGGGTATCGGCGCACTGGTTGACAAACCCGGCCTCCTCCTCGCTGACCTGGTCGTCCACCGCCGCGAAGAGCAGCAGCATCAGAGTGGTCAGATCCACAAACCGCCGGGCCAGATCGGTGCCCGCCACCTTGTCGCAGGCCCGCATTCGGTTGAAAAACTCCGGCGGCCGAAACCCGGGATATCGGGCCACCCCGGAGGACAGCTCCCAGAACAGCACTGAGGGCACCGGATTGCCCTTGGTGTAGATGGCGTTATAAAATTCCACATGTCTCGGGCTGAGGGAGGCCCCGTCCCGCTGCCACAGGCCCAGGGCGCAGCCCCGGAAGAAGATATCAGCCTCCCGGGCAAAACGGTCCCGCAGGGCCTGGTCGGCGATCTGCCGCCGAAAGGCGGTCATCCCCTCGCTGTATTGTCGGTGGGCCTCGGCGGCACTGATGGATCCCTTCATAACTGGGCTGCCTCCCCTGCACTTTTTTCGTAAATTTTCGCAAATTTTATTATAGCCAATTCCCGGTACCCGTGCAAGCCCTCCCCATAGTTGACATAATTGTTAAAAAACTTTTACATTTCCCGAAGTACCGTTGACGGCCTGCCGTCTGCCGTTGTAAAATATCATTAAGAATGTCGATTGGAGGGATTTCCCATGGCATCCAGGCGAAACCGGGACGACCGTCCCACCATGATCCACTGCGAATACTGCGGCGAAGACTACGCCTCTACTTATAAGCACTGCCCCTTCTGTGATGAAATGCCGTTGGACGACGAGGACTACGACGGGGATGAGGACGCCCCCCGCCGTCCCCGTGGCGGCAAGCGGCTGGTGACCAATACCCGGGGCGGCGGCTACGGCCGGGGCCCCTCGCCCCTGCGGCTCATCGGTATCATCATCTCTCTGGCCGTTATTATTGCGGCCATCATCATCGTGATCTCGGTTATCATTCCCCTGGTCACCAAGGGCAACTCAGCCAACGATCCGGGCACAGTCGAAAGCGTCATGCCCACCGACTCCGCCCAGCCCAGCGCCGATCCCGATCCCACCGAATCTCCCGATCCGGTGGAGACCATCCCTGCTGACCAGACGGCCACCGACTTCAGCCTGAGCCTGACGGAGTTCTCCCTGAGCGACCGCTATCCTGACCCCGTCACCCTGAAGGTGACCTTTATCCCCGAGGGCTCCACCGGCACCATCACCTGGACCAGCAGCGACCCCGACATCGTGTCCGTGGATGAGACCGGCAAGGTGAGCCCCGGTTCCAAGACCGGCAACGCCACCATCACCGCCACCATGCCCGGCGGCGTGACCCACACCTGCCTGGTCCACAACTCCGTGACCACCGGCGGCTCCACCGGCAGCACCACCTCCGGCGGATCCACCACCACGACCACCTCTCTGTCCCTCAACCGGACAGACTTCACCCTGAGCAAGACCTACCCCTCCTTCCAGGTGAAGGTAAGCGGCACCTCCTCCACCCCCGTGTGGAGCATCGGCAACAGCGGTGTGGCCACCGTCTCCAGCAACGGCACCGTGACCTATGTGAGCAAGGGCCAGACCACCCTGACCTGTTCGGTGGATGGCAAGACCTTGACCTGCACCGTGCGCTGCACCTGATCATTCAAAAAGGCCCCGGACCAAAAGTCCGGGGCCTTTTCCTGTCTGCTGCAAAGAGCGGCGCCCCGGACCAACGTCCGGGGCGCCTTTTCTGCTTTTTTAAGGGAGGGATTCCTATCTTTATCTCATCACGCGGCAGGGCCGGTGTTGCTTTTGGTCTGCCCCCACAGCCGGGGGGCAGTCACAAGGGCGGGCCGGTTTGTTGAACGCGCTCCGGATGGCATTTGTCCTCCGCACGCTCCCGGCGCGGCGCCCTTGCCTTTTCTCTTGGCTGTGCTTATAAGATACCACAGCCGCCCTGTCGAGTGTTGGATAAATTTTGGACCTTATGTAAACGATTTATGAAGTTCCCTTCTGGCCGAAATCCATACCGCCGGACAGGCCGTCCTTCTCCAGCATCCGCTCCAGCACCTCCACATCGGCGGTGATGTCCATAGTGTCCACCTCGAAGAGGCGATCCAACTGCTTCTCGAAGCCGTCCACCACCTTATCCATCATGCCCTCAATACGGGCCTTGGCCGTGCGGATGTTCTCTCCCTCCACGCCCTGGTCCTCCATGCGGGCATAGGCCTTGAGGATCTTCAGGGTGGTGGGCAGATAGTAGTTGAGGAAGGAGCGCAGCTGGTCCTCCTTGCCCGGGTTCTGCTTGACGTAACCGTAGATCTTGCTGGTGATCTCCCCGATGCGGTCGATCTTGCGGCTCATGGCCGGGTCGTCAATATCGTCGTTGAGGCGGCGGATCTCCCGCAACACCGCGTCGTCATCCCGGATGTCCAGAGGTTCTTCCTCCTCCTGACCGGGCTCCTCCGCCGGCTCCGGCTCATCCTTCAGGCCCTCGTCACTGAGGATCAGCTCATGGGTGGACATATCCAGATATCCGGTGGGCAGAATGCCCTCATCCAGCATCTCCTGCAAATCTCTGCACGCCTTGCGCACCGACACCGGCATAGCGTGGGCCAGCTGCACCACCGACACGCTCTCCCGCCGCCCGATGAGGGCCAGATACTTCCGGAAGCGCTTCATCTTGCGGGTGCTCATGCTGCCCGCCGCCATCAGGGCCAATCCGCCGGCAAACAGGCCGATCACCGGCGACATCATGGCCAGAGACAGGGGAAAGCCCCAGATGCTGCTCACCACCGGCAGTCCGGACACCGTGGCGATGCCGAAGAGGACGGCCATAATGGCGCCGCCGATGGTCATGGCCTTGCCCTTGTTGAGGCTGGGCTTCTTCCCCGCCGCGTTGGGGGGCGGGGTACGGAAGCCCTGGGTTCCGGGGCTGGGCCCCAGGTAGGGGAACTGGGGTCTGCGTCCCAGGCCGATCAGCTTACGTACCAGCAGGAAGAGTCCTACAGGCCACACGGTAACCAGCAGAATCAGGATCATGATCCAGGAAAACAGTTCGTTGCTGTTATCTGGACGCCGGTTGCGATAATAGGACATGGAATACCGCTCCTTTGGATAAAAGGCTAAAAAACGCTGCCATTCAATCACAAAAGTGACAAAGTTTCGATGGATACGATTGACCTCGCGGGCTCATGCTGAATAGGCGGCGGGCATCGTTCCATTCCGATTCATACAGCTTTTTCTATCATCATACACTGATTCTCTGTGACTGTAAAGCGATTTCCGCCTGCCGTTCATGTAACCATTCTGTAATTGCATTTTCCCTAGGCAACACCTATAATATGGGTTACTGAATCAATTTTGTTGCGGCTCCCGCAAATGAGCAGATCTTGCTTCTGCCGGGACCGTGGGATTCTCTGCCCGGCCTTCGGCCGAGGCCACAATAGAAGTTGGAGTGATCAATATGGCACAAGCAGCGGGTAAACGTACCGCGCAGGCCAAAAAGCCCCAGGGCGGCAAGGTTGCCCTGGTGATAGCGCTCATCGTGATAGCGGCGCTGATCGCCGGCTATCTGATTCTGTGCGCCGTGGCTGGCAGCGGCACCTTCCTGCCCAATACCACCATCGGCGGCGTCAACGTGGGCGGCCGCACCCAGGAGGAGGCGCTCTCCCTGCTGGAGGAGCAGCTGCCCCAGCGTCTGTCTAAACTTTCCGCCACCTTTACCTGCGAGGATAAGGAATATACCGTTACCGGCGAGGGCGCCTCTGTGGACGCCCAGGCCGCCGTGCAGTCCGCTATGGACAGCCAGTCCGGTTCCTTTTTCACCCGGGGCGGCCAGTATCTGACCGCTCTGACCGGGGGCAGCCAGTACCCGGTCCAGGTCTCGCTGGACGGTACCCCCGATGTGATCGACCAGGCCATTGAGGAGTGCGCCGACCCTGAGTCCCAGACCACCTGGGAGGTCAAGGACGACCAGCTGGTCTTCCATAAGGGCGTCACCGGCCGCACCATCGACACCGCCGCCCTCACCACCGCCCTGGAGACCCGGCTCAGCGAGCTGCTTTCCAATGACGCCGGAGCGGAATCCGAGCCCATTACCGCCCAGGTCACCACTGCGCCCCCCGCCGATCCCGATTTCGACGCCATCCAGAAGGAAGTGTGCGTGGAAGCCACCGACGCCTACTTAGACAAGGAGACCAAGAAGATCGTCCCCTCGGTCACCGGCGTTGATCTGGATGTGGAGGCCGCCAAGTCCGCTCTGGACAGTGCGGAGGAGGGGGAGCAGGTCACCGTTCCCCTGACCAAAACCGAACCCAAAATGACCACCGCCAATCTGGAGGCCAACCTCTTCAAGGACGTGCTGGGCACCGGCACCACCAGCTGCGCCGGTCCCTCCAATCGCTGGTACAACATTGATCTGGCCGCCAGCCGCATCAACGGCACCATCCTGCTGCCCGGCGAGGTGTTCTCCTACAACGCCCTGGCCGGTCCCTACACCAAGGCCAGCGGCTACCGGGATGCCGGCACCTATCAGAACGGACAGAGCATCGACGCCACCGCCGGCGGCATCTGCCAGCTGTCCTCCACCCTGTACTGGGTGACCCTGAAGGCTAATCTGGAAACCGTGGAGCGCTCCAAGCACGCCTTCAACGGCGGCTATATGCCCGTCATCGGCACCGACGCCACTGTGTGGAGCAACCAGATCGACTTCAAGTTCAAGAACGATACCGAATACCCCATCAAGATCTCTGCCTATCAGGACAGCAGCCACAAGCTGCACGTCACCATCTACGGTACCGATACCACCGGCATCCACGGTGAGCCCTACAGCGTCACCGTCTCCACCACGCCCTATAAGAACATCTACAAGCCTGATTCCTCCATTCCCCAGGGCACTCAGCCTCAGCGGGACCCCAACTACTCCCGCTACAACGGCGTTACGGTGGACGTGTATCAGAAGCTGGTGGACAAGAACGGCAACACCGTGAAAACCATCTTCCTGTACCGCAACAGCTACAAGTCCTCCGACGCGGTATACTATTACAACCCCGCCGACGCGGCCCGTTGGGGCATTGATCCCTCCACCGGTCTGAAGACTCTGACTCCGGTGGAGCCCACCCCCACGCCCACGGCTACACCGTCGGCTACCCCCAGCGCCACCCCGTCGGCCACTCCTTCCACGGAGCCTACACCGACGCCCACCCCTGAGGCAACTCCCACCCCGGCCGCCACGCCGTCCTCTTCTGTGGGGCCCGGCATGGAACCCACTGACAACACTCCGGTGCCGGAAGCGGAGTCTCCGGCTGTCTGAGCACAACGCTACTGCAAGGCCCCCCGCCCGGCGGGGGGCCTTGCTTGCCCAAATACCAAACTGGAAAGGAACCCGTTATGTTTGAAGGATTTTCCGGCGCCACCGTGGACTTCATGTGGGGCATCCGCTTCAACAATGAAAAGTCCTGGTTTGAGGCCCATAAGGAGGAATACCTCACCCACTTCCAGCGCCCCATGAAGGCGCTGGCCAATGAGGTCTATGACCGTTTTCTGGACAAGCACCCCGACCTGGATCTGGTGTGCAAGGTCTCCCGCATCTACCGGGACGCCCGTCGGCTCTTTGGCCGGGGCCCGTACAAGGACCACCTGTGGATGAGTCTGGTCCGCCCCCACGTGGAGCCCGGCTCCGAGCCGGTGTTCTGGTTTGAGCTGGAGCCGGAGGGCTGGTCCTGCGGCATGGGCTTCTGGATGGCCCCCGCCGTGACCATGGCCAAGCTCCGTGCCCGGATGGACCGGGATCCCAAGCCCATGGAGCAGCTGGCCCGCCGCCTGAACAAGCAGGATCAGTTCATTCTGGAGGGTGAGGACTATAAGCGGCCCAAGACCGCCCCCTCTCCCCTGCTGCAGCCCTGGTACAGCAAAAAAAGCTTTGCCCTCTCCCACAGCGCCCCCCATCAGGATCTGCTCTGGAGCCACGATCTTGCCGACACGCTGGTGGATTCCTTTGAGTTTTTGCTCCCCTACTATCAGTATATCCTCTCCCTCAGCGGCGATCCCGATCCCCGCCAGGCCTGAATTAACAGATTTTGCGTGGTAAGTCTGCCGCCCCGCCGCACATACTAAGCCAGGCAACTGGTGAAATGGGGGGCGAGGAATATGAAGCGGCATACCGGGCGGCGCTGGGCCGTCCTTCTGCTGGCATTGCTGCTGGCCGTTCTTCCGCCCTCGGCCCTGCTGGGGTATGAGGCGCTGCAGGCGGACGCTCCCGTGGACCTTCCGGAGCAAAAGCTCATCGCCCTCACCTTTGACGACGGTCCCCGCCGCTCCACCACCACCCGCCTGCTGGATGGTTTGGCGGAGCGGGGTGTGAAGGCCACCTTTTTCCTCATCGGCTGCCAGATCGCCGACAACGAGGATGTGGTGCGCCGGATGGACCGGGAGGGCCACCAGATCGGCATCCACACCTTTGACCATGTGCAGCTCACCGAGCTGAACCAGGCCGACTTTGACGCCCAGGTGGGTACCACCCGCACCCTGCTGAAGGACCTGCTGGGCCACAACGACTTTCTGCTCCGCCCGCCCTTCGGTAAATGGGACGAGGGGGTGCGCACCCGGGCAGGCTGTCCCATCATCCTCTGGTCCATCGATCCAGAGGACTGGGACGATAAGAACACCGCCCGGGTGGTGGAAGAGGTGGTGTCCCAGGCTAAGGACGGCAGTATTATTCTGCTCCACGACATCTACGCCCAGTCGGTAGACGCGGCCCTCCAGATCGTAGACCGCCTCCATGCCGAGGGCTACTACTTCTGTACCATAGACCAGCTCTTTGCCGCCCGGGGGCTCTCCCTGAAGGCTGGCCAGGTCTACTGGAACGCCTATCCTTAAATGAAAAAAGGACCTGCCGTTTGGCAGGTCCTTTTTGTTGGTCTCTTATGCGAATTTCTCGATGTAGCCCATGATAAAGATGATGAGGACGATGATGGGCACCACCACGGTGAAATACATCCGCAGCTTGGCGGGGAAGCGCACGCCCTTGCCCTGATCGGCCTCAGCCAGGAAGCCGTCGAAGCCCCAGGCGATCTTCTTGGACAGGCAGCAGAAGAGCAGGTAGATCACGGAGCCGATGGGCAGCAGGTTGTTGCTCACCAGGAAGTCCTCGAAGTCCATGATACCCATGCCCAGGATCTTGATGCCGCTCCAGAGGTTGTTGCCCAGCAGGCAGGGCAGGCTCAGCAGGAAGATGAGCACCAGGTTGACCGCCACCGCCTTGCGGCGGGACACCCCCCACTTGTCCATCCAGCAGGCCAGAATGTTCTCAAACACGGCGGTGATGGTGGACAGGGCGGCAAAGAAGAGGAACACGAAGAAGAGCGCGCCCCACAGCCGGCCGCCGGGCATGGCATTGAACACGTTAGGCAGGGTGATAAAGATCAGGTTGGAACCGGAGTCGGGATTGACGCCGAATGCAAAGGCAGAGGGGAAGATGATCAGGCCGGACACAAAGGCCACGCAGGTATCCAGGATACCCACGCTGATAGTCTCGCCGAACAGGCGGCGGTCCTTGCCGATGTAGCTGCCGAAGATGGCCATGGCGCCGATGCCCAGGCTCAGGGTAAAGAAGGCCTGGCCCATGGCGGCGTAGATGGCCTCGCCCAGACGGAAGTTGCCGTTGGCGTCGTACATCAGGTTGTCGAAGTTGGGCACCAGATAGAACTCCAGGCCCTTGATGGCGCCGGGCAGGGTGATGGCACGGATAGCCAGCACCACCAGCAGGAACAGCAGGCACAGCATCATGAACTTGTTGGCCTTCTCCACGCCGTTGCGCAGGCCGCGGCTGCAGATCACCATGCCCAGCACGATGACGATGGCCATAAAGAGCAGCTGCATCCCGGGCTGGGACACCATGGTGCCGAAGGACTGCTCCACACCGGCCTTATCCAGGCCGTCAAACTGACCGGCAGCGATCTTGAAGAAGTACATCAGCAGCCAGCCGGCGATGGTGGTATAGAACATCATGAGCAGGTAGTTGCCCGCCATACCGAACCAGCCGTACCAGTGCCACTTGGTGCCCTTGGGCTCCAGCTCCTGGAAGGACACGATGATGCTCTTGCGGCTGGCCCGGCCCACGGCGAACTCCATCGCCATGATGGGCAGACCCATGGCCACCAGAAACACCAGATAGATCAGCACAAAGGCGGCGCCGCCGTACTGCCCCACGATGTAGGGGAAACGCCAGACGTTGCCCAGGCCGATGGCGCACCCGGCAGAGATGAGCACGAAGCCCAGCCGGGACGCAAAGGTCTCTCTCTCTTTCACGATCTTTCCTCCTTGGCTTGGCCGCCTGCGGCGGCCTTTTGGGCGGGGTCTCTGTCCCCTGCCCTGCCCCAAATTCCTCCCGACAGACACACCGCCGCCTAAGAGAATTCCCGCGGCTTTAACCGCGGGAACGATCGGCATACGGAACGGCACCAACAAACACCCTCTGGCCGGCCCCACTCCGTTGCGTGGTCGATTCAGCAGACATTATCATAGCCGATTTTATCTGCGCTGTCAATCGTCAGCCGTACATAATAGTGTATTTTTATCCACTTTTCTTATAACCAGTCCTCGATTACATCCCGCAGGGTCACCGGGGACACCTGATTGCGGCGGATCAGATCCACCAGCTCGTCAATGCGCCCGGTGCTCACCGTGATATTGGGCACCGCCTCGCAGTCTCCATCCGGCCCGGTCACCTTGACACCATAGCTCTCACAACTCAGACCGCCCACCGCCATCTCATCCACCAGAATGGCATAGCGGTAGGCGCACCCCTGCGGGCTCTCCAGCAGCAGCTCTCGCATGGATTTCTCCCCCTTTGTACGTTCTATGACTCAATTATACATCTTTACCACAAATTGTAAAGTTTTACCGTTCGTATTTTTTCGTCACAAAACGCCAGCAGGGAATCCATCCCCAGGTCATTTACGCTCCGCCCAGGTATAGAGCAGCACCGCTCCCAGGATGATAACCGCCCCCAGCAGCTGCACCGGAGTAGGGATCTCTCCAAACAAAGGGACCGCCAGTGCGCCCGAGAACACCGGCTCGCACAGCTTGACCGCTGACACATAGGCAGGCGAGAGAAATTTCAGGCACCAGCTGAACAGACTATGCCCCATCAGGGTACACAGCACCGCCAGACCCAGACCGATGAGCCACTCCCGGGCCCCGTAACCCACCAGGGGCGTACCGCTGGCCAGGGCCATGATGAGCAGGGTAAGGAAGCAGGCCAGGTAGGTCAAAAAGGTATAAATGGTGGTAGAAAGGTATCCTCTCTGTATTCTTCCAATCAAAGTATACAGAGCGACAAAGAATGCGGCAGCCAGCGCCAGGAGATTTCCATACAAAACGCTGTCCTGTCCGCCTCCCGCCAAAGCCAGTACCGCACTGCCGCCAAAGGCCATGACAATGGCCACCACCCCCAGCGGCGGGATCTTGCCCTTCAGGAAGAGAGCAAAACCCAGGGCGGTAAAGATGACCTCGGTGCTCACCAGCACGGTGGACACTGCCACGCCAGTCCACTTCAGCGACTCAAACCAGGTGAGAAAATGGAGGGCCAGGCAGATGCCGCTGAGGGTACACATCAGCACATCCCTGCCCCGCACCTGGAGCAGTTCCTTGCGGAACTTAAACAGCACCACCGGCAGCAGCAGGACCACCGTCCAGCCCAGGCGATACACCGCCGTGATCACCGATGGGGCCTGGGAGTAGCGCACCAGGATGGCGGATATGGAAATGCCCAGTACGCCCAGCAGCAGTACGCCGTTGGGATGACGCTCCAGCATGGTGTTTCCCTCCTCTCTACGGTCTTTCAGTATACCCTATTTCCCCCAGCCGTGCAATCAATCTCTGCATAAAAAAACACCGGCCAGATGATCTGGCCGGTGTTTTATGCGGTAAGGATTCCTTACTTCTCAGCCTTAGCGGCGCGGATAGCCTCGATGAGCATGGGAGTGACCTTGTACAGGTCGCCCACGATGCCGTAGGAGGCCACGTCGAAGATGGGAGCGGAATCGTTCTTGTTCACAGCGATGATGCACTCGGAGTCCTGCATGCCAGCCAGGTGCTGGATGGCGCCGGAGATGCCCAGAGCAACATAGATGCGGGGGTGAACGGTCTTGCCGGTCTGGCCAACCTGATGGTCGGCAGTGATCCAGCCAGCGTCCACGCAGGCACGGGAGGAGCCCACAACGCCGCCCAGGACGCCAGCCAGCTCCTCAGCCAGCTTCAGGCCGCCCTCGACGTCCTTGCTGATGCCGCGGCCCACGGAGACCACCACGTCAGCGCCGATCAGGTCAACCAGCTTCTTAGCAGCCTTCTTGACCTCCAGCACCTCAACATGGATGTCGGACTTGTCCAGCTTGACGTCCACATTCTCGATGACGGTCTTGGCAGCGCCGGCCTCGTCGTAGGGCTGGGTCTGCATAACGCCGGGACGAACGGTGGACATCTGGGGACGGAAGCGGGGGCAGATGATGGTAGCCATCAGGTGACCGCCGAAAGCAGGACGGGTCATCTTCAGGTTGGTGTTCTCCTCGAACACGGTGTTGTCCACGTCAATGGTAGAGGTGGTCTTCAGGAACTCCTTGTACTTGGCCACGTCCACGTCGAGGTGGGTACAGTCGGCGGTCAGGCCGGTGTGCAGCCGGGCAGCGCAGCGGGGGCCCAGGTCACGACCGATGTTGGTGGCGCCGATGAGGAAGATCTCGGGCTTCTTGTCCTCCACCAGGTCGCAGATGACCTTGGTGTAGGCGTCGGTGGTGTAAACGTCCAGCAGCTCATGGTTGCAGTAGTACACCTTGTCGGCGCCGTAGCCGCCCAGAGCCTTCAGGTACTCTTCCTTGATGTCCTTGCCCAGGACCACGCCGCAGAGCTCAACGCCCAGGTCGTTGGCCAGCTTACGGCCCTCGGAGAGGAGCTGGTAGCTGGTGGACATGATAACGCCCTCGCGCTGCTCACAGAAAACCCATACGCCCTTGAAGGCGGCGGTATCGCTACTATTGAAAGCCATTCTATTGCTCTCCTTTCAATCAGATAATGTGCTTGTCGTTGAGGATGGAGACCAGCTTCTCGACAGTCGCCTTGTCGGCGCCCTCCATCATCATACCGGCGCCCTTCACCGGGGGAGAGAAGGACTTGTACACATTCGTGGGAGAGCCCTTCAGGCCGATGGTAGTAACATCAATCAGGGGATCGTCCTTCAGAGTCTCATAGTTGTAGACTTCCAGAGGCTTCTGGTAGCACTCCATGATGCCGCCCACGCTCATGTAGCGGGCGTCGTTGAGCTCCTTCACGCAGGTCAGCAGGCAGGGGGTCTGGACCTTGATGGTCATGTAGCCGTCCTCCAGCAGACGCTTGACGGTGACGTCCTTGCCCTCCACGTTGATCTCGGCAACGTAGGAGACCTGGGGCAGGTTCAGCTTCTCAGCGATCTGGGGACCGACCTGGGCGGTATCGCCGTCGATGGCCTGACGGCCGCAGAACACGATGTCGCCGTCCTCAACGCCGATCTTCTTGATGGCAGCAGCCAGGATCTGAGAAGTGGCGTAAGTATCGGAACCACCGAACTCACGGGCGGAAACCAGAACGGCCTCGTCGCAGCCCATGGCCAGCAGCTCACGCAGCATGCCCTCGGCGGGCGGGGGGCCCATGGAGACCACAACCACCTTGCAGCCGGTGGCGTCCTTGATCCGCAGGGCGGCCTCAACAGCAGCCAGGTCGTCGTGGTTGGTGATGGTAGCCATGGCGGCACGGTCCATGGTGCCGTCTTCCTTCACCGCCACCACACCGGAGGTATCCGGGACCTGCTTAACACAAACGATGCATTTCATATCGTAACTTCCCTCCAGTTCCTTTAGTTGACGCCCAGGTTGGCAGAAATGACCATCCGCTGGACCTCGCTGGTGCCCTCGTAGATCTCAGTGATCTTGGCGTCGCGCATCATGCGCTCCACGGGGTACTCACGGGTGTAGCCGTAGCCGCCGAACAGCTGCACGCAGCGGCGGGTCACGTCGCTGGCGGTCTCAGCAGCAACCAGCTTAGCCATGGCAGCGTCCATGGTGTAGGGCTCATGGTTCTGCTTCTTCATGGCAGCGGAGTAGACCAGCCACTTGGCAGCCTCAGTCTTGGCGTGCATGTCAGCCAGCTGGAACTGGGTGTTCTGGAACTGGGAAATGCGCTTACCGAACTGGACGCGCTCCTTGGTGTACTTGATGGTCTCCTCGATGGCGCCCTCAGCCAGGCCCAGAGCCTGAGAGGCGATGCCGATACGGCCGCCGTCCAGGGTCTTCATGGCGATGCCGAAGCCCTTGCCCTGCTTGCCCAGCAGACGGTCAGCGGGGATGACGCAGTCCTCCATGATCAGCTCACAGGTGGAGGAGCCCTTGATGCCCATCTTCTTCTCGTGCTTGCCCACGGAGAAGCCGGGATCGGTGCGCTCCACGATGAAGGCGGAGATCTCCTTCTTCTTGCGGCCGCGCTTGTCGGTGGACACGCCGGTGATGGCGAAGATCACGAACACATTGGCGTAGCCAGCGTTGGTGATGAAGATCTTGGAGCCGTTGAGCACCCAGTTGCCGTTCTCGTCCTTCACGGCGGTGGTCTGCTGACCCTGGGCGTCGGTGCCGGCGCCGGGCTCGGTCAGACCGAAAGCGCCGATCCACTCGCCGGAGCACAGCTTGGGCAGATACTTCATCTTCTGCTCCTCGGTGCCGTTCTCATAGATGGGAGCGCAGCACAGGGAGGTGTGAGCGGAGATGATAACGCCGGTGGTACCACAGACCTTGCTCATCTCCTCGACGGCCATGACGTAGGACAGAACGTCCGCGCCGGCGCCGCCGTACTCCTTGGGGAAATAGATGCCCATCATGCCCAGCTTGGCCATCTTCTTGACGGTCTCCTCAGGGAACGCCTCGTTCTCGTCCACCCACTCAGCCAGGGGCTTGACTTCGTTTTCGGCAAAGTCACGGTACATCTTGCGGAGCATTTCCTGCTCTTTGGAAAGGTGCAGATCCATTTGTTGCCTTCCTCCTAGATATGTATTTCACAACGGCGGGCGGGAGTTTTTGGGCTCCCGCCCGTCGTTTTGCGCAGTATGAATGAGGCTCTTACTTCTTGGTGTAGTCGTAGAAGCCGATACCGGTCTTGCGGCCCAGCTTGCCGGCGCGGACCATCTTCCGCAGCAGCAGGGAGGCACGGTACTTGGGATCGTGAGTCTCGTTGTACAGGGTGTCCATGATGGCCAGGCACACGTCCAGGCCCACCAGATCGCCCAGAGCCAGGGGGCCCATGGGGTGGTTGGCGCCCAGCTTCATAGCGGTGTCAACGCCCTCAACGGTGGCCACGCCGGTGTACACCAGGTCGATGCCCTCGTTGATCATGGGGATCAGGATCTTGTTGACCACGAAGCCGGGGGCCTCATTGACCTCGACGGGCTCCTTGCCGATCTCCACGGACAGATCGCGGATGGTGTTGAAGGTCTCGTCGGAAGTGTGAGCGCCGCGGATAACCTCCACCAGCTTCATGACGGTGGCGGGGTTGAAGAAGTGCATGCCGATGAACTTGTCGGCGCGCTTGGTAGCGGCGGCGATGGCGGTGATGGAGATAGAAGAGGTGTTGGAGGCCAGGATGGTCTCGGGCTTGCAGATGCTGTCCAGCTCGGCAAAGATGCTCTTCTTGATGTCCAGGTTCTCGATGGCGGCCTCGACGACCAGGTCGGCGTCGGCAGCAGCAGCCAGATCGGTGGTGAAGCTCATGTGAGACAGGATGGCAGCCTTCTTATCCTCGTCCATCTTGCCCTTGGCAACCAGCTTATCCAGGCTCTTGTTCAGGCGGGCCTCGGAAGCCTTGATGATGTCGTCGTTGATGTCGCGGACAACAACGTCAAAGTCCTTCTTGGCAAAGACCTGAGCAATGTCCAGGCCCATGGTGCCGCCACCGATGACAACAATCTTCTTCATAGCAGAAAACCTCTTTTCAATCTTTTTGATGAAAACGTTCCAAATCTGGTCAGACGGATTTGCTATTACAGGTGTCATAAGGAATGTACACCGGAAAATCTCCGGTCAGCTTACTTGTTCTGGAAGTGCTTCTCAGCGCGCTTCTCCAGGAAGGCGCCCATGCCCTCGTCCTTGTCGGCAGTGCCGCAGCAGACGCCGAAGGCCTCAGCCTCGAAGGCGGAGCCGGTGGCGATGTCGGTCTGCATGCCCATGCGGATGCAGCGCTTGGACTCCTGCACGGCGATCTGAGCGTTGGCGCAGATGGCGTTGGCCAGCTCCATGGCCTTATCCATCAGCTCCTCGGCGGGATAGACCTCGCTGACCAGGCCGATGGCCTTGGCCTCGTCGGCCTTGATGACCTTGGCGGTGAGGATCAGCTCCATAGCCTTGGAGACGCCCACGATACGGGGCAGCCGCTGAGTGCCGGCGAAGCCGGGGGTGATGCCCAGGCCCACCTCGGGCTGACCAAACTTGGCCTTCTCGCTGGCCAGACGGATATCACAAGCCATGCTCAGCTCGCAGCCGCCGCCCAGGGCAAAGCCGTTGATGGCAGCGATGACAGGCTTGGCCATATTCTCCAGCTTCAGGAACACACCGCCGCCGTGCACGCCGAACTTCTTGCCGTCGATGGAAGAGAAGTTCTTCATCTCGCCGATATCAGCGCCCGCCACAAAAGAGCGGCCCGCGCCGGTAAGGATCATAACATAGATCTCGTCGTCCGCGGCCACCTGATCGATGACAGCGTCCAGATCGCTCAGAACCTGGCTGTTCAGCGCGTTCAGCGCCTCCTGCCGGTCAATGGTGACCACGCCGACGTGGCCCTGCTTTTCCAGCTTCACAAAACCCATTTGTTCTGCCTCCTTGTCCTGTTACCTATCTAGAATTGTTATAATTTTAACAAGTTCTCACCTAATAAGTATACCGCACCCCCGCCAAACAGGCAAGTAAAATGCAAGAGAATTTCGTTATTTTTTTATCAATGATTATAGACAATGTGCACAATTCGCTTTCGGAATGCCGCCGCAACTATGGGGCGAATCGGCAAACCATCCGGTTTTCCGCCCTTTTCGTCCCATTTTCCCCACGTGCCGAAGAGTGGCTGTTTGGTTAATATGTACAACCGGGGTCTGGAACCCCGGCCGCCGGTCAGCCGTCCACGCGGATTTGCTGGGTGGTGATCAGAGGGCGGCAGATCAGCTCTCTGCCCGCTCGCTTCTCCTCGTCCATGGGGACCGCCGTGATCTGGCTGTTCCCGTAGGTCTTATAATAATAGGTGCCCGTTCTGCCGTTGATGCAGCAGCTGTAATCGGTGATGTCCCATTTGCCCTCCGGGGTACGCACCGCTCCCCGGGGCATGGCCACCGCGTCCAGGATGTGAAAGACCTGCCCCACACTGGAGGCCTCGTCGGGCTCACAGGCGCTGTTGCACTTCAAAAAGGCCGCCCGGATATAGCGGGAGGCGGGAGACCAGTCCCCCGGCAGGCCCAGGCTTCCCATTCCCTGTCCAAAGGGGTGCAGCTCCGGCCCACCGAAGCGATTCTCCGGCTGGGCGGCCGAGAGGCCCAGGTACTGATTGAGATTGGTCAGGTGGAAATCAAAGGTGGGGTTGTTGGTGAGCACCCCCACCGGGTCCTCAAACAGGCGAAGCCCGTCCGCCATGGGCTCGATCACCATAGACCGCTTGCCATCGGACAGGTGCCAGTGGAGGGGGGCCGAGGGCATGCTGGGCAGGAAGGGCTCCGCCAGCAGCCGAGTGCGGCGCAGCTGCTCCGCCGCCTGCTCCACGCTCTCGCAGGTACCCAGCAGCCAGGGGATCAGCTCATAGGGGCCCGCAGGGGTACCGTCCTCCGGGCCACAGGGATAGCAGGCGTTGCCCGGAAAGTTGAGCCCTGCCAGATAGAGCCCCTTCTCGTTGACCGCCTCGGCGTAAAGAGGATAGCCCTCCGCCACGGTAGCCATGCCGATGATGGCATAATGCCCCTCCAGCGTAGGCATTTGTTTAAAGGTAAGGGGAAAATTCCGGGGAGTAATGACCACCTGCTGGCCGAAGTGATACTCCAGATCCAGGTTCCGGCCAAAATAGGGATCACCGGTGGTCAAGGTAAGACTGGTACACATGGTTGACGCCTCCTGTTTCCATGGCTGCGCCCTGGGGCGCGCTCCTTAGTTTGGCGGCTCCCGACGGACGCTATCCTGCTTCTGTAGAAAAAGGGCCTGCCGCGGGGAAACGCGACAGGCCCTTAGACCTTTTTAGCCGCACTTGGAGTAGCCGCAGTCACGACAAGTGACGCAGCCGCCCTCGTGCTCCAATTTGGCCCCGCACTCGGGGCAGAACTTGGCCAGCTTGGCCTCGGCGGGGGTCATGCCCGGCCGGGGGATGGAATCTGCCTTGACAGCGGCGCTGATGGGCGCGGGAGCCGGCTCGTGGGTGTTCTTGGACACCTTGAGCACCTTCTCCAGCGCCTTGGCAATGGCGTCGGGGCAGGAGGTCACCGGCACGCCGGACTGCCGCAGGCAGGAGGGGCAGCGGATGCCCTTGAGCTGCTGGATGATCTCCTTGGGGTCCATGCCGGAGCGGATGCCCACGCTGACCAGCCGGGCGGTCGCCTCGCTCTGGCTGGGGCAGCCGCCGGCCCGTCCGGTGTTGGTGAACACCTCGCAGATGCCGTTCTCGTCATAGTTGACGGTGATATACAGGTTGCCGCAGCCGATGCGCACCTTCTCGGTGAAGCCGGTGGTCACCGCAGGACGGGGCCGGGGCTGGATGTGGCCGTAGGCCTCCTGAGGCACCTGGCACTCCTCGCACACCCGGCCGGTAGAGGCGGGAGCGCTCTCCTTGCCATCGTTGACCTTGCCGATGTTGAGCACCTGCTCGTTGCGGCTGCCGTCCCGGTAGATGGTGGTGCCCTTGCAACCCAGGGTGTAGGCCAGGCGGTAGACCTCGGCCACCTCGGCCTTGGTGGCGGAGTTGGGGAAGTTCACCGTCTTGCTGACAGCGTTGTCGGTGTACTGCTGGAAGGCGGCCTGCATCTTCACGTGCCAGATGGGGGACACGTCGTGGGCGCACACAAAGACCCGCTTGATCTCCTCGGGAATGCCGTCCACGTGGGCCAGGGAGCCCTGCTCCACGATCTGCTTCATCAGCTCCTCGGAGTAGATCCCCGCCTCCACCAGCTTGTCCTTCAGGATCTGGTTGGTCTCAATGAGGTGGGTATTGTCCATGACGTTGCGGATGTAGGCGTAGGCAAACACCGGCTCCACACCGGAGGACACACCGGCAATGATGGACAGGGTGCCGGTGGGGGCGATGGTGGTTACGGTGGCGTTGCGGATGGGCTTGCCGTCCTTATAGATGCTCTGGTCAAAGAGGGGGAAGGCACCCCGGCTCTCCGCCAGCTTCTCGCTCTCCTGGTGGCCGATGGTGTTGATGGTGTCCATAATCTCGGCGGCCAGAGCCACGCCCTCTTCACTGTTGTAGGGCACGCCCATGTAGAGGAGCATGTCCGCAAAGCCCATGACGCCCAGGCCGATCTTGCGGGTGGAACGGGTCATCTTGTCGATCTCGGGCAGGGGGTACTGGTTGACCTCGATGACGTTGTCCAGGAAGTGGACAGCGGTGCGGATGGTCTTCTCCAGCTTGGCCCGGTCCAGCACCCAGCCCGCCACGGTCTTGGTGATGTGGTTAACCAGATTGATGGAGCCCAGGTTGCAGCTCTCGTAGGGCAGCAGGGGCTGCTCGCCGCAGGGGTTGGTGGACTCGATCTCGCCCTGGCTGGGCACGGCGTTGTCCCGGTTGAGCCGGTCCAGGAAGATGATGCCGGGCTCGCCGGTCTGCCAGGCGGAGGTAACGATGGTATCAAAGACCTCCCGGGCCTTCAGCTGGCCCGCCACCCGGCCGGTGGCCGGGTCCACCAGATCGTACATCCCGTCGGCGCTCACCGCCTCCATAAAGGCCTCGGTGATGCCCACAGAGATGTTGAAGTTGGTGATCTCGGAGGTGTCGTTCTTGCAGGTGATAAAGTCCATGATGTCGGGGTGATCCACCCGGAGGATGCCCATGTTGGCGCCCCGGCGGGTACCGCCCTGCTTCACCGCCTCGGTGGCGGCGTTGAACACCTTCATAAAGGAGATGGGGCCGCTGGCCACACCGCCGGTGGAGTTGACGGTGGAACCCTTGGGACGCAGCCGGGAGAAGGAGAATCCGGTGCCGCCGCCGCTCTTGTGGATGAGGGCAGCGTTCTTGATGGCGTCAAAGATGTCCTCCATGGAGTCGGCCACCGGCAGCACAAAGCAGGCAGACAGCTGCCCCAGGGGGCGGCCGGCGTTCATCAGGGTGGGGGAATTGGGCAGGAAGTCCAGATTGGTCATCATCTCATAGAACTCCGCCGCCGTGGCCACCACGTCAGCCTTGGGATCAAAGTGGCGGTCGCCCTCGGCCACTGCGTTGGCTACCCGGCGGAAGAGCCCGTCCACCGTCTCGGTGGGATTCCCCTGCTCGTCCCGGGCCAGGTAGCGCCGCTCCAGCACTGCCTTGGCGTTTTCAGAAATGGGCATATCTTATCTCTCCTCTGAGTCAGTCTTATGTTTAAGCACAAGATATTGTATCATAGAAAACCAACCTGTCAATATGTCCGATTTCTTGCCCTTCTCACCCATTCTTGTTATAATGAATCCCTGGAACCCTTGCGCCCGAAGCGGGCGCGAATTCCCGGCCCCCTCCCGGCGGCCGGAAAGTGGAAATTTTCGATTTATTTTTGTGCGAGGTGACGGAATGTACCACCATCCCGATCAGGGCGCCCTGCTGCGCCCCCACTGCCAATGGTTCTCCCGGCTGGGCTGGGCCCTGTTCGCCCAGATGGCCGCTACGCTGGTGCTCCAGCTGCTGGTCAGCCTTGTGGTCCGTATCCTGCGCCCGGAGCTGCTGACCCAGCCGGTCTTTCTCTGGCTGCTGTCGGTGGGCTCGGCCTATGCCGTGGGCGTCCCCGCCGCCTGTCTGGTGCTGCGGGGTACCGCCGCCCCCCAGCGCCCCGCCCCCCGTTCTATGGGCCCCATCTCCTTCTGTAAGGCTCTGATCACCACCCTGGGCCTGATCTACCTGGCCAACCTCCTCACCCTCATGCTCACCCAGCTCATCGGCGCACTGCGGGGGGAGGCGGTGACCAATCCGGTGGACAGCCTGGCCACCTATCCCATGGCCCTGCAGCTGCTGTTGGGCTGTGTCATCGCCCCCCTCTCGGAGGAATACCTCTTCCGCCGCCTGCTGCTGGAGCGGCTGCGGCCCTACGGCGACCGGTTTGCCATTCTGACCTCCGCCCTGTGCTTCGGCCTGTTCCACGGCAATCTGAACCAGTATTTCTATGCCTTCGCCGTGGGCGCACTTTTCTCCTACATCGTCCTGCGCACCGGCCGTCTGCGGTACACCATTTTGATCCACGCCCTGACCAACGGCACCTCGGTGGCCCTGGTACCCCTGCTGGAGAAGCTGGGCACCTTTGGGGAACAGCTCACCTCCCTGCTGGTACTGGGCGCCATCGTGGTGGGCCTCACCTTCCTCATTACCAGCTGGCGGGATATTCAGCTGGAGCCCGGCACGGTGTCCCTGTCCGAGGGATGGAAATGGCGGCTCTTCTTTGAAAATCCCGGCGTCCTCTTCTTCTGTCTGCTGTCCCTCCTGCTGACGGCCAGCTATTTTCTCTGAGCTCAGCCCAGCCGGAACAGGCGGGTCAGCCGTACCCCCTGGGCCTGGAGAGCAGCGAGGTAGAGCACGCAGCCAAACAGGGCGCAGCCGCCCATGGCGGTCACCTCTCCCACCCCTGCGTCCAGCAGCACGTGGAAGAGCAAATTGCAGGTCAGCCCCATCAGCAGGGCGGCCAGCCCCGGCGCCACCACCCAGTCAAAGAGTTTGAGCCGTAACCCTGCCGCCCAGCGCACCTGAATCCAGTTGAGCAAGGCCCCCAGAGCGGAGGAGAGCACCACCCCCACTGGATAGCCGCCGATGCCCACCCCGGGCAGGCCCAGCAGTACATAGGTGCACACCAGCTGCACCGCCCCCGCCAGAATGGAGCTGCGGGCGGCCCCCTGCTGCTTTCCCAGGCCGTTGAGGGCGCAGCCCAGCACCGCCTGCCAGCAGGAGAGGAGCACCCCCACCGACAGGGGGAGCAGGTGCCGCCCCACCGTGTCCTCCTGGAAGAGCAGCTTCCCCAGGGTGGGCCCCAGCACCACCAGCAGGGCCAGGGCCGGGAACATGAGCACCGAGGTGGCCAGCAGGGAGCGGTCAATGCGCCGGCGCACCAGGGCTCCATTGCCCAGGGCCATGCCCTGGGCCAGCTTGGGCATGAGCACCAGCCCCAGCGCCCCGATAAAGGCGGTGGGCAGGCAGAGCATGGGCATGGTCATGCCGCACAGCACGCCGAACTCCTCCATGGCCCGGCTCACCTCCGCCCCGGCGGCCACCAGCCGCTGGGGGATGAGCACCGCGTTGGCCGAGCCCATCAGGTTGCCCAGCAGGCTGGTGAGCCCCACGGGCAGGGCAATGGCCAGAATCTGCCGGTTCATCCGCCGGGAGGCCCCCGGCTCGTGGAGCACCTCCCCCGCCAGACGGCGGCGGGCCAGCAGCATCAGGGTCACCGAGGAGAAGAGCTCGCAGATGATCATGCCCACCACGATGAGGGCCACCGTGCGCTCCGGATTCTGGGGCAGGAAGAGCACCAGCAGTCCCAGCACCGCCGCCGCCCGGATCACCTGTTCACACAGCTCCACCACCGCCGGGGGCCGGACGGCCCCGGTGCCGTAGAAGAAGTGCTTGTGGAGGTTCTCCACCCCGGTGAGGAGGATGCAGGGCAGCAGCAGGAGCAGCCCGGTCTGAGTGCGGGCGTCCCCCAGCAGGTAGACCGAGATGGGGTCATACAGCAGGACGGTCAGCACCGCCAGCACGGTGAAGAGGGCAAAAAAGCACAGCAGACACCGGCGGAGCACCTGCCGCACCGCCCCCCGCTGTCCCCGGGCAAAGTACCCGGCGGACAGGTTGGAGACCGCCGCGGTCAGCCCCACCGCCGTCAGCGACAGCAGCACCGAATATACCGGCATAATCAGCTGGTACAGCCCCATGATCTCCGCCCCGATGAGACGGGAGAGCAGGATGCGGTATACAAAGCCCAAAAACTGTCCCGCGATGCCGGTGCCCGTAAGCACCAGCGTCCCGTAGAGCATGGATGTCCGGTCGAGCTTCAACAGGCTCTCCCCCTTTCTGTGGTCCACTTCCACTCTATTCCCCAGGGGTTGTCCGGCATACGTCCAGAAACTCTTTGACAAATTTCCCGAATTGTCCTATCATAGAACTACGTGTTTAGCGAATTGCAGTATAAAAGCGAGGAATCCCTATGATTGCCACCATCATCAATGTGGTCCTGATCCTGCTGGGCAGTTTTCTGGGCCTTGTGTTCAAAAACCGGATCAGCGCCCGCTTTGCCTCGGGCATCACCTTCGCCCTGGGTCTGTGTACCATGGGCATCGGCATCACCGGCATGATCAGCACGGCGGATACCCTGTGCGTGATCGTATGCATGGTTATCGGTACCCTGATCGGCGAGGCCATCAACATCGAGGGCCGGATGGACGGCGTGGGGGAGCTGCTTCACCGCAAGCTGCTGCGCAAGAATGAAAACAGCCGTTTTGTGGAGGGTTTTGTCACCGCGTCCGTCCTCTTCTGCGTGGGTGCCATGGCCATCAACGGCGCCATGGAGGCCGGCATGAACGGCAATTATGATATTCTGATCTCCAAATCCGTGATGGACGGCGTCACCGCCATCACCTTCTCTGCCGCCATGGGCGTGGGCGTGGCCTTCTCCGCCCTGCCCATTCTGGTGTATGAGGGCGGCATGACGATCATCTTCGGTCTGGTGGGCCAGCAGATCGACCCCGCCATCGTCAACGAGATGAGCGCCGTGGGCGGCACCATCATCGTGGGCATGGGCATCAACATGCTGGGCCTGCCCAAGGAGAAGCTGCGGGTGGGCAACATGCTGCCCGCCATCTTCCTGCCCCTGGCCTACCTGCCCATCCGGGACTGGCTGACCGCCCTGATGGCCTGACAATGTCATAAAAGCAAAAAAGGTGTGCTGCCTCAGGCAGCACACCTTTTTTCATGCTCAGTTGAACTTGTAGATCTTGCGGGCCAGCCGGTAAAGCTTGACGGACAGCTTGCGGCCCTGGTAGCCGGGGATGTTGCCCACAAAGGACAGAGAGCGGTACTTGAACTTGTGGTACAGCCCCACATCCTTGCTGCGCAGGTACTCCCACAGCTCGGTCTTCTTGCCCAGGGCCTCGGGGGACCCGTCCAGGATGAGGAAGATGGAGGAGATGGTCATCATCATGGACAGATAGCCGCTCATGTACCGGGCCAGCTTGGGCTGCTCCTGGTGGAGCCGGTGCAAATCGTGGCTCTCGATCATCTGCCGGGTGACCCGCAGCTGCTGGTCCACCCGGGTGACCATGACCTGCTCGTTGACGCTCTGATCGGCCCGGCCGATGAAGTAGCGGTACAGGTCGATGTCCATGTAGTAGATGCGCTTGACGTAGGGCAGGGGCTGGTAGACAAAGATGTTGTCCACATAGAAGGTGTGCTTGGGCAGCTCCAGGCCGCAGTCCCGCAGCAGTTGGGTGCGGTAGATCACGCTGTGCATCAGCAGGAACTGGGAGGGACGGAAGCGGCCCATCCGGCTCCAGGAGAAGATCTTCTCCTCGGGGAAGACGTTGGTGTACCGCACCACCTTCTGGGTGTTGTCCTCCACGTGCTCATAGACGTAGTTGGCGATGAAGAGGTCCACCGGCTTTTCCATCTTGGCAAACTTGCGCAGCTTGGCCAGGGCCTTCTGGAGGGCGGCCTCATCCAGCCAGTCGTCGGAATCCACCACCTTGAAATAGAAGCCGGTGGCATTGCGGATGCCCTGGTTGACGCCCTCACCGTGGCCGCCGTTTTCCTGGTGGATGGCCTTGATGATATTGGGGTACTGGGCCGCGTAGCGGTCACAGATGGCGGGGGTGTCGTCTTTGGTGGAACCGTCGTCCACCAGAATGATCTCGATATCCTCTCCGCCGGTGAGCAGGGTCTCCACGCAGTGCTCCATGTAGGCCGCGGAGTTGTAGCAGGGTACCGCGAATGTGATCAGCTTAGACATAATACGTACCTTTCCTCACTTCAGCAGATCGTCACACAGCGCCAGCGCCCGGGCGGCGATGGCATCCATGTTGTAATACTTGTATTCCGCCAGTCGGCCCAGCAGGTGGAACCGGGGATAGCGGTCGGCCTCCGCCTTGTATTGGGCGTAGAGGGCATTGTTGGCCTCATTGATGATGGCGTAATAGGGGACCTCCCCTTCCCCGCCGGTGTAGGCGGCGGAGTACTCCTTCATAATGGTGGTCACGCCGGGCAGCTCCTGGCCGGTGAGATACTTGAACTCGGTGATCCGGGTGTAGTCCTGGTCCACGGTGTAATTCACCGTGCCGTGGCTCTGCCAGAAGTCCACCGGGTGGGTCTCAAAGCGGAAATTCAGGGTGCGGTAGGGCAGGCGTCCGTACCGGCAGCCGAAGAGCTCGTCCACCGCGCCGGTGTAGATCACCGTACCGGTGAAGGGCATCCCGTCCAGCAGCACCGTGCCATCGGCCAGGGTCAGGCGGTCCCCGGCGTCGGCGCCCAGCGCCACGGTGATATCGGGATGGTCCAGCATCCGCTCGAACATGGGGGTGTAACCCTCCATGGGCATGCCCTGATGGGCGTCCTGGAAGTAGCGGCAGTCCTCGGACAGGAAGACCGGCACCCGGGCGGTGGTGTTGGGGTCGATTTCCTCCGGGCGCTGTCCCCACTGCTTCATGGTGTAGTGGACAAAGACATGCTCGTAGACATAGTCGGCCAGAGCGGCGATCTCCGGATCGGCATTCTTCCGCAGCTCCAGAATGGTGACCTTCTTCTCCGCGCCGTACTCCGCGATGAGCCGCTTGGCCAGGCTGTCGGCCTTCTCCTTGCCGAAGGCCGTCCGCATGGAGATCAGGTTGAAGGGAACCGGCATCTCCTGCCGCCCCTCCCCCGCCGGGATGTTGGCCACCACCTGATGTTCGTAGTTCCGCCAGGCGGTGAACCGGGACAGATACTCAAACACCCGTCTGTCGTTGGTGTGGAAGATATGGGGGCCGTACCGGTGGATGAGCACGCCGGCCTCGTCGAAGCAGTCATAGGCGTTGCCGCCCACATGGTCCCGGCGCTCCAGCACCAGCACCTTCTTCCCGCCCCGCTCGGCCAGCTCCCGGGCGCAGATGGCGCCCGCCATGCCGGCACCGATGACCAGGCAGTCAAATGGATGGTCCATGGGATCCGTCCTCTCTTACTTTCATAGTTGGGCCAGATGGGCCCGCTGTGTGCCGGTCCCTGCCGGACCGGCCAGTACACATTAGCCCAATTTTATCACAAACCGTGGAAAAAGGAAGCAAAAAATCAATTAAGATTTCCTTAACACCGTTATCGATCCGAGGCCCGGTGGTCCACCCGGGGCGCGGCTCCGCCCAGGAAGCACTCGGCATAGTGGTCCATGGCACGCTGAATGACCTGGATGGCAGCCTTGCGGTCATTGACGTCACCGGCCACAGCCTCCTTGCCCTCCAGGGCCTTGTAGACGGTAAAGAAGTGGGCCATCTCATCAAAGATATGAGCGGGCAGATCCATCAGGTCCTGATAGGTATTATAGGTGGGATCGGAGAAGGGGATGGCGATGATCTTCTCGTCGTTCTTGCCGCCGTCCAGCATGGAGATAAAGCCCACCGGATAGCAGCGCACCAGGGTCAGGGGGTCCATGGCCTCGGAGCACAGGACCAGCACGTCCAGGGGGTCACCGTCGTCGCCGTAGGTGCGGGGGATGAAGCCGTAGTTGGCGGGATAGTGGGTGGAGGTGTGGAGCACCCGGTCCAGAATGATGAGGCCGGTCTCCTTGTCCAGCTCATACTTCTTCTTGCTTCCCTTGGGGATCTCGATGACCGCCACAAAGTCCTCGGGCTGGATGCGGCTGGGGTTAATATCATGCCAAATATTAGACATCCTTATATCTCCTTCTGTTTTACAAATCAGTTATCATCGGCTCCGGATCTCAGCCGAAAAAAGCTGACGGGCCGTTTCAGTGTTCATTATTATAGCTTTTCTTCCAATGGAATACAATATATTGTCCCCCGCATTTTTCCACGTTTTGTATTTTTCACAGCTTTGTGCCGTTGACCCTGGTATTCCTTTTGTAAAATGGGACATCCTACAATGTAAAGTCCGCAATCCACTGGGAGAGAGTGACTTTACCCATTCTTTACAAAGTGATGAAGGACAACTTTACAATCGGCCGATATACTGTAGCTTGTTCCGAGACACCAAGAATACATTGCATGATTGGAGATTGAACAGAATGAAAAAGAGAACCCTTGCTCTGATGCTTTCCGCCGCCCTGTGCGTGGGCCTGCTGGCCGGCTGCGGCGGCAGCAATACCGGCAGCGCCAACACTCCCGCCGGCAACAGCCCCGCTGTGACCGAGTCCGAGACTCCCGACAACACCACCGAGCTGTCCGGCACCGTCAACACCAACGGCTCCACCTCCATGGAGAGCGTGATGGGCTACCTGACCGAGGGCTTTAAGGAAGTCCAGCCCGGCATCACCGTGAACTACACCGGTTCCGGTTCCGGCGCCGGCGTCACCGGCGCTCAGGACGGCACCTGCGACATCGGCCTGGCCTCCCGTGACCTGAAGGACGACGAGACCGGCGTGAAGCAGATCACCGTTGCTAAGGACGGCATCGCCATCATCGTCAACCCTCAGAACCCCGTGGCTGACCTGAGCGTGGAGCAGATCGCTGCTCTGGCTACCGGCGAGATCACCAACTGGTCCGAGGTGGGCGGCAACGACGGCGAGGTCGTGTTCATCGGTCGTGAGGCTGGTTCCGGTACCCGCGACGGCTTCGAGTCCATCACCGGCACCGAGGATGCCTGCAAGTATCAGAACGAGCTGACCTCCACCGGCGAAGTCATCGCCAACGTCGCTTCCAACCCCAACGCCATCGGCTACGCTTCCCTGTCCGCTGTGGATGAGACCGTGAAGGCCATCACCGTGGGCGGTGTGGCTCCCACCGAGGAGACCGTCCTGGACGGCAGCTACGCCATTCAGCGTAACTTCAACTTCATCGTCAACGAGAGCACCGAGCTCTCCGATGCGGCTCAGGCCTTCATCGACTGGGCTACCTCCGCTGAGGCCGCTGACCTGATCGCCAGCGCCGGTGCGGTGCCCGTGGCCGAGTAAACAAGTCCCTTTCCCAAGATTGCCCCCTCGGTCTCGAGGGGGCAATCTCCATGATTATAACTCTTTACGAAAGGCCGGTCATTTGCCATGAAACAAAAGCTCCGACCGCTGGAAGTCATTATGAACGTCCTGTTCTTCCTGTGCGGCTTCATCGCGGTCGTCTTCGTGCTGTTTATCAGCGTCTATCTGATCATTTCGGGACTGCCTGCCATTCAAGAGATCGGGCTGGTAGATTTCCTGTTCGGCACCACCTGGGCCTCCACCGCTTCGGAGCCCTCCTTCGGCATCCTTCCCTTTATCCTGACCTCCATCTACGGCACCGCCGGCGCCATCGTGCTGGGCGTGCCCGTGGGCTTCATGACGGCAGTCTTCCTGGCCAAGGTGGCTCCTCCCAAGCTGGCCGCCGTGGTGCGTCCCGCCGTGGACCTGCTGGCCGGCATTCCCTCCGTGGTGTACGGCCTCATTGGTATGATGGTGCTGGTCCCCGCCGTGCGTGAGTTCTTCAACCTGCCCGACGGCGCCAGCCTGTTCTGCGCCATCATCGTTCTGGCGGTCATGATCCTGCCCTCCATCATCAGCGTGTCGGAAAACGCCCTGAAGGCGGTGCCCCGCGAATATGAGGAGGCCTCCCTGGCCCTGGGCGCCACCCACATCGAAACCGTGTTCCGGGTGAGCGTGCCCGCCGCCTCCAGCGGCATCGCCGCTTCCGTGGTGCTGGGCATCGGCCGCGCCATCGGCGAGGCCATGGCTATCATCATGGTGGCCGGCAACGTGGCCAACATGCCCGGGCTCTTCAAGTCCGTCCGCTTCCTCACCACCGCCGTGGCCAGTGAGATGGCCTACGCCTCCGGCCTCCAGCGCCAGGCTCTGTTCTCCATTGCGCTGGTACTCTTTCTCTTCATCATGCTCATCAATGTGGTCCTTAATACGCTTCTCAAACGGAAGAAGGGGTGATATACTTTGGTTACGATTAAAATGCAGCCTCTCTCCGGGAAGCGGAAGGCTTATGACCGGATACTCCGCTTTCTGCTCTATTTCTGCGCAGCCCTGACCTGCGCCCTGCTGATCTTCATCATCGGCTATATCTTTGTCAAAGGTCTGCCCCACATCACCTGGGAGTTCCTCAGCACGGAGCCCAGCTTTATCCGGGACAGCATCGGCATCCTGCCCAACATCCTTAACACGGTCTATCTGGTGGTGGTCACCCTGATCATCATCCTGCCTCTGGGTGTGGGCGCCGCCATCTACCTCACCGAGTACGCCACCAACCGCCGGCTGGTGTCCATTCTGGAATTTGCCACTGAGACCCTGACCGGTATCCCCTCCATCATCTTCGGTCTGGTGGGCATGCTGTTCTTCTGTCAGTTCCTGGGCCTCCAGGCCTCCCTGCTGGCCGGTTCTCTCACCCTGGTCATCATGACCATCCCCACCATCATCTGCACCACCCAGGAGTCCCTCAAGACGGTACCTCAGTCCTACCGGGAAGCTGCCCTGGGTCTGGGCGCCGGCAAGTGGCATATGATCCGCACCGTGGTGCTCCCCTCCTCGGTGGACGGCATCGTCACCGGCTGTATCCTGTCCATCGGCCGTATCGTGGGTGAATCCGCCGCTCTGCTGTTCACCGCCGGCATGGGCATGAGCATGAACAGCTTCTTCTCCTCCTTCGACAACTTTATCCACTCCTCCGGCGCCTCCCTCACCGTGGCCCTGTATGTGTACGCCCGTGAGCGCGCCGAGTTCGACGTGGCCTTTGCCATTGCGGCCATTCTGATGATCCTCACTCTGCTCATCAACCTCACCGCCAAGCTGGTGGGCCGGAAATTAAAGAAGAAATAAGGAGCTCCTATCATGGATGAAAATACGATCCTGTCCGTAAAGGGTCTGGACCTCTGGTATGGCCAGACCCAGGCACTGAAAGACGTCAGCGTGGACATTCCCGAAAAGCAGGTCACCGCCCTCATCGGCCCCTCCGGCTGCGGCAAGTCCACCTTCCTCAAGACCCTGGACCGCATGAACGACCTGGTCCCCGGCATCAAGATCACCGGCTCCATCCAGTACCGGGGCCAGGAGATCTACGACTCCAAGGTGGACGTGACCTGGCTGCGCAAGCAGATCGGCATGGTATTCCAGAAGCCCAACCCCTTCCCCATGTCCATCTATGACAACGTGGCCTACGGCCCCCGCACCCACGGCATCCGCAACAAGAGCCGCCTGGACGACATCGTGGAGAAGTCCCTGCAGGGCGCCGCCATCTGGGACGAAGTAAAGGACCGGCTGAAGAAGTCCGCCCTGGGCCTGTCCGGCGGCCAGCAGCAGCGTCTGTGCATTGCCCGCGCCCTGGCCGTGGAGCCCGACATCCTGCTGATGGATGAGGCCACCTCCGCTCTGGACCCCATCTCCACCTCCAAGATCGAGGATCTGATCGCCGATCTGAAGAACCAGTACACCATCATCATCGTTACCCACAACATGCAGCAGGCCACCCGTATATCCGATAAGTGCGCCTTCTTCCTGCTGGGCCAGCTCATCGAGTTCGGCGATACCACCCAGCTCTTCTCCGTCCCCAAGGACAAGCGCACCGAGGATTACATCACCGGCCGCTTCGGTTAACAGGAGGTTCTCATGAGAAAAACCTTTGATGCCGAGCTCCAGGAGCTCAACTATGAAATGATCGACATGGCGGCCGCCGCTGAGGACGCCATTGACGTGGTGGTGGAGTCCCTGGCCTCCAGCGACGACGCCGCCGCCAAGTCCGCCATGGAGATGACCAAGCACATGGACGAGATGGAGCGGGACATTGAGAACCGCTGCCTGCGGCTGCTGCTCCAGCAGCAGCCCGTGGCCCGGGACCTGCGCACCATCTCTGCCGCCCTGAAGATGGTCACCGACTTACAGCGTATCGGCGACCAGTGCGCCAACATCGCCGAGATCTCCCTGCTGCTCCAGGAGCAGAAGCAGACCGGCACCCTGACTGACATCCGCACCATGAGCCAGAAGGCGGGCGTCATGGTCAAGCGCTCCATCTTCGCCTACGTCAACCGGGATACCGACGCCGCCGCCGCGGTGGTGAGCCTGGACGACGAGATCGATCAGCTCTTCCGCACCATCAAGAGCGAGCTGGTGGAGCTCATTGTGGAAAACCGGGAGGAGGCCGACCAGGCCATCGACCTGATCATCATTGCCAAGTACCTGGAGCGTATCGCCGACCACGCGGTCAACATCGCCCAGTGGGCCATTTTCTGCGTCACCGGCGAGATCCAGCCCCAGGCCTGACGCACCCCAATACGAAACGGAAGGTGATCCCATGTCCAGAGCCATCGTAGTGGTGGAGGACGATGAGAGCATCCGCGAGATGCTCCGCTATTATTTTCAGTCGGTAGGCTATACCGTCCGGCCCTACGAATCCGGCGAAGCCATGTTCGAGGGCGAGGCGGACCAGAGCCCGCCGGTGCTGTTCATTCTGGACATCATGCTGCCCGGCATGGACGGTCTGGAGATCCTCCGCAGGCTGCGGGAGGGCCGCGGTACATCGGAATCGCCGGTGATCATGCTCACCGCCCGCTCCGCCGAGATGGACCGGGTATCCGGTCTGGAAAACGGCGCCGACGACTATGTGGTCAAACCCTTCGGCATTATGGAACTTCAGGCCCGGGTGAAGGCGGTGCTCCGCCGCACCGAGCGCCGTGGCGACCAGGTGCTCACCTGCGGGGACCTGGAGATCGACCCCGCCGCCCGGGAGGTCCGCAAGGGCGGCAAGCTGGTGGAGCTCACCTTCAAGGAGTTTGAGCTACTGCGTCTGCTGTGCGCCCGCCGGGGCGTAGCGCTCACCCGGGATGAGATCCTTCAGACCGTGTGGGACTATGATTATACCGGCGAGACCCGCACCGTGGATATGCACGTCAAGGCCCTGCGCCAGAAGCTGGGCGATGACGTGATCGCCACCGTCCGGGGCGTGGGATATAAAATGCCGTGACGGGTGGCCTGGTCCGCCCGTTTTCCCATTACCTGCCCGAGAGGAGAAACGTATGAAAAAACGAATCATCGGCGCAACCCTGCTTACCGTGGTGTTTGCCCTGCTGATCTCCAATGTAGTGGGGATTCTGATGTTCCGCAGCCGCGAGATGGACGCTGCCCGGAACACGCTGCAGGAGCTGCTGGTGCTGATGGACGCCCAGAGCGCCATCACCGAGCCGGAGGCTCTGGCCCAGCAATTCCACGCCGCCGCTCCCGACAAGCGGCTTACCATCATTGATACCGACGGCACCGTGCTGGCGGATACCGACGCGGATGCCTCCACCCTGGAGGACCACAACAGCCGTCCCGAGGTGGCCCAGGCTGAGGCCACCGGCTGGGGCGAGGCGGTGCGCCAGTCCGACACCATGGGCACCTCCATGCTCTACGTGGCCAAGCGCTTTGCCGACGGTATGATCGGCCGTGCCTCCATGCCCCTGTCCTCCATCGACACCTTGGTTATGAGCGGCGTGTGGGGCTTTGTGATCGCCTCTGTGGCCGCCCTCCTGCTGGCCTTCCTGCTGGCCCGCCGCACCGCCAACCGCATCGTCTCCCCCCTCAACTCGGTGGGCATCGCCCTCCAGGGTGTGCTGGATGGGAAAAAGACCCCCGGCCTGGAGGGGCTTCAGGCGGACGACGAGCTGCGTCCCATCCTGCGTTACATTGACAAGCTGATGGAGCAGCTGGGCGGCTATATCCAGTCCATCACCGATGAGCGGGATAAGGTCAGCCTGATCCTGGACTGCATGGACGAGGGCCTGATCCTGCTGGACACCGAAGGAAAGGTGCTGGCCATCAACCGGGCCGCCCGTACCCTGTTCGGCTTCTCCGAGGACGAGCAGGACGACGGCGCTCTGCTGGTCACCCGCAGCCGCCGGCTCCGGGAGGCCATCCACGACTGCCAGGAGAAGCATTCCTCCATCATGCTGGACGTGGACGCCCTCACCGAGGACGCCCGCTCCCTGCGGATGTTCGTCTCCCCCGTCTCCGGCCGCCAGTATGAGGGCCAGGCGGTGGGTACCTCCATCCTGATCTCCGACGTCACCAAGCTGAAGAAGGCCGAGGGTATCCGCAGCGAGTTCACAGCCAACGTATCCCACGAGCTGAAGACCCCCCTCACCAGCATCAAGGGCTTCACCGACATGCTATCCAGCGGCATGGTCACCTCCCCCGCCGACCAGAAGCGCTTCATCACCATGATCGGGGTGGAAGTGGACCGTCTCATCGACCTGATCAACGACATTCTCAAGCTGTCTGAGCTGGAGTCGGTGGCCATCGACCAGACCCAGGAGCGCTCCGACGTACTGGAGGCCGCCAAGGACACCGCCTCCCTGCTGGAGCCCTCTGCCAAGGCTGCCGGTGTGACCCTGGCTGTAGAGGGCGCCTCCGCCACCGTATCCGTGCCCATGAGCCGCCTGAAGGAGCTGCTCTTCAATCTGATGGGCAACGGCATCAAGTACAGCGAGAACGGCGGCACCGTGTCCACCAGCATCGCCATCCAGGACGGCAAAGCCGTGATCTCGGTGCAGGACAACGGCATCGGCATTCCCGAGGAGGACCAGAGCCGTGTGTTTGAGCGGTTCTACCGGGTGGAAAAGGGCCGGGCCCGCAAGAACGGCGGCACCGGCCTGGGGCTGGCCATTGTCAAGCACATCACCCAGCTCTACGGCGGCACCGTAGGCCTGGAAAGCCAGGTGGGCAAGGGTTCCACCTTCACCGTCACCCTGCCCCTCTCCCAGAACTAAAGCAAACGCCCCTGCCGGTGACCGGCAGGGGCGTTCTTATACCATAAAAAGTGCCCGCCCCGGAAGATCCGGGGCGGGCACTTAGCTTTGTTGTTTGGAGTTTGTTTGGATTACTGATGAATGGCAGTACCGGTCTTGCCGGCCACGCCGTCCTTGGCCTTCTCCAGCAGGGTGATGAGAGCGGAGCGGCCGGGAGCGCTCTCAGCGAACTCCACAGCGGCCTGTACCTTGGGCAGCATGGAGCCGGGAGCGAAGTGGCCCTCGCCGATGTACTTGCGGGCCTCGTCGGGAGTCAGCTCATCCAGCCACTTCTCGTCGGGCTTGCCGAAGTTGATGGCAACCTTCTCCACGGCGGTGAGGATGATGAGGGTGTCGGCCTCCACCTGCTGAGCCAGCACGCAGGAGGCAAAGTCCTTGTCGATGACGGCAGCGGCGCCCTTCAGGTGATGACCCTCGGTCTTGTAGACGGGGATACCGCCGCCACCGCAGGCCACAACCACCAGACCGGCGGCCACCATGTCGCGGATGGACTGGATCTCAATGATGGACTGGGGCTTGGGGGAAGCCACCACACGGCGATAGCCGCGGCCGGCGTCCTCGATGACGTTGTAGCCGCGCTCGGCCACCAGCTTGTCAGCCTCTTCCTTGGTCATGAAGGCGCCAATGGGCTTGGTGGGATTCTGGAAGGCCTTGTCCTCGGGGTCCACCTCGACCTGGGTCAGCACGGTGGCCACGCCCTTGTTGATGCCGCGGTCCAGCAGCTCCTCGCGCAGGGCGTTCTGCAGATCGTAACCGATGTAGCCCTGGCTCATAGCCACGCACACGGACAGGGGGCAGGGGATGTACTTCTCAGGCTCGGAGCGGGTCAGCTCGGCCATGGCCTTCTGGATCATGCCCACCTGGGGGCCGTTGCCGTGGGCGATGATGACCTCGTGGCCCTCCTCGATCAGGTCCACAATGGCCTTGGCGGTCTGCTTCACGGCGATCATCTGCTCGGGGAGGTTGTTACCCAGAGCGTTGCCGCCGAGAGCGATTACGATACGCTTACCCATGATAAACACCTCAATTTTTGTAATAATAGCGGCGCAAGTTACGCCAAGTATTAGAATCTTGAAATAACAGGGCCCGTCCGCACAGATACAGGCAGGTTGACCTATGCGGACGGGCCTTAAAAGGAAGGGAAGGAAAAAATGGAAGTCGCTTAGGAAATCAGATTACTTCTGGAACCAACGAGCCAGACCGCGCTCCTCCAGGGCCTTCAGAGTGGCCTGAGGATCCTTGACCTTAGCCAGGAAGATCATAGCAGCGATGATGTAGGGCTTGTAGGAAGCCTCCTTGTACAGAGGATCACGATAGCGATCGAACACGGAAGCCTCAACCTCGCCGTCCTTGCAGGACACGTCGTTGATGTCGGCGGGCAGGCAGTGCATGTACAGAGCCTTGCCGTCCTTAGTGGTGGCCATCAGCTCCTCGGTGCAGCACCAATCCTTGTGGTTGGCGTTCTGAGCCAGCAGCTCCTTCTCCAGAGCCTTGATGCCGTCGGTGTCGCCCTCAGCATACAGGTTGGTACGCTTCTCCATGGCGGCGAAGGGAGCCCAGCTCTTGGGATACACGATGTCGGCATCCTTGAAGGCCTCGGCCATGCTGTTGGTCTTGGTGAAGGTGCCGCCGGACTTCTCGGCGTTCTTCTTGGCAACCTCCTCGACCTCGGGCATAACCTCGTATCCCTCGGGGTGAGCCAGGACAACGTCCATGCCGAAGCGGCTCATCAGGCCGATGATGCCCTGGGGCACGGAGAGGGGCTTGCCGTAGGAGGGGCTGTAGGCCCAAGTCATGGCGATCTTCTTGCCCTTCAGGTTCTCAACACCGCCGAAGTGGTGGATGATGTGCAGCATGTCGGCCATGGCCTGAGTGGGGTGGTCGATGTCGCACTGCAGGTTGACCAGAGTGGGCTTCTGCTCCAGGACGCCGTCCTTGTGGCCCTGGGTCACGGCCTCAACCACTTCCTTCTGATAGGTGTGGCCCTTGCCGATGTACATGTCGTCGCGGATGCCGATAACGTCGGCCATGAAGGAGATCATGTTAGCGGTCTCGCGGACGGTCTCGCCGTGAGCGATCTGGCTCTTGCCCTCGTCCAGGTCCTGAACCTCCAGGCCCAGCAGGTTACAAGCGGAAGCGAAGGAGAAACGGGTACGGGTGGAGTTGTCGCGGAACAGGGAGATGCCCAGGCCGGACTCGAAGATCTTGGTGGAGATGTTGTTCTCACGCATGTAGCGCAGAGCGTCGGCCACGGTGAAGACGGCCTCGATCTCGTCGTCGGTCTTGTCCCAGGTCAGGAAGAAGTCGCCCTCGTACATCTCCTTGAAGTTCAGGGCATTCAGCTTGTCGATATACATCTGCAGAGTCTTGTCCATTGCAATCGATCTCCTTTTCAAATATGGTGGTTGAGGTGGATGGAAAGCGCGGTGGGTGTTATCTGGAGGGGCGGCCGGGGGGCCGCCCCTTTCAAACGTCTCAGCGCTTCTTACTTAATGTCGTTGTTGGTCTTGCCGGCGCGGAACTGGGACACGTCGTCGGTCTTGTTCTCCTCCTTGTACAGGCCGGGCACGGCGGCGTACAGGGCGGCGCAGGTGACCAGGTCCTGCTTCCAGGTGATCTCGTTGGGGGCGTGAGCCTGAGACTCAGCACCGGGGCCGAAGCCCACGCAGGGGATGCCGTAGCGGCCCTGGATGGCAACGCCGTTGGTGGAGAAGGTCCACTTGTCGGTCAGAGGACGGTTACGCAGGTGCATGGCGCCGTCGGGCCCGATGCGCTTGCCGCCGAACAGGGCGTGGTGGGCGTCCACCAGAGCCTGCACGTGAGCGGCGCTCTCCTTGTTGATCCAGGTGGGGAAGTAAGCCTCGGTCTCGTACACCTCGCCGGTCCAGGAGGGACGGTCGTACATGTACATGGAAACCTTCACGTCGTCGCCGTACTTCTTCACGCTGGGCAGGTTGCGGATCTCCTCCAGGCAGGAATCCCAGGTCTCGCCGGCGGTCATGCGGCGGTCGATGGAGATGGAGCAGGAGTCAGCCACAGCGCAGCGGCTGGGAGAGGTGTAGAAGATCTGGGAGGTGGTGCAGGTGCCGCGGCCCAGGAAGCGCGCATCCTCGTAGTGATCGGGGTTGTACTTGGGGTTGAGCATCTTCACGAGGCCCTTGATCTCGGTGGAGTCGGCGTCGTCGTTCTCGTTGAGGGCGCGCACGTCCTGGAGAATGTCGGCCATCTTGTAGATGGCGTTGTCGCCGCGCTCGGGAGCGGAACCGTGGCAGGAAACGCCCTTCACGTCCACGCGGATCTCCATACGGCCGCGGTGACCGCGGTAGATGCCGCCGTCGGTGGGCTCGGTGGAGATAACGAACTCAACCTGCTCCTTCTTCACGCCGATGGCGGGGAAGAACTTGTTGACGATGTACTGCCAGCACATACCGTCGCAGTCCTCTTCCTGGACGGAGCCGACGACCATGATCTTGTAGCTGGCGGGGATCAGGCCCAGATCCTTCATGATCTTGGCGCCGTACACGGCGGAAGCCATGCCGCCCTCCTGGTCGGAACCGCCGCGGCCGTAGATGACCTCGTCGTCCTCATAGCCCTCGTAGGGGTCGTGGGTCCAGTTGTTGATGTTGCCGATGCCCACGGTGTCGATGTGGGAGTCGATGGCGATGATCTTGTCGCCCTCGCCCATCCAGCCGATAACGTTGCCCAGGCCGTCGAACTCAGCCTTGTCGAAGCCCAGCTTCTCCATCTCAGCCTTGATGCACTCGCAAACGCCCTTCTCCTCGCAGCTCTCGCTGGGGATGCGGATCATGTCCCGCAGGAAGCGGGTCATGTCGGCCTTATAACCTTCGGCAGCAGCTTTGATCTTCTCAAAATCCATGGTAATGACCTCCATTTTTCAAATTTTCACGGTTTTATCGGGAAAATCTCCCGTTCAGCACAACCTTAGTAGGGCTTCTGGGGGGTCTCGGTGGTGGGATACTCGCCGTCCCAGATCACGCGGCGGAACTTCAGGGGATCGGTGTTGCCCTCGGTGGAGAACATGAGCACCTGGCTGAAGCGGTTGAGCTCCAGAGCGTCACGCAGCTCCTTGTAGGTGTCGTCGCACATGATGGCATCCAGGCAGCCCATGCCCACAGCGCCGGACTCGCCGGAGATCACGGTGGGATCGCCCTTCACGGGCACGCCCAGCATACGCATGCCCTTGGCGGAAACCCAGTCAGGGCAGGAAATGAAGGCGGACACGTGGTTGCGCAGGATGTCCCAGGAGATGGTGTTGGGCTCGCCGCAGGCGAGGCCGGCCATGATGGTCTGCAGGTCGCCGGTCACGATGCGGGGCTTGCCGTCGTTGGCCAGAGCGCCCTGATACAGGCAGTCAGCAGCACGGGCCTCCATGACCACGAACTTGGGAGTATCGTTGGGGAACAGGTTGGTGAAGTAGCCCACCACAGCGCCGGCCAGAGAGCCGACACCGGCCTGCACGAACACGTGGGTCGGACGGTTGATGCCGATCTGGCGGAGCTGATCGGCGGCCTCGTTGGCCATGGTGCCGTAGCCCTGCATGATCCAGGAGGGGATCTCCTCGTAGCCGTCCCAAGCGGTGTCCTGCACGATGACGCCGTGCTCGGTCTGCTCAGCCTCAGCGGCGGCCATGCGCACGCAGTCGTCGTAGTTGACTTCCTCGATGGTGACCTTGGCGCCCTCCTTGGCGATGTTGTCAAAGCGGGACTTGGCGCTGCCCTTGGGCATATGTACCACTGCCTTCTGGCCCAGCTTGTTGGCAGCCCAGGCCACGCCGCGGCCGTGGTTGCCGTCGGTGGCGGTGAAGAAGGTGGCCTGGCCGAAGTCCTTGCGGAAGGACTCGCTGGTCAGGTAGTCGTAAGTCATCTCGGACACATCCCGGCCCATCTCGCTGGCGATGTACTTAGCCATGGCGAAGGAGCCGCCCAGCACCTTAAAGGCGTTGAGGCCGAAGCGGTAGGATTCGTCCTTCACATACACGCCGCCCAGACCCAGGTACTTGGCCATGCCCTCCAGCTGAGCCAGAGGAGTGATGGAGTACTGGGGGAAGGAGCTGTGGAAGAAGCGGGCCTTGGCAACGTTGGACAGGGACATTACGTCCAGCTGCTTGTCGTCGCTCTTCGGCATTTTGTTGAGGACCCATTTGAGCTGGTCTTTCATCGAACACTCGCCTCCAAAATTTCTTTGCCCATTGGCAAACTTTCTTTTATTTTCTGAGACCATCATACCACTTGTTTTCCAGATGTCAAGAGAAAATCTGAAAAAAATATTGAGAAGCTAAAAATTTTTTTGGTGGCATTTTTGGCTGCCAAATTTGACCGGTTTTTCCACCGATTTTTCCACCCAATTTTCACAAAAAAGGGGCCTCAGAGCGGAGCGATTTGCTCCGCTGTTCTGAGGCCCCCGGAAGGTCCTGGATTGGCCTCCATACTCGGGTGGACGGGGCCTTACTTTTTGTAGAAGGTCCCCTTCATGGGCAGGGTGGTGCGCAGAATGTGGTCCCGGGCGTAATAGGCCCCCTGGACCGCCGGCGCGGTGGGGATGGTGGCGATCTCGCCGATGCCCTTGGCACCGTACGCGAAGGGCAGCAGCTCGTCCTTCTCCACATAGATGGCGTGGATATCAGGGATCTGGTTGGACCGCATCAGGCCCAGAGTGCCGTACTTGGCCTGGGGCACACAGTCCTTCAGGGGGAAGTCCTCGGTGAGGGCATAGCCCAGGCCCATGAGCACGCCGCCCTCAATCTGACCCTGGATGGAGGTGGGGTTGACCACCTTGCCGGAGTCGTGGGCCGCGTACACTTCCTTCACCTTGCCGTCGTCGTCCAGGATGACCACATGGGTGGCGAAGCCGTAGGCCACGTGGCTCTTGGGGTTGGGCTTGTCGGAGCCCAGCTTGTCGGTGGGGTCGAAGAACTCGGCAAAGTACTCCTTGCCCTCCAGCTTGCTGAGGTCGCCGTTCACCCGGTCCATATCGGCCTTCAGGTCCACGGCGGCCATGCGCACGGCCTCGCCGGTGATGAGGGTCTGGCGGGAGCCGGAGGTGGTGCCCGAGTCGGGGGCCACCTCGGAGTTGGCGCCCATGTTCCGCAGCAGCAGCCGGGGCAGACCGGTGGTCTGGGACAGGACCTGGAGGAACACGGTGGCGCAGCCCTGGCCGATGTCGGAGGCGGCGGCGTACAGCTCCACCATGCCGTCCCGCACCACCAGCTTGGCCCGGCCCTTATCGGGCAGGCCCACGCCCACGCCGGCGTTCTTCATGGCGCAGGCGATGCCCGCGTGGTCCATCTTGGCCTCGTACACGTCCTTGACCGCCAGCAGGGTCTCCTTCAGCGCGGTGGAGCAGTCGGCGATCTGGCCGTTGGGCAGCACCTTGCCCGGCTCGATGGCGTTGCGGTAGCGGATCTCCCAGGGGGAGATGCCCACCTTCTCGGCCAGCAGGTTGATGTTGGACTCCAGGGCGAACTCGCTCTGGCACACGCCGAAGCCCCGGAAGGCGCCGGCGGGGGGGTTGTTGGTGTAGTACCCGTAGCCCCGGATGTCGGTGTTCTGATAGCAGTAGGGGCCCACGGAGTGGGTGCAGGCCCGCTCCAGCACAGGGCCGCAGAGCGAGGCGTAGGCGCCGGTGTCGAAGTAGATCTCGCAGTCCAGGCCGGTGAAGATGCCGTTCTCGTCGCAGCCCAGGGTGAAGGTGCCCTCCATATAGTGGCGCTTGGGGTGGAAGTTGATGGACTCCTGGCGGGTGAACTTGACCTTCACGGGCTTGTTCACCTTCAGGGCCGCCAGCACCGCCAGGTGCTGCACGGACACGTCCTCCTTGCCGCCGAAGCCGCCGCCCACGAACTTGTTCTCCACCACGATGCGGTCGGGCTCCCAGCCCAGCATGATGGATATCTCCTTCCGGGTGTCGTACACGCCCTGGTCGGAGGTGTAGACCTTCACGCCGTCCTTGTAGGGGAAGGCCACGGCACACTCAGGCTCCAGGAAGGCGTGCTCGGTGAAGGGGGTCTTGTAGCTCTGGGTCACCACATACTTGGAGTTGGCCAGGGCGGTCTTGGCGTCGCCGCGGGTCACGTGGCGCTGCTGGCACAGGTTGCCGTTGGGGTGGAGCTTGGGGGCGTCCTCCGCCATGGCCTCCTGGATGGAGCGCACCGGCTCCAGAGGCTCGTAGCTGATCTTGACCAGCTTCTTAGCCTGGGCCAGGGTCTTCTCATCCTCGGCAACCACCAGGCAGATGGCGTCGCCCACGCAGCGGGTGATGTCGCCCTTGGCGATGAACACGTCCCAGTCCTGCTGGATGTGGCCCACCTTGTTGTTGGGCACGTCTTCAGCGGTGAGGACGGCCAGCACACCGGCCAGCTCCAGGGCCTTGGAGGCGTCGATATCCAGCACCTTCGCTCTGGGGTACTGGGAGCGGACGGCGGAGGCGTGGACCATGCCCTCCATCTCAATGTCGTCGCAGTAGGCGCCGTTGCCCAGCACCTTGCCCCGCACGTCGGTGCGGAAGGCCCGGTCGCCCACGCCGTATACGTCGCCCTTCTCCAGCTCGGGGTCGATCTTCTCGTCCCCCCGGAGGATGGCAGCGGTGAGGGAAATACCCTCGATGATCTTCTTGTAGCCAGTGCAGCGGCAGATGTTGCCCCGGATGGCCTTCTTGATGTCCTCCTCGGAGGGGTTGGGATTCTGGTCGATAAGGGCCTTGCCCGCCATCACCATGCCGGGGATGCAGAAGCCGCACTGGACGGCGCCCACCTTGCCGAAGGCATACACAAAGGCCTCCTGCTCGTCGTGAGACAGGCCCTCCACGGTGAGGATGGTCTTCCCTACCGCCTTCTTGGTGGTGAGGACGCAGGACTTGATGGCCTTGCCATCCACCACGATGGTGCAGGTGCCGCAGGCACCCTCGCTGCATCCGTCCTTGACGGAATAGAGGTGCAGATCGTCGCGCAGATAGCGCAGCAGAGGCTTATCCTCCTCAGTGGTGCGGAGGACGCCGTTAACGGTAAAAGAATAGCTCATCTGTGGTTCCTCTTTTCTGTGCGCGGAGCGGATGTTCTGTCCCCGGCCGCGCCGCGTTTTTTACCCGCTCCGCCCACGCGCACGCAAAGCCCCAGCAGAGTGCTGAGGCGATGCGCGCTGCCGCGGGCGGCAGTGGGTCCGATGTGAACTTTTACTTCAGCAGATAGCTGTAGCTGTCGTACACCGCGCAGATCAGCTTGCGCAGAGGATCGTACAGGCCGCAGCCGGCGTCGGCCACGTCGTAGTCCTTGACCTGGCCGCCCAGGCGGACGCGGGTCTTGGTGCCCTCCAGCTGCAGGAAGCCCTCGTTCTCGCTGTTGACGAAGTCCTCCTCGCTCCAGAACAGGGTGAACTTATCCTTGTAGGGACGGCTGTCGTAGGGGCAGAAGGTGCCGCAGTTGCCGCACTCGTTGCACATGCCGTCCACGTGGATGATCTGGCGCATCCGCATGCCGGGCACGGCGATGGCCACGTTGGCGCGGTTGGGGCACACCTCGGTACAGGTCTCACACACGGTGGCACAGCCCAGGCAGCGGACGTCGTCGCAGCTGCTGCAGTCAGTGCACACGTCGCCGCGCTTGGCCAGAGGCTTCTGGTAGTCGGCGTTGACGTTCTTCTCCACATAGGTATCCACGTCGAAGTCCTGGATGGCACGGGCAGCCTTGGTAGCGCCGGCAATGGCCTCCACCACGGTGCCGGGGCCCTTCTGGCCGTCGCCGATGACGTAGACGTTCTTGACGGAGGACTCCAGGGTGTTGGCGTTGGCCACGGCCTTGCCGCGGTTATCCACTTCCAGACCGTTGGCGGTGTACAGCTCGGTGTCCACCTTCTCGCCCACGGCGGTGATGACGGTGTCGGCGTCCACGGTGACCACCTTGCCAGTGTCCACGGGGGAACGGCGACCGGAGGCATCGGGAGCGCCCAGCTCCATCTGGTGGCAGGTGAGCACGCCGTCCTTCACGCCCACGGGAGCCAGCAGCTCACAGAACTCCACGCCGTCCTCCAGAGCCAGCTCCAGCTCCTCCTGATCGGCGGGCATGTAGCGCTTGGTGCGGCGGTAGACCAGGGAGACCTTCTCCACGCCGGGGATGCGCTTGGCAGCCCGGGCGGCGTCCATGGCGGTGTTGCCGCCGCCGATGACCACCACGTTCTTGCCCAGCTTCAGGCTCTCGGGGGCCTTCTTGGCGGCCTCCAGGAACTCGATGACGTTCATCTCCTCGCCGTACTCCATGCCGGCGCTGCCCTTGTGCCAAGCGCCGGTGGCCAGGATGACCTGGGTATATCCCTTATCGAAGAGCTCCTGCACGCTCTTGACCTCGGTGTTCAGCTCCACCTTCACACCCATGGCGTTCATCAGCTTAACGTCGTTGTCGATGGCGGCGTCGCTGATACGGAAGGCGGGGATCACGTGACGGACGATGCCGCCCAGAGCGTCCTTGCGCTCAAAGATGGTCACGTCCACACCGGCGCGGCCCAGGAAGTAGGCGGCGGACATACCGGCCGGGCCGCCGCCGATGACGGCAACCTTCTTGCCGGCCACGGGAGCGGCGGGCTTCAGCTTGGGCAGCAGGGCCTCAAAGCCGCCCTCGGCAGCCTTCAGCTTCTGGGTGCGGATATACACGCTCTCGTCATAGGCGTTGCGCATGCACTTGTCCTGGCAGCGGTGAGAGCAGATGGTACCGGTGATGAAGGGCAGGGCGTTGCGGTGGGTGATGATCTGGAGGGCCTCCTCGTACTTGCCCTCGCTGACCTTCATCAGGTAGGCGGGGATGTCCTGCTCGATGGGGCAGCCGTTGCGGCAGGGAGCCTCGAAGCAGTCGATGAGGGGCACCTTCTTGTCCATCTTGCGGCTGGGGATGGGCTTCATGGGCTTCTGGTAGTGAACGTCGGTGACGAACTCCTTCACCAGAGCGTCGGCCTTGGCCACGTCCACGCCGGTCCAGGGCTCATAGCTGATGTCCATCAGCTCCTTGCCGATCTGGCTGAAGCGCTGATAGCCGCCGGGCTTCAGGACGGTGGTAGCCATGGTGATGGGCCAGATACCGGCCTCGTACAGCTTCTTGATGGAGTGGATGTCGGCGCCGCCGGAGTAGGAAATGCGCAGCTTGCCCTTGAACTCCTTGGACAGCATGCCGGCCAGGGACAGGGACAGGGGGTACAGGGAGCGGCCGGACATGTACATCTCCTCGCTGGGCAGCTCGCCGGCCTTCACGTCCACGGGGAAGGTGTTGGTGATCTTCACGCCGAACTCCAGGCCCCGCTCGCCGGTGAGCTTCATCAGGCGGTGGAACATGGGGATGGCGTCCTCCCACTGCAGGTCCTCCACAAAGTGGTGGTCGTCAAAGGCGATGTAGTCGAAGCCCAGGCCGTCCAGGGTCTTGCGGGCGAACTCATAGCCCAGCAGAGTGGGGTTGCACTTAATGTAGGTGTTCAGGTTCTTCTCGGTGATGAGGTAGGTGGCGATGCGCTCGATCTCATCGGGGGGGCAGCCGTGGAGGGTGGACTCGGTGATGGAGTCGGACACCTTGGGGGAGATGGCCTTCACATAGGTCTCGTCCACGTTCTGGAACTTGTCCAGGTTGGCCAGGGCCCAGTCCATGCACTCCTTCCAAACCTCGGTCTGAGAGGCATCCATCATGCCGTTGATGTACTTGTCCACCTTCTCGCTCTTGATGCCGGCCAGGTCGTAGCCCACGCTCATGTTGAACACGAAGCCGTTGGGATCGCCCAGCTCCAGCTCCTTGGCCAGCAGCTTGCAGGCGAACCAGGCCTTGACGTACTCGGCAAAGGCCTGAGGCACGTACAGCTCGGTGGACCACTCGCAGTTGTAGCACTCGTCAGCGGCGGTGATGCAGGGCTTGTTGACGCACTTGCTCAGCTCGTCGCCGTCCATGACCTGAACGGTCTTGACCTCGAAGAAGCGGCTGCCAGCGGCGTAGGCGGCGATGATGTTCTGGGCCAGCTGGGTGTGGGGGCCGGCGGCGGGGCCGTAGGGAGACTCAATCTTCTCCTCAAAGATGGGCAGGGCCTTGCCGTTGGTGTGCTTGACCAGCTTGGACACGCCGAAAATGGAGCCCTGGCTCTTGTACTCGCTCAGGATCCAGTTCATCAGGTGGGCAAAAGGCATGGGACGCATGATATCGCTCATAATCAAAACCTCCAGTTATCGTTATAACTCGGAATTACATTTCGTTTTCGTTTTTTGGGGGAAATTACTTAGTAAGTGCAGTGGTTCAGCTCGCCCCACAGCTTCTTGGACTGCTCCATGCACCAGGCGTTGATCTTGTCCCCCACCCGGCAAAGCCGGGCGGGGACCCCGATTTCTTTCATCTGCTCGGGGCGAATGAATCGCCCCGGCATCAAGGTTTTGCCTGCGGCAAAACGCTTGGCGAGGACAAGCTCAACTTGCGTTGTTCTCAGTATGTGCAGTGGTTCAGCTCGCCCCACAGCTTCTTGGACTGCTCCATGCACCAGGCGTTGATCTTGTCCTCGTCAATGCCCACGAACTCGCGGTCCTTGTACAGAACCTTGCCGTTGATAATGGTGGTGCGGCAGTTCTTGCCCATCATGCCGAAGAGCATGTGGCCGTCGATGTTGGCGTCGGAGAAGGGAGTGAAGGGCTTGTAGTCCATCACGATGACGTCGGCGGCGGCGCCGGGCTTCAGCACGCCCAGAGGCTTCTTGAAGTAGCGGGAGCAGATCTTGGCGTTGTTCTGGAAGAGCATGCCGGTGGCCTCGCACCAGCCCACGTTGGGCATGCAGACGTTGTGGCGCTGCATGGGCAGCAGGACCTTCAGGCTCTCCAGCATGTCGTGGGTGTAGGCGTCGGTGCCCAGGCCGATGAGGATGCCCCGGTTGTACAGCTGCAGCACGGGGGAGCAGCCCACGGCGTTGCCCATGTTGGACTCGGGGTTGTGGCAGACCATGGTATTGGTCTCCTTGATGATATCCATCTCGGCGGGAGAGACGTGGATGCAGTGGCCCAGCATGGTCTTCTCGCCCAGGATACCGTTGTACAGCAGACGGTTGATGGGGCGGCAACCGTAGTTCTGCAGGGAATCGTACACGTCGTTCATGCCCTCAGCCACGTGGATGTGGAAGCCGGCCATGCCGTCGTTGGCCTTGACCATCTTCTCAAAGGTCTTGTCGGAGATGGTGAACAGGGCGTGGCCGCCGAACATGGCCTTGATCATGTCGTCGTCCTGCTCCTTGGCCCACTTGGCGAAGTCGGCGTTCTCCTGGATGGACTGATCGCACTTCTCCTGGCCATCGCGCTCGGACACCTCGTAGCAGAGGTTGGCGCGCATGCCCAGCTCCTTGCACACGTCCTTGATGGCGAAGAGGGAGCCGGGGATCTCGCAGAAGGAGGCGTGGTGATCGAAGATGGTGGTCACGCCGTCCCGGATGCAGTCCAGAACGGTGGCGTAAGCGCAGGCGCGGGTACCATCCAGGGTCAGGTGACGGTCGATGTACCACCACTGGCCGTCCAGCACCTCAAAGAAGTTGGTGGGGTTGAAACCGTTGATGGACAGGCCACGGGCCAGTCCGGAATAGATGTGGGTGTGGACGTTGATGAGACCGGGCATGATGACGCCGCCCTTGGCGTCCACAAACTCGGCGTCGGGGTACTTGGCCTTCATGTCAGCCAGGGAGCCGACCTCCTTGACCACCTCGCCGTCCAGAACGACGGCGCCGTCCTCCAGATAAGGGAGCTCCTCGCTCCGGGTAATCAGTCTGCCATTACCGACCAGCAGCATAATAAAGTCCTCCTTTTCGAAATTCGTTTCTCCGTAAAAAAATTGCCCATTCCTGGTGGAATGGACAGTGAAGTTCTGGCTTATGAGAGGTTGCGACCGCAACCTCAGTAGAACCCAAGGTCCATCCAGCCCGTGCGCGAAAGCACTCCGTTGCAGCCACAACTTTTTATATGGAAATTTGTAAATATTGACTATACTTCAAACCATTTGATGGCTTTATCTTACCACAATTCGCACGGAGATGCAACACTTTTGTTTGAAAAACAAAAAATTTTTTAGGCATCTAAAATTAGTTGAATCTTGCGCCAAATATGGTAAAATAGAACCGATTATAAATCGGTGTCTGACGCTGGGGCGGCTGCGTTCCAACGAGTGGAAACCCCCGCGTTTTATATGGCGCATCCCCGCGCGGACCCACGGAAGGAGGGAATCAATATGCCAGAGCCATCTACCCTGCAATTTCTGCTGAAGCTGGCAAAAGGCATTGCCAGGCAGTTTGGTCCCAATTGCGAAGTGGTGGTCCACGATCTGGCCACCAACGATCCGGAGAGCTCCATTGTCGCCATCGAGAACGGCCAGGTCACCGGCCGTAAGGTGGGTGACGGCCCGTCTCACGTGGTGCTGGAGGCCCTGCGGGCGGGCCAGGCCCAGCTGCAGGATCACCTGTGCTACCTGACCCGCACCAAGGACGGCAAGATCCTCAAGTCCACCACCATCTACATCCGGGATGACGACGGCACCCCCATCGGGATCTTCGGCATCAACTACGACATCACCCTGATGCTGGCCATGGAGACCGCGCTCAAGCAGTTCACCGCCACTGAGCGGGAGGAAAAGGAGCCCGAGCCCATCTCCCGCAACGTCTCCGATCTGCTGGATGAGCTGATGGAGCAGAGCGTGAAGATCGTGGGCAAGCCGGTGGCGCTGATGAACAAGGAAGACAAGGTAAAGGCCATTCAGTTCCTGAATGACACCGGCGCCTTCCTCATCACCAAGAGCGGCGATAAGGTGTGCAAGTTCTTCGGTATCTCCAAGTATACCCTGTACAGCTACATCGACGAAGCCAAAGAGTAAGTTTCCGGTTGGGCGGGCCGTGGGAACCACGGCCCGCTCTTTTTCGCTGTCTTAAAAAGTTACGACCCGGCTCCCACGGGAGCCGGGTCGCGCTGTTTCTTACTTGCTCTCCTTCTCCTTAGGAAGGGTCAGGTTCAGGATGATGGCCACGATGGTGGCAACCACCACGGAAGAGGAGCCGAACACGGTGTTCACCCACTCGGGGAAGCCTTCGCCGGCCAGGCAGCCGGACACCTGAGTGATGCCCACGCCCAGGGCCACGGACAGGCCAACCACGGAGCTCTTGCGGGGGGTGAAGCCACCCTCGGTGATCATGCGGATACCGGTCATGGTGATGGTGGCGAACACAGAGATGGTGGCGCCGCCGATGACACACTGAGGAATGGTGGTGAGCAGAGAAGCAAACTTGGGCATCAGGCCAGCCACCAGCAGGATGCCGGCAGCCAGGGTGAAGACGGCCCGGTTGATGACCTTGTTGACGGTGACGATACCCACGTTCTGGCTGTAGGAAGCGGTGGGCAGGCCACCGAAGAAAGCGCCCAGAATGCTCATGATGCCCTGGCCGATGATACCGCCGGACAGCTCCTTATCGGTGGGCATACGATCCATACCGCCCATAGTGGTGGAGGACAGGTCGCCGATGGTCTGCACCGCGTTGACCACATACACAATGGCCAGGGACACGCAGGCAGAGGGAACGAACTTGATCTCAAAGGGCATGACCTCGGGCAGAGCGAACCAGGCGGAGGTGCCCACGCTGGAGAAGTCCACCATACCGGCAAAGTAGGCCACGATGTAACCCACGATCATGCCGATGAGGATGGCGCCCAGCTTGAAGATACCCTTGGTGAAGTTGGACAGGATGACCACCACCACCAGAGTGATGAGGGCCACGACCCAGCTCTTCACATTGCCGAACCACTCGGTGCCGGCGCCGCCGGCCATGTACTTGACCGCGGTGGGATAGAGGGACAGGCCGATGGTGAAGATAACGGTACCGGTGACCAGGGGCGGGAACAGAGGACGGATCCACTTGACGAACACGCCGAAGACGATGGCCACGATGCCGCCGATGATCTCAGCGCCCAGGATCGTCGCAATGTCAAACTGCGCGCCGATGGCCTGGAGCGTGGGGATGTACGCAAAGCTGATGCCCATGATGACGGGCAGACCGGAGCCGATGCGCTGGAAGATGGGGAACAACTGGAGCAGAGTGGCAAGGGCGGTCAGGATCAGGGAGACCTGAATCATCAGGGTCTTTTCTGCTTCGCTCAGACCACAGGTGTTGGCAACCAGAATAGCAGGCGTAATGATACCCACTACCGCGGCCACCACGTGCTGGAGGCCCAGGGGGATCAGCTGACCCGGCTGGGGGATACCGTTCCATTGAAATACGGTATCAGAGTTCTTTGTTTTTGGTGTACCCATTCCAATCACCTCACAAAAAATTTTTTGCCCAAATATTTTTTTTGCTCACCCAAACTATAACCCATTTAAACTGGAGATGCAAGTGGAAATTGAGGTATGGGGGCCAAAATTCGCTCTCTGTTTTTGTGCAATCTGGAAAATTTTTTCCTGGATAAAAGGCCAGAGAATAAAATTTTAGTTTCTTAATTAAATTAAATAGTTTTATTTTTCTCGCTTTCTTTCGCTGAAGTGCACATTGTCTTTCCGGGGTGGACTTTCCAAAACAGATATGCTAGAATAGCTCTGCCGCGCTTATGCGGGATTTTGAGAGTTTTGATTGGAAAGGATCGATGGATATGGATACCACCCTCAGCACTCTGAGCAACCTGGCCATCTATATCGCACTGGTCGTTGTGGGCGCGCTGATCGGCTCCCGACCCGGCGTACGCAGCCGCCCCCTGGTGTGGGTCAGCAAGCTGCAGTTTGTGGCTCTGATGATCCTCATTGTCACCCTGGGCGTCAATCTGGGCGCCAATGACGAGGTCATCGCCTCTCTGGGGCAGATTGGCCTGGCGGCGCTTTTGATCACCGTACTGGCCATGTTCGGCTCCATACTCTTCCTCACCCTGCTGCGGCGGTTCGTCCTCAAGTTGGACCATGTGGGTCTGCCCCGGGGCACCAAGCAGTCCACCCAGGAGGAGCGCCACACCGCCGGCAAGGCAGACAACTCCCTGACCAAATGGATCGTCATTGCGGTGGTGCTGGGCATGCTGGCAGGCCGCTTTGTCCTCCCTGCTGCCGTCACCGCCCGCTGCGGTACCGTCATCAACTTCGGCCTCTACCTGCTCCTCTTTATGGTGGGCATGGACATGGGCAAGCAGGGTACCTTTCTCAGTGATATCAAGACCGCCGGTTTCCAGGTGCTGCTGGTACCGGTAGCGGTGTGCCTGGGCACCCTGGTCTTTGCCGCCCTGGCCGGTCTCTTCCTTCCCCTGGGCATCAAGGACTCGGTTGCCGCCTCCGCCGGTATGGGCTGGTACTCCCTGGCCCCCACCCTGCTGGCCCCCTATTCCCTGTCGGTGTCGGCGGTATCCTTCCTGTCCAATGTGATGCGTGAGATCTTCTCCATCCTGGCCATCCCCTTTGTGGCCCGCTATGTGGGCTATGTGGAGTGTGCCGCCCTGCCCGGCGCCGCCGCTATGGACACGGTTCTTCCCGTTGTAGTGGGCGCCACCCATGAGCGTATCACCATCTACTCCTTTACATCCGGCGTGGTGCTCTCCCTGGCGGTACCCATTCTGGTGCCCGCCATCATTGCCCTGCCCTTCTAAGGAGGTTTTCCCATGGAAATCGAACGCCGCTGGCTGGTGGATGGCTGGCCTGATCTGCCCCCCGATTCCGTCCTGGAAATGGATCAGGGCTATTTCGCGGTCCGTCCCGCCATCCGCATCCGCCGGGAAGCGGTAGTAGGCGGCTCCACCGCCTACGTCCTGTGCTTCAAAGGCAAGGGCGACCTGGTGCGGGAGGAGATCGAGCTGGAGCTCACCCCGGACCACTACCACCGGCTGAAAGCCATGCTGAACAAGCCCATGATCCAGAAGGAGCAGCGCCGCTATTCCCTGCCCGGCGGCCTCACTCTGGAGGTCAACTCGGTGGACCCCCAGCTGGACACCGGCTTCTTCTACGCCGAGGTGGAGTTCTCCAGCGAGGAGGATGCCCACGCCTGGACACCCACCGGAGCCCTGACCGCCTACCTCTCCCATGAGGTCACCGGCCAGCCCGGCGAGAGCATGGCCGCCTACTGGGAGCGCACCCGGGAATAATTCAAACGCAAAACGCCCTGCGGCAATGCCGCAGGGCGTTTTTTAAATCAATGTTTGAAAAAGAGCGCAGGCTGTCTCCAGCAGAGGATCGGGAAAATCAAAATCCACGCTGTGAAGAGGCGGATAATCTACACCGTCCCCCAGCAGGAACATGGCGCCCTCCGCTTCACGCAGGTACCAGCCGAAATCCTCCGAGCCCCGCATGGGCTCGTCCATTTCCACCACGGACAGCCCCAGCTGACCGGCGGCCGCCCTCACCTTTTCCACCGCAGCGGGGTGGTTGGCGGTCTCAGGGAATACGTCCTGTTCCTCCATGGTCAGCTTCAGGCCATCCCGTTCCGCCGCCTGGCGGGCCAGGTCGGTAAGCCGCGCCTGCAGGGTGTCCAATTCCTCCTGGTACTGGGCCCGCAGGGTGAGCAGCAGGGCGCCCCGATAGGCCGAGATACCGAAGGCGGGCTCTCCTACGTCCATCTGGACCACGGTGGCCATCACCAGTCCCTTGTGGTCCTCCCGCTGGGTCAGGCCGGGCAGAGCGGTCACAAGGCCCGCCACCGCCTGGGCGGGGTCGCGGCCCAGCTCCGGGGTGCTGGCGTGGGTGGATACCCCTTCAAACCGGAAGGTCACGCCCTTGGAGGCACAGTTCATGGTGCCTTTCCGCAGGGCCACCGTATGCAGGGGATAGCCGGGCATATTGTGGAAGGCATATACCTCCCCAATGCCCTTCTCTTTCAGCAGGGCGGCGCAGGCCTCTCCCCCGCCGCCCACCTCTTCGGCGGGCTGGAAAATAAGATATACGTCCCGGTCTGCCCCCGTCTCCTCCAGGGTCAGGCCCAGCAGAGCCAGGGCGGCGCTGTGGCCGTCGTGGCCGCACTTGTGGGATACCCCGGGACATTGGGAGCAATAGGGCAGGTCACCGCTCTCCTGGATGGGCAGGGCGTCAAAGTCCGCCCGGAAGGCGATCTCCCCCTCTCCCCTGCCCCGGCACAGGGCATAGAACCAGCTGCCCCGGTCCACAAGCTCCAGGTGAGTATGTTCCTTCAAAAACTCCATCAGATGGGCCTTGGTCCAGGTCTCCTGCCCCGACAGCTCCGGATGGGCGTGGAGCTGATGGCGGAGCTCTGCGGCCAAGGTCAGATTAGTTTGCTTCACTGGTCTTTCGCCTTCTCTTTCTTGTCGTCCTCCGGCTCAGGGAGTACCTCCACCCGGATCTCCAGCACCCGGCGGTGGTCCACCTTGGTGACAGTAACGTCAAGGCCGTCGGACTGGAAGCGGTCCCCCTCCTCGGGGATGCGTCCGATCTGCTCCATGACCCAGCCGGAGATGGTGTTGGCGTCGCACTCGCCCTTGATGGAGAACAGGTCGAACAGATCGGTCAGGTCGGCGGAGCAGGAGATCAGGTAGCTGCCGTCCTCCTGCTTCTTGAACTCCTCAATGACCTCATCGTGTTCGTCCCAGATCTCGCCCACCAACTCCTCCACAATGTCCTCCAGGGTCACCAGGCCCTCGGTGCCGCCGTATTCGTCCACAACGATGACCATGTGGGCCTTCTCCCGTTGCAGGATGCGCAGCAACTCGGAGATCTTGGTGTTGCCGGTGGTGTACAGCATGGGGCCGGTGATGGCCTTCACGTCGGTCTGACCGCGATAACGGGCGGCGTGAAAGTCCTTTTCATGGATGACGCCGATGATGTCGTCAATGTCCTCGTGGTACACCGGCAGGCGGGAGTAGCCGCTCTCAGCAAAGGCCTGGGCAATCTCATCCATGGAGTCGGTGTCCTCCACCGCCACGATGTCCACACGGGGGGTGAGGATCTCATCCACCTCCATGTCGTTGAACTCGATGGCGGAACGGATGAGCTTGCTCTCGTGCTGGTCCAGTCCGCCCTCGCTCTCGGCCTGGTCCACCATGGTCACCAGCTCCTCCTCGGTGATGCCGCTGTCGCCCTGCTTGTGGAACACCTTGGACAGCAGCTTCTTCAGCAGGCTGAACAGGAAGTTCACCGGGGTGAGGATCACCATCAGGATCCGCATCATGGGGGCAGAGAACATGGCAAAGCTCTCGGGATACTCCTTGGCCAGGCTCTTGGGGGAGACCTCGCCAAAGACCAGCACCACGATGGTGATGACGGCGGTGGAGATCACCGCGCCGTTCTGTAGGCGCAGGCCCTCAGTAAAGAACACGGTGGCCAGAGAGGAGGCGGACAGGTTGACGATGTTGTTGCCCACCAGAATGGTGGAGAGCAGCTTGTCGTACTGATCCACCAGCTTGAGGGCCAGAGCCGCCCGGCGGTTGCCGGCGTCTGCCTTGCTCTTCAGGCGGATACGGTTGAGGGAGGTAAAGGCGGTCTCCGTAGCGGAGAAGTAGGCGGACAGGATCACGAGGATCACTAGAATCACAACCATGCTTAAACTGGAACTGTCAGGCATAAGAAAACAATCACTCCAACTTTAAAGTTTGTTTGGAACGCGCAAAAGGACAACCCTATCTCTCTTCTCTGAGAGTAAGGCTGTCCCGTTCCAATGATTCGGTCATGCAGTTGTTACTGGGCGGAGGTTCGTCCACGAGGGCTCACCGTCTCCTTTATGGTTTAGTGGTGTTAAGTATACCATAGCATTTCCTGGAATGCAAGCAAAAAGAAAAGCGACCTGCCTGAGGCAGGTCGCTTGATTGCTGATCTTACACCAGCTGGATGATGGCCATCTCGGCGGCGTCGCCGCGACGGGGGCCGATCTTCACAACGCGGGTGTAACCGCCGTTACGGTCGGCATACTTGGGGCCCAGCTCGTCAAAGGTCTTCTTGGCCACGTCCTCCTTGGTCAGGAAAGACAGAGCCTTACGATAATTGGCCAGGTTGGGCTTCTTGGCTAGAGTGATCATCTTCTCGGCCATGGGAGCAACTTCCTTGGCACGGGCATAGGTGGTCTTGATCTGACCATTCTCCAGCAGGTAGGTGGTCATGGCGCGGAGCATGGCGATACGCTGATCAGTGGGCTTGCCCAGCTTACGGTTGTGAGACATGAAATCCAACTCCTATCGGATGTTCGCCAAGGCGAACTCCACAATTTAAATTCGTCCGGGGGGATCTCTCCCCTGAAAGGAGCAGCCTGCGGCCCTGGGGTCCGGGAGGGGACGTTACATGCCCCCGGACCGCTCCTCTCGCTGGCCTCAGTTTTCCTCGTCGGCCAGGTGCAGGCCCATCATGGCCAGCTTGTTGATAACCTCTTCCAGGGACTTGCGGCCCAGGTTGCGCACCTTCATCATTTCGTCCTCGGTCTTGGAGATCAGATCCTCCACCGTGTTGATGTTGGCGCGCTTGAGGCAGTTGAAGGAACGGACGGACAGGTCCAGCTCCTCGATGGTCAGCTCCAGCACCTTATCCCGCTGGGCCTCGGCCTTCTCCACCACCGTGGACTTGGAGCCCATGGTCTCAGAGAGATCGGTGAAGAGGACGAAGTGGTCGCACAGGATGCGGGCACCCAGGCTGACGGCGTCCCGGGCGGTGATGGTACCGTTGGTCCACACCTCCAGGGTCAGCTTGTCAAAGTCGGTCTGGTCACCCACGCGGGTGGGCTCCACCGTATAATTGACTTTCCGCACCGGCGTGTAGATGGAATCCACCGGGATCAGGCCGATGATGGTCTGAGCCGGCTTGTTCCGGTCGGCGGGGACATAGCCCCGGCCATGGGACAGAGTCAGCTCCATGTTGAGGCTGGCATCCGGACCCAGGGTAGCGATGTGCAGATCCGGGTTGAGGACCTCCACCTCGCCGTCGGCCTTGATGTCACCAGCGGTGACCTCACACTCGCCGCTGGCCTCAATATAGACCGTCTTCACGCCCTCGGAGTGAAGCTTGGCAATGATGCTCTTGACGTTGAGGACGATCTGAGTCACGTCCTCCTTCACACCGGGAATGGTGGAAAACTCGTGCTGCACGCCGGCGATCTTAATGGAGGTAACCGCCGTGCCGGGCAGGGACGAGAGCAGGATGCGGCGCAGGGAGTTGCCCAGCGTGGTTCCGTAGCCACGCTCCAGCGGCTCCACGACATACTTGCCGTAAGAGCCGTCGCCGGGGTTCTCCACACATTCAATGCGGGGCTTCTCGATTTCTACCATGTGTTACCCTCCTTTTCGCGGCGGCGGACCTCCGTCCGCCGCCTTATACAGCTCACCAATAATCGAGGGTACAAGCACGATTACTTGGAGTACAGCTCGACGATCAGGTGCTCCTCGATGGGCAGGTCCACGTCCGCGCGGGCGGGGAGCGCAACCACCTTGGCCACCAGGTTGTTCTGGTCAAAGTCCAGCCACTTGGGGGCGGGACGAGAGCCGTTGGCCTCCAGAGAAGCCTTGAACTTCTCCTTGCTCCGGCTGGTCTCCTTCAGGGCGATAACCTCGCCGGGCTTGACCAGGTAGGAGGGGATGTCCACGCGGTGGCCGTTGATGGTGAAGTGGCCGTGACGGACCAGCTGACGAGCCTCAGGACGGCTCATGGCGAAGCCCAGACGATAGATCACGTTGTCCAGGCGGGTCTCCAGGATGGACAGCAGGTTGTCACCGGTCACGCCCTTGCGGGCAGCGGCCATCTCATAATACTTGCGGAACTGGCTCTCCAGCACGCCGTAGTAACGGCGGGCCTTCTGCTTCTCACGCAGCTGCATGCCGTACTCGGACAGCTTCTTGCTGCGGCCCTGGTTGTGCATGCCGGGGGCAAAGGGACGGCGCTCCATAGCGCACTTGTCGGTGTAGCAGCGGTCGCCCTTCAGGAAGAGCTTCTGGCCCTCTCTGCGGCACTGGCGGCAGACTGCTCCGGTATATCTAGCCATAATTCGTACTCCTCCTTCTCTTACACGCGGCGGCGCTTAGGCGGACGGCAGCCGTTGTGGGGGATGGGGGTCACGTCCTTGATCAGGGTGACCTCCAGGCCCACGGCCTGCAGGGCGCGGATGGCAGCCTCACGGCCGGCGCCGGGGCCCTTCACGTACACCTCGACGGTCTTCAGACCGTGCTCCATGGCAGCCTTAGCGGCGGTCTCAGCAGCAGTCTGAGCGGCGAAGGGGGTGGACTTACGGGAGCCGCGGAAGCCCAGGCCGCCGGAAGAGGCCCAGGACAGGGCGTTGCCCCCCATATCGGTCACGGTGACCATGGTGTTGTTGAAGGAAGAGCGGATATGCACCTGGCCCTTTTCAACGTTCTTGCGCTCGCGGCGCTTACGGATAACTTTCTTACCCTTGGTAGCGGTAGCCATGTGTTTCTCCCTCCCTTACTTCTTCTTATTGGCGACGGTACGCTTGGGACCCTTGCGGGTACGAGCGTTGGTCTTGGAACGCTGACCACGGACGGGCAGGCCCTTGCGGTGCCGCATGCCGCGGTAGCAGCCGATCTCGGTGAGACGCTTGATGTCCATCGCCACGTCACGACGGAGGTCGCCCTCCACAGTGTAGCTGTGGCTGATGATCTCGCGCAGCTTGGCCTCATCGGCCTCAGTCAGATCCTTCACGCGGGTGTCGGGGTTGATACCGGCCTCAGCCAGGATCTTGTTGGCGCTGGTGCGCCCGATACCAAAGATATAGGTAAGGCCGATCTCGACCCGCTTATCCTTGGGCAAATCAATGCCAGCAATACGTGCCATACTGTTTCAGCACCTCCTATTAACCTTGTCTCTGCTTATGCTTGGGGTTTTCGCAAATAACCATGACCTTGCCCTTGCGCTTGATGATCTTGCACTTCTCGCACATGGGCTTCACGGACGGTCTAACTTTCATGTCATTAACCTCCTGTAGAGCCTGATGGCCCCGGCGCGGCGGAGGCAAGGCCCCGCTGACCCGCACCGGTCATTGATAGGGTCGGCAGGCCTCTGCCCGCCGCAATGAGCCGGATTACTTGCTACGCCAAGTGATCCGGCCCCGGGTTACGTCATAAGGGGACATCTGGACAGTCACCTTGTCTCCGGGCAGAATGCGGATGAAGTTCATCCGCAGCTTGCCGGAGATGTGGGCCAGAATGATATGGCCGTTTCCGATGTCCACTTTGAAAGTGGTGTTGGGAAGGGACTCGGTCACGACGCCCTCCACTTCGATCATATCGTCCTTTGCCAAAGCGTCATACCCTCCTTAATTCCTCAGCTCGGAAAGCGGCCAGCGCCCTCCGCACCTCTCGGTTTGTTATGGGGTTATCCGCCCGGATCGCATCCAGGACGGGGTGTTGGAAGTCCCCGGCATCTGCCGTGTGTACGGCCTTCTTCCGCTTGGGGGACTCTGCCTTTCGCCGTCTGCCGTCACAGAGCAGCAGATAGGGGCCGTCCTGGTCCAGGACGCAGAACAGCTGGCCCTTGTCGTGCCCTGCCAGAGATCGGACGATCCGCGGATGCTCCGGCGCCATGCTCAGTCCTCCGCCACGGTGAGCACTTCGGGCTCGCCGTCGGTGATGAGAATGGTGTTTTCATAGTGGGCGGTCATGCTGCCGTCGGCGGACACGGTGGTCCAGCCGTCCTTAAGCACTTTCACCCGCCAGTCGCCGGCGCACACCATGGGCTCCACCGCGATGGTCATGCCCGGCTGCAGCCGAGGACCGTGTCCGGCAGGTCCGAAGTTGGGGACCTCCGGGGCTTCGTGGAGCTTTGCGCCTACGCCGTGTCCCACAAAGTCCCGCACCACAGAGAAGCCGTTGGCCTCCACATACTGCTGGACGGCGTGTGAGATGTCGTACACCCGCTTGCCCGGCCGGGCCAGACGGATGCCTTCCCAGAAGCTCTGCTCGGTAACGCGAATCAGCCGCATGGCCTCTTCGCTGACCTCGCCGCAGGGGAAGGTGGCGGCGCAGTCCCCATGGAATCCATCCAGATAGGCGCCCACGTCAATGCTGACGATGTCGCCCTCCTGCAGCTTCCTGGGACCGGGAATGCCGTGGATCACCTGCTCGTTGATGGAAATGCAGGCGGAGCCGGAAAAGCCTCCGTATCCCAGGAAAGAGGGCTTGGCTCCGTGGCTTTCGATAAATTTGCGAACCGCGGTGTCGATCTCATGGGTGGTTACACCGGGCCGCACCATGGAACCGGCCAGCGCGCGGGCCCGGGCGGTCAGCCGCCCGGCCCGGCGCATCAGGTCGATTTCACGGGGAGATTTCAGTGAGATCATATCCATCTCAAATCACTTCCCCAGCAGTTCCATGATCTTTGCGTTGGTCTCTTCGATCCCGCCCAGGTCAGGCACGCTCAGCAGCACGCCGTGAGCCTGGTAGTAGTCCTTGAGGGGCTCGGTCTCGTTGTGATAAACCTCCAGCCGGTGCTTGACGGTCTCAGGCATATCGTCCTTACGCTGCTCCAGCTCGCCGCCGCACTTGTCGCAGACACCCTCCTGCTTGGGAGGAGCGGCCACGACGTGGTAGGTGGCGCCGCAGGTGTGGCAGGTGCGGCGACCGGTCATGCGGGCCTCGATGACGCTGTCGTCGATCTCCAGGGAGAGCACGGCGTCAAAGTGGATGCCGTGGGCATCCAGGGCCTCGGCCTGGGCGATGGTGCGGGGCACGCCGTCCAGGATAAAACCGCCTGCGCAATCGGACTCGGCCAGCCGCTCCTGAATGATGCCGATGATGACCTCATCAGGGACCAGCTTACCGGCGTCCATATAGCTCTTAGCCTCCAGCCCGATGGGGGTGCCGGCCTTAACGGCAGCGCGGAGGATGTTGCCGGTGGAGATGGTGGGGATGCCCAGCTTCTTGCTGATGATCTCAGCCTGGGTACCCTTTCCGGCGCCGGGGGCGCCCAGAAGGATGATTTTCATTGCTTATCGCCCCTTACTCAAGGAAGCCCTTGTAGTGACGCATCATCATCTGAGCCTCCATCGCCTTGGTGGTCTCCAGAGCGACGCCCACGACGATGATGACGGAGGTGCCGCCGATGGCCAGGCTGCTGACGCCGATGATGGCGCCGGTGACGATGGGAGCGATGGCGATGACAGCCAGGTACAGGGCGCCGAACATGGTGATCTTACCCAGTACCTTGTGGATGAAGTCGGCGGTGGGCTTGCCGGGACGGAAGCCGGGGATAAAGCCGCCGTTCTTCTTCAGGTTGTTGGCAACCTCCACCGGGTTGAACTGCATGGTGGAGTAGAAGTAGCTGAAGCCAACGATCAGCAGGAAATAGACCACGATATAGACGATGCTGGTGGTGTTGAACACCCGCAGGAACACACCCCAGCCGCCCTCGCTCTCGACGCTCTTGCCGAAGAACATGCCCACAGTGGAGGGCAGGGAGGCGATAGCCTGGGCAAAGATGATGGGCATAACGCCGCTCATGTTCACCTTCAGGGGGATGTGGCTGGACTGACCGCCGTACATCTTGCGGCCTACCACGCGCTTGGCGTACTGGACAGGGATGCGGCGCTCGGAGTTCTGGATGAACACGATGAGCACCACGATGGCCAGCATGCCGATCACGATGAGGATGGCGCCCCACCAGGGGAGATTGAATACCCCTTCGCCGGTGACGCCGTTGATGTTGTTCTGGATGCCGGTGTAAACGGTCATCACCATGCCGGGCACGCGGGACAGAATGCCAGCGAACAGGATGATGGAGATGCCGTTGCCGATGCCGAACTCGGTGATCTGCTCACCCAGCCACATAACAAAGGCGGAACCGGCGGTGAAGCACAGGATGATCACGATGGCGACCCACCAGCCGGGGAGGCCAGCGGTGTCGATCATGTTGTAGCTGTTGATCAGGGTGTAGTAACCCAGACCCTGCAGGATAGCGATAGCCACGGTCACGTAACGGGTGATGGCCGCGATCTTCTTCCGGCCCTCCTCGCCGCCGTCCCGCTGGAGACGCTCCAGAGCGGGGATGGCAACGGTGAGCAGCTGGATGATGATGGAGCTGTTGATATACGGCTGTACGCCCAGGGCGAAAACGGCGGCCATGGAGAAGGCGGTGCCGTTCATGGTGCCCAGCAGGGAGAAGATACCGCCCATGCTGTTGAGCGTGGTGCCCAGCGCTTCGCTGTTGATGAAAGGAACAGGAACCACCGAGCCCAGCCGGAAGATGAGCAGCGCGAAGATAGTAAAGAGGATCTTCTTGCGCAGCTCGGGGATCTTCCACGCGTTACGGATGGTCTCGATCACTTAGACCACCTCGTACTTTCCGCCTGCCGCCACGATCTTCTCCTTGGCGGAGGCGGAGAAAGCGGAGGCACGGACCGTCAGCTTCTTGGTCAGAGTACCATTGCCCAGCACCTTGTAGCCGTACTCGCACTTGGAGAGGATGCCCTTCTCCAGCAGGTCGCACACGTTGACCACAGCGCCGTCCTCGAACTTGTTCAGAGCAGCAACGTTGATGGCCTCCAGGGGCTTGGCAAAGATGTTGTTGAAGCCGCGCTTGGGGATACGGCGGGTCAGAGGCATCTGGCCGCCCTCAAAGCCCACGCGCACGCCGCCGCCGGAGCGGGCCCACTGGCCCTTCTGGCCGCGGCCGGCAGTCTTGCCGTTACCGGAACCGTTGCCGCGACCCTTGCGGTAAGCCTTGGGGTTGGAACCGGCAGCGGGGGAAAGATCATGCAGATTCATTTCGCGCACCTCCTTACTTTTCCTCGGTCACCTGCAGCAGGTAGCCGATGTGGGCAATCTTGCCGCGGGTAGCCTCGTTGTCGGGCTGTACGGTGGTGTCGCCGATGTGGCGCAGCCCCAGAGCCTCGGCGGTGGCCTTATGCTTGGCGATGCGGCCGTTCAGGCTCTTGACCAGCTTGATGTTCAGATTAGCCATGTTCACGGCCCTCCTTAACCTACGATCTCGCTGACGCTCTTACCGCGGATGCGGGCGACCTCCTCGGGGCCACGGAGAGCCTTCAGGCCCTCGAAGGTGGCGGAGACCACGTTCTGCGGGTTGTTGGAGCGCAGGCACTTGGCGCGGATGTCACGGATGCCAGCGGCCTCCATGACGGCGCGGACGGGGCCGCCGGCGATGATACCGGTACCGGGAGCAGCGGGCTTGAGCAGCACGCGGCCGGCGCCGAACTCACCGATGACCTCGTGGGGAATGGTAGTGCCGGACAGAGTCACGTTGCACATATTCTTCTTGGCGTCCTCAATGCCCTTGCGGATAGCCTCAGGCACCTCGGCGGCCTTGCCCAGACCGAAGCCCACGCGGCCCTTCTCGTCGCCGACCACCATCAGGGCGGCAAACTTGAAGATACGACCGCCCTTGACGGTCTTGGACACGCGGTTCAGGGCAACCAGCTTCTCGGTGAACTCGCTGGGTTCTCTTTCAAAACGAGCCATTTAATCTTCCTCCTCCCTTAGAACTGCAGGCCGCCCTCACGGGCGCCCTCGGCCAGGGCCTGCACGCGGCCGTGATAGACGTAACCGCCGCGGTCGAACACGACGTTCTCGATGCCGGCGGACTTAGCGCGCTCGGCAACGGTGACGCCGACCTTCTTGGCGGCCTCACAGTCGGAGCCCTTGCCCTCGAAGCCCTTTTCCATGGAGGAAGCAGACACCAGAGTCTTGCCGTTCACATCGTCGATGATCTGGGCATAGATGTTGGTGTTGCTGCGGAACACGTTGAGACGGGGACGCTCGGGCGTGCCGGAAATCTTGCCGCGCACTCTCTTGTGGCGCTTAAGCCGCTGAGCGTTGGTATCGGGTCTGTTGATCATAGTGGCACACCTCCTTATTTCTTCTTGACGCCGGTCTTGCCTTCCTTGCGGCGGATGACCTCGTCGGTGTATTTGATGCCCTTGCCCTTATAAGGCTCGGGGGGACGCTTCTCGCGCACTTCGGCGGCGAACTGGCCGACCTTCTGCTTGTCGACGCCGCTGATGACGATCTTGTTGGCGCTGGGAACCTCGATGGTGATGCCGTCGATCTCCTCGACGACCACCTGATGAGAGAAGCCCAGGTTCATGACCAGCTTGTTGCCTTCCTTGGCCACACGGTAGCCGACGCCGTTGACGTCCAGCTCCTTCTTGTAGCCCTCGGTCACGCCCACCACCATGTTGTGCAGCAGGGTGCGGGTCAGGCCGTGGAGGCTGCGGTTTTCCTTCTCGTCATTGGGGCGGGTGACATGGATCACATCGCCCTCCTGGGCAATGTTCATGTTGGGGTGCAGCTGCTGGGTCAGGGTACCCTTGGGACCCTTCACGGTAACCAGGTTACCGGCTTCGATCTTCACGTCCACACCGGCGGGGATGGAGATCGGCATTCTTCCGATACGAGACATTTTCTACTCTCCCTCCTTACCAGACAAACGCCAGGACCTCGCCGCCGACATGGGCTGCGCGGGCAGCCTTGTCAGTCATGACGCCCTTGGACGTGGACACGATGGCAATACCCAGGCCGTGGAGGACCCGGGGCAGCTCGTCAGCACCGGCATAGACACGCAGGCCGGGCTTGGAAACGCGGCGAAGACCAGTGATGACCTTCTCCTTGCCGGGGTTGTACTTCAGAGTAACGCGGATGACGCCCTGAGTGCCGTCGTCGATCAGCTGGAAGTTCTTGATATAGCCCTCATCCAGCAGGATCTGCGCGATGGACTTCTTCATGTTGGACGCGGGGACGTCCACGGTGTCATGCTTGGCGTTGTTCGCGTTGCGGATGCGGGTCAGCATATCCGCAATGGGGTCTGTGATGTGCATGAGTTTACCCTCCTTTTTGAATTACGGGCCGTGAGAAGACCCGTTAAGGCGGTAAGGTATCGGAGTTCGCGGGGCTCCGACCTTTTAACCGTCTGCCAAGGAAATATTATATCGTGAAAACCCTTGTGTGAAAAGGAAAAAGTGACTTTCCGCCAAACTTTTGTAGGAATGCCCTGCCCTACCCCGTGGAGAGGGCGTCACTTATTCATTTTTCACAGTCGGATTTGCACAATCTCAGGGTTTTTCTCCTAAACGGAGAATTTTATTTTTTGGACTGCAAAGCAAATCCAAAAACCTCATCACGCAACGCAAGCGCCTGACGTGCTTTCGCACGCCGGGCGCGGGCGCTTGCGTAATTCAGGCTGTCCTGATTACCAGGAGGCCTTCTTCACACCGGGGATCTGGCCCTTGTAGGCCAGCTCGCGGAAGCAGATACGGCAGATGCCGTAGTCCCGCAGGTAGGCGTGGGGACGGCCGCAGATCTTGCAGCGATTGTAGCGGCGGGTGGAGAACTTGGGCTCCGCCTGCTGCTTCAGAATCATAGACTTCTTAGCCATTACGTTCTCCTCCTTTAGCGGGCAAAGGGAGCGCCGATCAGGGTCAGCAGCTCTTTGGCCTCTTCGTCGGTCTTAGCGGTGGTGCAGATGACCACGTCCAGGCCGCGGATCTTGTCGATCTTATCGTACTCGATCTCGGGGAAGATCAGCTGCTCCTTGATGCCCAGGGCGTAGTTGCCGCGGCCATCGAAAGAGTTGCCGTTGATGCCCCGGAAGTCACGCACGCGGGGCAGGGCCACGTTGAACAGGCGGTCCAGGAACTCCCACATACGGTCGGCACGCAGGGTGACCTTGGCGCCGATGGGCATACCCTCACGCAGCTTAAAGTTAGCCACGGACTTCTTAGCCTTGGTGATGATGGCCTTCTGGCCGGTGATCTTGGTCAGATCGCCCACAACGGCCTCCAGAACCTTGGCATTGTCGCGGGCCTCGCCGCAGCCGCAGTTCACAACGATCTTGTCGATCTTGGGGATCTCCATGGTGGACTTGTAGCCGAACTTCTGCATCAGAGCAGGAGCGACCTCGGCCTGGTACTTCGCCTTCAGATTGGGCACTTTCTTATCAGCCATTGTCTATACTCCTCCTCTCTCAGATCTCGGCGCCGCACTTCTTGCAGATGCGGACCTTCTTGCCGTCGGCCAGCAGCTTGTGAGCGGGCCGGGTGGGCTTGTTGCACTTGGGGCAGACGCGCTGCACCTTGCAGGCGTAGATGGGGGCTTCCTTCTTGATGATGCCGCCCTGCTCGCCCTGCTTGCGGGGCTTGGTGTGACGGGAGACCACGTTGATCTTCTCGACGACGACCTTGCCCTCCTTGGGCATGACCTCCAGGACCTTGCCCTGCTTGCCCTTGTCCTTACCGGACAGGACGATGACGGTATCGTCCTTACGAATGCTCATCTTATTCATGTCTTCTCCTACCCCCTTACAGCACTTCGGGAGCCAGGGACAGGATCTTCATATAATCCTTGTCGCGCAGCTCGCGGGCCACGGGCCCAAAGATACGGGTACCGCGGGGATTCTTGTCGTCCTTGATGAGGACGGCAGCGTTCTCGTCGAAACGGACATAGCTGCCGTCGGCACGGCGGACGCCCTTAGCGGAACGGACGATAACGGCCTTCACGACCTCGCCCTTCTTCACGGTGCCGCCGGGCTGAGCCTTGCGGACGGAAGCCACGATCACGTCACCGATGTTGCCAAACTTGCGGCTGGAGCCGCCCAGCACGCGGATGGTCTTGATTTCCTTGGCGCCGGTGTTGTCGGCCACCTTCAGATAAGTTTCCTGCTGAATCATACCGGCACCTCCTTACTTCGCCTTCTCGATGATCTCGACGACGCGCCAGCGCTTGTCCTTGGACAGGGGCCGGGTCTCCATGACCCGCACGCGGTCGCCGATGCCACACTCGTTGTTCTCGTCGTGGGCCTTCAGCTTGTAAGTGCTCTTGACGATCTTCTTGTACAGGGGGTGGGCCACACGGTCGGCGATGGCCACCACCACGGTCTTGTCCATCTTATCGGAAACCACCAGGCCGACTCTGGTCTTGCGGGAAGAAGTTCTGTTTTCCATGATCTAGTTCCTCCTTCTTATCGGCCTGCGAGCTCAAGCTCACGGATAACGGTCTTGACGCGGGCGATGTCCCGCTTGACCTCAGCGATCTTCACCGGGTTCTCCAGCTGATTGGTGGCATGCTGAAGACGGAGCTGGAAGAGATCCTTCTTCAGGTCGCCCAGCTTGCTGGTCAGCTCCTCGGCGCTCATCTTACGGATTTCAGTAGCCTTCATCTTCATTCACCACCATTCTCGGTCTCGGCGGTCTGCTTAGCCACGATCTTGCACTTAACAGGCAGCTTGTGGGAAGCCAGACGCAGGGCCTCGCGGGCGACCTCTTCGGAAACGCCGGCGATCTCGAACATAACACGGCCGGGCTTAACCACGGCCACCCAGTACTCAGGGGAGCCCTTACCGGAACCCATTCGGGTCTCAGCAGGCTTCTCAGTGATGGGCTTATCGGGGAAGATCTTGATCCACACCTTACCGCCACGCTTGGTGTAACGGGTCATGGCGATACGGGCGGCCTCGATCTGGTTGCTGGTGATCCAGCTGGGCTCAGTGGCCTGCAGACCGAAATCACCATAGGTCACGGTGTTGCCCTTCAGGGCCTTGCCCTTCAGGCGGCCGCGGTGCACGCGGCGATACTTAACGCGCTTAGGCAGCAGCATTACTGAGCGCCTCCTTCCTTGGCAGCGGCAGGACGAGCACCGCCCTGAGGACGGCCGCCCTGGGGACGGTTGTTATTGAAACCACCCTGGCGGTTGCCGCCGTTGCGGTTGAAGCCACCGTTGCGATTGAAGCCGCCCTTGCGGTCGCCGTCGCGGCGGTCGCGGCGGGGACGGTCGGAACGCTCCTTGAAGTTCTTGGTGTCCAGGGTGCGGGGAGTGGTGCGCAGGGTCTGAGTGAGCACCTCGCCCTTGTAGATCCACACCTTCACGCCGATGCGGCCGTAGGTGGTGGCAGCCTCAGCGAAGCCGTAGTCGATGTCGGCGCGCAGAGTCTGCAGGGGGATGGTGCCGTCGTGATAGTGCTCGGTGCGGGCGATCTCAGCGCCGCCCAGACGGCCGGACACCTGAGTCTTGATGCCGCGGGCGCCGATGCGCATAGCGCGGCCCATGGCGTTCTTCATAGCGCGGCGGAAACCGATGCGCTTCTCCAGCTGCTGAGCGATGTTCTCGGCCACCAGCTGAGCGTCCATGTCGGGGCTCTTGACCTCAACGATGTTGAGGGCCACGGGCTTGCCGATCATCTTCTCCACCTTCAGGCGCAGGGCCTCGATGGCCTCGCCGCCCTTACCGATGACCACACCGGGACGGGCGCAGTGCAGGTAGATGCGCACCTTGGCGTTGTCGCGCTCGATCTCGATCTTGGGGATACCGGCGGAATACAGGGTCTTCTTCAGGTAGTCCCGGATCTTCTTGTCCTCGACCAGCAGGTCGCCCACCTTCTCGTTGCGGGCATACCAGCGGGAGTCCCAATCCTTAATGACACCCACGCGCAGCCCGTGGGGATTCACTTTCTGTCCCATATTCTTCCTCCTCCCTTAGCGCTCAGCCACGCAGATGGTGATGTGAGAAGTGCGCTTGTTGATCCGATAGGCGCGGCCATGAGCCCGGGGACGCATCCGCTTGATGATGGGGCCGGGGCAGGCGAACACCTGGGAAACATACAGCTTCTCGGGGTCCATCTGATGGTTGTTCTCCGCGTTGGCAGCGGCGCTCTTGAGGAGCTTGAGCAGCAGCTCGGAGGCAGCCTTGGGGGTGGCCATCAGGATGGCGTTGGCCTGGGCTACGCTCTTGCCGCGGATCAGGTCACAGACGATCTGGACCTTACGGGGAGAGATACGGGTATATCTCAGATGTGCTTTAGCTTCCATATTCTCTCTCCTCCTTACTTACCAGACTTGGCGCCGGCGTGGCCGCGGAAGGTACGGGTGGGGGCGAACTCGCCCAGCTTGTGGCCAACCATATCCTCGGTCACATAGACGGGAACGTGCTTGCGGCCGTCGTGCACGGCAAAGGTGTGTCCGACGAAGGAGGGGAAGATGGTGGAGGCGCGGCTCCAGGTCTTCAGGACCTTCTTCTCGCCGGTCTGATTCATTTCGTCGACCCGCTTCAGCAGCTCGGGGGCGCAAAAGGGGCCTTTCTTGATACTTCTGCTCATCTTTTACTGCCTCCCTTACTTCGCGTTACGGTGCTTGACGATGAACTTCTCGGTGCGGTTCTTCAGCTTGCGGGTCTTGTAACCCATAGCAGGCTTGCCCCAGGGGGTAACAGGGCCGGGACGACCGACGGGGCTCTTGCCCTCGCCGCCGCCGTGGGGGTGGTCATTGGGGTTCATGACGGAACCACGCACGGTGGGACGCCAACCCATGTGACGCTTACGGCCGGCCTTACCGATCTGGATGTTGGCCCAGTCGGTGTTGCCGACCTGGCCGATGGTGGCCTTGCAGTTCTCGCGGATATAACGCACCTCGCCGGAGGGCAGGCGGACCTGAGCCATGCCGTTCTCCTTAGCCATCAGCTGAGCAGCCTCGCCAGCGGCGCGGACCAGCTGAGCGCCCTTGCCGGGGTACAGCTCCACGCAGTGGATCATCTCGCCCACGGGGATGTTGGCGATGGGCAGGCAGTTGCCGGGCAGGATGTCGGCGTCGGGACCGGTCATGATGATGTGGCCGGCCTTCAGGCCCACAGGAGCCAGGATATAGCGCTTCTCGCCGTCCTCATACTGGATGAGGGCGATGTTGGCGGAACGGTTGGGATCGTACTGCAGGTTGATAACAGTAGCGGTACCTTCCTTGTCGCGCTTGAAGTCGATGATGCGGTACTTCTTCTTGTTACCGCCGCCGCGGTGGCGGACGGTGATGCGGCCGTAGCTGTTGCGGCCGGCGTTCTTCTTCAGGTTCTCCAGCAGGCTGCGCTCGGGCTTAGCCTTCTTATCGATGCCCTCGAAGGCGCTCACGGTCATGTGGCGGCGGGAGGGCGTAGTGGGCTTATAAGTTTTGATAGCCATTGTTCCTTATCCTCCTTACACCATGCCCTCGAAGAACTCGATGGTCTTGGAGTCCTCGGTCAGGGTAACCATAGCCTTCTTCCAGTTGGCGCGGCGGCCAGCGGGGAAGCGGCCGGTGCGCTTGGCCTTGCCCTGCATGTTCAGGGTGTTGACCTTAGCGACCTTCACGCCGAAGATCTCCTCGACGGCCTTGGCGATCTCGATCTTGTTCGCGCTCTTGGCCACCTCGAAGGTGTACTTCTTAGCCTCGGTCTCGGCCATGGACTGCTCGGTGATGATGGGGCGCTTGATGATATCATAAGCGGTGGTAGCCATTACGCAAACACCTCCTCGATGACGGCCAGGGCGGCCTTATCTACGATAAACTTGCCAGCGTTCACGATGTCGTACACGCTGAGGATCTTGGCGGTGGTAGTCACCACGCCGGGGATGTTGCGGGCGGACTTGATGACGGTCTCGTTGACCTCGGGGGTCACGATGACGGCCTTCTTGGCGCCCACGGTGCTCAGGAAGCCCTGCATGGCCTTGGTCTTGATGGCGTCCATGGTCAGGCTGTCCACAACCACGATGTCGCCGGAGGCGGCCTTGGCGGACAGAGCGGACTTCAGAGCCAGACGCTTGACCTTCTTGTTCAGCACGTAGCTGTAGTCGCGGGGCTTGGGAGCAAAAACGATACCACCGTGAGTCCACTGGGGAGCACGGGTGGAACCCTGACGGGCACGGCCGGTGCCCTTCTGACGCCAGGGCTTGATGCCGCCGCCGGAAACCTCGGCGCGGGTCAGAGCGGACTGAGTGCCCTGACGGCAGTTGGCCAGGTGGTTCTTGACCACCTCGTGGACAACGGTCTGATTGGGCTCGATCCCGAACACAGCTTCGGAGAGCTCCACTTCGCCGACCTGGTTGCCGGCCATGTTCACAAGAATTGCCTTAGGCATTTGAGTTCTCTCCTTTCTTACTTGTTACGGGCGGAAGCCTTCTGGGGATTGACGCGGGCGGAAGCCTTCTGCGGGTTGCTGGAGATGCCGGCAGCGGCGCCCTTCTCCTTGACGTTGATCACGGAGTTGCGCAGGTACACGATGCCGCCCTTGGGGCCGGGGATGGCGCCGCGGACAGCGATGATGCCCAGCTCGGAGTCGACCTTGATGACGTCCAGGTTCAGAACAGTGACCTGCTCGTTACCCATCTGACCGGCGCCGATCTTGCCCTTGAAGATACGGGAGGGATCGGTGCTGGAGCCCATGGAGCCGGCGTGACGATGCACAGGGCCGGTACCGTGGGATTCCTTCAGGCGGGCAGCGCCGTGACGCTTGATAACGCCCTGGTAGCCGTGACCCTTGCTGATGCCGGTCACGTCCACGCGGTCGCCCTCGGCGAACACGTCAACCTTCACCTCGTCGCCCACGTTCAGGGCGTCGCAGTTGGCCAGCTTGAACTCCTTCAGGGTGCTCTTGCGGGCCTCGCCAGCCTTCTTCAGGTGACCCAGCTCAGGCTTGGTGAGCTTCTTCTCGGCTACGTCGCCGTAGCCCAGCTGAACAGCGTTGTAGCCGTCCTTCTCCTCGGTCTTCTTCTGCACCACGGTGCAGGGGCCCGCCTCGATGACGGTGACCGGGATGACCTTGCCGGCTTCGTCGAAGATCTGCGTCATGCCGACCTTCTTGCCGATAATGGCCTTTTCCATGTGTTTTCCTCCTTAATAAGGTTATTGGTCGGGAGAGTTACCCATTGGGCCGGTATTGCTCTCGCGACTTGACCCGTCCGCCTCAAAACGCGGCGGACTGCGGTACTAACAAAGGAATGGTGGCTGTCTCTTACAGCTTGATCTCGATCTCCACACCGGCGGGGAGCTCCAGGCTCATCAGGGCCTCGACGGTCTTGGGAGAGGGCTTCAGGATGTCGATCAGGCGCTTGTGAGTGCGGCGCTCGAACTGCTCGCGGGAGTCCTTGTACTTGTGGACAGCGCGCAGGATGGTGACGACTTCCTTCTTGGTGGGCAGGGGGATGGGGCCGGACACGGAAGCGCCGGTGCGCTTGGCGGTCTCAACGATCTTCTCAGCGCTCTGGTCGATGAGCTGATGATCATAGGCCTTCAGACGGATGCGGATCATTTCTTTCTGAGCTGCCATGGTGAATAGTTCCTCCTTAAACATACGAAGTGGTGCGCTCTCGCCGGGTCCACGGGGCTTAAGCGCAGTGTCTTTCCTCGCTTCGTACGGTGAGGGATTTCAGTACACGTTTCCGTGCGTATCATTCCGTGACATGAAGAAAACCGGCACAAGCAGGCCGGTTTTACCCATACGCGGCGATATACGCCGTGTACAGATCCCTCAGCCGCCCGATTCTAGCTCGGACATACTCCGCGGAAGTTACCTCATTGCTGAGCAATCTCCCGCATCATCGCAGACTGCGCCCCAAACAGGCGCTTGATTATGATACTCTAAAACCCATGCTCTGTCAAGGGCTTTCCTGCGTTTTTTGAAAAATTTTTGTTTTTGCCGGGGCGGGGGCGAAGAGGGCCCCCTGCCCCAGCAGCAAAAGCACCGGCAGAATGGAATAATGGTAGCGTCCCGCCACCTCCACCAGCATCTGCGCCGAGGTAAGCCCCAGCACATACAGGGGAAGCAGCAGCACCAAGGAACGGCTTCCCTGCCGCCACAGCCGGATCAGTCCCACAGCAGCCAGCAGGATGGCCGCATAATAGAAGCTGTTGCAGGCCAGAGAGAAGAAATTCGCGTGCCGCAGCACCGAGCTGGCATAGCCCACGCAGGCGCTGTCCGTTCCCAGGAAGATGCGCACCTTCTCTTTCATCAGATGGAAAAAGGAGATTTCTCCCGAGGTGATGCGTTCTTTGGCCGCCGCCATGGCTTTCTCCTGGGCCTGCTGGGCCGTGGCCCCCGGCTCATCCCGGAAGGCAAAGAGCAGATCACTGTCCTCCTGGTTCCACTGACCGTTGTATTGGGGATTGAAGCCTACCAGCACACTGTATCCCGGGGTGGTGGCCGGCTCCTCCCCGATGCGCCGGGTCAGATGGGCCTGCCACAGGGGACCGGTGATGAGATAGGCCGCCAGCAGGGCAACCAGAGCAGGCAGCCAGCGCCGCCGCCCCTGCCGCTGTCCCAGCTCCTCCGGTTTGAGCAGAAAGCGCCAGATCAAAAGGGCGATGACTACCACCAGAGCGATGGGCCGCACGCCGTTGAGCCACCGCAGCAGCAGTCCGGCCACCGCCCCCAGCAGGATGGGCCGTTTTCCCCCATCCTCCCACCGGGTCAACAGCAGCAATATCCCCAGCAGCATAGCCGTGTACAGAGGCTCCGACAGCACCATGCTGTTATAGATGGTCTGAGAGGGACAGAAGATCCACAGCAGATAGGCGGAGATACCGGCAGCCAGCCCCCACCACCGTCTGGCCAGCAGGAACAGGAAGCTGCCCGACAGGGCAGTCAGCAGCACATTCAGCCACTGTGCCAGCAGTTCCCCGCTGCCGAACAGGCGGATAAACCAGCTGAGGAAGGAGGAATAACCAAAGATATGGGGGAAAAGGGCCATGTACTCCCCGTTGTTCAACACCGGCAGCTCGGCCAGCCAGTTGGCATACCCCCAGAAGGTGGCGTAGTCCCCCGCCAGGGGTATCCGTACCAGCACCACCCAGGCTCCCTTCAGTACCAGGCAGAGTACTGTCAGGAGGATCCATACCCGGACCGCCCCCAGTTTGGCCAGGCGGCCAGTCAGCCAGGGAAATCCCTTCCACAGCACCGCCGCTGCTATCACCGCCAGGCCAAAGGCCTTTGCGGTCTCCCCGTTCTGACGGACGCCCAACAGCAGGGCGGCACCCAGCAGCGCCAGGGCCAGCGCCAGCATGATGCGGGTCAATATGGTTGCAGCACCAGTCAGCCGCTCTGTCATAGGGCAGTTCTCCTTTCCTGTCGTCTGGTTTTTCCTTGCTTGCAAGTTTCCGGCCGGTCCGGCCTGTTTTTCCCATTTGGTCAAACAACGGCGAAGGCACCGTGTCCATTGTGGACACCGGTGCCTTCCTGTATACCGTTTTTCTCAAAGCACATCCGCAATGCGCTTTTTCATGTCGGCGGCATCAATGGCTGTCCCGGTAAAATACTCCAGAGAGAGCACCGCCTGGTTGACCAGCAGCCCCAGCCCGTTGGCGGTCCGGTGGCCCCGCTTTCTGGCCTGACGCAACAATTCGGTCTCGGCGGGGGCGTAGATCAGGTCCACCACCGGCGCGCTCTTGGCCAGGCTGTCCAGGAAGGAGAAGTCGGCAAACTGTCCGCTTGCTCCCTCCATGCCCAGAGAGGTGCAGTTGACCAGCAGGTCGCACTGCTCCGCCTCCCGAGCCAGCTCCTCAGGGGTAAAGCCCGTCGGACGCAGATGGTCCGGGTCGTGGTTGCAAATGGTCTGGGCCTTGTCCAGCGTGCGGTTGCATACCACCACCTCCGCCCCGGCCTGGGCCAGCTTGAGGCACACCGCCTTGGAGGCGCCGCCGGCGCCCAGTACCATCACCCGCTTGCCCGCCGGGTCAATGCCCTCGTCAGCCAGGGAACGGAGAAAGCCCTCTCCGTCGGTGTTGTAGCCGTAAGCCTTGCCGTCCCGGATGCACACGGTGTTCACCGCGCCGATGAGCCGGGCGTCCTCATCCAGCTCATCCATCAGGGGCACCAGTTCCTCCTTGTGGGGCATGGTGGCGTTGAACCCGGCGTAGTCCGCGAACTTGGCGCAGTCCAGCCAGGCCTTGCACTGACCCCGGGGCACCGGCTGGCAGAGGTACACATAGTCCAGGCCCAGAGCCTTGATCATGGTGTTCTGGATCAAGGGGGACTTGGAATGCCCCACCGGATCGCCGATGACGCACAGCTTGCGGGTGCTGTTTTTCACTTCTACCGTCATATCCATACCTCCCCGCTCCGATTCAGGCCGGTGGTCGGGCAGAGCCGCGTTGACCGCCAGGGCCACCAGCAGGCCCACAATGGTCTCGATGATCCGGGCCACGGCGTAGTAGTACCGGGTGACCCCGGTCACCCCGGTGATGAGGATCACACAGGGCAGGATGCAGGCCATGCCGCAGGCGGTGGGCCGCTTGATGAGCAGGCACAGCCACACCCCCGCCACACACACCATGCCCAGAACAATGGTTTTGAGCCAGAAATGCTCCAGGGCGGGCCCCAGCAGCAGGGTGGCGGTACCCAGAGCGCCGCCCACCAGTACGCCGATGAGACGGGATATGCCCTGGTAGAAGGTCTGACCCAGGCTACTCTGGGTGCAGATGATACAGGCGATGCAGGCGTACAGCGGGCCCATCTGGCCCAGCACGCCCCCCAGCTCCTCCCGATAGGTGAGGCCGAAGGGGAGAAACAGGGCGTAGGACACCATCACCGCCACGGCGGTCTTGATGACCCGCATGCCGATGCGGGGCAGGGGAACGGAAGGATGTTTCATAATCTCTCCTTGCTCATTTATGGAAGCTCTCTTTGCCTACTTTCTCTCTCGAGAGAAAGTAGGACATCGCCGCCTCGTAGCCGTACAGCCCCAGGCCGCAGATCTGGCCCACACAGGCGGGAGCGGTAACGCTCTTGTGCCGGAACTCCTCCCGCTGGTGGACGTTGGAGATGTGGACCTCGATGCAGGGCACATCCACCGCCTTGAGGGCGTCCAGAATGGCGTAGCTGTAGTGGGTGTAGGCCCCGGGATTCATGACGATGGCGTCATACACCCCGTCGGCTCCATGAATGGCGTCGATGATGGCCCCCTCGTGGTTGGACTGGAAGCAGTGGGCGGTAGAACCGTGGGCGGCAGCGAAGTCCTCCAGCCGCTTGCACAGGCTTCCATAGGTATTCTCCCCATAAATGCCCGGCTCCCGCTTGCCCAGCAGGTTCAGGTTGGGCCCGTTGATGATGAGGAATTTCATTTCAGCACCTCCAAAATCCGCTGGACGGTCTCCTCCGGGGTGGCCTGTACCTCCACCACATGGTCGGCCCACGCCTGATAGATGGGCTCCCGCCCGGCGTACCGCTCCAGGAAGGCCTCTCTCCCCTGCTGGCCCAGAGGACGGCCGCCCATGGACACGTTGTCGTAGATCTCCCCCGGGTCCCGCCGGAGGAAAATCACAGTACCGCTGTACTTCAGGGAGGCGATGGAATCCGCCCGGGTGGGCAGGCCGCCGCCGCAGGCGATGACCTGACCCTTCCCCAGGGCTAGCTCCTCCGCCGCGCCCAGCTCCTGGTCCCGGAAGAAGGCCTCCCCCTCCTTGGCAAAGATGTCGGGGATGGTCCGGCCCAGGGCCTCCTCAATATATTGGTCGGTATCTACGAAGGCAAAGTCCAGCGCTTCGGCCAGCAGCTTTCCCACCGTGGACTTGCCGCAGCCCATCATACCGATGAGCACCACATTGTCCCTCATGCCTGCTCCTCCCAGGCCTTGTAGTTGCCCAGAATGCGCACCTCGGTGGCCAGCTGGCTCAGCTCGTGGAGCACCCCGTCCATGCCGGGGGCGGTGAGGTCACCGGTGAAGTCCAGGAAGAAGAGATACTCAAATCCCCGGCCGGGAATGGGCCGGGACTCGATCTTCAGCAGGTTGAGCCCCTGAACGGCGAAGATGGTGAGGATCTCATGGAGGGAGCCGCTCTGGTGGGGCAGACGGAACACGGCGCTGATCTTGTTGCGGTCGGGCCGCAGCTCGGGCACCGGGGACACCACCGCAAACCGGGTGTGGTTCATGGTGTTGTGGTTGACCCGCTCGGCCAGGATGTTGAGGCCGTACAGCTCGGCGGCCCGCTTGGAGCAGATGGCGGCGGCGGTGCGGTCCCCCTTCTCCGCCACCAGCTTGGCGGAACCGGCGGTGTCCAGGGTGGGCACCCGCTTCCAGTCCCGGTGGGCGTCCAGATACTTCTCGCTCTGCATCAGGCCCTGCTCGTGGGAGTATACCGTCTTGATGTCAGCCAGCTCCACCCCGGGCAGCGCCATCAGGCAGTGCTCCACCGGCACCTGCCACTCCCCTACAATATAATAATGATACTGGGCCATCAGATCGTATACCTGACGGATGGACCCGGTGGAGGAGTTCTCCACCGGCAACACGGCGTAGTCCACCTCGCCGCTTTCCAGGGCGGCAAAGACGTCGTTGAACCAGGGCTTGCCCACGCTGTTCACGTCCTTGCCGAAGTAGCCTACGGTGGCCTCCTCGCTGTAGCAGCCCGGCTCCCCCTGGTAAGCCACCCGGGGATTGGCCACTGGCTGGCGTGCCTTGGCCACATCAGCCAGATAGGCGGCGTAGCCCGGGTCCTCCGTCCCCTCCTTCACCAGGTGGCGCTGCTGACGGCGGGAGATGGCCATGATGCTCTCATAAAGGGCGGCCAGATCCGCCTTGCGGGCGGGGTCGTCGGTAAGGGCCGTCTTGGCGGCGATGACCTGCTTCTCCCGGCCGGCATCCAGCACGGGAATGCCCTCCCGCTGCTTATATTCCCCCACCTTGCCGGTAACAGCCATCCGCTGCAAAAAGAGCTGCACCAGTTCCCCGTCAATGCGGTCGATCTCCTGCCGATATTGCTCCAGTTCGGTCATGTTCCATCGCTCCTTTTTACGGGCGGGTGTGGGCACCCGCCCCTACGTAGGGGCCGATGCCCTCATCGGCCCGCACATTTCAGATCCCCAGCACTTGGCAGGCAGCCAGCGCCGCCGCCGCCTCGATGACCGGCACAGCCCGGGGCACGATGCAGGGATCATGCCGGCCCTTGATCTCCATCTCCACCTCTTCCCCGGTGCGCAGATCCACGCTCTCCTGGGGCAGGGCAATGGAGGGGGTGGGCCGGATGGTGACCTCAAAGGTCACCGGCATGCCGTTGGTGATGCCGCCGTTGACGCCGCCGGCGTGGTTGGTCTTGGTGACCACCTTGCCGTCCTCCACGGCGAAGGGGTCGTTGGCCTCGCTGCCCCGCATGAGGGAGAAGGCCACACCGGCGCCGAACTCGATGCCCTTCACCGCAGGTACCGCAAAGAGGTACTGGGAAAAGATGCCCTCCACATTGCAGCCGAAGTCGGGAGCGCCCAGCCCGGCGGGCAGGCCGGTGACGGCGCACTCGATGGCGCCGCCTACACTGTCCTGCTCCTCCTTGGCCTCCAGAATGGCCTGGCGCATCTCCTCCCCCTTGCTGTCGTCCAGCACCGGGAAGGCCTTGGCGGCCACACCCTTCAGGTCCTCCGGGTCCTCCAGGGCAGCGTCGCAGATACCGTAGATGGAGCTGATGTGGGCCCCCACCTTCACGCCATGACCGGCCAGCACCTGCTTGGCTACCGCGCCAGCAGCCACCAGGGGCGCGGTGAGTCGGCCGGAGAAGTGACCGCCCCCCCGATAGTCCAGGCAGCCCTTGCTCTTGATAAATCCGGCGTAATCCCCGTGGCTGGGCCGGGGGGTGTACCGGATGGATTCGTAGTCCTTGGAGTGCTGGTCGGAGTTGTGGATCACCATGGCCAGGGGAGCCCCGGTGGTCTTGCCCTCAAACACTCCGGAGAGCACCTCCACCAGGTCGCTCTCTTTCCGGGCAGTGGCGGTGGGGTCCTGGCCCGGCTTCCGCCGGTCCAGCTCCTTCTGCACCTGTTCCAGATCCAGCTCCAGTCCGGCGGGCACCCCCTCCAGCACCACGCCGATAGCGGGGCCGTGGGATTCGCCGAAGATCATATGTCGCATGTCAGTTTTCCTCCCAATCTGCGGTAATCCTCCCAGAACCGGGGATAGGACTTTTTCACGCACTCCGCGCCGGTGATGGTCACCGGCTCCTCACACCGGATGGCGGCAATGGCCGCCATCATGGCGATACGGTGGTCGTTGTGGCCGGAGACAGTGACGCCCCCCGCTAACTTCTCCCACCCGTGGATCACCAGGTAGTCTTCATGCTCCTCCACCTGGGCGCCCAGGGCGTTGAGCACCTCGGTCACGGTGGCCAGCCGGTCACTCTCCTTGATGCGCAGCCGCCCGGCATTGACAATGCGGGTGGTTTCCCCTGCCCGCAAGGCAGCCATGGCAGCCAGCGGGGGCACCAGGTCGGGGCACTGGCTCACGTCCAGGTCCACCGCCCCCTGCCCCTGCAGCTTCATGAAATAGGGCACGATGTGCATATCCCCCTGGACGGAATAGGCATTGAGCCCCTGGATATCTACCTGGCACCCCAGGCTCACCGCCCCATACCAGAAGGCGGCGTTGGACCAGTCTGCCTCGATGGCCAGATCCCGGTGCTGGTAGTACTGATTGCCCGGCACATGGAAGGTGCGGGCTCCGTCGTACTCCGCCTTTACCCCGAACTGCTCCAGGGCGTCCAGGGTCATATCCACATAGCCCCGGCTCTCCAGATCGGTGGTGAGCAGAATCCGGCTGTCCCCCTCCAGCAGGGGCAGGGCGTACAGCAGGCCGGTGATAAACTGGGAGGACACGTTACCCGGCAGGGTGTAGTCTCCGGGAGTCAGCTTGCCCCGTACCGTCAGCACTCCATCCTTCTGCTCATAGAAGATGCCCTTCTCCCGGAAGAGGGCAAAGTAGGGCTCCTGGGGCCGCTCCATCAGCCGCTCGTGGCCGGTGAACTTGCCGCCTCCTTTGAGGGCCAGGGCCACCGGAATGAGAAAACGGAGGGTGGAACCGCTCTCTCCGCAGTCCATCACCTCAGAGGCGGGCTCCTCGTGGCCGTCCACCAGGTCGGCGCCCCGGATGATGGTGCCGTCGGCAGAGGCGTCGGCGTCCAGGGTGCGCATACACCGCAGGGTGGCCTGAATGTCCTCCGACAGGTCCACGTTGGACAGCTTACAGAAGCCGTCGGACAGAGCGGCGGCAATGATGAGCCGGTGGGCCTGGCTCTTGGAGGGGGGCGGGGTCACCGCTCCCGCCAGCGGGGTGGGCGTAATGGTCACGTTCATTTCAGTTCCTCCAGCAGTGCGGCTTTGGGCATTTTATGGGGGATGGCACGGCCCATCTCTTCCAGCAGGATCACGCTGATATCCGCCCCCGCCCCCTTCTTATCCAGGCCGATGGCGGCGGCGTACTCCTCATGGGTGCAGGGGATGTCCACCGGCAGGCCCAGGGGGGTGAGCAGGGCGGCGACACGATCCGCCGTCCCCGCCGGGGTGATGCCCAGGGTCTCCCCCAGTTGGGACGCACGCACCATACCGGCAGCCACCGCCTGGCCGTGGGTCCATGTCTCATAGTGGCCCGCCTTCTCATAGGCGTGGCCCAGGGTGTGGCCGAAGTTGAGGAGCATCCGTTTTCCTGTGTCCCGCTCGTCTTCTTCCACTACCATTCGTTTTAAATTGCAGCAGGTATACAAAACGTGTTCGATTTCCGCCATGATTCCCTCCCGGCTGGGCCGGGCGGCCAGGAAATCGAAGAAGGCGCCGTCCAGGATGCAGCCGTACTTAATGACCTCCGCCATGCCGTCGGCGAAGGTGGCGTCGGGCAGGGTGTTCAGAGTCTCCGGGTCCATCAGTACCAGCTTGGGCTGCCAGAAGGCACCGGCCAGATTCTTGCCCGCCTGGAGGTCGATGGCCACCTTGCCGCCCACGGAGGAGTCCACCTGGGAGAGCAGGGTGGTGGGGATCTGGACAAAGTCCACCCCCCGCAGGATGGTGGCAGCGGCAAAGCCCGCCAGGTCCCCCACCACGCCGCCGCCCAGGGCCACCACGGCGTCGGTGCGGGTGAGGCCAAAGTCCATCATGCACTCCCACAGACGGGTGAGCTCTCCGGCACACTTGGAGGCCTCCCCGGCTGGAATCTCGCAGACAGCGGTCTTAAAGCCGGCGGCCTCCAGAGGAGGGATGACCCGGTTCAGGTACAGGGGGCCCACCGTGGAGTCGGTCACCACAAAAAGGCAGCTGGCTCTGGGCAGAGCGGCCCGGCACAGCTGGCCCGCCCGATCCAGCAGACCCCGCTGAATCAGGATATCATATTCCCGCCCCGGCAGGGCGACGGTGAGGGTTTTCATGGCTGTCCCATCCTTTCCACAACAGCGTGGGTTGTCATGCTGCGCTTATTTTACCAGTTTCTTTTCAACCAGGTCAACCAGGGCCCCCACCTTGTGCATCAGAGCGTCGAACTTCTGGGGGGTCAGGGACTGCTGGCCGTCGCACTTGGCGTGGGCGGGGTCGTTGTGGACCTCAATGATGAGGCCGTCAGCGCCCGCCGCCACGGCGGCCAGGGCCAGGGGCTCCACCATCCAGTACATACCGGCGGCGTGGGAGGGGTCCACGATGATGGGCAGGTGGCTCATCTGCTTGATGGCGGGGATGGCGGACACGTCCAGAGTGTTGCGGGTGTAGGTCTCAAAGGTGCGCACGCCCCGCTCGCACAGGATCACGTTCTCATTGCCGGAGGCCATAATGTACTCGGCAGACATGATCCACTCCTCGTAGGTGTTGGACAGGCCCCGCTTGAGCAGGATGGGCTTGCTCATCTTGCCCACTTCCTTCAGCAGCTCGAAGTTCTGCATGTTGCGGGCGCCCACCTGGACCACATCCACCTCACGCTCGAAGAGCTCGCACATCCGGGGGTCCATGATCTCGGTGACGATGGGCAGACCGGTCTTGGCCCGGGCCTCCACCAGCAGATCCAGACCGGCGGTGCCCATGCCCTGGAAGGAGTAGGGGGAGGTACGGGGCTTGAAGGCGCCGCCCCGCAGCATGGCCGCGCCGGAGCGCTTCACGTCCTCGGCCACGGCGCAGATCTGCGCCTCGCTTTCCACCGAGCAGGGACCGGCGATGACGGAGAAGTAGCCCCCGCCGATCTTGGCATTGCCCACGGTGACCACGGTGTCCTCGGGGTGGAACTTGCGGTTGGCCTTCTTGTAGGGCTCCTGCACACGCATGACTCGCTCCACGTTGGGGTTGATGGAGATCTTGTCCATATCCACAGCGGTGGTGTCGCCCACCAGGCCCAGAATGGTGCAGCCCACGCCGTTGGTGATGCCAACCTCCAGGCCCTGTTCCTTCAGCTTGCCGACCAGCTGGTCAATATCCGCCTGGCGGGTACCGGGCTTCATAACAACTACCATGATGCTCGCTTCCTTTCAAAATACAAAATGGGCGCCCATTGATGAAATCAATGAGCGCCCTGTCATACATACAAGGTGTGATCCGGCCCTATAAGGCCCACCCATTCACTCCATCCTCTTATTTTCCCATGCCAAAAAAGCCGGTGCCCATAAATCGAGCCCAGCCATAGGAAAACAGGAAGGATGCAGTTGTGAGGGAACGTTTGGACATACTTGCGCGCCTCACTTTTCCAGGTTGCAGTCATTATAACCCCTCCCGCCCCGGATTGCAACCGCAATTGTGTACAAATGCGCCTCTTTCTTCCTCTTCCGCCCTGCAAGTTTCCCATAACAGAATGCCCTGGCGGGATCGGTTCCCGCCGGGGCACTGTGCTCAGATGTGGATATGTCCGTTCTGGGACTCTCCCTCCGGCATGTGGCGCAGCAGCTGCCGCAGGCACAGGGCGAAGAGCACCGAGCTAATGGACCAGGTCAAGGGGTAGGCCCAGTACACCACCCGGATGTCCGGGATGATGCTGACCGTGATGGTGATGTAGGTGATGCGCAGGGCACACCAAACCGCCAGCATAATGGCCATGGGCACGATGGGTCGTCCCATGCCTCGCAGGATACCGGCGCAGCAGTGGGAGAAAGCCAGCAGGCAGTAGAACAGGGACACGGTGCGGGCGTAGGCGGTACCAAAGGCCACCACCTCCGGTTCGCTGTTGAAGGCGGCCACCAGCAGCGGGGAGGCCAGGAAGATAATCGCTCCGATGAGTTCCGCCAGCAGGGGGCTGCACAGCAGGCCAAATTTCATACCCGCCCGCACCCGGTCAAACTTCCGGGCGCCTACGTTCTGGCTCACAAAGGTGGACAGAGCCAGGGCGAAGCAGGTCACCGGCAGGAAGGCGAAGCCCTCAATGCGGCTGTAAGCGCCGCAGCCCGCCATAGCCGCCGACTCAAAGGCGTTGATGTTGGCCTGGACGATGACGTTGGCCAGGGAGACCACCGAGCTCTGCACGCCGGAGGGGATACCCAGGGTAATGATCCGCTTGAAGGTGGGGCCCTCAAAGCGCACCCGCCGCCAGTTCACCCGGTAGCCCTCCTTGGTGAGGGTCAGCTTGCGGAAGGCCAGGAAGGCGGCCAGGCACTGGCTGAGGATGGTGGCCAGGGCGGCGCTGCCCACTCCCATGTGGAGCACCGCCACGAAGAGCAGGTCCAGCACCACATTGGTGAGGGAGGCGGCGATGAGGTACTTCATGGGACTGCGGCTGTCACCCACCGACTGGAGGATACTGGCCCCCATGTTGTAGAGCACCACGGCGGAGGAACCGCAGAAGTAGATCCGGAAGTAGAGGATGGAATTCTCAATCACGTCGGCGGGGGTGCCGATCCACTTCAGGATCTGGGGCGTCAAGATCACGCCCACCGCCGTCAAGATCACACCTGCTGTCAGGCCCAGGGCCACGGTGGTGTGGACGGCCCGTTCCATGTTGTCGTCGTCCTCCGCCCCGTAGTACCGGGCGATGAGTACGCCCGCGCCCAGTGACACGCCGTTGATAAAGCCCACCATCAGCAAAATCATGCTACTGGAGGAGCTGACCGCCGCCAGAGCGGCTCGGCCGATGAAGTTGCCCACGATGAGGGAGTCCACAGCATTGTACATCTGCTGGAACAGGTTGCTCAAAAAGATGGGCAGGGCAAAGGCCAGCATCTTTTTTGGGACGCTGCCCTCCGTCAGTCGATTCTGCTCATTGCGATTCATTGGGTTCCATCTCCGCTCTCTGTGATATTCCTTTATTATTAGCCTGCGGAGCGGAAAAGTCAAGGCGGCCAGTCACCCTTCCCGGCAGACGGAATAGGATGGAGCAGTCACTGGGAACGGAGGGCACGCGCCATGAGACATGAATTGAACCTGTGGGTGGCGGGAGGCGACCTGCGGCAGGCCAAACTGGCGGAGCTGCTGGCAGCCGACGGCCACACGGTACATACCTGGGCCCTGGAGGGCCACGGCCCTCTGGCCGGGGTCCATATGGAAGAGGACCCGGCCGGCGCGGAGCTGGCCGACTGTGTGATCCTGCCCCTGCCGGCGGAGGAGGAGGGCGGACTGCTTCATACCCCCCTGTCCGACCGCCCCCGGCCGCTGGCGGAGCTGTTGGCCCCCCTGCGGCCCGGCCAGCTGGTGTGCGCTGGGATGGTAGGTCCCACTCTCACCGCCCTGGCGGCGGAGCGGGGCCTGGTCCTGCAAGACTACTTTGCCCGGGAGGAGCTGGCGGTGGCCAATGCCGTGCCCACCGCCGAAGGGGCCATCCAGATCGCCCTGGAGGAGCTGCCCATCACCCTCCACGGGGCCCGGGTGCTGGTCATCGGCTTCGGCCGCATCGGCAAGGCCCTGGCCCGGCGGCTGGCCGGTCTGGGGGCCAAAGTGAGCGTGGCCGCCCGCAAGTGGTCCGACCTGGCCTGGGCGGAGAGCTGCGGCTACTGCGGCGAGCAGACCGAGCACCTGGCGGGCTGGCTGTGCGGCTATGACCTGGTGGTCAACACCGTCCCCGCTCCGGTGCTGGGCCTCACCGAGCTGAGTGACCTGAAGCCGGGCTGTCTGGTCATCGACCTGGCCTCCAAGCCAGGGGGGGCTGGTGTGGCAAAGCTCAGGGCAGTCTTTCCCGCAGTTCCCGTACCGTCTGCGCCGGATGGGGGCAGGTCATGAGGCCGCTCATCAGGCAGGCCCCCGCCGCTCCAGTCCGGGCCACATCGGCCAGATTGTCCGGCCCGATCCCCCCGATGGCGTACACCGGGATGTCCACCGCACTGCACACCGCCCGCAGAAAGTCCAGACCCCGGCCGGGCAGGCCCTTTTTGCAATCCGTTGCAAAGACGTGCCCGGCGGTGACATAGTCCGCCCCCAGAGCCTGAGCCCGGATGGCCTCCTCAGGAGCGTGGATGGACACCCCCAGCAGCTTCACCTGCGCCCGCAGGGCGGGATAGGCCTCCAGCTCCCCCAGGGACAGGTGGAGTCGGGACACCCCCAGCCTTTGGCACACCTGGGGAAAGTGGTGGAGCACCACCTTGTCTCCCCCGGCGTCCAGCACCTGCCGGGCCAGGGCCTCATATTCCGCCTCGCTCAGGTCCTTTTCCCGCAAAATGATCCGGCTGATGCCGCCCCGGCACAGCTCGCCCACCCGTCGGGGCAGGTCGTCGGCACACAGCCCCCGGTGGGTGACGCACACCAGATCAAACATAGACATAGTCGTTCATCACCGGCTGAAGGCCCTGGTCCCGGATGGCCTGAGCCACCTGGTCCACATTGCGGCCGTCGGCAATCTCAAACTGGTCGTCGCCCTCCTCCTCTCCGGTGTGGCCGCCGATGCCGGTGGACACGCCGGCGGAGATCTTGGTGGCGGCAATGTCGATAACCCGATCCCGGAAGCCCGCTCGCTCCCGGGTGGAGATGGTCATGCCGGCAAAGGGCATGAAGAGCCGGTAGGCGCACATGACCTGGAGCAGCTGCCGCTCGTGGACGTCCTTGGGGTTGATCTTGTCGTTGTTGACGATGGGCCGCAGCCGGGGGCAGGAGAAGGAGATCTCAGCGTGGGGGTACTTGCGCTGGAGAAGCCAGGCGTGCATGCCGGTAGCAAAAGCGTCCTTGCGGAAGTCATCCAGACCCAGCAGGGCGGCAAAGGCCACCCTCCGCATGCCGCCCATGAGAGCCCGCTCCTGGGCCTCCACCCGGTAGGGAAAGATGCGCTTGTGGCCCGACAGGTGGAGCTGCTCATACCGGGTATCGTCGTAGGTCTCCTGGAATACGGTGACGTAGTCCACCCCGCACTGGTGGAGGTAGGCGTACTCATCCACGTTCATGGGGTAGACCTCGATGCCCACCATCTTGAAGTATTTCCGGGCGATCTTACAGGCCTCGCCGATGTACTGTACATCGCTCATCTTGCGGCTCTCGCCGGTGAGGATGAGGATCTCCTCCAGGCCGGTCTTGGCGATGGCAGCCATCTCCGCCTCGATACCCGCCATGTCCAGCTTGGCCCGGCGGATCTTGTTGTGGCAGTTGAAGCCGCAGTAGATGCAGTAGTTCTCACAGTAGTTGGAGATGTAGATGGGGGTGAAGAGGTACACGTTGTCGCCGAAGTAGCGCCGCTTCTCCATCCGGGCCTTCTGAGCCATCTCCTCCAGGAAGGGCTCGGCTGCCGGGGAGAGCAGGGCGGCAAAGTGCTCCGGGGTACGCACATCGGCATCCAGAGCAGCTCGCACGTCCTGAGCGGTGTAGGCAGTCTCGTCATAGCCCGCCCGTGCCGCAACCACCTGCTGGCGCACGGAGGGATCGATCTGTTCCATACCGGGGAGATAGGTCATGTGGTCGATCTTGTCCTTGACCTCTACCACGGTGATGCCTTCCATAGGCTGATCCATGCTCAAACCCTCCTTTCAGTCCGCCAGAAATCCGGTGAGGGGGGAGGAAGCCGCCGCCCCGTGGTCCAGTACCCGGCCCAGACCGGCCAGATAGGCCGCCCGGCCCGCCTCAATGGCGGACTTGAAAGCACCGGCCATGGCCGCGATGTCTCCGGCGGTGGCGATGGCGGTATTGGCCATCACGGCAGCAGCGCCCATCTCCATGGCCTCGCAGGCCTGGGAGGGTCGGCCGATGCCGGCATCTACGATGACGGGCAGGCTGATCTCATCAATGAGAATGCGGATAAATTCCTTCGTAGCCAGGCCCTTGTTGGAGCCGATGGGGGCGCCCAGAGGCATGACGCAGGCAGCGCCGGCGTTCACCAGGTCCCGGGCCACGTTCAGATCGGGATACATGTAGGGCATGACTACGAAGCCCTCCTTGGCCAGGATCTCAGTGGCCTTGATGGTCTCGTAGTTGTCGGGCAGCAGGTACTTGCTGTCCCGCATGATCTCGATCTTCACAAAGTCGCCGCAGCCGCAGGCCCGGGCCAGCCGGGCGATGCGCACCGCCTCATCGGCGTTGCGGGCGCCGGAGGTGTTGGGCAGCAGAGTGACCCCCTCCGGGATGTGGTCCAGGATGCTGTCGGTGTCCGAGTTGGCCCGGCGGAGGGCCAGGGTGATGATCTGGGCCCCGGCGTGCTCCACCGCCGCCCGGATCAGGTCCAGAGAGTATTTGCCCGAGCCCAGGATGAATCGGGAAGTAAAGGCGTGTCCGCCCAGAATCAGTTCGTCTGCCATTGTTCTTCGTTCCTTTCTGTTCTGTGTTACGGCTCTGTCTGTCCCAGCAGCAGCCGCATGACCATGGTGGCCTGATGTGCCGCGCACACCGCCACCCGGGGGGCCATCAGCCCCTGGCCCTGTTCAATGTCGCTCTCTCCGTCGCCGCAGAGGTAGAAGCGTCCCATGGCCTTCCGGGTGCGGATGGTGTTGGCCGAGCCGCTTCCCGCCATACCGGAGCCCGCCACCAGCAGGGTGTCCGGAAGGCCGGTGAGGATAGCCTGGGTCAGCATGGCCTTCTGGTCTGCCTGGTCAAAGGCCTCGCACACCACCTGGCATCCCTGAAACAGGGTACAGGCGTTGTCCGCCGTTACCTTGCAGGTGTGGACCTCGTAGTCCAGCCATGGGTTGATCTGCCGCAGCTGCTCCGCCAGGGCCTCGGTCTTATGCCGTCCCAGGTGGTGGATGAAATAGTGCTGCCGGTTCAGGTTGGTCACATCCACCTGGTCAAAGTCGGCCAGCACCAGCCGCCCCACCCCCAGCCGGGCCAGGTGGACGGCGATGTGGGAGCCCAGGCCCCCCAGGCCCGCGACCCCCACCGAGGCGGCGGCAAATTTCTTCTGGTTCTCCGCCCCGTGGCGGGCGATGAGGGCCTGTTCCAGCGTCTCCCGGTCCATGGTTATCCACCTCCCACGAACCGGACCACCTCCAGTTTATCCCCATCGGACAGGGCAGTTGTGGAAAACTCCTCCCGTTTCAGGATGGCGCCGTTGTGCTCCACCGCCACCTGGGCGGCCTTCCAGCCCTGCTTGTCCAGCAGGTCCTGCACGGTGCTCAGCCCGGTCTGGTCCATGGTCTGTCCATTGACTTGCAGCATGCTTTCCCTCCTTTTGCGCAACAAAAAAAGGCATCACGAAGAACTACACCCGCGGTGGTGTACCCCTTCGTGATGCCTTTTTGGCTTCACTCTGAGCAATACGATAGCACCCGACCTTTCCCTTGTCAAGGCATAATTTCCCGCCGCCGCCGTAAATCTGGTGGAGAAAGGAGGGTGTGTATGCAGGAACCTATGGACGTGATCTGTACCTTTCCCCAGGAGGGTCCCACCCTGGAGGATGTGCTGGCTACCTTGCTGTCCGGGCCCAAAACGGAGGAGCCGCCGTGGGCGGGGCGCGGGTAGGGCTCTACCTCCGCCTCTCCCGGGAGGACGAGGGGGCGGGGGAGTCCATGAGCATCGAAAATCAGCGGGCCTATCTGCTGGACTACGCCGCCGGGCGGGGCTGGACGGTGGAACAGATCTACCAGGACGACGGCTGGACGGGCACCAACTTCCGCCGCCCCGGCTTTCAGGCCCTGCTGGCCGACATTGAGGCGGGGCGCATCGACCTGGTGCTCACCAAGGACCTGTCCCGGCTGGGTCGGGACCAGGCGGGGACGGTATACTACTACCAGTGCTACTTCCCCGCCCACGGGGTGCGCTATGTGGCCGCCGCCGAGGGCTTTGACACCGCCGCCGGGCAGAGTGCCATCGCCCTGCCCTTTCTGGCGGCCGCCAACGACTTCTACACCGCCGACATCTCCCGCAAGGTGCGGGCCGCCCTGGACACCCGGCGGAAGGGCGGGCTGTTCATCGGCGCCGCCCCGCCTCTGGGCTATCGCAAGGACTCGGACCGCAAGGGTCATCTCCTCCCCGATCCCAATACCGCCTGGGTGGCCCAGGCCGTCTTTTCCACCTACCTGGCCCGCACCTCGGTGCGGGGGACCGCCCGGGCCCTGACGGAGTCGGGGGTACCCACTCCCGCCCAGTGCAAGGGCGGGCCGCCGGGGGTATGGAGTGATACCATGGTGCGCCGGGTGCTCACCAACCCCACCTACGCCGGTCACCTGACCCAGAACCGCTCGGAGAAGGCGGGCTACAAGGTGGACCGCCGCCGCTACCACAGGCCGGAAGACTGGACCGTGGTGCCCAACACCCACCAGCCCCTAGTGTCCCAGGCCGACTTCGACCGGGTGCAGGCCCTGCTGACGGTGCGGAGCTACACCCCCAGGGGCGGCCCGCCCCACCGGCTCACCGGACTGGCCTTCTGCGGGGACTGCCACTCCCCCATGGCCTATGTGAAGGAGGGAAAGCGGCTTTATCTGCTCTGCCGCCGCTCCCGCACCAACGGCGGCTGCACCTCCCACCGGATGGCCGAGGACAAGATCCTCTCCGCCCTCAAAAAGGAGCTGGACCGGCTCACCGCCGGGGTGGTTCTCCCTGCTTCTGTTCCCGTCCAAGAGGATGCCAAAACCCGCCGGGCCCTGGAGGGGGAGCTGCGGCTGCTCCGTCAGGCGGGGGCCGCGCTCTACCGGGACCGGGCGGCGGGGGTGCTGGAACCGGAGGAGTTTCCCGCCCTGCTGGAGGCCCATCGGGCCGCCGTCCGGCAGGTGGAGGGGCGGCTGGCTACCCTGACCCCTCCCGCCGCTCCGCCCCCTTCCCTGCCCGACCTGCTGTCCCGCCCAGCTCTGCTGGCTCTGGTGGAACGAATCGAAATCGGGGCAGGCGGCTCACTCACCCTCTCCTTCCGCTTCCAGGACCCGCACCTTTGCCACACCAGCCGGGGTGGACTTTGAGGCGGCAGCCCGGCTGGGGGTCAAGGTCATCTGGGCTCTGTCCCTGCCCGGCAAGGTGGCGCCGGTGACGGCGGGCCGGTGCATCCAGACCACCATTTATAACATATTGCGGGAAATGGGAGTGTGAGCATGGAACAAGTGAAGGTTGGATTCGCCTTTTGCGGATCCTTTTGTACATTGAGCATGGCTATGACCGCCCTGGAGCGGGTGAAAGCCCGGTTTGGGGACGTGACCCCCATCGTGTCGGAGGCTGCCGCTGCCAACGACACCCGGTTCGGCCCGGCCCATGAGTTCATGCGGGAGATGGAGCGCATCTGCGACAAGCGGGTGATCGACTCTCTGGTGAAGGCGGAGCCCATCGGCCCCAAAAAGCTGCTGGATGTGCTGGTGATCTGTCCCTGCACCGGCAACACCCTGGCAAAGCTGGCAAACGGCATCACCGACTCCACCGTTACCCTGGCGGCCAAGGCCCACCTGCGCAACGGCCGGCCCCTGGTGCTCTGCCCCGCCACCAACGACGCTCTGGCCGCCTCAGCCAAAAACATCGGGGCCCTGCTGGACAAGAAGCACGTCTATTTCGTCCCCTTCCGGCAGGACGATCCCCAGGGCAAGCCCACCTCCCTGGTGGCCGACTTCTCCCTGGTGCCCGACGCCATTGCCGCCGCCCTGGAGGGCCGCCAGCTCCAACCTCTGCTGCTGGGCAGCCCCGCCTGAGGGCAAAAAAAGCCTGCCGCGATGCGGCAGGCTTTTTTCATAGGATGTACTTAGGCTTCCAGCTTGGCACGGATGGCCTTCAGGAAATCCAGGGAGTTGACGCCCTGGGCGGGAGTCTCGCCCTCCCACAGGCCAACCAGGTCCTTGGTCATGACGCCGCCCTCGATGGTGTCGATGGTGGCCTTCTCCAGCTTGTCGGCAAAGGCCATCAGGTCGGCGTTGCCGTCCAGCTCGCCGCGCTTGCGCAGGGCACCAGACCAGGCAAAGAGGGTGGCCACCGGGTTGGTGGAGGTCTCCTCCCCCTTCAGGTACTTGTAGTAGTGGCGGGTGACGGTGCCGTGGGCGGCCTCGTACTCGTACTTGCCGTCGGGGCTGACCAACACGGAGGTCATCATGGCCAGGGAGCCGAAGGCGGTGGACACCATGTCGCTCATCACGTCGCCGTCGTAGTTCTTGCAGGCCCAGATAAAGCCGCCCTGAGAGCGGACCACACGGGCCACGGCGTCGTCGATGAGGGTGTAGAAGTACTCGATGCCCAGCTCATCGAACTTGGCCTTGTACTGCTCGTCAAAGATCTCCTGGAAGATATCCTTAAAGGTATGGTCGTACTTCTTGGAGATGGTATCCTTGGTGGCAAACCACAGGTCCTGCTTGGTGTCGATGGCGTACTGGAAGCAGGCGTGGGCAAAGGAGCGGATGGAGCTGTCCTTGTTGTACTGGCCCTGAAGCACGCCGCCGCACTCGAAGTCATAGATGGTCTGGCGGAACTGCTCCTTGCCGTCCTCGCCGGTGAACACCAGCTCGGCCTTGCCGGGACCGGGCACCCGGTACTCGGTGGACTTATACACGTCGCCGTAGGCGTGACGGGCGATGGTGATGGGGCGTTTCCAGGTCTTCACCACCGGGGAAATGCCCTTGACCATGATGGGGGCACGGAACACGGTGCCGTCCAGGATGGCACGGATGGTGCCGTTGGGGGACTTCCACATCTGGGAGAGCTTGTACTCCTCCACACGCTGGGCGTTGGGGGTGATGGTGGCGCACTTGACTGCCACGCCATACTTCTTGGTGGCCTCGGCGGAGTCCACGGTCACCTGATCCCCGGTCTCCTCCCGATGGGGCAGGCCCAGGTCGTAGTACTCGGTCTTCAGGTCGATGAAGGGCAGGAGCAGCTCGTCCTTGATCTGCTGCCACAGCACCCGGGTCATCTCGTCGCCGTCCATCTCCACCAGGGGGGTGGTCATCTGAATCTTTTCCATGGTCTCCTCCTTGCGTTTTTCTGCAATTTCGGAAAAAATTATACCCCCATTCCGGTGAAAAGGCAAGCGGCACATGGAGGGCCAATCCTGTGGGTTTTGCCCATTGCGGCCCCGCCGCCGGGGGGAGTATACTTTTAAAATCCGCAAAGAAAAAGAGAGTGACCCCCGTGTTTAACAAGCAAGCCCTGAAAAAACTCATCATTCCCCTGATCATTGAGCAGTTCCTGGCCGTCATGGTAGGCATGGCCGACATCATGATGGTCTCCTCCGCCGGTGAGGCCGCCGTGTCCAGCGTGGCCCTGGTGGATCTGATCAACGTGCTCATCATCAACGTCTTTTCCGCCCTGGCCACCGGCGGCGCGGTGGTGTGCGCCCAGTCCATCGGCGCAGAAAACCTGGAGCGGGCCAACCGTTCCGCCAACCAGCTGATGTACATCGTCACCGCCGCCGCCCTCATTATTATGGCCCTGTCCCTGGTTCTGTGCCGTCCCCTGCTGGGGCTGCTCTTCGGCCAGGTGGAACCGGCGGTGATGGAGGGCGCGGTGACCTACTTCATCATCTCCGCCCTGTCCTACCCCTTTATTGCCCTGTACAATGGCTGCGCCGCCCTGCTGCGGGCCATGGGCAACTCCAAGGCCTCCATGTATGTCTCTGCCTGGATGAACGGGCAGAACATCGTAGGCAACGCCATCTTTGTCTTCGTCTTCCACCGTGGGGTGGACGGCGTGGCCCTGTCCTCCCTGTTCTCCCGTATGGTTGCGGCCGGTATCATGCTGGTGCTCCTCCACAGCCATCGCAATCCGGTGCGGGTGTCCGGCCTGCTGAAGTTCCAGTTCGACCCGCCCATGATGGGCCGTATCCTGCGCATCGGCATCCCAAACGGCCTGGAGAACTGCTTCTTCCAGCTGGGCCGGGTGCTGCTGGTCAGCCTAATCTCCACCTTCGGCACCGCCCAGACCGCCGCCAACGCGGTGGCCAACAACATCGACAACTTCGGCGTCATCCCCGGCACCGCCATGGGCCTGGCTCTCATCACCGTGGTGGGCCAATGCGTGGGCGCGGAGGCCTGGGATCAGGTCCGCTTCTACACCGTCAAGCTGGTGAAGATGACCTACCTCTTCACCTGGGTCCTCAACGGAGCCCTGCTGCTGGGTCTGCCCCTGATCCTCAGCCTGTACAGCCTGACCCCCGAGACCCACTGGTACGCCACCGTCCTTATTTTCATCCACAACGGCTGCGCCATGCTGTTCTGGCCCATGGCCTTTACCATGCCCAACGCCCTGCGGGCCACCGGTGACGTGAAGGTACCCATGGTCATCTCCATCTGCTCCATGATCATCGTGCGGCTGGGGTGCAGCTACATTCTGGGCGTCCACTTCGGTCTGGGCGTCATCGGCGTGTGGATCGCCATGGTGGGCGACTGGATCGTGCGTATCATCTGCTTCCTCATCCGGGTCCGGCAGGTATTCCGCAAGCATCCACTCTGAGTCTTACCAAATCCCCAGCACGTGCTGCATGCCCAAGCTGACCGCCGTAATGGCAACCCAGCAGCAGGCACCCATGAGAATGGGCTTGCCGCCGGTCTTCACCAGCTTCACCAGGTCCGTATTCAGACCGATGGCCCCCATGGCCATGACGATGAAGAATTTGCTCAGCTCTTTGAAGGGAGCAAATACCCCGCTGTCCACGCCGATAGAGGAACACACCGTGGTGATCACCGAGGCCAGCACGAAGAACAGAATGAAGAAGGGGAAAATTTTTCGGAGATTGAAGTCGCCCTCCTTCTCCCCGCCGGCCCGCTTGGCCCGGACCACACGGAAGAAGGCCAGCGCCAGCGTAATGGGAATGATGGCCAGGGTGCGGGTGAGCTTGACAATGGTGGCGGTATCCAGGGTGTTGGCCCCGGGGTGCATCCCGTCCCATGCGGCGGCGGCAGCCGTCACCGAAGAGGTATCGTTCACCGCCGTACCGGCAAACAGGCCAAAGCCCTCATTGCTCAGGCCAAGCATCTCTCCAAAGGTAGGGAACACCAATGCCGCGGCAATGTTGAACAGGAAAATCACCGAGATGGACTGGGCGATCTCTTCATCATCCGCCCCGATCACCGGTGCGGTGGCGGCGATGGCAGAGCCGCCGCAGATGGAAGAGCCCACACCCACCAGCGTGGAAATGTTGGTGGGGAGCTTCATCACCTTATGTAGCGCGAAGGCCACCACCAGAGAGGTGCCGATGGTGGAAACAATGATGGGCAGGGAGGTCAGACCCACTTCGGCCACCTGGCCCAGGTTCAGGCCAAAGCCCAGCAGTATCACCGCCAACTGCAAAATATACTTCGATGTGTAGGCGATGCCCGCCTGGGTGCTCTTCTTCTCCCGGTAAAACAGGGCGATCACCATACCTGCCAATATGGCAAACACCGGCCCGCCGATCACCGGCACCGCCTTACCCAACAGCCAACAGGGGATGGCCACGGCCAGACACAGCAAGATTCCCTGGATGCGCTCGCTCCATTGCTTCATAACAAATGACTCCTTCCAACATCTGCATCGTTCACATGCAGTATATCTCTCTTTTTCCATCATGTAAACTTATGATATTTTATTTCGCCATAACAAATTTTTATAGTTCACCATATTGCATCGTTGAATAGAGGCTCTTGCCGCAGGCGCACTTTTCTTGTATAATGTGGTGCATCGAAGTCCAGGAAAGAAGGATCATTTTATGCTGCAAACCGTCATTCCCCAGGGGTATGCCCCCTGTCTGAATCTCTACGATACTCAGAAGGCCATCGGCCTGCTCAAGCGCCTCTTTGAGGACACCCTGGGCGGCGCCCTGCACCTGCGCCGTGTGTCCGCCCCCCTGTTCGTGGAGGCCTCCACCGGCCTCAACGACGACCTGAACGGCGTGGAGCGTGCCGTATCCTTTGATATTCCCGATGCCGGCCGGGACGCCCAGGTGGTCCACTCCCTGGCCAAGTGGAAGCGCATGGCCCTGTACCGCTACCAGTTCTCGGTGGGCGAGGGCCTGTACACCGACATGAACGCCATCCGCCGGGATGAGGAGCTGGATAACCTCCACTCGGTCTACGTGGACCAGTGGGACTGGGAAAAGGTCATCGCCCCCCGGGACCGGACCGTGGACTATCTGAAGGCCACCGTCACCACCATCGTCAAGGCCATGGCAGAGACCCAGTCTACCCTGCGCTCCGTCTTCCCCCAGCTCACCGCCCTGCCCCCCCTGGACACCGAGGTGTCCTTTGTCACTACTCAGGAGCTGGAGGACCGCTGGCCCGACCTGTCCCCCAAGGAGCGGGAGGATGCCTGGGTGAAGGAGCATCCCACCACCTTCCTCATGGGCATCGGCGGCGCCCTCAAGTCGGGCAAGCCCCACGACGGCCGCGCCCCCGACTACGACGACTGGAACCTGAACGGCGATATCCTGCTGTGGAACCCGGTGCTGGAGCGGGCCTTTGAGGTGTCCTCCATGGGCATCCGGGTGGACCCCGCCGCCATGGACCGTCAGCTCACCATCGCCGGCTGTGACGACCGCCGAGAGCTGCCCTTCCACAAGATGCTGCTGGAGGGCAAGCTGCCCCTCACCATCGGCGGCGGCATCGGCCAGTCCCGGCTGTGTATGTTGCTGCTGGGCAAGGCCCACATCGGCGAGGTCCAGGCCAGTGTGTGGGACGAGCAGACCATCCAGGCCTGCCAGGATGCGGGTGTTATTTTGCTGTAATTATCTTACAGTTCAGTAAACCACTGTTTTCTTCTGGTTCTCGTCACTTTTTACAGCATTAACCCACGAAATTTCCAGCCTCTTCCCTTCAGGCACCGGTCTATTTGAAACAGACCGGTGCTTTTTTGTCCTAATCGTGTGATTTCTTTTCCATTTTCACTTCTTATGGCTTATTTTCATTTTTCGTCATTTTCCACTAAACTACCCGGTCCCTGTTGACATGACAGGGGGTACTTACTATAATGCCAGTGTGTTTGGTGAGATCATGTGTGTCCCTGTGTGAACGTGTGAGAGTGAGGAGGAAATCGTAATGTTCAAAAAGTTCACGAACGGGTGTGTTCGTGTGGTCAACCGTTGGCTGCCCGATCCCTTCCTGTTCGCCATCATCCTGACCATCGTGGTCTTTATCGCCGCCATGGCCGGTACCCAGCAGGGTCCCCTGGAACTGATCTGGGCCTGGGGCGGCAAGGGTGCTACCAAGGACGGCTTCTGGAGCCTGCTGGCTTTCGCTATGCAGATGGCTCTGGTGCTGGTGCTTGGCTCCGCCATGGCTTCCGCCAAGGTGTGTAAGCGTGCTCTGGGCGCCATTGCGTCCCTGGCTCATAACAAGCGCTCCGCTATCCTGATCACCACCTTTGTGTCCACCATCTGCTGCTGGCTGAACTGGGGCTTTGGCCTCATCGCCGGCGCTCTGCTGGCCCGCGAGGTTGCCAAGCGCGTGAAGGATGTGGACTATCCCCTGCTGATCGCCGCCGCTTACTCCGGCTTCGTGATCTGGCACGCCGGTCTGTCCGGCTCCATCCCCCTGCAGATCGGCGCCGAGGCCGGTACCGAGATCCTGGGTGTCAGCTATTACGCTCCCACCAGCGCCACCATCTTCCATCCCATGAACCTGCTGATGGTGGGCGTGATTCTGGTGCTGATGCCTTTCGTCAACTACGCCATGCACCCCGACAAGGATCACACCATCGTGGTGGATCCCGCCCTGCTGGTGGACGAGAAGGAGCGGGAGTACAAGATCGAGACCCCCGCTGACAAGATCGAGCACAGCCGCATCCTGTGGGTCATCACCCTGGTGCTGGGCTTTGCCTACATCGTGTACTACTTCGTGCAGAAGGGCTTCAACCTGGACCTGAACATCGTCAACATGATCTTCCTGTTCCTGGGCATTCTGCTCCACGGCGACCTGCGCAAGTACGTTGACGCCATCGGCGACGCCGCTGCCGGCGCTGCTGGCATCCTGCTCCAGTTCCCCTTCTATGCCGGTATCATGGGCCTGATGGTGGCTTCCAACGCTGACGGCGTTTCCCTGGCCGGTATCATCGCCAACTTCTTCACCAACGTGTCCAACGATGTCACCTTCCCGGTGCTGACCTTCCTGTCCGCCGGTATCATCAACTTCTTCGTTCCCTCCGGCGGCGGCCAGTGGGCCGTTCAGGCTCCCATCGTCATGCCCGCCGCTACCGAGATGGGCATCGAGTATGGCCGCGCCGCCATGGCTATTGCCTGGGGCGACCAGTGGACCAACATGATCCAGCCCTTCTGGGCTCTGCCTGCCCTGGGTATCGCCGGTCTGTCCGCCCGCAACGTCATGGGCTATCTGGTGATCGTTCTGCTGTTCACCGGCGTTGTGGCCTGCGGCGGCTTCCTGCTGTGGGGTCTGTTCTTCTAAGCAGCCCCATAAATTGATCCCACCAACCGGCTCCGTGCACAACGGGGAGCGCCATTGGCGCTCCCCGTTCTTTTTTATTGTGTGCCGCCTTTTCCTGTGCTATCATGAGAGAAAACACATGCTCAGCAAAGGATTGGGAGGATTTTTATGGAAATTCTGGTAGTAGACGGCCAGGGCGGTCGGATCGGCCAGCAGCTGGTGCGGGCCATTACCACCCGTTACCCCCAGCTGAAGGTCTTTTCCGTCGGCACCAACACGATGGCCACGTCGGCCATGATGAAGGGCGGCGCCGTACAGGGTGCCACCGGAGAAAACGCCCTGCTGGTAGCCTGCCGTAAGGCCGACGTGATTCTGGGGCCTCTGGGCATTGTCATTGCCGACGCCCTGCTGGGTGAGATCTCCCCGGCCATGGCTCTGGCAGTGGGACAGTCCCGGGCCAAAAAGATCCTCATCCCCATGAATCAGTGCGACAACATCGTGGCCGGCGTGGCCGAGCTGCCGGTGGGCAAGCTGCTGGACAGCGCCCTGGCCGAGCTGGACAAGCTGCTGAACGAATAAGCCCTGCATAGGATGGAGCGCGGGGCCATGCTCCGCCATTCTTTTCCTGTGAGGTGCTTTTTGTGAAACAGCTCCTGCACTGCATGATGCAGGTCCAAAATCTGGTCACCCTGCTTCTGACCCTGGGTTTTCTCCACCTGTCCATTTCCGGCCGCTTGGCCGCTGATCAGTTCCTCACCATCTTTTCGGTGGTGATCGCCTTTTACTTTGGCAGTCAGTCCCAGAAAAATCAAACCACATAAGGCAAGGGCCGCCGGTTCCGGCGGCCCTTGTTTTGGTTAGCCCTCCAGCGCCAGGAAGGCCTCAATGATCTCCTCCCCCCGCTGATGGACCTGGTCAAAGTCCACGTGGGGGTTATAGAGCCCCTCCAGCTCATCGTGCATGGCCTTGGCCTGGCCCAAGGCGTCCACCGCCTCCTCCAGCAGGGCGGCGGTTACTTTGTGGGAGAACCGCAGCCGGGCCCGGCTGCGCCGCAGCAGCTCGCCGTCCGCCATGGCGTCCAGCCGGATGCGGCGGTAGGGCCGATGGGGCCAGGGCAGCTCCGGGGTGGTGCTGACGAAAGCCAGGGACAGGGAGGGGATGAGCAGATGGGCCATCCGGTCGGGGAACAGGGGATCGGGGCAGGCCACCACGTCGTGGCCCGCCGCCATGGCCCCGGCGGCCAGACAGGTCAGCATGGTGTGGGCCAGGCCGTAGGTGTCGCTTAGTTCGTAGACCTTGCTGCACTGGGTCTCCACCGTGCCGTACTCCCGCAGCACACCCTGCCAGGTGATACCTCCCAGGAAGCGCTGCACCGCCCGTCCGGCCTGGTCCCCCGCCCCCTTGATCTCCCGGGACAGGATGCCTCTGGCCCGCTTGGCCATCTTGGCCTCCAGGGCGGGGGTGACCAGTAGCGCCCGCACGTCCTCCTCCAGCTGGGCGGCAGCGGTGAGGCAGCGGTAGGCCCTGTTGTAGCAGGCTTTGTAGCCCTTCATGCACCCCTTCAGCTCCGGGCCCACCGCCTGAAGGGCGGCCCGGTCATAGCATGCTCCCAGATCCACATAGCTCTCCACCAGGCCGGGGTATTTGGGCTCCACCACGTGGGGGGCCGTGCCGTCCACCACCGCCGCTCCCAGGGCGGGGATGACCACCGCGTCCAGGGAGTCGGGATCGCCGGAGCAGCGGATGTACTCCACGGCGTAGCCTCGCTCCTCCAGAGCCGCGCCCACCTGCTTCATGAGGGTGGACTTGCCGCAGCCCGGCCCGCCCTTGAGGATGCGCACATCCCGGGCAGTCTCGGGGTCGATGAGCTGGTCGTACAGGGAGTAAAAACCCGACGGCGTGTTGGCCCCTAAGTAATAACAGATTCTTGCCTCTGCTTCCATAAATGACCCTCCAAGAGTAAGTTTCTCACTCTCAGGGTATGCATGGACAGGCCGTCCGGTGCGCCACTTATACCCCGTCCCGGTAGAAGTAGAGCAACTCCTCCACCAGCATGGACGCCGCCGGGGACAGGGGGCTGGACCGGCGGTAGAGCAGGTAGAACTGCCGCTCCAGCTGGGGACTTTCCGGGGCAAACACCAGGATTTTCCCCTCCTCTGCCGCCTCCCGGGCGGCACAGCCTGACAGGATGGAGATGCCCAGACCGTTCTTCACCCCCCGGAGGATGCTCTCGGTGCTCTCCAACTGGGCCGCCAGGGTCAGGCTCTTGGGCTCCACCCCTATGCCCTTCAGGTACTGCTCGGACTGCTTGCGGGTACCGGAGCCCGGCTCCCGCACCAGAAATGGGGAACGCTTCAGCACGTCGGGGGTCATCTGACCCCGCAGGGCCTGGTACTCCGGGGTGTTGGGAGTGGCGATGATCAGCCGCTCGGTGAAGAAGGGTACGCACAAAAGCCCCACCCGCTGAACCGGGGCGCCCACCAGTCCCAGCTCCGCCCCGTTCTCCGCCATCCACTGGGTGACCTGTCCGCTGTCCCCCTGGCGGATCTGGAAAAACACCTCGGGATACCGCTGCCGCAGCAGGGGAAGTACCTGGGGCAGCAGGTACTGGGAGGGCACGGTGGAGGCGGCGATGGACAGGGTGCCCGAGATGGAGGAGGCAGCGGTGCGCACATCCTGGGCCGCCCGCTGGCACAGTCCCAGGATCTCAGCGGCGTACCGGCTCAGCACCCGCCCGGCGACGGTGAGCCGCAGTTCCTTGGTGGAGCGCACCACCAGCTGGGTGCCCAGTTCGTCCTCCAGGGCCGCCACATGGGCACTGACGGTAGGCTGGGTGAGATAGAGGGCTTCGGCCGCCTTGGAAAAGCTGCGCTGGCGGGCCACTTGTACAAAGACTTCCAGTTGTTTCAGCTGCATGATAAGCCTCCGATTGCTTTTTCTCCCGGAATGGGTTACACTGTTGGTACCAAATCAACAGGGGGTGATGAGATGCCGTATGAGAAGCTGCGCCTGACCGCCATGACCACGGCCGGTGGGTGAGGGGCCAAAATAGGGCCGGGTGTCCTAAGGAATGTATTGTCGGGCCTGCCCAAAGCGGCGGACCCCAACCTGCTGGTGGGTTATGACTCCAGCGACGACGCCGCCGTCTACAAGGTCAGTGACGACGTAGCCATGATCCAGACGGTGGACTTCTTCCCCCCGGTGGTGGACGACCCCTATACCTTTGGTCAGATCGCCGCCACCAATGCTCTCTCCGACGTATACGCCATGGGCGGCACGCCCACCCTGGCCATGAATCTGCTGGCCTTCCCCTCCTGCCTTCCGGTGGAGGCGGTGGGCGATATTCTGGCCGGCGGCGCCTCCAAGGTGCTGGAGGCCGGTGCGGTTATCGCCGGCGGCCACAGCATTGAGGACCAGGAGCCCAAGTACGGCTTGTGCGTCACCGGACTGGTCCACCCCAGCCGCATCCTCACCAACAGCGGCGCCAAAGAGGGGGACATTCTGGTGCTCACCAAGGCGCTGGGCACCGGCATCCTCTCCACCGCCGCCAAGGCGGAGCTGCTGGAGGAGACCGACTACAAGCACATGGTGGAACTGATGACTACCCTGAACAAGTACGCCGCCCAGGCGGTGGGCCCGGTTGCCCTCAATGCCTGCACCGACGTCACCGGCTTCGGCCTGGTGGGCCACGTGAAGGAGATGGCCGAGGGCTGCGGAAACACCATCGAGCTGTGGGCGGGTAAGGTACCCATCGTGCCCAAGGCCCTGGAGCTGGCCCGGGACGGCATCATCCCCGCCGGGGCCTACCGCAACATGGACTTCACCGCCGACGACACCCTGGAGGACTCCACCGTCCCCCGAGAGGTACTGGACTGTCTCTATGACCCCCAGACCGCCGGCGGCCTGCTGCTTAGCGTGCCGGAGTCCCTGCTGTCCGACCTGCTGGCCCGGATGGCGGACGCCGGGGTACCCGCCGCCGCCATCGGTGCGGTGGTACCCAGAGGGGAAAAACTGGTCCACATCAAACCATAATCCATCCCAAAGCAGGCGTGCCGCCCTGGCGGCGCGCCTGCTTTTTGTTCTGCCCTACAGTATAGCTCTCTTTATAGATTTTTTCTATATCTTTCATTTGATTTATGGAAAATTCGTATTTCAAATTTTCGGCTGCGGGGACTATAATCACCTCAGAGAAAGAAATTTTAGCTTTCCTGAAAATTTTGTGAGGTGTTGTGTGTGACAAAGCTCAAAGAGCACCTGCCGGTCATTCTGGCCGGTCTGGTGGTAGGCATCGCCTCGGTGGTGCTGGTTGCCCTGGGCAACCCGGTGAACATGGGCTTCTGTATCGCCTGCTTCCTGCGTGATATCGCCGGCGGCGTGGGGATGCACCGGGCCCCCATTGTTCAGTACATCCGCCCCGAGATCATCGGTCTGGTGCTGGGCGCCATGATCATGGCCCTGGCGGGCAAGGAGTTCAAGGTGCGGGGCGGCTCCTCCCCCATGACCCGGTTCGTGCTGGGCTTCTGCGTGATGGTGGGCGCCCTCATGTTCCTGGGCTGCCCCCTGCGGATGGTCATCCGCCTGGGCGGCGGCGACGGAAACGCCATCCTGGGCCTCATCGGCTTCATCATCGGCATTTTCGTGGGCACTCTGTTCCTGAAGAAGGGCTTCTCCCTCAAGAAGTCCCAGCCCCAGCCCAAAATTGAGGGCGTGCTCATGCCCGCCGTCAATGTGGGCCTGCTCATCCTGGTGATCGCTGCTCCCGCTTTCATCTTCTTCTCCACTGAGGGCCCCGGCTCCATGCGGGCCCCCATCGCCGCCGCTCTCATCGCCGGTCTGGTGGTGGGCGCCATCGCCCAGCGCAGCCGTCTGTGCATGGCCGGCGGCATCCGGGACGCCATGATGCTGAAGGACTTCCACCTGCTCATGGGCTTTGTGGCCATTTTCGTGGCCGTGCTGGTGGGCAACCTAATCGTGGGCGCCGCCGGTCTCCGCGGCGGCTTCAACCCCGGCTTTGCCGGTCAGGCCGTGGCCCACACCGACGGTCTGTGGAACCTGCTTGGCATGGTTCTGGTGGGTCTGGGCTCCGTGCTGCTGGGCGGCTGCCCCCTGCGTCAGCTCATCCTCTCCGGCAGCGGCAACAGCGACTCCTCCGTGGCCGTGCTGGGCATGGTGGTAGGCGCCGCCTTCTGCCACAACTTCGGCCTGGCCTCCTCCACCGACGGCCCCACTTTTGCCGGTAAGGTAGCTGTCATCATCGGTCTGGTCCTGGTCTGCGCCATCGGCGCGGGCAACACCAAGAAAGCGTGAGGTGAACGGTATGAATCAAGTGGACGCCAGAGGCTATTCCTGTCCTGAGCCGGTGCTCATGACCAAGAACGCCCTGAAAAACGGCACCCCCCTGGTGGTGCTGGTGGACAACGAAACTCCCCTCCAGAATGTGCGCCGGTTTGCCACCAACAACGGCTACCAGGTGACCTGGAAAGAGGTTGGCGAGGATTATGAGCTCACCATCACCAAGTAAGGAGCACATCGCCACCTTCCACACCCACTTCGGGGCCCTCTCCTTCCATAAGAAGCTGAAGAGCCTGGGAGACGGGGCGGTGATGATGCCGGTGCCCCGCAAGCTGTCCGCCTCCTGCGGCACCTGCGTGAAATTTTCTCTCCCCTTCGACCCGGCCTGGGCCGACGAGGATCTGGACGCGGTCTACCTCCACGAGGCGGGGGACTACCGGCTGCTCTTTCAAAATGAAGAGGAATAGCAAACTGCCCGGATGGCCTGTACCATCCGGGCAGTTTGTGGTATACTGAAAAAAAAACGGGGGAGCGGACGAAATGGACACCATGATCATCGGCATCGCCGGAGGTACCGGCTCGGGCAAGACCACCCTGACCCTGGGTCTGAAGGAGCGCTTTGGGGACTCGGTCTCCATCCTGTACCACGACAACTACTACAAGCAGCACGACGACATGCCCTACGAGGAGCGGTGCAAGCTGAACTACGACCACCCGGACGCCTTTGACACCCAGCGTCTGGTGGACGATCTGGACGCCCTGCGCCGGGGGGAGACGGTTTACAGCCCCACCTACGACTACACCATGCACAACCGGGCCGCCGAGACCGTGGAGGTCCGCCCCGCCAAGGTCATTCTGGTGGAGGGCATCCTCATCTTTGTGGAGCCCGCCCTGCGGGAGCGGATGGACATCAAGCTCTTCGTGGACACCGACGCCGACGTGCGCATCCTGCGCCGCATCATGCGGGATGTGAAGCAGCGTGGCCGCTCCCTGGATTCGGTGGTGCAGCAGTACCTCACCACCGTCAAGCCCATGCACGAGCAATTTGTGGAGCCCTCCAAGCGGTACGCCGACCTCATCGTGCCCGAGGGCGGCCGCAACCAGGTGGCCATGGACATGATTATCGGGCGCATTCGCAGCCACATTGCCACGGAGTAAATCAGTTTATAACAAAAGGGGACCTGCCAGCCGGCAGGTCCCCTTTTTGTTATTGAAAGCGATATCCCTTTTGCTGCAAGTCTTGGAGAAACCCCATAAAATGCCCGTGATCCCGGAAGGCCAGCAGCCGCCAGTCCTCCATGGGGTGGAAGGAGACGATGCGGCCCTCATCGTCCAGCCACAGTTGATGGACCGTTTCTGTTCCTGTCATAGCTTCCGCAGCGCCTCCTCCAGGGTGCAGACATAGGTCAGCGTCCCGTCCTTGTACCGGTATATTCCGTCTTCTCCATCCACATCGGCCTCCACCATGTTGCTATACTCCCGTTGGATATTGCCCATCAGGCCGGTGTAGTCGGCAAACTCCGCCCCCACTTCCTGGGCAATGTCTATCTTGTGGAGCTCATCCTCGTAATAGTCGTAGATCATCAGCTTTCTTTTTTCGCCGGTAGGCCAAGCCATCGCCTCATAGATCCCGTCATCGTCCAGATCGTGGAGTTCCACAGTGGGATTCTCCTGTACCGCCATCAGGTAGAGATAGAGCTGACCACTCTCCAGATAGAAAGTGGTGGCCTTTCCGTCCACTCCATAGTCCACCCGTACCCGGTTGGTCCCCGAGTCGGTCATGAGCCAGAAGCAGAAGCCCCAGCCCTGCTCCTGATCTAAAATCACGCTGGCTGTATTGGGTCGGGTAAAGAGGGACTGGGGCCAGTCTTCCTCCTCCATGGTGTACCACTCGGGCGACACCACTTCCCAAGTCAGGTCCGTCAGGCCGGACAATACCGAAAGGACCTCCGGATTGACCACCAGGCCTTGTACGCTGCTGCCGGTCCTGTGGATCAGCTCCATCTCTCCTTCTGCTGCCAGCTTTAGGTCTTCCTTGGCCTGGGTCACGCTCTCCGGTTCCACCGTTTCCGCCGTCCACGCAACGTCATAGGCACGGAAACTCTCCGCCATGAGCTGGAGCACCTGGGGCTCAATGGCGATATAGGGATACTCGTCCGCCTTGCTCACCGGGCAGCAGGTGTCGATCTCCCAGATCTGTCCGTTTGCCCCATCCACCAGATACCGGTACATGATAATAAAGCCGCTTTCCTGCTTCCACACCCGCTGGGCCTCATCCACAGGTTCATAGCCCGCCTGCCGGTAGAGAGCCGGGAGTACGTCCATGGTATCGCTGGTAATCCGGTTGACTTTCAGTATGGTGGAAGAGGCGCGGTACTCCGACCGCCACCCCCAGTTGTTCCCATCGCCTTTGTACTGCTTCCACGCCGTTACTGGGATGTAGAGGTACCAGCCGTCCCCGTCGTAGCGATGGACCGGCAAAGTGCCCTGGTACGTCTCGGGATAAGTAATCTGATTGCTCCAGTCCTCCACATAGAGAGGCAGGTCCAGGCCCTGGTCGGTCACATACCAGTCGTAGATGGCCTCCTCATAGCTGTTGTGATAGCCATAGAAATCCAGATTGTCGTTGACCGGCTGATCATAGAGAACATTATAGCTGCCGTCGGGGTAGCGCAGGGAGATGATGTTGTGGCCCCCCTGGCCCTCCAGGTCAAACCAGCCGTCCTCCTCGTACATGCCGCCTACCAGTGCAACCTCTTCGGGGGGAACATCCAACTGCACCAGGTAGTTGAAGGTCCAGGCCTCCAGGGTACCTTCGGGGGCCAGCCCCTCCAGCTCCCCCTGTTTCTCCAGCCAGGCCACCTTGGTGCCGGTGACCTGAGCAGTGGCCTCCTCATCAGCGACCGTCTCATTGGAGAATCTGTGGTAGGTCACCTCTTTGACCTGCTCCATGGTTTTCTGGGCAAAGTCCTCCATGCTCCGATACGGTCCACTGTTGCCGATGGGCGTCTCACGGCTCTCCTCAGCGGGGTTGGATGCGCAGGCGGCGATGACCGCCACGCAGGCGATGCAGGCCACGGCGGACAGCCACACCCGGGGCCGCTTCCACCGCAGCAGGTTGCGGATGCGCCCCTTGGGGTCCCCCTCCCCGAAGGCCAGAGGAGTACCTGCGATGGTGAGCCGCCCGGTGGCCAGGGTGAGCAGGGAGGCGGAGTAGTCCGCCTTCACGTTCTCTCCCAGTTCTTTCACCACCGCCTCATCGCACCGCATCTCCATGTCCTTGCCCGCCAGCACAAAGGCCGCCCACACCAGGGGGTTGAACCAGTGGAGACACAGGGCGGCGAAGGCCACCACCTTCACCACATGGTCCAGATGGCGGATGTGGTACTGCTCATGGCGGATGATGTAGCCCATCTCCCCCTCGGTCAGGGTGGAGGGCAGATAGATTTTGGGCCGTACCAGCCCCAGCACAAAGGGGGTGGAAATGTGGTCGGCCAGGTAGATATTGTCCCTCAAATGCAGACTGCCCACTAGTCTGCGCCGCAAACGGAGCAGGGCAAAGATGCTGTACCCCGCCATACCCGCTGCCCCCGCCAGCCACACCCAGGCGGCCACGGCGGACCAGTCCATCGACGCTTCCGGCGTCACCGGTGTCACCGGATCAGGCTCAGAGGTGTCAGGCTCTGACGGCAGGGGCTCCGACTGGGGCACCTCTTCCACCGGTCGGGGAGGCTGGACATAGGTGACAGTGCTCACCACCGGACTGGCCTGCTTGGCGGGGGCGTCCAGGGCCCCCAACAGGGAGAAGCCGGAGGGCAGGGACACCGGGCACAACAGCCGGAAGAGTACCACCGCCCACAGGGCGTAGGAAAAGATTTTCGGGGCCCGCTTCAGAAACAAACGCGCCACGATCACGCACAGGATCACAATGCCCGCGGTGAGACTCATGTTGAACAGGGCGGGCAGGAACGTTTGGGACAAAAAGGCCGTCATGTCAGCTCACCCCCGATTCTCTTCGATCAGCTGCTGTAACTGCTCAATTTCCTCCAGGGACAGCTTTTTCCGCCGGGTAAAGGCGGTCAAAAAGGCGGGCAGGGACCCGAAGAAGGTCTCCTCCACAAATTCCTCGCTCTGGCGGGCGTAAAGCTCCTCCCTGGACACCAGGGAGGTCACCACCCCGTCCTGATTCTGAAAAATGCCCCGCTGGCACAGCCGCTTGAGCACCGTATAGGTGGTGGACTTCTTCCAGCCCAGCACCTCCTCCGCACGGCGCACCAGCTGGGTGGAGCTCATGGGCTCCCCCTGCCAGATGAGATCGGCAAACCGGGACTCCACCGCCCCCAGCTTCCAGTCGCTCATGGTAGTTCCTCCTTTGGTCTACTACTTGTCGTCCTCATCTGTAGTCTACAGTTTATAGACCAATCTGTCAATGACGATTTGGTTACAAAAAAGGGACGACCTGTATTCAGGTCGTCCCTTCACAGCACATTTTACGGGCCCGGATAAGCAAGCCTATCATGCAAAGGCACATCACTATGCCGGCCAGCGCCAGTAGGGCGGACAGGAGTTCCCACTCCTGCCAGGGCAGAGGGAGCATCGTAACGGCCCGCAGGACCGCCTCCCCGTTGCGGACTCCGCGCAGCGCGCCCGCATCGATGTTCCGGGCCTCCACCAGAGCGGCCACATCGGTGAGCATCTGGAAGTTGAAGTAGATGGAGATGCAGATCACCAGTGCGTATACCAGATAAAACCAGTAAAGCACGGTCTCCCCCGTCAGCAGCACCCCCAGCCAGTTCACGCCCTCTGCGATCCCCAGCAGAACGCAGAAGGGTTTCAGCAGGGGCAGGTCCCGCACCTCCCCCTCCAGCAGTCCGATGGCGGAGAAAAAGAGCAGATAGCTGACCCAGTTGGGCAGCACACTCAAACTATGCCCATTCACGCCCAGGTTGAGGTCCAGGTAAAGAAATACATAGCCCCAGATGATCCTGGTCAGGGCAGAGCGGAGCTGTTGTGTGTCTGTCATGGAGCCACCTCCTCTGGCCAGGCAATACCGTTGTATACCTGGTCTCTGTATTGGAACCTCACCGCCAAAGCGGCGGGGGATTGCTGGTGGTCGCAGCCTGTGGAATCGCTGCCGCCTCCGCCCCCAAGTCCGTGCTCCTCCGGCGTACGGACGGAGCGGTGTCCAAACTGTTCAGGGATCTCTCCCGCCTCCGCTTCCTCCCTGGTCAGGGGTTCATACCAGACCGTGAGGGAGATCTCCTCCTCCCCCTTCCAGGTCCGGCCGCCGGCAGAGCGGTAGTAGTCGGTAAAGAGCGCGGCAGGCTTGGGCACCGTATCCAGCCGATCGCTGCTGTATGTGCCGAAGAAATCGGTGTCGTCCACCTGTACCCGGTTATCCACCTGCAACAGGTACTGATAGTTAATCTCCACCCGGAAATCCTCCACCTGGGCCGTATAGGTCAGGGCAGGCAGAACAGAATTGACGTGGGTGGCCAGGGTACACTCCGGATCCACAGCTGTCCAATCCTCCAGAGGCTCCACCGCCCAGAAGTTCCCCTCCCGGACAATCCGCACCGGCTGGGACACCGCCACCGACTGGAAGTCCCCAGTGGAGTGGGCGAACCAGGTGGTATAGGCGTCCAGCACCAACAGGCCGGTGTAGTTCCCATCCGCCCCCTCCAGCAGGTTGTAGACTGCCCACTCCGCCTGCACGCCGTCCTCTTTCTCGATACCCAGCAGCTCCAGCGGATAGGGGGTATCCAGCCCTTTCCGGGCCTGGGCAGCTGCAAACAGTTCTCCCTGCGCTTCCTCCGGGGCGGCCATCATCAAATAAATAGGGCTGTCTTCCATTATAGCCTTGGCGTAGGTGTCCAGGGCTCCGGCCACCGTGGTGGCCCGGTTCATCCTGGCCCTGGCCAGGGACACGGAATCGGCTGCCCATTGTTCGGGCATCTCCACCGCCCCGCTGGTCCCCACCAGGCAGGCCGCCGCCAGCACCACCGCCACGCACCAGGAACCCAGAGCCACTCCCTGGGGGTAGCGCTTGAACCGGGCAATGGCCCCGATGCGGTGTTTGATGTTTTTTCCGCCGTTGGCCATGGAGGTGGTGCCGGGTGCGCGTGCATACCGATTGTCCGCCATGGACAGGAGGATCACGCCGTACTCCCGGCGCTCCTCCCCCTCCAGCCGCTCCAGCACCCGCTGGTCGCACAGGGCCTCACTGTCGTTCTGGGCCTGGTCCCAGCAGTACCACAGCAGGGGATTGCACCAGTGGAGGCACCGCAGCAGGCATACCGCAACTCCGGCAGCGTAGAGATAAAAGAGCCAGTCGGTGATGCTGACCGGCCCCGCCAGCCGCACCAGAGGAATGGGCGCCAGAACCTCCGTCAGCCCATAGGGGTCGGTGAGGACAGAGGAAAGGGAGCTCTCTGCCCCGGTCTTGGCTGCTTCCAGCGCCACATCCAGGCCGGGAATCAGGGTCCGGCCAAAGAACCCGGCAGGCAGCAGCAGTCGAATGGCCAGAATGGCCCACACCCCATACTGCCACCGGGGAGACAATTTATCCAGAAAGAGCCGCTTGGCAATGAGCAGCACCGCCGCCGTCAGGGATGCGGCCAGGGTCTGCTCCAAAAAGGCCCAGATGTTTTCCATGGATCATACCTCCATGTCGTCCAACAGCTGCTTCAGCTCCTCCCGCTCCTGGGCGGTGAGCTTCTCCTCCTTCAGAAAGGCGGCCACCAGCTTGCCCGCCGAGCCCTGGTATACCCGCTCCAGCAGGCCCCGCCGCTCCTCCGCCGCGCAGGACTCCCGGTCCACCCCCGCTCGGTAGCGGTGTGGGGTCTCCTCCTTGTCAATGTGCACCAAACCCTTGGCCTCCATGCGGGTCAGGTAGGTGAGCACCGTGTTGCGGCTCCAGCCGGTGGCGGGGCGCAGGGCTTCCACCGCCGCCCCCAGGGAAAGCCCCTCGGGCGCATCCCACAACGCATCCAGCACCCGCCACTCCTTCTCGCTCAGCTTCATAGCAAGCCCTCCTACACCTGTAGTATCCATCTACATACTACAGGTGTAGGACGCCATTGTCAACACTTTCGCCAAAATTTCGTAAAACGCGAAAAAAACCTACAGACCAGCCTCCAATTGTGGTACAATAGCCGTTGAATGAAAAAATGACACGAGAAGGGACGGAGACCGGAAATGGATAAAATCGGCTTTGACAATCAGAAATATCTGGAGCTCCAGTCGGCGCACATCCGTGAGCGGATCAGCCAGTTTGACAACAAGCTCTACCTGGAGTTTGGCGGCAAGCTCTTTGACGACCATCACGCCTCCCGGGTGCTGCCGGGCTTTGAGCCGGACAGCAAGATCCGCATGCTGAAGGAGCTGCGGGACTCGGTGGAGGTGGTCATCGCCATCTGCGCCAACGATATCGAAAAGAACAAGGTCCGCGGCGACCTGGGCATCACCTACGATGTGGACGTGCTGCGCCTCATCGACGCTTTCCGGGGCCAGGGCCTGCTGGTGGGCAGCGTGGTCATCACCCAGTACGCCGGCCAGCCTGCTGCCGACGCCTTCCGGCGCCGGATGGAGCACTTGGGCGTCAAGACCTACCTGCACTACCCCATTCCCGGTTATCCCCATAACATTTCCCTCATCGTCAGCGATGACGGCTACGGCAAGAACGACTATATTGAGACCCAGCGGCCCCTGGTGGTGGTCACCGCCCCCGGCCCCGGCAGCGGCAAGATGGCGGTGTGCCTGTCCCAGCTGTACCACGAGTACAAGCGGGGCGTGAAGGCGGGCTACGCCAAATTTGAGACCTTCCCCATCTGGAATCTGCCCCTCCAGCACCCGGTGAACCTGGCCTACGAGGCCGCCACCGCCGACCTGGGGGACGTGAACATGATCGACCCCTTCCATCTGGCCGCCTACGGCGAGACCACGGTGAACTACAACCGAGACGTGGAGATCTTCCCCGTCCTCTCCGCCATGTTCGAGAAGATCATGGGGGAGTGTCCCTACAAGTCCCCCACCGACATGGGCGTGAACATGGCGGGCAAGTGCATCGTGGACGACGACGCGGTGTGCGCCGCCGCCCGGCAGGAGATCGTCCGCCGGTATTACACCGCCCTGTGTGACCGCCGCATCGGTACTGCCACCGACGATCTGGTGTACAAGCTGGAGACCGTCATGCAACAGGCCCATGTGGACGTGTCCATCCGCCCGGTGGTGGCTGCCGCCGCCCAGGTGGCCGAGGAGACCGGCAACCCCGCCGGCGCCATCGAGCTGCCCAGCGGCGAGGTGGTCACCGGCAAGACCACCGATCTGATGGGCGCCTCCTCCGCCACCCTGCTCAACGCCCTCAAGCGGCTGGCCGGCATCGACCATGAGCACCACCTGATCTCCCGGGAGGCTCTGGAGCCCATCCAGCAGGTGAAGGTCCACCACCTGGGCTCTGTGAATCCCCGGCTCCACTCCGACGAGATCCTCATCGCCCTGGCCATCTCCGCCACCGCCAATCCCCTGGCCAAGCGGGCTCTGGATCAGCTCTCCGCCCTGCGTGGCTGCGAGGCCCACTCCTCCGTTATTCTCTCCCCCGTGGACTCCCACACCTACAGCCGTCTGGGCCTCCGCCTCACCTGCGAGCCCCAGTATGAGACCAATAAGCTGTACCACAAGTAATTTCTCACAAGAGAATTACATTTTGTATTGAATTTGACTATAAAAAATGGACGCAGCCTTTTGGCTGCGTCCATTTTTCCGTTCCTGTCTCAGGCCGCCAGAGCCTCAGCGGGGATCTCAAAGTCGGCCACATTGTTGAAGTTGGAGCAATCCATGGTGACCTCCACCTTGCTCATGGTCAGGGTGTCGCCGCCCTCCACGCCGGACAGCGCCTTCTTCATCATGGTCTGCATCACGTTGGTCATGTCCATGTAGTACCGCACAGGATAACCGGTGGCCTGGTCGATCCAGACGGTGATGGGCATGTCGCCCAGGCCGCTGTACAGGTCCTCCAGGTTCATGCCCATGGTGGTCTCCAGGGAGGAGGTGGCACCGCTGGCCTTCATGACCTCCGCCAGCGCGTCGCCCTTGATGATGCCGGTGTACTTATCGGCGGTGGCACCGTTAACCTCCTCGGTGCCCGCATGGATGTACTCCGCGCCGCTGCTCAGATAGAGGTCCATGCTCTGCTGGGCATCGTACTGCTTCAGCTGGCTGGCGTCGGCGGACTGGGTGGTCCAGTTGGTGCCGTCAAACATGTAGATGGTGTAATCGCCGTTGGTGGTGTCGGCATAGACGCTCATGGATACGGAACCCAGAGCCCCCATGCTCATGGTCATGTCCGCCTTCACCTTGACGGGGTCGTTGAAGCAGGACATATCCATTTTGGTGTCGGTCTCAATGCTCTGGCCCATGACGGACATGTCCATCTCCATGAACATAGTGGCGTCCATGCTCTTCACCGCGTTCATCTTCTCCATGGCCGCCTTGATGCTGTCCGCCGCGTCCCCCTTGCTGGCTCCGTTGCCACAGGCCGCCATGGACACCGTCAGCAGGGCGCCCAGCGCAAGGGCCGCCACTCTCTTTCCCAGTTTCATTCCGTACGCCTCCTTGTTGGTAAAATAAGGTGATTTGTTTCCAATACGGATATTCTATGTTCAGTTTATCATAGGCATCTCGGTTTGTCTTCTCTTTTTTCTGAAGGTTTTCTGAAATCCCAAAAAGAATCCCTTTGTGAAAATCGGCCGTGGGTTTTTCCGCCGCCCCGTGTATAATGGAACAGAGAGGGGGTGCCGGTGTGGAAGAGCAGAACATCATAAAGCGTCTGCTGGAGCGGGACGAGGCCGGGCTGCACGATCTGCTGCGGTATTACGGTCCGCTGATGCGCTATATCATCGCGCCCATTGTGACGGACCCCCAAGACCAGGAGGACTGCCTGTCGGAGGCGGCCATGCGGGTGTGGGACCGGGTAGACCAATTTGACCCCAGCCGGGGCAGCTGGAACGCCTGGCTCACCGCCGTGGTCCGCAACACCGCCCGGAACCACCGACGGGCCGGCCAATCCCACCACAGCACCCAGGACCTGGACGAAAACACCCCGTCCCCCCAACCTAACCCAGAGGAGCTGCTTCTGCGGCAGGAGCGGCAGGCCGCCGTCAACCAGGCCCTGGCCCGCCTCTCCCCCGACGAACAGGCCCTCTTTTACCGAAAATACTACTACTTACAGCCCACCGCTCAGATCGCCGCCGAACTGGGCACCACGGAGCGGGCGGTGGAGGGCAGGCTCTACCGGCTGAAAAAGCGGCTGCGGAAACTGTTGGGAGGTGAGGGATATGCGGGAACCTGACTGGGCGTCCATGGATGAGCAGGAATTTGAAGCCCTGCTGGAAGGCAGCGTCACCCAGCCCCCGCCGGAACATGTGGTGGCGGAGGTCACCCCCTGGCGGCTGGCCACCAGGCGCATCCTCACCGGCATCGGCCTCACCTCCATTACCCTGAATTTCTTTTGGCTCAACTACCTCCTCCCCGCCATCGGCATGACGCTGATGCTGCTGGGCTTCCGGGCCCTGCGGCGGGAAAACCGGTGGCTGTCCCTCTGCTTTGGGCTGGCGGTGCTGCGCGCCATCTATCTGTATGCCACACTGATCCTCAACAGCACCATCTGGTTCAGCATGGCATCTTCTTCCCCCGTAGTCCATGGATTGACCGTGCTCAATCTGGCCCTTACGTACATGCAGCTTCTCTGCCTGTGGGGCGGGTTCCGGACCGTCCAGCAAAAGGCAGGGCTGCCGCCCCACGCCGGTTCTGCTGTGGCTCTGCTGGTCTGGTATGGAATCATCGGCCTGCTGGCGGCATTACAATACAACGGGCTGATTCTGCCCCTTGCCCTTCTGATCAGCTACATCTGCATCCTTCGCAGCCTGTGGAAGCTGTCCAAGCAGCTGGACCAGGCGGGCTACGCCGTCCGCCCCGCGCCGGTTCGCATTGAGGACGGCATTGTGGCCGTGGCTATCACCATTCTGCTGGTGGTGGGCTGCCTTTTGGGCTGGCTGCTGGGGTGCAAGTATCCCATGAACTGGCAGGCGGCAGACCCTGCCGAGCACAGCGGCGTGGAGGAGATCGAGGCGCAGCTGCTGGAGCTGGGCTTCCCCGACTATGTGCTCCAAGATCTGACCGCCGAGGATATCGCCGCCTGTGACGGAGCCCTGCGGGTGGTGGCAGAAACAAGGGAAGAACCCATGAACGGCAATGACCTGGAAGCCCCGCATGTCACCAGCGTGGCTGTAAAACTGCCCGGCGAGCAAGAGCGATGGATGATGATCCATCACTTTTCCTGGGCAGAATACCCCGGCTTCTACGGCACTGAGTCCATTCAGATCTGGCCGGCTTATCAGGATTTCGAGGTCTGGCGGCCCAGTGGTGAGGCGACCGGCCGGGTACTGTATGACAAGAACGGGCAGACCTATACCGCACCTTACTACTTTCTGGGCGACCAAACCTTTACCTCAGACAGTATGTTTTGGGGAGAGCAGACCAGCACCGACCTCTTTGCCGCCTTCTCCATGCCCGGGACAGGGGAACATCATAGAGGGTACCTGGCTTATTCGATCCAGTCGGTTGGGGAGACTCGTCTCATCAGCAGCTGGTTCAACTACACCCACCAGCGCACTGGTCTTCAATACCCCGTTGTGACCGCCATGGAACATCGGATGAGTGGTATCTGGTACCACTCTGGCCCGTTCCAGCTCATGCAGTATTCCGCACAATTCCTCACTTCGGAACTGAATGAAGCGTCTCCGACACCGTAGGGGCCGATGCCCACATCGGCCCGTCAAACAAAGAAGCGCCCCCGCCCCATGCCCGGGCGCGTCTGTGTTTTGTTATTCTGCCGCTTCCGGCATCCCCGAGGCGGCGGCGGTGGGGTTAGCCGGGGCAGCGGGGGGTGCGGACACGTAGCGGACAAAGTGGAAGGTGAAAGAGCCTCTGCCCTGAGTCATGGACCGCAGGTCAATAGCATAGCGGCTCATCTCCGCCATGGGCACCTCGGCCTCCACCACCTGGTTTCCGTCGCCGTCGGGATTCATACCCATGACGCGGCCCCGGCGCTTGTTCAGGTCGCCGATAACGTCGCCCATGTAGCTGTCGGGGATGGTGACCTTCAGCTCGCCGATGGGCTCCAGCAGTACGGGGCTGGCCTGGGGCATACCGGCCTTGTAGGCCAGCTGCACAGCGGTCTTAAAGGCCATTTCGGAGGAGTCAACGGGGTGATAGGAGCCGTCGAACAGGGTGGCCTTCAGGTACACCACGGGATAGCCCGCCAGCACGCCATGGACCACGGCCTCACGCATGCCCTTCTCAACGGCGGGGAAGTAGTTCTTGGGCACAGCGCCGCCCACGACCTCCTCGCAGAACTGGAGCTCCTCAGTGTCGCCGGGCTCGAAGCGCATCCAAACGTCGCCGAACTGGCCGTGACCGCCGGTCTGCTTCTTGTGGCGGCCCTGGACCTCCACCTTCTTGCGGATCTTCTCACGGTAAGCCACGCGGGGCTCGGAGAGCTCGGCATCCACGCCGAAGCGGCTCTTCAGGCGGGAGACGATGACGTCCATCTGCATATCGCCGGTACCGGAAACCACCATCTGGTGGGTCTCGGCGTTGTTCACCCAGTTGAAGGTGAGATCCTCTTCGTTCAGGCGGGTAAGACCGGCAGCAATCTTGTCCTCCTGGCCCTTGGTCTTGGGGCTGATGGCCACGGAATAGCAGGGCTCGGGGAAGGGGATGGGCTCGATCTTGACCACCTTACGGGGATCAGACAGCGTATCGCCGGTCTTCACCTTGTCCATCTTGCCGATGGCGCCGATGTCGCCGCACTCCAGCTCCTTGACTTCCTCGGCCTTCTTGCCCTTCATGACATAGAGGCGGCCCAGCTTCTCGGTAGCGCCGGTGCGGGCGTTGACCACCTGCATATCAGGCTTCAGGTTACCGGAGAGCACCTTTACATAGGAATACTTGCCGTACTGGTCGGACACGGTCTTCCACACAAAGGCGCAGGGCAGAGCGCCGGGGAAGGCCACGAACTCGTCCAGCTCGCCCTTCTCGTTCTCGCCCATAAGGGGGTGGCCCTCCAGGGGAGAGGGCAGCAGCTCCACGATGATGTCCAGCAGCATACGGGTGCCCAGGCCGGTGAGGGCGGAGCCGCACACCACGGGGAAGAGGGACAGGTCCTTCACGCCCTGGCGCAAGCCCTGGATCATCTCGGCGTAGGTGAAGTCCTCGCCGGAGAAGTACTTGTCCATCAGCTCCTCGCTGGTCTCAGCCACGGACTCCTTCAGGGCGTCGTACAGCTCATCCAGCACGGGCAGCTTCTCGTCGGGCACGTCGATCTCCACGCGCTCGCCCTTGGGGCCGGCCTCGAAGGCGCGCTTATGGAGTACGTCAATAAAGCCGATAACCTTCTTGTCGGCATCCCAGATGGGGGCCACCACGGGGGCGATGTTCTTGCCGAAGCGCTCCCGCAGGGTATCGAAGGCGGCGTTGTAATCAGAGTTATCCTCGTCGGTCTTGGAGATGTAGAGCAGACGGGGCATATTGCGGCGCTGGCAGAGCTTCCAGGCCTTCTCAGCGCCCACGCTCATGCCGCCCTTGGCAGAGCAGACGATGATAGCGGCGTCGGAAACCTGCATGGCCTCCATGACCTCGCCGGAGAAATCAAAGTAGCCGGGGGTGTCCAGCACGTTGATCTTACAGCCGTTGTACTCAATGGGCGCCACCGCAGTGGAGATGGAAATCTGGCGGCGGGTCTCTTCGGGATCGTAATCACAAACGGTGTTTCCGTCGGCAGGATTGCCCAGCCGGGGAGTGCCACCGGTCAAATACAGCATGCTTTCCGCCAGGGAGGTCTTTCCGTTGCCACCGTGTCCCAGCAGACATACGTTGCGGATGTTTTGTACGGAATAGCTCATAACTTGTTTCCTCTCCTTACATTTGGAATCGCGAACAGCAGTACGAGTACTGCTGTTGTCCATTATACATGAAACACCCATGAGTTACAATAAGAAATTTAGAAAAATCGCGCAAAATGCCCCGGCGGGTACCCGCCGGGGCATAGATAGACCGCTGACAGAAACAGGAACAGGGACCGTCACCGCCTGGAACGTCTGGCCTTCCGGCGGATGACAACAGCCACGATAATGATCACCGCGATGATCAGAAGAACAGGCCCGAAAAATAGGAGATACATACACAGGTAAGGACTGCGCAGGGCACCGATGAACTCCTGGAACCAGTTCTGGTCTATCCGGATCTCCAGATTGCCCTCGGGCAGGGTGTCAGATTGGTACCGATAGGTGCGCGTCCCCACCTTCTCAAAGTCCAGATTGCTGTCGGCCAGCACAGGCATATCCCTGTCCAGATAGAGGTTAATGGTCAGATCCTGAAAGTCTCGCCACATGGCCGCCGGGGCCAGGTAATACCGGATCGTGCCGCGCTTCACATTATAGTCGTAATCCGGATAGCCCCCCAGGCGGTAGGGGGAGGAGACGGACACCTCATAGGCCTCCCCCGGCCCGAAGTCCAGTTGGAAGGAGATGCCGTCCACGGTTTGTCCGTCCGCATCGGCCACATCGCTGTTGGTGAGCACGGCGTAGCGCCAGTCCTCGGTTTTTACCTCTGTGGTGTAATTCAGCACATATTGGTCGGTGGAACAGGGCACCGAGACTCCGTCTGCCATTACCTCCACGCTTCCGTCGCCGGTGTTGGGGGCCAGGAACATCACCGGGGTGGACACCGCCTGGTCGGTGCTATTGACCATGGAATAGGTGGCGGTGATCTCCGCCGTGGAGCCGGTGACTCTGATGTCCAGCACCTCTTCGGTCACCGCCAGAGCGTCGTTTCGTTTAAAGTTAATGGAGGAGCCTACATCGGGGTCCGCCGGGGGACCCATATTGGCGGATGCGGGCAGGGGCGGAAGCAGCAGCAGGGTCATCGCAAGGACAGAGACAGCATGCAGTGGTTTCATGATAACACCTCCTGTATCCGGGCCTTTCCTCGCCTCCAGTCTACCATGAGGGATAGCAGAAGGCAACAAAAAGGCCCCGCCGCAGAAGCAGCGGGGCCTTGGGTGGTTCAGCGTTTGTCCACAGGGATGGTCTGTTCGTTGATAGTAATGGAAACCACCTGGTCCAGGTCGATGGGCTGGTCAAAGGTCCAAGTGGCCCACCAGCTGTTCCCATCTGCATAGGTCGGGGTAAGGGTGGTGCCGTTCTTCAGAAGGACCTCTGGAATAAACTTTTCCAGCGTAACAGAACGAAGGCGCGTTTCCTCTTCCAGATACATGGTATCCTGGTCACAAACCAGCGTAAGACTTAGCGGGGAAAGCTCCAACCGCTGGGCCATAACCGTTCCATCTGACACCTGATCGGCAGGCAACGCAAGAGAGACGGGAATGTGTTCCGCTTCCACAATCTGAAGGGGAATCTCCAGGGACCAGTCCCCTTCCACCGGCTCACTCAGGCGCGAATAGTCGGCTGTCATCTCAATCATGGTCAATCGGGACAGCTGCTCCGGTCCGAAGCCCTCCAGGCAGTAGTCCAAATCTCCGTCGATTGGAGTAACCTTTCCCAAATCATGTCCCACTCCCGCTCCATCGTCCTTCAGGATGGTGGCGCTGACCACAATGTTCTGCCAAGCTGTACGGATAGCAGGTCGTACCCGCACATGGAGATTACCGTCCGCGGCAAAACCCGCCGCCACAATGGAAAACGGTGCTCCAGCAGCATTGGCGCTCTCCAATTCCGGTTGGGGCAGCAGGACAGTGGAACCTTCCTGCGTCCGGGTACTGGGCAGCAGCTCTTCTGTAATTCCGCCATGTTCCGAAGAAGTGGAAATCCGTTGGGATACTGATTGATAGCCTCCCAGCAAACGCTCCACGTCCAGACAAAGGGTGGCGTCTTCCGGCACGTTTTCCCTGCCAGTGGCAGTAAGTACAAACAGGCAGGTCCTGCTGTCCGGATCATAGGAAAGCTGCCTGACGCTGTAACTTCCGTAGGGCCAGATGTTCCGATCCGTCCGAATCAGGGTACCCCTTATCTGCGTTGTTTCATCCAACCGATTTCCATTGAGATCCCGGGCCGTAAAATAGACCCGCACCATTCTGCCGTCAGCCAGGGCTTGGACTCCTTCGAGCCGAATGCCCTGATCCTCACAGGCGGCCTTCACCTCCGTGTCATAGGGGGCCCGGCTGCCCAAATCGTTCTGAATGGCCTGCCAGATGGTGGGCCCTGCCGCCAGGGCCGTGACTGTGAGGGCAGCGGCGGCAGCCACCGCTATGATCCCCCGACGGGTCAACCGACGGGGACTTCGCTCCCCTCCGGACAAAACCGCTCTCATCCGCCCTCTGGTCCGTTCCACCAACGCCCGGTCCGGGGTGATCGCGTCAAACTCGTTTCGGTAGTCGTGTTCAAACACAGGGATTCCCTCCTTCTTCCAGATAATCCCGCAGCTGCCGCCGGGCCCGCATAAGGCGCATCCGCACGGCGGACTCGCTCTTCTTCAACAGTCCGGCAATCTCAGGGGTGGAATACCCCTCATAGTAGTAGAGATGGATCACCACCCGCAGGTCGGGAGACAGCCTGTCCAGGCAGGCATCCAGCGCGCTCCCCGCCTCCGGCGGCGGAGCCGTCAGCTCCCCCATCTCCTCCAGGGGCTGGGTCCGGCGGCGGAAGGGATTGCGCCAGTAGGAGTTGGCGCAGTTGATGGTCACCCGGCAGAACCATGCTTTTTCGTGCTCTTCACTGTCCAGTCTGGGACGCTTGCTGACCAGCCGGAGAAACACCTCCTGAAACACGTCCTCCGCCCCCTCCCGGCTGCGGGTGCGGGCAAAGGCCAGCCGGTAGACCAGCGCGGCATATTTGTCCAGCAATTCCTCCGCCCGGCGGTTGAATCCTTGAGGATCTTCCTTCACAGAATCCCTCCTTTCCCGGTACTTGAAAGGGCCTTTCACCTGAAATACGCTTCAGCCCTTCTTTCCGTCACATTCAAAATGGGCCGTAACAGCCCGACCACGTTGTAAATCCAGACAGCCTGTGCTATCATGTAGCCCACAGAACGGGACGGTGAGGCAGAAATGGATAAGCACTATACCAGCGGTCAACTGGCCCGGATCGGCGTTTTGGGCGTGGGGCAACTCATCACGGAAGAGCTGGGCTGGATTTTTGGGAACAAACGGTGGAGGACTACGGGATCGACGCTCACATCGAGCTATGTCTGGACGGCAAGCCTACCGGTCAGCTCATTGCGGCTCAGATCAAATGCGGGGACAGCTGGTTTGCCCGCCAGAACCAGGAGGGCTACCGGTTCACCGACGAGATACGGCATCTGGACTATTGGCTGTCCCATTCCCTGCCGGTGATCCTGATCCTCTACAACCATCACACGCATACCGCGGTGTGGACCCCAGTGGAAAAAAGCCGCGTCGCGATTCACGACAAGACCTGGTCCATCACCGTTCCGGCAAACCAAGTGCTGAACAGGCAGGCCAAAGACAAGCTGCAGGCACTGGTCCTGCCCCATGAAAGAAGCGCACCCCCACAGATTCCCTCCCTCTCCTGCGGTCAAGGAGCCGGCAGGGTTCTCAACCTTCTGGCTGCCGCCAGAGAACGCCTACAGATTGCAACGCCCTGGATCGACGCCGGTTTTCTCTCCTCCCTGAAATTGCTCTCTCATCAGGGTGTGGAAACCTGCCTGCTCCTCAACAGCATGCAGCCCGAGGAACTCCGTCAGGAAATAGTGCTGGTCGCACGGGAAAGTCCGGCACTGCAGATTCGGATGCGCGCCGGTCTGCACCAAGAGCTGATCCTGGTGGATGGACAAACGATGGTCACAGGCTCCGCCAACCTGACCGAAACCGCCTGGCGCAGCCCGTTGGAAGAAACGCTGGAATATGCGGAGCTCCAGCGGCTGGTGCGGGCAGAGCGGCAGTTTCAGAAGGTGTGGCGGGACGCCGTACCAATGTGACCGCTTTTGAAACGAATTGGGACGCAAAAGGCCCACAGCAGAATCCCTTCTGCTGCGGGCTCTTTTTTGCTGAATTAGGGTTGTGTGATGTCTCCGCCGTCCAGCGGCACGGTATAACCGGTGCAGCTGGCGGTGCCGTCGGGGCCGGGCGTAACCTGCTCCAGCTGGCACAGCCAGCCGGTGCCCGATTCATTGAGACCGGCACAGATCAGCTTGGTGGTGGTACCGTCCGCGGCGGTGGGACCGGTCATGGTGCCGTCCGCACTCACCGCCAGTTCGTCGGCATTCCAGCCCAGCCAGGCGGCCAGCTTGCGCAGAGCCTCCTCCTTGGTCAGGCTGCTGCCGGTGGTAAAGCCGTTGGCCGTGGCCGTCTGCACATTCCGGTCATTGGGCGTGACACTATAAATGTCTGCGCTGTTGCTGGCAGGGATCTGGGTGGGCTCCACCGTCGCCGGCGTCTCCTGACTGCTGCCGCCGCTCGGCATACTTCTGCTGTCCTGGGTGCCAGCGGAACCGCTCTGTCCGTCCCCCTGATCCGCCGCTCCGCCGGCTTCCTTCTGGGCGGAGCCGGTGGTAATCTCCGGCTGGGCCTGCTCGGTGGCCGCCGGGGCGATCTCCCCTGCGGCGGCGTTTTCTTCGCTGCCGCCGGAAGCAGGGACGGCCAGCGATGCATTGCCCGCACCCTGTTCGGTGCCCAGCATGCCGTCGGTGCGCCACTGGTTCATGGTACCCGCGCCCACCACCACAATGGCCAGCACGGCCGCCAGGGAGGCCAGGCTCCGCCAGCGCCACTGGCGTTTCTTCCCCTGGAAGGGGGTCACCTTGGAAGCGTGGATCTGATCCATCACCCGCTCCGTCAGCCCGGCGGGGGGCTGGGCGGCCAGACCGGGCAGCTCCTGGTGCAGGACCTCCAGATCAGCGGAGAGGGCCCGGCATGCCGGGCACGCCGACAGATGTTCCTCCAGCCGGTGGTCCTCCTCCTCACTGAGAGGTCCGTCCAGTCGGGCGCTGATCAGTTCCAGCGCCTCGTCACAGCTCAGCATATCGTTCCCTCCTTTCCTTGCGGGAGCTTCTCTCCCGTTGTTCACGTTATAGACGTGGGGGAGTCGAAAAAGTTCCCCTGTTTTTTCAAATAATTGCGCAGGGCCAGCCGGGCCCGGGCAATGCGGGACTTCACCGTCCCTTCCTCCAGCTCCAGCACCTGGGCGATCTCCCCGTAGGACAGCCCCTCCAGCTCCCGGAGGATGAGCACCCGCCGGTGTTCCTCGGACAGGGAGGCCAGACCGGCTCGCAGGGTCTCCCGCCGCTCCCGCCGCTCGGCCTCCACGTGGGGGGAGTAGCGCTCGTCGGGCAGCTCCGCCTGCCGGGCCTCCTCCTCGTCGTCCAGGGAGACCGTCATGGACAGGGCACTGCGCCGCTTTTCCCGGCGGAGGAAGTCGATGCACACATTGCTGGTCAGCCGGTACAGCCAGGTGGCAAAGGAGCTGTCCCCCTGGAACTTGCCCAGCCCCTTCCACGCGTTGAGAAAGGCCTCCTGACTCAGCTCCAGGGCGTCGTCCGGATTGCCCGTCATCCGCAGGGCCAGATTATAGATCCGTCCCTGATTCTGCTCCACCAGAGCAGCAAAGGACTGCTCGTCCCCCTGCTTGGCACGCTGGACCAGTTCCCACTCCGCTTTCATGCCTTTCTCTCACCTGCCTTTCAGGCCTGCAATCTTATTTATGGTTTGGGATCGTCCCTCAAATCCCGTTTGATGCCCGCCGTCACCTTGTAGATATCCTCCAGGGTGGACACGTGGCTGATCTGCTCCTTATAGTACCCGGCGTGGGGCACGCCCTTCAGGTACCAGGCGTAGTGCTTCCGGGCCTCCAGACAGGCGATGTGCTCCCCCTTGTGGGCCGCCGACAGCTCAAACTGCCGCACCGCCGTGTCGCACCGCTGAGCCAGGGGCGGCAGAGGGGGGATCTCCTCTCCCGCCAAGGCTGCCTGGGCCCGCTGGAACAGCCAGGGATTGCCGAAGCAGCCCCGGCCGACCATGGCCATATCGGCCCCGGTATATTTGAGGATGCGCACCGCATCCTTGGGCTCAAACACGTCGCCGTTGGCGATGACCGGAATGGACACCGCCTCCTTCACCGCCCGGATGTAGTCCCAGTTGGCAGTGCCGGAATACATCTGGGTGCGGGTGCGGCCGTGGACCGCCACGGCGGCCACACCGGCCTGCTCCATGGCCTTGGCAAACTCCACGCAGTTGATGGAGCCCTTGTCCCAGCCCAGCCGGAACTTCACCGTCACCGGCCTGCCGCCGGCACCCCGGATCACCGCCTCGGCCACCTTCACCGCCAGCTCCGGGTTCTTCATCAGCCCCGAGCCGTCGCCGGAATTGGCCACCTTGGGCACCGGACAGCCCATATTGATATCAATAATGTCCGCTTCCGATACCTCCGCCGCAATGCCCGCCGCCTGCTCCATGCAGGCCGGGTCGCTGCCGAATAGCTGGGCAGCAGCCGGGTGCTCGTCCTCCCCCAGCTTGAGCAGCGGGATGGATTTCTTATCCTGATAGCACAGCGCCTTGGCGCTCACCATCTCGGTGATGGTGTAGCCCGCCCCCAGTTCCCGGCAGATAGTCCGGAAACCTAGGTCCGTCACTCCGGCCATAGGCGCCAGCGCCAGGGCGGAATTTATGGTAATATTGCCTACTTTCACAATGTCCCCCGATGTGTTATAAATAGTGGCGTAACAAGCGTATCATACCACATGGCAGGGAATTCGGCAAGGTTGTTTCCCCTGTCCGGTCTGTACTGCTTGACTTTATGATGAAATAAGGAGCGTTATTATCATGGATAAGTACGTTTGCGATCTGTGCGGCTATATCTACGATCCCGCTGAGGGCGATCCCGACAACGGCGTGGCCCCCGGCACCCCCTGGGAGCAGGTTCCCGCTGATTGGGTGTGCCCCCTGTGCGGCGTAGGCAAGGATCAGTTCTCCAAGCAGTAAGTCTTTCCCCGTCTCTTTCCGCCTGTCCGACGGCCGTGCCGCCGGACAGGCGGTTTTTCTTTTTTGCATTATTCCACACTTTTCGATTCACGCAAAATCAGCACCCTATTACTTCCCCATCTCTCAATCTCGTATTATTGTAAATTTAAAACAAATTTATCCTATTCGTAATCACCACTTTCTTGTTTAGAGCCCATATCGCCCTCCCATTGCGCAAGATTCTTTGCAGAATATTGCATTTTTCTTGTTCTTCTCGCCTGTAATTGCAGGCGTGAAATTCTCCTCTCCCCCATTGACAGAACCGATAGGCGCCTCTTATAATGGCCTCGACGAACCCAAAAATGACCCAATTTTCCTGTGGAAGGGAGGCCCTATTTTGGAACATCTGATAGCGCCGCTGGTGGGTGACGCTTCGCCCGTGACCGTGATCGGCCTGTGCAAAAATGCGGGCAAGACCACCGCCATGCGCCGCCTGATGGCCGAGCTGGGGGAGGAACGGCTGGCCCTCACCTCGGTGGGCCGGGACGGAGAACGCACCGACTTGGTCACCGGCACGGAGAAGCCCGACCTGTACTTAAAGCAGGGCGATCTGTTCGCCACCGCCCGGGGCATGATCACCCTGTGCGACGCCACCCTGGAGGTGGTGGACCTCACCGATGTGATGACCCCTCTGGGCCCGGTGGCCATCTTCCGGACCCTGTCTGACGGCTATGTCCAGCTGGCCGGTCCCTCTGCCGCGGGGCAGCTGCGGCCCCTCACCGCCCGGTTCATGGAGCTGGGCGCCCAGCGGGTGCTGATCGACGGCGCCGCCGGCCGTAAGTCCCTGGCCGGCGCCGGAGTGGAGGGCGTGGCCCTGCTGTGTACCGGCGCCTCTCTGGACCGGGACATGGATCTGGTGGTGGCGGAGACCGCCCACACCTGCTGGCTCTTTGCCCGAAAAGTCCCCGAACAGGCCGGCCTGCGGGCCGCCCTGGAAGGGGTGGAGGACCGCTTCGCCCTGTTTGAGCTGGACGGCTCCCCCCTGGAGCTGCCTCTGGACGAGAACGGCAGCCCCAAGTGGAACAAACTGCCCCGCCGGCCTCTGGCGGTGTGGGCGGCAGGCGGCGTCACCGACCCCCTGCTCAAGACCCTGGCCCGCCGGGGCGCGCCCACTACGCTGGTCACCGAGGACGCCACCCATGTGCTGGCGGGCCGCTCGGCGCTGGACCTCTTCCTGCGCAGCGGCGGCCAGCTGACCGTCCGCCGGGAGCTGACCATCGCCGCAGTGGCGGCCAACCCCTGGTCGGCCTACGGCTGGCACTTTGAACCGGATAAATTCATCTCCGCCCTGCGGCAGGCCATCGACCTGCCTGTGGTCAACGTGAAGGAGGATCAACATGGAACTGACGCATGAACTGCGGGAGCACGCGGGGCTGCAGTGGGTCCTGGACCGGCTGAGCCCCATGTCGCCCTTCGGCAAGGCTGCCGCCCGGGCGCTCCGCTGGTACGGGCCCGGAGACGAGGCCGCCCTGGAGGAGGAACTGGACAACGTCTCCCTGGCTATGGAGCTGTGGAACGCCGGCAGCACCGCCCCCCAGGAAAACTCCTGCGGCTGCACTCCGGTACGGCTGACGGAGGCGGAGCGGAAGGATGCCGCCACCGCCCTGCGGGGCGTGACCCGCTGCCTGCCCCTGTTTCACGACATCCGGGGCTCTTTCGACCGGGACCCCGGCGCCCCCTTCGATCTGGTGGAGCTTTTTGAGATCAAGCACTTCCTGGTCACCCAGGAGCAGCTGGTCCAGGCCTATAACGTCCTGCCCCCCATGGCCGGACTGTCCTTTCCCTCCCTGGCGGAGGCCATGGAGCTGATGGACCCGGAGGGCCGCCGTCTGCCCACCTTCGCCATCGTGAATTCCTATCACAACGATCTGGCCCCCCTGCGGGCGGAGAAGGCCAAGCTGGAGAAGGCCATCCGCATGACCCAGGAGGAAAAGCGGGCTCCCCTGATGGAGAAGCGCCGTGTGCTGGCGGTGGAGGAGGACAAGCTGGAGCTGGAGGTCCGCCGGATGCTCACCGACAAGCTGATGGCCCACAAGGAGGCCTTCCTGGCCAACATGGAGACCCTGGGCCGTCTGGATCTCATCGTGGCCAAGGCCAAGCTGGCCCTGCGCTACCACTGCATCCGCCCCGTCCTCAGCACCGACAAATCCATCACCCTCCGGGGTGTGCGCCATCCCCAGGTGGAGGAGGATCTGGCCCAGCGCGGTGAGGGCTTCACCCTGCTGGATCTGGACCTGAAGCCGGGCTGCACCGTCATCACCGGCGCCAACATGGGCGGCAAGACGGTGTCCCTGCGCTCCACCGTCCTCTCCCTGCTGCTCTGCCAGTGCGGTTTCTTCGTCTTTGCCCAGTCCGCCACCCTGCCCCTGTTCCACCAGGTAGCACTCATCCTGGCCGACAGCGGCCCGGGCGCCGGCGGTCTGTCCTCCTTCGGCAAGGAGGTCCACCTGCTGGATAACCTGCTGCGGAGCACTAAGGATCAGTTCTTCTTCGTGGCCCTGGACGAGTTCGCCCGCGGTACCAACCCCCAGGAGGGCGCCGCCCTGGCCCGTGCCCTGGTCCGTCACCTGGGCACCCTGGACTGCGTAGCCCTCATGACCACCCACTACGATGGCGTGTCCGACGTGGCCGGCGCCCACTACCAGGTGGCCGGTCTGGTGCGGGACATCCAGGGGGACGAAGGGGACGATCCCCGCAAGCGGATCGCCCGCCGGATGGACTACCGGCTCCTTCCCGCCCCTCCCGGCGCTCCCTGTCCCCGGGATGCTCTCCGGGTGTGCCGGCTGCTCAAACTGGACGATACCCTCATGGATCTCTTCCAGGCAGATCTGTAATTTTTTCCTGCTCCGGCAGGCGGTTCCGGCCGCCTGCCGGAGTTTTTGCCCTTCCAGTTCTGGTTACCATTTGGTAACCGCTGTCCCGCTGTAGCGCACAAAAGTCTACGGGTCATAGAAAAAATTTGTGCAGTCAAATTTTCAAAAAATAGTTGACAAACCAAACCGGCTGGGTTATAGTGAATTTGTCAAAAGTGAATAACATGCATGGATAGAGGCGCGGAGCGCAAGGTAGCAGAGCAATGATAAGGGCAGGCGAGCCCGATGTACTCTGTGAATGTCCGCTCCGCCGAAGGGGGACGTGAATCGTACAGCCCTCTCCCTGAGCCGTGGGCCCAGCGCTCACGGATTGTCATGAGTCACATGAAGCGCTATTTGTGTCTGAACGAGAGTTACCCCTCCCGCGGACATGAGTAGTGTTTTTTTGTTCATGAAGCGCTATCCCGCCGGAGGACGAGATCTCCTACCGGCGGGGTAGCTTATTTTTTCGAGGAGGCGTGTCATGGAAAAGCTTATCATTACCGCGGCCATCTGCGGCGCAGAGGTCACCAAAGAGCATAACCCCGCTGTCCCCTACACGGTGGAAGAAATGGTCCGCGAGGCCAAGAGCGCGTTCGAGGCCGGCGCGGCGGTCATCCACGTCCACGTCCGCGAGGACGACGGCACCCCCACCCAGGACCGTGAGCGGTTCCGCGTGGTGCTGGACGCCATCAAGGAAGCCTGCCCCGGCGTGATCCTGATCCCCTCCACCGGCGGCGCCACCGGTATGACCCCGGAGGAGCGCCTGCAGCCCACCGAGCTGATGCCCGAGATGGCCACCCTGGACTGCGGCACCTGCAACTTCAGCGACGACATCTTCGTCAACGACATGCCCACCATGCGGGCGTTCGGCAAGCGGATGCTGGAGAACAACATCAAGCCCGAGTACGAGTGCTTTGAGATCGGCCACCTGGACACCATCGTGAACATGGCCAACAAGGGTCTGGTCCCCGGCGCCCCCATGCAGTTCAACTTCGTTCTGGGCGTCAACGGCTGCACCCCCGCCACCGTGGGCAACCTGGACTACCTGGTCAAGCAGATCCCCGCCGGCTCCACCTGGACCGTCACCGGCGTGGGCCGCGGCGCCTGGCCCATGGCCGCCGCCGGTATCGTCATGGGCGGCAACGTCCGCGTGGGCTTTGAGGACAACATCTATCTGGAGCGGGGCCACAAGGCCGCTTCCAACGGCGAGCTGGTGGCCAAGGTGGTCCGGCTGGCCAAGGAGCTGGGCCGCGAGGTCGCCAATCCCGACGAGGCCCGCAAGATCCTGTCCCTGGCCTGATCCCCTACCTTTGTTTTTAATTATCTCCCCAACCATACATCTCCCCAACCAATCAACAAACAAACAATTCGAAACAGGAGGAACGTTCTATGCAGAAGAAAGGCAACAAGTACGGCACTCACCGCGTTATCGAGCCCAAGGGTCTGCTGACCCAGGCCGCCAAGAAGATTGACAACACCATGGAGTGCTACTCCAATGAGATCCTGTGCGACGTGTCCGCACTGAACATCGACTCCGCTTCCTTCACTCAGATCTACGAGGCCTGCGAGAAGGACCTGGCCAAGACCGAGCAGATGATCCTGGACATCGTCAATGAGCGCGGCAAGATGCAGAACCCTGTCACCGGTTCCGGCGGTATGTTCATCGGCACCGTCCGCGAGATCGGCGAGGACCTGCAGGGCAAGATCGACCTGAAGGTGGGCGACAAGATCGCTTCCCTGGTCTCCCTGTCCCTGACTCCCCTGAAGATCAACAAGATCAAGGCCATTCACCCCGAGATCGACCGCGTGGACGTGGACGCTCAGGCTATCCTGTTCGAGTCCGGCCTGTATGCCAAGCTGCCCGACGACATGAGCGAGGAGCTGGCCCTGGCTGCTCTGGACGTGGCCGGTGCTCCCGCCCAGACCGCTAAGCTGGTGAAGCCCGGTGACTCCGTGCTGATCCTGGGCGGCGCCGGCAAGGGCGGCATGATGTGCTGCTACGAGGCCATGAAGCGCGTTGGCCCCACCGGTAACGTGGTTGCCCTGGTTATCTGCCAGGAGGACGCCGACCTGCTGAAGAGCATGAACCTGTGCCACCACGCCATCGTGGGTTCCGCCACCAACCCCACCGAAGTTCTGGAGAAGTCCCTGGCTGTCAACAACGGCAAGGAGTACGACGTCTCCATCCTGATCGTCAACGTGCCCGCCTGCGAGATGGCCGCTATCCTGCCCGTCCATGACAACGGCGTGGTGTACTTCTTCTCCATGGCCACCGATTTCGCCAAGGCTGCTCTGGGCGCCGAGGGCTGCGGCAAGGACGTCACCATGATCGTCGGCAACGGCTACACCAAGGACCACGCCGAGATCACCCTGTCCGAGCTGCGTGAGAATCCCCAGCTGAAGGCCTACTTCGAGAAGAAGTACCTGTAAGCTTCTGCATCAACCTTATATTTCTTATTTACCTTGTGACTTACCTGTCCCATCGACAGATGAGCTGATTGATGTGATCGTTCTGCGGCCGATGCGTCCGGCCCCGGTTCCGTCGGAGAAATCCTCCTCCCCAACCCTTTCTCCCCGTTCCGGTCCTCCGGTCCCTGACGCCTGCGGATGGCGCATCCCCACACTGATTTAGAAAGGATGACCTTGTTATGGTAGAGTCCCGCCGTAAGATCCTGTTCCCCGATGTGACTGACGAGCAGTGGAACGACTGGCACTGGCAGGTCAAGAATCGCATCGAGACTCTGGAGGACCTGAAGAAGTATGTGGATCTGACCCCCGAGGAAGAGGAAGGCGTTAAGGCCTGCCTCGGCACCCTCCGCATGGCCATCACTCCTTATTATCTGTCCCTGATCCAGCCCGGCGATCCTAACGATCCCGTCCGGCTGCAGGCCGTCCCCACCGCCAAGGAGCTGCATCAGTCCGCCGCCGACCTGCTGGACCCCCTGCACGAGGACGAGGACTCCCCCGCTCCCGGCCTGACCCATCGTTATCCCGACCGCTGCCTGCTGCTGATCACTGACCAGTGCTCCATGTACTGCCGTCACTGCACCCGCCGCCGCTTCGCCGGCCAGAACGACGCCGGCCTGCCCGTGGATCAGGTCGATCAGGCCATCGAGTACATCCGCAACACTCCCCAGATCCGCGACGTGCTGCTGTCCGGCGGCGACGCCCTGCTGGTGAGCGACGAGCGTCTGGAGTACATCATCGCCAAGCTGCGTGAGATCCCCCACGTGGAGATCGTCCGCATCGGCTCCCGTACCCCCGTGGTGCTGCCTCAGCGTATCACTCCCGAGCTGTGCAACATGCTGAAGAAGTATCACCCCATCTGGCTGAACACCCACTTCAACCATCCCAACGAGATCACTCCCGAGGCTGCCGCCGCCTGCGCCCGTCTGGCCGACGCCGGTATCCCTCTGGGCAACCAGTCCGTGCTACTGGCCGGCATCAACGACTGCGTCTACACCATGAAGAAGCTGGTCAACGAGCTGGTTAAGATCCGCGTGCGTCCCTACTACATCTATCAGTGCGACCTGTCCATGGGCCTGGAGCACTTCCGTACTCCCGTCAGCAAGGGCATCGAGATCATCGAGGGCCTGCGCGGCCACACCTCCGGCTACTGCGTGCCCACCTTCGTGGTCGACGCTCCCGGCGGCGGCGGCAAGACTCCCGTCATGCCTCAGTACGTCATCTCCCAGACCCCTAAGAAGGTCATCCTGCGCAACTACGAGGGCGTTATCACCACTTACACCGAGCCCGAGCACTACACCGATTGTCAGTGCGACTACTGCACCGGCAAGAAGAAGAAGGAGCTCATGGGTGTGGCCGGCCTGGAGCGCGGCCAGGCTCTGTCCATGGAGCCCGCCAACCTGGAGCGCCACAAGCGTTCTCATCACGAGGAGTAATCCAAAAGGAGACAGCGGATCGCCGCCCGTAGCGGCGATCCGCTTCCCCCCGTTTTTGAACTGACAAAGAATGGAAGTGATCGATGTTGGAATCTAAGCTGAACCTTGATTTTAAGCTGGTGGAACAGGCCCGCGCCCACGCTTCCCGGGTTGCGGACGACACCCAGCGTTTCATCGACGGCTGCACCACCGTGGCCGTGGAGCGTACCATCTGCCGTCTGCTGGGCATTGATGGTGTGGATGCCGCTGACGTGCCCCTGCCCAACGTGGTGGTGGACCACCTGATGGAGAAGGGCGCCCTGCCTCAGGGCGTGGCTTTCTGGATCGGCAACGCCATGGTGGAGACCGGTAAGGATCCCCAGGCCATCGCCGAGGACGTTGCCAACGACAAGCTGGAGCTGACTACTCTGCCCACCCATGGTGAGGCCGAGATTCATGCCGCTCTGGATCCCATCGTGGAGGCCAGCCTGGCCAAGATCCGCGCCCGCCGCAAGCGCCGCGAGGACTTCATCGCCACCCACGGCGGCGAGAAGCAGGGCCCCTGGATCTACCTGATCGTGGCCACCGGCAACATCTATGAGGACGTGGTGCAGGCTACCGCCGCTGCCCGCCAGGGCGCCGACGTCATCGCCGTGATCCGTACCACCGGTCAGTCCCTGCTGGACTATGTGCCTTACGGCGCTACCACCGAGGGCTTCGGCGGCACTTACGCCACCCAGGAGAACTTCCGCCTGATGCGTGAGGCCATGGATAAGGTGGGCGAGGAGCTGGGCCGTTACATCCGTGTGTGTAACTACTGCTCCGGCCTGTGTATGCCCGAGATCGCCGCCATGGGCGCCTTCGAGGGTCTGGACGTGATGCTGAACGACGCTCTGTACGGCATCCTGTTCCGCGACATCAACATGCAGCGTACTCTGGTGGACCAGTCCTTCTCCCGTGCCATCAACGCCTATGCCGGCGTGGTCATCAACACCGGTGAGGACAACTACCTGACCACCGCTGACGCTGTGGAAGAGGCTCACACCGTGCTGGCCTCCCAGTTCCTCAACGAGGCCTTCGCTCTGCGCGCCGGCCTGCCCGAGGAGCAGATGGGTCTGGGTCACGCTTTCGAGATCGACCCCGACGTGGAGAACGGCTTCCTGTACGAGCTGGCCCAGGCCGAGATGGCCCGGGAGATCTTCCCCAACGCGCCTCTGAAGTACATGCCTCCCACCAAGTTCATGACCGGCAACATCTTCCGCGGCCAGGTTCAGGACGCCCTGTTCAACATGGTGACCATCCTGACCAACCAGAAGATCCACCTGCTGGGCATGATGACCGAGGCTATCCACACTCCCTTCCTGTCCGACCGTTTCCTGGCCATCCAGAACGCCCAGTACATCTTCCGCACCATGCACGACCTGGGCAGCGAGATCGTCTTCAAGGACGGCGGCATCATGCAGAACCGTGCTGCTGACGTGCTGCACAAGGCTACCGATCTGCTGGGCCAGATCGAGCAGCTGGGCATTTTCGAGACCCTGGAGCGGGGCATCTTTGCCGACATCAAGCGTCCTCGCGACGGCGGCAAGGGCCTGGACGGTGTTGTGACCAAGGCCGCCGGGTACTTCAACCCCTTCCTTGAGCCCATGATGAAAGGGGGTGCCGGCAAATGAGTTCCGGACTGTATCAGATTCGCGATAAGGACCTTGACACCACGCTGGACCTGACCCGGCTGAAACCCTATGGCGACACCATGAACGACGGCAAGGTGCAGCTCTCCTTCACCCTGCCCGTTAAGGACGACGACAAGGGCGCTGCGGCTGCCGTGCTGATGGCCCAGAAGATGGGTCTGGCCGATCCCAACGTGGCTCTCCGTCAGAAGCTGGACGAGGCCTTCACCTTCTATGTGGTGTACGGCTCTCTGACTCACTCCATCAACTACAACGAGATCGTTGTGCAGACCGTGGCTGACGAGGCCATGGGCATGGACGAGACCGACGAGTTCCTGAAGGAGCGCCTGGGCCGCAAGCTGGTGGTTGTGGGCGCCTCCACCGGCACCGACGCTCACACCGTGGGCATCGACGCCATCATGAACCGCAAGGGCTTTGCCGGCCACTACGGCCTGGAGCGCTATGAGATGATCGAGGCCTATAACCTTGGCTCTCAGGTGCCCAACGAGGAGTTCCTCCGCAAGGCCGCCGAGGTCAACGCCGACGTGCTGCTGGTGTCCCAGACCGTGACCCAGAAGGACGTCCACATCCAGAACCTCACCGAGCTCATCGAGCTGGCCGAGGCCGAGGGTGTCCGCGAGAAGTACATCTTCTGCTGCGGCGGCGCCCGTATCACCCACGCTCTGGCTAAGGAGCTGGGCTATGACGCCGGCTTCGGTGCCGGCACCTACGCCGACGACGTGGCCACTTTCTGCGCCAAGGAAATGGTCCGCCGCCTGGGCAAGTGATTGATTCGTTTTCTCCTCTTTTTCCCCTCTTTTCTCTGTAGGATAACGGGGCCCCAAATGGGGCCCCGTTGCCCGTTTTCCGAAGACATGCAAAAGCGCCGGGGCATCTGCCCCGGCGCTTTCTTACCTTATATATAATATTACAGCCCCAGCCAGGCCTTCAGATCGGCAAGATCCTCCGCCACATGGTCCAGCGGCAGGCCGCTGGCTTCAAAGTCCTGCCGGGTGGTGGTGCCGTTGAGGACGGCACAGAAGTGGGTGCCCGCCCGGTGGGCCGTCTCTGCATCAATGAGGGTGTCCCCGCAGTAGAGCACCTCCTCCGGCTTCAGGCCCAGCTCCTGGATGGCCGCCAGCAGCCCCTGGGGGTCCGGCTTAGGCCGATCCACCTTGTCGCCGCCGGTGAGGGACACCAGGTACTGCCGCACCCCTCTGGCCTCCAGTACAGCGGTCAGGGTGTCGGTCCGCTTGGTGCTCACCACGCCCGCCGGGATGTTTGCTCCCTTCAGGGCGGAGAGCAGCTCCGCCGCACCGGGGAAGAGACGGGTCACCTCCACCTGGAGGGGGGCCGCCTTCTCGGTGTACAGCTGCCGGAAGCGGGCCCGCTGCTCCGGCCGGTTGTCCCCGGTGAGGGCGGTGTAGCCGTCCTCCAGGGTCATGCCCACGGTGTGGCGCACCGCCTCCCGCTCCGGCTCCGCCAGGCCCATCTGTGCAAAGCCATAGCGGAAACCGGCCACGATGGCATCGGTGGCATCTCCCAGTGTATAGTCAAAGTCAAAAAATACGCCTCGAAAACCCATGGTTCCTCCAAAATCATTCATATTGCTTCCGCCCCGTGGTGCTGGGAATGTGCAGCTCGTCCCGGTACTTGGCTACCGTGCGCCGGGACAGAGGGCAGCCCTGGGCGGTCATCATCTCACACAGTTTCTGGTCGGACAGAGGCTTTTTCTTGTCCTCTCCGGCGATGAGCTTTTTCAGCAGAGCCTTGGCCGCATCGGGAGAGGCGGCGTCCTGGCTGCTGGTACCCAGGCTGCGGGAGAAAAAGTAGCTCAGGGGATAGACGCCCATGGAGCACTGGATGTACTTGTCCTTCACCGCCCGGCTCACCGTGGACTCGTGGACGCCGATGCGCCCCGCCACGTCGGCCAGGGACATGGGTACCAGGTGGCCCGGCCCCTGCCGGAAGAAGGCCTCCTGCAGCTCCAGAATGCAGCTGGCGCAGGACATAAGAGTGGAGCGGCGCTGCTCGATGGCATGGACCATCCACTTGGCCTGCTTCACCTTCCCGGTCAGGTAGTCCTTTACCTGCTGATCGTCGCTCTCCTTCAGCAGGCGGGTGTAGTACCCGCTGATCCCCAGGGTGGGGAAATAGTAGTCGTTGGTCAGCAGCTCAAAGTGGTCGGGAAAGCTGACCACAATGATATCCGGATTGATGTAGGTAAGGTTCTCCCGGGCGGCAAACCCGGTGCCCGGCCGGGGATTGAGGGTGCGGATATGCTCGCAGGCGGCCCGCACCTCCTCCGGGGTGGCCTTCAGCTCCCGGGCAATGAGGCCGTAACGGCTCTTGGACAGGGCGTCCAGCTGGCTCTCCACAATACGCACCGCCAGTTCATCCACCGGGGTGCGGCGGATCAGCTGGAGCTTCAGGCACTCGGACAGATCCCGGGCGCCCACGCCGGCGGGCTCCAGGGACTGTACCGCAGCCAAGGCCTGCTCCATCACCTCCAGCGTCCCGCCGTAATCGGCGGCCAGCGCCTCCATGGGCTCATCCAGCCAGCCGTTGGCGTTGAGGCTCTCCACCAAAAAGGCGCCCGCCTCCATCACCTCCGGTGGCAAGTCCAGCACCTTCAGTTGGGAGAGCACATAATAATAGAGGTTGTCCTCCTGGTCCTCCATGGTGCCGTAGTTGCCCAGCCGGTCGTCGTCCTCCTCGGTGTCCTGCTGGTGATAATAGCGGTTCTGGGGGTCGGTGGACTCCAGCCACTCCAGCTTGCGGCGAAGCTGATCACCCTCGTCCGCCCGGTCGTAGCGCTCCTCCGGCTCCAGCACGGGGTTTTCCTGGACCGCCTCTTCAATATACTCCAGCAGCTCCTGAGACCCCATCTGCAGGATCTCCATGGACTGCATCATCTGGGGAGAGAGGGTCTGTATCTGCTTCTGTGTCAGGTTCAATTCCAAGGTAACTTCCTCCCTTCGCCCATTTTCGCGGTTTCTCGGAAGAAAGTATATCACGGAACCGGCCCGGATTTCAACATCTCACCCTGTAGAAATATCACGCCTCGGGCTTCAGCAACTGCCCCGCCCCATAGCGCAGGCAGCGGCGCAGCCTGGTCTCTCCCCGCTTGATATTGCGGGATACCGTGGACTTGTCCACGCCGGTGAGCTCGGCGATCTGCCGCATATTGAGCCCCTTCTCATAGTAGAGCAGCATGCACTCCCGCTGCCGTGGAGTCACATCCTCCTGGAGCGCCAGCATCACGTTGCGGCGCAGACGCCCCATCTGCTCGGCGTTGTCCTCTGACATGGCCTGGGTATAGACCGCCATATCCGCCGCGAAATCCTTGCCCCTTCTATACCGTGTACCGGACATTGCAGTGATACCCCCTGTCGTAGTAGCGCTCACACAGCACCGCCAGATCCCGGGCCTCCCGCCACATGGTCTCCAAATGGCGGATCCGCTCCTCCAGCAGCCGGCGGCTGTGCTCATCCGTCTCCACGGTCTTCCGGCCCTCCAGCAGCCGCACCCGCTGGCGCAGGCTCTCCGCTCCCGCCCGATATTGTACCGATAACTCCTGTAGTGTCATTCCACGTCCCCTTCTCTCTGTCTCTTCGCTCCGCCAGGCAGCATGAGCATACCTCCTGCTCTTCGCCATACAGCTCCCCGCCGCAGAGGCGGCACCATCCTGCCGGCGGCGCCCGCTGCACGTCCCGCAGCGGCTCTGTCCATACCCGTGGCCGGATACCCACTCCTCCTCCAAAAATTTTTTAAAAAAATTTCTGCAATCCGCTTGACAAATCGTCTTCTCTCTGATAAAATAACATTCGCTGTGGACGAGCTGGTCTGCTGGTGTAGCTCAGTTGGTAGAGCAGTTGATTTGTAATCAACCGGTCGGGGGTTCGAGTCCGTCCACCAGCTCCATCAAGTTCATATGGAGGAGTTCCCGAGTGGCCAAAGGGGGCAGACTGTAAATCTGTTGCGATTCGCTTCGGTGGTTCGAATCCACCCTCCTCCACCAAAAATGTCTCGCCAAGCGGCGGGGCATTTTTTTATGTTCCTCGTCCCCAATCAAGCTGCCTCGCCGTCCGGCGAGGCTTTTTTGTTCCTCCGCGAACCTCCCTTCCCCGCTTTTAATCTCCGATTGGTGATGAACTTATCCAGATATGGAACTTTCGTTCCATTGCACGGCTATAATAACACCAAACGGAGATAGAAGTCAATCATTTTTTGTCGAAGCATGTTGTGTTTGGTGATAAAGTGTGGTAGAATAGACCCACAAATTGGACAGGAGGGAAAACGGTATGGAGCAGGAGAGCACCTTCGGCGCCCGTCTGCGCAGCCTGATGGAGGAGTCCGGCCTCAGCTACGAGCAGCTGGGGGACCGGCTGAATATGAATCCCCAGACCCTGAACCGCTATGTCCTGGGCCAGCGTGAGCCCAAAATCGGTACCGCCGCCGCCATTGCCCGCTCCCTGGGGGTGGACCCGCTGTGGCTGCAGGGGTTCAATGTCCCCCGCCAGCCTCCCTGCCCCGCTCACCGGGAGCCGGTGGTCCCCATTCTGGGGGTCATCCGGGCAGGCACCCCCATTCTGGCCAGCCAGCAGATCGAGGGCTACGCCGCAGCCGACGTACCCGACCCGGAGGAGCACTTCTATCTGCGGGTGACCGGCGACAGCATGATCAACGCGGGTATCCGGGATGGGGACCTGGTGCTCATCCGGCGGCAGTCCACAGCGGAAAACGGCCAGATCGTGGCCTGCCTGGTGGACGGCGAGGACGCCACCCTGAAGCGCTTCCGCTGCCAGAAGGAAATGGTGATCCTCCAGCCGGAAAATCCCGACTATGAACCCAAGATCATTCCCCTGCGGGACTTTGAGCAGGGGGTGGCCCGCATCGTCGGCGTAGCCGTCAAGCTGGTGCGGGAACTCTGACAAAGGAGCGATACCATGCTGACCGATGACTGGATGCTGCGGCAGGTGGACGGGCTGGCCCGTTCGCTGGCCAAGCTGGTGCTGAAAAAGGACTCCCCCGACTACCTCCCCACCGGCGCGGAGGAGGACGCCGCTCTGGATGCCCTCCACCTCCGTCTGGTAGAGCTGCTGGCCGCCGGTGATGTGGGGGGCGCCGAGGACCTTCTCTTCCAGGAGAGCGACTGGAACGACCTGCGCTATCTGGAGGTGGCGGTGGACTTCTATACCCGGGCCAATACCCTCACCGATGACCAGCTGGACCAGGCCGGCTTTGACCGGCAGGAGCTGCAGGAGGGCCTGCAGGAGCTGGCCCAGCGCTATGGCGTGATTTTATAACAAGGAGGACCACTTCATGAAGATTTGCCTCTCTCAGATCTCCGAGACTCCCCTGCCCCAGTTCAAGGGGGGCGAAAAGACCACCTACAGCCGGTTTGTGGACGACTGCGTCAACCGCATCATGGTAAACCGCCTGGAGCCGGGCGCCTCCATCGGCCTGCACACCCACACCGGCAACAGTGAGGTCATGTACATCCTCTCCGGCAGTGGAAAGGCTATCTGCGACGGCACGGAGGAGCAACTGGCCCCCGGCGACTGTCACTACTGCCCTCAGGGCCACTCCCACACCCTGATCAACGACGGCACCGAGGACCTGGTCTTCTTCGCCGTGGTGCCTCAGCACGGCAACTAAAAAACAGCAAAAAGCGGCGGACGCGATGCGTCCGCCGCTTTCTTATTACTCCTGCTTGTATTGCTCCAGCTCCAGCTGGTCCCGGATCTCCAGACCCCGCTCGCCGGCCAGGCCCTCCACATGGTGGGTAAACTCATGGGCCAGGGTGGTGTACAGCTCGTCCTCCCAGTCCTCCTCGGTCCAGTCCTCCTGCTCCGCCAGGGCGGCAAAGGAGCCGTAGTAGAGGTTGATGTACCGGCCCATCATGTCGTTGCAGTACTCCCCCATAATGTAGAGGTCCTCCCCGGTGGGGTCCTCCACCGCCTGGGGAAGCAGGGAGATGCCGCCGTTCAGATCCTGGTAAAATTCCTCCGGGAACTCCTCCGCCATCTGGTCCAGCAGGTCGCCCGCCTCATCAAAGCTGAGGATCATACCGCTCCCTCCCTGGGCTTCTTCATGGTCAGGGAGATGCGCTTCTTCTTTTCATCCACATCCAGCACCCAGACGGTGACAATGTCCCCCACGGCGCACACCTCGGAGGGGTGGCGCACTCGGCGGTTGGAGAGCTGGGAGATGTGGACCAGCCCGTCCTGGTGGACGCCGATATCCACAAACACACCGAAGTCGATGACGTTGCGCACCGTGCCGGTGAGCTCCATCCCCGGCTTCAGGTCCTTCATCTCCATCACGTCGGTACGCAGGATGGGCTTGGGCAGCTCGTCACGGGGGTCACGGCCCGGCTTGAGCAGCTCCTTTACGATATCGTCCAAGGTGGGCAGGCCCACGCCGCAGGCCTCCGCCGCCTTCTCCCTGCCATAGGCCTTCACCCGGTCGGCCAGCTCGCCGATGCTCCCCGCCGCCACGTCCTTCAGGGTGTAGCCGCACAGCTCCAGCAGCTTCTGGGCCGCCTCGTAGCTCTCCGGGTGGACGCCGGTGTGGTCCAGCACATTTTTGCTCTCCGGCACCCGCAGGAAGCCGGCGCACTGCTCAAAGGCCTTGGGACCCAGCTTGGGCACCTTGAGCACCCCCTTCCGGGTGGTAAAGGCGCCATTCTCCTCCCGGTACTTGACAATGTTCTTGGCGGTGGTGTTGTTCAGGCCCGCCACATAGGCCAGCAGGGGCGCGGAGGCGGTGTTTAAGTCCACACCCACCGCGTTGACGCAGTCCTCTACCACACCGCCCAAGGTCTCGTCCAGCCGGGCCTGGGGCATGTCATGCTGGTACTGGCCAACGCCGATGGACTTGGGATCGATCTTCACCAGCTCGGCCAGGGGGTCCTGGAGCCGCCGGGCAATGGACACAGCAGAACGCAGGTTTACGTCATAGTCGGGGAACTCCTCGGCGGCCAGCTTGGAGGCGGAATACACCGAGGCCCCCGCCTCGTTAACAATCATGTAGCTCACCCCGCCCCCCAGCTTGCGGATCATCTCCACCGCCATCTGCTCGGTTTCCCGGCTGGCGGTGCCATTGCCGATGGCGATGTGGGCTACGCCGTGCTTGCGGATGAGCTTGGACAGAAGGTCAATGGCCTCCTGCTTTTTCTTCTCGTTGAAGGTGGGGTATACCACCGCCGTGTCCAGCACCTTGCCGGTGCCATCCACCACCGCCACCTTGCAGCCGTTGCGGTAGCCCGGGTCCAGGCCCATGGTGACAAAGCCCTTCACCGGGGGCTGCATGAGCAGGGGCTTCAGATTGAGGCCAAACATCTTGATGGCCCCTTCGTCGGCCTGCTCAGTGAGCAGGTTCCGCATCTCCCGCTCCACTGAGGGGAAGATGAGCCGGTCGTAGGCGTCCTCGGCGGCGGAACGCACAAAGGCCATGGCAGGAGCGCCGGGATTGAGCACCCGCCGCCGGATAGGGATGAGGGCGGTCTCCCGATCCATCTCCACGCCTACCTTCAGCACCTCTTCCCGCTCGCCCCGGTTGATGGCCAGGATCTGGTGGCCCTGGAGGCGGTTGAGCGGGGACCGGAATTCATAATACAGCCGGTACACCGTGTCCTCCGGCTCCTTGGCTGCCGCGGCAGACACCAGATAGCCCTTCTTCCACACCAGCTCACGCAGCAGCTTGCGGATATCGGCATCATCAGAGATGCGCTCGGCAATGATGTCGCTGGCGCCCTGGAGGGCCTCCTCCGCCGTCTCCACACCCTTCTCCGGGTCAATGTAGTCCTCCGCTGCTGCCTCCGGCACAGGGCCGTCCATGGCCTGAGCGAAGAGCAGATCGGCCAGGGGCTCCAATCCCTTCTCCTTTGCCATGGTGGCCCGGGTGCGCCGCTTCTGCTTGTAGGGGCGGTACAGGTCCTCCACCTCTGCCAGGGTGGCCGCTCCGTCGATGGCGGCGGCCAGCTCTTCGGTCAGCTTGCCCTGGTTCTCGATGGCGGCCTTGACCTCCTCCCGTCGCTTGTCCAGATTGCGCAGGTATTGCAGCCGGTCGGCCAGGGTACGCAGGGTGGTGTCGTCCATCGCCCCGTGGAGTTCCTTGCGGTAGCGGGCGATAAAGGGAATGGTGTTGCCCTCATCGATGAGGTTCACCACGTTCTGAATGTATGTCTCCTTCTGGCCCAGTTCTTTGGCCAGGATCTGAATAATTGTGTCCATACGGTTCTCCTTTGCACAGGATTGTAACCAATATTTTACCCGTTTTTGGCCAGCAAGTCCAGCGCATCTCCTTGCTTTCTCCCGCTGTTCTATGTAAGATCAAAGAGAAAGAAGGGGGAACGCCGCCATGAATCAACGCCTACATGAAATCGACCAGGCCATCGAAGCCCTGACCGCCGCCCAGGCACGCCGGAAACAGCTGACCGCCCAGATGGACGAGTTATACCGCCAGCGGTGCGAGCGGCAGGCCCGGGTAGAGGAGACTGCCCGGATCTTCCGCAAAGAACAGGACGAGGTGGATTTGTTGGAAAAAGGGGGGCTTCGGTCCCTGCTGCTCTCCCTCACCGGGAGTAAAAAAGGGCGGCTGGACAAAGAGCGGCTGGAGGCCCTGGCCGCCAAATGCCAATACGACCAAGCACGCTCCGACCTGGATTATCTGGAAAACAAGCTAAACGACCTGATCCGGGAGCGGAATGAGCTGGTCTGCTCCCCCCAAAAGCTGGAGCAGCTGCTGTCAGAAAAGGTGGAACTGGTAACGGCCATGGGCGGCCAGCGCGGCGCCCGGCTGGCCCAGGTGGAGGAGCAGCTGCGGGAGCTTAATCGCCAGCGCAAGGAGCTGCAGGAAGCCATCTCCGCCGGAATGACCGTAAAGCGTCTGCTGGGCCAGGTCCAGGACGATCTGGACGGCGCCCGCAGCTATGGTACCTGGGATATGCTGGGGGGCGGTGTCATTGCCACTGCGGCCAAACACGACTGGCTGGACAGCGCCCAGTCCACCATCCGGGCCGCCCAGCGGGCTCTGTGCGATTTCCGCACCGAGCTGGCCGACGTCAGTGATCTCCAGATCCCTAACATCCAAATCGGCTCTTTCGCCACTTTCATGGACTATTTCTTCGACGGCATCTTTTCCGACTGGTTTGTCCAGTCCGGCATCAAAAAGGCCCAGGACCGGGTGTCGGAGGTACACTTGAATCTGATTGCCGTCCTCCGCACGTTAAATACCGCCGCTGAGGAGTTGGACAAGCGCCTGGCTCCGCTGAAAGCGGAGCGGGATGAGTTGCTGAACATCTAACTACAGCAAAAGGCCGGCCTGACGCAATGCGTCAGGCCGGCCTTTTTGATTTACATAGCCTCCCGGCTGGACATGGTGGCCAACCGGTACGCCGTGGTGTGCCGGTACTCCTTCCCTGCCCGCAGGACGGGGCTGGGGAACGCATTGTGGTGGATGGCGTCCGGCCAGCCCTGAGTCTCCAGGCAGAAGGCCGACCGGGGACCATACACTGCCCCGTCCTTACCGGGGTTGCCATCCAGGTAATTGGCCGTATAGAGCTGGAGGCCGGGCTGGGTGGTGTAGCACTCCAGGCACAGCCCGCCGCCCACCACACGGGCAGCCAGTCCCAGAGAAGACACCGGCAGGGTACTCAACACAAAATTGTGGTCGTAGCCGTTGCCCAGAGTCAGCTGGGGGTGCTCCATGGCCAGTCCCTGGGTAAACTCCCGAGGGATGCGCAAATCAAAGGGGGTTCCCTCCACCGCCAACAGCGCACCGGTGGGGGTACTGTTTGCGTCGTTCTCGGTGATAGCGCTGGCATAGACCTGCACCCGCTGTCCCTCCAGGGAGCCGTGGGCGTGGCCCATCAGATTGAAATAGCTGTGGTTGGTCAGGTTGCAGAGGGTATCCTTGTCGCTCTTAGCCCAGTAATCCAGGGTAAGTACGCCATCGGCAGTCAGATCATAGCTGACCCGCACCTCCAGGGTACCGGGGAAGCCCTCCTCCCCGTCGGGGCTGGTGTGGGAGAGCTCCAGCTTCCCCTCATGGATCCGGGCCTCCCATACGGCTTCATGGAAGCCGTGGATGCCGCCGTGGAGGCAGTTGGGCCCATTGTTTGCCGCCAGGGTGTAGTGCTCCCCGTTCAGATCAAAGGCCGCCCCGCCGATGCGGTTGGCCACCCGGCCCACCAGGGCGCCGAAATACTTGTCCTGCTTCTCGTAATCAGCCAGGGTATCGCATCCCAGCACTACATCCCGGTCCTCCACCTGAAAACTGCGGAGGATGCCGCCGTAGGTCAGGATTTTCGCCGTGTAGCCGCCTGCCACCGCGATCCACTGGTCCACCTGCTCTCCCTTGGCCGTCACGCCAAAGGGTTCTCTTGTCCATTCAGCCATCATGCAACGCCTTTCTCAGAGCGCGAAAGCCGCTGTTTTCCGCTCTGTCCAAGTATTGAGTTTTTATCATCATAACATATTTTGATACCCTTGCCAACCGCCACAATTTTGGCTACCTGGCGGTTACCTGTCGCCACCCAAACAGGCTGAATAGCCTGGGACACAAGGGATTATAGGATTCCTTTCAACTTGTTCCCTCTTCGTGGTCAAATCAAACAAGGAGGAATTCCAAATGAGAAACCTCAAGCGTGTTCTCAGCCTGGCTCTGGCCGCTCTCATGCTCATGGGCATGATGGTCGTTGGCGCTGGCGCTGCGAGCAAGGATTTCACCGATGCGGATGAAATCACCAATGTTGAGGCTGTCGACGTTATGGTCGCTCTCGGTGTGCTCGAGGGCGGCGATAAGGGCGACTTCCAGCCCAACTCCATCCTGACCCGTGAGCAGGCTGCTAAGATCATCTGCTACCTGCTGCTGGGCTCCGACTCTGCTGAGAAGCTGACCACCAACTACAGCATCTTCAGCGACGTGCCCGCCAACCGCTGGTCTGCCCCCTACATCAGCTACTGCGTGAACCTGGGCATCCTGGCTGGCGACGGCAACGGCCACTTCTATCCCGAAGGAAAGCTGACTGGCGTTGCTTTCGCCAAGATGCTGATGGTCGCTCTGGGCTACAACGCTGAGCGCGAGAACTTCATCGGCAACAACTGGGAGATCAACGTCTCCGCCCGTGCCATTGAGACCGGCATTGCCCCCAAGGGCCTGGTCCTGTCCGAGGAGCTGTCCCGTCAGGACGCTGCTCAGATGTCTTTCAACACTCTGAAGGCCACCATGGTGGAGTACCAGAATGACACCACCATCATCGTGGGCGGCACCACCGTTTCCACTGCCAGCAAGGCTACTCCCGTTGCTCAGGGCAACTACACCAACACCATGGGCACCGAGAACCTGCAGTTCGCTGAGAAGAACTTCCCCGATCTGAAGAAGATTGCTGACACCGATGCTTTCGAGCGTCCCGCCACCACCTGGCGCAACGGCAACACCGTTATCGGCACCTATGCCGACGCTGCTGACGTGTCCTACACTTCCTCTGTGAAGATCGGCACCATCTACAACGATCTGGGCCTGACCAAGGGCATCTCCAAGAAGGACGTTTCTCTGTATGTTGACGGCGCTTCCGCTTCCTGGAGCAACGACATCGTGAAGGGCGAGACCACCAAGGTTGGCGGCAACGGCGCTCTGACCGAGGTCTACTACGACGCTGACAACGGCGAGGCCACTGTTATCGTCACCAACACCTATGTTGCCAAGATCGCTGCTGCCCGTTCCGCCACCAGCACCAAGGACGCCTATGTTGTCCTGAACGTGTCTGACGCCTTCACCGGCCCCGGCGGCAACTACGAGACCGAGCAGTTCGCCAAGGGCGACATCGTGTACTACACCTACTCCTACAAGAACGGTGAGAAGGGCATCCAGTCCATGGAGCTGGCTGAGAAGGCCACCGGCAAGATGACCACCTACACCACCAGCGGCAACGTCACCGTGGACGGCACCAAGTATGAGGCCAACACCACTTCCGCTGACAAGATCGCCAACTTCGTGACCACCGTGGACAAGGGCTCCGAGGTCTCCGTCTACCTGGACGGCAACGGCTACGTGCTGTATGTTGACGCCGATGTGGAGGTCAACTACGCTGTCGTTCTGAACTATACCAGCAAGGCCGGCGATTGGAACGACACCGCCAAGGCTCAGCTGCTCTTCACCGACGGCACCACCAAGAGCGTCGAAGTTGCTCTTGGCGTGGATCCCACTGATTCCAGCAAAAAGCTGCCTGTCGTTGATGCGGACAGTGACGGAATTATGGATGACACCGTTACTGGTAACAAGCTGAACAAGTACGACATCGTGTCCTACACCGTGGACAGCGACGATGTGTACACCATCAACCTGGTGGCTGACAGCCAGACTGCTAAGGCCGGCGGCTCCTTCGTCATGGAGAACGGCTCCAACACCTTCAGCATCGTTGATGACAACAAGGCCAATGTGGCTGGAGGTAGAGCGACCCACTACGCCGACGGCAAGACCATCTTCCTGGTGGCTGATACTTCCGCCAAGAAGACCACCTACAGCGTCTATGAGGGCATCGCCAACATGCCCACCATCAAGCACGACGGCGGCACCGCTGGCAAGGCTACTGTCTTCATGAACAGCACCTCCAACAACAACCCCGCCACCGTGGTCTTCGTGGAGAAGAATGCCCGCATGAGCATGGCCAGCGACAACAAGGACGTCATCTTTGTTAAGGGCAGCAACGTGGGTACTTCCTACACCACCGACCTGGGCGCCTTCTATGAGTACGACGCCTACATCAACGGTGAGGCTACCACCATCAAGGTGGACACCAACAACCAGATGACCAAGGCCACCCTGCTCTACGGCCCCGTGTACAACAACAAGGGCGTTCTGACCGGCTTCGAGGACAAGGTTAACGAGGATACGGCCACCGGCAACGACGGCACCCTGTACTTTGCCACCACCACCGACTCCGTGGTGAACGACGTTGTCAAGCTGGGCGGCATCCCCTACGCCTACGAGAAGAACTGCAACGTGTACTTCATCTCCGTGGACGGCGAGCTGACCAAGAGCGACATCACCGCCATCACCGAGGATGACAACGATCAGGTCTTCTTCAAGCTCAGCGACAAGGGCCGTCTGACCGACGTCTATGTCAAGGTTGTAGACGCCACCGAGGGCGTGACTCCCGACGGCAACTACAACATGAGCGGCCTGGTTCTGCGTAAGACCGGCAGCGGTTCCAACTTCGCTGTTGACTTTACCAGCACCGACGCTCTGACCGCCGACATGAATGTTACCATCACCATCACCAAGAAGAACAACAACGAGGGTGATGCTCTGGTGGGCAACAAGACCCTGTCCGCTCAGCCTTCTGCTAAGCAGCGCCTGAACACCGGCATTGCGATCCCTGCTGCTGGCAACTATGTTGCCGTGGTCACCGTGACCAATGCGAACGGCCAGGTCCTGTGCACCGGCACTACTGCTACTACCTACGTCGCCCAGTAATTCTGGTCTGACTGTAACACAAAAAGAGGAGAGCCATTTGGCTCTCCTCTTTTTTATCTCCTTTTGAGGTCAAGTGTTGTTCCTTGACCAGTGGGCGCATTGGTGCGCCCCTGCAAAGCTCCGCAGGAGCCGACCTCTGTGTCGGCCCGAACCTCGCTGGAATATGACTGATACATTTATCTTGAAAATGAAATTTATAAATGTATTTGAGTGCTTACCACCGCCGTCCATACTCAGCGTCTGAGCCCATAGATCTGCACAGTGGAGCCTGCAAGAATGTGATATGAGGTGGACCCAAACCAAAAATTCATCGTGTCCAGATGCGTCGTTCCGGGCGCAAGGCTGGGGCACCGGTGTCCGGATAAACCGGGCATCGCGGTATCACTGTTGGAGGTAATGCCCAGCCGTACCATATAGAGTTTGGGCAGCTCCAGCAACAGCGTGAATTCGCATACGCCGAAGTTTTGCCGGTTCGGATCATTGAGCATCGGCACGTCGCCGCAGGAGGATCTGTCGTTGCCCGGCCCGTAATACCCACTCGTCAGGCCGTTGAGATGAAACGAGACCCACTGGTCTGTGTTGCCCTTCAAATGGGGGTAGATGACCAGCTTTTGATATTGTGCCAAGTCAATGTGTCGTACGTCGACGTCCCACTTTTGGCGGTCTGTTTCCAGCTTCACATCCAGCAGCTTGGGATAGGTCGTCTCTGCGGAGATCGTTCCCAGCGCGGTGTCGATCTTGGATAAATCCTGGTTGAAGTCGGTGCGCAGGAATTTGTCCTCCGGTTCCCACTGGTGGAGCTGATAATTAGGTGTATAGTTTGCCATGTACATTCCTCCTTGTTGTAGCTTTGGCGTTTCGCCACTATAGGGCGACATTGTTGCACCGGGGTAAAACCCGCGTTTCTTCCCGATGCAACAAAAAGCCCTTCCCCCCCATCCAGTGGGGAAAAGAGAAAACAAGGAGGAATACACATGGCAGACTATACCGAACACTATCAACTTCATCAATGGCAGCCCCAGGACCCGTTCCTTCGTACGGACTTCAACGAGGACTTGCAGAAGATCGACACGGCTCTGGACGGTTTGGCAGACAAGACCACCGCTGTGGAAACTGCCGTGGCTCTGTGCGGCAACTGCATACTCCATTATTCTACTTACGTGGGCACTGGCAGCGGAAAAACAGAGCTGACCTTTCCCGGCAAGCCAATGCTGGTCAACGTTATGGGTACAAACATATGGATGGTCGGTATCCAGGGCGTTGATGTGGGCATCTCAAAAAATGCAGGTGTTGGCGGCGGCTGGCAGGATGTCGTCTGGACGGGCAATACGGTTACCTTTGAAAGCAACTCCTCAGATATGACGGCACAATGCAATAACAAAGGCGAAACCTATACCGTAATATGTTTTATGATGGCAGATGAATAAATAAAAACCGCCTCGGGCTTATGCCCGAGGCGGTTTTGGGATTCTGATCAATCAACTAATCCAAGATTAGAAAATGTAGCCGGTGCCGCTGACAGTGTTATAAATGCCAGCCTCGCCAGGATTGTTGCTCTCCCAAGTCACAACGACCTGAACCTCAATCTCGGTGCCGTTCTTCACGGTGATACCGGGAACTGCCAGCTTGGTGGTCAGGTCACTGTAGTTCACAGTGCCCAGAGTCTGCTTGGCAGTGTACTCCTTGCCGTTCATGATCACGGTGTACTCAGCGACAGCGTTCTTCAGCACATAGCCATTCATCTCGGTGCAGGTGAAGGCGCTGAAGCCGATGCTGCCGTCAGCGTTGATCTTGGGGGTAACAGTGGCCTCGTAGTCACCCTTGATGACGGGCTTGTTGGTGCCGCTGTTGCCGGTCTCGTCGTTAGCGTCCACAACGATCACGGTGGTGGCGGCGCCGTCCTCGAGGATGGCGCTGACAGTGTAGTCGTACTTGCCGTCGGTCGCCTTGTTCAGCTGGGCCATGACGTCCTCCAGCTCCTTGACGCCGGTCTCGAAGGTGGTGGTGGTCTTACGGTCGTTGGTCTGGACCAGAACCAGCTTCACATTCTCGTCCACGAAGAAACCGGTGTCCTTGGTGGTGGTGACATACAGGGTGCTGCCCTTCAGCTGAGGCTCCTTGACCTCATCGGTGAAGGACTGGCTGTACAGCACGTTGTCCTCGGCATTGATGGACTTCTCCACGTAGTCAATGTTGTTGACATAGGTACCAGCGGTGGAGGAAGTGGCGGTGGTCAGATCCCAAGTGCCGATGTTGCCGGAAGCGGTCTCGGCGTTCACACCGATGACCTCGCCGTCAGCATTGTACTTCACCTGATACCAGTTGTCCTTCTTCATCTCGTCCAGGTAGGTCAGCGCGTCGCCGACTTCCTTGATCTCGATCTCCTCGCCGTTGGAGACGACCTTGCGGGTCCAGGTCCACTCGTCGGCGGTCTTGTCATAGGACTCCATGGCCACGCTGCCGCTGTGGACATAGACCAGGTTCTTGGAGGCGGCGTCATCCTCGCCCACCACGACGGAGGCGATGACATAGCCGTTGCTCTTGTACAGGGTGTAGGTGCCGCCGGGGCCGTAGCCGGTGCTCATAGCGCTCTTAACAGCAGCCTCGTCCATGGTGGTGAGGTTGGTGTTCTTCACGCCGGTGTTGACGGTCTCGACACCGCTGATGATGGTGGTCTTGGCACCGTTGCGGTCGGTGATGTTCTTCAGGTCAGCCACCAGGTAGACAGAAGAATCGTTGCCGTACACGCGCTTGTAGTCGCCGCTGGCAGCGCCAGTCAGGGAGACGTTCTTCTTGTTGATCTCCTTGTCGTCCACGTCCTCGTGGTACTGAGCCACCTTCACGCCGGAGGTGATGGAGCCAGCGACCTGCTTCAGGGTGTAGACGCCGTCCTTGTTCACGGTGTAGGTGAACCAGGTGTTGACGCGGGGATCCTGCTTCAGAGCGGTGTTGATGGCGGTGTTCTTGGTCATGTCGACCTCGATGACCTTGGAGGTGCCGTCCACAAAGATGGCGCTGGCGTCAGCGGTCTTGTTGGACAGGTTGCTGCTGCCGTAGTCCACGCCAGCGATAAAGACGTAGTTGTTGGGGACCTCCACCAGATCGATGCCGATCAGGTAGGACACGCCGCCCATGGTCACCAGATAGACGTTGTAGGTCACGTCCTTCAGGTTGACCTTGCTGTCGGTGTACTGGTCCAGAACCTCGGTGTCGTACATGGCGGTGCTGGCATAGCCGTACTTGGTGCCGTCCACGGTGACGCTGGAGCCGGTCTTGAAGGCGGTGATCTCGGTGTCAGCCAGGATCTCAGCCTTGTCAATGCTCTGGATCTCACCGTCGGCCACGGTCACCAGCATGGCGTCGCCGTCAACGACCTCGGCCACGTCGAAGTCCTCGCCGGAAACATCGAAAGAGGAAGTCTTGGCAGTATCCTTGATGTACTCGCCGCTCTTCTCGTCGATGGCGTACACGGTGAAGGAAGCCTCGTCCTTCTTCTCGCTGTAATCGCCGTCAGCGATGGCCAGGTAGGTGTTGATGATGGCGACGGTGATCTCCTCGTTGGAGGGATCCACGAACACCTGAGTCAGCACGGCGTCGTCGGTGGCGCCCACGCCAGCCTTGTTGTTCTTGTTCATCTGGGTGGCGTTGAAGACGTTGCTGTTGATCTTGTGATCGGTCACGCCGTCGATGGCCACGGTCAGGTCGTAGTCCTTGATGATGTTGGCGCCGATCAGGTCGTACAGGTCCTTACCGGTGACCTGAGTGGTGAACTCCTCTACCATCAGGTCGGAGTTGACATAGGTGCCGATGTCGGTCTTGCCATACACCCAGTTGGTGGAGGGACGGCCGAACACGTCCTTGACGTCCTTCTTCTTCAGGTTGGAGAAGTACTTCTCGGCGAACTGCAGGTTCTCCTGGTCCATGGTGTCGGTGTAGGGAGCCTGCTTCACAGCGGAGGCCTTGCCCACGGTGGACACGGTGGTGTCGCCGATGATGATGGTGTTGTCATTCAGGTACTCGACCATGGTGGCCTGCAGGGTGTTGTAAGCCATCTGGGCGGCGTCCTGACGGGACAGCTCGTTGGAGAGCACCAGGCCCTTGGGAGCCACGCCGGTGGCGATGGCAGCGGCGGACACGTTGATCTCCCAGTTGTTGCCCACATAGTGCTCGCGCTCAGCGGAGTAGCCCAGGCCAACCAGCAGCATCTTGGCGAAAGCCACGCCGGTCAGCTTGCCTTCGGGATAGAAGTGGCCGGCGCCGTCGCCAGCCAGGATGCCCAGGTTCACGCAGTAGCTGATGTAGGGGGCGGACCAGCGGTTAGCGGGAACGTCGCTGAAGATGGGGTAGTTGGTGGTCAGCTTTTCAGCGGCCTCCTCACCCAGCAGCAGGTAGCAGATGATCTTGGCGGCCTGCTCACGGGTCAGGATGGAGTTGGGCTGGAAGTCGCCCTTATCGCCGCCCTCGAGCACACCGAGAGCGACCATAACGTCGACAGCCTCAACATTGGTGATTTCATCGGCATCGGTGAAATCCTTGCTCGCAGCGCCAGCGCCAACGACCATCATGCCCATGAGCATGAGAGCGGCCAGAGCCAGGCTGAGAACACGCTTGAGGTTTCTCATTTGGAATTCCTCCTTGTTTGATTTGACCAGGAAGAGGGAACATCCTCTCCATGAGTCTGGCATTATCATAATCCATCAAATCCGTCCCGTCAACACCCCCGGCGCTTTTGTAACATAAGCGTAATCTTCGGGGTAACATGTGGAGAGAGTGGAAAGGAGCGGACAGATGGGTCAGCCCAGCAGCAGCTCGTAGACAGCGCCCTGGACGTAGTCGATGTCCTCAAAGGTAGTGAAGGGACCTACGGAGAAGCGGACGGTGCCCTGGGGGAAGGTGCCCAGAGTCTGGTGGGCCACGGGGGCGCAGTGGAGGCCGCAGCGGGTCTGAATGCCGTACTCCTGCTCCAGCCGGAAGGCCATCTCCCCGTTGTCCGCCTTGAGAAAGTCGATGGACACCACGCCGGTACGGCGGGCGGGATCGGTGGTGCCCAGCACCCGGATGCCGTCCTCCTCCAGCTCCATCATACGGGCCCACAGGTGGTCGGCCAGCTTATGCTCCCGGATGCGGAGGGCCTCCCCCTCCCGCTCCAGGTAATCCAGGGCTGCTCCCAGGCCAAAGACGCCGGGCAGGTTGAGGGTACCGGCCTCAAAGCGGTCGGGCAGGAAGGGAGGCATCTCCAGGGACTCGGACATACTGCCGGTGCCGCCGGAGAGCAGGGGGTCCAGGGCGGCCGCCAGGGCGTCGGTGACCACTGCCCCGCCGATACCCTGGGGGCCCAGCAGGCCCTTATGACCGGGGAAGGCCAGGCCGTCGATGCACATGGCGGACATATCCACGGGGATGGCCCCCAGGGTCTGGGCAGCGTCCACTAGGAAGAAGATGCCCCGCTCCCGGCAGAGGGGGCCTACCTGTTCAATGGGAAAGAGGGTACCGGAGACGTTGGAGCCGTGGCAGAGCATGACGGCCCGGACATCGGGGGTCAGCTTGTCTTCCAGTCCGTCCAGGATCAGCTCACCCCGGTCGGTGCAAGGCAGGTATTCCACGGTCACGCCCTGCCGCTTCAGCTGCTCCAGGGGACGAAGGACGGCGTTGTGCTCCATAGGGGAGGTGAGCACCTTATCCCCGGGACGGAGCAGGCCCTTGAGCAGCAGGTTGAGGGCGGCGGTGGCACCGCCGGTAAAGACCACGTTGCGGGGGCCGGGGCCGTTGACCAGAGCGTTGAGCTTCTCCCGCACCTCCAGCACCCGGCCTGCGGCGTCATAGGCCTGCTGGTAGCCGCCCCGGGCAATGTTGCAGCCGATGTCGGTAATAAAGTGGCTCATGGCCTCCCCCACGCCGGGGGCCTTGGGATAGGATGTGGCGCCGTTATCCAGATAGACGCTGCGCATGGCAGGTTCCTCCTGTCTCTACATTATATATAAGGTAAGGGGCGGGTAGATACCCGCCCCTTTCATTCAGATCAAGGTCTCCACCGGCAGGCGGACCCGGTAGTCCTCCCGCGCCATCCGGGGGATCAGACGGGAGAGCACGTCGGCGGTGGTGGCGCCGTCGTCCAGCATGACCCGGACGCTGACCTTCCGGCTGTCCAGGGCGGACATGAGGGCATTGGTACGGGTGGAGGCCGTACGGGTGTCACCGGTCTGGTCCACCTGGGGTGTCCAGACCGCCCAGCCGTCCTTCTCCAGGGCGGTGGTCACATCCTGGCCCGCTGTCTCCAGGTAGACGATGTGGGGTTTGACGCGCACCATCTGCTCCAGCAGGGCGGAGCCGGTGTCCAGCTCCTCCTCCACCTCCGACAGAGTGCCGCCCGAAGCGCAGAGGCCCACGGTATGGCCGCTGCCCACGATGCGGCGGAGCTGTTCCTCCTGACCGGCCATCTCCTCCGGCCGGAAGAGGAAGAGGGCGCGGGCCCCCTGGCTGTCCAGCTCATCCAGAATGGCGTCCAGTCCGCCGGAGCCGCTGCACAGCACGGAGAGGTAGACCGTCAGGGTACTGCGGGTGGGTTCCTCCACCGTGGTCTGGGTATTGGTGGGGGTGGGGGTGGTCTGGGTGGAGGGCTCGGGGGTGGAGGGGTTGAGCTGCTTCATGTAGCTGTTGTAGCAGTCCCGCAGGCCCCGCTCGCCGTACTGGATGAAGTCGCTGTTGCTGAGCCACTCCTGGCCGTTGGTGATGCGGATCAGGGTACCGTAGTTGGTGGGAATATAGCTGTACCGCAGGCCAAAGTAGCTGCACACCGACTTCAGGGGCACAAAAATCTGGCCGTTGCGGGACACCGCCCGCATATCCAGCTGCTGGCCGGAGCGGTCGGTACAGGTACCGGCGTTGAGGTCGAAGGTCAGGGTGGCGCTGAGGGAATAGAGCATCAGGTTGGTACCGTTCTCGCCCCGGACCTGTCCGTAGGACACGCCCAGGCTCACCCGGGTCACCGACGGGTCAAAGACGGTACAGGGGACATAGAGCACGCCGCCGATCCAGGCGGGCATGGCGCTCACCGGCAGCTCCACCAGCACGTCGTTTTCGGCCACCTGGTAGATCTCGATGGTGTCCGCCCGGGCGGTGCTCATCAGCGCGGGACCCAGCACCAGCACCGCTGCGCACATCAGCACCATCAGCCGCTTTTTCCAGCCCATACCGTCACTTCCTTTCTTATTTAGTGGTTAGGTAGTATTATATCATGCTTTGTCCCGCCGGTAAAGCGGCTTGCGCCCCTCCGCCGGGACTGGTATAATGGTGCCGGTTTTAATGGAATTTTAAGGAGGGCTCAATCCCTTCTTTACCGCGGGCGGGGTATACTGGTACCATGGAAAGGATGTGAGCCCATGGAAATCACACTGGAATTGGTGGACCGGTTACGCAAACGGGCAGACGTATCCTACGCGGAGGCCAAGGCCGTACTGGAGGAGACAGACGGCAACCTGCTGGACGCCCTGATCCTGCTGGAGCAGCGGGGCAAGATCCGCTCCGACGGCGGACAGAGTGCTCAATACTCCACCAAGTCGGGGGAGGAGACCGGGGCCCCCTCCTGGGAACCTCAGTCTAAAGATACGGATTCGGAGAAAAAGGTGGGCGTATTGTCCTACATCGGCCACTGTCTGACCGACAACCGGTTCGAGATCTGGCGGCGGGGGGTGTATACCGACTCCATTCCCCTGATCATCTTCGGACTGCTGGTCCTGCTGGCCTTCTGGATCACCCTGCCCCTGATGGTGATCGGCCTGCTATTCGGGTTCCGGTACCGGTTCGCCGGACCGGACTTTGACGACAACACGGTGAGCCAGGCGGTCAACCACGCCGCCGAGGCCATGGGGGACGCCATGGAGCGGGTGCGGGCCCAGGCCGAGCAGGCCGCCCACAAGAAGCAATCCAAGCAATGAGGTGATGTGTCATGGAGGAGCGTATCCTGCTGGTGGAGGATGAAGAAAAGCTGGCCCGCATGGTGGAGCTGGAGCTGAACTATGAGGGCTATCAGGTGGAAAAGGCCTTTGACGGCCGGACCGGGCTGGAGCTGGCCCTGTCCGGCCGCTTCGACCTGATCCTGCTGGACATCATGCTGCCCGCCCTCTCCGGCATGGAGGTGCTCCGCCGCCTGCGGCGGGAGAGCCAGGTGCCCGTCATCATGCTCACCGCCCGGGACACGGTGGTGGATAAGGTGTCCGGCCTGGACATGGGGGCCGACGACTATGTGACCAAGCCCTTCGCCACCGAGGAGCTGCTGGCCCGCATCCGGGCCGCCCTGCGCAAGCGCCCCGGCAAAGCCGAGCCGGACAGCCGTCTGTCGGTGGGGCCCCTGTCCATGGACGTGGACCGGCATCAGGTGACGGTGGACGGCAAGGAGGTGGCCCTCACCCGCCGGGAGTTTGATCTGCTGCACTGCCTGCTGGAGCACAAGGAGAAGGTGCTCTCCCGGGAGGAGCTGCTGGAGCAGGTATGGGGCTTCGACTTTCTGGGGGAGACCAACACCGTGGACGTATATATCCGCTTCCTCCGGACCAAGCTGGACGAGGCGTTCCATATCAAGCTGATCCACACCGTACGGGGTGTGGGCTATGTGATTCGGGAGGAGTCAGAATGAAGGTTTCCGCCATTGTTTACACCAGCAACACCGGCTTCACTGCTCAGTACGCCACCCTGCTGGCTCACCAGGCCGGGCTGCCCCTCCACCGGCTGGAGGAGTGTGATCTGTCCCGGGACACCCAGGTGCTCTTCCTGGGCTGGCTGTGTGCCGGGAAGATCCAGGGCCTGAAACAGGCCATGGGCCGTTTCCAGGTGGCGGGGATCTGCGCCGTGGGCATGGGGCCGGAGGCGGACACCACCAAGCTGGCTAGGGACAACCGGTGCGAGAGGCTCCCCCTCTTCTATCTGCTGGGCGGCTATGCCCCCGCCCGCATCAAGGGCAGATACAAGATGATGATGGCCATGATGAAGGCCATTTTGTCCAGAAAGACCGACCGTGCCTCCCAGAAGGCGGTGGAAGCCATTACCCGGGGGGCCGACTGGGTGGATGCCGCCCAGCTGGCGCCGGTGCTGGACTGGCTGGGAGAATAACCATCCATGGCCGCCAAGACCGCCCGGCCGCCCAGCCGTCTCAAGTCCTCCATTGTGGCCCGGCTCAATGCCCAGCTGTTCTTCCGGCTGCTGGGGATCTACCTCTTTCTGGATCTGCTGCTCATCCTGCTCTTCTGCGGCGGGCTGCTGGTGTGGTCGGAGGGGCAGGCCGCCCACATCGCCGCCCAGGTGGAGGAGCAAGGCCTACCCTCTCCGGAGGATGCGGCCTGGACCCAGGCCGCGGGCTTTACCCTCACCGACGGCGCCGCCCCCGCCCGAGGCTACTCCCTGCCCACCGTCCTCACCGACCGTCTGGACCCGCCGGAGGCCCCCCGCTTCTTTGAGCCGGGGGATCTGAACCCCGTGCGGCTGTTCAGCTTCCGCACCGGCGAGTCCACACGGTACACCATCCAGCTGGAGCGGACGGAGGGCCCCTACACCCTGACCCTGGACCTGACCCGTCCCACCCGCATCTTCTGCTTTGCCGCCCGGGTGGTGGTGTTCTGCCAGCTGGTCAGTCTGGTGCTCAACCTGTTCAAAAACGCCGGTACCATCCGCCGCACCCTGCGGCCCATTCAGGATCTGGCCGCTGCCGCCAGCCGTCTGGGCAGCTCCATGTCCCCTGAGGAACTCCAGGCCCTGGCGGGCAAGCTGGATGAGATCAACGCCAGCCATCTGGACCGGCGTATCCCGGTCACCGGCACCCAAAAGGAGCTGAAAACCCTGGCCCAGGCCATCAACGCCATGCTGGACCGCATCAACGAGGCCTACCGCTCCCAGAGCCGCTTCGTCTCCGACGCCAGCCACGAGCTGCGCACCCCCATCGCCGTCATTCAGGGCTATGCCAGTCTGCTGGACCGGTGGGGCAAGGATGATCCGGCCACCCGGCAGGAGGCCATTGACGCCATCCGCCAGGAGGCTGACTCCATGAAGGCCCTGGTGGAGCAGCTGCTCTTCCTGGCCCGGGGCGACAACGACTCGGTGCGCTTCCAGCCTCAGCTGTGCGACCTGACCGAGCTGGCCGCCGAGGTGCTGCGGGAGACCGAGATGCTGGACCAGACCCACCACTTTGCAGCCAAGTGGCTGTGCGCCGTGCCGGTGGTGGCCGACGAGGCCCTCATCAAGCAGGCCCTGCGCATCCTGGTGGACAACGCCGTCAAGTATACCCCGGCAGAGGGCCGCATTTCCCTGTCCGTGGAGGGAAAGGACGGCCTGGCCCGGCTGACGGTGGCCGACGAGGGCCAGGGCATCGACAAGGACAGCCTGCCCCACGTCTTTGACCGCTTCTACCGCACCGACGAGAGCCGCGCCCGCCAGACCGGCGGCACCGGCCTGGGGCTGTCCATCGCCAAGTGGATCGCCGACCGCCACAACGGCTGGTTTGAGGTGGTATCCTGGCCCGGCGTGGGCACCCGCTTCACCCTGGTGCTTCCCCTGGACCCCATGGCGTCCGCTCCGCCCTCCTAGCCTTTTCCCATCCCCGCTCCGGCGGGGATGTTTTTTTGCAAAAAGGCGGGAACTTTCTGCCAGCCGCCGCCGTCCAATAGAGCGATCACAAAAAATAACACAAAAGGAGTACATCCATGAATCATCGTTTTATCGCCCTGGCTCTGGCCGGGACCCTGACGTTTGGCCTGCTGACCGCCTGCGGCGGCGGCAATACTCCCGCCCCCGAGTCCTCCGCCCCCGTGGTGGAAAACAGCGCCTCTCCCCTGCCTGAGAGCTCCGCCCCCGTCACCGAGAGCCCCGACGCTCTGCCCGAGACCTCCGCTCCCGTGGAAGAGAGCGCTGAGCCCTCCACCGAGCCCTCTGCTCAGCCCACCGCTAAACCCACCACCAAGCCTACCGCTACCCCCAAGCCCACCACCAAGCCCACCGCTACTCCCAAGCCCACTGTGAAGCCCACTCCCACCCCCGAAAGCAAGCCTGAGACCAACGTTGTCCAGTCCGTGTGGAACGACATCTCCAAGCTGAGCCTGCCCAACCTCACCGCCATGGATGACGCCACCCTCGCCGCCATGTACGGCATCAACGCCTCCGACCTGGAGGAGTACATCTGCATGATGCCTCTGATGGGCGTCCACTCCACCGAGTTCTTCATCGCCGAGGTGAAGGACGGCAAGATGGACACCGTGAAGGCCGGCATCGCCAAGCGGCAGGCCGATCTGGACGCCCAGTGGTCCCAGTACCTGCCCGATCAGCATGAGCTGGTCAAGAACTACAAGCTGGTCACCAACGGCAACTATGTGCTCTTCGCCATCAGCGAGTATGCCTCTGATGCTGTGACCATCTTCAACAGCTATACAAAATAATTCAGATTTTTGGGTAGAATAGAAGTTGCACTCCCGTGCCGTACCCAGTATAATCATGTCAGCGCCCGGCAGGGCAAGCCTGCCGGGCGCCTTTCCTGAGATCTGTAAAGAGAAGGTGAGCAGTTGGTCTTTTCCAGTTTGTATTTCTTGTTTCTATATCTACCCATTGTATTATTAGTCTACTACATTACCCCCCTGAAATGGCGCAATCTCTGGCTGCTGGTGGTCAACCTGATTTTCTATGGTTGGGGTGAGCCCAGGTATATCGTCCTGATGCTCTTCACCATCGTGCTGGACTACTTCATGGGTCTGGTGGTAGCCCGGTGCAAGGAACGGGACAACGACAAAGGCGCCAGGATCGCCGTTGCGGTGGCGCTGGTACTCAACCTGGCTATCCTGTTCTTCTTCAAGTACTGGGATCTGGTGGCTAAGACCTTCCAGTACTTCGGCATCGACATGCCGGTGCTCAACCTGACCCTGCCCATCGGCATCTCCTTCTACACCTTCCAGACCATGACCTACCCGGTGGACGTGTACCGCGGAGACGCCCAGGTGCAGAAGAACATCGTCAACTTCGGTACCTTTGTCACCCTCTTCCCCCAGCTCATTGCCGGCCCCATCATCAAGTACAAGGAGCTGGCCGACCAGATGACCTACCGCACCCACTCCCCGGAGCAGTTTGCTTCCGGCGTGCAGGTGTTTACGGTGGGCCTGGCCAAGAAGGTGCTGCTGGCCAACAACATCGGCAAGCTGTGGGATGTGTACCTGGCCCTGCCGGTGGATCAGCTGACGGTGTCCGGTGCTTGGCTGGGCGTGCTGGCCTTCTCCCTCCAGCTGTACTTTGACTTCTCCGGCTACTCCGACATGGCCGTGGGCCTGGGCCGGATGTTGGGCTTCGAGTTCCTGCGCAACTTCAACTATCCCTATATCTCCAAGTCGGTTACCGAGTTCTGGCGCCGGTGGCACATCTCCCTGGGCTCCTGGTTCCGGGAGTACCTGTATATTCCCATGGGCGGCAACCGGGTCAGCAAGCCCCGGCTCTTCTTCAACCTCTTCGTGGTGTGGGCCGCCACCGGCATCTGGCACGGTGCCAGCTGGAACTTCCTGGTGTGGGGCCTCTACTTCGCCGTGTTGGTGATTCTGGAGAAGGCCTTCCTGGGCAAGCTGCTGGAGAAGCTCCCCGCCGCCATTCAGCACATCTACACCCTGTTCCTGGTGCTGGTGAGCTGGGCCATCTTTGCCGTGGAGGACTTCGGCCACCTGGGTGCCTACCTGGCTGCCATGTTCGGCGGCGCCAGCGGCGGGCTGTACAATGAAAACGTAGGGTATTACTTCACCTCTTTTCTCCCCATGCTTATCATCGGCTGCGTGGCCGCCACCCCGTTGGCTGCCAAGCTGTGGGCCAAGCTGCCCACCAAGGTGGTCAAGGTAATCCTGCCGGTAGTACTGCTGGCCGGTCTAATCTTCTCCACCGCCTATCTGGTGGACGCCACCTACAACCCGTTTCTCTACTTCCGCTTCTGATTGGAGGTTCTGACCATGTCGAAAAAGTATTGTATCTTTATCACCACCCTGTTCTGTGCCTTCATCGGCCTGTTCCTGGTGGCCAATGCCGCCTCCCCTGACCGGGAGTTCTCCGAGATGGAGAACCGCAACCTGGAGCAGATGCCCACCGTCTCGGCCAAGTCTCTTCTGAGCGGCGAGTTCATGAAGGACTTTGAGACCTACACCACCGACCAGTTCGTGGGCCGGGACGCCTGGATTGGCCTGAAATCCTCCACGGAGCGGGCTCTGGGCAAGAAGGAGAACAACAACGTCTACTTCTGCGATGAGGACACCCTCATCACCCGGTTCGACCAGCCCGACGCCACCAAGGTCAGTGAGAACCTGAATTATGTGAACAACTTTGTGGAAAATGTGGATATTCCGGTGACCTTCTCCCTGATCCCCACTCAGGCCTGCATCTGGGCCGACCGGCTGCCCGCCGGCGCCCCCAACGCCAGCCAGACCGATCTGCTGGACCAGGCCAAGGCCGCTGTCCCCGGCGCCACCTGGGCCGACCTGTACAGCAGCCTGTGGGAGCACAAGGATGAGGACATCTTCTACCGCACCGACCACCACTGGACCAGCCTGGGCGCCTACTACGGCTACACCGCTCTGGCCGAGGCCCTGGGCTACACTCCGGTGCCCCTGGATGCCTACAACGAGACCGTCCGCTCCACCGAGTTCTACGGCACCGTGTTCTCCTCCTCCGGCGTGCGCTGGGTGAGCCCCGACACCATTACCACCTACGTGCCTGACACCGGCATCACCGTCACCAGCTACACCTATGACAGCGCCGGCAACCCGGTGGAAGAGCCCCGGGCCCTGTACGACACTTCCTTCCTCTCCGTGAAGGACAAGTACTCCATGTTCCTGGGCGGCAACCAGTCCCTGGGCGTGGTCAAGACTCCCAACACCGATAAGCCCAAGCTGCTCATCATCCGGGACTCCTACGCCGACTCTCTGGTGCCCTTCCTGACCCCCCACTTCTCCGAGATCCACCTGGTCGACCTGCGGTACTACAAGCTGTCCCTGGCGGACTACATCCAGCAGAACGACATCGATCAGGCTCTGGTCCTCTACAGCGTACCCAACTTCGTCACCGATTCCAACCTGTTCTGGATCACCCGATAAGCAAAAGGGGCGGCGCATATGCGCCGCCCCTTTTATAGGCCGGACACTTTTGTGTCCGGCCTTTCTTTTTTCTAATAGAACATGCCTATCGATTCAAAACCCGTTATAGATGCTATGCTCCAGGCGGCGAAAAATTGCTGTGCACAGGCACTTCAGCAAATTGCTTACAGCGTTCCAGGTATTCTCTGGGCGTAACACCGGTATATCTGCGGAAAATATGAATGAAGTGGGACTGGCTGGGAAATCCTACGCGGACAGCCAAGTTTGTCAACTGCTTCTCCTCCCGCAGGATCCGACAAGCCATTTGAATACGGCAACTGTTAATGTACTCTATAATGGTAAATCCCGTCTCTTGTTTAAACTGCCTGCACAAATTATATTTGCTGACAAAAAACTCACCAGATAGCTGGTCCAATGAGATATGAGAGGCAAGATGACTGCTAATATAGCGGATCATATCCGAGATCAGCGGCGAAGTAATAGAGTGGGGCTTTTCGTTTTCCATAGATTTTGCCAAAAAGGGGTATACTTCCAGCAAAATATTTAAGAAATGCTGGTTCCGGGCAACATCGCTTCCAAATGTACCATCGGACTCCTGGAGGCACTTCTCAAAAAGTTCCACGGTATGTTGGATCATATGCTCGGGTATCTGGATGCAGGCAGCGCTATTCCCATAGATGCGCACAAAATCGGTCCGGGGGGTGGAGTAGGCCTCCAGCAACGCAAGGGGAAAATGAAGCGTGTAAGTATCCACCAGAATTTCTTGGTTATCTGGGTTAAACTTGCGATGGATCACGCCTTCCGGAATCAAAATCAGCACTCCCCGCCGAATATTATAAACTTGCCCGCCTAAGAAAAACGTACATCCATCGTTCAACGAGAACAGAATTTCATTGATATCATGAAAATGGAGGGTCCTCTGGTAGCTGTTCTGGGCAACTACATGTCTGGCAATATACGTCTGGGTAATCAAGAATAAACACCCTCCTTCTTCCGGTCTTTTTTTGAGTTTATCCCCTCTTTTAAAAAAAAGCAAGAATTTTGTCGACATATTTCTGATTTTTGCCAAAATTATTTGAAATTTTGTGTCCTACATGAATATTTTTTAAAGAACAGCAGAAATTTCAGTTTATATACCCGCAAAGATAACATACTATGCAGTTAAAATTGTTTAATCTTGCTCATGCGTTTGGCGAAATTGCCCAAAGAAAGGAAAACTATTGATTCTAAAATAGGAACTTGGTACAACTAAGTTGTCCCAAAACCTACGTGCTTTCTGCTCCGGACTTGCGCGCGGAGCCCGGACGCAAACACAGAGTGTGAGAAAAAGAGTGTGTAAAACTGTAACAATGGAGGAAAGAATCATGAAGAAACTGATCGCCCTGGTACTCACATTATCAATGGTTCTGGCACTCGCACTGTCCGGCTGCGGCAATGGCGATAAGAGTGGAAGCAGTCCTGATCCCGGTGGCCAGACAAATTCCGGCGGCAGCACCGCCAGCGGTTCTTATCCCAAGAGCACCATTCAGGTGATCGTGCCCTTCTCTGCCGGCGGCGGTACTGATTTGTTCGCCCGCATTGTGGTAGATAAGATGTCCCAGATCCTGGGTGTTCCTGTGGAAGTCGTTAATGTTCCCGGCGGTTCGGCCACCATCGGTACCACCCAGGTTGCTACTGCAGAACCGGACGGCTATACCATCGGCTTCAGCATCAGCACCCCGCTTTGCATCACTCCGCTGCTTGGTGAAACCAGCTACACCCTGGAGGATATGCAGCCCATCTGCAACGGCTATACCGTTCTGCATGGCATCTACGTGTCCGCCGATTCCCCCATCCAGGACATTGATGATCTGATCGACTATATCAACGAAAACAACGGCGTGGTCAGTTATGCAGGCTCCGGCACCGGCAATATGCAGCACCTCTGCCTGGAGGAGTGGGCTGCCCAGGCCGATCCTGACGATACCTGGCAGCTGACCAACGTCCCCTATGATGGCGATCCCGAAGAAATCGTGGCCCTTATGTCCGGCGAGGCTCCTTTCGCCACCCTGCAGGTCCATGGCGCCAAGTCCGCCGTGGAGGCCGGCAACATTCGCTGCATCATGATCTTCGGCGACAGTACCCCCAGCTGGATCACCGAGGGTGGATACTATGGCCCCAATTCCGTGGAGTTGGGATATGAGTGCCAGGTCAAGGGTCTCACTGGTTTCTACGGCCCTGGCGGCATGGATGAGGAGATCGTGAATACCCTGGCGGCCGCCGTGGATGAGGCCATGCAGGATGAGGCCGTGATTGAAGCTATTGATAACATCGGCCTGGAGCCCGATTACCGCGATCCCGCCACCTATCAGGCTGGACTGGAAGAGCTCGTCCCTGTTGCCGACGAGCTGCTCCACACCCTTGGCTTCATTAGCTGATTTTCATAAATTACAGACTGGGGCCGGGCAGATAAGGCCCCGGCCCCAGTCCTTTTCCTCCCCGCACTGAAATCTTCCAGAGAGGAGATAAGTGATGAACGGTACTGTAAAAGAATATTTAAAGAAGAATATCGTTACCTGGATCTTGCTGATCGGCATGATCATCCTCTACTTCTGCATCCCCAGCCAGATTGCCGAAAACATGGTAGCCAAGTCCGCCATCAGCCCCCGCTTTTTCCCAACTTTCTCCGTCGTCGCGGTCATAATTGCCTGCGCCCTGGTTCTGATTTTTGACGCAGTGGAACGGATCCGCAACCGCGCAAAACCGCAAGCCGCCCAGGAATCCGACGCAGAAGGCGAAAAGGAGCAGCTTAGTTATTTGCGTGTGGTTTTGGTGGCCCTGCTCCTGCTGGCCTGGTATATCTTTATGCCTATTATCGGCTTTATCATTTCCACCATCGTGGTCATGTGCGTCATGTCCTTCCTTCTTGGCTGCCGCAACCGAATCGTTCTTATCGTTTTCCCCGTTGTCTTCACCCTGGCTCTCTACTTCTCCTTTGTGGAGCTGCTTCATGTCAGTCTCCCCGAAGTGCTGTTTTAGGAGGTGACCCGACAAATGCTTGAACTCATCGGGACCGCACTGGTGGATATGCTCGACTTTTCCACCATCATCGGTATGATCGCAGGCCTGGCTGTTGGCCTTTCCTTCGGTGCAATGCCCGGTCTGAATGCCACCATCGGCATTACCCTGCTTCTGCCCGTAACCTTCGGTATGAACCCCGCCGCCGCTCTGCTCATGCTCATTGGCGTATACTGCGGCGCAACCTTTGCCGGTTCTATCTCTGCTATCCTAATCAAGACACCAGGTACTGCTGCCGCCTCCGCCACAGTTCTGGAGGGTTACCCCATGACCCTGAAGGGCAAGGCCAGTACCGCCCTGAGCATCGCTCTCCGCGGCTCCGTAATCGGCGGCCTGTTCAGCGGCATCTGCCTTCTGTTCTTTGCTCCCCAGCTAGCCAACCTGGCACTTAAGTTCGGCGCACCCGACTACTTTATGCTCACCGTATTTGGCCTAAGCATTATCGCCAGCGTCAGCGGCAAGAGCATTCTGAAAGGTGTCGTTATGGCCGTCCTTGGCCTTCTGGTCAACACCATCGGCATTGATCCGCAGCAGGGCGTATATCGCCTTACGTTTGGCTCAGACATTCTGGTCCGCGGTGTCGACCTCGTCCCTGCTCTCATTGGTCTGTTTGCTGTCAGCGAACTCTTTAGTCAGGCGGAAAAGAAGATTCTTCGTCTCAGCCAGCCGCCTCAGGTCAAGATGCAGAAGGCCCACGGCTGGATGGACATGCTCAAGTTTAAGTGGCTGATGCTTAAGTCCTCCATCATCGGCGTTATCGTAGGCGTCTGCCCCGGTACCGGTGCTGCCATCGCCGCTTTCCTCTCCTATGGCGAGGCCAAGCGAAGCTCCAAGCATCCCGAAGAATTTGGCAACGGCTCTGAGGAAGGTCTATGCGCAGCTGAGACCGCCAACAACGCCGTTACCGGTGCTACCCTGATTCCCATGCTGACCCTGGGCATTCCCGGCGACTCGGTCACCGCCGTTCTGATGGGCGCTCTTACCATTCAGGGCCTCACCCCCGGCACCGAGCTGTTTACAAAGCACGCGGACATGACCTACATCGTTCTGGTGGGCTTCATTATCGTCCAGATCCTCATGTACTTTATGGGCCGTCTGGCCATCCGCGGCTTCTCTCAGATCACCCGCATCCCCTACTATATCCTGCTCCCCATGGTCATGGCCTTCTGTATGGTAGGCGCATACTCCTGCAGCAACAACATGACCGATATCCTGATTGCCATTATCTTTGGTCTGATTGGCTATATTATGCCCAAGTTTGGCTTCCCCACCACCCCCATGCTGATTGGTATCGTGCTGGGTGACCTGGCCGAAAAGAACCTGGTGCGTACCATGGCTGTTTACTCCGGCGACCTTTCCGTGTTCTTTACCAGACCCATTGCTCTGCTGTTCTTTGTCCTCAGCATCGTTTCCGTAGGCTTCGCGCTGTACCAGAAAAAGCGGGACAAGCAGAAGGCAGCGTAATTCTGTATTTAAGATGGAAAGGCGGTCACAGCCGTGAATCGAAAAGAAATAGAAGCATTCGGCCTTCGGCTGGCAGAGAGCAGCCGGACCCATCAGCAAATCGATCAACCCAGTGTAACCTATCCCGATATCACCTACGACGAGGCCTACGCTATCCAGGATGTTATGGTACGTGAACTGGTGAGGGATGGCTGGACCATCTCCGGGAAAAAAGTAGGTCTTACCAGCAATGCCATGCGCCGTTCGGCCAACATCTACGAGCCGGATTACGGTTTTATTTTCCACCAGCGTTGCTATCCCAACGGCGTGGTGCTTCCTACCTCCCAATTCCTGGCTCCACGCATTGAGTGCGAGTTGGCCTTTCTTCTGAAGGATGATCTGGAAGGTCTGGAGATTACCCGCAATCAGGTAATCCAAGCCACAGAATATGTGGTGGCCTGCATCGAGGTAGTGGACTTCCGCATTTACCGGGATAAGGTACAGCGCCTGGTCCAGGACAGCATTGCAGACAACGCGGCCTTTGGCGCCTATGTACTGGGTGACATCCCCATCAAACCGGATCAAGTTGACCTGCCTCTGGTCCCCTATGTCTTCGAGGTAAATCACCAGCAGGTGGAGGTCTCCAGCGGAGCCGCGGTATATGACGACCCCGCCCACTCCGTCGCTTGGCTGGCACAGCGCTTTACCCAGTTGGGAAATCCTCTGCGGAAAGGTGAGCTGATCCTGTCCGGTTCCGCAGTATCCTCGGTGCCTGTCAGCGCCGGTGATTATCTTCGCTGTACATTTGGTCCCTTTGGGGAAGTAAGCTGCAGCTTTTCGTAAGCAATAAAGGACGTGATTAAGGATATGGCATTATCCAAAGAGATCCTGTGCAAGCTGGTAGAAAGCTCTCTGGACGGAGAATATCAGCTTCACTCTATTGACCCATTCTGCAACACCTACCCCGAGCTGACCGAGGAAGAGGCCTATCAGGGCCAGGCCATGCGCCTGGCCCGCATGGAAGAGATGGGCCACCGCCTGGTGGGATACAAGCTGGGCGGTACCAGCTTGGCTAAGCAGAAACAGCTGGCCAGTACTATCTATGCCAAAGGCGGCCTGGCGGTACAAACCACAAAGGTGGTGTACGGTCGTCTGATGGATTACATGGCTCTGGCTCCGGAAGAAGATCTGTCCTACAGTCAGGTGCTTCACCCCAAAGTAGAGCCCGAATTGGCTTTTATCATGGGCCAAGACATACAGGGTGCGTATATCACCGCACCGGACATTATGAATGCCACCGCCTGGGTGGCACCCGCCTTTGAGATCATCGACAGCCGCTTCCATGATTTTAAGATCGGCAGCCGGTATGATGCCATTGTGGACAACACCTCCTCCGCCCGCTTCAAGCTTGGCGTAGGAAGGCGGCATCCCAACGAGCTGGATCTGACCGCCATTGGCATGAGCCTGCAGGTAAATGGGTCCTTCACCGCTTTTGGCGCCGGTGCATCGGTCATGGGGCATCCTGCCCGTGCCGTGGCCGCGCTGGCCAGGGCTCTTGCTCAGGAAGGGCTGGGCCTGCGGGCCGGCGATATCATCCTCTCCGGCGCCATTACTCCCTCCACCCCGGTCAAAGTTGGCGATCACCTTCGGGCCGACTTCGGCGGACTGGGCTATGTTGAGTTAACCATCCGGGACTGAGAAAGGAAGAACATCCATGGCATTTATTGTTCATTGCTATGACCTGCTGATTAAAAACGGAACCGTGGTAGATCCGGTCCAGGGAATCCACAAGAAAATGGATATAGGCATCTACGCCTCCCGGATCGCCGACGTCTTTGAACCGGGAACCCTTCCCGGCAAGATCTGCGGACACAAGGTCATCGACGCCACCGGCCTGTATGTGGTCCCTGGCCTGGTGGATGGCCATGCACATGTACTGCCTGGCCTCCGCTTCACCTATCCCGTTGATGAGCTCTGGAAACGAGGCATCACCGCCTGCATTGACATGGGCAGCCAAACCTCCGCCTCCTTCCACCGGGAACGCCACCTCATTGATGAGGCTCCCTGCGTCATCAATGCCTGCCTGGGCCTGTCCAACATGGCAGAAACACAGGGTGAGATTCCCCGCTACGCTCTTCTGGACCAGGAGGTCAATCTGGACAAGATCCAGGAGCTCTTTGAGGTCCACGGCGACGTTCTGGTTGGCATCAAGGTGTTTATCGGCCACAATGACTCCCCCGGCGCGGAGCTGACCCACGCAGTCATGAAAAAGGCCCGGCAGGTATGCGACACTGTGGGATGCCGGATGTTTGTCCATGTGGCCAACCCCGATGTTCCCCTTCCTGAGCTGATCGACTATTTCCACCCCGGCGACAACTTTACCCACACCTACAATAAGGGAAACATTCTGGATCAGAACGGCAAGGTCTATAAGGAGGCCTGGGAGGCAAAGGCCAGAGGCGTTATCTTTGACTCCGCCCGCGGCTCCCGGAACTGGAGCAGCGAGGTTGCCAGAGCCGCCTTCGACGAAGGTTTCTTCCCCGACGTCATCACCGATGACCTTACCGCCCTGAGCAATGATCCCCAGACCAGCCGGCTCACCGTACACATGGGTGAGTGCATGGCGTTGGGCATGAGCTTTGAGGACGTACTTCTCCGCACTACCAGTGTCCCCGCATCCTATATGAAGGGTGTAGAGGTAGGCGTACGCCGCGGCATCCCGGCCAATCTCACTCTGCTGGAACTGCAGGAAGGCCCCCATATGTTTACCGATGCCTTTGGTGAGCACTATGAGGGACAGACCAACATCATCCCCAGAGCCACCATTCTCAAGGGCAAAATTATGTTTAATACCATTCAAACCGACTATTAAAGCTATTGCATAGGAGGAAACAACTATGCCCTTTGTTACCATTTATCTGCCCAGAGGCTGCGATGATGCGGCTCTGGAAACTTCCATGCGCCAAATCACCACCGCCGGCGCAGACATTCTGGAGAACACGCTGGAACGTATGATTCGGGTTACCATTCTGGAAGCAGACCCCGCTCGCATCTATCAGGGCGGTCTCCCCACCGAACCGCTGACGCCCACCGTATTGTTCCGAATCGGTCCCGGCCGCAGTGCAGGTGCCAAGGATGCATTTATGGAACAGATTGCCCGCATCCTCAGTGAAAATCTGCACTGCCCCAAGGACCGCATCCGCGGCTATGTTCTGGACAACGAGGAAGGCCACCACTTCTGCATTGGCGGCAAGCCCAAAGACTTTTCCAAGAAGGTGAAATAGATGCCCATTATGTGTACAGTGCAGCTCCCGGCTGGAAAGAAACCGGAGCAAATCGAAGCTACGCTTCAGGATATTTCTCAGGTGTTGATGCGCAATTTTGATGCCCAGCCCAACCAGGTCCGTGTCACCATCGATGAACTCCCCAAAGGCCGGTATATGGCAGGCGGTGTGCTGGCACGGGATATGCCGGAATTCAACGGTGAAGGCCATGAAGCAGAATGATCTGAAGGAACGGCTGGCTCGCGGTGAGACAGTCTTCGGTATGTTCCTTAATACCGGAGATCCTATTCTGGCAGAGATTGCAGCCCTGTCCGGGCTGGACATGATCGTCATCGACAGTGAGCATGGCCCCACTGGTGTTCTGGAAAACCTGCCCCTGATCCAGGCTGCAGAGCTCCGCGGTGCTGTCCCCATCGTACGGGTTCCCAACAAGCAGAGCGATACGATTTTGAAAATGCTGGACATCGGCGCTCACGGTATTCTGGTTCCTCGGGTAAACACTCCGGAGGAGGCCCGCCAGGTAGTGAAAGCGGCCCGATATTTCCCGGAGGGAGAACGGGGCGTAGCCAGCGCCCGGGCCTCTGACTATGGATTCACCCGACTGACCGACTATTTTGGTCTGGCCAACCACCGAAACCTGATAGCCGTGCAGTGCGAAGACGTGGCTTGCCTGCCTCATCTGGACGAGATCGCTTCTATTGACGGTATTGATGTGATCTTCATCGGTCCCTATGATCTGTCTTCCACCATGGGTGCCCCGGGACAGGTCTCCTATGAGGCAATCCAGGACACCGTGGCCGCTGTCCTGGAGGCTGTCCACCGTCATGGAAAGGCAGCCGGTATCTTTACCAAAGATCCCGCTGAGGCCCGCTTCTACGCCCAACTGGGAATCCAGTTTATCATTGTCGGCACCGACATACAGACCTTTGCTGGTACTTGCCGGAACCTGGTGCACGTGCTGCGTACGCCCAGTTCAGAGACAGACAGCAAGGAGGCATAACATGGATCAACGCTATCTTCCCCTCTTCTCCCCCCTTCGTATTGGGGAATGCACCATCAAAAACCGATTTGTCATGGCACCCATGGGTCCTGCCGGTCTGGCGGACGCCAAAGGAGCCTTTACCCAGGGGGGCATCGATTTCTACGCAGAGCGTGCAAAGGGCGGCGTCGGTCTGATCATCGCCGGCATGTGCTATGCGGACAATACGGTAGAACCCCACAACGGCGGCACCATGCCCTGCCCGACACTGGAGCCTGTGCTGTTTAAGCGCACTGCCAAACAGCTAACGGAGCGGGTGCACGCCTATGACGCCAAGATCTTCCTCCAGCTCTCTGCCGGCTTCGGACGGGTAACCAACCGGATCCCTCCCGGTCAACTCCCCATAGCCCCTTCCCCCATTCCATACTGCTGGGATCCCTCTATTACCTGCCGGGCCATCTCCACCCAGGAGGTGCAGGAGATCGTTCGTGCCATGGGCCGTGCCGCTTCCATCGCCAAGGATGCCGGCTTTGACGGTGTGGAGATCCACGCCATGCACGAGGGCTATCTGCTGGATCAGTTCGCTCTGGAATGCTGCAATCACAGGACCGATCAGTACGGCGGCAGCCTGGAGAACCGGATCCGCTTTGCCGTGGAGATTCTGGAGGAGATCAAAAAAATCTGCGGACGGGATTTCCCCGTCATCATGAGATACAGCACCAAAAGCTTTATGAAAGGCTTCAACCAAGGTGCTCTGCCCGGCGAATCCTTCCATGAGGCCGGGCGTGACACTCCCGAAGGTCTGCAAATTGCCCGCATGCTGGAGCAGGCCGGCTATGACGCTCTGGACGCTGATGTGGGCTGCTATGATGCGTGGTACTGGAATCACCCGCCCATGTATTTTGAAAAAGGTATGTACCTGCCTTTTAATCGCGAGCTGAAAGAACAGGTATCCATTCCTGTGCTCACCGCCGGCCGGCTGGACGATCCCGACCTGGCTCTGCAGGCTCTGACCAGCGGCTCCACCGACATGATCGCCATGGCCAGACCGCTGCTGGCCGATCCGCACTGGGTGTCCAAGTTCTATCAGGGTCATTTGGAGGATATTCGCCCCTGCATTTCCTGCCAGGAGGGCTGTATCGGGCGTCTCAAAAAGTATCTGCACATCAGCTGTGCGGTTAACCCCGCCGCTGCCCGGGAACGGGAGATGGCGTTGACCCCCGCCCTCACCTCAAAACGTGTCGCAGTGATCGGCGGCGGCGTGGCGGGCTGCGAGGCCGCTCGGGTACTGGCCCTACGGGGGCATAAGCCGGAACTCTTTGAGGCCTCCGACCATCTGGGCGGAAATCTGATTCCTGCCAGCGCGCCCTCCTTCAAGGAGGATGAGCGTCAGCTCTTGGCCTGGTATCGGAAACAGCTGGACGACCTGGCTGTCCCTGTTCATTTGAACTGCAAGATCACTCCGGAATCCATCCCGGAGCACTTCGATGTCTATCTCATTGCCACTGGTTCTACCGCCAAGACCTTCCCGCTGGGAGACGGAATCCCAGTTTATCCTGCCGCCGACATTCTGGAAGAGCGGGTAAACTCTACTGGTCCCTATGTGATCATCGGCGGCGGACTGGTAGGCTGTGAGACCGCCCTGATGCTGGCCCAGCAGGGCGAACAGGTATCTATTGTAGAAAGTCTGCCCAAGCTTTTAGGGCAAAATGGACCTCTCTGTCACGCCAATTCCCAGATGCTGCTGGATCTGATCCGCTATCATGCAGTTGCGGTATATACGCAAAGTACTGCTCAGTCGGTGGATCAGACCGGTCTGATCATCCGGCAGGGCGAGCAAAGTATTCACCTCCCGGCCGGCACCGTCATTCTCAGCGTGGGCTATCGCTCGGAAAATCAGCTATGGGAACCGTTGCTGCGCCAAGGAAAGGAAGTCTATCTGCTGGGCGACGCCCGGCACGTCTCCAACATCATGTATGCCATCTGGGACGCCTATGAGGTGGCCCTGGGCATTTAGCCAACAGGAAGGGAAGCGACTTCAGTCATGGAAACGAGAGCATATATTCAGGGCCTGGTGGATCGCGCCCGGGCCGCCCAGCAGGAATTTGAGACCTACTCCCAGGAGCAGGTAGACCGGGCCGTACGTGCCATTGGAAAGATCATCTACGACAACGGCGAGATGCTGGCCCGAATGGCAGTGGACGAGACCCGGATGGGCCGGTATGAGGACAAGATCGTCAAGAACAAAGCCAAAGCCAAGATTGTGTGGTATAAGCTCAAAGGAGTAAAATCCCGGGGCATCCTTCGCTATTTGGATGATATCGGCGTTGTGGAGGTGGCAAAGCCCATCGGTGTGATCGGGTGTGTGGCTCCCACTACAAACCCCACGATGACTCCCAACCACAATGCGATGATCGCTCTGAAGGGCGGCAACGCCATTATCGTCTGCCCGCACCCCAGAGCCAAGCAGACCGGCGTTAAAACAGTGGAGCTGATGCGCCAGGCGCTGAAGGAACTGGGATATCCGGAGGATCTGATCCAGATCGTGCCCGAACCCACCATGGAAGCCTCTGGTCTGATCATGCAGTTGTGTGACGCCTGCGTCTCCACAGGCGGTCCCGGTATGGTCAAGGCCGCTTATTCCAGCGGCAAACCTGCTTTCGGCGTTGGCGCCGGCAACGTGCAGTCCCTGGTGGATACCGATGTGGACCTGGAGGAGGCTGCCGCAAAGATTGCCAAAAGCCGCACCTATGATAACGGCGTGCTCTGTACCTGTGAACAGTGTGTACATATCCCCGCCGATCGGTTTGACGAAATGGTGCGTCTGCTGGTGGCTCAGGGCGGCGCTTATATCGGCCGGGATGAGGACATCGCCGCTCTGCGTGCGGCCATGTTCCACGATGGCAGCATCAACAAGGCCGTAGTTGGAGCCAGTCCCCAGGAGATTGCATCCATGGCCGGCCTGACCGTACCCGAGGATGCCACCTTCCTGCTGGTCCGCCTCACCGAAGGCGGTGCAGACGAAGATCTCAGCCGTGAAAAGCTCTGCCCGGTACTGGGCATCTGTGCCTATACCTCCTGGGAGGGCGCGGTGGACCTTGCCGTCAAGAATCTGAAAAATGAGGGCGCCGGACACAGCACCATTCTTCACTCGCACAATAAGGCCCACGTGGAATATGCAGCGCTTCGGCTTCCCGTTTCCCGCATCGGCGTCAATCTGGTCGGCTCCAGCGGTCTGGGCGGTGGCTTTGACTGTGGTTTGAATCCCACCGCCACTCTGGGATGCGGTACCTGGGGCAATAACAGCATCAGCGAAAACCTCTGGTGGCATCACCTGGTAAATATCAGCCGCATCGCCTATCAGATGCCGAACAATCCGGTTCCCACCGACGAAGAGATCTGGGCGGAATGAATCAGAAATTGCGGGCCGTCCCTGACCGGGACGGCCCGCACAGTTAAAAGGAGGCACTTCCTTGAGCGAGCAGACAAAAGTAATGACCGCCCAAGAGGCGGTAACGCGATTTGTAAAAGACGGTGACTGCCTTGCCCTGGGCGGTTTTGTCACCAACCGCAGGCCCTATGCGCTGGTACGCGAAATCATTCGTCAGCGCAAGAAGCGGCTTTATCTGGAGGGCGGTCCATCCGGCGGAGACATGGACATGCTGATTGGCGCCGGATGCGTGGAAATTATGATGATCTCCTATATCGCAAACTCCGGTTACACCATGGTCTGCCGGCGGTTCCGCGAAGCCGTGGAACAGGGTAAGATCCTATATGATGACTACTCTTTGGACGTACATACCATTGCCTACCATGGCGCAGCCCTTGGACTGAGTTTTGTCCCCGTCAAGAATATGCTGGGCTCTGATCTGACGGAGTTATGGGGCATTTCAGAGGAGGTTCGAGCCGCCTACCCCAAGCTGCCGCCCAAAAAGTTTGTGGTCATAGACGACCCCTTCCATCCCGGCAGCCAGCTCTGCTGCGTCCCCACACCTCAGATCGATGTAGCCTGCATCCATGTACAGGAGGCCAGTCCGGACGGTACCTGCCGCATTGAGGGGGCACAGTTTCAGGACCTGGACATCGCTATGGCCGCCAAGCACACCATCGTATCCTGTGAGCGCCTCTGCTCCAACGAAGAAATGCGGCAGCACCCTGAACGCAACACTCTGACCGGTCTGTGCGTAGATGCGGTAGTACCGGCCGCTTACGGCGCCCATCCCTCTCAGTGCTTCGGCTGCTACGACTACGACAGCCAGTTCTATATCCACTATGACAAGGTCAGCCGTACCCAGGAGGACTTCGACGCCTTTATTCAGGAGTATGTAGACAGCTGTCCTACGCATGGGGACTATCTGGACAAGATCGGTGCAGATCATCTATTAGGGCTGTGTGTCAATCCGGGCTACGGATATCACGCCGGACTCAAGCGGCGCTGAAAGGAGGATTCAGATATGGAATACACAGCCAAGCAAATGATGGCAGTGGCTCTTTCTCGCCAGATCGAAGACGGAAAGACCTATATCATTGGTACCGGGCTGCCTCTGATTGGCGGCACACTGGCCAAAAACACCCACGCGCCCAACGCTCACCTGATCTTTGAGACAGCCCTGTTTGAAGGCAATCCGCAGGAGGTCCCGACCAGCGTTTCCGATCTGCGGATCAATTATCAAGCCTCCGTACTCTGGCCTCAGTACCGTTATTTCGGTTTTCAGGCGTTGGCCGGCCGCACCGGTGCCATTGATGCCGGTTTTCTGGGCGGTGCACAGATCGATCCCTACGGCAATCTGAATTCCACCTCCATCGGCGACTACTTCCATCCCACCACCCGCTTTTCCGGCTCCGGCGGAGCCAACGGCATTGCCACCTATTGTGACACCGTTATTATCATGAAGCATGAACCCCGCCGTTTTGTGGAGCACGTGGACTATATCACCAGTCCCGGCTGGATCGACGGCCCCGAAGGCAGAGCCAAGCGTGGTCTTAACCAGAAAGGTCCCCGTGCGGTCATTACCGAGCTGGGCGTCATGCGCTTTGGAGAAGACAAGCGGATGTATCTGGCAGAGTACTTTCCTGGCGTCAGTTTGGATACCATTCGAGAACGCACCGGTTTTGACATGGATATGTCTCGTGCGGTGGAATCGGAACCCCCTGAGGAGGAGGTGCTGGAGATCCTGCTGACAAAGGTGGATCCTGCGCGCATTATGGTATAGGGGGCAGCGCCATGAGTCTTTTGAATTACTTAGGTGTGCTGCTTGTCCTGCTTCTTATTGTAGGTGTTGGCATTCTCTCGGGCCGAAGGGTAAAATCAGCCTCTGATTTTGCTACCGGCGGCGGCAAATCCGGCGCATGGATGATCTGCGGAACCATTATGGGTGCACTGGTCTCCAGCCAGGCCAGTATCGGGACCGCACAGCTTGCCTTTCAGTTTGGCATCGCTGCTTGGTGGTTTACGCTGGGCTCTGGCATCGGCTGTCTTATTCTGGCTATCGGATACGCCGCTCCTCTGCGCCGCAGCGGGAAAACCACTCTCATGGGCATTCTGGAACAGGAATACGGCCGCGGCGTAGAATATGTAGGTTCCGTTCTCAGTTCCATTGGTATCTTTATTTCAGTTCTGGCCCAGGTAGTGGCCTGTACCGGCCTGATTACCGTGATTTTTCCGATTTCTCTGCCTGTTGCGGCGCTTGTATCCGTACTGCTCATGATCGTCTATGTGGTATTTGGCGGTGCATGGGGAGCCGGTATGGGCGGCATTGTGAAGCTGGTACTGCTGTATGTTTCCTGTATTACAGGTCTGGTTGTCGTCCTGGCCACAGCAGGCGGTATATCCGGTCTGCTGGGACAGCTGAATCAGGCTCTGGACGGCACCTTGTTAGGCGCGGTCCAGGGAATCTCCAACACAGAAGATATCGCAGCCCGATACGGCAGCCTGGTCGCCCGAGGTACGGCCAAGGATTTGGGCTCCGGACTCTCCCTGATGCTGGGCGTATTGTCCACTCAGACCTATGCACAGGCCATCTGGTCAGGAAAAAGTGATCGCACCGCCCGGCGGGGCGCCCTGCTCTCCGCATTTCTCATCCCCCCCATCGGAATTGCCGGCATAGCCATTGGTATGTTTATGCGGGGCCAGTGCGTCACCCAGGCGGAAGCAGAAGCTATCCTGGCCGCAGGCGGTTCTCTCCCGGAGGGAATTAAAATTCTGGAATCCACCATCCAAGTCTTTCCCACCTTTGTGGTCACTTATCTGCCGGTATTGTTTGCCGGTATCGTTCTAGGTACCCTTCTGATTACAGTAGTTGGCGGCGGCGCAGGTCTGTCATTGGGCGTAGCCACGATCATGGTCAATGACATCTATAAAAAGCTCTCCGCCCGCTTTGAACAGGCGGGGATTGCACTGACTGCCACACGGATCACTATTGTAATCGTCCTGGCGGTTTCTGCCTGCATTACCTGCGTAGTTCCTTCCGCCACCATCAACGACTTTGGCTTCTTGTCCATGGGACTACGAGGCGCAGTGGTATTCATTCCGCTTACCTGTGCGCTGTTTTGCCCCGGAAAGATCCCACCACGTTATGCCATGTTCTGTGTCGTTGGAGGCCCAATAGGTGTGCTGGCAGCTCAGATCCTAAGCTGTCCCATCGATCCGCTTTTTGTGGGAATGGCCGTAGCCTTGGCCGCTGCTTTAGCCGGTGGGCTTTCCCCAAAGAAAATGGCCTCATAAAAGGGAAAAAGTCCAGCCCCTTCTAGGGGCTGGACTTTTTATTTTAACCTACTTCACCTAGCTTAATCGCGCTGAGAGTGAATGTTCATGGAGTGGTTGACCTTGCCGATGATGAGCAGGACCACGACCATGGAAACCGCAGCAATGACCAGGTTGAGCACCATGTTCTGGAGGAATGCCGCCAGAATGTAGTTGGCGAAGCAAACCACACCCACGGTGATGGCATAGGGCAGCTGGGTAGCCACATGGTTCAGGTGGTAGCACTGAGCGCCGGAGGAGGCCATGATGGTGGTGTCGGAGATGGGAGAGCAGTGGTCGCCCATAACCGCGCCGCCCAGGGTGGCCGCGATGGCGATCATCAGCATCTGGTTGCCGTTGATCAGGTCAGCGGTCAGGTCGGCCGCCGCCACGCCGCCGGAGAACACCGGGATGACGATGGGCAGCAGGATGGTGAAGGTACCCCAGGAGGTACCGGTGGCGAAGCCCAGGAACGCGGCGATGACAAACACCACGGCGGGCAGGAAGTTGTGCAGGCTCTCACCGAAGCCGGACACGATACCGGCCACGAATTCGGGGGCGCCCAGGGTCTTGGTCACGTCGCCGATGGTCCAGGCCAGGCACAGGATCAGGATGGCGGGCACCATCTGCTTGAAGCCCTCAGGCAGGCAGTCCATCAGTTCGGTGAACTTCATGGCGCGGCGCACGGTGAAGAAGATCATGGTGAAGATCAGAGCCACCAGAGAGCCCAGAGGCAGCGCGTCAAAAGCGGAGGTGTTGGCGAAAGCGGTGATGAGGTCGGTACCGCCGTTCTGATAGCCCACCAGCACCATGGCGCCCACGCAGCAGGCAACCAGGACGATGACAGGGATCACCAGATCGATGACCTTGCCGTTGGGATTGAACTTCATCTCCTCCACACCGGCGAAGGGCCGCTCAGGAGTGGTGTACAGATCGCCCTTGGCAGCGTTGTCCTCATGCTTCTTCATGGGACCGTAGTCGATGTTCAGGCAGGTCATCACGATGATGAAGACCAGAGTCAGGATGGCGTAGTAGTTGTACGGAATGGCCTTCAGGAAGATCTGGAAGCCCAGCTCGTCGTTGCCGATGATACCGGTGACGGCCGCGGCCCAGGAGGACACGGGCATCATGATACAAACGGGAGCGGCGGTAGCGTCGCACATGTAGGACAGCTTGGCGCGGGAGATGTGATGGCCGTCGGTGACAGGACGCATCACGTTACCGGTGGTCAGGTTGTTGAAGTAGTCGTCCACGCCCAGCACGATGGCCAGGATGAAGGTGGACCACAGAGCACCGGACTTGGTCTTGATATGGGACACAGCCCAGTCGCCATAGGCCTTGGAGCCGCCGGCACGGATCATCAGAGCCACCATGGTGCCCAGGATGACCAGGAACATCAGGATGCCCATGTTACCGCCGGCGTTGCTGGTCAGCCGGGACACGAAGTCCTGGAACGCACCAATCACATTGCCGTTGGTGTTCAGCATGCAGCCGACCAGGATGCCAAGGAACAGAGACGAATACACTTCTTTGGTAATCAGTGCAAGAATGATTGCCACGACGGGCGGGAGCAGTGAGAATGCGGTACCCCAGAGCTTGCTGGAGTGCTCCACATCTCCTTCGGCAAAAGCTACCGTTGCCAGCAGGCAAGCCAGCGTAAACAGAACCAAAAGGATCTTGCCAAAACGTTTGCTGCGCGGTGAATTCATATTAGCCCTCCTATTGAGATGGTGAATCCTAAAGCTCCCCAACCCAAGGACTCGAGAGGTATCATACAAAATTGCCGTTATCTTTACAACGTTTTTTTGCTATTTTGCATATTTTTGTAGGGTCGCACAGAAAAATTGTTAATTTTTTAGCAAAATATCCGATTCATTTTGTCAATTTTTTCAATAATTTGATTTTTTCTGGGCTTTTGTCACGTCTAACCACTTTGCACATAAAAAGGCCGCCGCTCGGAAGAGCGGCGGCCTTCTTTCCATTCTGTTGTTCAGGTGGATGATGTGAAATCACATCAATCAGTCACGCTGAGAGTGGACGTTCATGGAGTGGTTGACCTTGCCGATGATGATCAGAACCACGACCATGGAAACGATGGCGATGGGCAGGCAGATCACAGGATTCTGCAGGTAAGCGGTGATGATGTAGTTGACGAACGCCACGACCGCGACAGTCAGAGCGTAGGGCAGCTGAGTGGCCACATGGTTCAGGTGGTAGCACTGGGCACCGGAAGAAGCCATGATGGTGGTGTCGGAGATGGGGGAGCAGTGGTCGCCCATGACCGCGCCGCCCAGGGTAGCAGCGATGGAGATCATCAGCAGGTTGTTGTTCAGGTCGCCCACGGTCAGGTCAACAGCAGGAGTGCCGCCGGAGAAGACGGGGATGACGATGGGCAGCAGGATGGAGAAGGTGCCCCAGGAAGTACCGGTGGCGAAGCCCAGGAAAGCGGCGATGATGAACACCACGGCGGGCAGCAGAGCGTACAGGCTGCCGCTCAGGCCCTCAACGATGCCGGCCACGAACTCGGGGGCGCCCAGGCCCTTGGTCACGTCGCCGATGGTCCAGGCCAGGCAGAGGATCAGGATGGCGGGAACCATCTGCTTGAAGCCCTCAGGCAGGCAGTCCATCAGTTCGGTGAACTTCATGGAACGACGGATCATGAAGTAGATCATGTTGACGATCAGAGCGATCAGAGAGCCGAAGGGCAGAGCGTCGAACGCGGAGGTGTTGGCGAAGGCGGTGATCAGGTTGGTGCCGCCGTTCTGATAGCCGACATAGATCATGGCGGACACGCAGCCGATGATCAGGATGATAACGGGGATGACCAGGTCGATGACCTTGCCGTCGGGGTTGAACTTCATCTCCTGGGCGTCAGCGAAGGGACGCTCGGGAGTGGTGTAGATGTCACCCTTGGCGGCGTTGTCCTCATGCTTCTTCATGGGACCGTAGTCGATGTTCAGGCAGGTCATCACGATGATGAAGACCAGGGTCAGGATGGCGTAGTAGTTGAAGGGAATGGCCCGCAGGAAGATCTGGAAGCCGACCTCCTCATTGCCGATAACGCCGGTAACGGCGGCGGCCCAGGAGGACACGGGCATCATGATACAAACAGGAGCGGCGGTGGCGTCGCACATGTAGGACAGCTTGGCACGGGAAATGTGGTGGCCGTCGGTGACGGGACGCATCACGTTACCGGTGGTCAGGTTGTTGAAGTAGTCGTCCACGCCCAGCACCAGAGCCAGGATGAAGGTGGACCACAGAGCGCCGGACTTGGTCTTGATGTGGGACACAGCCCAGTCGCCGTAGGCCTTGGAGCCGCCGGCCCGGATCATCAGAGCCACCATGGTGCCCAGGATGACCAGGAACATCAGAATACCCATGTTGCCGCCGGCGTTGGAGCACAGGTGGCTGACAAAGTACTGGAACGCGTCCAGAGGATTGCCGTTCACCTGCAGGAAACAGCCGACCAGGATGCCGAGGAACAGAGACGAATATACTTCTTTGGTGATCAGGGCCAAACCGATAGCTACCACAGGAGGCAGCAGGGACGCGATGGTCCCGTATACGGCGCTGGTGGAGCCGTCGCCTTCAGCGAAGGCCACCGTCATCAGGACACATGCAAGAGCAAAGACAACCAGCAGAATTCTTCCAAACCGTTGCATTCGTGGTGAGTTCATAATAACCCTCCCTTATAATTTCGAACCCTATAAGCCTCCCCAACCCAAGGATTCGTACTTAATAATACACCATCATTCACAATTTGGCAATACTTTTTCGGCAAATTTAACAGAGGGATCGACATAGCAATACCCTAAATTTACATATCAAGCAAGAATCCTTCGATTTGCAAAGCTTTTTGAACTCTTTCAAAGGTTTCCTCATCGGTGCAGCGGATGGTATGGAGATGGATTCCGCCGGTCAGATCGGACAGCGGACGGGCACTGTCCGCCCGCACCCTGCGGAGGAACTCCTGTACATCATATCGGGACCGCACCCCCAATATGCCTGTGAGCTGACCGTAAACCGGATGCTCCACGATCACGTCGGCGGCCTCCCCGCCGGCGTCCACAATGGCGTTGAGCTCGGCCTCCATCTCCTCCGGCCGGTGGACGCAGGCCACCCGGTGCTCCACGCCGGCGGACCGGTGGCCCAGCACATACCCTCTGGGGGTGGCCAGAATCTCCTCCCCCGCCGCCCGCAGCAGGGCCACGTCTCCCACAATGATCTGCCGGCTGACGGAAAACTGCTTGGCCAGGGCGGTGGCGCTCACCGGTCCCCCCGCCTCCTCCAGCACCTGTTTCACCGCCTGCCGGCGGGCCTGTGCGGCTGATGTCTCCATATCGTGCGGCCTCCTTCCGTTTTTCCTCAGTATAGCAGGTTCTTCCGGTGCTGTAAATCGCCGTTAGACCCCCGTCTTAGCTTGCTATCCCGTGGTGAATGTGCTAGAATGTACCCGACTGGTTTCCACACCCGGTCCAAGCGCGGCTCATGCCGCGTTCGTTCGGCGGGACTCACCGCCGTTCTCTAAATACGAAAATGGAGGTTCCAAATTCAACATGCGTAAATTTACCACCCGCGATCTCACCCTGGCCGCCATGGTGGCGGCCGTCTACTTTGTCCTGTGCTATTTCGGAAACATTTTTCAGCTTACCTTCGGACCGGTTCAGGTCCGTCTGGGAGAGGCCCTCACCGTGCTGCCCTTCCTGTTCCCGGCCACCGCGCCGGGTCTGGCTCTGGGCTGCCTGCTGACCAACATTCTCTCCCCCTACGGCCCCATCGACATGGTGGTGGGCACCCTGGCCACCGCCATCGCCGCCTGGCTCTCCGCCAAGATGCCCCGCTGGTATCTGGCCGCCCTGCCCCCCATCCTCATGAACGCCCTGCTGCTGCCCCCCATGTGGGCCTGGGCGGAGGCGGGCGCCATCAACGGCGCATTCTGGGCCGCTTATACGTTCAATATGTGGACCTTCGTGGTGGGTGAGGCTCTGGCCTGCTATGTGCTGGGCACCGTCCTGCTGATGGCTCTGCCCAAGGTCCGTTATCTGCGTACCATGATTCCGGAGCGCCGCCTGGCCCGTCGCTGAGGCGCCGCCCCCAGTTTTTATCACAAATAAGGAGGGTTCCCCATGAAAGTCCGCAAGGCCGTCATCCCCGCCGCTGGTCTGGGGACAAGGATGCTCCCCGCTACCAAGACCGTCCCCAAGGAAATGCTTCCCATGGTGGACAAGCCGGTGATTCAGTATATCATCGAGGAGGCGGTGGCCTCCGGCATCGAGGACATCCTGATCGTCACCAACCGGGCCAAGTCCGCTATGGACGACTACTTCGACTACTATCCCGAGCTGGAGACCCGTCTGCTCCAGGCCGGGAAGGAGCGGGAGCTGGTGGAGGTCCGCCGGGCCGCCGATCTGGCCAATATCTTCTATGTGCGCCAGAAGGAGACCAAGGGCCTGGGCCACGCCATCTACCGGGCCAAGCGCTTCGTGGGGGATGAGCCCTTCGCGGTGCTGCTGGGCGATGACATCATGCGGGCGGAAAAGCCGGTGACCCTCCAGCTCATTGAGGCGGCCGAGAAGTACGGTGCCTCCGCCGTGGGCGTGCAGAAGGTGTCCACCGAGGCCATCTCCCGCTACTCCTCCGTCAAGATCTCCCCCCTGGAGAACCGGATCTTTGACGTGTCCGACATGAACGAGAAGCCCACCCCTCAGGCCATGTTCTCCAACTACGCCATTCTGGGCCGCTATGTGCTGACCCCCCAGATTTTTGACATTCTGGAGAACGTGAAGCCGGGCTATGGCGGTGAGATCCAGCTCACCGACGGCCTGCGGGAGCTGTGCCGCATAAGCCGGATGGTGGCGGTGGACTTTGAGGGCCGCCGGTACGACACCGGCAACCTGTGCGGCTTCCTGGAGGCCACCATCGACTTCGCTCTGGAAAATAAGGCTACCGCCTCCTGGCTGAAGCACTTCATCAAGGAAAAGGCGGAGACCCTGCGGTAAGGTGTGGATATACCGCAACGGTAGAAAAGAAAAGGGAGACGCTGCTGTGCAGCGTCTCCCTTTTTCTTATTTTTCCAGCAGGTCCCCCTGGTCCGGGTGGCTCTCAAACCATTTCACGGCGTAGGAGCAGGTGGCCACAGCCTTCATGCCCCGGCCGCGGATCTGGTCCACAGCCCCCTGCACCAGCTGGCCCGCCACGCCCTGGCCCCGGAGGGAACCGTCCACAAAGGTGTGGTCGATGTTGGCCACGCCGGGCCGCTCCTCCGGGAAGGTGATCTCGGCAATCAGCTTCCCCTCTTCATTCTCGGCCCACAGCCGGCCGGGCTTGCTCTGAAATTCCATAAGGCAGCCTCCTGTCATTTGATTTTAGTTTGGTTGAACCAATGGCGAGGGCGGGTGCGAATCGAACACACCAGGACGGGAACGCCGTCCCCAACGGTTTTGAAGACCGCGGGGCTCACCAGATACCCTTCCGCCCCCATATGGCGGGGAGTTACAGAAACCTCCGCCCCTCCCCGATTTTTTGGGTGATCCGTACCCGGTCCCAGTACTCCAGCAGCAGCAGGGCGTACTTCCGGGAAACCCCCAGCACATCCCTGGCCTGGGCCAGCGTAAAGAGGCCGGTACCGAATCGCTTTTTCAACTCCGCCTTGGCCGTCTCGCAGCTCTCCCCCCAGGCCCGCACCTTGGGAGACAGCGGGGTGAGCACCCCCCGGTCCGCCAGGGCACGGCCCACCCGGCGGCAGGCCGCCTCCTTGCCGGGAAAGGCTTTTTCCACTTCCTCGTTGTTGGGAGGCTCCAGCCCCGCTTCCCGGTAAAGCTCGCATAGCGCCCGCTCCAGCCCGGGGTCTATCCCCAGCAGAGGCGGAGCCGGCGGGGGCTCCTTAGGGGCTTTTTCCTCACGGGGCGGCTCCTTCCCCGCCGCCAAATCAGCCAGCCGGGTGAGCCGGACTTGGTCATACCGGCCTTTTGCTGGGGGCTCCGGGTCCAGCACCCGGCCCCCTCCCACGGTGACCACCGGCGAAAAGAAGCGCACCACAAACCGGTCCCCAGCTCGTACCGCCAGAGGGGCATCCAGCCGCAGCTGGGCAAAGCCCGCCTCCCCTGGCTCCAGCTTGTCCCGGCCCAGCAGGATACACCGGCACATCATGGCCCGCCCTCCGTGGTGAAGGTGGAGGACGGAATTATTTTTGATCGTGTAAGGGGACTGGGCCAGCACCCGCAATTCCACATCCAGCCGCCCGGTGAGGGTCAGACTGTCCGCCGGGGCCAGGGTATCCCCCTTGGACACCTCCGCCCGGCCAACCCCCGCCAGGTTTACCGCCGCCCGGCTGCCGGGTGGCAGCTCTTCCGCAGAGGCCCCGTGGCACTGCAGCCCCCGCACCCGGGCCAGCCGTTCCCCCGGCCACAGGCGCACTGTGTCCCCACGGCGAAGGGGCCCACCGGTGAGGGTGCCGGTGACCACGGTGCCGCTGCCCGCCACCGAAAAGACACGGTCCACATGGAGACGGTAGTCTCCCCCGCTCTCTGGGTCAGGCGTCTCTTCCACCAGCTTTGCCAGCGCCTGCTTTAAATCGTCCAGCCCCTCCCCCGTCACCACCGAGGTGGGAATGATGGGAGCGTTCTCCAGAAAGGTGCCCTTTACCAGGGTCCTTACCTGTTCCTCCACCCCCGGCTTGCAGCCCAGGTCGGACCGGGTGAGAGCGATGACGCCCCCTTTCAGGCCCAGCAGGGACAGGATGGCCAGGTGCTCCCTGGTCTGGGGCATGGGCCCCTGGTCGGCGGCCACCGCCAGCAGCACCAGGTCCATACCGGCGCAGCCGGAGAGCATGGTGGGCACAAACTTCTCATGGCCGGGCACATCTACGATGCTGATGGTCCGCCCGCCCGGCAGGGTCAGAGGGGCGAAGCCCAACTCAATGGTGAGCCCCCGGCGGCGCTCCTCCTCCAGCCGGTCGGTGTCCACGCCGGTGAGGGCCTTCACCAGGGCGGTCTTGCCGTGGTCTACGTGGCCTGCGGTGCCCAGAATCATGGCTGTGCTCCTTTCCAGGCGGCCAGGGCCTCCCGGATGGTGGCATCCTCCCCGGGCAGCAGGGTACGCACGTCCAGCAGCAGCTTTCCCCTATGGATGTGTCCCAGGATGGGAGTGGACCAGCCCCGCAGAAAAGCTTCCAGCGCTTCCGCCGGCTCCAGGGCCACCGCCCAGGAGGGCAGTTCCTCCCCCGGCAGGGTACCGCCCCCCGCCTCACCGGCGGTCTCCACCGCCTCACAGGGGCAAAGGGGAGCCAGCAGGGCCGCCAGTCCCTCCGCCTTTTGCCGCAGCTCCTTCTGGCTCATCTCCAGCATGGCCAGAGTGGGGACAGCCTCCCCGTCCCGCCAGTCCAGCAGAGTGGCCTCCAGAGCCGCCAGGGACAGCTTATCCAGCCGCAGGGCTCGGGCCAGGGGGTCGGTCTTGAGTCGCCGGATGATCTCTCCCTTGCCCACCAGGATGCCCGCCTGAGGACCGCCTAACAGCTTGTCCCCGGAGAAGCACACCACGTCGGCGGCCGCTCCCCACTTCTGTACCGTGGGGTAATCCTGCGGCCAGGGGCCGGGTCCCAGGGCTCCGCTGCCCAGGTCGCACAGCAGGGGCACGCCGTACCGGGCGGCCAGGGCGGCCAGCTCCTCCACCCCTACCTCCTGGGTGAAGCCCACCACCTTGAAGTTGCTGGGGTGGACCTTCAGCAGGGCCTGGGCCTGGCCGCTCTCCAATACCCTCTCATAGTCGGACAGGCGGGTCTTGTTGGTGGCCCCTACCTCCACCAGCCGGGCGCCGCTGCGGGCCATCACGTCAGGTACCCGGAAGGAGCCGCCGATCTCCACCAGCTCTCCTCGGGAGATGGCCACCCCCATACCGGGGGTGAGGACGCTGAGCATGAGAAAAACCGCCGCGGCGTTGTTGTTCACCGCAAAGGCCTCCTCCGCTCCGGTGAGCTCCTTCAGCAGCTCCTCCACCCGAGCGGTGCGGCTGCCCCGCTTTCCGGTGGACAGGTCGTACTCCAGGTTGGAGTAGCCCGCCGCTGCCTGGGCCACCGCCTCCGCCGCCCGGCGGCTCATGGGGGCCCGGCCCAGATTGGTGTGGAGGACCACGCCGGTGGCGTTGACCACCCGCTTCAGGCCCGGGCGGGCCAGCGCTTCCGCCGCCTGCCGGGCCTGCTCCGCCAGGGCGGTCAGGGAGGGGATTTCCACGTGCTCCCCCGCTCGCAGGGCATGGCGCAGACGGTCCAGCACCTGGTTGGCGCCAGCCTTCCGCAGGGCGTAGGGCAGGCCGCTGTCTGCCAGGGCCGGACAGGCCAGCAGGGCGTCCATCCGGGGCAGGGTCGACAGGGTGGAATCCGCCATGACGTCACCTCCAAACAAGACATTTGTTTGCAGTATACCACAGTTTTCCTCCCTTAGGCATATAAACTTTTTGGTTTTCAGAAAAGGGGGCAAAAATACTCCCAAGACAAGGAAACATTCTAATTGACATGTCACTTACCCTGCGGTTATCATGCTGTTAGAAGGATTAAAGAGGGAAGCATAGAATTGGAAGGAGTGTTACCAAATGCGTGTATTTGAAACCAGCGTGCAGGAGCTGAAGCACGAGGTGCTGCGTTCCGTGGCCCGGCTGGCTTGGAACGACGACCTGCAGGCCGGCATTCTGGACATCCCGGAGGAGCTCATCCCCGGTCCCGAGGCCAAAATGCGCTGTTGTATTTATAAGGAGCGGGCCATCATTTCCCAGCGCGTGAAGGTGGCCATGGGCGGCGACAAGACCAACCCCAACCTGGTTGAGGTGCTGGACATCGCCTGCGACGAGTGCCCCGTCACCGAGATCACCGTGGGCCCCTCCTGCCGCGGCTGTATCGCCACCCGCTGCATCCACACCTGTCCCAAGGACGCCATTTCCATCGTGGATCACCGGGCCCAGATCGACCACAAGAAGTGCATCACCTGCGGCAAGTGTATCAACGCCTGCCCCTACGGTGCCATTGAAAAGAAGACCCGTCCCTGTGAGCGTGGCTGCAAGGCAGGCGCCATCTCCATGGGCGAGGACAAGAAGGCCTTTATCGATCCCGCCAAGTGCACCTCCTGCGGTGCTTGTATCTACCAGTGCCCCTTCGGCGCCATCATGGACAAGTCCTTTATCGTGGACGCCATCCAGATGCTCCAGGGCGCTGAGAAGTGGGGCTTCAACGTCTATGCCGCCGTGGCCCCCTCCATCGCCGGTCAGTTCGCCCCCGCCGATCTGGGCCAGGTGGTTACCGGCCTGAAGATGCTGGGCTTCCACGATGTGATCGAGGTGGCTCTGGGCGCCGACATGACCGCCAAGGTGGAGGCCGGCGAGCTGGAGGAGAAGGGTATGCTGGCTTCCTCCTGCTGCCCCGCTTTCGTGGACTACGTGGAGAAGAACTTCCCCGAGCAGGCTCACCTGATCTCTGAGACCCCCTCTCCCATGATCATGGCCGCCCGGCACATCAAGCGGAAGGACCCCTCCGCCAAGGTCATCTTTATCGGGCCCTGCGTGGCTAAGAAGATGGAGGTCAAGCTGGGCAAGACCATGCGGGCCGTGGATATCGCCCTCACCTTTGAGGAGCTGTACGCCATGTTCGACGCCAAGGGCATCGACGTATCCACCCTGGAGTACACCGAGCTGGATCAGGCCAGCGGCTTTGGCCGTTCCTTCGCCCACAGCGGCGGCGTCTCCGCTGCCGTGGCCCAGGCTCTGAAGGAGCGGGGCAGCAAGTTCCAGGCCAAGCCCATGCCCTGCAGCGGCTTTGAGGCCTGCAAGCTGGCCTTCCTGAAGGCCGCTAAAGGCGTCGGCGACTTCAACTTCATCGAGGGCATGGCCTGCGAGGGCGGCTGCGTTCAGGGCCCCGCCCAGCTCATCCGCTCCCCCAAGAACCAGGGCGACGTGGACCGCCACGCCAAGCAGGCGGAGGGCCGCACCATCGAGGGCGCCATCTCCGACGCGGAGAAGGCCAACTCCGACGACAACTAATCTTCAAACATGCTCCGGCGGACCCACCTGCGGGTGGGTCCGCCGGAGTTTTTTTGCGTCTGTTTCCAAATGAAACCATGGCCCTGCCTGCATAGGCAAAAGAAACCTGCGGATACTAGAAGGCGTAACTACAACCGCAGGAGGAGAAGCGACATGAAAGCGACTGGTATCGTGCGCCGGATCGACGATCTGGGGCGCATCGTGATCCCCAAGGAGATCCGCCGGACCATGCGGATCCGGGAGGGCGACCCCCTGGAGATCTACACTGACAAGGACGGCGGCGTTATCTTTAAAAAATACTCCCTGATGGGCGGTCTGGGGGACTTTGCAGGCCAGATGTGCGAGACGCTGAACAAGACCACCGGCGAGATCGCCGTCATCACCGACCGGGACAGCTGCATCGCAGCGGCAGGCGCCGGCCGGCGGGAGCTGACCGACAAGCAGATCTCCGCCGCCCTGGAGCAGATCATGGAGGGCCGCCAGATTTATCAACACAAGGAGGGCTCCGCCCCTGTCCCCGTCTGCGAGGGCAACGACGCCTATCTGGTATCCTGCGCCGCCCCCATCCTGTCTGAGGGCGACGTGCTGGGCTGCGTCCTCTTTGTGGGCACCGAGGGCAACCTCCAGGGCAGCGAAACCCAGTACAAGCTGGCCCAGACCATCGCCGGCTTCCTGGGCCGTCACATGGAATCCTGACCCTTGTACCCCACCGCCTTCTTTGCTATACTCAGGGCAAAGGAGGCGGTTTTTGTGCGTCTGTTTTTCGGGATTGAACTGCCCGCCCACTGGCGGCAGACCCTGGCCGGTGAGGCCGCCGCGCTGAAAGCGGCCGGGGTGCGGGGCACCTTCACCCGGCCGGACAATTATCACCTGACCCTGGTCTTTCTGGGAGAGACCCGGCAGGTAGAGGAGGCCGCCCATGCCCTCCGCCGGGTGGAGGGCGCTCCCTTCCCCCTCCGCTCCGCCGCCCCCGGCTGTTTCTCCAAAAAGGGCGGGGATATCTGGTGGCTGGGGGTGGAGCCCTCCCCCGGCCTGCTGGCCGTCCAGCGGTCCCTGGAGGGGCAGCTGAGGGCCGCCGGCTTCTCCCCGGAGGAGCGGCCCTACCGGCCCCACATCACCCTGGCCCGGCGGGTGCGCTCCCCCTCCGGCCTGGAGCCACTCACCGTCCCCGACCGCTTCCCGCCTCTGGAGTGCACGGTCCGGCAGCTTACCCTCTTCTCCTCGGAGCGGGTGGACGGAGTGCTGCGCTACGTTCCCCTGTACCGCACCCGGCTTTGACTATGTACGGGCGGCGGTGCCGCCCGCTTCAGGCACAGAACCGGTGGTTGCCGATCTGGAGGATCAGGGGTCGGCTCCAGATCCAGCTGCTGGTGGCCGTGTTGGGGTTGAAGTAGTAGATGGCACCGCAGCTGGGGTCCGCCCCGTTGAGGGCCTCCCGGGCCGCCCGTCGGGCGGATTCGGCCACCGGCTCGTTGAACTGCCCGTCCACCATGCAGGTAAAGGCCCCCGGCTGGTACACCACCCCGGCGATGGTGTTGGGGAAGGAGGGGTGCTCCACCCGGTTGAGGATCACCGCCCCCACCGCCACCTGGCCGCTGTAGGGCTCCCCCCGGGCCTCCGCCGAGATCACCCGGGCCAGCAGCTCCACCTCGGTATTCTGGCTGGAGCTGCTCCCCTCCGACATGCCCAGGGCCCGCAGGGTGGCGGGGCCCACGATGCCGTCAGGGGTCAGGCCGTTTTTCCGCTGAAAATACTTTACCGCCTGGGTGGTCTGACTGCCGAACACGCCGTCCACCGTACCGTCGTAGTAGCCCCAGTTTTTCAGCTTGGTCTGGATGATGCGCACCTGCTCTCCGCTGGAGCCCTGCCGGTAGGTGGCCGCCTGGGCCTGCTGGGCGAAGGCGATGAGGGAAATGTTGACCGCGAACACCAGGGCCAGCGCCGCGATGAGCCTGCGTCTGTTCATAGCTACCCCTCCAATCTGACTGAAGGTAGTGTACGAGGGCGGGCTGCCGGTTATGTGCGCCAATCCCTTCCTGAGAAGCATAGGCTCCGCTGTTTTTGGCAATACTGGTACAAAACAGGAAAGGATGTGGGCAGGTGGTACAGGGCGTATCCCGGCAGGTCATTGTGGTCAAATCTCCCGACCCCCGTTTTTTTGAACAGGCCATTTTTATCGTGAAGGAGGACGCCTTCGGCAAAGGGGCCTCCGCCGAGGCGGTGCTGAAGGAGGCCAGCCGGGCGGCTGAGGGCTACCTCCGCCGGTCCTCCGGCTGGCGGCGGGTGTGCCGCAAGATCCCAGCCCCGGCCTACGCCGCCGGGGGCGCGCTGGCCGCTACCCTGTGCTGGGTGGCCGCCCTGATGTTATAACCGGGCAGGCGCACAAGGCGCCTGCTTTTTTTTCGGCGGGAAGTGTGGTAAAATAACCTCCATAGTACGGCACACAGGTTCTGTGCCGCCCCCGGGAGGATGGAATGAAAAAGCTGCTTTTTGTGTGTCATGGGAATATTTGCAGAAGCCCCATGGCTGAGTTTGTGATGAAGGATCTGGTGAAGAAGGCGGGGCTGGAGGACCAGTTTATCATCGCCTCCGCCGCCACCAGCGCCGAGGAGATCGGCAATCCGGTCTATCCCCCTGCCCGGCGGAAGCTGGCCGAGCACGGCATCAGCTGTTCCGGCCACGCCGCCCGTCAGCTGACGGCGGCGGATTATGATCGGTGGGACCTGTTCCTGGGCATGGACAGCGCCAACCTACGCAACATGCGCCGGCTCTTCAACGGCGACCCGGAGGGCAAGGTCAAGGCCCTGCTGTCCTACATCGGGGAGGGCCGGGATATCTCCGACCCCTGGTACTCCGGCGACTTTGAGGCCACCTGGCAAGACGTATATGCTGGGTGCTCCGCCCTGCTGGCCGCCCTGACTCAGGAGAAGCTGCCCAAGCTGGTGGTGGTGCTGGGCACCACCGCCTGCGGCAAGAGCGGCCTGGGCGTGGAGCTGGCCAAGCGCTTTGGCGGCGAGATCGTGTCCGCCGACTCCCGGCAGGTGTACACCGGCCTGGACCTGGGCACCGGCAAGGTGACCGAGGAGGAGATGGACGGCGTGCCCCACCACATGCTGGACGTGGTGGCCCCCAACCAGCCCTACTCGGTGGCCGACTTCCAGGTGGGGGCCTATGCCGCCATCGACGACATCCTGGCCCGGGGGAAGGTGCCCTTCCTGGTGGGGGGCTCCGGACTGTATGTCCGGGCGGTGACCGAGGGCTTCGCCTTCACCGACGCCACCCCCGACCCCGCCCTGCGGGCCGAGCTGGAGAGCAAGACCGCCGCGGAGCTGTACGCCATCCTGCGGGAAAAGACGGGGGTCACCCTGGCCAACGGCGAGGAGAACAACCACCAGCGGCTGGTGCGCTCGGTGGAGAAGGCCCTGGCCGACGGCTGGGAGGCTCCCCAGGCCCACCCCCGGTACCGCTGCCTGCTGCTGGGGGTGAACTTCCCCCGGGAGACCGTGTGCAAGCGCATTGACGACCGCCTCCAGGCCCGGATCGACGCGGGCATGATCGAAGAGGTGGCGGGCCTGCGTCAGGCCGGAGCCACCGATGAGTTCCTGGAGGGACTGGGACTGGAGTACCGCTACATCCTCCGCTACCTGAAGGGGGAGCTCCCCTCTCTGGACGCCCTGAAGGACGAGCTGGGCCGGGCCATCAAGCGCTTTGCCAAGCGCCAGGTCCAGTGGTTCAACCGGGACCGCGACGTGCTGTGGCTGGATATGGAAGGGGATTTCCTCACCCAGGCCACCCAGGCGGTGGAACAGTTCTTAAACGAGCCATAATAGCAAAAAAGCCGCTGCGGAAGCTTCCGCAGCGGCTTTTTCCTGTTTGGTTATCCCTCCGGCAGGGGCACCCGGCGGTGCTCCACCGGCCCCCAGGCAGGCAGGGGCAGTCCCTGCATGGCGCCGAATACCCGGCTCTTCAGGCCGGGGTACTGCTTGTCCAGGGTCTTGATGAGCTCCTTGACCTCCTGCCGCTTGGTGTTGCCGTCGGCGGGGCAGGGATTGAACACCACCGGCAGGTGGTTGCGCTCGGCGGCATTGCGGATGAGGCCCTCCCCGCAGTAGAGCATGGGGCGGATCTGGCTGATGCCCATCCGGTCCAGCCAGGTCACCGGCTGGAAGCAGGACAGACGTCCCTCATAGAACAGGGACAGGAAGAAGGTCTCCACCGCGTCGTCAAAGTGGTGACCCAGGGCGATCTTGCTGATGCCGTGCTCCTTGATGGCGTTGTGGAGGGCCCCACGGCGCATCTTGGCGCACATCGAGCAGGGGTTCTTCTCCTTGCGCAGGTCGAAAATGATGTGGTGGATCTCGGAGGGCAGCAGGGTGAAGGGCACGCCGATCTCCTCACAGTAGGCCGCCACCGGGGCAAAGTCCATCCCCTCTCCCCCGTCCACATGGCCCATGTCCAGGGTGTAGGCCTCCACGGTAAAGGGCTTGGGATAGAACTCCCGCAGGCGGGCCAGAGCGGTGAGCAGCACCAGAGAATCCTTGCCGCCGGACACCCCTACCGCCACCCGGTCTCCGGCCTGGATCATGTCGTAGTCCTCCACGCAGCGGCGGACATAGCTCAAAATCTTGTTCATAGGCACCTCAAAAAATTGAAAATCGAAATGGAGCATTCGCGAGTAAATGAGAGATATAAGGCGATTTCAAGAGCATTCACATTTTCCGTTTTAAAAAATCGGAAAATGGGTTGACACCAGATAACTACGGTATTATAATACAAAACGCTCCAATCGTAAAGATTGGGGCCTGTATTCTGTTTAGACATATTTTTTAAGATATCATCAAAATTGGAGGTTTCACCATGTCCACTTTTATGGCCAACAAGGGGAACATCGTCCGCAAGTGGTATATCCTCGATGCGGCTGGTAAGCCCCTGGGCAAGACTGCCGCTACCGCGGCCAACCTGCTGCGCGGCAAGCACAAGCCCGAGTATACTCCTCACGCTGACTGCGGCGACTTCGTCGTGGTCGTCAACGCCGAGAAGGCCGTTCTGACCGGCAAGAAGCTGGAGCAGAAGTACTACCGCACCCACTCCGGCTGGGTGGGCGGCCTGAAGGAGACCCCCTACCGCCTGCTGATGCAGCAGAAGCCCGAGCTGGCCATGCGTGTGGCCATCCGCGGCATGATGCCCCGCAACATCATCACCAAGGATTCTCTGTCCCGCCTGCACATCTACCGCGGCGCCGAGCATCCCCACAACGCCCAGAAGCCCGAAGCCTGGGCGGCCAACTAAGCAGGAGGTACAAAGGAATGTATAAGAGCAAGAAGCCTTATCTGTATGGCACCGGCCGCCGGAAGTCCTCCGTGGCCCGCGTGCATCTGTTCCCCAACGGCACTGGTGCTATCACCATCAACGGCCGTGATATCGACGACTACTTCGGCCTGGAGACCCTGAAGCTGATCGTGCGTCAGCCTCTGGCCACCACCGACACCCTGGGCAAGGTGGACATCGAGACCACCGTTACCGGCGGCGGCGTGACCGGCCAGGCCGGCGCCATCCGTCACGGCATCGCCCGTGCCCTGCTGCAGGTCAACCCCGAGTACCGCGCTGCCCTGAAGGCCGCCGGCTTCCTGACCCGCGATCCTCGTATGAAGGAGCGTAAGAAGTACGGCCTGAAAGCCGCGCGGCGTGCTCCCCAGTTCTCCAAGCGCTAAAATGTTTCAAATCTTCCCGGAAAACTTCGGTTTTCCGGGATTTTTTTATGTAATTGTTCTAAACTTGTTTTTTTCCATTCGCATTCCGTCGTTGCAACGTGGTACTATATATAGTTCATTAGACTAATTTTATACACAATATATAGGGTTATTGAGAGGTTACAAAACTTAATTTTCTCGTTTGAGGTTACAAAAGAGGTTACGAGCGCCCTCCCAAAATGGTGGTAAGCAGGCGGAGTTTCTTGGATAAGGATACAGCATTTTTGAATGTAGTAGAACAGCACGCATGGCAAGACTTCTGCCGCGCGTGCTGTTTTCTAATAGGATAGCTAGAGGGCATGCAAGATGGTCTCAACTACAAGGACGCTGCCAAGATTTATCAGGTTCAAGACGCTAAAGCATATTGACAAAAACATCTACATCATGTAGACTGAAATTACTCTACATGATGTAGACACTTATGGAGGGATGACATATGCCCACAATGGGAGCATTAGAATCTCGTTTTGCGGATTTGATTTGGAGCCATGAACCTATGGCCTCCAGGGATCTGATTAAAATGGCGGAGAAGGAATTAAACTGGAAGTCAACGACATCCTATACGGTCTTAAAACGATTGTGCGACCGAGGTATTTTTCAGCTGCAGGACAAAACGATTACTTCCCTGATCTCCCGAGAGGAGTTCTATGGGATGAAAAGCGAACAGTTTGTGGAGGAAACCTTTGACGGCTCCCTGCCTGCGTTTATTGCTGCCTTCGGCACCCGAAAGAAGTTATCCGAGGAAGAAATTGAGGAACTGAAGAAGCTGATCGACGGACTACGGAGGTGACAGGATGTTCTTCTATACATTTTTACCGGTATTGCTCAACATGAGTCTCACCGCAAGCGTGGTCATTGTATTTGTCTTACTCTTGCGGCTCCTCCTCAAAAAAGCACCGAAGGTCATCTCTTATGCACTCTGGGGCATCGTTCTTTTCCGGCTCCTCTGTCCAATCTCCATTGAATCCGGACTTTCGCTGTTTGGTCTGCTAGACACACCGGTAGTCACAAGCGGAACCCTGGCCAGCAGTATTGAGTATATCCCAAGCGACATTGTCCACATGGAATATCCTTCCGTAGTTCTCCCGGCACCTGGTATTGGAGAGGCCATCAGCGAAACGCTGCCCCAGGGCGAGGAACAACTGGCGGCAGATCCTTTGGAGGCGCCTACAGCGATTGCAACCTATATTTGGATGGCTGGTGTTGTGGCTATGGGGATCTATGCGGTGGTATCTTACCTGCGTTTACGCAGAAAACTGATTACTGCCTCTCTGGTGAGAGAGAATATCTATCTTGCAGACGAGATTACCTCGCCCTTTGTAATGGGCCTTATTCACCCCAAGATCTATCTTCCGTCCTCACTGGGAGAACGGGAACAGTCCTATGTTGTGATGCACGAACAGCATCACATCCAGCGGCTGGACCATATTGTGAAGGTGTTGGCGTTCATCGCCCTTTCGATCCATTGGTTTAATCCGCTGGTCTGGTTCGCATTTGTGATGGCAGGTAGGGATATGGAAATGAGCTGCGATGAAGCAGTTATCAGGAAAATGGGCGACGGCGTTCTGGCGGACTATGCCGCATCTCTGCTCAGCCTGTCCACCGGCAAGCATATCATTGCCGGAATGCCTCTGGCTTTTGGAGAGGGGGATACCAAGGGGCGCATCCGTAATCTGGCCAACTGGAAGAAGCCTGCTTTTTGGGTGGTTTTGGCCGGCGTCATCGCCTGCGCTATTCTGGCTATCTGCCTGTTGACCAACCCAGAGGGACCACGCAGTTTGCCCTTGACCGGACGCAATATTGCTGACCTTGATCCGCAAAAAATCGTAGATGAAATATCTGATTTGGAAAATCTCAATAACAGTTCTTCCACGCTTTGTACGAATGAGGAGATTGCCCACCGCCTGTACCTTACGGGTGATTTTGAGTGGCTTGACCACGAAACAATGCCCTTTTATTACACCAAGAATCAGAAGACATATATGGCGCAGTTTGTCGTCCTCGGTGGGAACTATTCTGTAACCGAAAGTTCTGAAGGCACAGAGCAAGATACCGTCTTTCTCTTTCAACACTATCTGGAGGCTTTGAAATATCTGCCGCAGGAGCAAATCAAGGAAATTGCTCCAGATGCCGACCAGTTTAATATCGCCTTCCTTGCGTCAGGCACTCCTTCATCTGATTATGAGCATGTTATCACCTATACCGATGCAGGAATAGGGAATGCTGACGGCTGGCTGATACATTTGAAGGTCCAACCGATGTACAAGACCGGTGATGATAGCTATATGGGACGACCAGGGGATGTCATTCATGTGTTTTACGGAAGATGTCCTACTGTGCAGGAATGGTTTGACCACACAGACAACCCCTCCGATGCGTACGAATATACGCCTCTGTATGCGGATCTGCCGGAATTTCCAAACGCCACATTTCGATATGCAGGCAATATCGGAGTCTCCGATGGCAATGCTTCCGGGCCGCGCGTTCTCATTACGGGAATGCCTATCTGGAACGCCTATTTCTGTGATCTCACAGGTGACAACCTCCCTGAAATCTGTGCGACCTTGAGCATCGGTTCTGGCATGATCGACAACCGAATTATCATCTACGACTACGCAAACGGAGTGAGTTATGAACTGGAAGACCGAGGCAATCACGACTACACGCTGTCCTTGCAAGATGGTAAGCTGATAGTCACCAAGTGCGTTTACGACAGCTCCACTGTAGTAGAGACCGGTTACCTGGCTTATCTGGATGATACTATCCAAATCATCCCCCGGACCACAGACGCAGCGAAGTCGCTTTCCGGCACCGCTGATGTGTCTGAAACTGGCGAGTAGTTTTTATGAGTCAAAAGCGCGGTACCGCCCACATTGGGTGGCACCGCGCTTTCTCATAGGATTCCTTGTTATCACGTCACCGGCTGATATACCGTACCGACAAAGAGCGGAAGACCATCATCACTGGTAATGGCAAAGAGGAAGGGGCGATCCAGCGTGAAGTCGATCTCCTCCTCCGGCGGCGCGCCTGCTCCATTCATGGGCATAACCGTATAAGCAGCAGCGGTCACGCCCTCCTCATCCACAGCAACCCGCACACCGTGTTTGGCCTGGCTGACATAGATGCCGGAAAGGTCCTGCGTCATGGGGGTAAAATCCGACTGATCGGGGTCAAACACATCCGTTACCCCCAGCGCCTGCAATCCCTCGCGCAGTTCCATCTGCGAGGAGATGTCAAACTTGGGAAGCGCCAGATGAATGGTCAGATATTGGCTGTTCTCCCATGTTTCCCCGGATAGCAGAAAATCTATGGCCTGCGGGTCCTGCAGGAGTTCCTCAACCGATACTCCTTCGTCCGGCAGTAGGAACCACATGGTACCACCGTCGTTTTCCAGCCGACGGGATACGGCACCGAATTGGTCGCCCCAATAGTAGTTGCCCATACTGGAACCATGCAGGAAGTCACAGGTCACATCGCCGGACAATGCGTGGAAGGTCTCCGGGGAGGTATTTTCTTCGGAAAATGTGCTGTCCCATTTTGCCTGATAGTAAATGGTCGTGGCCAGGGCCAGCACCGTGTCTGCATCCAGTGTGATGTCCTGCATCTGCTCCTTCAGCAGGCCGCCGGTTTGAGCGTTGATCCAATCCTGCAAAGCCTGATTGAAGCCATCTGATCCCATCTCCCCCTGAAATGCAGAGGCATAGTAGGTATCGGAGAGCTGCTGCATGGTCTCCGGCACAAAGGTGATGTCCTCATTGAGCCAGAGGGAGCTGGCCAGGATGGAGGTGGTGGCGCCGTCGTTGCGGTACTGCCCATTCCATACGGCACTGGCCTGGGTGCGCAGCTGTTCGATGCTGTCCACACCAAGGAGATCCAGAATCTGCTGGCGGCTGTTTCCATCCGTCAGTTCCGCCAGCATCCCAAGGGCCAGGTAGACATTCAGTGGAGAGTAGGCCCGGTTCTCCCCCTCGGCACCCGTGAGAAACTGCGGGATACTGGCCGCAAAAAACGGCTCCAGGCCATCGGCATATCCCTCCGGTTGATGCTGCGCCTGAACGGAAGCACGCCAATCCTCATATTGCTGTTCAAAATCGTCGCTCATTTCATTGGGGTAAGGGGCCATTTCCGGATAGACCGCCTCGCAGATGGCATAGGCACTGGTCACCATAGGACTGGAGCCGGGATGCAGGAAGATACCACCCACAATAACCAGCGCCAGTACAGCCGCTACAGTTCCCATCCACCAATGGTTCTTCCGACGGTATTTGTTGCGCTCACTGCGTTCCAGCAGTGCGTCATCTGCCGCTCCAATGGCACGATACAAATCTTCAGATTTCATGACAATATCCCTCCTTCATCAAATACTGTTTCAGTTCTTTTCGCGTCCTGCTCAATACCACCGACACATGGTTGCAGGTCATCCCATAGGCGGATGCGATCTCCTTCAAAGATTCCGAAAAGAAATATCGTCGCAGAAATACATCGCCCTCCCGTTCCGGCAGCGCTCGGAGAAATGCGCCAATGGAGCGCTCCAGCTCTTTGGCCAGGACAGCGTCCTCAACGGTGTCCTCTGCGCTGACGCACTCCGACAACTCCTCCAGCACAAGAGGGAGTTGCCCACCGCCTCGCTTTTGGGCAGAGCGGCTGCGCCAGCGGTCAAAGGAGATGCTGCGGGTCAGTTTGGCAAAAAACATCCGCAGTGCATCGGGGCGACTGGGGGGAATGGCATTCCATGCGTGCAGCCACGTATCGCTGACGCATTCTTCACAGTCTTCCGGATGATTCAGAATGCGGTACGCAATCGAAAAGCAGTATGCTCCATATTTTTCCTGAGAACAGGCGATGGCGGACTCACAGCGCTGCCAGTACTGTTCCACAATTTCCTGATCGCTCATACGCGTCCTTCCTCCTTTCGTTGGGGGTGCTCTCACCCTATAAGACGGAATTCTAGAAAGAATGTGACAGAAATTTTGAAAAATTATTTTAATTGGAGGTTACAGAACCCAATTTTCCCGTTTGAGGTTACAAGAGAGGTTACGAAGACACTCAGAAATTGGTATCAAATCAGCGAAGCCTCCCGAATAACGATACAGTAATTTCGAATGTGATTGAGCAAAGCGGCACGCGCGGCAGGTCTTCCGCCTCGCGTGTTATTTCCTAATACGGTGACCGCCTATCTAGACTTGGTAATTGCCCTGGGTGGCTTTTCAATCCGCTGGAGATACTTCTCAATATGAGCCTGCGAAAACTGTACCTTCCCTCCAGGGTATGGCTGGTAATAGCCAATCAATCTATTGGCTCGAAGCATATCCAGTTTCCGTACCGTAATTCCCAACATGGCAGCGGCCTGACTGCGCGAGTAGAGTTCCAAGAGAAACACCTCCTGACTGAGCATAAAATATCCCTTTATATAAATGGAGAAAAAGTAAACTGAACCTTGCCCTTTTCTTCGGCCTTTTCATTGTAATTCTGGTGCTCACCTATGCTTGGGCCCAAAATAAAAGACGCCTATGCTCAGCACAGGCGTCTTTGTCTTTTACAATAATGCTTGGGCAATTGGTCAGATCATCGGAATTGCCTCTGTACAAATTTTCTATTGCTCGGGTGTATTGGCATCCACGGAAAGAGTAAAGCTCTTCTTTCCGGCAAAGCGTTCACGCAGTAGCGCAACCTGCCGCTCCAGCTCCTCCACAATACACATGACCTCTTCTTCAGTATAGTCATACGACACCTTGGAAGCGCAGTTTCCCAACTTCTCAAAATCGTTGATCAGGACATCCATACGCCGCTCAACAATACGGATAAAGCGTTCATGTTTTTTCTCGTTCATCATCGTTTCCTCCGTCTTTTTCCTGCTTGCCATCAGGCTGCTCAGCCGCCGGAACTACAAAACCTTTTGATGCAAGGAATTTTCTGCACATAGCCTCAGCTGCCTGGATCAAATCTTCATCCCACGGAAAGTCCTTTTCGTCTTTTGCCAAGAGTATTCGAAGGCTATGATAAATTGCTGCCCTTATCACTTTCAGATGCTCAAGCCTGGCACAACCGGCATAGTCCAAAGCGTCCTCGTCCGAGTGGTCCTCGCGCAGTTCATTTGGGATAAATGGCCAGAACAGCCGCAGGGCATCGTTTACCTGATACTTACCATCGGAAAAATAGGCTCTCCAGTCATCGTTGTGATTTTCACCTTCGACAGACAGTTCAAAAAAAGTGTCGGGGAAGTCTTTGGAGAGCTGAATCATATCACTCTGGCAGCTATACCATGTATCGTCCTCATTCAGCCAAACCCCAGCCCCGTCTTCCATGCACTCACACATGATGTACGGAACATACTGTTTCAGTTCATCGCTGATTCTCTGATAGAGATCTTCCGTCATCGGTTTTGCCGTCAGCAAGAAGTTGCTTCTGTATCCCATATCACATTCCCTCCTCAGGGCATTCCAGGATAAACAGCGGGACAATATCCGAATCGAAATTGCCCTCTTTGGGATCAGCAATGCCGTAGAATTTCAGGACACGCTGCTGTGTCTCCTCATTCAAATCAGAAAAAAAGATTTTCAATTCTTCCATTGTTAAATTCCTCCACTCATACGGTAAGAAAGGGGGCTGCGTATGTCTCCATACACAGTCCCCTTTGCTTATAACCTTCCAAAAATCGAATCCGTGATCCGCCGGCGCTCAATAAAGGAGAGCAGCAGATCATCAATCCCTTTATAGTTCGAACTCCAGCGTTTTGGGATAACCTCGAATCCATTTTCGCATCCGACCTGGATCACTCGATCACGAGCTTTGCGAACATTTTCATTCACATGGAGATCCATATCGAAGGCAACTTTGATGGTATTGATCCCAAATCGCTTCAGTTCCTCAAGCATTCGCACATACTGATTGATATTTGAGACACCGGTTAACCCAACAAATGCACAGGGATGGCCCAGAACTGTGGAAAAGTATCGAGCAATGTCGGCCTTCATCACGCCCTCCGTCAGATAGACGGCATCTTCCTCACCGGTTACACCAGCAAAATGTGGACAACACGAAGCCGTCGCCCCATAATACTTGTCCACACTGGTCAGTGTGTTGAACTTGGAATGAGTATCCTTGTCCAACCTGATTTGGATACCGGAGTGACTTGCTGATTAGCAAGCACATCCGGTGTGGCCACACACCGGAAAAATGGGCGTTCCGGGCTGTCTGCCGGATCGCCATTTTTCTATTTTGGGAGTCTCCCAAACCCACCAAACGGAGAGGAAGAAACCCCATATGAAAATCATCAATATCCGTATTGATATTCATGCATTCTATAAAGTTTCTTTGCAAAGTTCCCGGCAAACAGGGTTTTGAAAAAGAAGCCCTCAAATCCCTTCAGCTCTGCTACAAGCTCCGACGGTGTCATGGAATGCTCCCGAACATAGCGGATCCCGCTTGTGCCAAGCGGTACCGCAGGATCGTCTATTCCATAGGTCTTTGTTACCCCAACTTCGTGAATGGGGTTTTTGAATCTGGTCAGATTTGCGCCAAGCCTCGTATACACATCCATCAGAAGACACAAAGAGGAAAACCGATCTTCCAGCCTCTCGAACAGACCTGCAAGCTCTTTGGGCGCGAGGTACATGCTAACGCCTTCCATCACAATCACTGCTGCTTCGTCGGCAGGAATTTGTGTCAGCCACATAGGATCTGCGGCGTTTCCGGAAAGCATACGGTAATGGGCTGTTTCAGCATAGAATTTTTTCCGTTCTGCGATTACCTCCGGAAAGTCCATATCATACCACATGGTATTAACTGGGCCGATGCGGCTGACCCGGCTGTCCAGCCCGCAGCCAATATGGATCACGATGGCATCTGAATTTTCGGAAAGCATATGCCTGACCCAGTCGTCAAATACCCTCGCCCGCATCGCCATAAAGTACGCAAGCCATTTGGATTTCGACTTTCTTCCCAGCGATACAGCGTTTTCATCCCATATTGTTTCGGCGGTCTTATCATTCAGGATAATCCCCATTTTACTGACCTTCGCCTTACCGTATAGAGGAATGTATAAAGTTTTGTTTATCTCATTCATTTCGTATCACAAGTCAATCCTTTCAAAATTTCGCATTGCCCGGTGTTTGGATAACACCGTCAATCCTGAAAACAGAAGGATCCCCAGTGCAAGGATGCCCAACTGCAACCCCATATGCGCAAAACCAAACGCGTTCAACGCAGCGAGCCCCGGGATGTGAAAGAGCGTTTCGCCCAGCCCCACGACCGCAAAGGCGGCAATAATAAATTTTACAAAGGGTTTGGCAAATTTGTAGGCAGTCTGAAAAAATCCGCCGACAAATATTGCGTTGAACAGCCCCAGGATCAGCAGTACAAAGGCGAGATAGACAAGATTTGCGTTCATCAGAACATTATTTCTGTAGACCGCAGCGTTGGACAGTAAAGTCATGCGGATCAGCGTCACGGCCCCAGTCAATGTAAAATAGCAAATCTCGATAAAACAGCAAAAGGCATATTTTGCCCGGACAACATCGTGCTTTGCGACCGGAAGGAGAGCCGTGTAGGTCAGATCGTTCGCCTCTCTCGCTGTCTGAAAGGACTGGAACAGCCCAAGGCAGACGAAAAAGGAACCGACCAGAATTGGGTATCCGGGAACGAACGCCATCAGGCCAAACCCGATGAAGAAGTAGGAAAGAGGCGATGCCGCCAGTTGTATCTCTTTTCTCAGCAGCTTGATCATGCCCTGACGCCCCTTTCCATGCGCAGAATGGCATCTTCCAGACTTTCGCCATCTTCGCAACAATTTTTAATGAAATCGTCCATAGAACAGTTAGCAACGGGCTTGCCATCCCGGATATACAGAATGTCATCGGCGCATTTCTCGATATCGGAGGTGATGTGTGTGGAAAACAGCACAGCCACGCCCCGTCTTTTGAGTTCCGCGAACAGATCCAGCAGCTCATCACGCGAAAACGGGTCAAGGCCGCTGGTTGGTTCATCCAAAATCAGCATCTCCGCTCTGTGAGACAGTGCAAGCAGGAGATTAAATTTTACCTTCATGCCCTCGGAAAGCTCCGATGGTGTTTTGTCCTCGTCCAAAGCAAAGAGCGAAAGGTATTCACGGTAAGCGCCATCATCCCATGCAGAGAAAAAAGTTTTCGTCACGGATACGATATTCCGTATCTTCTTCTTGGGATAGTAGTTGACAGCTCCTGTGGAATACCCAATCCTCTGCTTGATCTCTTCCTCATGCCCCCAAAAGGGCAAGCCAAAATAGCACACCTCGCCGCCGTCGGGGTGGATCAGCCCCAGCATGGATTTGATCGTTGTCGTTTTCCCGGCCCCGTTTCTGCCGATGAACCCGACGATTTGACCGGCGTTCAGCTGGAAGGACAGGTCGGTTAGGGTAAAGGACGGATATGTCTTTCGCAGATTTTTGATTTCGCACAATGGCATTTACTCGTCCTCCTGTTCCGTTTCAAATACCGCGGCGGCAAACTGAGAGAACATCGCTTTGGGAGGGATCGCAATCCCTCTTTTCACATCGCCCAAAAGCACCAGCGTGTCACCCGGCTGGATATCAAATAGTTCCCTTGCCTGTTTGGGAATGACGATCTGTCCTTTTTCGCCCACCGTTGCAGTCCATGCATATTTTCCCTTTGGCCTTCCCATCGCATTAACACCTCACATAGTATGATTTGTATAATAAATTATACTCCATATGCTTTGCGCTGTCAATAGGGTGAGCGTCCATAGAGACTCCAAGGATAGGAGCGACCGTTAAAATCGACATTTTTCTGACAGTAGTCCTGTCCATCCAATCCAAACGGAGGACCATTGCAAATTTGGGCAATAGTCTGGTCTTATCAAGATTGATAGGATTGATATTTAATTAGATTGTTATTTGATTCTTTGGTATTTCTTTATTTAGTATTTTATTGTGCGGGATTTTCCGTATACGGATTTCCCGTGTACGGGTTTTCCAGATGCGGATTATCCGTGTATGGATTTTCCCTGTGCGGATATTGCCATACGGAGACGGCAGAAAAATAATCCTTATGGCCTCTGAGAGCTGTTAGCAGAGGTATGAATACCGAGATATGGCAAGCCGTTCAAAAGCCGCTTACAGCGAAAGAAAACGCCCCAAATCGACCTTTATCCTGACAGTAAATCGTCCCTATCTATCCATCATTCAAGGCAAAGAAAACCGCCTGTCCCACAGACCGATTAGCTCAGCCAAAGGGACAGGCGGTTTGAATTTTCTGATTGCTTACGCACCGCTGATTTTATGTCATTCTTTATTCGAGGTTGTCATTCATGATGTTGCGGAATGGGGTGAAGTCGTTTTCCATCTGGTTGTCGCTGTCCACACCGTCATTGATGGCTATAAAGCGGACGCCCAGTTCTGGGAAGCGAACCTCCGTGTAGAGCCCTACTTCCAGATAGTTGCGCCCAAACCGGGACATATCCTTGACGATCACCATACTCACCAATCCGGCCTCAATATCGGCCAGCATTTCTTGAAACCCAGGCCGCTTGAAATTCGTCCCGGAGTATCCGTCGTCCTTATAAATTTTATGGTTGGTGATGCCGTGCTCTTTTGCGTATCGGGTCAATATCTCGATTTGAGATGAGATTTGTCAAGGGTATTTTCACCCAAGTTGCGGTGATTCTTCTTTTCGTGCAACTACAACAAACCGCCCGTTTTTTGTGTGGTAGCTGCAAGTAGACAGGGTCAGCAGTTCATCTCCGTATACAGCAATGACCCCCGTGTCGTACAGAGCGGCCTTCTGTACCTGATCCACATAGTCCTCAAAAACGGAAGCATCGCTCACATCCGTATATTGATAGTATCTCCATGGTACAGGCCGGTCGAAAACATCCATAGGTGCATATGGGCGCAAGCATAGTGACTACCGCTTTGGTGCACAGACCGAGATCGGCGACATTGAGATTTCGGTGTGGGAAGCTGCGATGCACCGGCTCATTCGGAACAGCGGGGAAGAGGCGCTGTACCAAGCACTTCTCGCTTGGGTTGAGGCGGATACCCCGTGGTTGCACACCAAGAGAGAGCGCGAGCTGTATGCCTTAGAACTGCACTCCGCTCGCATCTTTGAACTTCCAGAATGGGTTGCCAAGCAGGAGTTTGAAGAAAACTACATGCCCAAAAGAGATTAGGAGGGAAACGATATGCCCATGAAACAGCGCTGCGGCGTACTGGTCTACAACAAGGAGAGGGATCGGATCGATATCCGATTTGATCTTAACAACTACTATGGCGGACTGCACTGCGGCCAGTGTTTTGATGTGATAGTCGGTGGGCGCTGGGTGCCTACTCGCATTGAAATGGCCAGCACTTGGTACCTGGTGGGAATCCAGACGGATAATCTGATTGGCTTGAGGGTGAGAATCTAAGTAAATTTGAAAACGCAAAAGAAGGGCGGACTTCGTATAGAAGTCCGCCCTTCTTCCCGCTATTTGTTATTTGCAATCTATCCGCCTATTATTTCCATAGAGCTTATTAGGAACGGGACAGCCAGCTTTTATTAACTGTCCCGTTCTCCACCTTATTTATTTCCTCAGAGTGGCCCCAGCAGGACTTCCACATTCCCCTCTTTGTCCACATTCAGCCGCATGGGTCTAAGGTAGCGATCGTAAAACTGCGCCTGCTCACCGGTGGAGAGCTCGGCCCTGGTGCGGCGGATGGCCTCTTGAAACAATTCCTGGATATTGAAATGGACTGCTTCGTCCAAGCTCTTTCTGACCTCATTCAAAACCGCCTGAATGCGAATCTCGTCGCTGTTTCCGGTGCAGAAGTCGTCCATATAGCAATAGGTAATGCCCGCATCGATCATGGCTCGCTTGATATCCGGCCCGCACTTGTCCGACTCCACAAGAACCAGGAAATGTGCCTCCGGCATGGCCGAGATCAGTCCCCAGTAGTCTGAGTCACTGGAGGCCAGAATGAAGGAGTCTGTGTTATTCTGAAAGAATTCGCGGCATGTGCCGGTGGTGAGCCGGATATCTACCAAGGACTTGTTTTCTTTGATGCGCTCAATCATGTTGTGCTCAATCGGGATCTGGGTGAATTTCTCAAGAATCTTCCAGGCAGTGGTGGTATGGACATCGTCGTACAAAATAATCTTGCTGATTTTCCCCAGAAGTGCCGCCTGGTCCAGATTGTTCAGCGTGGCATAGAGCTTGTAGGGATCCGCATTCTCGCAGTCTACAACGACAGCGGTCCTGCTGCTTCGCTCCAAAAAGTCATAGATTCCGTTTTTGGCTATGAGCCCTGCATCTGTGACCTTGCTCATGTCCGTGAAGTAGTCCTCATGATGCTCGTAGAGAAGACGGACAAATTTCTTATCGTTATATAGGATGTTGCCCACATTGGATGGTGCTGACCAGTTCATGTAAACTTGATAGGGATAAATCTCCTTATGGGCATAATAGTCAGCGGCAGCGCCTTTGGCGCCTTTCTCCGTTGTACCGCCTGGCATGATAAACAGTTGGCGGATGTAAGACCAATTCAACCAGATGGGGAAAAGGTTCTTGCAGTTGTTGATCCGGTTTGCGATATGGCTGTTGATGTCTATAATGTACTGAATAGGCTGAGCATTGGCTCGATAGATGGAAAGGCCGTCTGCCGACAGCTGATCGATACATTCTCTCGGAATATACTCCGGCATACTGGCAATGCCCTTCAAATCATACCGCATAGCCTGATAGATGTTCCGGTAGTTGCGCTCGAATGCTGTCCGCAGCATGCAGAGGTTCCGAATGATCCGGGCATTCTTATCTTTTTCAAGTGCCTCATACCACTCCATCTTCGGGGGCTCATGCTCATTTTCAAAGATATGGAACGGGACACCGATGAGATATGCGAACTTGGAGATCACCATGTATGTACCATTCTCATATAACGCATATCGGGAACGATCTGCAGTTTCCTCGCCATACAACACTTCGGCAATCAGCTGCTCCTCTTTCACAAGCCATTGTCCCCCTTTCGCGTTGATTCTCCTTTTTAGTTTATTATACGGGAATGACAATGGAAAGACAACCATTCATCCCGGTATCCAACCAAGTTGACTTTATACTCCCAAAGGAGTATAATTCTTTTGGGGAGGTGGCAGTATGATCCGTCAGTTATTTCATGGATCCCCCAGCATCATAGAGAAGCCCCAATTTGGTTATGGTAAGGCATATAATGACTATGGCCTGGGATTTTACTGTACCGACAGTCTGGAAATGGCAAAAGAATGGGGCGTGGCTCAGAATCGGAACGGGTATGCCAACCGCTATGAGCTGGACTGTGAAGGTCTCAAAATTTTGGATCTGAACGGACCTTCTTTCAATATCCTTCACTGGCTCGCTGTGCTTTTGGAAAACCGCGAGTTTGATGTACCCTCTGGACTGGCGCTGGAGGCCAAAGAATATATCCTGAATACTTTTTGCGTAGATTATCAGTCACAGGATGCCATCATCGGATATCGCGCCGACGACAGTTACTTTTCTTTTGCCCAGGACTTTATCAACGGCACGATCTCCTATCGGCAGCTCAACAATGCGATGCATCTGGGAAAACTGGGGCAGCAATTCGTTTTGAAGAGCAAGCAGGCATTTGATCGGATTCAATTCCTTGGTTATGAAGTGGCTGATCATGATGAATGGTACGCAAAAAAGATGCTGCGAGACCGGTCAGCCCGACGCGAGTACTTCAGCGTTGAGCGCAACAAGCGGCAGCGTGGCGATCTGTATATCACGCAGATTTTGGACGAGGAGATGAAGCCCGATGATGAACGCTTACGATAAGGTTTATCTGGAGAAGGCGCGCACCGCCCTCGGGCGTATGCTGGACTTTGCAGTGCATGACCTGGGATACAGTCTGGAGACGTTTTATGGCCTCTTTTTGGCCTCCGGTATCGCAGATCGATTTGGCCGTGGTGACTTCACAGTCATCGTTGGTCAGTCCGGAGTAGAGCTTGCCTATGATGTTCTGGAGCAATCCGGCATCAGCAGAAAGCGGGTCAAACCAAACTATCCGGTTGACCGCAGCGTTGAATACTGGACCGGCTGGGCCTTGGCCTATTATCAATGGGAGACAGGACTTTCCTTTGAGGAGATCAATGCCTATATTCCCATTCGGCAAGTGTCCGCATTTTATCATCCCTACCATGAGATGGACATTCGCCAATTCTGTGATCGGATGAACGAGTTATACCGGGTTGCGAAACCGGATACCAACCTAAAGCTGCGCCGGCAGAAGGTGAAGCTCACCCAGAAAGAGTTGGCCGATGCGTCCGGAGTGCCCATCCGGACAATCCAGCAATACGAACAGCGCCAGAAAAACATCAATAAAGCACAAGTCGAATACCTTGTAATGCTTGCCAGAATTCTGTGCTGCGACATAGAAGATATTCTCGAAAAGGTCGTATAAAAACCGCTCCCTTCTTTGTTCGGAGGGAGCGGTTGCTGATTTATAGGTATTGTTGATATGGCTCCAGTGCAGCCTCGGCGCTCTTCAGACGTCGTTCCAAACTCCCATCCATCTGCAGCAGCTTAGCGTTGCTCTGAACAAGGAGGTCATCCTCAGTGCCCAGTCTCAGAAAGCCGCCGCCAAGCGAGGGTAAGAGCATGAATTTTTTGGGTTCTGCCTGTGCTGGGAACTGAATGGAAATAGCCTGTCCCTCCATGGAGACAATTGTGCCGGTGCCATACACCTTGTGGATGATGTTTGAGCCAGCCTGTAAGTGAGATAGGATTACTGCCCGGATTTCTTCCAGGCACTCAAAGTCGGCACGAGCTTGCTCATACGATTCCTTCAGTGCGGCTGCTTTTTCCATCCGCTCACGATGGAGTTTCTTTTCTGTTCCCTTGGGGTGATCGTACTGGATGCCATCATAGAGGTTATAGACTTGGGAGGAGTAGATCATATCAAAGGCTAAGACATGATAGGCCGGATCCTCATAGAGCTGATCAGCATTTTCCTCGTATCGGCTTCATGTGGGTTTGGAGTAATGCTGGTGAGTCCTTTATTGCGGCTACCAGTTCATCACACATCCGATAATACACATCCAGTGTGAAGTTTGCGCCAGCTCCCCAATCATCTAGGAATTCAACACAGTCAGCAAATTCGTGAGCCTGGGTAGCCTTATAGAGGTAATTGTGCTCTGGATCATGAAAAAACAGGTAAGCCATCACGGAGCGCTGGTCGTTGGTATATCTCCAGCTTCCAGGCGCATATTTTGCCTTTAATTCTTCGCTCGATTGGATGAATGCAATGATTTTCTCCTGCCGTTCAGCGAGATTTCCACCGTCATCAGCAAAGAGCTCCCGGAACATTTTCCGAACGGTCTCCGGTTCTTCCTTTGCGTAAGATACCAAAGCATAGAAGGGCTGCTGGTTAGCACTGTCGATGAGGTTTTCACTGGCCTTCCACGCCTCATAAAGCATTCCAGGTAGATCGGGTGCTTCCGGGTTGAAAGACTCACGGTATTGTTCAACTGCCGCTCATTTGTATGTCTCATTATTATCTGGATTATTGATGTACTCAAACTTTTCTATATAGTTGGAGAACAACTGGTTCAGCCGCATTTTATTCATATCGATCCCCCGGAGTGATTGTTAAATAGGATATATACTATTATAATCAGATTGGAATGTATTGGAAAGGTCTATTCTTGTCATGGAGCAATTTCTCGGCCTTCATCTCCCCTATTCACATTGCATGCGACAAAAATAGTCCTACACAACTTGTCCTCAGTCCGTTATGATGGTGGTACAAAGTCAAGGGGGGATAGACATGAAACCAACAGCAACCGATATCGAAGATTTTGTCCGGGATTTATTTCATTGGTTGTATATCGATTACGCTCATTGCGTTGGATACGCCTCACCGGACGACGAGAATGATTTTTCACCAAACCCCATTGAAAAGCATGGAAAACTTCAAAAGAAAACTTTGGCCAGGGCAGCGAAATCTCTCGGGCTGCCGATTGAGGCCCTGATGCAGCTCGATGGACGAGAAATCAGTTCATGGATGACGAAATACCCCTACTTCAAACTTCGCTCTGAATTTGAGAAGGAATTGGAGAAGCTTCGCTACGGCCCACGCCTGGCCGAGCATAGGCTCCTCAAAGCCATCTTGGGTGATCAAATACACAACCATGATGTTCTTCCGGTTCAGTACAATTACCGCAGTGTATATCAAAGGTTGTTGGAATTGCTTCGGCAAATGGATAAAGAAGTACCAGGGACATTCCACCAGGGGGCAGCCATGCAGGGGTTGAAAATTGGAACAGCTCAGCTTTGTCATTTCAGCAAGATAAAGGAACTGTGCGATTCTTATCTCGAAATGGTTAAACGCGAAAATGAGTTGTTTCAGGCAGCACTGACCAACGATCTCTCCGAAAGCGAAATATCCGAGTTCAACAGGCTGGCCTCTGTACTGGAATTAGAGGATCGCTATGATTTAGATCAGTATCTTTATTATGATCGTCTTGTGAAGTATCGAGAAGTATATCAGTCGGAAGGCGTTGTTGAAATTGGCGACACGGTCAGACTGTCTCCATTTGGATCCTTTTCGCCATACCGCTGCGCGGAATTCCTGGACGATATAGAAACTGTCCAGAAGTTTGTGAATCTTTATCCCTCCATGAAAAAAGACATGCGAGAGTTTGCTATGGCGGTATCGAAATTTCAATTCCGCTTTAAGTGGTCTGATGCAGCGCCGGCACAACCGGAAACCGTAGAATTACCTGGGCTGGGTATGACTGTGGAAGTCGGACCAGATCCCTTTAACCCGCCGGATGAGACGGTAATCTTCGTGCCAAAGACGGATGAAGAACTTGGAACTGATAAAGAATATGTAGAGAGGTTAAAAGCGGTCTCCAGTTCCACCTCAATAGGAGGACTCCGGGTACCTTACACACCCTCAGAAGAGAGTGACCGTGAAATGATTGCTCGTGTCTGGGCGCGTTCAAATGCTCGTGGGGGTGAAGATGATGAGTAGCTGCACTCCACAGCAAAAGGCCGGCCTGGTTCTCAAGCGATTGATTCAAGAGCGCTATTCATCTCAGGAGGAGTTCGCATTGGACTACGGCATGGAACTGCGGACAGTGAGCAGATATGTAAATCAAGGGATCAATAAAATAAGCGTTGTTCAGGAGCTTGCAGATTTCTTTGCCTTAGAATTTGAGGATTTCTTTCGGATTTAGCTAAACATATGAAAAACGGGCAGTGTAGTTTCTCTGACGGAAAACACACTGCCCCTGTTCAATATAAGCATGACAGCAAATGCTGCATGATAAACTCAGTCTCTCAATACAATTCCCACCAATAGTCAAACACCTTACGATATCGATTCCCTTTGCCTGACAGGCCGCAATATTTACGAACCTTGCGATTGGCCTTCCGTTTCAGATACTGCTGCCGACTGCTGGATTTCATATACTTGATGTGCAGGCTGGAATGAAGCAGCGTCGTCTTCTCTTCATAATCTCCGATGATATACCCTATGTTTGGCGCATATCCGCTGTGTTGAATAAGAAACAGAAGTCGATCATCGTGTCTGACCCTTTGTATGCGCCGGTATTGCCTGCCAGTCTGACGTCCACCCGAGGTCTGGCACAGCCGCGCATCTTTTTCAGATACCTTCAGGATTTCGGTAATCCGATTGTTTAACTCTTGCTCTGTCATAGGCCTTCCTACTCTGTACAGTCCGGGAAATCGGGTTAACTCCATGCCAGGAGCCGCGCTTTTGGGCGTAAAATTCCCGCTGCGCCTTCTTGCTACGCTTGTTCAGTGGTACGAACTGCAGCACAGTCTGTCACTTCCTTCTCATCATGCGATTTTCGGTTCCCCCAAATGGCACGGCAGGCATCCAGATAGTCTGTATAGCCGAGCAGCATCATTTTATCTGGTAATTCTTTCAGCGCTGCAAGGAAACGCTCCTGATCCCGCTTTCGTACATGGCAGAAGATGACCCGGTATGGAGAATCATCCCGCGCATATTCCTCTCGAAAATGGACCCGCACCTGGTGTTTGATAAAAAGCTGGTCAGCCAAATACGCATCTGTATCCATGTATGCGTAGTAAGCATTCAGCAGTGAGAACCGCTCAATATCCTGATAAAAGTCTGTTTGTTTCAACGAACGCCTCCTATATGACAATCTCATTACAAATGTTCAAAATCGCTTGCCATTCCGAAATATATCGGGTATTCTGAAATACTCCGCTGCGGCGGAAATCATCCTGATGAATGGAGGCGATCCATATGTCCATGATTCAGTTTCCCGTGATCGATCCTGTGGCCACCGGAGCAAATATTTGCCGGCTCCGGAAGGATCGCGGCATGACAGTCCGAGATCTCCAGCACTATTTCGGATTTGAGGAGCCGCAGGCCATCTACAAATGGCAGCGAGGGCAGAGTCTTCCCAGCGTAGATAATCTCTACGCACTGAGCGCTTTGCTCCAGGTGCCAATGAACGAAATCATCATCCCCACTTCTCATATCGTCTCTTTCGAGCAGCAGGCAGCCGTCTGCTGCTCAGGTCATTTTATCCGAGAATTTCTTCAGGTGCAGTGGGCATGGCAGGACTTCAAAACCGCTTAGACCCTTATCCACTTGTCCAACCTGGGGCCCACCGCGACCCAACTGAGTCACAGGCCTCCCCCAGGTGAGCAAGCGACTTGAAAAAAGATTTTCACATCATTACTATGTGTACCAAGGGAGCGTAAGATTGAATTCTGCATTTAAGGGTAAACGTGTGGAAGAAATGGCTGCAGTGCGCTGAACGCAGAGGGAAACGCCTGGCGTTCCTTTCATCATGAGTTATGAGCTCATTTCACATTCATGCAAATGCTGTCCATAATCTGCCGGAGTTGCGCAGCCTCATAATTCATCTGCGCCTGAACCGATCATCACGACCTATCCATTCTGCCACGCCCACCACACCCAAAGGTGTGGTTCGGAAAGTTATGCAACTGCCGTCTTTTCAATGAAGTCGTTGAGGATCTCCTCAAAGCTTTCGTTGATATCGAAAGGAGCTTCGTAGGCCACCTCGGTATTGACCAGGCACTTATCCAAAGCCATGGAGATCTCGTCTGCCTTCTTGCTCAGCGCCGTGGCCATTCCCCGGATCTTATACCGGTCGAAGTCGATGGTGGTGACCTGGGTAGCGTCACACCGATAAGAAACCTGGTTGCCCTCACCATTGAAGCGGAATCCGGATCCGCCGCCGGCGATGGTCTTTTCGCTGTTGCGGAGCGTGGTCATATGTCGGAAAACTTCGGCCAGTTCCTGGCGCTGCCGGTTCAGGCCGACCTCGCTGTCCATATCCAGATCCAGTCCGCTCTTGGCCGCATGAATGGCTTTGCTCAGATTCTCCCGCTCCTCCATCAAAAGCATGATGAAGGCCGCCACTTCGTTGGCGTGCCCGGCATACTCGCTGGGCGCAGTCTCCTCCACCACGGCATCCAGAGCATCCGACATGACCTTACTGCGCAGATGGGTGGTTTTGACTTTGACAATGTTGCGCCGGTCCTGCAGGATGCTGGTGGCCTCACACATCAGGTTTTTGAGTTTGTTTTGAAAACGGAATGCATCTTTCATGTTCATAGTGCATACCTCCTTGAACAACATCAGACTACTATTAACACCCAGAAGTGTTTCACCCGTTGCTCCAATCGTACTGCATCTGCACTCGATTGTCATTGAACTGCTGGTTGAATCGCTCCCTCTCAGTATCAAAATAAACCTGCCTTTGAAGTGTCTCAATCTCTGTTGTTGAAAGATCGATCTTGGCGTAAATCATAGTACTAGTTAAAACGATGGTCTAGGCTGAGCATACTGCTTGTACCAGCTTTCGCCATCGACCGTCTGCACAGTTTCATAAGGGCCGGTGGGAGCCATGTACTGATTTGCGTTATACATGGCAAATTGCCGCTCTGTACCGCCGGCAGGTGTTTCATACCCTGTGATTCTGCCTCCGCCAATTTCCACATCGCGGAAGGTCGGAGGTTCAGTGGGAATGGGGCCTGTCTCGGGTACTGAGCCGGCCGAAGTATAGGGGCTACCGACATCCACATCGGTATTACCCAAAATCGGAGGCTTGCCAGGAACACATCCGCCGTTTCCTTCTTGGGGCACTTGCGCACCTGCGGCGGCGCCGCCAGTAAGCGTCACGGTATCCTGGTCTTCTCCGTCCATTGCGGAAACAACTTCATTTCCAACAACCGCTCCGGCAGCAGTCGATACAGGGTCGCCTGCGCCAACCGGAGCACCCGAATAGCCGAGATAGCTTGTAAGTGCCTGAGCAGCTTTCTCTCCTTTAATGGAGCCAACAGAGGAGATATCTCCCGTAGCTACTGCGCCAATGACACTGTTGGCAAATTTGCCACCCGATGCCATGCTAGAACCAAACATCGCCCCGCCAATTACACTTCCAACGCCTCCGGCTGTTCCCGTTGCGCTGCTTGCTGCGGCATTGCCTGCCGCACGTTTTGCAACTGCAAGCAGACCACCGCCGGAACCGGAGAAAGCCTGCCCTGCGGCTTGGTGCGTGGTGCTTGAACCAGAAGCATGATTCCTATTGAAAATGTTGCCCACCGCTCCGCCAAGTCCGCCGACTGCTGAGCCAACCGCCCTGCCGGCAATGAGCAGTTCACCCAGCATACTTCCACCGGTTCGGCCGACATTGATCCCAAGTGCAGCCAGAAAACTATCGATTTTCTGACTGATTTTCAGGAATGCCACAGCACACAAAAACCAGATAAAAATATTGCCGGCCACCGCTTCATTGCTGGATGCCGCAATGGCACTTTCTACCTCCGATTCATCCAAGGCCAATGCCGGCGTGCAGCACATAAGCAGCAACATCAGGACAGCAATTCCTGCTGTCCAAGTTCTCTTGCGCATTGTTACCTCCTATTCTCAGAGGGAGAGTGGATTGGCAATAAAGCCTCCGACCATGGACACAAACAGGCGAAGACACCATGCATTCATCACCAGGAGAAACAGTTGGCCGCCGAGCATTCTCCCCCATGCGCTAAAGATATTGGAAGTACTCTCTGATGCTCCTGTCGCAAACGCCATGGGTGCAGTATAGATCAGGACACCGACCATGATATACCGTTCCGCCGCCTCAAATAGAAGTTTGATGTAGTTCCACGCCACAATAATTGTGAGGATCAACACGATAAGGCTAACAGATCCGGAAGCCAGTGCGCCGACTATGACCGTCAGCACGCTGGCAAAACTCGCAAACTCAATCGGTGGAAGCGATGCATCCACGATCCAGGAGTACGGGGTACCGGCAATGGTCAGAATCAACGCCACGATCTGATCTGAATAATACGCCAGGAGTATAAATAGGACTGACCGAAGGAGCAATTTACCGGGATCCTCCGCACTGAGGCCGATACCTGCTCCATAGTTTTTGAACAGCTGCCAAACCAGGTTGAGGAGAATAAAGCCAATGGCAATCGCCACAAATATCTCGTACATGGTCTCTGCAGCCGGGAAATATCGGATGAATACGGACATATCGCAGCCCAATGCACCCAGAACTGATCCGGTGATCAGATCGAGTATATTCATGACCTGCTCAGCGATCCATCCGACAATACTATCAAGAATGCCCATCTGAACACCTCCAGATAGTGGCTATCCCTCAAAATCCTTCAGATAATCCGGATTCAAGGGGATGATACTGGCGGCGGTGAGACAAAGGGCGATTCCCGCTACGATGCCGCCAATCAGGTAAACGATGTTCTTCTTCATGTGTTGCTCCTTTCCCTTCGTGTTGTTTTCAGCTGGGTGTCCACGTGCCGCCGGAGAAGAAGGGGGTGACATAGGCCATGATGAAGCCCAAGCCGTTCAAAATGGCCCAAGTGATAATAATGCGCTTCAGCCAGGCACGAGACTCATCGACTGTGCGTCCGGACTTGGAGAAATTCATGAGCAGCAGTGCGATGCTGGCCGTGACAATTGCGGCAATCGTTGAGATTCCGAGGATCTGGGTATAGACATCCTGCATGATCTCACTTGCTTTCGACCAGATGGTTTCACCGGCGGCATGTGCCTGGAGGGGAGTCATGGCCAACGCTGTGGGGATCAAAAAGGCAGTATAGAGCATTCTGCCCTTGTCAATTCTCCGGATCTTCCCCCGAAGTTTCTGCCCAGCGAGTTTGATATTGCTGTGCATAGTGTTGTTTTCCTCCTTATGCATAATCTAAAAAATGCAACGAGCCCGAGGTGGAAGCATGACAGTGCGATCCGCTTTCTCCCCGAGCTCATTCCCAACAAAAAAACCGCCCGTGAAGGGCGGTAATGTCAGTATGCATTTTTCGACGATGAAATCATATCATAGAACAACTATAATAGCAATTCAAGAACAAAACAACTTTCCTACAAAAAAAGTCTAAGTCACTCAGGCAAGAATTGCTTGATGATTTCAATACAGTCTCTGGCTGTGTAACCCCAAAGAATCCGATCCAGCGCGCGAATCGCTGCATTCAGGTAGTTGTGGTACGATGCGATTGACATAGGAAATCCCCTGGCATCCAGCACTTGCAGGATGTCTTCGCGTCGTTTGGGTTTGCTCTTGGTGAAGTAAGTCTCATAAAGGATCTGATACATGAGCTCCCCACGATCAGGATCTTGACGCACCGCTTCAAGTGCGGTGTTGATGATATCCAGCATGGTCTTGCTGCGGATAACACTCTTGGCGTGGCTCTCGAGCTTTGTATTGCTGAGGTCAATGCCGGCAAGTTCCGCATTGACCTCCAGGGTTGACAGTCTGGTACCGTGTTCCATTTCCATTCTCAGATTCAATTCAGATTCTGAAATGAAAACAGAATAGGCAACGCGGCGATATTGCTTCAACAGGAACTTGGTATTGTGGAAATTGTCCACCCGCTGTTTCTGGGCCGCTTTTCCCTCGAGTTTTTCCACACCAGCGTGCAGCGCTGTGGATATTTCGTCCTTCACAAGCTCCTTTTCAAGTCCTAACGCCGGACGCATAGACCTTTTTTCTTTTGGCGGCATAGTTCAGATTCCCTCCTTCGTCTTCCGGTGTTTCGGTGGTCCGCGATAAAGCCCGGCCTCTAGTTCAGACTCCTCCCAGTCTAAGGAACTGTAGAAGATTAAGGGAACTGGCCGAGCAAAAAAAGAACTGGGTGGTACTTGAAACACCTGAATTTTCAGGGTTCTCGCCCCAGGTGAGACAGCTTTTTCGCTTGGGACGCCAGTCTGAACATCTACCAGGATGTTCCGGTCAGATTCCAGTTGGCCAGTTGCCTTGGCTATGCCCAGGATCTCTCCCAGTTTTTGGATTTGCAGTTTTTCGCAATCTTCACCATAGATCATCTCGCGAAAGCTGCATGGAGAAATAATAGAGCCGCGTGAACTGGAAAAGCTCACGCGGCTGATAAGTCCGGCCTCTTCGATTTTTAAGATGAATCGCCCGACTCTCGATTTCGACCATCCCCAACGCTTTGCAAGGTACGAATATCGGATCACCGAGCTGCGGGATGACACCGTACAGCTTCTGCCCACCGGTATGGTGTATCCCATCTACCGGGCAGAGCGCAAAGAACAGTTCGAGCAGCTGCTTCGGGCAGATCGCCGCAATGCTTACTATACCGAGTTTCTTCCCATTGACCCGGACAAGGTAGATCAGGACTTGCGGGATGTATTGTCCCATGGACTGATGGATGAAGCAGATAAAAAACAGGTTTCCACGCTGCTGCAATCCGGCAGGAGTAACAGCGAGATCGCCTACTGGCTGAGCAGAGCCTATTCCGGTGAGATCGAGACGCTGAATCTGGAGACCGGCGATATTGCCGATTACCGTACCACGGCACAGGGCATGGAGCTGGAAGTCCTGGACGCAGAGGAAAAGCGTCTGGCTGTGCTGTATTTCCGTTGGGATGAAGTTGCGCCTTTGCTGCGCGGGATGTATGCCCGTCAGCTGGATGGCTTTGGACAGGAACAGCCCCAACCGTCTGCCGAATCCCCGGCCTTCCATTCCGAGACCGTGGCCGTCTATCCGGGCGATAAGAACAATCTGCCTTATGATGTGGTGGTGGAACGGCTGCATATCGAGGAGCCGGAGCCACCAGCCCCTGTGACAGAGCCGGAGAAAACCTTTGAGGAAGTGCTGGACGAACACCCGGTTTCCATTCAGGTCAATGGCCAGTGGCAGACCTTCCCCAATGCCAAAGCTGCCGAGGAAGCCTCCTATGAGGAATACAAGGCCAACCTGCGCCGCAATGCACAAAACTTCCGTATTACCGATGAGCATTTGGGCGAAGGCGGTCCGAAAGCCAAGTTCCAGGCAAATATCAATGCCATTCGTTTGCTGAAAGAGTTGGAAGCTGCCGGACAGCAGGCAAGCCCTGAACAGCAGGAGGTTCTTTCCCGCTATGTGGGCTGGGGCGGTCTTTCTGATGCTTTTGACCCGGAGAAGCCGGCATGGGCTTCCGAGTATGCCCGGCTGAAAGAGCTGCTGACCCCGGAGGAATATGTCGCCGCCAGAAGCTCCACCCTAAACGCCCATTACACCAGCCCTACGGTCATTCAGGCCATCTATGAAGCGGTGGGGCGCATGGGCTTTGAGACCGGAAATATTCTGGAGCCATCTATGGGTGTGGGTAATTTCTTCGGTATGCTGCCGGAGGAAATGCGAAACAGCCGTCTGTATGGCGTGGAGCTGGACCCGGTTTCCGGGCGCATCGCAAAGCAGCTCTATCCCAAGGCGGACATCACAGTAGGAGGCTTTGAGACCACTGACCGCCGTGACTTCTTTGACCTTGCCATCGGCAATGTACCTTTTGGTCAGTATCAGGTCAACGACAAAGCCTACAACAAGTTGAATTTCAGTATTCATAACTATTTTTTTGCCAAAGCACTGGACCAGGTGCGTCCCGGCGGTGTGGTAGCTTTTGTGACCTCTCGATATACCATGGACGCCAAGGATTCCACCGTGCGCCGATATCTTGCCCAGCGTGCTGAGCTGCTGGGAGCTATCCGTCTGCCTAATGACGCGTTCAAAAAGAATGCCGGTGCCGAGGTGGTATCGGACATCATCTTCTTCCAAAAGCGGGACCACCCGTTGGACATCGTGCCGGAATGGACCCAGACCGGACAGACGGAGGACGGGTTTACCATCAACCGGTATTTTATCGACCATCCGGAAATGGTGCTGGGCAGACAGGAGCCGGTAAGCACTGCACATGGTATGGACTACACCGTGAACCCCATCGAGGGACTGAAGCTTTCCGACCAGCTGCATGATGCTGTGAAGTACATTCATGGCACTTATCAGGAGGCAGAGCTGCCGGAGCTGGGCGAAGGCGAAGCCATTGACACCTTCATTCCTGCCGATCCTAATGTGAAGAACTATTCCTATGCCATTGTAGACGGGCAGGTGTACTACCGGGAAAACAGCCGCATGGTGCGCCCGGATCTCAACACCACCGCAGAAGCCCGCGTAAAAGGTCTTGTGGGACTGCGTGATTGTGTGCAGGAACTGATCGACCTTCAGATGGATGCAGCGGTTCCGGACAGCACCATTACCCAAAAGCAGGCGGAACTGAACAGCCTGTATGACAGCTTTTCTGAAAAATATGGCCTTATCAATGACCGTGCAAACCGACTGGCCTATGCAGATGATTCTTCCTATTACCTGCTCTGTGCGCTGGAAGTCATCGACGAGGACGGAAAGCTGGAACGCAAGGCGGATATGTTCACCAAACGGACCATCAAGCCCCATCAGGCGGTGGCTGTGGTGGATACAGCAAGCGAAGCACTGGCGGTGTCTATCTCGGAAAAAGCCTGCGTGAATATGAGCTATATGAGCCAGCTTACCGGAAAAACAAAAGAAGAACTGGCCGGAGAGCTGCAAGGCGTAATCTTCCGTGTACCGGGACAGTTGGAGAAAGACGGCACACCCCATTATGTGACTGCTGATGAATACCTTTCCGGCAATGTACGCCGCAAACTGCGTCAGGCGCAGCGGGCGGCACAGCAGGACCCGGTTTATGCAGTCAATGTGGAAGCTCTTACCGCCGCCCAGCCCAAAGACCTGGATGCGTCGGAGATCGAGGTGCGTCTGGGCGCTACCTGGATCGACAAAGAGTACATCCAGCAGTTTATGTACGAGACCTTCAACACCCCGTTTTATCTCCAGCGCAGTATCGAGGTCAACTATTCGTCCTTTACCGCTGAATGGCAGATCAAGGGGAAATCTTCTGTATCTTACAACGATGTGGCAGCCTACACCACCTACGGAACCAGCCGTGCCAACGCCTACAAGATTTTGGAGGACAGCCTGAATCTGCGAGATGTCCGTATCTATGACACCATAGAGGACGCAGACGGAAAAGAGCGCCGCATGCTGAACGCCAAGGAGACCACCCTGGCTGCTCAAAAACAGCAGGCGATCCGGGAAGCCTTTAGGGACTGGATCTGGAGAGACCCGGAGCGCCGCCAGACTTTGGTGCGCCAGTACAACGAAGAAATGAACTCTACCCGTCCCCGTGAGTATGATGGAAGCCATATCACTTTTGGCGGCATGAACCCAGCCATTACCCTGCGGGAACACCAGAAAAGCGCCATCGCCCATGTGCTGTATGGAGGAAATACCCTGTTGGCACATGAAGTAGGCGCAGGCAAAACTTTTGAGATGGTAGCTGCTGCTATGGAAGCCAAACGCCTGGGCTTGTGCCAGAAATCTCTCTTTGTGGTTCCCAACCACCTGACCGAGCAGTGGGCGTCGGAGTTTCTGCGCCTCTATCCTTCCGCCAACATCTTAGTCACCACAAAAAAGGACTTTGAGACCCATAACCGCAAAAAGTTCTGCGCCCGTATTGCGACCGGTGACTACGACGCCATCATCATGGGACACAGCCAGTTTGAGCGTATCCCCATCAGCCGGGAGCGTCAGGAACGGCTTCTCTATGAGCAGATCGACGAGATCACCGAGGGGATCGCAGAGGTGCAGGCCAGCGGTGGTGAGCGTTTTACCGTCAAGCAGCTGGAGCGTACCAGAAAGTCTCTGGAAGCCAGGCTGGAAAAGCTGCAAGCCGAGGGGCGAAAAGACGATGTGGTAACCTTCGAGCAGCTGGGTGTGGACCGTTTGTTTGTGGACGAGGCCCACAACTATAAAAACCTGTTTCTATACACAAAAATGAGGAATGTGGCGGGTCTCTCAACCAGCGATGCCCAAAAGTCCAGCGATATGTTTGCCAAGTGCCGCTATATGGATGAGATCACCGGAAACCGTGGCGTGATTTTCGCCACCGGCACCCCGGTCAGCAACTCCATGACCGAGCTTTACACCATGCAGCGTTACCTTCAGTATGAACGCCTGCAAGAACTGAACATGACCCACTTCGACTGCTGGGCTTCCCGATTTGGGGAGACTGTCACAGCATTGGAGCTGGCACCGGAAGGCACCGGCTACCGGGCAAGAACAAGATTCAGCAAGTTCTTTAATCTGCCGGAGCTGATGAACCTGTTCAAAGAAGTTGCGGACATTAAGACTGCCGACCAGTTGAATCTGCCTACCCCGGAAGTGGAATACCACAACATCGTGGCGCAGCCTACCGAACATCAGCAGGAAATGGTCAAGGCCCTTTCGGAGCGCGCATCGCTGGTACACAGCGGAACCGTTGACCCATCCCAGGACAATATGCTCAAGATTACCTCGGATGGCCGTAAGCTGGGGCTGGACCAGAGGATCGTCAACCAGATGCTGCCGGACGAACCCGGAACAAAGGTCAATCAGTGCGTAGAGAACATCATGCAGATCTGGCGGGATGGCGAAGCTGACAAGCTGACCCAGCTGGTGTTCTGCGACATTTCTACACCGCAGGCAAAAGCTCCTGCAAGCAAGGCGGCGAAAACGCTGGATAATCCACTGCTTCACGCACTGGAAGGCGCTGTGCCTCTGCCGGAGCAGGAACCGGCCTTTACGGTATATGACGATATTCGTCAGAAACTCATTGCCCAGGGGATGCCTGCCGACCAGATCGCTTTTATCCATGAAGCAAACACCGAAGTGCGGAAAAAGGAGCTGTTCTCTAAAGTCCGTACCGGTCAGGTGCGTGTGCTTATGGGCAGCACCGCCAAGATGGGCGCAGGCACCAATGTGCAGGACCGTCTGGTGGCACTTCATGATCTGGACTGCCCGTGGAGACCGGGAGACCTTGCCCAGCGTAAGGGCCGTATCGAGCGCCAGGGCAACCAGAATCCTCTTGTCCATGTGTACCGCTATGTGACCGAAGGAACCTTTGACGCTTATCTCTGGCAGACGGTGGAGAATAAGCAGAAATTCATCAGCCAGATTATGACCTCTAAATCGCCGGTGCGCTCCTGCGATGATGTGGATGAAACCGCCCTCAGTTTTGCCGAGATCAAGGCTCTGTGCGCCGGAGATCCCCGTATCAAAGAGCGTATGGATTTGGATGTGGAGGTATCCCGCCTGAAGCTGATGAAAGCCGACCACCAGAGCAAGCAGTATCGTCTGGAGGACCAGCTGCTCAAATACTTCCCGGAGGAGATTGAAAAGCACAAGGGCTTTATCAAGGGCTTTGAATCTGACCTTGAGGTTTTGGCAGCTCACCCACACCCGGAGGACGGCTTTGCCGGTATGGAGATCCGTGGCGACCTGCTGACCGATAAGGAGAACGCCGGTGCAGCCCTTTTGGATGCCTGCAAGGAGGTCAAAACCTCCGATCCGGTGCAGATCGGCAGCTACCGGGGCTATGCCATGTCCGTGGAATTTTCCGCTTGGAAACAGGAATATACGCTCCTGCTGAAAGGACAGATGACCCACAGGGCAACCCTTGGTACAGACCCTCGCGGAAATCTTACCCGTATCGACAATGCCCTCGCCCAGATGCCCCAGCGTCTGGAGGCGGCAAAGGCACAGCTGGATAATCTCTATCAGCAGCAGGCTGCCGCAAAGGAGGAAGTCGGAAAGCCATTCCTTTATGAAGAAGAACTGAGAAGCAAAAACGCCCGCCTGGTGGAGCTGGATACCCTGCTCAACATCGACGGAAAGGGACCGGCACACGATGAAGCTGTCGTTGCCAAAAGCACACGGCCTTCGGTATTGGACCATCTGAAACGCCCGGTGCCGCCCCGCAGTACAGATAAGAAACCAAAACAGCATGAGGAGGTGCGATAACATGAATACCAACGATCTGAATACGGCTCTTTATGAAAAGATGGCTGCTGAGCAGGACAAATACAGGGACTGGCTGAAAAGCCAGCCCCCGGAAGAAATCCTGCACCACACCTATGAGTATACTGTCCGTGAGGACATCGTGATGGCGATGGAGGAACTGGAGCTGACCGACGCCCAGGCTCAGGCACTTTTGGAATCTCCCTCGCCGCTGGCGGATGTGTACCGCTATTTTGAAAAGCTGGAGACCGGCCACATGGATGTGATCCGGGACAGTATTGAAAGTCGAGCCGATGATGTGTGCAGAGCTAAAGAGGAACTGCGAACAACACCGGTCTATCCCTACTCTGCCGCCTATGCGAGAGAACATGGGGAGCTGGAGCAGTACCGAACTTCCAACAATGTAAATCTCCAATGCAAGGAGTCCATTGAAGCGGCGGTGCGGGAACACTTCGACGGAATGTATCTCAGTCACGATGCGGCAAAGGGTGTGATCGAGAACTATGGCATGGAGCGTGTGGCGCTGGTCCTTGCCAACACCGTCCAGCTTCAGGACTGGGATGGGCGTTACTCCCGACGCAATAAGGAATGGGCTAAGACCATTCCCAACGATAATCCCGAAACTGTCCGTTGTGGTTATGTCCTGAACAGCCACCCTGCTGTACTGGATGGTTTTATTGATTTGGTGCGAGAAGAACAGCAGCTCAGCCGTACTCAGGGAGAAAAGATACAACCGTCCCGTCCCTCTGTACGGGATAAGCTCAAGCAGGAACTGCCTGCCCACAAGCCTGCCGCCCCGAAGAAACGGGAACCGGAGCGATAACTATGGCAAAGCGTAAGCGGGATGTTCCGGTGCTGTTTTGGGTATCCGCAGAGGAACTGGAGCTGATCCATCAAAAGATGCAGCAATACGGGACAGAAAATTTGAGTGCCTATCTGCGGAAAATGGCACTGGATGGGTATGTGGTGCAGCTGGATCTGCCGGAACTGAAGGAGCTGGTCTCCCTGATGCGCCGAAGCAGCAACAACTTGAATCAGCTGACCCGTAAAGTGCATGAGACCGGGCGGGTTTATGATGCTGATTTGGAGGATATATCCCAGCGGCAGGAACAACTGTGGGAGGGGGTGAAGGAAATCCTTACCCAGCTTTCTAAACTTTCATAACAGGGAAAGATACTCCATTTGCGGAGGGAGGAACGGCGTTTCTTCGCCGCATCTCCCTCCGCTTTTTCTTTTTGCCGGTATCCTTGTCTTTTGCCTGTCCGTACCGGATAATATGAGTAGAGCAAGAAGCGTAGCAAAGGAGTGAAAACAGATGCTGACCTTTGAAAAAGTGTTGGAGATTTTTGCGGACTATCTGGCCGCAGACGAGACCACCGAAGTTTATATCAGCCGTCATGGATGTGTAAGGGTTGAATTTGACCAAGACTTTCGCTATTGCACCGGCGAGGTGTGCCATACTCCCAAGGAACTGTTCGACCTCTTAGCTGATGATTACCGGACTTATCTGGAGATTGAACTGACCAAAGGTAAACGGGAAGTGACGGAAGATGATGAGAGAGAAGCAGATGCCCTGTGTAAACGGCATCTGGAGCGTTGGAAGGAGGAACTGGAATGAAGATTTTGAAATGCCTGTTGATGATCGTAACTGCGCCGGTTATTTTGGTGCTGACACTTTTTGTCTGGCTCTGCACGGGGCTGATCTACATATCCGGTCTGGTGCTTGGTCTGTTCAGCATGGTGATTGCTCTGCTTGGCGTGGCTGTGCTGATTACCTATTCCCCGCAGAACGGTGTGATTTTGCTGGTTATGGCATTTTTGATTAGCCCGATGGGGCTGCCGCTGGCTGCGATCTGGCTGCTGGGCAAGGTGCAGAGTTTGAAATTTGCAATTCAGGAGTTGGTTTATGGATAAAATACGCAAAACTATAAAAAATGATACACGGTGGATCTATAATTACCTTATTTACTTTCGTGCTATATTCGTGTATAATAGTAGCACGAAAGGAAGTGATGATCGTGACCAGATCAGAACGGTTTGAGCAATTAGACAGACTTCTGACCGAGCATGATGGGATGCTACAAACTGCGCAGGTAATTGCCAGCGGAATTGTAAAGCCCATTTTTTATGAATATGTTAAAGAGAAAAATCTTCAACAGGTTGCCCATGGTATTTATGTCTCCGAAGATGCCTGGGTAGATGCTATGTTCCTTTTGCATCTGCGGTGTAATCAGGCAGTGTTTTCCCATGAATCGGCCTTGTTTTTTCATGATTTGACTGACAGAGAACCCTCCAAATATTCTGTTACAGTACGGCGTGGTTATAGTCCGACTCGCTTAAAAGCAGAAGGGCTATCTGTTTACACCATGAAGCCAGAGTTATTTGATGTTGGGTTGTCCAGCGGTCAGACACCTTTTGGGCATACCGTACCGGTTTATGATATGGAGCGAACGATCTGTGATTTGCTCAGAAGCCGCAGTAGAATTGAAATTCAAACCTTTCAGGGGGCATTGAAAGCGTATGCTCGTAGAAAAGATAAGAACCTGCGAGCTTTAATGCAATATGCTGGGATGTTCAAGGTGGAAAAAATTTTACGACAGTATTTGGAGGTACTTTTATGATAAAAACAGCAAGGCAGCTTAAAGATTTAATACGAAACCTTTCCAGAGAAAAATCCGCAGATGCTCAGATTTTAATGAGGAACTACATGATGGAGCGTTTTTTGGAGCGTATTTCTCTTTCTGAGTATCGTGATAAGTTTATCTTGAAGGGTGGTATGTTGGTAGCGGCTATGGTTGGATTGGATGCCCGTTCTACGATGGATTTGGATGCAACCATAAAAGGAGCCAATGTCAATGTGGAGGATATTGAGAATCTAATTTCATCAATCGTAACTGTTCCGATTGATGATGGTGTTAAATTTCAGCTGAAAAGTATTTCGGAGATTATGGATGAAGCAGAGTATCCAGGGATTCGTGTCAGCATGAGTACAACATTCGATGGCGTAGTGACCCCTTTGAAAATTGATATTTCTACGGGAGATGCGATTACACCAAGAGAGGTCCGGTATTCATTCAAACTTATGTTGGAAGATCGCTTCATTGATATTTGGGCTTATAATTTAGAAACTGTGCTGGCAGAAAAATTGGAAACCATTATTACCAGAACCACAACTAATACCCGCATGAGAGATTTCTACGATATTTACATTTTAGAACAGCTACATGGAACCACACTGAACCCAAATATTTTACATGATGCACTTCTGGCAACTGCCCATAAACGGGGATCTGAGAAGTATCTTAACCAGGCTGAAGAAGTTTTTAACGAAGTAGAAAATGATTCGGTTATGCAAAAACTTTGGGAGGCATACCGTAAAAAGTTTTCTTATGCTTCTGATTTGGAATGGGATGTGATTATGAAAGCAATTCGCAGGTTATATGCACTTTGCGAGAAAGGTATCAGCTTATGAAAAAGCATGGACATTATTGTAAAATTTGTGGCGAATACAAAGCCAACGAAAAATTTTCAGGCAAAGGTCATGCAGCCCACATTTGTAAATCCTGTGCTTCGCTACCAGCAGAAAAGCAGGCTGAACTGATGACACTGAATCGTCTTTTGAATCTTCCATGGAGGCTATCGAAAGAGCAGTTGTCCTGGCTGAAAAATCGACTAAAGGATAGGCGGCCTGATGTCCGTGCATTGGCGCAAGAGCAATATGAAATGAGATTTCCACCAAGACATTTAGAAGATGATGAGTTCAATTATTTCGATGAAAAAGTTTTATAGAATAGTGAAAGCGGTCTGCTACGGCAGGCCGTTTTCTTTTCGGAAAGGAGGTCTGACCTATGGCAACAACCCGCATCATGCCGCTTCATGTCGGCAAGGGCCGCATAGAAAGTCGGGCGATCAGTGACATCATCGACTATGTGGCCAATCCAAAGAAAACAGATAACGGCAGGCTCATTACCGGCTATGCTTGTGACAGCCGGACTGCGGATGCAGAGTTTCTTCTGGCAAAGCGGCAGTACATTGCCGCTACCGGGCGAGTGCGCGGTGCGGATGATGTGATTGCCTATCATGTGCGCCAGTCTTTCCGCCCCGGCGAAATCACCCCGGAAGAAGCAAACAGGCTGGGTGTAGAATTTGCCAAGCGTTTTACCAAAGGCAATCATGCCTTTGTGGTCTGCACCCACATAGACAAGTCGCACATTCATAATCACATTATCTGGTCATCAGTCAGCTTGGAATATGACCGGAAATTCCGAAACTTTTGGGGCAGCACCAAGGCGGTTCGGCGGCTAAGTGACACCATCTGTATTGAGAATGGACTGTCCATTGTAGAGAATCCGAACCCTCACGGAAAGAGCTATAACAAATGGCTGGGCGATCAGGCAAAGCCCTCTCACCGAGAGCTGCTTCGTGTGGCGATTGACAACGCATTATCACAAAGCCCTGCTAATTTTGAGGAACTGCTGAAGTTGCTGCAAGAGTCCGGCTGTGAAGTATCAAAGCGCGGGAAATCGTATCGCCTGAAGCTCCCCGGCTGGGAGAAAGCAGCCCGCGTGGACAGTCTGGGCGAAGGGTATGGAGTGGAAGAATTGCGGGCAGTTCTCTCCGGGAAGAAAGCGCATACCCCACGAAAGAAAACAGTCACACAGGCAGAGCCGCCGAAGGTCAATCTGCTGGTGGACATTCAGGCAAAATTGCAGGCAGGAAAAGGTGCTGGCTATGCTCGTTGGGCCAAGGTTTTCAATCTGAAACAAATGGCACAGACCATGAATTACTTGTCAGAGCATAACCTGCTGGAGTATGCGATTTTAGAAGAAAAGGCTGCGGCTGCCACGGCACATCACAATGAGCTTTCGGCGCAGATCAAAGCGGCTGAAAAGCGCATGGCAGAGATTGCTGTTTTGCGTACTCACATCGTAAATTATGCCAAGACCCGTGAGGTCTATGTGGCATACCGCAAGGCCGGCTACTCTAAGAAATTCCGGGAAGAACATGAGGAAGAAATTCTGCTCCACCAGGCTGCCAAGAATGCCTTTGATGAAATGGGAGTCAAGAAGCTGCCTAAGGTTAAAGAGTTGCAGACGGAGTACGCAAAATTGCTGGAAGAAAAGAAAAAGACCTATGCCGAGTACCGGCGTTCCCGTGAGGAAATGCGGGAGCTTTTGACGGCAAAGGCCAATGTGGATCGAGTGCTGAAAATGGAGGTAGAACAGGATGTTGAAAAAGAAAAAGACCACGGCCAGCGGTAAGCTGGTCCTGGTCAAAAGCGTTCGCAGAACGCGCAGCCACAGAATGAAATTCTGTGTTCAAAGGGGCTTGGGGGCGCTGCCCTCAACAAGCAAGCGGAGAGAAAAATCATGGAGGGATTTTGCACTCTGCGGGTCGGTGTGTATTAACACCGGCATTGCTTGCCACTTTTGTTCGCAAACAATATCCGTATCCTTTACACGATGATTTACTTTTATTATCATAGTCGTAATAAGTATATAAACTACTTACATATAAGCACCTAAAATATGAAAGGGCTGATAAAATGATGACCTTTGAAAAGGTTTTAGAAGTATTCAACGATTACCTAAATAAAGATAGTGTTTTGGAGGTGGTGAACACTAAGCGAGGATACACCGTTATGATTTGGGATGAAAAAGATGAGCAATGGTTTGGTGTGGAACATTGCAAAGCCCCCGAGCTTTTACGGGATGCCTTACTTGATGGCTATCGTGATTTTTTAGAGCAACAACTTACTCATAACCGCAGGAGTTTAACCGAAACAGAAATCTTAGATATTCAAAACCGATGTGAACAGCTTTATGATTTGTGTGGAGAATAAAAAAATAACCTAAAAAGTGCGATAGCCTGTGTAGGTGTCGCACTTTTTTCAGTTGGCTTGGCTTACGAAAACAGCGTTAATTATTCCGCAGTTTCTCTTGCCTTTTTCAAGCCTTGAGCCGTAGCTTCCATCACGATAAGCTCCTTTTCTTCCATATCATTCAACAGTACATCAACTTGTTTGCGGCGATTGTTGTCGCCATCTTCATTGCATGGAAAAAAGAACTGGTCTACAGAGATGTCAAGCAAGGTAGTAATGAGATAAAATTTGTTAAGCCTTGGGTGCTGCCCCCTGTTCTCTATATACATAATAGAGCGTGGCGTAAGGTCTACCAGTTGGGCAAGATATTCCTGTGTCCACCCTTTTGCTTCCCGAGCTTTTTTTATCGCTATACCTAACGGCTTAAAATCAAGTTTTCTTTCATCTTGGTACATTTTAATATCATCCTATATCATTGTACATTTCGGGTGATGATATTTGAACGAAGTATGATTTTATGTTTAGTAGTGTATAATTTCGTATTAGTGGAGAGAAACTTGCTATTATTCGTCATTCCGTATATAATAATTATATACTCTTTGCGAAAGGAAGTTGATATTATGAATTACATTTCTGTGAAAGCCGCTTCTGAAAAATGGGGCATATCGGAAAGACGGATACAAAAATTATGTGAGGAAAATCGCATTGACGGAACTGAAAAATTTGGTCGTGCATGGATGATACCAAAAGATGCAGAAAAACCCGTTGATGGACGTATGAAAACAAGGAACAAACAGGAGGAGAATCATGGAATTTAATGAAAAGCTACAACAGCTTAGGACTGGAAAGAACTTAACGCAGGAACAACTTGCGGAGCAATTATATGTATCAAGAACAGCCATTTCAAAATGGGAAAGCGGCAAGGGTTACCCTAACATTGAGTCGCTCAAGTGTATTTCTAAATTCTTTTCTGTGACCATAGATGAACTGCTATCGGGCGAAGAACTGATTACACTTGCCGAAACTGAAAATCGTTCCAACTTGAAAAAAATTTACAGTTTCATTTATGGAATATTAGATATGATGGCGGTTACTTTTATACTTTTGCCGTTGTATGGTAACCTTGTTGACGGATATATTTATTCTGTCAATCTACTTTCATTTACAGACACTACCCCAATATATCTTGCAATCTATTGGATTGTTTTTATTGTTTTGATTGCACTTGGGATAGCGAAACTGATGTGTGTTTGTTTTGAAAAGGAATCATGGAGCAACATAATCACAAAATGCTCTCTCGTGCTGAGTACGCTTTTTATCTGCTTCTTCGCTGCGGCAAGACAACCCTATGTAACCGCCCTTATGTTTCTGCTATTTGTTGCTAAAATATTTGTCTGGATAAAGCAAACCCAAACAAAGTAAAATGCCATAAACCCTTTAAAATAGGCTCTGACACGATAAGTGTCGGAGCTTTTTTCGTGCTGACATCTATTGTGTCGGCATTGTGACGGTAGATTTCTTGGCTTCTATGCAATACTCGTGGATAATAAGATTGTGGTCAGCGAAAACAAGAACAGCAACCCACGGAAAGGAGAATCAAATATGGATTATATCATTGAAACAGAAAATCTTACGAAGCGATACGGAACAGCCACCGTTGTCGATAAGGTAAATCTTCATGTGCCAAAGGGCAAAATTTATGGTTTGCTCGGCAGAAACGGAGCAGGCAAAACCACAGCAATGAAAATGATGTTGCAGCTTGCTTTCCCAACGGAGGGAACGGTACGCTTGTTTGGCACAAACTATAAGGAAAATATCCATACCCTTTATAGCAAAGTAGGCTCTATTATCGAAACACCGGGATTTTACAGTAATTTAACAGGGTATGAGAATTTGCAAATTCTCGCTAAACTGCGAGGGGGAGTATCTAAAAGTGGAGTAGAAAAAGCTCTTGAAGTTGTGGGGCTGCATAAGGAGAAAAGAAAAGTCTTTTCCGATTATTCCCTCGGAATGAAGCAACGGCTTGGTATTGCCGCCGCCATTATGCACGAGCCGGAGCTTTTAATACTTGACGAACCGATTAACGGACTTGACCCCATTGGAATAGTTGAAATACGCTCATTTTTATCTGAACTTAGTCACAATCATGGCATTACCATTTTTATCTCAAGCCATGTTTTAAGCGAGATTGAACAGATAGCAGATATTATCGGCGTTATGCACGAGGGGCATTTAGTAGAGGAAGTGAATATATCCGAGCTTCACAAAAGGAATCGAAAATACATTCAATTTGATTTATCTGACAGTGAGATAGCCGGAAAGATTTTAGAAAACCACTACCACATGACGGATTTTACAGTGCAGGACGGTACGGTGAGAATTTATGACTTTAGCCAAAGTGTTGGAGAAATCAATCGAGAATTTGCACGAAATGGACTGCTCGTGACAAGGATAAATGATAGTGAGGAAAACTTAGAGGACTACTTTTCTAAACTGATTGGAGGTGGCGGTATTGCTTAATCTTATTTCTTGTGAATTATTAAAACTAAAGCGTTCAAAAATGGTGCTAATTAGTGTGGCAGGGGTATTATCTACCCCACTTTTGATGTTAATAGAAGCCTTGCAAACACATTTTGATAAGCCGGAGATTATCTTTACCTTGTCTGACATATACAGCGACAGTGTACTGTATATCATGCTGCTGGTAAACATTATGATATATGTGGCAATTGCAGCTTACTTGTTTAGCAGAGAGTACACAGAAAGCACCCTCAAAACCATATTGCCCATACCCATTTCAAGGACAAAACTATTAATTGGAAAATTTTGCACCCTGCTTCTTTGGATTGTTATGCTAACCCTTGTAACATGGGCAGGTATATTTATCGTTTGTGGGCTATATGACGCTGTCTTTACATTGGAGGGATATAGCTTACTAGTGGCAATAGTATGGCTCCCCAAGTTTTTGTTTGGCAGTATCCTGATGTTTTTAACAGTTTCTCCTTTTGTGTTTGTTGCTATGAAAACAAAAGGATTTGTCGCCCCGATGATTGGCTCTGCCGTGATTGTCATGGGAAGTGCCGCACTTTCAAATCAAGAATGGGGAGCGTTGTATCCGTGGACAGCCACCTATTTCTTGGTGCAGGGTAAACTTCAGAGTACCGGCTATCCTACACTGCTGTCTGTATCTATTATTATTCTTGTATCAGCAGTTGGTTTTCTTATGACCTTTCATCATTTTAAAAAGGAGGATTTGAAATAATGGTACTTGATTTTATAGAAATTTTAAAAGTTATTTTTCTTGGAATTGTTGAGGGTATTACTGAGTGGCTACCTATCAGCAGCACAGGACATATGATTCTTGTGGACGAATTTATCACACTTAATATGAGCGAAGCATTTAAAGAAATGTTTTTTGTTGTTATTCAACTTGGAGCTATACTCGCAGTGGTTGTAATGTTTTGGAACAAGATGTTTCCCTTTCAATTTAAGAACAAAGCACAGTCAATTGTTAAAAAGGATACTTTCTCGTTGTGGTTCAAGGTTGCGGTAGCTTGTGTACCGTCAGCTATTATGGGGATTCTATTTGATGATTATTTGGATGCTTACCTCCAAACCCCCATTGTGATTTCAATCATGTTAATCTTTTATGGTTTGTTATTCATTCTCATAGAAAATTGGAATAAAAAGCGTACTCCTACTACTATGGCACTTTCTGACATCAGCTATAAAACAGCAATCTTGATAGGGGCATTTCAAGTGTTATCACTTATACCCGGCACATCACGGTCGGGAGCAACGATTATAGGTGCTTTACTCATAGGAGTTTCACGAGTGGCAGCAGCAGAGTTTACTTTTTTCCTCGCAGTACCTACTATGCTTGGAGCAAGTGCTTTTAAGCTGTTAAAATTCGGGTTTGAATTTACAAGTGCAGAACTGCTCGCTCTTGTTCTCGGTATGGCTGTGGCATTTGCGGTATCTGTCTTAGTAATTAAATTCCTAATGAACTTTATCAAAAAACATGATTTTAAGGTGTTTGGTTGGTATCGAATTGTGCTTGGTATACTTGTTGTACTTATAAAATCTTAATAATGCGTTTTCTTTGTGCGCGAATAAAAATGCCAGTTGGTCCTTAAGATCAGCTGGCATTTTTGTTTCTGGGGATGGAAAACAACCCAGAGATTCTCGTTGTCGATCTCCTCCTGATTTTAGTTTGCATGGTGAATTTTGCAAATTGAATCTACAGGAGGTTAATAATGGGATTTAATTATGGATATGAGAAAAAGAAGTTTGATAGTAGATGGAAGCGTTTAGAAGTTGAGTATTGTGATGCAGGGATGAGCGAAGAACAGATTGCTGCCATGAAAGAATATGACTGGGCATGGTTTTGCAGTCAAAGGGTTTTTCAAAACCATACGCAACCAATACCTTGTGAACAATATGATGAAGTATGTGGTCAATCACAGCTGTTCCGAAAGTTTGCATCGTTATCTTATCAATGGGATGTTGATAAGATTGATCAAACGCGATATGGATGGTTGGCTTCGGTGGAAAACGAACAACTACTGTTGAGATTGAAGAAGCTGTCGAAGAAAGATTTGGAGCTATTGACATTACTTTTTGTGGATGGTTATCGTCAAATTGATGTAGCACGTCTTTGGCATTGTTCCAGAAGTGCTGTTGCACAAAGATTTAAAAAAATAAAAAAATTTTTGAATAACACTTAACAAATGAAGCGTATCAGTGCCTACCCATTGAGGGAAGAACATTCTCCCAATGTGGAGCTTGACAATTTCATAGACGGCATTTCCGGTACATAACCTATGTACGAGCGAATCAGGCACGCCGCGAAGATGGACAGCCCCAGGAGGTGATGAATAGGACTGTTCCGAGCGATCCACGTCAGCCTGATACCCGAAAGTGGCATTTCAGGGCGCGATGACTGCATAGGGGTTAAAGATACTTCCTCACGGCCTCCTAAAGACTTGGGGGGAACTCTGCGGCGCACGAGTAAAACGACGCTGTGGAGTTATGACAGCCGCGCCAGCGGAGACCGGAATGTCCCCATCGCCAGGGGTGCGTGGCAAATGTGGCGAGTAAATTTTTCAAAGTCAGATACCATGCGCTGGCAGCTTCGGTTGCCAGCGCATTCATGTGATTTTGAAAGCAACAACCACATCTTTGACAGAAAGGGGGACCACCTATGGAAAAATTGATTTCGCGGAAAGAGGCTGCCAAATTACTGGGGATTAGCATTGCCACTTTGGATGCAGCTCGAAACAGTGGGCTAATTTCCTATGTTCAGTATGTGCAAAATGGTTGCGTGTACTTTACAGATGCTGGCCTTCAGGAGTATATCGCAAAATGCACCCATCGTGCAAAGCCAGTGGAAAAAAGCGCTACATACCGCAAGCTGCGAAGTGTCCGAGCTTGAGCTGTTCCGTATCCTTGCTGGAACCTAATATGTCTGATAAAACAAAGGTACAGCGCTGGACATTATTCTTAGGAGGTGACGGAATTGGCAAAAAGAAAAAGGGCAATTCCTCAATATGGTACGGTCGTGCTTAACGGCATTGAATATTATAGAACCAGAGTCGAAGATTCGGATGGAAACAGAGTGGCGCTTTATGCAAAGACGCCCGAAAAGCTTTATGACAAGGAACTGGAGGCGTTAGAGCAGATTGACAGTACTACGTTTCGTCGAAGATCGCCTACGGTTGCTGAGTACTGTGAGAAGTGGCTGCTGATGCAGTCCGTCCATGTTCGGGCCACCACCTTGACAGATTATACCTCTAAGGTGCGGCGGCACATTATTGGAGGGCTGGGAGACAAGAGAATGGCTGATGTATCCCTGGATGACATCCAACTTGCCCTCGTACCTGTTTCCAAGAAGTCGGCTTCGGTTTATAAGTCTGTGGTGATTCTCTGCAAGTCCATTTTCCGGGCGGCCAAGGAGAGCCATGTGATTGACGAGGACCCGACCATATACCTGGATGCAAAGGGAAGAGTTCCCCAGGAAGAAAGACAGGCATTGACGGATGAACAGGTTGAGCGGCTTTTGGACACGATCCGGGATTTGCCGCCCTATGTATTTGTGATGATCGGTTTATATGCCGGTCTGCGCCGGGAAGAAATCCTGGCGCTGCAATGGGATTCTGTGTATCTGGATGCAGAGGCTCCGTACTTAACGGTACGGCGGGCATGGCACACAGAACATAACAGGCCGGTCATTCTTACCGAGCTAAAGACCAAAGCGGCACAAAGAAACATTCCTCTCCCGGTCTGTCTGGTTGAATGTCTGAAAGATGCAAAGAAAAAATCCACTTCGGATTATGTGATTGCCAATCGGGACGGTGATCCGCTATCCTATACACAGTTTAAGCGGCTGTGGCAGTATATTGTGACGCGGACTGCAAAGCCGAGAATGGCCAGAAAACTTGTGGACGGAAAGTATGTAAAATATATGCTTTACCCGAAACTTGGAGAAAAAGCCAGGAATAACGGCCATGTGGTATATAGCCTGGATTTTGAAGTGACACCGCATCAGCTGCGGCACACCTACATCACCAATCTGATTCATTCTTCGGTGGACCCCAAAACGGTACAATATTTGGCGGGCCATGAAAGCAGCAAAATCACGATGGACATTTACGCAAAGGTCAAATACAACAGGCCGGATGATCTTGTCAAAGCAATGGGCTGTGCCTTTGACTTATGGGACGCTGTGTAAGTTCCGAACAATTCAGAAAATGAAGTAAGAGCGAGACAAGGATGTCTCGCTCTTAGTTTTTCCTTGGCCGTATCTTTGATTCAATTTGAAATCTCTGATAAAAAGGAGGTGTAGATACATCACCACGCGAGAAAGGAAATTAATTATGGCAAAGAAGAAAAAAAACATACCTCAATATGGAACCGTCACACGAAAGGGTGTCCTGTATTACAGAACCCGGATTCTGGACGCAGACGGCAAGCAGGTGAGCTTGTATGGGACTACCTGCGAGGAACTGTACGATAAAGAGCAGGAGGCGAGACGCCAGGTAGCGGAGATCATCTTCCACCGGGAGCATCCTACTGTGGCCGAGTATTGTGAGAAGTGGCTGTTGATGCAATCCGCAAAAGTGTCGCCGGCTACACTGAAGGGCTACGCCTCCAATATGAAGAACTACATTATCAAGCCTTTGGGAGATATGTATATGGAGGAAGTAACAGCGGATGATATTCGTCTGGCGCTGATCCCATTGTCCAATAAGTCCGAGAGCCTGCACAATACGGTGAATATGCTCCTCAAGTGCATTTTTTACTCGGCAGAGCGGAGCCAGTTGCTGGAATACAATCCGTGTGAGGGGATTTCGGCAAAAGGAGGGAAACCGACCCAAAAGAAAGATTCGCTGACAGACCAGCAGGTGGAAGTGCTGCTGGAAACCGTCAAAGGACTTCCGCCGTATCTGTTTACCATGATCGGCTTATATGCCGGTCTGCGCCGAGAAGAAGCTCTCGCCTTGCAATGGGATTGTGTGTTCCTCGATGCACCCACTCCATATATCTCTGTGCGGCGCGCATGGCGATCAGAGCATAACAGACCGGTTATCTCTACAACGCTTAAGACGAAAGCAGCAAGAAGGGATATTCCCATTCCCAAATGCCTTGTGAATTGTCTGCGGGAAGCCAAGGCTGCCTCCAAATCGGAATATGTGATTGCCGATAGTGAGGGACAGCCCTTGTCATATTCGCAGTTCAAACGTGTCTGGCAGTACATCGTTGTTCGGTCTACCAAGGAGCGTACCTATTATAAGTATGTGAACGGACAGAGCATCAAGTACACTGTTCAGCCGAGTCTGGGAGGACATCAGAAAAACAATCCCAACATTGTGTATAGCCTGGACTTCGATGTGACACCGCACCTGCTGCGGCATACCTACATCACCAATCTTCTGTATGCAGGTGTTGACCCCAAGACGGTCCAGTACCTTGCCGGACATGAGAACAGCAAGACAACTATGGACATCTATGCAAGAGTAAAGTATAATAAACCAGAACAGCTATTCGATGTAGTAAATTCTGCATTTCATCAAGCTGTCCCCTCGTAAAAGTGGCCTGTTTTTTGGTTAAGGAATAGGACAACCGAGGGGCCGAGGCTCAAAAAAGCCCGGAATATCAAGGAAAATCATCGCTCAGACGATTGAAGTACGGCCTGAAGGCTGCCCGTCGCGCTCCCCAGTTCAGCAAGCGCTGATTTTCTTCCCTGGCTATCAAAAAATGCCGCCCATTTGGGCGGCATTTTTCTTATGTTTTTGCAGCAACAAACTACCGTCACTTCTGACTCCGAAAAACGAGGCCTGGCGTTCACAAACGCCAGGCCTCGCATCTTTTTTGTACAGAAATGATAACGCTTTATACTCGACTTCCGCCGCACATCGTTTGGGTCAAACCTGCGTATTTTCTCCATACTGCTGCAAGTAGTTTGCCCGTCCTGTTTCATAAAGATTATTTCCCAGGCTGTCAATCACCACGGTGAGGGGCAAATTTTCCACCTCCAGAGCCCGGATCGCCTCCGCACCCAGGTCCTCATAGCATACCAATTGGGCAGATTTGACACATTTGGCCAGCAGGGCACCCGCCCCGCCGATGGCACCGAAGTAAACCGCACCGGTCTCCTTCATGGCCTCAACCACCTCATCGCTTCGCTTCCCCTTGCCGATCATGCCCAGCTCCCCCAGCCGCAGGAGGGTGGGAGCATAGGCATCCATACGGTAGCTGGTAGTGGGACCGGCGGCGCCGATCGGCTGTCCGGGCCGGGCAGGAGAGGGACCCACATAATAGATAACAGAGCCCTCAATGGGGAAAGGAAGCGGCTTTCCCTCCGCCACCAGGGCGCACAGACGCTTGTGGGCGGCGTCCCGGGCGGTATAGACGGTACCGGAGAGATAAACGCTCTCTCCCGCCCGCAGAGAGCGGGCTACCTCCTCTGTGAGGGGGGCAGTAATGTATCTGGCCATATCAAAGCACCTCGCTGACGTGACGGGCCACGTGACAGTTGATATTCACTGCACAGGGAAGGCCGGCAATATGGGTAGGCAATGTCTCGATGTGGACGGCCAGGGCGGTGGTCTTTCCGCCAAAGCCCTGGGGTCCAATACCCAGAGCGTTGATCTTCTCCAACAGCTCCTCTTCCAGGTCGGCATAGAAAGGATTTGGGTTGTGGGTACCCATCTCGCGCAGCAGAGCCCGCTTGGCCAGCAGAGCACACTTGTCAAAGGTGCCGCCAATGCCCACTCCCACCACAATAGGCGGACAGGGGTTTGGCCCGGCCTGCTCCACTGCATTCAGGATAAAGGCTTTGACGCCCTCCAGTCCGTCGGAAGGCTTGAGCATGGCAATTCGGCTCATGTTCTCGCTGCCGAATCCCTTGGGCGCCACAGTAATCTTCACCCGGTCGCCAGGCACCAAATCGGTATACAGCATGGCGGGGGTGTTGTCACCGGTATTCACCCGATCCAGGGGATCCCTGACCACCGACTTGCGAAGATATCCCTCGGTATAACCCCGGCGCACGCCTTCGTCTACCGCATGTGTCAGATCCCCATTGATGTGGACCTCCTGCCCCACCTCCAGAAAAACGCAGGCCATACCGGTGTCCTGGCAGATGGGGATATCTCCGCCAATGGAGTAATTTTCAATGATCTTATCCAGAATGTCCTGGGCCACCGGCCACGGCTCCGCCTGACGGGCCGCAGCGATGGTATCTTTTACATCCTGGGGCAGACGAGTATTGGCCATGATACACAGCCGGGCTACTGCATCCGTAATCGCTTGGGCTGAGAGTTCCCGCATGGTTTATTCTCACTCCTTCCTCAGGCGCCGCCAGCATCCAGAAAGGCTCCGATGATGCGGCGCATATATTCTTCTACTTTTTGCTTACTGTGGTCCAATTCCCGCCGCACGGCCTCTTCATCGTTGTCGACAATGGCTCGTACCAGAGCCCGGTGCCGCTCGGCATAGTTGTCGGCGTAATGGACGGGGAGCACGGTGTGGTTGATGGTGCGTTCCGTAAAGGAGAGCTGCTGGTTGAGCTTTTCCAGCACGGAATTGCCCGTGGCTTTGACCAGCAGATCGTGAAACTCAGCGTTGTTTTCATAGCGCTGGAAGGATTCTTTTAGGCTCTCACCCTTGCGGGTATTCTGCTCCAGCACCATGAGCAGGGTACGGGGAATCCGCCCCATCAGCAGATTGCACGCTGAGGCCCGCACCAGTTCCAGTACCTCCAGTGTATCCAGGCATTCGTCCACGGTGAGCACACGTACAATGGAGCCATTGGAGTTGTTGCTCTGGATCAGCTGCTCCATTTCCAGCTTTTTCATGGCCTCCCGCACGGGTGTACGGGACACGTCAAAAACCTCCGCCAACTCCTCCTCCCGCAGCCGGGTGCCCATGGGCAGCAACCCTGTGGCAATTGCCTCCTTGATGGTACAGTACAGGGTGTCGCTTGCCTGCTTTTTCTCCACCAACTGAGTACGGAGCATCTGAATCTGTGGGTCCATGGGCATCCTCCTCCGCAGCAGGACGGCTGTCCGCTGCTATTTTTTCATTATAGGATTTCACCGGAAGTGTGTCAATAAAAGGGCTTTGAATACATAGATATACAATCCGCAGCACAGGTACAACCATGTATAATTATGTATCAATTGCAGGGATCTTTTCTCTGGTATTATGCTGGAAACAGCCGTGAAACTAAGAGAGGAACTGGGCAAGCCGGTACTCACCAGCAACCAGTGCGGCCTATGGGGTGCACTGCGCGGGCTGGGCCTGCCGGATACCATAGACGCCCTTGGAACATTGTTCCAGATATCACATCTGCCGGCGCTGCCATGAATAAGCCTGTATACAATCAAATATTTCTGCCGATGCGATTATAACACTGCGCAGATATGTATCATTTGCCTCCGGAAAATTGGACGGTTATACTGGTGCCATGGCAAAGCGCGCTTGAACCGAATCGACACAAACAGCCCTATAGAAACAACAGAGGTGAAAGAGTTGGAAAAAGAAAATATGGCTTCCCAGAAAAGTGGCTTGAAATATTTCCTGGCGGCACTGGGGCCCGGCTTTATTCTGGCCTCCACTACCATTGGTCCCGGCTCCATTGTTTCATCTACAAATGCAGGCGCTAATTTCGGCTATACGCTGTTCTGGTGGTTTATCGTTATGCTGGCCTTCCGGGCCGTTTTCTCCCTGGCTATGAACCGCTATACCGTAGTCACCGGCCGTCCTCTGATGGTGGGTATCCGGGAGAAGTACGGCAAGGGCGTAGCACTGCTGGCCGGTATCTTTGCCTTCATCGGCCAGTGCATTTACGGTATCAGCAACTTTATGGGCTGCGGCCTGGGCATTTCCATGCTCTTCCCTAGCATCTCCGTAAAAGCGGGCGGCGTGATCGCTCTGATCGTGTGCGCAGCGCTCTACTTCCTTAAGGGTCTGTACCACAAGATCGAAAATGTAATGAAGGTCCTGGTGGCAGTGATGGCCGTCATTTTTGTGATATCCCTCATTGGCACCGCCGGTATTCCCTATGACGGCACCGTCTCCCACAGCCTGATCGGTATGCCCGCCGGCAGCATGGCCATCATGCTCTCCCTGCTGGGCACCACCGCTTCTCTGGGCACCTGCGCCTGGGGTTCCTCTCTGGCCAAAGAAAAGGGCTACACCTGCGAGGATATCGACCACGGTGGCCTGCGTACCGACGTGGTGGTGGGCGTGATCGCTATCGGCGTGATCTCTGTATGCTGCTTCTTCGTGGGCGCCAATCTGCTGCCCGGCCAGCCCATCGGCAACGGCATGGATCTGGTGAACGCGCTCAGCGGTCTGCTGGGTAACTTCATCCGTCCCATCTTCGGCATCGGCTTTTTGGCCGCAGCCATCTCTTCTCTGATGATGGCGCCCAAGCTGGGTATCAATCTGCTGCTCCAGGCCATGGATAAGGACTCCGGCATGGAGAACAAAGCGGAAAACTACATCAGCATTCTGATGCTGGTGTTCGGCATGGTGGTAGCCCTGCTCTATGGCGGCGCTCCTGCTCAGCTGATGACTCTGGCCCAGATCGGCGGCGTCATCAACACCCCCATCCTCGGCATTATGACCATCCTGCTGTGCAACCGGAAAGATGAAATGGGCCGCTATAAGATCGGCAAGGGCTTCACCGTGGCTCTCACCATCTCCTATATTTTCATTATGATCACGGTGATCAACAACCTCATCACCATCATCAAAGGCTTCTTAGCATAACCGCATCTCCGGCGCTGCCATGGCGTGACAGTCTCGGCGGCGCCGGAGATTGTTTTTACGACGTGTATCTCGAAAGGAGTCTGTATCATGCAATTTGATCTGGTTATTAAAAACGGTACCGTGTATACCGAGAAGGGCTTCCATAAACTGAACGTAGGCGTGGCGGGAGAAAAAATTGCAGTCCTTGCAGAGCCCGGCGTGGAGCTGGAGGGCAATAAGGTCATCGACGCCGCCGGCAAGTATGTGCTGCCCGGCTTTATCGACTGCCACTGCCATCTGCGCGACCCCGGCCTGACCCATAAGGAGGACTTCTATACCGGCACTATGGCGGCCGCCCACAGCGGCATCACCATGGTCTGTCCCCAGCCCAACATCAAGCCGGTACCCAGCACGCTGGAGGCCTATATGGAAGAGGTCAAGGCTGGCGAGGAGCGTGCGGTCATCGACTTCAATCCCATCGGCTGCCCTCTGGGCACTCCGGAGGATGTGAAGCAGATCGCCGAGGCTGGCTCCGCCTGGTTCAAGCTCTTTGAGAAAGTGGCCACCTACCCTTACAACACCACCGCCGGTACCCTGGATACCCACCGGATCTATGAGGCTTTCCGGGCCGTGGCCGCCACCGGCAAGTACTGCTCCGTCCACCCCTTCGACAAGTACTTCTTTGATGCGGCGGTGGAGAAGATTAAGGCCGAGGGCAAGCCCCTCACCCTGGAGAATGTGCGCCACCTGTGGTACTCCGACGAGGAAATGACCGGCGCGGCCTACCAGCTGTCCTACTACGCCAAGAAGGCGGGACTGAAGTGGTACGCCATGCACGCCTGGATGCCCGGCTATATTGACCTGGTACGCATGCTTAAGGAGCGGGGCAAAATGACCATCGTGTCCTCCTTCGAGTACATGCCTGCCATGGACGCCTCCGATGAGATCTACCACATCGACTCCGGCAAGTACATCTACCTCAACCACGACGCCAAGCCGGACAAGGCCAAGATCTGGGAGGCCGTACGGGACGGCACGATCGATATGATCGGCTCCGACCACGCGCCCCACGCCCCTGAGGAGTATCATCCTGAGGACGCCCTTCACACCGGCGCCGGCTTTGCCATGCTGGACTACTTCGGCCATCTGCTGGTGAGCCACGTAAATGAGGGCGACCTGTCTCTGGAGCGGCTGGTGGAGGTCACCTCTGTCAACTTTGCCAAGACCTTTGGCATGTACCCCCGGAAGGGCTCCAATCTGCCCGGCACCGACGCCGACTTCACCATTGTGGATCTGAACCAGGAGTGGGAAATCAGCGAGAAGGACACGGTGTACACCAAGACCCAGACCATCCCCTATGTGGGCCGGAAGATGCACGGCAAGGTCACCGGCACCGTGGTGCGCGGCCGCGTGGTCATGGACAACGGCGTGATGGACGCTCAGCCTGGCTGGGGCAAGATGATCACTGCCGAAAACAGCAAGTAAGGGGGGTAGACCCGTGGAAGCGATTTTTCCTGTCATCTCAGGGCTGCTGGAGCGGGACGGCCGCTTCACCCGCTGGCTGGAGGTAGAGGCCGCACTGGCCTCTGCCCAGGCCCAGCTTGGCATTATCCCCCAAAAGGCAGCGGAGGACATCTCCTCCGCTGCCCACGTGGATAAGCTGGATCTGAGCCGCTACGACGCTCTCTACGCCAAGACCGGCCACCCTATGGTTGCCATGCTCCGTCTGCTGGAAGAAGCGGCAGGTCCGGAGAGCGGCCAGTACATCCACCTGGGCGCCACCACCCAGGATGTGATGGATACCGCTCTTATGCTGGCTGTAAAGGCCTTCTTTGACTGCGGACGGCCCAAGCTGGTGTCTATCCGGGATGCGGCGGTGGCTCTCTGTGAACGCTACGCCGACACCCCCATGATGGGCCGTACCCACAACATCCAGGCCCTGCCCATTACCTTTGGCTACAAGGCCGCCATTTGGGCCGACGAGCTCCAGCGCTCCATTGATCGACTGGACCAGAGCCGGGCGCGCATCCTGGTGCTCCAGCTCTCCGGCGCGGTGGGCTCCATGGTTTCCTTCGGTGAGAACGGGGACGCCATCCAGGCCCTCATGTCCAAGTCTCTGGGGCTGGGCGTACCGGGGATCTGCTGGCATGTGGCTCGGGACCGCTTTGCCGAGTTTACGGCGGAACTGACCCTGATTGCGGGCTGCCTGGGCCGCATCGCCCAGGAGGTATACCTGCTTATGGGTACCGAGATCGGCGAACTGGGTGAGCCCTGGGCAGAGGGAACCGTGGGCTCCTCCACCATGCCCCACAAGATCAACCCCACCAACAGCCAAACCATGATGAGCCTGGCCCGGGATATCCGCTACCACAACGGCGCCGTCCAGGAGATGATGTGGGTGGATCACGAGCGCAACCTCATGCATTTTGCCGGAGAACGGGAACACATTGAGGCCGCCTGCCTGGCCGCCGCACAGCTGCTGGATCTGGCGGACAAGATGCTCTCTGGTCTGCGGGTCAACGTAGAAAATATGCAGGCCAATCTGAACAAGCTGGGTGGGCTGACACAGTCCGAGCATGTCATGCTGGAGCTGGGCAAAGCCATCGGCAAACAGCACGCCCATGAGCGGATCAACCACATCGCCGTAGATGCCTTCCAGAACGGCAAGCACTTTGAGACCGAGCTGGCCCGGGATCCGGTAGTATCACAGCACCTGACGGCGGAGCGCATTCATACATTGCTGGATCCATTGCAATATCTGGGGCAGTGCCCCGCCCTGGCCCACCGCACAGCGGAGACGTTGAAAAAACAGAAATGAGTGATATGAGAATGACGCCCATTGCACAAGAGAGTCTGAAGCTGCACTATGAAAAACGGGGCAAAATCGAAGTGGTGTCCACCGTACCGGTCAAGGACAAGAACGATCTGTCCCTGGCCTATACTCCGGGCGTGGCCCAACCCTGCCTGGAGATCCAGAAGGATATAAACAAAAGCTATGAACTGACCCGGCGGTGGAATCTGTGCCTGGTGGTCACCGACGGCAGCGCGGTGCTTGGCCTGGGAGACATTGGCCCCGAGGCGGGCATGCCGGTTATGGAGGGCAAATGTGTGCTCTTCAAGGAATTCGGCGGTGTGGATGCCTTCCCGCTTTGCATCAAGAGCCACGATGTGGACGAGATTGTACGTACCATTCAGCTGATTTCCGGCTCCTTCGGCGGCGTAAACCTGGAGGATATCTCGGCTCCCCGGTGCTTCGAGATCGAGCGCAAGCTCAAGGAGTGCTGTGACATCCCCATCTTCCACGACGATCAGCATGGTACGGCGGTCATTACCCTGGCCGGACTTACCAACGCTCTGAAGGTGGTAGGCAAGAAAAAAGAGGATATCAAGGTTGTCATGAATGGTGCCGGTGCCGCCGCCATCGCCATTGCCAAGCTGCTGCTGGCAGCGGGAGTAAAGGATGTGACCCTGTGTGACCGTAACGGCGCCATCTACGAAGGACGCGAGAAGGGGATGAACCCCATCAAGAATGAGATGGCCAAGATAACCAACCTGGCCAAGAAGCAGGGCACTCTGGCCGATATGCTGGTGGGTGCCGATGTGTTCATCGGTGTGTCCGCTCCTGGTGCAGTGACTACGGAAATGGTCAAGACCATGAATAAGGACGCCATCATCTTTGCCTGTGCCAACCCCACTCCGGAGATTTTCCCCGACGATGCCCGGGCCGGAGGGGCAGCCGTGATTGCCACCGGCCGCAGCGACTTCCCCAACCAGATCAACAACGTGTTGGCTTTCCCCGGCATCTTTCGAGGCGCCTTTGACGTGCGGGCCCGAGACATCAACGAAGCCATGAAGGTGGCTGCCGCCGAGGCCCTGGCAGGCCTGATCTCCGACGAGGAGCTGAGTGCCGACTACATTATCCCCGCCGCGTTTGATCCCCGCGTGGGCAAGGCTGTGGCCGCCGCTGTAGCCCAGGCCGCCCGGGACAGCGGCGTGGCCCGCATCTGAGGAGGACGCCTATGCGCGCTACGTTATTGGAAATCCGCCCGATCACCGGGCGGGATATCTGTTATGTATTCCGCTGTCCTCAGGTGGCCGCTGCGGCCCGGCCGGGGCAGTTTGTGGAGCTGAAGCTTACCGAGGGCTATCAGACCCCCTTTCTCCGCCGACCCATCAGTATCTTTGATACCGACGGGCAGGAAACCTTCTCCCTTCTGGTACGCACAGTAGGAGAAGGAACCACGGCTATGATGGTCTGGCCCGTGGGCCACTCTGTAGATGTGCTGGGCCCCCTGGGAAACGGCTTTACATGGAACGACCATCATCAGACCTGCCTGTTGGTAGCCGGCGGTATCGGCTTGGCACCCTTGGCACTGTCGGCACGCCGACTGCTGGAAGAGGGCAAGCGGGTACGTCTGCTCTTTTCGCCCCGGCGGGACCAGGCGCTGCTTGAAGCGCTGCCCTTCCAGGACCGGCTGGAGGTGGCCACTTCGGAAAACCGCGCTGCCCTGGCAACCACACTGGAGTCCCTGCTGGAGGGCACCGACTTATTGTTGGCCTGCGGCCCGGAGGGGCTGCTTGAGACCGCGGCCCGGTGCGCGATGGCCCACGGTGTACCCAGTCAGCTCTCCATGGAGCGGAGAATGGCCTGCGGCATCGGTATCTGTCTGGGCTGTGCCATCACTATCCGGACCAACGGGGAACTGACCTATAAAAAGGTGTGTAAGGACGGACCTGTCTTTTCCGGAGAGGAGGTGGCCTTCCATGAAACGCCCTGAGGTTCAATTGGGTCGGCTGCGTCTGCGCAATCCCGTGCTGGGCGCCTCCGGCTGTACCGGCCACGGCTATGAACTGGCCTCCTATACCGATCTGTCCCGCTACGGAGCAGTGAGCCTGAAGACCGTTACACCGCTGCCCCGGGTGGGCAATCCGCCCCAGCGGGTATGCGAGGTCCCCTCTGGTGTTCTTAACTCCATCGGACTGCAGAACCCGGGTCGGGATGCCTTCTTTGCGCAGATCATGCCCCGGGTTCTGGAGTGCCTGGATCGGGATCAGATCATCGTCAGCGTGGGCGGCGACAAGGTGGAAGACTACGTCGAACTTTGCCGTGCGGTGGAGGAGCGCTTCGGAACACGCATCGCCGCCCTGGAGCTTAACGCCGCCTGCCCCAATGTCTCGCACGGCGCCGGATTCTACAGCCGGGACCCGGAGGCAGCCGCTGCACTGGTGGCAGCGGTACGGAACGCGGTGGATTTGCCGGTGCTGGTCAAGTTCAATACCAATTTCCCCAATTATCTGGAGGTGGCCCAGGCAATCGAGCAGGCCGGGGCCGACGCCCTATACACCACCAACACACCGCTGGGAATGAAAATCGACTGGCGGACCCGTCAACTGGTTTTAGGCAATGGCCGCGGTCCCATCTGCGGCCCGGCCATCCGCCCCATCGGCGTGCTGCGCACCTGGGAACTCTATGAGCATGTAAACCTGCCCATCATTGCCAGCGGTGGCATCTGCACTTGGGAAGATGCCCTGGAGTATATTTTGGCTGGTGCCTCTGCCGTGGGAATCGGCAGCGCTCAATTTGTTTATCCCGATGCAGCCAGCCGTCTGGAGCAGGATTTGGATGCCTATCTCCACCGGGAAGGCCTAGAGAGCATCCAACCATTGGTGGGTGCAGCTCACAAATCATAACTGCAGCAAGCCCTTGCCGCCTGACTTGAGTACTATACTTTTGTCATACAGAAAAAGAAAACCTGGCGCATATGCGTCAGGTTTTCCACATTTCGTTTCAATTTGTGTATATCTCATCAGAAGCAGATGCGGTTCATTACGGGCAGCAGCACCTTCTGGATGGGCTTCATGGCGGAGCCCACCAGCAGGGCGCACAGGATGGTGCCCTCACGCACGCCGTAGAGCCCGTGGAGGAACACCACGGACAGAACCAGAGCCGCCACAACCACGATGCAGTCCACCACAACCTTGACCTGGTGGAAACTCTTGCCGGGCAGCAGCTCGGTAATGGCGCTGGTCATGCCCTCCATAGGCATGTTGATCAGCTTGGTGCCCACGTACATGGACACGCCCACGGCGATCATGACGATGCTCACCGCCAGCATCACCAGCTTGCCGAAATAGGTGGGAAGGGCAAAATCACCCACCACAAACTTGGCAAAGTCCGTAAAGTAGCCGAAAATGGTGGAGAAAATGATCTGGGTCAGGTTGATCCACTTGAACTGCTTGCGCAGCAGCAGGATCTGCACCACAATGTAGCAGCCAAAGACGATGATGACGCAGGTGCCCAGGTTGCTCCCGGTGATCAGCGAGATCACATAGGGCAGGGAGTTGACCGTGGATACGCCCAATTCCGAATTGACGGAGATGGCCACACCAAAGGCCATGATGAGCAATCCCAGTACATAAAACAGGATGCGGTAAACGAACTTCCGTGCCCGGACGCCCCCGCTCAGGGCTGCCGACGATTCACTCATATTAGAATCCCCCTCATTTGTTATAACATCATTATACTAGCATACTTAGTTAACTATGTCAAAGGCTGTACCGGGATTTGTCGCTTGATCCGCCGCTTTCTGCCTTTTCGACAAAACTTTTTGCCTTATTTTATCCATTGTACCCATAGCAGATCAGTCAAAATGGAAACTATGACTTGAAAAAAGCCGCCTGATATGCTAGGATAGCTAGTTAGAAGAGATTACCTGAGGTTAGAAAGGATGTGCGCTCCATTGGCAAACGAAGAAAAACAGGGCGCTTTTGAAAAATTCCACCCCGTAGAGACCAAACGGGCCAGCGAGGCCATTTTTGAGCAGGTCAAAAACCTAATCATGCGGGGCGAACTCAAGCCGGGTGACCGCCTGCCCAGCGAACGAAATATGATGGAGCTCTTCCACCGCAGCCGCCCCACCGTGCGGGAGGCTCTGCGCATGCTGGAGCGCTCCGGCTATATCCGCACCATTCCCGGCAGCAATGGCGCGGTGGTGCTCAAGCCCAACAACAAGCTGCTGGAGAACTCCCTGAAGGACGCCCTGATGGTGGGCCATATCAGCCTGGCCGACATCAGTGAATACCGCCGTTCCAGCGAGGTGACCACCGTGATCTGGGCGGTCCACCGCCGCACGGAGGAGGACATCCAGGCCATGGAGCAGTATCTGGCCGACATGAAGAACAGCATAGACGACTATGAGACCTTCATCAGCATGGACTCCCACTTCCATGGACTGCTGGCCGCTGCCTCCCAGAATAAGGTGAGCGTCATCTTCAACCGGGCCTTCAGCAAGGTCAATCAGGCCTTTATGAAGGACAAGCTGCTCTCCCTTCCCCCTGAGGAGAAGCACGCCATGGCCTGCCGGGTCCAGGCCATGCATGAGGCCATTTTTGAGGCCGTCCGGGATCAGGACGAGGAGCGGGCCAAGGAGGCCATGCTCGTCCATATGAACGCCTTCAGCCTGGATCTGCAGTAAGCACAATCTTTGTTAGTATAACATAAAAGAGCCCTCCGGCATAGGGCGGTGGTCGTAAAACAGTTAACAGCCACAGTAGTTTTGCTCTTGTATCTTATCCTGTTATATGATAATATGGGGCCGACAAGATATACAAATCGGGATTTGGCGGAATAAGGAGTGTATTGTAATGAGATTGGATGGATATGGGCTGTTCGTTAAGAACATGGCAACAATGATCCAGTTTTATCGAGATGTATTAGGATTTGAGATCAAAGAAGATGAAAACACTGATAATGTATACTTAGTAAAGGATGGCACCCTCTTTTTGCTTTATGGGAGAAATGATTTCGAAAAACTAACAAGCAAAAGATATGAGTATCTTACGGGAGTAAATGCACATTCTGAGATGGCGTTGTATGTTGACACATACGAGGAAGTTGATAAGCAATATAAAAATGCTATTGACCATGGCGCAACTTCTTTGTTAGAACCAACTACTGAGCCTTGGGGACAAAGGACGTGCTTTATTGCTGACCCAGAAGGAAATATCATCGAGATCGGTTCGTGGAACAAGCCCTATGAGGATAAGGATCTATAATGTCGACAACTTCCAGTTTGCCGGGATGCTGTAAAATACTTTCCGGACAAAAGGGCGCACTTCTATACTCTACTGTCGGGAGTATCGTGCGTCCTGCCGAGCTTCATTCGACCTCAGCAGAAAAACTGCATGACCGAGGATGTTGCGTCACTTTTTCCGTCAAGGTGGCTACACCCCCTTGCGCCGCTAAAGCGGCTATCCCCTGTGAACTTGCTGGCGGCGAACGGTTTTGACAAACCGTTCGCCGCCAGCAAGTTTGAATTATGTGTAGAAAACAATCCTCCGTATGATTGCAACCATGCGGAGGATTCACTGTTTTATGAACACCGCTCTATAGCCGGAGGGCTCTTTATTTTTCAATCCGGCCGTCTGTTTTACAGCTTGCCGCACACCTTGCCGGGGTTGAGCAGGTTCTTGGGGTCAAAGACCGCCTTGATGCCCCGCATCAGCTCCATGCTGGTCTCGCCCAGGAAGGCCTCCAGATAGCCCACCTTGGCCGAGCCGATGCCGTGCTCGCCGGACACCAGGCCGTCCAGCTCCCGGGCCTTCTGGTAGACCAGCTCCATGAAGCGGTCGGCCTTCTTCAGGAACTCGTCCTGGTCCATGTCGTTGGCGCACACGTTGACATGGACGTTGCCGTCGCCGGCGTGGCCGCTGGGCCGCACCGCCAGGCCCACCTCGTCCTCCAGGGACACGCAGTAGTGGACGAACTCGGGGATCTTGGGGATAGGCACCACCACGTCGCACTCATCGCTGAGCTGGAACTTGGCCAGCAGGGCCTCCAGGCAGGAGGAACGCACCATCCAGGCGCTGCGCATGGCCTCGGGGGTGTCGTACACAATCACGTCCAGGGCGCCGTTCTCCAGGAAGGTTTCGGCGGCCTTCTCCATGATCTCGTCCAGGTCCTCCTCCTTCTCGCAGTCGAAGGTGGACAGCAGGTAGGCGCCTGCCTCCTGCCCGTCGCTCTTGTCGGGGTAGACGTGCTTGCCCAGAAACTCCTCGATCTCCTGGACGCCCTTCCGGGTCATAAACTCCAGGGCCTGGGGATCCAGGCCGGCCATCTTCACCTGAGGCACGCAGGAGATGGCGTCGTCCAGGGTGGCAAACATGCCAAGCAGGCTCACCGCCTGCTTGGGACGGGGAATGACCTTCAGGCTCAGCTCGGTGATGATGCCCAGAGTACCCTCAGAGCCGATCATCAGGTGGAGCAGGCTGTAGCCGGAGCTGGTCTTGTTGACCTCGCCGCCGAAGCGGACAATGCGGCCGTCGGGCAGCACCACGGTCATGGCCCGGACGTATGGTCAACACCATGTACCAGAACATTCTGGCCTGGGAGGAAGAGCTCTTCATCGCCAACAAGGTCCAGGGTATCATCGACTCTGACGCCACCCTGTCCGGCTATCAGTACCCCATGACCACCCGTCAGAACATCCGCTACATGCGCATGTTCGCCGGTGCCTTCATGTACGCCGCCGGCAACCACATCGGCGTGGAGTACGGCTCCACCTCCGCCCTGGTTCAGGGCAAGCCCACCTCCGCTACCGGCGCGGGCAAGTCCAACGGCCTGTTCGGCTGGGGCATCGCCCATGAGATCGGCCACAACATGGACAAGCTGGGCAAGGCCGAGATCACCAACAACATCTACTCCCTGGCCCTCCAGGCCTGGGACGGCAGCTCCATGGCCCTGGATACCCGTCTCACCGCCGACGGGCGTTGGGAGACCATCTTCAACAAGGTCGCCCAGGGCCGCCCCGGCTCCGCCAACAACGTGTTTGTGCAGCTGGGCATGTACTGGCAGCTCCACCTGGCCTATGACGAGGCCGATGAGCCTCTGGCCTTCTACAACCAGTTCTTTAAGCTGTGGAAGTCCGGCGCGTACAGCGGCTACACCTACGACGAGCGGGTAGCCCTCATCGCCTCCCAGGTGGCCAACCGCAACCTCACTGAGTTCTTCACCCGCTGGGGCATGACCCTCAGCGATGAGGTGAAGGGCATGCTGAACGACTACCATACCGAGGAGCGTGCCATCTGGTATCTGAACGACGCCTCCCGTACCTACCGTCTGAATAGCGGCAGCGCCGCCAGCGGTTCCGCTGCGGTCTCCGCCTCTGTGAACGAGTCCAAGGTGACCCTGACCATGAGCCACACCGACAGCGACAAGATCCTGGGCTATGAGATCCGCCGCAACAATGTGGTCATCGGCTTTACCACCGAGAACACCTATGTGGACGATCTGGGCGCTGCCAACAACCTGACCTACACCTACTCTGTGGTGCCCGTGGACAAGCTGGGCAACCTGGGCAGCGAGGCCGAGAGCAACGAGGTCCGCGTGGCCTACGACAAGACCATCAGCGCCGACCTGTACGACCTGAACCGTGAGGACGGCACCATTACCATCACCATGAAGAATGGTACCTCCGTCCCCGTTACCGGCATCAAGGTGACCGGCACCGGCCTGTCCGGTCAGTACACCGTGAAGGTGAAGGCTGACGCCAAAGCGGAGGATTGGACCACCGCCAAGACCGGCACCCTGTCCGACGACACCGTGGTGGCCTACTTCACCAAGCCCGGCGCGCCCGAAAGCGATACCCGCATCTGGACCTACGACGCCGCTGTGCTGGAGATCACCGGTATCCCTGAGAATGCTGACGTTCAGCTGCTGGACTACCCCGGCGACCGTGTGGACTTCTACGAGGGCGCCACTGTGGGCGTACTGAAGGACGACTACCGCTACGGCGACGAGGCCGACGAAGTCATTGAGGAAGGCACCCTGGTGATCCTGGGTACCTACCGCGGCGATCCCACCTACAACTACGTGGGCATTGAGGCGGTGTACAACACCACCAGCGAGGCCGCCGAGGCCAACGGCATCACCACCATCACCCGTGCCATGAACGGCTACGGTCTGCTTCTGGCCGAGATCCCCGCCGACGGCGCAGTCAGCGACACCAGCGACGGCTTCTTTATCTTCGTGCCCGACCTGGAGTCTGAGAAGGAGCTCAACAAGCAGGACGGCGTCACCGACGCCTATCCCCTGGAGATCCGCGCGGTGTTCTACCGCACCGACGACGCCACCAGCGCCGACAGCAAGCGGGTCACCAGCCAGACTCTGTGGATCAGCTTCCCTGGAGAGGATGATCTGCCTCTCATCGATCTGAAAAACGACCTCAAGTAAACCGAAAGGATGAACATGTTGCGTAAGCTCTCTGTCTTACTTCTGACCCTCTGCCTGCTGACCGCCGCCCTCACCCCCTGGGCGGCGGTCAGCCGGTGGCCTGCGGCTGGAGACCTCCTCTCAGGAGGCCGCCAGCCAAGAAGTGGGCTTCTCCGGCGTATCCTCTAACTGCCAGATCATCCAGGCCACTTTTACCCTCTCCAACAACAGCACTACCTACGACTTTACCACGGACGGCGGCCTGGACGCCCTGCCCGGTATCTACACCACCTACAAGCAGGAAGGCAACACCCTCACCGTCTATGTCACCGCCAAGTCCGGCGTGCTGACGGATAACGGCACCCTCACCCTGGGCACCATCTCCGCAAACGACGGCACCCATTTTACCGTGGAAAAGGCCTCCGGCGTGAAGGTAGTTGGCTCCGACCACTCCGAGACCACCTATCCCTCCGTGGATCAGGGCGGCTCCACCGGCGGCTCTGACAATGGTTCCAATGGTTCCGATAACGGCTCCGGCGGTTCCGACAGCGGCAATAACGGCGGCGGCTCCACCGGTGGTTCTACCGGCGGTTCCAACGGCGGCACCAGCACCACCAGCCGTGCCATCACCATCCAGAGTTCCTTCGGCGGCAAGGTCATCGCCAGCGCCGCTGAGGCCATTCCCGGCAAGGTGATCACCCTCACCGCCACCCCCAACTCCGGCTATACCCTCCAGTCTCTGAAGGTGACCACCGCCTCCGGTAAGGCGGTGTCCCTCACCCATCAGCGGCGGCGCTACCTTCGCCGACGTCAGTTCCGGCCAGTGGTATTCCGACGGCGTGGCCCGGGCCAGCGCCAACGGCATTGTCACCGGCTACTCCAACGGCAGCTTCGGACCCAACGACACCATCACCCGGGAGCAGATGGCCGCCATCCTCTACCGGTACGCCCGCTACAAGGGCTACGATGTGTCCGCCCGGGCCCAGCTGAGCAGCTATTCCGATGCCAGCCAGGTGGCCTCCTACGCCACAGAATCTATGAGCTGGGCGGTGGGCTCCGGCCTGATCACCGGCACCAGCGGGACCACCCTCTCTCCCGCCGGCTCCGCCACCCGGGCCCAGGCCGCTGTGATTCTGGCTCGCTTCTGCCAGAACCTGGCGGACTGATCTCTCCGCAAATCAACAAGCCCGCGCCCCGTTTCTAATTTGGAAACGGGGCGCGGGCTCTTTTTTGCTCAGGTACAGGGCTGCTGCCGCCCCGTGTGGTCAATGGTATAGTCGGTGCCGCAGGTGCCGGGCAGGATGATCTGGGAGATGGGTACAAAGGTGTATCCCTCCTGGAGCAGGCACTCAATGATGCCGGGCAGCGCCTCCGGCGTGTGGATGGCGGCGTTGTGGAAGAGCACGATGGAGCCGGGGCACACCCGACTCACCACCCGCTGGGTGATCTCATTTGCCGGGATCTCCTTCCAGTCCAGGCTATCCACATCCCACTGGATGGGCTCCATGCCGATGGAGCGGATGGCAGAGATCACATGGTCGTCATACTCCCCGTAGGGGCAGCGGATGAGGGTAGGCCGCACGCCGGTGATGGCCTCGATTTTGTCGTTGCAGGCCTCCACATCGGCCACGATCTCCTCGGTGGACAAGCTGTTGAAATGGGCGTGGGTGTTGGAGTGGTTCATGATCTCATGGCCTGCGTCGTGGAGGGCCTTCACCGACTCGGGGTATTTGTCCACCCAGTCCCCCACCACGAAAAAGGTAGCTTTAATTTGGTACTCCCCCAGAATGTCGATGAGCTGCTGGGTGTCCTCATTGCCCCAGGCAGCGTCAAAGGAGATGGCCACCATCTTCTGATCCCGCTGGACGCAGTAGATGGGCAGCTGGCGGTTGGTGGACGCGGCGCTCACCACCTCGGGATAGTTGACCACATAGAACATGGCTGCCGCCGCCAGGGCGCAGGCCAGCACCGCCAGCAGCTTCCGCCGCAGTAAAATAATCTTCATAGCCGTACCTCCTACCATCTGATTGATACAGACTATGACAAGATCTTCCGGTTCAGAAGGGGCGGATTTCCTGTAGCTTGACAGCCCCCATCCCCTCCGTGTATGATGAGAGAGCAGAATCACACAGAAAGGGGCGCGGTCATGGAAGAGAACAAACCCTATTGGGAAGGCAAGCACTTCTCCTTCTACACCAACAAGGAGTGCGAGTATTTCCCCTGCCACAAGGTCCCCGAGGGACAGGACTTTAACTGCCTGTTCTGCTACTGCCCGCTGTATATGCTGGGCCGGGAGTGCGGCGGCAACTTCAAGTATCTGGAGAGCGGCATCAAGGACTGCAGCAACTGTACCCTCCCCCACAAGCGGGAGAACTACGGCTACATTGCCGCCAAGTTCCAGGAGATTGCCAAAACCATGGCCGACCGGGAGCGGGAAGCCGAACAGAAGTAACACGCACAACAAGAGGGTCAGCTGTCAAACAGCTGGCCCTTTCTTTTTGGTAAGCGATAGGATTTTTCACCCATGTGTGATATAATGATCCCTAATTCCCCAAGCGAAGGAGATGCTTCCATGAAGATCATCGACATTTTGAACCAGGACCGCCCCACGCTGTCCTTTGAGGTTTTTCCCCCCAAGACCAGCGACACCTATGATTCCGTGGCCAAGGCCACCCAGGAGATCGCCGCCCTGCGGCCCGATTTTATGAGCGTCACCTACGGCGCCGGCGGCGGCACCAGCGACTACACCGTGGGCATTGCCGCCGGTATCCAGCAGCAGTACGGCGTGGACGTGCTGGCCCACCTGACCTGTGCCTCCTCCACCCGGGAGCATGTGGCCCAGGTGCTGGAGCACCTGAAGGAGAAGGGCATCCAGAACGTGCTGGCCCTCCGGGGCGACATTCCCGAGGGGGGCGCCCCCGCCCACGACTACCAGTACGCCGCCCAGCTGGTGAAGGACATCAAGGCCCACGGCGACTTCTGCATCGGCGGCGCCTGCTACCCCGAGGGGCACCCCGAGTCCCCCACCAAAAACGCCGACATCGACCATCTGAAGGCCAAGGTGGAGGCGGGCTGCCAGTTCCTCACCACTCAGATGTTCTTTGACAACAACATTCTCTACAACTTCCTCTACCGCATCCGGGAGAAGGGCATCACCGTGCCGGTGGTGGCGGGCATCATGCCGGTGACCAACGGCAAGCAAATCGCCCGCATCTGCAAGCTGTCGGGCACCTACCTGCCCGAGCGGTTCAAGGCCATCGTGGACAAGTTCGGGGACAACCCCGCCGCCATGCGCCAGGCCGGTGTGGCCTACGCCGCCGAGCAGATCATTGACCTCATCGCCAACGGCGTGGAGCACATCCACATCTACTCCATGAACAAGCCTGAGATCGCCGCCTCCATCCAGACCAGCCTGTCGGAGGTTCTGAAATGATCCACACCCCCCGTAGGGAGGCCCTGCGTTATCTGGGCTGCCGTGGGACAGAGCCCGACGAGGCCACCGCCGCCCTGCTGGAGGAGCGCATCCAGGCGGTGGAGAATGCCGCCGAGCCCCGGTGGACCGCCCTGGAGGTCCTCCTCACCCTCCGCCCCGGCGGGGTGGAGCTGGGGGACTGGTCCATCCACAGTGAAAAGCTGCGGGCCCACCTGGAGGGCTGCACCGCCGCCCTCCTCTTTGGGGCCACCCTGGGGGTAGGGGTGGACCGGCTCATCGCCCGCTCGCGGCAGGCCAGGTGGCCCGGGCCGCCGTAGATCAGGCGGTGGCCGCCGCCCTCATTGAGGCGGTGTGCGACGACGCCTGCGACCAGCTGGCAGAGCGCTACCCCGGTCGCTACCTGCGGCCCCGGTTCAGCCCCGGCTACGGGGACTTCCCCCTCACCGACCAGCCCGAGCTGGTGCGGCGGCTGGACGGGCCCCGGAAGATCGGCCTCACCGCCACCGACACCTGCCTGCTGGCCCCCATCAAGTCGGTGACGGCAGTGATCGGCCTGTCCAACACCCCCGGCAAATGTCACGCCGGGGGCTGCGCCACCTGTTCCAAAACCAACTGCGCCTTTAGGAGAGATACCACATGAAATTCATCGACGCGCTGCACAGCCAGCGCCTGTTTTTCGACGGCGGCACCGGCACCCTGCTCCAGGCTCAGGGCCTGAAGGGCGGCGAGCTGCCCGAAACCTGGAACCTGCTCCACCCGGAGCGCATCTCCGCCCTCCACCGGGCCTACCTGGAGGCTGGGAGCAACATCCTGTGTACCAACACCTTCGGCGCCAACGCCCTGAAGTTCCCCGCCGGCGGTCAATTTGACCTGGAAGAGCTGGTGGCCGCCGGGGTGCGGCTGGCCTGTGAGGCCAGGGACGCCGACCCCCGGCCCGACGTGTTCGTGGCTCTGGACATGGGCCCCACCGGCAAGCTGCTCAAGCCCATGGGCGACCTGGACTTCGAGGACGCGGTGGCCCTGTACGCCCAGGTGGTGAAAGCAGGCGCCGCCGCCGGAGCCGACCTGGTGCTCATCGAGACCATGAGCGACTCCTACGAGGCCAAAGCCGCCGTGCTGGCCGCCAAGGAGAACTGCGACCTGCCGGTGGTGGTGACCACGGTGTACGGCGAGAACGGCAAGCTGCTCACCGGCGGCACCCCCGCCTCCACCGTGGCTCTGATGGAAGGTCTGGGCGTGGACGCCCTGGGCGTCAACTGCGGCCTGGGCCCCGCCCAGATGCTGCCCATCGTGAAGCAGTTGCTGGAGTATGCCTCGGTGCCTCTGATCGTCAACCCCAACGCCGGTCTGCCCCACGCCTGCGACGGCTGTACCGTCTTCGACGTGGGCCCGGCGGAATTTGCCGTCCACATGGGTGTCATTGCCGACCTGGGCGTCCAGATCCTGGGCGGCTGCTGCGGCACCACCCCCGACCACATCAGGGCCGTCGTGGACGTGTGCCGGGACAAGCCCTTCACCCCCGCCGCGGACAAGGGCCGCACCCTGGTGTCCTCCTACGCCCAGGCGGTGGAGATCGGCCGTGCCCCCGTGGTCATCGGCGAGCGCATCAACCCCACCGGTAAGAAGAAATTCCAGCAGGCCCTGCGGGACCACAACATTGAGTACCTCCTCAACGAGGCCTTTGCCCAGGAGGAGGCGGGAGCCCAGGTGCTGGACGTGAACGTGGGTCTGCCCGAGATCGACGAGCCCGCCCTGCTGGTGGAGGTGATGGAATCCCTCCAGGCCGTCCTTCCCCTCCCCCTCCAGCTGGACACCTCCGACCCGGAGGCCATGGAGCGGGCCATGCGCCGCTACAACGGCAAGCCCATGCTCAACTCGGTGTCCGGCAAGGCCGAGAGCATGGCCGCCCTCTTCCCCCTGGTGAAGAAGTATGGCGGCGTGGTGGTGGGCCTGGCCCTGGATGAGAACGGCATCCCCGCCACAGCGGAGGGCCGGCTGGCCATCGCCAAAAAGATCTGCGACACCGCCGCCCAGTACGGCATCCCCAGAAAGGAGATCGTCATCGATCCCCTGACCCTCACCATCTCCTCCGAGCCGGAGGCCGCCAAGGTCACCCTGGAGGCGGTGGGCCGCATCAAGAAGGAGCTGGGAGTATCCACCATTCTGGGCGTGTCCAACGTGTCCTTTGGTCTCCCCAAGCGGGAGCTGGTGAACACCGCCTTCTTCACCATGGCTCTCCAGCAGGGGCTGGACTGCGCCATCCTCAACCCCAACAACGCTTCCATGATGGGAGCCTGGCGGAGCTATCAGGCCCTCATGGGTCTGGACCCCCAGTGCGGCCGCTACATCGCCGCCTACGGCGGGCAGGAAGCCCCCTCCGCTCCGGTGGCCGCCGGGGATGGCCCCTCCCTTACCGATTGCGTCCTGCGGGGCAGCAAGGAGGGAGCGGCTCAGGCCGCTCAGGCCGCCCTGGACAGCGGCAAGGCCCCCCTGGACATCGTGGACAGCGTGCTCATCCCCGCCCTGGACCAGGTGGGTCAGGGCTTTGAGAAGGGCACCCTCTTCCTGCCCCAGCTGCTCATGAGCGCCGAGGCCGCCAAGGCCGCCTTTGCCGTGGTGCAGAACGCCATGTCCGGCGAGGACCGGCCCAGCCAGGGCGCCGTGGTGCTGGCCACCGTCAAGGGGGACATCCACGACATCGGCAAGAACATCGTCAAGGTGCTGCTGGAAAACTACAGCTTCACCGTCATCGACCTGGGCCGGGATGTGACCCCGGAGCGCATTGTGGAGGCCGCCGGACAGCCCGGCGTGAAACTGGTGGGCCTCAGCGCCCTGATGACCACCACCGTGGTGAGCATGGAGGAGACCATCCGCCAGCTGCGGGAGCACTGCCCCCAGGTGAAGATCGTGGTGGGCGGCGCGGTACTCACCCCCGCCTACGCCGACCAGATCGGGGCAGACTGCTACGCCAAGGACGCCATGGCCACCGTCCGGTACGCCAAGGAGATCTATCAAAACTAATGCATAGAAAAAGGACCGCTGCGGTGCAGCGGTCCTTTTTTCATTTCTGAAATTCCGGGAAGGGCTCCAGGGTGCGCTCCAGGATGCCGTTGAGGGAGGCGATCAGGATGCCGTAGTTGGTGATGGGGATGCCCTGATCGGCGGCGGTGCGCTGGCGGCACTTCATCTCCCGCTCCCCCAGGGTGCAGCCCCCGCAGTGGATCACCATTTTATAGGGGCTTAAATCCTCCGGGTACTCCCGGCCGGAGCAGAAGGTGTAGTCCGGCTCCACCCCGGTGGCCTCGTGGATCCAGCGGGGCAGCTTCACGGTGCCGATGTCCTCGCACTGGCGATGATGGGTGCAGCCCTCGGCGATAAGCACCTTGTCCCCGGTTTTCAGCTCCCGTACCGCCCGAGCGCCCTCCACCGTGAGGCCCAGATCGCCCTTGTACCGTGCCATGAGGATGGAGAAGGAGGTGAGAGGCACCTCCCGGGGCACGACCTTGGCCACCTTGCCAAACACCTGGCTGTCGGTGACCACCAGCCGGGGCGGCTTGGGCAGCCCTTCCAAAGTAAGGGCCAGCTCGGTATCCCGGCACACCAGGGCGGAGGCTCCCGCCTCCAGCACGTCCCGGATGGTCTGCTGCTGGGGGAGGATGAGCCGCCCCTTGGGGGCCGCTTTGTCGATGGGCACCACCAGCACCACTGTGTCCCCGGGCTGGAGCAGGTCGGCGATGAGGGGCCGCTTGGGGCCCTCCTGGCCCGCCAGGCGGGCGGCCTTCTCCTTCAGCTCATGGATGTGCAGGCCGGTGAGGGCGCTCACCCACAGGGTGTTCTCCCCCTCCTGGGGCACAGACTCCAGCAGGTCGGCCTTGTTCCAGGCCAGCAGGTAGGGGATGCCCTTGTCCTTGATGAGGGCAAGCAGCTTCTCCTCCGACTTGCCCAGGGGGGTGGTGGAATCGGCTACCAGAATGGCCAAGTCGGTCTTGTTCAGGACCTGCCGGGTCTTTTTCACCCGCAGTTCACCCAGCTCGCCCTCGTCGTCGATGCCGGGGGTATCGATGATCTGCACCGGGCCCAGGGGCAGCAGCTCCATGGCCTTGTACACCGGGTCGGTGGTGGTGCCCTTCACGTCGGACACGATGGCCAGGTCCTGGCCGGTGAAGACGTTGACCAGGCTGGACTTACCGGCATTGCGCCGGCCGAAAAAGGCGATGTGGACCCGCTCGCCGGCGGGGGTGGCGTTGAGGCTCATGGGTATCCCTCCTGCTTAAAACCGGAAGTCCCGCTCGCCCTGGGCGATCTTCACCAGCCGGTCGGCCACGATCTCCTTCACCTTGGGGTTGGTGATGTAGGCCTGCTGCTGGGCAATGACCTTTTCACCCACCGCCTTGGTCTCAGGGGCGGCGTAGTCCTCCAGATACTCCTTCAGGGTCATGAGGGCGTTGGGCAGGCAGCAGTTCTGGATCTGGCCCGCCTTGCACAGGGACATGAACCGGTCGCCGGTGCGGCCCTCCCGGTAGCAGGCGGTACAGAAGGAGGGCACATAGCCCAGCTCCATGAGCCAGCGGACCACCTCGTCCAGGGTACGGCTGTCGGACACGTCGAACTGAGCGGAGGACTCCTCCTCCGGCTCCTTCTCCACGTAGCCGCCCACGCTGGTGCGGGAGCCGCCGGAGATCTGGGAGATGCCCAGGCCCAGCACCCGCTCTCTCACCTTCTGGCTCTCACGGGTGGAGATGATCATGCCGGTGTAGGGCACCGCCACCCGGATGCAGGCCACGATCTTGGCAAAGATGTCGTCGGAGATGCCGTTGTCGAAGGCGCCCGGGTCGATGTCGTCGGCGGGGCACACCCGGGGCACGCTGATGGTGTGGGGACCCACTCCGAACACCGCCTCCAGGTGCTCGGCGTGCATCAGCAGGCCGGCAAACTCGTAGCGGTACAGCTCCAGGCCGAAGAGCACGCCCAGACCCACGTCGTCGATGCCGCCCTCCATGGCCCGGTCGTGGGCCTCGGTGTGGTAGGCGTAGTTGCTCTTGGGTCCGGTGGGGTGGAGCTTCTCGTAGCTCTCCTTGTGGTAGGTCTCCTGGAACAGAATATAGGTGCCGATCCCGGCCTCCTTCAGCTTGCGGTAGTCCTCCACTGTGGTGGCGGCGATGTTCACGTTCACCCGGCGGATGGCGCCGTTCTTATGCTTGATGGAGTAGATGGTCTTGATGGACTCCAGAATGTACTCCAGAGGATTATTCACCGGGTCCTCGCCCGCCTCCAGCGCCAGCCGCTTGTGGCCCATATCCTGGAGTGCAATGACCTCCGCCTTGATCTCCTCCTGGGTCAGCTTCTTGCGGGGGATGTGCTTGTTCTTGGCGTGGTAGGGGCAGTAGAGGCAGCCGTTGACGCAGTAGTTGGACAGATACAGGGGGGCGAACATGACGATGCGGTCGCCGTAAAAGTCCTTCTTGATCTGCTTGGCCAGCTCATAGAGCTCCTGGTTCTTGTCCTCCAGCTCACAGGCCAGCAGCACCGAGGCCTCCCGGTGGGTCAGGCCCTTGCGCAGCTTGGCCTTCTCCAGGATGGCGTCAATGACCGCCGCGTCATTCTTGTGGGCGTCGGCGTAGGCCAGGGTGTCCAGGATCTCCTCGTGGTTGATAAAGTCCTCTGCTTTTCTGGATTTGGGATCGTACATGGGTGTTACTTCCTTTCTTTTGGGTCAGGTCAAACTCCTTCCCCGTCAGTTTTTTCTCTTTTTAATTGGGAAAGTCTCCACGGTGGACGGCCACGGTGCAGCCGATGGCGGCCAGGCGTTTCCGCAGGCCCGCCAGGTGCTCGGCGGCTTCGTCGCCCGTGCAGAGCTTGTTGTCATAGAGGGTGTATTTTTCCCGGGTGTCCGGGGGCGACAGGTTGGGCATCACCACGTTGGCCCCCGCCTGGATACCCAGCTCCCGGCCCTGGGGATGGATGGTGCCCAGGGCGGTAGTGGCGGGCAGCAGCACCTTTGGCAGGGTGAGCCGCACCAGAGCCAGCAGGATCAGGGTGTCCTCCAGGGTGCCCGCGTGCTCCTCCGCAAAGGGGGTGTCCTTCTGGGGGATGAAGGGCCCCAGGCCCACCATGTGGGGCTGGAAGTCCTGAAGGAAGCAGAAGTCCTCCGCCAGGGTGTCCGTATTTTGGCCCGGGGAGCCCACCATGAATCCGGCCCCCACCTGGTAGCCGATGTCCTTCAGGGTACGCAGGCAGTCCATCCGGTGGGCCAGGGTGAGCTCCGGGGGGTGCAGCCTGCCGTAGTGGACCGGGTCGGCAGTCTCATGGCGGAGCAGATACCGGTCGGCTCCGGCGTCAAACCACAGCTGATAGGTCTGCCGGTCGAACTCCCCCAGGGAGAGGGTCACGGCGCAGTCCGGAAAGCGGCCCTTGATGGCCGCCACCGTCTCGGCCACCCAGTCGGAGGTAAGCCCCGGGTCCTCGCCCCCCTGGAGCACGAAGGTGCGGAAGCCCCAGCCATAGCCCTTCTCGCAGCAGGCCAGGATGGTGTCCCGGTCCAGCCGGTAGCGGGCCACATGGCGGTTGTCCCGCCGGATTCCGCAATACAGACAGTTATTTTTACAGATATTACTACACTCTATTAACCCTCGGACGTAGATCTGGTCGCCGTACCACCGGCGGCGCTCCGCCTCGCCCCGGGCAAAGAGGTCCGCCCGGTCCAGGCTGTGCCGGTTCGCCAGCAGGGTCCGCCATTCCTCCCGGTCCAGCCGCCGCTGACGGCACAGCTTGTCCAGCAGATCATTCATTGGGCAGCTTGGAGTACACCGCCTTGCAGCTCACGCCCGGCAGCATACCCGCCTTGCCGGACAGGGCGCTGATGGCGTCGGCCGGGGCGTCCAGCACGATGGAGATGATGTTCACCTTGCGCTCCCGGTAGGGGATGCCCATTCGGCCAATGATATAGTCCTTGTATTCGTGGAGCAGGGCGTTGAGCTCCTCCACCGAGTCGGGATTCTCCACAACCACACCCAGCAGGGCCACGCGGGTCTCTTCCATAGCAATTTCCTCCTTGCAAAAAATGACAAATGGCGCACCCAAGAAGGGTGCGCCACAGCATACATTCGTTCTGTCCGGCGACCCTTCCCCGTCAGGCTGTTACCCCTTTTGCGTCAGTGTCGGTTGTTAGATTATACTGCACATTTTAGTTTTTGTAAAGGGTCAATTTTCCAGCCTCCCTCATTGCATTTTTTGTCGAGCTACACTAAAATAATAAAGAATATAGAGAGAAAAGGAGCGATTCGGCATGAATGGTAAAGCGCGGGCCGGCATTCTGGTGCTGGCCGGATTTCTGACCCTTTCCCCTATGGTTTCCGCCCGGGCGGCGGACTATACCGATCTGGACGAAAGCCACTGGGCCTATGAGCAGATGACCCGGGCGGTGGATTTGGGCATTCTCCAGGGCATCGGCGGCAATCAGCTGGCCCCCTCCCTCACCATGACCTGGGGCCAGTTCCTGGCTATGACCACTCGCGCCTTTGTCCCCGACCTGTACCAGCAGGCCCAGGAACAGGGCCTGGCCTGGGACACGGCGGGCTACGCCGCCGCGGCCATGGCGGGCATTCTGCGGACAGAGGACGGACTGAGCGTCACCCCGGAGACCCTGAGCGGGGGCATCACCCGGGAGGACGCGGCGGTACTCCTCTACCGGGCCCTGCCGGAGAACATCCAGGCCCAATATGCCGGTATTCTCAGCGCTAATCTGACCTTTACCGACTCCGGCGAGATGGACGCCATCCATCAGGTGGCGGTGTACGCCCTGTCCGACCTGGGCATCTCCACCGGCAAGCCGGACGGCTCCTTCGGCCGGCTCGATCCCATCCAGCGCTGTGACGGCACGGTGCTGCTGATGCGCACCCTGGACGCAGCGGAGGAGACCGCCACGGTGCCGGAAGTCCCGGAAGAGCCGGAGGAACCGGAGGAGCCTGAGATCACCGAGCCCGGCGGCGGGGACTACTGGACGGATGAGGACTGGCTCACCATGCTGGGCGAAAATCCGGCCAAGCACCAGCTGCTCTTCGGCGACACCGCCAAGCGCCGCTTTGACAGTCTGGAGGAGGCCCAGGCCAACATGGTCACCGTCACGGTGACCATCTGGCGGCTGTCCAACGGCGTGAAGTCTCCCTCCACCGCCACCCTCCAGGTCCACACCGCCCTGGCCGACGACATCGTGGCCATCTTTACTGAGATCTATAATGACCCGGAGCAGTTCCCCATGAACGCTCTGGGCTGCTTCCGCTACGTGGAGGGCACCACCGGCGAGCACAACTGCGGCACCGCCATCGACATCAACTCCAACGAGAACTACCAGATCCGGGACGGCCAGATCATGGCGGGTACCTGCTGGGAGCCGGGGACCAACCCCTACTCCATTGCCCCGGACAGCTCGGTGGTGCGCATCTTTGAGGCCCACGGCTGGAGTTGGGGCGGCGACGCCTGGGCCTGGGACAGCGATGATTCCGAGGGCTATCACGACTACATGCACTTCTCCTACATGGGCGGCTGACGTTCCGACTGCCAGGCCGGTATTTTGTCTCCGTCTCCACGGGATGGTCCGGAACACTTGTAATTTTCAGGCGGATAAGATATAATACTGGGGCTAATACGCCGAAAGAGGGTAACTGACCGATGAAATTAGGTATCGTGGGTCTGCCCAACGTGGGCAAATCGACCCTTTTCAACGCCATCACCAACGCCGGCGCCGAGAGCGCCAACTACCCCTTCTGCACCATTGACCCCAATGTGGGCGTGGTGGCGGTGCCCGACGCCCGCCTGGATGCTCTGACCGAGATGTATCACCCCAAGAAGACCACCCCCGCCGTGGTGGAGTTCGTGGACATCGCCGGTCTGGTCAAGGGCGCCAGCCAGGGCCAGGGCCTGGGCAACAAGTTCCTGGCCAACATCCGGGAATGCGACGCCATCGTCCATGTGGTGCGCTGCTTTGACGACGAGAACATCATGCACGTCGTAGCCGACACCAGCACCAACGTGCCGGTGGACCCCGCCGGGGACATCGGTGTCATCGACATCGAGCTCATCATGGCCGACGTGGAGATGGTGGAGCGCCGCATCGACAAGGCCCAGAAGGCCGCCAAGGGCGACAAGAAGTACCTCCGGGAGGTGGAGGTGTTCACCGCTCTGAAGGATTGGCTCAACGACGGCAACTCTGCCCGCTCTTTTGAGTGCGACGAGGACGACGCCGCCATCATTGCCACCGCCGAGCTGCTCTCCCTGAAGCCCATCATCTACGCTGCCAACCTAGACGAGGACGGCTTTGCCGACTGCCACAGCAACGCCTACTACAAGATCGTGGAGGATCTGGCCGCCAAGGAGGGCGCTCAGGTGATTCCCGTGTGCGCCAAGCTGGAAGCCGAGATCGCCGAGCTGGACGCCGACGAAAAGAAGATGTTCCTGGACGATCTGGGCATCGCCGAGTCCGGCCTGGACCGGCTCATCAAGGCCAGCTACGCCCTGCTGGGCCTCATCTCCTTCCTCACCTCCGGCGAGGACGAGTGCCGTGCCTGGACCATCAAGAAGGGCACCAAGGCTCCCCAGGCCGCCGGTAAGATCCACACCGACTTCGAGCGCGGCTTCATCCGCGCCGAGGTGGTCAACTTCGACGACCTGATGGCCTGCGGCTCCATGAACGGCGCCAAGGAAAAGGGCCTGGTCCGTTCCGAGGGCAAGGAATACGTCATGAAGGACGGCGATATCGTCCTGTTCCGCTTCAACGTGTAATTGATGCAAAAAATAGCCCCCAGAGCTGCAAAGCGGCTCTGGGGGCTGTTTTTTATTCCTCAGATATTCCAAATAAAAAGACCCCCGGGCTGTTGCCCGGGGGTCTTGGTGGTTCTAATTACTTGTACAGCTCCACCAGACGGGTCAGGTGCTCCCAACGCTCCTTGGCAGCCTCTTCGTTCTGAGCGAAGAGCTCCTTGGCGCGATCGGGGAAGGCACGGGTCAGGGAGGAGTAACGAGCCTCGTTCATCAGGAACTCCTGATAGCCGCCAGCGGGGGCCTTGGAGTCCAGGGTGAAGGGGTTCTTGCCCTCGGCCTTGAGAGCGGGGTTGTACCGGAACAGGTTCCAGTAGCCGCAGTCAACAGCCTTCTTCATCTCCTGCTGGCAGTTGGCCATGCCGCCCTTGATGCTGTGCATCTCACAGGGAGCGTAGCCGATGACCAGGGAAGGACCATGATAGGCCTCGGCCTCGGTGATGGCCTTCAGAGTCTGGTTGGGGTTGGCGCCCATGGCGATCTGAGCCACGTAGACGTAGCCATACTGCATGGCGATCTCAGCCAGGCTCTTCTTGGGCTGGGTCTTACCGGCAGCGGCGAACTGAGCCACCTGGCCGATGTTGGAGGACTTGGAAGCCTGTCCGCCGGTGTTGGAGTACACCTCGGTGTCGAACACGAAGATGTTGACGTCCTCACCGGAAGCGATGACGTGATCCAGGCCGCCGTAACCGATGTCGTAGGCCCAGCCGTCGCCGCCGAAGATCCAGACGGACTTCTTGTTCAGGTACTCCTTCTCCTTCAGGATCTCGCGGACCAGCTTGCAGGCCTCGCAGTCGCAGCCCTCGCCCTGAGCCTTGTGGCCCTCCATGGCGGCGATGTAAGCCTTGGCGGCCTCGCCGTTGGCGGCGCCGTCCTCCATGGTGTCCAGCCACTTCTGAGCGGCAGCAGCGATGGTCTCGTCGACATAGTCGATGGCGATCAGCTGGCGGGTCATGTCAGCCAGGCGGTCACGGATGGCCTTCTGGCCCAGGTACAGGCCCAGACCGTGCTCAGCGTTATCCTCGAACAGGGAGTTGGCCCAAGCGGGACCCTTGCCCTCCTTGTTGACGGTGTAGGGAGAGGTAGCAGCGGGGCCGCCCCAGATGGAGGAACAACCGGTAGCGTTGGAGACGAACATCCGGTCGCCGCACACCTGAGTGATCAGGCGGGCATAGGCGGTCTCAGCACAGCCGGCGCAGGAGCCGGAGAACTCAAGCAGAGGCTGCTTGAACTGGCTGCCCTTGACAGTGGCGATATCCTCCACGTCGGCCTTGGGGGCAACCTTGGCCACCATGTAGTCGAAGACTTCCTGCTCGGCAGCCTGGGACTCCTGGGGCTTCATGGTCAGAGCCTTCACGGGGCAGGTGCTCACGCAGACGGTGCAGCCCATGCAGTCCAGGGGGCTGACAGCCAGGGCGAACTTGTAAACGCCCTTGCCCTTGCCGGCCTTGATGTCCACGATCTTCGCCTGAGCGGGGGCGTTCTTGGCCTCCTCCTCGGAGAGAGCGAAGGGACGGATGGTGGCGTGGGGGCAGACGTAGGAGCACTGGTTACACTGGATACACTTGGAGGCATCCCACTCGGGCACGGACACGGCCACGCCGCGCTTCTCGTAGGCGGAAGCGCCCTGGCAGAAGGTGCCGTCCTCGTGGCCGTTGACAAAGGCGGAAACAGGCAGGCTGTCGCCGTCCATGCGGCCCACGGGCTCCATGATGTCCTTCACCATCTTCACGGTGTCGGCATTGCCCTCCAGGTGCTCCTCAACGGGCTTGTCCTCAGCGGTAGCCCAGGAAGCGGGCACCTCGAACTTGTGGAAGGCGGTGGCGCCGGCGTCGATGGCCTTGTGGTTCATGTCAACCACGTCCTGGCCCTTCTTCAGGTAGGAGTGGGTGGCAGCGTCCTTCATGTACTGGATGGCCTCAGCCTCGGGCATAACCTTAGCCAGCTTGAAGAAAGCGGACTGCAGGATGGTGTTGGTACGCTTGCCCATGCCGATCTCGATGGCCAGGTCGATGGCGTTGATGGTGTAGACCTGGATGTTGTGCTCGGCAATGTAGCGCTTGGCCACGGCGGGCATGTGGTGATCCAGCTCCTCATCGCTCCACTGGCAGTTGATCAGGAACACGCCGCCGTCCTTGACGTCGCGGACCATGGGGAAGCCCTTGACGATGTAAGCGGGCACGTGGCAGGCCACGAAGTCGGCCTTGTTGATGTAGTAGGGAGCGCGGATGGGCTGATCGCCGAAGCGCAGGTGGCTGATGGTCACGCCGCCGGTCTTCTTGGAGTCATACTGGAAGTACGCCTGAACGTACTTGTCGGTATGGTCGCCGATGATCTTGATGGAGTTCTTGTTGGCGCCAACGGTACCGTCGCCGCCCAGGCCCCAGAACTTGCACTCGATGGTGCCGGGAGCAGCGGTGTTGGGAGCGGGCTTCTCCTCCAGGGAGGTGAAGGTCACGTCGTCCACGATGCCCACGGTGAACTGGCGCTTGGGGTTCTCGCGGGTCAGCTCCTCATACACGGCAAACACGTTGCTGGGAGGAGTATCCTTGGAGCCCAGGCCGTAGCGGCCGCCGATGATGGTAGCCTGACGGCCAGCGTTGGCAAAGGCGGTGACAACGTCCAGGTACAGAGGATCGCCCAGAGCGCCGGGCTCCTTGGTGCGGTCCAGAACAGCGATCTTGGTGGCGGTGGCAGGAATGGCCTCCAGCAGCTTGTCGGCGCGGAAAGGACGATACAGGCGGACCTTCACCAGGCCGACCTTCTCGCCGTGCGCGTTCAGGTAGTCGATGACTTCCTCGGCCACGTCGCAGATGGAACCCATGGCGATGATGACGCGGTCAGCGTCGGGAGCGCCATAGTAGTTGAACAGCTGATAGTTAGTGCCCAGCTTCTCGTTGACCTTGCCCATGTACTCCTCGACGATGCCGGGGATGGCGTCGTAGTACTTGTTGGCGGCCTCGCGGTGCTGGAAGAAGATGTCGCCGTTCTCATGAGAACCGCGCATCACAGGACGCTCGGGGTTCAGGGCGCGCTTGCGGAAGGCTTCCACAGCGTCCATGTCCACCATGTCCTTCAGGTCATCGTAGTCCCAGATGGCGATCTTCTGGATCTCGTGGGAGGTACGGAAACCATCGAAGAAGTTGATGAAGGGAACGCGGCCCTTGATGGCGGCCAGGTGGGCAACGGCGCCCAGGTCCATGACCTCCTGAGGATTGGACTCACACAGCATGGCAAAGCCGGTCTGACGGCAGGCCATGACGTCGGAGTGATCACCGAAGATGTTCAGAGCGTGGGTAGCCACGGTACGAGCGGACACGTGGAACACGGTGGGCATCAGCTCGCCGGCCAGCTTGTACATGTTGGGGATCATGAGCAGCAGGCCCTGAGAGGCGGTGTAGGTGGTGGTCAGAGCACCGGCGGCCAGGGAGCCGTGAACGGTACCGGCAGCACCGGCCTCAGACTGCATCTCCACCACGTTGACGGTGGTACCGAAGATGTTCTTGCGGCCCTGAGCAGCCCACTGGTCCACGTTATCAGCCATGGGGCTGGACGGGGTGATGGGGTAGATGCCGGCGACCTCGGTAAAGGCGTAGGACACGTGGGCGGCTGCGGTGTTGCCGTCCATGGATTTCAGCTTTCTCGCCATGAAAACGATTCCTCCTTATTCATTGTTCCAGGGCAATGGGAATCGGTCCCCGCCTCGCCTTGAGACCGGGCCGGATTCCCATTACCCTGGCTTTTTCCCCGCTTACCAGAAAGAAACTTTCTTGGAGCGCCTTCATTGTAACACCATCCAAACCGTTTGTAAATCAAATCTTACTTATCTGTGAAAATTTTCTTCCTATTTTAAAATCCCTAGGATTTCGCCCGGTTTTTTCCGCTTTTCCCCGCAAAAAATACGCAACTCGGTGTATCTGCTGAACCCGTTGTACTAGACTGTACGTTCTATTTAAACTCCCTATTTTTTACCATTTTCCATCTCTTTTTCCCCCGCTCGCGCCGCCCCGTCTTGGCGAAAATTTCCGGCCGTGGTATAATGCCGGTAAACACATGGGAAGACGGTGATGCTATGCTCTGCGAAGTGCGTTCTCTGGGTCTGACCGGCATCTCGGGCTACGAGGTGCGGGCGGAGTGCGACCTGTCCAGCGGCCTGCCCGCCTTTGAGATCGTGGGCCTGCCCGACGCGGCGGTGAAGGAGGCCCGGGACCGGGTGCGTGCCGCCATCAAAAACTGCGGCTTCTCCTTCCCGGTCTCCCGTATCACGGTCAACCTGGCCCCGGCGGACCGGAAGAAGGGGGGCACGGTGTACGACCTGCCCATTCTGGTGGGTATCCTGGCGGCGGGGGAACAGCTCCGCCTGCCCGCCTCCCCCTGTGCCTTTGTGGGGGAGCTGTCCCTGTCGGGGCAGCTGCGGCCCATTCCCGGCATGCTGCCCATGGCCCTGGCCGCCCGCAAGGCCGGCATCAAAGAACTCTATGTCCCCGCCCCCTCCGCCGCTGAGGCCACCCTGGCCGGGGAACTAAAGGTCTATCCGGTGGAGAGCGTCTCTCAGCTGGTGGCCCACCTGCGGGGGGAGACCCCCATCCTCCCCGCCGACCCCTGGACTCCCGGCACCGACGTGGAGGCGGAGCTGGACTTCGCCGACGTGAAGGGCCAGGAGAACGGCAAGCGGGCCCTGGAGATCGCCGCCGCCGGCGGCCACAATCTGGCCATGGTGGGCCCGCCGGGGTCGGGCAAATCCATGTTGGCCCGCCGCCTGCCCTCCATCCTGCCCGACATGACCCGGCGGGAGGCCCTGGGAGCCACCGCCGTCCACTCGGTGATGGGACTCACCGACGCCCAGCACCCCCTGCTCCTCCACCGGCCCTTCCGGGCCCCTCACCATTCCATCTCGGCCACCGGCATGGCGGGAGGCGGCTCTCCCTTGCCCCGGCCGGGAGAGATCTCCCTGGCCCACAACGGGGTGCTCTTCCTGGATGAGCTGCCCGAGTTCCACAAGGACGTGCTGGAGACCCTGCGCCAGCCCCTGGAGGAGGGCCAGGTGGTCATCAGCCGGGCGGCGGGCAGCGGCCGTTTTCCCGCCCAATTCATGCTGGTGTGCGCCATGAACCCCTGCAAGTGCGGCTGGTATGGCTACTCGGACCGGTGCCGCTGCACCCACCAGGCGGTGGAGAAGTACCTGGGCAAGCTGTCCGGGCCCCTGCTGGACCGCATCGACCTGTACGTGGAGGTGCCGCCCCTGGACTTCGACCAGCTGTCCCGGCGGCCCGACGCGGAACCCTCCGCTGTCATCAAAGCCCGGGTCAACACCGCCCGGGCCATCCAGACCGCCCGCTTCGGGCCGGATGGCCCCGACTGCAACGCCCACATGGGCCAGCAGGAGCTGGCCCGGTTCTGCCGGCTGGACGAGGCGGGCACCGCCCTCATCAAGGGGGCCTTTGACCGAATGGGCCTCACCGCCCGCAGCTATGACCGCATCCTCCGGGTGGCCCGCACCATCGCCGACCTGGATGGAGCGGAGGAGATTGGGGTGGAGCATCTGGCGGAGGCCATCCAGTACCGGGAGAGCGCCCTGCTCCGGCGGTAATAAGGCAGATATCTGACGTTCTAAAAGATAAGGCCCCCTGACCGATCCTGGTCAGGGGGTCTCTTTCAATAGTTCATCATAGCTGGTTTGCAGTACATCCCGGATGGCTTTCAACTGCGTGGCTGAGATATGCTGAATTCCCCGCTCGATCTTAACCAGCGCTTCCCGGGTCATGTCCACGCCCTCCAGCTGCAGCTTGTTTGCCAGTTCCGTCTGTCCCAGCTTTTTCTCCAGACGCAGCCGCCGGATGTTTCTGCCGATCTGGATCTGGTCCTGTTTGATCTTTTGCTCCTCCAAGCCCTCACCTCCGGACTGATTTGAGTCCTTTTTCTTTATTCTATGAATTTGAGGTGATATAATAGGACCAGTTTCGGTCCACTTGCGTATAAGGAGGATAATTTTATGGATTTGGCTATCCAGCTTTTGTCGAAGCTTTTGGAGCGGCAGCAGATTCGTGTCACTTTCCCGGATTTAACCCTGACCGCTCAAGAGATGGTGGAAGCATCCAGCTACCAGGCACTGTGTCAAATCAGAGAAATTCTGCGCGATGACAGTCTGAGCGACCCGGAATGCTTTGAAAAGATCGAACGTATCGTCTGTCTGTTTGAGCAGATTGGCTCCAACTGCGGCAGCAGACACGATTTTGGATAGAATTCCATCAATATAAGTCCCATTTTTCTGGACATTCCACCGGGATTTCGCTATAATGGCTTTCGATTACCGAATGAACGACTGAAAGAGGAATTACCATGAACGAGATCATTCTGCTGAAGCTGGGGGAGCTGGTCCTGAAGGGCCTGAACCGCCGCACCTTTGAGGATAAGCTGATCGCCAACGCCAAGCGCCGTCTGAAGCATCACGGTGATTTTAAGGTGTACTGCAAGCAGTCCACCATGTATGTGGAGCCTAAGAACGACGACTGCGACCTGGATGGAGCCTGGGAGGCCATGACCAAGCTATTCGGCGTGGTGGGCCTGAGCCGGGCCCGTGCCTGTGAGAAGGACGCCGACGCCATGCTCCAGACCGCCATTGAGTACCTGGGGGACAAGCTGGCCGCCGCCAAGACCTTCAAGGTGGAGTCCAAGCGGGCCGACAAGACATTCCCCATGACCTCCATCCAGCTGTCCCAGTATGTGGGCGGCGAGCTGGACGAGAAGTACCCCAACCTGAAGGTGGACGTGCACCATCCGGAGCTCACTGTCTATCTTGAAGTACGGGACTACGCCGCCTATGTTCACGCCGACCCCGAGCCGGGCGCCGGCGGACTGCCGGTGGGTGTGGGCGGCCGCGCGGTGAGCCTGCTGTCCGGCGGCATCGACTCCCCGGTGGCCTCCTGGATGATCGCCAAGCGGGGCATCGCCCTGGAAATGGTCCACTTCTTCTCCTACCCCTACACCTCCGAGGAGGCCAAGCAGAAGGTGCTGGACCTGGCCAAGCTGCTCACCCCCTGGTGCGGACGGCTCACCGTCCATGTGGTGCCCTTCACCGCCATCCAGGAGGAGTTAAGGCGCAAGTGCCCCGAGGAGCTGTTCACCGTCCTTATGCGCCGGTTCATGATGCGCATCGCCGAGGCGGTGGCCGCCCGGTGCGGCGCCGGCGCCATTGTCACCGGCGAGTGCCTGGGCCAGGTGGCCAGCCAGACCATGGAGGCCATGCGGGCCACCACCGCCGTGTGCTCCCTGCCCATCCTGCGCCCCGTGGTGGGCATGGATAAGGAGGAGATCGTGCGCATTGCCCGCAAGATCAATACCTTTGAAACCTCCATCCTGCCCTACGAGGACTGCTGTACTGTGTTCACCCCCCGCCATCCCCGTCTCCGCCCGGTGCTGGGCGAGCTGGAGCACGCCGAGGAGGCCCTGGACGTGGAGGGCCTGGTGAAGGCTGCCGTGGACGGCATCGAAAGAATCCAGGTATAAATGTTGTAGGGGCCGGGCAGCTGACCGGCCCCTACTCTCTTTTCAATCCAACAAAGGAAGTGCTTCCCCATGTCTCATACCGCGGAACTCATCGCCGTGGGCACCGAGCTGCTGCTGGGCAATATCGCTAACACCGATGCCCAGATGCTGTCCCAGGGGCTGAGCGCCCTGGGCATCAACGTCTACTACCACACAGTGGTGGGGGACAATCCGGACCGGCTGCGCGCCGCTGTGGAGCTGGCCCGCACCCGGGCGGATATCATTATCACCACCGGCGGCCTGGGCCCCACCTGCGACGATCTGACCAAAAATGTGCTGGCCGACTGCTTTGGCCGAAAGCTGGTGTTCCACCAGCCCTCCGCCCAGCGGATCGAGGCCTATTTCCAGCGCATCCACCCCAACCGCCCCATGACGGACAACAACTACCAGCAGGCCATGCTGCCCGAGGGCTGCACCGTGCTGGACAACGACTGGGGCACCGCCCCCGGCGTGGCCTTTGAACAGGACGGCGTCCGGGTCATTATGCTCCCCGGCCCGCCCCGGGAGTGCAAGGCTATGTTCACCCACCGGGTGATCCCCTACCTGAAGGAGCTGGCCGACGGTGTCATCGCCTCCCGCACCCTGAAGCTCTTCGGCATCGGCGAGTCCTCCATGGAGGCCCAGCTGCGGGAGAAGATGAACGCCATGACCAATCCCACCCTGGCTCCCTACGCCAAGGAGGGGGAGTGTGAGCTGCGGGTCACCGCCAAGGCCGCCGACGAGGCGGCCGCCCACGCCCTGATGGACCCGGTGGTGGAAGACCTGAAAGCCCACTTCGGGCCCCTGGTCTACGGGGTGGATATCCCCTCCCTGGAGGCGGCGGTCTTTGCCCTACTGAAGGAGAAGGGGCTCACTCTGGGCACCGCCGAGAGCTGCACCGGCGGACTGGTGGCCAAGCGGATGACCGACCTGGCCGGGGTGTCCTCCGTGTTCCGGGGCGGCGTGGTGAGCTACGCCACCGAGGTGAAGCACACGGTGCTGGGCGTGGACCAGGACCTGCTGGACCAGTACGGCGCGGTCAGCGAACCGGTGGCCCGGGCCATGGCCGAGGGGGCCCGCAAGGTGCTGGGCTGCGACCTGGCCATCTCCACCACCGGCGTGGCAGGGCCCGACCCCGATGAGCGGGGCAATCCGGTGGGGCTGGTATTTATCGGTCTGGCCACCCCCGACGGCACCTGGGTGCGTCAGGTGAACCTGTCCATGGGCCGGGAACGCATCCGCCACATCGCCGCCAGCCACGGCTTTGATCTGGCCCGGCGCTATCTCTCCGGTCTTGAGATCAAATAAATAAAACACGGTGTATTTTCCAAATTGGAAAATACACCGTGTTTTTCTTTTGGAATCGGATCAGTCCTGTTTCTTCTTCTCCAGAGATACGGTCTCCTGCTCCTCCTCCACCTGCTGATAGGCGGCGGGGGGCTGGACGGCGGCGGGGTCGGTAAAGACCAGCGCAAAGGTGTCGGCGTCCATATTCTCATAGTGGAGCAGGTAGTCGGCCACAAAGTCCAGCTCCTTCCGGCGGGCGGAGAGGATCTCCACACAGCGGTTGTAGGCGCCGTCGATGAGGCCCTTGACCTCCTCATCAATGAGGGCGGCCACCTCTTCGGAGTAGTTCTTGGTCTGGGCCATGGAGCGGCCGATGAATACCTCGCCGTGGCCGGAGTCGAAGACCACGTTGCCCACCTTGTCGCTCATGCCGTAGCGGGTAACCATGTTGCGGGCGATGGCGCTGGCCTTCTGCAGGTCGTTGCCCGCGCCGGTGGAGATGTCGCCCAGGGCCAGCTGCTCGGCGGCACGGCCGCCCAGGCAGACGGCGATGCGCTCGGTGAGCTGCCGCTTGGACTGGAAGGTCACATCCTCCTGAGGCAGGGAGATGGTCATGCCGCCCGCCATGCCGCGGGGAATGATGGTGATCTGATGGACCGGGTCCTGGGTCTCCAGGTCGTGGATGACGATGGCGTGGCCCGCCTCATGGTAGGCGGTGAGCTTGCGCTCCCGCTCGATGACCACCCGGCTCTTCTTCTCCGGGCCGGCGATGACCTTGATCACCGCCTCGTTCAGGTCTTCCATGCGGATAAAGTGCTGCTTCTTCCGGGCGGCCAGCAGGGCGGCCTCGTTCATCAGGTTCTCCAGGTCGGCGCCAGTGAAGCCGCCGGTGCCCTTGGCCAGCTCCGCCAGGGAGACGTTGTCGCCCAGGGGCTTGTTGCGGGCGTGGACCTTCAGGATGGCCTCACGGCCCTTGATGTCGGGGTAGCCCACGTACACCTGCCGGTCGAACCGGCCGGGGCGCAGCAGGGCGGGGTCCAGGATATCCTGCCGGTTGGTGGCCGCCATGACCACCACGCCCTCGTTGTTGCCGAAGCCGTCCATCTCCACCAGCAGCTGGTTGAGAGTCTGCTCCCGCTCGTCGTGACCGCCGCCCAGGCCCGCGCCTCTCTGGCGGCCCACGGCGTCGATCTCGTCGATGAAGACGATGGCGGGAGCGTTCTTCTTGGCCTGGTCAAACAGGTCGCGGACACGGCTGGCGCCTACGCCCACGTACAGCTCCACAAAGTCGGAGCCCGAGATGGACAGGAAGTGGACGCCGGCCTCTCCGGCCACCGCCTTGGCCAGCAGGGTCTTACCGGTACCGGGAGGGCCCACCAGCAACACGCCCTTGGGGATGCGGGCGCCCAGATCCAGGAACCGGCGGGGGTCCTTGAGGAACTCCACGATCTCCCGCAGCTCCCCCTTCTCCTCCTCAGCGCCGGCCACATCGTCAAAGGTGACCTTCTTCTGCTCGTCGGCGCCGGTGCGGGTACGGGCCCGGCCGAAGCGGGCGGTGCGGTCGGCGGCTCCGCCGCCCCCACCCCCGCCGGTCTGGCGGAGGAACATGAAGTACCACAGCAGGCCGAAGACCACCAGCACGGCGATCCAGGGCACAAAGCTCATCCAGAACGGGGGCTCGAATCCGGCGGGGTAGTCATAGTCGGTGATGATCCCCTGCCGCATCTGCTCCACGATCAGGTCGTTGAAGTCATCGTAAAACCACTGGGGGTTGCCCACCTGATAGGTGACGGTGTTTTTGCCGCCCACCGCCTCCTTGAGCTTCAGGGTGACCGTCTTGTGGTCCACCTCCACCTGGGTCACCTGCTGTTCCTCCAGCAGGCGGCGCACCTGGCCGTAGGTGACCTGGTCCCCGGCGTTCATGCCCCCCCGGAGCACAAAGATGGAGACAATGAGTAAGATGGCAATGAGTACATAAAAGCCTACGTCACGCAGGCTTCCGTTGCGTTTCAATGGACAGACACGTCCTTTCCGGGCAGATTTGCGCCTTATTCCCCGCCGTAGACGGAGGGCTTCAGCACACCGATGTAGGGCAGGTTACGGTACTTCTCCGCATAATCCAGGCCGTAGCCCACCACGAAGTAGTCGGGGATGGAGAAGCCGGAGTAGCTGACCTCTACTTCCTTCACCCGGCGGGAGGGCTTATCCAGCAGGGTGCACAGCCGCACGGAGGCGGGCTTGCGGGCCTGGAGCAGCTGGAGCAGGTAGCTCAGGGTGTTGCCGCTGTCCAGAATGTCCTCCACCACGATCAGGTCCTTGCCCTCGATCTGCTCGGACAGGTCCTTGACGATCTTCACCTGACCGGAGCTGGAGGTGCCGGAGCCATAGGAGGACACCGCCATGAAGTCCACGGTGCAGGGCACGTGGATCTGCCGTACCAGGTCGGCCATGAAGACGAAGGAGCCGCGCAGCACGCTGATGATAACCGGTTCCTTGCCCTCATAGTCCTTGTCGATCTGGGCGGCGATCTCCGCCACCCGGTTCTTCAGCTCCTCTTCGGTAAAGAGGACTCGTTCTACATCTTTGTCCAGGATGTGTTCCATACTTCTCTTACCTTTCCTTCCAAAATACCACTTCCCAGGCCGGTTGGCCGGGCTTTGCCATACGTTCTCTATGAGGGCCAAGACCGGCTGCCGCCAGTACGCCCCGTTCATCCGCCAGCACCGGGATGCGGTCCCGGTCCCGACGAGGAATTTTCTCGTCGATCATCCACTTTTTCAGGGTCTTGGTGTCCCTGCCCGGCAGGGCCAGCTCATCCCCCGTCTTCCGGGGCCGCAACACCGGCGTACCCTGCACCTCCCGGCTCAGGTACCAGGCCCCTGCCCGTTCCTCTCCCGCCATGGGACAGAGTACCGGGCGGCAGGAGCACCGCCAGTCGGTGCCCTCCGGGGCAGTCTCTCCGTCGGTGTTGAGGGGACAGGGGGTCATGACCGGGTTGTCGGCCTGGGTGGTGATGAGCAGCTCCTTGTACACCCGCTGGGCCAGCCGCCCGTTGGGCAGGAAGGCCACCGCCGATGGGTCGTCTCCCACGGCCAGGTCCACCACCGCCTTCAGGTGGGCGGCGGAGCAGTCGGTGTTGCCGTCCCCCGTCATCTCCAGCAGGCGGCGCACCGCCCGGGGGGCGATGGCGGCGGGCAGGTCGGCGATGTAGTGGGCCTCGATGACCAGGTCGTCCTCCGCCCAGCGGGCGTGGGCACAGGCCATGGCGGCCTGGGCATTGAGGTAGTCATTGTCCGCTCTCAGATACCCCATGGTCTCGGCGCACCGCTCGGTGAGCCGGGGATTGAGCTCCCGCAGCACCGGGATCACCTGATGGCGCAGCTTGTTGCGGGCGTAGCTGTCGTCGGCATTGGTGCTGTCCTCCACATGGGGGATGCCGTGGGCCTCCAGATAGGCCTCGATATCCGCCCGGGGCGTGGTAAGCAGGGGGCGCACCAGCTCCCCCCGCCGGGGCGGGATACCCGCCAGGCCGTGGAGTCCGGCCCCCCGGGTCAGGTGGAACAGCAGGGTCTCCAGGTTGTCGTCGGCGTTGTGGGCGGTGGCGATGCGGTTGCACCCCAGCTGTTCCGCCGTCCGGTGGAGGAATTCGTACCGCAGCAGGCGGCCGGTCTCCTCCACACCCAGCCCCCGGTTACGGGCCTCGCCGTACACGTCGCCATGCTCCACCACACAGGGGATGTTCCGTTCCTTGCAAAAGCCCTCCACAAAGGCGGCGTCGGCATCCGCGTCCGCGCCCCGCATCCCGTGGTGGTAGTGGGCGGCGCACACCTGGAAGTCCCCGTCGGCCGACAGGCTGTGGAGCAGGTGGAGCAGGCAGATGGAATCGGCCCCGCCGGAGACGGCGCACAGCACCTTGCCTCCCCTGGGGAGCATATCGTATTCGGTTGAAAGAGCTTTGGCTGCTTCCAGCATAAAGGTATTCTCCTATGGTAGTCCTGTAGGAACGATTAGTACTCCGAATGCCGTCGGTCGATGGAGGAGAAGGTGGTGTACTCGGGCAGCCACTGCAGCTCCACCGTGCCGGTCTCGCCGTGGCGGTTCTTGGCGATGATGCACTCGGCCAGGTTATGGTTCTCACTGGTCTCATTGTAGTAGTCGTCCCGGTAGAGGAACAGGACGATATCGGCGTCCTGCTCGATGGCGCCCGACTCACGCAGGTCGGAGAGCATGGGCCGCTTGTTCTGGCGGCTTTCGGGACCACGGGACAGCTGGGACAGACAGACCACCGGCACGTTGAGCTCCTTGGCCATGATCTTCAGGGCACGGGAGATGTCCGAGACGATCTGCTGCCGGTTGTCGCTGCTGCGGGTGGGGCCGCCGGCGGAGGTCATGAGCTGGAGGTAGTCTATGACCACCAATCCCAGATTATCCACCCGGCGGCACTTGGCGTTCATGTCGGCCACGCTGAGGGAGGGGTTATCGTCAATGAGGATCTGAGTCTGGTTGAGGGCGGCCGAGGCGGCGGCAATCTTGGACCAGTCCTCCTCCCCCAGCTTGCCGGTGACCAGCTTCTTGTTGTCCACAAAGGCCTCGCCGGAGATGAGGCGCATGGCCAGCTGCTCCCGGCTCATTTCCAGGGAGAAGAAGACCACCGTCTTGCCGGAGAACTTGCCCGCGTGGAGCAGCATGTTCAGGGCGAAGGAGGTCTTGCCCATGCCGGGTCGGGCGGCCAGCAGGATCAGGTCGGACTTGTTCAGGCCGGAGATGGCGGCGTCCACGTCGGGCAGGCCGGTACTAAGGCCGGGCACGGCGGAATCGCTGAGAGCCAGCTCGTTGAGCCGTTCATACACGTTGAGGATGACGCTGGAGATGTGGGCCAGCCCCTGGGAGGAGCGGCCCTGGCGGATGGCATACACCCGCTGCTCGGCGGCCTCCAGCACCTCCTGACCGGTGCCGGTGCCCTCCTGCACCAGGGCGGTCAGCTCCCCCGCCGTCTCGGCGATGCGGCGGAGCAGGGCCTTGTCCTTGACGATGGCCACATACTCCTTCACATTGGCCGCCGTGGGGGTGACCTCCATGAGCTGGAGGATATAGTTGCGGGAGGTGTTCTCGTCGTACACCCCGTTCTGGCGCATGTGGTCCAGCACGGTCACCGGGTCAATGGTGAGGGAGAAGTTGAACATGGAGTAGATGGTCTCGTAGATCTCCCGGTTGGTGCGCAGGTAGAAGTCCTCGGGCTTTAAGTCCTCAATGACCTCCGGCACGCAGCGGGCGTCAATGAGCATGGCGCCCAGCACGCTCTGCTCGGCCTCCACGCTGTGGGGCATCTGCCGCAGCAGCAGTTCCTCTTCGGTTGCCATGTTCCTTCACCTCCCCTGAACGGGCCGATGTGGGCATCGGCCCCTACGCATATTTACTGCTCGGCCACGACCACCTTCAGGGTGCCGGTGACCTCGTAGCCCAGCTTCACCTTCAGCTCGTAGGTGCCGAAGGCCTTGATGGGCTCGTCCTGAACGATCTTGGTCTTCTGGACGGAGATGCCGTGCTGAGCGCTGAGGGCGTCGGCGATCTCCTTGGTGGTGACGGCGCCGAAGAGCCGGCCGCCGTTGCCCGCCTTGGCGGTGACCTTGACGGAGAGCTCCTTCAGCTTGGCGGCGGTGGCCTCGGCCTCGGCCTTCTCAGCGGCCTCCTGGGCCTTCTTGGCCTTCTCCTGCATCTTCATGGTGTTGATATTCTCCGCGGTGGCCAGCACAGCCAGCTTGCGGGGGAGGAGGAAGTTGCGGGCGTAGCCGTCGCTGGCCTCGATCATCTGGCCCTTCTTGCCCTGGCCCTTCACGTCCTGCTGCAAAATCACTTTCATGGTCATTCGTCCTTTCTTAGCGCTTCGGGCGGATACAAGACCCGCCCAGAGGGTTATTCGTCTTCAAGGTATTGGTCAATAGCCTGGAGGAGCATCTTGGTGACCTCATCCACGGTCTTGCCGGGCACCTGAGCGCCGGCTGTGGCGGCGTTGCCGCCGCCGCCCAGCTTCTCCAGCACCACCTGCACGTTCACGTCTCCCATGCTGCGGGCGGACAGGATGACCCGTCCCTCCTGGTCGGGGAAGAGCACGAAGGAGGTGTCGATGCCCGAGATGTTCAGCAGCTCATCGGCGGCCTGGGCGGCGGTGATACGGCCCACGGTGTGGTCCACCCGGGCCACGGCGATGCCATCCTTGTACATCCGTGCGGTCTGGATGATATCGTACCGGGCGATGGTGCCCTCCAGGTCGTTCTGGAACAGCTTCTTCACGTCGCCGGTGTCGGCGCCGGAGCGGCGCAGGAAGGCGGCCGCCTCAAAGGTGCGGCTGCCGGTGCGCATGGTAAACTGCTTGGTGTCCAGGGTGATGCCCGCCAGCAGGGCCTCCGCCTCGATCTTCAGCAGGTCGGCGGGCTCCAGCAGATACTGGGACAACTCGGTGACCAGCTCACTGGCGGAGGAAGCGTAGGGCTCGTGGAAATTGAGGGCCGCGTCGGCAATATAGGAGGAGGCCCGGCGGTGGTGGTCAATGACCGCCACCTTGTGGACGGCCTCCAGCAGATCCTGGCTCACCACCTGCTCCGGGCGGTTGGTGTCCACCACCACCAGCAGGCAGTTGGAGTCAGCCAGCAGAATGGCGTCCTGAGGAGAGAGGAACACGTCCTTGTACTCGGGCAGGGCGGACAGCCGGTCGCTCATCTCGCTGGCCGGGTTGACACCCGGCTCCCGCACGATGTGGACAGGGGTGCCCTTCTTCCGGGCCATGGCGCACACGCCGGCGGCAGCGCCGATGCAGTCCAGGTCGGGGTACTTGTGGCCCATGACGAACACGGTGGAGGCGTCGGCCATCAGCTCGCCCAGGGCGTTGGCCATGACCCGGCTCTTCACCTTGGTGCGCTTCTCCAGCTCCTTGGTGCGGCCGCCGAAGAACTCGAAGTTGAACTTGTTCTTCACCACCACCTGGTCGCCGCCCCGGCTCAGGGCCATCTCCACCGACAGGGCGGCGTACTGGAACAGGTCGCCGAAGGTGTCCCCGTCCTTGCCGATGCCGATGGACAGGGTGGCCTGGATGCCCGAGGGGCTGGTCACCTGCCGGACGGTGTCCAGGATGGAGAACTTGCCCTCCTGGAACTGGGCCAGATAGCGCTCCTCAAAGAGGAACAGGTAGCGGTCCCGCTCGTACCGGCAGAACACGCCCTGAGCGGGGGCCACCCACTGAGCAAGCCGGTCATCGATCTCGCTGCGCATGGCCGACTTGGCATTGTCGGTAGCGCCCTTCATCAGCTCCTCGTAGTTGTCCACCGTCAGGATAGCCACCACGGGGCGGGTGGCGTAAAACTCATCCCGCACCTGGGCAAAGTCGGTGACGTCCACCCAGTAGGTGGTGGCCAGGTAGCCGCGAGCGCCCTGCTCCTCGGTGCGGACCAGGTGGCCGTACACCAGGAAGCGCCGCTCCCCGATGCGCACCTCGGTGTGGCACTCGGTCTTACCCTCCATGAGCCAGCGGGAGGAGAAGTCGGGCACCGCCGCGGTGATTTTGGTGTCGAAGAGGTGCTCCCGCTCCCCGGTGATCTGGAGGAAGCGGTCGTTGGACCAAATGACCTCGTCATTTTCCGGCCGGAAGATGACCATGGGCAGCGGGGCGTTCACCATGGTGTCCTTGGTGGCCGAGTCCATGTTGCAGGTCACATTCTCAATGTACTTGAGGATCTCCTTCTGCCGCAGGGCGTTGCTGCGGCGGAAGTAAAGATACAGGATCACCACCACCGCCAGCTCCGCCGCCGCCGCGGGCACGGAGAAAAGGGCGGTCACCGCGGCAAATACGATCAGGCACAGAAAGTACAGCCGCAGACTGGGTTCCACCAGGTGGGATAATTTGTTCTTCCGCATAGGGACCTCCCAAACGCGATCAATTACAAGATGACATGTTATTATATCAAAGGAAATCGCTAAAAACAAGTACGCTTGTCCCTCTTCTTCCCCTGTGATACAATAAGAACGGCGGGGACAGGCCGCTATACCGGTCGGTATCTTTTTCCGGCATTGTATCACGGTTTACATTCTTTTGCCCTTCACCCTGCCATACTGAAAGCAAGCAATGAAACTGCAAGGAGGCCATCCTGATGAAGGAATATCCCGTTCAGCGTGCATCGGTCCTCAAGCCCAAGCCCGACCCCTCCACGCTGGTGTTCGGCAGAACCTTTACCGACCACATGTTTTTGATGGACTACACCCACGGCCAGGGCTGGCACGACGGGCGCATCGTTCCCTACGGCCCCATCGCTCTGGACCCCTCCGCCATGGTATTCCACTACGCCCAGGAGGTCTTTGAAGGCCTGAAGGCCTACCGCTCCCCCGACGGCTCCGTCCAGCTCTTCCGTCCCACCGAGAACATCAAGCGCATCAACTCCTCCTGTGAGCGTATGTGCATCCCGCCCCTGGACGAGGAGGACGCCCTGGCCGCCATTGAGCAGCTGGTGCGCCTGGAGGCCGACTGGGTCCCCGATCAGCCGGGCACCTCTCTGTATATCCGTCCCTTTATCATCGCCACCACCCCCACTCTGGGCGTCCATGCCGCCCACAACTATATCTTCTGCATCATCACCTGCCCCGTGGGCGCCTACTACGCCGAGGGCATCAACCCCGTGAAGATCTACGTGGAGAGCGAGGACGTCCGCGCCGTCAAGGGCGGCACCGGCTACACCAAGTGCGGCGGCAACTACGCCGCCTCCATCCGGGCCGGTGAGCGGGCCGAGCAGAACGGCTACGCCCAGGTGCTGTGGCTGGACGGCGTCCACCGCAAGTACATCGAAGAAGTGGGCTCCATGAACGTCATGTTCCAGATCGGCGACACGGTGGTCACCCCCAAGCTCACCGGTTCCGTCCTCCCCGGCATCACCCGCAAGTCCTGCATCGAACTGATGAAGGACTGGGGCCTGAAGGTGGAGGAGCGTCTCATCACCGCCGAGGAGCTCTTCGAGGCCGGCGCCAACGGCACCCTGAAGGAAGCCTGGGGCACCGGCACCGCCGCTGTGGTCTCCCCCATCGGTGAGATGGGCTGGGAGGACAAGCACGTGGTGGTCAACGGGGGCAAGATCGGCCCTCTGGCCCAGAAGCTGTACGATACTCTCACCGGCATCCAGTGGGGCACCAAACCCGATCCCCACGGCTGGGTCGTCAAACTGTAACCTTCCCATTTCCTATACCTTCCCAGACGAAAGGCGGGGCCATCTGGCCCCGCCCTTCGTCGTTTTCTTGGGATATTGTGACGTTTCCCTGTAGATTTATTTAGCTTTCTTCCCCCAAAACCGCCGCCATGCTACAATCACCTCCACGGCTCCAGCCCCAAAGGGGCTGGCCCATTTTTTGAAACGAGGTGTTTTGTCATGCATCGACGCAAAACCGCGCCCCTGCTGTTTCTGGCGCTTCTGCTGACCCTGTCGGCCTGCGGCCGCCCCACAGCCTCCTTCCTGACCGGAGGGGTGGACGTCCAGGCCGAAGCCGCCCGTCTGGCCAACGCCCAGCTGGGCCAGCTGGCAGACCGGCTCACCACGGAGGAGCGGGGCCGGGTCCTGTTCCTGCTGGAGCAGCTGGTCCCCCTGCGGCAGGCCCGGGAGCAGGCAAACCGCTGGGAGCTGTCTCCCCAGGAGGAGGACCTGGTGGCCCAGCTCAACCAGCTCTATCAGGACCTAACTCAGCGCTACCTGGAGGAGCCCCTGGAACCGGTGGAGGAAGAGGAAGCACCCCCGCTGGCTCAGTATGAGATCGGGGCGGACGGCACCCTTATCCCCGACAAGTCGGACAAGGCGGAGTACCGGGACCTGTGGGACAAGGTCAACGCCCTGCTGCCTGAGGGGAGCCTGAAGCCCTTCACCCGCTTCACCATCTTCACCGACGGGGAAGCCAACATCCTGGCCTACGTGGTACCGGTGGACGACAACGGCACCCAGTGGGAACTGGCGGTGGACCCGGAGGACGCCGGCGACCCGGTGGAATTCACCGAGACGGTATACCACGAGTACGCCCACTACCTCACCCTCAACGACCACCAGGCCACCTACGGGGGTCCCAAGCGCTACGACTGCTATGGGGAGAACGATATGACCAGCAACCCGGACTCCTACCTCAATGCCTTCTATCAGCGCTTCTGGAAGGACTACCTGGACGACCGGCTGGCCGACCCGGAGAGCGATAACTTCTACCTGCGGCATGAGCAGGACTTCATCACCGGCTACGCCGCCACCAGCCCCGCCGAGGACATCGCCGAGAGCTTTTCCTACTTCGTGCTCTACGACAAGCCCGCGGGCACGGCAGTGTGGGAGCAGAAGCAAAGCTTCTTCTACGACTACCCCGAGCTGGTAGCCTTCCGGGATCAGGCCCGAGCCAGACTGGGGCTGTGAGCCTTACCGGGTGAGCCGCCGGAAGCCTTCGGGGGCCTCCGCCCGGAAGATGCGCTCCTCCCCGCTGAAGGGATCGGTGAGCACCAGCTCATGTGCGTGGAGACACAGCCGGCCCAGGGGGTCGGTGACCGCGCCATAGTCCCGGTCTCCGGCCACGGGACAGCCCAGCTCGCTGAGGTGGGCGCGGATCTGATTTTTGCGGCCGGTATCCAAATCGACCTCCAAAAGTGCATATTTCTTTCCGCGGCTCAGGGTGGTATAATGAGTCACCGCTTCCTTGCCGCCGGAGCGCACCGAGTACACCTTGTGGGCGGCGTTCTCCCGCAGTAGGGTGCGGATGGTGTCGGAATCCTTGGGGGGCGCTCCCTCCACCACTGCCAGATAACCCCGGCGGCCCACCAGCTGGTCCCAGTTGTCCTGGAAGGCCCGCTTGGTCTCCTCGTCCTTGGCGAAGAGGAGCACGCCGGAGGTGTCCCGGTCCAGCCGGTGGACGATGAACACCCGGCGGCGGGGATCGGCCCGGCGGACATAGTCGGTGGCCAGGCGGTAGGCGGTGCGGTGCTTCTCCTTGTCGCTGGCCATGCTCAGCAGCCCGGCGGGCTTTTCGATGACCAGGATCCGCCCGTCCTCATAGAGGATACGGAAGGGGGCCTTCCGGTCCCCCGCTCCCTGGGGGAGGACGGTGACGGTCTGCCCCGGCGTCAGGGGATGGTCATGGCGGGTGATGGTCTTGCCGTCCACCTGGACCTGTCCCCGGGTAAGCAGGGATTTCACCTGGTTGCGGCTCTTACCCGCCACATGGGCCAGAAGGAAGGGCAGCAGAGTGTCCTGCTCCTCGATCAAATAGCGCTTTTCTTGCATAGTTTCACATCCTGTCAGGAGGTTTTTTGGTTATGAACGACGTGCTCCACCAGCTCCACGACCGCAAATCGGTGCGTGCCTATCTGGAGAAGCCCATTGCCCAGGAGGACAAGCGGGCCATTCTGGAGGCGGCCTGCGCTGCTCCCACGGCGGGCAATCAGCAGCTCTATACCATTCTGGATATCACCGACCAGCAGCTGAAAAACACGCTGGCCGACACCTGCGACCATCAGCCCTTCATCGCCCAGGCCCCCCTGGTGCTCATCTTCTGCGCCGACTGCCAGAAGTGGTACGACGCCTTTGCCGCCGGGGGCTGCAATCCCCGGAAGCCAGGGGTGGGCGACCTGCTGCTGGCCTGCTCCGACGCCAACATCGCCGCCCAGAATGCGGTGACCGCCGCCTGGAGTCTGGGCATCGGCTCCTGCTACATCGGGGACATCCTGGAGCAGTGCGAGACCCACCGGAAGCTGCTGGGCCTGCCGGAATATGTGGTGCCTGCCGCCATGGTGGTGTTCGGCTACCCCACCGCCCAGCAGCAGGCCCGGGAAAAGCCCCGCCGCCGTGCCCTGCCCCACATCGTCCACCAGAACGGCTACCGCCGGATGGACGCCCGGGAGCTGGAGCTGATGCTCTCCGACAACGCGGGACAGCGGCCCTACGCCGACTGGCTGCAGGCCTTCTGCGACCGGAAGTACAACTCCGACTTCTCCCGGGAGATGAGCCGGTCGGCGGCGGAGTATCTGAAGGCGTTTCAGGACTGAGCTGTTGATAGGAGTATACCGTTATCCCATACAAAAAACAAGCTGTGCCGCTTTTGCGGCACAGCTTGTTTTAGCTCATACGGGAAAAATGTTCAATGGCCTTGGCAAACTCGGCGATGGTGCGGTCGGCGTCTCCGTGCTCGATGCCGTCCCGGACGCAGTGGTTGAGGTGCCCCTCCAGCACCACCTGCCCCACCTTGTGCAGGGCGCTCTTGGCGGCGTTGATCTGCATCAGCATCTCCTCGCAGGGAATGTCCTCGTCCACCATCCGGTCGATGGCGTTGAGCTGGCCAATGATCTTTTTCAGTCTGCGGTGCAGATTGTCGGCGTCCATACACTGTCTCATGGGCGCTCCCCCTTTCTATCACAAAAAGGGCTGCTGTCTCAGGCAGCAGCCCTTTTTTGCCCAGCGTTCAGCTGCGCTCCTCAAAACTGGCGCCGCAGTTGCGGCAGTTGACGGTAATCTTTCCCTTGCCCCGGGGCACCCGCAGGTATTGTCCGCAGTTGGGGCACTTGAAATAGCGGTGCTCCTTGTCCCGGAGAACGGCGCGCCGCATCTTGACCCACCGGATCACCGGCCCCACCAGGGCCAGGAAGCGGGCGTTTTCCGCCCGGCGGCGGTCGATGCGGCGGGAGAAGATGCGGAACAGGTCCCAGACCAGAACCACCAGGGCAACCCAGGTGATCCACGCCATATGGGGCAGCCCCGACACCAGAATCAGCACCACATACAGGAAAAGCAGGAAAAAGGAGAGATGATCGCTGCCATACCGTCCATACATCAGTTTTCTGAAGAAATTCATGAGCATGAAATACGGTCGTCTCCTTCAAGGTAAAATAGGATACACTTTTGATGTATCTATGATAGCGCTTGCGGCTTTTTTCGTCAAGAACGCAACCGTAAACATTTCATGAACGATGGAATGGCAGCCATTGTCCCCCTTGCGGTTCCGGCCGAAAAACGGTATACTGGCGGTATGAATTTTCACCCAGGTGAGAGGAGGCGTGCCCATGGGCCGCATCGACAAGGAAAATTACTATCTGGATATCGCCCAGACGGTGGCCGAGCGGGCCACCTGCCTGCGCCGCTGCTACGGCGCCATTCTGGTCAAAAGCGACGAGATCATCGCCACCGGCTACAACGGCGCCCCCCGGGGCCGCAGAAACTGCGTGGATCTGAACTACTGCACCCGGGAGGCCCTCAACATCCCCTCCGGTCAGCGGTATGAGCTGTGCCGCTCGGTCCACGCCGAGGCCAACGCCATCATCTCCGCCGCCCGCAGCGAGACCATCGGCGCTACCCTGTACATGGCCTGCGTGGACCCCGCCACCGGGGAACTCATCGCCGGCTCCACCTCCTGCTCCATGTGCCGGCGGCTTATCATCAACGCCGGTATCCAGCGGGTGGTCATCCGCAACACCAAGACCGACTACTCCGTGGTCCACGTGGAGGACTGGATCCGGGAGGATGACTCCCTTCCCCAGACTTGAATTTTTTCATCAAAAAGGGACAGCCTTTAGGGCTGTCCCTTTTTCGGTTCCACAGACCTCACATACAGCGTCTCCCCGTCCACCGAGAAGCCCACCTCGCAGCCGCCGAAGGCCATGCCGTACACCCGCTCCGGATCATGCTGGTAGGAGGGCCGGGGGTCCCGGGAGAGCACCCCGATCAGGGCCTCCCGCTTGTCCTCGGGCACCTGGGCCAGCAGCTCCGGTGGGAATTCCACCTCCAGCGCCTTGCCCCCCACGTTGCCGGTAAAGCCCCCTAAAGCCTCCGGGTGGGCATCAGCGTAGGGCAGGTAGGGCTTGATGTCCAGGATGGGGGTACCGTCCATCAGGTCGGCCCCCGACACCACCAGCACAGTACCCAGCTTGGGGTCCTTCTCAATGGCCTCCAGGCGTACGCAGGACAGGCCAATGGCGTTGGGCCGGAAGGGGGAGCGGGTGGCAAACACCCCCATGCGGGTGTTGCCCCCCAGCCGGGGAGGGCGCACCGTGGGGGACCATTTGTCCCGCACCGCCTCGGAAAACTGCCAGATGAGCCAGATGTGGGAGAACTCCTCCAGCCCCCGCAGGGCATCGGGATTGCGGTACTCGGGCTCAAAGACGATGGTGGCCTTTAACTCCTCCACCAGCCCGCTCTGCCGGGGGATGCCGAACTTGGTGGGAAAGTCGCTGCGGATGCGGGCGATGATGTGCATGGGGATCATTTGCTTCCCTCCTGTGCCTTCTTCATGGCGGCGGCCACCGGCCGGGACGGGGTGGAGCGGTTGTTGCGGGCCAGGATGGCGGCGATCTGCCCGCCTACCTGCTCCACCTCCGCCTTGAAGGTGGTGGCGGACAGGCGCAGGGCCCCGTGGCCCAGGATGATAAGCTGCTCCGCCCCATCGGAGGTGGCCACCCGCACCTGGTGGTGCCGCCCGATCTCGTAGGTGGCCCGCTCAATGTAGGTATCCGCCGTTTCCGCCTCTTTGGTATACACAACGTAAATATTGTGGTATTTGAATACATCCTGTACATTGCGAGGCACCTTGTAGGCGTCAAACACCAGGATGACCACGCATTTTTTGAAGCCCTGGTAGTTGCTCAGCAGGTCCATCAGCAGCTGCCGGGCGGCGTCCAGATTGGTCTGGGCCACCGCCTTCAGCTCCTCCCAGGCGAAGATGATGTTGTAGCCGTCCACCAGCAGATACTCCGGTCCTCGGTTCTGGGTCTGGACATTGTACTTCCGATCGTCCAGGCTGGTGCGGGCGGGCTTGGGCTGGGGCCGGAAGGAGTTGCGCTCCACCTTGCCGTAGGTGCGCTCATAGATGGCCAATAACTCCTTGTCCTGCTCCAGGGACAGGCCGGGGTTGGAACTGGTCCGCCGGGCGGGGGCGGCGGGAGCCTCCGGCTCCGGGGGCTTGTTCAGGGACAGGCCGCTGTCCACATGGGCCATCTCCTTCACCTGGTCCCACTTCACGTTGTACCCCGCCCCGTGGGCGCAGAACACCGAGCCGGTGGGGTTGTCCACGTCCCGCTCCGGGTCGTAGCCCAAAGCCTCCACCACATTTTGCTGGTCGTGGCAGGGATAGTAGCCTTTCAAGGTGCAGCTCAGCCGCCCCATGCCTCTGGTGTAGGCGGCCACCTCGCTGCCGTAGTCCCGCAGCCCCGCCACCGGGGCGGAGCCGGTGAGGACGGTGAGCTCCCCCGCCGTCTCCGGGGGATCGCAGTCGCCACCCATCCGCTGGAGGTCGCTCATGGCCCGCCCCACCTGGGCGGCAGGCACCTCCATCCGGAAGGAATACCAGGGCTCCAGCAGAATACTCTCCGCCTGCATCAGGCCCTGGCGCACCGCCCGGTAGGTGGCCTGCCGGAAGTCGCCTCCCTCGGTGTGCTTGAGATGGGCCCGGCCCGCCAGCAGGGTGATTTTCACGTCGGTGAGGGGGGACCCGGTGAGCACGCCGGGGTGGGCCCGCTCGGCCAGATGGGTCAAAATCAGCCGCTGCCAGTTGCCGTCCAGCACATCCTCCGGGCAGGCGGTGGCCAGGGTGATGCCGCTTCCCCGCTCTCCCGGCTCCAGCAGCAGGTGGACCTCGGCGTAGTGACGGAGAGGCTCGTAGTGGCCCACGCCGGTGACGGGGGCAGCGATGGTCTCCCGATACACGATGCCCCCCCGGCCAAAACTTACATCCATGTTGAATCGCTCGGCAATGAGCCTCTGCAAGATCTCCAGCTGGACCTGGCCCATGAGCTGGATGTGGATCTCCTTCAACCGCTCGCTCCACACCAGATGGAGTTGGGGGTCCTCCTCCTCCAGTTGGCGCAGCTTCTGCAGCGCGGTGACCGGGTCCTGTCCCTCGGGCAAAATCACCTGATAGGTGAGCACCGGCTCCAGAGCGGGGGGCGCGCCCTCCGCCTCAAAGCCCAGGCCCTGCCCGGCGGCGGCGGAGCTCAGGCCGGTGACCGCCACTACAGACCCCGCCGGGGCCACGTCTACCGGCTGGAATTTTATACCGGAGTACACCCGCAGCTGGTCGGCCTTGTCGGTCCAGCCGGGGCCCTCCAGCACCGTCTTGACCTTCAGGCTGCCGCCGGTGATCTTCATCCAGGCCAGCCGGTTGTTCTGATTGTCCCGGGAGATCTTGAAGATGCGGGCGCCGAACTCCTCCCCGTATACCGGCTGGGGGGCATACTGCTCCAGGCCCCGGAGAAAGTCCTCCACCCCCTCCAGCTTCAAAGCAGAACCGAACCAACATGGGAACAGCTTCCGCTGAGCAATGAGGGCGGTGAGGGCGGCGTCGGCAATGGTCCCCGTCTCCAGGTAGTCCTCCAGCAGGGACTCGTCGCACAGGGCGGCCTGCTCACAGAGGGCCTCTTGGTCCCCCATATCCACGCAGCCCTCGTCCAGCTTGCCTTTCAGCTCCCCCAGCAGGGCGGCCTTGTCCGCCCCCGCCAGATCCATTTTGTTGACAAAGAGGAAGGTGGGCACCTGATAGCGCTCCAGCAGCTTCCACAGGGTATGGGTATGGCCCTGAACCCCGTCGGCCCCGCTCACCACCAGGATGGCGCAGTCCAGCACCGACAGGGTGCGCTCCATCTCGGCGGAGAAGTCCACGTGGCCCGGGGTATCCAGCAGGGTGATCTCCAGGTCCTCCAGAGGGAGCACCGCCTGCTTGGAGAAGATGGTGATGCCCCGCTCCTTCTCCATGGGGTCGGTGTCCAGAAAGGCGTCCCCGTGGTCCACCCGGCCCAGCTTCTTCAATTTTCCGCAGGTGTAGAGCAGTCCCTCGCTGAGGGTGGTCTTGCCCGCGTCCACATGGGCCAGAATGCCCACGACCAGTTTTTCCATAGCTGCCGTCCTTTACGGTATGATACTATAGTATAGCATGTCCCCCGGGACGGGGCAAATAAAAAGGGCCCCGAAGGGCCCTTAGAGGGGATGAGGATCAGCCCTTGGCGCCGTCGCTCATGTAGGAGCCGTACAGCGGGGTGGGCAGGCCGAAACCGCCGGCCACGGGCAGGATCTCGCCGGTGATGAAGGCGGCCCGGTCGCTGGCCAGGAAGGCAACGGCATCGGCGATGTCCTCCGGACGGCCGGGGCGGTTGAGGGGGACGTTCTTCAGGAATAGGTCCAGGAAAGCCTGGGACATGTTGTTCAGAGCGGCGTCGGTGGCGGTGAAGCCGGGAAGCACCGCGTTGCACCGCACTCCCTGCCGGGCGTACTGCACGGCGATGTCCTTGGTGAGGAAGTGGATGGCGGCCTTGCTGACGCCGTAGGCGGTGCGGCTCAGGTCGGGATAGATGCCACCCACCGAGCCGATGTTGATGATGGAGCCGCCGCCGTTCTTGGCCATGACGGGCACCGCCGCCTTGCTGGGCAGATACACGTTCTTCAGGTTGGTGTTGACAATGCGGAAGAAGTCTTCGGTGGCGCCGTTCACCACATCCAGGTCGGTCTTGACGTCGGTAGCGCCGAAGTTGTTGACCAGGATATCCAGCCGGCCCTCCTTCTTGGCCACCTCGTCCACCATGCCGGAGAAGCTCTCCTCGTTGGCGGCGTCAAAGTAGACCACGCCGGCTCGTCCGCCGGCGGCAATGATCTCGTCGGCGATCTGCTGACCGGCGTCCAGGCGGCGCATACCCAGGTAGACGGTGGCACCCTGAGCGGCCAGCGCCTTGGCGCAGGCCAGGCCGATACCCCGGGTGGAGGAGGAAACCAATGCGACCTTCTGTTCCAGTTCTTTCATGATAATTCTACTTTTTAAACCATTCGGTATGATTACGATACTATGATAATAGCACTGTCGCATCCGATTTACAAGCATTATTTTTTGCCGGGGACGCAACAAAACCGCCCCCTCAGGGATGTTAGGGGCAGAAAGGAGGGAGAGCAACGGAAGATCAAACCGGTCTGAGGCAGGCGGTGGAGGCCTACGGCACCATGGTGTACCGCCTGGCTCTGGCCCAAACCCACAGCGGCCACGACGCCGAAGACGTGTTTCAGGAGGTCTTCCTCCGCTACCTCCGCTCCGCCCCCGCCTTCCAGGAGGAGGAGCACCGGAAGGCCTGGCTGCTGCGGGTGACGGTGAACTGCTGCAAGAAGCTCCACCGCTCCTTCTGGCGGCGGAATACGGTGGCCCTGTCGGAGTCCATTCCCGCCCTCAGCCAGGAGGAGGGGGAGCTGCTGGACCTGCTGGAGGGATTGCCGGAAAAGTACCGGGCGGTGCTCCATCTCTACTACTACGAGGGCTACGCCACCGGGGAGATCGCGGACATCCTGGGCCGCAGCCCCAACACGGTGCGCAGCCAGCTGGCCCGGGGGCGGGCCCTGCTGCACGACGCATGGAAAGGAGCGGAAGAGCTATGACGGAAGAGAACTATCGCGCCCTGTTTGACCGGGTTTCCCCCAGCCGGGAGCTGGTGGAGGACACCCTGGCAGCGGCGGAGCGTCCCCGGCGGAAAGGCATTCCCGCCCGGCGGCTGGCGGCCGCCCTGGTGTGTCTGGCCCTGGTGCTGGGAGTGAGCAACTATCAGGCCCTGGCAGCGGGATTGCAGAAACTGATCCGGTTCTTCGCCGGTACCGGCGCCGCCGACGCCCCGGTGATGGTGGTGGAGGAGGCTGACCGGTGGACCGAGGGGGACTGGCTGTGCCAGCTGGACGGGGTGAGCCAGGGGGAGTACCTGCTGCTGGAGCTCTACCTGGTGAGCCCGGAGCTGGAGGAGCATGAGCTGGCCACCCGGGAGCTGCAGGTCTACGCCGACGGCGTCCCTCTGGAGCAGGGCGACCAGGTCTACTCCCAGTGGCTGCCCTACAACGGCTTTGCGCCTCAGGGCCAGATTTGGGTGCCTCTGGTAGGTCTGGACTGCGGGCCGGAGGTGGCCTGGCGGGAGGAAGGCTACCGCGCCCGGGTCCACATGCCCTTTACCTACCGCCTGCCGGAGGATCGGCCCACCCAGCTGACCTATAAGCTGCTGGACCTGGAGGGAGGCGGCTCCCACACCGGAACCCTGACTCTCACCCCGGCGGAAACCCAGACTTCCTATTCGGATAGCCGGACCTTCGCTGAGGGCACCGTCACCGCTCTGGTCAGCGAGGACGGGCGGCAGCTGTCGGTGTACGCCCACCGGGAGGAGAACGACCAGGGCCAGCTGCTGACAGGGGCCTCCCTCTTCCACCATCAGGTCACCTTCATCGGAGCCTCCGGGGCGCGCTACCCCGACGCCGGGGAGGGCTTCCGCAGCTTCACCTCCGGCCATGTGAACGTCCAGCTGGCCGCCGCGCCAAGCTGGGTGGAGGAGCCTATCGTGGCGGTGGAGATCGGCGCTGTTCAGCTGGTCTACGAGCATGAATACCTGTGGGACGGCCCAGGCGGAGGCATGGTCCGGGGCCAGGACAACGTGACCTACGGTGACCTGGACTGGGTCATCTCCCTGGAGTAACCAAAAAACGGAGGACCGCAAAAGCGGTCCTCCGTTTTTTCTTGCTTATTCCGGCTGACAGGGGGTAAGCAGCCAGCCCGTCATGGGGGGCAGGGACACCGGTCCGGCGGGCAGCTCCCGTCCGGTCATCCAGTCCACCGCTGGCCAGGGCAGGTCGATGCGCTCGGAGTCCTTGTTCACGTTGACGGCGGCCAGCACCGGCTCCCCCTCCCCTTCCCGCAGGAAGGAGAGCAGCTTGCCCTCGGCCTTCCACCAGCGGAGGCTTCCCCGCCGCAGGGCAGGCAGCTCCTTCCGGGCCCGGCCCAGGTCGGCATACCAGCGGCGGAGCACGTCGTCCGCCATCTCCCAGCGGTAGGTCCGCCGGTTAAAGGGGTCCTCAAAGCCCTCGATACCCGCCTCGTCCCCGTAGTAGATCATGGGGGAGCCGGGGAAAGCGAAGAGCACCAGGGCGCCCAGCATCAGCTTGGTGCGGCCCAGCAGGTACTGCTCCGGGGTAAGGAAGTAGGAGGCCCGCCAGTCCTTGTCGTGGTCCTGACCGTCCCCGCCGTAGCCCAGCAGGGTGAGGATGCGGGGGGTATCGTGGGTGCCCAGGAAGTTCATGGCGGAATGGAAGGCAAAGGGAGGATAGTTCTCCCGGATGGTCTCCATGGTGTCTTTGAATCCGGCGGCGTCCCCGCCCATGAGATAGCCCAGCAGGCTGTTGCGGAAGGGGTAGTTCATCAGGCCGTCGCAGTGGCCACCCAGGATGTGCTTGCGGCGGACGCCGTAGGCCACCTTGGTGGAGCCGTCCTCCCACACTTCACCGATGACCACCGCATTGGGGTCGGTCTCCCGCACCGCCTGGTGGATACCGTGGACGAAGTCGTCGGGCAGCTCGTCGGCCACATCCAGCCGCCAGGCGTCCGCCCCCGCCCGCAGCCAGCGGCGGACGATGCTGTTTTCATCCCCAAAAATATAGTCCCGGTAGGAGGGCTCCCCCTCGTTGACGGCGGGCAGGGAGTAGATCCCCCACCAGGAGTCGTACCGGTCCGGCCAGTGGGAGAAGTTGTACCACTTGTAGTAGGGGCTGTCCTGGGACTGGCAGGCGCCGTTCTCCGGGTAGGAGCCGTCCCCGTTGAAGTAGCGGCTCACATAGCCCTGGTGGTTGAACACGCCGTCCAGCATGATCTTCATGCCCAGCACATGGGCGGCGTCGCACAGGGCCCGGAAATCTTCCTCGGTGCCCAGCATGGGGTCAATCTTCTCATAGTCGCCGGTGCCGTAGCGGTGGTTTTCCGGGGCCTCAAAGACGGGGCAGAAGTAGATGGTCTCCACCCCCAGGTCGTGGAGGTAGGGCAGCTTCTCCATGACGCCCTTGAGGTCGCCGCCGAAGAAGTCACGATTGCGCACCTCGCCGTTGGCGTCCGGCCGGTACTCCGGCTCCTCCCGCCAACTGGTGTGGACGGTGCGTCCCCCCGGCATGCCGGTGGGGTCGGGCACCCGGGTGCGGCGGAAGCGGTCGGGGAAGATCTGGTAGGTGACCCCCTCCCCGAACCAGCCGGGCACCTGGTCGGTGCCATCGTACACCGTCAGCTGGTAGGGGCCCAGCTCCTCCTGGCGGCCGTCCAGGCCGGACAGGCGGAAGGAGTACCACACCAGGCCCACATGGTCCCTGGTGTCCAGGGTGACCCGAAGCACGTCCCGGTCCCCGTCGATACCGTCCCACACCATGGGCAGCTCCAGCCGCCGCTCCTGGGAGGACTCAAAGTAGGCAATCAGCACCGCCTGGGAAAAGCCCTCCGTCCGGAGGGGGCGCAGGGTGAGGGACACCTGGGTACCCGAGGGCACCGCGCCATAGGGCTGTTTATACCGGCTGTCCCGGCTGTCAAAGGTCATTGCATCCAGCAAAGAAAAGACTCCCTTCAGCGGATCAAGGTATTTTCCGTCCCCACGGACTCCATGGTATGCTCACTGCCGAAGTAGTAGTTCACGATCTCTCCGGCGGCGCTGGCCAGGTTGGCGCCCGAGGCACCGCCCTCCACCACCATGGAGATGACGATCTCAGGATCGTCGTAGGGGGCGAAGAGGACGAACACGGCGTTGGCGTTTTCATCGGCGGACACCTGGGCGGAACCGGTCTTGGCGCCCACCTCCACCGCCAGATTGCTCAGGTACTGGTCCACGGTGCTCTCCTCGTCGTTGGCTACCTTCCACATGCCCTCCTTCACCGCTTCCACCCAGGCGGGGTTCAGGTCCAGCTGTTCCACCGGCTCAGCCTCATACTCGTACACCGTTTCGGAGTAGTCGCTGGACTTCACCGTCTTGAGCAGGTGGGTCTCATACCGGTTGCCCCCGTTGATGAGTGTGGCGATGTAGTTGGACAGCTGGAGCATGGTGATCTTGGTGTTGTCCTGACCGATGGCAGCGGACAGCAGGTTGCCGCCGTACCACTCCTGCCCCAGCATGGCGCTGGTCTCAGGTCCGGCCACGTAGCCCTCCGCCTCGGACAGCTCCAGGCCGGTCTTCTGGCCCAGGCCGAACATGGCGGCGTACTCGTCGATCTTGTCGATGCCCAGCCGGTGGCCCAGAGTGTAGAAGTAAATGTTACAGGAGTCCCGCAGGGCGTCGGCCATGTTTTCCCAGCCATGGGTACCCCGGTACTGACGGTAGATCCAGCACTGGGGATGGTAGTCGCCGTAGGGATAGTGCTCCTCCTCAGGCAGCTGCAGGGAGCCGGTGTCCTCGATCTCCTCGGTGGGGGTCACCAGACCCTCCTGGAGGGCGGCAATGGCCACCAGGGGCTTGAAGGTGGAACCGGGGTAGTAGATCTCGCTGGTAGCCCGGTTGGTAAAGGGATTGCGGGTATCGTTGACCACCGCCTGGTAGGCCTCATTGCTGCTGTATACCTCGGACAGGTTGTAGGTGGGATAGGAGGCCATGGCCAGGATGCCGCCGTCGTTGACGCTCTGCACGATCACGGCACCCTTCTCCTTGGTGTTGGCCAGATTCTCGATGGTGTCGGCCAGCACCTGCTCCACCTTCTCCTGGAGGCGCAGATCAATGGTGCTCATGACGTTGTAACCCGGCTCGGGCTCCAGGGGTTCGCCGGTCTCGCTGTCCAGCTTCCAGCTCTCGCTGACCACCTTGCCGCTGGTGGACATCTCCTGGATCAGGGTACCCGACTTGCCCCGCAGATAGTCCTCAAAGGCGGCCTCCATGCCGTCGATGCCTACCTTGTCATTCATATTATAGCCTTTGGCCTTATAAGTCTCCCAGTTTGCGCTCTGAATAGAGCCCACCCGGCCCAACAGATGGGCGGCGCTGGTGGTGTTGTACTGCCGGACAGTGGTGGCCGAGATGTTGACGCCGGTGAGGCTGTGCTCTTTGATGGCGGAGATCACGTCGATATCCACATCCTGGGCGAAAATATACTCGGTCTGCTTCACACTCCGGCTGCGGAGGTTGAGCTCATAGAGCACCCCGATGAGGGCCCGGGCGTCGGCGTCGGACACCGACTCGTCAATGAGGAAGTACTGCCGCAGGCCGTCAATGACCTCCTGGGCGGTCAGCCCCTCCCCCAGGGCCTCTAGGCTGGTGGCCTTCTCCAGATCCTCGGTGCGCCAGCGGTCGGGCAGAATACTGGCGCCCAGGGGCAGGGCGTCCAGCAGGGCACCCAGATAGGTGAAGGTCACCTTTCCCTTACTGTTGGTGTAGACCAGGGGGGTCTCGCTGGTATAGGTAAAGGGGGCCTCCTTGGAGATGGGCAGGGTATCCTCCCACTCCAGGCCATTGGCCTGACAGATGTGGATGAGCTCCAGCAGATTGGCGTTGCGCTCGGCCTCCGCTCCCATGACAGAGGAGTTGAGGGTGATCTCATAGGTGGCCCGGTTGCTCACCATGGAGCGGCCATACCGGTCCACGATCTCGCCTCGGGCGGCCTCCACCGTCACCGTGTTGGAGATCTTCACCGTGGAGGCAGCCCGGTATTCGTCCCCCTTGACCACCTGCAGGTGGTAGAGGTTGCCGATAAAGGCCGCCAGCAGGGCGAAGAGCAGCAGCCCTACAACAATGGTTCGGATGTGAAATTGCTTGCCTTCCACAGGTTCAGGTCTCCTTCCAGGGTCAGGGGGTGAGTGCTACGGAATGTTTGTGATAGAAATTGGCCAGGGCCTGGTTGAGCCAGACCTCCGGGTCCTCATGGATGTCGCCGTTGTAGATCAGGTCATGGAGCTTCCAGGACACGTCCAGGGGCTCCACCCGCACGTCGGTGACGTCGGGGTCCCAGTACTGCTCCAGCCGGGCGGCCTGCTGCTGCCAGTAGTGCTGTGCTGAGCCGTCGGCCAGCACGTCCATCGCCCGTCCGGCAGTGCTCTCGTCATAGTAGCGGTAATGTACGGTGGTGAACACCAACAGGACCAGCAGCACCGGCACCGCCGCCCACAGCAGGCGGGGCACCTCCCCCGTCCCGGACAGCCGGGGCAGCACCGCCCGCCGCAGCCAGCCCAGCCAGTACCACAAGTTGGCGGTCACCAGCCAGAAGAAGGAATAGAACACGATGCTCCGCAGCCGCTCCGGTCCGGCCACCCCCAAAGCGTAAAAATGGGGGGCGTTCTGGGCGGCAAAGAGCAGGAAGCTGAACACCGTGAACAGCGGGGGCAGGCGGAAGCGAAAGGCGGTCTTCCCGGTGAGACCCCACAGCAGGGGGATCATCAGCAAAAAGCCCAGCAGCACGGGCCAGCTGAACCACTCCAGCAGGTCGGCCCAGGCCTGCTCAATGGAGCGGAGCACCGCATCCACCGCACCGATGGGGGGCGTGGCCAGGCCCTGCCGCACCTGGTTGCCGGGGGCAGCCACGCTGACCAGGAAGGCGGCGGCCACCACCGCCGTGGGGATGAGGGCGGGCAGGAACTTTTTCCGGTCCTGCCACAGGAACCACAGCAGGAAGAGCCCGGCCAGGAGGGTCCCCAGCAGGGCGGAGACGTAGTTGCTCCCTCCCACCAGCAGGGCGCACAGGGTGCCCGGTATCACCGCCCACAGGGTCTGCCGCCGGTTTTGGGCCAGCTTGAGGGCCACCAGCCGCTCCACCATCAGCAGCATGATGCCGTAGGTAAAGGTATAGTAGACCGCCCCGTTCCACCAGTAAAAGGTGTCCTTGGGGGAGGCCACGAACTGGATGGACAGCACCAGAAGTGGTACCGCCAGAAAGACGGTCTGCCGCCAGCTCCCGCCCAGGGCCCGGCGGGCCAGGGTATCCGCCAGCTTGAAGGTGCCGCCGCACAGGGAGATCAGCATCACCACCGGGGTGAGCCAGTAGAGGTACTCCGAAAAGGTCAGGGGGGTCAGGGTCATCATGCCGATGGCGGTGAAGGTGCCCTGCCAGCCCTTGTAGTAGCTCCACACGGCGTGCCAGGTGCCGCTCAGCAGGCACTCCCCGTCCAGCATGGCCTCATGGGGAAGCAGCGCATAGCTGTAGTCGTCGGCGGAGGGCCAGTTGTACCGCGCCAGCATCAGAAAGGGGATCAGGCTGACGGCCAGCAGGGCCAGCAGCAGCCAGGGTCCGTATTTTTTCCACACACGTACACTTTGTTCCATTACTCTCTCTTACTCTCTTTTCCTACAAAACCGTCTTTTTTGGTACCCGGCGGAACACCCACAGGAAGAGGGCGTACACCGGGAAGACGAATACCATGGACCAGGCGATCTCCCGCCCGGCCAGGCTGAGCAAAGCGGGCAGGGCCGCCTTGCCGCCGATGAGCCACACCAGCACCCGGGCCCCGTCGATGAAGAGCAGGGCCAGCAGGGAGCACAGCAGGCAGCCCAGCAGATTCTGCCGCAGCACATACTGGGCCAGGGCTCCGGCGCCCACGCCCAGCAGGCACAGGCCCACCGTCATGGCGCCGTCGGGGTTGAAGTACACCGCGTCGCACAGAATGCCCACACCCAGGCCGAAGCCCGCCCCGGCCACGGTGCCCTCCAGCACCGCCACGGCCACGGCGGCCAGGGGCAGCAGCATGGGTGTCACGCCGAACAGGGGGTAGCGGTTGAGCAGGTAGACCTCACAGAACCACACCGGCAGCAGCGCCAGGGCGTACACGCCCCACTTGATCAAAAAATCCCGTCTCGTCACAGGATGGGTTCCTCCTTCGGAAGACAGGCCGGCAGGCGCCCGGCCCTTACTCGACTATGGTGAAGTCCTTGATGACAAAGACCTGCTGCAGGTTGTCCAGGTCGGTCTCCGGCACGATGACCGCGTAGTCGGTCATACCGGAGGCATCGGTGCGGACCTCCTCCACGTGGCCTGCCACCAGACCGGAGGGATACACGCCGCCCCGACCCGAGGTGGTCACCAGGTCGCCGGACATGAGCTGGCTGTTTTCCGGCAGGTAGGTCAGCTTCAGCTTGCCCTCCTCCATCAGGGCCAGGTCGCCCTCCAGAATGGCGGCGCCGCCGGTGCGCACCAGCTGGCCGCCCAGCTCCATGTTGGCGTCGATGAGAGTACGCACGGTACACCAGTTCTCCCCTACCTCGGCCACCACGCCCACCAGGTTCCAGTACTCGTCCACCACGCAGTTGTCCACCGCGATGCCCTGGTTGGTGCCCTTGCTGAGGGTGAGGGTGGACTCCCAGTTGGAGGTGGAGCGGGCGGTGACCATGGCGGCCTCTTTGGTAAACTGCTTATCCTTGGGGGTGAGCTCCAGCAGGTTGTACAGCCGCTGGTTCTCCTGAATGGCGGCCTCATACTCCCGCTCCTTGGCCTTGAGCTCGGCGTTCTCCTGCTTCAGGGCCTCCAGCTCTTCCTTCATCTGCTCCTGCTCAAAGGCGTCGGAATAGCGCTCCTCCGCCCAGTTGGTGACGGCACTGATGCCGTTGCGCACGGGGGTGGTGACGATGCCCACCAGATTGGCCAGCGGGTTGGCCTTGCCCCCCAGCAGCATGGAGACCACCGCCGTCACCAGAGCCAGCAGGATGGCGGCAATGAGGATCAGGATTCCATTGTGCCGGAAAAAGTCTTTCACGCCTGTGTCCAGCCTCTCTTTCTTACGCTTCGGCGGCCAGGGCCATGCAGTCCATGCCCAGCTCACTCAGGATCCGCCCCAGACGGCACACCGGCAGACCCATCACATTATAGTAGTCTCCGGAAATGCCCTCGATGAACAGGGCGCCGTAGCCCTGAATGCCGTAGGCGCCCGCCTTGTCCATGGGCTCCCCGGTGGCGATATAGTGCTCGATCTCCTCGGCCGCCAGGGTACGGAAGGTGACCGCCGTCTCCTCCCACACGCTGTAGCACTGCTCCCCGTGGAGCACGGTGAGGCCGGTGTACACCTGGTGGCGGCAGCCCGACAGGATGGAGAGCATCCGGAAGGCCTCCTCTTTGTCGGCGGGCTTGCCCAGCACCGCCCCGTCCAGGGCCACCACCGTATCGGCGGCAATGACTACCGCGTCGGGGCCCACCTGGGCGGCTACTGCCCGGGCCTTCTCCTCCGAGATCTGCCGCACCAGCTCCGCCGGGGGCAGGTCCCGGTCCATATGCTCGTCAATGTCGGGGGTGATGATGCGGAAATCCCGCACCCCCATCTGCTCCAGCAGCTCCCGTCTCCGGGGGCTTTTGGAGGCCAGAATGATATCCATGTGAATTTCGTTCCTTTCCATTATTGCCCGGTGGACCCGAATCCGCCGGTCCCCCGCTCGGTGTCGTCCAGCTCCTCCACCCACTCCAGCTGGGGCAGGACCACGGGGGTCACCACCAGCTGGGCGATGCGGTCGCCGGGGTGGATGGTGTAGGGCTTGTCGGACAGATTGGTGAGCCCCACCTGGATCTCCCCTCGGTAGTCGCTGTCAATGACACCCACGCCGTTGGACAGGGCAATGCCGTGCTTGATGCCCAGCCCCGACCGGGCGTACACCAGGGCCACATACTCCGGCCCCGGCAGGGCGATGGCGATGCCGGTGGGGATGCGCACCAGCTGCCGGGGAGAAAGGATAATATCCTCCTCGATGCAGGCGGACAGATCCATACCGGCGGAGCCGGTGGTGGCCCGCTGGGGCCAGGGCAGCTCCCGACCGATCTTGGGGGATACCGCTTTGAGTTTCAGCTTCATCTATGGTTACTCCACATCTCGATAGTAAAGACCCCGGGTGTACTCGTTGGGGCTCCAGTTTCCCTGCTCCAGATAGCGCTGGGCCACCTGGACACACTCCTTGGGCGTTTCGGTGGTGAACATGAGCCGCTGGGCCCACAGGCCGATGCGGCGGTAGTCGGCCGCCTTGTCCGCCAGGAAGAGCTTTTGGGAATTGAGCAGCTCGTTACGGCAGCCGGGGGCCTTCACCACCGGGAACTTGGCGCCCTTCCGGTCAGTCAGAATGTTGGTACCCTGGCAGCCTTGTTTGCAGCCGCCGGTGCGGTTTTGAATGATGCAGTTCTCCATAATCATCAGGGGCAGACGGCCGTAGGTGATGAGCTCGGTGTCCAGGCTCTTGGAGATATCCCGGATCTGGGGGAACTTCAGCTCAAAGGACAGGGTGAGGGAGGAGAAGCCCAGCCGCTTATATTCTTTCACGGCCTGGGTATTATAGACCTCCATTCCGAAATCGCCCCGCAGGGTGAAGCCCAGATCTTTGACCACCTGGATCATACCCAGGTTGCCCACCAGGGCGTCGGTGACTCCCAGGGCCTTCACCTTCTTCAGGTTCTCCACCATCTGGGGGAACTCCCGGTCCCAGGCGATGCGGGGCAGGATGACGCCGATGGCGGTGCCCGCCGGGGCGTTGGCCTTCTCCGGGTGGGCGGCCAGCTCCTCCAGGGGGATATAGACCATGGCAGGACCCAGGTCCAGCAATTCCTTGGTAACCTGCTCCGCCGTCCGCACCGAGATGGTGAGGGCAGGAGCCTCCCGCCGGTTCTCATACCGGGCGCCGGGGTGGTACTCGCCGGTGCGCCGCTGGGGCAGCTGCTCCCGCTGGCGGGTCAGCTCGTCCAGGGCATCCCGCCGCAGAGCGTTAAGGGTGGACAGAGGCAGGGACAGGCCGTCCTCCACCAGCACCCGCATCCGGTCCGCCCGGTAGGGGGTGCCGCCGGTGCGGGCCAGCTGCTTCTCCACCGCGTCGGTGGTGAGAGGACGGGTACGGGCCTCCTCAGGCACCGGTCCCTCCACCGTGGCCACCCGGCCGTCCGGATCCTGCACGCCCACATGGGCGGGCTCGCCGGGGCGCAGCATGGCATAGAAGGTCACAGGCACCCGCTGGGCCTCCCCGCTCTGGTAGGTGTTGCGGGCCATGGCAAAGAGTTCCTTGGGCTCTTTGGTCTCCTCCCGCACGCCGAACATATGGCTTCCCTGCTGGTCCAGGTAGTAGCCCTGAGTGAAGCCCTGGCGGGAGAAGGCGGCCTGGAGCTGGTTGACCTCCTCGGCAGTGGGCTCCCGGTCCTCATGGATGGCCCGGGAGAAGATGCCGGTGACCACCGCCACATACTCGGGCCGCTTCATCCGGCCCTCCAGCTTGACGCACTTCACCCCCATCTTCCGCAGATCCCGCAGGTAGCCCGCCAGAGACAGGTCCTTCAGGGACAGGGGGTAGGAGTCCGCCTTGCCCTCCCAGCCGTACTTCAGCCGGCAGGGCTGGGCGCACAGGCCCCGGTTACCGGAGCGGCCTCCGATGACGGAGGACAGGAAGCACTGGCCGGAGTAGCACATGCACAGGGCTCCGTGGGCGAATACCTCGATCTCGATGGGGGAATTCTGGCAGATGTATTCGATCTGGTCCCGGGACAGCTCCCGGGAGAGCACCGCACGGGTCATGCCCAGGTCGGCCACCATCTTGACGCCGTCCAGGTTGTGGACGGTCATCTGGGTGGAGGCGTGGACGGGCAGGTCGGGGGCCACCTGGCGCACCATCCGCAGCACGCCCATGTCCTGCACCAGCACCGCGTCGGCCCCCAGGCTGCTGGCCTCGGCGGCGAACTCCGCCGCCTGGGGCAGCTCCCGGTCGGTGAGCAGGGTATTTAAGGTCAGATACACCTTGGCACCCCGCACATGGCAATAAGAAACCGCCGCCGCAAATTCCTCCCGGGAGAAATTCTTCGCGTTGCGGCGGGCATTAAAATCTCCGTATCCCAAATAGACGGCGTCCGCGCCGTTCTGTACAGCCGCCGCCACGGCCTCCATGGACCCGGCGGGGGCGAGCAGTTCCAACATACGATCCCTCCCGGAGCCGGGGGGCATAGCGCCCCCCCGTTTCCTTACTTCTTGTTTTGCAGCTTGAAGATCTCCCGTTTGGCTTCGGACAGCTCCAGCTTCATTTTGGTGGCTTCCTCCAGGTATTCCTTCAGCTGGCGGCGCAGATTCTCCGCCGCCTCCACCTCTTTAAAATATTCGTCGGCAATGTTCACCGCCGCCAGGACGGCACCGTCCACCAGAGAGACGCGGGCGCCCTCCATGACCTCCCGCACCTTTTCGTCCACGTGGGCTGCCACCTTCTCGGTATAGCCGGCGTCCTCGGTGCCAACCAGGGTGTACTCCTGCCCGGCGATGGTAACGGCGACGCGGTTTTTCATGCAAACCCCTCCTGACCATAGTAATTTATAGTATTATACCATATCCAGTCCCGGAAGAAAAACAAATTCTTCGTTAATTTTCGCGGGCACGCAAAAGGCCCGTGGGCGGAATCAAGCGTTCCGCCCACGGGCCTTTTCTTCAGCAGCTTTTCCGGACTCCGCCCGTCGGCTGCCCTTCTTTTTCTGGACAAGGTGTTGCTCATTCCCTCGGGCAGCAGAGGTTCCCAGAGGGCCAAAAGGGCGTTCAATTCTTCCCGGTAGCCGCGAATGGTGTGCCGCTGGGCCCCATTTCCAGCCTGTCCCCGTCTGCGGTATACAGCCGCAAATAATTGGTGGACCCACCGACGGGGGCCGGAAACAGGTCCAAGCTCATGAGGAAATTGGCAGATACTGAAAGGATTATTTTTGAGGTTTAGAAGGATATATTATGGGAAGTCACCGTTCTGAAAACCTATTCTATCATATTCGTCAAAAGCATTGTTAAGAATAGTTATGTGAGAATTGTACACTGAGGAAGATGGAATATAGGAGGTAGACTCAGAATCTGTATCCACTTCGCGTTTGCCAGTTTTTGTGTAATAGAATCCTTTATAATATGTAAATTTGTTGGTTAGAGCATATGGGTATCCAGAGCCGCTTACTACTGTTGCATACTTCAACCAACCTGCTCGGAGTCTATATTCATAAACACTTTCGCCCATATGGAGGAGACCGTCAGCTCCAGCAATAAGTCCGAGTACACCGACTACCGATGCGCCAGCAGTTAAACCAAGAACTGCTGTAACGAAACCAACAACGGTCATAGTGTTATGAATCAGATAACTTTTATCCTTATCAACATAAATTTGAAAACCAAATTTAAGGTACATTGTTGTGCCATTTTGGGTTTTTGTAGTTAATAGGTTCCCCTCATATTCATGGCCATATTTGTCTATAAGCCAACTTCTAAAGTACGTTATATTGTGATCCGCGGCATAGGGTTGGGGTTGATTTTCATCAAATTGTACTTCAGATACTGAGTCAGGAAGATACGTTTCTTTCCATTGACTTTCATTATCAAAGCAGTATGCTTGAATGTCAGAAAAATTAATATTTGAAATGTCAGAGGTTATGGCATCAAGATTAAAAGTAAATTCATATACGTAGTCTGGTGACTTGAGATAAACAAGTGCAAATTGACCTGTTTGATTTGTGTTGTTAATGAGGATGTTAAATCGTACATCTGAGGTTTCTGCACCGCTCATGGTATAGTTTCCATCGGTTACAGGGGCGTTCATTTGTGCGGTTGCTCCGTTTGTGGCGCTTGCGGCACAGGCAATAGGAACTGTAATATTAAATACTAATATCAGAGCAAGTATAAGCGAAAAAAATTTGATTTTCTTCACAAAAATCCTCCTTTTTAATTAATTACGGCCGCTTCCCGCACTTTTTACAGCACGGTTCTTGCTTTAGAAATGGCCGTATCCGTATGCCGAACCTGCCACAGTTTGGGCAATATGAAAGCTTCAAAACTGCTACAATAGAAATAATAGCCATTATCGTCACACTAATACGGAAGAACATAGATAGCTTAAAAATTACACACCCTATTCCTAAAACAGCAGTTAACATATATAAAAAATATGTAAATGTCATTTTAGATGTTTTTTTCAAAAATAGTACCTCCGTTACAATATATTTTAAAGGAGATCCATTATATAATTAAAAATATGCAAATAGAAACCCGATATAATTGAGTCTAGCAATCATTCTATGCAGAAAATTACAATAAAATCTCCAATAAAACCAACAATAATGCAGATAATACGGCGGCAAAATCAAACTAATATTTTAAGCACTATATTCTTAAACAACTTAATTAAAGTCTGGATTTTAATTGTTTTTACGGCTAAAAGATTAGACCATCGGGCTCACATCCTTCCCATACGCTTGATGGGCGGGTATATCCACTTCCTCCTGCTTTTTAATAGTTTACAGAACCAGAAACTTTAACCTTATAAGATGCGTTGTTTCGAAATGCCAGCGTATAGGTACCAGCTTCTGCCATCAAAATTGTCTTGCTGACCCTTCCACCGGTAGCGGTGAAATAGTGGAAAGAGCCGTCTGCGTAGATTAACCCTACGTCCAGTTCTGCGGTAGAGGGGGAGTAAGTAGCGTCGATGGTGATGGTCTCCTTCGCCGCCATCGAAAAGCTACTGGATGCTTTTGACATTGTATTGCCCGAAATTGTAACGTAATAGGTTTCGGTTGCTCTGGATTCTACAAGGCTGTCGATTTGATGATCCAGAAGAGAACTTGCACCCACACCGTACCCAGGCAGGGCAATCATATCATTCCGAACTGCCAAAGCTGGACTTTGGATACCGAGACACACCAACAATGCAACACAAGTCGCCGCCGCTTTTAACCTATTTTTACATTTCATTCCCATGGCACCAAATCAAACTCCTCTCCAGCATTTGTATTTTCTTCTACGACCAGATCTTCTGAAAAAATCATTTTCTCTTGACTCGCATCGTTAACCATGTACCCGACCCAAATTCCCAGGACCAGGATACCCACAGCCGCAAGCGCCGCACCCCACAGCAGAACAGGCCGCCGTCTTTTAGGTACCTGTACCGGCTCTGGCCCCTCCGGCTCAGGTTCCGGCTCCGGCGGCGCCTCTTCCACGTTGGGCTGGGCTGGTTCGGCGCCGTAAACCAGCTCATCCAGCGACACCTGATACAACTTTCCCATTTGGATCAGGTTATCCAACGTTGGCAATCCCGTGCCGGTCTCCCATCGGGAGATGGCCTGCCGGGATACGTTCAACTGCTCCGCAGCCTCGGCCTGAGAAAGCCCCCGGGCCTTCCGCGCCTGAGCCAGTCTCTGTGTCAATTCCATCCCTTTTCACCTCAACAGCGTAGCTTACACGCCAGCATTTGTAAACCTCATCTCTATTGCATTTGCGCAATAGAGCGTTGCATTTCCCTTATTCTACTGTTATTTACCCAATTCTGCAACCTCTCTGCCCATCTGTCCTTCTCTGCAAATGACAAAGCCCGCGGGCAGAATACCATCATTCCACCCACGGGCTCCGGAAGGGAATAGGAAGCGGGAAACGCATTTTGCAGGTGCGGACACGTCTGGGCCTTTCCCCTGCCGCCATAAAATACGGCGTCGGACAAAGGCCCAGTTGTATCACTTCCGCTTTTCCATAGTTTTGTATTTTAGTCAATAGGGCGCTGTTTGTAAACCATACCTCCGTTGCACATGGGGCAACCCTCCATTGCCCCGCCAGAAATGTTTGCTGCGGGATTGTGCCATCCCCCCGGAATGTGGTATGATATCAGGTACGAGATCACAAGGAAAGGGGAATGCCCTGTGCCGGAACTGCTGCTGCCGGGCAATATCATATCCATGGACGCCCGGGCGGCCGACCGACTCACCGCCTGCGGAAACGGGGACGCCGCCCTGCTCTACCTGTGGCTGCTCCGCCACGGGGGACAGCTGGACCCCGCTCAGGCCCGGAAGGGGCTCAAGTGGGATGGCCAGCGGCTGGAGGAGGCCTCCGCCGCCCTGGTGAATCTGGGTCTGTCCGACGGCAAGACCCAGGCCGAGGCGGCCCCCATCCCCGCCCCCCAGGGTCCCCCCGACTACACCGCCGCCGACATCACCCGGGAGATCGAGGACGCCACCTCCACCTTCCCCGGCCTGGTGAACGAGGTCCAGCGGCGGCTTGGTAAGGTGCTGTCCACCTCCGATCTGAAGAGCCTGTACACCCTGTATGACTATCTGGCCCTCCCCGCCGAGGTGATCTGCCTGCTGGTGAGCTGGTGCGTGGAGGAGTTTGAGCGGAAATACGGCGCGGGCCAGCGGCCCCGCATGTCCCAGGTGCTGAAGGAGGGCTTCGCCTGGAAGCGGCTGGGGGTGGACACCGCCCAGGCTGCCGACGCCCACCTGAAGCGCAAGAGCCTCTACCGCACCCGGGAGGGCGCCATCCTCCAGCTGCTGGGCCTCAAGCCCCGGCCCCTGGTGGAGAAGGAGAAGAAGAAGGTGGCCGCCTGGACCGACATGGGCTTCCCCGACGAGGTACTGCGGCTGGCCTACGAAAAGACAGTATACAAGAAGCAGCAGATGGACTGGGACTACATGAACGGCATCCTGCTGGGCTGGCACAAGAAGAATCTACATACCCTGGCGGAGATCGAGGCGGGGGACAAGCCCGCCCGGACGACCCAGAGCGCCGTGTCCGCCGGCGGCAGCCGCCCCGCCATGCAGGACCATCCTGCCGCCCCCGGCGAGGTGGACCGGCGTGTGCGGGAGGACCTGGAGCGGATGCGGGAATTTCTCCGGCAGGAGAAGGAACGGGACAAGGAGGGATAAGCCATGGGATACGAGGCCAGCGTGCTTTACCGGGCCACCCGGCGGCTGGAGGCCGGCCGGCGCCAGCGGGAGGAAGCCCTTACCCGCCGCAAGGCGGAGATTTATGCCCAGCTGCCCCGGCTCCGGGAGATCGACAAGGAGCTGAAGGGGACGGTGTACCAGATCATCGCCTCCTCCCTGCGGGAGGGCCGGGACCCGGCCCCCTCCATTCAGGTCATCAAGGACCACAACCTGTCCCTTCAGGCCGAGCGCACCCACCTGCTCCTCCAGAACGGCTGGGGGGCCGACGCCCTGGACGAGCAGCCCGCCTGCCCCAAGTGCAACGACACCGGCTGGGTGGGGGCCCAGATGTGTACCTGTCTGAAAAAGCTGTGCGGCGAGGAGCAGATCAAGGAGCTGTCCAAGCTGCTGGACCTGGGAGAGCAGTCCTTCGAGACCTTCTCCATGGACTACTACTCTCCCCTGCCCTGGCCGGGAGAGGCCCTCTCCCCCCGGGAGAACATGGAGTTCATCTTCGACCTGTGCTCCAACTACGCCCGAAAGTTCGGGCGGTTCAAGCTGCGCAATCTCTTCCTTTCGGGCGCGCCGGGACTGGGCAAGACCTTCCTGTCCGCCTGCATCGCCCGCACGGTGTCGGAAAACGGCTTTTCCGTGGTGTACGACACGGCGGTCAACGTGTTTGCCCGGTTTGAGGAGCAGAAATTTGCCCGGGACCGGCTGGACGCCGAGGAAGCCAAGGACGAGACCAAGCGGTACCTGGGCTGTGACCTGCTCATCCTGGACGATCTGGGCAGCGAGCTCACCACCCCCTTCGTCCAGTCCGCCCTGTACACCCTCATCAACGCCCGGCTCATGGCCAACAAGCAGACGGTGATCTCCTCCAACCTGACCATGACCCAGGTGCGCCAGCGCTACACCCCCCAGATCTCCTCCCGGCTGGAGGGCGAGTACCGGGTCCTCCCCTTCTACGGCGAGGACATCCGGCTCCAGCGCAAGCAGCAGCTGTAAAAAACATCAAAAGGCGGCCCATCTCGTAACGAGATGGGCCGCCTTTTTACCGTTGCGGAATCAATTACTTGCCGCCCTTCAGAGCCTTCATACGGTCGGCGTGGCTGAGGATGCGCTTGCGCAGGCGCAGGTTCTGGGGGGTGACCTCCAGCAGCTCGTCGTCGGCCAGGAACTCCAGGCACTGCTCCAGGGACATCTGGCGGGGCGGGGTGAGGCGCAGGGCCTCATCGGAGCCGGAAGCACGCATGTTGGTCAGCTGCTTCTTCTTGCAGATGTTGACGGAGATATCCTCCTGCTTGGGGGTCTCGCCCACCACCATGCCGGCATAGACAGGCACGCCGGCGCCGATGAAGAGCACGCCGCGCTCCTGGGCGTTGAACAAGCCGTAGGTCACGCTCTCGCCGGTCTCGAAGGACACCAGGGAGCCGGAGTTGCGGCGCTGGATCTCGCCCTTCATGGGAGCGTAGCACTCAAAGACAGAGGCCATGATACCCTCGCCCTTGGTGTCGGTGAGGAACTCGTTGCGGTAGCCGAACAGGCCGCGGGAGGGCACCAGGAACTCGATCTTCATACGGTCGCCCACGGGGGTCATCTCCAGCAGGTCGCCCTTGCGGGAGCCGATCTTCTCGATAACGGCGCCCACGCTGTCGGAGGGCACGTCCACCACCAGGCGCTCGATGGGCTCGCACTTCTTGCCGTCGATCTCCTGGAAGAGCACGCGGGGCGGGGACACCTGGAACTCGTAGCCTTCACGGCGCATGGTCTCGATGAGAATGGACAGGCTCATCTCGCCGCGGCCGGCCACGTTGAAGGCGTCGGTGGAGTCGGTCTCGGTGACCCGCAGGGACACGTCCTTCATGGTCTCACGGAACAGACGCTCACGCAGCTGGCGGGAGGTGACGAACTTGCCCTCCTTGCCGGCGAAGGGAGAGTCGTTGACAGAGAAGGTCATCTCGATGGTGGGAGCGGAGATCTTAACGAACTCGATGGGCTCCACGGCATCGGGGGCGCAGATGGTGTCGCCGATGGTGATCTCGCCGATGCCGCTCATGGCAATGATGTTGCCGGCGTCGGCCTCGGTGACGGGCACCTTGCCCAGGCCGTCAAACTGATACAGAGCGGTGGCCTTGGCCTTCTTGGGGGCAGCGTCGGGATCGTGGTAGTTGCACACCACGATCTCCTGGTTCTGCTTCACGGTGCCCCGCTCGATGCGGCCGATGGCAATCCGGCCCACGAACTCGTTGTAGTCGATGGAGGACACCAGCATCTGGAAGGGGGCGTCCACATCGGCCTCGGGGGCGGGGATATAGTTGATGATGGTCTCAAACAGAGGCACCAGGTCGGTACCGGGCTGGTCGGGAGAGTAGGAGGCGGTGCCCTGACGGCCGGAGCAGAACAGGGTGGGAGACTCGAACTGCTCGTCGGTGGCGTTCAGGTCCAGCAGCAGCTCCAGCACCTCGTCCATGACCTCATGGATGCGCTGGTCGGGGCGGTCGATCTTGTTGACCACTACGATGACCTTGTGGCCCAGCTCCAGGGCCTTGGACAGCACGAAGCGGGTCTGGGGCATGGGGCCCTCGGCGGCGTCCACCAGCAGGATAACGCCGTTGACCATCTTCAGGATGCGCTCCACCTCGCCGCCGAAGTCGGCGTGGCCCGGGGTGTCCACGATGTTGATCTTCACGTCCTTGTAGTGGACGGCGGTGTTCTTGGCCAGGATGGTGATGCCGCGCTCACGCTCCAGATCGTTGGAGTCCATGACGCGCTCCACCGTGGCCTGGTTCTCACGGTAGATGCCGCCCTGCTTGAGCATTTCGTCCACCAGGGTGGTCTTGCCATGGTCGACGTGGGCGATGATGGCTACGTTGCGTAATTTCTCGTTCTGCATGTAAACTTTCCTCCCGATATACTGGCAAGACCGCCGGGGCCCTGGGTTTCCCGGCAAATATCCCGCAAAAAGGCATACAACTGGGTGTATGCAATATTCTAATAAGCTCGACTCTTAATTATACTGCATGCCCTGCGGACGATGCAACAGCTTTCCGCAAAAAAACCACCAAAAACCCGCATGTTTCCCCCCGTCAGCGTTGACACCAACCGGAAATTGGGTTACAATAATTCGGTATCGGCGGATTTCGTTCCCAAACCGGCCAGCCGGTTTGGGTACCCATCCTTTGATTTGCGCGGGGGAAATAAATTCCCCCGGCATCGAGGTTTTGCTCCGCAAAACACTCGGTACGCCGGACTCCCGGCGGGGAGGCGTTCGCTCTCCCACAATTTCATATGCGCCAGTAGCTCAATAGGATAGAGCGCACCCCTCCTAAGCGGCAGTTCGTTCGAATCCTGTGAAGCCTGAAAATTGAATATTTGTTGTATAAGCCCCCGTACCTCACCGGGATAGAGGGTCCGCCTCCTAAGGTTACGTTACAACGCTCACCTTGGAAAAACCTTAGTTGGGAGCTGAGTCCGATAATTACGGAGGCTGACAAAAAAATTAAATACGTCCCAATAGCTCAGTTGGATAGAGCACACGCCTCCTAAGCGTGGGGTCGGAGGTTCAAGTCCTCTTTGGGACGCCAGCTAACAACGCCGAAAGCCTTTGTTTTCAAGGGTTTTCGGCTTTTTTTATCAAATCCCGTTGTGATTACGGAAACTGAATTATGGTTCCGAATTTCACTTCAAATTCTGATTTTTGACAAGCCCTAAAAAATCGAACTGCTGTGATAAGACAAAAATTTCTGCTAATAATTAGCAGAAAAAGGGCCGTTTTTGCTAATGAAAATGCGCTTCCAGCTAATTAGGCGAAAAAACGTGCTAAAAACCTTGCTAATTCAAAAGGCGGATGTTCCGAGTGCTAAGCCGTTATAAGAAATAAAATTGAATACTACCATGTACATAGAGCGTCTATTTGCCCCTGTATCGGGGATGGATAGATGCTCTTTTTTTATGCCCAAAATTCATGGGTAAATCTGAAAGATTGGAGGTTTGATTTTTGAGTAAAATCGTCTATTCCCCAGACAAGCCAAACGACTGCCGCTACTGTCATTTTTGGAAAAACAATAAAACGGGCTGCTGTCTGGGCGAAGAAAACTGTTACTACTTAATCTCCGTATCCCCAAAGCCGAAGTCGGAATGTGAAGGTTGTCCTTATGGGCGGGATCATCCCTGCATCGGCTGGTGTACCAGGAAGATTATGAAGGAAGTGGGGGTGCGTTGATATGTATGAGTATGAACGCAATCGCCGTGACAAGCCGAAATGTTGCAAAGACTGCGAGTATTATCAACCCCGATGGAAGTACCGCTTCTGCTATTTTGTCAGATGTCCGTATAAACTGAAGGATACGACTTTCCGCAGAACCCCTCTGAAAAAAGAGTATTTCCCGCAGAAAGAGGTGGTGAGGATGAGTGACGTATGATTATTTCTATGGGCAGCAAGCGGAGATGTTCGCATTCTACCGTGTTCCGAAGGTGCTATTCACCGAGGATTGCTTCTGGAATGTATCAACCGATGCCAAGCTGCTTTACGGCATTCTGCTTGACCGCATGAACCTCTCAGCCCGGAACGGTTGGCTGGACGAGGAAGGCCGTGTCTATATCATCTTCACGATTGAAGAAATCAAAGGTGCGTTAGGCTGTGCTGAAAAGAAAGCGGTGAAGCTGCTGGATGAGCTGGAAAAGAAATGCGGTCTGATAGAACGCAAGCGACAGGGACTTGGGAAACCGAACCTGATCTATGTAAAGAACTTCATTTCCGGTTCTGTGGAAAGACAATTCTTGAATTGTCAAAAGGACAATTCTGGAGTTGTTAAAAACACAATTCAGGAACTGTCAAAAGGACAAGGTAATAATACTGATATTAAATATATTGATTTGAGTGATATTGATCCTTTCTTTCCTTCCTGTTTTTGCGGAAAGGAAGCTGATGGGACTGACGAATTTACCCGATATTATCAGTATTTTTATGAACAGCTTTCCATGGACTATCTGAAACAGGATTATCCGTATGACCATGAGATACTCGATCTGATACTGCATCTGATTGTTGAGGTCATGTGCAGTAACCGCAAGCAAATACGAATTGCCAGTGATGATAAGCCCATTGAAATTGTAAAAAGCAGTTTTATGAAGCTGGATTCTGAACACATCAGATTTGTAATGAGTTCTTTCAAAGAGAACACAACCGATGTTCGCAATATCAAGCAGTATTTACTTGCTTCGATATACAATGCCCCCTACACCATAAGCGCCCACTATGACGCAAAGGTCAGGCATGATATGGCTTCGGGGAAACTTGGAGGGAGGTGGTAAACATGAAGCGCACACATAAAAGAATGCGAGGTGATGAATATTGGCGAAAAAAGCGACAGTTATCGCCGTAGTCAATCAGAAAGGCGGCACGGGCAAGACCACAACCACGGAAAATTTGGGTGTGGGACTGGCAATGGAGGGCAAAAAGGTTTTGTTGGTAGACACAGATCCACAGGCTTCTTTAACAGTCAGTCTGGGAAATCCGTTCCCGGATACCTTGTTTCCCACCCTTTCCGACATGATGGGAAAGATTATGATGGAAAAGCCGATTGCCCCCGGCGAAGGCATTCTTCATCACCCGGAAGGTGTGGACTTGATGCCTGCCAATATTGAACTGTCAGGCTTAGAGGTTTCCCTGGTCAATGCCATGAGCCGGGAAACCATTCTCCGTCAGTACCTGGATACGGTCAAGCAGAATTATGACTACATTCTTCTGGATTGTATGCCCTCTTTGGGTATGCTGACAGTCAATGCGTTGGCAGCTGCGGATAATGTGCTGATACCTGTTCAGGCGGCATATCTTCCGGCAAAGGGCTTGGAACAGCTGCTGGAAACCATCAACAAGGTCAGACGGCAAATCAACCCCAAATTGAAAATCGAGGGTATTCTTCTGACGATGGTGGACAGCAGAACCAATTATTCCAAAGACATCAGCAATCTGATCCGGGAAAGTTATGGAGGAAAACTGAAAGTCTACAAGACAGACATTCCCCGTTCCGTCCGTGCGGAGGAAATCAGTGCGGAAGGAGCCAGTATCTTTAAGCACGACCCCAAAGGCAAAGTGGCTGATGCCTACCGGGTGCTGACAAAGGAGGTGTTAAAGAATGCAGAAAAAAGGCGCAAACATCAGCTTGAAGGGGTACGATGATATTTTCTCGACCGACCAATCACGAGCCGAAGCCCAGCAGGAACGTGTGCAGGAAATCCCGCTTTCTGAGCTGCACCCCTTTGAAGGACATCCCTTCCGGGTGGTAGACGATGAGGATATGAAGAAAACGGTTGAGAGTGTCAGTGACTTCGGTGTTCTCACCCCGGCGATTGTCCGTCCCGACCCGGATGGCGGCTATGAGATTATCTCTGGTCACAGGCGACACCGTGCATCAGAACTTGCCGGGAAAGAAACCATGCCTGTTATCGTCCGTGATTTGGATGATGATGCCGCCATAATTTTAATGGTAGATGCGAATTTACAGCGGGAAACTATTCTGCCGAGTGAAAGAGCTTACGCTTATAAGATGAAGCTGGATGCGATTAAACATCAGGGACAGCGTTCAGATTTAACTTCTGGACAAGTTGTCCAGAAGTTGTGGTCGGTAGAAAAAGTTGCCGAGGGTACGGGCGAGAGCTATAAAAATGTTCAGCGATATATCCGCCTGACAGAACTTATTCCTGAATTGTTAGATATGGTGGATAACGGACAACTCAAATTCAATCCTGCCGTGGAGCTTTCCTATCTCGCAAGAGAAGAACAGCAGCATTTTCTTTCCGCAATGGACTATGCTCAGGCTGCTCCTTCTCTTTCACAGGCGCAGAGAATCAAAAAACTGGCACAGGAGGGCGAGTGTACTCTGGATGCCATGTGCGAGATTATGAACGAGGTCAAAAAGGGCGAGCTGGACAGGGTGACATTCAAAACCGACTCCCTGCGGAAATACTTCCCGAAGTCCTACACCAGCAAGCAGATGGAGGATAAAATCATTCAGCTGCTGGAACAGTGGCAGAAGAAACGAGAGAAATCTATGGAAAGGTAAGGTGAATCCCGATGTTTAATGAAAGAGAAATAAGCAAAGCAATCGACTGGCTGTTCGAGTTGTTTTCTCCCGAAGATTATGAGGGGTATGATGAAGATGAGATCGGCTATGCCGGAGGTTTGTGTCTGCCGGAGGTTTGTACCGCATTGAGAGGTGCGGCACAGACGGTATATCAGTATTCCGTAGCCGGTGGCTATGAGAAATGCTTCAATTACCGTGGCATGGAACTGTTTGACCAGCGTGCCTGTCTCATTATTTCCGATGTGGAACAGGCGGTTTTGGATGAAATCAAAACCACCTATGAAACCGAACTGTGGCTTATGGAGGATATGAACTTTGCCATTGTCCGCTGTGTGTCAATGCTGATCGGGTCTGATGATACCGGCTATGTGACGGAGTACCGGGCTTTCAAAAAGATTTTGAAAAGTGCGGAGGATTTGTTCTTTTCCCCGGAGGCACTGATCGAGGAACTGGAATCTATGTGTGTTCCCCAGTGGGAACATGAAGCGACTATTTATGAACTGTAACAGGTTCATGGATGGTCGCTTTTCTTATATCTGAGGAAATGGAGGTAACGAAGTTTGAAGGAATACGATGTAAAAATCACGGAAACGCTGGAAAAGACGGTAACGGTGGAAGCCGAGTCCCGTGCCGATGCAGAGGAACAGGTCAGAACAGCCTACTACAATTCCGAGTATATTCTGGACTCCGAGAACTTTACCGGCGTTGAGTTTGGTACTACAGAGGAACGTGAGGTTCAGCAGGAACAGGCTGAGACAATGACGGTTCTTCTGGTAAAGCCCCACATGTATCCCCAGCAGGTTCAGATCGGCTGCGATTTGGAGGATTTGCAGAAAGCTGTCGGCGGCGACATTGAAGCCGTTTACCCTTTTAATGAGCCTGTTGCATTGGTGATGTACGATGAGGGAAAAATCATGGGGAAAGACTTGAATCGTGCGCTGCGGGACGAGGACGGCGAGATCTACGACATTATCGCCGGTGATTTTCTGGTGGTCGGTTTGGGTGAAGAGGATTTTTCTTCCCTTTCTCCGGAGCTGATGAAGCAGTTTGAGGAACACTTCCATCAGCCTGAAATGTTTGTTCGTATGGGACGCAGTATCATGGCTCTGCCTTTGCCTGATGACAAGGTAAAGAAAGCGGATGCACCTGAAAAAACGGTTTCCACTCCCCAAAAGAGCAGTCCCGACAGGGATTCACTGTAAGGAGGTATTATGGAAAAGCGAAGTTCCACTATCGGAGACCTTATGGAGCGACGCCGCATTCTGGATGGTGCCAAGGAATATAAGGGTCACACCTATCTGGATTTGGCTCGTTTCGATGATAACACCAAACACATGATAATCTTCGATGTTCTGACTCACAATTCCCCTGTGGGCGATAAAGGTGAACGCACCCGCCTGTTTCTGGGGGAAGTTGGGTATCATCGGTCACAGCCAGTTTGAGAAGATTCCGCTGTCTGCAGAGCGACAGGAACGGCAGTTGCAGGAACAGATTGATGAGATTGAGGGCGCAATCGCAGAACTGAAATATCAGCGTGGTGAGAATTTTACCATCAAGCAGATGGAGAAAACCAGAAAATCTCTGGAAGCCAGACTGGATAAGCTCCTTGCCGCCGACAGAAAGGATGATGTCATCACATTTGAGCAGTTGGGTGTTGACCGGCTGTTCGTGGACGAGAGCCATGCGTTCAAGAACCTGTTCCTCTACACCAAAATGAGAAATGTGGCAGGTCTGTCCACTTCCGAAGCCCAGAAATCTTCGGATATGTTTATGAAATGCCGTTATATGGACGAGATCACCGGCGGTCGTGGCGTTATCTTCGCCACCGGCACTCCGGTCAGCAACTCTATGACCGAGCTTTACACGGTCATGCGCTATCTCCAGTATGGTACGCTCCAGAAGAAGAACCTGACCCACTTCGATTCCTGGGCATCCACCTTTGGCGAGACAACGACGGCCATTGAGCTGGCTCCTGAAGGAACCGGCTATCGTGCCAGAACCCGATTCGCCAAGTTCTTCAATCTTCCTGAACTGATGAATATGTTCAAGGAAGTAGCCGACATTAAGACCTCTGACCAGCTGAATCTTCCGGTTCCCGAAGCGAAATTCGAGACGGTTGTGGTGCAGCCCTCTGAGTATCAGAAGGATATGGTTGCTTCCCTTTCCGAAAGAGCTGCGGATGTTCATGCCGGTATTATTGACCCGTCTGTGGACAATATGCTCAAGATTACCAGCGATGGGCGAAAGTTGGGACTGGATCAGCGGCTGATGAACCCGCTATTGCCGGATGACCCGAACAGCAAGCTCAATGCCTGTGTGGGAAATGTCCTCCGTATCTGGCAGGAAGGTCAGGCAGACAAGCTGACACAGTTATTGTTCTGCGACCTTTCGACACCAAAAAACGATGGCACCTTCAATGTCTATGACGACATCAAAACCAAGTTGATCGCAAACGGTGTACCTGCCGAGGAAGTCGCCTTTATTCACGATGCGGATACCGAAGCAAAAAAGAAAGAACTCTTTGCCAAGGTTCGTACCGGGCAGGTGCGTGTGCTGCTTGGCAGTACGCAGAAAATGGGCGCAGGAACCAATGTGCAGGACAAACTGGTGGCGGTTCACCATCTGGATGTGGGCTGGCGTCCGTCTGATATGACCCAGAGAAACGGTCGTATCATCCGTCAGGGCAACCAGAATAAAGAGGTTCAGGTCTATCAGTATGTGACCGAGGGAACCTTCGACGCATATTTGTACCAGACCCTGGAGAATAAGCAGAAATTTATCTCTCAGATTATGACCTCCAAATCTCCGGTTCGTTCCTGTGACGATGTGGATGAGCAGGCACTTTCCTATGCGGAGATCAAAGCACTGTGCGCCGGTAATCCGCTCATCAAGGAAAAGATGGACTTGGATATTGATGTAGCAAGGCTGAAAGTGCTGAAAGCTGACCACCAGAGCCAGCAGTACCGCATGGAGGATAAGCTCCTGAAATACTTCCCGGCTGAGATTGAAAAGCAGACTGGTTATATCCATGGCTTTGAAGCGGACATCAAGACCGTGGAGGCACATCCGCAGATCTCCGAGGGATTCTGTGGTATGGAAATCATGGGAAAGCACTATGCGGAAAAAGCCGATGCCGGTGAAATCATTCTTGCCGCCTGTAAGGAGACAAAAGGTGCTGATCCGGTTCTGCTGGGCAGTTACCGAGGATTTCAGATGGAGCTTTCCTATGACAGCTTCCGAAGTGAGTTTGACATCGTTCTGAAAGGCTCTATGAGCCACCGTGTAGCCCTTGGCACGGATGCCAGGGGAAATATCACCCGATTGGATAACGCACTTTCTGGCATTCCTGAGCGGTTGGAAAGAGCCAATGAACAACTGACCAATCTCTACAATCAGCAGGAAGCTGCAAAAGCAGAACTTGGAAAACCATTCCCCCAGGAAGCGGAACTTGTGGCAAAAAGTCAGCGGCTTGCGGAGCTGGATGCGGCGCTGAATATGGAAGATACGGTGGAAAACCGAGCCGAAAAAAGCGAAGCGGAACGCCCCTCTGTTCTGGCTGATCTGAAATCCAAGTCTGAGCATATCCCGCCGGTAAAACGCTCTGAGAGCTACGAGGAGGTGTTGTAATGGCAAAGCGTGACCAGGATGTTCATTTCCTGGCATCCAAGGAGGAAGTCGAGCGAATCCATCAGAAGATGGACGAGCTTGGCATCCGAAGCATGGGGGCATATCTGAGAAAGATGGCTCTGGACGGCTACTGTATCAATCTGGATTTACAGGATGTGAAGGCACTGGTTTCGCTTCTGCGAATCTGCTCCAACAACCTGAACCAGTACGCAAAACGAGCCAATGAAACCGGCAGCATCTACGAAGCCGACATCAACGACCTACAGGTGCGCCTGGAAGAAATCTGGACGGATATGAAAGAAGTGCTTGTCAGGTTGTCCTCCATCCAGTAATCCGACAATTTGTCGGGAAGCCGCAGTTTCGGCTGCGGCTTTACATAGGAAAATACAACCTTGTTTAGCTGGTAGAATTATTCATATCCACGTGCTATAATCATGGCAAGTAGAGAACTTGATAGTTCGATCAATCGTTGTTTGGCGATTTGGTAAATCCCAATAAATTAGTTTTATAGGGAACAGAAAATTTGAATTTTACGGTCAGTAAGGAATGCGTAAAGTTATATGATTGTATTATAAGCGATTTGTTAAATTTTTATAACCACTTGTATTTGCCTGCGATTTATGGTATAATATTTTAAAATTTAGAAAGAGGTGGGAAGATGATTAACTTTTCTTGCAAATAAAATCAAAATATGCGGTAGTGCTATACTTTGGCATTATTGTGTCTATTGCAAGAAAGTTATATGTCTATCTTACTCAATATAGTGCTGTTGCCACTTTTGCTTAGTGGTGTTATTATGCTATGACGAGCTGCAAGGATAAACTTTCTTGCGGCTCTTATTTTGTTTTGGAGGTGCTTTATGAATAGTGCAGAACAGATAGTTACACATGATTCACTCCGTATAGTGTCGGTTCCTTTTGGTGAAATCTATACGGAGTAAACATTCACCGAACCGACTTTGTATCGTATGACACGCAAAGGAGGATAATATTTATGTCAATGATTAAAATTGAAAACCTTACGTTTTCATATCCGACAAGTAATGATAATGTTTTTGAAAATGTCAGTTTCCAGGTTGATACCGATTGGAAGCTTGGTTTTGTGGGCAGAAACGGACGAGGTAAAACAACCTTTCTGAATCTTCTGCTTGGGA
>NZ_JADKZI010000004.1 GCF_017811815.1 Flavonifractor sp. AGMB03687
CCCGGCTGGCGAAGCTTTTTCTCCAGCTTGTTTTGTCATGCCCTTTTTCAGTCGCGCAATTTTTGCGGGACTTTTTTTATTTCAGCTATTGACTTTTGTTTGCAGGACTCCATATTTAATTTTCAAAGTGCAGTGCCGCCATGCTGCGGCGTGAAATGTTTTCTGTCATCAATCACCGTTCCCTTGTGTGCCGCTGCTGCCGTTTCAGTTCTGCCAGCACCTCCGGCGGGATACGGTCTACCAGCCGCTGAATGTCTTTCAGCTCGCTTTCCAGCTTTGCCCGTTCCATCGTATCTTTCATCTTGCCTTTTTCGCTGGCTTTGGCTTTGGCTTCCAACTGTTCATTTTCTGCCAAAAGGTCGCTTATCGTGACCTTGTATTTTTTGAGCTGACCGGAGAAGTTCTCCATCTGCGGAAACCACTTTTTCAGCAGGGAGAGGGCTTCCTCTTTCTTCTTTCCGGCGTTGAACGGGGTAATATCGCCCAGCGTGGCTTCAATGGCTCTTGCCTGTTTGGAGAGATTGACCGCCTGCTTGAACAGACGGGTGGGGATATGCTTCCTGCCTGTCTTGCTGGCACTTTCTCCACGCTCCAAGTCGGGATATTTCTCCACCATATAGGCGTGAAAATCGTCCTGCCATTTTGTGAGGTTGGCTCTGTTCCCAATAATCTCCTTTGCACACAGGCGGTTGTCCTCTGTCAGCGGGACAAAGACCAAATGCAGGTGGGGCGTTTTCTCGTCCATGTGTACCACCGCCGACACGATATTTTCTTTCCCTACCCGCCTGATTAAGAAATCAGCCGCCCTCTGGAAAAATTCCTGTATTTCCTTTGGGGACTTCTTCTTGAAAAACTCCGGGCTGGCGGTAATCAGTGTATCCACAAACCGGGTACTGTCCTTACGGGTACGGCAGCCAGCTTGTTCAATGCGGCTTTTAATGAAGTGGTAGTACCTGCCCTCTGGCTTAACGATATGGAAGTTGTACTTGCTCCGGCTGGTGTCAATGTCGGGATTGCTGGCGTACTGTTCCTTTTGCCGTTCGTGATGGGCTTCCAGCGGTCTTGCCGGATTGCCTTTGTGTTTTTCAAATCGCAAAATTGCGTGTTGTGCCATGAAACTCCTTTCCCCATTCCATTCCTTTCCGGGACTTTTCCACAGGAAAATCCCGCAGAAAATATCTCAGATAGGAAGGGAATGGATAGAATATAAATCAATATTTTTATCTCTGTATTTCTATATACCGTCCGGTTTTCGTACTTCAAGAGGATTGATTATCGTACTTGTGGAGTGCGGTTTTCAGTCCTCCGGTGTTCTATAACCGGATTTCTTGAAGTCGGTGTTTGGAACCGCTTCGTAGGATTTTGGGTAAATACGGTTGGGTTTTCCACAGCCCTGCTTCTGGATCTCCACCAGTCCGGCATATTGCAGTTCCCGCAGGGTGTTGACCGCTTTCTGCCGTCCACAGTGGAGCAGCTCCACTACCTCGTTGATGGGATAGTAGAGGTAAATCCGCCCGTATTCGTCTGCCCAGCCATTTTTCCGGGACAGGTCTGTCCGGCGCAGGATAAAGGCATACAGTACCTTTGCTTCGTTGGACAGGGGGGTGAATGTGGGGGCTTCAAAAAGGAAATTAGGAAGCCGGGTAAAGTTGACCGCCTTTTCCGGCTGATGGATATAAATGGTGTTTGTCATATCGTGTTTTGTGGACGGTTAGAAGCCCTTTTTCTGGGGCAGACGGTAGTTTCTATTGCCTGCCCATGTTCTGTGCTTGCAAAGCCTTGTAAATCAAGGACCTTTCAGCCCCTAACTGTCCACAGTAGACCTCCTTTTCCGTTCACTTTCTGTTTTCTGCCGCCTGTGAACTCTGGCGGCGCAGTCGGGACAGTATTTCGCCCGGTTGGACTTTGGGACGAACACTCTGCCGCAGACCGCACAGCGTTTTAGCTCCTTATCCCGGAAAATCTCTGCTTCCAGCATTCCGATTTGCGGCAAGACCGACCAGCGGAACCACTTACAGCAGACCGAGAAAGAAATGGTCTGGGGGCAAGTGTGGGTGTCCCCATCGTCAAGGAGCATACAGTTCCCGTCCTCATAACAGCAGCACTCCCGACGGATCAGGGCGTTTGCCTGTTTCCTCTGTGCCGGTGTCATGCGGTAAAGGGAACCGTCCTGCCTGCGCTCTATGGGCGGCAGTCGTTTAAATGGGTTCTCTCTCATGTGTTCCCTCCATTTTTCCTTAGCCGTTCTCCCCGAAAAGGCTTCCTGCCCCATTCCTGCGGCGTGTTCCAGCGTTGGCACGCTCCCCGGACTTCGGGACATTTTGTCCCGAAGTGGCTCGTTGCGGTGCTTCCCCTGTCAGGGTATTCCTTTTCGGACGGTTATTCATTTTTCAAGGTGCAGCTCATCGATGAACTACCCTAAGTCTACACCTAAAAGACCGCCCGCCCCGTATATCCATAAGGTCGGAAATCAGCCCGGAAAACTCTCTATTTCCACGCTCTCGGAATTATGGTAAAATGGAAAAAACAGAATGCCATTTTCGTTTAGGGAGGGCTCTATGTCAAAATTAAGTGATTTAATAAATGCAGAAGATAGTTTTCTGGTAAAATTAAGATGTGAAAATACTTTTGACGAAACGAAATATTTAGAAATTAAAAATCAAATCCTTATTGAAATGCCAAAGTGGAGAACACAGGGATTTATTTTGAATTGTGATGTTGAAGTGTTAATTAGCTTGATTGACCAATTAGCGGGAGGAAGCCGCTTCTTTAGCGAGGAAACAGCAATCAGGGTTGAGGATGCTTGTATGGAAATAGAAGAAATTATAAACTGTTTAGGAAGTTAAGTCGTCATATATTAAGTAGACAAGGAGGGAGAGCATGGAACTATCCATACAAGAACGATTGAAAGACCTGCGTGTGGAGCGTGGGCTGACGCTGGAACAGCTTGCAGAGCAAACACATCTCTCCAAGTCGGCGCTGGGCAGTTATGAGGGGGATAATTTCAAGGACATCAGCCATTATGCCCTTATTGAGTTAGCAAAGTTTTATGAAGTGACTGTTGATTATCTGCTGGGGCGTTCTCAAACAAAAAATCACCCAAACGCCGATCTTGCAGACCTGCGTTTGAGTGATGATATGATTGAACTCTTGAAAAGTGGGCTGGTGGATAATTCCCTCTTGTGTGAGCTGGCGGCGCACCCGGATTTCCCCCGGCTGATGGCTGACCTTGAAATCTATGTGAACGGTATCGCTGGCAAACAGGTGCAGAGCGCAAACGCCATTGTAGACGCTGTGAGCGCAACCATTATGAAGCAGTACAATCCCGGCTTGTCCGACCCGCAGTTACGACAGCTTATCGCCGCCCATATTGATGATGACAGCTTTTGCCGCTATGTGATACAGCAGGACATAAACAAGATAGCTCTTGACCTACGAGAAGCACATAAGGACGATTTTTTCAGCGTCCCGGAGGACAATCCTCTGGAAGATTTTTTGCAGACCGCCGAGGAAACCGCCAAAGAGGACAGCGACCCGGAACAAGCGTCTTTGGCGTTTATCTGTAAACGGCTTAAACTGAACTACAAGAAGCTATCCGAGGACGAAAAGAAGTGGCTGAAAAAGATTGCACAGAAGTCGGACTTGCTGAAAAATCCAAACCCACAACGGGGGCGGAAGTAAGAGAACAACAAATCGGGAGTTATGGAGGGGATAGAATATGGCAAAAAAGAAAAGAGTTACACTGCCAAAAGACTTTAAAGAACTTATCGAAATAGGCGATATTGAGAAACTTAAAGCAATCTATAATCTATGCGAACTATCTGCCACCTACGATGGGCGATATGGTATGAATACGGCATTGCATTATTATGGGGTTCCTAATGAACTCGTTCGCTGGCTTGTTGAACAAGGTCTGGATGTCAACATAGAAAACGATTATGGACGTTCCCCTTTATATGTGCAATCTACAGGAGGGCGTGACACTGTAAAATTACTTTTTGAGCTTGGCGCCGATATGGAGAAGCCTGACCGGTACGGGAACAGACCGTTGCATACCGCAGCAAGTTTTTTTCGTGCAGATACTGTACGCTTTTTGGTGGAAAACGGGGCAAATATTCATGTGGAAAATGATATGAAACAAACGCCGCTTGAATCTTCCCTTGCGGTCTGCCGCAATGCAGACATATCGAAAATGGCTGAGATTTCTATTATATTGTTAGAGGCAGGGGCAAAAATTACATCGGATATGATTGAAAGTGTTAAGCGAATTGGCGAAGAATTTGAATTTCACAGAGACAACTTTAACAAAAACTATCTTTCCGAAGCAGACGCCGGACTAAAAAAACTCTATACTTTGTTTGATGTAGCTCCCATTGCAAAGCGTCAAATGCACGATGGAGTCTCTCCTATTATTGTGACAGATGAATCTTGGGAAAAACAATATGAGGTGCTTTGGCAACTGTTAGTTCCATCCAGTGGTGCAGCGCAAACCGTACAGGGCGAAGTTGTTCGCATAACAGGACGTATACGAGATGAATTATACAGGAACGGCGGTGCAAACTGGGATAGAAATTATCGGAAAATGTTGGATGCGTTGCTCATGCATTTTTCGTCCGGTACACCGCTTTCCGAACACGAGTTAAGTGAGACAAAAAAGCTGACATCAAGCATTCACGCTAAAGGCGATGATGATGAACAAATAACCGACCGTCTTTGTGAACTTGCTGTTTTGTGGGTGTCGAAAAATCCTAATCCAATTTTATTGAATAAGCTAAATTATGATAGGTAATAGGTATCCCCCCTTGTAATAGGTCAGCTTCCAGTTCATCAAGCAGATAGCAAAGCCAGCCGAGCCAGTCAACGGTCAAGATGAACGGCGCACAAATGCGCCGCCGTTGACAGTCCCGCCCGTCTTTGCTGATAGGCAATCAAGGCGGGAAAGCCCTAAAATGGCTTCCCGCCCATTTCAATTTTAAGAGAAAAATCCCTCTGCTTTTTCGTGAGTGTGTCCACAAGTTAGGGACATTTTGTCCCGAAGTCCGGCGTAGGACGAGGAACGGGGGCTTTCATATACGCCCTGTCTGCTGATGAAACCAACCCTGTGCTTGCGGCTCTATGCCACACAATCACAGCTTTGTTTTCCTGCTGCTTCAAATGCCCTTGCCCTCCCCGGCGGCAACCTCATTTTCGCAGCAACGCAGACAGAGCGTATAACACACTACACTTTGCAAGCAAAGTCGTGTGCCAAGGGGCAAGCCCCTTTGGAAACCCTGGACAACAAAACAGGCTGAATATCTCGCACTTTCCCGGTGCTTGATACTCATCCTTTATTTGTTGTCAGCAGCCCCCGTTTCGTGGTCTGCGTGTAGTTCCTTGTAAACTGACCTAACCGTTCTTTCAAAAAAGGAATCAATGGATAAGTCCGCAGACTGGATTTGTTCTTTGCCTTGTCCTTCTTAATCGTGACCCGCTCTCCCTTTACATTGCAGGTTGTTACCGTATGCCGAATGGAGAAGCAGTTATGGTTGAAGTCAAAGGCACTCCATTTCAAACCGATAACCTCACTGCGGCGCAGGCCGTAAAAAGCAGTCAGTAGAACTACCAGCTCGATCTTATGCCCCTTGATAACTTCAAACAGATTCAGGACTTCCGAATCCAGGTAGTAGTCACCCTTGAAGGGTTCAGGCTTGGAAATGATAATCCGGTCAGCCGGATTGCTTGGAATCAGATTTTTGTCAACCGCATAATTCAACGCCCCATGAATCAGAGCGTGGTAATGTTTAACGGTGGTCGGCTTGACCCGTTCCAATTCTTTCTCATAAAAAGCGAGAATATCTTGTTTGGTAAGGTCACAAAGGGCGACAGGATGCTCTCGGAAATACGGGGCGATGGGGTTGTTAAGCTGTTGTTCGTATCCCGAATAGGTCGAGAGTTCAATGGGCTTGCTGTCCATCACCCGTCCGGTAGCAGACTTGTACTTGTACTCAAGCCACTGGTACAGGAAATCCACAAAGGAAATCGCTGCGGATGACGGGCCAGACGGAGAAGCCGACTGCTGTGAGGCCGTAGCCTCCTGAAGCAGCTTTTCCGTCCATTCTTTTCGGATGGTGGGAAGCATATTGTTTGCCCAGGTCTTATTGCCCTTGACTTTCTTATGGGTGGGAATCCATTTGGGCTTTCTCTTACCGTTCTCATCGGTAAGGTTTAGAACCCAATAGAGATACCCTTTTTTCTCGGCCACATGGCCGGAGATTAGTTTGCTGTTTTCTTGCAGGTGTACCGCTGGCATACTGATCTGTTCCTCCTTTTGCGGTATTGAGTTCACCTACCAATGACACCTTTATTGTATCATCGGACAGAACAAAACTCCAGGTAAATCCGCGTCAGAATTGTTAACTTTCTGCGTCTATCCGGTGAAGATCGACACCATAGCCTGCTACTCCGCCAAAGTGGAGCAGGTGATTTTCAAATAACGAAGAATGTGGGCTTTGGGGATGCGGTAAGCCCGTCCAATTTTCAGGTACTCAATTTTCCCATCTTTAAGTAACTTGTACCCGGTTTTTGTACTGACGCCAAGCGCCTCACACATTTGACCAATGTCCATCACATCCGGGTAGTCTTTTAACATCAATCGGTAGGCATCTCTGGGGGAGAGTAGTCCGCCGTCATTTTCATACATTGTGAGTCCTCCTTTCGTTGGGGTATCCTATGCCGATGCTGATTGCCAGGGCTGCATCTATCTCCAGCATTTTTTCTTTGCTGATACGCCCAATGTAACCACGGAGCCGCTTCCGGTCTATTGTCCGCAGTTGTTCCAACAGAAGCAGAGAGGTAGGCGCAAGCCCCGGCACATTCTCAAGTAGGATATGGGTAGGCAGACTGTTCTTCGCTTTTCTGCTGGTGATGGCTGCCGCAACAACGGTAGGACTAAAGTGATTCCCCACATCATTTTGGATAACAAGGACAGGGCGGATGCCGCCTTGCTCGGAGCCGACCACCGGGTTCAGGTCTGCATAGAACAGATCGCCACGCCGGATAGCCTTTCGCATAAACTGACCTCCTGAATATTAAGTAAGCCGGAAAACGGGGCAGGCCATAAGACCTGCCCCATTTCCGGCGAAATACAAAATCCGATTTGTTTTCTTGTTATGTGCCATTTGTCCTTGACACCCCGCACATATTGGGAAGTCATCAGTGACCGGCAGCGAACCGGCCCACGGGAATCTCACCCCTCCGAGGATCTCTCCGAGCTGCCCCCATTGCGTGATCCTGCAACCAGATGGTTTCCAAATGTTATGGACTACTCTGATCTTAAGCAGGGCTGTGGCTGGACAGGAGTACCATTATGCCCCTTTCCGGTCATGGCCGCGCCGGGTGCTGCCCGGTTTTTACAGGCTGCCGTTACTCGCTCATACAGGACAGGATTGTATGCAAGACCAATTATGATAATCAGGTGGGATCTGCTCATCATGTCCGTATATCATGGCGCGGCCCCTGAATCGGCTTTAGCTCTTCGAGCTGGAAAGGGGGGATGTTACTGATGAATGAGTATGCGGTTGTCAAGGTACAGGTGAAAGAAGAACACTCGAAAGAATGCCTTTCACCTATCGTCCTGAAACCGCAGGGGTGTCAACCCTGTGCCGCAAAATATTTTTTAAGTTTGGCAATCGCCAGGTTTATGGACTTGGCAACGGCTTGATGGCTTGTCCCTTCCATGCGACCGATCTGCCGGGTAGAGAGTCCCTGAAAAACATGAAGCCGGAATCGCCGTTTCTGAACCTCGGTCAAAGCGCCCACTGTAAAAAGCTGCTCCAGGGCTTTCCAGGCATACTTGCGGTTCTGTATGTCAACAACTCGTTCTTCCCATTCTTCATCCAGAGCGCGAGTGGCACAATGCTCCGTTTCCTCCAAACCGTGGATCGAAACATCCTTGCGGGTCTGGGCGCTCTCTGCCCGATCCTGCTCATAGTAAATTTGATCGGACAGGGCTTTCAGCTCTGCAAAGTCATGTTCCGTTTTGTCAGGATTCTCCTTCAGATAATCCTCCAGTGTGATTTCTATGATTTCGTTATGAAAGCGATAAACGATATTTGGGCTGTTTTTGTTTATCGCATAGTCGCTTTTGCGATAATTTTGCACCTCTGTTACCTCCGATTTGTTTTTTTGCGGAAAACAAATCGGAGGTGGCGGCCCCCTAACTCTTTGTTCAGGGAGCCTTAAATGAAAGCGGCCGACTTTGTATCGGAATACAAAATCAGCCGCTTCCTGGATATGTGCATTGAGAAGTCCAATAGAGTAGGCAGCACCGGCAGGCGGGGGTTTGTCCCCACTTGGGGAAAACTCCCGCGCACAAAAACGCAGACCAACGCCTATTGAAATTTGTCCATTGAAAGCCGTGTGTCGTTGATATGGGACAAAAAGCAACTTCTCAATGCTGCGGATTTTCTGATCCATAGCACTGTTACTCCTTGTCCGCTGCTATGCGGACGGCACACAGGCGGCTGGCATCATCCCCTTTCTTCCATCAATATGGCAGTTCTACTCTGCCGCCTTTGCTGATAATTTTTAATTGTAAGTTCTAAATTTGGGGAACCTTGACGGTTTCCCTCGGAATTTGTCGATAGCATAAAGAAAGGCGGCCCTTATCCATAAGATAAAGACCGCCGTATGCGCTGATTATGTATGATACTGTTTTTGCAGCCCCTCATCGGCCTCACCTCACTTTTTCCCAGGGGATGGGTAGACTGTCACAGTAAGAGTTTATCTTGAAGAAATCATCAGGACTTCATCGAAAAATGTAAAATTTTCTTTCTTTTCTTCGCATTTTAGTTTTTTATAATGGCAGAAAATAGCGCCGGACTCAGAGGTAGATTCTGCGTCCGGCACTTTTGATATGCTATTTTTCAATTTTATATCCCACCCGAAAAACAGTCTTGATGTAGGTGGGGTGCTTTGGGTCAGGTTCCAGCTTGTTCCGTAGTCGCCAGATCGTGTTGTCCACTGTGTTGCTGCCTAATTCATAGTCCTCGCCCCAGGCAGCATTGTAGAGCTGCTCCCGGCTGAATACACGCCCAGGGCAGCGGGCCATGCAGTAAAGGATGGAGAACTCCCCATAATTCAGACAAATCTCCGTACCGGCCTTCGTGACCCGCCGCTGCTCTGGGAATATCTCTATATCCCCCAGAGTCAGGGCAGAAGGCTCCAGATCAGCAGCATGAAGAACCTGAACATCTTTTCCCTGTAAGGCTCCCAGGATAGAACGAAAGACACTTCCATCTGGGTCGGAAGTTCGAATGACTATAATCTCCTTCATGTGATTTCCTCCATAGACCGCTGATCCTGTGCCGGGCAATGAGAAGCGGCGGCCTTGATTGTTCAAAGCCGCCGCAGCGATAAATAAGCATGGATAGTGTCTGTCGAACGACGGCTTTTTTCTTTTGCCGTCGTCCGGCAGATAAAATTTTTCATTTTAACTCGGTAATATATTCCTCGAGGCAGATTCCTTGGTGATATATTTCTTCTGCGGCGTTTTTCCCTACATAACGGTAATGCCAAGGCTCATAGGCTGTACCTGTAACATCTTCTTTGTCCGAAGGATACCGTAAAATAAAGCCATATTGCCAGGCATTTTTCTCGAGCCATTTGTATACCTGATTTCCGGTTGAGTTCACACCATCTGCATTGATGTCAACAGCTAAACCTGTTTGGTGTTCACTATAGCCCACAACCGATACCCAGCGTCGTGCTTCTGTTTTTGCCTCCGAATTGGAATATCCTTGTTCTTTTAATTCATCAATTTTTTCATCCATCAATTCTTGTTGCTTTTCTGCCGTTCGATAGCCAGAAGCAACGACAGGGTATACTCCTTGCGCTCGCATATCATCGAACATCTGTTGCAGGTTGGGATAAATGCGACTATCAACGCTTTGCCCATTAGACAACTCTGTAAGCTCAATATCCCAATCCTTCGGCACCTTATAGTCTTGGTTGACCAGTATCAAATTCCAGCCATATTCTGTGCTTGCTGACTGGCCCGGAGATAATATTTCCTGTAGTAGCACATTGATTGTGGGCAACTTAGCAACGCATGTAATAAACATTATGAAAATGGCCGTTAAAACCAATCCTCCAACAAGTCTTTTACCTTTCGGTTTTCTGCTCCTATGTCCCACTGTTATTCACCCCGCTTCAACCTTTCCACAACACTCTCCTTACTGATTGCTTTATTGAGAAAACAAGGAATGAAAATACCGATGAACAACAAAATGATTGATATAAGTATTACTGGATAAAAGTTTGCATTATAGCTTAAAAACCAGATCATTTCACATACGGGACGAACAACTGCTGTGGCAATAGCTAAGCAAAATGGTACGGCGATTAAAACAGAGAATATGATATATAAACAACTTTCCATGCAAAGCAAACGGCGGAGCTGTTTACCGGTCATACCTACACTTTGTATCAACGCAAATTCTTGACGGCGGCTGAATAAACTGGTCAATATTGTATTGGCAAAATTCAACAGGCCAATAATTCCAATGAGAAAAGCCATAGTGCCGCCCACGGAAATTATGATGTTTTGGATGTCTGAAACACCAGCCATAATCGTATCTTTTGAACGGAAGGCCATTTCCGGTTCCACTTCGCTCACATATTGTTCTAAAAAGCGGTTCATTTGATTTTCATAACCATCATACACATTAAAAAGGTACGTCATGGCATAATTATTTCCGGTGAACGACTGATAAATATTACTGGGCAAGAAGAAGCACGATCCGAGCCAATCATAGGTATTACCCTCATTTGCAACGATATGTCCTAATACCGTAAATTCTTGAACCGCGCCATTGCAATATAACTGTACGGTATCACCTACGGCATGGTTCATGCTGCTTTCATCCATGTCACCTCTGGAATTAACATAAGCGCCTTCCAAAATATATTGCCCGGATGCCAGCTTTTCTGCATCTAACTCGCCATCAACTAATTTTGCCCAGGAAAGGAGCGTATAATCTAATCCGTAAACGTGGGTAGCAAAAGAACCGTCCTCCTGCTGGTTTCCAACCTGTTGTGTTGTATCACTCCTATACGATGCGCGGCACCCGTATTCACAGCCACCATTTTCAAAACCGGGTTGAGATTGAATGCTTTCCACCATACTCATGCTTAACGCGCTGTTTTCGTTTATCTCTATATAATTTAGAAGATCATTATGTCCTACACAAAAATCTGCCCCAATCAAATTTTCAATCGCTTTTTCTGGGTTGACACTGTTTGAAAGCGTAAAAACTGTATTGGTCAGGACAATACTTAAGGAAAGACTAAGGACAACCAGCGCGGTACGCTTTTTGTTTCTCCCTAAATTTGCCCATGCCATAGTACAGCAAATATTTCCAATATGCACACGGCGCTTCTTTCTTTTCTCAAAGACGGGGTCGGTGTCTGTATATCTAACCGCTTCAATGGGTGAAACTTTTGCTGCTGTCTTTTCGGATTTTCTCGTGCTGATCCATACGGTCAAAAAGGTAAATAAAGAAGCTGCAATAAAAATGAGAGGATTCGGAGATACAATCGCATCATAATCGGAAAAGGCGCTGGCTTTCATCAGTATAGGCAGCAATATTTTCCCAATCAAATAACCCGCCAGCAGACCAACAGGAATTCCGATTACGGAAAGCCGGAATGTTTGCCTACGAATGATTGAGCGAATTTGGCGTTCTGAAGTACCAATGGTTTTTAAGAGGCCCCAAAAATGAATATCTCTTAACACAGAAATTTGAAATATATTATATATGATAAGGTATCCTACCAACAAAAACATGAACAACGTGCATACAAGAACGGTATTTGTTCCTATTGCATTTGTTTTGCTCAAAGATGAATACTTTGGATTTATCCCCGCATTGATATAGTTGTCATCATCAACATTAGTAGAAAAACCACTTTCTTCTACAACGGTTTTCAAATCTTCACTTACATTATCTGTGTTAGCAAATTTAATAATTGCGGTAATGGAACCTGTTTCGGTGCCTTTCTTATATTGAATTTCCTCTGCATGTGCCTGCATATATGATTTAGATGTAACGATAGTTCCATAATAGACGCCGGGATAGCTTTCCCACCATCCAGCCAAAATAAAGTCACGTTTTATTTTCTGGCCCTGTACGGTCAATTCCAATGTAATTTTTTCTCCTACTGACAGCGGAACATTAAGAAGTTCCAATGTCTGCGTATCTGCTATAATTTCATTTTCTGCTTTCGGCCTATGTCCGCTGGTAGGTTCTATAAAATTATATTTCAGAGCATTATCGTCATAATATAAAAAGAGAGTTTCTCGTTTAGACAATTCTGTGTTATCCACACTATCAGCAAGTGTGCGGCAATACGCAATTTCGTGAATTAGAGGATGGGTGCTAATGGTATCGTACTCAGACTGGTTCAAATCAATGATTCTGGCATGACCATCCCCGCCAGATAAAATCATGTCGGCCCGTTCTGTACTCTCTGTTAATCCCCTTTGTAAAGTAAACAGCCCCGTGAAAAGAATTGTAGTTAAAATAATTGAAATAATAGCAATAATGTTTCTTGTGCGATTTGCTTGAAAACTTTTTTTTGCCAACTTTTTTTCAATTTTATGGGTATCATTTTCAAACGGCCATGTCATAACACTTCACCTCCTTAGCCCATGATCTTCCCGTCCTCAATACGGACAATCCGATCAGAAAGACGGGCTATATCATTGTTATGGGTGATCATTACAACGGTCTGGTGAAATTCGGCGCTGGTGCGCTTGATAAGTCCCAGCACTTCGGCGCTGGTCTTGCTGTCAAGATTACCGGTCGGCTCGTCAGCCAGTATAATAGCCGGTTTGGTAATTAGAGCGCGGGCGATGGCGACACGCTGCTGCTGGCCGCCGGAAAGGTTGCTGGGCATATTTTTTAATTTATCTTCCAGTCCCAACATTTTCACCACTTCATACATAAAATGTTTATCCACGGTATCGCCGTCCAGCTCTACCGGCAAGACGATATTTTCATAGACATTCAAAATAGGGACAAGGTTATAGTTTTGAAAAATAAAGCCAATATTTCGACGGCGGAAAATGGTAAGCTGTTCGTCATTCATTTTTGCCAATATTTTGCCTCGGACAATCACATTGCCAGAAGTGGGCGTATCAAGTCCGCCCATCATGTGCAATAGAGTAGACTTACCGCTGCCGGATGTTCCAACAATAGCCACAAATTCGCCGTCCTCCACAGTGAGATTCACGCCGTCAAGAGCGCGCACAATGTTTGGCTTTGTACCATAATACTTTTTCAGGTCAATAACCTGTAAAACACTCATATTCAAAGCTCCTTTCAAGGTTTTCCTCCGGTTAATAAGGTTATTGTAAAACTCAAATGTCACAGAAATGTCCGAGGGATCAAGAACCTCCATTAAAAATCCGGCTGAAATGTTACACTTTCGGGACATTTGAAAAAGAACGGCTGGCAGCTCAAAAACTGCCCGCCGTTCTTTACTTCAAAGGGAGCATAATGGAAAATTCCGAGCCTTGTTTCGGTGCTGAAACGACTTTGATATAGCCGCCCTGTCGTGTCACAATTTCGCGGGCAAGATACAAACCGATCCCCACGCCTGGCTGTTCATGTACTTCTTCCTCTCGATAGAAACGCCGGAAGATAGCAGCTTGATTGCTTTCAGAAATGCCCTTGCCAGTATCAGTCACTTTGATTTCTACATACATTTCCCATTGTTTTACAGACACGGCAATTTTGCCACCTATGGGGGTATATTTCACTGCATTGTCTAACAGATTAAAAAGGGCTTCCGCTGTCCATTTGCTGTCATGGGAAACCGTCAGGTTTTCGGGACAATCTACTGAAACACTAATCTGTTTCTTTTCTGCGGCATATACAATGCCACTCATAGCTTGGGCAACAGTTTCAAAAAGGCGTCCGTCTTTTTTCTCCAACTGAATTACGCCTGTTTCCAGACGAGATGTTTTAACAAGAGCCTGAAAGAGAAAGTCCAGTTTATCCGTCTGGTTACAAATACCTCGGAGAAATTCAATACGTTCTGCTTCTGATACCGGCCTTGTCAGCAGGGTATCTGTTACCATTTTCAGATTGCTAACCGGCGTTTTTACCTGATGGGAAATATCTGACACCAGAGTTTGAAGTTCCTGCCGCTCCTCGTCCACTTTGCGCCGGTTTTTCTGCATAATCTGGTAAAGTCGGGAAAGGCGATGATTGATCCGCGCTAAAAGTGTTTCACTGTCATCTATGATTTCAGGTTCTTCTTTTCCGTCTATCATGTTATCCAAAGTTTTACACAAATCAGACGTAAATAGAGAAAGCCGTTTCCCGAAAGTTCGCGTCAGAAGTAATAATCCTATCAATGAACAGAGAATCAATAAACCGCCTGTTACCAAAATAGCAGTCTGGTGGAGCAACACAAACAGAACCAGAGTAATACCGCTCATTATGAGTGCCGTTCCGATAGACACCCCCAAAAACAGCCATTTAATCGGGATGGTATTCATCTTCATTTCGCTTCACCGCCCATCCATTGATAGCCCATCCCATAAATGGTTTTAATGTAAGGCGCACCGCCATCCGTTTCAATCTTACTGCGAATCCGGCTGATAGAGGTTGTCAAAGTATGTTCGTCTACAAAGCGTTCTTCCGCATCCCATAACTTTTCCAATAACTGCTGCCGGGTAAGAACTTGCTTCGGATTCTTGCGGAACAGGTTAAGCATCTTATATTCCATCGGGGATAGCGCCAACGGCTTTCCGTTTAGGGTTGCCGCCTGTTCGGAGAAATCCAGAAATAACCGTCCGTCATCGTAAATGTCCTTGGCAGGTTTGTGATGTTCCAGCATGGCAAACATAGCTTTTATTTTGCGCTGCAAGGCTCCAATAACAAACGGCTTGGTAATATAGTCTACGGCTCCTACTTCATATCCCCGTATCTGATCGCTCTCCTGATCGTTGGCTGTCAGAAATATTACAATGGTATCCGGCTGTTCCGGCTTAATCAACCGGCACAAATCATATCCATTTCCATCTGGCAGGTTGACATCAAGCAAGACCAAATCAAATTCGTGTGCATTTAGAATGTCGGTGGCCGTCCTTGCATTTAGAGCAGAAGTCACCTCGTATCCGTCAGCAGTCAAATTATAAGCTAACATCTTATTCAAAAAACTGTCGTCCTCGACAATCAAAATCTGTTTCATTGTTTCACTTCCTTTGAACTGTCTTATAGCATAGCAGAAAAATGTCCGTAAAATGTTACAGCACAGAGTATTTTCCTTTTTCTTTGATTATATGAGAACAGGAGAGTTAAGACAAGGCGCAAAGTATGAATTATAGAGTGCAGCAACGCCACATACTATATGGCTGAATATGAGAGCTGAAAAGCCTTTGATGTCTACACATTTAGGGTACAAAAAGCCCACGGAAACCAAGGCTTTTCGGCGGTGGTCGGTGGGGGCAGAATGATTTATCAAATATCCTCTGGATAGAAATCCTAATATTGAAGAAAAGCGCCAGGTGTAGGCCCAGTGAGATCATATCCAGCGCTTTGGTGTGCTATCTCTCAATTTTGTATCCTACCCGAAAAACGGTTTTGATGTAGGTGGGGTGCTTGGGGTCAGGCTCCAGCTTGCTCCGCAGCCGCCAGATCGTGTTGTCCACTGTGTTGCTGCCTAATTCATAGTCCTCGCCCCAGGCCGCATTGTATAGCTGCTCCCGACTGAATACACGCCCAGGGCAGCGGGCCATGCAGTAAAGGATGGAGAACTCCCCGTAGTTCAGGCAGATCTCCTTACCGGCCTTTGTGACCCGCCGCTGCTCTGGGAATATCTCTATATCCCCCAGAGTCAGGGCAGAAGGCTCAAGGCCAGCAGCATGGAGAATCTGAACATCTTTTCCTTGTAAGGCTCCCAGAATGGAGCGAAAGATACTCCCATCTGGATCAGAAGTGCGGATGACTATAATCTCATTCATACAAATTCCTCCCCAGCCGCCGATCCTGCGCCGGGCAATGAGAAGCGGCGGCCTTGATTTCTCAAAACCGCCGCATATTCAATGGGACATGGGTAATGGGCTGCTGCACGACGGCTTTTTTCTTTTGCCGTCGTCCGGCAGGTTCAATTTTATTTACTGTTGATGCGCTGCGTCAGCCTCAGTCTGGGAAAGTTGTCCGTTGTCAACCGCGTCATTGAGGGCTTTGTCCAGTTCCTCGCTCGACGCATAGTTTCCGATGTGGACGGACTCGCCGTTCTCTTTCGTCACATTAACTCCGTATTCGGAAACCACATCCTCGGTGGGAGGGATCATGGAATAGGTATCTCCCTCGCCGTTATCCTTGGAATATAAGGTTCCGTTTTTGATGCTTTCAAGTGTTTCTTGATATTCAGCGATGGTGGCATCCACGCTTTCCTGCGTCCATTCGTGAAAAACTCCCTGCCCATCATACCAGCCATCGCCCGTGCCGATCAGGGCCTCCAGTTCTTCCTTTTGGGTGGCAATCCACTGTTCATATTCCTCTGCCGTCCACCATTCAACATCCGGTGCAGGGTTGTTTTTCTCATAGTCCGTTTCAGCCACCCAATTTTCGCCATCGGTGCTAATGCCATCAGCATCATTGAAAAAGATGTCGGTACTTGACATTTGTGCTGTTTCTTCCGCCGATGTCTTAGGCGCATCGGCGGCCTGTGCGCTGGCATAGGTAAAACCCGCAAGGCTTAAACATAAGGCCCCGCACAGTCCCACAACCAGCAGTTTTCTGTTTTTCATGGAAAAAACCTCGCTTTCAAGAATTATAGCCGCCCCTCTGGGGACGGCTATAATATATCAAAAGGATTTGGATTGAGTTTGCATGGAATATGGATTTTAGATGGAGTTGAATGTCGATTGTTTGATAGGCAGCTTGAGCCAGAACAAAACGCCTCTTTCCGTGTTTTGGATGCCATACTTAGCGTGGTGCATTTCCATGATTTTACGAACAATATAAAGCCCCAAACCCGTTCCGCCGGTGTTGCGGTTACGGGAAGTGTCGGTACGGTAAAACGCTTCAAACAGATGGGAAAGCGCATCCTCCGGTATGTGAACTCCAGTATTTTCAACCTCACACCAAACGGTATCGTCAGCCTCGGCTAAAGATACCCGGATCAATTCACCCTCTGGAGAATATCGAATGGCATTAACTAAAATATTTTGAATTGCCCGTTCCATCTGCGCCGGTTCCATTTCACAGGAAAGTCTGTCAGGAATATTTACTTCAAGTCGCTGTTTCTTTTCTTCCAGCAAATCTGTTATGGTGGCAATCTGTACCCGAACCAGTTCAGCAAAGTCAGCGGTTTTATATTCGGATTTCTGTTTTCCGTCGGCTTTAGAAACATACAGCAGTTCTTTGACCAGTTTTTCCATCCGTTCTACAACAGCAAGTGAGCGTTCCATATATTCTGTGTGGTTTTCATATCCGCTGACTTTGTTCAGCATCCCAGCCAAATGGCCTTTCAAGATTGTTAGAGGTGTTTTCAACTCATGGGATGCCGCAGAAAAGAATTCTACCCGCTGGCGTTCTAATTCCTGTTCTTTTTCGATGTCTGCTTTGAGCTGGTCATTTGCGGTGTGCAGATCATTCAGCGCAGTTGACAAGGATGTGGACAGGGAATTGAGATTTTGAGCCAGACACCCCAACTCATCTTCTCGCTCCATACTGCATTGGCCGGAAAAATCCAGCGAGGCCATTTGCTCTGATATTTTACTTAACCGAACAATAGGCCGAGTAATATACCTTGCATAGATCCAAGAACATAACAGCGACAACACAAAGATCATAAGAAAAACATACGGAAATATAGACCACAAGACCTCTGTTGTCTGCTGAACCACAAACAAATCTACTTGAACAGCCAGTGTATAGCTACTTCCGTCTTTCAAAGTGATGGGATAAAAACTTGTGGTGGTTTTTCCAGAGGAATTTACATCAATGTACGGTGTATCTTCATCAAATGTTATAGCTGTATCGCCGGAGATGATTTCCGTTTCCGTGGATGTTCCTGCCGGATAAACGACGCTGCCATTTTGATCTTCCACCCAAAATATGGCATTGGTTTCTTTGGAAAAATCAGATAGAGCCTCCCCACAGTCAGAAAGGTTATCGTAGGCGGTGAGTTGATCTACAAGTTGAATGGCCGCAGTTTCCGTTGTCTGATTGATCAGCTTTGTATAAGTTGTAGGCAGAAGTTTTGAAATACAGAAATATGTTCCGCTGCAAGCCACTCCCAAAAGAATAAATGTAATCAGGAATACTTTAACGGACAGTTTCCCTTTAATGCTCCTTATCAATTCTATATCCCACCCCTCTAATGGTTTCTATATAATCGGCATCCAACTTTTTTCGTATATTTTTTATGTGGCTGTCTACAATGCGATCTTCCACAAATGCGTCGTCATCCCAAAGCCGATCAAGTAGCATTTGTCTGGTAAAGACTTTCCCCTGATTTTCCAACATAAGCCTGAGCAGCGCAAATTCTTTGCTGGTCAAAACGACTTCGCTGCCTTTGTGATATAAATGGAAGCCTTCAATATCCATACTTAGCTCTTTATAGATAAGCAGGGATTGATGTTTATTTTCAATGCCTCCACGACGAAGAATGGCTGCAATTTTGCACAGCAGGATTTTAGGGGAAAAAGGTTTGGGAATGTAGTCATCAATTTGCTGCTCAAATCCCTTTAGTTGATTTTCTTCATCCGAGAGAGCAGTAAGCATAATAATCGGCACTTGCGACTTTTGTCGAATGACCTCGCATACACCATAGCCATCAATCTTGGGCAGCATAATGTCCAGCAGCACAAGACTAATGGTATCATCAAACTTTGCAATTCCGGCTACACCATCATCGGCAATCACTACCTCATACCCTGCGTCGGTCAGATGGTTTTTTAATATATCTTGAATGTCAATGTCATCTTCAATAACTAAAATTCTCTGCATAAGACAACCTCCTCTTTGGGAGAATAACATTTTTTCTTGAATTTATGATGAAGAAAAAGAAATTGCAATTCAATTATAGGTTTCATTAGTGTTACTTGCAACTCTGCTGTATGAAATAAAATGCTTCTTAATATACCTTCGCCCACTGCGCTTGTAGCCCAGCCCCTTACCGGAAGCCTGTTTTGCTTGAATATCTACCGCCAGACTGATTTTTCGCTCCGGGCATCCGAGGCGTTTCTCTTTGCCTTCAATGGCGGCCAGAATATCTTTCAAATTGTAGCCGTCCCCCAGCTTGGAGGGCCGCAGACGGGTAAAGCATTCCTGCCTTTGTCCAGTTAACCGGAAACTGATACCGCCGCCCCGAATCTTCTTGACTTCATATCTGCCCCGCCTCATCAGGTCGAGATATTCGTCCAGATCAGCGGGGCACTCCGCCAGTGCGGCATCAATGCTATGTTATTTTTCAATTTTATATCCCACCCGAAAAACGGTCTTGATGTAAGTGGGATGCTTTGGGTCAGGCTCCAGCTTGCTCCGCAGCCGCCAGATCGTGTTGTCCACTGTGTTGGTGCCTAATTCATAGTCCTCGCCCCAGGCCGCATTGTAGAGCTGCTCCCGACTGAATACACGCCCAGGGCAGCGGGCCATGCAGTAAAGGATGGAGAACTCGCCGTAGTTCAGGCAGATCTCCTTACCGGCCTTTGTGACCCGCCGCTGCTCTGGAAATATCTCAATATCTCCCAGAGTTAGGGCAGAAGGATCAAGGTCAGCGGCATGGACAATCTGAACATCTTTTCCCTGTAAGGCTTCCAGGATAGAACGAAAGACACTTCCATCTGGGTCAGAAGTGCGGATGACTATAATCTCTTTCATACGATTTCCTCCCCGGTCCGCCGATCCCGCTGGACAATGAGAAGCGGCGGCCTTGATTGCTCAAAGCCGCCGCAAAGTCGTTTGGGCGTATTAAAACGGCTGCTGTACGACGGCTTTTTTTCTTTTGCCGTCGTGCGGCAGATGGTATTTTTATTTAGTTGCTGACTAAGGCTTTAATTTTACGGATTAAGTCAAAATCCGTTTTGCAGCAGAAACCACCATAGTACAGTTTGGCTTTTTGCTCTAATGCTCTGCTGTCATCGCCAGACATCAGCAGAAAAGGGATTTTCAAACCTTGTTGACGGATTATTTCAAGTAAATCCAGCCCTGTTCCATCTTTCATATTGAAATCGGAGCAGACTGCATCAACTGTGACTGCTTGAAGTATGTCCAATGCTTCCTTGACGCCCGTGGCCTTAATCGTATCAAAATCGCCCGATAACACAGATGACAGGACTTGCAGATATTCCGTGTTATCATCCACTACCAATATTCGTTTCATATCATTCTATCGTTTATCCCACAGTAATCTGGATCGCGCCCGAATAGTCTGTGCCGGTGATTCCGATGTAGTTCGCTCCTACTTGAAGCTGAACAGAAACGCTTCCGCTGGCAGATTCAGAAAGCACTTGCTCCTCCAAGTCCGGGGAGATGTAAATGAGTTGACAGTCCCCATCAAGAGAATCAAACTGGTATCGGACTACAATTTCACGGCACTCATTTTCCTTGAGGTCGGTGTCTGCAACCAAAATATCCTGTCCGTTAAATCCAGTTACAGAAGCGTCATAGGTGGCCAGAAAAGCATCGTTGTCCGAAGTCCGGCTGCCCTCAAAAGACTGATAAGGGGTTATAAGAGCGTTGCTTTTCCCAATCACTACATCATCACCTAATTGCTCTGCTCCTTCCTTGAGATTTTCACTTAACCTGTCGAGGCCGGAACAGGCAGTACAGGCAAGCAAAGAAGCCGCAATCAGACAGCACCCGATAAATTTTCCAATTTTGCACATAACCGTTTCCTCACTGAACGAAAGTAAGGAACATGGCAAGCGCAACAATTCCCACCATCAGCAGAGCCCAAAACGCGCTGATTGCCGTAGATACGATATTGATAACGCTGCGGCTTTCCTTGCTCCGCACACATACCACCGAAAGAATCAGACCCAGCAGGACAAAAACGATATTGGCTCCGGCCCAAGCGGTTCGGACTCCGTCCGACAGCGAAAGGTGCAGAAGCGATGGGGCAAGAGCCGCCAGCGGTAGGATACTCACAATGAGCGCAGCGATACTAGGGAGATAGATGTTTGTCATAGAATGTTCTCATAGCACAGATATAGGGACTGTCTGCTTCCTGTCTGCACTCACGCCGATAGAGATAGGCAAGAATGTCCGTCAGCTTGATTTTGTGGCTACGGATCAGGTGGTTTTGCTCAATGGTGTAGGGAATCTCACCTTGTTGCTCCAAATTGTAGGCGGTCTTGGGACAGATGTGGCAGATCTCGCATAGTTCCCGTTTGGTTACATAGGCGGGATACTTTGCGACGATGTCGGGGTAATACTTAGTCAAATCCATGTGCAGCACTCACTTTCTTGTTCATCTGTCATTGGTAGGTGAGGTACTTCACTGGTGTGTAAAATATTGGATTTTGAAGTGGGTTCAAATAAGATCAAGTTGTCTAATCAAAATAGTGATTTGCGTTTTCGTGAAATGGTATGGGTGTGAATACCCCCAATCTGGCGTCCAGTTCTATCCTTGTTCTATCCTCCGGTCATAATTCGGGGCAAAAATGGGAAGAACTCGGAAAGCCCTGTGGGTTCAAATAAAAACGAAAAACGGAAGCCAAAATCCGCAGTATACCGCAGCTTTTGGGCTTCCGTTGTGTACTTCCATCTTCGCTTAATTTCCACCAAAAGTCACAAGGGGGAAATGACTCGAAATCAGTTTGCGGGCAACCGCACGTGGGTTCGAATCCCACCCGCTGCGCCAGATCGGGGCAAGCGCATAGCGCTTGCTCCGCTTTTTTAAGACACAGAAAGAAGGTCCCAATGTCCAGGACAAGAAAGATCTACATAGCCCGGCTGGTCGGGCGCTGTCTGGTTTTCGTCATCTGCACCCTCCTTTATCTGTTTCATCCCGAGTCTTTTGCAGTGCTGAACGGATTCCAGTTCTTTAAGACCCTCTCTCCCCTGCATCTGCTGTGGATCATTTGGGTCATGGATATGTTCCTCCAGATCATTCCCATCAAAAACAAGCTTCCCCTGGGCTCCCAGAAGCTGTTTGCCAACCACTTCAAGCCCATCCGGGAAAAGGTCAACTATGAGGCCCTGCGGAACTACATCGTTTCCACCACCAAGGCGGCCTACAAGGTCTTCCTTCTTTGGTGCCTGCTGATCGCGGCCATCGGGGCGCTGTACTATACTGGCGTGCTGGACAAGGCCAACCTGTTCATGATCTCCGTGCTCTTCTACGTCTGCGATCTGATCTGCGTCCTGATCTGGTGTCCTTTCCGCCTGATCCTGAAAAACCGCTGCTGCACCACCTGCCGGATCTTCAACTGGGATCACCTGATGATGTTCTCCCCCCTGATCTTTATGGGCGGATTTTATGCCGGCTCTCTGGTCTCCATGGCCGCCGTGGCCTGGCTGGTATGGGAGTTGTGCGTGATGATGTACCCCGAACGGTTCTGGGACCACTCCAACGAGGCCCTGAAGTGCTCGAAGTGTACCGATAAGCTCTGCACCCAATACTGCCACAAGCTGCGGGAATGAAAAACCGGAGCAAGCGCCATGCGCTTGCTCCGGTTTTTTCTTGGTCACGGGCTCAAGGTACTGATCTTCTTCTGATAGACCCGACGGTAAAGCAGCACCGCCACGCCGCAGGAGATCAGCTCCGCCACCAGGAACGCGAACCACACCAGATCGCCCTTCAGCGCGCCCAGAGCCAGCGCAGCGGGCAGCAGCAGAATGACCTGACGCAGCAGAGAAATCAGCAGGCTGGCATTGGCCGAGCCCAGGGCCTGGAGAGCAGAGCACAAAATGATGGAGACTCCGGCAAAGAGGAAGGACAGAGCGATCACCCGCAGGGCGGAAATACCGGCGACCAGCAGTTCACCCTCGGCGTCAAACAAGGTGAGCAGCGGACCGGCCAGTACCAGCATAATGAGGGTACCCGCCCCCATGATGACCACGGTGAGGATGAGGGCAAAGTGGGTGGTGCCGGTAATGCGCTCCCGGTGCTTGGCACCGTAGTTGAAGCTGATGATGGGCACCAGGGCGTTGTTCATGCCGTATAGCGGCATGAAGATAAAGGACTGCATCTTGTAGTAGGCTCCCAGAATAAAAACGCCAAAGGGGGTGAACAGGGGCAGGATGAGGTTCATGCCCACGTTCATCACGCTGGAGAGGGACTGCATGAGAATGGCGGGAAAGCCCACCCGGAACATGGTGCGGATGATCTCCCCATCCGGCCGAAACCGGCGGAAGGTCAGATGGATTACCGGGCTGCGACGCACCATCCAGAAGCTGGCTGCCAGACCCACGATCTGCCCCAGAACGGTGGCCAGAGCCGCCCCTGCCACCTCCATCCGGGGAATGGGCCCCAGGCCGAAGATAAACAGGGGATCCAGGATCAGATTGACCACCGCACCGATACCCTGAATGATCATGGGGCCTACCGTATCGCCGGTGGCCTGCAGAGTGCGCTCCCCTGCAAACTGCATGCACACACCGATGGACAGGCCGGTCACGATGGACAGGTACTGCACGCCGTACTCGATCTGCTGGGGCACATCGGAGAACAGGGTGAGAAAAGGCCGGGCAAGGCTCACGCCCAGCACCAAGAACACCAGCCAGCACACAAAGTAGACGAAGTAGCCGTTGGCGGCCACCCGGTCGGCCTCCTCCTTCCGACCCTCTCCCAGCCGCCGAGCCAGCAGGGTGTTGAAGCCCACGCCTGTACCCACGCACACCGCGATCATCAGCGTCTGCACCGGGTAGACCAGCGCCAGGGCCTCAAAGCCGTCCCGGCTCAGCCTGGCTACAAACAGGCTGTCCACCATGTTGTACAGGGCCTGGATCAGCATGGACAGCATCATGGGCCAGGACATGTTGATCAGCAGCCGGCGTACCGGCATGACTCCCATCTTGTTCTCTTGCAAGTTTGATTTCCTCCTCTTATTTGCGGTCCAAACAGAAATCGGGGCGTGCTGACGCACGCCCCGATCTCATTTTCTCCAGCGGCGTGGCAGCCCGCTGGACAGTTATAAACTTCTGACGTAACGCAGGTCGTTACAAACCATATCGTGGGGAAAGGGCACCTTCTGCACCGTGCCGTCCCAGGCAAAACCGTGCCGCTCATAGAACCGGCGGCCGCCGGTATTCTCCCGCAGCACAAAGAGGGTGCAGCCCGGATAGCCCTCCGCTTTCAGGCGGCGCACCGCCTCCTCCAGCAGCAGGCCTCCATAGCCCAGACCAGTTGCAGCAGGCTCAACGTAAAGGGAGATCACTTCACCCCATCCACCGTATTCACTGCTGTCGATCACCAGTCCCTCGCTCTGGCGGGGGCTGGGACCGCTGCGGATGGGTCCGTAGTTGCAGCAGCCTACCGGCACATCATTTTCGTAAAGCAAAATACCTTTGCACCGTTTGGTGGCGTAGTCTTCCCGGAAAAACGGGATCCAATGCTCCTCGGTGGTGACCTCCCGCAGATAGTCGCCGGGCACATAGCCGGGGTAGGCAGCCCGCCAGCCCCGGCAGTGGATGGCGCTCATGGCCGCAAAGTGCTCCTCCGTGGAGGCGTCCACAAAGCGCAGGGGCTCAGGCATGGACGGTCTCCTCTGCCTGTTCCGCCTCCCGCTGGGCCTCCTGCCGGGCCAGCGCCCGGGCGTTGGCTAGCATCAGCTTGATGCGGTTCTCCTGGTTGATCTTGGTGGCGCCGGGGTCGTAGTCGATGGCCACGATGTTGGAGTTGGGGTAGTCGTCCTTCAGCTTGCGGATCATACCCTTGCCCACGATGTGGTTGGGCAGGCAGCCGAAGGGCTGTGTGCAGACGATGTTGGGGGTGCCGGTGTGGATGAGCTCCAGCATCTCGGCGGTGAGGAGCCAGCCCTCCCCCATCTTGTTGCCCTCGCCCAGATAACCCTTGATGAGCTGGCGCAGGTCCTGGAAGGTGCCGGGGGCCCGGAAGCCGCCCCGCTTCATGGCGTCGATCATGGCCCGCTGACACTTCTCCACGTAGTGGCGCAGGCTGGCGCAGGCGGCCTTCTTGGCCAGCTTGCCGCCGTAGATGTCCACGTCCACTTCCCGGTTGTAGATCTTGAAGATGATGAAGTCGGTGAGGCCGGGCACCACAGGCTCCGCTCCCTCGGACAGGAGGAACTGCTCCAGGTTGTTGTTGCCCAGGGGGGAGTATTTGATGTAGATCTCGCCCACCACGCCCACACGGACCTTGGGCTCCCCGGCCACGGGGATGGCCTTGAAGGCGGCCACGATGTGGTCAAAGTTCTCCACCATGCTCTTGAAGGACAGACCATCGCCCTTGCTCATTTCAGAGAGCAGGTGGTCTTCGATCTGCCGGATGGTCTCATCCGTCTGTCCGGCGTTGACCTCGTAAGGCCGGACTTGGTTGGCGGTCTGTACGATGATATCGCCGTACATCATGGCGAATATGGCTTTGCGCAGGGTACCCAGGCCCAGTTTGAAGCCGGGATTGTGCTCCAGGCCGGACAGGTTCAGGGAGATAACGGGCACATAGTCCAGTCCGGCCTTCACCAGGGCCTTACGCAGCAGGTGGATGTAGTTGGAGGCACGGCAGCCGCCGCCGGTCTGGGTGATCAGCAGAGCCACCTTATGGGGGTCGTATTTACCACTCTTTACCGCGTCGATGAGCTGGCCGATGACCAGCAGGGCGGGATAGCAGGTGTCGTTGTGGACGTACTTCAGGCCCTCATCCACGATGTTGCGGTGGTTGGTGGTGAGCATCTCCACCTTGTAGCCCTCCGTCTCAATGATGCGGGCCATCAGTCCGAAGTGGACGGGCAGCATAGTGGGAAAGAGGATGGTATACTCCTTCTTCATCTCCTGCGTAAACAGGAGCCGTCCGGTTTTATCGTAAATCAGTTCTGCCATAGTAACGATGGTTCCTTTCCTTGCACGGTCCGTGGGGTCACTTCTGCTTCCGGGCGTCCATAGCCGCCATCAGGGAGCGCACCCGGATGGTGACGGCGCCCAGGTTGCTGATGTCGTCAATCTTCAGCTGGGTGTACAGCTTGCCGCCGCTCTCCAGAATATCACGCAGCTCGTCGGTGGTGATGGCGTCGGTGCCGCAGCCGAAGCTGACCAGCTGCACCACCTGCATGTCGGGCTGGGTGCACACATAGCGGGCGGCATTGTACATCCGGGACTGGAAGGTCCACTGGTTGAGTACCTTCCGGGGGGCGTAGCCCTCCAGATAGCTGAGGGCGTCCTCGGTGACCAGCACGAAGCCGAAGGAGGTGATCAGGTCGTTGATGCCGTGGTTGATCTCCGGGTCGATGTGGTAGGGACGGCCGCAGGCCACGATGATGGGCATATCATGGGCCCGGGCGTACTCGATGTACCGCTTGCCGGTCTCCCGCACGTCGTGGACGTAGGCGTCGTAAGCCGCATAGGCCGCCTTGGCCGCCGCCTCGGTCTCCCGCTTGGGGATGTTGAACTCCTCTTCCATGAGCTTGGCGATCCGCTTGGTAAAGTCCTTGTGCCGCCACAGGCCCACATAGGGGTCCAGGAACTTGGTCTGTTTCAGCAAGGGCACGTTGGCGGCCAGCAGCTCGGGATAGTAGGCCACCACCGGGCAGTTGTAGTGGTTGTCGCCGATGCCCTCGTTATTGTTGTAGGACATGCAGGGATACCAGATGGCGTCCACGCCCTCCTCCACCAGGGCCTCCACATGGCCGTGGAGCAGCTTGGCGGGGTAGCACACCGTATCGGAGGGGATGGTGTGCTGGCCCTTCAGGTAGAGCTTACGGGAGGACTCAGGAGAGATCACCACCTCAAAGTTGAGGCGGGTAAAGAACTCAAACCAGAAGGGCAGGTTTTCGTACATATTCAGGCCGAAGGGAATGCCCATCTTGCCCCGGATACCGTTGCCGCTGCCCTTGCCGTGGAGGGCACGGAGCTTCTTGTACTTGTAGTTCATCAGGTCAGGGTTCTCCACCTTGGCCTTGCCCAGGGGGCGGGAGCACCGGTTGCCCGAGATGAACCGCCGCCCACCGTCGAAGGTGTTGACGGTAAGGGAGCAGTGGTTGGTGCACAGGTTGCAGGTCACGGGCTTGGCGGTGTGGGAGAAGGACTTCAGGTCCTCCGCCGTCAGGATGGCGCTCTTCTCCAGGTGGAGGTCCCGGGCGGCCAGAGCCGCGCCGAAGGCGCCCATGATACCGGCGATGGTGGGCCGGGTCACGTTGCGGCCCAGCTCCAGCTCAAAGGCACGAAGCACCGCGTCGTTGTGGAAGGTACCGCCCTGCACTACGATGTGCTTGCCCAGGTCGTCGGCATTGGCAGCACGGATGACCTTGTACACGGCGTTTTTCACAATGGAGATGGACAGACCGGCGGAGATGTCCTCTACGCTGGCGCCGTCCTTCTGGGCCTGCTTCACCGAGGAGTTCATGAACACGGTGCAGCGGGAGCCCAGATTCACCGGGTGCTTGGCCAGCAGGCCCAGCTTGGAGAAGTCGGCAATGTTATAGCCCAGGGCCTTGGCAAAGGTCTCGATGAAGGAGCCGCAGCCGGAGGAGCAGGCCTCGTTGAGCATGATGGAGTCCACCGCGCCGTTGCGGATCTTGAAGCACTTCATGTCCTGGCCGCCGATGTCGATGATGAAGTCCACGTCGGGGTTGAAGTGGCGGGCGGCGTTGTAGTGGGCCACCGTCTCCACCAGACCGGCGTCGCAGGAGAAGGCGTTCTTGATCAGCTCCTCGCCGTAGCCGGTGACCGCCGCGCCCTTAATGGTGATGCGGTCGCCGCACAGGGCGTAGATCTCCTTCAGCTGCTCCAGCACGATGGCCACCGGGTTGCCCAGGTTGGAGTGGTAGTAGGTGTAGAGCAGGCCGCCGTCGGCGGTGATGAGCACCATCTTGGTGGTGGTGGAACCGGCGTCGATGCCCAGCCAGGCATCGCCGGAATAGGTGTTAACGTCCACCTCCGGGGGATGCATGGCGTTGTGGCGGGCCAGGAATGCGTCATACTCCGCCTGATCGTGGAACAGGGGCGGCATGGTGTCCACCAGACCCACGTTGTCCACGCTCTTCTCCAGCCGCTCCAGGATCTCATCAAAGGAACGCTCGGCCAGCTCGGTGGCGCATAGAGCGGCGCCGATACCGGCGAAGCAGTCGCCGTCCTCGGGGAAGATGGCGTGCTCCTCGTCCAGCTTCAGGGTCTCCACGAACCGCTGGCGCAGGCCCTTGAGGAAGTGGAGCGGGCCGCCCAGGAAGACGATCTTGCCCTTGAGCTCACGGCCCTGGGTCAGACCGGCCACGGTCTGGTCCACCACCGCCTGGAAAATGGAGGCCGCCACGTCCTCTTTCCGGCCGCCCTGGTTCAGGATGGGCTGGATGTCGCTCTTGGCGAACACGCCGCAGCGGGAGGCGATGGGGTAGATCTTCTCGTGCTTCAGGGAGAGCTCATCCAGCTCGTTCACCGACACGTTCATCAGGGTGGCCATCTGGTCGATAAAGGCACCGGTACCACCGGCGCAGGAGCCGTTCATACGCTCCTCCAGAGCGCCGCCGAAGAAAATGATCTTGGCGTCCTCGCCGCCCAGCTCGATCACGGCGTCGGTGGCCGGTATGTAGGTGTTGACGGCGGCGGCGGTGGCGTACACCTCCTGCACAAAGTCGATCTCCGCAGCCTTGGCCACGCCCAGACCGGCGGAGCCGGTGATGGCGATGCGCACCTGCTGGCCCCGCAGCTTCTCTTCGATGGAACGCAGGGTCTCAGCCGCACGCTCTCTGGCTTTGGAGTAGTGCCGCTCGTAGGAGCGGAACAGCAGCTGGTTCGCCTCGTCCAGTACCACCACCTTTACGGTGGTGGAGCCAATATCAATTCCAATCCGCAGACTCATAGATTCACCTGATATCCTTTATAATGAAGAATTTCGCACCCATCATAATATAACAAAAGCATTTTTTTGACAAGAGAAAACCTTCAAAATACAGGAAGTTCCGCATAAGGAAAGAATTATGCCCAAAAATCGTTACCAGCGCCCCGGCCACCGGCGCAATTTTCACAAGGACGTCTGCCCTGATATCATTGTTGACAAGTAATATTATACGTCATATAATATTATCAAACAGAAAGGGGGCCTGGCTATGACCTTTCCACTGGGCGCTCCCCTGCTGGACGCCTGCGTGCTGGCGGTGCTGGCAGAGGGGGACACCTACGGCTACCGCCTGACCCAGCGCATGAAGGAGCAGGTGGAGCTGTCGGAATCCACGCTCTATCCCGTGTTAAGACGGCTTCAGCAGAGCGGCTGCCTCACCGTCTACGACAAGCCCTTTCAGGGCCGCAACCGGCGCTACTATGCCATCACACCGGCGGGGCGGGCATTGCTCACCGGCTATCGGGAGGAATGGGTGCGCTACCGCAGCCAGATCGAGGGGCTTCTGCTGGGGAAAAAGGAGGATGGGCATGAATAAGACACAATTCTTGAAACAGCTTCAGTACAGGCTGGAGGGCCGACTGCCGGAGGAGGAGCTGGCCGATGTGCTCTCCTACTACGAGGCCTATTTCGATGACTCGGAGGAGGATGAGGAAGCCGTGGCCGAGCGTCTGGGCTCCCCCGCCTCGGTGGCGGAACAGGTGCTGAAGGACGCGGGCGACTGCGCCCAGCAGGTTTCTACTCCACCCCCTGCACCCTCCGGCCGGCGGCGGCCGGTGCTTCTGTGGGTTCTTGGGGCGGTGGCGGTCATCATCGTGCTGTCAGTGATCCTGCTGACGACGATCCGTCCCGTTGAATCTCCCACACCGCCCGCACCGTCGGCAGCATCAGAGTCCCCCTCCCCCACCCACGACATCATAGACCTTCCCCATGAGCTATACATTGTGTGTCCGGAGTTCGCCGACAAAAATGTAGGGCGTACCTCCTCCGGGCTCCGCTTTGATTTCAAGGTGGATGAGCCCATGGAACTGAGTCTTGACGTGCGCAATCTCAACGGCAGCCTGTCCCTTGGGATTCAGAATCGTGAAGATGAGAGCTGGCCTTATGAAAAGCGGGCTTTTACCGCCCAGCAGGAGACCGGCTCTGTGACGCTCCAGCCCGGCAACTACAGCGTGGTGGTGGACGCGGATTGTTTCCAGGGCAGCTGGCACATCCTGGGGCGGTCTTTGGAATCTTCCGAGCTGGCTGGATCAAACCAGGATGTATCGGTGACACTGGACCCCTTTGACGCACTGGAGCTGGATGTGGCCGTGGCCTCGGTCCAGTTTAAAACGGGCAGCGAGTGGAAGATCCGCCTGGTCAAACGAAGCCAGGATGCCTCGGTCGACTCTTACCAGCTGAACTACCGCAATACCGACGGGGTACTCTCCGTGTGGAGCACCCCCTATCCCTCTGATGTTCCCTCCGCTCAAAGATCGGCGGACGTTCAGGTCGAGGTGACCATCCCGGAGGGGACCACCCTGGACCGTGCGGAGCTAACCATTGGTGTGGGCGATCTGGTCTGGGAGGACTGTGCCGTCAGCGGCAGACTGAATGTGGAGAGCGGTGTGGGCGATGCGACCCTGAAACTGGCCGCTCCGGTGGAAGAAGCCGACATTCTTACCGGGACAGGCGACCTGACCCTTGAGATCGCAGACAGCCAGTCCGGCTACTCCTGGCTGCTGAGCTCAGGCACCGGCGACATCCGTCTGAACGGAGAGACCATGCAGCCCTTCTGGTCGGAGGGCGGCAGTGGCCAGCGAACCCTGTCTCTGGTCAGCGGCACCGGCGACGTCAGCTTGGCGTTTCAGTAAATCCCATAAAAAACTGCCTGCCGCAGTCTTGCGGCAGGCAGTTTTTGCTTTATCTCCGATAAGTACGGGTGATTCTGGCCAGCTTGCCGGACACCGTGGGATTGAGGGCGTCGGCACGCACCCGCCAGGACCAGTTCTGGTCCCCCATGGTACCGGGAGCATTGACCCGGGCGTCCCCGCCCAGACCCAGCAGGTCCTGGAAGGGAGCGATGGCCAGCCGGCAGGGAGACATCCACGCTCCGCATATCGCACCCCAGCCGAAGCCCTCGTCCTCCCGCAGGCGCAGGTAGTCGAAGGCATACTGCCGCTCGTCCGGGTTGGCCTCGGTAAAGAGCCACTGGACGAAAGTGGGCGTGTCGTGGGTGCCGGTGTACATCACCGCGTCCCGGGGGCAGTTGTGGGGCAGGTAGGCGCTCTCCCCCACCGGGTCAAAGGCGTAGACCAGCACCTTCATGCCGGGCAAGCCGCTCTGGGCGATATAGGCCAGGGCATCGGCGTCCAGGTCGCCCAGGTCCTCGGCAATCAGGGCCAGGCCTGGCACATTTTTCAGCACATCCAGCAGGTCATTGCCGGGGCCCTTCTCCCAGTGGCCCTCCCGGGCATCCTTGGCCCCCTCGGGGATGGACCAGTAGGTATGGAAGGCCCGGAAGTGGTCGATGCGCACCACATCATACAGCCGGGCCATATGGGCGCCCCGGCGCTTCCACCAGGCAAAGCTGGTCTTTTTGTGATAGGCCCAGTCGTACAGGGGATTGCCCCAGTGCTGGCCCTTGTCGGTAAAGGCATCCGGGGGCACGCCGGCCACACAGGAGGGGCGCATATCCTCCTTCAGCTGGAAGAGCTCCGGATTGCCCCACACCTCGGCGCTGTCCGGAGAGACATAGATGGGCAGGTCGCCGATGATGGAGACTCCCTTGGAGTTGGCATAGGTCTTGACCGCCTTCCACTGGCGGAAGAACAGATATTGCAGGAAGGTCTGGAAGGCGCACTCCTCCCCCACCTCTTCCCGGCAGCGGGCCATGGCCTCCGGCTTGCGCAGGCGGACCTCGTCGGGCCACTGGGCCAGCTCTTTGTCAAAGTGGGCGTGCAGGGCCATAAAGAGGGTGTAGTCAGGCAGCCAGTCGGCCTCCTCCCCCTCAAACTGCTTCAGCTGAGAGGCGTACTTCTCCCGGCCCCGTTCAAAGGCTTTCCGCAGCAGGGGCATGCGGGTTTCGTGGAGCCAGGCGTAGTCCACCCGGTCCGGATTGTCCCGCCGGGCGGCGTTCAGCTCGTCGGCGGTGAGCAAACCCTCCTCCGCCAGCTCCTCCAGGTCCAGGAACAGGGGGTTGCCCGCGAAGGACGAGGGGGACATATAGGGGGAGTTGCCCCCTCCTGGCGGCACCAGGGGTAGGATCTGCCAGAATTTCTGGCCGCCCGCCGCCAAAAAGTCGATAAACTGCCGGGCCGGCTTGCCCAGCGTGCCGATGCCGTAGGGCCCCGGCAGGGCGAATACGGGAAGCAGGATCCCGCTGGCTCTTGCTTGCATAAACAGGCCTCCACTTCATTGATTACGGACCTGTTTATTATATTACATCGCTTAAAAAGCCGCAACCCTTGAAAGCCTTTGCTTTCAAGGGTTGCTCTCCGATCAGGTACCGGCCTCGATGGTGGTCTTGATGTGCTCCAGCACGGTGTCCTGATCCTCACACATGACCATCAGCACCGTACCGTCGTCCAGGGTCTCCAGCCGGGCTTTTTCCGCGATGGCATACTGATCTGCCAAATACTGCTGGAAATTACTCTTCTGCTGGGCGATGAAGTCCTGAAGGCCGTTGAGCACCGCCGCCTCCCGTCCATCCACGGGCTTGATGGCCGCAATGCCGTAGGCCTTGACGTTCACCGGCGATACCGCAATGGCGAAGCTCTCCATGTCCTCCGCCGTCACATCCAGCAGGACAAAGATGGCAGAAGCCAGGTCATCCTCCGGGGAGGTGATCACCGGCACCGATTCGTTCATCTCGGCATCCCGGGCGCCCTCAATGGCAGTCTGGTAAAGCTGGGTCCGCTCTGCGGCGGTCAGCTCCTCCTTTTGTGCCATCTGGCTCTCCATTTTATCCATCTCGTTTTCCACCTTGCCGCAGCCGGTCAGTGCCAGCAGCAGTGCCAACACCATCACAGGAATCATCATCCGTTGTTTTCGCATGTCTCTTTCTCCTTTTCCACTTCTTGTTTGCATAGGGTCAGGGTATCTCCCGCTCGATCGGCCAGCAGGGTGTCCCCCGCCCGCACCGCGCCGCTGAGCAGCAGCTCGGCCGCCGGGTCCTCCACCTTGGTGCGGATGGTACGGCGGAGGGGCCGGGCACCGTAGTCGGGGTCGAAGCCCAGCTTGGCCAGGGCGTCCAGGGCCCCATCCGTCCAGGTGAGCCGCACCCCCAGGGCCTGCAGCCGCTCCCACACCCGGGAGAGCATCCGCCGGGCAATGGACTTGATCTCACTGCGGCCCAGCTGGGTAAAGACGATGGTCTCGTCCAGACGGTTGAGAAATTCCGGCCGGAACACCTTCTTCAGGTCCTCCAGCACCGCCGCGCGCAGTTCCTCCAGGGTGCGGGTCTCCCCGTCCTTGTGCTCGGCGGCGGAGAAGCCAAGTCGGCTGCCCTTGGCAGTGATTTTGGCCGCCCCCACGTTGGAGGTAAGCACCACCACCGCATTGCGGAAGTCGGCTTTCCGGCCCTGGGAATCGGTGACCACACCGTCCTCCATGATCTGAAGCAGGATGCCCCACACATCGGGGTGAGCCTTTTCGATCTCGTCAAAGAGCACCACGCAATAGGGCCGCCGCCGTACCTTCTCAGTGAGCTGCCCCCCCTCCTCATGGCCCACATAGCCCGGCGGGGAGCCGATGAGCCGGGAGACGGCGTGCTTTTCCATATACTCCGACATGTCGAAGCGGAACAGGGCCTCCTCGCTGCCGAAGAGGGAGAGGGCCAGAGCCCGGCTCAGTTCGGTCTTGCCCACGCCGGTGGGACCCAGGAAGAGAAAGCAGCCGGTGGGCCGCTCCGGCTCCTTCAGGCCCACCCGGCCCCGGCGCACCGCCCGGGCCACCGCCTTGACGGCCTCCTCCTGGCCCACCACCCGGCGGTGGAGCTCCTCCTCCAGCTGGAGCAGCCGGTCGCTCTCCGCCTGGGTCAGGGTGGTGACAGGGATTCCCGTCCAGCCGGACACCACCGCCGCCACGTCCTCGGCGGTCACCGCACCGGTGTTCTGGCCTGCCCGCCACAGAGCCTTCTGCTGGTCCAGCTCCCGGCGGAAATCCTCCTCCGCGTCCCGCAGCATGGCGGCCTTCTCAAAGTCCTGGCTGCGGATAGCCTCCTCCTTCTCCCCTCTGGCCCGGGCCACCTTGTCCTCCAGGGCCCGGAGATCGGGGGGCGCGGCCAGCCGGTCCAGCCGCACCCGGGCCGCCGCCTCGTCCATCAGGTCGATGGCCTTGTCGGGCAAGCGTCGGTCCCCGATATACCGGCTGGACAGGGCCACGGCGGCGGTGATGGCCTCGTCGCTGATGCTGATGCGGTGGTGGGCCTCATACCGGTCCCGCAGGCCCATAAGGATGGCCTGAGCGATCTTCTGGTCGGGCTCCCCCACCAGCACCGGCTGGAAGCGCCGCTCCAGGGCGGCGTCCTTCTCAATATATTTACGGTACTCCTCGGTGGTGGTGGCTCCGATGACCTGGATCTCACCCCGGCCCAGGGCCGGTTTGATGATGTTGGCCGCGTCAATGGCTCCCTCGGCGGAGCCCGCCCCCACGATGGTATGGAGCTCGTCGATGAAGAGGATCACATCCCCCACCCGGCGCACCTCGGACAGCACGTTTTTCACCCGCTCCTCAAATTCGCCCCGGTACTTGGTGCCCGCCACCATGGCGGACAGATCCAGGGAGATCAGGCGCTTGCGCCGCAGTTCCTCGGGTACATCGCCCGACACCATCATCCGGGCCAGGCCCTCGGCCACCGCCGTCTTGCCCACACCGGGCTCCCCGATGAGGGCGGGGTTGTTCTTCTGCCGTCGGGACAGGATCTGGATCACCCGCCGGATCTCCTTGTCCCGGCCCACCACCGGGTCCAGCTGACCCCCGGCAGCCATGCGGGTCAGGTCCCGGGCAAACTGCTCCAGCAGCTTGGATTCTCCGGGGTAGTCCCGCTCGGTGCGGGGCTTGCCGCTTCCCCGGAAGGGAGGCGGCTGGGTCTCGCCCCCCATGGCGGCGGACACGTCCGCCCGCAGGCGGCGTGGCTCCACCCCGGCGGCATCCAGCACCCGCACCGCCACACCGTCCCCCTCCCGGAGGATGCCCAGCAGCAGATGTTCGGTGCCCACATACTGGTGGCCCAGCCGCACCGCCTCGGTTAGGGAGAGTTCTATGATCTTCTTGCACCGGGGGGTCAGCCCCTGAGAGGGGACGGTCCCCGGCGTACCCACCCCCACCAACTGGGACACCGTCTGTTTCAGGCTCTCCGGCTCCAGACCGGCGGCCTGGAGGACTTTAGAGGCCACCCCCCTGCCCTCCCGGGCCAGGCCCAGCAGCAGGTGCTCACTGCCCACGTAGCCGTGGCCCAGCTCCGCCGCGCTCTCCTGCGCCAGCCGGAGGGCGGCCTGGGCCCGCTGTGTGAACCGGGTCTCATTCATGCTCTCGCCTTTCCGGCTCTTCCCCCAGGGGAGGAAGAACCACCTTTTCTTGACAGGCTTCATACGCCGTGCCACGCCCCTTCTCCTTTGTTCTGTGCGGGTGGTCCCCGCTGCAGGGGGCCCCGTTCAGCTCGGGTGTCAGATCCCCCGCCGCCTCCATGCGGAATCTGGATGCTCTGTCCATGTGATCGCTCCCTTCCGGTCGGCATCGCAGTTATCATTTTTCCCACCGGAAAAAAATATACCCACAATACGCACATTTTAGCATTGCAATTTTGAAAAGTTATGATACAATAGCGTTAGCTTTGAAGTTTGGAGGTGGATCCAATGGCCTATGTCATCAGCGACGCTTGCGTGAGCTGTGGCGCTTGCGAGGGTGCTTGCCCCGTGGGTGCGATCGCTCAGGGCGATGACCACTACGTGATCGACGCCGGTTCCTGCATCGATTGCGGCACTTGTGCCGACACCTGCCCCACGGGTGCTATTTCCCAGGGCTAATTGGCGCACTACGTAAAAAAAACAGCGGCATACCAGTGGTATGCCGCTGTTTTTACTTCCATGCAAATCTCATCGGGGTCGGCAAGGCCCTTTCGCGCAGAAAGAGAGGATATTATGCAGCTCAAGGGCAAGAGCCTGCTTCTGGTGGGCCTTACACTGTTTTCTATGTTCTTCGGGGCGGGCAACCTGATCTTCCCCCCGGGCATCGCCGCCCAGGCGGGTACCGCCACCTGGCCTGCCTTTGTGGGCCTGGCTATCAGCGCCGTGGGTCTGCCGGTGCTGGGTGTTGTGGCGGTAGCCCGGGCCGGTGGGTTCGATCAGCTGTGCAGCCGGGTCCACCCGCTGTTTTCCAAGGCCTTCACCATCGTCGCCTATCTGGCCATCGGCCCCTGCCTGGCCATTCCCCGCACCGCCACCACCTCCTTTGAGATGGCGGTACCTCCTTTCGCCGGGCCGGATGCCCCTCTGTCCCTCTTTCGGCTGATTTACTCCCTGGTGTTTTTCGCCTTGGCCCTGTTCATCGCCCTGCGGCCGGAGAAGCTTACCGACCGGCTGGGTAAGATCATGTGCCCCATTCTGGTGGTCCTCATCGTGGTCACCTTTGTGGGCTGTCTGGTCAATCCCCTGTCGGGCTATGGCGCCGTCTCCGGTGACTACGCCACCCACCCGGTGGTCAAGGGCTTCCTGGAGGGCTACCAGACCATGGACACCATCGCTGCCCTGGCCTTCGGCATCATCATCGCCGTCAACATCCAGGCCAGGGGCGTCAAGGAGGACCGGGCCGTGGTGAAGGGCACCATCCACTCCGGCATCATCGCTGGCGTGATGCTGCTTATCGTGTATGCCATGCTGGCCCACATCGGCGCCCTGTCCGGCGGAGCCATTCCCAATCCCACCGACGGAGCTGCCGCCCTTACCAACGTGGTGGGTCTGCTCTTCGGCCCCCTGGGCAACGCTCTGCTGGCCGCCATCTTCCTGATTGCCTGCTTCAATGTGTGCGTGGGCCTCATCAGCTCCTGCGGCGAGTTCTTCCACAAGCTCTTCCCCCGGATCAGCTACCGGGGCTGGGCGGTGCTCTTCGCCGTGGTCAGCATGGTGATCTCCAACGCCGGTCTGGCGCAGATCATCAAGGTATCCGCTCCGGTGCTGGGGGTACTCTACCCCATGGCCATTGTGCTCATTGCTCTGTCCTTCTTCCAGCGCTGGCTGGAAGGGCGGAAGCTGGTCTACCCGGTGGCCATTCTGTTTACCGGCGTGGCCAGCCTGCTCTACGCCCTGCAGGACGCCGGTCTTCCCCTCACCTTTTTGGAGTCCATGCCCCTGGCCTCCATCGGGCTGGGCTGGCTCCTCCCCGCCGCCGCGGGCATTCTGCTGGGCCTGCTCCTGTCGGGCCGAAAGACCCCCGCATGATCCAGGCGCGCTGCACATCGCTGCGGCGCGCTTTTGGTTTTGCTTGCCTTTTGCCCCGTATCCGGGTATGATAATATTTATTGAGCACGCTGTCGTGCGTATCGATACCCTGTCTATTTGGTGATGCTGTTTGAAACGATTGTTCCGCACACTGGGGCGGATAGTTCTGGTGCTGCTGATCCTGGCGGCCCTGGCCCTGCTGGGCTTTTTCCTGCTGCGCTGGCGCGGCCTTATCCTCTACTCCCATGAGTCCAACCCGGACCAGTGGGAGGTCTTCGGCGTAGACCTGTCCTCCTACCAGGGGACGGTGGACTGGACCGCCCTGAAAGATCAGGGTGTGGATTTCGCCTTCATCAAGGCCACCGAGGGCTCCCTGCTTCAGGACACCCGCTTTTCCGCCAACTGGACCGGCGCGGCGGAGGCGGGTATCCGGGCCGGAGCCTACCACTTCCTCAGCTATGACAGCCCCGGCGAGACCCAGGCCGACAACTTCATCTCGGTCGTTCCGGCGACCCAGGGCTCTCTCCCCCCGGTGGTGGACATTGAATTCTATGGAGAATACCTGGAGAACCCGCCGGACAAGGCGCACGTCCAGTCCATCCTGGACCCCCTGCTGGAGAAGTTGGAGGCCCACTACGGCGTCAAGCCTATCCTTTATGTGACCTACCGCTCCTACTACAACTATCTGGCCGGCAGCAAATACGCCGACTATCCGGTATGGTGCTCCAGCCCCACCGTGTTCCCTCTGCTGCCCCGGTGGCACTTCTGGCAGTACTCCCACTCCGCCAGACTGGAGGGCTACACCGGCGCCCAGCCCCTGATCGACCTGAACGTGTTCCGGGGCAGCAAGGCGGCCTTTGACACGTTCGGCCCGGGATAACACCCTCTTCTATTCCCCCGCTTTTTTTGGTATAATAAGGTCTGATCCCACGCAAGTTAACAGCAAGGAGGCCCCCATGGACCAAATGACTGCACTGATACAGGAACTCAACCGTCTCGCCCCTCAGCTGGCGCTGCGGGAGCACGAGCCGATGAGCCGCCACACCACCTTCCGCATCGGCGGCCCCGCCCGGCTGATGGCTCTGCCCGCCAGCCAGATGGAGGCCGCGGCCGCGGTCAGGGCGGCCAGAGCGCTGGGCATCGCCCCCTTCTTCCTGGGCAACGGCAGCGACCTGCTGGTGTCCGACCGGGGGTTTGACGGCTTTATCATCAAGACCACCGGCCTGGACCAGACCAGAGAGGTCAACCGCCGCCTGCGGGCGGAGAGCGGCATCCCCCTGGCCCGGCTGGCCATGGCCGCCCTTGGCCGGGGGCACACCGGCCTGGAGTTTGCCCACGGCATCCCCGGCACCCTGGGGGGCGGCGTCACCATGAACGCCGGTGCCTACGGCGGCGAACTGGTCCAGGTACTGACCTCCGTCACCTTCCTCAATGAGGAGGCCGAGGTCATTACCCTGCCGGTGGAGGAGTGCGCCCTCACCTACCGGCACAGCCTGTTCACCGACCACCCGGAGTGGCTCATTCTGGGGGCTGAGTTTGAACTGGCTCAGGGCGACCCGGCGGCCATCAAGGATAAAATGGATGAGCTGGCCCAGAAGCGCCGCTCCAAGCAACCCCTGGATCTGCCCTCCGCCGGCAGCACCTTCAAGCGCCCTGCGGGCTACTTCGCCGCCGCCCTCATCGAGCAGTGCGGCCTGAAGGGCGTGGGCATCGGCGGGGCCCAGGTATCGGAAAAGCACGCCGGGTTCGTGGTCAACCGGGGCGGCGCCACCGCCGACGACGTGCGCCGACTCATGGATCTGATCCAGGACACCGTACACCGGGAGACCGGCGTGACCCTGGAACCAGAAGTAAAGTTTTTGGGCTTTTGAGGTGAGTTCCCATGGATTTTATCATTATTTCCGGCCTGTCCGGCGCGGGCAAAAGTAAGACCGCCTCCTTTCTGGAGGACATCGGCTTCTATGTGGTGGACAACATGCCCGCCCCCCTGATCCCCAAATTTGCCGAGCTGTGCATGGCCAATCCCTCCCGGTACGACCGGGTGGCCCTGGTCACCGACATCCGGGGCGGCCAGACCTTCGACGGGCTGTTCTCCGCCCTGGACGCCCTGCAGGAGATGGGGTGCGACTACAAGATCCTCTTTGTGGAGGCCAGCGTGAAGGCCATCATCAAGCGGTATAAGGAGACCCGCCGGGGCCATCCCCTGGCAGGCTCGGCCCACTCCCTGGACGAAGCCGTCCGGCTGGAGCGTACCGTCCTCTCCCCCGTCCGCCAGCGGGCGGAGTACATCATCGACACCTCCGCCCTCTCCACCGCCAAGCTGCGGGGTGAGGTGCTGCGGCTCTTCGGCCACGGAGGCGACACCCCGGAGATGAGCGTCAGCGTCACCTCCTTCGGCTTCAAATACGGCATTCCCATCGAGGCCGATCTGGTGTTTGACGTACGCTTTCTCCCCAACCCCTACTACATCGCCGAGCTGCGCCACCAGACCGGCCTGGACGAAGGCGTGTACGACTTCGTGTTCGGCTACCGTCAGACCACCGAATTCATGAACTATCTGGAGAACCTCATCGGCTTCCTCCTCCCTCTCTACGTGGCGGAGGGCAAAGCCGCTCTGGTCATTGCCGTGGGCTGCACCGGCGGACAGCACCGCTCTGTGGCCATCACCCACGCCCTGGCCGAGTTTATCAAGCAGAAGGGCTATCAGGCCACGGAAAACCACCGGGACATGACCCGGGCATAAAGGAGGAGCCGCCGTGTATCAGTCCTTTTATGAGCGCCGCTGGGCCCAGGGGCCCAAGGTCGTCGCCATCGGCGGCGGCACCGGCCTTTCCACCATGCTCCGCGGCCTGAAAAGCCACACCAAAAATCTGACCGCCATCGTCACCGTCGCCGACGACGGCGGCAGTTCCGGCATGCTGCGGCAGGACCTGGGCATGCCCCCGCCGGGGGACATCCGCCACTGCATGGAGGCCCTGGCCAACGCCGAGCCGCTGATGCAGGAGCTGCTCACCTACCGCTTCCCCCAGGGCTCCGGCAACCTCACCGGCCAGTCCTTCGGCAACCTGATCCTGGCCGCCCTCAACGGCATCTCCGGCTCCTTCGACGAGGCGGTGTCCAAGATGAGCCAGGTTCTGGCCATCACCGGCCGGGTGCTGCCGGTGACCAACGCCGACGTGGTGCTGGAGGCTACCTTTGAAAACGGCACCCAGGTCCAGGGCGAGTCCAAGATCAGCGACTTCAAAAAGGCCCAGGACTGCCGCATCCAGAGCGTGCGCCTGCTGCCTGAGCACCCCAAGGCCCTGCCTGAGGCCGTCCGGGCCATTGAGGAGGCCGACCTGATCCTGCTGGGCCCCGGCAGCCTGTACACCAGCGTCATCCCCAACCTGCTGGTGGACGGCATTTCGGAGGCGGTGTGCGCCTCCAGGGCCATGAAGATCTACATCTGCAACATTATGACCCAGGACGGCGAGACCGAGGGCATGACGGCCTCCGACCATGTGAAGGCCCTGCTGCGCCACTCCGGCCCCGGCCTGGTGGATATCTGCCTGTGCAACTCCGCCCCGGTCCGTCCCGGCCTGCTGGAGCGGTACAAGGAGGAGGACGCCGCCCCCATCGTGGTGGACAAAGAGGCCATCGAGGCCCTGGGCGTGGAGCTGGTCACCCGGCCCCTGGCCTCCGAGACCCTGGACTACGCCCGCCACTCCTTCGCCCGGCTGTCCGCCGCGGTGATGGAGCTCTACGAGGAGCGGGCCTCCACCCGCGTGCTGTAAGGAGGGCGGAGCCATGTCATTTTCCACCCAGGTGAAGGCCGAGCTGTGCCGCGCGCCCCTCACCAAGAAGTGCTGCGCCCAGGCGGAGGCCTACGGAGTACTGCTCTACTGCTCCCTGTCCACCGCCTCTGAGGTGCGCATCACCACTGAGTCCCCGGAGTTTGCCGACCGGCTGCCCCACCTGTTTCAAAAGGCCTTTCAGGTGCGCTTTGACCGTCTGCCCGCTGAGGGGGCGGGCAAGCGCATCTTTTCCATCACCGACCGGGACAAGTTGTCCGCCCTGTGGGCGGTCTACGGCCACGACCCTACGGAGGCCCTGGCCCACCACATCAACTTCGCCGTGCTGGAGGAGGACCACTGCCGGGCCTCCTTCCTGCGGGGCGCCTTTCTGGCGGGGGGCTCGGTAACCGACCCGGCTAAGCGCTACCACCTGGAGCTGGCCACCTCCCACCTGTCGGTGAGCCGGGAGCTCCACGCCCTGCTGCTGGAGATGGGCTTCTCCCCCAAGGAGAGCAGCCGCAAGTCCAACGCCATCACCTACTTCAAGCAGAGCAATGCCATTGAGGATTTTCTCACCGCCATGGGGGCCCCGCTGGCCGCCATGGAGCTGATGAACGCCAAAGCGGAAAAGGACCTGCGGGGGAGCATCAACCGCCGGGTCAACTGCGACGCCGCCAATCTGGACAAGGCGGTGGACGCCGCCCAGGGCCAGATCGAGGCCATCTACAAGCTGGAGGAGCGTGGCATGCTGGCCGACTTGCCGGACAAGCTGAAGGAGGCGGTGGACCTGCGAATGGCCCACCCGGAGCTCACCCTGTCCCAACTGGCCGAGCTGTGCGATCCCCCTGTATCCAAATCCGCGTTCAACCACCGGCTGCGTAAATTGATGGAGCTGTCCCGTTCCTGAACCAAAAAGGAGGATGGATCTGATGATCCAGCTGAATCAAACCTGGAAAAAGGTCTTTTGGGGCCTGACTCTGGCTATTCCCGTGCTCATCCTGCTCAGCTTTTTGCTGCGCATCATGCTGCTGTTCGTGCTGGCCCTGGTAGTGGGCATGGTCCTGGGCGTGCTGGCCCTGGGCAAGCTCCGCTGCCCCCACTGCCACAAGCTGCTCCTTCAGGAGGCCCTGAAGGTCCAGCTGGAGGGAGACGTGACCTGCCCCAAGTGCGAGCACACCGTCACCATCTGCTGAACCGCCCTGTCCCCCCAACCCCAGATCTGAGGAGGTAACCCTATGTCCTTTGTCCACCTGCACGTCCATACCGAATTTTCCCTGCTGGACGGCGCCTGCCGTATTCCCCTGCTGGTCAAGCGGGTAAAAGAGCTGGGCCAGCCCGCCGTGGCCATCACCGACCACGGTGTCATGTACGGCGTGGTGGACTTCTACAAGGCCTGCAAGGCGGAGGGCATCAAGCCCATCATCGGCTGCGAGGTCTATGTGGCCCCCCGGAGCCGCACCGACCGGGTCCATGAGCTGGACGCCGCCATGTACCACCTGATCCTGCTGTGCCGCAACGAGGAGGGCTACCGCAACCTGTGCTACCTGGACTCCTGCGCCTTTACCGAGGGCTTTTACATCCGCCCCCGCATTGACAAGGAACTGCTGCGGCAGCACTGCGGCGGCCTCATCGCCCTGTCGGCCTGCCAGTCCGGCGAGGTCCCCCGGCGCATCCTGGCCGGGGACTACGAGGGGGCCAAGGCCATCGCCCTGGAGATGCGGGAGCTGTTCGGGGAGGACGGCTACTACCTGGAGCTCCAGGACCACAACCTGCCCGGCGACCCTGCCATCAACCAGGGCCTCATCCGCATCCACCAGGAGACCGGCATCCCCCTGGTGGTGACCAACGACGCCCACTACCTCCGCCGGGAGGACGCCCAAATGCAGGACACCCTCATGTGCATCCAGATGGGCAAGACGGTGGACGACCCCAACCGTCTGAAGATGGAGACCAGCGAGCTGTACGTCAAGTCCACCGAGGAGATGGCCGCCCTCTTTCCCGACTACCCGGAGGCGGTGGCCAACACCCTTAAAATCGCCGACCTGTGCAACATGGACTTCCAGTTCGGCACCTACCACCTGCCGGAATTCAAGCTGCCCGAGGGATACACCGACGGGGACGCCTATTTTGAGAAGCTGTGCCGGGAGGGATATGCCCGCCGCTACCCCGATGATCCCGAGGGCTACCAGGACCGGCTGGCCTACGAGATGGGCGTCATCCGGCAGATGGGCTTTGTGGACTACTTCCTGATTGTGTCCGACTTTATTGGGTATGCTAAAAGTCAGGGCATCCCGGTGGGTCCCGGCCGTGGCTCGGCGGCAGGCTCCATGGTGGCCTACTGCATGAACATCACCGATGTGGACCCCATGAAGTACTCCCTCTACTTCGAGCGCTTCCTCAACCCCGAACGTGTCACCATGCCCGATATCGACATCGACTTCTGCATCCGCCGGCGGCAGGAGGTCATTGAATACGTCCAGCGCAAGTACGGCGAGGACCACGTGGCCCAGATCGTCACCTTCGGCACCATGGCCGCCCGAGGGGCCATCCGGGACGTGGGGCGGGCCCTGAACATCCCCTACGCCGACGTGGACGCGGTGGCCAAGCAGGTGCCCAGCGGCCCCGGCGCCCTCCACATCACCCTGGACGAGGCCCTCAAACTGTCCAAGCCCTTGAAGGACCTCTACGACGGGGACGACCGGGTGAAGGAGCTTATCGACACCGCCAAGGCCATCGAGGGCATGCCCCGCCACGCCTCCACCCACGCCGCCGGCGTGGTCATCACCCGCCGCCCGGTCATGGACTATGTGCCCCTGGCCAAAAACGACGAGTCGGTGGTCACCCAGTACGTCATGACCACCCTGGAGGAGCTGGGCCTCCTGAAAATGGACTTTCTGGGCCTGCGCAACCTGACCATCCTGGACGACACCGTCAAACTGGTGGCCCAGAAACATCCCGGCTTCTCCCTGGCTGACATTCCGGACAACGACCCCGAGGTCTTCCAGATGCTGTCCGACGGCAGGACCTCCGGCGTGTTTCAGATGGAATCGGCGGGCATGACCGGTGTGTGTGTGGGCCTGAAGCCTCACAACATCGAGGACATCACCGCTATCATTGCCCTCTACCGCCCCGGCCCCATGGACTCCATCCCCCGGTTCATCGCCTGCAAGCACAACCCAGACAAGGTGAAGTACAAGCATCCCGCTCTGGAGCCCATCCTGTCGGTGACCTACGGCTGCATCGTGTATCAGGAGCAGGTCATTGAGATCTTCCGCCGTCTGGCGGGGTATACCATGGGCCAGGCCGATATGGTGCGCCGGGCCATCTCCAAGAAGAAGAAGGCCCAGATCGAGAAGGAGCGGCACACCTTCGTCCACGGCGACCCCGAGCGGAACATCGCCGGGTGCATGGCAAACGACATCCCCCAGCAGACCGCCGAGGACATCTATGATGAGATCGAGGCCTTCGCCCAGTACGCCTTCAACAAGGCCCACGCGGTGAGCTACGCCATTGTGGCCTATCACACCGCATGGTTCAAGTGCCACTACACCAAGGAATACATGGCCGCCCTCCTCACCTCGGTGCTGGACTCCAGCGAAAAGGTGGCAGAGTACATCGCCGAGTGCAAGGACTGCGGCATTCCCCTCCTCCCCCCCGACATCAACGAGTCCGGGGCCGACTTCACCGTGTCCGGCGACCACATCCGCTTCGGTCTGGTGGCCGTCAAGGGTGTGGGCCGCGGCTTTATCAATGACGTACTGACCGAACGAAAGAAGGGGTCTTTCACCTCCTTCCCCGACTTCTGTCAGCGGATGTTTGATTCCGACCTCAACAAGCGGGTGCTGGAGAGCCTCATCAAGTGCGGCGCCTTTGACAGCATGGGGATCTTCCGCTCCCAGCTACTGGACGCCTACGAGTCCCTGGTGGACTCCATCGCCCAGAACAAGCGCAAGAATCTGGAAGGTCAGTTTGACCTCTTCGGCGGCGGAGGGGACGAGCCCCAGTCCGCCCCCCAGCTCAACCTGAAAAACATCCCCGAGTTCTCCCGCCGGGAGCTGATGACCATGGAGAAGGAGACCACCGGCCTCTACCTGTCCGGCCACCCCATGGATGAGTACCGGGATGTGGTAAAAAAACGGAAGGTGGCCTCCATCGGCGCCATTCTGTCCGACTTCGCCCAGGAGGGCGGCCCCACCACCTTCCGGGACGAGCAGCGGGTGACCATCGCCGGTGTGGTTTCCGCCTCCCGCACCCGCACCACCCGCAACAACACCCTGATGGCCTATGTCACCCTGGAGGATGACAGCGGCTCCATGGAGATGCTGGTATTCGCTCGGGCCCTGGGCGAGTGCGGCCCCTATCTGAAGGACAACATGCCCCTGCTGGCGGAGGGCCGCATCTCCGTCCGGGACGAAAAGGCCCCCCAGCTTATGTGCGACCGGGTGGTACCTCTGGACCACCTGCGGGACGGCGGTAGCTTTGAGCCGGAGCAGCCGGTGGCGAAAGCAAAAAAGCTTTACATCCGTATCCCCGGTCTGGAGGACCCCCGCTGGAGCAGGATCCGCCTGGTGCTCACCATGTTCCCCGGCACCGAGCAGCTGGTGGTACGCTGCGCCGACACCGGCAAGCTGCTCACCACCCCCTGTCTCATTCATCCCGCCCTGGTGGAGGAGCTGAAGGAGCTGCTGGGAGCGGACAATGTGGTGGTAAAGTGATCGTTACGGTTTCGCGGCAAGGAGTAACCCTGTGAACATCAAAAAGCTATCTTCCTTTCTCTTTCAGCGTTCAGTGATCGTGGCCCTGCTGATCCTGCTGCAGGCCGTGGTGCTGCTGGTCCCCATGGTGTGGGCCTCCAGCTACTACGTCTACGTGTACTGGACCTGCGTGGTGCTGTCTCTGCTGGCCGTGCTGGTCATCATCCGGCGGCAGACCGACCCGGGGTACAAGATCGGCTGGATCATCCCCATCCTCCTCTTCCCCATGTTCGGCTGGCTGGTCTATCTGCTGTGCGGCGGCAACAAGCTGTCCGCCCGGATGCGCCGCAAAATGCAGGGCATGGACCGCACCATGCTGGAGCAGCTGGAGCGGGACTACAAGGCCCACAAGCTGATTGTCATGGGAGCGGACGCGGTGAATCAGGCCCGCTACCTGGAGCGGTACGCCCGCTGCCCGGTGTACACCAACACCTGGACCCGGTACTTCCCCCTGGGGGACGATGTGTTCCCCGTCATGCTGGAGGAGCTGAAAAAGGCCCAGCACTATATTTTCCTGGAATACTTCATTCTGGCTCCCGGCGTATTCTGGGACAGCATTGTGGAGATTTTGAAAGAAAAGCACGCCGCCGGAGTGGATGTGCGGGTGATTTACGACGACGTAGGCTCTCTGGGCACTCTGCCCGCCAACTACGCTGCCAAATTTGAGCAGGAGACCGGCATCCCCTGCTGTGTCTTTAACCGGTTCAAGCCGGTGATTTCCATCCGCATGAACAACCGGGACCACCGGAAGCTGTGCATCATCGACGGCCATACCGCCTTCACCGGCGGTATCAACCTGGCCGACGAGTATATCAACCAAAAACCCCGCTTCGGCCACTGGAAGGACAGCGCCATTCTGGTGAAAGGGGAGGCTGCCTGGAGCATGACGGTGATGTTCCTCACCATGTGGGAGTACATTCGGGAGGTCACCGTGGACTATTCCGCCCTGCGTCCCACCTCCCTGCCCCCGGAGGCCGCCCTGGGGAAGGACTGCTTTGTGCAGCCCTACGCCGACAACCCTCTGGACAACGAGCCGGTGGGCGAGACGGTATACCTCAATCTGATTGCCAAAGCCAAGCGGTATATCTATATCATGACCCCCTACCTCATCGTCAGCGACAGCGTCAACACCGCCCTGTGCAACGCTGCCAAATCGGGGGTGGACGTGCGCATCATCACCCCCCACATTCCCGACAAAAAGCTGGTGTTTGAGCTGACCCGCTCCCACTACCAGCCGCTGCTGGAGGCAGGGGTGCAGATCTTCGAGTACACCCCCGGCTTTGTCCACGCCAAGAATGTGGTATCCGACGACGTGGTGGGCGTGGTAGGCACCATCAACATGGACTACCGCAGCATGTTCCTCCACTTTGAGGACGCGGTGCTTCTCTATCAGGACCCCGCCATTCTGGACATCAAGGCCGACTTCTGGTCCACCCAGCTGCAATGCCAGCGGATCACCCTGGAGCAGTGCCTGGAGCGCTCCTGGCCCCGGCGGCTGTTCCGGTCCATCCTGCGTGTACTGGCCCCTCTGGTATAAAAACGAACAAAGCCCCTGCGGCAATCTGCCGCAGGGGCTGTACTTATATCTGTTCCACCACGCCCACAAAGAGGGTGACGCCGCTGGCCCGGATGAGGCACAGGAAGGGCCGGTCCAGATCCATGACGCAGATCTTGGAGTCCTCCGGGGGAGCGGCCGCTCCGGAGTTGGCCATCAGGGTAACCGCGGCGGCCTCCACTCCCTGCTCATCCACCTTCACCCGGGCGATCTGCTTGGCCTGGTCCAGCCATACCGGTTCGGTATCGGTGAGCGGGGTGAAATCGGAGACATCCGGGTCGAACACATCGGTGATGCCCAAACCGGTCAGGGTGGATTTCAGGTCCAGGTCAGAGCTGATGTCAAACTTGGGCACCGACCACTGGACCTCCCCAAAGATACCGTTCTCAAAGTCAGCGGCCTCGGTCAGAAAGTCCGGGTGGGCCAGCAGGTCGGCGGGGGTAATTCCTTCATCAGGAAGTACGAAGATCATCTCTCCAAAGCTGGTACCCAGAGAGGCCGCCTGGTAGCCATTCTGCCGCAGGAAGGTGCTGTCCTGGTTCTTATGCATGAACTCCGCCTTGGTCTCTGTGCCGTCGGCGGCGGTAAACAGGTCCTCTTCTGTCTTGCTGGGGCTGAATTCATCGGTCCATCCCGCCTTGTAATAGAGGGTTGAGGCCAGTACCGCCAGGGTGAGCTCATCGGTCTCCAGCACCTTGCCCTCGGAGCCGATGAGGCCCTTGGTCTGCTCGGCCACCCATTGGCTGAGGGCGTGATCCGCCGCATCGGTGCCCATAGGTACCTGGAAGGAGCCGGTGTAGTAGTGCTCCGCAAGGCTGTCCAGCGTGTCCTGGTGGAACTTTACATCCTCATCCAGCCAGATGGAGGTACCCAGCAGGGACGAAGCAGTCCCATCATCCTGATAGATGGTGTGCCACAGGATATCCGCCCAGTCCCGCAGCTGCTCCGCGTCGGATGCCCCCAGGGTGTCCAGCACCTGCTGCCGGGTCTCTCCGCCGGTGGTCTCAGCCAGCATGGCCAGGGCAAACCACAGGGACACGGGGGAATAGATCCGGTTCCCCTCCCCCGCTAGGGCCAAAGCCGTGCTCTCGCCGGTGTAGGTCTCTAGAGCGGCACGCAGCTCCGGGGTATCGGACAGGCTATCCGCCTCGTTCCGGTAGTTCCACCATGCGTCCCAATAGGCGCTGTAGTCCTCACTGAACTGCTCCCACGCCGCCTCGCTGTTTCCCGTGGGCTCCGTGGGGCACTGGGGCAGGTCGGGGTACTCCGGCAGAGCAACGGCGTGGGCACTCAGCCCGTTGCCGGTCACCCCCGGGATACCTGCCACCAGCAGGGCCACAGCAACTACAGCCGCCACCCCGACAGGCACCAGGATTTTCAGGGGCTTTCTCTTCTTATCCCGTACCGCCGACGGGTCAGGCCGGAGGGCATCTTTGTCCATCATGATCCGTCATCTCCTTTCCGTTTTGTCACCAGATTTGCCCGGAACAGGGCAGATTTCTTCCTGATACTATCATACCATATTCTTTGGCAAATGGTTGCACCACGGAAGGATTTTTCTTACCAACATCTTAAAGATTGATAAATTTTCGTCGGGCCCCTTTACAGCGGCGGCTTTTTCAGCTACAATGGGTACTAGATTTTAACCGGGAGGTGTGACAGGTATGGAGCCAGATTATACCCGCAAATTCAGTATCCGCTATGAGAAGGATCCTGAGATCAAAGAGGTGCTGACCTCCGTATACAACTCCCTTCAGGAGAAGGGATATAACCCCATCAATCAGATCGTGGGGTACATCCTCTCGGAGGACCCGACCTATATCACCAACTACAACAACGCCCGGGCCCTGATCCGCAAGCTGGATCGGGACGAGCTGCTGCAGGAGTTGGTCAAGCAGTACCTCAGAGACTGATCCCCTCAGGATGGACCGGATACGCCCGCGCTGTAAGGCGCGGGCGTATTTTTTCGGTTTCTGTTGCTCCTGCAACATCAAATGTGCTGTCTCTCTGGTATGCTTAACCCACACAACACAAGGAGGCGTTATCATGAAACGCAGAATCATAAAGATCGACCAGGACCTGTGCAACGGCTGCGGCCTGTGTGCCGCCGCCTGCCACGAGGGCGCCATTGAGATGGTGGACGGCAAGGCCAAGCTGACCCGGGAGGACTACTGCGACGGACTGGGAGACTGTCTCCCCGCCTGCCCCACCGGCGCCATCACCTTTGAGGAGCGGGAGGCTCCCGCCTACAACCATGCCGCCGTTATGGCTGCCAAGGCGACCAAGGCTGCTCCCACGCCCTGCGGCTGCCCCGGCAGCATGAGCCGGGCCATCCATCGGGAGGAGGCCCCCTCCCCTGCTGTCGGTACCGTACCCAGCCAGCTGCGCCAGTGGCCGGTGCAGATCAAGCTGGCCCCGGTGAACGCCCCCTACTTTAACGGCTGCCACCTGCTCATTGCCGCCGACTGCACCGCCTACGCCTACGGCAACTTCCATCAGGACTTCATTCGTGGCCGGGTGACTCTCATCGGCTGCCCCAAGCTGGATGAAGGCGACTACACCGAGAAGCTGACCGCCATTCTGGCGGGCAACGACGTGCAGAGCGTCACCGTGGTCCGCATGACGGTGCCCTGCTGCGGCGGTATCCAGCGGGCCGTCCAGAACGCCGTGGCCGCCAGCGGCAAGAATATCCCCCTGCGGGTGGCCGTGGTGGCCCCCGACGGCACCCTGCAATAATGGTTTCACCGGCCCCCGGAGCTGCTCCGGGGGCTTTCACACAATATGCAGGGTTTTCATTTCGGCCCAAATGTGGTAAAGTGCTGTTGTTCCCAGGCGCGGCGGAGCCATCGTTCCCCGCGCCCCTTTCTGGAAAGGAAGTTTGGCATGAATCTTCTGGTATGCATCAAGCAGGTGCCGGACACGGCGCCTCTTATCATGGATCCCCAGGACCACACCCTGGTCCGGGACGGCGTCCCCGGCCGAATGAATCCCTATGACGGCAGTGCCCTGGCAGCCGCCCTCCGCATCCGTTCTCTCTTCCCCGATACCCGTGTGGTAGCCCTGTCCATGGGCCCGCTCCAGGCGGAGGACACCCTGCGACAGGCTCTGGCCCTGGGGGCCGACGGAGCCTATCTGGTCACCGATCCCGCCTTCCGTGGCTCGGACGCCATGGCCACCAGCCGCATCCTTCACAGCGCCATCTCCCTGGTGGAGCTGCTGGAGGAGATGAAATTTGACGCCGTTTTCTGCGGCGGACAGTCCATCGACGGCGGGTCCGCCACGGTGGGCCCCGCCCTGGCCCAGCGGCTCAGCTTTCCCCAGATCACCGGCGCACTGGAGGTAGTCAATGCCGACGGCACCCTCTGCGTGCTCACCGCTGGGGAGGGCGACTACCGGCTGATGGGAATAAAGACCCCCTGTCTCATTACCTTTGCCGCGCCCTCCCACGGCCTTCCCGCCCCCACCCCCCGGTACGAGGAGGCCGCCCGCAAAGCCAACATCGTACGCCTGACCGCCGCCCAGCTCCCCAATCTGGACCTCGACCAAGTAGGGTTGGAGGGCTCCGCCACCCAGGTAAAGGCTATCACCCCCACCCCGGCGGCAGGCAGAGCCGTAGTCATCCGGGAAGAGACCGGTCAGGCCGCTGCAAAAAAGCTATACGGACTGCTGCGGGAGTCCGGGGTACTGTAAGGAGGTCTGTCATATGGAAACAAACAGAGACCTCTGGGTCTTTGTGGAGACCCGGGAGGACGGCAGCGCCAGGGATGTAGGCATTGAGCTGCTGGGCCCCGGACGGGATCTGGCCCGGGAACAGGGCGGCAAGCTGGTGGCTGTGGTCATCGGCTGCGGCGTAAAGGCTGCCGTGGGGGCTGCCTCCCGCCACGGCGCCGACCAGATTCTGTTCATCGACAGCGAGGAATTTCGCCGGTACTCCACCGACGCCTATGTCGCCGCCCTGGACCACCTGCTGACCCGTCAATCCCCCGCCGTTCTGCTCCTGGGAGCCACCCCCAACGGCCGGGATCTGGCCCCGCGGCTGGCCAGCCGCCTGGACACCGGACTGGTATCCGACTGCACCGGCATGGCCCTGGACCGTGACACCGGCTGCGTCCTCTGGTCCCGGCCCTCCGTGGACGGCAGCGTCACCGCCTCGGTGCTCTGCCCCACCCGCCGACCCCAGTTGGGCACCGTCCGCCCCGGCGTCTTTCCCCTGCCTCAGGCCGGAGAGGACCGGGCAGAGGTCACCAAGGTGGACTTCACCTTCCCCACCGACGCCATCCGCACCGAGCTGCTGGAGGTCCTGCCGGAGGAGTCCGCCGGGCTGGAGCAGGCACCCGTTTTGGTGGCGGGCGGCAGAGGCGTGGGCGGTCCCCAGGGCTTTGCCCTGCTCCGCCAGCTGGCCGATGCGCTGGGCGGGCAGCTGTGCGCCACCCAGGCCGCCGTGGAGGAGGGCTGGATCTCCCCCGCCTGTCAGGTGGGACTCACCGGCAAGACGGTACGGCCCAGGCTGTATATCGCCTGCGGCATCTCGGGCGCAGGTCAGCATCTGGCCGGCATGCGGGACGCCGAAACCATTGTGGCCATCAACCGGGACCCCAACGCCCCCATCTTTGGCGTGGCCCACTACGGGGTGGTGGGAGATCTTTTCGAGGTCCTGCCCGCCTTTCTTGAGCAGCTCCGCGACCGCCGTTCTTCCCTGTAGTTTATCGTTATAATAATTTTTTATTATCTTGATTGCGTTGTGCACGAAAACTCCGTGGTCCCACACAGAAGTTCTGCTCATTTTCTGCTGTTTTTGAGAATTTTACTCTAAGATCACTTTGACATCCCAGATTAAATCCGTTATACTGAAGGCGCAGCCGCACAGTTCCATTCCTGATCATTTTGGGAGGTGAACGGCATATGAGTCATCGTTATCCCAGCCGCCTGCTGTGGGTGGTACTGGGCATGGTCGTCAGCGCCGTCGGGATCGTCTTGATGCTTCAGGCCAACATTGGTCTGGAGCCCTGGAGCGTGCTCCAGCAGGGCATGTCCCAAACCTTTGGGATCACCTACGGCACGGCCTCCATCATTGTGGGCGCCGCCGCCATCGGTGTGGCCATCCTCTGCGGCGAGGGTTTTGGGCTGGGCACGGTCCTGAACATCACCCTGTGCGCCATCTTCATTGATTTTCTGCTGGCCCGGAACTGGATCCCCCTGATGGATGATCTGCTCTCGGGCACGCTGATGCTGCTGGTGGGGCTGGAGCTGCTGGCCATCGGCACCTGGATGTACATGAAGGCCGCGCTGGGGTCCGGTCCCCGGGACTCCCTGATGGTGGCCCTGGCCCGCAAAACCGGCCGGTCGGTGGGCCTGTGCCGGGCAGTGGTGGAGATCGGGGTCATCATCCTGGGCTGGCTGCTGGGCGGCCAGGTGGGCATCGGCACCGTCATCTCCGCCGTGGTGCTGGGCACCCTGTTTAATCTGAATTTCGCCCTCTTCCGCTTCAAGGCGGCGGAGGTACACCAGGAAAATCTGCGGGAGACCTTCTGCAATCTGCGGAACTTCCGCTCCCCTTCCCATTCCTGATTGCAAGAAAAAAATCCTCCGTCCGGTTGGGACGGAGGATTTTTTATGTACTTACTTGCCGCTGCAAGCGGTGCAGCCGCCGCACTGGGGGTGGGACTCGGCCCACAGCTTGTCGGCGGTGGGCTTCCAGTTGTCGGCGTAGGGGTGGGTCTTGGCGGTCAGGTGCTCCACGGTCTCGGGAGACTGAGGATCGGTGGAGTGGGCGCCGGTCTTACTGACGATCTCCTCGATGCGCTCGGGGTTCTCCAGCATGGGGCAGGGCCGCAGCATGTTGTCATTGAAGGGCTGGTTGTCATGGTAGGCCATGAACAGCGGGGACTGCAGGCACTCCAGCAGGGTCTTCTCGTGGATGTTGGAGTCGGAGTAGTGGATGAACACGCAGGGATCCACGTCGCCGTTGGCGTTGATGTGCAGGTAGCGGCGGCCACCGGCGATACAACCGCCCACGTACTCGCCGTCGTTCTGGAAGTCCATGGCGAAGATGCCCTTGGTCTGACGCATGGCACGGATGCGGTGATAGATCTCCTCACGCTGCTCGGGAGTGGGCATCAGCTCGGGAGCGGCATCGTTGCCCACGGGCATGTAGTGGAAGAACCACACGAAGTAGGCACCCAGGTCGATGATCTTGTCGTAGAACTCCTCGCTGGTGATGTCCTTGTAGTTGACACTGGTGTAGCAGGTGGAGATACCGAAGGGCAGGTGATGGCTCTTCAGCAGGGCCATGGCGTTGGTGACCTTCTCGTACACGCCCTGGCCGCGGCGGCTGTCGTTGGCCTCCTCGAATCCCTCCAGGCTGATGGCGGGGATGAAGTTCTTCACCCGTAGCAGATCCTGGCAGAACTCCTCGTCGATGAGGGTGGCGTTGGTGAAGGACAGGAAGGCCACGTCGTTGTGCTTCTCGCACAGGGCGATCAGGTCCTTCTTGCGCACCAGGGGCTCGCCGCCGGTGTAGATGTACATATAGATGCCCAGTTCCTTGCCCTGGGTGATGATGGAGTCGATATCATCAAAGGTCAGGTTCAGCTTATTGCCGTACTCCGCCGCCCAGCAGCCGGTGCAGTGCAGGTTGCAGGCAGAGGTGGGGTCCAGCAGAATGGCCCAGGGGATGTTGCAGCCGTACTTCTTGCGCATCTCCTCCTGCTTGGGCCAGCCCACCAGGTTGGCGTTGACAAAGAAGTTGTTGAACACGGTCTTCAGCACGTCGGGATCGGTCTGGGTCCAGACCTTCTCGATGAGCTGATGCCAGCAGGAATCCTTATCGTTGATGACATTGTCAAAGGCCTCACGCTGCTTAGACAGGGTGTCGCCAGCAAATTTATTGACCAGATCCATGACCTTGCTCATGTTGTTCATGGGATCCTTGTCCAGATAATCAAAGACCTTAGCCAGACCGTAACGCTTCAGACTGTCAGGAATTTTCATCTTTCTTTTCCCCTTTCACGGCATATCGATACCTAACATTGTGGTTATGATACCGTTTTTGCTGAAAAATGAAAATAGACAAAAGGCCCATCCTGTCCAAACTCTATACAAAAACGGCAGTTTGCTTAAAAATACGTCAGAATCTTCCCCTTGATTTATATAGTTTTTCGCACATTGTCATATAATATAGAACATGATATCAGTCGGTGGGCGGCAGCCGCTGGTCCTCCCGTTCCCCCTGCCCCTCCGGATGGACGGCGGAGGCCAGGGAGATGGCCTTGCGGCCGTATTTGTCCCGGATGGAATCCATGGCCTTTTCCAGCTTCTCCAGCTTGTCACGCCGTGGAATGGCGTCGGCGGCAAACAGGTCCACCTGCTCCCCGGCGTCCCCCTCCTCCACCAGGTTCTGGGCGGTGATGGTGAGGGCCCGCACCGGCTGCTTCTCGTTCCAGCAGGACCGCAGCAGCTCCATGGCGCTGTCGGTCAGGTCACGGGATACATAGGTGGGGGCGCCCAGCCGCTTCTGGCGACAGATGTCCTTGAAGGCCGGGTCCCGGACGGTAATCTGCACCGTGGTACACTTCAGGCCGTGCTTGCGCAGGCGGGCCGCCACCTCGTCGGCCAGCTCGGACAGGGCGGTGCGCAGCTCCCCCCACCCCACCAGGTTGCGGGGAAAGGTGAGGCCGTTGCCCACCGATTTGGGGCCCGGCATATCCCGTGCTGGAATCACCGGGGCATGCTCCCGGCCGGTGGCGTAGTCGTGGAGGGTGTAGCCCCCCTTCCCCAGGATCTCCCCCAAACTCTCCCGGTCAAAGGCGGCTAAATCTCCGATGGTGCGCACCCCGTAGCCCGCCAGCACCCGGGCCGCCGCCCGGCCCACAAAGAGCAGGTCGGTCACCGGCAGGGGCCACAGCAGCTGCTGAAAATTCTCCCGGGTGATGACGGTGGTGGCGTCCGGCTTTTTGTAGTCGCTGCCCATCTTGGCAAACACCTTATTAAAGGAGACCCCCACCGACACGGTGAGGCCCAGCTCCTGCCGGATGACCCGGCGGATCTCATCGGCCAGGGCTTTTCCATCCCCGCCAAACAGGTGGAGGGTCCCCGTCACGTCCAGCCAGCTCTCGTCGATGGAGAAGGGCTCCACCAGGTCGGTGTACCGCTCATAGATGGCGTTGACCTTTTGGGAGTATTCCCGGTACTTCCAGTGGTGGGCGGGGAGCAGCACCAGGTCGGGGCACTTCCGCCTGGCCTGCCAGATGGTCTCGGCGGTCTGGACCTTGTATTTCTTGGCGGGCTCATTCTTGGCTAGGATGATGCCGTGGCGGCTCTCCGGGTCGCCGCACACCGCCACCGGCTTGTCCTTCAGCTCCGGATGGTCCAACAGCTCCACCGAGGCGTAAAAGCTGTTCAGATCACAGTGAAAAATCACCCGGTCCATGCCTGCCCCTCCCTCCTCCAAAAGGATACGGTCGTTTCTTTTATTATATGCCTATTCTTTCGCAAAGTCAAACATCCGTTCTAATCTATTTTTGCGGTATCATGTGACAAAACCACTGCCGGCGTGGTACTGTAGGGTGAAAGGGGGTTGGAGGCATGGAGCGGACGATACCCGCGGAGGACCGGGAGGCCCAGCGGATCTACGACACCTATCACACCCTGGTGCGGACGGTGGTGAGCCGTATTCTGGACCGTGCAGGCACCCCGGAGGACGCGGAGGAGTGTACCCAGGACGTACTGTGGGAATTTCTCCAGGGGCCGGACAAGTGGGACCCCTCCCGGGGCAGCGAAAAGACCTATCTGTGCATGCTGGCCCGCAGCCGGGCCAAAAACCGCCGGAAAAAGCTGCTGGCCGGTGCGGCGGAGCCTCTGGAGGACCACGCCTTGATTTTTACAGTACCGGACGGCACCGAGTGTACGGCGGTGCGGGACGGACTGCGCCGGGCCCTGGAGGGGCTGACGGCGGAGGAGCGGAAGCTCTTCACCCTGCGGTTCGTGTACGAGTGGGGCGGCGGGGAGATCAGCCAGGCCCTGGGGCTGAGCCAGAGCGCCGTCACCACCCGGGTGAACCGGCTGCGGAAGAAGCTGAAAAAGCTGCTGGCGATCCAGGGCATCGCCATGGACGGAAAGGAGTGACCCCTATGCGGTATGAACTGGACCAACTGCTGGAGGCGGAGGATCTGGCCCGTCTCACCAACGAGGCCATGGCCTCCCCTGCCGGGAAAAAGCATATCTTTACACCCAAGCGTCTGGGGACCCTGGTGGCCTGTCTGGCCCTCATCCTGTGCCTGGCCAACTATCAGGCTGTGGCGGCTGGGGTCAAGCGGATCGCGGACTACTTTTCCGGGGTGGGCGCGGTGGATCAGGGTACCCCGGTACTGGTGCTGGAGGAACCACTCACCTGGACCGACGGCACCTGGACCTACCATCTGGACGCCCATCAGGCCGGCGGACAGCTCTTTATAGAGATGGAGTACCTGTCCACCCGCCTGGAGCCGGGTGCGGATGTGAACACCGGCGTACCCGACTACAGCTTTGAGATGGAGCTGCTGCCCCCCGCAGACGGGGATGGCCCCTGGCTGTCTCAGGAAGAGGCGGTGGACAAGTCTGCGGCCAGCTACGAGGATCTCAACGACTGGGGCAGTCCGGAAGGGGCGGCCCTGCGAGAGGCAGGGTACCGCACCTACGGCTCCCACTCCTCCCTGTTTCAGGTGGGGGACTTTGCGGGAGAGAACTACCGGCTCCGGATCACCTTTATCGACGACTCGGTAATCGAAGGGTACCAGACTTTTACCTATGAAAAGGAGCTGAATCTGATCCAGGCAGAGGCCAAGGCGGCTGTGTCGGACAGCCGTATCTTCCCGGAGGGTACGGTGACCGTGCTGGTCAGTGAGGACGGCTCCGGCGTCACCAACTTTGTAGAGTGGTCGGAGCAATCTGAGTACGACCTGCTCGGCCACTCTCTGGAGCTTCAGTTCATCGGCGCCTCCGGCAAGCGCTATCCGGCCTACTTCCACAACACCTACTTGATAGGGTTTGAGCATGTGGAGTACTACCCCCGGTTTGAGGTGAACGAGCCCATCACCGCAGTGGAGATCAGTAAAATTTTCTTCTCGACAAGATCCAGTGATCAGGAGCGTTGCTACGAAAATCTGAACTGGGTCATCCAGCTGCCTCAGGAATAACCAACGCCCGCCTCCGGCACAGCCGGAGGCGGGTCTTTTTTGCATTTGAAGCAGAAAATTGGTACACTGGCGTCAGGATAGGCTCTATCCTATCGTATTGTTAAGTGAAAGGGGGAAACGCCCATGGATATGACGCTGGACCGGGACAGCGCTGCCCAACGGATCTGGGAGATGTACGGGAAACTGCTCCACACCGTGGCCGCTTCCCTGCTGCCCGGCCATCCGGAGGACGCGGAGGAGTGCGTGCAGGACGTGGTGTGGGCCTATGTGGACGCCCCGGAGAAGTGGGAGCCGGCCAAGGGCAGCGAAAAAACCTACCTGTGCGTGCTGGTGCGCAGCCGGGCCATGGACCGCCGGCGCAGGCTGGCTGCCCGGCGGGAGGAGCCCTTGGAGGACCATGCTGAGACCCTCCGTGCCGAGGACCACACCGAGGAGGCCGCCCTGCGGGACGGACTGCGCCGGGCCCTGGCGGAGCTGAGTCCGGCGGAGCGGCGGCTGTTCACCCTGCGCTTTCTCTATCAGTGGCCCTCGGCGGAGATCGGGCATACCCTGGGGCTGTCGGCCAACGGCGTGGACGCCCGGGTGGTCCGCCTGCGCAGGAAGCTGAAAGACCTGCTGGCCCGGCAGGGACTGGGCTGGAGCGGAAAGGAGGACGGACCATGAAATGCTATGACTGGGACCAGCTTCTGGACACGGAGGATATGCTGGCTCTGACGGAGGAGGCCCTCACCCCCAAACCGGCCCGCCCCCTCTCCTGGCGGCGGCTGGGGGCCCTGGCGGCTTGTCTGGCCCTCATCCTGTGCCTGACCAACTATCAGGCCCTGGCCACTGGGGTTCAGACCCTCATCCGCTATTTTTCCGGGGTGGGTGCGGCGGAAACAGGGGCGGATCTCCGTATTCAGGAGGGTGAACTGGAATTTGAACTCAACGGCCGCACCTATCTCTTCTCCGGAGCCTATGCCCGGGACGGCTTCCTCTTCGTCCCTCTGGAGGTCGTATCCAGGTCGGAGGAGCGGCTCAACAAAAATGACTATCAAAATCTGTACGTCAAGTTGGAGATCAGCCAGGACGGGCAGGTTCTGGCGGGCAGCAATCCCTTCCTCGATTTGTCGGACAACGGCTCCTACGCTGCGGGACAATATACCGCCCTGACGCGCAAGCGCATCCCCTTCTCTCCTTTGCAAGAGGAGCAGTATCTGGGCTGGCGTTACCTGCCGGAGGGCTATCAGAGCTACGCCCAAGCCGTCTTTACCTATGAGGCGGCAAATCCGGCCGAACGCTATACCCTGCGGGTGGAGGACTATCTGACCGATCAGGTCATGGAGGTGGAGCTGGCCCTGGCCCCGCCGGAGGAGATATCGGCCATCTGTGAGCAGCGCACCGTGGGCGAGATCCAGGTCACCGCCCTGGTCTCGGCGGACGGCCGCCGCCTGTCCCTCTACGGCACCATGGCCAAGGAGGAGGAGTGGTGGAAGTCTCTGGTGGAGCTGCAGGCCGAGCATATCGATGGGGTCCAGTTTATGGAGACGGACGGTACCAGCCATCCAGGTCTCCCCCGCCGTCCGGGGGGCACGGATGGGGCGGGATATGCACAGGAGATCCTGCTCACCCAGGACACCGGCCCCATCACCGCCGTGCGCATCGGACGCATCTACTACGCTTACGACGACATGGACGATGGCCTGGTAAGCCGTTGGGTGGACCTGGACTGGGTCATCTCCCTGACGGAAACCAAATAAAAAAACGACCGCCTCTCGGCGGTCGTTTTTTTGTTACCGTTTTCCGTGAATCAGGGGGGACAGCGGCTTGTAGATCAGGAAACAGAGCACCGCGTCCAGCAGGCCCTTCAGCAGGGTGAAGGGAGCGTTGAACACCATGAGGCACTCCAGCAGGCCGTCCACGGAGGGACGAATGGCCTGATACATGCTGATGATGGTGTCGATGGGCATAAAGTTGGCGTACACGGGGTAAGTAATGTAGTAGTTCAGGGGGATGGACAGCAGAGCCATGATCACCGCACCCACCAGGGAACCCAGGATGGCGCTCTTGCGGGACTTGTGGAGCTTGTAAATCAGGCCCGCCGGGAACACGAAGCAGGCGCCCAGCAGGAAGTTGCCCAGCTCACCGGCGCCGCCGGTAGTGGTAATGAGCAGATGGAGCAGGTTCTTCACCAGGCACACCACCACGCCGTACACCGGGCCCAGGCCGAAGGCGGCCAGCAGGGCGGGCAGCTCGGACACGTCCATCTTCACAAAGCTGGGGATGATGGGCAGAGAAAACTCCAGGAACATGAGCACGAAGGCCACCGCGGAAAACATGGCGGTCACGGTAATGGGCCGTGCCCCGACTCTCCGCCGGGTGGAAACAGAACTGGTCATAAAAAACACTCCTCTTGATGGAATAACCCCTGAAACGCTTGTCTTCCAGGTGTTAAAATCAAAGGAGCGTGCGCAATTTCAACACATCTTCTTCCATCCAGACTTCGCGCTGCGCGCGTCACTGTCGGTCCCGGAGTTCCACCGGGTCGGCCATACTGGCTCGCGGACTTTACCGCCGATCGGGATTTTCACCCTGCCCTGAAGACAGTCCATTCAGTTGTCGTTCTCTATTATACACATTCCGGCGGAATTTGCAACCGCTTTTCGCAGAAAAACAAATGTTCGAATTTCCATTGACTTGTTCCGCTGAATATCATACAATAGGCAAAAGAACAGACAAGGAGGTGCGCCATGCGACGGGACATCAGCTGCTGCTTCACCGGGCACCGGCCGGAGAAGTTGCCCTGGGGGGAAGATGAGCGGGACCCCCGCTGTCTGGAGATCAAGGACAAGCTGGCGGCCTCCGTGGAGGCGGCCTATGAGGCCGGTTGCCGCCACTTCCTGTGCGGCATGGCCCGTGGAGCGGACTTCTACTTCTGCGAGGCAGTGCTGGACCTGCGGGAACGGCGGCCCGGAATTACCCTGGAGGCGGTCATTCCCTGCGAGGAGCAGGCCGCCCGCTGGAGCGAGCGGGACCGGGACCGTTATTATGCCTTGGTGGCCGCCTGCGATGGAGAGACCATGGTGCAGCGCCACTACGACAAGGGCTGCATGCTCCGGCGCAATCGCTACTTGGTGGACCACGCTTCCAGGCTCATCGCCATCTATGACGGCATGCTGGGGGGTACCATGTACACCATCAGCTACGCCATGAAGCAGGAGCTGGACTTAGACATCATCTATCTGTAACCAAAAAGCGGACGGAAAGAGGTCTCCCCTCTCCGTCCGCTTCTGTTTTACAATTCTTCACCCGCCCGGTAGGCCAGCACCACGTACTCCCAGTGCTCCTCCGCCTCGGGCCGGGGGACGCTGTGCTCCTCCAGATAGTGCTCCACCAGCTCCATCAGTTCCTTCCGCTGGGCGGTATCCAGATGGAGGGCGCCGAACCGGAGAGCGCCGTAGTCGTGCAGCTGCTCCTCGTCATAGCGGTATACATTCTCCAGCATGCTGCGGAAGGTGCTGTCCACCAGGTTGGCCGCCAGGGCCTCCCGCTCCCCCTGGAAGGCGTCCTTCCGCCCCAGGCAGAGCCGCAGCTTCACATCCCGCATCTGGTAATAAGTCGTCTTGCTGCCGTCCGACCGGGTTCCCTCCTGGGCGGACACCAGCCCCATTTTGACCAGCTTGTTCAGGTGACTGTGGGCTGCGTTGGGCGAAAGCTGCATCAGCTCCGCCACCCGGTTGGCCGACAGGGGCCTTGCCACCAGCCGCAGCAGATGGATCATCTCCTGCCGCACCGGATTGAGCATGACCCGGAACTGCTTCTTTTCTGTGAGGTCGATCGTATAATCCACCAACGTGGTCCCCCTTTACCGTCAAGCCGCCTATATTCTCTCGATATATGACGCGGCCTTTGTTATCATTCCAACAATTATGATAACACTTACCGTTTGGTAATGGCAAGAGGTTTTGCCTTTCCGGGCACATTTTTTCCGGTTTATGCCGGTTTGCCGTTATCCGCCTCGCTGACCACCAGCGTATCTCCCGGATGGAGCACGGTGCCCCCTTTGGGCACGGCGGTGGTACCGTCCGCCCGGCGGACCAGCACGATGAGCACCTCCGCCGGCAGGTTCAGCTCCCGGATGGTGCGGCCGATCCAGTCTTTATGCTCCGCTACCGGCAATTCCCGCAGGCTGACGCCGCCGTCGTCCTGATAGACCGGCGTACTCACCACCAGCAGGTCCCCCGCACGGATCACCGTGCTGCCGTTGGGGATGAGACTCTCCTCCCCCCGGCGGATGGTAACCACCAGGGCGTCGGCGGGTAGGTGGCACTCCCCCACCGGCTTCCCCTCCCAGGGGTGTCCGGGACCAATACGGAACCGGGTCAGATGGAGCTGACGCTGGTCCTGGTAGTCGTTGAAGGTACGGCTGACACTGTCCTCGGTATCCACCATGTCCAGCCGCCGGGCCACCAGAGGCAGCAGGGAGCCCTGAACGGCCACCGACAGCAGGGCGATACAGAACACGATGTGAAACAGGTCGTGACCGATCTCCGCCCCACTGGCCAGCGCCATAATGGCAAACACGATGGAGGCCGCGCCCCGCAAACCGGCCCAGGACACCAGCAGGCACTGCCGCAGGGAGCACCGGAAGGGTTTGAGCAGCAGGAAGACCGCCGCAGGCCGGGCCACCAAGGTGAGGAAAAGGGCGATGGCCACCGCCGGCAGCAGTACCTGGGGCATCTGCCGCGGAAAAGCCAGCAGACCCAGCAAGAAGAAGATGAGGATCTGGGCCAGACCGGTGAGTCCGTCAAAGAAGTGGACCAGAGCGGCCTTGTGGGGGATCCTAGCGTTGCCCAGCAGGATACCGGCCAGATAGGCCCCCAGGTAGCCGTTGCCTCCTACCGCCGCGGGCAGCGCGTAGGCCAACAAAGCGGCGGCCAGCACAAAGATAGAGTCCAGACCGTCAGACAAAGTGAGCCGCCGCAGCACCAGAATGGACAGCCAGGCCACTGCAAGTCCCAGAGCTGCGCCAAAGACCACCTGGGCAAAGACCATCCAAATAAGGCTGCCGCTCTCCCCCACTCCCATGAGGGAAAGGGCGATCATGGTCAACATATAGGACACCGGGTCATTGCTGCCGCTCTCCAGCTCCAGCAGAGAGGCGGTGTGATCCCGCAGACTCAGCTTCTTGGAGCGCAGGATGGAGAACACCGACGCCGCGTCGGTGGAGCTGATCACCGCGCCGGTGAGGAAGCTGGCCAGAGGGGGAAAGCCCAGCACAAAAAAGCAGAAGAGGGCGGTCAGCAGAGCGGTCACCGCCACGCCCAGGGTGGAGAGCACCACCGCCCGGGCCGCCGCCGGTTTGGCCGCCTCCCACCGGGTGCCGAAGCCGCCGTAGAACATGATGAAGATGAGAGCCACCGAGCAGATCTGTTCTGCCGCCTTGAAATCATCAAAGGGGATGCGAAGCAGCCCATCGGAGCCAAAGAGCATGCCCAGGGCCATGAACAGCAGCAGAGCCGGCACCCCCGCCCGCTGGGAAAAGCGGCTGGCCAAGATACAGGCCACCAGCACCACACCACAAAAAAGCAGCATATATACCATCCATTTCCTCCTCTCATTGAGAAAACAGCTCCGGTCCTGTTTGGGCCGGAGCTGCTGTATCGATCCGTGAAAATTACGGTCGGGAGCGTCTGCTGTCAAACCGGGGGTCCAGAGCGTCCCGCAGGCCATCCCCGATCCCCGCCAGGCAGAGCACCGTCAGAATAATACACAGGCCCGGCGGCACCCACACCCAGGGCCGGGTGGTGAGCACCGTCAGATTACTGGCGTACTGGATCATATTGCCCCAGGAGGCCTGGGGGGTACGGATGCCGAATCCCAGAAAGCTGAGACTGGACTCCGACAGGATGGCCCGCCCCGCCCGCAGGGGGATGGAACACCACACCGGGGATACCACATTGGGCAGCACGTTGCGCCGCAGGATGGTGCCCGTCCGAGCGCCCAGCGCCTTGGCCGCCAGCACATATTCCCGCTCCCGCACTGCCAGGGTATTGCCGTACACCAGCCGGGCGATACCGGTCCAGCCCAGCAGGCCCAGCACCAGCACGATATTGCTGGCCGATGGACCTACCACCGTCACCAGGCAGAGCACCAGCACGATGGAAGGAAAGGTCTGGAAAATGTCGGCCAGCCGCATAATCCAGAACTCCCAGGCACCCCGGCGGTAACCCGCCAGCAGACCCAGGGGCACGCCTACGGCCGCGCTGATGGCGGCGGAGGTCAGGCCGATGAACAAAGACACCCGCCCGCCGCTAAACAGCCGGGCCAGCAGATCCCGACCCACGTCGTCGGTGCCCAGGAGATGCTCCGCCGACGGCGGGGCCCAGAAGCCCGCCTCCAGGTCGCTGACGTTGGGCTCCAGATCCAGCACCAGAGGCAGCAGGAGCACCGCCAGCACCTCCAGACAGAGGACGATCAGGCAGGCCATGGCACGCCGGTCCACCCGAAACCGGGCCCAGGGGCTCCGGTCCAAACGCGTTTCTCCCATGGCCCTACTCCTTTCCATAGCGCACCCTGGGGTCCGCCAGTCCGTAGACCAGGTCCAGGAGCAGGTTGGTCAGGAGCACCGTCAGGGCGATCACGACAGTGACCCCCATCACCACGGTATAGTCCCGGCCCGAGATGCCGGAAAAGAGTAGACTGCCCATGCCGGGCCAGCCAAAGATCTGCTCCACCACCACAGAGCCGCCCAGGATGTGGGGGATATGGCTGAGGATGGTGGTGAGCACCGGGATGAGGGCCCCCCGGAAGGCATGGCGTACCATCACGGCACCATCGGTAAGGCCCTTGGCCCGGGCGGTACGGATGTAGTCCTCCCCCAGGGCCTCCAGACAGGCGGCCCGGGTCTGCTTCACCAGCTCGCCCACGCTGCTCAGGCATACCACCCCGGCGGGGAGGATCAGGTGGCGGATCAGGTCGGCCACACCGGAAAAGCGTCCGGCGGCATACATGCCGTTGGCGGGCAGCCAGCCCAGGGTGACGGAAAAGAGAAAGATGCCGGCCAGACAGAGGAAAAAGCCGGGCACGCCGAAGCTGATGAGGCTGAGTGCGGAGGCCGCCTTGTCCCAGCCGGACCGGGGCTTCCAGGCCGCCAGCACCCCCAGAGGCAGGGCAATGGCCACCGCCAGCACCACACCGGTGCCGGTGAGCAGCAGGGACGGCCCCACCCGTTGGGCGATGAGGCCAGCCACCGGCTTGCCGTTGGCGTAGGAGACTCCCAGGTCTCCCCGGAGCAGGTCGCCCAGCCACATCAGATAGCGCTGAGGCAGAGGCAGGTCCAGACCCAGGGAGGCCGCCAGGGCCGCCCGGTCGGCGTCGGTGGCGCCGCTCCCCTCCCCCATCAGGTCCAGGATGGAGCCCTGGGCCAGGTTGAGCATACAAAATACCAGAATGGTGATCCCGAAAAACACGGGGATAGCCGTCAGCAGGCGACGGCGGAGATATCGTCCCATAATTCTCGCTTCCTCCTGCACTTCCGGCCCCGGACGGGGCACGGGCCGCTATGGGCGGCGGCCCTACGGAGGTTATTTCTCGTTGGTTTGGTCAGCCGGTCAGGCTTCCTTCATCTTCCACGCCCAGATATTCTCGTTGGAGAAGCTGGAAGAGGGGTAGTCGATGTTGTCCACCGTGGGGGACTGCACATGGAGGGTGCGGCCGAACCACAGGGGGATGAAGGGCCGCTGATCGGCCAGCAGTTCCTGGAGCTTATCCAGCAGCACCTGGCGGGTCTCCCAGCCGGAGGCGGCGCTGATCTGCTCAATATAATAGGTGTAGGGCTCCAGATCGGCGATGTGGAAGATGTTGTTGCCCTCGCTGAGGCGGCTCTCGGTGAACCACAGGGGCAGGGCGCCGGGGGTGTGGCTGGCAATGGCCATGTCGTACTTGCCGTCGGCCATACCGGAGAAGAGGGCGGCGGAGTCCACCGTCTCAATGGTCACATTCATGCCCACCTCGGCCAGCTCCTGCTGCATGAGGGAGGCCAGACCGGAGCGGTTGGAGGTGCAGGCCAGGGTATAGGTGCGCCCGTCATAGCCCCCCTGCTCCAACAGGGTACGGGCTTGGTCCACATCCCGCTCCCAGGTGAGGGAGCAGGTGTACTCGGTGCCGGGGGTCACGTCGGTTGCGGTGGGCTCGCCCAGACCCTGGGTGGACTGGAGGCACAGGGCCTCCTTATCCAGGGCTAGATCGATGGCACGGCGCACCTCAGCACTGGGGATGGTCTCGCAGTTGAGCATCAGTTCATAGAAGGTGTTGGGCACCTCGCCCTCCACCACCTCCAGGCCGGAGGCGCGGGCGGTCTCGGCGTCCTCCACCGACACATTGCCGCCAAAGGCGTAATAGTCCAGGTCCCCGGAAATGAGGGAAGGCAGCAGGTTGGACTTATCCATCACCGTGATGACCAGCTGGTCAAAGTCGGGACAGCCCAGCTGGTAGTCCTTGTTGATCTCCAGCACCAGCTGGCTGCCGGGGATCTCCTCCACAAACTTGCAGGGACCGGAGCCCACGGGGGCGTCCCACAGGTCCAGCTCCATGATCTGGGCGGGGTCCACCCCCTCCATCAGATGGGTGGGCAGCACATAGAACTCCCGGTTCTTATCCAGCAGGAAGTCCTCCGGGGTGGTGGGACGCTTGAAGGTAAGCTTCAGGGTGTGGTCGTCCACCGCCTCCGCGCCCAGCTGCTCCCCTTCCAGGGCCACACCGTTCTCATCGGTGCCGGCCAGCACGGAGAACACCGAGCGGCCCAGAGCGGGACAGTTGGGATCGGTCATCAGGGTGATGGTATCCGCCCAGTGCTGGGCGGTCACCGGGGTGCCGTCATGGAAGGCGGCCTTCTCGTCCAGATGGAAGATCACCGCCATGCCGTCATCGGCGCTCTCCCAGCTGGTTGCCCCTCTGGGATCCAGAGTGCCGTCGGCGTGGACATAGGCCAGCCGGTCATAGATTTTGTCGCAGATGATGCGGGTGTAGTTGCTGCCCGAAGGGCTGTTATAGGGCATGAGGGAATCCCAAGCATTGGACAGGCCGTAGCGCCCCGTAATCTGCTCCGCAGTCGGTTCCTTTTTTTCTCCGCAGGCCGTCAGGCCCAGGGCCAGAACGGCTGCCATCAGCAATGCGATCAGTCGTTTCATGTCGTTCCTCCGTCCTTCTCTTTCTCTTTTTTATTCCACTGTTACAGACTTGGCCAGGTTTCTCGGCTTATCGATGTCGCAGCCAGCCCCACCGGCCCACGGGCCGGCGGGGACCCCATTTCTTTGATCTGCTCGGGCGGAGTGGATCCGCCCGGCATCAAGATTTTTTCTTCGAAAAAATGCTTGGACGCGCCTCCGGCGCGGGGCGCGGCTGCGACCGTTTTCTGTTCATTCCACCGTCACAGACTTGGCCAGGTTTCTCGGCTTATCAATGTCGCAGCCGCGCTGGAGGGCGGTATAGTAGGCAAACAGCTGCATGGGCACCACTTCCAGGGAGGGCAGCAGCATGGGGTGGGTCGCGGGGATGGCGATGACGTGGTCCGCCGTCCGGCTCAGGTGGGCCGCCTTGTCCCGGGTGGTGAGGCCCAGCACATCGGCGCCCCGGCTCTTTACCTCTACGGCGTTGCTTACCGTCTTCTCAAACAGGGGTGCGCAACCCGCCAGGGCCACCACCAGGGTACCCGGCTCAATGAGGGAGATGGTGCCGTGCTTCAGCTCGCCGGCAGCGTAGGCCTCCGAGTGGATATAGGAGATCTCCTTCAGCTTCAGGGAGCCCTCCAGGCCCACAGCGTAGTCCAGATTGCGGCCGATGAAGAACATGGAGTGGCGGTTGAAGTACAGGGAGGCATAATACTGCACGTCCTCCCGGTCGGCCAGGATCTCCTCCAGCTTGTCCGGAATGCGCTGCAGCTCAGTCAAGATGGCGTCGTAGGCCGCCCGGTCCAGGGTGCCCAGCAGGTCGGCACAGTACAGGCCGATGAGATAGATCACCGCCAGCTGGGTGGAGTAGGCCTTGGTGGTGGCCACGGCGATCTCAGGACCGGCCCAGGTGTAGAGCACGGTGTCGCTCTCCCGGGCAATGGTGGAGCCCACCACGTTGACAATGGACACCACCTTGGCCCCCAGCCGCTTGGCTTCCCGCATGGCGGCCAGGGTGTCGATGGTCTCGCCGGACTGGCTGATGACCAGGGCCAGGGTGTGCTCGGACACGATGGGATCGCAGTACCGGAACTCGGAGGCCAGGGTCACCTCCACCGGCTTGCGCAGCAACTTTTCCAGGATATACTTGGCCGCCACACCCACGTGATAGGAGGAGCCGCAGGCGATGATATACAGCCGGTCCATCTCCTCCAGCTCCCGGGCGGTGAGCCGCCAGTCGTCCAGCACCACCCGTCCGTCCCTGATGCGGGGGGAGATGGTCTTGCGGACGGCCTCGGGCTGCTCCATGATCTCCTTGATCATGAAGTGCTCGTAGCCGCCCTTCTCCGCCGCAGAGATCTCCCAATCCACGTGGCGGCGCTCCTTCTCCACCGGGCGCAGGTAGGAGTCGTACACCCACATGTGGTCGGCGGTGAGCTCGGCAATCTCTCCGTCCTCCAGCCAGCACACCTCACGGGTGTACTTGATGAGGGCGGTGACGTCGCTGGCCAGATAGTGGGCCCCGTCGCCAAAGCCCAGGATCAGAGGACTGTCCTTCCGGGCGGCGATGAGCCGGTCGGGACAGTCGGCGCACAGAATGCCCAGGGCATAGGCGCCCCGGATGGTGTGGAGGGTGCGCACCACCGCATCCAGCAGGTCACCCTGGTAATAGTACCCCAGCAGCTGGGCTACCACCTCGGTGTCGGTGTCCGAGACGAACTGCACCCCCTCCGACTGGAGGAACTCCCTCAGCTCGGCGTAATTTTCAATGATGCCGTTGTGGACCACCGCAAAGCGGCCGTTCTCACTGACCTGGGGGTGGGAATTGATGTCCGACGGAGCTCCGTGGGTGGCCCAGCGGGTGTGGCCCACGCCGATGGAGCCATGGAGGGTGGCGCCCCCCTGGACCATGTCGTGGAGCACCTGGAGCCGGCCCTTGGCCTTGGCTACCTGCATGCCCTCCTCTGCTCCGTATACGGCTACACCGGCGGAGTCATACCCCCGATACTCCAGTCTGGATAGGCCATCCAGCAAAATGGGGGCGGCCTCATCCCTTCCTACAAATCCAACGATCCCGCACATAGCGCTCCTCCTGATGGGTTTGACGTGGTCGATCTATGGTACTTAAATTAGGATTATAGCACGAAAACGTTGGTAAAACAATGGCAGAACGGCCGAAATTAGGTCCGCTCCCGACGGTCCCTCTGTTTGACCTGCGCCCCCTCCACCAGAATGGTATCCGCCCCAAAGCGGCGCACCGCCGACCAGGGGAAAATCACGTCAGGCTCCCGGCCCAGCAGCCCGAACAGCCGCAGCCGCCCGGGCACCACCAGGGCGGTCACCTTCCCCTCCTCCAGATCCACCACCACGTCTCCCACATAGCCTACCCGGCTGCCATCCGTCATATTGATGATTTCCTTGCAGCGCAGCTCATATCCCCGGCATTCCATCGGGCGTCCCCCCTTTTTCCTATCTCTATGCGCCCCACAGGTTGACCCAGTATACTTACCGTTTGGTAATCTTGCACCATGCAACTTAGAAGAATATAATAAGCTAAAGTGTTATTGTGTGGAGGAGAGCGTCATGCTGGACAACCTGACCTACTGTCTCAATGGTACCATTCCCATTTTCCTGCTCATGCTGCTGGGAGTCGCCTTCCGCAAAATGGGCTTTTTCAGCCAGGCCTTTGCCGACAAGCTCAACAGCTATGTCTTTAAGGTGGGCCTGCCCGTAATGATGTTCAAGGATCTGACGGGCTCCGACTTCTTTGAGGTGTGGGACACCTCCTTCGTCATCTTCTGCTTCCTGGCCACCCTGTCCTCCATCCTGCTCACCGCCCTGCTCAGCCGCCTGCTGAAGGAGCCTCCCCTGCGGGGCGAGTTCATCCAGGTGGGTTACCGCAGCAGCGTGGCCCTGCTGGGAGCCGCCTTTCTGGAGAATCTGTACGGCAGCGCCGGGGCCGCCAGCCTTATCATCATCGGCGCGGTACCCCTGTACAACGCAGCAGCGGTGACGGTACTCTCCCTCACCAGCCCCAGCCAGAAGGGGCTCTCCAAGGGGGCACTGAAGAAGGTAGCCAAAGGCGTCATCACCAACCCCATCATCCTGGGCATCGTCGTGGGCCTGGCCTGGACCCTGCTGCGCATCCCCCAGCCCACCATCCTCACCAAGACGGTGAACAGCATCTCGGCCACCGGCACTCCGCTGGGCCTCATGGCTCTGGGCGCCTCCTTTGACTGGAAGAAGGCCGTTGGCCGTATCAAGCCCGCCCTTACCGCCACCACCCTCAAGCTGGTGGTCTTTGTGGCTCTCTTCCTGCCCATCGCCGTGGCTATGGGCTTCCGGGACGACAAGCTGGTGGCAGCCCTCACCATGCTGGGCAGCCCCACCACCGTCAGCTGCTTCGTTATGGCCCGCAACATGGGCCACGAGGGTACCCTCACCTCCAGCACCGTTATGCTCACCACCGCCTTCAGTGCCTTTACCCTCACCCTGTGGCTCTATCTGCTCAAATCCTTCGCCCTGATCTGACCCCCTTCTGCTAAAATCCACAGAGGGACAGCCCATACGACCGGGAAAAGACGGCGCTTTTCCCCCTTGCATTTTGGGATGGAGACACTATACTAATACGGTACTTTCTTTATCTCTGTACCGAAAGGATGCCGTCCCATGGAACAACAAGCCCCACTCCGCCGGCGTGAGCCGGGCATTCTGTCCCTCACCTGGCCCATCTTCATTGAACTGCTGCTTCAGATGCTGGTTGGCAACGCCGACCAGGTCATGGTGGGCCACTTCGACCCCAACGGCGTGGGCGCCATCGGCAACGCCAACCAGATCACCAACCTGGTGCTGCTGGTCTTTTCCGTGATCTCCACCGCCTCCACCATTCTCATCTCCCGCTACCTGGGGGCCGAGGACAAGCGGCGGGTCAACGAGACCTATACCCTCTCTCTGATGGTCAACGCCATCTTCGGACTGGCGGTGGGAGCCATCCTCATCGGCCTGTGCCGCCCCATCTTCACCCTGATGCAGATGCCGGCGGAGATCATGGACCGCGGCTGTCTGTACCTGCGCATCATCGGCGGCGGCATGGTGTTCCAGGCCATCTACCTCACCTTCACCGCCTTCTTCCGCTCCAACCAGATGATGAAGGAGAGCATGATCGTGGCGGTGACCATGAACCTGCTCAACATCGGAGGCAACGCGGTACTCATCGGCGGAGCCTTTGGCCTGCCCGCCCTGGGTGTGGCGGGTGCCGCCCTGTCCAGCGATATCTCCCGGGTGGTGGGCGTCATCCTCATCGCCGTTCTCTTCCGCCGGAAGTTCGGCCCGGTGCTCTCCCTCAAGCTGCTGCGCCCCTTCCCCGCCGACCAGCTGCGGCGGCTGCTGCGCATCGGCATCCCCGCCGGCGGCGAGTCCATCTCCTACAACCTGTCCCAGGTGGCCATCCAGTCCATCTGCAACCTGTTCGCCATCTACGTCATCAACACCCGGGTGTATGCCAACATGTTTGCCATGCTGACCTACATGTTCGGCTCCGCCATCTCCCAGGCCGGCCAGGTCATGGTGGCCCACCTGATGGGCGCTGACCGCATTCCCGACGTGGAGCGGCTGGTGAAGCGTACCCTTCTGGCCTCCCTGGCCATCTCCGGATTGATGGCGGTCATACTGCTGGTGTTCTGCCAGCCCCTGCTGAGCCTCTTCACCCAGGACCCCCAGGTACTGGAGCTCTTCCGCATCATCATGATCATTGAGATCCCCCTGGAGCTGGGCCGGGCAGTGAACATGGTGATGTGCCGGGCCCTCCAGGCCTGCGGCGACATCCGCTTCCCCATCACCATCTGCATCTTCAGCGCCTGGCTTACCGCCGTGGGCGGCGGCTTCCTGCTGGCGGTGCCCATGGGTCTGGGTCTGGCGGGTCTGTGGATCGCCATGGCCTGTGACGAGTGCCTGCGTGCGGTGCTCTTCCTGCTGCGGTGGCGCAGCCGGGCCTGGTGCCGCAAAAACGTACTGTCCATGTAAGAAAGGATGTGTTGTCCATGAAGACCGGGATTGTTCTGGAGGGAGGCGCCATTCGCACCATCTTCTCCTCCGGCGTGTGCGACGCCCTGCTTACCGGCGATATCATGACGGATTATGTCATTGGCGTCTCCGCCGGTATCGCCTACGGCGTCAGCTATGTCTCCAAACAGATCGGCCGCAATCTTGACATTATGGTAAACTACGCCAATGACAAGCGGTACATGGGCATAAGCAACCTGCTCCGCCGGGACAACCGGGCTTACTTTGGGCTGGAATTCGTGTTTGACACCATTCCCAACCAGCTCATTCCCTTCGATTACGACACCTTCAATGCCTACCCCGGTGAGGTGGAGGCGGCGGTGACCAACCTGAACACCGGCAAGGCGGAGTATCTGCCGGTGGACCGGAGTGACAAGACCTTCACTATCCTCCAGGCCACCTGCGCCATGCCCCTCCTCTTCCCTATTTTTCACATCGACGGCAAGCCCTATCTGGACGGCGGGGCCGCCGACGCCATTCCCTTTGACCGGGCCTTTTCCAAGGGCTGCGACCGGGTCATCGTGGTGCTCACCCGGGAGCGGAGCTTCCGGCGGCAGCCGGAGAAGCTCCAGCCCCTCATCGACCGGTTTTACCGGAAGTACCCCAAGTTCTGCGACACCATGCGCCGCCGGGCGGACACCTACAACGAAGCCCGGGAGAAGCTCTTTCAGCTGGAGAAGGAGGGCAAGGTGCTCCTCTTCGCCCCCCACAACACCCAGGGCTTCAGCCGCACCGAGCGGGACGTGGCCAAGATCCGGGCCCTGTGGCAGGACGGCTACGACGAGGGTACAGAACGACTGGATGAAGTGAGAGCTTTTCTGGCCGGACAATAAAAAAGGACCCGGGCGGCGGCTGCCGCTCGGGTCTTTCTCTTTCTCAGTCCTCTTTATCCGTCTCGGTAACCATGGCCATACCGGCATCGGCACCGGCGCCGTCGGGCAGAGCCACGTTGGTCATGGCCACAGGCTTCCCCTCCTCATCCAGGGTGACCTGGACGGAGACCTTGGCCCCCTCATCCTCCCGGGTCCAGAGGTAGCTGCCGTCCTGCTCCATGGCGTCGGTGATATCGGTCTCCTCCCCGTCCACGGTGAGGATGATGCGGCCGTCCTTCTCCTCCACCGCCGTGTCGGGCAGGCGCAGGGCGGTGACGGTCTCGCCGGTGTCATCCATCACGATCTCTTCCCGATATTCTCCCATGGCGGTAGAGGTGCGGATGGTGGCCAGCAGGCCCTGCAGCGCCTCCGGGTTGGCGGCACTTACGGTCACCATCAGGGCCGCGGTCACCGCGGCGGCGATCAGGCCCACCCGCAGCGGGCGGCGAACCGGTTTCTTCTGCTTCTGTTCTGCCATTTCAATGACCTCCTGTAGGGCTTCTTCGGAGACGTGAAGCTCCGAGCATCGTTCACGGTACGCGTTGTGGTCGAACATCATCGTTCCCCTCCTCTTCTTCCAAAAGCGTCTGGCGCAGCCGGGCCCGGGCCCGCTGGAGCCAGGTCTGTACCGTGGAGGGCTTGACCCCCATGGCCGCCGCCGTCTCCTTGACGGAGCAGCCCTCGTAATAGTAGAGATAGATGGTCAGGCGTTACTTCCCATCCAGCGCCATCACCGCCTGAAACACCTCTTCCCGGCGGTCCTCCACGGGGAACGGGGCCTAGTCCCACTCCTCCAGCGGCACCGCCCGGCGGCGCCAGAAGGAGCGCAGTACCTTCCGGCTCTCGTTGACCGCCACCCGCAGCAGCCAGTGCTTCAGGTGGTCCTCGCTCTCAAAGCCGTCCTGCTGGTAGAGCCTGAGGAGTACGGTCTGCACCACATCCTCCGCGTCCGCCCGGGTCCGCAGGGCGTGGTAGGCCACCCGGTAGAGCATGTTCCCCATAGGTCCGGGCCGCCTGTTCAAATGTCTCGTCGGTCATGACTACTCCCTTTCTGTGGGTTGGTTTGAAAGGCCTTTCACCAGGAATATCCCTCAGGGCAGCGAAAAATCTCACAAGGAACAAAAAAATTTTGGGGCGCCGGTACGACGCCCCAAAATTTACTCCCGGCCCAACCGCCGGTAGACCGTGAAATACATGGTGAGGATACAGGCCAGACCGCCCAGCACGTTGGAGATGGGCTCGGCCAGGAACACGCCGTCGGCCCCGAAGCCCACCAGAGGCAGGATGAGGGTCAGGGGCGCTACAATGAAGGCCTTGCGGAGCAGGGAGAAGAACACCGCATTCTTGGACCGGCCCAGGCCCACAAAGGTGGACTGGCCGATAAACTGAAAGGCCATGAAGAAGAAGGTGGCAAAATAGATGCGGAAGGCGGGGATACCTGCGGCAATGAGGTCGGCCTCGTTGTTGAAGATGCGGATGAGGGGCCCGGGCAGCAGCATCACCACCGCCCAAATGGCGATGGAGTACCCCACCGTCAGCACGGTGGTAAACCGGATGCCCTGGCGCACCCGCTCATACTGGCCGGCGCCGTAGTTGTATCCCAGCACCGGCTGGCTGCCGTTGGTGATGCCCTGGACCGGCATGGTGATGATCTCCCGGATGGAGTTGATCACCGTCATGACGCCCACGTACAAATCGCCGCCGTAGGCCTCCAGGGAGGCGTTGCACAGCACCTGGGCCAGGCTGTTGGTCATGGACATGACAAAGCCGGAGGTACCCAGACTCAGAATCCGCTTCACCCGGTTCGCCCGCAGCCGGAGGGCGGACAGCCGCAGTTTTAGAAGAGCCCGCTTGCCGGTAAGGAATTTCAGCACCCACACCGCCGAGCAGGCCTGGGAGATGACGGTGGCCAAGGCGGCCCCCTGCACCCCCATGCCCAGGAGGAAGATGAAGATGGGGTCCAGCACGATGTTGACCACCGCGCCCACCGCCACCGTGATCATGCCCATACGGCTGAAGCCCTGGGCATTGATGAAGGGATTCATACCCAGGCTGATCATGACGAAGAGGGTACCCAGGATGTAGATGGTCAGGTAGTCGTTGGCGTAGGGAAAGGTCACGTCGCTGGCGCCGAACAGGTAGAGGATGGGCCGGCGGAAGATGAGACAGAGCACCGTAAGGGCGGAGCCGAAGAGGAGCAGCAGGGCAAACGAGTTGCCCATGATCTTCTCTGCCTCTTCATTCTCTCCCCTGCCCCGGCAGATGGAGCACAGCGGGGCGCCGCCCATGCCGCACAGGTTGGCAAAGCCCATCAGGATGGAGATGATGGGCAGGCACAGACCCAGCCCTGTCAGGGCCAGGTGGCCGGGCAAGCGGCCCAGGTACATCCGGTCCACCACGTTATATAAAATATTGATGAGCTGGGCCATCGTCATGGGCACCGCCATGGAGACGATATTGCGGGCCATACTGCCCTTGGAGAAATCATTCTGGGTCTTGACTTGCGTGGCCGGTCACCTCTTCTCTTGCAATTTGGATGTTTTTGGGGTATACCTATAGGGAACCCAAAGCTCCGTCCTACGTAAGAGGCGGAGGCATAATAGATTATTATACTACAGTCCTAAAGTACAGGCAATGGAAAGGGTATGATTTCTTTGACACTGTTGGAGCAGGCCAAGGCCCTGGAGCCCCAGCTGCGGGCCATGAAGGACGATCTGCACCGCCACCCCGAGCTGAGCTTCCAGGAGGTGCGCACCACCGGGATTTTGAAGGAAAAGCTGACCGCCCTGGGTCTGGAGCTCATTGATCTGGGCATGGACACCGGCGTGGTGGCCGTTCTGCGGGGGGCCCGCCCCGGCAAGACCGTGGCCCTCCGGGCGGATATCGACGCCATCGCCCAGCAGGAGGCCGCCCACGACGGGGCGATGTCCCAATGCGACGGGCTGATGCACGGCTGCGGCCATGACTTTCACACCGTGGGTCTGTACGGCGCCGCCTGCCTGCTGGCCCAGCGGCGGGAGGAGTTGGCAGGCAACGTGGTCTTCCTCTTCCAGCCCGCCGAGGAGGTCACCCAGGGTGCCCAGGCCATGATCGACCACGGCCTGTGGGGCAAGCTGCCCGCCAAACCCGACTGTCTCTTCGGCCTCCACAACCGGCCCGAGCTGCCCGCCGGACAGATCGCCGTCATGGAGGGGCCGGTGATGTCGGGCAAGAGCCACTTTGTCATCACCCTCCACGGCATCTCCGGCCACGGCGGCTCCCCCCACAAGTGCACTGACGTCATTGTGGCCGGTGCGGCGGTGGTCAACGCCCTCCAGACCGTGGTGAGCCGCAACACCGATCCCCTGGAAAGCCTGGTGTGCTCCGTGCTGTCCATCCACGCCGGCACCCCGGACAACTTCGTCCCCGACGTGCTCACCATGACGGGCAGCATCCGGGCCCACGGAACCGCCGCCCATCGCCACGCCGAGGAGCGGCTAAAGGAGCTGACCCTGGGGGTATCCGCCGCCTACGGCTGCACCGCGGAGGTGGAGTTCCACCCCGGCGTGCCCGCCACCGTCAACTCCCCCGCCATGACTGCTCTGGCCCGGAAGGCCGCCCTGGCCCTGGTGGACGAGACACAGGTGGTCTCCCCCGCCCCCGACATGGGCTCCGAGGACTTTGCCGTCTTTGGCCAGGACGTGCCCGCCTTCTTCTACTGGCTGGGCTCCGGCTTCCCCGGCCAGTTCAACCCCTGCTGGCACAACGAGCACTTCCGCACCGATGATTCCGCCCTCCCTCTGGCCGCCGCTCTGCTGGCCCAGTCCGCCCTTGTGGGCCTGGAGGCCTGACCTACATACACAAAAAACGTCCCCCGGATCATGGATCCGGGGGACGTTTTTCTTTCAGCGCAGAATGGGGGGCCGTATGCCCAGCTGCCGGGTCAGGTAGAGTTTGGCGCAGGTCTGGACACGGCTCAACAGCTCCGACACACTGGTGAGGCTGTTCCGGGTGAGCAGCAGACTCTTGGCGGTGGCGTAGTACAGCTGCATGGCGTGATGCCGGGCCACCGGGTCGCTGATAATCTTGAACTCGGCCACATCAGAGCCGTGAATGGCCAGGGTCAGGGAAATCAGGGAGGCGTAGCCCACCGCGTCGGTCAGCAGGCCGTCCAGGAAGCGTTCCCGGAATCCCTGCTGCTGGCGGTATTCCGCCTTGGCATAGCCGTCCCACAGGGCTCCGAAGGTCTGGCGATAGGACTGGAAGAGCTGCTCGATGGTGTCCAGCAAATAGCGGCGGAACCGCTCCTCCTCATCCGGCCCGGAGAGGGGGTGGAAGAAGGAAGCGGCATAGACACTGAGGGTGTTGCCCAGAAAGTAGCCCAGGTCATAGGCGCAGGGACCGGCAAAGGTATACTCCATGTCGATGACCTTCATCCGGTCACCGTCGATGAAGATATTGCCCGGGTGGAGGTCGGAGTGGATGAGGGCCTCTGCGTGGCTCATATACCGGTGACGCAGCAGGTAGGTCTCCGTCTGCACCGCCGGCTCCTCCAGCCCGGCCCGCAGGTGCATGGTCTCGGGAGCGGGCGGGAAGGGCGAGCGGTGGAGCATGCTCCATTCCTCCATGACCCGGCGCATGCCGTTGTTGGTAAAGGTCTGGGCCAGCTGCCGGAACTTCTCCCGGGACAGGTAAAATTCTGAGGTGAAAAAGGCGATGGAGGCCATGAACGCGCCGCAGTTCCGCCCCAGCTCCGGGAAGATCTGCCCCCGGGCCAGGCCGCTGCGGCAGGGGTGGAGGTAGGATACGTCCTCCATAGCGAACACGTTGTTTTCCCGGTCCACCCAGTAGACCTCGGGCACATACTGGGGCACAATGGCCCGGCGCAGCCGCAGGCTGGCCGCCTCCAGCTGATTGCGGGAGGGCGGGAGACGGTAGCTGGACTCCCGGGCAGAGCGGATGTTCTCCTGTCCCTGCTTGACGATGATGGACCGCTTGGGGTTGCTGACCTGGAAGATGTCGTTGATTAGTCCCGCCGAATCCTCCTCCTGCTCCCCGATGATACGGATCTCCAGGGGCCCCTCCTCCACAAAGGACGGATCATGGGCACGCAGATAGGTCGGCAGATTTTCTCTGGTCAGGATCAGCATGGCGGCAGTCCTCCCCTTCCCTCAAGGGACAGTATTTGCAGGATACCAAAAGTATACCCTGCCCTATCCCAGATGGAAAGCGACATCCTTGCCCCGACCCTGTCATTTTTTGCCCAACCCTCAGAGGGCGTGGAAACAGGGGGTGTGACGGCGATAGGTGGCCACCCACCGGAAACCGCAGGTCTCCAGCATGGCCAGAGCCTGAGGGAAGCCCGCCCCGATGTAGCGGGCCTGGTGGGCGTCGGAGCCCAGGGTGATGATCTCGCCGCCCAGGTCCCGGTAGAGCTTCAGGAGCCACTGCCACCCCTCCACCGTGGTGCCCTGGGTGGTGTTGAGCTCAATGCCCCGGCCTGAGTCAATGACCTGCCGGAGCAGGGCGGCCAGCCGGTCCTCCCAGGGCTCCAGCGTCAGCTGGTACTCCGCCGGCAGGTAGCGCAGGGGGTAGATGATGTGGCCCAGTACGTCGTAGCTCCGGGTGACGGCCAGTTCCTCCAGCTGGCTGATGTAGTCCTCCAGAATGGCCTCCGCCCCCTGGCGGCTGGTGCAGGCCTTGGCCGCCGTGTAGATGCCGATGCCGCCGTAGGACAGGCTGGTGGAGTGGAGGGAGCCGATGACAAAATCCAGTTGGGGCAGCTCCAGGCACCGGTCCACCGCCTGGGTGTCCACCGTGCTGTTGCCCACCTCGATGCCCACCCGCAGCTCCACCTGACCGGCCAGCCGGTTGCGCAGCCGCCGCCACTGCTGGAGCACCGGAACAAAGTCATAGCTGGTGGGCAGCCGGTTGCCCTGCTGGTCCAGCAGGTTCCAGTGCTCGGTCATGCACAGCTCCGCCACTCCGGCGGCCTGGGCCGCCCGGGCATTCTCCATCAGCGTGGACTTGCTGTCCCCCGAGATATAGGTATGGGTATGGTAATCCGAAACATAACGCAGCATAAGGTTCCCTTTCTCTTCGGTAAATTCTTTCTCGCATTATTATAATCGTCTGCCGGAAAAAAGCAAGGCGGCGGGAGTGTCTCCCGCCGCCCAAGGGTCATCGGACCGCGCCCATGGCGCTGAACTGGCGGACCACTGCCCCGCACAGCTCATTATAGTACTTCAGATAATCTTTCTTGGCCTGCCGCTCCCGGCTCTTCTGCCGCTGGAACTCGGCCCAGCGCAGACAGTGCTTGTGGCAGCCCTCACAATAACTGGAACAACTCTGCTGACATGGAAGCATGGCGGAAACCCCTTTCTCCCTGCCGGAATGGATCCCTTGGCGGTCCGGCTTGTCTGCCCCGGACCACTGTCCCCATTGTACCGCCCCGCCCGCGCGCTTTCCATCAGCTTTTGGTAAAAGACTGTAAAGTTTCTTTTCGCTGTAAAAAGGCTCCCGGCACAGCCGGGAGCCTTTTTCTGTCTTACAGCCAGACCTCGCCCTGGCTGTTCTTCTCATAGTCGTGGGTCACCGAGGCCTCCAGGATCTCATGGTAGGCCCAGTGGTCCCGGGCCACGTCGATGAAGGGGAGGACCGTCTCCCGCTCCCCCGCCTGTCGGTCCATGGCACGGTTGAGGATCTTCACCGCCTCGGCCCGGGTCACATTGCGCCCCGGCTGGAAGGTGCCGTCGGAGCCGCCGGAGATCCAACCCTGGCTGGCCGCGAAGGCGATCTCCCGGGCCGCCCAGTAGCTGGCGGACACGTCGGGAAAGGGGTGGCTGCCACCGGTGACGGCGAAGAAGGCGCACACCATCTTCACCAGCTCCGCCCGGCGCACCGGCTGATTGGGCCGAAAGCTGCCGTCGGCATAGCCCTGCACGATGCCGTATTTCTGGGCAAAGTGGACGTAGGAGCTGTACCAGTCGCCAGGGCTTACGTCAGAAAAGCCGCCGGTTCCCTCCTCATAGCTGTAAAGTGGTTTTCCATTACTATCAACCGTCAGCCGGGTGAGCATGGTCACCGCCTCTCCCCGGCTCAGGGAGCTGTCCGGATGGAACTGTCCGCCGCTGCCCTGGATGTAGGCGGTATGGTCCGCCGTGTTCAGGGCCACCTCCGGCTCTTTGGTATAAAACTCTCGATAAAGGGCCTGTAACTCCTGGTTTTGCGCCAGAAATTGATACCGGAAGTGGGCCTCGCCGTCCACCTGAGCAATGGTCTCATTGAGCTCCAGCTGCTGCCGGATGGCCTCCACCCCATACCAGGGACTGGAGGGATCGCTGTTTCCCGCCTGGTAGTCTGCCATACCGATGTAAAGGGAAACTCCTGTACCCTTTACCACGTCAGCCCACCACTGGACGATGGTCTCATAGTCCATGGAGGGGTGCCCGATGTACCAGTAGACCTGGGGGCAGATGTAGTCGATCCACTCCTCCTTCACCCACTTGCGGCTGTCAGCGTAGGAGGCGTAATAGCTCTCAAAGCCGCCGGTGGTGTTGGAGCCCTGGGACTGGCTGCTCTTGTCGGCCCACACGCCGGAGGGGCTGATGCCGTAGGACAGGTCGGGGTCGATGGCGTGGATCCGCTCCCCCAGCTCCTTTACCAGCTGGTTCACATTGTCCCGCCGCCAGTCTCCGATGTCGGAGAAGCCGCTGCCGTACTGGGCATAGGTATCGGCGTCGTCAAAGTTGGCGCCGGGATAGAAATAGTCGTCCAGATGGATGCCGTCGATGTCATAATTACGGGCCAGCCCTTCGGCGCTCTGGATGATGTACTCCCGCACCTCGGGCAGGCCGGGATCAAAGTAGTACTTGCCGTCGTACTCCACCACCCAGTCCGGGTGGACCTTGGCCGGGTGGTCGGCGGTGAGGCTGTCGTACTCGCTCTGCCCGCCCTTGGTCACCCGGAAGGGGTTGATCCAGGCGTGGAGCTCCAGCCCCAGCTGGTGGGCCTTCTCCACCCAGTAGGCCAGCGGGTCAAAGCCGTCTGCCGGGGCCTGGCCCTGCCGCCCGGTGAGGTCGGCGCTCCAGGGGTAGTAGCTGGAGGGATAGAGGGCGTCGGCGGAGGGCCGCACCTGTAAAATCACGGCGGTCATGCCCATGTCGGCGCAGGTCTGTAAGATCTTGTCCGCGTCGGCCTTGAGCACTGCCGGGTCGGTGGTGGCCTTGCTGGGATAGTCCAGCCGGTACACCGTGCTCACCCATACCGCCCGGAACTGGTTGGGGTTCTTCACCTCGTCCTTTCCGGCACTGGTCTGGGTGCGGATGGCCATGCCTGCCAGGGCCAGGCCGCACACCAGCACAATGGCCACCACAAATTTCCATACTCTTGCCATGGGATTCTCCTTGCTTTGGTTCTGAGACGACGAACTATTTCTCCTGGGCGGCGATCTGCTCCGCCAGGTCGTTGAGGTAGACCCAGCGGTCCATCTTCTCCTCCAGGGCGGCCTCCAGCTGGGTCTGCTTTTCCTGCAGCTCCTGAAGGGCCACATAGTCGGTGGCTTTGGCCGCCTGCTCCGCCTGGACCTGGGCGATCTGCTCCTCCAGGGCGGCAATATCGTCGTCAATGGTCTCAAACTCCCGCTGCTCCTTGTAGCTGAACTTCAGCTTCTTGGGGGCGGCGGGGCGCTCCTTCCCCTTGTCAGGGACGGGCGTCTTGGGGGCTTTTGCTTTCTCCTCCGCCCGCTGGGCGGTGAGATACTCGGTGTAGCCGCCGGGATAGGCCCTCACAGAGCCGTCCCCCTCCACGGCGAACACCCGCCGCACCACCCGGTCCAGGAAATAGCGGTCATGGGAGACCGCCACCACTGCGCCGGGGAAGGTGTCCAGGTAGTCCTCCAGAATGGAGAGGGTCTGGATATCCAGGTCGTTGGTGGGCTCGTCCAGCAGCAGCACATTGGGGGCGGCGGCCAGCACCGCCAGCAGATAGAGCCGCCGCTTCTCGCCGCCGGACAGCTTGCAGATGGGAGACCACTGGACCTCTGCCGGGAAGAGGAACTGCTCCAGCAGCTGGGAGGCGGTAAGCATACCCTCCGCTGTCTCGATGTTGTTGCCGATGTCCTTCACATAGTCAATGACCCGCCGGTCCCCGTCCATGTCGGGCACCTCCTGGCGGAAGTAGCCGAAGCGGACGGTCTCCCCCACCTCCACGGTACCGGAGTCAGGGGTGAGGGCCCCCGCCATCAGGTTGAGGAGGGTGGATTTGCCGCTGCCGTTGGAGCCCACGATACCGATGCGGTCATCCCGCAGCAGCATGCAGTCAAAGTCCCGGACCACCGTCCGGTCCCCGAAGGTCTTGGTAACCCCCGCAAGCTCCACCGTCTTCTTCCCTAGACGGCTGGCACGGGCGGACAGTTCCAAGGTACTTTTTTCCGTGGGGCCGGTCTGGGCCTTCAGGGCCTCGTACCGCTCCAGCCGCTCCCGGCTCTTGGTGCCCCGGGCGGTGGGGCCCTGCATCACCCACTGGTACTCCCGGCGGAGGATGGCCTGGCGCTTGCGCTCGCTGGCTTTCTCGCTCTCCAGCCGGGCCGCCTTCCGCTCCAGATATTTGTCGTAGTTGCCCTGGTAGGTGTAGAGCTTGCCCCCCTCCACCTCCACCATTTTGGTGACGATGCGCTCCAGAAAGTACCGGTCGTGGGTGACCATCACCAGGGCGCCCTTCCAGGTTTTCAGAAAGTCCTCCAGCCAGTTGACCATCCGGTCGTCCAGGTGGTTGGTGGGCTCATCCAGCAGCAGCACGTCGCAGGGCCGGGCCAGCACTGCCGCCAGGGCCACCCGGCGGCGCTCTCCGCCGGACAGCTCCCCCACCTTCTGATCGAACCGGGATACCCCCAGCTGGTTCAGGATGGTCTTGGCCTCATACTCCGCCAGGGTGCGCGCGTCCCCGTCCAGCCCCAGCAGCACCTGCTCCAGCACGGTGTTTTCCCCGGGAAATACCGGGTTCTGGGGCAGGTAGGCCAGGTGCACATTAGGATCGGGCCGGACGAAGCCCTCGTCCGGCTCCTCCGCCCCGGCCAGCAGCCGCAGCAGGGTGGATTTTCCGCAGCCGTTGACACCGATGATGCCCACCTTGTCTCCCGGCTCCAGATAAAACGAGACCCCGTCCAGCAGGCTGCGGGTCCCGTAGGTTTTAGTCAGTTGTTCCGCCGATAACAGCATATGGTTCCCTCGCTTTACTTATATCTCGTATAGTATAGCGGAAACCGGCCAAAAAGAAAAGGCCCTGCCCCGCTTGACAGGCAACCGTATTAGTCTTATAATACAGTTGCAAACCGTATTAGTTGACTAATACACTTCGAAGGAGGTGAGCCGCCATGCTTTCCTTTGACGCTTTCCTGCCGGAGGAGGGTCTGCCCATCTATTTGCAGATCATCCGGTATGTGAAGCGGGGGATCGCTGCCGGAACGGTGCAGGCGGGCGACGAGCTGCCCTCCCGCCGGGTGCTGTCCGCCCGGCTGGGGGTGAATCCCAACACGGTGCAGAAGGCCTACCGCCAGCTGGAGGAGGAGGGGCTCATCACCTCCCGCTCGGGAGCCAAGAGTGAGGTGGCCCTGACCCCCGGCACGGTGGAGCAGGTGCGCAGCCAGCTTCTGGAGCAGGAGGCGGGGCTGCTAGTCCGCTCCCTGCGGCAGGCGGGACTGGACAAGGCGGCCGCATTTGCCCTGTTGGAACGACTTTGGGAGGAAACAAAGGAGGAAACACCATGAAGGCCTATCTGTCCGCTCTGTCCCCGTTCGCCCGGCTGACGGTCTGGAAGACCCTGCTCATCTCCCTGGGAGCCACCGCCGTCCAGGCTGCGCTCTTCTTCCTGGCCCTGTCCCGCTGGATCGGAGACGCGCCCCCCATCCTGGAATCCCTGATCCAAAACGGCCGTCTGTCCCTGGTCTTTGGCGTAGGGCTGCTGCTGGTATGCGGGGCCCTGGCCCTGCCCGGCTGGGACCGCGGTTCCAAAACCGCCTACACCTTCCGTCGCCTGTCGGTAAATGAGGGGAAATTCTCCCGGCTGCTGGGTGTGCAGAACGCCCTGCTGCTCCTGATCTACTGGACCATCCAGCTGATTGCCCTGCTGATGCTCAGTAAGTACTTCCTGGCTACCGCTGATCCGACCACGGTGAGCCACCAGTCTCTCTTCCTGGCCTGCTACCGCAGCCCCTACCTCCACGCCCTGCTGCCCCTGGCCGACTGGGCGGTGCTGCTGCGCAACCTGAGCGGGTGTCTGGTATTGGGTCTGGCCTCCTCCGCCTTCTGCCACCACCGGCGGCACGGCCGCACATCCGTCCTCATTCTGCCTCTGGCCGTGGTAGCCGCCCTGTGCTTCCCCATTTACACGGGCAATCCCTATCTCTCTCTGAGCGCCATCGTGATTTTCCTGCTGATCTGCCTGTATTTCTGGAAGAGCCTGACGGGGGTGCATGAGGATGAGGAGTAAGCTGGCCCGGCGTCTGTCCCGGCTCTTCCCCGCCGGCTGGCCCTGGAAAACCACTGTAGAAGTTACCCTGTGCGCTCTGCTGGTGGCCTGCTGCTCCACCGTTCTTCTCTTTCTGATTCACTTTGAACAGGCCAAGATACCCCTCTACGCCTCCCTCGCCGACCGCATCCTGGAGCAGGGCACCCACATTGTTCCCTTTGTCCATATCTTCGGCCGGGGCCTGCTGGGGTTTTGGATCGTGGCTCTGTGTGTGGTGCTGCTCCCCCTCTTCCACTATCTCTGGCACTGGCAGGGGAGCAAGAGCATCTATCTGATGCGCCGGCTTCCCCGGCGGAGCGAGCTGTGGCGGCGCTGTCTGGCAGGTCCGGCGGTACTGCTGGCAATAACGGTGGCAGCCGCCGCCCTGATCGTGCTCCTTTGTATGCTGCTGTATCAGACCCTCACCCCGGCGGGCCATCTGCCGGAGGACCCGTGGGCCGGAATTGGAGGTATTCTATGCTGGTTCTGAGCGACGTGAAGAAGACCTATCGTCAGGGCACCCAGGCCCTGGCCGGGGTAAGCCTGTCCCTGGGCCCCGGGGAGATCGTGGGCCTGTTCGGGGAGAACGGAGCGGGCAAGACTACCCTGATGAAGTGCATTCTGGGTCTGCTGCGGTACGAGGGAGAGATCACCCTGGACGGGCAGCCCATCACGCCCAAAAACATCGCCCGTCTGTCTTTTGCCACCTGTGAGCACTCCTACTTCCCCGCTCTCACCGCCGCCGGTCATCGGGACTTCTTCCGGGAACACTTCCCCACCTTCCGGGACAAGCGGTTTACCGCCCTGATGGACTTTTTCCAGCTGCCCCTCAACAAGACCATCCGGAGCTTTTCCACCGGTCAGAAGAACCAGTTTGAGGTCATCCTGGCCCTGAGCCAGGGCGCGGACTACATTCTGATGGATGAGCCCTTCGCCGGCAACGACATCTTCAACCGGGAGGATTTCTACAAGGTGCTGCTGGGCATTCTGGAGCCCAATGAGACCATTCTGCTCTCCACCCACCTGCTGGAGGAGGTCCAGCACTTCATTGGCCGGGCTGTCCTGCTCCACCAGGGCACCGTGGCAGGCGACATGACCACCTCCCAGCTGGAGGATGAGGGCCGCAGCCTCATCGATTATGTAAAGGAGACCTACCACTATCAGTCCGACCGGGTCAGCCGGACCCTGGACCAGCTGACCGACCAGAAGGAGTGAGGATATGAAACGTATGTCTCTTTTGGTCCTGGTACTGGCCCTGCTGTCCGCCGGGGTGCTGGCGGGTGCCGCTGTGGCCATTCAACAGGAAGGAAACCGTGTCACTGTGGAGGCGGAGACCCTGGCAGGAGACCCGTCGGCAGCGGAAGGGCTGGAGCTCTCCCTGCCCATCTACTGCCAGAACGCCATGCTGTGGGACATGACCGTACCCGCCGCCCGGCCGGAGGATACGGCTGCCCGCTTTGCCTGCTCCTCCTTTGGACTGCGCAACGCTCAATTTAACCTTTTCTCCCTTTTTGACCCCTATCCAATGGTGCGTTCTGTCACGGTGGACCCGGAACCTCTCCGGGTCTATATCGGAAGCTCTTCCTCATCTGCCCATAGTCTGAACAGCAACAGTCAGTGGCAGGAGGCTGTCCAACTGGTGGCGGACGAGACCGATCCCGGCGAAACCCACACCCAGCAGGTCAACCTGGCGGAGATATACGACGCCCGGCCCATGCAGGTCTATGTGCACGGAAACGGCATATGGTTTGATCCACTTGGCCAGGTATTTGAGGACTATTTTTCCATTCCCTTCCCCCAGGACTATCAGGCCAATATCACAATTGAAAAAGATGGGGACGGCGATGTGACCGATGTCGACATCGAGGCAGACCAGCGTTATGGCCTGGAATGCAGTTATGACACCGTAGAAATGGACGACTCCATTCTTTTTATCCTGAAAGTCCAATATTTCAGCTGGATCGATGGTCATGAGTGGACGGCTGACGGCAGTGCCATCCCCGGCGGATGGGGCGTATACCGGCTGACCACCAACGAGGATAACACCGATGGCAAGCTGGAGACCCTCTTCTCCCTGCCCGAGGGCAGCGTGGCCCGGCGATTCTGGGCCAGCCAGGATCACTCCGCCCTCTTCCTGCTGACCGAAGAGGAGAGTGTCCTCCGTCTGCGGGTCTTTGATGAGAACATGAACCTGCTGTACACGGTGGATCTGCTGCCTCTGGGACCGGAAGCGTCCTTCTACGATCTGGTACAAGGGGAAGACTTCTTTGCGGCCATCGTCGCCGATGAGGACCGGTACCGTTTTGCGGTGGTGGCCCGAGAGAACGGAGCATGGATCACTGCCCTCTCCGCCGATACTCTGACACAGGAACAGTTGGGCTATCCCTTCTATTCCAGAGACGGCATTGAAGCAAATGTGCTGGGAGTGGATTACGCCCAGGGGCGGCTTGCGGTGTGCGCCACCAACTTTGATCTGGAACCCGGCTTTTACCTGTCTGTATACGATCAGGACGGGCTGGCCTATCTGGGGCGCTATTCCTCCTCCCTTCACCCCGTCGGTCAGAAACCTCTGCTGAAAAACGGCATCGGCATGGAGTTTGGAGAGGTCCCCTTCGATACCCTGTCCCCTAGCATCTGCTGGCAAAGCACGTCTGAGGAAGGAGGCGCCCCATGAAACGCAGCGTCACCCTGATCCTCCTTCTGGCTCTGCTGGCCGCCGGCATACTGACGGGAAGTACCCTGGCTCTGGACAGCAAGGGCGATCAGGTCACCATCACCACCCACGCCCTGGCGGGGGACCCGTCGGCAGCGGAGGGGCTGACGGTGAATTTTCCCCTGATCATGGGAGGCTGTCTGTTCTGGGACATCTCTTTCCCCGCTGACCAACCGGAACAGGCCGTCACTCAATTTCGCTACGATCCCGATGCGGAATCTCCTTCCGACACCGATGACCAGGCCTCTGTCTACTTTTTGCTGGCCTCCACCAGCTACTCTGACATCTATCTGCTGGGCGGCTCCTTATGGGAAGATGTTCCGCCGGCACTGACTGCTATGCTGAAGCAGCTGGCTGCCGGTATGGAGCCCGATACAGAGCGCACCCGCACCGTCCGTCTGACGGACTATATGGACTGCTGGCCGCTGAAAGCCTATCTGCCTGACTGCCCCCTGCCCACCTCGGTACTGAATCAGCGGATGAGCGAGTACTTTACCGTCCCCATCCCCCAGGATTACCAGGTGGAGGTGGAACTGGCCACCAACCGCTTAGGCGATCTGAACCATGTGGTGTGCCGCAAGGAGGAGCACTATCTGTTCCAAAGTGACGCCTGGAGCTTTGAGACACCCCAGGGCTACCTCTTTACCTTCCCCAACACCTACTATGACGGACAGCTGACCAAATCGGTGCCCATAGACAGCAGCAGGCTGCTCGCCGGTTGGGGCCTCTACCGGCTGACCTTAAACAGCGACAATACCGACGGACAGCTGGAGACGGTGTACACCCTGCCGGAGGGCAGCGAGATCCTGGACTTTCTGGCCGACGGAGACAAAAGCACCTTCTTTCTGCTGACCCGGGAGGAGGGGATGCTGCGCCTGCGGGTCTTTGATGAGAGAGCTGCATTGCAGAATACCTTTGACCTGCTCCCCATGGGTAAGGAGGACCACTACATGCAGACCTATGCAGGCGCCGACTTCCTGGTGCCCATGCTCTACGGGGAGGGGCCCGACAGCTACCGGCTGGCGGTGGTAGCCGCCGATTCTCAGGGCTGGCAGCCCGACTTCACCTTCTCGCTGGCGGAACAGGCCGCTTTGGGTGTGAAGGGCATCTCCTGGTTGGATACCTACTTGTGTCCCCTGTCCATGGACTATGCCGACGGCCGGCTGGCCATCCGGGACGCTTACGGCGATTATGGAGAGAATAACTTCTACATTTCCGTCTATACCGGGGATGGGCTGGCGTACCTGGGTACCTACGAGAGCTCTCTGACCATCCCGGCGGTGCTCCAAACAGAGTATGACATAGCGACCAACAAGAGCACCGTCTGTACGCTTCCCCCTGTTGTCACCACTCCCCTGCTGAACTGGTCGGAAACTCCCTCTTGACAAAACCAGGCAGTTCGGCTAGAATGATTAACAATCGAATCCCAGAACAGGCAATGATGGGAAGAAGGCACGTCCCGTCCTTCTCAGAGAACCGGTGGTTGGTGCGAACCGGTGAAGGAAAGCGTGCGCATACTGATCCCGGAGCCGCCTGCCTGAAGCGCTGTTGTAGGGCAGGCCGTCACGGCCACGTTATCGGCCGGGGCCTTGTTGGAGGCCATGAGCGTCCGCCGGTGACGGCGGGCGGAAGCAGGGTGGTACCGCGTATCTTACGCCCCTGACCATAATCTGGTCAGGGGCGTTTTCTTATTCCCTGACCCCAAGGAGGAACTGCTATTATGAAACCTGCACAGGAAAAGTACATCCCCTTCGTCCCCCTCAAAATGGAAAAGCGCGCCTGGCCTGACAAGGAGCTGAAGGCGCCCCCCATCTGGTGCTCCGTAGACCTGCGTGACGGCAACCAGGCCCTCATCGACCCCATGAACGTGGAGGAAAAGCTGGAGCTCTTCCATACCCTGGTAGACATTGGCGTGAAGGAGATCGAGGTGGGCTTCCCCTCCGCCTCCGAGACCGAGTACGAGTTTATCCGCACCCTCATCGAAGGCGGCCACATCCCTGACGACGTGACCATCCAGGTGCTGGTCCAGGCCAGAGAGCACCTGATCCGCAAGACCTTTGAGGCCATTGACGGCGCCAAGCACGTCATCTTCCACTTCTACAACTCCACCTCCACCCTGCAGCGCAAGGTGGTGTTCCACACTGACGTGGCCGGCGTCACCAAGATCGCCGTGGACGCCGCCCAGCTCATCCGGGAGCTGAGCCAGCCCGCCATCGACAAGGGCATGGACCTGCGCTACCAGTACTCCCCCGAGTCCTTCATGGGCACCGAGATGGACGCCGCCGTGGAGATCTGCCAGGCCGTCATCGAGGCCATCGGCGCCACCCCTGAGAACAAGATCATCCTCAACCTGCCCACCACCGTGGAGAACTGCATGCCCAACTACTTCGCCGATGAGATCGAGTACTTCATCGACAAGCTGCCCAGCCGTGAGTGTGCCATCATCTCCCTCCACCCCCACAACGACCGGGGCGAGGGTGTGGCCACCGCCGAGATGGGCCTGCTGGCGGGCGCCGAGCGTGTGGAGGCCACCCTCTTCGGCAACGGCGAGCGTACCGGCAACGTGGATATGGTCACCCTGGCCCTCAACCTGTACACCCAGGGCGTGGACCCCAAGCTGGACTTCTCCAACATCAACAAGATCCGTGACGTGTACGAGAAGGTCACCAAGATGAAGATCGGCGAGCGGCAGCCCTACGTAGGCGAGCTGGTGTTCACCGCCTTCTCCGGCTCTCACCAGGACGCCATCAACAAGGGCACCCGCTACATGGAGGAGAGCGGCACCGAGTACTGGGAGGTGCCCTACCTGCCCATCGACCCCGCCGACGTGGGCCGTCAGTACGAGCCCATCATCCGCATCAACTCCCAGTCCGGCAAGGGCGGCGCCGCCTTCGTCATGCAGCACTCCTTTGGCTTCGACCTGCCCAAGGCCATGCACCCCGAGTTCGGCCATATCGTCCAGGTGGAGACCGACCGGGTGGGCAAGGAGCTCAAGGCCGACGCCATCTACGACCTGTTCAAGACCCACTACATCGACGCCGTCAAGCCCTACGAGATGGTGCGCCACTCCTTCGCTGAGTTCACCGACGAGGAGGGCCACTCCCACGTCACCTTCGCCGGCACCATCCGCCACACCGACACCCTGTTCCAGGTCCAGGGCTCCGGCAACGGCCCCATTGACGCCTTCTTCAACGCCATCCACGGCCAGAAGATGGACCGGTTCACCTTCGTGGACTACAAGGAGCACGCCATCAAGCGGGGCTCTGACTCCCAGGCCGTGGCCTACATCCACCTCCAGGACGAGGAGGGCAAAGACTGGTTCGGTGTGGGCATGAGCCACAACATCAATCTGGCCCCTCTGAAGGGCATCCTGTCCGCCATCAACCGTGCAGTCAGCCACGATGGTCTGTAATCATACCACATCATACAAAATGGCCCCCGCCGGATCAACCGGCGGGGGCCTGCTGCTTTTCTTATTCGTGATGGCCGCCGCAGTGGTGGTCGTGGCCATGCTCATGCTCGTGGTCATGGTGGTGGCAGACGGCGTCGGTGGACTTCAGCTCCCCCTTCAGGTACTGGTCCACGGCGGTACGGGCATCGCCCTGCACACCCATCATGATCTGGATGTTCCGCTGCTGGAACAGGGACACGGCGTGGGCGCCCATGCCGCCGGCGATGACTACCTCTACCCCCATGTCACCCAGGAAGTTGGGCAGGAAGCCGGGCTTGTGCTCCGGGTTGGGCACCAGCTCCTCCCCCACGACCTGGCCGTTCTCCACGGTATAAATCCGGAAATGCTCACAGTGACCGAAGTGGCCACCCACTTCCGTTCCAACGCTGGCAACCGCGATCTTCATAATCGGTCTCTCCTTTTCTGCATCTGCCGTTTTTGGCATATGCCATTTATTATGGTACTATCATACCCCTCCTTCCCCCATCTGTCAATGCCCCGTGCGCAAAAAAAGAGCGCCGCAAACGCGGCGCTCCCTGTTTTGATGGCTCCCATGGTGAGGGGGCTTTTTGCTTATCTGCGGGACTTCAGATCGGTCAGGCAGATGTTCAGGTCCACCCGGCCGGAGATGCCATCTACTGTTCCGCTGCTGGAGTACTGCCACATATCGTAGTAGTACGGGAAGGTGGTGGGCGTCATACCACTGGTATAATGGGCCAGCCAGAAGGGATAGTCCTGCAGCTGGGACAGATCGAAGCCCTTATTGACCATATTGGGGTTGCTATAGACCATGCCCTGGTATCCCGCCGCCTCCACCAGCTGATTGAATGCCTGGGTGCAGTCGATGATCTCCTGATAGGTCATATTGTATGTACGGCTGCTGCTGTCGCTGACGTACTCCCAGTCGAACACCACGGGATAGGTGACGTCATAATCCCGGATCCACTCCAGGGTCTGGAGGGCTTCCTCCACTGCCTCCTGTTCGTTGACAGCCTGAGAGAAGAAGTAGACGCCTACGTCGATCCCGGCGGCGATGGCCCCCTCCATGTTCTTGGTAAAATAGGGATCCTGGACAATCTTACCCACGGTGTAGCCCCGGTAACCCGCCCGGATAATCGCAAAGTCCACACCGGAGGCAGCCACCTTCTCCCAATCGATCTCTCCCTGATGGGAGGAGACGTCGATGCCGATGTAGCTGGAGGCGTCCCCCTCATAGGTCAGAAAGCCGTTTTCGTTGACCACGAAGGCGCTGCTGTCATAGGGATTGGCGGGGATGGGCAGCGGCGTGGGGGTGGGCTTGGGGGTAGGAGTGGGCGTGGGGTCCGGGGTAGGCTCCGGCGTAGGCTCCACCGACGCCGTGGGGGTGGGTGTAGGAGTTGGCGTCGGGGTCGGAGTGGGTGTGGGGGTAGGCGTGGGCTCCGGCACCGGCTCACTGTTCTGGTCGTAGCGGGTCAGCATCACCGCCGCCTCCGCCCGGGTAGCCAGACCGGCGGGGTCGAAGCAGTTGCCCGGCTTGCCGCTGATGATCTCGTCCTCCTTGGCCCAGTCGGCGGCCTCGGTGGCCCAGTTGGAGATCTGGTCGGCATCGGCGTAGCCTGCCGAGGCACCGGCGGCGGGGCTGCCCGCGTAGCGCCACAGAATGGTGGCCACCTGCTCCCGGGTCACCGGGTCGTTGGTGCCGAAGGTCTGGCTGTTGTAGCCCGTCACGTAGCCCTTCTGCTGGGCCCACAGCACCGCGTCGGAGTACCATGCGTTGTTATCGGTATCGGTAAAGTTATCCTGACCGCTCACCGCCGGGCTGCCCGCCATGCGGTAGAGGACGGTGGCCAGCATGGCCCGGCTCATGGACAGCTCCGGGGCGAAGCTGCTGCTGGAGACACCGCTCATCAGGCCGTTATCATACACATAGCTGACGGCACCGGCGTACCACGCGCCGGGCACCACGTCGTCAAAACTGGACCCGGCAGCGCTGGCAGTGCCGACAGGCAGCGGGAGGACAGCCGCCAGCAGGACGCCCGCCAGCAGCCTGGTTGCTGTTTTTCTGTGTTTCACCATGGGATTTCCTTTCTGTGCTCTGGTTTTGCCGCCCCCTTTTGGGGCTATTATGTATAGCATACCAGAAAACAGGCCATTCGACAAGTCACTCTCAGATTTTTTCAAAAATGACACCATTTCTTTTATTTTGCGAACAAAATATCAAAAGAGCCCCAGGCAGAATGCCTGAGGCTCTTTTCGCTTATGTCAACTTCGTTCGACAGGGGATCACTCCGCCGTGACCACGGCCTTCTCCCCGTCGGAGGTGGCGTGGATGGCGGAAATGGGATGCTGGTAGCTGTCGATGAGCTTGGTGGCGATGTCGTCCTCCAGGTCCTTCTGGATCTGACGGCGCAGGTTGCGGGCGCCGTAGGTCTGGGAGTAGGACTTGCGCACCAGGTGGTCCAGCAGGGCGTCGTCCCAGGTGAAGGTGATGCTCTTCTCCTTCAGGGTGTCCCGCAGCTCGCCCAGCATGATGGCGGCAATGGCCTTGAAGTTGTCCTCGGACAGCTTGTTGAAGTAGACGATCTCGTCCACTCGGTTGATGAACTCAGGTCGCAGGAAGGACTCCAGGGCCTTCATGGTCCGCTCTCTTCCCTGCTCGTCGGCGGTACGGCCAAAGCCCACGCTGCCGGCAGAGGTGCGGGCGTCGCTGCCCGCGTTGGAGGTCATGACGATAACGGTATTCTCGAAGTTCACGTTGCGGCCCTGAGCGTCGGTAATGTGGCCGTCGTCCAGGATCTGCAGCAGGATGTTGAGCACGTCGGGGTGGGCCTTCTCGATCTCGTCGAAGAGGATGACGCAGTAGGGCTTGCGGCGCACCTTCTCGGTGAGCTGGCCGGCCTCGTCATAGCCCACATAACCCGGAGGCGAGCCGATGATGCGGGAGACGGCGAACTTCTCCATGAACTCCGACATATCCAGTCGGATGAGGGACTCGGGCGAGTGGAACATATCCATGGCCAGCCGCTTGACCAGCTCGGTCTTGCCCACGCCGGTGGAGCCCACAAAGATGAAGGACACAGGCTTGCGCTTGGAGGCGATACCCACCCGGCCACGGCGGACCGCGGCAGCCACGGCGTGGACCGCCTCGTCCTGGCCGATGAGATGCTCCTTCAGGCGGTCCTCCAGCTTGGCCAGGCGCTCGTACTCGGCCTCCTGGATCTGGCTGGCGGGGATCTTGGTCCACAGCTCGATGACCCGGGCCAGGTGCTGTACCGTCAGGGGCGGGGCGCTCTGGGCGTCCAGCTTGCTCAGCTCGTCCTGGAGCTGCATCTCCCGGCTCTTGATAGCGGCCAGCCGCTCGTAGTCCTTGCTGCTGCCCTGGTCGGCCATCAGCTGCTCCCGCTCGGCGGCCAGGTTGTCCAGCTCCCGGCGGAAGTTGGCCTGCCGCCGCTCGTTGGCCCCCAGGGCCTCGGTGGTGGCGGGATTGCCCATGAGGGAGTCGTGCTCGGCGGTGAGCTTGTTCAGCTCCCGGCGGATCTCGCTCTGGCGGCCCTCGTTGTTCTTGAGGGCGGTCTGGCGCTTGTAGTCCCGGTCGTTGGCCTCCACCATCAGGTTCTCCCGCTCCTGCCCCAGCTTCTCCAGCTCCTTCTTCACTTCCACCTCACGGGCCAGGGCCTTGTTGTGGAGGTTCACGTCGGAGCAGGCCTCGTCGATAAGGTCGATAGCCTTGTCTGGCAGGTAGCGGTCGGTGATGTACCGCTCGCTCATGGTGACGGCCAGGCGGCACATTTCAGGGGAGATGGAGACAAAGTGGTACTTCTCGTAGTAGGGGGCAATGCCCTGAAGAATTTTCACGCTGTCCTCGATGGAGGGCTCCTCCACGATCACCGGCTGGAACCGCCGCTCCAGGGCGGAGTCCTTCTCAATGTACTTGCGGTACTCGGTGAGGGTAGTGGCGCCGATAACCTGGATCTCGCCCCGGCTCAGAGCGGGCTTGAGGACGTTGGCGGCGTTCATGGAACCCTCGGCATCGCCAGCACCCACGATGTTGTGGACCTCGTCGATGACCAGGATGATGTTGCCCAGCTTCTTGATCTCCTCAATGAGGCCCTTCATGCGGCTCTCAAACTGGCCGCGGAACTGGGTGCCTGCCACCAGGGCGGTCAGGTCCAGCAGGTAGACCTCCTTGTCCAGCAGCTTGTAGGGCACATCCCGCTGGTAGATCTTCTGGGCCAGGCCCTCGGCGATAGCGGTCTTGCCCACGCCGGGTTCGCCGATGAGGCAGGGGTTGTTCTTCTGCCGGCGGTTGAGGATCTGGATGGTGCGCTGGATCTCCTCGTCCCGGCCGATGATCTTGTCCAACTTGCCGTCGGCGGCCTTCTGGGTCAGGGAGATACAATAGTTCTCCAAAAACTTCCGCTTGGGAGGCTTATCCCCCTTCTTGTCCTTGTCGGACCGCTCAGACCGACCGTTCTCCCGCTCGGGGTTCTGGTTCTGGGGGTTCTGGGCGCCGCCGCCAAACAGCTTGTTCAGGAAGGGGAAGGTGGCGGTCTTGCCCTCGTCCTCCTCGTCCTGCTCACCGTCCTCGCTGGGGACCAGGCCCTCCATACCCTCGGCTCCGCCGAAAGCGGACATCATCTCATTGGTCAGACCCTCCAGGTCCTCGTCGGTGATGCCCATCTTCTGCATCATATCTTCCACGGGCTTGATGCCCAGCTCTTTGGCGCACTTGAGGCACAGGCCCTCACTCTTGGTGGTGCCTGCCTCCATCTTCTGAATAAAAATGACGGCCACATTCTTGTGGCATCTGGAACAAAGTGTGGGTTGCATATCTGTTTCAGCTCCTTTGGCGGGGACGGCCCCGGATGGGCCTCCTCCCCGGAGAGATGATTCTAATCCGAAATTATGAACTGGATATGAATCAGGCCGGCTTTCTTTCCCGCAATGTCCTGCAAAACTGGTAGATGTATCCGCACAGGGCGGCCAGGGTCAGGGCGAGGGCGAAGCCGATGAGGCCCACCCGGCAGGGTCTGGGCAGGCCGGGGAACAGCACCAGGCCGCCGCACACCACGAAAAACACGCCGGTGGACAGCTTGCCCAGCCAGTTGGAGGGGATCACGTCCCCCAGCTTGCGGTACATGATGTAGCCGCCGATGGCCATGCACAGCTCCTTGCAGAAAAACACAATGACCGCCCACAGGGGGATCACCTCATCCACCGTGATGCAGATGATGACGGTAAAGGTCATCAGCTTGTCCGCCATGGGGTCCAGGATGCGGCCCAGCCGGGTGACCTGGTTGAAGTGGCGGGCGATCCAGCCGTCGGCAATGTCGGTGAGGAAGGCCACCAGATAGACCAGCGCCGCACAGGGGTGGGCGTTGGGCCACGGCTGGAAAAAGATCACCGCGAACACCGGCACCAGGATCAGCCGGAAGATGGATAGGATGTTGGGGACTGTCATATCAATTCACCTGATTTTCTCTCTTTGGTAATGGTTGCTTACAGCCCGAAGAGCAGGCTCATGGGGTTGGTGGTCATGAAGAATTTCAGCAGCACCGTCTGCTCCACCGTCTCCGCCGGAATGAGGCCCCCCATAAACTGGATGGCCCAGGCGGCCACAAAGAGGATGATGCAGCCCTGGAGCAGGCCGAACACGGCGCCCAGGCTCTTGTTCAGGAAGTGGAGCACCGGCAGCCGCGCCACCAGGTTGAGGGCCCGGCTCACCACCTTCCACAGAATGAGGATGACCACGAAGCCCACCAGGAAGAGGATGAGATAGGCCACCGACTGGGCGATGGCGGCTGCCACCTTGGCCGCCGCGCTGGCGGCCACCTCGGTCATGCCGTTCTCCACCGCATGGTTGACGCTCTCCACCAGGGACTCGTAAAAGCCCATGTCACGCAGGGCGTTGAGCACGTCCTGAAGGGGCAGGTTGTCGGGGGTAAGCTGTTCCTCCGCCCCGGCGGTCCCCTCCTCCACGCTCTGGGCGATCTGTTCGTTGAGCTGCTCCTCAATGGCGGAGGCGAACCGGGGTTCCAGGGCGTCGGCCACCATGGGAGACAAGGTGCGGGCCAGCACGCTGGCGCCGGTGAAGGCCACCAGCACACCCAGCAGGCCGCACAGGGACAGGACCAAACCGCGCTTGGCACCCAGCACCACAAAGGCGATGAGCACTGCCGCCACGATCACTTCAAAGATAATTGCCATAGGTAGGGTTCCTCCAGATTATTGGGGCACATAGATCCGCGCCGTACTGTTGTCGATGAGCATGGCGCTGCCGTCGGACCGCTGGAGCACCTTGCGGGCGCTCTGGGTACCGTCCAGGGTGTTGTAAAGGCTCAGATCCTGGTCATAGATGTCCAGCCGGTCGGCGGTGAGCACGCCCACATAGCGTCCGGCGGCCGAGATGGAGAGCACCTGCTCCTCCATGGCCAGCACGGCCCGCTCCTCGCCCTGGTCGTCCACCACCACCAGCTGGGCGGAGCTGCCCGCCCGGTACTTGCCCAGCAGCAGGGCCACGGTGCCGTCGCCGTCCAGGGAATAGCCCTTCAGGTAGCGGCCGGCGTAGGAGCAGCTCCCCGTCAGCTCGCCGTCGCCGTTCAGGTGGTAGACGCTGCTCTCACCCAGAGCCCAGATACCGTAGGAGTCCCAAGTCATCTCCAGGATGACCTCGCTCCCCACCAGGGTGCTGGTCTCGGGCGCAGCCTCCGTAGAGGTGCTCCCCCCCACCGGATAGAACTCCGCCGTGCTGGAGAAGGTGCCGTCGGTGAGGCCCATGGTGAGCAGCACCACCGTCCGGTTGTCGGCAGACAGAGCGGCGTCCATAACGAAGCGGCTGGACAGGCTCACCTGCATCTTGGGCTGGAACTGGCTGTCGTATACCGTGACCACGCCCTTGTAGCCGCTGATCTGGGTGACCACCACCATCCAGCCGCTCTCATTCACGTCGGCGGACAGGATCTGCTCGTCGCTGCTCAGCTCCAGGGAGAAGGCCTCCTCCCGGTCCCGGCAGACCAGCAGGGTCTGTCCCCCGGCGTCGTAGGCCAGGGCGGTATTCCCGGCGGACACGGCCACCGGGTGCTCCATGACCACCGTGCGGTCCACGTACACCTGACCGCTGGCGGAGTAGAGCCGCACACCGGTGGAGGAGCACACCAGCAGGTCCCCGTCCAGGGTGGCGAAGGTGCTGGTGCCGTCCCCGTCGAAGGGGAAGGACTCGGCCTGTCCGCTGTCGGTGCGGCTGAGACTGCGGTAGGAGAACCACCGCTTCACAAAGTCAAAATTCAGTTTGTCGTAGTTAACGATGAGGACCACCGCGCCCAGCATCAGGGCCACGGTAAGCAGAAAGGCCAGCAGCCGAAGCAGGCGGTTGGGCCGTTTCTCCGTCCTGCCGGCCTGCCGGCCCTCCTTGTCCTTCTCCAGTCTATGCGGCTGGTTGGAAAATATGTGGCGGGGCATTACAACACATCCTCGTTGTACCAAAGCTTGGTCATGTACAGGCCGCCGGCGGGCACCGTGGGCCCGGCGGCGGTTCGGTTGCAGCCCTCCAGAATGGAGGGCACGTCGTCGGGAGAGAATTTCCCCTCGGCGGCGTAGACGCAGGTGCCCACCATGGCCCGTACCATGTTGTACAAAAAGCCGTCGGCGCACACCTTACACTGGATCATCAGCCCGTCCCGGCTGATGTCAAAGTAGTGGACCGTCCGCACGGTGGTGCGGGTCTCGGTGCCCACGCTGCGGACGGCGGCAAAGTCGTGGGTGCCCACAAAGTGGGAGGCCGCCCGCTGCATGACCGTTTCGTCCAGGTGCTTGGGGTAGAACCAGGCCCGGTCCACATAAAAAGCGTTGCGGATGTGGGAGTTATAGATGCGGTAGGTGTACTCCTTTTTGATGCAGGAGCCGATGGCGTTGAACTCGTCGGGCACCTCGGTGGCCTTCACCACCACAATGTCGTCGGGCAGCCGGGTATTCACCGCCAGGGGCAGCCGGTCACAGGGGATGCGGGAGGTGGTGCGGAAGTTGGCCACATAGGTCTCCGCGTGGACCCCCGCATCGGTGCGGCCCGCGCCGGTACACTTCACCGGGTGGCCCACTACGGTGGCCAGGGCCTTCTCCAGGGTCTCGGCCACGGTAACCGCGTTCTTCTGGACCTGCCAGCCGTGGTAGGCCGTGCCCACATACATTAACCTTAAAGCAATATTTCTCATAAATCTTTAAGCACACCTTAAATTTTGGTAAAAGTTTGCTCCCCTCACCAGCCGAAGTGGCCCAGCACTCCGATACCCACGCACAGGGCCAGGGAGAGCAGCAGAGCGGCCACGTCCATGCCGGTCATCTTCAGCTGACGCAGGCGGGTACGGCCGCTGCCGCCGTGGTAGCAGCGGCACTCCATGGCCACCGCCAGCTCGTCGGCCCGGCGGAAGGCGGAGATGAACAGGGGCACCAGCAGGGGCACCAGGGCCTTGGCCTTCTGGATCAGGTTGCCGGTGTCGAAGTCGGCGCCTCTGGCCTTCTGGGCGCACATGATCTTGTCGGTTTCCTCAATGAGGGTGGGGATGAACCGCAGCGCGATGGACATTATCATGGCCAGCTCATGGATGGGCACCTTGATGGCCTTCAGAGGGCTGAGCAGCTTCTCCAGGCCGTCGGTGAGCATGATGGGAGAGGTGGTATAAGTCAGCAGGAAGGTGCAGGTGATGAGCATCATGATCCGCAGGATCATGAACACCGCCGACCGGATGCCCTCCGCATAGATGGTAATGATGCCAAAGGCCACCAGAGGCTCCCCCTGTCCGGGGGTAAAGAACAGGTTGAGGATCGCCGTGATGACGATGATGACAAAGATGGGCTTCATGCCCCGCAGGATGCTCTTCAGCCCCACCTTGGAAATGGCGATGAGGGCGGCCAGCACCACCATCAGGATGGCATAGCTCACCACGTTGGCCGCCAGGAAAAGGGCCACGATATAGGCGATGGTGCCGATGAGCTTGGTGCGGGGGTCCAGCCGGTGAATGATGGTCTTACCGGGGAAATACTGCCCCAGGGTGATGTCTTTCAGTGCCATCTCACTTGCCCCCCTTCTTTGCCATGGCCGCCAGAATGGCGTCTCTGGCCTGCTCGATGGTATACACCGAGGGGTCGATGTCCACGCCCATGGCTTTCAGGCGATGGAACACCCGGGTCATGGCAGGCACGCCCAGGCCGATGCGCTCCAGCTCGTCCCCGTTGGCGAAAACCTCCCGGGGGGTGCCGGAAAAGGGGATCTTGCCGTCGTTGACCACCACGATGCGGTCCACCGTCCGGGCCATCTCCTCCATGGAGTGGGAGACGATGATGATGGTGGCGTTCTTGGCCACGTGGTAGTCGTGGATGTTGCCCAGAATGGAGTCCACGCCCACCGGATCCAGGCCTGCGGTAGGCTCGTCCAGAATGAGCACCGAGGGCTCCATGGCAATGACGCCGGCGATGGCCACCCGGCGCTTCTGGCCGCCGGAGAGCTCAAAGGGGGATTTCTCCAGGGTCTCCTCCTTCAGGCCCACGAACTGGGCGGCCTCCCGCACCCGGCGGTCGATCTCGTCCGGGTCCAGCCCCATGTTGCCGGGGCCGAAGGCGATGTCCTTGTAAACAGTCTCCTCAAAGAGCTGGTACTCAGGGTACTGGAACACCAGTCCCACCTGGAAGCGGGTCTGGCGGGTACGCTCCTTGCTCTCCCAGATATCCTTGCCCTCAAAGAGCACTCTGCCCGAGGTGGGCTTTAAAAGGCCGTTGAGGTGCTGGATCAGGGTGGATTTCCCCGAGCCGGTGTGGCCGATGATGCCCAGGTACTCCCCGCGGTAGGCGGTAAAGTCCACGTCCACCAGGGCCCCATGCTCAAAGGGGGTGCCGGCGGAGTAGATATGGCTCAGGCGCTCCGTCTGTATGATCGGTTCCAATTTGCTCAGTCCTTTATCACAATGGTGCATTCCCCTTACGGGGTAACGCCCTGGTTCAGCAGCTGATACAGCTCCTGGGCACACTCCTCATCACTGAGGGCGTCCAGGGATACGTCCAGTCCGGCCTTGCGCAGCTCCCACAGCAGCTCGGTGGTCTCGGGGACGGTGAGGCCCACGGCCTTCAGCTCCTCCACCTGCTGGAATACCGCCCCGGGGGCGCCGTCGGCAATGACCTTGCCCTTGGACATGACCACCAGCCGGTCGGCCTGGGCGGCCTCGTCCATGTGGTGGGTGATAAGCACCACCGTCACGCCGGAGGTGCGGTTGAGCTGCTTGATGGTCTTCAAAACCTCCGCCCGGCCGATGGGGTCCAGCATGGCGGTGGGCTCGTCCAGCACGATGCAGCGGGGCTGCATGGCGATGACGCCGGCGATGGCCACCCGCTGCTTCTGGCCGCCGGAGAGCAGATGGGGGGCGTGCTCCCGGTACTCGTACATACCCACCGCCTTCAGGGCGTCGTCCACCCGGCGGCGGATCTCGGAGGGCTCCACCCCCAGGTTCTCGGGGGCGAAGGCCACGTCCTCCTCCACCACGTTGGCCACGATCTGGTTGTCCGGGTTCTGGAACACCATGCCCACGGTACGCCGGATGTCCAGCAGCTTGTCCTCGTCGGCGGTGTCCATGCCGTTTACGTACACCTTGCCGCCGGAGGGCAGCAGAATGGCGTTCATATGCTTGGCCAGGGTGGATTTCCCCGACCCGTTGTGACCCAGCACCGCCACGAAGGTGCCCTCCTCGATCTGGAGATCCACCCCGTCCAGCACCACGGGGGAGGGTCCTTCCTCCTCGTCGTAGCGGAAGTGCAGGTCCTTTGTCTCAAGAATGGCTTGTCCCATAGTTACTCCTTCTTAGTCGCAGATCCAGCGGCCGGTAGCGCCGCAGGGCAGCGCCAGACCGGTGGAGGTCACCCGCAGGCCCAGCTCCTGGCTGTCGGTATGTCCGCCATACTTGCGGGACACCAGGGTCTCCAGCAGATAGGTAAGCACCGAGGCGGACAGGCCGGTGGTGTAGGAATTGATGAGGAAGAACAGGGGCTCGTCCGACAGCACCCCGCTCACCAGCTCCACAAAGGGAAACAGGTTCTCCTCCAGCTTCCAGATCTCGCCGGAGGGGCCCCGTCCGTAGGAGGGCGGGTCCATGATGACCGCGTCGTACTTGCGGCCCCGGCGGATCTCCCGCTCCACGAACTTGCCGCAGTCATCCACGATCCAGCGGATGGGGGCGTCGGTTAAGCCGGAGGAAGCGGCGTTCTCCCGGGCCCAGCTCACCATGCCCTTGGCGGCGTCCACGTGGCACACGCTGGCCCCCGCCGCGGCGCAGGCCACGGTGGCTCCGCCGGTGTAGGCAAACAGGTTGAGCACCCGGATGGGCCGCCCGGCGGCGCGGATGCGCTCCATGGCAAAGTCCCAGTTGGCCGCCTGCTCGGGAAACAGGCCGGTGTGCTTGAAGTTCATGGGTTTGATATTAAAGGTAAGCTCCTTGTAATCCAGCGTCCAGCGGGGCGGCAGATCCTTCTTCACCCACTGGCCTCCGCCGGTGGAGGAGCGCTGATACCGGGCGTCGTACTTCCGCCAGCCGGGGTTCTTCCCCTCCGGCCGCCAGATGGCCTGGGGATCGGGCCGCACCAGGATGTGCTTGCCCCAGCGCTCCAGCCGCTCTCCCCCACCGCAGTCCAGCAGTTCATAGTCTTTCCATCCGTCCGAGATCCACATATGTCATCCTCCCGGTTATTCTTGTCATAATCATCCTATTATATCATCCCACCCATGTCGAGTCAACGAAAAGAGCGGATTGTCAGATGGGGAAAACTGTGATAAAATAGCTATGAATTTGTGGAAACGAGGTGTCCGTCATGAGCGCCACAGAGCTTCAGTTTCGCACCGCCACCTTCGGCGGCTTTCAGAAGCAGGATGTGCTGAGTTATATTGAATCCTCCAACCAGGCCCACGTGGAAAAGCTGGAACAGCTCCAGCGGGAGCGGGATGAGCTGGCCCGGGAGAAGGAGGAGCTGGCGGCTCAGGCCAAAGAGGCCCGCGAGCAGGTCCAGGCCCTGACCCGGGAGAAGGAGGAGCTGACCGCCCGGCTGGACCAGGCCCGCAAGGAAGCGGAGAGCCTGCGCTCCGGTGCGGACAACCAGAAGGCCCAGCTGGAGCAGGCCGCCGCCCAGCTGGCCCAGGCCCAGGCCCGTCTGGCCCAGGCCGAGCCCGCCGCCGCGGCCTATGAGCAGGTGAAGGACCGCACCGCCGGCATCGAGCTGGAGGCCCACTGCCGGGCCCAGGAAGTACAGCAGGCGGCGGAGGAAAAGGTCCGCCGGGCCCACACCGAGGTGGCCCAGTGGCTCCACAAGGTGCAGGCTGGCTACGACCTGCTGCGCACCGACATGGAGGGCGCGGTCTCCCGCACCACCCAGGAGCTGGACAAGCTGCGCCAGATGGTGGAGCAGCTGTCCTCCCACTTCGACACCCAGGACGAGCATCTGCATAAGCTCTCTCAGGACTGCATCTCTGAGTTCGCGCCTCCCGCGCCCGAGCCCCTGCCCCTGAACGAGAAATAAGACGCCCGCGCCGGAACGGGTATGGGAAAGGGAACCGACGCGGTTCCCTTTCTCCATCTTCTCCCCTTCCCCGGCAGCAGGAAGTTTTCTGAAAAGGAGTGCATCCCTTTGGCAAAATCCTCCGGACCACGCACCAAGGTCACCGTAAAAACCTCGGCCCGCATGTCCAAAAAGGGTCCTCTCAGCCCCGACGCCCTGCGGAAACTGGACGCCTGGTGGCGGGCCTCCAACTATCTGGCCGCCGGCCAGCTCTACTTAAAGGACAATCCCCTGCTCCGCACGCCCCTGAAGCCGGAGCATCTGAAGCATGCCCCGGTGGGACACTGGGGCACCGTGCCGGGGCAGAATTTCATCTACACCCACCTCAACCGGGTGATCACCAAGTACGATCTGAACATGATCTACGTCTGCGGCCCCGGCCACGGCGGAGCCGCCGTGCTGGCCCAGACCTACCTGGAGGGCACCTACAGCGAGATCTACCCCAACGTGAGCCAGGATGAGGAGGGCATGCGCAAGCTGTTCCATCAGTTCTCCTTCCCCGGCGGCGTGGGCAGCCACTGCGCCCCCGACACCCCCGGCTCCATCAACGAGGGCGGCGAGCTGGGCTACTCCCTTGCCCACGCCTTCGGCGCGGTTATGGACAACCCCTCCCTCATCGCCGCCTGCGTGGTGGGCGACGGCGAGGCGGAGACCGCACCCCTGGCCGCTGCCTGGCACGGCAACAAGTTCCTGGACCCGGTGGGGGACGGCGCGGTGCTCCCCATCCTCCATCTGAACGGCTACAAGAACGCCACCCCCTCCCTCTTCGCCCGCATCTCCTCTGAGGAGGTGGAGGACTTCTTCAAGGGCTGCGGCTGGACCCCCCGGTTCGTGGAGGGGGACGACCCTGCCCAGATGCACCAGAAGATGGCGGCCGCCCTGGACTGGGCGGTGCGTGAGATCCAGCGCATCCAGGAGGGCGCCCGCTCCTTCGGGGAGACCGAGCGGCCCCGGTGGCCCATGGTGGTCTTCCGCTCCCCCAAGGGCTGGACCTGCCCCAGGGAGGTGGATGGCATTGCCCTGGAGGGCACCAGCCGGGTCCACCAGCTGCCCCTGGCAGTGGACGAGGCCCATCCCGAGCAGCTTCCCCTGCTGGAGGAGTGGCTGCGCAGCTACCACCCCGAGGAGCTCTTTGACGAGACGGGGGCCCCGTCGGCCATGCTGCGGGCCATGGCTCCCCAGGGCATCCGGCGGATGGGCTCCAACCCCCACGCCAACGGCGGCCTGCTGCTGCGGGATCTGCGCACCCCCGACTTCTCCAAATACGCCGTCACCGTCCCCGCCCCCGGCGAGACCGAGGCGGAGGACATGGCCGAGCTGGGCAAGTACGTCAAGGACGTGCTTAAGCTCAACCAGAAGGCCAAAAACTTCCGCATCTTCTCCCCTGACGAGACCATGAGCAACAAGCTGTGGGCTGCCCTGGAGGCCAGCGACCGCCGGTGGAACGCCGACCTGCTGTCCTCCGACGAGGGGCTGTCCTCCAGCGGCCGCATCCTGGACGGCATGCTGTCCGAGCATATGTGCCAGGGCTGGCTGGAGGGCTACCTGCTCACCGGCCGCCATGGCTTCCTCAACAGCTACGAGGCCTTCATCCGCATCGTAGACTCCATGGTGAGCCAGTACGCCAAGTGGCTCAAGGTAGCGGGCGGTCTGCCCTGGCGGCAGGACATCGCTTCCCTCAACTACGTCCTCTCCTCCAACGTGTGGCAGCAGGACCAGAACGGCTTCACCCACCAGGACCCGGGCTTCCTGGACCATGTGGCCAACAAAAAGGCCGACGTGGTGCGGCTCTATCTGCCCCCCGACGCCAACTGCCTGCTGTCCTGCTTCGATCACTGCATCAAAAGCCGCAACTACATCAACGTGATGGTGACCTCCAAGCACCCCCGGCCCCAGTGGCTCACTATGGACGAGGCCATCAAGCACTGCACCCACGGCATCGGCATCTGGCAGTGGGCCTCTAACGACCAGGGAGCCGAGCCCGACGCGGTGCTGGCCTGCTGCGGCGAGACGCCCACCCTGGAGACCCTGGCCGCCGTCACCATTCTGCGGCGCTACCTGCCCGAGCTGAAGGTGCGGGTGGTCAACGTGGTGGACCTGATGAAGCTGCAGCCCCACACGGAGCACCCCCACGGACTTACTGACGAGGACTACGATGTGCTCTTCACCCGGGACAAGCCCATCATCTTCGCCTTCCACGGCTACGCCACCCTGGTCCACGAGCTGACCTACCGGCGGCACAACAAGAACCTCCACGTCCGGGGCTACAAGGAGGAGGGCGGCCTCACCACCCCCTTCGACATGCGGGTGCAGAACAACATCGACCGCTTCGACCTGGTCATCGACACCGTCAAGCGCCTGCCCCAGCTGGGCAACCGGGGCGCTTTCCTCATCCAGCTGATGAAGGACAAGCTGGTGGAGCACCGGCAGTACATCACCGCCTACGGCCAGGACATGCCCGAGATCCGAAACTGGAAGTGGAACGACGGAAACGGCATCTGACGCGCCTTGCCAAATAAAGGCTTCTGTGCTAATCTTATAGAAAAGGCACAGATGGGAAGGATCTTAGGATGAATATTTACGAATCTTCGGAAAACTATCTGGAGGCCATTCTCAGCCTCCGGGAGCGGCACGGCATGGTCCGCTCCATCGACATCGCCAATGAGCTCCATTTCTCCAAGCCCAGCGTCAGCGTGGCCATGAAGAAGCTGCGGGAGAGCGGCTATATCGAGATGGACAAGGACGGGCTCATCTCCCTGCTCCCTGCCGGGGAGGAGATCGCCCGCCGCATCTACGAGCGCCATCAGCTGCTCACCCAGTTCTTTACCTTCCTGGGGGTGAGCCCCGAGGTGGCCGCCGCCGACGCCTGCAAGATCGAGCACGATCTCAGCGAGGAGACCTTTCAGAAGATCAAGGAGCACGCCATGGGCAAGGGCGGAATCTCCCAGCCCTGAGTACCCCTGTTATCGCGTAAAAATGGCCGCCGATGGCGGCCATTTTTCGTGGAAATCCCTTACCTGCCACAGGAGAAACCGCTATGACCTTCGCCCAATTCAAACAGACCTACGGCCTCTGTCTGGATCCCCAGCAGGAGGCCGCTGTCCAGGCCGTGGACGGCCCGGTGCTACTGCTGGCGGTGCCCGGCAGTGGCAAGACCACTGTGCTGGTGAGCCGCATCGGCTACCTGGTGCTGGGGCTGGGGGTGGACCCCCGGCGCATCCTCACCATGACCTACACCGTCTCCGCCGCCCGGGATATGCGCCAGCGCTTTGCCGCCCTCTTCGGCCCGGAGCTGGCGGAAAAGCTGGCCTTCCGCACCATCAATGGGGTGTGCTCCTCCATCATCCGCCGGTGCGAACAGCTGGTGGGCCAGAAGGCCTTCGATCTGCTGGACGACACCGGCCGGCAGGCCGCCCTCATCGGGGAGATCTGCCGCAATCTCACCCAAGAATACGCCCCGGAGGCCACCATCAAGGCCATTCAGACCGCCATCACCTACGTGAAAAACCGGCTCCCCGGCCAGACCGACCTGAACGAGGTGGAGGTGGAGGGCGTGGAGTTCCCCGCCGTCTACAAGGCCTATAACCAGGCTCTGCGGCAGCGGCGGCTCATGGACTACGACGACCAGCTGGGCTACGCCTGGCAGATTTTACGGCGCTACCCCCAGATCCTTCAGGAGTGGCAGGGGCGCTACCCCTACCTGTGCGTGGACGAGGCCCAGGACACCTCCCAGATCCAGCACGCCATCATCCGCCTGCTGGCGGGGGACCAGGTCCAGCTCTTCATGGTAGGCGACGAGGATCAGAGCATCTACAGCTTCCGGGCCGCCTGTCCCCAGGCCCTCCACTCCTTTGAGAACACCTACCCCGGCGCCCGGGTACTGCTGTTGGAGCAGAATTACCGCTCCACCCGCCAAATCGTGGCAGCGGCGGACAAATTCATCCGGCTCAACACCCAACGCCGCCCCAAGACCATGCATGCCGCCGGGGGCGACGGCCCCGCCATTCGGCAGGTGGAGGTATACGACCGGCAGCGGCAATATCAGTATCTGGCCAAGGTGGCGGAAAACTGCGACAAAGAGACGGCGGTGCTCTACCGGGACAACGACAGCGCCCTCCCTCTCATGGACCTGCTGGAGCGCGCCGGCACCCCATACCGCTGCCGTCAGGTGGACAGCGGCTTTTTCACCCACCGGGTGGTGCGGGACGTGACCAACATCATCCGGCTGGCCCAGAATCCCTGGAACGGGGATCTGTTCCTGGACCTCTACTACAAGCTGGGGGCGGGCATCAGCCGTGCCGCCGCCCAGGAGGCAGTCAATCAGTGCTCCCCCACTGGGGAGACCCTGCTGGAATATCTGGCGGGCTGTTCAACCCTCTCCCCCTGGAGCCGCAAGCAGTGTAAAGCCCTTCAGACTCACATGAACAACCTGCTGGAGGAGGGGGCGGGCAAGGCGGTGTACCGCATTGTCCACTTCATGGGCTACGGGGCCTACCTGGAGGATCGAGGGGCGGACAACAGCAAGCTGGCCATTCTGGAGGCCCTGGGGGCCAACGAGCCCACCCCCGCCGGGCTACTCAACCGGCTGGAGGAGCTGGAGGAGGTGGTGCGCCGTGGCTCCACCCATCCGGACCGCTCCTTCATCCTGTCCACCATCCACTCCAGCAAGGGTCTGGAGTACGACCGGGTGATTCTGATGGACGTGGCCGACGGTCTGCTGCCCAAGCTGCCCCCCACCCCCAAGGAGGACGAGACCGAGGAGGAGATCAGCCAGCGGGAGGAGGAGCGGCGGCTCTTCTACGTGGGCATGACCCGGGCCCGACACGAGCTGTGGGTCATGACCTTCCGCCGCCCGGAGCTGGCCTCCACCTTCTCCTCCTTCCTCTTCCCTCCGAAGGAGGCCCCGGAGAAGAAAAAGGCGCCCGCCCGGAAGAGTCCCGATCCGGCGGTCCTGTCCGCCCGGCTCACCGCTGCCGCCAAGGACTACATCCCCGGCACCCGGGTACGCCACGCCCGCTACGGCTCCGGCCTGCTCCTCACCCGGGACGGGGACCGGATCACCGTCCGCTTTGACGACGGCACAGTAAAGCCCTTCTCCCTCCCCACCGCCCTGGGCATGGGGCAGTTTGTGCTGGAGGGTCACCGGATCTAGCCGTATTTTGTCAGCAGACGCAGCAGCCAAAGCAGATAGATGTGGAGTGGATAGAACCAATAAAACCCGTACTTGACGGGCCGTCCCCGCTGGCCGTTATAGGCCAGGACAAGGGGATGCGCACCTAACATCATCCAATTGAAATCCTGGAAAAATAACGACTCGATCCCCTGCCCCGTGAAGATCAGCTGAGCGGCATAAAGAGCATTGTAGGTCAGCTCCATCCACAGCTCCGATCCCGTCAGCAGCCGCACTGTGTTTGCCACGGCTGCTTCCGCATACATGCTCCAGTCTGTCAGGCTGCATATGAAATAAAACAGGGAGAATCCTGCAAAAACAAGAATCAGCTTGCGTCTGCTCTCCTTTGCCCGGTACAGCAGAACGTCAAACAATACATAGACGATCGAACCTTCGGCCCACAGCACATTACCTGTAGCGCAAGCAAGCAGCGGCACAAACAGGGCCAATATTCCAGACTGAGTCCGCTCCAGCCCAGGTATCGGATAAGCCGCAGCATAGGTAAGGAAGATCGACCACACAACCTGCCACAACAGGAAGCAAACCAGCAGGACCATCTTCTTCCTCACATTCTTGATGTTCAGGATACGGATGATGAATGCGATCACAAATAGTGTGTTGAAGATACAAAACGACCGCACATCCAGGCTGGCAACGCCGTCTCCGATGCATACATAACCGAGACACATCAGCAGGGTACTGACCGCCGCCATACCAAGCCCGAAGAGATATAATCGCAGCAAAAACCTGCGTTGGGAACTGGTCTTATCGAAGCTGTGGACCATACAAAAGAAAAAAATCGGGGCGGACGCTCTGCCCAGCCACCGGAACCATATAGGGAAAAAGTCATACCAGAAATACCCTAAATGGTCTATGACCATGAGAATCAGAGCTATCAGCTTCAGCCGGAAGGAAGTCACACCATATCCCTCCTCATTAAAATACCGTCACATTTTAATAGGAGGATACTCTTTTCCCCCTCTGCATTCTATCCGACCATTTTGAGGAATTGGTAAAGAACTGGTAAAGGGCTCATCTTGAAGGATCGACACTTCAAAAAACGCCTGTGACCGATGGTCACAGGCGTTTTTATTTCTTACCGGGCCCGCAGCTCCCAGAAGGCCACGGCGCTGGCCGCCGCCACGTTGAGGGAGTCCACCCCGTGGGACATGGGGATGCACACGGTGTAGTCACAGGCGGCGATGGTATGGTCGGACAGGCCGTCTCCCTCGGTGCCCAGCACGATGGCCAGCTTGTCCTCCTGCCGCAGCCGGGGGTCCTCAATGCTGATGGCGGTATCGCTGAGGGCCATGGCCACCGTCTTGAAGCCCAGGGCGTTGAGGCGGCTCAGCCCCGGCTGGGGCCACTGGGAGGGATCGTCCCCAATGCGGGTCCAGGGGATCTGGAACACAGTGCCCATGCTCACCCGGGCCGCCCGGCGGTACAGGGGGTCGCAGCAGGTGGGGGTGACCAGCACCGCATCCATATGGAGGGCGGCGGCGGAGCGGAAGATAGCTCCCACATTGGTGGAGTCCACGATGCCCTCCAGCACCGCCACCCGCCGGGCGTTGGCACACAGCTCCTCCACCGTGGGCAGCACCGGCCGCCGCATGGCACACAGCACGCCCCGGGTCACCTCATAGCCGGTGAGGCCCTCCAGCACCGCCCGGTCGGCGGTGTAAAGGGGCAGGTCGCCGCACCGGGCCACCACCTCCTTGGCGGGGCCGTCGATCTTCTTGCGCTCCATCAGCAGGGACAGGGGCTCATACCCGGCGTCCAGGGCCCGCAGGATCACCTTGGGGCTCTCGGCGATGAAGATGCCTTTCTCCGGCTCCAGCCGGTTGCGCAGCTGGGCCTCGGTGAGCCGGGCGTAGCAGTCCAGCTGAGGGTCGGAATAGTCGGTGATCTCAATGATGTTGGCCATGTCTTTTCTTCTCCTGCTTTCTCGTGGTCCTTCGTTCAAAAGGTTGTTCTCTCTTGTTGTTCCCTTAGGTTGTTAGGGGTCGCTTTTCCGGCCGGGTCCAGGTCGGTTTTCCGACCGGGTGGTGGCCGCTTTTCCGACCGGGTCCAGGTCACTTTTCAGCCCTGGTCCAGGCGGGCCAGCACCTGCTGTGCCAGCCGGAAGGTGGGGGCGTCATAGGCCACCAGATAGACCGTCATGTCCGCCCCGGCGAACTTGCGGATGCTGGTGATGGCCACCTCCAGGGCCTCCTCCTTGGGATAGCCGTACACCCCGGCGGAGATGAGAGGGAAGGCCACCGTTTCGCAGCCATGCTCCTTGGCCAAAGCCAGGCTGTTGCGGTAGCAGCTGACGAGGGCTTCCCGCTCGCCGTGGCTGCCGCCGTGCCACACGGGGCCCACGGTATGGATCACATACTTGCTGGGCAGATGATATCCCCCCGTGATTTTGGCCTCCCCGGTAGGGCAGCCGCCCAGGGTGCGGCACTCGGCCAATAACTCCGGCCCCGCCGCCCGGTGGATGCAACCGTCCACGCCCCCGCCGCCCAGCAGGGTGCTGTTGGCAGCGTTGGCAATAGCGTCCACCTTCAGGGTGGTGATATCCCCCTGGACCAGTTCCAGCTTCATAGCCCTTCCTCCCCGTTCGATACAGATTTATTGTACCGCTGTTTATCTTGTGGTTATTATACCGCAGCCGCTCAGCCGTGGCAACGCTCATTCTCCCCTCCCCCCGTTCCGAAAACCTATTCCCCACCTATTTACAAAGTTCGTCAAATTGTTTAAAATGATAACAGTCCCAATGTGGGACGATTTCGTGAGGGACAGGAGGTCATATCATGTTCTGTAAGCATTGCGGCCATCAAGCGGCAGAGGACAGTGTGTTCTGCCCCAACTGCGGAAAACGCCTGGATTCCGCCCAGGAAGTACCTCCCAGCCAGCCGGGCAGCTACCCCAACTACACCCCCATCACGCCCCCACCCACCAGCGGCTATCAGCCCACCGGCGGCTACTATACCCCGAAAAATACCCCCAATTTCGGTGGCTACTCCATGCGCTGGTACAAGTTTTTGATCTACTTCGCTCTGTTCGCCTCCTGCGTTCTCAACGCCCTCTCCGGCCTCGGCCTGGTGACCGGCCTGATTTACGGCGACGGGCGTGAGCTGGTCTATCTGGTATTCGGCGGTTTGCGGATCGTGGACCTGATCATCGGCATTGCCATGATCGCTCTGGCTGTGTTTGATATCGTGGTCCGCCAGCGGCTGGCTCACTTCCAGCGCAGCGGCCCCCGCTCCCTGCTGATGCTCTATGCGGCCAGCACCGTGGTCTCCCTGCTTTATCTGCTTCTGGCCACCGCTATCGTAGGCGACTGGTTCCTCTCCTCCGATACGATCAATCAGTACGCCACCAATACCATCCTCTCCGTGGTGATGATATTGGTCAACAACCTCTACTTTAAAAAGCGCGCTTCCCTGTTTGTCAACTAATTCGCAACCACCGGGCGCGCCGCAGTGTGCGGCGCGCCTTTTTTCTTTTTATTGACATCCCCCAAGGCAGATACTAAAATGTCAAAATAAGCTTCTCTGCCTAGGCATCACAACGGCAGAGGGGGAAAGGAGCCGCTATGCAGCTGCAGCAGTTGACCTATTTCGTGGAGATCGCCGAGCGAGGCAGCATTAACAAGGCCGCCGAGGCCCTCTTCGTCACCCAGCCCAATCTGAGCAAAGCCATCAGCAATCTGGAGGCGGAACTCAATGTGGAGATCTTCCTGCGCACCAACAAGGGCGTGGCCCTCACCGAAGAGGGCAAGAAGCTCTATCAGTACGCCCGCACCATCCTCAACCAGATCGAGCTCATCAACAACATGGCCCCCAAGGAGCCGCCCCGGCTGCTGTCCATCGCCTCCTACCCCATCCTGACCATGGGGCGGCTGGTGAGCCAGTTCTACCTGGACCACCGGGACGAGAATATCAGCCTGAAAATGCTGGAGTGCCGCATTCAGCGGGTCATTGAGCGGGTGGAAAACAGCGAGGCCGAGATCGGCTTCATCATGAGCAACAACGTACAGGTCAAGGAGCTGCGCCACACCCTCAATTATAAGAACCTGAAATTCAATCCTCTGGGCACCGACACCTGGTACGTTAACGTGGGCCCCAACCACCCCCTGTACGACCGGGAGGAGGTCACCATGACCGAGCTGCTGGACTACCCCTTTGTCCGGCTTCCCGACGACTACTTCTCCAACCTGACCTTCTACCTGGAGATTGACGGCATACCCCTCAACCGGTTCACCCGGGTGGTCTATGTCAGCGACTCCGCCGCCATTCTCTCCCTGCTCCAAAGTACGGATGTATTCCGCTTTGGCCCCGGCCTCAGCGCCCCCGACTTCGCCCGCTACGGCATCCGCACCATCCCCATCCGCAACTGCAAGGTCCAGATCAACGTGGGCTGGATCCAGCGCAAGCGGGAATTGCTCAGCCGGGAGGCCCAGGCCTTCGTGGGAGAGTTAGAAAAACTTTATCCCGTTTAATTGTATAAATTGACGAATATTTACTAGTTATTGGAAATCCACCTCTGACCAATCCGGTCGGAGGTGGATTTTTTTGCATTCTTCTTGTTGGATTCTCACAAAAAACCACCCAGTCCAGTTGTAGGAAAGTGCCATTCCGTCTGGTTATAACTCAGCTATAATTTTTTCAGCTTAGACATTTATAGCTAAAACCGCTATTCTTGCACCCGTAAGGAGGTGCCGTGCATGATCGCTGTTGCTGCACTGGCGGTTTTACTGTGTATTTACGCCGCGGGCGAACTCATCGCCCAAAAGACAAAGGCCATTTTCTCCTCTGTTCTCAGTATGGCCATCCTGTTGTTGGCCGGCTTCTGGAGCGGACTGCTTCCCGCCACCATCATCGAGGATGCACAGATCACCGGCTTCGGCAACGTGATCGCGGGACTGCTCATCGTATCCCTGGGCACCACCATCGACTTCCAGGAGCTCAAGCAGCAGTGGCGTGTGGTGGTCACCGCCTTCCTGTGCGTGTGCGGCGCGGTGCTGGTCATCATCCTGGTGGGCATCCCCACCATGGGACCCCAGATGGCCCTGTCCAGCGCCCCCATCTTCGCCGGCGGCAGCGCCGCCACCCTCATCATGACCACGGCTCTCAATGAGAAAGGACTGGCTCTGGCCAGCACCTTCTGCATCGCGCTCTATGTGACTCAGAAATTCATCGGCGTACCCATCGCCTCTCTGCTGCTGCGGCGCACCGCCCGGCAGTTCATCCAGCGGCCCGAGCTGGTGGCCCAGTACGGCAGCCAGACTGAGACCCAGAGTTCTTCCTCCGGCGGCCACCGCCGTCCCCTCCAACTGCCTCCCCTCTTCGCCCGGCCCTCGGTCTACCTGGCCAAGCTGGGCCTGGTGGCGGTGGTCGCCCACTACGCCTCCGTCCTCACCGGCGGCGTCATCCACTACTTTGTCATGTGCCTGGTGATGGGCGCCCTCTTCTTCGCCCTAGGCTTCCTGGACAAGAACATCCTGAACAAGACCCAGTCTTCCGGACTCATCACCTTCTTTGTCACCATCCTCATCTTCTCCAACCTGGCTACCACCACCCCCGCCCAGGTGGTATCGGTCATCGGCCCCCTGCTCATCGCGGCGGTGGGCGGCGTGGCCGGCACGGTGGTCGTGGGTTTTGTGTGCGGCAAGCTCCTCCGCCTGCCCTTCGGCCTGGCGGTGTCCCTGGGCATCAGCTGCACCTTCGGCTTCCCCACCACCATGCTCATCCCCCAGGAGGTGGCCGAGGCTGTGGGCACCACCCAGGAAGAGAAGACCGCGATTCTCAACTATCTGCTGCCTAAAATGCTGATGGCGGGCTTTGTCACCGTCACCATCGCCTCGGTCATCCTGGCCGGTGTTGCGGTGCGCCTGCTGTGATCCAACACAAGGAGGTCATTGAAATGGAACCGATTTTTGAAACCATTCACACGTACATCGACGGCCAGCACGAGGCCATGCTCAAGCTGTGGGAGGAGCTGGTCAACACCGAGAGCGGCTCCCGCAACTTGGAGGGCGTAGCCGCCGTCACCGACATCCTCCGCCGGGAGATGGAGGCCACCGGCATGCGCACCAAGGTGCTGCCGGTAGATAACGCCGCCGGTGTGCTGGTGGGCGAGTGGAACTGGGAGAGTGACAAGGCTCCCCTCATCTTCCTGGGCCACATGGACACGGTATTCCCCGACGGCACCGTGGCAAAAAACCCCTTCCGGGTGGACGAGGAAGGCTTTGCCCACGGCCCCGGCGTGCTGGACATGAAGCCCGGCCTGGTCATCGGCCTGTTTGCCATCCGTGCTCTGGCCGCCGCCGGCTGGAAGGAGCGCCCCATCAAGTGCGTCTTTGCCGGTGACGAGGAGAACCTGCACATGTTCTCCAACGCAAAGCAGGTGCTCCAGCAGGAGGCCCAGGGCGCTCTGGCCGCCTTCAACTTTGAGACCGGCTTCCTGGATGACAGCTTCGTGGTGGGCCGCAAGGGCGGCGGACCGGTGCGTCTCACCGTCCACGGCGTGTCCGCCCACTCGGGCAACGCCCCGGAGAAGGGCCGCTCCGCCATTCTGGAGGCCGCCCGCAAGGTGGTGGAGCTGGAGGCCTGCAACGACCTGGAGGCCGGCCGCCTGCTCAACTGCGGCAAGATCACCGGCGGCATTGGTGAGAACACCATCCCCGATCAGTGCGTGGTGCAGATTGGTCTGCGCTTCAACACCACCGCCCAGAAGGACGAGCTCATCGCCGCTCTGGAGCAGGCTGCCGCCAACAACACCGTGGCCGACACCTGGTCCGAACTGGACACCAGCCGCCTGATGGAGTGCATGGACACCACCCCCGGCGTCACCGCTCTGTTTGAGCACCTGAAGCAGACCGCCCTGGACTGCGGCTACGGCCCCATCACCTCCTGCCGGGTGGGCGGCCTGTCCGACTCCGGCCTCACCGTCTCCAGCGGTGTGCCCACCGTGTGCGGTATGGGCGTCAAGGGCGAGGGCAACCACACCCCCACCGAGTGCGCTCAGGTGGAGTCCCTGTACAGCCGCTGCGTGCTGGCCGCCTGCGCCGCCGCCACCCTGCAGGACAGCTTTGCTGGATAACGGCGCTCCTGTGCCGATGAACCAGAGAGAACACAAGGAGGGAACGACATGAGTCAAACCACAGCACAAGCCCCCAAGAAAGAAAAGGTCGGGATCGGCGCATGGATCGCGCTGGTCGTCCTGATCGTCATCCTGTCCGGCGTCTTCCGTACCAGCGACACCCCGCTGAAGGTACTGGACTTCACCAACCTGAGCGGCGCCTTCGGCACCATCGGCGACACCGGCGCCAACTTCATCGGCTCAGGCGGCTCGGGCGCCAAGGACGGCTTCATGGCCGGTCTGAACCTGATCCCCGCCGTCATGCTCTTCTGCGGCCTGCTGGGCGTTTTTGAGCAGCTGGGCGCCTTCAAGGCCTCCGATATCCTGTTCCGCCCCCTGCTGCGCCCCCTGCTGGGCATCCCCGGCTCCACCGGCGTAGCCTTCATCAGCAGCTTCACCGGCTCCGATGTGGCCGCCGTCATGACCCGGGACCTGTATGAGAGCGGCAGCATCACCGACGACGAGCGCACCATCTTCGTGGCTTACCAGTACGCCGGTTCGGCCTGTATCAACAACACCATCACCGGCGGCGCACCGCTGCTGGCCATCTGCCCTGTCAGCCTGGGCGCTGTCATCGTCATCGAGTTCTTCTGCAAGCTGATCGGCGCCAACGTGGTCCGTCTGATCCTCTTCTTCCGGTCCAAGAAGCGCGCAGGAAAGGAGTAATCTGAAATGAGCGAAAAAACCGCCGTTGCCGCCGCCGCCCCCGTCAAAAAGACCTCCGTGGTGGACACCTTCCTGAAGGGCTGTGTCCGTGGCTTCAAGGTCGGCATTGAAAATATCACCCCCGCCATGATCCTGGGCTACACCCTGGTGTACATCCTCCAGGCCACCGGCCTGATGGACCTGCTGGGCACCGTCTTCGCACCCGTCATGGGCCTGTTCGGTCTGCCCGGTGAGGCCTTCGCGGTCCTCATCTCCGCCTTCTTCGCCAAGGCCTCCGGCTGCGCCACCGCCGCCACCATGTATGCCGCCGGTACCCTGACTCTGGGCCAGGCCTCCATGCTGCTGCCCGCCTGTATCCTGATGGGCACCCTCATCGGCCACTATGCCCGCATCGTGCTGGTCACCGACAGCAACAAGAAATGGCACCCCCTGCTGCTGGTCATCCCCCTGCTGGACGCCGCCATCTCCCTGGTGGTCATGCGGGTGATCCTGACCTTCATGGGTATTTCCTGATCGTTTTTTCAGAAAGGAGCGTACAGATATGAGCAAACGCCAGGGACAGCGCCTGCAGGGCATGGGCTGCGTGCTCATCCTCACCGTTATGCTGGTGGATCACTTCCTCTTCTCCATCCAGGAGGGCTTCATCCTGGCCGCGGCCTGTCTGTCCGCCGCCCTGCTGATCGCCGGGGTCCGGATGGTCAAGCTGGCCGAGATCCGGCAGGAGCAGGCAGGGCAAAATCCATAAATGCCACCTCTTTCTTCCTTCTCAAACGCAGAGCGCCCTTCCGCATTACGCGGAAGGGCGCTCTGTCCGTTCTTCAGCACAAAAAAGCCTTTTCAAATTTGGCCAGGGGCTTGCTGAACGCCTTGGCCAGCAGGCCCACGCAGATGGCGGCGGCAACGGTACCCTCCCGCACCCCCTCCAGGCGGCCCAGGAAGACCAGCCCGGTGACGATGGAGATACACACCAGGGTCACGTCAAAGATCACCTTCATGTTGCCGAACTTCACCGGCGCCACCTGGCAGATGGCCAGCACCACGCCCTCGCCGGCGGTGGTGACCAGCCGGGCGGTGACCTCGATGCTCACCCCCAGGCCCACCAACACGATACCGATGGCGCACAGCACCCACTGCTGGAGGTAGTTGCTGTAATGGATCCCCTGGAGCACCACGCCCGCCCCGTCGATGAACAGGCCGAACACAATGGCCGCCGGGAACTGGAGCAGCTGCACCCACTGGTACCGCCGCCGCAGGATAAGAATTTGAAGCAGCACAAAAATGCCATTCATGATAATAGTGGTGGTACCCACCGACAGGCCGGAGATATAGCTGGTCACATAGGGCACGCTGGAGATAGGCGAGGTGCCCAGGGCCCCTTTGATGGAAAAGGCCACCCCAAAGGCCATGACGCCAAAGCCCACCAGCAGCATCACCAGGCGGGCCGGGATCCGGCGCAGCCGCTGCTTTTCTTCGTTCATTTCATTCTGACTCCTCACTGGATGGACCCGGTGCCGCTCACCGAGTCGTAAAAGAGCCGGATGCCCTCGGTCATCCGCTCCAGGGCCTGCCGGTCCCGGATGCGGTAGCCCCGCCCTTTGGGCTCCAGCAGCCCGGCCTGCCGCCACCGCTTGAGAATGTAGCATAAGCTCCGGCGGCTCATGCCGATCTCCTCGCTCATGGTCTCCAGAGTGGCCGACACCAGGTCTCCGCCGCCCCGCAGAAAATAGAAAGCGGCGTTCTCCTCCAGGGAGAAGAGGTTGAGGCTCAGGGTCTTGCGATACATGTGGTAGGTCCGCTTGCTGGTACACCGGTAAAAGAGCAGGGCGAAAGTTGGGTCGCCCATCAGCTCCTGAAAGAGCGGATCGGAGAACTCCAGGTACAGACACTCGGTGCGGGCCAGGATGGTGGAGTCGAAGTTAAACCCCCGCAGCTTGCTGATGTGCCCGGAGAACTCCCCCCGGCCCACCTGGTCCAGCAGCATCCGCCTGCCGTTATAGGAGATGCTGAAAATCTTCACATCCCCCCGCAGCAGATAGATGATATGGCAGCCGCTGCCGCCTGCGTCGGCGATGCAGTCCCCCGCCTCTGCCCGGCACAGGGGAATACGCCCCGCCTCGTAGTGGGTGGCGATAAAGGGATAGATCTCTAGCTCCCGGATCCCCGTCTCCACCTCGCCCCGCAGTGTCTGTATCATGCTGTCCGCCGTCCTTCCCGGAGTCAAACCGCCCGTCTTATCCTCTTTAGTTTAGCACAGTCATTTTTCTTCCGCAACCGCCCAGAAAATCTCCGCGCCAGTGCAAAGTGCACTTTAGCAGAAGTTCGATCCGGTATAATATTTCTTATATCATATAAGAAAGGACGGTTGGTGACTTTGGAAACCAATGAAGCCAAGCTCCAGGAGATCCTGAACGCCCGTGGGATCGGTGCCGAGCAAATGAAAGAGGTCTGCGAAAAGGAAATTCCCGCCGCCGCGGAGAGTTTCCAGCGGATTATGGATATTTACTACATCCTGAAGGTCACGGCGGACATGGAGAGCGCCTACTGGTACAACCGTGTCTGGTGGGAGAACGACGGCGACCTGATCGAGGTACGCCGGGCCAAGGCGGTGGCCGCCTCCCTGGCCCACAGCACCCCCACCATCCTGCCCGATGAAAAGCTGGTCATGAACAAGACCAAGCACATCCGCGGCGCCTTCCCCTTCCCCTGGGTGTGCGCCAGTTTCTTCAACTCCATGGCGGAGTCCCTGATGAACGAGGTGGACGCCCCCGCCGAGAACGAGGCCGACTCCGTCTCCATCGTGGGCAACGGCGGCGGCAACGTCACCGAGAGCTACGGCGAGGTCATCTCCATCGCCAAGAAGTTCGGCATGCGCAAGGAGGACATCCCCGTTCTGGTGAAGGTGTCCAAGTACTGGGACGGCATCTCCGTGGAGGACATCTCCGACAAGTACGCCAAGAACCTGCCCGGCTACGACCAGTTCAAGAGCATCATGGACAGCGTGCTGGTCATGTTCGACTCCTTCGCCATCCCCCAGGGCCGCGAGGTCATGAACTACTACCTGCCCCTGCAGTACGGCTTTGACCGCATCATCGAGCTGTGCGACGAGAAGATGGCCGAGACCATGGGCGAGGCCGGCGGCGACGGCGTGCTGGGCATGAGCCGCGGCTACTACTACGCCGCCATGAAGGAGATCGTCAAGGGCCTGAGCCAGTGGTGCGAGAACTACGCCCGCAAGGCCGAGGACCTGGCCTCCCGTGAGCCCGACGAGAAGTACAAGAAGAACTACCTGGAGATCGCCCAGGTCATGCACAACATCGCCCACAAGCAGCCCTCCACCTTCCGTGAGGCCCTGCAGCTGACCCTGTGCCTCCACCTGGGCGTGGTCAACGAGGATCCTCAGTCCGGCCAGTCCATCGGCCGTCTGGGCCAGGTGCTCCAGCCCTTCTACGAGAAGGACATCCAGGACGGCGTCACCACCGACGAGGAGGTCATCGAGCTGCTGGAGCTCTACCGCATCAAGATCACCTGCATCGAGTGCTTCGCCTCCGCCGGTGTGTCCGGCGGCGTGCTGTCCGGCAACACCTTCAACAACCTGTCCCTGGGCGGCCAGAACTACGACGGACTGTCCGCTGTCACGCCTCTGGAGTACCTGATCGTGGAGGCCGGCATGCGGGCCCAGACCCCTCAGCCCACCCTCTCCGTGCTGTACGATGAGAAGATGCCCGAGGACTTCCTGATGAAGGCCGCCGCCTGCACCAAGCTGGGCATGGGCTACCCCGCCTGGATGAACAACCAGGTAGGCATGAACTTCATGCTCCGCCAGTACGGCCCCGAGGGCATGGATCTGTATGACGCCCGGGCCTGGTGTCTGGGCGGCTGCCTGGAGTCCGCTCCCGGCTGCTTCCTGCCCCTGGAGTACAACGGCAAGGTGACCATGATCCCCGGCGGCGCCTCCCCCACCTGCGGTACCGGCATCCACTTCACCGCCCTGCCCAAGGTGCTGGAGCTGGTGCTCACCAACGGCGTGGACCAGCGTACCGGCAAGCGGGTCTTCCCCGCCCACAATGAGACCATCGACAGCTTCGAGAAGCTGGTGGACCTGTGGAAGAAGTATCTGGATATCAGCAACCGCGTGGTCAACAAGGTGAACAACATCCAGATGGACGTGTGGCGCAAGTACAACATGCCCGCTGTCAACTCCCTGCTGAAGCCCGACTGCTTCAAGAAGGGCCAGCACATCGGCAACTGCGGCTCCCGCTACAACGCCTGCATCAACTTCGAGTCCTGCGGCACCATCACCTTCATCAACTCTCTGGCGTCCATCAAGAAGAATGTCTTCGACGACAAGAAGTACACCCTGGAGGAAATGACCGACGCCATGCTCCACAACTTCGGCTTCCGTACCGCCTACGAAACCGGCGTCTACTCCCCCGACTACCGCGAGAGCACCGAGGAGGCCGGCAAGTACGCCGCCATCTTCGCCGACTGCGTCAACGCCCCCAAGTACGGCAACGCCGACCCCTACGCCGACAGCCTGCTGCGGGACTACCACATGTACCTGCTCCACTACCTGCCCACCATCGAGTCCTTCTTCGGCAAGCCGGAGTACCTGTGCCAGATCTCCGTGTCCACCCACGGTCCCCAGGGCTTCATCACCCTGGCCACCGCCGACGGCCGTCTGGCGGGCACCACCTACTCCGACGGCTCCGTGTCCGCCGCCGCCGGCACCGACAAGAACGGCGTGTACGCCCTCTTTGAGTCGGCCACGGTGTACGACCACTCTCAGAACCAGAACGCCCAGATGAACCTGAAGCTGCATCCCTCCGCCGTCCAGGGCGTCCAGGGTACCCGCAAGCTGCTGGAGCTGGTGCGCACCTACATGCGCAAGGGCGGCTTCCACGTCCAGTTCAACGTGGTCAGCTCGGACACCCTGCGGGACGCTCAGAAGTCCCCCGACAAGTACCGCGATTTGATGGTGCGTGTGGCCGGCTTTACCCAGTACTGGTGCGAGATCGGCAAGCCCATCCAGGACGAGGTCATCTACCGGACCGAATACGATGAAGCGTAATTGGGAGGCACCAAAATGAAACATGTAGACTGTGTGAACTATATCAATCTGGACTGCGAGAAGGGCATGTGCGCCCTCTCCAAGCAGATCGTCCCCATCGACGGCGCGGGCAGCGAGGGCTGCCCCAACTGGAAGGCCGCCCCCAAGTGCGGCAACTGCGCCTGCTTCTCCGGCGCGGACGACCACGGCATCGGCACCTGCAAGGGCTTCGAGAAGGAGAACTGGGCTTACGCCAACTGCGGCGCCTTCTGCTGCGAGCACTATCAGGCCGCCCAGGGGTGATCCATGGGCGTCAAGGGAACCGTTTTTGATATCCAGTCCTTCTCCGTCCACGACGGACCGGGCTGCCGCACCACCGTCTTTCTCACCGGCTGCCCCCTCCACTGCGCGTGGTGCGCCAATCCGGAGAGCTGGACGGCGGGCAAGCACTTGATGTACGCCGCCAACGTATGCAAGTGGGACAAGGGCTGCCGGGTCTGCGAGCCGGTATGCCCCGCCCACGCCATCCACTTCCCCGAGGGGCAGGCCCCTGTGGTGGATCTGGCCACCTGCGCCAGCTGCACCACCTTCGACTGCGTGGATATCTGCCCCAACCGGGCCTTGAAGCAGTGCGTGAAGGAGTACACCAGCGAGGAGCTGCTCAAGATCCTCCGCCGGGATTTCAGCAGCTGGGGCCAGAACGGCGGCGTCACCTTCAGCGGCGGCGACCCCATCCTCCAGCATGATTTCCTGGTGGAGGTACTCAAGGGCTGCCGGGATCTCCAGATCCACACCGCCATTGAGACCAGCGCCTACTTCGACACCGCCCGCTTCCTGGACGTGATGCAGTACATCCAGTTCGCCTTCATCGACGTCAAGCACATGGACCCCGAGGCCCACAAGGCGGGCACCGGTGTAGGCAACCAGCAGATTCTGGACAACATCCGGGCCCTGGTCCGGTCCGGCTGGACCGGGCGGCTGGTGCTCCGCCAGCCCACCATCGGCGGCTACAATGACAGCGAGGAAAACGCCCGCAGGGTCATTGCCTTCATGCAGGAAAACGGCCTCTTCGAGATCAACCTGCTGAAATTCCACCGGATGGGCCAGACCAAGTGGGAGCAGCTGGGCAAGGAGTACGCCTACGCCAGCAAGGGCGACGTTACCGACGAGACCCTCCAGGCTCTCCAGGCCCTCTATCTGGACGCGGGCATCGCCTGCTATGTGGGCAACCGCACCGCTTTCTGATCTTCCCTGTTTATGTAAAAGGACGTACCGCACAGCCTGCGGTACGTCCTTTTTTTACCCCTTTTCTCTTAAGAAAATTTCCAATCCTATGCAGCTGGAATATTGTATGGCCTCCTATATTCCTGTAGATTTAAGGTATAGCACACCGGTGCGGCGCCGGGCCGCACCCTGTGAACAAGGAGGTCATAGAGATGAAAAAGTTCCTTTCCCTGCTGCTGTGTCTTGCCATGGCCCTGTCCCTGGCGGCCTGCGGAGGCGGCGGCCAGCCTGCCAACAACTCCGTCCCCCCCACTGATCCTGGCACGGAGAGCACCCCGCCCGTAGAGGAATCCACCGCTCCCGCCGCTGAGTTCACCCCCGTGTCTGTCGGTGAGACCATCACCCTGGACTTCATGGAGCTGACCATCGGCAACGTGGGCTCCGGCGCGAAGATGACCGAGGGCAACAGCTCTCTGGTCACCTCCAACGAGAGCAACGGCTACTACTGGCTGGATGCCACCCTGATGAACACCGCCGGCCAGGCCTTCCCCCTCTACAACATGAACGTGCGGATGGTGTTTGACGACAAGTACAACTATGAGGGCGACGTCCAGTGCTTCACCGCCGTCGACATGGACCCCCTGGTGCAGAACCACATCTTCATCTACGCCGAGGTGCCCAAGACCCTGCTGGACAGCTACCAGAGCGTGACCATCCAGTTCGGCTTCAACGACGAGTTCGCCGAGTATGATTACGAGCAGTTCAACTACGAACTGGCTCTGGAGAACTTCCAGAACCTCTATGAGTTTACTTATACCAAGGGTGACGACACCGCCTCCTCCGCCTCCGCGGAGGGGGCGGCGGCCGCATCGGGCGAAAACTCCGGCACCAAGACCATCTCCGCCGGTGAGACCATCACCACCGACGACTATGAGTTCACCCTCAACGCCGTGGAATTCTCCTATGAGGTCCTCCCCGCCGATACCACCGGCTACTACAGCTATTACAGCCCGGAGAGCGGCAACGTCTACATCCATGTGGACGCTACGGTGAAGAACCTGATGAAGCGGGACATCCAGATCGGTGAGATCATGACGGCAGAGGCCATTTACGGTGACGGCTACTCCTACAAGGGCTTCGCCGTGGTGGAGGACGGCTCCTCCTTCAACTTCGCCAGCTCCTGGTCCGCCGCCGCTCCCCTGCAGAGCTGCAACGCCCACTACCTTATCGAGTGTCCCGACGAGGTGGAGAGCAGCTCCGACCCCCTGGTGGTGGGGATCACCCTGTCCGACGGCATCACCTATCTGTACACCATGCGCTGAGCTGGAGGTTCCTATGAAACGAAACCTTGCTTTGACACTGACCTGCGCCATGGTCCTCTCCCTCACCGCCTGCTCCGGCGGCGGCTCGGACCAGCCCAGCACCGCCCCCACGCCTTCTCCCACCCCCGCCCTCACCGACTACAGCATCACTGTCCCGCTGTACGCCCTGACCGCCTATGACATCACCGAGGATGTGCAGATCCAGGACTTTGTCTTTAATGACCAGGGCCGGCTGACCAGCAAACAGGAAAACCACTCCGACATCACCTATACCTACGACCAGGAGGGCCGCCTGACCCAGCTCACCGACGTAGGCTACTACGGCACCGACACCTCAGATTACACCTATCAGGAGAGCGGCCTGGTGGATACGGAAAGCGAGCATTCCGACCACTCGATCCGGGACGGCAATGTGTTCTCCTACCAGTATGTGCTGGATGACGCCGGCCAGGTAACCAAGCTGACCATCGTCAACACCACCGATCCCGATCACTACACCTCGGAATTCACCTTCGAGTACAACGCCGCCGGTTATGTGGTGTCCGAGACTGAGTACGGCCAGAAAAACACCTACCTCATCACCCCCTTCTACGACTGCTTCGGCCGGCTGATCGGCAGCGACTCCGGTTCCATGCGCCGCACCTATACCTATGGAGAGGCGGGTACGCTCACTTTGTCCACCGGCACCGACAGCCCCCTGGTGACCGCAGATCAGTGGACCAGCTTTACCGAGGCTGAGGGTCTGCCCACCCCCGACTCCTGTATCAACACTATCACCGCCGGGCCGGAGAGCGATACGTACACCTACTGTCTGCCCGACGGAGACGCAGTCTCCCGTTTCCTGGCGTATGACCGGCCCACCATCCCCGGCGGTCCCAACCAGGCCCATCAAGCGTATCTGATGTACTGCACCATCCTCTCCGATGTGCTGGGTTATACCCTGGAGGAGCAGTCCGACGGCTCCACTCTGGTCTCCCTGGAAGGCGTTCCGGTAGCCACCCTGTCCGTCACCCTGGATGAGCAGTACGGTCCCCTGCTCCAAATTTCCTTCTGACTTCCCTTTCTCAAAACAAAACGGCCGCCCAAACGGGCGGCCGTTTTCTGTTTTCTTATCCTTTTTTGATGTCCCGGGTGGCGTAGGCGTTGAGATCCATGCCGCCCCGCTTGCCCGCCAGGTACTCGTAATAGCCCTGGCAGCCGATCATGGCGCCGTTGTCTCCGCACAGGGACAAGGGAGGCAGGTACAGCTCGTCCCCCGTCTTGCGGCAGGCCGCCTCCAGGTCGGCCCGGATGCGGGAGTTGGCCGCCACACCGCCGGCCACAGCGATCTTGCCATAGCCGCAGCGCTTGGCCGCCTCCATGGTGCGGGGCACCAGGGTATCGCTGACGGCGGCGGCAAAGGAGGCCGCCAGCCCCTTCATGTCCAGCTGCTCCCCCTTCTGCTGGGCGTTGTGGGCCAAGTTGAGCACTGCTGTCTTCAGCCCCGAGAAGGACATATCCAGGGGCGCGTCGGCCACGTGGGCCCGAGGCAGGTCGTACCGCTTGTCGTCGCCCCCCTGGGCCAGCTTGTCCATGGGTGCGCCGCCGGGATAGCCGATGCCCAGCACCCGGGCCACCTTGTCAAAGCACTCCCCCGCCGCGTCGTCCCGGGTGGCCCCCAGGATCTCCATGTCGGTGTAGCCCTTCACATCCACGATCATGGTATTGCCGCCCGACACGCACAGGCACACAAAGGGGGGCTCCAGGTCGGGATGGGCGATGTAGTTGGCGGCGATGTGGCCCCGGACGTGGTGGACGGGCACGATGGGCACGTCCAGGCCGTAGGCCACCGACTTGGCAAAGTTGACCCCCACCAGCAGGGCCCCGATGAGGCCGGGGGCGTAGGTCACCGCCACCGCGTCGATGTCGCTCCGGGTCACCCCCGCCTGCTGGAGGGCCTGGTCGGCCAGGCCGGCGATGGCCTCGATGTGCTTGCGGGAGGCGATCTCAGGCACCACGCCGCCGTAGAGGGCGTGCATGTCGGCCTGGGAGGCAATGGCGTCGGACAGGACGGTGCGGCCGTCCTTTACCACCGCCACCGCCGTCTCGTCGCAGGAGGATTCAATGGCAAGAATAAGCATGGTTCATTCCTTCTTTCCGCAGTGAGCCGCCGGGATGTGGATCATCCGGCGAAACAATAGAGGGGGCATATGGCTCTGATACAATCCCCGGTGGGCCTTCTGGAGCTCCGCCCCGCTTAGCGGCAGCGCTCCCGGCCATGCCAGCATGGCATAGCGCACCTGAAAAATATCCGACTGATAGTCCAACAGGCGGAATCCCGCCCGCTGGTAAAAGGCGATCCGCCGCCGGCGCAGCCGGTCCTCCTCCGGCGGGAGCCCCGGCTCGGGCGCTTCCGCCTCCACCAGCAGGGCACACGACGGACCATACTGCTCCTTGAGCAGCTCCAGAGCCTGGGTACCCAGTCCCCGGCCCCGGCCGTCGGGGCACACAGCCAGGTAGTCCAGCAGGGCGCAGTGTCCCTCCGCCGTTCTCCAAAGAAAGGCATAGGCCAGCAGCTTTTCACCCGCAAAAACGCCCCAGGTATCGTACCGCCCTGTCCGCCGCAGGGACTCGATAGACGCCAGAGACCGGCGTTCGCTGGGCGGAAAATCTGCCCGCACAAAGGTCCGGTAGACCTGCCGCAGCTGACGGTCGGTGAGCAGGCGCAGCTCAGGCATGGTCCCCAAACTCCACCGTCATGAGCAGGGCATCTTCGTTCAGCTCCCGATAGTAGTTCTTCCGGCGGCCCACCACCTGGAAGCCCAGCTTCTCATACAGGGCGATGGCGGGGGAATTGCTCTCCCGCACCTCCAGGGTGAGGAAGGCCAGATGGGCCTGTCCGAACCGGATGTAGGCGCTGAGGATGGCCTCGGCCACCCCCTGGCGGCGGTAGGCCGGGGCCACCGCGATCTTTTCCAGAGTGCCCTCGTCCAGGATCGCCCGCACCTCGCCGTAGCCCAGCACGGTGCCATCCTCCCCCTCGGCCACCACCAGGGAGATCGTATCGTTGTACAGCTCCTGCTCCAGCAGGGCCTCCGACCAGGGGTGGGAGAAGCACTCCCGCTCGATGGCCGCCACCTGACTCAGGTGGGACTTGTCCATGGGGACCAGTTGATAATTCACAGCGCTTCCTCCTTAAAATACGAGATAGAGAATGAGCGACACCAGCATCACCAGAAAGAGCACCGTCCCCGCCAGCAGGCAGAATACCCCCAGCAGACGGGTCACGGTCTCATACCACTCCGAGGGGCGGCCCCCCTCGGTACACCAGAAATGCTCCAGCTTCCACGCCCATTCCGGTTTGATCAGGAGCAACGCTCCCACAACGGCCAGCGCCAGTCCGGCCAGACAAAACAGCAGTTCTTTCATACATCCTTCTTTCTCTGTTTCCCGGGTCGGGGCGGATCTCTCAGACCTCCCCCGCCATCCAGGCCGGCGGGCCGGGGGGCGGTTCGTCCGGCCCCAGCGGCACCCGCACATCGGTCCGCTCCGGGCCGTAGATCGCCCGGTGGAGGGCCATGACGGGGCCCAGGTCGTCCGGCAGGCAGGGCAGAAACGTGGTGAAGCGCATGCCGCAGGTGGCCATATCGTAGGCGGGCAAAAAGCCGCACCGCTCATAAAAGGCCAGCCGCCGCTGCCGGAGGGCGTTCTCCACCGGGTCGTCCCCCTCCACCGGTCGCTCCGCCTCAATGAGGAGCAGGGACCTGCCCGCAAGCCGCTCCGCCAGCATCCGGACCATCCTCTGCCCCAGGCCCCCGTTCCGCCGGACGGCGGTGACGCCCAGATAGTCCAGCAGGATACAGCGTTTGTCCTCCGGGTCCATCCACAGTGTGGCATAGCCCAGCAAGATCTCCCCCTCAAAGAGGCCCCACACCTCATATCGCCCCTGGTCCATCAGCTCCCGGATATTGGCCAGCGGCTTGCATTCATTGGGGGGAAATGCCTGGGTCAGCTCTTCCCGGTACCACTCCTCCAGTGCGGAGGCGGGGATGAGTCGCAGTTCCATCGAGATCTCCTTTCAGCCCTTGGCCTCTGCCCAGCTCTTTCCGGCGTGGGCCTCGGCGATGAGGGGCAGGGCCAGCTCCACCACCTGCTCCATCTCGGTCTCCAGCAGGGTCTTGACCCGGTCGGTCTCCCCTTCCGGGCACTCCACGATCAGTTCGTCGTGGACCTGGAGAATCAGTCTGGCCTCCAGGCCCTCGGAGCGCAGCTTGTCCGCCACCCGGATCATGGCCAGCTTGATGATGTCGGCGGCGGTGCCCTGGATGGGCATATTCAGGGCCACCCGCTCCCCGAAGGAGCGCATATTGAAGTTGGAAGATTTCAGCTCGGGCAGCCAGCGACGGCGGCCCATGAGGGTGGACACATAGCCGTCGGCCTTGGCCTTCTCCACCACCTGGGTCATATAGGCGTGGACGCCGGAGTACTTCTCAAAGTATTTCTCCATATACTCCTTGGCCTCGGCACGGGTGACCCCGATATCCTGGGACAGGGAGAAGTCAGAGATGCCGTAAACGATGCCGAAGTTCACCGCCTTGGCCCGGCGGCGCATCTCGTGGGTCACGTCTTCCGGCGCCACCCCGAACACCTGGGAGGCGGTGACGGTGTGGATATCCTCCCCGCTCCGGAAAGCGGCGATCATGTGCTCGTCCCCTGCGATGTGGGCCAGCAGCCGCAGCTCGATCTGGGAGTAGTCGGCATCCACCAGCATCTTGCCCGCCGGGGCCACAAACATCTTCCGCAGCTCGGCCCCCAGCTCGGTGCGCACCGGAATGTTTTGCAGGTTGGGCTCGGTGGAACTGAGCCGCCCGGTGGCGGTGACAGTGTTCTGGAAGGAGGTGTGGATGCGCCCGTCGGCGGCGATCACCTTGGTCAGGCCGTCCACATAGGTGGACTTCAGCTTGGCCAGCTGCCGGTAGTCCAGCACCGCCTCCACGATGGGGTGCTTGTCCCGCAGCTTCTCCAGCACCTCGGCGTTGGTGGAGTAGCCCGTCTTGGTCTTCTTTACCGGGGGCAGGCCCAGCTTTTCAAACAAAATCTTTCCGAACTGCTGGGTGGAGTTGATGTTGAACTGCTCCCCTGCCAGCTCATAGATCAGGGCCTCGTCGGCCTTGATGCGCCCGTCCAGCATCTCGCCAAAGGCGGTGAGGGCTCCCCGGTCCACCAGTACACCGGCGTGCTCCATCTCGGCCAGCACGGGACACAGGGGGAGTTCCACCTCATAGTAGAGCTTGTCCATACCCAGTTCGTGCAGACGGGCGGCCATGGGGTCCTTCAGCGCGTCGATGAGGGCACAGTGGGACAGCATGACGCCCAGGGCCTCGGCGGAATCACCCAGAGGGCTGAAGGCGTCCTTGGCCAGATAGGTGTCCTTGGCCTTGAGAAATTCATGGTTGAGCCACCGCATGCCCAGGGTCTCCAGCTCATAGCTGCCGTCGGTGGGAGCCAGCAGATAGGCGGCGATGGCGGTATCAAAAACGAAGCCGCCGCCCTGGATGCCCTCGTCCAGCAGACGGGACAGCAGGGTCTTTACGTCGTGGGCGTTCTTCTTGATATCGGGGGCAAAGAGGGCCTTGAGGACGTCGTTATACCCCTCCAGCCGGTCGGCCCGGAGAATGGCGGCGTGGCTGTCCCGCTCGGTCTCCCAGTGCTCCACCACCACCACGTCCAGGGAGGGCAGGGCCAGCACATTCACGCTGTCCTTTGTCCGCCAGATGGCCAGCAGCTCCTCCGCCCGGGCGCGGTCGGTGACCTCCTCACTGGTGCAGGTGCCGGTAAATTCCTCCTCCTGCTGTACCTCCCCCTGGGGGGCGCTGAGGCCCAGCTTGTCGATGAGCTTGTTGAACTCCAGCTTGAGGAACAGCTCATAGAGGACGGGGGCGTTGGGTTCCTTCCGCAGGTTGGCCTCGGGGGTGAAGTCGATGGGGGCGTCGCAGTGGATAAGGGCCAGGTCATAGGACATCTTGGCCTGGTCGGCCCCCTCCTTCAGCTTTTTCATCACGGCGGGCTTGGCCTCCACCTGGTCCAGGTCCTGATAGATGGCCTCCACGCTGTGGTAGCGCTGGATCAGGTCCATGGCGGTCTTCTCCCCGATGCCCTTGACGCCGGGGATGTTGTCGCTGGTGTCTCCCATCAGGGCCTTCAGGTCCACCATGTGGATGGGGTCAAAGCCGTAGGCCTCCCGGAAGGCCTCGGGGGTCATCTCCTTGGTGGTGGTCTGACCCATGCGGGTAGACACCAGCTTCACATGGGTGGTGTCGGTGACCAGCTGGAGGGAGTCCTTGTCGCCGGTGACGATGACGGTGTCCCACCCAGCGGCGGTGTCCTTCACCGAAATGGTACCGATGAGGTCGTCTGCCTCCCAGCCGTCCATCTCATAGCGGGGGATGTTCATGGCCTCCAGCACGTCCTTGAGCACCGGCAGCTGGGCGGCCAGCTCCTCTGGCATCCCCTTCCGCTGGGCCTTATAGCCCTCGTAGGCCAGGTGGCGGAAGGTGGGGGCTTTTCGGTCAAAGGTAACGCATAGGGCGTCGGGCTTTTCCTCGTCGATCAGCTTGAGGAGGATGTTCACAAAGCCGTAGACCGCGTTGGTGGGCTGCCCGTCCTTGGTGGTGAGCAGCCGGATGCCGTAAAAAGCCCGGTTGATGATGGAATTGCCGTCGATGACCATGAGCTTCATGAAAGGACCTCCTGCTGTCCGGTTTCGGCCGGACATAAAATCTCAGGATATAGTATACCAGTTTTCTCCGCCCCATACAAGAGAAAAGCCCGCCAGGTCCTGTGGGACCTGACGGGCCGATGCTATTTCTGGTTATAGAAGCAGTGGAACAGGTCCCGCCGCCAGGTCCAGGTCCGGTTTTCCATGTCCAGGACCACGTCCACATTGGCCCCCGGCGGCAGCCGCAGCAGCAGCCGGCAGCACAGCGTCCCCCGCCGCAGGGTGAGCAGGTACTCCCCCGGCTCCAGAAAGCCGAAGAGGGCCCCGCCCCACCAGGGCCGCCGGGTCCAGCAGCTGCACCCCGTCCGGGGGCACAGGGTCAGCTGGTCCCAGGGGTCCGGGCGGCACACCCACACGCGGATGCCGCAGCAGGTATACCGGGGCAGGACACAGAAATTCTGGCAGTACTCCCCCTCCCCCCGCAGGCAGAAGAGGGTTCCTGTGGTTACTGCTCCATCTTTGCCTTGACCAGATACTGGCCGCCGATGACGCCGCCGAAGAGATACTTCCCCTCGGTGTTGGTCTTGGTGGTGGCGATCAGGGTCTCGGTGGCAGTGGCGCCGGTGCCGGTCACCTGATACAAACCCACAAAACATCCGGCCACGGCGGTACCGTTCTTGTCCCGGATGATACCGCTGACGGTGCCGTTGTAGGTGCGGGCATCCACCGTCAGGGACATGGTCACGTTGGCGATGGAGCCGCCGGTGATGGTCACCACCATGGGAGCCGAGGTCAGGTAGCCCTCGGCGGAAGCCAGCATGGTGTAAACACCGTCGGCCACATCGTAGAACAGAAACTCGCCGTCGTCCGCCGAATAGGTGGAGGCAACCACCGCATCGGTCTGATCCTTGAGGGTGATCTTGGCCCCTGCCAGGGGAGTCACATCGGTACCCACCAGGGTGGTGAGCACACCGGCGATGGCGCCCAGGGCCAGGGTGGCGTCGGCGGTGCACACCAGGTTCATCTGGGTGGTATCGCTGACCGCCAGAGTCACGCCCATGGCATCGCTGAGACGATAGCCGTCCTTGACGGCGCTGATGGTATAGGTGCCAGCAGGCACTCCGCTGAGGGAGTACTGGCCGGCAGCGTCAGTCATGGTGTGTTGGAAGGGAGCGCCGGTGCTGTCAAACAGCTTGACGGTGGCGTCGGCCAGAGGGGCCGTGCCGTCGGTCACGGTGCCGTATACGGTGGCGGTGCCGCCTGGAGCGGGAGGCAGCTCCAGATTGACGTCCGCCTCCTGAATGCCCTGCAGCTCAAAACTGGGGCTATACTCCAGGCCAAGAAGGTCCTGCTTGATATCCGCCATAATCGTTCCTCCTGAAGTGTTGGTCTGATAAGCTCAGCCTGCGCCCGTCCCGGGGACAGAGCGCATACCATACTATCCACGGGGCCGCCAAATGGTTCCGCCCGGAACGAAATTCTCAAATTGTTCACGGATTTTTAAGCACCCTTTCAAGTAAATCTGGTACTCTATGTCCATCAGGCGGCGCTCCCGCCTGAGAATTTCCCTATTGGAGGTCTTAGTCATGAAACAGAATCGATATCTTGCCTTGACCCTGGTTGGTCTTTTATCGGTAGGTCTCCTCAGCGGCTGCGGCTCCAAAGCCAACGACAGTGACGAGCTGACCGAAAGCCCCTCCCCCACTCCGGCCCAGGAGAGCCCCGCCGTTGAGACCGACTCCGGCAGCTCGGACGAGGCCTATACCGCCGCCATGGTCCTGTCCGTGGACGGAACCCAGCTGACCCTTCAGCTCTACACACCGGCGGACGAGTCCACCGCCCAGGGCATCGCCGACCCCGCCGAGTTCGACCTGGCAAACTACACCCTCTCTCAGGACACCATGCTGGTGGCTGTGGATGACGAGAGCGTGCTGCACAGCACCGACGACAGCGCCCTGATGCTGGCCGACCTGAAGCCGGGCACCATCCTGCTGGTCAAGCAGAATGCCGACGACGGCTCCCTCACCGACGTGGTGGTCCAGAACGCCGGCGACCTGTCCGCCGACAAGCTGGCTCAGGTCACCGCCAATTCTGAGAGCGGCCTGGAAGTGGCCTGGTACCAGTCCGATGACCCGGAGAGCGTGGTCACCAGCTACACCAACGTGAACCTGGACCTCTACGCCCTGAGCGCCGAGTCCCAGGCCCTGGCCGCCGACGACACCACCCCGGTGTACCGGCTGGAGGACGGCGTGCTGACCCAGGCTGCCCTGTCTGATCTCACCGTGGGCGACACCCTGGTGGTCTCCCTGTCCGCCGACGACACGCCCATGCAGATCGTGGTGATCCAGGGCGCCGACACCACCGGCTCCGTATAAGTTCGTTCCAGGGCGGAACGATCTCTTTCCATTCCAGTCAGATTCTGCTATAATAGCATTTACTGACGAAACCGCAGCACAGTTTCGTCCATGACAAGAGCGGGGCCCTCCCCGCTCTTGTTACGGGTATGGGACCGGATGGCCTTGTATCCGCCCGGAGTACTTCCCCGGCATCCCCCGCGTTTGATTCTTTTGAAACAGGGAGTGGCCTATCGTGACACGCAGAAAGAAAGTATGTTTGATTTTGGCGCTGGTGGCCCTTTTGATTGTGGCCGCGCTGGTGATCGTCTTCGCCGTAGCCAGGAACTTTGTGGCCCAGGAGCATGAAGTGCGCTCGGTCTGGCAGGTAGACGTAGGCGAAATGCTGGGCAAGGACGAGACGCTGGAACTGGAGATCTGCCAGGCGGCTCTGGAGTCCGACCTGTCAGTGATCCAGCTGGTTCCCTCCGAGGTGGACCAGGAAGGCTTCACCTACTACGATACCGGCGTTCAGGACCGGCTGGCCAAGGCGCTGGACAACGCCAAGCAGATGGGCAGCGGGTGGACGGCAGAGGCCCCCCTTGCCATTCTCAACCCCTTCGGCACCGGCAGCAACGGCCTGTACTTATACTTTGAAACCACGCTGCCTACCCAGGTGTCCTACACCATCCATGTGGACGATGAGTCCATTCCCGACTACACTGCCACCGCCAATTCCGGCCAGCAGACCTACACCAAGGAGCACGAGTTCCAGATGATCGGTCTGGTACCCGGAAAGACCAATCAGGTCACCCTCACCCTCACCGGCTCCTGGGGCAATGTACGTCAGCAGATCACCTTCTCCATCACCATGCCGGAGACTCACTCGGGCTACCCCACCCAGTTGGACTACACCGACGGAGAAAGCACCGCGGAGCTGTCCGACGGCCTGTTCGCTATGATGCGCACCAACGGCTATCTGGGCTACGGCTTTTTCTTTGACAACAGCGGCGTCATGCGCTATGAGATGGTACTGGAGGGCTTCGGCCTGGACCGGATCCTCAGCTACGGCGATGAGATCGTCACCTGTGTCTCCTCCACCCGGCTGGCCCGGATGGACGGCCTGGGCCGGGTGCTGCAGGTCTACGATCTGGACGGCTACGAGCTCCACCACGATATCACCTACGGCCCCGACAACACCGTGGTGGCTCTGGTGAACAAGCTGGACAGCGACACCACCGAGGACGTGGTCATCCAGGTGGACCTGGAGAGCGGTGAGGTCACCGAGCTGGTGGACTTCTCTGAACTGATGGCCGCCTACTGCGAAGAGCAGACCCATCCCATCTCCATCACCTCCGACTTTTTCTGGGAGGCCGGAAACTGGGACTGGCTCCATCTGAACACGGTACAGTACCTGGAGGAGGAGGACAGTCTGATCGTCTCCTCCCGTGAGACCTCCACCATTATCAAGGTGGAACAGGTCCACAGCGACCCCCAGCTGACTTGGCTGCTGGGCAACCCCGACTTCTGGGAGGATACCGCCTACGCCGATCTGTCTCTGACGCCGGTGGGAGACTTCGTGTTCCAGTACGGCCAGCACAGCGTGGAGTACGCCGGAGCCGGCGACGAGGACGGCGTCTACTACCTCTCCCTGTTCAACAACAACTATTGGTCCCTCAATACCCGGGATTACGACCCCGAGCTGGAGGACAGTGTCTGCCGGGACCTCTACGGCGGCAGCGAGGACAACAGCTGGGTCTACGTCTACGAGGTGGATGAAAATCAGGGCACCTTTACCCTGGTGGAGTCCTTCTCCGTCCCCTACTCCAGCATTGTCTCCAACGCCGCTCCCGCCGGCTCGGAGGGCAACTGGGTGGTGAACAGCGGCGTGGCCAACGTATTTGGTGAGTACGACGACGACGGCGTCCTCATCCGCCAGTTCGACTACGACTGCACCATGCAGGGCTACCGCACCTTCAAGCTGGACATGAAGGGCTTCTGGTTCCAGTAAACAGCAAAACCCCCGGAGATTCTCTCTCCGGGGGTTTTTATTATCCTTCCGCGCCTGCCCAGTAGCGCCGCATATGGCGGCGCACCGCCTTGCTCAGGGCGGGGATGCCCAGCAGCTCCAGCCCGGTGCGCCAGGTGCATCCGGTCCGAGCAAACAGGGTCCGCAGCTGCTCCGGCAGCTCGCTCTCACAGGGGGGTTGGCCCCGGCGGCTCACCGCCACGCAGTAGGCCTGCACCGCCGCCCGGGTCCCCTCATCCAGGGTCAGGCCCCGGCTGGCGCACCGTTGGAAGAAAGGCTTGGCGTCCACCCGCTCCGGCCAGTCCGCCGGCCACCTCCGCTCCGCCTGCTGCTGGCGGCTGCGTCCCCGGGCGCACCAGCAGGCCCGGTGGAGGGATCCAAACCGCTTCTCCAGATACCAGCGGTAAACGCACAGAAGCCGGTCCGGCTGGGGCGAGCCGTCCCATCCCTCCATGGTGGCCACCAGGGGTTCCAGCAGCTCTTCGTTGGAGAAGCTGGCATACACCTGCCGTCCGATGGGAGACTCTGGGGCGAAATACCCGTTCAGGTCTCCGTCCAGCCCCGCGGACAGCCCGGGGACCTCCTCCATTTCCTCTTCCAGCTCCGTCAGCCACTGGCGGTACCCCGCCAGCTCCCGCTCCGACAGTCTCGTCTGCTTCATGGTGTTCATCTGTCTGCCAACCTCCTGCCCTATGCTGTGCGTCTGCTTTGCCGGCGGGGCATGACAAACCAAAAAGCGCTTCCCGGACGGGAAGCGCTTTTTTCTCTGCTGGCGGACCGCAGGGCGGCCCATGTGCACCATTTCCCCGCCGAAAATGCGCACCCACCGCGGCTGGCTGGTCTCCTGGCTTGGATTCTGCCTCACGCTCGTCTTCCCATCCGGCTTGCCGGACAGTGACCTTCTGAGCGCTCGTCCTCCTTACAGTAGAGAGGGCTGCTGCGGATTTGCACCGCATTCCCATTGAAAGCCTCCCCGTGGGGATGGCTACCGACCGCTGTATCATTCACTTGTGAACTTATTATAGCAGCTTTTTTCCCACTTCTCAAGGGGATTTTATTTCAGCCGGGCGGTAAAGTCTGCCATGGCCTCGGAGATCTTCAGCTGCTGGGGGCACACTGCCTCACAGCTGCGGCAGCCGATACAGGCGGAGGGCTGCTTTTCCTTGGGGATGGCGGACAGGGCCATGGGGGCGATGAAGCCGCCGCCGGTGAAGCGGTGCTCGTTGTACAGGGCCAGCAGGTCCGGAATGTCCAGCCCCTGGGGACAGTGGCTGACGCAGTACCGGCAGGCGGTGCAGGCCAGGGCGGCAGGCCCGGTCATGCGGCGGCCCAGAGCCAGCACAGCCTCCCACTCCATGTCGCTGAGGGGAGCCTCGGTGGAGAAGGTCTCCAGATTGGCCTTGGTCTGCTCCAGGTCGGACATGCCGGAGAGGGTCACCACCACGCTGGGGATGGTCTGGAGGAATCGGAAGGCCCAGGCGGGAATGCTCTCCTGGGGACGCAGCTCCTTCAGCACAGCCCCCTCCCCTTCGGTGAGCCGGGCCAGACGGCCGCCCCGCAGAGGCTCCATCACCCACACCGGGATGTGGTATTCCTCCAGCAGCTCCACCTTCTCCTTGCAGCCCTGGAAGGTCCAGTCCACATAGTTGAGCTGGAGCTGGCAGAACTCCATGTGCGCCCCGTAGGCCTCCAGGAACCGCTTGAGTACCGGCATGGCCCCGTGGCAGGAGAAGCCCAGGTGCTTGATGCGCCCGTTTTTCTTCTGCTCCAGCAGATAGTCCAGAATGCCGTACTTGGGGTCCAGGTAGGCGTCGATGTTCATTTCGCACACATTATGGAAGAGGTAGAAGTCAAAGTACTCCACCTGGCATTTCTTCAGCTGGGCCTCGAAGATCTCCGCCACCTTGTCCATGTTTGACAGGTCGTAGCCGGGGAATTTGTCGGCCAGATAGAAGCTCTCCCGGGGATAGGCGACCAGCGCCTTGCCGATGGCCAGCTCCGAGTTGCCGCTGTGGTAGCCCCAGGCGGTGTCGTAGTAGTTGACGCCGTGGGACATGGCGTAGGCCACCATCTCCTCCACCGCCGCCTGGTTCACCTGATCGTCCTTCCCATCCACCACTGGCAGGCGCATGCAGCCCATACCCAGGGCGGACAGCTTCAGATCCTGAAACGCTTTATAGATCATGGTTTGTTCCATCCTTTCCTGTAAACGGATCGTACCTTCCATGCTACCCTACCACTTGGAGTGCACTCCATGTCAAGCCTTTTTTCGTCTGCCTGGAGACAAAAAGAAGCCCCCGCCTGAGATTAGGCGAGGGCTTTGCGTTTCTTGACTCAGCCGGGCAGACGGCTCACCATGCCGCCGATGTAGTCGCTGTCAATGACATTGAAGCGATCCTCGGGGGGATAGAGGGCGCCGCCGTAGTAGATGGCCCGGTTGTTGTTGACGGAGGTGTCATACTGGGCCTTGTGGGCAGCCAGGTGGATCTGGTCACAGCCGGTCTCGGCAATGACCCGTTCCATGTTCCGGGCGGTAATACCGGCGCCGGGCAGGATCTGGATGCGGCCGGCGGCATACTCGATCATCTCACGGACGGTTTGGGTGCCCAGGGACACGTCGGGCTCCTGACCGCTGGTGAGCACACGGGTGATGCCCAGCTCGATGAGGGCGTCCAGGGTCTCCTTCCAGTCGGGCACCACGTCGATGGCCCGGTGGAACACGGTCTCCTTGCCCGCCTCCTGAGCCAGCTGGGCCAGGATCTTGGTGCGCTCGAAGTCCAGAGTGCCGTCCTGATGGAGGAAGCCGAACACCAGGCCGTCGGTGCCGTTGGCCAGCAGCTGCTTGGCGTCCTCGATGGCGGTGGCAAACTCCGCGTCGGTGTAGCAGAAGCCACCCTCACGGGGCCGCACCATGGTCATGATCTTCATGCCGGTCTCCCGCTTGGCCACCACCAGCTCGCCGATGGTGGGAGTCAGGCCGCCGTGGAAGAGATTGCTGTTGAGCTCCACCCGATGGGCGCCCGCCTTATGGGCCTGAATGACGTCGTCCGCGCTGCCGCAGCAGACCTCCAGAATCACACTGTTCATTTTTATCATCACCTTAATAATTACTTCGCGTTTGTTTTTTATATTATAATATTTTTTGTTGATATTGTCAATCGCGTCTTGATTTTTACACACTTTTTGCGTATAATATGAAATATCAACGGAAAGTGAACGAAATGGTATTTTTTACTTCATATTAGTAATTCAGGAGGCGCTTATTTTGGTTGCGGAAAAAAAGGTAGATAAGGTCCTGATGCGCCAAAATAACACCCGTTTCGTGCTCAATACCATCCGTACCGCCGGTGAAATGTCCCGTGCCCAGGCTGCTGAGGCCACCGGCATGAGCATCGTCACCGTGGGCCGGATCGCCGACGAGCTCATTGAGCGGGGCGTCCTGCGGGAGCAGGAAAAGGACGGCTGTGTCGGCCGCCCGCCCCGGGTGCTCTCCCTCAACGGCGACCATCTGTTGTGTCCCAGCGCTTTCCTGTCTCGGGAGCAGCTCTATCTGGGGCTGGTCTCCCCCACCGGTCAGCTCTGCCGACAGGTCTCGTATCCGGTCCCCGAGGGACCCTTTACCTCAGAACGGATTGTCCCTTGGATGATCGAGCAGCTGCAGGATTTCCTGCGTTCTCTCACCGGCGTACGCTTTCAGCGTACCGTAGGCGTGGTCATCCCCGGCATTGTGGACATCAGCCGGGGCGAACTGGAGTTCTCCGCCAACTTCCGCTGGCGGGCCGTACCGGTGGTGCGCCAGCTGGAGCAGGCCCTGCCCGACTACTCCTTTGTACTGGAGAACGACTCCAAGGCCATCGCTCTGGCCGAGCACAGCTTCGGCGCCTGCTCTGGCTGCCGGAACATGGTGGTGCTCAACCTGGGCGACGGCATCGGCGCGGCGGTCATTCTCAACGGTGAGATCTACCGGGGCAAGGACAACATGGCCGGCGAGATCGGCCACATTACCTTAAACCCGGCAGGCAAGATCTGCGAGTGCGGCAAGGTGGGCTGTCTCCAGACCCATCTGTCCCACCGGGCCATTCTGGCGGAGGCAGGCACGGTCTATCCCGGCGTCACCCTTCCCGAGCTGCTGGAGTACTACCGGCAGGGGGACCCCTTCGCGGTGGGCGTAATCCGGCAGCTGACCTCCTACACCTCCATCGCCATCAATCTGCTGGCCAATACCTACGCGCCGGACGTGATCCTGCTGTGCGGCAGTCTGCTGCGGGCTCATCCCCTGATCCCCCGGCTGCTCACCGACAGCTGCCGGGACAGTCTGAGCGAGTACATGCAGAACACCTTCCAGCTCCAGCTGGAGTCCTTCGGCGTCACCGGCAGCCTCATCGGCGGCGGCGCGGCGGCCCTCCACCAGGTGCTGGACGACCTGTGCCGGTAACCGGCCCGGGCATTCCCTTCGGTTATGATGCGCGTGCGCATTTTAACAAATCAAGAAAAGATAGGAGAATGAAACATGAAGAAGCTAATGTCCATGTTCCTTGCTTCCGCACTTCTTCTCGCTGTCCTGACTGGCTGCGGCTTTACCGGCTCGAGCACGCAATCCCCCAGCGGCGGCGAGGGCGAGTCCGGCGGCTCCACCCGGGACACCCTGGTCTACTACGACAGCAACGAGATTCGTACGCTGGTCCAGTGGGCTGCTTCCGACACCCAGTCCTTCACCATTCTGAACAACGCCTTTGAGGGCCTGTTCCGTCTGGACGCCAACCACGAGCCCCAGCCCGCTCTGGCTGAGAGCTACACCGTGTCCGACGACGGCCTGGTTTACACCTTCACCCTGCGTGGGGGCCTGCAGTGGTCCAACGGCACTGCTCTGACTGCCAACGACTTCGTGTTCGCCTGGCTGAAGCAGATGAGCGCCGACGCCACCAACGGCTATAACTTCATCATGACCGACTATATCGTCAACGGTCTGGAGTACGGCGAGGGCACCGCCACCGCCGACCAGGTGGGCGTCAAGGCTCTGGATGACCGCACCCTGGAGGTCACCATCAAGAACCCCACCCCCTACTTCCTGTACCTGACCACCCTGAGCATGTACTTCCCCCTGAATGAGGAGTACGTCACCGAGCAGGGCGACAACTACGGCATCACCGCCGACAACATGATCTACTGCGGCCCCTATGTCATCACCAGCTATGACCCCGCCGTGGGCACCAGCATGGCCAAGAACGAGACCTACTGGGATGCCGCCAGCGTGTCCATCCCCAAGGTGGAAGTGAAGATCATCAAGGATCAGTCCTCCGCTCTGAACACCTATCTGGCCGGCGATCTGGACAAGGTCAACCTGTCCTCCGCCGACGTGCCCACCTATGAGAGCAACCCCGAGTTCCACACTGTGACCGAGTTCCGCTCCACCTACCTGCAGTTCAACCTGGATGATCCCGCCATGGCCAACCTGAACATCCGCAAGGCTCTGGGCTACGCCATCGACCGCTCCATCCTGGCTGACACCATCCTGGCCGACGGTTCCACCGCTGCTGAGGGTCTGGTTTCCTTCGGCGTGTCCGGCAACGGCACCGAGACCTTCCGTGAGCTCAACGGCAACCTGTCTCCCTTCGACGCCGACCTGGCCAAGGAGTACTGGGCCAAGGGCGTGGAGGAGCTGGGCTACGAGCCTGAGCTGTCCATGCTGATCGCCGACGACTCCGCTACCAAGCAGATCGCCACCTTCGTGCAGAGCCAGTTCCGGGACAACCTGGGCATTGAGGTCGCCATCGACTCCAAGACCAGCAAGGCCCGCAACGAGCTGATGGACAACAACAACTACCAGTTCGCCATCACCGCCTGGGGCGCTGACTACGACGACGCCATGACCTTCCTGGATCTGTGGATCGCCAGCGCCGACACCGGCAAGAGCACTCCTTACCGCGGCAACTACGCCAACCCCGCTTACACCGACCTGATCACCTCCGCCAAGGCCGACGCCAACTCTGAGACCCGTCTGCAGAGCCTGCTGGACGCCGAGAAGCTCCTGGTGGACACCGACGCGGTCATCTCCCCCCTGTACTTCAAGGGCTTTGCCTACCTGCAGCGCAGCGACGTGCAGGATCTGATCGTGCATCCTCTGGGCAATCCCGTGGAGTTCAAGTACGCCAGCTTCTCCACTGCTGAGTAACTCTGTCATGCGCGGGGCCGGGCACGGCTTGGCCCCGCGCATTTCTTCCTGTCCTTTGATGGAGATCTGGACCGCGGCAGGAGGCCGAACTCCGGTTCGACCCCGCGCCGCTGTCCAGATGCAGCCCGGAAAAGGATCAACCACTCAAAAGGAAAGGAGGAATCAGAATGCTGAAATATATCGGCAAACGTCTGATATATCTCGTTCTCACTCTCCTCATTATCGTCACCGTCACCTTCTTCCTGATGAAGCAGCTCCCCGGTACCCCCTTCGATACCGAGCGCTTCAACAATCTATCCCCCGAGCAGCAGGAACAGATGCTGGAAAAGTACGGCCTCAATGATCCTGTTCCGGTACAGTATGTCAAGTACCTGGGCAACCTGATCCGGGGTGACCTGGGTACCTCTTTCCTCTACACCGGCCGTCCGGTGTCCGACGTCATCTTCAGCCGGCTAGGTCCCTCCCTGCTCATTGGTATTCAGGCGGTGCTGCTGGGACTTCTGGTGGGCCTGACGTTGGGTATCATAGCCGCCTGGAAGCATAACAGCGGCATTGACTATTTCACCATGGTCATTGCCGTGCTGGGCGTCAGTGTACCCAACTTTGTGGTGGCCGCCCTGCTGCAGTACTTCGTGGGTCTGAAGTGGGGTATCCTGCCGGTGGCCTTCTGGACCAGCTGGGCCTGCTCCGTGCTGCCCTCCATCGCCCTGTCCTTCAGCGCCACCGCCATGTTCGCCCGGTTCATCCGTACCGAGATGCTGGACGTGCTGGAGCAGGACTACATCACCACCGCCCGGGCCAAGGGCCTGAGCCAGTTCAAGGTGCTGATGGTCCACGCCGTGCGCAACTCCATCATCCCGGTGGTCACCATTCTGGGCCCCGTGGTGGTCAACCTGCTCACCGGCTCCCTGGCCGTTGAGAGCATCTACTCGGTGCCCGGCATCGGCTCCCTGTTTGTGGACTGCATCAAGAACAACGACTACTCCACCATCATGGGCATCACCATTTTCTACAGCGCCTTCTATATCTTCGTCATCCTGGTGGTGGACATTCTCTACTGCGTGATCGATCCCCGGATCCGGATCCAGGGCACTAAGGAGGGATAAGCATGAACGCAAAAGAAAACAAAAATTATGCCGATATCCCTCAGGAGCTCTTTGTCCCCGCTCAGGTGGACCTGGGCGAACGGGAACGGATCAGCCGGCCCAGCCTCACTGCCTGGCAGGACGGCTGGCTCCGCCTGAAGCAGAACAAGGCCGCCGTGGTCAGCCTGTTCATCATCATCGTCATCGTGGCTCTGGCCCTGCTGGCCCCCATCTTCAGCCCCTATGACTTTGCCCAGACCGACTACAGCGCCATCTATCAGCCCCCCAGCGCCGCCCACCTCTTCGGTACCGACGGCTTCGGCCGCGACCAGTTCACCCGTATCTGGTACGGTACCCGCATCTCCCTGCTGATCGGCTTCGTGGCCGCCTGCCTGGACCTGTTCGTGGGCGTCACCTACGGCGCCGTCTCCGCCCTGATGGGCGGCAAGGTGGACGCCATCATGCAGCGTATCATTGAGGTGCTGGTGGGTATCCCCCATCTGATCATCGTCATCCTGCTGATGATGGTGCTGCCCGCCGGCGTGGGCACCATCATCGTGGCGCTGGCCATCACCGGCTGGGTCAATATGGCCCGTCTGGTCCGCGCCCGCATCCTCCAGCTGAAGGGCCAGGAGTTCGTCATGGCCGCCCAGGTCCTGGGCACCTCCCAGAAGAACATCATCCTGCGCCACCTGATCCCCAACACCGTGGGCGTTATCGTCATCAACGCCATGTTCACCATCCCCAGCGCCATCTTCACCGAGGCCTTCCTGAGCTTCATCGGCATCGGCCTCAGCGAACCCAAGGCCTCCCTGGGCGTGCTGATCAACAACGGCTATTCCGTCCTCCAGAACTCCCCCTACCTGCTCATCTGCCCCGCCATCGTGATCGTACTGATCATGGTGTGCTTCAGCATCCTGGGCGACGGTCTGCGGGACGCTCTGGACCCCAGAATGAGTAAGTAGGTGATTCACATGGATGATATTTTGAAAGTACAAGATCTCCATGTGGAGATCAAGACCCATCACGGCATCGTAAAGGCCGTGCGGGGCGTCAGCTTCAACCTGGCCCCCAAGGAGACCCTGGCCATCGTGGGCGAGTCCGGCTGCGGCAAGTCCATCAGCGTCAAGGCCACCATGCGCCTGCTCCCCTCCAACGGCCGCATCTCCAAGGGCAGCGTCCAGCTGGAGGGCCGGGAGCTGACCTCCCTCTCCGAGCGCGAGATGCTGAAGATCCGTGGCTCCGACATCGCCATGATCTTCCAGGACCCCATGACCAGCCTGAACCCCACCATGACGGTGGGCAAGCAGATCGTGGAAATGCTCAAGGCCCACCGTAAGGACATGAGCGCCGCCGACATGAAGAAGCGGGCCGTGGAGCTGCTGGAGCTGGTGGGTATCTCCAACCCGGAGATGCGCTACAAGCAGTACCCTCACGAGCTGTCTGGCGGTATGCGCCAGCGCGTGGTTATCGCCATCGCCTTGGCCTGCGACCCCAAGGTGCTCATCGCCGATGAGCCCACCACCGCTCTGGACGTGACCATCCAGGCCCAGATCCTGGACCTGATGAAAGACCTGCAGAATAAGATTGACACCTCCATCATCATCATCACCCACAACCTGGGTGTGGTGGCCAACATCGCCAAGCGGGTGTGCGTCATGTACGGCGGCCAGGTGGTGGAGACCGGCAGCGTGGCCGACATCTTCTACCGGCCTCAGCATCCCTACACCAAGGGCCTGCTGGCCGCTGTCCCAAAGCTCCATGAGAAGACCGACAAGCTCCACACCATCCTGGGAACGCCCCCCGATCTGATGACCCCCCCCCAGGGCTGCCCCTTCGCCGCCCGGTGTTCCCACACCATGAAGGTGTGCCAGCAGTATCAGCCGCCCTTCACCCAGTTTGAGGAGGGCCACACCTCGGCCTGCTGGCTCCACGACTCCAGATGCCATCTTGAGGAGGGAAACAGCCATGAGTGAGCAGAAGGTGCTGGTTTCCGTCCAGCATTTGAAGAAGTACTTCCCCGTGGGGAAGAAGCAGACCCTGAAGGCCGTGGACGACGTGACCTTCGACATCTACAAGGGTGAGACCCTGGGTCTGGTGGGCGAGTCCGGCTGCGGCAAGTCCACCCTGGGCCGCACCATCATCGGCCTCTACCCCCCTACCGAGGGCCATGTGGTCTTTGACGGCCAGGTGATGGACGGCAAGCAGTCTGCCGCCGTCCACAAGGAGTTCACCCGCCGTGTGCAGATGGTGTTCCAGGACCCCTACGCCTCCCTGAACCCCCGGATGAAGGTGATGGACATTGTGGCCGAGGGCATCGACAACCACGGTCTGGCCAAGAGCCGCAAGGAGCGGGACCAGATGGTGATCGACCTGCTGGAGACCGTGGGTCTGCAGCAGGAGCACGCCAACCGCTTCCCCCACGAGTTCTCCGGCGGCCAGCGTCAGCGCGTAGGCATCGCCCGCGCCCTGGCCCTCAACCCCGACTTCATCATCGCCGACGAGCCCATCTCCGCTCTGGATGTGTCCATCCAGGCTCAGGTCATCAACCTGTTCCAGGACCTGCAGAAGGAGCGGGGCCTGACCTATCTCTTCATCGCCCACGACCTGTCCATGATCAAGCACATCTCCGACCGCGTGGGCGTCATGTACCTGGGCAGCCTGGTGGAGCTTACCACCAGCGACGAGATCTTCGCCCATCCCCTCCACCCCTACACCCAGGCCATGTTCTCGGCCATTCCTCTGGCCGACCCCGAGCTGGAAAACAGCCGCCAGCGCATCATGCTCCACGGCAGCATTCCCAGCCCGGTGAATCTGGGCCCCGGCTGCCGGTTCGCTGGCCGCTGCCCCTACGCCACCGACCGCTGCCGCCAGGAAAGCCCGGCGTTCAAGGAAGTGGCTCCCGGTCATTTTGTGGCCTGCCACCAGGTGGGCTAACGCCTCCTCAAAAAGCCAAGGCCTTTTGAGGAAAAAGGCTACATGGGGGATGGCGCTCGATTTCTTACGAAATTGTCCCGCCATCCCCCATGAGAAGTGTCCTTTCCGAGGCACATGTCCTCGGAAAGGACAGCTCTCAATTTGATTCCGGCCTCTGCGGAGGCCGGAACTCTGCGAGGCCCCCCATCGGGGAGTTCTGACACAAGCAAGCCCCGTCCGTCCAGTCCTTTTCAATAAGGGCCCAGGCGGGCGGGGCATTTTTCATCAGGAGGTTACACTCATGATCCAACCTTATCAGGGACAGCAGGCCCAATGGCGGCTGACCTTTGTATCTGATTCCGAGAAAGCCATGACCCTCACCCCCGGCGACGGTCCCTGTGCCTGGACCGTCCACGTGGGCGACGCCAAGGACCTGACTCCGGAGCGGCTCCGCCGGGCCGCCGGCAAGGCGGTCAAGACCATGAAGGACCTGGGCGGCAAGACCGGCGTACTGGATGCCGCCGCCGTACTGCCCATCCTGGGACCCGCCGCCGGGGCCGCTCTGGTCCAGGGCGCGGAGCTGGCCCTCCATGAGGCCCCCTCCTACGCCACCGGAAACCCCAAGGAGCCCATCACCCTCTGGCTGGACGGCAGTTGCGACGGGCTGGAGGAGGCCCTCCGGGAGAACGAGGCCGTGACCCGGTCCATCTGCCTGGCCCGGGATCTGGTAAACTGCCCCGCCAACAAGCTGACCCCCTCTGACATGGCGGCGGAGATGACCCGGGAGGCGGAGGCTCTGGGCATTCAGTGCCAGGTGCTGGACGAAAACGAAGCCCGTGCCCTGGGCATGGAGGCCTTCCTGACCGTGGGAAGCAGCGCTCTCCATCCTCCCCGCCTCATCGTGCTGCGCTATCAGGGCGGCGGCAACGCCGATCCCATCTGCCTGGTGGGCAAGGGCGTCACCTGCGACACCGGCGGCTACTGCCTGAAGGCCGCCTCCTCTATGAAGGGCATCAAGGGCGACATGGCGGGCGCCGCCGCCGTGTTCGGCGCGGTGCTGGCCCTGGCGGCCAACCACGTGCCGGTGAATGTCACCGCCGTCATCCCCTCCGTGGAAAACCGCATCTCCCCCGACAGCTACATTCCCGGCGACGTCATCGGCTCCATGTCCGGCAAGACCATTGAGGTGGGCAACACCGACGCCGAGGGCCGCCTGATCCTGGCCGACGCGGTGACCTACGCCGTGCGCAAGGAGCACGCCGCCAAGATCGTGGACATCGCCACCCTCACCGGGGCCGTGGTAGGTATGTTCGGCTTCACCACCGCCGGATACCTGTCCAACGACGACGGCTTCTCCGCCGCCTTCCAGGCCGCCTACGGCCACAGCGGCGAGCAGTACTGGCCCCTGCCCGTCTTCCCTGAGTACCGCAAGATGATCGACAGCCCTCTGGCCGATCTGTCCAACACCTCCAGCGACGGCTGCGGTACCATCACCGCCGGGCTGTTCATCGGTGCCTTTGCCGAGGACAAGCCCTGGATCCACATCGACATCGCCGGCACCGCCTGGGTGGACTCTCCCCGGTTCGAGTACCAGACCAAGGGGGCCACCGGCGCCGGCGTCACCACCCTGTATGAGCTGTGCAAGGGCTACGCCAAGGAGGACTGACATGGAACACTGGACCACGGAACTGGAACAACTCTCCCCCGACCGCCGGCAGGCCATGGAATTTCTGCTGACCCACCTGCCTGAGAGCGATCTGGACTGCTACCCCTTCTCCCTCTTCCTCCAGTTTGTTGACCACGCCCTGGCCCTGCGTCAGCAGGCCCCCTGGTGCAAGGAGCTGGACGAGGAGATCTTCCTCCACTACGTTCTCTTCCCCCGGGTCAACGACGAGGACCTGTCCTTCCACCGAGTCCTCTTCCACGACGCCCTGTGGGACCGGATCGCCGCTCTCCCCTCCCAGGAGGAGATGGTGCTGGAGGTCAACCGCTGGTGCCATGAGGAGGCCTCCTATCAGTTCCAGGACGACCGCACCGCCTCCCCCCTCACCGTCTTCCGCAACGGCAGCGGCCGCTGCGGCGAGGAGTCCGCCTTCCTGGTGTCCGCCCTGCGCAGCGTAGGTATCGCCGCCCGGCAGGTCTACTCCCCCCGTTGGGCCCACTGCGACGACAACCACGCCTGGGTGGAGGCCCTGTGCAACGGCCAGTGGCGCTTCCTGGGCGCCTGCGAGCCCGAGCCCATCCTGGACCGGGGCTGGTTCAACACCGCCGCCTCCCGGGCCATCCTGGTCCACTCCCGACTCTTCGGCGTGGGCACCTCCCCCCTCCACGGCACCCTGCTGGGCCGCACCGGGGCGGTGTGCTGGTACAACCAGACCAGCCGCTACGCCCACACCCAGACCTACACCTTCCAGGTCCTGCGGGAGGGCGTCCCCGCCGCCGGGGCTGCGGTCCACATCCAGGTCCTCAACGAGGCCAGCTTCCACACCATTGCCACCCTCACTACCGATGAGAAGGGCATGGCTCAGGCGGAGCTGGGCCTGGGGCTGTTCCATGTGCTGGTCCAGCTGGATGGCCTGACGGCGGAGGCCGACTGTTCCGCTCCTTCCCTCACCCTGACCCTGGAACGGCCCGGTCAGACCGACACGGACTGGCAGGACTTTGACATGGTGGCTCCCAAGGACGCCCCCATCCACCCCGCTGTGCTCAATCCCGGCCAGAAGGAGGAGCGGGCCGCCGTGCTGGCTTCCGGCACCGCCCACCGGGAGGGCAAGCTGGACGGCCTGGACTGCTCCGCCCAGATGCAGGAGTCCTGGCGTGACCTCATCAAGGCCGCCCGTGGCAACAGCGCCCTCATTGCTTCCTTCCTGGCCCATGACGATGACCCCCGCCGGGAGGCCATCCTTCGCTCCATCACCCAGAAGGACCTGCGGGACGTGACGCTGGAGGTGCTCAACGACCACCTGACCCACACTCCCCTGCTGCCTGAGCTGCCTCAGGAGGTCTACACCGCCTGGGTGCTCTGCCCCCGCATCGAGCTGGAGCTGCTCACCCCCTGGCGGCAGGCCCTGGGTCAGGCCCTTACCCCGGCGGAGCAGGAGGCCTATCGGGCCAACCCCGCCGCCCTGTGGGACGCCCTGTGCCGCCGGATGGACACCAACCTGTCCCGGGTGTACGCCGGGCAGATCACCGGTCTGGTGTGGCCCCCTGTGGAGGCCTGGCAGGCCGGGCGGTGCGACGAGCGCAGCCTGCGCATCCTGTACGTGGCCCTGCTGCGTACCCTGGACGTGCCCGCTCGCCTGCGGACGCTGGACGGCATGCCGGAGTTCTGGCAGAACGGCGCGTTCCGTCCCCTCCATCCCCAGGCGGAGGGCCAGCTGACCCTCCGGTGTGACCAGAATCCTCTGTACCGCCAGAACTGGTCCCTGTCTCTGTGGAACGGCGGCAGCTGGAAACTGCTCCAGCTGTCCGACGAGGGCTGGCAGGACGGCGTGCGCACCCTCTCCCTCCCCGCCGGGCAGTACCGGCTCACCACCTCGGTGCGGATGCCCAACGGCAACCAGTTTGCCTCCAGCCGGGTGGTGCTGGTGAAGGCCGGGGAGACCGTCCAGTCCGACCTACGGCTGCGGTCCTACGCCCTGGAGGACCTGCTGGGCTGCCAGGACATGCCAGTCATGTCCGCCCGCACCCTGGACGGCAAGGAGATCCCCGACTTCTGCCGGCTGGACGGCCGTCCCTCCCTGCTCTTCTGGATGGAGGAGGGCAACGAGCCCACCGAGCACGTGCTCAACGAGCTGGCCGCCGGTAAGGAGGCCCTCCAGGCCCTGCCGGTGAACCTGGTGTTCCTGGTGCGCAGCCGTGAAAGCCTGAACCAGCGCACCATGGCCGGGGTGCTCAACAGCTGGCCGGAGATCCACGTGCTGCTGGACGACTGGAGCTTCGACCTGGAGACCGCCGCCCGCCACCTGGCCTGTGACCCGGACCGCCCCCCGCTGGCGGTGGTGTGCACCGGCAAGGGCCATGCCGTCTACGGCGTCAGCGGCTACCATGTGGGCTCGGTGGAGCTGCTCACCCGCATTGCCGCCCATCTGGTGGAACAAAACGCATAACAAAAGGACCCGCTGTGGCAAACACAGCGGGTCCTTTTTGCTTTTTTGTGAATTTACACCATCCTTGCCGCGTCCCGTACCCGCTGCATCTCGTTCAGCATGGCCTGGATCTGGAACTCCACCATGCTGTCGGCTACCTCGGGGAACAGAAAGGGCATGGTATCAGGGATGGCTCTGTGGACCATCATCATGGCCAGCGCCAGATTGCCGAACAGCCGCGGGTCAATGCTCCCTGCGGGAACCCCGAAGATGGACAGCAGCTGCGCATAGAAGTCCACCTGCTCCTGCCGGAAGGCCTGAACGCTTTCCGGGGAGAGGCAGCGGTAGACCTCCTGCTCCTCCTCCAGGGACAGGACGGCGACACCGCTTCTGTCGCCATAGCAGCAGGTGCTGAGAAAGATCTGCACCCCCTCCCGCCAGCTGAGGGCGGGGTCCTCCATCAGCTCCCTGGCATAGGCCAGCAGCTTGGGCTGCTGGCAGCGGAGGGCCTGCAGCACCAGCTCCTCCTTGGAAGAAAAGAAGCTGTAGAAGAAGGTCTTGGAGATACCCACCTTCCGGCACAGCACGTTAATGCTGCTGTGGGTCAGTCCACGATCCGCGATGCACTGGAGCACCGTGGTCAGTAATGCCTCCCGGATGCGCTCCCGCTCCTCATCCGAATAAGATTTTCGCGCCATAGTAACCACCATCATTATAAAACCGAAAAAGAAAATCAGTATTTATCTCAATTATAAAGGTGGGCCCGCAAAAATGCAATCCACAAAGGGAGGGCTGCCGGATTTGGCCGGTTCTTTAAGTTGGCTTTAGGTTGGGGGCGTATGCTGAGACAGGATGGATGATTCCCTATCCAAATCACTTGGAAAGAAGGCATACGATTGATGAAACAGTTCCATCGGTTTTTATCCCCGCTGCTGGCATTCTGTCTGCTGGCCGCCATAGCGCCGGCGGCGTCGGCGGCGGACGAGGATGAAGACACCCATGTGATCGTGCTGGACTCCGTTCAGCAGGACGACGGGACCTACAGCCACTCCGCCTCCCTGGACGGGGCGGCAGTGAACGAATACGATTACACCTGGCACGCCGACCCCAGCCAGGTCCACGACGAGGTGGATGACGCCCCCGCCGAATACTACACCGGCACCCAGCCGGGAGACGAGGCCGTCTACATTGCCCACGACATCTACTACTATCCGGAGCTGGACCCGGACCAGTTCGTCAAGGTCAACTACGACGGCGACCAGGAGTGGGCCTACTACTACACTGCTGAGGGCTATGAGGACTACATCTTTGCCACCCTCCCCGTCAGCGGCAGCAGCGTACCCACCGACATGATGCACACGGCGGAGGAGGCTTATGAGAACGCGGTCCTCCACATCACCCAGCCGGGCACCTATGTGCTGGAGGGAGAATGGTACGGTCAGATCTGGATCGATCTGGGGGATTCCAACGATACCTTTACCGACCCTGACGCCAAAGTCACCCTGATTCTCAACGGGGTGGACGTGACCTGCACCGTGGCCCCCGCCCTGGTGTTCTACAGCGTGTATGAATGCGACAACACCTGGGAGGACCAGACCGCCTGGTCCCACACGGTAGACACCGCCGACGCAGGCGCCAACGTGATTCTGGCAGACGGTACCGTAAACAACTTCAGCGGTGAAAACATCTACCGCATGCTGGAGGCCAAGTACAAGAGCGGTGAGAGCAGCAGTTCCCAGAGCGTGGCCCTTCAGAAAAAGCGGATGAAAATCGATGGCGCGTTCTACTCCTACCAGTCTATGAACATCGACGGCCAGGAGGAGGGCACCGGCGTGCTCAACATCACCGCCGGCTATGAGGGTCTGGACACCGAACTCCATTTGACCATCAACGGCGGCCAGGTCAACATTTACTCCCAGAACGACGGCATCAACGTCAATGAGGACGGGGTCTCTGTGGTCACCATCAACGGCGGCTCCCTCCATATCCTGGCCGGCCTGGGCAATGAGGGCGACGGCATCGACTCCAACGGCTATCTGGTCATCAACGGGGGTACCGTGGTGGCTATGGCCAATCCCAATTCTGACTCCGGCCTGGATTCCGACCGGGGCTCCTATGTGAACGGGGGCACCGTGCTGGCTCTGGGCTCCACCATGGACTGGGCAGAGGCTGATGACTCCAATGACTCCAACCAGGTCACCATGAACCTGCAGTTCTCCTCCTCTCAGAGTGCCGACGAGGCCATCATCGTCACCGACACCGACGGCAATGTGGTCTTTGCCTACGACCCGGACAAGGATGAAGTGGCCGGCTCCAATGCCCGTTGGTACCAGGGCGCGGTCCTCTCCTGCGCCGATCTGACGGTGGGTGAGCAGTACTTCGTCTACGTGGGCGGCGATGTGACCGGTGCGGAGACCGCCGGTGTCTATGACATCACCACCGTCACCGGCTTCACCGATGAGGCCAAGCAGCAGTGCTACACCGGCACTGACGTAGGCTTTGGCCGACCCGGCGGCAGACCGGACGACGGCACCATGCCCGGCGAACCGCCCACGGAGGGTGATTTCCCCGGTGCGCCTCCTGCTGACGGTATGACACCCGGCCAGCCTCCGGAGGACGGCCAGGACCGCCCGGAGCTTCCGGAGGATTTCGATCCCTCCCAGATGGAACGGCCGGGCGGCTTTGATCCCGGCGCCATGGGCGGCTCCGGTGAACAGACCAATCAGACCGCCTCCATCTACTTTACCATGACCGATAAGGTCAACGACTTCTCCGGCGTGTCCGATTACGACAGTCAGTCCACCACGCTCTTCACCGACGTGGAGGCAGGGTCCTGGTACGACAGCGCCGTGCACTACGTCTATGAGAAGGGGCTGATGACCGGTACCTCTACCACCACCTTCAGCCCGTCCACCACCTCCACCCGCGGCATGATGGCCACCACTCTTTACCGGATGGAGGGCTCCCCCGCTGTGGACGGTACCATCTCCTTCTCCGATGTGGCGGAGGGCCGGTATGACACCGAGGCCATCCTCTGGGCCTCTCAGGAGGGGCTTCTGCTGGGCTACGGCAACGGTACCTTCGGTCCCGACGACCTTATCACCCGGGAGCAACTGGCCACCCTTCTTTACCGCTACGCCGCGTACAAGGGCTGGGACACCACCTCCGCCGCCGATCTGTCCGGCTACAGCGACAGCGGCTCCATCAGCTCCTTTGCCCAGGAGGCCATGGCCTGGGCGGTGGCCCAGGGCCTGATCCAGGGCACCGGTACATCTACCCTCTCCCCTGCCAGCAGCGCCACCCGCGCTGAGGTAGCTACCATTCTGATGCGCTTCTGCCAGAGCTTTGAGGCATAACCCTTTCCCAAGGAAACTCCCCCGGCACCGCTGGAACAGACAGCGGCACCGGGGGAGTGTTCTGTTTCAGGAGTTATCGTCCTCCTGCTCCGGGGGCAGAGGATGCCACGCCGGGGGCTCCTTACGGCCCCGGAACAGACCTTTAAGCCACTTCAGTACCCCCTCCACCAGGTGGAACCACAGGTTACCCACCACAAATACCAGGAGCAGGACCACCAAAAAGGCTCCTATGGTGCCAAGGGACATGTCCGCTCCCTCACTTCTTGGCAAACTGGTTCATGAAGAACTCGGTAAAGGCCGACAGCTCTCCCTCCTGGGACACATAGACGTACAGGCTCTCGTCCTCCAGCCAGTCGTAAGCATTGATGCCGATATAGCTCTTCTTGTCCGGATAGATGATGAAGGCATCAGTGGGGTACTTGTTGCGGTAGGCCTTCAAAATCTCGGACCGGCGGTAGTAAGTAGGATCGCCGCAGCCGGAGAGGTCGGGCACCGTGGGCACCACCACGATGGTCTGGGGGGCCTCATTCCATCCCACGATCAGGTTCCCGATCCTGGTCTTGCTGCCGTGGACAAAGCCGTAGTTGAACCGCGCCACGTCCTCGGTGTAGCCGAAAATGATGCGGTAATCCCCGCCGTTCTCCACCACCTGATCAAAGAGCAGCCGCATCTTTCTGGCGTTGGCGTTACTCTTCTCCACGTCCACTTCCGGACCCTTGAACAGCTTGCTGAAAATACCCATACCTGCTTCCTCCTGTTTGATGATTGTATGTGGTTCGCTCCGCCCTCAGGCAGACCGCAATCCCCAGCACAAAATAAAGATAATTTTCTAATTTTGTTTTTATTATATGGAAAAAGAAATCCGTCTGAATCCAGGGCAAAACCGTTGCATTCGGACGGATTATTGGGACGTTTCCCGGCGCATATCCGCCAGGCAGTCCACAATGGCGTTGATCTGAACCTCCACGGTGCGGTCCACCGCCTCCGGTACCAGCATAGGCAGACTTTCCGGAATCGCCCGACGGATGATAATGGCTGCCAGGCTGAGGTTGGTAAACAGCTGGATATTGGCCGCATCTGCCGGAACGCCGAAGCACTCCAGCAGACGGCCAAAGAGCAGGGCCTGCTTCTCCCGAAAGGTCTGATAGCTCTCGGGAGACATCCGCCGAAAAAGCTGCTTCTGCTCCTCCATGTTCATGACCGCAATGCCGCTGCGCTCGCCATAGCAGCAGGCATGGAGAAACTGCCGCACCCCCTCCCGCCAGCTGAGGGCGGGGTCCTCCATCAGGCGGCGGGCATAGGCCACCACCCTGGACTGCTGAAGGTAGAGGGCCTCCACGATCAAGTCCTCCTTGCTGGCAAAGAAGGAGTAAAAAAAGGTGCGCGAGATCCCTACCGCGGTGTAGACCTGCTCCACCGTGGTGTGCTGGATCCCCTGCTTGGCCATCAGCTCCAGGGCTGTGGTCATCAGCCTGCCCCGGATCTGTTCCCGCTCCTCCTCTGAATAGGCGACCTTCGGCATTGTGCCCTCCCAAAATAAAGATAAATTTACTATCTTGTATTTATTTTACCATAAGCCTGGCCTGGAAGTCAATCTTGGCTCACACCCGGCGACTGTTCTCCGGACGAATGCGCCGCTTCCCTTCCAGCGCAGCGTCAAGGGCAGCTAGGAACCGCTCCCGCTCCTCCCCTAGGGTCCCCTTCAGGGGAAGGTAGTTGGAGGCGTGGTCGCAGGTGAAATGCAGCGGGTCCACCGTCAGGTTGGCCACCAGATAACGCACCTCACGCAAGATTTCCTCCGGCGTGCAGGGGACAAACTTTCCCTGTCTCCAGTCAGCATACAGCTTGGTACCCGGCTCCAGCACCAGGGTCAGCAGAGAGAGATGGCGGGGCTTCATGCGGTTAATGAGTTCCGCGGTATCCCGGGCGTGGACCAGGCCGGTTCCGCTGCCCGCCAGCCCCAGCAACACCATGGCCCACAGGTCCAGTCCGGCCTCCCTCAGCATGGTCCCCGCCTGGAGCATCTGCGAGGCATCCACCCCTTTTCCGATCTGCTTCAGCAGCGCATCGCTGCCCGTCTCCACCCCCAGGTAGGCCCGGGTCAGGCCCGCCACCCGCAGGGCCCGCAGCTCCTCCGGCGTCTTACTCAAAGTGGAGCGGGGACCAGCATAGACGCCCACCTTGGTCAGGGACGGAAAGGCCTCATAGAGCGCCCGGAGTATGCGCAGCAGGTCCTCCGTCTCCATGCCGATGGCGTCGCCGTCGCACAGAAAAACCCGTGTCACATCTCCGTAATAGGCTTTGGCCATGCGGATATCCTCCAGAATATCCGCCATATCCCGCACATGGAACACTTTATCCTTATACATCCCGCAAAAGGTACAGGCATTGTGGGAGCAGCCCACCGTCACCTGGAGCAGATAGCTGTGCCGCTCTCCCGGCGGGCGGTAAATGGTACCCTCGTATCGCATTTGTCTTCCCCATTTCTTTTTATGGACCGTGAATTTATCATAGCATGTTTCCCACGTTTTGAACAGGCACAACCGGCTACATCCATCTATGCACAAAAGGCATTTTTACCGGAAGCAAACAGGCATTAGACAGGGACGAAAACTGGGTCTACAATAGTGCCATAAAAGAGTCTCTTATGGGAGGTCATCCTATGGAAGTATCTCTGTCTACAAAGGAATATTGTGAGGCGCATTTTGACCAAGACCCCTTCGGGCTGGCACAGAGCGCCTCGGAATTTTCCGTGTTCTTTTCCAACTTTGCCTTCGATGAAGTAATTCGTCAGAGCAAACTGGACGACAAAACCCGTTTTATGGCTATTCTGGCCGCCCTTATGGGCTGTCAGGGGCTGGACACCTTCCGTGCCATGGTACCGGGCGCCCTCAAAAGCGGTATGACGCCTGTGGAACTCCGGGAAGTGGTCTACCAGGGAACCGCCTATCTGGGCCTTGGCCGGACGCTCCCCTTCCTGTATGCAACCAATGCGGTCTTGCAGGAGCAGGGCATGTCCATTCCCCTTCCGGAGCAGGGCACCACCACGCCGGATACCCGGATCAAGGCAGGCAACCAGGCTCAGGTGGATATCTTCGGCGACCAGATGCGGGGCTTCCAGGACAGCGGCCCGGAGGAGAGCCGCCACATCAACCGCTGGCTGGCCGGTAACTGCTTCGGCGACTATTACACTCGAGGCGGACTGGACTATTGCCAGCGGGAGCTGATCACCTTCTGCTTTCTGGCCGCTCAGGGCGGGTGCGAGCCCCAGCTGATCAGCCACGCCGCCGCCAACCTGCGCATCGGCAACGACAAGCTCTTCCTCATCGATGTGATCTCCCAGTGTCTGCCCTACATCGGCTACCCCCGCAGCCTGAATGCCCTGCGCTGCGTCAACGAAGCTGCCAAATAAAAGAAAAAAGACCTGAAATCTTATGATTTCAGGTCTTTTTGGTGGAGATAAGCGGGATCGAACCGCTGACCTCTTGAATGCCATGGAAATAATTTGAATTTTACCCCAATTTCAACATTACTTTATGTACCACCAAAAAAGCAAAAATGCCACATCAAAACTAAACTATGCTACCCAAATCCCATTCACTTTAATTAGATAAATTTTAGCCAAATCGGGAGCCACCCCCAATTAGCCATTTAAAAGACTAACCCTTTTGAAATCTGCTCCAACATCTCTTTATTCTTTTTTGCCCTCTCTTCTCTCTGTTTATCTACATACTTCTGAGCCATACGACTATCCTCATGGCCCAATAGTTGCATAACATGAAAGACCGTAGCATCAGGCTGATTACTTAACAAGGTTGCAGCGGTGTGCCGCAGACGGTGAGGCCGTAACCTATCCACTCCAGTTCCTGACTTCTTCAAATAACGATTAAGAGCAGTTCGGAAGCCGTCACAAGTCCACGATGGCCCCTTAACCGTTCCAAAAACAAAATCTTCATCAGAGGTTTTTGTTTTGCTAACTGTAGGTGCTTTTTTTCTCCACTCCATCAGATACTCAATTAAACTATCAGGTACAAGAATTTCTCTTGTACCCGCCTTAGTTTTCGGCAAGCCAACTACTGTTTCCGCAGATGTTCGATTGCCGTGTTCATCAAACACCATCTTTTTTGTAAGGGCACGGCTAATGCTAATACAAGCACTTTCAAAATCTATATCTCCCCATTTAAGCGCTAATGCCTCCTGTGTTCTCATACCTGTATGAATCATAACATTTACAACAGGATATATTGTGTCATGCTGTTTCAATGCAGACATGATCTCGGACAGTTCATCAGCAGCTAAAGCCGTAATCTCCTTAGAAACCTTTTTTGCCTTAGGCTTTTTGAACTCACCATTGTCCATTGGATTATGTGGCAGATAGTTCTTACGAACAGCCCTCTTAAACATTCTGCCGACCAAATATGCAGTGCGTTTTAAGCTCGTCTGCCCATACTGATAATGCCCATTTACCGTTTCATTTGACATGCGAGCAAAAAACTTGTTTATCTCGTCAGTGTCTATCTCACCTATATGCCACCCAGTAAAAGCAGAAGCAAAGGGACGCAACATATTACAGTAGTTATCATAGGTCACATCAGAAATGCCGCTGTCCTTCAAACCATATTTTTTGAACTCCTCCACAAATTCCTCCACAGTGGCCTGTCCGTTAATAACCACCTTTTCCTCCTCTAAGTACCCATTCTTACTGAGCCAGAGGTGCATTTTGTCCAGGGCTTCTTGCTCCGTTTTACCTGTCTCCACATGACGGAGCCGCTTGCCGCCTTCATCTTTTCCAAGACTGTAAGCCGCACCGTACCGCCCGTCTTTCATCCGGTAAACGCTGCCCTCACCGTTTGGCCGTCTAACAATTTTCTTACTCTTACTCATTTTTATGCCCTCCTTAACAAATTCCGGTAACTAAATAATTGGCAACCGCTATAATTGGCACCACTTTGCGGCGGCCTATTGTCCGCACAAAGCGGCACTTCTTCAGCCAGTCGTAGACATTGCTCTCCCCGACATTGAGGACAGCCTGCAACTGCTTTGCGTCTAGGCAGTCCACCTTATAAGTATCACGGAGTTGCCTGGCTTGAATTTCAACTAAACGGCCAACATCTATCTGCTGAGGTTGGCCAATTTCTTCATGTTTCTTCTTGTTGAAAAGCACCCCTGTATAAATGCGATCCATGGTAAAAACCTCCCTAGATATGTCTTTCACCATGGAATACAAAACTGCTTAAATACTAAGTCCTTTCATACACGATCTAATTTTTGAACATTATAACGCCATGAAATATGGGTGTCAGCGGCGAGAATAGCCAGAATATCTCCCTTGTAATTAGACGATTATCCAGAATGGGCCGGAACCCAATAAACTCATTCAAGCCCTATATGATAGTTAAGTTCAATGAAACAGGTCTGAGCGTTTATGCTTTTATCTGTGTCATTTCAGGCACTTGGGAACATTTGGAACATTTCCCGCCCACATTCTCAACTAGCCTATTTCATGTAAGATTCCTATTTTTTCTAACTCTCCCTACTCGATTTTTCTATTTTAAAAATCCATCCATTTTACCTACTCTCACAAGGAAAAATTCTCTACTTCCTTTTTTCGTCTTGACCTAGATATTTTTCTTTCAAACACCTTCAAACAATAAGATTTATCGTTGTCTGTATCATTTCTTGTGTCATTTTTTATTGAAACATCCTAGATAAACCATCAACTCATCCACGTATTTAATAGTGCGTGTATCTTTCTCGATCTCAACTAGCCCTCTGCCCGTTCTTGCTTTTCCAGCAACTAAAACAGCAAATTTATAAAATAGGTCAAATACATCATTACAACTAGCCTAACTTACGTATCAAAAAAAGTGCTTGAAAAAGCACAAAAAGTAGGGGAGCAGCACAATACGCTGCCCCCCTGGTCGGATGTGTTTTTAATCCTTTGGATTCACACCCCAACGCTTCGCCAGTGCCTTGGTAATGGGGCCAAGAGTGGCCACATCCTTGGCGTACTGGCCATCCTGTCCCAAGAACAGAAGACCGATCTGTATTCCCTGGGGCGTGAATATTGCATACTGCTGACCCCGCTGAACCACATACATACCACTCATCATGGCTAAATTCCCTCCCAATAAAAAATATACTCCATCTGTAAATGGAGTATATCAAGCGGCTATATCACTATTAACAACTGTTCTACCTGCTATTGGCTCATCTTCCCACTTTGTACTCTCTGTTCCACCCTCTGTTACTGGGACATATTGGTCATAAGTGTATTTCCACTCAACCAGCTTATACTCTGGCATCTCATCTTGCACTTCTATTTTTGGAAGTGTTTGCTCTCTTACATGGGTTGATATATGCTCAACCCCCTTTTCAAAATAAGGGTATCCTTCATCATCATAATGCACATATAGGACTTCTTGGTCATATACTTTTACTATTCTGTAATGTGCTTTATCTAATAGACTGTTTATTTTGTCAGATGTGCATGGGTCTGTCTTTGGATCTGGTGCTGGATGCTCTTTATAGTTTGGATTATCTCCATGAGGCCCAGGATCAGTTATTGGATAATTATGGCTATCATAAGTATGAGTTTGGTCGTCACTACCTCTTAATTGGTAAAGATGAAGTGACCATCCAGGCTGCATAGCAGCAACAGTGTCATTGTCAACTGCTTTTCCGTTATCTACTGGTGGGTCTATAACCCAAGTTTGTTGAATATCTTCAGTTCCATTATGATAATAGTGTATTCTTATACCTTTAGTTAAGACCATTGCTTTACGACCTACTTTACCGAATAGAGACCAGTCGTAACCACCATTCTTTCCACCACCATCTGACCCAGCAAAGTCAGTTCCCCACTCAATCAACTTTTTGCATATAAACCCTATGTCTGTTTGAGTTCCATAAACTGAATATCTGCTGAATTGTGATGCACTTATTCTTAACTGGTTCCATATTATTGGCTCTACTGATATTACTAGCTTCCTAGAACCCATAAGGTCCATTGGAGTTGTTTGATTATTTGCTAAAGCATTAAGCTCTGCACTTGAATAGGGTTGACCAACAAATATATCACTTTTAGGCTGCCAAAAATATGAATATTCATCTCTTAAGTTTAGTATAGCAAATAGAGCTGCATTTATATCTATTTTATCATCAGATGCACCATACATCTTTGCTTTAACTTTTGTCCCTTGTTTGTACCAGTATCCGTTTTGCCTATCTAGATGATAAGGTATGTTCTTTAAATTTGAGTTAGTCTCAGCCATTGTTCCGTTTGTATTAAATCCAAGTTGCCCCGAATTGATAGCTGAATATAAGTCACTTATTGTAACTGCATAACACTTAGACTCCCAGTCAGATCTATATATACTAGCTTTTCTATATCCATCTGTCTTATTCTCCAACCCATAGTAGCTACAATTATATGGGTAAGAAAATAACAAGTCTAAGTAATCTTTCCCAGCAAACGTAAACGCTGGTTTTCCTGCATAGTCTAGTATAGCTATTCTAAATCCTTGGTATCTTGGTGCCCAAACTCCTCCTGAAGTAACAGAAGCATTATTTGCACCAGATCCACCTGCAGACTGCCAAACATCTACATAATCAACAGCGCTTGCAGTTGTACTTAATAATGACATTATTGTTACAATAGTTAATAAAAAAGCTAATAGCCTAGATTTCAAAGCTACTTTCATGCTTATCACCTCCAATGTTTAGTATTTAATTTACATTGATGCCTGCGTTCTCTTTAACACTAGTATCATTAAATGCGTCTGGATTAGAATTAGAAGGTGGTTCTCTGTTTATAAGACCTGCCAAACCCTGTCCAGCTGCCTCGGCTGCTTCTCTGCCTGCTTCATTGATTGCATCTAACTCTTCCTCTGTTGGCTCCTTTATATCCTCAGCCTTAGTTGGCTGGTATTCTTCTTTAGCCTCTTCGTCGTTAGACTCATAAACGGATTTTTCTTCATCAGATATAATCATATCTTGGTTGAGGTCCTCAGTATGCTCGGATACCCATACTTCCCACTCAGCCTTGTCTACATGACCATCAGAGTTTGTGTCAGCATCTTCATTATAGTAAGTTAAAACTGGTGGCTCCTCCCAATCAACCTCAGGTGGTACATCTAAAATAGGAGATTCGTCTATTTCTATTTCTGGTCCACTAGAATCAAATTCTGGTGCATATATTTCATTATCTTCTGTATTAGCAGTATTTGTTGGTTGATTAATACTATTATCACTTGATCCCAGTAAAATAGCAGCTATCACTGCACCAATTATCACAACAGCAATTGCAACTCCAGCAATAATTACTATCTTATTCTTGTTATTAGCACTTTTACTAGTGTCTTGATTTGAATAACTTGGTATATTCATCATTTCAACCTCCAATTAACCCTAATAAGTGCTGAAGAGATGGCATTTAGCCACCTCTTCATGTACTGTATATTTAATTTACATTGATGCCTGCGTTCTCTTTAACACTAGTATCATTAAATGCGTCTGGATTAGAATTAGAAGGTGGTTCTCTGTTTATAAGACCACCTAACCCACCGCTAGCCGGTGGTTGACCTACCTGATCACTACCTCCGCTAGATGTGCTTCCGCCTGTTGAGGTGCTTGGCTTGCTGGTTTGACCGCCAGAACTACCACCAGAACCACCTGTGCTGGGCTTGCTGGTCTGACCACTAGAACTACCACCATTACTTCCAGTGCTTACTTGTGGCTTGGTTGCACTGAGATAGTCACTAGATACATAGGCTACCTTACCATTAAACTCTATTCTACTCCATCCTGCTGCAGCTCCAGTACCAATACCAGTGCGCTTAACGGACTGAGCCTTGGTTAAGCTACCCAACTTATCGCTGTTGGTGCTATAACTGGAACGTACATTGACTGTGGTGGTTGCATACATGGTCTCGCTACAATCGGTGAAAAGCTGCTCCTGTTCCGTGGTATCATCCCGGGCAGGAGTGGAAACGCTCTCCGGGGTGGGGGTGGTTTCGGGTGCGGTCTGGGTGGTCTGCTCTGGGGTGGGGGTACTGCTCTCCATGGACTGGGAGACTTCGGGGGTGCTGGTTTCCTGGCTCTTATCAGCGGCGTTTTCATTGGAACCACCGCAGGCTGTCATGGATAAAATCAGGGCCAGGGACATACCATATATGATCGCCTTTTTCATTACGTTTTCCTCCCGTGCCGTCACAGTGACGGCTTTTTTATTGACTCTCAACAGCTTCCACCCAAGGGGGACAGAGCCAATCTGTCTCCCCTTGAGCTTCTGCCGCCGAGACAAAAAGAGCGCACACAGGTATAAAGATACCCATGCACGCACGAAATGATCTTGCTATGTGCTTTACACAACTCGTATAACGCACCTTGCTAATTCAACAAGATTGCATTATACTGTGGATGTGGTACTGCTGACGCAGTTGTGCATGGTGGTCACGACACCTGTACAGGGGATAGAGGGTTGCCGCCCTCTATCCCTGCCGCACTATTTTTTTGCCTCGTAACCTCATTCTAAACCATATAGGTAGAAAATGCAAGCCAAGGCATTAACATCTGTTTTTAAATTTAACATCAAGTCTCCTTTCTTTTTTTATATTTGAAGGGTACATCTGTGTGCATCCCTATCTCCCATATTTCCAATGTAGGCGTAGCGGTAGAAGAATTTTTTTAGTTGTAAACTCTTCTATATAGCCTTGTTCTCTTTGAAAATACCTATGTATTTCCTGTGCAAAATACGTCTGTGCAGATTCGGGACCTATGTTCTATTTACTTGCGAAACTTATTGAGCCGATTTCTTACGGTATTAGGAGAACACCCCAATAGCCGCCCAATTTCACGGTATGATTTTCCTTCTACTTTTAAACTGTATATTTTTTGATTATCTAAGCCGTGCTTATATGCATGGGCATTTTTCCCTTGCAAGCGTTTCCCCTCAAATGCCCGCCGCTCCTGTTCAAGTCGCTCCTTCTTTTCCAGTTCATCAAGCATCCTAGCATAACGGTCTTCGAGATCATCCTGCACCTCTTCCGGTGCATTGGGGTCCCAACTATCTTCTTGGGTACTGGAAATTCCCCATGGCTCATTACTATCAATATAATTTTCAAACATTTTCACACCCCCTTTCCATAAAACTTGTTGTCACTATCTTTCTACGCCTCTCTTATCACAAAATTTTTGGTAATTTGGTAATTTGGTCAAACCGCCTCTACTGTATCCCCACTCTTCTAAGCCATGTATCGCTTACTGTCTATCCTAATTTTCAAATGTAAAAACCAGTTTTCTTATCTTTTGTACTTGTTCACCTCCTCAATATTATAATATAAAAATGCTGGGAACAGCAGAGTATCCCTATTTTTTGCTCACTGCCGGGCTACGCCGCTCCAAAGGCCCCCTTACATCTTTTCCTCACCCTCTGGGGCTTGTTTCACCCCCTTTTCCTCCTCTGCATACCACATACCCCCCAGCACCCCAAAAGTCCTCTCCAGCACCCCCAGAACCCCCAGGATCGCCACCACTCCCAGGGTGGTCATGGCAATCAGTACACAACCCCCAATCACCAGCTCTGCAATATGGCACATCTGCTTCACCTCCCTTTTAAACTGAGCGGGCCACCCTGACCGGGTGACCCGCTTACTGTTTCCTTATTTTTTCACTGTCTTGCCCTGGGGCATTTCCTCCCACTCCCAGGCACACTTGATGGTGTCACCGTCCAGCACCACACCATTCACAGCTCCCAGGTCAAGCAGAGCCTTGATCTTATCGGCGCAGAAGGTCTGACGGCCAAACCGGGAGGAAATTACCTTGTAGTTCTCTCCGTCCCGGTGGTACACCGTGTACATCAGATTTGCCACCGCTGCCGGGTCGGTGCTGGTCAGAGTCCCCACGCCCGTCTTGACCATGATGGCCCGGAACCCCTTGGCCTCGTCCAGCTTCAAGGCCCCGCTACCGTCCAGCACCATCCCCAGCACCTCACCGGACTTGACCGCCTCACTCAACTGCTTGGCGGTCATACCAATCACCTCGCCGCCATTCACACCGGGGTTAAAGACCTCATACCCAGTCACTCTCTGCCCCAGGTCAACCCGGTTAATGATGAACTTCTTATCCATAGTACACACTCCTTAAATTAGTTATCGGTCAAGTTCTATCTCTCAACCACAACTAAACTATAACGCTGACACAGCCCTCTTGAATGCTGACGAAATAGCCGGAATATGCACCTATGGATTGGTGAGATGGGAGGGGTAAAAGCAGAAAGTCCTGTACCCATATAAATGAGTACAGGATTTTGTGTTGATTATCTGTAACTTAGTAACTCGGTAACTTTCTTAAAGCTACTATTATCATAATCAGAATACTACACTTGCCGTTCAAAGTCAATCGAAATTCTTCCAGATTACTTCCGTCCGATAGTTGTCGGCCTTACCTCCCACGCTTGTCTTGGTATCAACCTCGTATTTCTTCCATTGGGGCGCTTGGAGATATGCGTTGTATAGTGGAACATCATAGTTACTGATTACAATTTTTGCCTTTGCGTTACAAATGGTTTTGAGCAGCAATTCATGGTTTGCGTAATCGGAGGAGAGTTTATATACACTCCCCAAATTCTTTTGCTCATCTTCCGGATCTAGGTAGGAAGGATCCAGGTAAAAGCAAGCGGTTTTGTCATTTAAGTAACTACATTCCATCAGATACATCAATGCACCTGACTGGCTGACCTGTACGCCATTCATACGCTCTGCCACATCATACAGTCTGCTGATTTGTGCATGGTATTGTTCATTGGTTTTGAATTTCTGAGGGCTGAATGCAGTCCCCATTCCGTCACGGCTCATGGTATAAACGATCCATGTTGCAACCGCTAAACTAACATCATCCGCAAAACTGAATTCATGATTGTTAAGTGTATGGAAGTAGGCAGACTGATAGAGCTGCTGTCTGAATTGTTCCTCTATCCGCTTTGCGTCAATCCGGTTTGGCTTCCCATGCTGAATTGTTTGTATTCTCTTTTCCAATGCAGCTTTCCGGGCAAGCTTTTCAGGTTCTACCTCGGCTGATAACTTTTTCACCTGGGCCGACAGTCTTTGAATATAAGTATGGACAGCCTCAGGCGCAAGCTCATCGCTTTGCTCCCGTAGTACATCCGCATAGATGGGGCGGAGTAGTGTCAAAAAATCCTCAGTCTCCTTCTGAAACTGGGTAAGCTGGGCAACTTCTGTTTCTGTCAGTGTCCCTCTCAACTTTAGCCGCTGGAGGGGTGACCAGTCCATTTGTACCGTACATTTATTTATGCTTTGTCGAAGCAACTGGAAGTTTTCAACCATATCCGTAGCTGTATATTTCTTGCCTAGCAGGCTCAGATATTGTTTGAACTGGCGTTTTAACTCGGAAAAATAGTCGTCCTCTTCCTCGTTTCTGAGCTTCACAGCGGCATAGAAGGTCTCAGGGGTATAGTCGGTATCATAAAGCCGGTAAATGACCTCCTGAGCTTTCTGAGGGTCGCTCATGCACCGCATAAACGCACAGAGACCGGCGCTGGCGTCATTATAAATTTCAACAGGGTGCCTCGGCTTATTGAGCAGGACACGGGCGCCGCCCCCAAAGGGCTCAATAAATATTTCTGTGTTGGTGTAGTCCAGCATATCACAGATGACAGGGGCCAGGGCCGCTTTCCCGCCGTAGTAGGGAAAGGCGCTCAATGTCTGGTTTCTCATGCCTGCGGCCCTTCTTGCCCAGCTTGTTCGACGAAATCTTTCATTTTTTCTTTATACAGGCAAACACACTTTTGCTTGCTTTTTCCGTCTCCTGTGGAGGCCACATAATCCAAGCTGCCCCGGTTTACCAGTGTAAATCCGCCTTGATATAGGTACTCCTGGATTGCTTTCGGGGTGATCGCTTGAAACTGGCTCCGCTGTATCTCCTCATTAAAGAGTTTGACGGGAATAGGGTATATGATGCAGCTGTCAGGCAGATGCCGGGGCTTTACGGTGGCAGCTTCAATATGGTTGCCCTCAATCATGTTGCCCAGCAGTTCAAGAATATCCTGTAAGCAGCTCTCGTCAATGGTACTGCCATCGTAGCAGGGGAGGGGATGGAAACTATAATAGTTTTCCCGAATACACTTTGCGATTTCGATACAATCAGATCGGGAGAGCATGACACCGTATTTCTTAAACGCTGCCAAGCCGCCCTCAAGGTCTACTGGTTCCAGCTGTGTCGTCCCCAAAAGGGCAGGTTCAGCGTTTCCCAAACGATACGCCGTGACTGAAACTTTTTCTTCGTTATTCCATCTATCCTTCAGTCGCTCGACTTCCAGCCGAAAGCTGTTGCCTTCTATTACGTGCTGTTCTGCCAGCTCTTTGTTATCTATGCTCCATACTGGTGCTGCCATGGTCATTTCCCCCTGTGACTATTTTTTGTCAAAATCATCACCGCTAGATTAGTTACACTTTATCACAGGTCAGAAACTTTGTCCACGGTTGTCAAATGAACTTAAAAAATGAGGAATTTCCCCGATTTTTGGCTCGTAGCCAGGAGCCAAATCCATAGCCAACGCTCCGAACTCCCCATCAAAAGCCAAGATTAGGCACGAAAAGACACGAGGTATTGGCTACAAAGCCAATACCTCACGACACTTAGCCAAGTAACAAGGAAAGCCCTGAACCCTTACGGGTTCAAGGCTTTCTCGTGTACTTTCCCAGTACTTTCATGGTGGAGATAAGCGGGATCGAACCGCTGACCTCTTGAATGCCATTCAAGCGCTCTCCCAGCTGAGCTATACCCCCATATGCGTTGCGGTTTTCTCGACCGAACGCATTGTATTGTATCAGACACATCTATAATTGTCAAGCACTTTTTTCGTTATTCTCAGGATTTTTCCTGAACACACATCAGAAACAGCGCAATGAGAAGAGGCACGCATCCCACCGCGGCCGCATACAGGCCCAGCGTCCGGCTGCACCAGGCACCCAGCGCCGCTCCGGCAATGAAGAACAGGATCACGCCGCCGTACCGCATGGCCCGTACAAGATGCTCCCGTTGGGACGTACGCAGGAACTGATAAAACTGCTCTGTTCCGCTGCGCAGATTGCCTGTACACATGGTGGTAGCAAAGGCACTGCCCCGCACCTTTCGGAAACTCTCCACCTGCACCGCGCACACAAAAGAGACCGCCACATTGGCCACTGCATTCAGCGACTGCGGCAAAAAGGAGACCGCCAGCAGCACTGCCAGCTCCAGCCCCACGGTGACTTGACGCCAGTGCACCTCGTGGCCCTGCTGATAGCGGGCCCGGATAAACTCCGCCGCGATCACCCCTGCCACAAAGGCCACAATGGGGAGAAAGCTGTGGGCCATGCCGCCCCAATCCCCCTCGATCATCCGCACACCCAGCAGCACAATATTACCGGTCTGGGCGTTGGCAAAGACACCGCCCCGCATCACATAAGTATAGGCGTCCAGCAGGCCACCGGTCAGCGCCAGCAGGGCGCCGATGCGGAATCGCTCGGACATCTGGACAGATTTTTCCGTCGCCATAGTGTCACCTTCCATCCAGCATTCTGATCTTCCGTATACCGCAACACAGGGACTGGCCGCGTATGCTGCCAGTCCCTGTCAGTTGATTATTTTAGAAGGGCAGGTTCAGACCGCCGGTCAGCTGCTGCATGGAGGAGGCGGAATCGCTCTCCGCGGCCCGCAGCGCCTCGTTCACAGCCGCCACGATCATATCCTGCAGCATCTCCACGTCCTCGGGGTCCACAGCGTCAGGGTCGATGGTGACGCTCTCCAGCACCCGCTTACCAGTCACGGTGGCGCTCACCGCACCGCCGCCGGCGGCAGCCGTATAGGTCTTGTTCTCCAGCTCCTGCTGCATCTTCATCATGTCCTGCTGCATCTTCTGGACCTGCTTCATCATATTCATGTTCATGCCGCCGCCCATGCCGCCAAATCCGCGGCTGTTAAATCCTTTTGCCATAGGTCGCAACTCCTTTTATTCCTGAATAATAATGTTGTCAAACTGCTGACCCATGGCCAGCAGATCGTCTAAATTGTCGTGCTCGGCAGGTGCCTGGGGCCGCTCCGCCGCCTTGGGCGGCGTGCCTACCTTGACCGCGCAGTGCACTGGACCGCCGGTCTGGTTGCCGGCCATCTGTTCCAGCGCAGACAGCAGGGCGGCCGTGCCTACCATGCTCTTGGTGAACTCCGTATCCACCCACAGAGTCAAGGTGCCGTTCTCCAGCACGCCTTGCACCGCGGAGGGATTGCTCAGGAAGGGATACACCGCCGGGAACCGGCTGCGCAGTCCCGCCACAAGACCCGGCCACAGATCCGCCGCCGGGGCCGCCGCAGGCGCAGGGGCGGGCGCTTCCCGCACCGGAGGCTCCGTCACAGCGGGGGCAGGCTCCATGTCGTAGCCCACCGGCTCGCCGGGCTCCTCGGGCAGAGGAGGCCGTTCCTCCTCCCAGGGGGGGATATCCACCGGCTGCTTCTGCTGTACCGGAGGCTTCTCCTGGACCCGCTTCTGAGCCACAGGCGGCACCGAACAGGCGGCGGGGATTCCACCGGCCACCAGTTCCTCCACCCGGGCCAGTCGGGCATTGAGTCCGGCCAGGCTCTCATCCAGCGCCGGGTCGCACAGCCGGATCAGGCAGAGCTCCGCGTCAGTGCGGCGGTTGCCGCTGCGGGAGAGGTCCGCAATGGTGGACTGAAGTACGCCCAGCATCTGGGCCAGGCGGGGCGTCTGGAACAGATTGGACAGTTTCCGCATGGTATTCTCATCATAGCCGCCGGTGAGCAGGGCCGCTCCGCCCTTGGGTGCCGTCTTGCGTACCAGCAGATCCCGCACCAGGGCGGACAGCTCGCCCAGCAGGCTGCCCACCTCTTTGCCCGCGCCATACAGCCGGGCCAGGGTCTCCAGCGCGGCGGCGGTATCCCCCGCTCCGATCTGCTCCATCAGGCGGGCGGTCTCCAGGTTACCCGCCAGGCCCAGGGCGTCCAGCACCTCCTGAGCGCCGATGGGGCCATCGGGGATGGCGCACTGATCCAGCAGGGACAGGGCGTCTCGCATACCGCCGTCGGCCAGCCGGGCCAGCAGCTCGGCCCCCTCCCCTCTCAGCTCCAGACCCTCCTGGCGGGCCACATAGGCCAGCCGGGCAGCGATGTCTCCCGGCAAAATCCGCTTGAAGGAAAACTGCTGGCACCGGGACTTGATGGTGGCCGGCACCTTGTGGAGCTCGGTGGTGGCCAGAATGAACATCAGATGGGCGGGCGGCTCCTCCAGGATCTTCAGCAGGGCGTTAAAGGCCGCCGTGGAAAGCATGTGGACCTCGTCCACGATGTACACCCGCTTGCGCACCGCCGCCGGGGTATAGACCGCCTCGTCCCGCAGGGCGCGGACCTGGTCCACGCCGTTGTTAGAGGCGGCGTCCAGCTCCAGCACATCCAGGATGGAGCCGTTCTCAATGCCCAGGCAGGAGAGGCACTGGTTGCAGGGGTTGCCGTTCACCGGGTGCTCACAGTTGACCGCCCGGGACAGGATCTTGGCGCAGGTGGTCTTTCCGGTCCCCCGGGTACCGGTAAACAGATACGCATGGGAGAGCCGTCCGGTCTCCACCTGCCGCTTCAATGTATCGGTGATATGGGCCTGCCCCACCACGTCGTCAAAGGTACGGGGCCGCCATTTTCGGTACAGTGCCTGATACACACCGGTCACCTCGCCATAAAAATGAAAAAGGAGGGGCGGAGGATGCGGAAAGCCGCGTCGCTTCACCCCTCCCTTAATTGTCCGGCACATGGCAAGACCGCACACCGGCCTTTGGAATCAGCGCTACGTCCGTTACCCCGGCAGCCGGCTCAGGAGCGGGACCCCCGCGGCACAGATCACGGTCCGCTTAGTGCTGCTCGGTTCCCCGCCTGACACGGTTCACGGTGCAACCTTGCGCGGGACCGATCCATCATCACTACTTACCAGGGTCAGACGACACAACGCAGATCCGGGGGCCGGGATTCATCCCTGCTGTAGCGGGTTGCAGGTACAGGGCACCGCTAACTCCCCGACTAGTGCGGCCTTGCCTCGGACCGGACGCGTCAGCGCCGTCCGCTGGAAGGCTGTATTTGATATCATACATCATTTCCGGCAAATTATCAATATCACTTTTCACTTTTTTTCAAAAACCTCTTTACAACGCTCCGAATTATGCTATAATACTTGAGTGTTGGGCATGATACCCACAGAAAACTTCATATATGGGCCTGTAGCGCAGTTGGGAGGAGAAGCGGGTTGCTTATAGCCCCTCTTTTTCGGTAGTCTAACTCAGTTGCCCGCAAGCGGTTCCCATCTCAAAAATTTCATATCCGGGCTCGTAGCTCAGTTTGGGAGAGCGTACGGTTCGCATCCGTAAGGTCGAGGGTTCGATCCCCTTCGAGTCCACCAGCAGTAAGGCAAGCGTCATGCTTGCCTTACTTTTTTGTTTCCATTGCCAGAATTGTATTTGTTCCGGGCCTTTTTGCCTCTTCCGGCTCCCCCTCCAGATACAATGCTTGAAATTCCTCAAACGACACATTGAACTCTATGTCAATCTCATAATCACGCCGCACACGAACGGCCTTGACAAACTTGGCTACGATCATTTTCTTTGCCTCAAAGGTGCAGTGGTCATACATCTCGGCCCAGCTTATCAGCTGATCATATTCCCGCAACACTTGGCTGGCCGTCTGTACGGTTTCTTCCAACTCGGCTGTGGTGGTCTGAATTTGTACTCCCAGCTGTTTGATTTGTTCCGTAGTCTCGCTGACAAGGCTGTTCAGCAGGTCTGCATTCAAGCGGCTGGTGCCTTGGATGACCTTGATCGTCTCAGCGCGCAGGTCTTGATACTCCCGCTGCTTCTGCCGATACTGCTCATTTAAGAGGTTTAGTCTGGACTTGACGAGTTCAACCTCCTTGGCCTGCTGCTTTTCGATCAGTTCTTGAGATGGTGAGTTCTGAATGCGCCCAAGCTGGATACGAATGATTTGGTCTACCAATTTATCCAGCTTTTCTACGCCATATCCAGATTGGCCGTCGCATTCGCAGGGATGCCTGACATTGTAATGGCATTGATACCTTGCTCTCGTTTCCCGCACGATAGTCCCGTCTTTTCGGACACGCTTTCGTCCGCTGGTGGTCAGCGTCAGGCGGCCTCCGCAGTGTCCGCAGTAGACATTGCCTACCAGCAAAGACCGTCCCTTGGTGTTGAGCGGTACATCGCCGTGATGTGTCACACGCTTCTCCATCATTTGCTGTGCCCGTTCATAAGTCTCAGTATCAATGATCTGAAGCTCCGGCAGCACCTCTGATTGGCTTTCTCCATTCCGGATGACTCCAGTGTAAATGGGATTCTTGATGATGCGGTTGATCGAAGTAGTTGGTATGTTGCGCCCTTTTCGGTTTGTAATCCCCTGTTCGGCAAGATACCGGCAAAGGCGCTGCGCTCCATACCCTTCGCAGAGATATTTCTGAAAAATCAGTTTCACGATCTCCGCTTCGTCCGGGTCGATCACAAGGTCGCCCACATCCTGATTTCGCTTATTAGTGCGTCCTTTATGCTCCAGACGATAACCAAATGGAACACAGCCGCCGGTAAAATGACCTTCCTGTGTCAGCTGCTCCATTCGGGTCTTGGTGCGGACAGAGGTTTTGATGCTTTCGCCGGACGCCTGCCAGTAACGGATATAATTCAGCAGCTTGTCCACATGAGTATCAAACCGCTGCTGCCCTTCCTTGGCGCTCCACACCTCAATGCCGTTTTTGACAAACCACTCCACAACAAAAGGCGTTTCGTCCTCTCTGCGCCCCAGTCGGTCAAACATAAATACCAGCAGAATATCGAATTTGTTCTGCAAGGCATCACGCTGAATTTCCTGAATGGCATCCCGGTCTTTTGCTGAGACCTTAAAACCGGAAACGCCTTTTTCCGAAAATTCCTTGATGATTTCCCAACCAGGATGCTGCCCGACGAACTCGCGGCAATACTGCTTCTGCATGGGAATATCATCTTTCTCAACCTGTCCCAGCGTCGAAACACGGTACAGGCAATAAACACGCCGCAAATCAGCCATCAAGTTTTCTAACATATACATCACTCCTGTTGTTCTTAACAATCTTTGGAACGGTGTATATGGCCTTGTTTCAATTATCAAGGTGCATCTCTACACCATTATTATCTCATATTTCATCAAATAGTGCAAAATTTTACGCCTTTTTCGCAATATTTGTGAGGAGGATTTCCTTGATTCCGCGGATGGCATCGGGGTTTTTATGGCCGGAATACCGGACTGTAACCTTGCAGCCATCTACATAGATCGTCTGCGTTTGCGCCGTTTCGTGCGTCGATACGATAAATGCCGCATAATGCCATTAAATGTCGCCTTTTGCAACTTTATGACCGACTTGTATATAAGAAAACCGCAAGGAAACTCCGTGAAGGAGCCGCCTTGCGGTTTCTGTTATAAATTCTTTGATGACGGCTCGTTACCGTCCTGTTTTTTACTTTCCTTGATAGGTTCGATACAGGAAGGTCACGATCTGCGCTCTTGTGCAGCTATTGTCCGGCCCGAACAGGCCATCACCAATGCCGTTTGTGACGCCGTTCTCCACCGCCCATGCCACAGCGTTTGCATAGTAGCTATCGGTAAGAACATCGCTGAACTCTGCCTTGCTATCGACCAGCTTACCAATGGCACGGAACAGGAAAGTCACGCTCTGGGCACGGGTGCAGGTGGCGTCAGGACTGAATTTGCCATCGCCCGTTCCTGTGGTGATACCGTTTTCTACCGCCCATGCAACCGCCTTTGCATAATAGGCATCAGTGGACACATCGGCGAAACTGCTCATAGCCTTGGGTTCGGGAGAACCGGCAGCACGCCACAGGAAGGTGACGATCTGCGCACGGGTGCAAGGCTGGTTCGGCCCAAAGAGGCCGTTGCCGATACCGCCGGTGATGCCCTTTTCCTGCGCCCACTTCACAGCCTCATAGTAATAGGCGCTGGTGGACACATCGCTGAACGGGCTTGTCTCAACTTCCTTGACAAAGGTAGCATTAACCTCGACCTTGCTGGCGGGCATGGTAAAGGTATATTTGCCGTTGCCCTTATCGGTCAGTTTCAGTTCCTTACCATTCTTGTCGGTCACGGTAAGGTCATCCAACTGATAGCCGCTGTCAGGCTTAGCAGTGATGGTCACAGTATCGCCCTTTTCCGCAGAACGCGGGCTAACGGTCACAGTGCCGTTCTCGGTCTTGCCGGGGATGGTGATGGGATAGCTGGACGAGCCGCCGGAGCCTCCACCATTGTAGCGCCAGTGTGCCGTATAGCTGCGCTCGCCAGTGCTGCCCGTTGGGATGGTGACGGTCATATTATTCTCGCCGTCAAGCCCTGTGCCGCTCCAACCGGTGAAGGTGTAACCGGGGCGTGTGGGGGTATTGAGGGTGATGGCATCCGATTCAACGGTATAGGAATCCGGGTTCCCGGTCGCTGTACCGTTGTTCAGGTTGTAGGAAATGGTGTACCGATTGAGCGTCCACTGTGCCGTGATGGTCATATCCCCGGCAGGCATGGTTGTCGGGAATGTTTTATCCCAACCGTTGAACTGATAGCCCTCTCTTGTCAGGGTCGGAGCGGTAATTGGTGTGCCGTAATCCTGCGTTATGGTAATATCCGCTTTGCCGTTTTCGGGTTTGACAGTGATGGTATATTGATTGATCTCCCACTTCGCCCAATACTCTTTATTACCCGTTTCTGCACCGCCGATTGCCGCAATGGGAGAGCCAGTCAGATTTTCGTTGCCATACCAGCCCTTGAACGTGTGGCCTGTATAGGTCATATCGTCGGCTGTCGGAAGCGTTGCGCCCACGCCGTAGGTATAGCTGGTCACATCTTGTCCGCTGGCAATCGTGCCGCCATTAGCATACAGTTTCACGGTGTAGGTGTTGGCTTCAAAGATTGCTTTCACAGTCACATTTCCGGCTGGCATGGTAAATTTATCATTGGTGATCCTTATGTTACCCGAAGTGGCCTGCCATTCCTTGAAGTGGTGTCCTTTATCTGGTATTGCGGTCAGTTGTATTTCTTCTCCTTCTTTTGCCGAATTTGGTCTTGCAACAGCATTTCCATAACCGTCTATCACCATTGTTACATTAAACTCACTCTGTTCTACTACGGGTTTCTTAACTTCGATCTCAAAAGACAGCGGTGTGTTTGCCTCTTCTACATAGCCTAATTTGGGTCGAATTGTAATGGTTACGGTCTTTCCAGCTTCATCGGCTGTTGGCGTGTATGTCAGGTGGTTATTATCGAAAGCAACAGTGCCGCCCGCTGTTTTTCCTTCTTTATCAGTAATAGAGATAACTTGCCAGTCAAGATACGGCCTGTCCTTTTTATCAGCCAAGCTATAATAACCCGTATATTCATTGGGATCACCGCAAAGTTCTTTTTGGCTGACATACGGTATTGCTGCTGTATTTCCATCGGTCGAAGGAGCCGTTGCCTCCCCACTAATATTTCCCAATGTCCAGAGGAGCGTAGGTAGTTTGGCACAGTGGAAATACAGGCAAATATAATCATAGTTCGGATCATTGCTGATGGGAATAACCTCTGTTGCAGTAAATTGGTATTGAACGGCTCCCGTTTGCGGATCGGCTTCACTAATTTTATCCAAAGTCATGTTACTGTACTGATACTTCGCTGGATTTGTTTTGTAATAATCTGTTCCGGCAAAATATCCGGCAATTACATAACGCCCTGTCTGGGGTGTAACAGTAAGCGTATGGGTCGTTCCATACGCTGTTGGGACTCCGCCAGACACAGAATCTGTAAAAGTGCCATTTTTCGCATTCATTCTAACAGATATTTTTTTGGTGGAAGCGGTATTGCCGCTGTCCTCTGCGGCAAAAGCCGCCGTGGGCAGCAGCGTAAAGCACAATGCCAAAATAAGAAGCAAACTTCCGATGCGTTTTTTCATGGTATATCCTCCTCTATATGGTGGTCAGGTTTTGTTCATGCCCGCCTGACCGCAGCGGGCAAAGTCCACAGGTCACAGAGAGGTATCATCCCGTGGGTACCCACGGGATGAGGGGCGCGCCCCTCATCATAAGTTTTTCGCTTCATACTGATTCATAATAATTATATCCGCAACTTTACGAAATGTAAATCGTTCTAAAGTATGAGGATGGATAAAATTTTTGAATATGCTACTCGCCTTCACGTTTTACAACATTCAGCCATTTCTTTTTCCATGTATTAGGGTGGATCAGCAGGGTTGGCTTCCCCAACGCAAGGGCATAGGCCATAGCCTTGTCCTCTGCGCTACCGCTGGCAAGTTCAGGGTCATATACGGCCACCAGCATATCAGACTGCTTGACGATCCGCCGATAGGCCATAAGCTGTGCGTTGGGTGTCTCCTGATAGTCTACACAGGAAAGGTCGGTGCAGTCCGCCAGCATATCGAAATAGCGTTCACGCAGCTGCGGCGTCCACTTGGTAGCCTGTTCTTCAAAAGGGGTTACGCAAACAAGGCGCATGGCCTCGTCATTCTGCTTTGTGATATTGACGATCTCTCCGGCGTACAGTCCCACGCCGGGGTCACAGGCAACTTGAAATTCTGTCACTCCACATTGACGCAGTTCCATAATACACTGAGCCAGTTCCAGTTTCATTCGACGGCATTGGGTATCTTCCTCGTCAAAGCCCCACGGAAACCGCATGGGATGCTGGCCTATAATCGCACAACGATAGTTCTCCATGACTGTGCCCTCTCTATCTTGCAACTCACAAATTCCGTCATATGCTTTCCTATACTATAATATTGCTCACTAATTAAATCAATAGCACTCTGATGCATACAGAAAAGAGATTTGGGAAACCGTATAATTTGCTTATCATCAGAAAGGCAGGACACCGCATGAGCAAAGAAGTTTCCTTCAAAAATCGTGACCGTTTCGTACAGCTTGGGATCGCCATTGCGGCGCTCCGTAAAATGCGTGGTCTGTCACAGGAGAAGCTGGCCGAGAAGGCCGGTGTCAGCCGCTCACTCATCAGCACGATTGAAGCGCCGAACATGGCTCACAGCTTCTCGCTGGATGTGTTCTTCGATATTGCCGATGCGCTGGAGGTCGATCCCGCTGACCTTATCAACGCTTCCGTATTCCCGGACAGGATCATAAAATCGAAATAGCTTTTAATGCGTCTCAAACTGAGACGCATTTTTCGACGATTTGTGCGCCAAGCCCCGTATCTGACTTACCTCTCATTTTACTGCATTGTGGGTATAATCACAATATGGTTTTCTCAGAATACCACATATAATTTCTTTATCAGACAGGAAATGTGGTGATGGAGATAGTCGATTACGGGCCGTTGTGGGAAACCATGAAGAGAAACAATGTGACGCAATACCAGCTTTTGCAGAGCGGCATTGATAATCACACGCTGGATTCCCTCAAGAAAAATCGAAACATTACTATGCTTACCTTGGAGAAGCTGTGCAAGATCATTGGCTGTACGCCCAATGATGTGATCGAGTTCAAATAGTGGCTGCTGGCGTCTGTGCCGGTGGCCGCTGTTTCTTTTGAGCGCAAAAAAGCAGGCCCACACCACCCGAAAAGGCAGTGTGGGCCTGAATAATAATGTGGCTCAATTTGAGACACATTTCGACAGTGGGTTGTTCTCTTACTATTTTCTACAATCCTCGACAATACCTCCAAATGCCTTTACATAGCAGACAGTTTTCCATATAATAATGCAAACAAAGCACAAAGGAAGGTGCTGTTATGCCGATTGATAAGCAATTACTGAGGCAGCTGTTAGCCACTGAAAAATTCAAGAAATGTGCGGATAGCCCGGACAGCGCCGCTGAGTTAGGCTCTACATTGTCAGATACGGAGTCGCTGGTTCGATCCTGCCAGAATGTTCAGGCAATTCCATTTATACTTTGGAACGACTTTTATAATTCTGCCGGCATCCTTGCTCCTAAAAGCAAGAAGAAATCTTACCGTTATAAGTGGGGAGATAAAGTCTTTGTGGACTTCGGTTGCGGCAATATCCAGACGGAGCTATCCTTCCCACACCCAGCCATTGTTCTTTACAACTTTGCAAACACAGTGATCGTTGCACCGACCACCTCTGACGACAGCCCCAATAGCTTTTCTGCCGACATTGAAGAGGTCATCATCAAAGCCAAAAGAGACGGCACCGTATTTCCGAAAGACACGATCATCAATCTCCATCAAATCAAATCCGTACACAAAGACCGTATCATCAGCAATCTGCGCTGCAATGTAAAAAGCTATATCGTGGACAGGCAGGAAATTGCACGGCAAAATGCAATCCACGGTGCAGATACCTTTACAGATGGCATGGATTTGCTGGACTGCATCCGAACAAAGCTGGCATATATCCTCGCGGTCCCTCAAATACAGTCTAAGAATACAGAGATACTGAACGGACGCCAGCAAATCAGCCAACTGCAAACCGCTCTTGAAGCCGCTCAGCAGAAAATTGCGGAACTGACCGCTCAGCTTGAAAAAACTTCTTCCGAAAAGCAATGTCAGAACGATTGAACTCTGCATATAATATTTGCGGATAGACATTGACATGGCATAGAGAATTTGCTAAAATACAATTAGCAAAAAGGTCTATCTTGTCAGCTCGAAAGAGTGAGACACTCAACTTTATGCTTAAACTGCGGAGACGGAGCATTTTATGTTCCGTCTCCATCTTTTTATAAAAAAGCAGGCCCACACCGCCAGGAAAGGCAGTGTGGGCCTGAATAATAATGTGGCTCAATTTGAGACACATTTCGACAGTGGGTTATTCTCCGTAATACTCCGGTCTGGCAACGGACACAAAGCCGCTTGTCCCGGTGATGACCACATTGTTCGCGCCGCTGGCGCAGTGAATCACCAGCAGATTTCCGGTTTCGTCTCGTCCACAGATGATGCCAACATGAGAATTGTCCGGGTAAAATACCAAGTCACCGGGCTGGGCATCCTGCCAGCTTATATCAGTACAATAGCCGTGCTGCATGGTGGCCCCGCCACCATGTCCGATGATATAGCTTCCGCCTGTGGCATTGTAAAAGGCCCAATCGACAAAGCCAGAGCAGTCCAACCCGTAGGGCCGGTAGGTGCCGGTGGTGGAGTTGCCCGCCGCCGTGACCTGCCGCAGCTGTCCCCAGCGGGAGTCCCAGCCGAGAACAAGGCTCTTGCCGCCCCAAAAGTAGGAGACCTTGCCGTAGAGCGTCAGCGCGTTCTGCACCACGGCGCGACGCTCCGGTGAGAGGTCATCCGGGAGGTTCTGAAGGACTTCCGCCGCATCCGCATTGGTGATCGTCAGACTGGAGGCCAGTGAAGCCAGCGCCGCACGGTCAGCCAACAGCTCGTCCAGAGCATCGTTTTGATAACGGGTGAAGGCATAGGCCGTCCGCATATCATCCGCTGTTTTTGGCGTGATGGTGATGTGCAAAATGTACTCCGTCCAGCCATCATCGTCTCCACTTCCAGAATGCTCTATCGTTTCCACTTCCGTTGTGATCTCGGTCATATCCCAGAACACCGCAGTCAGACGGCTTACCCGGTCAGCGTCCAGTGTGGCCACATCCACGCCATCGTCTGCTCCTGCGGTTTTTGCGGCAAACACGGCCAGCACCTCCGGCCAGTCCGGGGCCTGTCCGTGGATCTGGATGCTGTCATAGTTCCCGGTCTGCAATTCTTCCAGCTTTGTATTATAGGCGATATTCACCTGCGTTACGGCCTCTGCCACCGACACGGTATCGGGAGCATTGCGCTCCGCGGCGAAAAACAGGCCGAAGGGTGAGCTGGCCACAGCTGCGATGACGATGATGATCGCAAGCGCAAGCAAAAGCGTTGTGCCGCCGATCAAGCCGGTCACAGCAGAAATCAGCGTGGCAGCCGCACGGCGTACCATCACGGCAGTACGCTTGAACGCCTCAAACGCCGTCTTTGCAGTTTTTTTCGTCTGCACTATCCTTTGCTGAAGCGCCTGCTGGGAAGGTTTTACGGCTGACGGTACAGGCTTTGCCGCCTTGGAAAAGGTGCGTCTGACCTTGGGCGCATTGGGCGGCTTTTCCGTTTTGCCCTGTCCGCCATATCTCTGCAAAGAGCGCGGCCTGCGCTCTTTGAATGGACTTTTGCTCTGCACTTCTGAGCGCGGAGGGGACACAGGCTCCCAATCTGCTTCATAGACCGCAAGCGGGTCTGCGGCGGATGGCGGAGCCTGCCGCTCTGCCCTCCACTTCTTTTCCTGCTTGTCCATCACGAATTGACGGCGGGCCTCAAGCTGCTGCTTCTCTGTTGGCACGCGATGTGGTCAACTGCCTGCTCCGTGCCGGTGCCGTTCTGAGCAGCACGCTCCGCAGGCGTCTTTTCCCGCCGCTCTGACGGTGACTCCGTTTCATGCCCGGCCTCATCATAGGTCGAAGGTCTTTCCTTGACCGGCAGCTTTTTCTTCGGTGCCTGCGGCACACGCTCCCGCAGCTCATCGGCTGCCCATTCCGCAGCGGATTCCACGCGGCTGACCGCCTGCGCCTCGGCATTTTCCGCGCCGGTAGGGACAGCCACTTCCCTGCATAGTCCTGGCTCCTACCGCGGCCTGATAGCTGTGTCCCTTTCTGCACTGCCACCAAACCTTTCGGTTGGAGTAAGACGTCACCTCCTGGGGCGTGAGTGTACCATTTCTGTCCGGATGCCACTGGGCCGCAATATCTGGAAACCGGGTGGCCAGATCATTTTCCCCAGGCACTACCTTTTTCCCCGCACAGACTGGGCAGCCATTTCCACCCGAGACCCGCGATGCCACTGCCGCCTGCCATTCGTGCCCCTTTTCACAGCGCCACCATACTTTACGGTTGCTGCCCGGTGCCACCTTATCTGGCGTTATACTTCCGTTTCTGTAAGGATGCCATTGCCTGGCCACTTCAGGAAAGTGGGCCGCCAAATCATTTTGAGTCGGGCGGACCTCGCGGTTAGCGCAGACGGGGCAACCGCAGCCGGCAGCCCTGGATTTGATCTGGGTCCGCCATTCATGACCTTTTTCTCAGATCCACCAGACCATTTTGTGGCTGCCAGGCAACACCTGTTCCGGAGTCAAAGGCGCGTTTTTGACCGGATGCCATTGCTTTGCAAGCTCAGGGCAGCACGTTCCAAGGTCATTCTCACCTGCCTGTGCAGTCCTCCCGGCACACACCGGGCAGTGGGTCCCGCTGCCTGTACGGGTATACACCGCTGCCCGCCATTCGTGCCCCTTTTCACAGCACCACCAGATTTTGCGTTTACTCCCGTAAGAGACCTGCTCTGGAGTCAGTAACGCATTCCGTTGATCATCCCACTGCTTCAGCAATTCGCCCATGTCCATCCGCTCACAATAGGCTTTCAACGATTCCCGCACCCTGTCACCTTCCATCACAAAATCAACATTTCGTCTCCTCGAAAACTTATATTGAGTATCGTTAAGGGATCAGAAGCATGGAATGCCCTTGTTTCTGACTAAAAATAAGCGTATCAGGGCGCACAAAACCAGACCGCAAAAATATCATTCTTTGCGGTCTGACTTTTTGCACCCAAAAATCGGAATCTACATTGCTTTTTTGGCAATCCTATGATATAATTTCTATATATTATGTAGACAAGGGAGCTTGCCCAGACTGATTTCTGAGGCAAAATGTTGATTTTGTCTATGACACCAGACCTAAGCTCTCGATCTGTCGCTGGTGCTCCTCACCGGAGGTAATCAGATAGATGCGGGTAGTTTCAATACTGGAATGGCCCAGTACATCGGCCAGCCGGACAATGTCTTTGCATGCCTTATAAAAAAGTGTGGCAAATAGATGCCGCAGGTTGTGTGGGAACACCTTGGTAGGTTCCACACCAGCCTGCCTGCACAATCCCTTCAGCTCTGCCCAGATCTGGCGACGGCTGATCTTCTTTCCGCTTCTGGTACGAAAAATTGCGCCGGAAGCGACCTTTTGTTTTTTCGCATATTTTTGCAGCTTGCGGCAGAGCTTGGACGACAGCAGAATTACCCGAATCTTCCCCTTTAATGAAATCTCCGCCTTGCCCTGCTGAGCCGCCTCCACGGTGATATATTGCACTTCGGAGACCCGGATGCCGGTAGCACAGATGGTCTCCATCAGCAATGCCAGCCGTTCCCGTCCCTGCTCCTTCGCACTGGTCAGCAACCGCTCATACTCCCCTCTGGTCAATTCGCGGCTTACATCGCGGAACAGCTTTCGCTGAATCTTCAAAAACTTGACCCTGCATTCATCCCAACCCAGAAACCGGAACAGTCCGTTCACTGCGGAAAGCATGGCATTGACTGTGACTGGCGCGTAGTCTTGCTCCAAAAGGTAGGCCTTCCATTCCGCCGCTCGTTCCTTTGTCACATTTCTTCCGTTCAGCCAACATGCAAAAGCCGTCGTATCCCGCAGATATTTGTCGATGGTCCCGGTGCTTCTCTCTTCTCCTCGCAGATAGTTTCCATAATCCAAAATCTGTTGTGACGTCAATCTATATTGCTTCATCCGTCATACCCCCGTTTTAAAAGAGAATGACAATATTTTACCTTGGATCAGGCATACTATGCAGTGCACAAAAAGCCGTGGCCTGACCGTTCCTTATCCGTTGACCGGTCTGCCTTCCTCCTGTATAATGCTTTTTGACACAGGCAAAGGAGGACAATGGGCTATGACCTTCACCAAGATCGACCTTGAAAACTGGCCGCGCAGAGCCTATTTTGACCACTACTTTACTCAGGTACCCTGCACCTACAGTGCGGTGTTCAAGCTGGATATCACCAAGCTGCGGCAAAGCGGGCAGAAGCTGTATCCCGCCATGCTGTATGCCCTCTCCACGGTGGTAAACCGCCACCAAGAGTTCCGTATGGCCATCAACGAGGCGGGCGAACTTGGTTTTTACGATCAGGTCCATCCCTGCTATACCATTTTCCACCGGGACACCGAGACCTTTTCCAACCTGTGGACCGCCTACACCCCTGATTACGCCGCCTTCCGCGCAGGCTTTGAGCACGATATGGTCGCCTACGGAGACCATCAGGGTCTGATTTCCCGGCCGGACACCCCTGAAAACACCTTCCCCGTGTCCATGGTCCCCTGGGCCAGCTTTGAGGGCTTCAACCTGAACCTGCAAAAGGGCTATGACTACCTCCCCCCTATTTTCACCATGGGAAAGTTTTATGAGGACAACGGCAAGATCCTGCTGCCTCTGGCCGTACAGGCCCACCACGCCGTATGCGACGGCTTTCATCTGTGCCGGCTGGTCAATGAAGTGCAGGAGCTGGTGGACAAGCTGAGCGACAACACCTGAAATACGAAAAAACACCCGGCCCCTCCGTTTTTCCGGAGAGACCGGGTGTTTTTTACTACAGTTACTTTTCATTCTCATTGGCTATCTCCTCCCGCAGCAGCTCCAGGAAACGCTCCGCCGCTTTGGAGAATACCTGGTATTTCTTCCACACAAGGTCCAGTTCCGCCGTCTCTTGATGGGCCAGCGGCCGGAAGCACAAGAGGCTGTCTCCCGTGGTGTTAATGAGGCCGTCCAGGCAAAGAGCATATCCCAGCCCCTCCTCTACCATAAGGGAGGCATTGTAGACCAGATTGTAGGTGCCCACAATGTTCAGCTGATTGACATCACACCCAAACCAGGCCTGAAGGCTCTCTCGGATCCTGGACTGCCCCGAGTGAAGGATGGGCTGGTCCCGCAGGTCCTCGGGGTATATCTGCTCCCGATTGGCCAGTGGGCTATCCCGACGCATCAGCACGCCCCACCGGTCCGTATGGGGCAGGCGGAGGAAGTCGTACTTCCGGCGGTCAAAGGGCTCAATGACCACGCCAAAGTCCAGCAGTCCCTTGTCCAGCCGCTCCGAGACCGCGTCTCCGTTTCCGCTGTACAGGTGGTAGCGGACACCGGGACACCGGCTGCGCAGCTTGCGGGCCGTCCTGGCCAGCAGACGCATGGCCTCCGTCTCACCGCCGCCGATATAGATGTCGCCGGAGATCATGTGATCCTCGCTGTGGAGCTCCGCCTGGGTCTTGTCCACCAGTGCCAGGATCTCGTCCGCCCGCTTGCGCAGCAGACGTCCCTCCTCGGTCAGGGTGACCTTGCGGCTCCCCCGCACAAACAGCTTCTTGCCCAGCTCCTCCTCCAGCTCCATCAGCTGGCGGGATAAAGTCGGCTGAGACAGGTGCAGGTAATTGGCCGCTCCAGAGATGCTCCCCTCCCGGGCTACCGCAAGAAAATACCGCAACACACGCAGCTCCATAGGCACTTCCTTTCCATTTTTGTCCATCTTTGATAGGTCTGATTTCTTTTATTGTACCGGAAGGAAGGGTTCTGCACAAGACCGACAGCCGCTTGACTCACGTATCACAGGCGGGCATCAACCATAGGATTGGCATTGCGCAGGCGCCTATAGGTATCTCCAGCTTTCCCTTGCAGCAGAATATATGTATAGCAAATTTCCTTGTCGAGCCCGAGTGATGAACAGTAGATTCACTTTACATCTAAAATAGCCGTCAGATCGGTCCTATCGTCGTTTTGGGTGATCAGATCCAGAAGGAAAATACCACACCGCTGCTGGTACTGCGTGCAAAGCATTTCCCTCCGTGGAGCTCCACAATGTTTTTCACAATGGCCAGACCCAGGCCGGTACCACCGCCGGAGCGGGCCTGATCCCCCCGGAAAAAGGTATCCCACACGTGGTCCAGCTCCTCCTGGGACAGGGGGGTACAGGTATTTTCAATGGTAAACCAGGTGGCTCCCTGGCTGGTCCACATCTGTACCCAGATGGAGCCTCCCTCCGGGGTGTATTTTACCGCGTTACTGGCCAGGTTCTCCACCACCTGGGCCATGCGGCTCTCGTCGGCGTTGACAATACACTCTTCTTTCAGATCCAGAGTCAGCTTGAGATTCTTTTCCTCCGCCGCCCGTTCCAGCCGGTCAAAGATGGATTGGGTCAGCTTGGTCAAAGAGAAGGTGTCCCGGGCCAGCTTGACCTTGCCCGCCTCCAGCCGGGACAGGTCCAGCATCTCCAGCACCATGGCGTCCACCCGCCCGGTCTCGGCCAGGATCACGTCCAGGTACTTGTCTCGCTTCTCCTCGGCGATGTGCTCCTTCAGTCCCTCGGCATAGCTGTGGATCACCGCCAGGGGAGTCTTCAGTTCATGGGCGATGTTGGAGGTCATCTGCCGCCGGTTGGCCTCCGCCGTTTTGGCGTAATCCAGGGCGGTCTTGAGCCGGGTCAGCTCGTTCCGGGTCAGCCGGATCTGTTCCATCCGGTCATTAAAGCCCCGGCACAACTCCGTGGGCTCCAGCCAGCCGGCTCCCGCCCGGGGCGCATCCACCAGCTCCTCCGGGTGGTTGAGCCCCCGGCTCACCTCACGCAGCGGACGGATGAGCTGCCGGTTCAGGATGGCCCGCACACAGAGCACCAGCAGGACCGCAAGGCCAAAGGTGATCAGATAAATGTTCCGCAGTTCCCCCATGGCGGTATCCCAAGGGGAGCACCACACCGCACTGACCACATAGAATTGCAGCTCCAGCTGATCCCCCGCATATACATCCGCCTCATAATGGTAATCAACAAGATAGTTCTCACTCTCATGTTTCTCATAATAAGCGGTACTGACGATAAGCAGGTCCCCTCCCTCGTACCGGCTGAGGTTCTGGCTGCTCTCCGCCAGCGTTGGGCCCACCTCCTCCACCAGGCCGGCCACACTGTCATACCGGTTCCCCCGGTAGGAGAAGGAGGGAGACCGATCCTGACAGCATACATCAAAGTTGTCAGTGTAGAGTGTCACCAGCTCCGTCCCGGCAGGCACGGCCTCCGGGTCCTCATAGAGCAGGTGCCAGGTCAGGCCCGCCTCCTCCACCAAATTGGACACCGTATAGGAACTGTTCCGGGGCAGCACGTCCCAAAGCTCATCCCGGGAGATATATTCCGCCCGGGTCAGGGTCATCTCCGTCCCGGCAAAGGTACCGGTAAATCGCATGGCGGCTGCATCAAAGTGGAACCCATACTTGACCAGTTCCAGCCCACCCTCCACCAGCTTGTCCCGCCGGAACGGTGCCCTGGCAGAGTATCTGGACAGCTCCTCCCCCGCCTTCCACTGGTCCTCGGTCAAAACGGTGAAATAGAAGAAGTCCTCCCAGCTGCCGGCCAGGCAGTTGCCCTGAGCGTCATAAACGGCGTTGGCCCAAAAGATCTCTTCGTTATTGCGCCGCTGGAGAAATCCGCTGTTCCCGCTGATAATGGGGTCACCTAAGGCAAATTCTCCTATAGCTACCGTTTCCCACACCGCTCGCTCCCAGAAGTTCTGGTCACGGTCCGGATCTTTCCAGGCCTGGGAGAGCCTGGCGTTTCCGGCCAAAAGCACCGCCCGGTCCTCACTGTCTTCCAAATAGCGGTCAGCCGCCAGCTCTGCCGTCAGGGCAGTGAGCAGATACATGCCCACCAGCCAGAGGATGAGGGCCAGCCCGGCCAACAGCAGGGTAACGGCAGTCAGGGATTTGATCCGAAACGGCTTTTTCATGCTCACCCCTCCAGTCGGTATCCCGCCTTGATGACAGTCTTGATCCGTCCGGCCTCCTCTCCCAGCTTGTCCCGCAGGCGTCGGATGTGGGTGTCCACCGCCCTAGACTCCCCCTCGTAGTCATAGCCCCAGCACTTCACCAGCAGCTGCTCCCGGCTCATGACCATGTTCTTGTTCTGCATCAGGCAGCGCAGCAGGGCAAACTCCTTGGGGGTCAGGGCCACCTCTTTCCGGTTGACATAAACTTTCTGAGCCGACAGCTCCAGGGCGATGCCGCCCACCTCCAGCCGGTCGCCGGAACGCATGGTACCCCGGCTGCGCCGGATGAGGGCCATGGTCTTGGCGTATAGCACCGACAGGGTAAAGGGCTTGGTGATATAGTCGTCTGCCCCCAGCTCATAGCCCAGCAGCTTGTCCTCCTCGTCGGAGAGGGCAGTGAGAAAGAGGATGGGCACATCGCTGGTCCTGCGCACCGCCCGGCATACCGACAGTCCGTCCAGCTCGGGCATCATAATGTCCATGAGTACGGCGTCAAAGGGCTCCTCCTCCAGACGGGCCAGGGCCTGCACCCCGTTTTCCGCCTCCACTGGCAGTTCCCCCTTGCTGGAGAAATAGTCGCACAGCACCTCCCGCAGTCTGGCCTCATCCTCCACGATCAGTACCCTGCTGTTCATGGCCGCTCCCTCCCTTTCGCCCCTATCCTACCGCGGGCATGTGTACGTTCTGTGTCATTCCGAAGGATTTCTGTAATTCCAGTTTAGCATGGGCGGGCCGGGATGTCACCACACTTTTGGTCTGAAAAAAGGGCGCGCCGCCCCATGCGGCGCGCCCCTTTCAGCGCTTTATGCTCTTACGCCTTGACAGCGGTGACGGCGATCTCGATCTTGCACTGGTCCGCCAGGCCCACGTTGCCATAGCACAGCCGGGCGGGCATGAGCTTGGGATCAAAGTGACGCACATACTCGGCGTTCATCTCGTCCCGCTCGGCAAAGTCCCGCAGCAGCACGTCGATGCGCACCACGTGGTCCATGTCGGAGCCGTGGCGCTCCAACAGAACCTTCAGGTTGTCCAGTACCTGGCGGGTCTCCTCGGTGATGGTGCCGCACACCAGATCCCCGGTGTTCAGGTCCTCCGACACCAGGCCGGAGAGGAAGAGGAACTTCCCGTCCACCACCACCAGATCGGAATAGGGAGCGCTCATATCGTCGGTAAAGCGAATGTACTCGTTTGCCATTTGGTCCACCTCATCTGTTTTTTCATTGGGCAGCTTCCTGCCCCTCTTTGGAGTCACCGCTATTATCTCACAAGGCTACCTCGGAATCAATCGCCAGTTTGTGTCCCCGCCCTCCCCCATTCGACTAGATTCGCCCGCTTTCTTTCGCCGGGCGGGATACAATGAGAAAAAAGCCCGAATTTGCACCTATCCGGTGAGCAGGAGGTCAGATCACATGAAACAAAAGCTTTTGGCACTGGGCCTGGCGCTGCTGCTGGCAGGCTGCGGAGCAGCCCCCGCCCCGCAGGTCACCCCATCCCCTTCGCCCTATGTGGTGGAGGCACCCAGCCCCTCACCCACTGCCACCCCCACACCTACGCCTACACCCACTCCCACAGCGGTCCCAACCTCCACGCCGAAGCCTAGCGTCCAGCCTGTGACACAGGATGTGGAACTGAACGACTACATTCTCAACACCAACACCGGGAAATTCCACAAGCCCGGCTGCTCCAGCGTAGATCAGATGAAGGAGTCCAACAAGCAGGCCTACACCGGCCTGCGGGAGGACGTAATCGCCCGGGGCTACTCCCCCTGCGGCCGCTGCAACCCGTAGTACAGTAAGAACCCCCGAGGAGCATTTCCTCGGGGGTTTTCTTTACAGCAGGGATATGGTCACCAGCACAATGCCGATGATCGTCAGGATCAAACCGGTCAGGCGGTTGAGCAGTTCCGGAGTCGCCTGGGTGGCAATCCGAGCCGCGATCTGGGCCCAGATCAAAGTGAACACCACACAGAGCAGCAGCAGGTCCAGGCTGGGCATATTGCCCAGGGCAAAGTGGCTGGCCGCTCCGGTGAGGGCGGAGAAGGTCATGACAAACACGCTGGTACCCACGGCCGTCTTCAGTTCGTAGCCCAGCACCATAGTGAGCACCATCAGCATCATCATGCCGCCACCGGCGCCGAAAAAGCCGCAGATCAAACCGATGCAGCAGCCACCCGCCGCACCCTTGACGATCTGCATCACCCGGCTGCTGTCCTGCATGGTATGCCTGGGCTTGACCGACGGAAGCAGCAGAAACTTCAGGCCCAGCACCAAGGTCATGAACACCGAAAAGCCGCCCAAGGTGCCGTCGGGCACGAAAGAGGACAGCCAGCTGCCCACCAGGGTCATGCTCAGCACGCCGCACATCATAACGAAGCCGTTTTTCAGGTCAATGGCTCCGCTTTTGGCGTAGGTACGGGCGCTGACCGCGCTGGCCAGCACATCACTGGCCAATGCGATGCCGATGGCATCGTAGGCGGGCAGGTCCAAAAAGGTCACCAGCATGGGGCTGATCACGGTGGCGGCGCTCATACCGGCAAAACCGGTTCCGAGGCCTGCCCCTGCGCTGGCCAGAAAACAAATCAAGATCCGAAAGGCTATTTCTTCCAACAGGGTGCACCTCCATGCTGCCCATTATATAACATTTGGCGCACTTCGGGTACCTTTTTTTGATTTTGTTTCCAAATGCAGCAGGGGCCGCGGCAGTATCTGCCGCGGCCCCTGGACGATCACAGACTTACTCCGCCTTGGAAATCGCCACGATCACCGGGGTGGACCCCTCCACACCCAGCTCGCCGGTATAAGTAATATTGACCTTGTCACCCTCGGCAAAATCATCCGCATTGACGCCCTTGCCGTAGTCCATGATCTGATAATCACCATCATCGGTCAGCAGCACCAGGAAGTCGCCCTTCCGGTTGATCACGCCGTGGACGGTCTTTCCTTCCGCCTGAGCCGCTGTACTGGCACCAGGCTTGCTGTCCACCTTGCCGCCCCCGGTCGTGCCGCAGGCCGTCAAACTCAAGGCCGCCAGCATCACAGCCATCACAAAGCATACCATACGTTTCATAGTCGTTCTTCCTTTCTATGCAGCGGGCTTACCGCCCTTGCTCCTATATAAGACTCACGACCGCCTCAAATAGTTGTAACATTAAAAAATCTTAAGATAAAGAATCTTTTTTGCCAACAAGACCCATGGCTCCGGCAAGGTGTTTCCAGAGCCATGGGTCTTTCCTCGTTTATGGAAGAACTGCTATAATGGTCAAAGATTTACCGTCCGGGCTCTCCGCTCGGACCTTGCCCTTGTGGGCCGCCACCACACTCCTGGCGATGGACAGCCCCAGCCCATAACCGCCGGTCTGGGTACTGCGGGACTGGTCTATGCGGTAGAAACGGTCAAACAGATGCTCCAACCGATCCTTCTCCATGGGCTGCGCCGTGGTGTTGGACACGGTCAGCTGCACGGCCCGTCCCCGCCGCTCCAGTTGAACGGACAGGGTTCCGCCCGGGGGCGAGTATTTCAGAGCGTTGTCCATCAGGATGGAGACCAGCTGACGGATAGGCTTCTCATCCCCCGTGTAGGAGAGCATGGGCTGGATGGAGACCGTCAGCTCCTTCTCCTGACTCTTGGCCGGTGCCTGGAAGGACTGGACCATCTCCTCCACCACGTCGGAGATGGGAAATTCAATGGGCTGCAAGTTGGGATTCTCCTCCTCCATGCGGGAGAGATAGATAAGATCGTTGGTCAACCTCGTCAGCCGCTCCGCCTGGCGGCGGATGTCGGTCAGCCACTGATTTTCCCCGCACTCCAGCTCCACCAGATCCGCGTCAGCGCTGATGATGGTCAGGGGTGTTTTTAGTTCATGACCCGCGTCGGTAATGAACCGCTTCTGCTTTTCATAGCTCTCCGCCACCGGGCGGACGATCCGCCGGGAGAGCAGGAGCAGCAGGACCAGCACCGAAGCCAGTCCCAGCAGCGCCAAAGCCACGCTGGCAAACAGAGTATTGTAAAAGCCGGACAGGCTCCGGCTGCAGTCCAGAAAGATGATGCGGGTACCCTCCGCCTCCTCACAGCGCAGGTAGCGGTAGCTGCCCAGAAATCCACGCTCACGGCCTGCGTTCCACACCGCCAGGGCATAGTTCGCCGCTTCTTCTTCATCAATGGCGGCGATTTGTCCTGTGTCCGACTGGATCACCTGGCCGCTGTCATCCACCAGCACCGAGAAGTACCGGGATTCATAGGGGGTCTCGGGGGACAGGCCGGGCATCCGTTTTCCTCCGCTTTCCGCCTGGGGTCTGGTCGGCTGCGGTCCGTCAGGCGGCTCCCGCATGGGAAAGCCACCGTCGTTGTCCCCCAGCACGGTGAGAATGGAATCGGCATCGGTCACCACCTTGTGGTAGCTCATCAGGTTGACGCCCCCCAGGATCAGGAAGAGCACCACCGCCAGAGAAAACATGGATGCCGCGATCAGCTTGCGCCGCAGAGACTTGATCATGACAGTCCCTCCAGAGAATAGCCCGCGTTGCGGGTCACCTTGATCTGAATGTCGGCGTGGAGGGCGGTCAGCTTTTTCCGCAGATAGGAGATGTACACCCACACCACGTTGAGTTCCACATCGCTGTCATAGCCCCAGATCCGCTCGAGAAACCGCTCGGTGGGAATGAGCTGCCGTGGATTGCATATGAGCAGCTCCATCATCTGATACTCCTTGTTGGCCAGCCGGAAGCTGCCCGTGGGAGAGGACAGCTCAAAAGTGGCCTGATCCAGGGTGATGTTGCCAAAGGTGATGCGGCTGCTGACCTGGCCGGTTTGGGTACGGGTCATGGCCCGGATGCGGGCCATCAGCTCCTGGGTGGAAAAGGGCTTGGTCAGGTAGTCGTTTGCCCCGGTATCCAGACCCAGCACCTTGTCGCTCACCTCCGATTTGGCGGTGAGCAGCAGCACCGGAATGGGATTGCCTTTCTCCCGCAGCCGTCGCAATACCGTAAGGCCATCCACCTTGGGCATCATGATATCCAGGATGAGCGCGTCATAATTGCCTGCCTCCAGGTAGGCCAGCGCCTCTTCCCCGTCATAAACCGCATCTGCGGAGTAGTTACTGCGCTCCAGAAGGGCCACCAGGGCCCGGGACAGGGAGCGTTCGTCCTCGGCCAATAAAATGCGCAAGGCTGACTCCCTCCTTTCTTAGGGTTCCAATCTGCGCTCTATTTTGCGGTCGTCACCTTAATTTTAATTAAAAGAATACCACGCCTCCGGTGGATTGTCAGCCGTCCAATATGAAATAGCTGGAATTTTGCGGCTCTTTTAAGTTCAATTATGTTTGAGCCTTTACAGTATGCTTACATTCCCGACAAGGAGGCACAGCACCGTGAACGCTCAAATGGTGTTTCAACGCTATGAATTTAAGTACCTGATGACCCGCCGACAGCAGGAAGCCGTTCTGCGGGCCATGGAGCCCTATATGGTGGCCGACGACTACAGCCACAGCTCCATTCGCAATCTCTACCTGGATACCCCTCAGTTCCTGCTCATCCGCCGCAGTCTGGACAAACCGGTCTATAAGGAGAAGGTACGCATCCGCAGCTACGGCCGGGCCGGCATGGACAGCCCGGTCTTTGCGGAACTGAAAAAGAAATACCGCTCGGTGGTCTACAAGCGCCGCCTGTCCCTGCCCCAGTCCCAGGCCCTGGCCTGCGTGTCCGGCAGCCAAGCCTGGCCGGACAGCCAGATCGGTCGGGAGCTGGCCTATACCATGGCATACTACGGCTCCCTGTCTCCCGCAGTCTTCCTCTCCTATGAGCGGGACGCCTACCACGACGGAGAGGCCGGTGACTTCCGGGTGACTTTTGACACGGACATCCGTTTCCGCCGGGATCGGCTCACGCTGGACTCGGACACCAGTGGCATCCCCCTGCTGGGTCCGGACCAGGTGCTGATGGAGCTGAAGGTCTCCGGCGGTCTCCCCCTCTGGATGGCGCGGGTCCTGTCAGAGCAGAAGCTGTTCAAAACCTCCTTCTCCAAATACGGCAGCGCCTATCAAATCATGCTGACCACAACCCAAGGAGGTATGCTTCGCTATGCTTGATACTCTGTTTCGCGGTCTCTTTGACACCGCCCTGACTACTGCCATCACCCCCGGCGCCTTTGTATTATGTGTGGGGGTGTCCCTGCTCATCGGACTTTTGCTGTGCGCTATGACCCTGTGGCGTTCCAACTGCACCAGGAGCTTTGCCGTCACCCTGGCCATTCTGCCCGCCGTGGTGTGCGTGGTCATCCTGATGGTCAACGGCAATGTGGGCACCGGCGTGGCGGTGGCAGGCGCCTTCAACCTGGTGCGTTTCCGCTCCGCCCCCGGCTCTGCCCGGGAGATCGGCGCCATCTTCGTGGCCATGGGTACGGTGCTTATGGCCGGTATGGGCTATCTGGCCTATGCTCTGCTCTTCGCCCTGATCCTGGGAGCCGCCATCATGCTCTACACCGCCCTGCGGCTGGGCGGCGGCTCCCGTTCCGCCCGGTTCCGTACCCTGCACATCACCATCCCGGAGGACCTGGACTACGCCGGTGTCTTTGACCCGGTGCTGGAGAGCTACACCACCCAGTATTCCCTCACCCAGGTCAAGACCACCAATATGGGCAGCCTGTTCAAGCTGACCTACGACCTGACCCTAAAGGCCTCGGCCCAGGAAAAGGGCCTGATCGACGCGCTGCGGCTCCGGAACGGAAACCTGGAGATCTCCCTCTGCCACCAGGACACCACCGCAGCCACACTGTAAAGGAGAATCCCTATGAACCATATCCACACATCGGGCCCCTGTGCCCTGCTGCTCTGCGGCCTGCTCCTGCTCAGCGGCTGCACCGCCAGCCCCGACAGTTCCGCCACCGCCAGTGCCACACCGGCTCAGACGGACACATCCATCACCCAGGCCAGTTCCACCTGGTTCAGCGACCGGGACCTGGAGGGCAGCTACGACGAGAGCCAGGCCATCGACATCACCCTCAATGGCACCTCCGCTTCCTGTGACGCCGACGGGGTGGCCATCAGCGGCAGTCAGGTGGTCATCTCCGCCGAGGGGATCTACCGGCTCTCCGGCGCCCTGGAGGACGGCCAGATCGTGGTCAACGCCGCCGATACGGACAAGGTCCAGCTGGTGCTGGACGGCGTGACCATCCACAGTGCCACCTCCGCCGCCATCTACGCACTGGAGGCCGACAAGGTCTTTGTCACTCTGGCGGAGGGATCTGAAAACACCCTATCCAACGGCGGCTCCTATGTGGCCATTGACGACAACAACATCGACTCGGTGATCTTCGCCAAAACCGACCTGACCCTCAACGGCTCCGGCAGCCTGACCATCCAGGCTGAGGCTGGACATGGCGTAGTGTCCAAGGACGATCTGGTGGTGACCGGCGGCAGCTACACCATCACCGCCGCCAGCCACGGCATGACCGGCAAAGACAGCGCGGCCATTGCCGGCGGCACCTTTGCCATCACCTCGGGCAAGGACGGCATCCATGCGGAAAACACGGAGGACACCACTCTGGGTGCCCTCTACATCGCTGACGGCACCTATACCATCCACGCCCAGGGCGACGCCATCAGCGCCAGCGGCACCCTCCAGATCGACGGCGGCACCTTTGATCTGACCACCGGTGACGGAAGCGCCAGCGTGGACATGACCACCAGCGACAGCTTTGCGCCCGGCCGCCCCGGCACTACCGCCACCCAGGAGACTACCTCCACTGAGGAGGACACCACCAGCCAGAAGGGCATCAAGGGTGAGAGCTCCTACACCATCAACGGCGGCACCTTTACCATCGACAGCGCCGACGACTGTCTCCACGCCGGGGGCGTCATGGTCCTGGCCGCTGGTGAATTCGATCTGAGCAGCGGCGACGACGCCGTCCACTGTGACGATGCCCTCACCATCCAGAGCGGCACCTTCACCATCCCCTACTGCTACGAGGGTATCGAGGGTCTGTCCATCACCATTGAGGACGGCGTATTTGACATCACCTCCAACGATGACGGTTTGAATGCCGCTGGTGGGGCCGACAGTTCCGGTTTCGGCGGCTTCGGCGGCCGCCCCCAGGACACCTTTGCCTCCGACTCCGATAGCTTTATCATCATCAACGGCGGCACCATTACCATCGTATCCGGCGGTGACAGCGTGGACTCCAACGGCGATCTGACCATCAACGGCGGCACCCTGAACTTGACCTGCAACGGCAACGGCGACACCGCCCTGGACTGCGACGGCACCTACACCAACAACGGCGGCGATGTCACCACCAACGACGGCTCCGAATCCAATCCCGGCGGTATGACGGGCGGCGGCGGTGGCGGAATGGGCGGTCAACGCCCTGACCGGGGCAGCGGGCAGCCTCCTTCCATGCCTGAGGAGACACCCCCCGCGGCATGAGCCGCTTACCCTAATATACAAAAACGGGAGCACAGTTCCGCACCATCGGCGGACTGTGCTCCCGCTTTTTCATTCAACGCTTCTTACAGATCGCCATAGGGCGCCTTCCAACCACCGGTGGGCGCGCCGGGGAAGGTCCCGTACACCACCCAGTGGTAGAAGTTGGCCTCCGCCGCTCCCATGTAGGGGTTCAGCCAAAGACCCAGGATACCAAAGGTAAAGACGGAGAGCAGCGCCCAGCCCAGGAAGGACAGGTCCTGCACAAACAGGTCCATGATGTGCCCCCGCATGGCGGCCTTGCTGTGGCCAATGGCCTCCAGAGCCCCCATCTCCGGGTGATCCAGCAGGAAGTAGACCGACAGCCGGTACCGGTAGGACACGGCGATGGTCCAAGCCGCCATGAAGATCGCGCCAAGGATAATCAGCACCGTCAGCCCGCTGATCACCGCCAGGAACACCGCAGCCACATAGACCACAATGCCGATCAGGCTCCACAGGACGGTGAACAGGCTTACCAGGAAGTTCACTGCCAGCGCCCGGCCGATGTTATAAAAGCCATCCAGCAGGTTGCGATAACCAGGACCCTCTCGCCGGGACAGCCGCAGGCAGTAGGAGGTGTAGCCGTAGTTTACCACCCAGTAGTAGAGGTTGGTCAGCAGCTCCATCACCAGAATAATCATGATCTGAGAGGGGGTAAAAAAGGCGCTCAGGATCTCCTCCACCCCGTAATCGGTATGAGTCAGGTAGTAATAGGCCGATTGAAACGGATCGGCCACATAGTTCATGATGACGGTGCTGAGTACGCTGGTCATCAGTATATACACCAGCGAAACCAGCATGGGGTGGGGATACGCCCCCCGCATGGAATCCCGGGCCAGCCATTTGGCCTCCGGACGGTTATAGCCCATAATATTCCCTCACATTCGTTCGATTATTGAGGAAATCATACCACATCACTTTGTTCATTGCAAGCCGGGCAGTTGAACCGTGAAGGCCACGCCCCCCGTGCGGTTGACCGCCCAGCAGCGTCCACCGTGGGCCTCTGTCACCGCCCGGACGATAGCCAGGCCCAGGCCTGTGCCGCCGTCCGATCGGCTGCGGCCCTGGTCTCCCCGGTAGAAGGGCTCAAACAGGCGGTCCAGCTGCTCCGGCGGGATGGGTTCACCGTCGTTGTCCACCGTCAGTTGGATGCCCCGCCCCTTCCGGGTCAGGGTGATGGTCACCGTGCCGTAGGGTGTGCAGTGGCGCAGGGCGTTGTCCAGCAGATTGTCCACCGCCTCCTCCAGCCGCAGTTGATCCCCCAGTACAGCCGCCGGGTCCAGCCGGGTGACCAGCCGGAGTCCCTTCTGCTCCGCCGGAAGTGTCAGCCGGGCGGCGCAGTTTTCCACCAGGACAGTCAGGTCCAGCGGCTCCCGCTGGAGCACTCCGCCGTTCTCCAGACGGGACAGGTCCATCAGACTGCCCACCAGGGCCGCCATCCGGTCGCTCTCCTCCACCACGATACCCAGGTATTCCTGCCGTCTGTCCGGGTCGATGTCCTCCCGCAGGGCCTCGGCGTGGGTGCGCAGCACCGCCAGCGGGGTTTTCAGCTCATGGGCGGCCGCCCGGGTGAAGGCCCGCTCCCGCCGGATGGCCCGGGTCTCCAGCCAGGCGGTAAACAGCGCCAGGGCCACCGCTGCCGCCAGGGTCGCCAAGGCCGCGGGTTCCAGACCGGCCAGGAGATAATCACCGGGCAGGTAATCGTTGGACGCAACGGGATGTTCCCCATAATCCCGCAGACGGGCATTGTCCGTTCCACAATAGATGATGCTGGACTGTCCCAGCATCCACTGTGGATTGTCCGCTTCTACGGCATCCACCCCTGCCTCCAAGCCCCGGTACTGCTCCAGCCGCTTCTCCGGCCCACCCCGGCCCGTCAGCGTGGAGAAAAATTCCACATCGTAGGCACGGAATTCCTGTGGGGACCTGCCGGGAAAGAGGTCTGCATCGGAATCCACCAGCACCACCCGTTCTTCTCCGTAGAGAAGGGTCAGCATCCGGACATAGATCACCTCCCCCTCCTTCCAGCCGGTCAGTTCGATCTCGTCCAGCTGGACACCGTTCTTTTCTTCGCCGATCCAGAAGCAATGGTCGGAATAGCGGTTCAGGATACGGGCAGCCTCCGCCTGCTGGTCATCCGTCAGCGCCGGATCAAACACCAGAAAGCAGCCATCCGCTGTCCCGTTCTCCTGGAAGATCGAGCTGCAGCCCGCCAGCATCTGACTCTGCCCCAGCCGTTCTCCCTTCTCATCATACACCCGCACAAAGAGCTGCCCGCCGTAGTCCTTCAGGGTATCGCAGCTGTTCATGGTTAACATAACAGAGGTTTCATCCTTCTCCCAGGTCGAATATCCCTCCTCTGACGGCGTGGGAAAAGTAAACTTCGTCTCACCCTGGACGATGGCATTGGGCAGTTCATTCTGCTGTCTGATGATATCCTCCTGGCTCCAGCGGTAATTGAGCCATAGCATAGCCCCCACAGCCGCCCCCCAAAGCAATACGGAAATCAGCAGCGACTTGGCAAAACATCCGAAAAACAGCCGTCTATCTTTCATATCAGCCGCCCTCCATCCGATAGCCCGCCTTGAACACCGTCTTGATCTGCTTTCCGGCGCCTCCCAGGGCCGCCCGCAAACTTTTGATGCGCACATCCACCGCCCGCTGACCGCCCTCAAAGTCGATGCCCCACACCTTGTCCAGCAGCTGGTACCGGCTGAGCACCTGGCCCCTGTTGCGGATGAGACAGAGCAGCAGGTCGTACTCCCGGGGCGTCAAATCCACCGGCTTTCCCCCTACGGTGCAGGTGCGCCCTGACGTATCCAGAGAGATAGCCCCGCAGGTAAGGGTGTCGCCCCCTCCCTCGCCCCGGCTGCGGCGGATCACCGCCTTTGTCTTGGCCAGCAGCACCGCCAGAGAGAAGGGCTTGGTCACATAGTCATCCGCCCCTAAGGCATAGCCCTGGAGTACGTCTTCCTCGCTTCCCAGGGCGGTGAGGAAGAGGATGGGCACCCGGCTTTTGGCCCGCACCGCCCGGCACACCGAAAAGCCGTCCAGGTTAGGCATGAGCACATCCAGCAAAATGGCATCGTAGTCGTGGTCCCGCAGCAGGTCCAGAGCCTCCTCCCCGTCCCGGGCCAGGTCGCAGTCCAGGCCGTGGGCAGTCAAATAGTCCCGGACGATGTTGCGGATGCGGTCCTCGTCCTCCACCACCAGAATGCGGTCCGACATGGTCCTCCCCTCCTTTCACACACAGAATAGCAGAAAGTTGTGTCCGTCTGATGTCAAAAAGGGCGCTGCAATGGTATTGCAGCGCCCTTTGGCTTTTCTTGATCAGCCCCGCAGCTCCAGCAGCTTCTGCTTCAGCTCGCCCTCGATGCGGCCCAGCTCCACTTCGGCCTCCCGGCGCTTCTGGGCGCCCTCCTGCTGGATGTGCATGACCTCATCCAGGGTGGAAATGAGCTGCTGGTTGGTGTGCTGGAGGGTCTCCAGATCCACCACAGAGCGCTCGGCCTCCCGGGCGGTCTCCACCGTGCCCATCTTCAGCATGTCGGCATTCTTCTGCAGCAGCTCGTTGGTCATGTTGGTCACCGCGTTCTGGGCAGCGGTGGCCTGACGGGAGTGCTCCAGACCCAGAGCCAGCACCATCTGGCTCTTCCACAGGGGGATAGTATTCACCAGGGAGGACTGGATCTTCTCCAGCATCAGGGAGTCGTTGTTCTGGATCATGCGGGTCTGGGGACCCATCTGGATGGAGATCATCCGGGTCAGCTCCAGATCGTGGATCTTCTTCTCAAAACGGGTGCACATGTTGGCCAGATCGTTGTAGGCCTGGGCGTCCTCCTGGGTCCCGCTCTGGGCGGCTTTCTGCCGCAGCTGCTCCAGCTCACCGGTGCGCACCTGGTGCAGGCGCTTCTTGCCCGCCAGGATATACATGGTCAGTTCCTTATAATATTTGGTGTTGAGGTCGTACATCTGGTCCAGCATGGCGATGTCCTTCATCAGGGTCACCTGGTGGGCCTCCAGTACCTCCACGATCTTGTTCACGTTGGTCTCGGCCTTGGCGTAGGAAGTCTTCATGGCCTCCAGCTGGTTGCGCTTCTTCTTGAAGAAGCCGAAGAGGCCCTTCTCCTCCTCTTCGCCGCCAAAGCCCTTCAGCTCCACCACCAGAGCGGACAGGGCATCTCCCACCTCACCCAGATCCTTGGTGCGCACGGAGTTCAGGGTGCTCTCCGAGAAGCCGGCGATGTTCTTCTGAGCCGCCGCGCCGTACTGGAGCACGAGGTTGGTATCGGTCAGGTCGATCTTCTGGGCAAAGTCGTCCACCATCTTGCGCTCGGCCTCAGTGAGCTTGCTCTCGTCCAGCTGGATGGCCTTGGCCTCCTCACTGACGGCGGGGTCTGTATTCAGCTGGGGCGCGGCAGGGGCCTCCGCGGCGGCGGCGCCTAAATCCGGGGTCAGGGTCAGCTCCGGAGTAAAGTCCATGTTGTCAGCCATACCTGTATTCCTCCATCGTTCACGCCGGCAGCGCCGGAGCGTTCTTTCCAAATCATTGTACCGCCCCCCTCCTTCCCATGTCAAGAACACGTTGACTTTAGCGCAAAAACTCATTATGATAATAAAGTATGTATCCCAGAAAAGAGAGGAAGTCTGTTCCATGCTCACCCTGAAAGAGTTTAAGGAGGCCCGCAGCGTACTGTCCGGCGTCCTGCGCAACACCAATCTGGTCTACAGCTCCGCCTTCTCCAAGGCCACCGGCAACCACGTGTACATTAAGCCGGAAAATATGCAGGTGACCGGCGCCTACAAGATTCGCGGCGCCTACTATAAGATCAGCACCCTCTCCGAGGAGGAGAAGGCCAAAGGTCTGGTCACCGCCTCCGCCGGCAACCACGCTCAAGGCGTGGCCTACGCCGCCCAGCAGGCCGGTGTGGCCGCCACCATCGTCATGCCCACCACCACCCCCCTGGTGAAGGTGAACAACACCAAGGATTACGGCGCCAAGGTGGTGCTGCATGGCGAGACCTTCGACGATGCCGCCGAGCTGGCTGCCAAGCTGTCCGCGGAGGAAGGCCTGACCTACGTCCACCCCTTCAACGACCCCGCCATTGCCACCGGCCAGGGCACCATCTCCTACGAAATCTTCCAGGACCTGCCCGACGTGGACGTAATTCTGGTGCCCATTGGCGGCGGCGGACTGGCCACCGGCGTGTCCACCCTGGCCAAGCTCCTCAACTCCAACGTCACAGTCATCGGCGTGGAGCCCACCGGCGCCGCCTCCATGAAGGCCAGCCTGGAGGCCGGACACGTGGTCACCCTGGACAAGGTGGAGACCATTGCCGACGGTGTGGCGGTCAAGACCCCCGGCGACCAGATCTTCCCCTACATCCAGCAGAACATCGACGACATCATCACCATCGACGACGATGAGTTGGTGGACGCCTTCCTGGATATGATGGAGAAGCACAAGATGATCGTGGAGAACGCCGGTCTGCTGCCCATCGCCGCCCTGAGCCACCTGAAGTGCAAGGGCAAGAACGTGGTTCCTGTCCTCTCCGGCGGCAACATGGATGTGATCACCGTGGCCAGCCTGGTGCAGCACGGCCTCATCAACCGGGGCCGGGTGTTCACCTTCTCTGTGCAGCTGCCAGACCGCCCCGGCGAGCTGCTGCGGGTGGCCCAGATCGTGGCCGAAGCCAACGGCAACATCATCAAGCTGGAGCACAACCAGTTCATCAACATCAACCGCCAGAGCGGCGTGGAGCTGCGGGTCACCCTGGAGGCCTTCGGCCACACCCACAAGCGGGCCATTCTGGACGCCATGTGCTCCGCCGGCTATCAGGCCCGGGAGTGCCACACCAACGACTTCTACAACTAAGCGGACTTTCCTGTAAACCAGCTGTGTCCGGGGGAGAAGCTCTCCCCCGGACACTATATGATGCGGCACGCGATTCCAGGGCATGGACCGCCGGGCCGGCAGCCCGTGGGCGCGTTGAGGGAGCGGCGGGGCCCCGGGCGACATCCGCTTGCTGTATCTTATGTGTCCGCCTCCCACTTTGCCCCGGTCCCCAATGCGGCCCCGGACAGGCTCCTGTACCGGTTCGGCCTATCTTTTTGACTATGGAGTGGTAAATGATGATCAAAATCGCCCCTTCCATCCTCTCTGCTGATTTTGTAAACCTGGAGCGGGACATCAAGCGAGTGTCCTCCGCCGACTGGCTCCATGTGGACGTAATGGACGGCTGCTTTGTGCCCAACATTACCATCGGCGTACCTGTGGTGCAATCCATCCGCAAGTGTACCGACATGTTCCTGGACGTCCACCTGATGATCGACAAGCCGGTGCGCTACATCGAGGCCTTTGCCAAGGCAGGCGCCGACCTGCTGAGCGTCCATCTGGAGGCCGACCACCCCACCCGCATCGCTGAGGCGCTCCGCCTTATGGGCGAGTGCGGCGTACAGAAGGCGGTGGCCCTGCGCCCCATCACCTCGGCCAACGCCGTTCTGCCCTATATTGAGGATCTGGACATGGTGCTGGTGATGACCGTGGAGCCCGGCTTCGGCGGCCAGGCCTTTATGGAGCACCAGCTGGACACCATCCGCCAGGTGCGCGCCATCATTGACAAGTACAATCCCGCCTGCCGGCTGGAGGTGGACGGTGGCGTCAGCCCCAAGACCGCCGGCAAGGTCATTGCCGCCGGTGCTGATACCCTGGTGGCCGGTTCTGCGGTGTACGGCGCGGCCGACCCCGCCGCCACCATTGCCGCCCTGCGGGAGGAGTAAGCATGCCTGCACCCATCACCGACCAGCAGGCAAAAGAGTTGGGTGTCACCACCCGCCATGAACGGATGGACAACGGTGAGCTGCGGTTCCGCCTGTGCGCCTCCGACGGAAGCTCCTACATCCGTACCGAGGCCAGCGACCAAAGCGGCTGGCAGAACAGCCACCTCCACCGGTACGTCCATGAGCTGAACGTCATCCAGCAGGGTACCATGTTGGTGGTGGAGGAGCGGGATGGGGCCCTGGTTCCCCGGGTGCTCCGCACCGGTGACTTCTACCTCTGCCCGCTGAACGTGCCCCACAATTCCTACATGCTGCCGGGCACGGTGGCCCACACGGTAAAATATGGACAGGCTCTCCCCGACGTGGACTGGGTCGCCTGTCCGCAGCTGGACCCACGCTGCCGCGCCCTGAATGTGGAGGCCCTCATCCAGGCGTGTTCCCCCACCCCGCACCCAGGGGATTGATCTCTAAGAAGGGATGTTTCATTTATGCAATACTTTCCCCCCGCCCTGGAGCAGCTGGTGGAGCAGTTTGCCCGGCTGCCCGGCATTGGCCGGAAGAGCGCCCAGCGGCTGGCTTTCTACGTCCTCTCCCTGCCGGAGGAGGACGCCGCCGCCTTTGCTCAGGCCATCACCGAGGCCAAGGCCGCCATCCACTGCTGCCCCGTGTGCCAGAATTTCTCCCAGGGGGACGGGCTGTGCCCCATCTGCCAGGACCCCAAGCGGGACCAGTCGGTGATCTGTGTGGTGGCCGATCCCAAGGATGTAGCGGCCATGGAGCGCTCCCGGGAATATCCCGGTGTGTACCACGTCCTCCACGGCGTCATCTCCCCCATGAACCACGTGGGCCCCGACGAGCTGCGGGTGAAGGAGCTGGTGAGCCGTGTGGCGGCCGGCGGCGTCAGCGAGGTCATTATGGCCACCAACCCGGACACCGAGGGTGAGGCTACCGCCATGTACCTCTCCCGCATGCTGCGTCCCTTCGGCGTGAAGGTAACCCGGCTAGCCTACGGCATCCCGGTGGGCAGCCACCTGGAGTACGCCGACGACGCCACCCTGATGCGTGCCCTGGAGGGCCGCCGGGAGATCTGAGTACAAAACCATGTTATTCTAAGGAAAACGGCCGCCCAGTGGGCGGCCGTTTTTTTGCAATCGGTGAAACAATTTTGATCATTCAATGATATTATTAGTGAAAAGCTTTTCAGGGAGTACAAACTATGTTGAATGATGAACAATTTAGCTGCCTTGCAAAATTGTATATGGATATGGTATTCCGATTGGCGTTCAACTACACAAAAAGCCGATCAGAGGCAGATGACATCACGCAGGATGTGCTCATTAAGCTCTATCGCGTGGATAAAGTGTTTGACAGTGAGGCGCATATCAAGCATTGGCTGATTCGTGTTACCATCAACGAATGTAAAAAAGCATTTTTATCTCCGTGGAAACGAACGGAGCCCATTGAGGATTATGCTTCGACACTCTCTTTTCCATCCCCGGAGCATAGCGAGCTGTTCTATGCGGTCATGGAGCTGCCTCAAAAGTACCGTGTTCCAATCTTTTTGCACTACTACGAGGAGTACTCCTGCGAGGAAATCTCCAAACTCCTCAAAATTCCCAACGCAACTGTCCGCACCAGATTAAGACGCGGACGGGAGATTCTTAAATCCAATCTTCAGGAGGCAGACAGTCATGTTTGATCAAAAAACCTATCAGGAGACCTTTTCCTCCCTTCACGCCTCCGAAGATGTGCTTGTGGAGGTAATGAATATGACACACAAGAGCAGAAAACGTGCAAAATGGTCCAGAACCGCTGCCGTAGCAGCTGCTGTTTTGTGCGGCATCGTCACAGCCGCCGCTGCGGTAGGCTTTCTCCGTTATGAAAACCCAGCGGCCATGCTGCGTGCGCTGTTTGGGGAAAATGTAAGCTCCGGAAACGGCATCGTGGAGTATAACGAGTATGGAAAACTGATAACAAACCTCCCCGCCTGGGAGCGGGTGCCGGTGGATGAGACCCTGGCCCAGGAATTGATCGCACCGTACATTTTTGCCGTAGGGGAAAGTACGGCATGCGGCGACTACACGTTAAACGTGGAAGCGCTCCTATATGACGCCGCAACACGGGCAGGGATGCTCTATTACACGGTGGAAAACAGCAATGGGGTCAGCGGTTATGAAGTATCTCCCAACGGGGAGCTGTGGTGGCCTGCGGAGACACCTGTTTTTACAATCGTGCAGAGCGCCAGCCGCGACTATCTGGATACGGCCATGAGCAGTAAAACAAAGTTATACATCTGCACCTATTTTATTGCAGACCCGTCTCAGAAAACCATCTGTGTGGGGATCGGCTCAGGGGATGACTGGACCAAAAGGAATGACATTTCCATGGAATTGCCCGGCGACATAGGCATCGCAGGCGTTGAGTTGGCCGACGGTGCGGTTTACATCTCCCCCGTCAGCATTCAAATGGATCTGGCTTCCCTTGGGGTGGACGGTGATTCCATTGACAGCGTCACACTGTATTATGTGGACGGCTCCAAATATGTGGTGGAGAACGAGGCCGACTTTGTTTCGAACCAAACCTACGGCTTGCTCGACCTGGAAGGCAGCATCCTCACCTATACCTTCAACCGGATCGTGGATACAAACAGCATTGCATCCGTAGAAATCAACGGCGTGATGTATGAGTGAGTCGAAGTGGTCAGAACCTGACCGGCTTCTGAAGCTGATAAGGATAGATCGTCATAAAAAATGGCCGCCCATTGGGCGGCCATTTTTACATAATAGCTGCAGCAAAACCTATTTCTCTGTTACAGCAGATCTTTGGCCTTGGCCAGATCGCTCTGGCTCAGGGCACCGAAACCGGCGTTGGTCACCAGGGTCTGGCCCTCCTCGGTAAGCAGGAAGGCGGCCAGCTTACGGGCAGGAGAATCTGCCGGTTCATCGGAGCAGAATACCAGGTAGTTGTACCCTGCCAGAGGGTAGCTGCCATCGGCAATCGTTTCCTCCGAAGGCGCTACGCCGTCCACCGCCAGCAGCTTCAGGTCCCCGCCGCTGGAATCCAGCAGCAGCCAATAGCTGTTTACATAATAGTAGTACACACTGTAGCCCATGGCATAGGCCAGCGGATCGGCCGTCTTGGCCTCGGCCACATCGGTAAGGGCGGAGGACATGGCATAGGAGGTAAGTACATTGTGCACGTCGGGGCTGAGGGACAGCTTGCCCCCCTCCAGGAAATACTGCTCCATCAGGGCGTGGGAGCCGCTGTCCACGTTGCGGCGGTAGGGCAGCAGTCCGGCGTCCGGACCGCCCACCTGGCTCCAGTTGTCGTACTTGCCCCAGACATAGATGTCCTGGATCTGCTGGCGGGTAAGGCCGGTGATGCTGTTCTCCGCATTGGTGAAGAACACCATGGCATCGTAGGCAATGGGGATGCACGTCAGCTCCACCCCGGCCTCTTTGGCCAGGTCCTTCAGATCCTCCGAGGGCAGGGTGGCAGCAAAGAGGGCGTCCACCTCCCCGCTGATAAGCCGCTCATAGGACTCATGGCTCTTGGAGTGGCTCTCCGGGAACTGGGGATGGCGCTCATAGTTAGTGAACAGGGCCCCGTACAGGGTGGTGGTATAGGGATAGGTGGAGGTGGACCCATCCACCACCGGCATCTCCCGGTCAAAGCCCAGGTCGATGGCGGTCTGTTTGGGGTACCAAGTGGTCCACTGGCGGACGTTGTCCATAAAGGTAATGACCTCGCCCCGGGTGGCCCCCAGGTCCCACTGGGCCAGCCGCTCGGTCTTCTCCTCTCCATACAGCTCGTCGGTCTCCCCGGTGCCCTGGATGGTATAAATCCCGTTGGAATACTCGTCCTCAAAGGCCAGGTAGGCCCCCAGAGCCCAGTCGGGGATCTGGTCCGCGTCCCCCAGTGTCAGCTGGGACCGGTTCCCATTCTCCGGAATGGTGACCCAGCCCACATACTCCATGGCTCGGGCCAGCATGACGGTAAACTCTCCCCGGGTCACCATGCGGGTGGGGTTGAAGTTGGTATCCGCCGCAGCAAGGCCGGCCGCCCTGGCGGCAGAAGCGGCATCATAGTACCAGTCATCGGGGGACACGTCCTCATAGCCAGGGTCACCGGCAGATTTCAGGCTCAGCAGACGGCACACCATGGTAAAGGCCTCCGCCCGGGTGATGGTCTGGTCTGGGTTCAGGTTACCGGCTCCATCCCCCTTGACCACACCACGCAAATAGAGTTCCTCCGTACCGCCGGGGGGATAATAGTAGGAATGGCCCTGCCAGACCTCAACGCAGTCTGGGAACCGGTGCTCCTCTCCCAGGAAAACCTCCAGGGGCCGGTCTGCATCATCCGCAGGCACCGTGGCATAGAGCGCATCCCCCCATATTAGGTCGCTGCTGAGGGGCACCGGCTCCTTGGTGTCGGCGTACCGCACGCCCACTCTGCGGAGCATGGTCCAGTCCATGTTGTCATCCCGGGTATAGTCCAGGCGGATGGTTACATAATGTCCGCCCGGCTCAGTCCGTCTCCACGTCTCCTCTCCCTCCGCAGCCAGGGCAGCGGGGCAGAGCAGCGCCAGACAAAGGGTCAGCGCAAGCAGTCGTTTCATTTGCTCCACTTCCTTTCCATAGTTTCATCATAGCACAGGCATTAGGAAAAGAAGTGACAGTTTTATCACAAAACAGATCCAAAGGTAACAAAAGCTCCGGGAGAAATCCATCTCCCGGAGATTTTCCATCTTTTTACAGACCTGTGACCGCCACCTTGATGACCCCGTCCCGCCGGTGTTCAAAGAGGTCGTAGGCCTCCTCAATGCGGTCCAGGGGATAGGTGTGGGTGATGAGAGCGGTAGTGTCCAGCCTGCCCTGGCCGATGAGCTCCAGGGTGCGGGCACAGTTGCAGCCATCCACGCCGCCGGTCTTGAAGGTCAGGTTCTTGCCGTACATCTGGGGCAGGGGCAGCACCTGGTCGTCGTCATACAGGGCTACAACCGTCACCACGGCGTTGGGTCGGGCGCACTGCCAGGCCAGGCGGAAGGTATCTGGTCCTCCCGCCACCTCCAGCACCACATCGGCGCCGCCGTGGTCGCTGTGGGCCAGCACGAAGGCCTCCGCCTCCTCCGGCCCCACCGTCAGCACGCCGGGGTAATGGGCCTCCACAAAGGCCCGGCGCAGGGGGGCCCGCTCGCAGAGGATGATCCGCCGGGGGCTCTGGAGCTGGACACACTGGAGGGTACACAGGCCGGTGGGCCCGCCGCCGATGATGAGCACCGTGTCCTCCGCTGTGATGTTGGAGATATCTGCTGCCCAGTAGCCGGTGGCCAGGATATCCCCTACGAAGAGGACCTGCCGGTCAGATACCCCATCCGGGATCTTGTCCAGGCCCTGGTCGGCATAGGGCACCCGGACATACTCGGCCTGTCCGCCATCAATGCGGCAGCCCAGGGCCCAGCCGCCGTTGGGGTCGGTGCAGTTGTTCACCCAGCCGTGCTGGCAGAAGAAGCAGTGGCCGCAGAAGGTCTCCACGTTGACGGTCACCCGGTCTCCGGGTTTTACCGTGGACACCCCGGCCCCCACCTGCTCCACCACGCCCACCATCTCATGGCCCACGGTGATACCGGGCACCGCCCGGGGCACCGAACCGTGCTTGATGTGCAGGTCGCTGGTACAGATGCTGGACAGGGTGACCCTGACGATGGCATCCCCGTCGTCCAGCAGCTGGGGCTTTGGCTTGTTCTGCAGGGCAAACTTTCCCCGCTCCACATAGGTATAGGCCAGCATGGCCCTCCCTCCTTATTCGGCCTCCGGCCAGGGCAGATCCACCAGAATGGGCTTGTGATCCACCGCCGGCAGGAAGCGGTCCAGAAAATCAGACCGGGTCAGCTTCAGGGTGGTGGTGGAGAAGCAGGGGTGTCCGCTGATAAACTCCCCCTCCAGCAGTTCCCGATCCATCACCAGCTGTACCCTGCCCTCTTTGTCATGTATCAGCTCAAAGGCGCTGGCCGAGCCGGGGGCTGCCCCCAGCAGGTCCATCATGTGCTCCGGCGTGGCAAAGGACAGCCGGGCGCAGCCCAGCTGGGCGGTCACATCCTTGGTCTTGAAGGGCTTGTCTCCCGGCATCATCAGCAGATAGAAGTCGGTCTGCTTCCGGTTGGTCAGCAGCAGGTTCTTGCAGATGGGGGCGCCCAGCACCTGCTCCACCGCCTTGCAGTCCTCCATGGTATTGGCGTACTCATGGTCGCACCGCTGGTAGGAGATGCCCAGCTGGTCCAGGAAGGCGTAGACCGCCATCTCGTTGGGGTGGCGCTCCTCCGCCGGCGGGCCGCTGTATACGTTAGGATCCACCACCATCGCTTACACTTGCTCCAGGGCGTGGGCCACGTCCTCCAGAATGTCGTTGATATCCTCGATGCCCACACTGAGGCGCACCAGATCGGGAGAGACGCCGGCGGCGGCCAGCTCCTCGTCGGTCATCTGGCGGTGGGTGGTGGAGGCGGGGTGCAGGGTGCAGGTCTTGGCATCGGCCACGTGGGTGGCGATGGAGGCCAGTTCCAGACCGGCCATGAACCTGGAGGCCGCCTCACGGCCGCCCTTCACGCCGAAGGACACCACGCCGCAGGTGCCGTTGGGCATGTACTTCTGGGCCCGCTCATAGTAGGGATCACCCTCCAGGCCAGGATAGCGCACCCAGGCCACCTTGGGATGATCCTTCAGGAACTTGGCCACAGCCAGGCCGTTCTCACAGTGCCGGGCCACCCGCAGGGGCAGGGTCTCCAGGCCGATGTTCAGGTAGTAGCAGTTCTGGGGAGAGGGGATAGCGCCCAGGTCACGCATGAGCTGAACGGTGGCCTTGGTGATGTAGGCCCCCTCCAGGCCGAAGCGCTCGGTGTAGGTGACGCCGTGGTAGCTCTCGTCGGGGGTGGTCAGGCCAGGGAACTTGTCGGCGTGAGCGTTCCAGTCGAACTTGCCGGAGTCCACAATGGCGCCGCCCACCGCGTTGGCGTGGCCGTCCATGTACTTGGTGGTGGAGTGGGTGATGATGTCGGCGCCCCACTCAAAGGGCCGGCAGTTCACCGGGGTGGCGAAGGTGTTGTCCACAATGAGGGGCACGCCGTGGGCGTGGGCCGCCTTGGCAAACTTCTCAATATCCAGCACGGTGAGGGCCGGGTTGGCAATGGTCTCACCGAACACCGCCCGGGTCTCGGGCCGGAAGGCCGCGTTCAGCTCCTCCTCGGTGCAGTCCGGGTCCACGAAGGTGAAGTCGATGCCCATCCGCTTCATGGTGACGGCAAACAGGTTGTAGGTGCCGCCGTAGATGGAGGAGGAGCACACCACATGCTCGCCGCAGGAGACGATGTTGAAGATGGCATAGAAGGAAGCCGCCTGTCCGGAGGAGGTGAGCATGGCCGCGGTGCCGCCCTCCAGGGCGCAGATCTTGGCGGCCACGTGGTCGTTGGTGGGGTTCTGCAGGCGGGTATAGAAATAGCCGCTGGCCTCCAGATCAAAGAGGGCCCCCATCTGCTCGCCGGTGGCGTACCGGAAGGTGGTGGACTGGACGATTGGGATATTCCGGGGCTCTCCGTTTCCGGGGGTATAGCCGGCGTGGATACACTGGGTACTGATACGGTGCTGGCTCATGGCGTGATTCTTCCTTTCTTTGCGAGGGGCGGGCAAGGATGCCTGTATCGCTGTAATGCTATAACGTGTGAAACAATATGTGGTATGTTACACCCGGCCGGTCCGGTTGTCAAGAACCGGTCTCCGACAGGGAGGTGTCCGGGATGAGCGCCCGGTCCAGGGGCAGGCCGCCCACCGCCGGGGCGGGCTCCCCGTCAATGTAGAGCTGTACCGCCTCCACCCCGTCCAGCTCGCACAGGGTGTTCACCATGGCGTACACGGTGAGGGCGGCAGTCTGTTCCGACCTGGGCAGGCCGTCGATGTACTCCTGGGACAGGTCCACCACGCAGACCCCGTCCTGGAGCTCCACCGAGCGGATCTGGCTGCCCTCGGGCAGGCAGGAGAGCAGCTCGCCCTCCGGTCCGTCGGCCCAGGCCGCCAGAACGGCCTGCACCAGGGTCTGGTCCACGGTCTTGACGATCTGCCGCCGCTCCACGCTCAGCGCGCGGCCGCCGGGCTTCAGGTACCAGAGGTCCACGCCCAGCGACATAGGCTCATCGGCCCCGCCGGCCAGCAGAATATTTTCCATCGACAGCTGCTGGGTGGTGCGGTAGGGCAGCTCATGACCCTCCACGGTGACGTAGACCGAGTCCACATCCTCCAGCTGGCAGAAAGTCAGGGCCAGACAGGCATCGGCCAGGGTCAGGTCCACGCCGGACAGGCTGTAGTAGTGGTCGGACAGATCCAGGTGGAGCCGTCCCTCCTCCAGCTGCCACTCCAGCAGCTGAAGGCCGCTGGGAAAGGGGGAGGTCAGCCCGGCAGACTGGGGCTGGGACAGCAGCAGGTCCATCAAAGCGGTCACGGCCTCCTGCCCGCCGGACAGGGTACGGCGTTCTCCCGCTACCGCCGACTCGCTTTGCTGGTTGGAGAGGGCAGAATAATAGACCAGGTAGGTCTGGCCCGTTCCTCCGCTGCTCTCCCGGGAGGCACACCCCCCTGCCGCCAGCAGGGCGGCGCACAGCAGCAGCACAGCGCCTCGTTTACCCATGGTCTGCCCCTCCCTTCTCCGTCCAAAGCGGGAATGTGACGGTAAAGCAGGTCCCACCCTGCTCCCGCCGCGTAGCGGTCACGGAGCCGCCGTGCTGGCGCACCGTATCCCGCACGATGGACAGGCCCAGGCCGGTACCGCCGGCGGCCCGGGAGCGGGCCTTGTCCACCCGGTAGAAGCGGTCGAAGATCTTAGGCAGGTCGTCCTCCGGGATACCTACACCGGTGTCCTCCACCAGCAGAATGACCTGCTCCGCCGTCCGCTTCAGGGTCACGGTCACCGTTCCGCCGGGCAGGTTGTATTTGACCGCGTTCTCCATCAGGTTGAAGGCCACCTGATACAGATCGTCCTCGGTGGCCCTGATGATGCAGCCGGGCTGCAGAGCCATCTCCAGGGACACATTGGCCGCCCGGGCCAGGGGGGAAAGCATATGCTCCACCCGCTCCACCACGGCCTTTACGTCCACCGGACTGGTGTGGAGCTCATGGGCGGTATCCAATCGGGTGAGGGTGAGCAGCTTCTCGGTGATGCGGGTCAGCCGCTCGGCCTCATCTCCGATGTCGGTCAAAAACTCCCGGGCCGTCTCGCTGTCCATATGGTCGGCCTGAAGGATGGAGTCGGTGAGCAGGCGGATGGAGGCCAGCGGGGTTTTCAGCTCGTGGGAGGCATCGGACACGAAGCGGCGGCGCACCTCCTCCGTGGTCTGAAGGCGGCCGGTGAGCTCGTTGAACTCGTCGGCCAGGCGGCTGAGCTCGTCCCCGCCCCTGACGGTGACCCGGTGACTGTACTCGCCCTGGCGCACCGTATGGATGCCCCGCAGCAGCTGGGCGATCCGCCGGGTGAGGGCCTTGGAGAACACAATACCCATGGCCGCCGTCACCACACAGATCACGATGGAGAGGGTACGCAGATTGGTCTGGATGCCCTGGAGCAGCGCCCCCTGTTCCGCGTCGTACTCATAGAGGTAGACCGCACCCTGGGTCATGGAGCGGTAGGTGACGGGAACCGCCGCCCGGCTGCACAGGGCACCGCCGGTATACTCCGACCGGAACACATCGTTGCCCTGCAAAGCGGTGACGATCTCCCAGATCATGGCGTACTGGCCCACGGTGTCGGAGCGCTGGCTGCCCTCCTGGAAGTCGCACAGCACCATGCCGTTGGTATCGGTGACCACCACCCGGGTCACGCCCAGGCTGCCCAGCAGCAGGCTCACCGTCCGGGTGGCGCCCTCCTGGGTCAGGGCCTCCGGCCCGGTGGCCAGCGCGGAGGCCAGCACCGAGGCCTGATTTTGCAGGGAGGTCTGCTTGGACTGGTAGGCCAGGGTCTGGGACACCTTCAGCGGGTAGGTGTTGAGCAGCACCACCACTGCCGCCACAATAACCAGATAGGTCAGGGCGTACTTGGTCTGCAAAGACCGCCAGAAGGGCACACGGCGGACCTGCTCCTCCTTTTCTCTCTTATCCATTCTTCAGATAATAGCCCACGCCCCACTTGGTGAGGATATACTGGGGGTTGGCCGGGTCCAGCTCCAGCTTCTCCCGCAGGCGGCGGACATGGACGTCCACTGTCCGGTAGTCACCGGCGTATTCATAGCCCCACACCACGTTGAGCAGGTTTTCCCGGCTGTACACCCGTCCGGGGTTGCGCATGAGCAGCTCCATCAGGTCAAATTCCTTGGCCGTCAGATCCACGCTCTTGCCGTCCTTCCAGGCGGCACGGGCGTCGGGGTCCAGGGTGATGTGGCCCATGACCAGCTTGCCGCTGCCCCCCTTCTGCTGGGCCGCCATGCCGGCCCGGCGGAGCAGGGCCCGCACCCGGGCCTTCAGCTCCAGAATGTTGAAGGGCTTGGTAATATAGTCGTCGGCGCCGCACTCAAAGCCGATGATCTTGTCGGTATCCTCGCTGCGGGCGGTAAGCATGATGATGGGCACGTTGGAAAACTCCCGGATGCGCATGCAGGCCTGCAGGCCATCGATCTTGGGCATCATCAGGTCCAGAATGATGAGGTCGAAGCTGCCGCTGCGGGCCAGCTCCACCGCCTCCTCCCCGTCATAGCCGGCCTCCACCTGGTAGCCCTCGCTCTCCAGGTTGAACTTGATGCCCTTGACCAGTACTTTTTCGTCGTCTACAACCAGTATCTTCAAGGTATATCCTCCTTTGCGTCCATACTTCAAGAAACCGTCACCAGATCGATGAGCCCCTCCAGGATACCCTCGCCAATGCCGCTCACCCGGGTCAGATCCTCTGGGATGCGGAAGGGGCCGTTGGCCTCCCGGTCCGCGATGATATCCTCCGCCCGCTTCTCTCCGATACCGGGCAGGGTCATCAGCTCCTCCTTGGTGGCCGTGTTCAGATCGATCTTTCCTTCCGCCGACGGCGTAGCCGCCTCCGGAGAGGTCTGGGGCGTCGGCTCTACCGACGGGACGGTCTGGACCACCACCGCGGTATTCTGGGCCAGCAGATCCTCCGTCTCCACCCGCACCGGCTGAGCACTGGAGGCGCCCCGGAGGAACCAGCCAGCCGCGAAAGCTGCAAAGGCGGCGGCCAGCAGCAGTGAGATCAGTTCCAGTTTGGAAATCTTCATGATTTTGTAACCGCCTTCCCGTTGCTTCCAGGTGTAGGGTTTGCTATAATGGTTTTGCATTTATTATACCATAGAAAAAGGGAGTTTCCTATGAAAAAATCACGCCTGCTCTCCTGGATGCTGGCTCTGGCACTGATCGCCGGCCTGCTCACCACCTTCGCATCTGCCAGCAGCGGCAGCGCCATTCTGGACGAGATGGACGTCAACGCCAAGGCCGCTGTCCTGGTGGACCCCAATACCAACGAGGTCCTCTACGAGAAGAACGCCCACGAGAAGATGTATCCCGCCTCCATCACCAAGGTGATGACCTGTCTGCTCACCTTGGAGGCGGTGGATGAAGGCAAGCTCACCCTGGAGCAGACCGTCACTGCCAGCAGCGCCCTCCATACCGGCATCGGCGCCGGCGCCTCCACCGCCGACATCAAGGAGGGGGAGCAGATCCGCATCATCGACCTGCTCTATGCCGCCCTCATCCCCTCCGCCAACGAGGCCTGCAACGTGATGGCCGAGGCGGTGGCCGGTGACGTGGCCAGCTTTGTGGAGCTGATGAACCAGCGGGCCTCCGAACTGGGCATGGCGGACACCCACTTTGCCAACACCCACGGCTACCATGACGACGATCACTACACCTCCGCCTATGACATCTTCCTCATGTGCCAGGAGGCCATGAAGCACGAGACCTTCCGCACCATCGTCTCCTCCAAGAGCTACGATATGCCCGCCACCAACATGCATCCCGAGGTGCGCACCGTCCACTCCACCAACGCCCTGATCTCCAACTGGAACGTGGCCGGCTACCTCTACTCCTACGCCACCGGCATCAAGACCGGCCACACCAACGAGTCCGGCTACTGCCTGGCGGCCTCCGCCACCAAGGACGACCGCAGCCTTATCTCCGTGGTCATGGGCTGTGAGCGTGAGCCGGGCACCACCGGCAGCAACGGCTTCATCTACTTCAAGGAAACCATCCGCATGTTTGAGTGGGGCTTCAAGAACTTCTCCACCCAGACCATTCTGGACTCCACCAAGCGGGACATCCCTGAGATCGAGGTCACTCTGGGCAAGGGCACCAATTATGTGACCCTGGAACCTCAGGGCGAGATCACCGCCCTGCTGCCCAACGACGTCTCCCCCGAGGACTTTGAGTTCTCCTACACCCTGAACGCCGACACGGTGGAGGCTCCCGTGGAAAAGGGCCAGGTGCTGGGCACCATCACCGCCACCTTTAACGACAAGGAGTACGGCTCCCTTCCCCTGGTGGCCAGCATCAACGTGGAGGCGGATCCCCTTCTCTACTACGTAGACCGCATCCAGAAGTTCTTCTCCCAGCTGTGGGTCAAGATCATTCTGGTGATCCTTCTGGTGGTCATTGTACTGCTCATCGTCCGCCGTCTCTTCGGCGGGCGGCGGAGAAGCCGCAGGGGCGGCTACTCCTACAGCGGTGGTTCCCACTACAGCGGACGCCGCAGAAGAAGATAAGAAAAAAACGCCTGCTGCTTGCGCAGCAGGCGTTTTTGTTTACTCACTCAGCAGATCCACATACAGCTGATCCAGAGCGGGAGCTTCGTCGATCAGGCCCTCGCTGAGCAGCCAGTCCACATTCTCCTGCCAGCACTCCGCCGTCTGGGACAGGAAGGGGGCATCCTCCGTCTCCATCATGGGCAGCAGGGTGGCCATGCTCTTCTGCTCCACCGTCTGGGACAGGGGGAAGTTCTCCTCGTTCTGGTTGTCCAGCAGGATCTGGAGCACGCCGTCCGGGTCGGCCTGCATGTCGTCAAAGCCCTTCTCGCAGGCCCGCAGGAAGCCCTTCAGCACCTCGGGCTCCTCTTCGATCATGGTGTCGTTGGCCAGGAACACGCCCTCGTAGTAGGTGGGCACGCCGTAGTCGTCCAGCTCAAAGTAGTTGACCTCAAAGCCCTCTTCCTCCATCTGGGGCACCTCGTGGTTCACCAGACAGCCGATGGTAGCGTCCACATTGCCGGTGGTCATGGAGCTCATGAGATCAAAGCCCACGTCGATCATGGTCACGTCGCTGGAGTCCGCCCCCACGTTGGCCATGATGGAGCGGATCAGGGCCTCGGACAGCTCGGTGCCCGCGTAGCCAATGGTCTTGCCCACCAGATCGTCCGGGGAGGTGATGTTCTTATCCTTCAGGGAGAGGACGATGTTCAGGGGGCCCTGGACCACCGCGCCGATGGACTTCACCGGCACATCCTGGTTGGCACGGGCCATGATCACGTCCTGCTGGTAGTACAGGCCGATCTCCGCCTGTCCGGCAGCCACCAGGGAAATGGCATCGTTGGCGTTGGAGGGGAACTGAATGTTGACCTTCAGACCCTCCTCCTCAAAATAGCCCTTCTCGATGGCGTCGTAGAGGAAGGCGTGGAGGGCGTTGGGGTACCAGTCCAGCACCACGCTGATCTCCCGCAGTTCCTGGCCGCCGGTGGTGGTCTCCTGTTCGTCGGAGGCGGGAGCGGAGCAGCCGGCCAGCAGCAGGGCACCGGCCAGGGCAAGGGTAGCAATTCGCTTCATATCCATCTTTCCTTTCCTGTTGATCTCTTTATTAGGACTCTCCCCGCCAGCGGACAAACTTCCGCTCCAGCAGGGCTACGATCCCCACAGCCACCATGGCGGTGACCGACAGGATCACAATGGGGGCAAAGACACCTGCGCCGTCCAGCTGGGTCATCATCCGGCGGGAGAAGTAGCCCAAACCGCTCTGGGCCCCCAGCCACTCGCCGATGGCCGCGCCGATGATGCTCATGGGCACCGCCATTTTGATGGCCGAGAAGAAGTAAGGCAGGGCGCAGGGGGCCTTGATCTTCCAGAAAATCTCCCGGCGGGTGGCGCCGTAGGTCTGGAGCAGTTCGGCCATCTCGGTCTTGGCAGAGCGCAGGCCGTCGTACACCGTAATGGTAATGGGGAAAAAGGTGATGAGCACCGTCACCAGCACCTTACTCCAGATGCCGTAGCCGAACCACAGCACAAACAGCGGCGCAATGGCGGTGGTGGGAATGGTCTGGGACACCACTACCACGGGATAGAGCATCCGCCGCACCATATCGCTGGCATCCATGGCCACTGCCAGGGCCAGGCCCAGCACCAGGGAGATGACCAGGCCGATGCCGGTCACCGTCATGGTGGCGGGCAGATGGACGGTAAAGAGGGGCTCCCGCAGCTCCCACATCCGCTGAAGGATCTGGATGGGTGTGGGCAGGATGTAGGAGGCGTTCATGCCCATGGCCCCCGCCTGCCAAATCATGATTAAGGCCAGCAGGAAAATGAGGGCGGGCAGATTGGCTTTGCAGGCTTTCTTCATACCGTCACCTGCTTTCTCAGCAGCGTGATCAGCCGCTCCTTCAGCTCTACCATCTCCGGCTGCTTCAGGCAGGACCGGTCCCGGGGAAAGGCCGCGGGCACCGGGATCTCCGTCAGGGTGTGGATGGGGGTGGACTCCACCACCAGCACGCTGGAGGAGAGGAACACCGCCTCCTCCACGTCGTGGGTGATGAAGAGGATGGTCTTCTTGTGCCGCTGCCACTGGTCCAGCAGCCACTCCTGCATGGAGATGCGGGTCAGGAAGTCCAGGGCGGAGAAAGGCTCGTCCAGCAGCAGCAGGTCGCTGCCCGTCAGCATGGTGCGGGCAAAGGCGGCCCGCTGGCGCATGCCGCCGGACAGCTCGTCCGGCATCTTGTCGCAGCAACCCTCCAATCCCACGTCGGCCAGGGCCTCCTCGGCCTTCTGCCGCCGCTGCTCCCTGGACATCCCTCCGGCGATCTCCAGGGGCAGGGCCACGTTCTCCCCCACGGTACGCCAGGGGAAGAGCAGGTCCTTCTGGGGCATATAGCCGCAGTACCGTTTCCGCCCGCCGATGGGCGCGCCGTCCACCAGGATCTCCCCGCCCTTGGGCTGGAGCAGGCCGTTGGTCATGCGGAAGATGGTGCTCTTGCCGCAGCCGCTCACCCCCAGCACGCAGTGGAAGGAGCCCGGCTCCACCTGGAAGGACAGCTTGTCGATGATGTCAAAGTCCTCCGAGGGGTACTGGTAGGACACCTGACGAAATTCCAGGGCGCTCACGGTTCCAGCCTCCACGCCATCTCCCAGAAGCCCAGCTCGTACTTGCTGCAGGCCACGAAGATGTCCTCCAGCCGCTGGTACTCCTCCTCGATGCAGCCCTGGGCCAGTTGGTCCATCCGGGCCACCAGGGCGTCATTGGTGCTCTGGTACTCCTCGCTGGAGTAGCCCCGCACCCATTCCCCGTAGAAGGGGTGGTCCGCCGCGCCGGGAATCTGGGCCAGCCGGGTGCCGATTTCGGCGTAGCTCCAGGAACAGGCCAGGATGGAGGCCACGATCTCCGCCGGGCTGCCGGCGGCGGCCACCGCCAGCATATAGTGGGTGTAGGACAGGTTGGACAGGGCAGGCTTCACCTGGAATACCTGCTCCTCGGTGATGCCCAGCTTGGCCATATAGGCCCGGTGGGTCTTCATCTCGCCGCCCAGGATGGCGTCCACGTTGGCGGAGAAGAAGCGCATCAGTTCCGGATTCTTGGCCTTCACCACGCCCCAGGCAAATACCTTGGCATAGTCAAAGAGATACAGATAGTCCTGGAGCAGAAAATACTGAAACTTTTCCTGGTCCAGGGTGCCGTCCCCGATGCCTTTCACAAAGGGGTGGTCGTGGCAGGCCTGCCAGATGGGCTTTGCCGCTTCATAAAGCCGCTGGGTCACGGTCATAAGGCGTTCCTCCAATCCAATATGGTTTCATCCGCCAGGGCGGACAGGGCGGGCCAGTCCTCTGCATAGGCCGCCTCCGGTATGCCTACGGTATAAAAGCCCGCCGCTTTGGCGGTGCGGGCGGCATAGAGCGCGTCTTCAAATACGGCGGTCTCCCCCGGGGCGCTCCCCAGGCGGCGGGCCGCCTCCAGATAGATCTCCGGGCTGTCCTTGCTGCGCCCCAGGCTCTCGCAGCTGAGGATGCACGCAAAATATCCCGCCACCCCCAGCCGCTCCAGGCAGGCCCGGGCCAGCGGCTCCGCCGTGGCGGTGGCCACGCACATCCGGACCCCCTTCGCCCGCAGGCGCTCCAGATAGTCCTGGACTCCCGGCTTCAGGGGGACGTCGGCGCGGTAGTGTCCGGCCATCATCTCCTCCATCTCCGCCACGATCCGCTCCGGCGGACCCGGGATGGAGAAGGCGTCCATGAAATAGGCCGCCCCCTCCAGCATGGTCATGGCCTGCACCATCCACAGCAGCCGCCGGTCCGGGCGGATGCCGCGGCGCTCCAGATAAGCCCGGCCCAGCCCCTTCCAGTAGTGCATGGAGTCCACCAGGGTGCCGTCCATGTCAAAAATACAGAAGCGTTTATCCACGGGCGGCCACCATCTGGTCCGCCAGGGCCCGGAGATGCCGGGCGGCGTCCTCCGGGTCCGGCTGGGCGAAGAGGGCGGACACCACGGCGGCGCCCGCCGCGCCCGTCCCCGCCAGCCGGGGCAGGTTGTCGGCGTTGACCCCGCCGATGGCCACCACCGGGATGCTCACCGCCCGGCAGATCTCCCCCAGCCGCTCCAGGCTCAGGTTTTTGGCGTCCTGCTTGGTGGTGGTGCCAAACACCGCCCCCGCGCCGATGTAGTCGGCTCCGGCCCGCTCCGCCGCCACAGCCAGCTCCACGGTGTTGGCGGTGATGCCCAGGATCTTGTCCGGGCCGATGATCGCCCGCACGTCCCGGCCCATCAGGTCCTTCTGCCCCACGTGGACTCCGTCGGCGCCGCAGGCCAGAGCCGCTTCCACGCTGTCGTTGACCACAAAGGGCACATGATACCGCCCGGCGATGGCCCGCAGCTCCCTGGCCTCCGCCAGGAGCGCCCCCTGATCCAGCTCTTTTTCCCGCAGCTGGAGGAAGGTCGCCCCGCCTTTCAGCACCGCCTCCACCGCCTGGGGCAGGGTGCGCTCCCCCAGCCAGCTCCGGTCGGTCACGGCGTACAGGGTCATGCCCCGCCTGATCTCATCCCTGGTAAATTTCATAACGCACTCCTTGCATCAGCTGTTCCTCCGTCAGGTTGAACACGCTGTCGATGAGGTCCACCCGGAAGGTGCCGCTCCCCGTCCCCTTCTGAAGGCGCAGCTCCTCCGCCCGCTCGCCCGCCAGGGCGATGGACGCGGCGGCGGCCGCCGCCGCCTCAAAAGGCTTGTCCGGGCTGGCCCCGCAGAAGGCACCGGTGAGGGCGGACAGCATGCATCCGCTGCCGGTGATCCGGGCCATGGTGGGGCTGCCGTTGCGGAGGAAGAGCACCCACTCCCCCTGGGCAATAACGTCCACCGCCCCGGAGAGGGTCACCGCCGCCCCCGTCCGCTTGGACAGGGTGCGGGCCAGCTCCGCCGCGCGGGGCAGGCCGGACTCGGTAACCGCGTCGGCCTGTGCCACGTCCACTCCGCTGCCCCCCTCCTTGTCCTCAGTGAGGGCCCGAATCTCGGAGGCGTTGCCCCGGATCACGGCAAACTGAACCTCTTCCAGCAATTTGCGGGCGGTCTCCCGCCGCAGGCCGGTAAAACCGGCGGCCACCGGGTCAAACACCACCGGCACGCCCAGCTTATTGGCCTCTTTTCCGGCGATGAGCATGGCCTCCCGGTCCCCCACGGCCCCCAGGTTGAGGACCAGGGCCTGGACCCCGGCCACCGCGTCGGCCACCTCCAGAGGGTGGTGGGCCATGGTGGCGGAAGCTCCCGCCGCCAGCAGAATATTGGCGCAGTCGTTGACGGTGACGATGTTGGTAATGCACTGGACCAGCGGCGCTTTTTCCCGCACCGCGCCCAGCATGGCGGCAAATTCCATCCGTTCCATGTCCCTCACCGCCTGACCACGGTCTGCATCACATCCAGGCCGCCGGAGCGCTTCAGGGCAAAGAGCACCACACCGGCAATGATAGAGCCGCCGATGGTGGAGACCAGGAAGGGACCCATGTAGGCGTACACCGCCGCGGTCTGACCCAGGATCAGGGTAGCGATGGGCCAGGCGGCCAGGCCGCCCAGGATACCGGTACCAAAGACCTCACCCACACAGGTGGCCCCCAGATTGCGAGTGCCCCAATAGGTCAGGCCGCACAGCAGGGCTCCAACCATACTGCCGGGGAAGGCCAGCAGGGTACCCAGGCCTAGCAGGTTGCGCAGCAGGCTGGCGGCAAAGGCGCAGGCCACGCCGTACCAGGGACCCAGGAAGACAGCGCACAGGATATTCACCATGTGCTGCACCGGGGAGCACCGGGAACCCAGGATGGGAAAGGAGAAGAGACTGCCCACCACCGCCACGGCGGTGAGCAGGCTGGCGATGGCCAGCTTTTTCACTGCGGTCTGCTGTTTCATGCCTCTTCCCTCCCCTGGCAGAAACCGCCGCCCGCCGGGACGGCGTAGTTGTGCCACAGGGGGCCGCTGCCCTGGCCCAGATCCAGCTTGGCCTCCATGGCGGCGGTAATATAGCCCTTGGCCTTGACCACCGCGCCGGGCAGATCCTCACCCAGGGCCAGGAAGGAGGCGATGGCGGAGGACAGGGTGCAGCCGGAGCCGTGGTTGTTAGGGTTGTCCACCCGGGGGGCATGGAACCAGTGAGCCTGACCATTCTGCCACAGCAGGTCGTCGGCGTTGTCGGTCCGGTGTCCGCCCTTTACCAGCACGGCACCCTGCATGGTCTTGCCGATGGTCTCGGCGGCCCGCAGCATGTCGTCCTCGGTCTCAATGGCAAAGCCGCACAACCGCTGGGCCTCCGGAATGTTGGGGGTGATGATGGCGGCCAGGGGGAAGAGTTCCTCCATCAGGGCGGTGAGGGCACTGTCCTGCATGAGGGCGGAGCCGCTGGTGGACACCATCACCGGGTCCACCACGATATTCTCAGCTCCGTACTGCCGCAGCTTGGCGCCGATGACCTTGATGATAGGGGCGGAGGACACCATGCCGATCTTGACGGCCTGGGGCCGGATATCCTCAAAGATGCAGTCCAGCTGCTCCCCTACAAACTCCGGGGTGGCCTCCAGCACGTCCCGGACGCCGGTGGTGTTCTGGGCGGTGAGCGCGGTGATGGCGCTCATGCCGTACACGCCCAGACAGGTCATGGTCTTCAGGTCCGCCTGGATCCCGGCGCCGCCGCTAGAGTCACTGCCGGCGATGGTCAATACACATTTCATGTTCTGTTCCTTCTTTCTCTTGGTGGGTAGGCACGCAAAAAGCGGCAGGTCCCAACGGGACCTGCCGCTTCTCTGTACGTCAAAGATACTCCTCCGTCCGGAGGAGACTCCGCACGGAAATGGTGCTGCGTCCCTACGTTGGCATTACCCAAATCAGGTAAGGTCGAGGGACTGGCCCCTCCTCTCAGCCCCCTCGCGGGAGCTCCCTTGCACGCTTCATTTTATTCCCATTCGACGGGATTGTCAATCCTTAATGATTGAGCACCCGCACCCGGAACACACCGTCCAGGCCGCGGATCTCGTCGGCCACCGCCTCGCTGATGCGGCTGCCCACGTCCACCACGGTGTAGGCGTAGTCCTTCTTGGACTTGTTGGTCATGTTCTCCACGTTGACCCCGTCCTTGGACAGCAGACCAGTGATATTGGCGATGGCGCCGGGGACGTTCCGGTGGATGATGCACAGACGGGCCACACCGCTCCACTCCTGCACCAGGGTGGGCAGGTTGACGGAGTTCTTGATGTTGCCGTTCTCCAGGTAGTCCTTCAGCTCCTGGGCGGCCATGACGGCGCAGTTCTCCTCGCTCTCGGGAGTGGAGGCGCCCAGATGGGGGATGGCAATGACATTCTTGCCCTGAAGGATCTTGTTGTTGGGGAAGTCGGTGACATAGGCGGCCACCTTGCCGGTATCCAGAGCCGCCAGCATATCGTCGTCGTTGACCAGGCCGCCGCGAGCTAGGTTGAGGATGCGCACGCCGCCCTTCATCATGTGGATGGCATCCTCGTTGATCATGCCCCGGGTCTCGGGGGTCTGGGGCACATGGAGGGTGATGTAATCGCAGTTTTTATAAATGGTCTCCAGATCCATGGCCCGGTGGACCATGCGGGACAGGGACAGAGCGGCATCCACGGACAGGAAGGGATCGTAGCCATACACGGTCATGCCCAGCTTGGTGGCGATATTGGCCACCTGCACACCGATGGCGCCCAGGCCGATGACGCCCAAGGTCTTACCGGCGATCTCGGGACCCACAAACTGGCTCTTACCCTTCTCTACCACCTTCTCCACGTCGGCACCGGCGCCCGCCTGGGCCTTGACCCACTCAGCACCAGCAGTTATCTTACGGGAGGCCAGCAGCAGGGCGCACAGGGCCAGCTCCTTCACCGCATTGGCGTTGGCGCCGGGGGTGTTGAAGACCACGATGCCTGCCTCGGAGCAGCGGTCGATGGGGATGTTATTGGTACCGGCACCCGCCCGGGCAATGGCCCGCAGGGAGTCGGGGAACTGATACTCGTGCATGTCGGCGGAGCGGACCAGGATACCGTCCTCGTTCTCCACATCCTCGCTGACGGAGAAACGGGTCTGATCCAGCACGGACAGGCCGGCGGGGGAAATTTTATTCAATGTTTTAATACGAAACATGTCAATATTGCCTCCTGTCAGTTGTTCTTGTCAAAGGCCTTGATGAAGTCGCACAGCTTCTCCACACCCTCGGTGGGCATGGCGTTGTAGATGGAAGCGCGCATACCGCCCACGGAGCGGTGGCCCTTCAGGTTGGTGAAGCCGGCCTCCACGCTCTCCTTCACAAACTTGGCGTCCAGCTCGTCGTTGCCGGTACGGAACACCACGTTCATGTCGGAACGGGAGCCGGGCTCCACGGCGCAGGTAAACAGCTTGGAGTTGTCAATGACACCATACAGCATCTGGGCCTTGGCGTGCTTGATGGCCTCCATGCCGGGGATGCCGCCCTTGGACTCCAGCCAGTCCAGCACCAGGCCCAGCATGTAGATGCACCAGCAGGGCGGGGTGTTGTACATGGAATCCTTGTCGATCATGGTCTTGTAGTTCATCATGAGGGGGGTGTAGGGCAGCTCGTTGCCGGCCAGCTCCTCCTTGATGATGACCACGGTCAGACCGGCGGGCGCCATGTTCTTCTGGGCGCCGGCAAAAATGATGCCGTACTTGCTCACGTCCACCGGACGGGACAGGATGTCCGAGGACATATCGCACACGATGGGCACCCCGTTGGTCTCGGGGACATACTGCCACTCGGTGCCGTAAATGGTATTGTTGGCGCAGTAATAGAAGTAGCTGGCCTCAGGATCCAGCTTCAGCTGGTCCTGGGTGGGGATGTAGGTGTGGTTCTTATCGGCAGAGGAGGCGGCCAGATTGATCTCGCCGTACTTCTTGGCCTCCTTATATGCAATGTTGGAGAAGTTGCCGGTGACGGCATAGTCGGCCTTGCCGGTCTTGCCGATCAGGTTCAGGGGCGCCATGGAGAACTGGGTGGAGGCGCCGCCCTGCAGGAACAGGATCTTATATCCCTCAGGCACGTTCATCAGCTTGCGGAACTTGGCCTGGGTATCGTCAAAAATCTTCTGGAATACCTTAGATCGGTGACTCATCTCCATGACTGACATACCGGAACCCTGATAGTTGGTGATTTCAGATCCGGCGCGCTCCAGTACTTCCAGCGGCAGCATGGACGGGCCCGCGGAGAAATTGTACACTCGCTCGTTACCCATGATAGATGGCCTCCTTGATTCCAATTTTAAAATAAACCCTCAGGATAAAGCACTTTACGCGCACTGTAGCGCTTAAATGCTTTATCTTAATAAAGCACATTATAGCCATGAACCACCCAAAATGTCAATAGCGTGTAATGACCAAAACCGACTGGTCGGTCAGAAAAAGTTTGTGAATGTTTCAAGGAACCCTTTGCACTTCAGCCTGTTTTGTGGTACAATGCCCATAAACTGAGAGTTTAGTTTTCCCACGGAAGGGGAGAAGGCAATGCTGCTTTCCGACATCAAGAAGATTCTGAACGCCACAGTACTGTGGGGGGAGGAGCACCTGGACCGTGAGGTCATGTCCGCCTGCGGCAGCGACTTCATGAGTGACGTGCTGGCCTTTGTCAAAAATCAGGCCCTGCTGCTCACCGGATTGGTCAATCCCCAGGTGGTGCGCACGGCAGACATGGTGGAGATGAAATGCATCGTCTTTGTCCGGGGCAAAGTACCCGGACAAGATATCCTGAACCTGGCTGAGGAGCGGGATATCGTGGTCATGACCTGCCCCAAGCGTATGTATGAGGCCTGTGGTCTGCTTTATTACAATGGATTGCGAGGGAATTGCGATGGAAACGATTAGACTTGTGTACCCTGTGGAGGGCGGCGACCTCATTGAAGCCGGTGAAGCCTCCAGCAAAATGAAGCTGACCCTGAAAAAGTTGGGTCTGCCCCAGGACGTGATCCGCAGAGCCTCCATCTGTATGTATGAAGGCGAGATCAACATGGTCATCCACGCCGACGGCGGTCAGGCCGAGGTGGAGGTTGAGGCCGATCAGATCGTCATCCGCATGATCGACACCGGCCCCGGCATCCCCGATGTGGAGCAGGCCATGCAGGAGGGCTACTCCACCGCCGGTTCCACCGCCCGTGAACTGGGCTTCGGCGCCGGTATGGGTCTGCCCAACATGAAGCGCTACTCCGACGAAATGACCATCGACACCGAGGTGGGCAAGGGCACTACCGTTACGGTCAAGATCAAGGTTCCCCAATGAGCCCTGTCTCTGGCGAAGGGAGGTAGGAAAGTCCCATGGCTATGAGGCATTCCGTGGTACTGGACAGCCGGCGCTGCCGGGGCTGTACCTCCTGCATCAAGTGCTGTCCCACTGAGGCCATCCGCGTCCGGGGCCGCAAGGCCACCATTCTGCCCGACCGATGCATCGACTGCGGCGAATGTATCCGCATCTGCCCCCACAAGGCCATCAAGTCGGTGGGCGACGGGCTGGACGTGCTGACCCGGTATGAGTACTGCGTTGCCCTGCCGGAACCGGCCCTCTACGGCCAGTTCCACAATCTGGACAACATCGACATCATCCTCAACGCGCTTTTGGAGATCGGCTTCCATAAGGTTTTTGAGGTGGCCAAGGCCGCCGAAATGCTCTCTGACTTTGAGCGGCAGTGTATCTGCTCGGGCCCCCCTGAGGTCACCCCGCAGATCTCGTCCTCCTGTCCCACCGTGCTCCGGCTTATCCGCATGCGTTTTCCCAAGCTGATGGGCCACGTGGCATGCACCATCCTGCCCATGGAACTGGCGGCCATTCTGGCCCGCCGGGAGGCGATGGAGGAAACCGGCCTGCCTCCGGAGAAGATCGGCGTCTTTGCCATTGTCCCCTGCTCCTCCAAGGTGACGGCTGCCCGGGAGTCCGAGGGACTGAACCACACCGTGCTGGACGGTGCCTTTGCCATCCGGGACATCTATCTGCGGCTGCTCAGTCCCATGAAGCACCTGGAAAATGTGGAGCCCATGTCCTCCGCCGGTATTATCGGTATGGGGTGGGCCTCCTGCGGTGGCGAGAGCGCTGCCCGTCTGGGCAACCGCTGCGTCTCGGTGGACGGCATCAACAACGTCATCCGCATGCTGGAGGAGATCGAAGACGGCCGCCTTCCGGAGGCGGATTTCCTGGAGCTCTCCGCCTGCACCCAGGGGTGCGTGGGCGGCTGCTTCACCGTGGAAAATCCATACGCCGCCAAGATGCGGCTGAAGAGCCTGATGAAGGGGCAGCCGGTTTCCCGCAACCGCTTCCAGCTTCAGGGCGAGGCCCGGGATGTGGTACGCCGGGATAAGGAACTACAGTACTTACCCACCTTTGTGCTGGACCAGGACTTGGGGGCCGCGCTGAACAAGCAGCTGCGCATTCAGGAGCTGGAATCCCATCTGCCCGGGCTCCACTGCGGCTCCTGCGGCGCCCCCTCCTGTCACGCCTTTGCGGAGGATGTGATACTGGGCCGGGCTTCGGTGGACGACTGCATCTTCAAAGTGCGGGAGCGTATGCGCTCCATGGCCGGCAAGGAAGAGGCCGACGACTATCTGCCGCCCCCCTTCCGCCGCTGTCAGAGCGATCCCGTCAAAAAGTAAGCCTGTTGGGCGCGTTGCAGAACTCAAAGTCTGTGACGCGCCCTTTGTTTCAATCTGCTGAGGAGGAGACAACAATGACGGTACAAGAATTGATTTCAGCCATGGATCTGACGGTCTTTCACCTGGCCCAGCCGGAACGGCCCATCTCCGGCTGCTACGTAGGCGACCTGCTGAGCTGGGTCATGGGCCGGGCCGGGCAGGACTGCGCCTGGCTCACCATCATGTCCAATCAGAATGTGGCCGCCGTAGCCCTGATGGCGGACGTATCCTGCGTGATCCTCACCGAGGGCGTCCAGCCGGACGCCGACCTGCTCCGCCGCGCTCAGGACAAGGAGGTCAATCTGCTGGGGATTGGTTCAGATACCTTCTCCGCCGCCTGCCAGCTGGGAAAGGTGCTGGCCTGAGTTTATCAAACAATTTTTGAGGAAAGGGGGTTGTCTCCTTGCAGTTTTACTATGATCTTCACCTTCACTCCTGTTTATCGCCCTGTGGCAGCGACGAGATGACCCCCGCCAATCTGGCCGCCATGTGCGCCCTGGCCGGGCTCCAGATCGTGGCCCTCACCGACCACAACACCTGCGGCAACTGCGCCGCCTTCTGCCGAGCGGCTCAGGCCAACGGCCTGATTGCCTTGTCCGGCATGGAGCTGTGTACCCAGGAGGAGATCCATGTGGTCTGTCTCTTTGCCGATCCGGAAAACGCCGAGGACTTTTCCCGGGAAATTGCCCGCCACCTTCCCCCTATCCCAAACAACCCGGAACGCTTCGGCCGGCAGCTGCGGATGGACGACGGCGACGGGATTCTGGGCGAGGAGACCGCCTTCCTGGCGGGCTCCACGGACATTCCTCTGGCCCAGGTGCCCCAGCTGGTCACCCGCTGGGGTGGGGCGGCCTTCCCCGCCCACATCGACCGCCCCTCCTTCTCCCTGCTGGGGGTACTGGGCCTGTGGGACCCCGACCTGGGCTTTACCGCCGCCGAGCTGTCCCACCGCTGTCCGCCGGAGTTCGCCCATCGGCCCGATCTGGCCGGACTGAAGCTGCTGACCTGCTCAGACGCCCACTATCTGGACCAGGTCTGGGGCGCAGAGCGCACCCTGGATCTGCCGGAATGTACCCCTCAGGAGGTCATCCGGCACCTGGCCTGCCACCCCTCCATGGGATAACTTTCTTTACAAACAAAGTTAGATGTGCTATACTTTCCACAAAGTAACTACCCTCCCTGTTGGTTCCATCCGTCTTTTCCCATTCCGCGAAAAAGCACTGATGTGTCAACAGGGTCTTTTTTACACCCGCCCACTTTGTGCAATACTTCAATTTAAACTATATAGTTTTATATTTTTAACAATGGAAAGTCTTTACAAATCTTCTTTTTTGACTATAATAGTGCCTTAAGAAAGTGAAACTAAACTAATCGTTCCAGAAAGGAAGGACGCATCCATGCCAAACTGCAAGACTGTGGTTCCCTACCGTGGGACCCCTGAGCAGGAAGAACGCCTGCGGAAGGTCATCGCCGAGCACAAAGGACAGCCAGGCGCTACCATGCCTGTTCTCCAAGCCGCCCAAGAGATTTTTGGTTATCTGCCGGAAGAAGTGCAGATCATTGTGGCGGAAGGTCTGGAGATCCCTCTGTCCGAGGTGTACGGGGTGGCCTCTTTTTATGCCCAGTTCACCCTGAACCCCAAGGGTAAGTACCAGATCTCGGTCTGTCTGGGCACCGCCTGCTACGTCAAGGGCGCCGCCGCCATTCTGAACGCGGTGGAGCAGAAGCTGGGCATCGTCCCCGGCTCCATCACCGCCGACGGCAAGTTCTCGCTGGACTCCTGCCGCTGCGTGGGCGCCTGCGGCCTGGCCCCGGTCATGATGATCAACAACGACGTCTACGGCCGCCTTACCCCCGACCAGGTGGGTCCCATTCTGGATATGTATAAATAATTTCCGGCAGCCCGTTAAGAGGTGAAGGAATGTGAAAGAGATCGCGCTCTATGTTTTAGACATCGTTCAGAACTCCATCACCGCCAACGCCTCGGTGCTGGAGATCGCCCTGTCGGAGACGGCAGAAACCATCGTCTTTACCATCGCGGACAACGGGAAGGGAATGAGCCCTGAACTGCTGGCCCGGGTCAGCGATCCCTTCACCACCACCCGCACCACCCGGAAGATGGGTCTGGGTATCCCGCTGCTGCGCATGGCAGTGGAGCAGACCGGCGGCAGCCTGACCATTGAGAGCACCGAAGGGGTGGGCACCACCGTCACCGCCCGCTTCTGTGCCGGCCACATCGACTGTCCCCCGGTGGGCGACATGGCCGGTACCATCACCCTCCTGCTGCAGGGGGCCCCTCAGCTGGAGCTGCACTATACCTGCACCGTGGACGGGGCCTCTTTCCAACTGACCACAGAAGAAATCCGGGCCCAGCTGGGACCCGAGATCTCCCTGGCAGAACCGGAGATCATTCTCTGGCTCCGGGAGTATTTACAGGAACAAGAAACGCTGTTACGAGAACATAAGGGGATGAAAGCATGAAAACTCTTGCAGAACTGCAGGCCATCCGGGACCGGATGCGCAGCCAGATCGATCTCCGGGATGCCGGGGACGACCGCATCCGTGTGGTGGTAGGCATGGCCACTTGCGGCATCGCCGCCGGCGCCCGCCCGGTCCTCAACGCCCTGCTGGAAGAAGTCAACAAGCGTGATCTGAAGAACGTCACGGTGTCCCAGACCGGTTGCATCGGCGTGTGCCGTCTGGAGCCCATTGTAGAGGTCTATGTGCCCGGTCAGGAGAAGGTCACCTATGTGAAGATGACCCCCGACAAGGTTGCCTCCATCGTCAGTGAGCATCTGGTCAACGGCCGGGTGGTGGAAGAGTACACCATCGGCGCGGCGGAATAAAGGGAGGGAAACAAGATGAGTTTTATCCGTTCCCACATTCTGGTCTGCACCGGCACCGGCTGTTCCTCCTCCAACAGCCAGAAGGTCATTGAGGAGTTTGAGAAGCAGCTGGTGGCTCAGGGCATGGACAAGGAGGCCAAGGTGGTACGTACCGGCTGCTTCGGCCTGTGCGCGCTGGGTCCCATTGTCACCATCTATCCCGAGGGTGCCTGCTACACCCACGTCACCGTGGACGACGTGGAGGAGATCGTCTCCGAGCACATCGTCAAGGGCCGCATCGTCAAGCGCCTGCTCAACAAGAACACCGGCGAGGAGGGCGCGGTCACCTCTCTCACCGACACCCCGTTCTACAAGCACCAGCAGCGCATCGCCCTGCGCAACTGCGGCGTCATCAACCCCGAGAGCATCGACGAATACATCGGCGTGGACGGCTACGCCGCCCTTGGCAAGATCCTCACCGAGCAGATCCCGCCCCAGAAGGTCATCGACACCGTGCTGGCCTCCGGCCTCCGGGGCCGCGGCGGTGCCGGCTTCCCCACCGGCCTGAAGTGGCAGTTCACCCATGACGCGGTGAGCCCCGACGGCGTTAAGTTCGTCTGCTGTAACGCCGACGAGGGCGACCCCGGCGCCTTCATGGACCGCTCTGTGCTGGAGGGCGATCCCCACACCATCATCGAGGCCATGACCATCGCCGGTTACGCTGTGGGCGCTCACCAGGGCTACATCTACGTCCGTGCCGAGTACCCCATCGCCGTCAAGCGACTGGAGACCGCCATCAGCCAGGCCAAGGAGTATGGTCTGCTGGGCAAGAACATCTTTGAGTCCGGCTTCGATTTTGATCTGGAGCTGCGGCTGGGCGCCGGTGCCTTCGTCTGCGGCGAGGAGACTGCCCTCATGCGCTCCATCGAGGGACACCGGGGCGAGCCCAAGACCCGTCCCCCCTTCCCCGCTGTGAAGGGTCTGTTTGACCGGCCCACCCTGCTGAACAACGTGGAGACCTACGCCAACATCACCTGGATCTTCAACCACGGCGCGGAGGCATTCGCCGCCATCGGCACCGAGAAGAGCAAGGGCACCAAGGTCTTTGCTCTGGGCGGCAAGATCACCAACACCGGCCTGGTGGAGGTCCCCATGGGCACCACCCTGCGCACGGTGGTGGAAGACATCGGCGGCGGCGTGCCCGGCGGCAAGAAGTTCAAGGCCGCCCAGACCGGCGGCCCCTCCGGCGGCTGTATTCCCGCCTCCCTCATCGACACCCCCATCGACTATGAGTCCCTGGCTTCCATCGGCTCCATGATGGGTTCCGGCGGCCTCATCATCATGGACGAGGACAACTGCATGGTAGACATCGCCAAGTTCTACCTGGAGTTCATTGTGGACGAGTCCTGCGGCAAGTGCGCCCCCTGCCGGATCGGCACCAAGCGTCTGCTGGGCCTGCTGACCAAGATCACCGAGGGCAACGGCGATCCAGAGGATCTGGACACCATCGAGGAGCTGTGCAACCACATCAAGCAGTCCGCCCTGTGCGGCCTGGGCCAGACCGCCCCCAACCCGGTGCTCTCCACCCTGAAGCACTTCCGTGAGGAGTACGAGGCCCACATCTATGAGAAGCGCTGTCCCGCCGGCGTGTGTAAGGCCCTGATCCAGTACGTGGTGGATCCCGCCAAGTGTAAGGGCTGTACCCGCTGCGCCCAGGGCTGTCCCACCGGCGCCATTTCCGGCGCGGTGCGGGCCCCCCATATCATCAACCAGTCCAAGTGCATCAAGTGCGGCGCCTGTATGGATCACTGCCGCTTTGGCGCCATCAGCAAGCAGTAAGGGAGGGAACGGACATGGACGAAAAGATGGTATCTCTGCGCATCAACGATATTCCCGTCACCGTTCCCGCCGGGACCACGGTGCTGGAAGCCGCCCGTTCCGCGGGCTTCAACATCCCCTCGCTTTGCTTCCTGAAGGACGTGAACGAGATCGGCGCCTGCCGCATCTGCGTGGTGGAGGTCAAGGGCGCCAAGAGCCTGGTAGCCTCCTGCGTCTACCCCGTGGCCGAGGGCATGGAGGTGTACACCAATACGGAGCGGGTCCGCAAGTCCCGCCAGCTCACCCTGGAGCTCATCCTGTCCAACCACCGGATGGACTGCCTCACCTGCCCCCGCAACAGCCAGTGCGAGCTGCGCCAGCTGGCCAGTGACCTGGGCATTGACGCGGTGCGCTACGCCAGCGACAACATGTATCCCCAGATCGAGGACTCCGCCCCCCACCTGGTGCGGGACAACTCCAAGTGCGTCCTGTGCCGCCGCTGCACCGCCGTGTGCCGGGCCACCCAAGAGGTGGGCGTCATCGGCCCCAATGACCGCGGCTTTGCCACCCACATCGGCTGCGCCTTCGACCGGGACCTAAACGAAGTGGACTGCGTCTCCTGCGGCCAGTGTATCGTGGCCTGCCCCACCGGCGCTCTGTCTGAGAAGGATGACACCGCTCAGGTGCTGGCCGCCCTGGCCGATCCCACCAAGCACGTGGTGGTGGGTCCGGCTCCCTCTATCCGTGTCACCCTGGGCGAGTGCTTCGGCCTGCCCATCGGCACCAACGTGGAGGGCAAGATGGTCACCGCCCTGCGCCGCCTGGGCTTTGATAAGGTATTTGACGTGGACACCGCTGCCGACTTCACCATCATGGAGGAGGGCACCGAGTTTCTCCACCGGCTGCAGAGCAACGGAACTCTGCCCCTCATCACCTCCTGCTCCCCTGGCTGGATCCGCTACATGGAGCAGCACGCCCCCGAGATGATCCGCAACGTGTCCACCTGCCGCTCCCCCCAGCAGATGTTCGGCGCTCTGGTCAAGACCTACTACGCCGAGCAGATGGGAATCGATCCTCACGACATCTTCGTGGTGTCCATCATGCCCTGTACCGCCAAGAAGTACGAAGTGCGCCGGGAGGAGCAGCGGCTGCCCAACGGCTGCATGCCCGTGGACGTCTCCCTCACCACCCGTGAGCTTGGCCGCATGATCACCCAGGCCGGCATGCTCTTCGATCACCTGCCTGACGGCCAGTTTGATGAGATGCTGGGCATCTCCACCGGCGCTGCCGCCATCTTCGGCGCCTCCGGCGGCGTGATGGAAGCCGCCCTCCGTACGGTGGTGGAGCAGCTGACCGGCGACGGCATGGCTCCCCTGGAGTACCACGAAGTCCGTGGTATGCAGGGCGTCAAGGAGGCCAGCTACGAGCTGCCCGGCCGTACCGTCCGTATGTGCGTGGCCTCCGGCCTCCACAACGTCAAGCTGGTGCTGGACGGCATCAAGGACGGCTCCCTCCAGTATGACTTTGTGGAGTTCATGGCCTGCCCCGGCGGCTGCATCAACGGCGGCGGCCAGCCTATTCAGCACGCCGACGTGCGCAACTTCACCGACATCAAGGCCCTCCGTGCCGCCGCCCTGTACAAGCAGGACGAGAACATGGAGTACCGCCGCAGCCATAAGAACCCCCTGGTCCAGATCGTCTATCACAGCTATCTGGGCGAGCCGGGCAGCCCCCTGGCCCACTCCCTGCTCCACTGCTCTTACATTAAGCAGAAGCGCTATCGGGTGTGAGCAGATTCCTAAACACAAAAACCGCCCGCCGCAGAACATACTGCGGCGGGCGGTTTCTTATATCATCTATGTTTTACTCAATAGAAGCACCCAGCTCATAGGCCTGCTTCAGGGCGGGATGCCCCTCGACCTCCCCCACGGAGGTCACACCTCCGGCAAAGACCGTTCCGGCCAGCCGCGCCTTCTCAAAGCAGACGATCCAGCCCTCTAGTCCGGTGACTGCCCCGTCCACGGTGCTCTCTTCTTCCTCCGCGGCCGCAGCCAGCATGTAGATGTCCCGGAAGCTGTAATCGGCGGAATAGAGGGGGTTGGCCCGGTCCAGCAGAGTCTTCATCTGGCCGCACATGCCATAGTAATAGATGGGCGTGGCAAAGACAATCACGTCAGCGGTCAGCATCTTCTGCACAATGGTGTCCGCGTCATCACGGATCACGCAGCGCTGGGTGTTTATGCAGGCCAGGCATCCCTTACAAAATCCGATGGTCTTGTCATACAGGGTGATCTTCTCCACCTGATTTCCAGCCTCTTGGGCACCCCGGATGCAGGCATCCGCCAGCTGCTCGGAGTTTCCACCCTTTCGGGGGCTGGTTGAGATCACCAATACCTTCTTGCTCATTATGCTTCCTCCCTACCGATTTTCCGCATCACACGGGCGGGAACGCCGCCCACCACCGTGTTTTCCGGAACGTCTTTGGTCACCACCGCACCGGCGGCCACAATAGCGCCGTCCCCGATGGTCACACCGGGGAGAACGGTGGCATTAGCGCCGATCCACACCCGTTTTCCAATATGGATGGGCGCAGGGATCATGGTGGCCCGATCCTCCGGATCCATGGCATGGTTCAGTGTGGCCAGTACCACATTATGTCCGATCAGGGCCCCATCGTCAATGAAGATGCCGCCTTGGTCTTGAAATTTGCACCCCATATTGAGAAACACGTTCTTACCAATGGTGATGTTTTTTCCACAGTCGGTGTAAAAGGGCGTGAAGAAAGCAAAGCTCTCATCCACCGGCTTGCCAATCAGCTTGGAAAACAAGGCCCGCAGCTCCGCCGGTTCGTGGTAGCCGCTGTTGATCTCGGCGGTGATCTTCAGGGCTTCCTGGCTGACGGTGTGCATAAACTGGTGGACCTCGCCGCCGCCCTCCACCGGTTTTCCGCTGTTGAGATAGTTTAAATAGTCCTTCAGTTCCATTTTTCGCTCCTGTTGACAGTGATTTGTACTCCAATTGTAACACTGCACATTTACAATAACAAATACTTATAAAGAATATATCACTATGCTCAGGAGCTATAATAAACGAGTTTTGGCAAAAAGCCCTCGTCTTTCCGGACGCCCACTTTGTTTTGATTTTGCCTTGACAATCAACCCTAAAATCACTATAATATCCAATAGCGCTCCCTGTGGATATATGATCTGCAGAGCGCTGGTCCAATTTTATATCCGGGTGTGGCGAAGCTTGGTATCGCGCTTGGTTCGGGTCCAAGAGGCCGTGGGTTCAAATCCCGCCACTCGGACCAAAAATCCGCAATCCATTGTGTGGCAATGGATTGCGGATTTTTATCGTCTTTATTTATTTTTATCAACGGAGGAATATGCACCACAGCCGGATAATAAATGCTCCATATTCCATAGATACATATCCCATTTCGCCCAGTCGTTTACGGGATCACAAACCGATAACCCAGGCCGCGCACGGTCTGGATATACTGCGGCTTGGATGGGTTTTCCTCGATCTTTGCACGGATGCGGTTGATGTAGACCATGATGGCATTCTCATCAATGATAGCAGAACCCCACACCAAATCGTAAATCATATCCTTGGAAAAGATATGATTGACGTTGTCCATAAAGAGCTTGATAATGGCGTTTTCCTTAGAGGAGAGGATGATCTCCTCCCCATTTTTATAGAAACGCAGTGTGCTGGTATTGTACTGAAAGGGGCCGGCTGTAATGACCTGATCCGCTCCGGGCAGATTGCCCCGGCTGCGGCGGATCAGCGCCTTCACCTTGGCCGCCAGGGTAACAGGGTTCAGAGGCTTGGTGATATAATCATCCGCGCCGATATCCAGGCCATAGAGGGTATCATAATCCTCTTTCCGTCCGCTGACAATGATAATGGGGACCTTGCTGCCGTTTCGCCGGATCTGCTGGATCACCTGGAAGCCGTCCATTCCGGACAGGTTGATATCCAGCAGGATGAGATCGTATTTTTTCTTGGTCAGCATTTCAAGGCACTGTTCGCCGGAGTCTGCGGTATCCGCCTGAATGCCGTTGCTGCTGATCACCTTATACAGCATGGTAAGCACGGCTTTGTCATCATCAACGATGAGCACAAGATCAGCCACTGTGCATCCCCCTTTACACGGCTTGTTTCTTCCAGTATGATATCCAGTATATAAGACAGATACGCAATTTGGCAAGGGGGGAATTTGATTGAAGCGCGCAGTCAAGCAGGATCGCAAATTTTTGCTCGTTGTACTGCTGACCCTTGTTCTCATATTTGCCGGTATTTTTATGGTATTTCGTGTTTTCCGGCAGTACGAAGCGATCATCATTGAAAATGAGGACCGGCAGCTTTTAGGCCTGGCCCGCTCGGTGGACCGCAGCATCACCAGCTACCTTCAGCAGTTTTCACGGGATCTGGAACACACGCTGCGGCGGGATGGCCTGACCGAGGCGGAAGTGGAATTCCGGGAAAAGGGAGAGGACTCCAGGCTCATCCAGCAGATGGAGGAGAGCATCCTGGCGGATCATCCCCTGACCTACGACATGCTCTGTATGGACGGCGGGACCATCCTCTATTCCTCCAGAGGAAAGACCGACTACACCTTCCCTCCCGACGCAGGTCTGGACGGCTCGGTCTCCATCAGGCCCTGCGTGGACGGCTCCGGGAACATCTATCTCTCCTTTGTGAAAACCATCCAAGATGACCTGCAATATGCGGTGCTGGTGGAGCTGACGGCTTTCTATCAGGCTGTGGCGGGAAACCTCATTGCCGGGACCCAGGACCGCATCCTACTTCTGGATGCCGGCGGGCGGGCCCTGCTCTACCAGACCGAGGAGGGGATTCAGGCGGTTCTGGTGGAGGATAGCCAAGGAGAAACTGTCAACCCAGACGAGCTGGATGCGCTGCTCAGCTGCCAGAGCAGCGAGGATCAGGTGTCTCTCTTTTATAAGGCCAAAGCCACGGAAGGAACCAAAGGATATACGGCCCGCATGGTGGCCATTCCCGCCTCTGGAAACAACGGCGTTTTCTCGGTTGGGGCCTCTTTAAACTATGAGACTATCAAGCATCCCATCCACATGTCCACCATCCGGCTGACTGCCTACAGCAGCATGATCGTGGTGGGTATCCTGCTGCTGGCAGGCACCCTCCTGCTGATGGCCCGGCGCAGCGCCAGAGCCCAGCAGGAAGTACTTCTCCTCAGGGAACGCAACCTCGCTCTGGAAGAGGTCACCAAGAAGTCTCAGGCTCTGGCTCACCATCAGCGGCTGGAGATCATCGGGGCCCTGACCTCCAGCATCGCCCATGAATTCAACAACCTGCTGACACCCATCATGGGCTATTCCATTCTGGTTCTGGAGAAGCTTCCGCCGGACGCGGAGGAGACCTACGACAATGTGCTGGAGATCTATGAGGCATCCAGAAAGGCAAAGACCATCATCTCCCGCCTCTCGGACCTCTCCCGCAAAAATACCCCTCTCACCTTCCAGTACGTCTCCCCGGACGATCTGGTACTGCGTGTTCTGGAGATCGCCGCGCCGGCCAAGCCGCCCAAAGTACGGGTGGACAGCAAGCTCCAGTGCCGACATCTCTGGGTACACGGCAATGAGATCCAGCTGTCACAGATGCTGCTCAATCTGGTCCTGAATGCTTATCAGGCTATGGAGGCCAACGGCGGCACCCTGACCGTCACCACCCAGCAGGAGGAGGATGCCATCTGCTTCCACGTGGCCGACACCGGCCCGGGCATCGCTCCTGAGCTGCTGGAGAGCATTTTTGAACCCTTCTTTACTACCAAGGAGCGCGGAAAAGGGACCGGCCTGGGCCTAGCCATCGTACAGCAGGTAGTGAAGGAACATCAGGGCACCGTGTCTGTTCACAGCGAAGTGGGGCATGGTACCACGTTCATCGTTCGTCTGCCCCTCCCCACCGAGGAGGATGGAACCGACGACAACTGCATATCCTAACCAAGGATGGATGCTTTCCAGGGGAAAGCACCCATCCTTCTTTCTTAATAAATATTAAGGGAGGAGTAATTTCGTATTAAGGAGAGATTGTTATAATTTTGACAAAGCAATTTTCCCCGTGAAATGGAGCACGCAGATGATTATAACGATTGCACGGAAGTACGGCAGCGGCGGACGGGAGATCGGCCGGCGGCTGGCGAAGCATCTGGACATCCCATACTACAATGTGGACGCCCTGCCCCACACCAGAGAGAACTGGCAGGAGGAGATCCTCCGGCTGGCCCAGCAGGGGCCCTGCGTCATGGTGGGCTTCTGTGCCGATCATGTGCTGGCCGGACAGGAAGGGCTCATGCGCATTTTCATCCACTGCGACATGGAGCACCGCCTCCAGCGGATCATGGAAGAAAATCACCTCTCCCGGGACCAGGCCCAGCGGGAGGCACTCTATCAGGACCGGGAGCGGGCCCGGCTGTACGGCTTCTATACCGGGGAAAAATGGGCCAACCTGGACCGGTATGACCTGACGGTAAACAGCGGCCTTCTGGGCACAACCGGAACGGTGGAGCTGCTGGGGCAATTTGTTGCCCTCAATGTGATGCGCAAGCGCAGGGGGCCATAAAAGAACAGCAAAAGGGCGGCCTTGCCGCCCTTTCCATCTGCCATGGAGGTAACTTATGCTGGAGAAATTCATTGAAGCCACATTACCCACCATCATTGCTATTCTGGAGCTGATGGGAATCTTTGTGGTGGCCGTCTCAGCAGCACGCGCCTTTGTGCATTACCTGAAGGGCCTCTTCACAAAATCGGAGACAGACGTCAAGTTTGCCCTGGCCAACGGTCTGGCCATCAGTCTGGAATTCAAAATGGCCGCGGAGATTTTGAAAACAGTCCTGGTCCACGAGCTCAATGAGCTGATGGTGCTGGGCGCGGTCATCCTTTTGCGGGCGCTGTTATCATTTCTCATTCATTTTGAAATGAAGCAGATACATCACACCGAATCATAATTCAGGAGGTATCACCAATGAAGAAACTGCTTGCACTGATCCTGTCAGGTACGCTGACCATGGGCCTATTGTCCGCCTGCGGCAGCACCGCAGTGGTCGCCGTCCCTCAGCCCGAGGAATCCACTCCCGCCGCCACCGAGCCGGTACTGGAAAATCCCCAGGGCTCCTCGGATACCGCGGTCAAGACCGGTCTCTATATGGGCACCAGCCTGTCCGACAGCAAGAGTGCTGCCGACGGCGAGGACGGATATAGCCAGGCCAACATTGATCTGGTAGCGGTCACCGTTACCGACGAAGGGGTCATCGACTCCTGCGTGATCGACTCCATCCAGGCAAAGGCCACCTTTGACGCCGCCGGAAAGGTCACCGCCGACCTGACCGCCCCGATAGCCTCCAAAAATGAGCTGGGCAGCAACTACGGTATGGGCAAGGTCAGCTCCATCGGCAAGGAGTGGAACGAGCAGGCCCAGGCTCTGGCCGACTACGTAAAGGGCAAGACTGTGGAGGAGATCAAGGGCATCGCCGTCACCGAGCAGGGCAAGGCCGCCGACGCCGACCTGGCCGCCTCCGTCACCGTCTCCATCGCCGGCTATCTGGACGCCATTGAGCAGGCCGCTTCCAACGCCACACACCTGGGTGCCAAGCAGGGGGACCGTCTGGTCCTGACCACCTCCACCAACGTGGCCGACAGCAAGGACGCCACCCAGGAGGAGGCCGGCCAGATCCAGACCTCCGCTACCGTGGCCGCCGTCACCATGAACGGCGACGTCATCACCAGCTGCTACATCGACGCTGTCCAGGCCAAGGTGAACTTTGACACCGCCGGCGTCATCACCACCGACCTGACCGCCGCGCAGCCCACCAAGAACGAGCTGGGCGACAACTACGGCATGGGCAAGATCAGCCCCATCGGCAAGGAGTGGAACGAGCAGGTAGCCGCCTTCTGTGCATATATCACCGGCAAGACCCTGGATCAGGTGGCCGGCATCGCTGTGACCGAAAAAGGCGCTGCTGCCGACGCCGATCTGGCCGCCTCTGTCACCATCGCCATCGGAGAGCTCCAGTCCCTCATCGCAAAGGCTGCCTCCTGAGTTTTTCCCTGCGGTACGCTGAAACTCAGCGTCCGTCCTCCCCATCCATGGTTGGGAGCGGCCGTCTATGGCGGCTCCCAACCATTTGAATGCCTGTTATTTGGAAAGTAGAGGTTCTATGAAGCGAACGGCCACTTTGATCCTTCTGCTGGCCCTGCTCTGCGGGTGCACAGCAGCCCCCTCCCAATCGGGCGATACGTCCTTGCAGCGCTATGAGGCCACCTTCCTCACGCTGTTTGACACGGTCACCACCATTGTGGGGTACGCCGAGACGGAGGACGCCTTTACCGGCACCGCCCAGGCCATCCACGACGAGCTGCTGGAGTATCACCAGCTCTATGACATCTATAACGAGTACGATGGCATCAACAACATCAAGACCATCAACGACCACGCCTGGGAACACCCGGTGGAGGTGGATCAGAGGATCATTGACCTGCTGCTGTTCAGCAAGGACCTGTACGCCAAAAACCAAGGCAAGGTCAACATCGCCATGGGCAGTGTACTCAGCCTGTGGCATGACGCCCGGGAAGACGGCATTGCCGATCCCGAGCAGGCGGCGCTGCCCGATAGCAACGCCCTGGAGCAGGCGGCGGCCCACATGAACATTGACAGCATCCAGATCGACCAGGAAAAGGGCACGGTCTTTCTGTCCGATCCTCAGGTCAAACTAGATGTAGGCGCCATCGCCAAAGGCTACGCGGTGGCACAGGTGTGCCGCAGCGCCCCCTCCGGGCTGCTCATCAGCGTAGGCGGAAATGTCTGTCCCACCGGCCCGAAGCCGGAAAACGGCCAGCCGTGGGTGGTGGGAATTCAGGACCCGGACAATGCAGAGCAATATCTCCATACCATCTATGTCAAAGATCTCTCCGTGGTCACCAGCGGAGATTATCAGCGGTATTATACCGTGGACGGCGTCCCATACCACCACATCATTGATCCGGACACCCGGTACCCGGCCAACTACTGGCGCTCGGTCACCATTCTGTGTCCGGACTCCGGCGTGGCGGACGCCCTTTCCACCGCTCTCTTTACCCTCCGCCAGGAGGAGGGACAGGCCCTGCTGGACGCGTTCCAGGCAGAGGCCATGTGGGTATGCCGGGACGGGACCGTCCTGTACAGCCCCGGGTTTCAGGCGTATATCCGAGTATAATCAGAGTGCTCATATGATCGAGGTGTAAAGAATGAGAAAACTGTTTTGGGGCGGTGTCCACCCAGAGGGACACAAGGCTCTCTCCCGGGGCGCAGCCCCCGTTCCCGCACCCCTGCCGGCGCAGGTAGTCCTGCCCATGGTCCAGCACATCGGCGCGGCCTGCACCCCTGTTGTCCAGGTGGGCGACGAGGTCAAGCTGGGGCAGAAGATCGGCGACGGTGAAGGAATCTGCGCCCCCATCCATGCATCTGTCTCCGGTAAAGTGGTGGCCGTGGAGCCCCGCCCCCATCCCGGCGGCAGCGAAGTGCTGTCGGTGGTCATTGAAAATGACTACACGGACACGCCGGACGATACCTTAAAGCCCCACCTGACCCACCAGGAGCTCTCCGGCGAGGAGATCCTCCGCATCATCCGGGACGCGGGCATCGTGGGCATGGGCGGCGCCGCCTTCCCCACAGACGTGAAGGCCTTCTCCGCCCTTGGTCAGGTGGACTATGTCATCATCAACGCCTGCGAGTGCGAGCCGTACATCACCGCCGACGATACCCTCATCTGCACCTATCCCGAGCAGGTGATCCGCGGAACGGAAACCCTGATCCATACCCTTACGCCCAAGCACACGGTGATCGCCATCGAGGACAATAAGCAGGAGGCCATCCGCATTCTGCGGGACGCCCTGCCCAAGGACAGCTCCATCCAGCTGCAGGTGCTTCCCACCCGCTATCCCCAGGGCGCGGAGAAGCAGCTGATCCAGGCGGTGACCGACCGCCAGGTTCCCCCGGGAAAGCTGCCCGCCGCCGTGGGCTGCGCCGTGTTTAACGCCGCCACCGCCGCCGCGGTCTATCAGGCGGTATACGAAGGAAAGCCGGTCACCCGCCGTATCGTGACGGTCACCGGCGATGGCGCAAAGGCCCCCAAGAACATGATCTTCCGCATCGGCACCACCTTCCAGCACGCCATTGACGCTGCCGGCGGCATGGCTGACCAGACCCGCAAGGTGCTGTCCGGCGGCCCCATGATGGGTCAGGCCCAAAAGGACCTGTCTGTGCCGGTGCTGAAGGGTACCAACGCCATCCTGTGTCTGAAGGACACGGGCCCCCAGGCCAAAACTCCTACCTGTATCCGCTGTGCCAAGTGCGTCTCCGTCTGCCCCATGCACCTGCAGCCCCTGTACCTGTATCGCTTTGAGCAGGCCGGAAACTGGAAGGAACTGAACAAGCTGCATCTGACGGACTGCATCGAGTGCGGGAGCTGCAGCTACGCCTGCCCGGCGCAGCTCCCCCTGGTGGAGCGCTTCCGCGCAGGCAAACAGCAGCTGAAGGAGGCAAAGAAAGCATGAATCTGCTTGTGACATCCTCTCCGCACATTCACAGCGGTGCACGCACCAGCCGTCTGATGGGCGCGGTGCTGGTGGCGCTGCTCCCCGCACTCATTGCGGGTGTGTGGTTCTTCGGGCTGAGAGCCCTGGTACTTACCGCGGTCACCGTGCTGTCCTGTCTGCTGTCCGAGTGGCTCTACCGCATGGTCACCCGGCAGAGCAACACCCTGCCGGATCTCTCCGCAGCGGTGACCGGCGTCCTGCTTGCCCTGACCCTGCCTGCCTCCGCCCCCTACTGGCTGGCCGCTGTGGGCGGTGTCTTTGCCATCGTGGTGGTCAAGGGCCTCATCGGCGGCCTGGGACAGAACATCTTCAACCCGGCCCTGGCTGCCCGTGCCTTCCTGGTCCTGCTCTGGCCCAGCTGGATGGTGCGCTACGCGGCTCCGGGCACATCCCTGGACCCCCTGGCGCTCTCGGTGGATATCGTGTCCTCCGCCACCCCCCTGCACCACATGCAGATGCCCGCCCTCCCCACCGAGTCCCTGCTGGATGTGTTCCTGGGCAATATGGGCGGCTGCATCGGCGAGGTGTCCGCTCTGGCCCTGCTCCTGGGCGGCGGATATCTGATGCTCCGTAAGGTGATCTCCTGGCGCATCCCCGTAGCCTATCTGGGCTCTGTGGCGGTGCTTACCCTGATCTTCTCCAAGGGCCAGGACCCCGTCCTGTGGATGCTCTACAGCCTGATGGGCGGCGGCGTGCTGCTGGGCGCCTTCTTCATGGCCACCGACTACGCCACCTCTCCTGTGACCCCCAAGGGTCAGCTGATCTACGGACTGGGATGCGGTGTGCTCACCGTATGCTTCCGCTATTACGGCCTCTTCCCGGAAGGGGTCACCTATGCCATTCTGTTGATGAACGCCTGTGCTTGGACCCTGGACCGGATCACACCGCCCAAGCGCTTTGGCATTGTGAAAGGAGGTGGCGTGCAGTGAAAGTCAAACAGCTGATCCAGCCTGTAGCTGCCCTTCTTGTGGCCGCACTGGTTTTGTTCCTGGGCGCCACTGTGCTGTCCCCCATTGCCCGGGAAAACGAGGCGAAGGAACTGCAATCCATCCTCACCACCCTTCTGCCCGGTGCGGAGTCCTTCGTTCAGGAGGAATACACCGGTGAGGACGAGGCCATCTCCGCAGTCTACAAGGCGGAGAACGGCTATGTGATCGAGACGGTCACCGCCGGATATGCCGGTGACATCACCATGCTGGTGGGCGTCAACACCGACGGCACCATTTCCGGCCTGGTGGTGCGGGACATGCAGGAGACCTATGGGCTGGGCATGAAGGCCCTCTCCGATGTATCCTTCCTGTCCCAGTTCCTCTGGAACGGCACCACCTTTACCGTGGGTGAAAACGTGGACGCCCTCACCGGCGCCACAGTCACCTCGAAGGCGGTCGCCAAGGCGGTCACCTCGGCCAGCGCCTTTGTGACCGGTGCGGACATCAGCTCCAGCGCTACCGAATGGGGAGGTTGATATGATGAAAAATACCTATCGTCTGAATACCTTCCTGGCTGTGGTGGCAGGCCTGGTATTCCTGGGCTATCTGGCCGAACAGGCCTTTGCCCCCGCCGCTATCCTGCCACCGCTGGACCTGATGCTCATCAGCGCGATTTCCCTGGTGGCCCTGGTCCTGGAGCGCTATTCCGGGCCCCGGACGGAGGAGCGCAACTGGCTGGCGGTACTGGTGTTGAGTGTTGTGACCTTCGCCCTGCTGCCGCTGGCCGCCGGGCTGCTGACCGGCCAGGCGCTGCTCCGGTTTGCCCTGGTGGGCTGCGCCGCGTTCCTGGTGCTGACCTTCCTGTTTACGGCCATCTGTGATCGTCTGGCCTCCGGCACGGCAAGCAAGATCGCTCCCCTGCTCTCCGCCGGAATCCTCTTTCTGGCCGTTCAGGGATGCAGCAGTCTGTTCCTCTAAACCGTAACCCAAGCAAAAAACAGGCGGACCGCAATGCGGTCCGCCTGTTTTTTATCAGGGCTGAGGATCATATTTTTTGCAGAAGGAAGTCACGTCGTCGAAGTCCCGCAGCCGCTCCTTCAGCATCTCATGGCTCCAGTCCCACCACTGGATGCGCTCCAGGGCAACGATGATATCGGCATCGTACCGCCAGCCGATGTGGCGGGCGGGCACGCCTCCCACGATCTCATAGGGAGCCACATCGTGGGTGACCACGGCGCCTGCCCCCACTACCGCGCCGTTTCCCAGGGTAACGCCCGCCATGATCACCGCGTTGTGGCCGATCCACACGTCGTTGCCGGTGACCACATGGTGGTTATCCCGCCGCCACTGGATCAGGCCCTCATCGTCCGGGCCGAAGCCGTAGTGGGAACAGCGGTAGGTAAAATGGTGGGCGGCCGCCCGGGTCTTGGCCGGGTGCTGCACCGGATTGATGCGCACACCGGTGGCAATGGAGTTGAACTTGCCGATCTCGGTATAGATCACGTCGTTGGAGCCGAACAGGTAGGTGTAGTCCCCCACATGGGTTTCCTCCACCACGCAGTGGTCCCCCAGCTCCACATAGCGGCCGAAGGTACAGCTCTTCACCTTACAGGTGGGGTGGATCAGGGGTTGCTCCTCATCCAGGGTCTGTGTAAAATCCAGCATTACAGCTTGCTCCAGTCGATCACGTTTTTGTTCTTCACAAAATACTCAATGCCGGAGTAGATGGTAGTGGCCAGGATCAGGGCCACGCACACCACATCCAAAGTCAGGTTGTGGAACACCAGCATAAAGCAGATGCACACCATGGTGGAGGCCGTCTTGATCTTGCCCGACCAGGCGGCGGCAATGACCCGCCCACGCTCCACGGCGATGAGCCGCAGGCCGGTGACGGCAAACTCCCGCACCACCACAATGAGCAGGGCCCAGGCGGGGAAGCGATTCATCTCCACGAACCACAGCAGGGCGGCCATGACCAGCATCTTGTCGGCTAGCGGGTCCATGAACTTACCGAAATCGGTGACCTGATTGTAGTGCCGGGCAATGTAGCCGTCTACAAAGTCGGTGACGCTGGCCAGAATGAAGATCGCCAGCGCGTAGTACATGTGGAAGGGGAACTGGAGGTAGAGCACCACCAGAAAGACGGGGATGAGCAGCACCCGAAGCAAAGTCAGCTTATTGGCGGTATTCAAAATACGTCACTCCTCTATTTCCCCGGTCAGATCACCATCGCTGGTGCCGGTAATCCGCACGTTGACAAAGGTTCCCGCAGGCACCAGGCCGGCGGCGGTAAAGAACACCTTTCCGTCCACATCGGGGGAATCGGCGTAGGAACGGCCGGCATAGCAGCCCATATCTGGGTCGAAGCCCTCGCACAGCACCTCCAGGGTCTCCCCCAGACGGCTCTCGTTCCAGGCGTCCATTACCCGGCTCTGGAGCTCCACCAGCAGCTCCACCCGCCGCTTGGCGGTATCCGGGTCCACCTGGTCGGGCATAACGGCGGCGGGAGTGCCCTCCTCGGGGGAGAACTGGAAGATACCTGCCCGCTCAATGCCGCTCTCCCGCAGAAAGTCGCACAGCTCCTCGAACTCCTCCTCGGTCTCACCAGGCAGGCCGCAGATGAGGGAGGTACGCAGCACCAGGCCGGGCAGACGGTCCCGTAGCTTCTTCAGCAGGGCGATGATCTCGGCCTTGGTGGAGCGGCGGTTCATGGCCTTCAGGATCCGGTCATTGATATGCTGGAGAGGGATGTCGATATACTTGAGGATTTTGTGCTCCCGGGCAATCACATCGATGAGAGCGTCATCCAGCTCATCGGGGTACAGGTAGTGGAGCCGCACCCAGTGGAAGGGCAGCTTGCACAGCTCTGTGAGCAGCTCGGGCAGCATCCGCTTGTGGTACAGGTCTGTGCCGTACCGGGTGATATCCTGGGCAATGACGATGAGCTCCTGTACCTCGTCGTCCGCCAGCTTTTTGGCCTCGGCCAGCAGGGACTCCATGGTGCGGCTGCGGTACCGGCCCCGGAGGGAGGGAATGACGCAGTAGGCGCACCGGTTGTCGCAGCCCTCGGCAATCTTCAGAAAGGCGGTATAGGGGGGCGTAGACACCACCCGGTCGCCGTCCTCAATGGTGTGGTCGATATCCCCGAAATAGGTGGGGGTGTCCCCCTCCATGACGGAGTCGATGGCGGGCACGATATCGGTGTAGCTGCCGGTACCCAAGATGCCGTCGATCTCGGGCAGCTCCTCCAGGATCTCGTCCCGGTAGCGCTGGGTCAGGCAGCCAGCCACCAGCAGCTTGCCCAGCTTGCCCTGCTCTTTCAGGGCAGCCAGCTCCAGGATGTTCTGGATGGCCTCGCTCTTGGCGGAATCGATAAAGCCGCAGGTGTTGAGCACCGCTACGTCGGCCCCCTCGGGGTCGCCGGTAACGGTATGGCCGGCGGCTTTCACCAGGGCCATCATCTGCTCGGTATTTACCAGGTTCTTGGCACAGCCAAGCGAAACAAATGCAATCTTCAAAAGACTGCCTCCTTACACGATGGTATATCTGCCCTCACGGCGGGGCGGCATCTTGGGCTGCTGATCTGGATAGCCCAGGGTAATGGCGGCCACAAACTCTCCCTTGTCGGGGGCGAAGCGGCTCTGGAAGGCAGGGCCGAAACCCATCCGCTGGGGGGCGGACAGCCAGCAGGAGCCGATGCCCTTGTCCCAGGCGGCCAGCAGTACATTTTCAATGGCGGCGGACACGCTCTGCATGGCGCCGTCCCGGTCGGGATAGTCGGGTTTCAAGAGGAACACCAGCACGCACACCGGCGCGCCTCCCAGGGTGGACAGGAACTTGTTGGTGATGCCCACCTGTTCCGGATGGCGGGCAAAGCGCTGCTCCAGCACCGGGGTGAACTTCTCCACCACCCCGCCCATGATCTGCCGCACCTTCTCCAGCGCCTCCGGGCTCTGGACGGCAACGAAGTACCAGTGCTGCAGATTGATGGCAGAGGGCGCGGCCAGCCCAGCCTCCAGGATCTCCTTCAGATCGCTCTCCGGAATGGGGTCAGCCTTGTAGCGGCGGATGCTGCGGCGGGTCATCAGGGCCTCGCGGGTGTCCATCAGAATTCCTCCTCCATGGCCGCGCCGTACCGGCGCAGGCCCTCCTTGATATCCTCCCACCGGAAGCCCCGGCGGGCCAGCGCATTGGCGGCGCGCTGGTAGGTCTTGGGGTCGGTGAGATCCGCCCCCCGGAGTTTTTTCTGCAAAAAGGTGTCGATGGCATCGTCGGGGGCGTCCAGGTCCTCCAGGGCGCCGTCCCAGTATTCCCGGGGCACGCCTCGGCGGTAGAGCTCCTCCCGGACACGGGAAGGCCCCCAGCCCTTGGCGGCATAGTGGTCGGCCACCGTGCGGGCATAGCTCTCGTCGTTCAGATAGCCCAGCTCCTCCAGCCGGTCGGCGGCCGCCTCGGCGGTCTCCCGGTCGGCCAGGGGCTCCTTATCCTTGTTCCGCGGCCGGGCAGTCAGCTTGTCCACCAGCTCCTTCCGGGATAGGGGCCGGGCAGCCAGCAGGTCCATAGCCTTGTCCCGCACCGCGGCGGCTTTGGCGGCACGCTCCACCGCCTCCAGCTGCTCTGTGGTCAGCTCCAGACCGGAGCACAGGCCAAAGGCCACGATCTCATTTTCCGTGATACGCAGGATGGTCCCGTCCTCCAGGTGGCACAGCCAGCGGCCTGCCACCCGCTGGGAGGGGGCCAGCTTACTGATCCGCATCCTCAAAATCCTCGGCGGACACATCCACCGCACGGCCGGCGGCGCGGGCGGCGGCCCGAGCCTGGCTGCTCATCAGCTTGTAGGAGTTCTTGCGGATGTCGGCCTCCAGCCGGTCGCACACCTCCGGGTTGTCCTTCAGGTACTGCTTAGCGGCGTCGCGGCCCTGACCCAGACGGGTCTCGCCCATGGCGAACCAGGAGCCCGACTTCTGCACCAGGTCCAGCTTGGTGGCCAGATCCAGGATCTCGCCCACCTTGGAGATGCCTTCGCCGTACATGATATCAAATTCCGCCTCCTTGAAGGGAGGAGAAACCTTGTTCTTGACCACCTTGACCCGGGTCCGGTTGCCGATGATCTCGGAGCCGTTCTTCAGGGACTCCACCCGGCGCACATCCATACGGACGGAGGCGTAGAACTTCAGGGCGCGGCCGCCGGTGGTGACCTCCGGGTTGCCGTACATGACGCCCACCTTCTCACGCAGCTGATTGATGAAGATGACCACGCAGTTGGTCTTGGCGATGGAGCCGGCCAGCTTGCGCAGGGCCTGGCTCATCAGACGGGCCAGCAGGCCCACGTGGGAGTCACCCATGTCGCCCTCGATCTCCGCACGGGGGGTCAAGGCTGCCACCGAGTCCACCACCACCACGTCAATGGCGCCGGAGCGGACCAGAGCCTCACAGATCTCCAGGCCCTGCTCGCCGGTGTCCGGCTGGGAGATGAGCATGGAGTCGATATCCACGCCCAGAGCCCGGGCATAGTAGGGGTCCAGGGCGTGCTCGGCGTCGATGAAGGCCACCTCGCCGCCCCGCTTCTGGGCCTCGGCCACAATGTGGAGGGCCAGAGTGGTCTTACCGGAGGACTCGGGACCGTAGATCTCAATGATTCGGCCCTTGGGAACGCCGCCGATGCCCAGCGCCAGATCCAGGGACAGGGAGCCGGTGGGGATGGCCTCCACCACGATGTCGGCGTTGTCGCCCAGGCGCATGATGGAGCCCTTACCATAGGCCTTCTCGATCTGGGCCATGGCGGTCTCCAGGGCCTTCTTCTTATCCGAGGCGGGAGCAGCGCTCTCCACCACAGCTTTCTTCTTGTCTGCCATGTGTATCTCGCATCCTTTCACGGCGGGCCCGGCGGCCCCGCCCTTACCGATTCATAACACCTTCCACCACACGCCAGATGCCCTGGGTGTCCTGACTGGAGCGCACGTCGGAAAATCCGTGCTCGATCAGCAGCTGCTCCACATCGTTGGCCTGGCCGATGCCCACCTCAAAGAGGAGGGAGCCGCCCAGCCGCAGGGCCGGAGCCCACTGGCTGGCAATGGCCCGGTAGAAGTCCAGTCCGTCGGCGCCCCCATCCAGGGCGGAGCGGGGCTCATAGTCCCGCACGGACTTGTCCAGCCCGGCAATGTCCCCAGTGGGGATATAGGGGGGATTGCAGGCGATCACGTCAAAGTCCCATAAAGCCCCGTCGGGGGGCTGAAGGGCGTCGGCCTGGAAACAGGTCACCCGGGCGTTCAGGTCGCACCGACGGATGTTCTGCTTGCAGGTCTTAAGGGCCGCCTCGCTGAGGTCGGCCAGCACCACCCGGCAGTCGGGCACGTTGGAGGCCACCGCCAGACCCACGCAGCCGCTGCCGGCACACAGGTCCAGCACCCGGGCGCCCTCTCCGGCGGCCCGTGCCAGCAGGATGGCCCGCTCGGCCAGCAGCTCAGTGTCCATGCGGGGAATGAGCACATCCCGATTCACCGCCAGGGTCAGGCCGTAAAACTCCCACTCTCCGATGATGTAGGCCACCGGCTCTCCGGCCAGACGCCGCTCCACCAGGGTTTTCAGCTTCTCCTCCACCGCGTCGGAGGCATAGAGCGCCATATCCCGGTAGTACTGCTCCCGGCTCTTGCCGGCAGCGGCGCACACCAGCTCCCGCGCCTCCAGCTGAGCACCTTCCACACCAGCCTCCCGCAGGCGATGGCGCGCGTCCAGGTAGAGGTTGTTGTAGGTGGTCGCCATATCGAAACCACTCCTCGTCTCTCTTTGTTTCTCTCTCAAAACGCCTCTTGGCGTGTTACCACTGATCCTTGCCCTGTTCCTCCGGCAGCACCAGAGTAAAGGCCCGGATGCCCACCTCGATCATGGAGTCGTCCGGCTCAAAGGTAGTCCAGTTCTGGAGCCACATGCCGGGAGCGGTAACCAGCCGGGTGAACCAGTTGTCGTAGCGGCCCACCAGGCGGTTAAATTCATAGGTCAGGCTGACGATCACCGGCAGCATCAGCAGGTGCAGGCCCATCCGCAGGAAGGTATTGGTCACCTCCACAAAGGAAAAAACCACACTGGACAGCAAAATGCTCACCACGATGACCACAAAGAGGAAGCTGGTACCGCAGCGGGGATGGTGGCGGGGCTGCTTGCGCACATTCTCCACCGTCAACGGCAGGCCGTGCTCATAGCAGAAGATGGTCTTGTGTTCCGCTCCGTGGTACTGGAACACCCGGTGGATGTCCTTCATGTGGGAGCACAGAATCAAATAGCCCATAAAGATGACCACCTTTACCACACCCTCCAGCAGGTTGCGCAGCCACATGGCCAGGGGCACGAACTGTCCCAGCACACCCACCAGAGCGGTGGGCAGCAGAATAAAGAGGCCCACCGAGAAGAGGATACCCAGAGCCACCGCCACCGTGACCAGCGCAGAGGCCGCCTTCTCGCTGCCCAGGTGCTTGTCCAGCCATTGCTCAAATTTGGAGGGGTCCTCCGGCTCTTCCTCGTCCTCCGGCATAAAGGAGGCGGAATACATCAGGGCCTTGACACCGTTGGCCATGGAGGAGCAGAAGTTAAACACGCCCCGGATAAAGGGCACGCCAAGCAGCGGGTGCTTGTCCTTGATGAGTACCCGCTCCTCCACCTGCTCAGCCAGCTCACCGTCAGGCTTACGGACCACTACGGCCTTCTTCTCCGGCCCCAGCATCATGATGCCCTCGATCAGGGCCTGGCCGCCAATCATGGTCTTATACGGCGTCGCACAGGCACGATTTGTCTCATTTGACATTGAGTCACTGTTCTCCTTGCTGTTAAAATGGGATTTATCCTATATATTGTATCAGACCCGCACCCCGATTGCAAGGGGTGCGGGTCTCTTTTTTAGAACAAATGTTTGATTCTTCCAACTCTCATCACTGGGGCTGGATGGGCAGACGGACGGTGACGATACATCCGCCCCCTTCCGCGTTTCCGATCTCCAGCGTGCCCTCATGGCGGCTGACGATCTCGTCGCAGACGGCAAGGCCGATGCCGGAGCCTCTGGCCTTGGAGGAGCCTTTGTAGAACTTATACTTGACGTGGGGCAGCTCCTCCTCCGGGATGCCGGGGCCGTAGTCCCGGATGGTGATGACCACCTGGTCCGCCTCCCGGAAGATGGCGGTGTCGATGCGCTTGCCGGAGCCGCCGTGCTTGGCGGCGTTGTCCAGCAGGTTGCAGAACACCTGCCGCAGCCGCTCCGGGTCGCCGGCGATGGGGGGGAACTCCTCCTCACAGTCGAAGTGGTTGAGCTCAATGCCCTCTCGGCGGAAGAATTCCCGGTAGGTGTACACCGCATCCTCCAGTTCGGCCTTGATGTCCATGGGCTCCACCGACAGGGTGAAACGGCCGTCCTGGATGCGGGAGAACTCCAGCAGCTCCTCCACCATGTTGGTCAGGCGGCGGGCCTCGGACACGATGATACCCATACCCTTCTTCACGTCGGAGCTGTCCCGCACCTCGCCGTTCATAATGGTCTCGGCCCAGCCGTTGATGGCAGTTAGAGGGGTCCGCAGCTCATGGGACACCGAGGAGATGAACTCGTTCTTCATCTTCTCGCTCTGGTTGATTTTCAGGGACATGTCGTTGATGGCGTCGGTGAGGTCGCCAATCTCATCGTCAAACTGCTTCTCGATCTGCACACCGTAGGAGCCGGCAGCAATGCGCTTGGCGGTGTCGGTGATGCCGGACACCGGCTCCACGATGGAGCGGACGAAATACAGGTTGGAAAAGTAGACGAAGGCCAGAATAACCAGCCCTACGCCCAGGGCGATGGCCACCACGATGACGATCTGCCAGTCCACATTGCGCAGGGAGGTCACATAGCGCATGGCGCCCACCACCTCACCATTGATGATAAGGGGGCTGGAGGCCGCCATGATGTGCTCCCCGGTGCTGGGGTCGGAACCCGACCACACCTCGGTCCGGCCCAGACTCAGGGCCCGCTCGATATCCGGCGTGCCGGGGGACCGGAAGGCGGTCAGGTCGGAGCTGGAGTAGCGGATCTTGCCGCTGGCGTCCAGGAACTCCACCTCCAGCTGATCGCTGGACTGATCGCCGCCCACCAGGGTACGGGCATATTCATAGTAGGAGTCACCGGTGGTCCGGTAATAGTTGAAGCTGCGCACCGCGCTTTCCGCCTTCTGGGAGAGGGACTCGCTCAGGGTGGAGTAGTAGTAGCTGCCCATGGCGGCGGAAAAAGCGGTTACCGCCAGCAGCACGATAAACAGTACCACGCTGATGGAGTTTACCATCCACCGCTTTCGGATGCCGCGGATGCCTTTGATTTTTTTCATAAGTCGATCATTCACCACCTGGTGGAAGAATAAAGGTTAGAATCCCCACTTGTAGCCGTAGCCCCAGACCGTGGTGATAAAGGTAGGATTGGTGGGATCGTCCTCGATCTTGATCCGCAGGCGGCGGATGTTCACGTCCACGATCTTCAGCTCGCCGAAGTAGTCCCGGCCCCACACAGAGTCCAGGATCTCCTCACGAGACAGGGCCTTGCCCGGGTTGTCCATAAACAGCTTCATGATGGAATACTCCACCTGGGTCAGCTTGACCCGCTGTCCGTTCTTCTCCAGGGTACGGTTGCGGGTGTTGAGCAGGAAGGGCGGCTGGCTGATCTCGCCGGTGTCCACCGCGTCCGCCCCGCCGGTACGCCGGTAGAGCGCGTCAATGCGGGCCGTCAGCTCCGCAGGGGAAAAGGGCTTGGTCACATAGTCGTCGGCGCCGGTCATCAGGCCGGTGACCTTGTCCATCTCCTGGGTGCGGGCGGTGAGCATGATAATGCCGATGTTGTTGTCCCCGGCCCGGATGCGGCGGCAGACCTCAAAGCCGTCCATGTCGGGCAGCATGATATCCAGCAGCGCCACCTTGATATCCGGGTTGCGCTTGAGCTGGGCCAGAGCCTCCTCGCCGGTCTCCGCTTCAATGGCCTCATAACCGGCCCGTTTCAGGTTGATAACCACAAAACTGCGGATGTTGGCCTCGTCCTCCAGCACGAGTACCTTTTTCATCCCGTTCCCTCCTTCTCTCAGGTCCGTCAGGACCAATCATTGGTGATCAGGGCAAAATGTGATTTGACGCCGCCCTCATCCAGTCCGCAGTCCCAGTCGTTCTGGATAAAGCGGGCGGCGTAGATAGTATCGCTTTCTCCGACTTCCTCCAGCAGCCGGAAGCGGCCCGACATATTGGCCCGCATGTACCGGTTGTCTCCGCTGAGGGTATAGATGACCAGGAAGGGCGTCGGGTCTTCGCTGGAATCCCCCTCCCAGTAGGAGAAGAGGACCGCCCGTTCGCCGCCGCCAGCCACGTCGTTGCGTGAGACGGTGATCTTGCCGTCCCAGGCGTCGGGCAGAATGAAGTACCAGCCATCCCGGTCGTTGTAATAGGTGGTAAAGACCAGATGGGACTGTCCGTTGATGTCATACTGCCGCCAGCGGATGGCCCAGAAGTTGACCGCGATGCTGGTGCTGCTGGGATCGGGCAGCGCGTAGGGATCGGGCAGTTCCAGAATTCCGTCGTTGTTGATGTCCTTGGCCGACACAGCGGTGTACCACCGAATGGTACTGTCACTCTCCCCCGTTTCGGGGTTCAGCGTGATATTCTGAATCCGCCCGTTCTTCCAGGCAAAAATATCGGTAATATGGCCGGACTCGCTGTAGGTGGTATCTGTATAGCTCTGGGATGTGCCGCTGTGGCCATAGGTGGAGCTGACAAAGACTGCCGGGATGTTGTCCTGCAGGTAGCCTGTCTTGACCCCGCCGTCGGGCAGACCAGTAACATTGTGGGACAGGGGGGCACTGGAATCCAGCTCCAGCATCCCGTCCCGATAGTTATAGAACTCCACCCGGTTGCTCTCATCCGTAGCTCCGGTCTGGACCACCACAATCTCATCCTGGCTGTCCCGGTCCAGGTCGCACACCTGGAAGCTGGTGTAGCTGGTGCGCATCAGCTCCAGAACGTGGTCGTTGTGGATGGAGTAGGCCGCCAGAGAGTGGTTCTGGTCGCTCATCATCTGCCAGCTGACAATGATCTCCTTGCTGGGGCTGTCGTCCAGATTTGCATAGGCCACGTAGTTGATGGCCGAGCCCTCGCCCTCGATGATAGCGGCCACCTCGTAGTTGTCGCCGGTCTGGCGATAGATATAGATCTTCAGAGGCCGCTCCGACGAGGTCACACGGAAGAAGGCGATGGCCTCCTGTACCCCGTCGCCGTCCAGGTCCTGGAGCTGTACCTTCTGGGTGTATTCTCCGGTGAGCGGGGCGGCATATTCGCCCCCGGCGCTGAGTACCTCATTGATCTTGTTGTCCAGCTTCAGGTAGTCGTCCGGCGCTCTAGGCGGCGCGTACAACTCCTCCACCGATTGCGAAAAACAGCCCGTCAGCAGCAGGAGCATTCCCACCGCCAGGAGCAGTCTGAATTTTTTCATGTTGCTTCGCCCTCCATGGGAGTTTTCAATATTGTTATCATAACACATCTCTCAGGGAAATGGTATGCCGTTTTCCGAATTTATTGGAGCGTGAGGGCTTGTCAATTGCCGGCAAGTCGTGTATAATACTTTTCAGCCCAACTTGGGGCACCTGCCGGTGTGATGGAATTGGTAGACGTAGTGGACTCAAAATCCACCGCTGGCGACAGCGTACCGGTTCGAGTCCGGTCACCGGCACCACGTGGTCGCAAAGCATGCTTTGCGACCACGTCTTTTTATATGCATTTCAAACTTGATGGCAACCTCTAACGCCAGTTTTTTACTCCTAATGCCGTTTCTTAACGCACAAAAGAGGGGAAATTATTATGATTCAAACCATTGCAATTGTCAGCTTGTCTGCCGGAACAATCGGAGAAGATTTTGTAAAGCACGAGGTGGAGATCGGCATACAGAGGTTAAAAGACTTGGGGCTGACCGTTCGCTTTATGCCTCACGCCCTGGAAGGAATCGAATACGTCAAAAACCACCCTGCCGAGCGTGCGGCCGATTTGATCCAAGCCTTTCAGGACCAGGACATTGATATGATCCTCTGCGCCATCGGTGGCGACGACACCTACCGGCTGCTTCCGTATCTGTTTGAACACAATGAATTGGCAACGGCGGTTTCAAACAAAATCTTTCTCGGTTTTTCTGATACCACCATCAACCACTTCATGCTTCACAAAGTTGGTCTCCAGACTTTTTATGGGCAGTCATTTCTTGCGGATGTTTGTGAACTGGGCAAGGATATGCTCCCCTATACAAGAACCTATTTTGAAGAATTGATTGCCACCGGAACCATCAAGGAGATCCGGCCCAGCCCCATCTGGTATGAAGAGAGAACCTCTTTTGGTACGGATCAAATCGGCACACCGCTGAAGTCCCACCCTGACCATGGCTTTGAATTGCTGCAAGGCAGTCCTGTTTTTTCCGGCGAGATCCTGGGTGGTTGTATTGACTCCATCTATGATTGTTTCAGCTCAGACCGCTATGCGGATATGCCGCTGCTGTGCAGGAAGTACGAACTGTTCCCCCAAAGGGAGGAATGGGCCGGCAAGATCCTTCTGTTGGAATCCAGCGAGGAAAAAATGCCTCCTCCCACGTACAGAAAGGCCATCGAGGCACTAAAAGAAGCAGGCGTTTTCCATATGGTCTCCGGTGTTCTGATCGGCAAACCAATGGATGAGACATACGCCCAGGAATATAAGCAAATCCTGGTGGATGTGATTGCCGACCCGAACCTGCCCATCGTATGTAATATAAACATTGGCCACGCACAGCCCAGATGCATCCTTCCGTTTGGCGTTCACGCAGTTGTTGATACAAATAAGCAAGTGATTTGCTTTGAGCCTTGAGCTATACGTATTTGCAATCAAAGAGCCCGCCTTCGGCTTAAGCCGAAGGCGGGCTCTTTTGTGTCAGTTGAACTTTTCCATCCAGTAGTGGTCGTGGTCCTCGCACACCTTGACGTTATTCTCGTACCGGTAGCCCAGCTTGAGGTAAAACTCATGGGACGTGAGGGAGGCGGAGACGATCACCCGCCGGGCGGCCCGGAACATGGGATCGGCCTCCAGGGTCTGCACCAGCTGTCTGCCAACCCCCTTGCCCTCCCAGTCGGGCCGGACGAACAGGGCCTGAATCATGGCCTCATCGGGATGGCCTTCTACCGGCACTACCGAACCGCAGGCCAGCAGTTCCTCGCCCAGCATGGCCACATAGCTGTGGCCGCCCTTCTGCGGAATTGCAGCCACGCCTTCCGGGCTGTAGTACTCCACAAATTCCTCCAGGGCCTCTCTGGGGTAGTCCCGGATGTTGACCTCCAGCAGGACCCGTCCGATCAGAGCCGAGACATCCGCCACCTGGCTGTCCTCCATAGGCCGTATGCAAATTGCTTCCACGTACTCCTACTTCCCTTCTGTCACAATATCTGTCCGGTTCAATCCAGCTGTACCGCTGTGCCTGAGACGCTGACCATCAGCATGCCGTTGTTGGCGCCCAGCACCTCATAGTCCACATCCACGCCGACCACAGCGTCGGCACCCAGCTTGGCCGCCCGGTCGCACATCTCCGCGATGGCCTCTTCCCGGGCCTTCTGAAGTTCCTCCTCATAGCCGGCGCTCCGGCCGCCGAAGAAATTGCGCAGGCCCGCGCCAAAATCCCGGAAAAAGTCCACACCGGAGACCACTTCGCCAAATACGATGCCCTGATAGGTACGGATGGTACGACCCTCCACCGAGGGCGTGGTAGTGACAATCATAGCTTGATGCCCCTTTCATAAACAGGTTTACGCCCGGACGTTACAGGCCGATTGTATCACAGCTCCATGCCTTTGAAAAGACAGGCTCCGCTTTTTAGGCGGGCTGGCCCTCCATCATCTCCACGATTCCTTCCGCAATGGCCTGGGCCAGGGTCTGCTGATAAGATTGGGAGGCCAAACTGGCCAGCTCCTCCGGATTGGTCATGTAGCCCACCTCGATGAGCACAGAGGGCATAACGGTCTCCCGCAGCACCTGGAAGTTCCCCTCTTTGACCTCCCGGGTATCGATATTACTTTCGTCAGTGGCCTTGGAGATGAGCTCCGCCAGCTGCTCGCCCGCCTCCGACCGGAAATAGTAGCACTCCAGGCCGGACACTGAGTCATCCTCGTAGGAGTTGCAGTGGATGCTGACAAAGCAGTCTCCCTCCGCCTCATTGGCGATCCTGGCCCGCTCCGACAAGTCCACATCCGCGTCAGTGCTGCGGGTCAGCACCACATCAAAACCAAGCAGCTCCAGTTCTCCCTTCAGCTGCTGGGTGATGGACATGGCGATGTCCTTCTCCTCCAGATCACCAATCACACAGCCCGGCTGCGCTCCGCCATGGCCCGGGTCCAATACCACTGTAAGTCCACGGGGCTGGATGGTATATTCCACTGGTTCCGGCTCTCCGCCGGTCTGTATGTCCTGTCCGCCGGTATTCTCTCCCGTATCCACCTGTGCCTCCGTCGGGGAGGACAGCGAAATGAGGAAACGTACACCCTGGACCGCCAAAACAACGCACAGGACCGCTGCCAACACCATCAGGCCGCGGATGGCATATGCCAGCAGCAGCTGCCGCCCCTGCTTCCGCCGTCTGCGCTTTTTCTTGGGGGGTACAGATGGATCTGGGGCATTTTCCGCCCCCTGTCGGTTTTTATTCTGTATCTCCATGTAGTAGTCTCCTGGTTCTGCCGCGCCGGTAGGTGGGAACAGGTGCGTCGGCCTCTGCGGCTGGTCATGGTGGTGCCCACCCGTCCCACAAAAAAGGATAATGCATGACCGGATTCTCCGTCAATCCCCAAAAATTTTTTTGCCGCCGCACAAAAAATGACCACCTTCGGATCCGAACATCCGAAGGTGGTCATTCTTCTGTCTGTTACATCACGCCCTTGCGGACATTGACCACAAAGTCCTGGACGTTGGTGACGATGGTGCGTACCGACAGACTGCCACGGTCCCGCAGCTTGTTCACTGCGAACTCGGACACGTCCACCGAGTAGAAATACACCGGACGCACCACCCCGTCCACCACACGGTAGGAGGGGGTCATGTTGCCGGTAGCCACCGTATGGAGAGTAGAGGCCATACAGATGACGGTGGTGGCGTCCTTCACCAAGGCACGCATGGCGTCCTGGCCCTCGTACACGTTGCCGTAGACCTCAGGCAGGGGGCCGTCATCCCGGACGGAGCCCACCAGCACGAAGGGCACATCGTGGTTGACGCACTCGTAGATGATGCCGTCCTTCACCTTACCGGAGTGGACGAAGGCGGCAGTGGAGCCCGCCAGTCGGACAGCGTTAATGGTGTCGATGTGATTGTAGTGGCCGTTGGGCATGCTCTTCTGGGTATAGATATCCTGACCCAGAGCAGTACGGAGATAGCCCGCCTCCAGGTCGTGGGTGGCCAGGGCATTGCCCGCCAGCAGGCCGTGGACATAGCCCCCGCGCACCAGGGCGGCAAAGGCGTCCCGGGCATCATGGTCAAAGGCACAGGCGGGACCCATGACCCACAGGATGCGGCCGTGGTCCTTCTCATGCTTGAGCAGCTCATAAATGGAGTCATAATCCATGGAGTAGGCGGTCTCCCGGGAGCGGCCCTGGCGGAAGGAGAAAGTCTCCTGCTCCCCCTTGTCGCTCTCAAAGCCGTCGGCGTGGATATAGATGCCCTGGGAGGCATCCTCCGTCCGGCCCACTACCACCGGCTCTCCTTCTTTCAGGTTGCGGAATTCCACCACGGCGATCCGGCCCTCCCGCAGGACGGCCACACAGTCCATGCGGCTCTCCTCGGCCAGCAGCCAATCACCGTTCACCTTGAAGTATTCCGGGAAGATACTGGTGGCATGGTAGCCCTCCGGGGCCACACCGTCCCGGGGCGCGGGGCTGAAGGTCACACTGGGGGCGTTCTGGAACAGAGGCTGGTCAAAATCAGGGGCATGATACTGCGGAAGCACAAAGCTCATGGGGATCAGAACTCCTTTCCGTCGTTTTCTCCCCTTCATTGTATCATGGCCCTTTCAGATACGCAATCGGTTCTTCAGAGATCCTTTTTAATCCGATTTATTGCACTTTTTTCCAATCTTGACACCTGTGCCTGGGAGATACCCACCTCGGCGGACACCTCCATCTGGGTCTTGCCCTCGAAAAAGCGCATCCGCAATATCCGCTTCTCCCGGTCGGTAAGCCGCTCCATGGCCTCCTTCAGGGCGATGTGCTCCAGCCAGCTCTCATCGGTGTTTTTGGAGTCCTTCACCTGGTCCATGACGCAGATGGTGTCTCCGCCGTGCTCATACACCGGCTCATAGAGGGACACCGGGTCCACGATGGCGTCCAGGGCAAAGACTACCTCCTCCCGCTTCAGCTCCAGCATCTTAGCGATCTCCTCAATGCTGGGCTCCCGCTGGTGTTCATTCATGAACTTCTCCTTGGCCTGAAGCACCCGGTAGGCGGTATCCCGCATGGAACGGGACACCCGGAGGGAGGAATTGTCCCGGAGATAGCGGCGGATTTCCCCAACGATCATCGGCATGAGCATAGGATTGGGGAAAACCGCCTATAAATGATCCCCCTGCTGCAAAAAGGTGTAGTAGATCTCCACCTTGGGGCCGTCCACCACAATGCGCTCCACACAGTCCCGGATCACCGCCTGCCGCTCCTCCGGGGTCAGGCATGGCCAGGCCTCCCGGATGCCGGCGGCCTGCTCCCGCAGGTCCTCCAGCCGGGCGGCCCGGCGGCGGGTGGCCTCCTCGGCGGCGTGCTCCTTCCGCAGTAGCTCCAGCTGCCGCCGCACCTGGCGCACCTCATCCACCAGCACCGGGTCCTCCCCCTCGGCAAAGAGCTGGTAGAGCCGCCGCAGCTTGCTCTCCAGCTTATCCATCTCCCCCTCCAGCTGGGCCAGGGGATCGGGCAGCGGGTCACCCCCCTCCCCCAGCCGGGCAGACACCTGAAACAAATCCCGAAGCACCTGCTCTTCCAGGTCCTCCGCCCACACCGCCTCCGCCTGGCAGTTGGCCCCCTTCTTCATGTGGGGCTTGGAGGGGTCCCGGCCATAGCAGCGCAGTTTATAGCCGTTCTTGCCCCAGCGGATGTACCGCATCCGGGCCCCGCAGGCGCCGCAGTACACCAGCCCGGTGAGCAGGTGCCGCCCTCCGGCGGCGGTGCGGTTCTTCACCGCCCGGTCCCGCATCCGGTCCTGGACCAGGTAGAACAGCTCCTCCGGTACGATGGGCTGGTGGAGCCCCTTGTACTCCTCCCCCTTGTAGGTGATGATGCCGATGTTGCTCTTACGGGTGAGGATCTGGGTCACCAGCTTATCGTATTTCAGCCCCAGCAGATCGGCGATCCGCTGGGCGGACCACCCCTTCAGATAGAGGTCGTACATCTGCCGCACCTTGGGAGCATCGGCGTTGGGCACCAGGATACCGGCACTCTGGTCATAGTCGTAGCCGAAGGGCACCCCGCCGCCCCCCATCCAGTAGCCCTGCCGCACTCGCTCCACCATGCCCATGCGGGTACGCAGGTAGATGTTTTCCCGCTCCAGCTGAGCGAAGGCGGACAGAATGCCGATCATGGCCCGGCCATAGGGAGTGGAGGTGTCAATGCTCTCGTTGAGGGAGATGAAGTCCACCCCGTTGGGCAGAAATACGTCCTCAATGAGGTAGAGGGTGTCCTTCTGACTTCTGGACAGCCGGTCCAGCTTGAAGACCACCACCGTGGCTATCTGCCTGCCCCGGGCGTCGGCAATCAGTTTGGTCATCTCCGGCCGGTCCAGGTTGCTGCCGCTGTAGCCGCCGTCGGTGTAAAAACGGTAGTTGGTCCACCCCATGGCCTTGCAGTAGGCCTCCAGCCGCTCGGTCTGAGCCTGAATGGAGTAGCCCTCCTCCGCCTGGGCCTCGGTGGACACCCGGATATAGAGGGCCCGCAAGGGCTGATGTTCCGCAAGTTCCGTCATGGTTCTCTCCTGATGCTGTGTCATGGGCTCCATTGTACCGGAAGGAACCTATCTGCCGCAATTCCTTTTCCTGGAATCACCGTTTCTGACTCCTGGCTCTGGCCTGCCGCAGCAGCCGCACCAGCACCGGGTTGTCCACCTGCTGAGGGGGCAGTCCCTTACCGGGCACCTGCTTTCCGTTGACGTAGCGCCGCACTTCCATGGTATCGCCTCCTGGTTCAGTGTGCCCACTTCCGAGAAAAAACAGACAAAAAGGACTGGGAACCGGATCATCCGATTCCCAGTCCTTCTTTAACCTTTTCCACATACGGGGCAGCCGGGGCTGCGTTCCACCGGCACCTTCTCCAGAGCCATCCGCTTCCCGTCATAGAGCAGCAGCTCTCCCGGGATGGGGTTGTGTCCCAACAGCATCTGGATGGCAACGGAGGCCATCAGAGAGGCCACCGTGCCGGTGACCGCCCCCAAGGCCTGACCGCCCACTTCCGGGTCTGTTCCGGCATAGCAGCAGGCCAGACAGGGCGTTTTTCCAAACTCCACCGCCTGCACTGAACCGTACCAACCCTCCACCCCGCCGTTGATCAGGGGGATGTTCCGCCCAGCGCAGGCGGCGTTGAGGGCCAGCCGGGCAGGCAGATTATCCACCGCCGCTACCGCCAGCTGACAGCCTGCCAGCAGCTCCGCTGCATTTTGCTCCTCCAGTTGGAGGGGTATCCCCTCCACTGTGATCTCCGGGTTGAAGGCAGACAGCCGCCGGGCGGCCACTTCCGCCTTGGGGCGGCCCAAATCGTCCTGTTCAAAGAGGAACTGCCGGTTCAGGTTGCTGAGGGAGACGGTGTCGCCGTCCACCACCACCAGCCGACCCACTCCGGCCCCCGCCAGGGCGTAGAGCAGCGGGCCGCCCAGGCCCCCGGCCCCTACCACCAGCACGGAGGAGGCGGCCAGCTTGTGCTGGCCCTCTTCCCCGATCTCCGGGATGACTACTTGCCGTCGGTATCGCTCCAGGTCCACAGCGCCCTCCTATCCGCCGCCGCACACGGGAATGAATTCCACGGTGCTGTCCACCCCCACCGGGGTACGAAAGCCCTTTTCCGCTCCGGCAGAGCGTTTGTCTACAAGGATGTGGCTCCGCTTGGCCAGCTTGCCAGCCTCCGCCCCGTGGCGCTTTTTGATCTGATCCAGCACCTTGGACACATTGGCCCCGTCCAGGCTCTCCTCCCGGCAGCCGGTGAGCTCCGCCAAGCGGCCGTGATAGCGCACTGTGGCCATGCTATCCCTCCTTGGGCAGAGGGATGCCCAGGTGCTTCAGCCGCTTGGCCGTGGGCACGCCGTTGGCGTCCCAGCCACGGACCTTGTAGTACACCGGCAGCATCTGGTCCAGGGGCACCACGGTGTCCGGCCGGTCCAGGTCCTGCGGGGTCTTGGTGAGCCGTCCGGGCAGGGCGTCGTCCGCCGCCGTCAGGCCCTCCCGCAGATTATAGAGCCGCTCCACGTTGTAGCTGCGCTCGCCTACGGTGAAGAATTTGCCGATGGTCATGGGCAGGCCGGTGGCCAGGGCGATAGACTTGCTGTGGGGCACCAGCATGCAGTTGATGGGCATAGCCCAGGGCATGAACTTCCAGATCTGTCCCAGCACAGGCCGGGCGGCCAGCAGGCCCGTGCCTGCCGCCCGACAGGCAAAGCTGGCCGGACCGAAGTGGAACAGAATGCCGGGGATCATGGCCTGCATGGTGAACAGGCAGAACCCGGCGGCGGAGGCCGCCTCCATGCCGTTCTGGAAGAATACCGTCAGCTCCGGCTTGCCCTTGGGGGTCTGGGCGTCCATGCTGATGACGCCCACCGACTCCAGCAGGGCCAGGTAGCCGCCGTTCAGGTGGCAGCCCCCCCGGTTGGCGGTGGCGTAGCCCAGGCCCATGCCCACGCTCCGCCGGGGCTCATAGGAGGCCAGCTCCAGGCCCTTGGAGTGGATGGCAAAGTCGGCGCCGCCGTACTTCTCGCTCAGCACCTTACTGCCCACTGCCAGTTCCCCGGCGGGGCCCCGGCGGTATGCCACGTCCTCCACTACCCGCAGCAGGTCGTCGGGCTGGTCCGGCTTCAGGCCGAAGTCGCCCATGCCCTTCTCCTGGAGTTCCATGGCGAAGGCGATGGTGCCCGCTAGGGAGATGGTGTCCATGCCCAGCAGGTCGCACTGGTAGTTCAGCTCATTGATGAGATCCAGATTGTTGTTTTCCACATTGGGGCCAAAGAGACCCAACGTCTCGTACTCCGGGCCCTTCACGTCCTTGCCCTTCACCTTCACCCGCCGCTCACAGCGGATGGGGCAGCTGACGCAGCCGCTGTTGCGGGTTAGCTTGGTGTCCGCCAAAGTCTCGCCGCTGACGTCCTCGTAGTGCTCATACCGGCCACGGGTGAAGTTGCGGGTGGGCAGAACGCCGGAGGCGTTGGCCTTGCTTACCAGGCCCGCCGAGCCATACCGGGGCAGGCTGTCCCCGGTCATGGGGTGCTTCTTCAGCAGCTTCACCCACTTGCGGGTATGGGCCTCGAAACCCTCCGGATCGGCCTTCACCACCTCACGAGTACCGAAAGCGATGACGGCCTTCAGGTTCTTGCTGCCCATAACGGCTCCGGCGCCGCAGCGCCCGGCCACTCGCTCGCCGCTGGCGGCGCAGGCAAAGCGCACCCCGTTCTCTCCGGCGGGGCCGATGACCAGCTTGCCATACCGCTCCGGCAGCTCCTCCTGGGTGCGCTCGGTGTCCAGGCCCTGGAGCTGGGGACAGGGTTCGATGCGGATCTTGCCGTCCTCCACCACCACCATGCTCAGTTCCGGGGCCTTGCCGCACAGGATGAGCCCGTCAAAGCCCGCCTTCTTCAGCAGCATACCGAAGGGTCCGCCGCAGTTGGAGGAGGCGATGCCGCCGGTGAGGACGTTCTTGAAGGTCATATTGAACCGGCTGGAGCTGGGCGCACCGGTGTCGTTCATGGGTCCGGTGTTGACAATGAGCATGGCCTCCGGGCTCAGAGGGTCCAGCCCCGCTGGGGTCAGATCGGTAAGCAGGCGAGCCCCCAGGGCCTTGCCCCCCAGATATTGCTCAAAGAGCTTGGCGGAGATGGTACACTTCCGCCACCGTCCGTTGGTCAGATCCACCTGGGCATAGACCGGCAGGATCATACCGCCTCCCCTCCTTCCATGGTGATGGCCCCAATGCCGCAGGCCTTGGCACACAGGCCGCAGCCCACGCATTTCTCCGGTGCGCTCAGCTGGGCAAAGACCGCCAGGTCCCCTTTCTCCCGGGGGAGGCTGATGGACAGGCAGTGAAACCCGCAAGCCAGCACGCACATGGAGCAGGCGGTGCACAGACTGGTGTCGACATGAGGCTTGGGCCACTGGTCCTTGGGTACTTTCTGGCTGCACAGGCCGGGCAGCGGCCCCTCAATGGCCCCCCGGGGGCACACCCGGCCGCACACACCGCACTGGGTGCAGCGGATGGGATCGATGGTATGTACCTGCTTTACCACTCCGGCAATGGCCCCCACCGGGCAGTTCTTGGCGCACAGGGTGCAGCCGATGCAGTCCTGTGTGATCTGGTATGGCATCCAGAGCCCTCCTTCCCTGTGATCAAAAAGCCCGCCCGCCCCGCGGTCGGGGCGGGCGGGCTGTGGCAGTCCTCAGGCGTCCTCTTTGGCGCACACCGCTTCCATCAGCTTGCGGGCGTGCTCCCGGGTGAAGTACCGGGGCACCGGGTAGGTGCCGTGGCACTCCTGGAAGGCCATGTCGATGACCTCCTCGATGGCGGAGGCGGGGAACTTCTCAAACCGGGCGGGGATCTCCAGCTGACGGTTGAGCTGGTAGAGCACCTTCACAAAGCGGGTGGCACGCACCTGGTCGGTGTCCCCCGGCGTGCCGATGTCAAGCATCTTGGCCAGCTCGGCAAACCGCTTGTAGCTCACCGGCAGGTAGTAGCGCATGATATGGGGCAGCAGTACCGCGTTGGCCAGCCCGTGGGGCACGCCGAACTTGCCGCCGATGGTGTGGGCAAAGGCGTGGACATAGCCCACATAGGTACGGGTAAAGGCCATACCCGCAAAGAAGGATGCAGTGAGCAAGGCCTCACGGCCCTCCAGATCCGTCGGATCCTCCTGCACCTTGGGCAGATACTTGAAGATGAGCCGGACGGCGATGCGGGCCTGGCGGTCGGTCTCCTCATCGGCGTAGCCCGCCACATAGGCCTCCAGGGCGTGGGTCAGGGCATCCAAGGCGGTATGGGCGGTGGTGTGCTTGGGCAGGCCCACCGTCAGCTCCGGGTCCAGAATGGCAAACATGGGCACCAGCTTGGGATCCAGCAGCTGCTTTTTGCTGTGGGTAGCGGTATCCGAGATGATGGCGGCCACGGTGGTCTCGCTGCCGGTACCGGCGGTGGTAGGCACCGCGATCAAGGGCAGAGGACGGCGGCGCACCTTCAGCATACCAGCCAGGGACTCGGCGCTGGTGTGGTTGGCCACGGCGGCAGCCACCGCCTTGGCGGTGTCCAGCACGGAACCGCCGCCTACCGCCACCACCGCGTCACAGCCGGAACAGGCCTGCTTGGCATTAGCCACGATGGCGAAGGTGGGGTCGGGCTGCACCCCGTCGAACACGTCATACTCCACATCGGCCTCCCGGATGCTCTCCAGCAGACCATCCAGCAGACCGGACTGGTGCAGGAAGGAGTCGGTGATCACCAGAGCCTTTCTGGCACCCAGCATCCGCAGCAGACGGCCCGCCTCCTTGGCGCGGCCCGGACCAATGTAGGTCACCGGCGTGGGCTTGGTGACGATCTTGATCACCGGCTTGCGCACAGCAATGCTCAGCTTTGACATGGTGGTATTCATAACATCCTCTCCTCCTGACCGTCCGCAGTCCGCGGCTTGTTTTCTTTATTTTACCACCAAGCTACTTAGGAATCAAGATTCTGAAACCACCGGTTCGGATTTTCATCCCTATCTTTTCCCCAGGTGTACCATCGTCGGCACGCCGTATGTGGAAAAACGCACGTCCAGATCGGTGTTGAAGTTATCGATGGCCTTGATGAGACCGATGCACCCCACCTGAAACAGATCGTCGGCGTTCTCTCCCCGGTTGGAGAATTTCTGGATCACCGACAGCACCAGCCGCAGGTTGCCCGCGATGAGCTGTTCCCGGGCTTCCATATCTCCCTGCTTCACCCGCCGGAGCAGCTCCATGGTCTCCTCGTTCTTCAGTACTTTCAGCTTTGCCGTGTTGACGCCGCAGATCTCAACCTTTCCCTGCATGGGCCGTGCCTCCTTCTCTGTGTCTGTGTTCAGTATGTCCCTGGCAGCCCCTTTCATACGGCGGCCCTAGTCCCTATATTTTTTATCGTGGGACCGCTTTCGATGGACTTCGGTGCCCCTTGTACTCTGACCTTATTTCCGCTATACTGAGCAAAAAGAAGAATCAGGTCAGAAGGAGGTTGCCTATGCTTACGCCTATTCTGGACAGCAATTCCCCCATGCCCCTGTACGAGCAGCTCTACCGCCACATCCGAGGGGAGATCGAGGTCGGGCGGCTGGCCGCGGGAGAGCGGCTGCCCTCCAAGCGCACCCTGGCCGCCCACCTGAAAATCAGCGTGGTGACGGTGGAGGGAGCCTATAACCAGCTGCTGGCCGAGGGCTACCTCCAGTCCCAGCCCAAGCGGGGCTTTTTTGTGCAGGCGGCAGAGGCGGCCCCGCCCAGAGTCACTCCATCTCCCCTTCCACCAACCGAGGAGCCCGCCCGGCCCACCTTCCGCTATAACTTTTCCACCAGCGCAGTGGATACCGCCCTCTTCCCCTTTGCCACCTGGGCCAAGCTGATGCGGGAGGTACTCTCCCAGCAGGAGGACACCCTGCTCAACACTCCTCATCCCCAGGGGATACCCGAACTGCGGGAGGCCATTGCCGCCCATCTGTACCGGTTCCGAGGCATCCGAGCTGATCCGGCCCAGATCATAGTGGGCGCCGGTTCCGAGGTACTCACCAACCTGCTGGTCCAGCTGCTGGGCCGGGAGGGCCGCTACGGAGTGGAAAATCCCGGCTACACGAAGACCCACCGCATTCTGGGCAGCTGCGGCGTGGCGGTGGAGCCCATCTCCCTGGACAGCCAGGGGCTGGTGGTGGATGCCCTGGACGAGCACAAGGTCCAGGTGGTCCACGTTACCCCCTCCCATCACTTCCCGCTGGGCATCATCATGCCGGTGACCCGGCGGCAGGCTCTGCTGCGCTGGGCCGCTCAGAAGCCGGGGCGCTATATTCTGGAGGACGACTACGACAGTGAGTTCCGCTTCTCCGGCCGCCCCATTCCCGCCCTCCAAAGTCTGGACAGCATGGAGCGGGTCATCTACCTCAACACCTTCGCCAAAAGTCTGGCCCCCTCCCTGCGCATCAGCTACATGGTGCTGCCTCCCCACCTGCTGGAGCGGTGGCGGAAGGAGTTCTGGTTCTACTCCTCCACCGTTCCCTCCTTTGAGCAGTACGCCCTGGCCCGGTTCATGGATCGGGGCCACTTCGAGCGGCACCTGAACCGCACCCGCACCCGGTACAAGGCCCGGCGGGAGGCCCTGCTGGCCGCCGCCCGAGACACCGGCCTCACCCAGGTGGGCTCTTTTGCCGGAGGCGACGCCGGTCTTCACCTGCTGCTGTGGATGGACAAGCGGTGGAACGAACAGGAGCTGGCCGCCCGGGCGGCAGAGGTAGGCGTGGGAGTCTCCCCCCTGTCCATCTGCGACCTGACTCCGCCGCCCCCCGACCGTCCACCCGCCCTTATCTGGGGCTACACCCGGGTGGCCGCCGAGGACATGGCTCCCGCCCTGGCCCTATTGAAATCGGCGTGGAATTTTTAATATCTTTTCCAGAGCTTTTCTGGTGTAGAAACACATCAATCCCGGCATCCTAGGTGCGGGGTGATTGTATGCGCCAACCGTACACCGATCTCTATGTGCTGTTCCGCCACGATTCCCGGGCCCAGGAATACTTTGACCACCTGCCTGCCCACGTGCAGGACCGCATCAGCGCTCAGTACCGCCAGATCGACTCACTGGACCGGCTCCAGCACTTTGCCGCCCGGTATCATGCCCCCCTCTTTCCGCTGGAGGGCATCGGGGGCCAGACCTTCCTGCCTCCGCCGGTGCAGCCGTGAATCCAAACGCCCGCCAGGCCCCAATCAGGTCCGGCGGGCTTTGCATTGCCTCCACTTCTGTGCTATAATGCAGCAAAGCAGAAAAAGGAGGCTGTCCGCCATGGAACTGACCCGCGCGCAGGCATTGGACCTGCTGAAAACATACAACAAGGAGCCCTTCCACCTCCGCCACGCCTTTACCGTAGAGGCCGTCATGGGCTGGTTCGCCCGCCAGCTGGGCTATGAGAACGAGGCCGACTTCTGGGCTACCGCCGGTCTGCTCCACGACCTGGACTTTGAGCAGTACCCCGACGAGCACTGCGTCAAGGTGCGGGAAATTATGGAGGGCCAGGGCCTGGACCCCGCCCTTATCCACGCGGTGGTAAGCCACGGCTGGGGCATGACCGAGGGCAACGTGGAGCCGGAGCACCAGATGGAGAAGGTCCTCTTCGCCGTGGACGAGCTTACCGGCCTCATCGGCGCCGCCGCTCTGATGCGCCCCTCCAAGAGCGTGCAGGACATGGAGCTATCCAGCTTGAAGAAGAAGTACAAGGATAAGCGCTTTGCCGCCGGCTGCTCCCGGGAGACCATCGCCCAGGGCGCCCAGATGCTGGGCTGGGAGCTAAACGACCTGCTGGAGCGCACCCTCCAGGCCATGAAGGACTGCGAGGCCGACATCGAGGCCCAGTGCGCCGGGCTGTGACCCATTAAAACTGAGAAGCTCCGCAGCATGCTGCGGAGTTTCTTTTTTCTCCAAAATTATTGACAAACAATAATTTACCTGCTATGCTCAAGATGAACTTAAATAAAACAATAATTTGAGGTGAGGGACAATGACACGCAAGCACATCGTAATCCTGCTGTGTGCCGCCCTGGCGGGCGCCCTGTTGGGGCTGGCCGGGCAGGCCGTCAATCCCAATGGCCTGATGGGCCTGCTGTCCGCGCCGGGCCAGGGGCTGCGGGAGCTCTCCCTGTCTGGTCCCTGGGGCAACCTGGGGGCCTGGACCATTACTCTGGCGGTCACTCTTCTGCCCCTCTTGCTACTGGTATTGCCCAAGGGCCGTGGGCCGCTGGTGTGGGAGGACTGGCTGCTGCCTCTCACCGGCGCAGTGGGGTTCTTCATGGTGTTTTTCTCCGTCAATCCCACGCTGCTCCCCCTGATTCTGCCCGAGGTCTGGCCCTTCGCCTCTTTGTGCGTCTATTGCTCTCTGCCGGTGGCCTGGCTGGTTCTGCGGGTGTTGCGGCGGCTGGAGGATCAGGAGACGGGCCGGCTGGCCGGGGCACTCCGGGTTCTGCTGTGGGCCTGCGCCCTGCTGGCGGCCTTTGGAACGGCATACATTCGGATCGCCGGTTTTGCCGCTCAGGCCAGTCAGGCACTCTCCGGTGTTGACGGTCCCGATCTGTTTGGGATGGGCAACAGCATGACCGACACCGTCATCGGCGGTCTCATTCTCCAGTTCATCCTGCTGCTCCTCCCGCTGGCGGCCGATCTGTTCACCGCTTTTCTGCTGGCCCAGGCGGCCTCCCTTACCGCTGTATTGAAAGAGGGCCTGTTCAGCCAGGAGGCCGTGGAGCGGTGCAACATCACCGCCCGCTTTTGCCGACAAACAGTGGTGTGGTCCGCCCTGCTCACCGCTTTGAAGAACCTGCTTCAGCTTACCTTCCTGGCGTTCCCGCTCCAGTCCGATTTTCAGGTGTATATCCCCCTGTCCTCCCTGGTGCTGGCCGCCGCCCTCTATCTGCTGTGCCGCTGTCTCCAGCAGGGCAAAGAACTCCAGGAGGACAACCAATCCATTATCTGAGGTGCCGCTATGGCCATTACCGTACATCTGAGTGAAATCCTGAAAGACCGCCACATGACCGCCAAGGAGCTGTGCGCCAAGGTGGGCATCACCGAGGCCAACCTGTCCATTCTGCGCTCCGGCAAGGCCAACGGCGTGCGCTTTCACACCATCAATAGAATCTGCTACTACCTCAACTGCGACGTGGGGGATATCCTGCGCTTCGACGGACGATTGGAGGATGAGGATGATGACAACAAAGAGACGCCCTGACCGCCGGCTCCTGATCCCCGTTATGGGGATCGCCCTTGTCCTGCTGCTGGTGCTGCTCCGGCCGGTCAGCCTGGCCCGCCCCGAAACACAAAGCCCAGCACAGGACCGCTGGGTGGGCTACTATATGATCTACCGGCCCATCGATAATTGGGACTTTGGCCAGAACTGGGAGACTTACGGAGACACCCAGATTCTCAATGCCCAGCTTCAGGACAACGGCAGATACGCCTTCACCGAGCTGGACGGACAGGCTCTATTCTTTGACTTTCTTCCCCCCACTGATCCGGAGGACTCCTATTCCGCTGTCGTGGCCTTCCAGAGCGATGCGGCAGAGGTCGTTCATAACGCAAACATCACAGAAAGCGGGACCACTGAAACGCTCTCCGGTGTCCTGTACTTTGGTGCCCCCGCCACCCCAGCTCTGAGCCAGCAGGATTATATCTGGACAGCCTGTCTGGTCTATCAGCGGGAGGATGGCTCTCTCTATCTGACCCGGGGACAGTCCTATGGCGGCGGTGGCTTTACCATTAAGCAGGAAACCAAATACGCTTCTACCACCAACGGGACCACGACACAAGATGCACTCTCCGTAAAACTGCGTATGGAGATGATCCCCCGTGTGGAATCCTGCACCTTCTTCCAACTAGATGAGAACGGCACGCTTCTGGACCAAAGCACACTGACCGAGGCCGAGGCCCTGGCCCTTACCGACGGCAGCTATCAGATCCCTCTGGCGGAGGGAACAGCCTGCATTCTGATCCGTCAGGATGAGGAGCGGGACGGCACGACCTATACCACCCTCTCCCCCCAGGCCGACGGCAGCTTCACCGGAGATCTCTGGTTCCTGGATGAGCGCGGGGTTGGGATCCAGATCTCGGTTCAAGCCGACTAAACAAAAAACAAGCCGCAAGCGAAATCGCTTGCGGCTTGTTGGCGCAGAAGGAGGGATTTGAACCCTCGCGACGGTTTCCCGCCCTACTCCCTTAGCAGGGGAGCCCCTTCGGCCACTTGGGTACTTCTGCGTGCCGAATGAATCTGACATATGAAAAGTGTGGCGGAGAGAGTGGGATTCGAACCCACGGATGCTTCCACATCGCCGGTTTTCAAGACCGGTTCCTTCAACCACTCGGACATCTCTCCACGTCCTGTCCAGGTCAAATGCAAAAAAGATTATACTATAGGCTCCCGCCCTTGTCAACGCTTTTTTTAAATTTTCTTTTTGTATCCGGCAGCCATAAAAAATCCCCGCCGCGTATCTGCGCGGCGGGGATTGCTATTAGGCAAAGAAAGCGTGGGCACCGATGGTGGCCACATAGGTGCAGTTGCGTCTGAACCAGCTGCTGGAAGAGATGGAGGGGTTGATGAAGTACAGGGCGTTGCCTGCGGTGTTGACACCCTCCATGGCCAGCTTGGCGGCAACCACACAGTCAGCGGGGGGTGTCCGCTGGATCCGGCCGTTGGAGGCCGGGGTGAACTGGTTGCGCTGGAAGATCACGCTGTACACGGTGTTGGGGAACTGGGGGCTGACCACACGGTTGAGCACCACATTGCCCACGGCGATCTTGCCCTCCAGGGACTGATTGCCGCTCTCGCAGTAGATGATGCGGGAGAGCCAGTACAGATCCTCCTGATCGTAGAAGCTGTCACCGGAAGTGATGGGGCCGCTGCCGGAGGTGATGGAGATCACGCCTTCAGCGCCGTTCCAGGTGACCTGGGCGCCCAGGGCCTGGCACAGGGTACGCACAGGCACCAGCACCACGCCGTCCTGCAGCTTCACGCCGTTGGGCACATACAGGTAGCGGCCGTTGGCCACGATATACTTGGCACCGGGCTTCATCTCGAGCTTCAGACCGTTGGCGGTCACGACCGCCTGGCCGTTGCTCCACACGGCGACAGCCTCGGGATAGAGGGCCTGCACGATGGGCCAATAAGACACGTACGTCATTTCGTTCTCTACCTTGGTGGCAAACTCAGTCACCAGGGACGTACCATTAACTTCAAAGCTGACGCCGCTCTCAGCAGCGTACGCGGGGCCGGTCAGAGACACACAAAGGACCAGGCTCGCGAGCGCGCAAAGGGCTCGTTTTTTCATTGTTAGGATTCCTCCTGTTACAGACTGTTACTTGTTGGTCATCTTTTTGTAACCGTATTGTAACCTCTTTCCGTTCAAAAAGTCAATAGGAAATTTTGCATGATATCCTGAATCCCTTGTGCCACAACGGTTTTATCCTTAAAATATTTTTTGTCATTGCAACTTTTTTGCCGTTTTTGTCGACATAACTGGATACAAATAATAACAAAAAGAAACAAGTCCCGCGCCCCTCTCCTCTCCTTTTTTCTCCTTCGGGGCCTTTCTCCAACCACCTGTTTTCCCGCCCCTGGTTTACCCTATTATGATAGTTATGTAGCCCGTTTTCCTAGGCGTAAGCCATCGGAAAAATTTTTTGATTTTTTTCGTTTTACCCCTTGACGTATGCGAAAAACCTGCTATAATATAATCCGTTGCTCGCCCCAAGCGGCAACCCGGTAGAGCACTCACCATGGAGAGATGGCTGAGTTGGTCGAAGGCGCACGATTGGAAATCGTGTAGGCGTTAATAGCGTCTCGAGGGTTCGAATCCCTCTCTCTCCGCCAAAACGGAGCAAGCGCAATGCTTGCTCCGTTTTTCTTTTTTAACATCATGCTTATAAAAGCGGCGGCGCTTTTCGACCGAATGGTCTGAAAAGCGCCGCCATTTTCTTATACCTTATAATATTAGGAATTGGCCACAGGCATCATGGGCACCTCCACACGGACAGAGTCCTGCTCCACGCAAAGCTCTGTCACAGCGAAGGGCCGCTGGGTGGCTTCCACATCCGTCCCGTACAGGATCAGGCACAGCTGCCGTCCTGCGGGCACCGTATGGTCCATAGGCACCATGGAAAACGCATAGTCGTAGAAGACGCCGGGCTCAATCTCGTCCTTGCAGTAGTTGTTCCGCCGGTTCTGGGCGTTCATCCAGCCCCGGGAGATCACTTTAAAGGACGAGGGGGTATTTTCCACCCGGAAGCGCTTCCAGTCACCTGTAGGCGTGTTAAGGCCCCATACCAGCCCGCCGGGCTGGACCGTCTCCTGCTCAGGGGTAAGGCGGCATTCCTCGCCCAGCTCCACCAGCATGGCGCTGAGGATGGCTGTAGGCGCCTGACAGGCCGCACGGAAGGACACACGGATGGTACCGCTGATTCTGGTATCCTCCGCCACAGGAGCAGCCAGGTAGCGCAGGCAGTGCCCGTGCTTCTCACTCAGCACCAGTTCAGACAGCCACTCGGCGGCATTGTCCTTGGTCCGGTCGTAGACAGTGGCGGACAGATCGTCCACCAGGCGACCGCTCTCCTGCGCAGGCGTCAGGGCCAGCGACTCATACCCCTTTACGGTCGGGAAGGAATCCGATGCCTGCCACAGCTCCTGATTCAGGTTACTCTGCACCAGAACGTTGGGGATACGCTCCACAGCGCCGTTGTCGATGCCATAGAGCCAGTGGTCCAGCCACAGGTGGAGGATCTCATTGAACCGACTCCCCTGCAGATCATGGATGTAGATATGGGCCCCCTGGTGAAGCATCATCTTGCAGGGAATGCCCCGGGCCTCCATAGCGGCAAAGAGATTGGCACAGTGGGTGGGCTTGACATTCCAGTCCGCCAGACCGTGCACCAGGAACACCGAGGCCCTGAACGCATCGGCAGACTTCAGATAATTGCGCATATCCCACCAGCGGCTGTAATTGCCGCTGTCACGGTCCTCATCGGCCTCCATGCGGTCCAGCCAGGCGGCATAGGCCTCCTTGACCGGCTCATAGTCCTCCGGGTCCTTGGCACGGCTGAAGCAATATTTGGCCAGGATATCCAGGTCGTCGCCCTGCCAACCGATGGCAGGCAGATTCAGTCCATTGCAGCGGTAATAGTCGTACCAGTTGGAGATAGCGGCCTCCGGAATGATGGTCTCCAGGCCCTCCACGCCGGTGGAAGCCACCGCAATACACATGGTACCCAGGTAGCTCTTGCCCGACATGGCCACCTTGCCGGTACACCAGTCGGCCCGGATCTCGATGTTGTCGGTGAGGTTGGTAAAGGCACGGCAGCGGCCGTTGAGCCAGTCAATGACCGCTTTGAACGCCGCCGTCTCCTCCGGAGAACCACAGCAGTTGAAGCCCTGGGAGCCACGGGTACCAAGGCCGCCGCAGAAGACCGAGGCGTAACCGCGGGAATTAAAGTAGCTGTACCAGTCGCTGATGCAGTCCAGAGGGATCTCCTCTGTAGGCGCACAATCGGCCAGCCCGGCGGTGACCCGGGGATACCGGGGCGCCGGGAAGGTCACAGAGGCCGGATCAAAGGTGACGTCCTCCTCAGAGATATGCTGCTGGGGGTAGGGCTTCACGTCCTTGTCCACAGAATGGGGGACATACCAGCCCTCATTGCACTCCAGCATATAGGGGTTGGCCACATAGATGGCCGGCACTTTCATGCCCTGCGTGGTCTCCAGCGGGCGGCGGATGTACACCGCGATCAGGTCCAGCTTGCCGTCCCCGTCTGTATCCACCGGTGTCTCTACATAGACCTTTTCAAACAGGCATTTCTGATAGTCGAAGACCGGCTGTGTCAGGCCGTCCTTCAGCACGATGCTGGGTATATGTTGTTCCACAGAACCTACTCCTTTCACAAGGGGCTCACTTACTCTGGGATTTCTTCAGGAAGCGCTTCCACACCAGCACGATGCCGGCGCCCAGGAGCAGCATCACGATGAGGAAGGAGAAATAGTAGCGGTAACCGGTCGCACCGGGATAGCCATCGATGAGCACGCCAGCCAGCAGAGAGCAGAAGATCTCAGGCAGGTAACCCACGGTGGAAATGATACCGGCAGCGGTGCCGGAGTACTGCTCGGGGATCTTGCCCTCGTCCATCATGGCCCAGGTCAGGGCATAGTTGACGTTGTAGAAGAAGTAGATAACCAGGAACAGGATCACGAAGGGCAGGACGGAAGCGGCGTTCTGAGGCAGGAAGAGAATGGCCGCCGTACCCACCGCCATGGCGATGAAGGAGGTAAACAGCAGAGAGCTGGTGCCCACCTTATCGGCCAGGTAGCCGCCGCCCACGTTGGAGACCGGGCACAGGAAACGCTTGCAGGCGGCCAGAATAGCGCCGAAGGTAACGCTCATGCCCAGGATGGAGGTGCCGTAGGGGGTGAAGTAGTACAGGGACAGGGTGAAGACGTAGTTGCAGAAGGTTACCAGGCCGATGATCCAGATAGCCGGCATTCTAAGGACCTTACCCAGGTCCTTGAAGGTGATCTGCTCACTCTTCTCGATGGAGGACTCGTCACGCATCTTCCAGAAGACCAGCAGACCGCTGAGCACGGTGAGCACAGAGTAGAACACGATAACGTAGCGCATGCCGACCTTGTCGTCCATGTTGCTGGCACTCAGGCCGATCCGGAAAGCCACCACGGCCAGAGGAGCCATAACGGCAGCAGCTATACCGCGGCCGCCCTCGAACCAGCCGAAGGACTTGCCCTTGTCCTCAGGGCTGGACAGGACACGGACCGCCTTCACACAGGCAGGCCAGAAGGCAAACAGAGAGGTAAATCCCCAGAAGGCATACAGAGCCACCAGCATGGGGAAAGACAGGGGCAGCAGGTGCAGGAAGCCGCCCAGGCCGGTTCCCACCAGGGAGGCCGTCAGCAGGATACGGATACTGACCCGGTCGGCCAGATAACCGCCGAACAGGTACGAGATCATACCGAACACACCAAAAATACTACCGAACACACCCATCTGAACGTTGGTCAGATTGTAGACCTCCAGATAGGCATCATAGTAGTCATACCGGAAGTAGGGCAGACCGTAGATGATGGCACCGCCAGCGGCGATGAGCAGGATGGTAATGAAGTTCCGCGCGGTTTTTTCTCCCATCCCAAGCTTGGAAAACAGTTTGGACATCTTTCATACTCTCCTTATCTCTTTTTCAACTGATAAACTTCGGTATATTTGTCCCGAAGATAGTTGATAAAATAGGTGGACCGGAGGGGCTCTCCAGTGGCCCGGCGGACCAGCTCCCCGGGCTCATAAATGGCGCCGAAGCGGTGGATATGTTGGGCAAGCCACTGATGGATCTCCTCAAACCGTCCGGCAGCCAGCAGACCCCGGAGGGGGCCCAGCTCCCGCTCCAGCGCGGCGGCAAACTGAGCCGCCATCAGATTGGAGGTGAGATAACCGGGGAAATATCCCATGTACCCGGCAGCCCACTGGATATCCTGGAGGACACCCTCCCGGTCATTGGGCGGGGTGATCCCCAGATACTCGGTGTATTTCTGCCGCCATACCTCAGGCAGATCGGCCACCGCCAGTTTCCCGCCGATCAGATCCTTCTCCACCTCATAGCGGATCAGGATGTGAAGGATGTAGGTCAGCTCGTCTGCGTCGTTCCGGATCAGCGAGGGGCTCACCTGATTGACGGCCTGGAACATGGCCTCTCCGTCCCTTACCGCCAACGAGGGGCAAATCTTCTTCATTCTGGGGAACAGATAGGCCCAGAAACCGGCGCTGCGGCCAATGATATTCTCATAGAGGCGAGCTTCCGCCAGTTCCGTGGCGAAGGAGGCCACCTCCCCCAGGAGCATCCCCAGCAGGGCCGGGTCGATATCCTGCTCATAGAGACCCATGCCGCCCTCGTGCAGGGTATTGAATAGACCGGAACGGAAATCATCCGGCTGATAGGTGGTGATCACCCGCACATCCCCGGGCGAGGCCGCCAGCGTGGTGGGATGCGGCCCCTCATCCAGCCGGCCAGCTGCAAAGTCGAAGCCGACGGTCTCCAGCACAAACCGGGAGAGAGCCCGCTGCTCCTCCAGCGGGAGCGCGAAGTGCTCCTCCTGCGCCTCGCCGCACGCCTTGCCGTGGGTGCGCAGCTCCTGAAGCAGGTCAATAACGAAGGTTCGCAGCTCATCCGCCAGGCGGTCCATCTGCCGCACCGTGCTCCCCGGCTCATAAAAGCTCATCAGCGCGTCATAGGGGTCCTCTTCATACCCCCAATAGTCGGCAAATGACCGGAAGGTATCCACAATCTGCTCCAGGTAAGGTGCAAAGCGCTTAAAGTCGTTGGCTTCCCGGGCCTGCTCCCAGACCTGCTCTGCCTTGGCTATGAGAGAAATATAAGCTCTGTACTCCTCCCGGGGGATCTTGTTGATATAAATGTAGTTGCTCTGGACCCGCCGCACCATGGCAGCGATCTCCGGCGGAGCGTCCTTCTGACGGGCAAAATGGTCCACCAGCCGCCGCAGCTCCGGCGCACTAAAGCGCTCATAGAGCTGGGCACCCAGAAAGGACATCACCTCACTGCGATAGGACAGTCCCTTTTCCGGCATATAGGTGGACTTATCCCAGTAGAGGGTGGAATTGAGGGTGTACTTCAGGTATTCGATCTCCCGGATGCGAGCCCGAAGCTGTTCCAGCTTTTGTGTATCCGCAGCGTTCTTCACTGTGTCTGCACCTCCTCCTTCTGTGTGGGGCGGTTATACTTCCACAGGCCTGCCATCAGCAGAACGCAGGCCACAACATAGATGGCGGACGCGATATAGTAGGCGGTACGGTATCCCTCCTGCTCCACAAACAGGATGTTGCCGGTAAACCACCCGCTGAGGATGCTGACCCCGCCCGCCGCCAGATTGATCAGCGAGGCAAAGGCCGGGCGCAGCCGGTCCGGAACCAGTTCCATAGACAGAGCACTGTCCACGGGAGAGCTGAGGTTGATCAGACCGGAACGCATAAACAGAGCGACACCCACCACCGGTACGGTGAACTGGCCGAATTTGTCGCCGTTGGCGATGAGGAGCATAAACGGAACCGACAGCAGGGCCACACCGCCCAGTGTAACGATCTGTCCGAACTTCCGGACCACCGCCGGAGTAAACAGCAGGAAAATCACAATGGCCAAGTAGGACAGGGATACCAGCAGCGAGGAGGTTGCCCGGTCAATGTGCAGGTTCCGGTTGAGGAAGATGGAATAATAGGAGGTAAACAGGCCCATACCGAAGGAGATCAGCACCCAGTAGACCAGGTAGATCACCGCGTCCCGATGGATCAACGCCTGGCCCATCTCGCGCAGCCGCTGCCGCCAGGGCACATGCTCGGACGTGGCAAAGCAATGGTCCTCCCGCTCCTCCCGGATCAGAAGCACCGGAATCAGACCGATCAGTGCCACCACCGCCATGATCAGCAGCACATCCCGGTTGCCCTGCAGGTAGCTCTCCCGCACACCGGGCGCCATCTCTTCGATGCGCTCGGTCATGGTCTTGGCCGCCTGATAGGTCATTCCTGCCCGCAGGGAGAACATCTTTACCGTCAGCACACCGCCAAGATAGGTGGTGAGGAAGTATCCCAGGTAGCCCAGATAATAGGCCCGCGTGTACCAGTTGATGTTGTTGCTCCGGTCGGTAAACACCGCCACATAGGGCGCCAGCATGACATAGTGGAGCTGGATGCCAACCAGAGCCAGGAGGGTCGTCAGAAAAAAGACCGGCTCCGCCTGCAGAAACACCGCACTCAGCAGCGCCACCGCGCAGGAACCCGAGCAAAACACCAGCAGCTTTTTGTAGCCCACCTTCGGGACCAAAAGCAGCAGCAGGGCACTGATAAAGGTGGCATAGCCGTAAAACGCCCAGAAGGACGTGGCCACCGAGCGGGCCATTTCCTGCATGTAGTTGACATAGGTATCATAGATGATGCCGCTGATCAGGTTGTTCAGGGCGTAGCTGATGATGAACATGGTAATGTTCCAGGTCTTTCTCCGACCTAGGTTTGGTCGTTCCATGTCCTCCCCCCTACTTGTACCGGAATTGTGTAAAGAACGGATGCAGCATATTCAGGGAGAACAAGTCGTCCGTCTGAGAGGGGGCCTTCTCTCCCTGGCCTCCTGCCGGTCTGGGAATAGGCGGCTCATCTCCTTCAATGAGCTCCAGCAGCGCCAGAAGGATCTTGGCCTCCCGCTTTGCCTTCTGCAAATTGAACTTGTGAGCACGTACGGTGGCCGGGCTGATGCCCATCAGCTCGCCGATCTCGTCGGTGCTCTTTCCCTCATAGAGACAGGCCAGCATGGTCTTTTGCACGTCGGTAAGACCATTGAGGGTCTTCTCCAGCTCGATCATGGGCCAGAATGTGCCGGAGTGGACGTCCTCCATGTGCTCCCGGACCGCCCGCTCGGCCGTTACATCCCGGCCATGGCTGTGATAGATGACGCCGGACTCAAAGGTCTCGCCGCAGAAGATACAGGTGTGGGTACCGTCCGCCTGGGTCACATAGCCACGGCGCAGCTCCTCCAGCGAAAGTTCCTTGAAATCCCGCATTTCAGTTTTGCCGGTTTCCTTCGCTCCTCCTGCCATATTTACACCCCGTTTTTAATCATTTTTAAAAAACGTTTATTTCAAAATGAATGATAATGTCTCATCGTTTATATGTCAATATGTAATGAAAGAGAAAGAGATTTTCAGCAGTACGCTGAACATTTTGCTGTTTTTTCGTTCCTGTGGGCAACCCCGCACGCTCAAACACTTGCCACACAACGGAAAGCCCCTTTTTTCGTCTTTGGTCATAATATACAATTTTTCTTATTATCCACCTCTAACCCGCACTGTTTTCCACCATGCCCACGCCGGCACAGCGATAAACAGCACAAAAACAGCGTCTCCGGCTTACCCGGAGACGCTGTTTTATCATATACCTCTTCAATTTTCTTTCAGAGCAGGCTGAAGTCTTACCGCTGCCAGGTAGTGGAATACCGTTGCAAACACCAGGCCGAATACCACACCCAGGAAGGTATCCACAACACGCAGGATCACCGCACCCTGGAGACCGTAGATCCCAGCGCCCAGCATCAGCGCGCCGAAGCAGTTCATGGCCGTCTTATATCGGTAGTCGGTGCAGAAGCCCAGGCACAGGCCGCCCAGTGGTCCCATCAGCGGATGGAAGGCCTCGGGGGTCACCAGATAGAGCACAAAGAAGGCACAGGAACCGGCCACCGCACCCACCAGCCGCTGCCAGAAGCGGGTCACCGTATTGCTAGAGTAGGGATATTCGGACAGCAGAGACGCACAGGCAAAACCCATCCACATAAACCGCTCCACGCCAAACAGCTGCCCGGCGGTCATCACCAGGCTCACACCAAGGGCCATGCGTAGCTGCCACAGGTGGACCGGGCCCGAAAGGTCAAACTTCCGCATCACATGATGGAAGCGGGTGGTTTTATGCTGATGGCGGTGCTTGGCAAACAGGATGGCGCCGCAGATCAGATAGCCCACCACCGCCATCAGGCCGCGGCGGACCAGAGCCTCTCCCATCACCGGATTGCCCGTCAGATAGATATACGCAAAGCTGTACAGGCCGCCGTTGCCCATTTCCGGCCGCTGGGTTGTCATGTACAGGATGGCAAAAAAGGCGGCGAAGTGCAGTGGGATCAGCAAAACCGGCGGGGCCACCACGGCCGCGCTGGGCACCAGCACCAGAATGGCCAGCACCGCCGCCAGGGTTATAAGGGAGTCGCCGATGCAGTATTCAAAGTTGACAAACCGGATGCCCAGCATCATGCAGAACAGCGCCACCGCCAGCGGGGTGTTGTCCGAACCAAACACGCCGGACAGCAGGCTGATAAACACAATGGCAAAGGCCACGATGAGCACCGAGCGCACCGCGATGGCGGTCCAGTAATAGGCCTTCTCCTTCTTTGTGTCACAGGCAGCGCTCTTCCGTTTCAGCACGGAGGGGTCCATCTGCAGCGCGTCATAAAATCTCATGGTCACGGGTCTTTCCCTGTCCTTTCTCAATGTGTGCGGCCAGCCGGTCCGCGTAATACATAAATGCCTCAAAGTCTTCACTGGAGCTCCGCCAAAGGTCGTAGAAGGGCTGCAAAATGCGCTCATAGCCCCGCTTCAGTTCGGCCAGGCCGATTTCTGTCATAAACAGCTGATAGCTGCGCTCGTCGGCGGCCTGCCGCCGCTTTGTGATGCAGTTTTTTTCATAGAGCGACTTCAGGCAGCGGCTCACCGCCTCTATCTTCATGCCGCTGCCCTGGCTGAGCAGCACGGGCGTGTTCTGCTCCGGCTTCAGATACAGGTGGGCCAGAAGCTCACACTCGCTGCCAGTCAGCACCGATTTGCCCACCGGCTTCAGGGAGCGCATGACCTTTTGCATCTGCTGTTGAAAATGCATCATATCGGTCCATTCCATACTAGCACAAATTCCTCCAACTATTTAACTTTGTTAAGTATATATCAAAAGTCCTTGTGTGTCAATAGGTTGAACAGACCAACTTGATCAAAAAAGGGTGGTACCGCGTTGCAGTACCACCCTTTTCGTTACTTTACGCTGCGCTTGATCTGGACCAGCAGCAGGACCAGGCTGATGCCCAGCAGGATATGGCCGATCCCAGCCATGCCGGAGATCGCTGCGCTCATGTCGGAGGAGAGCGCGGTACCCAGCACCTGGAACACACCCCGCACCACCAGCATCGCGGCGGTCAGGTTTAGGCCCACATGATAGAGGACCAACACCCGCCCGGTCTTGGGGCCGGCGAAGGAAAAGTTCTTCTCCAGCACAAGCAGCAGAAGGAAGAACACCATACCCAGCAGGAAATAGTGGGTATGCACCACGGAGAGGGTGGTCTTGGCGGTAAAGCCGTTGAATTTGGTAAACTCCCGATAAAACACGCCGCCCACCATGGCCAGGATGGCATATAGCAGCGCGGTATTTACATAACGTTTCATAGCTTTTTCTCCTTTATCTGCATTCTTTTTTCATGGCAAAATATCCGATGAGTACCGTCCACACATAGGCGCAGGTCTTGGGGATCATCAGCATCCCGATCATGGGGATGGTATCCGCCCACAGTACCACCGGGATGTAAAAACCAAAGCTCAATACAATGGTCAGCCACATCCAGCGGAACGCCTGGTCCCCCTGTTTTCTGGCGCTGCGGTAAAAGAGCACGATCACCAGCAGGCCCAGCAGAGCAAAGGGGATGTTGCGGTAGATCCCCCAGGAGAGGGGCGCGTTATCGCTGAACCACTGATTCTGCGGCAGCATGCACAGAACAATCCGCAGACCGGCCAGAAGATATACCGCGGCAGTAAGCCCGCCCTGGCCTCTGATACCGTACCGCTTCCGCCACACATAGTAGAGCAGCACGTAGAAAATGGTCATGGTGACCGAGGTGATCCACTTTCCCAGTCCCAGGGCAACGGTGTAATGTTCCAGGCCTGTGGTACACAGGGCATAGGCCCGGGGGATCAGATGGAAGGCGTCGCCCGCACCCAGCACCACCGCCATAACACCGAACAGACGGAACTGTCCGTTTCCCTTGCTGCCCCGGATCATCAGGACCCCGATGGTAATGACCGAGAACAGATAGACCGCGTCAAACAGCGTTTCCATAATTGCCTGCATGGTTTATGCTCCTTTTACTCCATATTGTTTTTGGCCGCGCCCACTGCAAGGACCGCCCTACCAAAGTTTCTGCCAAACAGCAGCCCGGCCAGCAGAAGGGCGGCACCCAGGCCGGTGTAGAAGACGGCGATAAACCGCTCCGGGGCAAGCCCGCTCGCCCGCAGGCCGATGCCGCCGGTCATCATAACCGCCATGATGGCAAAGGCTTTCTTATCAAAGAATTTCAGGAAGAAATGCCGCTCTTCCAGATAAGAATGGATTCTGGTGGTGTGCTTCTTGACCAGTTTTCCAAAGATAAAATACTGGAACACGGCAAACACCAGCACAGACAGCAGAACATTCAGCACCGTCACATAGGCCGGATAGGCCATCAGCCCAATGCGGAGGATATTGAACCCCGCAGCGCTCCACACCAGACAGGCCAGAAGCAGCAGGGTATTTCGTTTTACTTTCATCATCTGCCTCCTTTTGATGAACAATGTTCAATTTCAGGGATATAAAATTCCCACAATGGTGTGGGAATTTTAATAGAGGGTCCTGCGGACGATCTCCAGCACCGCCGAGGGGTCATAGTCCTGCCGCAGCAGGGCGGACAACATCAGGGAGAACAGAAGATCCGCAAATTTCTCCGCGGTAAATTGGTCGTTGAAGGCGTCAGGCCGCACCTTGGTGTCCCGCCGCAGAACGGCGCACAGCCCCTCCAGAATGTGCTGCCAGGTCTGCTGCATCTTCTCTCTCCCGTCCGCCTTGTCCTCTCCCATGAAGCCCAGAGAGTGGAGACTAAAGAATCCAGGATACTGTTTGCAGCCGTACTCCATCCGTCCATACAGCCAGGTAAGACAGGCCTGGGTGTCCTGAAACACCGCTCCATCCTCCGGCCGGTGGAAGATCTCACACCAGACGCTTTCCACCGCGGCGCCGATGAGGGCAGCCTTGGAATTGAAGTAGTTATAGATGGAGCCAACAGACACCCCGCAGGCCGCCGCCACCGAGCGGATATTGACAGCCGACCAGCCCTCCCGCTGGATCAGCTCCCGGCTGGCCTTCAGGATCTCCTCTTTTGATGTGACCACGGTATTCATCCAATCACCCCCAATATGAACATCGTTCATTATAAAGCATTATGCTCACTTGTCAAGTGCTGTTTTCCGGCATATTGCGTTTTAACAGGGGTAGACAGATCCGGAGGAATTGCTATAATGGAGAGACTTAGAAGCAAAGGGGACCAACTTCGATGCGGATTTTAATTGTTGAGGATGAGCGGGAACTCCTGCAGGACATCGCCAAGGGCCTGACGTTGAAGGGCTATGCGGTGGATCAGGCGGACAACGGTACCCTGGGCTGTCAAATGGCCATTGACGAGGCCTATGACCTGATCGTATTGGATTTGAATTTGCCCGGCATGGACGGGTTCTCTCTTTTGAAGGAACTGCGGCAGGAACGCCCTCAGACAAAGGTTTTGATTTTGTCGGCCAATTCCGAACTGGACAGCAAACTGTCCGGCTTTGAATTGGGGGCCAGCGATTATCTGACAAAACCGTTTCACTTTGCGGAGCTGGAGGCTCGAATCCGGGTCCTGTTAAATCGTAAATTTGTTCAGCAATCCAACTGTCTGACCTATGAGGCTCTTTCACTGAACACCCTGAATCGTACCGTGGAAGTAAACGGCCTGCCCGTTGCTCTTACGACGAAGGAATGCTCTATTCTGGAGTATTTCCTTTTGAATCAGGGCCGTTTGATTACCCAACAGGAGTTGATTGAACACGTCTGGAACGGTGACGCCGATCCGTTCAGCAACTCTGTGCGGGTACATCTGTCCGCATTGCGCAAAAAACTGAAGGGTGCTTTGGGGCACGACCCCATCCAAACTAGAATCGGGGAGGGCTATCTGTTATGCTGAAAAAAATCCCGCTGCGGATTCGGTTTACTCTGGTGGCCAGTTTGTTTCTGCTGGTCTCCTGTGTCACATTAACACTGCTCTCCAATGTGTCGGCCGCTCACATGATCGAAGCTGTCACGGTTATGCCGTCCATGGGGGGCACTTCCACTCCCATCCTGGATTTGGAGCCTGCCGCACCCACTGAGCCTGCCAATGAACTCTACTATCATGTTTTTCAGCAGAAGACTGTAGTAGCCACGGTTTTGATTATTCTGGTTGGAAGTGTAGCTACCTACTTCGCCGCCGGGTATGTCTTAAAACCCATCCGCGATTTATCCAGTGAAGTGCAGAGACGTAACGTAGAAAACCTGGGGGAGCCCATTGCCCTCCCCCAAAGTGCGGATGAGATCCGGCAGCTGACGGTATCCTTTAACCAGATGATGGCCGATCTGCAGCATTCGTTTCTGCTGCAAAAAGAGTTTTCCGCCAATGCTGCCCATGAGCTGCGGACCCCTCTTACCATCATGCAGGCAAAACTGGACGTCTTTTCCCTGTCTCAAACCGAAAACCCGGAAACCAGGGACATGATCCACGCCATGAGCCGACAGCTGGAGCGCCTATCCAGACTGATTGAAGATCTGCTTTGCTTCAGCCAGGACCTGCCTCTGGACAAAACCGAGCCGGTGCCCCTCTTTCCCCTGTTCTGTGACATTGCCGAGGAACTTTCCGGCTTAGCGGATGAAAAAGAAATAGAGATTCAGATTGAGCCCACGGACTGCTATGTATTGGGGCAGGACCGTCTGCTGGAGCGGGTCTTTTATAATCTGCTGGAAAATGCAGTGGAGTACAGTCCATCCCATACACAGGTCACCCTTTCAGCCAAACAAGAGACGGGCTCTGTGCGGGTGCAGGTAGCCGACCAGGGAGAAGGCATTCCGGAGGCCTTCCGGCGCAGCATTTTTGAACCCTTCTTCCGGGTTGACAAATCCAGAAGCCGCGCGGTGGGCGGAAGCGGCCTGGGACTTGCGGTATGCAAAAAGATTCTGGAGCGGCACCACGCACAAATTTCCGTCCGGCCCAATCATCCCAGCGGCAGTATCTTTGAGATCGTTTTTCCGTCTTAACAGCAGCTTTATATGGACTATGCTATACTCCTTCTGCAATAAAACAGCAGAAGGAGTTCTTTTTATGAAACGATTTGCAGCCATTTTAGTCGCAGCAGCCTGTACCCTCTCTCTGGCGGCCTGCGGCAGTCAGAAGCCCAGCCTGGATGAGGTCAAGCAGGCCCTGGAAAACGGAACCCTGACCATGGAGGACGCGGTAGATAACGGTTGGGTCACCCAGGAATGGGCGGATGCGTATGAGGAAGAGAAAAGCGTTCCGGCCAGCAACAAGACCGAAGCCGGGGCCATTGGTGCGTTCACGACCACGACGCTTTCCGGGGAGGAATTTACCCACGAAGATATGGGAAATGTCACCCTGTTTGCCTTCCTTGACCCGGCAGATGCGGACGCAAAGGCATTCTATCAGGCGCTGGTAGACGGTTATGAGGCGGTGAAGGAGCAGGGCGCGGAGATCCTGGTCTGCACCAAGGGCGAAACCGGAAATGAGATGTTTGATCAGGCGCCTTTTACCGTAATCCACTACAACGATTCCCTGAAGGCCGCCACTGAACATCACAAAGAGATGATCGAGGGCCTGCCCAATTCCGCCTCCTGGTGCGTCAATACCTCCTTCTATTCTGCCTGGTTCTCCGCTGTCGAGGCCGATAAGCTGGGCGACTCCGCAGCCAGCTTTGTGGAGACCCAGAAGGAAATAGCCAATGGGAATACCGGCAGCAACGGCGGGATGGCGGTGATGGGATGAGTCTGCGAAAAGCACCGCTGTTTTCCCTGGCGGCTTCCCTTGTGATGATGGCTTTCGGCATCCTGCGGGGCGAGGCGGACACCGTTTTAAGCAAGGGGATCAATTTGTGTTTGGAGTGTGTGGGCATTGGCTAAGAACAAACACCGCTGGAAATTCCAGCTGGCAGCAACCCTCGCTTCCAACCCCTTTCTTCTGAACTTTTTTCGAGGGAAAATTCATAAGGGAAGTTCCAAAATTCTCTGTGTCCCCGGCTTGAACTGCTATTCCTGCCCGGCGGCGGCAGCCTCCTGCCCCATTGGATCTCTGCAGGCCGTGATCGGCTCCTCTAAGTTTCACTTTGCCTACTACATCGTGGGATTCCTGATCCTGATAGGCGTTCTGCTGGGGCGTGTGGTGTGCGGTTTTCTCTGTCCCTTTGGGTGGTTCCAGGAATTGCTCCACAAAATCCCTACCAAAAAATTCAGCACGAAAAAGCTGCACATCCTGACCTATCTCAAATATGTCATCCTGGTGTGCTTTGTGATCGTATTGCCGCTGACCATTGTAAATGAGGTGGGATTGGGCGACCCGTTTTTCTGCAAATATATCTGCCCCGCCGGCATCCTGGAGGGGGGTATCCCCTTGTCCCTGGCCAATGGGAGTATCCGGGCCAGCCTCGGGGATCTGTTTACCCGGAAAAGCTGTATCCTGCTGGGAATCGTGGTGCTCTCCGTATTTTTCTATCGCCCATTTTGCAAATGGATCTGCCCGTTTGGCGCCTTTTATGCTCTGTTCAATCAAATCTCCCTTTACCGCTTTCACATTGACGGGGATAAATGCACCGCCTGCGGCGTGTGCAGCAAGGTCTGCAAAATGGATGTGGACGTATTCCGTACGCCGAATCACGCGGAGTGCATCCGGTGCGGCGACTGTATCCGCACCTGCCCTCACCAGGCGATCGCAAAAACCTTTTCTTTAAAATCTGACAGAAAGAAGGCAATTAGCAAATGAAAAAATTCATTTGTCTGTTTCTGACGCTTGCCCTCAGCATCGTTTTTCTGGCGGGCTGCGGTGCCCAGAAGCAGGATTTGGTATCCAAAACGCCCTTCCCCGAATTTTCGGAAACCGACATGGACGGAAACAACATCACTAACGAAATCTTTGCCGACTATGACGTTACCATCGTCAACTTCTGGAACAACGGATGCGGAACCTGCATCGCGGAAATGCCGGAGCTGGAGGAGCTGTACCAGCAGTTCCAGAAGCAGAATATCAATCTGATCGGCGTAGGGGCCGATTCCGGTGAAGACGAGGAGCAGCTGGCGCTTGCCCGCAGCATTTTGCAGGAAAAGGGCGTAACCTACCAGAATATTTCTCCCGATCCGGAACAGGCCTTCTATAAGGATTTTGTTTCCGAAATTACGGGCTACCCCACCACTTACGTGGTGGGCCGTGATGGAAACATCATCGGTGCTCCTATGGTGGGCAATGTGAAGGCTCAGATGGACAGCCTGCAGGCCCGGATCGATCTGGCGCTGGGGAATACGGAAGCATAACAATTCTTCGCAATCAGCTGCCTGATTGTCAGATGGCGCTGCCCGTGCTATGATAAGGCTACGAATTGTGGTACCCGTTGAAGGGATCTCACCGCTTCCGTTGTCTGATCATGAGCAAATCGTACATTCGCAGTCACTACCAGGACGTCAATGGGTACACCAATGTTGTGGAACACAGGATCGACGGAACCTACCATGTGGATATCTGACAAGGAGGTAGCCCCATGCCCCGTACCGATGTAACACAGATGCCCTTCGCAAAACTGTATCCGCTGCTGGTAAGCAAGGCTGAGAAAAAGGGTCGTACCCGGGAAGAGGTGGATCAGGTGACCACCTGGCTCACCGGATACGCCGCAGAGGACCTTGCCCATTTGGAGCAGTCTGACACCACCTATGGCGACTTTTTCCGCAATGCCCCCGCCATGAATCCCAACCGCTTTTTGATCACCGGCAAGGTGTGCGGCATCCAGGTGGAGACCATTGAGGACCCGCTGATGCGGGAGATCCGCTATCTGGACAAGCTCGTGGACGAGCTGGCCAAGGGCAAAGCTATGGAACGGATTTTGAGGGCCTGACCCCCCCATCGTTCATACTCACAAAGCCAAAACAGCCCGGAGTTTCCTGTTGGAAACTCCGGGCTGTTTTACATTCAAAGCTGCCTCAATTTAAGCGGTCTGACCGCGGAATGCTGCTGCCTTCCGGACGCAGAGAAGGGGCACTTTTTCCCAATGCACTGGTTATTTTGGCTGCTGTAGGAGCAGACCGGGACGGTCCGTTTCATCTCCACCCCCAGATGCTCCCGGGTAAAGTCGATGGCAGCCAGAATGGCCAGGAAGGAATCCCGCTTGCAGCACCGGGGGCCGCCTGCCTTGCCGATGCTGTCCAGGGCACGGGCGGTCATCTGGTTGCTCAGGCCCCAGGGCTCCTTGGCCAGGGGCGTGGACTGGGTGACAATGGCCAGGAATTGCCCCGCGCTGATCCCCGCCCCGCAGGCACCCCAAAAGCCGCAGGCTCCGCCGGGAATGGCCTTGCCTCGGTTGTAGATCTCCCGGAGGGCTTTCTCCAGATCCAGGTTGCCTCCGGCATTTTTATAAGCAGTAAGTAGCGCCGCCCCCACCATCACATGGTGTTCCGGGCCGTGCATATGACAGAAAGGCAGGTCCATCATCTGGCGGACAATGGCCACAGGGTCGGTGGAGGTCTCCGAGAGGCACAGACCGAATATGCTGTCCATGCCCTGAGTGTGGCAGTCGCTGCACACATAGTGGCCGTTCACGCAGTGGGTCTTGCTGGTCTCCTTTTTATGGCAGATCGCGCACTCCATAACTTCATCCTGGGTCAGATACTCCAGGCGCGCCTTGCAGATCAGGCATTCTTCCATCTAACAGGATCCTCCCCATTGATTCAGCATAGCGGCCATCCGTTCCAGTCCTGTCCCAAGCCCCTTAAAGCCCACACAGCGGCTGGGGCGGGTATTGACCGCATGATCCAGCAGCGGCTGGGCCTGGCTGGCCGTGTCCAGACACAGGTCCAGGGCCAGCACGTCCTCCCAGGCCCGGTTGAGGAAGGCCACCTCCCGGCGGCCATGGGTGCGGGTGATTTCGATACCGCCCGCTTGCTCCCAATAGTCCTCCACTTGCGTTCCGGCAAACCCGGCGGCAATCAGGCTGTCCAGAAGGCCTTCCCGGAACAGGCCGGGAAGGTCTGTCCACTGGAAGGGCGTTACATCAAAGCGGACAAAGGTATACCGGCTGTAACAGTGGACCGCCAGCAGGCACTTGCGTCCCCGCAGGTCGATGCCATGGAGGTCCCAGCAGAAGCGCCGGTCCGCCTCCATGCCGTAGTCCGGTGTTTTCACCTTCAAGAAACGCTGGAGAGGAAAGGTCAGCCCCAGCTCCATCACTTCACCTCGTGGGGGATGGTGACCTTCTCCACCCGGATCTTCCCCTCCCCCACTTCTGCCATCATCATGGTGATCTCTTGGTGGAACCGCCGGGGACCACAGGAGCCGGGGTTGAGCCATAAAATGCCGTCCTTTTCCTCCTGCACGTACTTGTGGGAATGGCCGAACACCACCGCATCCACCCCGTCAAGCGCTGGAGGAAGTTCCTTTTTGTTGTGGACCATGGCAAAGGTCACGCCGCCCAGGGTAACGGTAAGGTCGTGGGGAATGGCTTCCGCCCACTCCTTGTCGTTGTTGCCCCGGACGATATAGAGGGGCGCATACTGCTGCAGCTGGTCCACGATGCTCTGCTTGTTGATATCGCCGCCATGGAGAATAGCGTCGGCGGTTTTCAGATGCTCCACCACCTCAGGCCGCAGCAGGCCGTGGGTGTCGGAGAGAATGGCAAGTTTCATATGGGTTCCTCCCATTATAACTGGATGCGGCGGATCTGCGTTAAGTCACCGCTGCACAAGGTCTCCAGATTGCGGAAAATCTGTTCAGGCTCCCAGTCCCACCAGCGGAGTTCCAGCAGATAATCTATCAGCTCCCGGTCAAAGCGAGGACGGATCACGCGGCAGGGATTGCCCGCCGCAATGGCGTACGGCGGAATATCTCCAGCCACCACAGAATTGGCACCGATGACAGCGCCGTCACCAATATGAACGCCGGGCAGGATGGTGACATTCTGACCGATCCACACATCGTTGCCCACCACGGTATTTCCCTTGAAGGGCAGTTCCTCCAGAGTGGGCGTACACTTCTCCCAACCGTGGGCGAAGATATTAAAGGGATAGGTGGTAACGGAGGCCATGCGGTGGTTGGCCCCATTCATCACAAACTCCACGCCCTTGCCGATGGCGCAGAACTTTCCAATGATCAGCTTGTCCCCGATAAACGCATAATGGTGGGTCACATGGGCCTCAAAGTCCTCCCCACCGGTAGCCGCATCGTCATAATAGGTGTAGTCTCCCACCTCAATATTGGGCCGGGTAATCACATTTTTGATATAGCAGACGCTGGGGATATTCTCGTTGGGGTGAATCGCATTCGGATTGGGACCAAACATCATACGACCTCCTTATTGAGCTTGGATTTCTTGGTAGAACATACGGGCCTTCTCCAGGTCCTGGGCATCCGGGTGCCCCTTGGCAATGCCGCCCACCAGCTTGAAGGGGCCGTAGGTATCAAACCCTTTACAGCCAAATTCGCCCAGCACCAAACAGTGTTTTTCTTCCGCGATTTGCTTGATGGTCTTGGTATAGCCAGGGCTAAGCATCCCATAAGTGGAAACAAAAAATACGTTCTTTCTCTCCGGCAGATACTGCTGAGCAAACTGGAGTACACTGGTTTGAAATTTCCCAAAATAGATGCCGGAGGCAAATCCGATGCAGTCATATTCCTCCAGCCGGACCGTCTGACGGGTGGTCACATCAATGAGGTCTACTTCCCCCTCCCCTGCCATGGCCTCCAGAACTTTGCGGGTATTGCCGTGGTGGCGGGAGTAGTAGCAAATCGCGGTTTTCATCGGTCCTTCCTCCTTACTGGGCATCCTCATCCAGGGCTTCTACCAGAAAGCTCACCGGACGGAACCCGTCGTTGCAGGAGAGCATGGCGGACTTGGGATTCTTCATCCAGCCGTCATAAAAGTTCTCTCCCCCGTGGCTCAGGGCCAGCACAAAGGGCGAAAGGGTATCCCAGGCGCTCTGACAGAAGCACTCCGGCTTTTCCCAGCCGTTGGCGATAAAAACCTGTCCCACCTCCATGTCACAGGCGTGAGAAATGGGATTCTCATACTGGGCCATCAGATCCTCATATTGGGTAATACGCATGACGGTGATCTTACACTTTTTCATATGATAATACCCTCACAGTGGTCGATCTCGTGCTGAATGATCTGAGCCGTCCAGCCGGTGAAAGTCTTCAGCCGCTCCTGGAACTTCTCATTCTGCCAACGCACCTTGATGGACTTCCACCGCTTGGCCGGACGGATACCGGTGAGGGAGAGACAGCCTTCCTCCGCGTCGTAGGGCTCGGATTTTTTGATGATCTCCGGGTTGAACATGACCATGTAGGCGCCCTCGTTGTCGAAAGCAATGATGCGCTTGTTCACGCCGATCATGTTGGCGGCCATGCCCACACAGCCGGCTTTATGATGCTCCAGGGTCTCCAGCAGGTCGGCAGCCACCTGGATATCATCCGGCGTGGCCAGTTCCGCCTTTTGGGCCAGAAACGTCTCGTCTTTGCAGATCTCTCGAATCATGGTAGGTTTCTCCTGATATTATTCTTGCGTATGGTATCGAACCTCACTTCAGGAATTATAGCACAGCATGGAAGCGGATTCCAATATCTCTTACACCACACAGAAACACAAGATTTATTTTCTCCTTTGATAGAAATAAACCACGATAATTTACCAATGCATACCTTTATTTCCATGTTACATTCCTGTAGAATAAAATCATACAAAAGATCCTGCCCATTCCAAAGGCGGGCATCTTAGGTTGGACGACCATGCAACCCCATCAAACCTTTATTTATGGAGGGAAAGATATGCGGTATGAAGTAAAAGGCGGCTCGTTCCCGGTTGTTGTGTGCCAACTGAACAGCGGCGAACAGATGATCACGGAAAAGGGCTCTATGGTCTGGATGAGTCCCAACATGAAAATGGACACGCGGGGCGGCGGCCTGGGCAAGATGTTTTCCAAGGCTTTCTCCGGAGAGAGCATGTTCCAGAATATTTACACCGCCCAGGGCGATGGTATGATCACCTTTGGCTCCAGCTTCCCCGGGCAAATCAAGGCACTCACCATCGGGCCCGGGCAGGAAATGATCGTACAGAAGAGCGCTTTCCTGGCGGCGGAAGCCGGCGTGGAGCTCTCCATTCACTTCAGCAAAAAGCTAGGGTCTGGCTTCTTCGGCGGCGAGGGCTTCATTATGCAGCGGCTGTCCGGCCGCGGAATTGCCTTCGTGGAGATCGATGGCGAACTGGTGGAGTACGAATTGGCCGCCGGTCAGCGGCTCGTTGTGGATACCGGAAATGTGGCTGGCTTTGAGCCGGGCGTCCAGATGGATATCCAGCAGGTACCCGGCCTGAAGAACAAGCTGCTGGGCGGTGAGGGCCTGTTCAACACCGTTCTGACCGGACCAGGCCGCGTTTGGCTCCAGACCATGCCCATCTGCAATGTGGCGGCCTCCATCCGTCCCTTTATGTCCACCGGAAACGGTTGATTAAGAAACAAGCAGGTCCCCTCAGCGGGGACCTGCTTGTTTCTTTGCCTGCTCTACGACCTTTTGATACGGCCCGATGATGTACTGGTTCATCTGCCCCTTCATCTTCTTCTGGATGGACGGAACGGCCAGCATGGCGCCCACCAGCTTCATCTGCAAAATACGCTTCTTCTGCTTCTGTGGGAAATCGTAGATGCCGTGGGCCTTATAGAACTTATGGTCGGCCTTCATCATGCCCTGCATCACATAGATGAGGTCACGGAAGATCTTCATATGGAGCTTTTGGATGGCCCCAGCGGCGCTCTCTTTGGGCGCGTCAAAAAAGGCCAGGTAGCCCAGCAGGATGAAATCATGCTCATCTTCCGGCGACAACGTCGCCTGATTCAGGGGCTTGTAGGCCACCGCCAGCACTTTCATCCCGTCTTCCAGCATCTCGTCCACAATGGCGCGGACACTTTCCATTCCGTCGCCGGAGATGGCCTGGCGCTGTCCCTTGTATTCCACACTGCCGCACCGGCCGCACACTTCGTCAATGCTGCCCTTGATGATGAGCAGGTTTTCTTCCTCCTTCTCCACCAGAACGCTGGCAAATCTGCGCTCATAGTCAAAGGGCAGCTCGTCCAGCTTGGGATGTTGAGCGGCCAATTCCAGAAAGTAGCCCTGACGGCCCGGCATCTCCCGGCACTGCAGAAGGGCATCGTCCAGGTGATTTTTCACCCCGGTGTGATAGAGGCTGTTCAAGTAGGCGAGATCCAGAACCTTTTGGCTCTCATTGCCCAGGATATCCATGTAATATTCCAGCGTGATCTGATCTCCGGTCAGGGTGCCGGTCTTGTCCACGCACAGGATGTCCATGCTGCCAAAGCCCTGCATGGCGTTGATGTTTTTCACCACTGTCTGCTTCTTCCCCATGGCCGCGCTGCCCTTGGCCAGACAGGCGTTGATGACCATTGGGAGCATTTCAGGGGTCAGGCCCACGGCAACCGACAACGCGAACAGGAATGCGGAAACCCAATCGCCCTTGGTCAGGCCGCAGGCGATCAAAACCACCGGCACCAGAACCGCCATAAAGCGAATAAGCACCCACGCAATGGAATTGGCGCCCTGGTCAAAGCCATTTTTCCGGGAGGATTCCGCCGCCGTAAAGCCGCCGTAAACGGTGTCCTCACCCACCGCCAGCACCACCCCTTCCCCGCTGCCGCCGGTGAGGGCGGAGCCCATAAACACAAGGTTGCGGTACTCGGCGTAGGATCGGGCCTGTCCCCGGGAAAGCGTGCCGGCGTTTTTCTCCAAAATTTCGCTCTCACCGGTGATGACCGATTGGGAAACGAACAGATCCTTGGCCACAGTCAGTCGAATATCCGCTGGGACGCGGTCCCCCGCGGACAGACGCACCAGATCACCCACCACTAGCTCGGTGGAGGCCACCCTGACCCACGCTCCCCCCCCTGCGCACCAGCACGGTGGATGCGATCATCCCCGTCAGACGGTCTGCCACACGCTTTGCCCGCAGCTCCTGGGTGAAGCGTACCGCGCCGCTGATCAGCAGCATCCCTAAAATGATAACGACTGTGGTGATGTTGCGGCTGAAATTGGAGGCCAACACTACATCGGTTAAGAAGGAAATGCAAGCCAACACGAATAAAATGATGGTGAAGGGGTTGAGAAAAGCCCGTCTCAGGCGATAAAACACCGTATCGGAAGCCCGGCCGGACAGGCTGTTTTTTCCGTACCGGGTACGGCTTTCCTCCACCTGTTCCTGGCTGTAGCCTTGGCCGGAAATATGAAAATCCCGGAACAGCGTGTCAATGTCCACGTATGCGTAATCCAGGACACGCCGATGGGCGATGGGATTTGCTTTCATTGCCTCACCTCCGCAGGGTTTTTCTATCATACCATAGAATCGCCCTGCTGCGGGGAATGAAATCCTTGCTTTTTTCTTGCTTCCCGCAGATCTTTTTCAAGAAACCATTGTCACACTTTTTACTTCCCGTGATACGATTAAAAAGACAAGCCTCCCATGCTGTGTTGTTTTCTTGAAAACAACACAGCATGGGAGGCTTTATGTTTATTTGCCGCACGGCCTTCTTCCGTCTCCGTACCCCACGCAGGACTCAATGATATCGGCAATCATCTCCACCTCATCCGTACAATCCTGCCGCAGCCACTCCTTCACAATCGCGATGATCCCCTCCACATAGTAGGCCATGTAATAGGGATGGTGGGCAGCAGGAATCTCAAACCGCTCCAGAATGGGGCCAAGAATACGCTGCTTCAGTTCCCCATATCGCGTATGGGCCTGCATGCTGCCTGGGTTCCGAAATGCCGCCCGATAGACCTTTTTGTTATCCCGGATGAAGCGGAGATAGGGCAGCAGGTATTCCCGGGTGACCAGCACCAATTCTTCCCGCTCCCGGCTGCTCATGTTCGCCAGGACTACTTCCTCCTGCTGGGGAAAATAAGAGAGAAAACGCTGGTTGACCATCTCCAAAGTCTCGTTTACCAGATCGGCAATGGTCTCATAGTGCAGGTAGAAGGTGGATCGGTTCACACCTGCCTGGTGACAGATCTCTTTCACCGTGATATAGTCCAGATCTTTCTCTTCCAGCAGAGCCAGGAGCGCCTCGTCCATCCGCAGGGCGGTATTGAAGTATTTGCTTTCGGACTTGTTCATCTGCCGCCCTCCTCTCCGTTTATTCTGCCGACTCGCTGATCTCCCGGGCCAGCTGCATGATCTCAAAGGCATACTTTTCCTTGCCGGACCGCAGGAGCTTTCTGTAGATGGGATAGTTCAAGCCAACGCCGACGATGCCCAGAATGCCCAGGAGAATCCCGCCGCCTATCAGCAGGATGCCGCCCCCTCCGATCACCTGCATGGAAAGGCACATCCCCAAACCGAGGACCAGAGCCATTCCAATACCGAAACCATAGGCAAAGATGGTTGCCGAGCGCTTTGCTTTCCAATCCAGCTTTCTCAGAGCAACAACCTTGGAGGTATCCTTGGGCGCGTACTCATTGGCGATGGCTTCCGCAAAAATTTTATCCGTATTCATGGTGATATTCTCCTCTTATGATCGAGTTTTTGCAGCTGCTGATATGATCATAGAGGATGCCGGCCCAAAAGAGAACGACACCGTTCGCCTTTTGTGCTGATTTCAAACTTTTATACCCTCTTCTTCGTCAAACAGACGCCAACGATTGCCGCAAGCAACGCAGATTAGTACCCTCCTGATTGGGTGCCGGATGACAGTTTTCAGCCGCTCCGGTTTGCACCGCCGCACATCACTCAAATAGATCTCATGGTGGAATCGGTCTTCCCCAAAGTTCTCCTTATAGCCCTGGGCCTCAGCATAACCCTCCATGGCTGCCACGGTGGCGGGCTCGTCGTCATAGGGGCCGATGTGCATACACTGGACGCACAGTCCCTCCTCCCAGTGGAAGAACTCCACTGCAGAGAAGTCTTTCTGTTTCTTTTCCGTGGCCTCCCGGATGGCCCAGTCGAAGGCTTCCCTTGTCACAAACTCCGGCAGACGGATAAGGGAGATCCACTGAAAATCTTTCTTATGGGCGTAGTCCACCCCGTGGACACCCTCCTGCCACCACAGGCCCTCCAGAGGCGGCACCACATAGTCAAAGTAGCCCTCCAGCTGGCGCTTACCCAGTTTGCTCATTTTAATGGTATATGCTACAGCATAGAGCAGTTCCAGAGCCTGCTTATAGGCACCATTCTCCTCATTGGGATCGCCATACCCCCGCACGGCCAGGAAATTCATGGCGGGCACAGTGACGATACCCGGGGTCCTGGGCGGCAGATAGAATTCCTTGTACTCTTTTTTGTAGTCAAAGTCCATCGTCATTTCCTCCGTTTTTGGGGCTGCTCCTGAAGGGCCAGACAGGTGAGGCGGGTGAGGGCGGTCATGGTGTCCCGGTCGTCCACATCCTCCACCCAGATATAATCCTTGGCCCCCTCATAGGGCGGGGCCTTGGGCAGGCCGGGAAACGCCGCTTCGCCCTGCGGGGTGACCTTCACAAAAAACTGGTCGTCGCAGATGACGGCGAAGAACACATCGTCGCAGTAGAGGCCGTATTCGCCGAACATCTTCCGGCTGCGGATGGCTCCGGCCTCCCGCAGCTGCTCAACCACATAGTCCACAAAGTCCTTATGAGATGCCATATCACTTCCTCCTGTAACGGTTGGCCAATGTTTCGGTCAACGCTCCAAGCTGCTCCCGCAATTCTTGTGGTTCCAGCAGCTCCGCCTTGTCTCCAAAGGCCAGAACCCAGCTGAGCGCGCTGTACGCGTCTGGAAAGCCACCGGTAAAGCGAAGCTTGCCGTCTGACTGCACGGTGAAACGGTCCGCGCCGTACTCCTCTACCAGCCGCCAGCGGCAGGTGGGATCAAAGAGAACCGTGACCTGATATTTTACGGGAAAGACCAGCTCAGGCTCCAGGTTGGGCAGAGGTGCGCGGCGAGGGGCAAAGGGCTCGCCGGTGGTGAGCGCAGTCATGCGGTTGAGCTTAAAGAGCCGGAAATCTTTCCGCATCCGGCACCAGCCCCACACATACCAGGTGGACCAGTGGAACACCAGATAACAGGGCTCCACGGTGCGCACCGTTTCCTCTTTGGGAGAGAAATAGGTGAAACAGATGGTATGGTGTTGCTCGATGGCCCCTTGGATGAGTTCGATCTTCGGCGGCAGGCTGGTCTTGTACCAGGAGGAGAGGTCAATGAGCATGTGGGCGCCGCCGGGCACTAGTTCACTCGTCCCGGCAGACAGCTTCTCCATCAGCTGCACATAGCGCCGGGTACCGCTGACGCTGTCCAGGCTGCGCAGCCCCGCTAGGATGGCCTGCATCTCCGGAGCAGTGAGCACCGTCCGGTCCACCCGGTAGCCCTCCATGATGGAGATGCCGCCCCCCGCACCCTGGGCAGTGGAGATGGGAACACCCGCTCGGCACAGGGACTCAATGTCCCGCTGGATAGTACGGCGGGACACTTCGAACTGCTCTGCCAGCTCCGGGGCGGTGACCTTCTCCCGCTGGAGCAGGATGGACAGAATGCCGATGAGCCGCTCCATCTTCATACAGGACTCCCCTTCCCTCTTTTCTCTGTATTATAGCACGGGAACCGGACAACTGTCTGTCCTGTTTCTTTTTGCCTTGCTCTTTTTCCGACGCTTAAGTACAATAGGGGCGGCGGAGATTGAAACCTGGAAAACGATCAAAAAGTGGAGTGTCCGTTGGGACACTCCACTTTTTTAAATTCGGGATGTATTACAGTTTGAGTCCTTCTGCCCAGGCCTTCAGCTCCGCTTCGTTCAGGCGGCCATTGAGCATCCGGCCATCCACGATCTTGGCACCAGGGGCGCTGGCCTGAAGCCCGGCCGCCGACTTGCCCAGGCCGCTGCCGCCGGAGGTGGCAAAGAGGACAATGGTCTTTCCGGTGAAGTCATAGGCCTCCAGGAAGGTGTTGAGGATGGTGGGGGCCACATACCACCACACGGGGAAGCCCAGCAAGATCACATCGTGTCCCGCCACTGGGGCGTCGGTGTCAGCCAGAGCAGGTCGGGAGTGGGGATCCTTCATCTCCACACTGGAGCGGGAGCCCTTGTCCATCCAGTTCAGGTCGGCGCTGGTGTAGGGCACCGCGGGTTTGATCTCATAAAGCTCCCCGCCCACGGCGTTTGCCAGAGCCTTTGCCGCCTTGGCAGTAGTACCGGTAGCAGAAAAATAAGCAACCAATGCGTTCATGTGAATAACCTCCTTACGCACTTCTTTCTTCTATTGTAGACCTGATATTTAAAAATGTAAAATACTCATTTCCTATTTACAGTTATTCCAAGAAAGCATATTTATCTTGCAGGCATGGGACAGCCATGATAGGATGAAAGAAGGAGGGATTCCTATGGAACTTCGTGTTTTGCGCTATTTTCTGGCGGTAGCCCGGGAGGAGAATATCACCAAGGCTGCTGCCCTGCTCCATCTGACCCAGCCCACCCTGTCCCGGCAGCTGATGCAGCTTGAGGAGGAGTTGGGGGTTCAGCTCTTTCACCGCAGCCGCTACCATATTGTCCTGACCGACAAAGGGATGCTGCTGCGCCGCCGGGCTCAGGAGCTGGTGGACCTGGCGGATAAAACCGCCCGGGAATTCGCCGCCCGGGATACGGAATTGATGGGCGAGATCGCCATCGGCGCGGGCGAAACCCGGAGCATGACCTCCCTATCCCAGGCCATCCGCACCTTCCGGGAGCGCTACCCCAAGGTCGTCTTCCGAATCTTCAGCGCCAACGCCGATGATGTAAAGGAGCGGCTGGATACGGGGCTTCTGGACATGGGGCTGCTGACAGAGCCGGTGGATGTGGGCAAATACGCCTTCTGCCGGATGCAGGAGAAGGACCGCTGGGGCGTGCTGGTGCGGACAGATTCACCCCTGGCAGAACTGGATGCGGTCACGCCCCAGGATTTAGAATCGATCCCGCTGCTGGTCAGCGGTCGAGAGCGCGTACAGCAGGAGCTGGCCAGTTGGTTTGGGGACAGCTGGGATCGTCTGCAGATCGCCGCCACCTTCAATTTGATCCTCAACGCCGCCAATATGGTGCGCTGCGGCGTGGGCGCGGCGCTGGGCTTTGACTTGAACCTGGCCTTTGATGATCTCCGGTTTCTCCCCCTTTCTCCGGCTATGGAGACGGGGACGGTACTGGTCTGGAAAAAGGATCAGGCACTGACCCCGGTGGTTGAGGCCTTTCACCGGCACATCAGCCAGGTCGTGTAAATTCTTTTTGGATTCAGTCTCCTTCTGCCTTTGCTAGGAAGGCTTCAATGGCGTCCACCGTCTGTGCCTGCTGCTCCTGGGCCGAGATGGCAGCCGGAAGATCCCCCTTCTGGGGACCATAATTGCCGAACTAGGCGTGGTTGCCCCCTTCGATCTCCACAATGTTCTCCGTGTAGTCGATGTGGTCCTCCACACTCTGGTTGAGGGAACCGTAGATAGTCAAGGTCTTTTCATCGGGATAATCGCCGTAGATGTAGGCGCCCATCAAAATGAGTCCATCTACCTGATCCGGATGGTCCGCAGCAAACTTGGACGCCATAGCGCCGCCCATGGAGTGTCCGGCCATATACCAGTGCTGGAACTCAGGGAACTGGGCGATGACATCTTCCGCCGCATTGGCATCAAATATCGCCATATGGAACGGCATATGTACCAAGATGCAGGTGACGCCGAGTTGCCGGACCTGATCCAGCAGAGGCAGGTAGGCTTCTGCCTCCACCTTGGCGCCGGGATAGAAAATAATGGCGGTATCGGTGGGATACGTGGGAGATAGGATGGTCAGATTGTCTTGGACCGTAATGCCGTTGTCTTGGGCCAACACCTCCAGCGCTACATCTTCCGCCCGGTAGTAATCGGACACATACCAGAAAAACGCTCCGGCCAGAATGACCAGCACCAGAAGAACAACGCCACCAGCGATAAGCCACTTTTTGTGCCGGAACATTTGCTTTGATTTCATGCTTTGATCACCTCATTGTTTGCCGCTTGTGTCATGGCTGGCCCTATCATACCGTCAGTGCCCTGGCCTGTCAACGCCGGGACTTGGCAGCAGCTTGGATTCTGCTGCATACAGAATACATCGGAGGATAAAAGGATATGAAGAAAACTCACAAAATTGCGGTTCTTGGATGCATGGCTGCCACAGTTGGCTCTGCCGTCTACCGGTACTGGATGATTCGGATGCCCCTCAAGGAATTCACCCGCTATGCACTCTATATGGCAGTCATGGATGACGAGATCTGCCGGAATGAGCTGGAAGGCAACCAGATTGGGGATGAAGTCATTACGTTTCCGCCTAAGGCAGAAACCTTACAATATCGGTACCATCTCTATTTACAGATGAACCAGGCAAAAAGCCGCCGACAGATTCAGAAGGATATCCTCACCATGGAGCAGCGCCTTCAGGAGTCCCGTCAGTACATCGGCCAGCCCAAAGTGCAACTGGAATTACAGCTCTGCAAAGAAAGTGATTTGTGATGGATGCACCTCCGCTGTCTGTGGTCTTACATGTGGTCAAAGAGCCCTTCTTGACCAGGCACGGTATCACTGCCGCAGCCTGTTCAGAAGGGCTCTTTTCATGTTTGGGTTTGGGGTATTGTCCCTCTTTAGGGCTCTGTATTTTATTCCTGCCGCAGGCGCTCTACCACGGAAAAATGCTGGGCAGCGCGGCAGCTGAGCAGTGGGATGAGGACGCCCAGGGCCCCGAACAGCGGCAGCACCACAGCGATGGGCCAGACGGTAAAGTGATAGGTAAAAAACCAAATCAGTCCGTTGAGGGCGGGACCTACGAAGGGGGCCGTGACCACGATCAGCACCAGGGCCAAAAGGGCCGCGCCTACGGTATAGAGCAGTCCCTCCAGGGCCAGCATGGTCCGCAGCTGCCGGGCCGTCATGCCGATGGACTGGAGCACTGCCAGTTCCCGGCGGCGGGCGGTGATGCCTGTGAGGATGGCGTTGAAGAAATTCAGTACGCCTACCAGCCCGACGATGAAGCTGAGGGCGCTCCCCAGCAGGAGAAACATGCTTCGGGTGCTCTCAAATTCCTCAGCATAGGTAGCCTTGCTCTCATAGTCGAACTGAGGATTGATGTTCTCCGTGTAGTCCTGAAGGAAGGCCTCCATGGCGGCGTTGGCCTCATCTGAGGTGTCGAAGGCATAGTACATGACGGAGTCGGTTTCCGTATCCCGTAGAAAGGTCTCCGCCCCCATGACAAACTCATCAGCACCGTAATAGCGGTAGCTCAGGGCAGATGGCACCGTTACCAGGGCGGCCACAGTGTACTCCACATCCCGGTACTTGATCGCCCGCTCGGCGTAAGCGGCGCCTTCGGGCACATTCTCCAAGGAACCATAAACCTCGCCGGTGTTTGGATTATAGTATTCAAACTCCTCCACATAGCGGATGGTCACCGTATCCCCCAGCCGGGCCCAATGGCTGCTCATCTCCGGGTTACCGTAGTCATCGGTACTGTACACGGCGGCAACATAGTTTCCGTCCGGGTCATTGAGCTTGGAGATATCCCCTTCCAACACCGTCAGATAGTCCAGGGTGAACGGCTCCATGCCGTAGAGCTGTACCCGATCCGCCAGCAGGCCGTCCTCAGTGCGGTCCTTGAATGCTACCATACTGTCCAGCTGCTCCTGGGTGTTCCAGCGTCCCCACATAGAGCGATAGTATTCCTCAGTGACGAACTCCAGCGCCGGAGCGGTCTTGCCGTACACGCGGCCGCTCCCGGTGATGCCGCCCTGGGCGTCCACGGCGTCGATGACCTCCTCCGGCACTCCCATCTCGTCGCTGAAGCTCTCCCCGCCCGTCTGGAACTGGCCCGCATCGGCCAGGATAAAGTCGCTGGCGGTGAAGTTGGACACATATTTGTCTATGTCAAAACCACTTGTGAAGGTCACCGTTGCAGTCAGCAGCACCACGGCCAGAGTCAGGGACAGCACGGTGAGGAAGGTCTTCCCACGGCTGCGGCCCAGGTTGGCCCAGGCCATGGACAACAGGGACACGCCTCTGCCGCTTCGCTTGCCCCTCCGCTTCAGCGCCTTGCCCTCGGTATAGCGCACCGCCTCCACCGGAGAGACTTTTCCTGCCAGGCGGCCGGGGCGGCGGCAGGAGATGAGCACCGTCACCAGGGCAAAAAGGGCCGAACCTACAAAGAGAAGAGGACTGACAGAGACCACGGTAGTCACGCCATTGAGTCGAGCAGTAATGACCGGGGTGAGCACGCCGCCCAGCAGCCAGCCCAACAGCAGCCCCACAGGGATGCCAATGAGGGAGAGTAGCAGCGCCTGGGTGCGGATAATCCGCCGGAGCTGCCGGGACGTGGTGCCGATGGTTTTCAGCCGCCCGTAGAAGCGAATGTCTCCCGCTACACCGGCACGGCACCTTTACAAGAAACATCCGTCTCACCCACCAATCAGGAACTCCGCCAGGAGATGGTGCGGCTCATCAATCAGGTACGCAGAGAGCACGGCGCAGCGACATTGGCAGTCGACCAAGCTCTGATGGATGCCGCGCAGGACTGCTCCGCACAGATGTTCACCTCGCACCATAACCGGGTAGAATGTGAAACCGTGGCAGCGTCCGGATACCCTCATGGCTTCGGTTCCAATCTGACGGTGTTCACTGTCACAGACCCGGAAAAAATTCCCGAAAAGGCGGTGGCAAACTGGAGCAAGTCTCCCGGCCACCTGGAAACAATGACCGACCCGGATTGCGATACTGTCGGTGTCGGCATCACCGTGAGCAACGGCAGAGCATTCTGTTATATGTTCGTGGGCAAGCCCGGAACGTACACCCCCTACGCGTGAATTGATAACTTTCTGATAACACTTGCCCCGACACATAGCTATTGCTTCGAAATTGCGGTATGGTGTGTCGCTGACGAGGAGGCGATTTGATGTACGAATACATGAGAGGGCTGCAGCGGCAATTCTTCAAAGAACCGGACTTCCCGGAACTGCGGCAGGAACTTAATGTGCTCCACCAGGAGTTGACTGAGGATAAGCCCAAGGATGAGCGGCGCAGGCTGCTGAAGCTGGTGGATCTGGAAGCGGAGTTGCGGGACGAAATTTCCCTCGCCAGCTTTACGGCAGGCTTCCGTCTGGCGTGGGGTATTATCGGTGAATTGAACATAGAGCCGCCCTACTCCTTCGCCGAGGAAGAAGAGCGCAGGATGGGGCAGCTTGCAGACTTAAGGAGGGATGACTAATGGCAAAGCGCAGACCGTCCGGTGACGGCATGGTGCGCAAACGCGACGATGGTCGCTGGGAGGGCCGCATCGTGGTGGGCCACAAGAAAAACGGCGACCCCATCTTTCATCACGACTACGCAAATACCCAAAAGGAACTGACGGACAAGCTCCACCAGAGCATCGAGCGTTACCAGGATGTGGAGCTGACCGAGGACAGCCGCATGACGCTGGGCGAATGGCTGGATATCTGGCTGGAGGAGTATAAGGAAGGCACTATCCGTCCCAGCACCATGAAGAGCTACCGTCAGTTTGTCGACTGCTACATCAAACCCCAGCTCGGCCACAAACAGATGTCTCTCATCACCAGTCAGGACATCCAGCGCATGTACCGTCGGCTGAAAAAAGAGGGGCGTATCCATGAGCATTCCGAAGATGGATACGAGCTTTCCGATGCCACCGTTAATCACATCCACACCATGCTCCACGGTGCCATGAAGGACGCGGTGCAGGCGCATATTATTGCGAAGAATCCAACTGAGGGGCCGACCGCCCCCAGACCAAACTACAAGCCCAAGCGCATCCTGAACGAGCAGGAGCTGGACACCTTCATGGAGGCCATCCGACAGGACGAAGTCTGGTACGAGTTCTTCTACACTGAGCTCATGACCGGCCTGCGTCGGGGCGAGATCTGTGGCCTCATGTGGAAGGACTTTGACGAAAAGAAAGGCACGCTGAAAGTGTGCCGCACCCTCCACAGCAAAAAGATGGGCGTGTTCGCTCTGGGCGACACCAAGACCAGCAAGGGTACCCGCACCATCATCCTGCCTCAGAGCATCGTCGAACTCCTGCGGCAGAGAAAGAAACGAGCCATCAGCCAGTGGATCTTCCCCCACCCCACCAGCCCGGAGTTGCCGGCGAATCCTGACTCGGCCTACCGCCGGCTGAAAGTGCTGCTCCAGCAGGCAGGCCTGCCTGACATTCGGTTCCATGACCTGCGCCACACCTTCGCCACCCACGCCCTCGCCAGCGGCGTGGACGCCAAGACCCTGTCCGGTATCCTGGGCCATACCAATGCATCCTTTACCCTGGACACTTACACCCATGTGACTTCGGATATGCAGCGGCAGGCCAGCGGCATCGTGGGCGGCTTCATAGAAGACTTGTTCGGAAAGGAGTTGAAACCGTGGCAAGAAAGCGAAAAAACGGAGACGGAACCATAAGGCAACGTACTGATGGACGTTGGGAGGGCCGCTATGTCGTCGGCTACGACGATAAGGGCTATCCCAAGACGAAGAATGTCCTCGCAAAAACCAAACGGGAGTGCGCCGAGAAACTTCAGAAGCTCAAAGAGGAACTGGGCGGCATCAAATCCGACAAGGTGAAGCCAGACATGCGGTTCGGCGACTGGCTGGAGTATTGGTATGAGACCCACGCTAAGCCCAAGATCCGCGCCACCACTCAGTTAGGCTATGAGAGCCGCATCCGTCTGCATATCGCCCCGGAGATCGGTAACATCCCGCTGAACAAGTTGACGCAGAATGATCTCCAACAGTTTTACGCAAGACTCAAAAAGAATGGCCGGAAGACCCTCACGGAACGCTTCGGCGAGGGACTGTCCGACCGGATGGTGCGTATGTGTCATGCCACCTGCCGCACCGCACTGGAGAAAGCGGTGCAGGAAGGGCTCATCCGCACTAACCCGGCCATCGGCTGTAAGCTCCCGCCCAAAAAAGCACGTGAGATGCAGGTGCTGGACCGGGACGAGCTTCAGCGGTTTCTCATTCAGGCTAAGGCTGAGGGCTACTACGAGCTCTTTCTCCTGGACCTGGCTACCGGCCTGCGCCGGGGCGAGCTCATGGCACTCCAGTGGGATGATCTGGACTTCGAAACGGGTGTGCTGAATGTGAACAAGCAGGTCTATCAGGTCAATGGAGAACTCCAGTTCAGCGAACCGAAAACGAAAAACTCCATTCGTAAAATCGTACTGCCGCCATCGGTGGTCGAGGTGCTGAAGGAGTACAAGAAAACGGTGGACTCCCGATGGATGTTCCCGTCTCCGGTGAAGGAGGATCGTCCGATCACCCCCGGCGTGGTGCGCAAACGGCTCCAACTCATCCTGGAACACGCCGGGTGCAAGCAGGTGCGGTTTCATGACTTGAGGCACACCTTCGCGACGCTGGCTTTAGAAAACGGTATGGATGTGAAAACTCTCTCCGCCATGTTGGGCCATGTGTCGGCGGCGACCACGCTGGACATCTACACCCACATCACCGACGATATGCAGCACACAGCCGCCGCCAACATCGACCGTGGAATCGGCAAAGCAGCGCCACTAGAGGGCGGTTCAGAGCCGGGGCAGGAAACTGCCCCGGCCTCGCCGGAAAAGCCGAGGATGACCGATTTCAAGCCCGTCATGAGCCGACGCAGGGCGGGTACCGGGTGTATCTCATCCAAAGGGCCAAACCTGTGGGAGGGGCGCTACTCGCCCATGTGGATCGACGGCAAGAAGCACTCCCGTAATGTCTACGCACACACCCGTGAGGAGTGCGAGGAGAAGCTCAAGTTTCTGATTGTGGAGATGAAAGCTGAGCTGGCAAAGCTGAAGAAGCAGAAAGCGCAAGGGGAAGCCCCAGAGAGCGGATAAGAAAGCAAAAAAGTGGATGTAAAAAGGATCACCGACATAGGCACCGATTGCTCGGTACTATGTCGGTGGTTGATTATTTTACGCTGGCCGGCAGTAGCTACAATCCTTCACACAGTCGTATGTTGGATTGTAATTTATATACTTCAAAATATCAATACTCTTTACAAGTTCTTGATTACTTTTACAGCTACACCCTGAATGTCCAAATCTTTGTACGAGCATGGCTCGTACTGATCATTTTCCGGATACAGCACAATCCTCTTATTATCGTCATCGAAGTGTAGTCGTTTTATTGTCGTACTGCCTTCAATCAACGCAACAACAATTTCTCCTTCGCATGCTGTAACTTGTTGTTTAACAAGTACGTAATCTCCATCTTCAATACCGGCATCAATCATAGAGTCACCTGATGCTACAAGTATGTAGTAATCGCCATTATCCAGTATTGATTCTGGTAAGGGAAGGCATATTTCGTTTTCGGTTATCGCCTCCTTTACAGGACCACAAGGAACTCTACCAAGAATAGGAATGTACACAACACTGGTGCTCTCCAAAGTAAACCGAGATAGGATAGTTTTTGGTGTTTCAGGTGTGGAAACCTTGTTGATAATAAGATCTTGTGTGTATTGCCCCTGCGCCAATTGATATGTATACACATTTTGGTATACAGATGTGAGTAGGCTTCTGCCCAATTCGACCGCCAGTCCTGCAGGAATAGCAGCAAAAAGGTGAATCTCGGCGTACTTGGAAGCAAGTGGATTTAGGATGTCGGTAATTGTTTTTGCAACACTGCGTAAATCATCGTTGTACAGAGGATACCCGACTTCAATCCGATCTGTTGTAAACTCCAGCAAATCGTAGTGCTGTCCATCCATCGTAGCAGATATTAATTTAGACTCGATTTTAAACGAAGTTGAAACGGAAACAACAAGGATGTTATTATTTGACAAAGAGGCTTCGCAAGAAGTGGATATATGATCTGATGCTTCATTATATACCCACTTTTCTGTGTTACGATCATATTGATGAATTATGAGCGCGGCGTTTTTTTGCAGGTTGAAACCAAGAGACAGTAGCATGGGGATTGGTGCAAGAGGATATAAGTGTACGGTTTTACCCTTTTCTGATAAGAGGAGAATTGTATCAGAAAAGTCCCGAACAGTTTCTGGAGAGAATCCAGTAGGATTGCCGTATGGACCACAGTAAGTGTGTATATCATAATTTTTAATCCCGAGTGATTCATCCAACTGTTTTCTGGAAATATGCCCACCTATTGTCTTACAATCAACAGCAACAATATCGATATTATTTGGAAAGTGGGAAGTGTTAAAGTAGAAGATACCGTGATCATCTGTTTCAGGAAGTGTACTATCAATACACCACTTCCCGCTTTTCCAACTGTAGATTTCAGCTTTATAAAAGTTGATATCAGTGTCAATAACACCCCAGACGTAGCCACCAACAGAGTAACCTTCATCATCGACATACCCGCCTGGGGCGACAATTTCAATAACATCGTGGTATCTGTGGATTTTAATATTAGCTCGATGCGTATGTCCGCAGAAATATATGCCGATGTTATGTTTTTGAAACAACTCGAGAATTCTATCGTGCTCAGAAATCGTAAGTTCATCTAATGGATGATGACCAACTGCAATATTAACAGATTTTTGCAAGTCTTCGTCGGCCGAGGACAGAAGTAGTTGGAGTTGTCGACTGCCGATTCTCAAAGACCGGCTAGAGGAAGAGTCGGTATCAAACCACGCTGTATTGAGTTTTACAACAGTTATGGGAGAGGAAAAGCAAATTGCGTGGGGATTATCGTAGTTAGAGTAATAACTTGAGCCAAATATTCCTGTATATACAGCATCGAATTTATCAAAAGCAGTTAACATAGATGTGCAATGAGCTTCATCCAAGGCATCGATTGTGGTATCTTTTAGATCTGGCAAGGTATTCAGTTGCTCAATTACAATTTGTCTGTCATGGTCATGATTTCCCGGAACAAGTATTACATTTTCCAGAGGTAAATGCATCGCATCAATTAGTTTCTTGACAAACTCAACAGTTTCTGTATCCGCTTGGTTGTTTCGGAACAAAACATCACCAGTTAGGAACAAATGCGTAAACGGCTCGGTTTGACTCAAATTACTAATTCGGGCTATAAAGTCTTCACGCAGAGAATGAGAATCAAAGTTTTTAAAATTAAAATGAATATCGGAAAGATGTAGCCACTTAATTCTCATATTATTCTCTCTCCTATCTGTTGCAAGATACTATTGCCTAGTATATAGTCCGTCAACTTTGGGACATTCAAATATTTCTACAATTGTTTTATCTCGTGGATCTCCGATCCATACGCGAGTACTATCGGTTCCGGAAATAAGGAAAAAGATATAGTCACAGGCGGTTCTATCGGATTCCAGAGTCTTTCTCCAATCGTCCCAATCTATTGCAGAAGGAACAGGTGTGACTTGGGGGTGAGTGTGCCAAACACCCATGTAAAAGCTCTTATGGAACTTCTCTTTGAGCAGAAAAACTCTATGCGCAGGATTAAGCATATCGAAATGAGTACGTGTCCGCCGATCGAGGCTATGTGGAACAGATACTTTTTCAAGAACTATGTTTCCGGTATCTTTATGTTCATATCCAATAATATACCCGCCGCTTTCTGGAGCATCAGGGTCTATCTGTAGCCACTTTGCAATTTCATCTAAAACCGATGTTAGTATGTCTACAACACAGCCGTTGGGGAGAGCCAGTTTAACGCAACCACAATTCAGTTTAATTGCCACAGCAGCGACAGGCCTCCTTCGTAAACGAAGCGTAGTCATACGCAACAGAATTCGGGCTAATATTTACCAGGTAGTTACCTTGGACGTTTTCAAACTCCTCTTTGTGCAGTATATCAAGTAGTGCAGAAGTCGTGCGTAGCAGTACCGATGTACCATATGCAACTCGTGTAGCCCCACAACCATTGCGAATGGTGTTTAGCTCGATATCTTCGTCTGCAGTAATGTTAGCTTGGTTGTTTACCATATTTCCGACATTGTCGGTGAACAGACATTCGAAGCAACCGCTTGTGCTATAATCGACTCTCAGCAGGTGGCTGTGCTGCCCGCCGGCTTCCAACCAAGCAAATAGTACCTTCGCTTTACAGCCGTTCTCTTTTAGAACTCTGTTTAACCGAAGTTGTGTGTCACTGCTTCCTACAGTGAAAATAATATAGTCTGCAGTAGGCATCTCTTTGATAAGTTTTGCAGCATCGATATTCTCATCATGAGTATCAACATGGATTTCAGGATGCATCATTTCCAAGTAAAATCCCAAAAGGGATGCTTTTTTGCCATTCTTAAATATTCCGGAGCAATACCATCGCATAAAATTTTCGGGCGATAAAGCATCTCCATCGTAAATTGTTAGGTCTTTAAATCCGTTTTTGACTAATTCGCTGGCAACATAACTTCCCAAAGACCCTGCACCAATTAACAATACCTTTTTACTCAAATTTCCTGTACTGTTGCCGATTACTTGATTGAGATGGCGATAATCTATCTCTTCGCTCTGAAGCATCTCAACAGAATGGATATTGTGGATTAATCTTTCGAGCATAGAATTCTGATTGCCGCCGTGAAACTTTATACGTGCCAGGAAGGTGTATGGCGTTTTCGTTATCGTCATACCAAAAACAATATCCAATGTATCATACTTTGTTTGTCCTAACCTAAGCTGAAGAAAAGTATCGCGACTTATATGATTTGTGGTATCACTGCATACAATTTCCAGAATCTGTTCTTTGCCCCAAGGATGGTTGTTCCTTGGAGGCAGGATGCCACGATTATCAATAATTGGAAGGAAGATAGCAGCAATATCAACGCGTTGTTGCCAAACCCTATTGCCATTGCGAGTAGCATCCAAATCGGATAAACACACATTAGGCGCAATATATCTAACACGGTCTTTGCTCTGATATACGGATAAAATGGAAAAGGCAGTGTCATTATCTAAGTAGATATCCCTTTTTCCATTTTGAGCAGCGTTATTCCAATAGAAGAGGAATTCCTTTTGAAATTCTTTCTCTTTTTGCAATGGAGACAGTGACAATAGCGCAAGTAATCGTTCGATGGCGTCAACTATTTTTTCTTCATAAGACACCAATGCATTAATAATGCTGCCACTCTCGTATAGACATACGCTCCGGTATTTTCCTTTTGGGAGAGTCGAATTTCCTTCGAAATCAATCTCATTCAACAAAATATGAGGCTGATCGAATGTTTCAACATCTAAAGCGAAGATGTGGGCACATGATGTGATGCTATCTTTTTTCGGACACAGAAAGGCGAAACGCATTTCTTCAAGTCGAAAGACGATAACATCTTCGGTAGAGACTGACGGCTCCACATCAAGTTCTTCATAAGCAGATAGAATTTCAAATGCAATATTATCCAAAGCTATGCTCCCTGTTAATTTGCGCAGTTTTGTTTGCTGCAGGCTTAGGGGGGACTTCAAACTCGTCTCCAAGTACTTTTACAACATATTCTGCAGCATCATGATCCGACTCAACATTGACTGCATTGGTGAGATTATCTTTAGCAACACAAAGCCGTTTGTAAAAAGTGATCATGTACGAGCTGCTGCTATCCTTCATTTTCTCAAAAACATCTGTGTATGGTTGAACAGTTAAATATCTACTAATGCTTGCGCTTGTTATATTACCAGAATAGTCTTGAGTAATTAAAAAACGATTGCATATATTTTGAACTGTTTTCTGGAGCGCAAGCAAATCATTGTCGCCATCATCAGTAGACTGTGCTTCAAAACAGTCACATGCTAGGTATGTCAGGCCGATGCTCGGAGGAATTTCGTGATCGCTAACAGAACTCGCATAGTGCTCATTTTTCCACTTCTTTAAGTAACAAATCACTCGCCTCAACTGTGCATTTCCGTTAATCATGCCACATAGGTCATCATTTAATCCATCGGGATCAGCACGTTCCCAACTGTAAGATCCGTATTCTTTACCTCGTGCGAGATAGACACTATCTCCATCTTGAGCATATAAAGGAAGATCAATGTGTAGGTATTCTTCCCCATCCTTATAATATGCGGCTCGCACACACGGCTCTTTGATTTGGACTGTGCGTACAGCAATATCAATGGAATCACGCAGATATCCTTTGATTTTTCTTGGATCAGGATTCGCCTCGATATCGAGAGGTATCATTACAGCGACATCGCGATCTACAACCGTCGAACGAATCGTTGTGTTGTACTTGTAGCTGCCTTGGTCGATCATTCTAATCTCGCTCTTCTTTAACTCAATATCATGATCTCCCATAATCTCCGGCAACTTATCTTTGATTTCGCTCTCAAGTGTGGTCCTTTTTTGAATAAGCGTGTTTTGCTCACCGTCTATTCTAATATCTTTATAAAACTGCTCGAATTCTTCTTTTAATTTCATTGGATTCACCTCTTGAGTTAATGTTGTTATCCCATGTTTTTAAACAATAGAGTAAAATATTAGTGCAGCTGTGCATGATCAGATACTTGCGATCTTGTTCATATAGCAAAGTTCCTTAAGTATAAACAGCCGCATGGTGATACCAAACGGCTGCCTTGGTGGCACAAAGGCCTACCGTTAATTTATTATAATGCAACTTGATACAAATTTCAATATTTTGTAAAAAGCAGTACAATCCCCCTCACATTCTGCGCCGCAATAAACAAAGAAAAAGTCTCTGAAATCAACGATTTCAGAGACTTTTGTACCAATGCGTGAGAATTACTATTTTCTCCTAAAGCCTTGTACCACAATAGATTGGGCTTTTATAGATATATTATGTCAGACTTGCTGGTACAATGATAGAGCCGTGGGATAAATTCTGACTTATAATGCTGTCATTCTTTCGCCCCTTTGATCCGCTTCTGGATATCCTCCACGGACGGCAGTTGGTGCTCCAATTCTTCCGGCAGATTGCTGGTAATCTGATAGGCGCTGACACCGATGGGCTTGCTCATATCCTTCAGAGAATACTCTGCCACAAGGTCGTTTTTGCTCTTGCAGAGCAGCAAGCCGATTGAGGGATTATCCTGTTCTTTCTTCAGAATTCCATCTACCGCAGAGAGATAGAAGTTGAGCTGCCCAGCGTACTCCGGCTTGAACTCACCAGTCTTCAGTTCAATCACCACATAGCAGCGGAGATTCAGATTATAGAACAGCAAGTCAATGTAGAAATCATCTCCGCCCACATTGAGGTGGTACTGATTGCCGAGGAACGCAAAGCCGGTCCCCAGCTCCAGCAGTAGTTTCGTCACATCCTTGACCAGTGCCCGCTCAATGTCGCGCTCTACCATATCCTCTTTGAACGGAATGAAGTCGAAGATATACGGATCTTTCATTGTTTGCGTGGCGAGTTCGCTCTGCGGGGACGGAAGGCGGTTTTCGAAGTTAGACACTTTTTCTGCCAGCACCTGCCGTTGATATAGACCGCTCTCAATTTGATGAATCAGCACATTGCGGGACCACCCGTTCTCTGCGATTTTTCTCGCATACCAGAGGCGTTCTTCCATATCCGAGAGTTTGTCCAGCAGAGCAACATTGTGTCCCCACGGGATTTGTGCAACAGGCTGTTGCACAAATCCATCACCCGGATAAGCTGCCGCGAACTTTGCCATATATTTTAGGTTTCTCACAGAGTAGCCAGTGGCATCCGGAAAAGAAATCTTGATGTCGGCGGCAAGGTTTTCTATGAACTTGCTCCCCCATGTCTTGTGCGCGTTGATGACTTCACCGATGGAGTGGTAGAGGAGCAGCAATTCCCGATTGACGCTGACTGTCGCACGGTATTGCGCTGTGCGGATCTCCTGCTTGATCGATTCGACGATATTCAGATATTCGTTGGAATTCATCAACATTGTGTTTTCGCCTCCGTCAATTTATGCAGCAACCCCTGACACCCTTCCAGCACATCCCGCCATGTGGCCTCGAAATCGCCGGTGTACCACGGGTCGGCCACATCGCCGGGGCGCTCGGTGTATTCCATCAAGAGGTGCATCTTGTCCTCGAAGTCCCCGCCACAGATGCGATGCATATTGCGGAGATTGGCCTGATCCATGCCGATCAGGAGGTCGTATTCCTCGTAATCATCGTTCTGGAGCTGCCGGGCGGTCTTGCCGGAGCAGTCGATCCCATGCTCCGTCAGCTTGCGCCGTGCCGGGGGATAGACCGGATTGCCGATCTCCTCGGTGCTGGTCGCCGCGGACTCAATGTGGAACCAGGCTTCCAGCCCCGCCTTTTTCACCAGATCTTTCATCACGAATTCAGCCATTGGGCTGCGGCAGATATTGCCGTGGCAGATAAAAAGTATCCTCGTCATTTGTGCGCTCCTATATTGTTTCGGTAGGCTCAGTATAGCATACAGGCTCCGGATAGTCGAGGGGCATCTCAAATGTGCCATAAGGAGGCGCTGTTCCATTGACTCTGTTATCAATGCTTCCGCATAGGCTGTGGGCTTCTTGATATTCATGGGATCCTCCCTCCCGGCGCTGCCGCCTGCTTATAAAGAGAAGGCACGGCATCTGCCGTGTCTTCCCCTGCGTCAGAACCTTGATATCGTCTGGCAATCTCTCCGGTATATACTCAAAGCAGTTGGACGATTTGTTCCCAGAGCAGGATATGCCTATCATCGACAGCCTGGTTGTCATGATAGTGTCCGAAGAACCAATATTGAAACTCCAGCCGCTGGTCGACCATGTCCAGGAAGTCGTTCAGGCGGTCCGTCGTATAATCGGGGTTCAGCCTTCTGACGATCCTCGACGGGGCGCAGTGCGTGATCACACAGTCCGCCCGCCAGCCGATCCGTTCCAGAGTTGCCAGCGCGGTGAGATATTCCTCATCGGAGGGCAGCTCATCCGGCCACCAGCTATGTCCCAGGACGCGGAACCGCTGTCGGGTCCTTCGTTTCCACCAGTATTCCCGCTCAAAGTCCGGGGCGCTGGGATCAAGGATGCCGTCCTGAATGTCGTGGGAGGACGCGCCGCCCATGGTGAAGAAGGTCAGGCCGTCTATTTCATAAGCCTGCCCGCGCAGCAGCCGCAGGATATGGGGCCGTATCCGCTGCACCCGGCCATTTTTCCATTCCTCCACGGGGAGTCGCTTCAGCATATCAAAGTTTTCGTGGTTCCCATCCACCCACAGGGTCGTCCAGGGCTTGTCCTCCAGCCAGTTCAGCCAGTAGTTCTCCTCAGCCGAGCCATCCCATAAGCCGCCGAAGTCGCCTGAAATAATCATGTAGTCATCCCGGCTCATCTCCCGCTGCTGGGGGAAGTATTTGTTTCCAAACCGCTGGAATCCTCCATGGGTATCTCCCGTGATACAGATCATGACGCCCTGGCCCCTTTCTCATTCTCTATGCGCTGTTCGATCTCCGTCCCATCCTTAAACAGAATGAGCAGCTTGTCCCGTCCCAGCACCTTGATGCTGCTGATGAGTTGGCGTACCGTGACCTCGTCGAAATCCGTGAGGGCGGCGCTGGTCTGCTCCAGTTCGTGTTCGATCTGCTCCATGCGCCGGTCAAATTCGGCGGCGGTCTGCCCCTGGCGCTCCAGTTCCGCCTTCTTTGCCATGAGACGGGTCTTGGCCATGTTGATCTGCCGGATCTCCTCGTCGTATTCCACACAGTCCGCTCCGGCTCCCACCGCCAGCTGGAACAGCTCCAGCTGGCGCTCCTGCAAGGCCCGGATCTGGTTCTCCACAGCAGGGAGCGTCAATGGATCACTGCTGCCCGCCAGAGCCGCCTGGATGCTGTCTCTGAGCGTCTGCTTGGCCGTGCGCATCTGGAACATCTCGTTCATGGCGGAGAGGATGGCGGCGTGCAGGGCAGGCTCCTCCAGCGTGGGCGAGTCCTTACAGACCCGCCTGCCCTTTTCCAGCCGGTTCAGGCACCGCCACACATACCGCTTTTCGCCGTTGGGCATCCAGAGCCGCCTGCGGTACGGGCTGCCGCACTCCCCGCAGACCAATATCTCGTTCAGCGCGTATCTGCCGCTGTATTTGCCAAGCTCCGTCCTGGTCTTGGAAGAAGTCTTTTTCAGGCCGGCCCGCCGCGCCAGTTCCTCCTGCACCTTTTGAAATGTCTCCCGGTCAATGATGGCGGGGTGGCATTCGTGGACATAGTATTTGGGCAGCTCTCCAATGTTCTTCTTTTGCTGGTGGGTGAACAGGTCCGCCATGTAGGTCTTCTGGAGCAGGGCGTCCCCAATGTATTTTTCGTTCCGCAGCATACTCTGGATCACGCTGTCGTGCCAGGTCGTTTTGCCCCGTGCCGTTTTGACGCCGTCCGCCATCAGATCCTTGCAGATCCGGCAGGTGCTGTGGCCCATCAGATAGCGGGCAAAGATCCTGCGCACCACAGCGGCCTGCTCCTCATCAATTTCCGGCTGGCCGTCCGGACCTTTGCGGTATCCAAGGAAGCTGTCAAATTGATAGTACACCTTTCCATCCTTGAAATTCTTGCGGTGGCCCCACTTGACGCTGCCGCTGAGAGACTCGCTCTCCGCCTGGGCCTGTGAGAAGAAGAATGTCAGGATCATCTCATTGTCCATGTAGAGGGTGTTGACATTCTCTTTTTCAAAGTAGACGCCCACACCCAGCCGCTTCAGACGGCGGACATAGTTGAGGCCGTCCAGCGTGTTGCGTCCGAACCGGGAGACGGATTTGGTAATGACCAGATCGATCTTTCCCTTTTCACAGTCCCGAATCATTTGCAGGAACTCCTTGCGTTTCTTGGTGGAGGTGCCGGTCTTGCCCTCATCGGCGTACAGGCGGACCATGGTCCAGTCCTGGTTGCTGTCGATCTTCTCGGTATAGTATTCGATCTGCGCCTCATAGCTGGAGAGCTGCTCGTCCTTGTCCGTGGAGACACGGCAATAGGGAGCCACACGCAGATGCTGTTTCCGAAAGTCCCGGTTGACCATCTGCGGGTCAGCGGGGATGACTGTTATTTTCTTGGGTGTTTTTGGCGTGGTACTCATGCCGTTCTCTCCTCTCTGTCAGATGTGAAGATGGTCCCGTTGATCAGCTCCAGTTCCAACGCGCCGCCGTTTCCCAGGCGGATTGCTTTGACGGCTGTATCCATCAGTTCCTGAAGGACACCTTCATCTGCCGGTCCCGCATCCAGGCGCTTACGCAGACAATCCAGCCTGCAGCCGGGAGTGGGGTCCGGGATGGCGCTGTAGCTCTCCGCGGCGGCGGCAAAGATAAGCGCGCGGATCAGCTCGGCGCTTTCCGCGCCGCGGTTAAAGGCCAGATTCAGTTCATTCTGGATGCGGATGGCGTCCATGGACGGGCCGTCCTGCCGCCTGGTATCCGGCGGTATCAGCAGGGAGGGTTTCTCAGCCAGCGCCTGGAGCCGCTGCGTCAGGCTGTCCCGCAGGACAGGATCCTCCACACGGACGGTTTGAGCGCAGTCGGGATTTTCACACCGCCAACGGGGAACTCCGTAGGACTTGGTGTCTCGCGCCATCGCTGCTCCGCAGCGGGCGCATACGGCTTTCCTGCGGATGGGAGCTATATGATCCGGACAGGGGGTACCGGAGGCTTTACCAGCCCGCTGGAGACAAACCTTCATAAAAACCTCGCTGGTGATCAGGCGGGGATACATCCCCGTGCCGAGATATGTTTCATTTTCCAGCATCCGCTTGACCATGTGCTTATTCCAGCGGTCCGTGTGCTGGTGGTATTTGACGCCCTGGCGCTCCATTTCATTGGCGATCTGCTGGTAGGAGAGGCCGTCGAGATACATCTGGTAGATGCGCTTTACTGCGTCGGCCTCTACCGGGTGAAGACCGGCCTTTCCGTTCCGGATCATATAGCCGAAAGGGATCTTTCTCTGCCACGCCATTTACCGCACCGCCCTTTCCATCGTCTCCGCCAACTCCAGCCCGTTGTACAGGCGGAATTTGACTGTCTCCGCTGAGTAAACGGTGAGGCGCTGGATCAGGAACTCGAACAGCTCCTCGTCTACCGTTTCCCGCTGGAACGGTCTGCCGCTGTCCTCCAGATATTCCAGGATCGCTTCTGTGTTCTGGAGCTGCTGGTCCTCTCCGGATGCTTCCAGCGCCCGCCGGCGGAGCTTTTTCAACTCCTTCAGCTTGTGCGTGATCTCATCCTGCTGGGATAAGTAAAGAGCAGGATCCACATACCCTTTCGACTTCAGCCGAACCAGTACGAGATTCTGCTCTGATAAACGCGCAATCTCTTTGTCGATATCGGTGATCTTCCGGTTGGAGCGCAGCTCCAGTTCCCGAAGCTCCCGGAGCCGCTCCGCCATGGGGCGGAATATCCTGGCGGGATCCTGTGCCAGCTTGTGGTACAGGCGGAGTACCGCTGATGTGATCTCCGCCTCCGGCACCTGGGGCACGGGGCAGCGGCTTTTCTCCTGATCGTGCCGGTGGCATACCCAGTAGACCTTGCCGCGGATATCCTTCCTGCGGCACATGGAGCCGCACACCCCGCAGAAGACGCGCCTGCTGTATACAGACGGCCGGCGCTGCGCGTGGGAGAGGAATTGCTCCCTGCGCCGTGCCATCAGCTCCCGCACGCGCTGAAAGTCCTCCTGGCTGACAATGGCCGGATGGGAATCCTCCACGAAGTATTGGGGCTTCTGGCCCGTGTTCCTGATCTGACGGAAGGGGAAGGTATCGGTGGCGCAGGTCTTCTGCCAGATCATGTTCCCGGTATAGGAGATGTTGGTCAGAATGTAATGAATGGTGCTGGGATACCAGCGTTCCCGGCCATGACCCCTGACCACGCCCAGTTCGTTGAGTTCCTTTGCGATATCCTCCTTGCCCTGTCCGTCCAGATAGGCGCGGAAGATATACCGCACCACATCGGCCTCATCCCGGTCAATCTCCAGCTCCCGCTCGACCAAGCGGTAGCCGTAGGGCGGCGTGGGTGGTGTGAAGATGCCCTTCTCCATGCGGATACGGTTGCTGACGCGCATATTGCTGGAATGGTTGGTGGACTCCATCTGGGCGAAAGCCCCGTAGAGGTCCGCCGCCTGCTCCGAGGTCATCTTTGCGGTATCCAGATTCTCCTTCTCGAAGTAGATGGAAATGCCCAGCCGGAGCAACTCCCGCATGAACTGGATGTATTCCCCGGTGTTCCTCGCAAACCGGGAGACGGACTTGACCAGCAGCCGGTCAATTTTTCCGGCCCGGCAGTCATTGATCATGCGGTTGAAGTCGTCCCGTTTCTGGGCCTCCGTGCCTGTGAGCCCCTCGTCGGCATAGATGTCCACCATCTCCCAGTCCTCCTTGGAGGAGATGTATTTGGTGTAGAAGTCCACCTGGGCGATGTAGGAGTTGAGCTGATCCTCTGAGTCGCTGCTGACGCGGGCATAGGCCGCTACACGGAGCTTGGCCTGTTCCGGCGGCCGGGGATCGATGACTGTGATCCGGGGCGCCGCTTTCATGATGCTTTGTGCTTGTACCATAGTCATATTGACCTCCTTTCAGCAACGACAATACCACAGGTTTGGCAGGATAGCTATTCACCAAAGCCAATAAGAAACCGGCGGGAAACCCGCGCAAATTGACAAAGGGAACGGGACGGGATATTATCCAAGGATCAGGGTGGGGCGGAGCCTTCGGGCCAGCTCCCGGTGGGTCACTTCCGCCTCCTCCGTGGTCAGGAGCTCCCGCTCCACCAACTGCTCCAGCAGCTTCAGAGCAGAGAGAAAAGTCAGGTTATCCGATAATTCTTTTCCTGTCATACATAGCCCTCCTTGTCAGGAAGGCCGCCCACCGCGGGCCGGTGAACGGCCCATGATGATATGAAACGCCGGCCATCTCAACAGCAGATGGCCGGCGCTATGTATAACTATTTTCCGCCTGTTGGGTTATTAATTTCAGTTGGATACAGTTTGTAACCGACTGGTTTTTCAGCTTTGATGCGCTCATTCAACAGCTATCTGAGTTTCCAAGCCCAACGCTGATGCCCAGCGCCGCGTCGATCTGGCGCAGCTTTTCCGCGCCTACATTGCCCATGTACTCTCCCAGCCGGGACTTGTCCAGTGTCCGGAGCTGCTCCAGCAGAACGGTGGAGTCCCGGAACAGGCCGCAGGCGGATCCACGCAGTTGTACATGGGTAGGCAGATGCTGTCCCTTTCGCCGTGCTGTGATAGCCGCCGCGATCACCGTGGGGCTGTGGAGGTTGCCTGTATCATTCTGGATGATCACCACAGGCCGGATGCCGCCCTGTTCCGATCCGGTGACTGGCATGAGGTCAGCATAATAAATATCCCCACGCTGGATGGCGCGTTGTTTCTGTGATCTCAACCTTTTTGCCTCCTTACTTCTGAGCAAAAACGGGGGCCGCTCCAGTGCGTGCAAAAGTATGACTAACTCTTTGCTGGAATGCGGCCCCCGCCGCTTCTGAAATTTGTATCATTGGCCCTATTCGACACTACTTCCCAGGCCATGGGCAGTCAAGTGAACCGCAGCTGGCGCCGCGCTCCGGGAATCTCACCCCTCCGAGGATCTCTCCGAGCTGCCCCCATTGCTTGAGGCTGTGGCTGGGCAGGGGTACCATTGTGGGCGGACAAGGTCATTGCAAAACAGCTTGCCAGGGCTGCTTTCGTCTGGACGGGGACCGCTGGGCACCTTATTTGGCCGTCTTTGATGCGGGAAAGCCCGCACAGGTGGTCTTGGCGCGTCCGACTCATCGCTTTTCCTCTTTTGGAGGCTTGTCCGCTGATGTTATTCACTCGCTGGATATTCACTTTTCAAGCTGCACAGGGAGAAACGAAAGAACCCCCTCACTCTCTTTGCCGTTGAGCGAGGGGGTTGAGCGGAAATTTTTTTAATTTTCCATAAGTTTGTGCAATTTGACGAGTATCCGCCTTTTGCGGTCATGGATCGTCCGCTGCGGGATGCCGGTTCGCTTGGAGAGCTGACGCTCGCTCAGCCCCTCATAGAACAGGGCGTGGATCAGGGACGCCTCGTCATGCTCCAACTTCCCCATGGCGTTCCGAAGCCGCTGGAGCATATCCTTGTGGGCCAGTTCTTCTTCCAGGGAAGAATCATCAGAGGCAAACTGGATGTGTTCATCTTCACACAGCCGTTCAAAGGAATCCTCCCGGCTGGGCCGGAATATGATGCGGCCAGCTTTTTTGCTGTAGACGGGACGCTCCGTCTTGAGGTCTACCTCTATGTATTTCATCTTACGGTCGCTTTGCTTCAGCACGGCGAGTATCTCGGGCCGGCTCTCGATCCCAGGGTAGAGTTTCGAGTAGTCTGGGTGGTACTTATCATGCTTCGCCATACGGCGTTCCTCCATTCTTCTGAAATTTGAGAAAAATCAAATTTCAGAAGCGGAGGAGAGCGGCACCGTGGACGGTACCGTAAAACAGAAAAAGAGCGGCCGGTTTCGCGCTGATGCGCAAAATCGGCCGCTCTTACAGTCTGTGCATTAAGAAGTCCGCAGAGATTTAGCGGAGCACCACCAGGAGGAGGTTTATCTTTCTGCCTGGTATGGTGTTTATGCCCACTATGATGATGGTGGGGGCTTCTCCCTCTCTTTGTCTTAAAAGCGGTGTGTCTCGGCTGGGTCAGACGGCAGAACAGCTTAATGCGATCAATGGTGTCACCCAAATCGCACCTCTTTCCTTTGTCCGCTCACGCGGCCGGCACACAGGCGGCTACATCATCCCCTTTCTAAACTTGTGGCAGCCCGCTGCTGCCGCCTTGCCGATTCAGAATATTTAATTCATCCGTTGTTTGGTTCCTTCCTTCGCTTTCAGAATCAATGTTTGATAAGAGCTGCTCAACTCGAATTGAAAATAACGCTCATATACTCACAAAAAACAATCCATATTGCACCTCATTTCATGGTATTCGGGGAGATGCTGCTATAGATCCATTGTAACTGGTATATTTCCACTCCCCTTGGAATTACGATGAAATACGCTCAAAAAGGGGAAAACTTATCGACGCAAACCGACAGAAAATCCCCCGAAGCGGTTGCTCCGGGGGATCGACTTATTCTGGGGCTTCAAATTTGTATCCGCCGCCGATGACTGTGCGGATATATCCGCCTTTCGGATCATCCGGTGTCAGCTTGCGTCGGAGCTGGCTGATAATGTTGGCAACCGCTGTCCCGCAGTTTTCGCCGTCTTCCCGCCAGACCGCTTCGTAAATCTGTTCTGCGGTAAACACCCACTTTGGATGACGGGCAAGGTAGGACAGAGTGGCAAATTCCCGATGGGTCAGAAAGATTTCCCTGTCATCCCTGTAAACAATATGTTCGTTTAATCGGATCTCTATGCCGGGAAAGGACAGGACAGATTCCATAGGCTTAATCTTGATCAGAGGCTCCTCATCAATAGAAACCAGTACCGTTTCTGTGATTTTTCCGTCCACCTCACGCCGCATTATAATTTCTACCATTTGAAAGCATTCACTCCTGTGGGATCATCGGTTTATCCTTGTGAATTGGCCGTAATAGCCGCTCCGCTTATGCTGGGATCAAAGAGCTTCACATCCACGCTGCCGTCAGAGGAGTCCACGATATACAGCTTGACGGTAGGCAGGATCTTGTCCAGCGTTTCCAGCAGCAGACGGTACTTTGTGGTGTCCGCCGTGTAGATGGAGGAATTGCTCTGATACTCCTTCAGCATACTGAGGAATTTCTCGGTATCGCCGGTGGCGCGGGACACCTGCTCCTGCTTGTAGGCTTCCGCATTGGAGATCATGCGGTTGGCCTCTGCTCTGGCCTGGGGGATCAGGCTATTGTAATAGCCGTTTGCCTCGTTGATGGAGGTCTCCCGCTCGGACATGGCGTTGGTCACATCCAGAAAGGCGGAGGAGACGGGGTCGGGCGGCACCACATTCTGAATATTGAAGGCTGTGATCTGGATACCGGCATCGTAGCGGTCCAGCGCCTCCTGCGCCAACTCCATCACGCCGTTTTGGGCGGCCACCTTATCAGTGCTGAGGATATTATCCACCGGGACGCTGGCCATGAGCTGCACCAGCGCCGCCTCCACGCTGTACCGCACCAGCTGCTCACTGTTGCCATTCACATTGTAGAGGAACTTTGCCGCATTGCTCACCCGGTAGTGGACGATGGCCTGAGTGGTGATAATGTTTTCATCGGCGGTGAGCAGCTGGATCGCCTGGGGCTCGTCATCGGGCTGGTGGATATGCTCCGGCAGGGTCATTCCGATGTCCGCCCGGCGAACTTCAGAAACATTGACGGTCTGCACCTTGTCAACGGGCCAGGGCAGGCGGTAGTGCAGGCCCTCCGTCACCGTCTGATCCAGTACCGCTCCGAAACGGCGCACCACGGCCTGTTCACCGGGATTGACGACATAGATGCCGGAGAGCAGGTAGACCGCAATCACGCCGCCCAGCACGCCCAGGCCAGCCTTCTTGGGGTTGATATGCCGGAAAGCGTTTTTCAGATCATTTCGGACGGAACCTTCTTTCTTGCCGCCCTTTCCACTTCCCTGGGGTATGGCCGCAAGCCGCAGGAAAAAGCGGTTGACGGTTTCCCGCAGCTGGTCAAGAGAAAATTTCTTCATAGACTGTTCTCCTTGTTAGTTGCCGCTTCCACCGAGATACTTCAAAATCTCCGAGGTAGAAGGCAGGATCAGCGTCGTGTTGCCATCAATGGTCTTTTCGTAGGTTTCCAGAGTGCGGATGAACTCATAAAATTCCGGGTCCTTCTGGAACGCTTCGCCGTAAATGCGGATGGCCTCGGCATCGCCTTCGCCCATGATCTCCTGAACCTTCTGATAGGCTTCCGCCAAAATGAGCTGCTGCTCCTTTTCTGCGTTCGCACGGATGTTAGAGGCTTCCTCGCTGCCCTCGGAGCGGTAACGCTGCGCCATCTGCTCACGCTCGGCGCTCATACGGTCGTAAACGCTCTGCTTGTTAGCCTCCGGGAAGTTGAGGACCCGGATCTGGGCGTCCACCACCTCAATGCCGTACTCCGCAGCCCGCTCCTTGGCATAGGCCACGGTATCAGCGATCATGGTGTCCAGCTCCAGTTTCTCCGCATCTGTATTGACCAACTGCTCCAGCTTATACTGGCCCAACTGGACGCTCAGGCTGGAGGAGAACACATCCAGCAGTCGGGCCTCGGCGCCGATATTGTCCCGCACCGTCTGCAAAAAGAGAATGGGGTCTACGATCTTCCATGTGCCATAGTAGTCCAGAGAGACATTCAGCCGATCCAGGGTCAGCAGCTCGATGGACGAGGTCTGATAGACCTGCACCCGCTTATCCAGCCGCTGGACGGACTGAATGGGATCGGGAAGCTTTATCTTCAAGCCGGCATCCTCCACCACCCGGACAGGCTGTCCAAACTGGGTGACCACCGCATATTCCGTGCTGTCCACCTGATAGATCACGAGAGTCAGAAGCAACAGAATGATCGCCGCTCCGATACCAAAGAGAACCGTCTTCTTGGGTGCGCCTTTTGCCTTTGTCATAAAATCATTCCTCCAAATGATGAAATTGTTCGATGGTGCTTATTTGGAACCGTTGCCCAGCCAGAGTTCCGCATTGTCGACGGAGACATTGCCGCCCAGCAGGAGCTTCTGCACATTGGGCAGGACTTCCTCCATGGCCTCCATATAGAGCCGGAACCGGGTCACACGGGGATAGGAGGCGTAGGCTTCCTGCCGCTGGGAGAAGAGGTCGGCATCACCCTGGGCGGTCTTGATGGTTTCCTCCCGGTAGCCCTCGGCCTCAGCGACCTGCTGGTAGGCGTCGGCCCGCGCCTGGGGGACGATGGTGTTTTGATAGGCTGTGGCTTCGTTGATGTAGATGACGCTGTCCTGCCGGGCGGTGGCCAGATCCTCAAAGCTGGAAAGCACAGCCTCCGGCGGAGCGGCCTCCACAAGCTGGACGCTTACAATCTCCAAGCCAGTCCCGTTCCTGTCCATCGTCTCCTGCAGCGCCTGTTGGACGCTCGATTCGATCTCCGGCTTGCCGTCTGTCAAGGTATAGTCGATGGTGTTCTCTCCCACGATCTGCCGGATACTGGTGGTGGCGCTGGACTGCAGCAGGGCTTCGGAGTTGCTGACATTCAGCAGATAGTCCGCACTGTTTTCTATCTTGTAATGGACAGACAGGTTCACATTGACCAAGTTGGTATCCCCGGTCAGCAGCTCCTGCACGCCAGTCTCTACCTGGCTCACATTCTCCGCCTTCACCAGCGTCACCGTTTCGATGGGTGCGGGGAGCTTATAGTGGATGCCTGGTGTAACGGCGTCATTGACCACGCTTCCGAAACGGCGGACAATGCCGCTCTCGTCCATCTGCACCACATAGATGCCGGAGAGCAGCCAGGCGCACGCCAGTACGCCGCCTATCCCGGCATAGAGCTTTTTGCCTCCGGGGAGTCCATGATGGTGGTGGCCGTGTTCGGCGCCGGTGTCCTCCTCCGGATGGAGCAGCAGATGGAGGTTGGAAGATAGGATCTCATAACCTGCGATCATCAGCAGCACCATGGCGATAATGGCGGCGATTTTGTCCAGGCTCGGCATCCCGAACAGGGAGCCCAGCAGACCTACCAGCACCGCCACGGAACAGTACATATCCATTTTTGAGTGATAGCCGTCCGCAATCAGGCTCTGGGAGCCGGTCTGCTGGCCTACATAGATTTTATAGCGGGCCATGAAGTAGTTGATTCCGATGCCCAGAAAAGCGCCCGCTGCCGCAAAGGGAACATAGCGCAGCTCCGTTGTCTCGCCGCTCAGTGCGTCGGACAGGATCTCCAGTCCCATGTAGAAAATGAATACGGCAACAAAGATCGCCAGGATATGCTCCACCTTTTTGCTGGCCAGCCGCAGTTTTTCCGCACCGTACCGGGCTATCATCAGGCCGATGAACACCACGCTGGTCACGAAGGCGTCGGTCATGGAGTGCCATGCGTTGGCGGCCAGTCCAACACTCCCGGACAGATCAGCCAGGAAAAAGCGCAGAGCGATCAAAATCACATTGGCAATGATCGTAATGAGCAGAGTTTTTTCTTTTCGTCCCATATGGGCCTCCTTCATTGATTTTCAAGCGAATTGCGCAAAGCCGTAATCGCCACCTCCAGCTGTTCCAGCGAAGGCTCTCTGGTGGTGATGTGCTGCAGCCACAGCCCCGGCGCAGTCAATATACGCAGCAGGAGATTGCCGGGATGTCTCCCGGAGAATCGGATGATCTCATAGCCGACACCGGAAATCACAGGGAAAAAGAGCAGTTTCGTCAGTACCCGCTCCCAAACACTGTTCCATGAAAAGATTGGGAGCGAGTAAAACAGGATACCGACAAAGATCATCATAAACAGAAAGCTGGTGCCGCAGCGGGGATGGAACCGGGTATGCCGGGCGGCGTTTTCCGGCGTCAATGGCTCTCCCGCCTCGTAGCAGGCCACCGATTTGTGTTCCGCCCCATGGTATTCAAATGTCCGGCGCATATCGGGCATCAGAGAGGTCAGGAGCAGATAGGTCAGCAGGACGCATATCCGAACCAGTCCCTCCACGATGTTTTTCAGCCAAACGCTGTCCAAAGGCAGCAACCGGCCTCCCAGCTTGACGACCGATGCGGGCAAAAGCATAAAAAGCCCCACGCTCAGCACAACGGCAAATATCCAGACAGCGGCAGTGAACAGCCGTTCCGATACGTGAGAAGCTGTTTGCTCCGGCTCCGGGTCGGTCAATACAACTGAAATGGAAAGGACGCGCTGGCCCAAGGCAAGCATTTGACAAAAGTTGATAAAGCCCCGGATGAGCGGAAGTCCTAAAATGGGGTGCCGCTTTCCCAACGGCTGGAACAGAACGAGCTCCGTCTGGATGCTCCCGTCCGGGCAGCGCACAGAAACTGCGCAGCGGCCCTCCGCTTTCATCATCACGCCGTCCAGTACGGCTTGACCGCCCACGGCTCCCAGCCTCGGATTTTGCGGATTGCTCACGATGCCGCCCCCTGTTCCGTCTCCTTGACCAGCCGCCGCAGGGTTTTGTCGTAGATCACCAGATTGGCCCGCTCCAGCAGGGTGTTTTGCATATCCGCCTCCAGCTGCTCATGCTGCTGGGCCTGCAAATGGGCCTTGATGGTATCGGCTACTTCCTCAAAGGTCTGCTGGCGTTCTTCGGTGCGATCCCGCACCTGAATGATATAGTAACCGCCGTCGTACTCTACAATGGGACTGGTCTCACCAGCGGCCAGCGGCTCAATGGCCTGCGCCAGCGGCTCGACCAGATCCTCCGCGTGGAAGGAACCGGAGATCTGCCCGCCGTTGGAGGCGGCGGAGGAGTCATCGGAATACTGCCGCGCAACCGCGGCAAAGTCCATGCCGCCCGTCAGAGCGTCCAGGGCGCTGTTTGCCTTGGTGCGGGCATCCTCCTTCTTCTCTCCGTTTGTTCCCTGGTCGATCCAGATCAGATTTAACTGGAAGGTAGCGGGAACGACCATGTCTGCCTGGTTTTCCTCATAGAATTGGCGGACTTCCTCCTCTGTCGGCTCGATCAACTGGTCGTCCACCTCGTCTTGATGCAGGATCTGAGCCAGATAGCGGATACGAAGTTCCTCCATGCTGTGATCCTCTCCTGTGTCGGAGCCGTCGCCGCTTTTCTCCAAAAGCAGTTCCTGTGCGATAATCTGCTCCAAAAGCTGCTGTTTCATCTCAAAGCTGGAGAACTGCCGCTGGTAGGCCGGAGACAGCTCCTGAAACTCGGTATAGAAGTCTCCCAGTGTGTAACGGCGGCTGTGGATGCTGAACAGAGTCTCGGTCTTTCGCGTCTCATATTCACGCGCCGTATTCTCCGATAACAGCGTCCATGTGATCTCTTCCTGGACTTCGGACAGGGGCCGCACTCCCGCGCTGGACAACTCCTGCAGCTCCAAAATACTCCAAGTCCCATCGCCGTTGTCAATGGGGTCACTGGTTTGACCGGCTTTCAACCGCCATAAGGCGGTTTCCTTTGCCTGCGGACCGGCCCCCTTTTCTATGGAGCCGTCAACCGCACCGCCGTTGGAGGCGGCCACACTGTCAAAGCTCTCGCCGGAGCGCAGCTTGCGGCCGGCTGCGGTGGCCTGGGATCCAGCATCATCGCCGGAAAATTTGATCTCACGGAATTTTGCGGCAGGGGCCGTTTCATAAGAGGACTGATTGGCCTGGTAGTAGGCGTCGATCTCCGCCTGTGTAGGCTGGGCCACTTTCAGCAGATCAAAGTTTACCTGCAAGCCCGCCGTTTTCTTCAGCTCATCCAGATATTCGGCAAAAAAGTCCTCGTCCTTCTGCGCTGCCAGCGTCTGCCGGATCTCGTTCTCCACCTCCGACAGCGTCTTTCCGGCGTATTCGCTCTGATTGCTGTCGTAGTATTTCTGCACCTCCCAGCTGGAAATGGACTCTGGGGAGATGTTCTCCTCATGGAGCTGGGAGACATATTGGGTGACCATGGCGTCGTTAAGCAGGTCAGACATCCCATGCCGCACATCGGAACGCTGGGTGATCCCGCTGCTCTCTGCCCAGGAAACGATCATCTGCTCCGTGGCCAGCCTGGAAACCATCTCCCGATAGCCCTCCAAGGTGTGGACGGGGTGGGCCTCGCACTCCTCGTCCGGCGTACATTTTGAATGGTCATAGCCGTGGGTGGGGCAGATGATATGCTCCCGCTCTTTGGCGTTTTCCACTGCGATAAAGGCGTTTAGTTCATCCACCGTGATGATCTTTCCATCATAGGAGGCCACCACATCGGGGCTGGGTGGTTCCGGCTCCCGCGTGAAAAGGAATCCGGTCCCCACAACGGCCACCGCCGCAACGCCAATCATGGGGAATATCCAGCGCCGCTTTTTTCTGGGGGGTGGCGGGCTTTTTTTAGGTGAGATCTCTGCGGGAACACTGCTCAGTTCATCGGGTTGTTCCGCCCGGCCCCACTCTGATTCTCTGACTTCCCGCTCCAGTTGAGTTTCTCCATCTGGAGAAACATCCTCCTCTGTTCCGTCCCGAATGTTCTCCTGCTTGCCGGCACGCTGAGATTTCGATTTGAAGCCCAGCGCCCCCAGCATATCGGACAGCGCGGAGGGCTGTTCCTCCTCCTGGGGCTGCCGAGGTCTGTTTTTTTCTTCCATATTGCTCCTCCAAATCCTGGTGGCTTTCTACCAGAAAGTTTAAGGAACAAATGTGGGGATTTTATGAGGATGAAAAATCTTCATAAAATCCCCACATTTCGCGGGTAAACTTCAAACCGTACATCCAGGAAGGGGCGCCCCGCCTCCAGACTGGTATTTTTCTTACAGGTTGATTGTTACCGTTTTGTAACTATTGAAAGGAGGACTTCTCTCGCATATGCCCTTCAAGAAAAAGAAATTGATGATCTCGGCAGCTTCCATTGCATCGTTTGCGCTTATAATGACTTTGACCTTCGGACTTCTCTATACGCCTGCCTATGCGGTCAGCATGGATGGCGAACAGTTGGGCGTTGTATCCGACACGGAGACTGCACAACGGGCTGTGGAATCCGCACAGGCCGAGGTGGAAAATGCCATAGGCGTGTCCGCTGTCATTACGGATGACATCTCCATCGGCTGGACAATGGCCAGCAAAAATGATCTTGTTTCGGAAGAAGAACTGACCGAGCGCCTGTTGGAGCAGGTGGAGGAGATCCGGGAGGGCTATGTCCTCTCTGTAGGTGGACAAGCGGTAGGATTTTCCCCAGACCGGGAAACTTTAGATTCCATGCTGGACGAGCTCTCCGCCCCATATCAGAATGAAAGTACCAAGGAGGTGCGCTTCGAGCCAGAGGTTTCCATTGAATATGGTCACGCATCCACTGAAATTCCCGATGACCCGGAGCAGATTTATGCGGCGCTTACCGCAAACTCTGTGGAGGCGGCCTCTTATACTGTAGCGGCCGGAGACACCTTTTCGGAGATCGCCGCAGGTCTGGATATGCGGCAGAGGGAGTTGTCCGAACTGAATCCATCCGTTGACCCGGATGTGCTGATGATCGGGGATGTGCTGAATATCCGGCGGGCAGTCCCGTTCCTCGCCGTTGTTACAGTGGATGAGGTCACCTATACGGAGCCGATCCCGGCTCCGGTAGAGTATGTGGAGGACGATTCCCTCTATGAAGGCGACTCCAATGTACTGTCTGAGGGCGAGGAAGGCGAGAACTGGATCCGTGCCGAGGTGACTTATCAGAATGGCACGGAGATCGCACGGACGGTTTTGGAGGCCGTGGTCCAGAAAGAGCCGGAAAAGAAAGTGGTAGCCACTGGGACAAAGGAGCGGCCTGCCACGGCATCCAAAGGCACCTACATCTGGCCGGTAGACGGTACCGTCACCTCGTCCCCTGGCAGTCGGACTCTGTTTGGAAGCACGAATTATCACTCCGGACTGGACATTGCCGTTCCTTATGGCACGAAGGTCAAGGCCGCTGACGGCGGAACCGTCAGCTTTGCCGGCTGGAAAGGGGACTACGGCAATCTGGTCATCATTACCCATGACGATGGAACTCAGACCTACTACGCCCACAACTCCAACCTGTTGGTTTCCGAGGGCGATTCTGTTTATCAGGGACAAGCCATTGCGGAGGCGGGTTCTACCGGGCGCTCCACCGGGAGCCATTGTCATTTTGAGGTGCGGGTGAACGGAGAGGTGCAAAATCCCTATGATTATCTCTGAATGTGAGATGAACAAAAATGGTTTCCTTTGAACTGTCCATTTTGGACTGGATACAGACATCCCTGCGCTCCGGCTTTGGCGATGTGTTTTTCCCAATCATCACAACTTTTGCGGATGAGGGGATCGGCTGGGTGCTTTTGTGCGGTATCCTGATATTGATCCCGAAAACGAAAAAGCTGGGCGGTGTCATGTTTCTTGCCATTATCATAGAGGTGCTGGCCTGCAATATCATTCTCAAGCCTCTGGTGGCAAGGCCCCGCCCCTTTATGTTGAACTCGGCTGTTCAGCTGCTCATTCCCGCTCCAGAGGACTATTCTTTCCCCTCCGGACATACGGCGGTTTCCTTTGCTGCGGCATCTGTGCTGCTGTTTCAAAAAAGCAAGGGGTGGCTGCCTGCGCTTCTGATGGCCGGACTGATCGCCTTCTCCCGGCTGTACCTCTATGTCCATTTTCCCACAGATGTCATTGCCGGTGCGGTGATCGGGATCGCGGCCGGGGCGCTGGCCTGCCGGCTGTGGGCATTCTGTGAAAAGCGATTGTCGAAAAAAGTGCAGAGGCGGTGATTTTTTGTAATGATGAAGATGCTGTAAGCTGGACATTGACATACCGATCCCTACACATCATCTGTTTTGGAAATACTTTTTTCCCTTTTGGAAAGAAGGCATCGTGAAGGATTGACTTCTTTCCATAAATCCATCATACTGAAAAGGGTTTTAGCCTTTTCAAGAATAATTAGGAGGTCCTTTCCATGAAACATAACATCCGGAAGCTTGTGGTGGTTCCCGCAGCATTGCTTATGACGGCGGCACTTTCTGTCGGTGCTTTTGCAGCAGACGCATCTGCCGGCTACTGCACACAGGATCACGACCACAGTATCCACAGCAGCTGTACCTTGGATCACGACCATGCGGCCGATGCCATCTGTACGCTGGAGCATGACCACGCTGTTGACGCCGCCTGCACCTTAAATCATGATCATGCGGTGGACGCAAGCTGCTCTGCGGTCCATGACCACGCCACCCATGCGACCTGCACCAAGACACATGACCACAGCGGAGATGGAACGACATCCGGGCATCATGGCTCCTCTCACGGAACGAAAACCGGTGGAAGCAGCAGACACGGTGGTTCCCACCACTAAGGGAAAACAAACAGGCGGGCAGCACTGCCCGCCTGTTTTCGTATCAATTATGTTTCATCCAACGAATGTGAGGAGTTTCCATGAAGTGTTTTAGACGGCTGTTGTCATGGGACAGTTTCTTTGCGGTCTATTTTCTGGGCTATCTGGCCGCACTATTTTATGTGAGTATTCGCATGGAAAGAGTTTTGGAAGGCTTGTGGGATCTGGGAAGCGTCTGGCCCATATTTGGCGCACAGCTTATATTTACCGCCTTTTATGCCTCTCAGATGAAACGAGTGGACACAAGCCGGATTGCCAGAGCCGTATCAATGGCTGGATACCTTTATTTCTGCTTCTTGCTGTATTCCGTTTGCCTGCTGCTCTGCGCTGATCTTTTGAACTTGCTTGCCGGAGCGTTACTCTCCTGCCTTATCGACATCCATGTGTTCCTATGGAGCATAGCTTTTATAATTGCCGCAGGCGTAACGCTCTATGGCAGCCTCCACGCTCGGCAGTTCCGCCATGTGTCCTACACAATACCTTGTGGAGCCCGCTTAGACAACTCTTGCAGGATCGTGCTGTTGAGCGACCTCCACATCGGACTATTTGTGGGAACCCGGCATATTGCAAAAATGGTGGATGAAGTCAATGGATTGCACCCGGAGCTGGTCGTGATCGCCGGGGACATTTTCAATAATGGCTCTGTCGGGGAGTGCTGGGAACTGGAGAGCATCTGCGGCAGTCTTCAAAACCTCCGGACAACACAGGGCGTATTTGCCGTTCTGGGAAATCATGATCCATCTCCAGCGGACAAGCAGCTTCAAGCATTTTTCAAAAACGCCGGGATCCATTTACTTCTGGATGACAGCGTGGAATTACCGGAGATCTGTCTCGTTGGGCGGGATGATCTCTTGCGGAGCGGCGGGAAGCGTTTGCCGCTGGCTGAACTGCTGGCCTCTGTCACAGGAGATAAACCGGTGGTCGTTATGGATCACAGTCCAGACGGCTTTGAGGAAGCGGCTCAGTGTGGAGCCAGCATGGTTTTGAGTGGCCACACCCACCGGGGCCAGTTTTTCCCCGTGACCTTGCTCACAAAGCTGTTTCATCCGCCAGGGCATTTCTATGGGCATACCCAGTTGAGAAACACACATGGCATTATCTCAGCCGGAACTGGTTATTTTCAACTGCCCATCCGTGTCGGAACAGACAGTGAAATCGTCACAATAGAACTAATACCATAATTCTATCCACTATTTCTCCGCAAGATGGGACAACCCTGTTTCAATGATCGGCCATATATTCTGCTCAGGCAGAGAATAGAATATCTGTCTGCCAACCCTGCGCTGTGCCACTATTTTGTGGGCCTTCAAAATGTTCAGCTGGTGGGAAACCGCCGATTGCGTCATCCGTAACCGCTCTGCAAGCTCCGTCACGCAAGTTTCCTGCTCATGGAGGATAGCAATCAGTCGGATGCGGGTGGGGTCGCCCAACACACGGAAAAAATCTGCCATCGCCGGCACAAACTTAGGATCGCAAGGGCAGTGATGTTCCTTCTGATGATTCATTTGATGGTTGATGGAAAGGGCGCGGCCAAAGTAGTGGCCCGCGCCCTTTCTCTCCTTTTTACAGATTATGAACCCGCAGGGCTCTAATCGCATTCAAGACCGCGATCACGGTGACGCCCACATCGGCAAAAATCGCCATCCACATATTGGCCCGGCCTATCGCACCCAGAGCAAGGCAGATAAACTTGACCACCAGAGCCAGAGTGATGTTCTGATAGACGATGGAGATGCACTTCCGGGAGATCTTGATGCCCTTTGCGATTTTCATGGGGTCATCATCCATCAGAACCACATCCGCCGCCTCAATAGCCGCATCAGAGCCCATAGCGCCCATGGCGATGCCGATGTCCGCCCGCCCCAGCACGGGGGCGTCGTTGATGCCGTCGCCCACAAAGGCCAGCTTCGCCTTCGGCGGCTTTGCGGCCAGCAGCTTCTCCACTTGGGTCACCTTGTCGCCGGGGAGCAACTCGCTGTGAACCTCGTCCACGCCCAAATCGGCTGCCACACGGTCCGCCACCCGCTTGGCATCGCCGGTGAGCATGACGGTCTTTTCCACTCCGGCCTTTTTCAGTGCGGAGATAGCTGCCTTGGAGTTGGGCTTCTCGATGTCGGAGATCAGGATGTGTCCGGCGTATTCGCCGTTGATGGCCACATGGATGATGGTGCCAACCGAGCTGCAATCCGCATAGGGGATGGCCAGACGCTGCATCAGCTTCGCATTGCCGGCGGCAACCTCAACGCCGTCCACCTTGGCGATCAGTCCATGACCGCTGATCTCCTCGATATCGGTCACACGGCTGCGGTCGATTTCTTTCCCGTAGGCTCTCTGCAGGCTCTTGCTGATGGGATGGGAGGAGGAACACTCGGCCAACGCCGCGTATTCCAGCAGCTTTTCTTCCTCCATGGTGTTGTGGTGGATGCCGTTGACCTCAAACACGCCCTGAGTCAGAGTGCCGGTCTTGTCAAACACCACCACCTTGGTCTGGGACAGGGTCTCCATATAGTTGGAGCCCTTGATCAGAACGCCCTCCTTGCTGGCGCCGCCAATACCGGCGAAGAAGCTGAGGGGAACGCTGACCACCAGAGCGCAGGGGCAGCTGATGACCAGGAAGGTCAGGGCGCTATAGATCCAGTTAGCCCAGTTAGCGGGATTGCCCATCAGCATATTTCCGATGGGGGGCAGCACCGCCAACAGCAACGCGGCGATACAGACCAACGGCGTGTAGACCTTGGCGAACTTGGAGATAAAGTCCTCCGACTTGGATTTCCGGGAGCTGGATTCCTCTACCAGTTCCAGAATCTTGGATACAGTAGACTCACCAAACTCCTTGGTGGTTCGGATCTTCAGAACACCGGTCATATTGATGCAGCCGCTGATGACCTCGTCATCCACAGCGGCCTCACGGGGCAGACTTTCACCAGTCAGTGCGGAGGTGTTCAAGGCGGAATTACCCTCAATGATGATGCCGTCAATGGGGACTTTTTCGCCGGGCTGCACCACGATCACAGTGCCGATCTCCACTTCGTCCGGATCTACCTTTTCCAGCTGTCCGTTCCGCTCAATATTGGCGTAGTCCGGTCGAATGTCCATGAGAGCGGTAATGTTTCTACGGCTCTTTCCTACGGCATAGCTCTGGAACAGCTCACCCACCTGATAGAACAGCATGACGGCGATGGCCTCGTTGTAGTCGCCGCTCTTTTCATAGATGGCCAGTGCGATGGCGCCGATGGTGGCCACCGCCATCAGAAAGTTTTCGTCAAACACCTGGCCGTTCAGGATGCCCTTCACGGCCTTCCTCAAAATGTCATAGCCGATAATTAGGTAAGCGGCCATATAAAGCGCCGTTGAGAGTCCCATGGGCAGCGCCAGGAAATTCAACGCAATCATCATTGCCGCCGCAATCAAGATGCGTACCAGCATGATCGTTTGCTTTTTTGTCACGGTATAACCCCCTTTAATTTATTGATTGCTCAATCATTTAATACTTTCTGTGAAAGACGCGCCCCTTTCGCCTGATGCGTCCGGGGCGCTTGCGGGTCAAAGTTCAATCTCGCAGTCAGGCTCCACCTTCTTGCAGGCTTTCAGGACTGCCTGCATGACCTCCTTCGGCTCCTGGCCATCCTGAAACTCCACGATCATCTTCTGGGTCATGAAGTTAACGGTGGCGGCGGCGACGCCGGGGGTCTTTCTGGCGGCGTCCTCCATCAGATTGGCGCAGTTGGCGCAGTCAACTTCGATCTTATAGGTCTTTTTCATCGGAATAGCTCCTCTCGAAATTGTTGGATTTATCAATCAAGCACTTGTTTAATTGATGTGATTGTAGTATGATGGATTCGCGGCGGGAAGTCAATGCCTTACGCTGCCTTTCTTCCAAACCGGCAAAAAGCATTTCCAAAACGGACAATTTTCAAGGAGGGATATGTGATGTCTGACTTGCAGCTCCCCCATCACCACGGCGAGGGACAGAATACGGAGTTTTTGAAGGCGCAGTTGGCAAAGCCGGAAACATTCCAGACCGTTGCCGGGACATTCAAGCTTTTGGATGATTCCAGCCGGCTGCGGATCTTCTGGCTGCTGTGTCACTGCGAGGAGTGCGTCATCAACATCTCCGCTATGGTGGAGATGACAAGCCCTGCTGTGTCCCACCATCTGCGGCAGTTAAAAGACCGTGGATTGATTGTCAGTCGCCGTGAGGGGAAAGAGGTCTACTATAAAGCGGCGGAGACGGAGCAGAGCGTTTTGCTCCATCAGGTCATCGAGAAGATCATGAAGATATCCTGCCCGGATTAGGCAGGAGGAAAACGGAGGGATCGGCTTGTATCATCAGCATCTTCCAAAAATTCAAACTGCATTGGCTGATGTTCCGGACGGCCTGCTTCTGGAGGAGCATCATCCCGTTGCAGACGGGAAAGGTGGTGTGAGGCACACGGAGGCCATTCCAGGAGGAAAAGGACAAAAAACCTCTTGGGAAGTATTCCCCGGCTGTACCCTTGTTTTTCAGGACTTTCTGGCGGGGCAGGTTTCCTGCCAGCATGGAGCGGAGCGCGACCTTCTGGAGATCAACTACTGCCGCTACGGGCGTGTTGGCTGGAACATGAAAGACGGCAGTTCGATTTACCTTGGCCCCGGCGATTTTTCCCTGCACACCAGACAGCTCTGCGCCGGTTCGGTCATGACATTCCCAGTGGGGCACTATGAGGGGCTGGCCATCTGGCTGGATCTGTCCAAATTTGATATGGCTCTGCCTGACTTCCTTGGCGGAACAGGCGTGACCGCACAGGCATTGGCAGAAAAGTTCTGTGCCGGAGGGACATCTGCGACGCTTACGGGAAACGAGAAAACAGAGCCTATTTTCGGCGGTTTCTATGGGCAGCCGGAACCGCTTCAGCAGGCGTATTTCCGTTTGAAGGTCATGGAACTGCTGCTCCATCTCAGTGCGGTTTCTTTATCACCCAAACGGGAAGCGGACAAATACCAGACGGAGCAGGTGGAGATCGCCCGCAGCGTCCACGATTATATTTTGCAGCACATGGAGCAGCGGGTCACCATTCAGGAGCTGTCTCAGCGGTATCTGATCAACCCCACCACATTGAAAGCTGTGTTCAAGGCGGTTTATGGCGATTCCCTTGCCGCCCACATGAATGAACACCGAATGGAGAAAGCGGCCCTGCTGCTGACGCAGACCAAGGATAGTATCGCCCAAATTGCCCAAGCTGTGGGCTACGAGAGCCAGAGCCGCTTTTCCGTGGTATTCCGGGAAACCTATGAGATGTCACCCCTGGAATATCGGAAATTGCATGGGAAAAGCCGAATCGATGGGAACAAATAAAGAAGCGGCGGGCCAGTTCAAAACCGGCCTGCCGCTCTCGTTATACGCTTTGCAGCGGAATGCAAATGGTAAACTTTGAGCCTTTCCCGATGACGCTCTCTGCCGTGATGGTTCCCCCATGTGCCTCAACGATGGACTTTGTAATAGCCAGCCCGATCCCCATGCCGCCGGTCTGCTGGCTTCTGGATGGGTCTACCCGGTAAAACCGCTCGAACAGCTGAGAAAGGTGCTCCTCTGGAATGCCTTCGCCCGTATCCGACACAGATAACTGGATCAAGTCTTTTTCCTGCCGGCCTTCCAGCCGGACGATCCCGCTCTCCGGCGTGGCCCGCAGCGCATTGGAGACAAGGTTGGTCAAACATTGCTTGATGCGATCCTGATCGCATACCATGGCAAGTCCTTCTGGAGTGGTATCTAACTCAAAGGCGACCCCTTTGTTCTGAAATCTGGCAAGAAAATCAAGGCGAATGTCCTCTAACAATTCCGCAACAGACATTGGTTCCAGATGTAGTATGATCTGTCCGCTTTCCAGATTGGACAATTCCTGAAGCTGCTCCACCAGCCGTGTCAGCCGCAAAATCTCCTCCCGATAGCCCTGAAACAGCTCCGGGGACGGCTCCCATATCCCGTCGATGACCGCCTCCACATGGCTTTGCAGATTGGTTAGTGGTGTTCTCAGCTCATGGGCCACATCCGCAGTCATCCGGCGCTTTTGCTGTTCCCTCAGTTTTAGCGTTTCAGACATCTCGTTGACCGACTGCATGAGGGACGCCAGCTCTTTGGTTTTCGTCTTTGTTTCAATTTTTCGCCCATAGTCCCCCTCCGCGATACTGCGGGTCACCTCGACTGTCGCCGAGATCGGTCGGGCGATGCGTCTGGCCGCAAAGAAGGCAAGCACCATGGCCACAAGCAGAAAAGCAATACCCAGCCCCAGCGTTACTCGATTGAGCGTATTCAGTAATATCAATGCGTCATCGTCCAACGCATAGGGACCGTAATATCCAACCGTCAGATAGCCCGTCAGCGTTCCATCGCTGGAGAGATCGTATGTGGTTTCTGAATAAGCACCGTTAAAAGAGGGATAGCGGCTGTGCATATTCTCCTCTGCATGCTGCAGTGCGATTTGGCACTCTTGTGCTTTATGTATGGAGATATCCCAGTCCACCTCTCCGTTGCGCGTCTGCACATGGACAATCAGGCCGTTTTGCAGCGCCGCATTACCGATCACCTCTACTGCGTCAATGTTATAGCTTTGGCTTTCTGGCAGGTACTGCTCCTCGACCTGCTCAATGATCTGCTGTATCTGGCGCTGGCGTTGGTCGTTGGCATAGTGCGCAAACAGGTTGTCCAGAGTCAGGTTAAACAGGAGCGTCATTGCGCCAAGAGAGAATATTAGCAGGGCGGAGAAGTAAACAGTCAACTTCGCCTTCAGGGAATGTACCATTTGCTCTCCCTCCCATCAGCCTTGGAACTGATAGCCCACACCATGCATAGTGACAATAAACTCCGGGTCATGTCTGTCTGGTTCGATTTTGCTGCGGAGGCTTTTAATGTAGGTATCAACACTTCGGTTATAGCCGTCGTAATCATCTCCCAGCGCATAGGAGATCAGCTGTTCTCTGGTAAAGATCCGTTTCGGCGCTTTGGCAAGTGTCCGCAGTATTTGATACTCCGATGGCGTCAGGTGGATGGGCGCCCCTTCCTTCAAAACGGTTTTGTTCTGAAAGTCGATCACCAGATATCCGTCCCGATAGGAGACTGGAACGCTCAACAACTCGTCGCTCTCCGTCCTCCGCAATACCGCTCCCACTTTGGCTACCACAACACGGGGGCTGAATGGCTTTGTCAGATAATCGTCCGCACCGACCTCTAAACCATCCAGAATGTCCTGCTCCTGGCTCTTGGCTGTAAGCATGATGATGGGGATGCGGTACTGTGCGCGGATCTGCCCGCATAATGTCTCTCCCGGTATATCCGGCAGCATTAAGTCCAGCAGGATCAGATTGACCGGATGAAGCCGCAGCAACTCCAGCGCGGTTTCCCCGTCATGGGCCGACATGGTTCGATATCCCGCCTTTTCCAGATAGGCGGCCAGGACTTGTGTGATCTTGACTTCATCATCCACAAGGAGAATCAGTTTCTGTGTTTGCATGGCAGTTTTGTTCCAATCTACGAGTTGTAAATGCAAAGGCTTTCTTGCTTTTGACCACGATCATTATACTACATGGATGGCAGTGCTTCAACTACGAGAAGTAAAGCCAAGGACACTATGACTCAGCAGAGGCATCCATAGAAACCCTTGCGTTGTCTGGATGGATCAATATGACAGACACCCCCTTTTTTCTGGCATAGTTGACCGTCATGCCTGTTCCGCTGCGGATTGAGCGGTCATTGTCATACACGGCCAGAAGTATATCGGCGTGATCCACCATGTAGTAATTACGCCGCTTATAGCAGACCGCAAGCACCTCTGCCTTTGTCCCAATTACCACGGTTTCCGTGCTGTGTTGAATTAAGACCTTTAGACGGCCCCGGCTGCGGCTGTCCCAGTCAGCATCATGCCCCTCAAAGGGCAGGGCGATAAACAACTCAATATCGTTGTACTCTGGTTGTTCCTTCAGTTGGAGCAGTATTTCCCCGGCCCACATATCCACACCTAATGCACCGCCAACATAAAAGCGGCGGACTCCCTGCTCATAGAGCGCCACGATCTGATCCCGCAGCCGTTTTTTCAACCGCTTGCAGCCGGTGTTATTCTCCTTGTATTTCCACTTGAACCGGGCAGGGCGATGGCCAGTGATGGCACATGATTTTATACTCATGATGAACTCCATTTCATTGGGTGAATTGAATTTATCCGGTTTTTGTAATATGCCTATAAGGTCTATTGCGCTTTTAGATTATTATAACATGGCCAGATTGCACATACAATACAAGTATCAAGGCTGGCGGAGGATACTTGCAGTATGGTCGATTATAAAACGCTCGGCTCCCGGATCAGGGCAGTTCGTTTGGAAAAGAAAATGACACAAGAGCAGTTGGCAGAGGCGGTCGGAGTGGGCGTTACCCACATCAGCCACATCGAGACCGGCAACAGTATCCCAAGCCTTCAGGTCATGCTGGATATTATCAATGCTTTGGGGTGTTCAGCGGATGAGCTTTTCTGTATGGAGATCGATCAAGCCCGTCCGCTGATGAACAGCTGGCTGAGTGAGCTTGTGGCGGATTGCAGCAATATGGAGATCAAGCTGATCACCGATATGGTGCTTTCCCTGAAGAGTTCACTGCGCCGTTTGCGGCTTGACGATCCAACCTGACAGCTATCCTGACAAACAAAAACGAGACGCAGCCCATCCTGTATGTGGTGCGTCTCGCTTTTTGATATGTATAATACGATTTTTTATGTACGGCGCTGTGGTTATATCCACGGCGCCGTATTCCGTTCCCAGAGCGATTTTCAGAATTCATCCCGAAACGCACCTGGGAGCTGTTTGCTTTCGATACCGACGATGTCATCCAGCGGGATCCTTGTGCCGTCCGTCAGGAGCATAACACGCTCAACGCCGTCCGTCCTTTTCAATTTTCCCGTAACAGTAACATAGCTGCCGCCATCCTTGCGCTCATCCGGTTGGAACCATGTGACCGTGACCTCCGGCTGCTGGCCGATGATCTCCTCTAGATACCGTTGTTTCTCGTCCAGGACGGCCCTGCTGTCCTCGTCCAGTTCGATCTTCCGGTCAGTCAGCCGGGCCGTCTCCACGATGGCCGCTCCGTGGCCTGTCAGTGCGGCGAAGGGGCTGAAAATGGCGGCCCGATCACTGAGAGGCATCCTGGGATGCTTGGCCGAGGTCGGATGGGGCAGGCCAATGATGTCGTTATATCTGTTCGTCATTCATGGTGGCCCCCAATCGTCTTATTCCGCTCCCTGGCGGTAGCGCCCTCCTCCAGATTCATGCCTTTGAGGATGGCGTTTTTGCCGAATTTCTTCTTGATGCCCAGCATGGCCTCCTGCACCTTCCGCTCACGGACCAGGGCAGCGTCCTCCTTTTTCCGGCGTTCCTCCTGGGCGGCGTAGTCAGTGAACAAGTCCAACTGCTCCGCCGCAGGCTCTTTGGGCGCGTCTGCCTCGCAAATCAGACGGTTGGCGGAAATGCTCAGCCGCCGCACCAGCAGGTTTTTGTCCACGATGCGGTCAAACAGCTCCAGCACCGCCCGAATGATCTCGTTGGTGGAGGAGCTGTACCTGTCCAGATTGATGGTGCCGGTGGCGTGCTTGGGAACCTTTCGGCCATAGCGGTCTGTGGTGACCGGGCCTTTGTAGCTTTTGCTCCGCTGGGGATCGTCCAGATTCTCCCGGTCATAGCCAACTGTCAGTACAAGCTGGTTGGTCACCAGCCCCTTATCCACCAGATCAAGGGCCAGTGCGTCCGCCATTTCCCGCATTACCAGCTTTGCCTTTTCAAACTGATATGGGCATTGCAGGACCTGCCCGGAAACGATGCTCTTATTTTCTGGCTTGTACGCTTTCACGTCCGCGATAGTGCAAGGTTCCCAGCCCCAGGCGTGATCCACTAAGATTTCCGCATTGACGCCGAACAGCTTGTAGAGCAGCTCCTCGTTATAATAATCGGTTTCCTTGCCGATGGAGCAGCGGGCGATGTCGCCCATGGTGTAGAGCCCATTGGCCTCCAGCTTCCGGGCATAGCCGGGGCCTACCCGCCAGAAATCCGTCAGCGGACGGTGATCCCACAGCAGACGGCGGTAGGTCATCTCGTCCAGCTTGGCGATCCGCACGCCGTCCTTGTCCGGATGGATATGCTTGGACACAATATCCATGGCGATCTTGGCAAGGTACAAATTGCTACCCATCCCCGCCGTGGCGGTGATGCCAGTAGTCTCCAGCACATCCAGAATGATCTTTCGAGCCAGCTCACGGGCCGTCAGATGATAGGTGTCCAGATAGTTCGTCACATCCATGAACACCTCGTCGATGCTGTACGGAAATATATCCTCCGGGGCCAGATACTTCAAATAGACGCTGTATATCCGGGTGCTCCACTCAATATAATGGGCCATCCGGGGCGGGGCCACAATGTAGTCCAGCTCCATCTCAGGATGATTTTTCAGTTCCGGATCGTTCCATGAGGAACCGGTAAACTGCCCACTGGGGGCATTGCGCCGCCGCTGGGCGTTGACTTCCTTCACCCTCTGGACAACTTCAAACAGTCTTGCCCGACCGGAGATGCCATGGGCTTTGAGGGAAGGAGACACGGCGAGGCAGATGGTCTTTTCCGTGCGGCTCTCGTCCGCCACCACCAGATTGGTGGTCATGGGGTCAAGCCCCCGCTCCACGCACTCCACCGAGGCGTAAAACGATTTCAGATCCACGCAGAGATAAGTCCTGTTTTTCATACCCCGGTCGCCTCCTTGCCTTAGTATGCCTGGTACCAGTGGAAATTATGGGTGGTCAGCCCAGCACTACATCCAGCTCTATTTTCCCCGTCTCCGGGAAGTTCTTCTGTACCTGCTGGCGAATCAGTTCCCTTGACTCTGCTGGTTCAGCAGAATAGGCGGAGGCGATGTGCTCATAGCCCCACAGGGCCTCCGGCGTGGAGTAGACGGAGATGGGCCAGCCATACTCCAAGCCCTTCTTATTGATGCGCCTGCGGAAGTCCCGGATCAGCAGATAGCTCTGCATCTGGAGGTCTGTCACCGTCCCCTCAAAGTTCTTCTCTCCATCCTTGCCGAAACCGGCTAACCGTTTCAGCTCGAAGGAAAACAGCTCGTCCTTGCTTTCAAACTGGTCCATGATCCGTTTGCAGCGCATACTGGCCAGTTCTTCATCCCAACGGCTGTCGAAGTCATAGCCGTCCCGCCGGTAGTTGGCAAAGTGGGCAAACCACTCTCTGGAGATAAAGCCCGCCTTTTTGCCGAAGAATTTGCCATAGGCCACCTGGCCGCTCCGGGCGATCAGTTCCCGCCACTCCCACGGGTCCTGCTCCTCGTCCCCAGTCCACCAGTACAGGTCGGAGGTATGTTCCTCCACTGAGAAACCGGGAATCTCATTTTTGAACAGCGGGAGAAAGCCGACCTCATTGATCCAGCCAATTAACTCCTCCCAGCTTCGGATGCGGCTGGGATCGTCCCAGTCCAGTCCCCGCATGATCCATTCGCCGTTCTCGATCGCCATACTGACACCTCCCGCCTATGGCTTTGTGTTATTATAACACAGTGGATCCCAAGATTCTATCAGGATGAATGTTCTTTCTCTGCTCTAAACTTTCTTGGAGTGGGTCCTTCTGGATGGTTCATCATGGACCGAGGCTCGGTTCACAAAATGCGCGGACTCTCCCCTTGGCGGGAGAGTCCGTTTCTATGCTCAGAGGAGCCGGTACAGATTGGAACTGAGGCTTCCGTTCTCCCGCCAGCGCGGGCTTTTGGCAATCAGTCCCGCTTTGCATAGATCGTCCAGCGCCCGTTTGACAGTGCTTCTGGAGAGTTTCAGTTCGGCGGCAATAGTCCTGATTCCCGGCCAGCACTGGCCGTCCTTGTCAGCATGGTCCTTCAGGTACATATAGACCGCCCGCGCCCGGTGAGAAAGCTCGGAGCGGTAGATCATCTCAAAATATCCCACGGCTATTTTCCCTCCATGCCGGTACGTAAATCTGGGTTTCGCTGCGGCCTGCCGTGGGGCCGTCTGTCCCGCGCCTGTGCCATGCCGCCAGCGGGTGGCGTGTTCTGCGGGACCGGGGGCGGCGCATCCTCGACGATCTGTGTGTAGTGGTGTTCCAGGATGGCCCGCTCCAACTCCTGCTTGCTGGCATAGGCCACAGAACGGGCGGCCTTCTCCGGGATGGTATATGGCTCCTCAAAGGTGATGCCCCAATCCAGAAACAGCCGCAGCCGGGTCTGCATGGGATGGGAGCCGGTCTTCATGACGATAAACTGCCCCTTGGGGATAGACTTCAGCTCGTCGGCGGTCATGAGGGGCCGCTCGATCATCTGCAAGCTCTGGCTGGGGTCGTTCTTTCCTTTGCTGATGGAGCCAGATAGGACGGTGCGGCTGCCCAGGGCCTTGGAGAGTACCTCGGCAGTCTGGCTGTTGGGGGCAAAGCCGCCGAAGATCGTGTCCTGCACATTGTCCTGGATGATCTCCGCGCCCTCTTTGCCGTAGTTCTTTTCAAGCTGCGCCAGCGACTGGATAATCGGCACCAGCGTCAGTTTGCGGGAGCGCCCCGCGCTGAACAGGGGCAGGATGTCAAAGGCGGGCATGGTGCCCAACTCATCACAGAACAGCACCACCCGGTTCTTCAGCTTGCCGCCGTTCTCGTCGGCCACGGCAAACAGCTCGCGGGAGAGGGTCTGGATCATGAGTCCAGCCATGAAGTTCTTGCTGGGATCTTCTTCCGGGAGGATCAGGAAGATGGCGGACTTCCGGGAGGCGAAGGTCTCCGCGTCGATGGCGCTGTCGAAGCACAGCACCTGCTCCAGTTCTGAGTCCAGGAAAGCGTTGAGCCGGGAGAGTACGGTGGACATGACGGAGGCCATGGCCTGATCCGCGCTGTTGAGGGCAGCGCCGGCAAACCACCGGGCCTTGTGCGTTTCCGGCAAGCGGTTCATCAACATCTGAAACCCATTCTTGCCCTTGACGGTCTTGCTGGGGGCCAGCAGATCCTGCACCAGCTTGAACACGCTGACGATGTGCCGCTTCTCCCGCTTGTCCCGGTCATTCGGCGGCAGATACTCCGCCAGCAGGAGGATGACGGCGGTGAGCAGTCCCTCCGCGGCGTCGTAAAAAAACGCGTTCTGCCCGTAGTTGGAGGCGTCCCCCTCCGGGTTGACGATGGTCTTGGAGAGGATCTTGGCATACTTCTCCGCCTTGGCGCGGGCAGCGAGGTTTTTCTCATCCTCCCGGCAGATATCCATGTAGTGGTTGATGAGGGTCAGCAGATTGTAGCCGTCCGAGCGGGTGGGGTTACGCAGGTCGATGACCGCCACCTGATAGCCGTAGTACCTGGACGCTATCGTGCCGTAATTCCGCGCCAGATCCCCCTTGGTATCCAGCGCCAGGAAGCTCATGCCGCTGGCACAGGCATATTCCAAGTTTGGGTAAAGGAAGAAGGCGGTCTTGCCCACACCGGACGCGCCGATCATGAGGCAATGGATATCGTCTGTGTCCACGATGGCCTTGAGGGGGTGGCGCTCCTTCTTCGATTTCGATTTGGGCGGCTTCTTGTTTTTCCTGGGCTTTTTCGGAAAGCTGCCGCCCTCGCAGCCCAGCACCAGCCCCTGGGCCTGGGGCAGCTCTTTGCCAGAGCGCCACTGGGAAGGCTGGAACGGGATATGCCGGTAGGTCTGCTCGATCTCCTTTTTGGTTGCCCACCGGGCCGTTCCGTGCTGGCCATCGCCCACGGTCTTGGACTTGATGTTGTTCAGGGAGCCCTGACCGGAGAAGTGTGTGGCGGCGGCCACGATCAGGAGCATCCCGCCCGCCAGCGCAAGAAGTAAAATCGTTTGGATCGGCATAGGCTCACCCCATCTGCTGTGTGACCGGAGCAAGTGCCTGTGCCTCTGTGATCTCGGCCAGATCATCGTTCCAGTCCTTGTTCTGTGGGATCAGCCGGTCTGAGGCGATCCCGAACTGTTCCGCAACTCTCTCCGCGATCCGCAGGCAGGCGGTGTGTCCGGCCTTGTCGTTGTCCAGACACAGGAACACCTCGCGCAGTGCGGGATTCTGCTCCATCATCTGGAGCACAGGCTGGCTGGATGTTCCGCAGCAGGCCACATAGCTGTGCTCCTGCCAGCCCTCCGGGTACAGTGTTACAAAAGACAGCAGGTCAATAGGGGCCTCGAACACATACAGCCGGTTGCTGGTACCGGTCCAGTGGAAGCTGTACCGAGGGTCGCTGCCCGCCACATTGATGCGGAAGGTCTTGCCCAGATCGTTGGTGCTTCGCTTATGGGCATGACGGACAACGCCGTGTTCGTCTTTTCCGACAAACACGGCGTTGTGATATTCTGCGTCCTCATAGATGAGTCCTGCTCGGACGAAGGTATTCAGCACCTCCCGGTCGATGTGCCGTTTCTTCAGCAGGTATGCATAGAGACGGCGCATCGAATGGTTGGCGGGCGGCTGGATGAATTCTCTTATGGGTTCTTCCTTCGGCTTTTGCGCCGGTGCATACGGCTGCCCCTGTTCGCCATCCAGCAGGCGGGTGACCGCCTCCGGGTAACTGAGATGATAGAAATTCTGAACGAAGGAGACGGGGCCACCGCCTTCCCCGGTGGCGTGGTCGTACCACTCATTGCCCCGGACAGTGACGCTGTGGTCGCTGGTCATGCGATACTCCGGGCCGGAGCGGATGAGTTTCTCTCCCTGGCGGCGCAGGAACTCAACGAGGTCAACAGAGCCAGCCCGGAGCTTCTGCTCCTCGGTAAAATGAATATAGGGCATTTTATCTCACCTCCACTAAATTTGCTGCATTCGTTCTTCGTAATCGTCCGCCTTATGGCCCATGGCAATCTTCTTTTCCCTAATCCGCTGGCGCAGCTTTTTATCCGTAAACGAGATCGTTCTGGCAGGTCCCTTTGGCGTCTGCTCCTGAAAGATCCGGCTCATGTGGCGCAGGAGCCGGGTGGCACAGGAGAACAGGGATGGCCCCCGAAAGTCATCCATGTGGTCAAGGAAATATTGAGCATACTCGCTGCCCTGCGCCGCCGCCAGCGTGAACCAGCGGACGGCGGCGTCCCCGTCCTTCGGAATCTCCTTGCCCAGCAGATAGAGCTTGCCCAGGGCATACTGGGCGTATTGGTTCCCCCGTTCAGCGGAGGCGGTCAGCCAGCGGACGCCCTCGGCGGTATCCTTTGAGACATTCTCTCCTTGGAGCAGGAGTTTACCCAGCCGATACTGAGAAAATTGGTTTCCAGCTTCCGCAGACTGTTTGAGCCACTCCACAGCGGCAGGAATATCCCGCCGCAGACCGTCGCCGCCGTTGAGGAGCAGCTTGGCCAGAGCGTATGCGGCGGAGTCATTTCCCCGCGCAGCGGCCTTTTGAAACAATGCCGCAGCCATCAGTGCGTCCTGCTCCACGCCATGGCCGTCCCGGTAGGCTTTGCCGAGGGCGTATTGCTTGTCGGAATCCAACTCAGGTTCATCTGTTTCTTCCGGCTCGGGCGGCGCGAACACAGCGGACAGCTCGCCCAGCCGCACCGCCTCCTGGATGACCAGATTCTTGATCCGCTTGAACTCTTTCTGCTGGGATAGCGGAAGGCGTGGCGGCAGATCGTCCTTGTAGGTGTGGAGTACTTCTTCCCGTAACTCATACCATAGGTCATACGCCTGCGCGACGCGCCCGTCCTTTGCCAGCTCGTCCACGATCTCGTCCACCACCGACTTCAGCGGCGCTTTCAGATAGCCGTACTGCTTTTTGCCGGAGATGGTTTGCAGTTTCCCGGCCAGCTGCTCCATGAGCTGCTCGATACGCGGGTTGTCCAGCGTACTATCTTTCATCTGCTCCGTAAGCTGGCGCATGACCTCGCTGGCCTCCTGAGTGAGCGCGTCCCGCCGCTGGGTCTGCCGCTCATAGAGCGACACAAGGTCCTGCTGGAAGATCCGCTTGGCCAGCCCGGACTTGATCTGGGCGATGCCCGTTTTGGTCAGGTAGCCGGACTTGCCGTCCGCGCTGTAGCAGACCATGTGCAGATGCGGGTGGTGGGCCTCATCGTGAAAGGCGGCGTACCAGCGAAACTGCTCCCACGGGATCTTCATGGCCGCCGCCATCTCCACCGCATAGCTGTTGAGCAGTTCCCTCCACCGTGCCGCGTCCTCATAGCCCAGCCGGGCGGCGTCCTCCCGCCGCAGGGAGATGATGGGCAGCCACACATTGCCGGGATGGTGCGCCACCTCGTCCGCGATCTGGGACAGCGTCAGCGGATCGTCCGAGCCGGTGAACAGAGCGTGCGCCCCGGTGCGCTGGGCACGGGGACGGCTGGCGATGTAGCTGATGTAGTTTTCCTTTTTCGCCAGCGAGTCGTAGTTGTCCTCCAGCGCACGGGTGATGAACTCCGAGGCGTTGCCGCGGGTGGGCGAGGCCAGATAGTCCTCGTACTCGAACAGTCCCCGGCTCAGCGGGAAGTCTCGGATGAGCTGCTCCACCATCTCCCGCTGTTTTTTCGTGGCGGGCAGTCCCGCCGCGTCAGGGGCGATGCGCTGCGCACCCTTGCGGGTGGCCATGTAGCGGACGTAGTTTCCCAGGTGTGCGGCCTGCGCCGCGCCGCCCTTGAGATAGGGGCACTTGAAGATGACGCGAGGCATGAAGCGTCACCGCCGTCAGTCCGCGCCGCGCTGATACGCCACCGCGTTCTCCAGCGTGATGCCGCCGTTGGTCTTTTTCACATTTTGGACGCACCGGCCCCGCAGTTCCCGCAGCTGCTCCTCCGGAATTTCCATGCCCGCGGCCAGGATGTTCATCATCATGTCCATCTCCACCGCCAGCTTGAACAGGATGCGGCAGATATGTGTCTCGCTGCTCTGCACGGTGGCACGGATGGCGGACACCAGCATGGGCGGCAGTACGGAGAAGCAATCCTGGGAGGCCAGGTAGTCGCAGTAGAACCGTAAGGCGTTCTCCACGAACTCGTTTTGACTGCGGACATTTGCCAGCGGCATGGCTGTTTTAATCTTGCGGTCAGTATCAGAATCGATCCGCATCAGAAATTTTACTTTTTCTTCTGTCATTCAGAATACCTCCGATATAAACTGAAAATAGCTGTGATAGCATTTTTGAAACTGCAAACACCGCTGGAACTGTCGGGATTTTTGGCAGGTTCATATCAGATTTGATAGCATCGGCAAAGAAGTGATAACACTGGGTTTAGCAAAAAGGTACCGAAAAACTGTCGTGACCAGCCTAAAAAGCGTATCTCCGACCCGCATTGCGGGGCGGTGTGATACAGGGTGATTGCACCCTTTTATCCAGCACTTTTTTCGTCCCCCCGCAAAGCGGCCATTTGTGCCTTCCCGTTTCCCGCCACACGCTGGCAACACGGCGCTTTGCCGCGCCAGTGGGCTGGGACGCTGCCCACCCCCGCAAAGCGGCACACAGGGCGGGACAGGGGCAACGGCGGGGAGAACAGTAGGGGCGCTCCATCGCAATGGAGCGCCCCCTGTTTGGGCTGCCAATCAGCCGGCTGTGATCTCAGGTAACTCCCGCTCCGCGGGCGTCTTCTCGATCCAGTCCAGCAGGTTCTGGCACTCCGCCAGTTCATCGGCCAGCTTGAACATCGCTGCGCGCTGCTCCCAGTTGTCCAGCCGGACGGCGGTTTCGAACAGGTCCCACACGTTGTCCAGTGTTTCCATCCCGCTGGCGTTCATGGGCAGTTCTTCTTCCGGCAGGATATGGTTGACATTCTCGCCGGCCGCGATCCTGCGGAGGACATCCTTCTCCCTCTGGATGAGGCCGAGGTTCTCAGCGGTGGCCTCAGCGGGGAGGCCCCACGCCTTACCAATCAGGGTGACGGCCTCCTCGTAGTGGGCCAGGCTGATGTCCTCCTCACTGGGGGCGTCGCTGACGCTCTCACCGTGGATGATCATCAAAGCCAGAGCCTCCTCGGTGATCCTCATTTGAAATTCCTGCGCTCTCTCAGTTGTCATATCGTTGTTCCTCCTGTTGTTATTTTGTGCCGCTCCTGGCGGCTTGCAAACACAATGGCACACCTTCGCCGGAAAAGCTATTCAGCAAAGCCAACGAAAAATAGCACCAGCAGATTGACATAGATCACATTGCAGGGCCGATGGGCGGCGCCATATCCTCCGCCATGCACTGTGCGCTGTAGTCAGCAAGGCTCATGCCCGTCTGCTGCTGGCAGTAGTCCTCCATCTTCGGAAGGAGGAGCGCCTGCTCCTCCTCGCTGAGACAGTACTTGTAGTCCTGCTCGCTGCCATCGCCATGCACCAGGAACACTTCCAGCGTGTCGCAGACGCGGCGGTGCTCCATATCGTAGTTGGCATAGATGTTCAGCCAGTCATCATTCTCATCGGTGCAGACGTGTGTGCCGAATACTTTGTCGACGTCGAAAGCGGTATCCAGATAGAACTCCAGCAGGTTTTCGTTCTGCTCGATGTCCCCGCTGAAGGAGATGTCCCCGGTTCGGAGCATCCGGCTGCCGGTGAGATATCCAGGCTCAATTTCCTGGGTGAGCTGTTTTCCATCGAGATGGTTGAGGAACACCTTCCACCGCTCCTCCAACGACGTATAGGCTCTCTTATTTGCATAGTAGGCGGCGCTGCTGACATCCCTGATTCGGAAACACTGCCAGCCGTCCATGATATGGAGCGCGTTGAAGCGGCCGGAGTCCAGGTCGATGTCGAATGCCCCGGTCACCCGTCCGGTGTTCTCCAGCCGCTCCGACACATAGTCATTGAACTGCTCACGGGAGATCTTCTCCCCGCGGGAAAACATTCCGGTGAACCGTGCGGGAGAGTTCTCAGGGGGCTTGCGGAGATAGCTGCGCAGCCGGGCGGCCACCTGGAGCATCTCCAGATTCTCCTCGGCCACGAAGTAGGTATCGCCGCCGTCCTCCGTCACATGGAACACGGCGAAGCGGCGGGCGGCTTCCTGCGCCTGCTTGTTCTCCTGCTCCTCCTGCCAGATCTCCTGGCTGATGCGGCTGTACTCCGTGTCCGGGATCAGGGCGTTGATGAGCTCGTCCAGGTGCTCATTGAGCTTGTCCTCCACTGTCTCACCTTTCAGCTGGCGGCTCAGCGCGTCGTACCATCGCCCGTCGAGCCATAGGGTGATTTCTCTACTGTTCATTGCGTGCATCCTCCTTCTGCGCAAGTGGTGCAACAGGACGCGGTTCCTGCTTCGGCTGGCTTGGCCGCGTCGGACGCTTGGGACGAACTGGCGCGGCTTTTCTGTCCAGAAACTCCCGCACCGGTTCAGGTACAGCCTGTTCATAGAGCTGCCGCAGGGCCTCCTCCATGCGTTTCTGGACGCTGGAATGCTCCTTCCCCAAATAGAACTCCAGCGCCTCCAGCCGCTCACAGTCGAAGCTGATTGTGATTTCACTTTTTTCCATGGTGACAGCCTCCAATCTTATTGCATCGTCATTGTCATGGCGGGGCTGTCCGCGACCCGCATTTCGTAGGGACCTCCAGCCCAGCGGATCCCAGGCAAATTCAGAAAGCAGTCGCCGGCCTCGTTCATGATCGCCAGATCGAACTCTGACGCGTCCACCACACCCATGGGGTTATCCAGCCCAGCGCCGTTGTAGACCACGCAGAGCGCGGGCCAATCGGTTACCTCTGGATACCGCTCAGAGAGTTTCCTGAACAGCAGTGTATCCGTGACTTCTTCCGGCGTGGTCACCGCGCCGGATACATAGGCGCTCTCGCAGGGGCCGGTCTCCCAGCCCAGAAGGATACGGGTGAACCGAATGGGCATCCGGGCGGTCATGTGGCGGAGCATGGACGCCGACTGGTCATAGGCGTCGTGCAGCCCATTTGACACGCCGGCCCACGGCAGATGGGAGGCCATGTCCTCCAGCAAATCCCGGACAACGGCAATCTGCCGCCTGCGGTCATCGCCGGCTGCTTCCACCGCAGAGAGGTAGCATTGCAGTTCCCGGATCGTCTCTTTCTGCGATTGAACTGTGGCAGGCTCTGCGGCAAAGCTGCCGCGGGCCTGTGCCAGCCGCTGGTCGAACCGCTCCATCTGCTTTGGGTCAGGCCGCACTCCATCCAGCCGGGCCATGCCCTGAAGGATCGCGTCGATCCAGAACCGGCGTGTTTCCGACCAGGGCGGTTCGTCCTGCCGTTGGTGACGCTCGATTCCATTCTGCCGTTCTATGGCATAGGCGGTGAGGCCCTCTTCTGCAAGAGCAATATTAAAACTTGACATGGTCATCTCTCCTTCATCGTTATCTGGGGAGCATCTGTCTGCGCCTCCGCCTGCTGGGTGTTCCAGCTTGCCTCGACCTCCCGCAGATAGGCCGGCCAAGTCCTGGTTCTCACCAAACAGGGGGCGCACATGGGGGAAGCCATAACTGTCCATGAGTCTGCCGCCCCCTTTATTGAATGAATTTCATGCTCTGAGCCTCCGGCTTATAGGCATCGAGGACAGAGCGGAACTGCTCCAGCCGTTCCGGCTTCACGCCGTCAATCACGATCTCCGTGCCGTCCTCCCCGGCGCGGGTCTCCAGAACGCGGGCGTCCAGCACATCGGAGAAGCGTTTTCGCTCCGCACGGGTCAGTTCCTCCTCCTGTTCAAGGAATATCGGTTCTCCACCCTGGGTGTGGACGAGAGACAGATCCTCGGCCAGCTCGTACTGGAGAATGTCCCGCAGAGAGATATCAGAGTTTTCCGGCAGGGCTATGACGGCACCCGCGGCCAGCATGGCCTCGACGGTGAGGTATCCGCGTGCCAGGATCTCCTCATTCGGCATTTGCAGGCCGTCGTGAAGAGTGGAGTAGATACCTTCACTTTCAAAAAGCTCACAGAACACCTCTACCGCGTCATAGAAAAGCCGGGTCTTCTGTTCCTCCGGAAGTTTGGCGAAGTAGCACGGTTTCTGGCCTTGAATCCTGGGACAGAAACTGGGGTGGTACGCTATGTCGAGCCCTGTATCGGTCAGTACCGCCGAGGCTATCTCTCTGCGGCGTGTGAGCACATCCAGCAGCATCCCGTCCAGGCCGTTTCCTCTGCGGATCGTGATCCCGGTCCGCTTCTCCAGCTCCTCGAAACTGACGCCCCAGTTCCCGTTCTCTGTGGCCTCCGTACCCTGCCGGACGATGAAGTCCGCCGCCCGCTCCAGTCTGGCGTTGAGGATATCCCGCATCCCCGGCAGATAGGCGGCGAGGCGTGGGTAATCATAGCCGTCGGAATAGACCAGCACACCGTCCTCGCTGCCCTGGCCCAGCGCCAGCAGGCAGTGGATGGCTCTGTTGTCGACGAACATCCGGCTTTTGTTCTCCGCAATGAACGGCTGATTTGTGAGCGGTGTGATCACCAGCGCGGAAAACTCCGCCGTTGATAACTCCACCACCTTCTCGATTTGACAATCATCCATCTGAAAATTGTTGGGTCTGTTCAAGAGATTTGCTTTGATTTTCATCACATTTTCCTTTCCTCTGCCCTATGGCAGATAGCTGCGCGGGTTCGTCCGCTCCCCGTTGACCCGCACCTCGAAGTGGAGGTGCGGACCGGTGGACCGTCCGGTGGAGCCGGACAGGGCGACCACATCCCCTGCCTCCACCGTCCGGCCCGCCGAGGCCAGCAGTTGGGAACAGTGGCCGTATAGAGTGGACAGGCCATCGCCGTGGTCGATGATGATATAGTAGCCGTACCCGCCCTGGTTGTAGGCGGAGACTGTCACCGTCCCCGGCAGGGCGGCGCGGATCGGCGTGCCGGTGGGTACCGCCAGGTCCATGCCGGTATGTCCCCGGCGCTCTCCCGTGATGGGGTCGATACGATTGCCGAACTCCGAGGTGACCACGCTCCGCCAGTTCTCCCCGATGGGAGAGCAGAAGCCGTCCGCCCCGATGAACGGCACATCCGAACCGGAAAAGCCGCTGCCGCTCCCGGTGTAGCCATAGCGGATCAGACTGTAGACGCTGTCCGCATTGGCTTGTTGATCATCGGTGGACTCTGTGCCCAGCACGGCGTAGATGTTCTTGTAGACCTGTGCCAGATCCTCGATAGGTACTGCCACGGTATAGGTTTCTTCTTCCTCTGTGGTAGTTCCATCTTCATTCGCTATGATTACGGTGCGGGTGCGCTCCTCATAGGTGACGAAGCAGTCCGCAAACGCCCGGCAGTCCTGGCGGCTGGGACTTTCCGCGCCGAAGTACAGAGCATAAAAGATGGCCTTGACACGGATACCGTCAAGGCCATTTTCATCCTCTGCCTGTGCGTTGATTTCAGCGATGGCTCCATCCAGCAAAGCGAAACAGGTCTGCATCTCTCCGATATAGGCACGGTACTCGTCCGGGAGTTCCGCAGGAATCGTCCCGCCGTAGAAGCACAGCTCCACCACAGAGAGGTTGTGGGAGGCGGAGCCCGAACCCAGAGAGCATAAAAAGGCGATGAGCAGGATCACCGGAGAGAGGATGGCCACCAGCACCCAGCCCAGCTTCTTCCGGGTATTTTCATCCGAGAGGGCGGCGATGGCCGCTTTGACTACCGCGGCGGCTGTGGCGCTCATAGACTCATGCCGCCCATGGCTGGGCCGTCCTGCTGTGGGCCGCTTTGCAGTTCTGACCAGTATTCGGACAGCGCATCCATGGTTTCCGCATGGCCGTCGCTCCTGCCGTAGGCCGCATCCCACAGGCGGTACTGCTCCAGATCCATGCCGCGATCCAGCAGCAGCTTGGCCGTATCCACCGCGTCATTTTGAATGCAGGCAGAGAGGGCGGCATAATCATCCAGTTCCACCGGCATCCCTGCTTTCAAAAGCCGCTCTGCCATCCATTCCAGATGACCAGAGAGCAAAGGACGGAGCACCTGGGAAATGTGACGGTCCGGCTGCGCCCCCTTTTCCACCAGCACCATGGCAGTTTGGAAATCCTGCCGCATGGCGGCCATGGGCAGCAGGCTTGGCGGTGCGGCGGCAATCTGCTCCGGGGTGCATCGCCGGAGCAGGTCTTTGGCGATCTCCTGATGATCGTGTCCATAGGCGTACTGGATGACCTCGCCGGGGAGCGTGGGACGCGGCTCTGAGAGCCGGCTTTTCATCTGCTCCACCAGAGTCTGCACCCGCTGGCTGTCTCCCGTATCCACCGCCCGCTTGCAGGCGGTGAGGTAGGCTTCCGGCGAAATACTCCTTGCGTCGGCCAGCAATGTCAGAACCATCTTCCGTCCAACTATCCCCGGCCGTCCAGCCGCCTCCGCCAGCAGACTGTCCGCCTGATTCGGCACCTTGGGGTAAAACTGCTTGAATGTTTCCAACTCGCCGTCCCGGATGGCCAGTACTGTTTTGTCATAGTCGCTCATGCGCAGGGGCCGCTGACCAGCCGTGTCCATATAGGCGGTGATGCTCCCGGTCATGCGCCGTAGAAGCTGCTCGGTCTGGGACATGGCAGCCTCCTGTCGTTCCCGCTGCTCTGCCAGCGCCTGGATGATGGTACGCTGTTCCGCGGGATCCAGGTGGACGATCATGTCCTCTGGCTCCGGTCGTTCCCCCAACCGCATATACCGGGCATAGGTGCCGCCATCCCCGTGGAACGCCTTGGTGATGGCGGAGGAGATGAGAAACATCCGGTCAAGGTCCGCGCCGGTATCGCCCAGGGTCTTGCCGGTGATGAAGCTCCTGGTGACCGGCTGGCCGTTTTCATACCACTTCAGGTACACATCCAGATAGACGCCCTCGCTGCCGCCATAGTCGGTGGTACAGAAGATGTCTGCGTCCTGGGGGATCTCCCGGCCATTTTCCCACTCCTGAGCCAGCAGAAAATACTCGTCCGGCAGATAGCCCATGCCCTCCAGCCGGTATTTCAGTTCCTCGAAAACCTCCTGGGCTGTGCGCTGTCCGGCACACTTCAGCTTGCGGGGGTCTTCCTCGGAAGGCTCCCATTTGTCCAATTCAATGGTTTTCATCTGATCAATACTCCTTTCCTATCCTCCGTCATAGCAGCCGCAGGGCATATCATGTTCCGGGAACATCCAGCACATGGCCATCTGATTTTTATCCGCCTCCACAAAGTCCCGCCAGGACCAGTTCCGCCCCAGGCCCTTGACACTGATGAGGTTGGGCTGGGCGTTGTCCTCGATGGCGATGGCCCGGTCAAAGAGATCCCGGTGGTTGTGGTAGAGGGTGCGGATCTCATGGTGCTTCATCGCGGGGCAGAAAAAGCAGGAGGACTTGCCGGGCAGCGGCAGGCCCTCCTGCTGGATGGCGGCAACGCAGTCCTCCCGCCCCCAGCCCCAGTCGATCAGGGGATATTCCATCTGGTATTTCTTATCCTGTATATCATAGACATAGGCGTGGGTCCTGCGCTGCTCCTCGTCGGCGTCATAGCCAATGAACTTGACTACCTTCTCGCCTCTGGCCCACACCTCCCGGCAGGGCGGATAGTTGTTGCAGAATTTTTCTTGCGGACCGGCCTTGTGCTTCAGGGAACACCTCTTGTAGCCATAGGCCAGAGCGGGGAGGGTGCCGGAACGGAGGCACTCCTGCTCCAGTGTCAGGCGGTCCCCATTCATGTCCATGTATTCTACCACTGTGATCTTCGGCATCCCGTGATTTATCAGCCACTGGTCCATGACGGACAGGTACTCATAGGTGTGGGGCTGCTCGCAGCCTGTATCCGCAAAGAGAATGAGGTCGGCGGGGATATTTTTGTGGTACATTCCAATCAGCATAGCGGTACTGTTTGTGCCGCCGCCATAAGAGATGACATTCATAGCTGGCTCCCTATTGCGCATTTGCGTTCTCAGGCCAGCCGAGTTCTTCGAGCTTCAGAAAGTATGCAAAGGTTTCCGGCGCGGCATCTGCCAGAGGGCGCATCCTATCCTCGTTTTCACTCCAATCGATCCAATACTCAAAAAACTCCGCAAAATACTCCCGCGAATTGACTGTTGAGTAGTCTCCCAGTACAGCACGCGCGGATCCCGACTCCTTCTCATAGAGCTTTTCCGTGGTGGATGGAAAGCCAATTACCTGATGATAGAAGTGCCCGAACTCATGAACGGTACAAGACGGCTCACGGGCATAGATCGTTTTTTGACGATAACTGGTCGCACCGGCGCACTGCATATTCAACTGCTCACTTAAATCGTCCAGATACTGACTGTCCAGATCAAACGACCAGCCGTGCGCTGTATATTCATCCAGAATAGCCGCGGGAATCTTTTTCATCTCGACAAGATAGGAGCCGAGATATACCTGATCAACATTATTGATGTTCAACCGCTCCACCATCTCGGGGGGATCGACGTGCAGCCCTTTGGTACGGACCAGATAGATGATCTGTGCCGCTTCGCCGCGTGTGATACGTTCCAGTGGATCGGCATTTTCCGCGCACAATCCATTTTCACAGGCGATACGAACATAATTATCAGCGTCGCTCATGTATTCTCCGTCTTCATACAGCTCATAACAGTAAACGGGAATCCCCTCTGCCGCAAAAGCACTGGCATAAATTGCGCTGCGGCACATCTCCGTGTCTGGTTCCAGTACCGCACTCATATTGAGCCATCCCTCTTTGTACGCAAGCTCGAGCTGGGCCTGCCCGAAGGGAATACCAGGAGTTTCGGGAACCTCCTTATCATAGGCACGGCAGATCATGACTGCCCACTGGCGGGTGGTGATGACAGCGTCGGGCGAAAAGTTATTGTCCCCGGTCCCACAGGTGATCCCGTTTTCAGCCGCAAAGGAAATGCCCTCATACCAAGGGGATTCCGCGCTGACATCCCGGAATCCCGGATCATTGGCCGCAGATGCTGGGGCGGTCAGCTGCATACACAGGGCTGCGGTCAGCATGAAAAAAGATAATATGGTATAGATTCGTTTCATTGATGTTCCTTTCCAAAAAGAAAACAGCCTGGAAGCCGCTTGGCAATTTCCAGGCCATTGGTTCGGAATGAGCTCACTAACTTACGGGTTCACCGTCCGCCCGCCTTTCCAAACAGCTTTTCCTTATAGGGCGGTGCATGGACCTCCAGCAGATACCGCTCGTTACCGCACTTGTAGAGGCAGACGCCCCTCTGGGGATAGCGGATGAGTTCGAACTCAGCAGGCTCCAGTTGGAGGTTGTCCATATAGAACTTCTTGTTCACGCTGCCTGCGTTGAACAGGAACTGGTGGGTGGGGATGGCGAACAGGGGCCGGGTCAGCTCCCGAATACCGTCCACATCAAAGTCCTCCAGATTCTGGCTGGCCAGGATCATGGAGGACTCCTTCTTCCGCACCCGCTTGAGGCTGTTACGGATATATTCGATGGTGGTCAGGTTGCTCAGCCAGATGTACAGCTCGTCCAGCGTGGCCACGGTATTTCCCTCGGTGAGCAGCTTGTCGCTGAGATAGGAGAGGATATTGAACAGCATGGCGTTCTTCACATTCCGGCTGGCCTGGAGGAGCCCCTTGACGCCGAAGACCAGGAAGCGGGAACTGGTGATGTTGGTGTGGCCGTTGAAAAACTTGCTCTCCGCGCCGCGGCACATGGAGTGGAGGCCCAGCAGGACCTCCCGCAGCAATTCCCTGGTGTAGAGGGGGAATTCCTCCTGGTCATAATTCTGATACGCATCCTCAATGATACGGTAGAGGTCGGAGAGAACGGGGTAATCCGTGGGGGTCAGGGACAAAAAGTCCGTGTTGTCATCCATGCCCCACTGGGCGTACAGCCGCTCCAGCATCAGCTCGATGGTGTCGATGTGCTTGTCCGCGAAGTCCTCCTTGTAGGAGCGGAAGAAGTCCTTCAGGAAGGAGATATGCTGGCTCAGCCGGGTCTTCTGGCGAAAGGCCGCGGGAGCGTCCGGGTCATCTTCGCCGCTGACATCCCACAGCTTGGGCTGGAGGGGGTTGATCCGGTATATACCGCTCATGAGGTCAAGAAAGCAGCCGCCCAGGTTGACGCACAGGTCAGTCAGCTCATGCTCCGGGTCCAGGCAGATGGCGCGTTGCCCGCTCTCCAGGATGTTGCACAACAGGAGCTTGAGCAGATAGCTCTTGCCCTGGCCGCTGTTGCCCAGGATGAGGACGCTGGCGGTGGTCTTGTCGTCGGCACGGCGGTTCAGATCCACGATGATATTGGAGCCGTAGCGGTCCCGTCCGATGTAAAAGCCCTTGGGGTCGGTCTTGCCGGAGTAGTTGAAGGGATACAGGTTGGCCACCGAGCTGGCAGGCAGGACGCGCTCAAACTGGGAGCCAAAGGCGTTGCGGCCAGCGGGGTTCACGGAGAGAAAGCCCTCCCGTTGGCGCAGGAGGATTGGGTCGGCGCCCAGCTTGCTCCGCACCAGCTCCGCCGTCACCTCGTCCCGCAGGGTGCGCAGGCTCTCCGCGTCCCGTGCGGACAGCTCGATGAACACGGCGCAGTGGAGGAGCGGCTCGCTGTTCTTCCGCATGGAGGCGATGAGCGCCGCCACATCCTGGAGGTTGGCCTCGGCGGTGACGGCTTGCTTCATGCTGTTGCTGCTGCCCCGGTCCATGCGGTTCTTGTTCTCCGCATTGTGGATGATCTTATCCTCCTCGGCGGCAGTCACCTGCCGGTTGTAAATGGTCAGGGTCACGCCGCTCTTTTCGCCTAAATGCCGCAGCAGGGCCAGCTCCTCCGTGGTGGTGGGATAGCTCCGCAGGGCCAGGGTACAGCGGTATGCCCCGCCGCAGATGGCGTGGTCGGTGTTGAACTTCACCGCCGTGGGCGCGATGAGGTCCAGGAAGTCCTTGACGCGGGGTTCGGCAGGCTTGGCCGGAGCCTTTGCTTTCTTTTTCTTCTGCGCTTTTTTAGGCATCCTGTGTCACCCACCTCCCGCCGTCACAGTCTTCGAAGTGTTCTGTGGTCACATCCTGCTGGTAGTAGACCGCCAGCAGGCGCTTGATGTCCTGCTCACCGGCCAGACGGACATGGAAGCCCTGGTCCCGGATGCGCTTTTCCGTCTGGCGCAGGCGGCTCTCGGCGGTCTCGCCGTTTTGCTGCTCCGGGCGGCAGACGAAGGCAAATTCCCGTGCCGAAGCGGTGGCGGACTGGATCTCGTCCAGGTGGGCGCTGTCCTGCCGCAGCAGTTCCCGCAGGGCGGGCAGCTCCTCGTCCTCCAATCGCTGGCGGTACCAGTCCTTGTTGTGCCGGAAGGACTCACGGGAGTCCAGAGCCAGCATCCGCAGCTCCGGCATGGCGCACAGCAGGCGGGTCAGGGCCAGCATCCGGCCTCGGATGCCCTCGTCCGAGAGGACGGACAGGTTGTCCGGCTTGATAAGAAAAAAGGCCAGTTCTCCATCGGCGGTCTTGAGGCCGTGATCGGTGAGCTGGCTGATGCCCATGAGCTGCCGGGTGGTCTGCCGCTGGCGCAGCTCCTTTTTCTGTTTCCTATTCAGTATTCTCACTCCATTCATAGTACTGCTGTTTCAAAAATAAAAAGCAAACGGCATAGCGCAGGAAGTCCAGAATGCTGGCGTCCTCCACGCGGATGCTCAGGAAGGCGAAGAGGACGGTAACCACCAGCGGGGGCAGGAAGCCGCTCTGTGCCAAGGCCAGGACAGAGAGCAAAAGCCCGATCCCGATGATGGCCACATCCCGCAGCGTCCACAGCCAGAGCATCGCCTTGGCTTTCAGATTATCAGGGTAGATATATATGGTCAGATTCCTCCTAACGAAAAGGACGGGAAGTAACGCCTCCCGTCCTTGGCCTATTTCTGGATAGTGGTGATATAGGGCGCGGTTCCCTCATGCAACAGAGTCCTTCGCTGCGGGCTTTTCCTCCTCACTCAACTCGGGCAGGACTTCCACGACAGGGATCCCGTCCTTCTCCTGGCAAGTCTCCCAGCCGGAGACGGCATTTTCGATCAGGGTGACCACGAATTCCTTTTGGGAGAGCTTCTTGTGGGCGGACAGGTAGGCTTTGATCTGCTGGAACAGCTCCTCCGTGACGGTGAACGCCAGTGTCCGCTCTCCTTTCTGGGATTTGTACCCCTCCAGGGGCTTAAGGGTCTTACCCTGTTTCCACAGGGCGAGGCCCTGCTCCACCAGACCAACCACGAAGTCCCGCTGGGACTGGTCTCCGTGGGCCGCCAGATACTGCTTGACCCGCTGGAACAGCTCCTCCGATACCGAGAACGCCATCGTCCTGCCGCCCTCTGCCCTGGGGCGCGGTTTGGGCCTTTCGTAATGCTCCCGGAGGATCCGTTCCATAAGGATGCCGGTGGTCAGAGCCTCGTCCGCCGCCACATCCTCCCGGATCTTCTGGTGGAGTTCCTCACATAAATTGATGGTCAGTTTGCCCATTTTGTGCGCTCCTTTCCTTTTGGTAGGGCAAGTATGTCCCAAGCCATGGCCAAAAGCTATTCACCAAACCCAACGAAGAACAGGGCATGAAACGAAGCACAAGCGACAAGCCCTTTCGCGGAACTTTTGGTGGCCATTTGGTGCAATGGCGTGTATAATCAAGACAGCTTGATTGTGGGAGGGTCTTGAGATGAAACGGTGCCGCTGGGCGGATCCAAGCTCGGAATTATACACCGCCTATCATGATAATGAATGGGGGCGGCCGGAGCATGACGACCGCAAACTCTTTGAGATGCTTATTCTGGAAGGGTTTCAGGCTGGTCTCTCCTGGCTGACGATCCTGAAAAAGCGGGAGGCGTTTCGGGCCGCGTTTGACAACTTTGAGCCAGCCGTGGTCGCCCAATACGGCCCGGAGAAGGTGGAGGCTCTGATGTCGGATGCGGGAATTGTGCGCAACCGGCGCAAGATCATGGCCGCAACTCAAAACGCCAGGGTGTTTCTCACCATTCAGGCGGAGTTCGGCTCCTTTGACCGCTACCTTTGGGGCTTTACCGGGGGCAAGGTCATCTTGAACACAGATGATGAAATGCGCGCCCGCACGGAGCTGTCCGACCGCATCTCCAAAGACCTGAAGCGCCGGGGGATGAGCTTTGTAGGCAGCACGATTATCTATTCCTTTCTTCAGGCCACAGGAGTGGTGAATGACCACGAAACCTGCTGCTTCTGCTATCCGGGAAATCAATAGCCTGCGGCCATGGCAATGCCGCGCATGATGAACTCCACACAGGGGATTGCCACGCTGTTGCCCAGCGCCTTATAGCGGGCCGAGTCCGACGCGCCGGGCAGGTCCGTCCAACCGTCCGGGAAGCCCTGGAGCCGTTCACATTCCAGGGGCGTCAGGCGGCGGATGAGCAGGGGGCCGTCTACGACCAGCTTATCCTGCCCTACATACTGGCTGTTGGGTCCTTTCCGGTCGCTGCTGGTCAGGGCACCCACCGTCTCCTGATACACCAGATCGGTGGCGTCCTTGTGCTGGCGGGCGCTTTCAGTGGAAGCTACTGCGTCATCTTTGAATACATCCACCCGCTGACGGGAGAAGACCGCATGGTGATCCGTGGCGGTCAGGGTATAGGCGATGTTCTCCTGATACCCGATCCCGTTGCCGCCGTTTTGGGGCTGGCGGTCGATGGCATTGCCCGTAATGCAGAAACAGGGAGCGTCCGTCACCAAGGGCAGGTTGTTTCCGCCGGTCCCCGCTCTTGCGGATAGTGTGGGAGATATAGGGTGCGGGCCGGTATAACGGGCATCAACGCCGTGATTCTCATAGACCAGCGGCTGGTGTCCATGCTCCTGTGCCCGCAGGGTGCCGGAGACATCCTTGCTGCACCCCATGGCCGCGCCGCCCTGGTCATTCAGGCAGAGGACGGACGGCACCATGTTCGTTCCACTCTCAGCGGCTTTCAATGTGGGCGCGATCTCCTCCTGATATCCGATCCCGCCCGCTGTAGGCGCGGCTCCGGCACAGAAACCTGCGGTCAGTACACAGGGATAGCCCTGGCCGGGCATACCGCCCCCGCCGCTTATGGACGTATGCCGTTCCGGGCTGAGATAGCACTCGCCGTTTCCCTTGGTCACCACGCCTGCGGCAAACAGCAGCCCGCCGGGAATCCGCCCGCCTCCGCCGTCCGCGCCGGCCAGGGTTGGAGCTTTTCCCTCTGGGGTAAACACACGGGCCTGCTGCGTATCCCATGGGTTGAGACAATTTTCAGCAATAAAAGCCTGCTGTTTCATTCCCGGCTGTGCGCCCAAAGCCCCCGCTACATCGTGGATATCCCGCACCTCGCGCCCCAGGGCGGCTTCTCTTGCCGCTTTGCGGCAATTCACCTTCTCCCGCTGATTGGCCGCAAAAGCTGTTGGTGCGATCACTCCGTTACGCCCGGTAGACATGCCGCAATTGGTGCCAAGTGTTGCGGAGACCTGATCGGTGATATCTCCATTGTAGCCATCGAAGCCGACAGGCTCTGTTGCGGTATGATATGGTTGTCCCGGCCTGAGAATCAGTCCCGCCTGCGCCATCAGCGCCGCCTTGAGCTGTGCCGGCAGCTCTTTGCCCCGTTCCTCCGCCCGCCGCAGGATACCCAGGCAGGCCGTCCTGCTCAGATAGTATTTTCTCCGGGGGCTGGTTTCCAGGATATCGGACAAAGCACACTTGACAGGCTCCCGCGGAGCCGGTCCGGTGTTGAGCGGCGGACCATTTTCCCGCCACGGGGAGCGGAGTTCCCAATAATGGCACCCAAACAGATCCACATGGCCCCTGGACAGGTCCAGGTGGAAATAGGGGATGGAGATCAGCACGGACAGGGACACGGCTTTGCTTTTTTGTTTTGGCTGGCTCTCGAATATATCATCTACATCATCAGGCTCATCCAGAGAGAACAGCATCATCTGGCCGTTGCTGTCGTAGTTCTGCATGGTCAAACCTCCGTGTTTAAACTATCAAACAGGAGCAGGGGCGCGAGAGGGCCGGCGAAGTCCGCCACCAGAAAAATGCGCTTTCTCCGCTGAGCGACGCCCCAGAACTGTGCGTCCAGACAGCGCCACGCCAGTGAGAAGCCGGTCTCTATCGCGATATCTCCCGCGTCCGGCCACGAATAGGGATAGGACCGTGGAACCTCCGCGCCGGCGTCATGGATCCGAATGATCTCCTCCAGCACGATGCGAAAGTCCTCACCCTTGGGCGATCCGCTGCTGAACGCGCCAGGCACATTCTCCCAGCATAGCCAGCGGGGACGGATGTCGGCTGCCGTGCGGCCCCGTTCTCTCTCCGCCGTCCGCATCTCCTTGACGATGCGGATCTGCTCCATAAAAAGACCGGAGCGGGCGCCAGACAATCCGGCGCGCGCCCCGGCCACTGAGAGATCCTGACACGGGCTGCCCCCGCAGATGATGTCCACAGGGAACAGCAGCCTGCCGCTCAACTTTGTAATGTCGCCCTTATGGGCCATGCTCGGGAACCGCTGTTCTGTGACCTTCATGGGGAACGGCTCGATCTCGCTGGCCCAAAGCGTTCTGATACCATGCCGCTCCGCCGCAAGGGGAAATCCGCCGATGCCGTCGAAGAGACTCCCCATCGTCAGGGTCACCCCATGGCCATCCCCATCCCCTCTGTATGCGAGAGCTCCGTGGACTGGATCTCCTCCGTGCTGACGCTCCGCACGGGGATGCCGAAACGCTCCGCCAGTTCTTTTTCTCCCGTCATGCCGGGGCTGATCCGGTCCCCGCACAGCCAAAGCTCGTCGCACCGTTTCAGCATCCGGTTTCCCATGGCAATGCCGAGCTGCCGTTCCTCCGGGGCGCTGTCATCCAGCATCTGGGTGTAGAGCAAACGTGGCGCAAAGGGCGTTACGCCTTGGGAGATGGCATACCGGCACGCCTGCCGGGCAAACTGGAGGTTCTGTTCCACATCCCCGGACAAGGGGGAAGCGATGTAGACCACCGCGCCAGGGGCATTTTCCTGTGTCTCTGAGCGGAAGAGATAGGCCGGGTCGTTGACCACCACACCCTCTCTGCCGAATTCCACCGCGTGTTCATTTGCCGCGGCCCAGTCCAGATATTCCGGATCGGCGGCCTGGCGGTACACCTCCGGCAGCCATTTTGCCGGGATCCTGAGCAGTCCGGAGGTGTGTTCCAGCTCCTTGTCCATGGTGTAGGCGACAGCTTCCCGAACAGCGGGGAGCAGAGGGCCCAAGTCCTCCGGGGTGTGATCCCAGAAGCTGATCTCCCGCAGGACCACATCCTCATACCGCTCCCAGCTCCCGCTGTCATCCTCGTTCCACACATAGTCGGCTGAGGTGATGGTCACACCCTCATCATTGCAGTTGATCCAAATAGTCTTATCCAGTTCCGGGAGCCGCACGGCCAGCGTCCCCACCATGCATCCGCCTCCGGTGTTGCCATAGATACGGTCTATGACTGCATACCGCATGACTCCGGGGTCTGGCGTTGTATCAAGAGCCTTGATCAATTCAGCCTGAACACTCCGCTCTATATCATGGCCGCCTGGATACTCCACACATTGGTACTTTACAGCGGGATGACGGTTGAGACGGAGCGCCTCCATATCCCAAAGCTTCTGTTTCGCGCTCCCACACTCAGTAAAGAACAGGCGCTGGCCGTTCTCAGATAAAAAGCCGGAGAGCCCCGCCATGGGACTCTCCGGCCTCGCTTCCACCCAGATCGCGTAGATTTTAGGTGGACGGTTTTCTTTTCCTTCTGTCATATACAACGCTCCTCCTTATTTCGGCGCCACCGCCTGCACAACGGTGCGGGTGGTGTTGACGGCGGCCTGTGCGGTGTAGACTGCGCTCATGATATTGGCCCTTGTCGTGGTGTCCAGCCCGAAGGTCCCGGCAATCCGGGGCACTTCTCCCGCGGAGAGCATGAGGCCCAGCCCCAGCAGGGCGTGGTCCTTGAAGACCATAAGCCCAGCCACAAGGATGGTGGATTGCAGGAAGGCCGTCAGGCACAGGCCGATGACCTGCTTGATCCACTGGGTGAACCCGTCCACATATCCGCGGGGGATGCTGAACATATAGAGACTCCCCACGGCGATCTGGATGAGCAGGATGCCGCCCCGCTTCAGATTGGCGAAGAACACCTTGATCACCGCGTAGGCCATGAGGATGATGCAGAACAGGAGCATGATGGGGCTGGTGATCAGGCCGATGCCGAAGTCCAGCGTCACCTGCGTCATATCCGCGATGCTCTCCACGCTGTTCAGGTCCGTGATGATCTGCTGCCCCACATCCCCGATGCTGGTCCCATAGCCGGTGATCCCGGCGCTGAGCCGCCCTTGCAGCGATACGGAAAGGGCATAGAGCCGGATGGGTACCGTCGTGAACAGGCTGACCGCCAGGAAGCCCTTGATGGCGTTGAGGGCGGTGTGCTGGAGATTGGCCCGGCCGGTGGTGTACTCGATGCCGAACTCAAAGGCGCATACCACCAGGCTCACGCCAAACAGCGCCCAGCCAAGCTGGGAAAAGAACAGCACGATGGCCTGCACCCACTCCAGCTCGAACAGCTCCACGCCCATGTTGCCCATGGCCGAGAAGAAGTTGCCGAGAAAGCCCACCACCTGGCCATAGAACCAGTCGATGAGGTTGTCCATGATGGTGGCGGCTACAAAGTCCCAGATGAACAATGAATGACTCACCTCGTTTCAAAGGCCGTATCATCCGTTTCTGGGACAGTCAAGGGGCCGCACAGATGGTACGGCCCCTTCGTTTGTTTACATGGTCTGCTGCCACTGCTGGGCGGCGGTCTGCTCCTGGAATACTTCCAGATAGCTGGAGACTGCGTTGGTCAGCGTTTCATAGTCCGCCGCTGTAGGGCGGTAGGCGTACCAGTCGGTCTGCCCATTATCCGTCCATGCGTAGGGACCGCTCCGCCGAATGTAGGGGTTATCCGTCTGCCCCTTGCCCCAGAGGTCCGCAAAGCGCAGGCGCAGGGCGTCCACCTGCCCGTCGTTGCGGTTCAGGATGGTCATCTGGATCGCCTCATAGCGATCCGCCATGCCGCAGGTGACGAACTGCAGCTTGGCCCGGTTCATCTCGCTCAGGCGGACATAGCAGGCCCGGCCCACAAATACCGCGTCGGGATAGATGGGCTGCACGATCTTTCGCAGCTCCCGTTCAAAAAAGGTCATATGCATGCCTCAGATCCCGATGATGCCCCAGATGTAGAGGGGCGCGGTGAGGGTAAAGACCAGACAGGCGAACAGGATCACCGGGCCGGTCCACTCGAACTGGCCATGCTTTCTATAGTCGAAGTACGCCATGGCCAGTTTGGTGAAGAACGCAATGGCGAGGATCATATCCAGCGCCGGGAAGACCACATTGTCCACCACGGTCTTGATCTGCGCCGCCGCGTCCTTCCAGGTGCTCTCCACGGCGGAGGCCACATCCCCCGCGGCAAAGGCGGGGACGCAGCAGACCAGCGTCAGGGCAAGAACAAGGGTCAGGGCGCGGATGATTTTCTTGTGCTTCATCTTGAAAACCTCCTGTGCGTTTATAAAGTGGGAGCGCCGCCTTGTTAGGACGGCGCTCCTGGTGAAATGAGATGGAACGATCAATAGCCGGTGCGGGGCAGGGGCTTGGAGGGCTTATAGACCCTGGTCACCCAGCGGGTGGTTGCCATGATCCACTGGCCGTCGTAAACGCCGCCCGCGTCCGCCTGGTTGGTGAACTGGGTACCGCCGGTGAGCCAGGAAACCACATTGCAGTACACCTTGGGTGCCTCCACCTGCCGGAAGTTGGCGGGGACAACGCCGAAGGAGACCATGAACTCCGTCACATACTCGTTGGAGGCCAGCCCCAGCGCGGCGGGAGAGGCGTCCAGCATATAGTTCTGCATGGTGCTCAGGTTGTCGTACATGGTGCGGTACTCGCCGTTCAGGTTGGTCTTGAAGACTACCTTGTAATTGCCCTGCACATTGTAGGTGCCGGTGACGATCTTATCCAGCCGCACTGCCTGCACGGGCAGGGTATCCCTCCAATAAAAACTGGTCAGGCTGGTGGTGGAGTTGTTGGCGATGCCGGAAAAGTCATAGCGGATGGACTGGCCGGGCATGACCTCGGTGTAGCCTGTTTTCTTGATGCTGACATTGGTATACAGGCTCTTGTTGGTCATGGCCGCCTTAACGATCTGGCCGGCGAACTCGATCTCCACATCAATGGGCGTCTGATCCAGGCCATAGAAGTCCGCACTCTGGGATTCGATCACCTGGTAGCGGCCCAAGGGGAGGGGCTTGCTGACGGCAACGCCGTTTTTCCCTGTTTTGATCGTGTCCACCAGCTTGCCCGTCCTGTAGTTATAGATTTCAAAGATGGTGTTGGGGATGGGCGTCCCAGCAGGCCAGCCGTTCATACTGTTGTAGTCCGCGGAGGTCTTGGTCACTTGGATTTGGCCGGTGATAGGTGTATTCTCCCATTCGATTTCCGTGGTCGTCCCCGCGGTGACATAGACGGTCTTGAGCTGCGTATCCGGGACATATCCCTCATTTTCCAGCTCCCGCAGGTAAAACCGCCCGGAGCCGGGGAGATCATCGATATAGACATAGCCGTCCTGGTCACTGGTGTACTGGCCGATGGGGTTCTTGTTCGCATCGTAGAGCAGGAAGGTCACGCCATAGATCCCGGAGCCGTCCGCCGTTGAGACCTTGTGGATCAAAATACCGGAAATAGGCGCGTTGGTCACGGTCAGCGGTGGACAGCTCCCGTCCTTCACGGTGAAATAGTGGGGTGTGGAATCCAGTTTGAAGCCCTCGGCGCTCTCGGTCTCTACCGCATAGTAGCTGTCATCCGGTAGTGTCACAAAGACGCTGCCGGTTTTCCCGGTGGTCACGGTGTCCACCAGAGCGTCATCCGATACCCTGCGAATTTCAAAGGTGGTGTTGGGGATGCGCTCGGTCTTGTCCGCTGAACTGATCTTGATGATCTCCACGCCGCCCACTGCGTTGTTGTAAAAACGGATAGTCTGGGTGTCGTTGGGATTCACGGTAACGGTTTGGCTGCGGCTGTTCTCGTCAATGGTATAGCCCAGGTCGCTGCCGTCGTTGACCAGCTCCAGAGCGTCTGCATATTGCTCCATCAGGTCCCCCAACTGGGGCCGGCCGCACCGGGCGTCCATCAGGACACAGTCCTCCAGACTTCGGACATTCAGCTCGTCCAGGGCCAGGGCCACCTCGTCCGGCTGGCCGCTTACGGCGGAGTGATCCGGCAGGCGCAGCCATACCCCCTCCGGTATTGTGGGGGAGGCCAGCTTCACCTTGACGCTCCAGCCGTCATCCTCCGGAATGAGCCCCTGGCCGGTGTAGCGGAGAGGGACGGGGCCGGACGGATAGGCCACATAGCAGCTCCCGATGAACAGGCCGGGGTGTCGGTCCTCATACATCATGCCGATCCGTTCCAGATCCGCGTAGTACATAGTGCGTTCCGGCAGATGGGCTTCGTGCCGGAGATAAAAGCTCCCCAGCTGTGCGTAGCTTCCCGCGGGAAAGCACACCCCATAGTCCTCCATGGAGAGCAGCTGATTGATGGCCTCCGCCATGGATTCCGGTCGCGCGCTGATGACAATGGCGCTGACAATGTGCTTTTCCTTCTTGCTCAATGTGGACAACCGCTCCGCCAGCCAGTCCCGTTCCTGTTCTGTTCCCGGAAGTATCATCAGTTCCTCAAATTCCCACATTACATCATCTCCATTCCGCCCCGCTGGGGCTGTTCTGCCATGACCTGGCCGTCCCGCCTCTCTACCAGGCCGTACTCAGTCACTGTACTGCCGTACTTCTGGAGCAGAGCCTCCCCATACCGCCAAAGGGTCACATGGGGGAGCAGAAGCTCCGCCGCTTCGTCACCAAGGATGATCCGAAGTTCATTCTCCGCCACCTCCGGCATGGTGCGCACATCCGGCTCCACCATATATTCGTCCAGCTGTCCGGCCAGCCGGGACGCCTCATTGATATCTGAGGGATCCTCTGCTATGAGGATTGCTTTGTACTTTGTCAGTTCCTCCGGTCCAAGCCGCGCCAGATGCTGCGCCAGCCGGTTGACATGGGTGATGCTGACGGCCTCGTCCACCAGATCCTTCAGGGCGGGTGCCGCGCAGTCCAGACAGCGGAATCGGATATTCTGCCACGCTTCCGCTCCAATGGACTTTAGCTTGTTATCAATCATCAGGTGTGACGCTGGCAGCGGCAGCGAAACATTGTGTTCGCCATTTGTCAGTTCCATCAGAACCGCATAGTCCGGCCTGCGGAGGCGGAGGTCAAGGGTATCATAGACCTGCTCCAAGTCTGAGTCCTGCGTCACATAACCATGGCTGGTGAATACGCCGCCCTCATCCATGCGGGCCTTTCTGCCCAGCATTTCAAAATCCAGCATTTGAAACACGCTGTCAGGGATGGCGTCAAGCTCCGGCATAAAACCGTTTTCCGCATAAAACCTGCCGAGCTGGGAGTCGTTCTGCACCTCACTCAGCACATGGCAGCAGTCCGTGCTGTAGGCCAGGTCGATGATCGTGGATATCTGGATCGGACCATACTTTTTGGAGACCTCCACCTGGAACAGCCCCTCGAACGCGGCTTTCTGCCGTTCATCCAGCCGCGCCAGCCTGTCTGCCAGTGCATTGAGCTGAAATAGATCGCATTCATCCGTCAGATGAATATGGAGATACGGAAAGTCGTTATACTCGAGGATATCCCAGTCCGGCTTGCCGTCCATGGGCATTTGCAGCCGCTCCAGCGCGTCCAGCAGTTCATAGGGGGCGGCGGGAAGCTCCAGTTCGCAGTAACAGCCGTTGCCTCCAGACAGTTCTACCCGAAACACCTTATTCAAGCGTCAACCCTCCTGTCTTCGGCTGAAAATCTTCCAGATACTTGGCAGGGTCAGCACCGGGACATCCCCAGCCGCACATACTGCCCACCTCCATGGCCTTGCGCTGCCACATGGTCACGCCAAGCTGCTCATTGAGCTGGTCCGCCAGCTCCACATTCCGTTCCTTGTCACCGGTGTCCCAGTCGGAGGGGTAGTAACCGGTCTCGCCCCGCTTGATGCAGATCAATTCGCCGGTGGTCAGGATGGTGGAGAAGCACAGCTCCGGCAATCCCTCCGCAATTTTAGGACTGAACCGCTCCTCCTCGGTCTGGATGCTCCAGTTGTTCCAATTCCAGAGATGGACATACAACTCACCGCCATCTGCCTCGATCTCCCGCTGCTCAAAGCCCTCACCCCAGCCGTCTGAAGCCTGTCCGGAGACATACTCCTTGAGCGTGTCCAGTTCTTCCGGGGTGAGGGTGCCGACCACCCGACACTCCGCCACGCCCCAAAGCTGGCCGTTCCGCTCCTCAGCAGTGAATACCACAGACCTGACCTTGTCATCCACACTGTCATTTTTGCCGTACCAGTGCATGATCCCGCGCTCGGTTTCCTCCGGCATCCGGTTCTTCACCAATGCGGCAAGGATATCCCCTTCATAGGTCCGCAGCTCCCTGCCGTCCAACGGAGTACCTTCCTCCTCCATATCGCCCCATTCGTTCCGCTCATAGAGGTCAGCGGTCAGGGGCATATAGAGTTTCATGGTGGTGGGTTCGGGCGGCAGGACGGTAAAGCTGTCCTCACCAATGACCAGCGACAATGTTCTTCCGTTGTCCCACCTCATGTGGAAGTGGCCGGCGTCGTCGATGAAGTCCAGCGTTCCCATGGCTCCAGAAGAAATTGGATCTGGATCGGTTTTCATCTCTCTGAGCTTGATTCGGCTGCCCGCGGGGTACTGCTCCCGCAGGAAAGCCAGCCACTCTTTCGGAATACTGTTCATGACAATCCCCCCATCGTCATGCCCTCATCGGGCGTATTTTGATAGTCCTCCAACAGGCGGGGGTTTTCCTCGCCGTAGAGGTCGTACAGGATATCGTCCACCTGCTTGCGGACTGTGGGGTCATCGGTCAGCGTTTCATACCGGAAGCCGGTGGCCGGATGGTCTGGCAGCTCCTCCCGGATGCACTGGAGATATGCCTCCGCATCCGTGTACTCCACCTGTTCGCCGCTGGCAAAGGTCACCCGCCCCACCACCGGCTTATCTGTCATATTCTGTCTCTGGACACGGAGGTCAAAGGCGGTCAGATAGGCTTGATACTCACCGGCTACGGGGTTGCACCGCAGGCAGTAGCGATAGTTCTCTGTCTCCACGATATAACCGTAGTTCTGTACCCAGCCGCCGCTGATCTCTCCGCCATGGCCCCGGCAGTAGCCAGCCATGGCGGAGAAGTTCTTCAGGACGTTATTTCGCAGCTCATCCACCACATCCTGCAATTCGGACTTGAATTCCGGGGAGTTCAGCTCCTCCGGGCCTCTCGGCCACCAGGTGTGCCAGAACTCCGTGCCGCTCCGTCCGAAATCCATGCGGACATAGCCGACGCAGCCGAATTTCGCATCTTCCTCCGGACTCATGGCGTAGAAAAAGCCCGCTTCCTCGGGTGAAGCGGGCCGAATGGCAAATGTTTGATTGTGAAAGGGATATTCCAGGCTGTTGTTCCGGCAGTAGTCTCGCAGTGTCATGGTCTCTCCAAGCAGGAGGAACTGCCTGTTCACTCTGCGGGATATTGTGTCGGCCCGTTTCAGGGGAACGGGGGAAAGGACAGAGCCAATGGGATTTATACGGGCGCGGTCTGACAGTGCGATGGGCTTTTTGGCATTGCGGACGCTGCCTCTCAGTTCGTAGTAATACCAGCCTTCCGGGACATCCTCCCGCGGGATACGCTGGGGAGTGAACAGTACCGGCCTGCCGAACAATATGGCTGATCGCAGGGGATCGGTTTTGATATTGATACTCATAGCGTGCCTCCTTCGCTTTTTGGTAACGGGAACAATACCACGCTGATTCTCGAAAGTCCATACTTATTTTCCTTAACACTAACTGCGGCGGAAACCCACCAGGACCTGCCGAGCTATAATTCTGCACCCAGCGGCTTGGCTCATTTCCTGCAAGGGCAATTTTGACCTCCTATTATAGACTACATGCTTTGCTGGGACTGCGTCTGATTTGGAAAGGGCGTACTGATGCGTCGCACAAAGCCAAATTCGGTTTGCTGGACATCGTCCTCCTCCATGTAAGCCTCACCGAGCCGCTCGAAATCCGTGTAGAGTTCAAGAATATCGAGAACGTCTTCATCGACGCCGAATCGCCGCAGAACCTGCTTTCCATATTCCTCCTGGTCGTCAGGGACACGCTCATAATCGTCCAGCTCCAGCGCCAGATCCAGAGCGGCGGGAAAGTCCTCCGGCTGCTCCGCTGACAGGACGGCAAGGTATTTCAGCAGCTCGCCGTCTGTCTGTCCCATCTCCCGCACGGCCATCGCCAGCTCGTTGGCGGACTCCACGCTGACGCAGTCCACAGGAATATGTTCTTCCAGATAAGGGACGAGAAATTCAACCGCTTCGATCCTGGCCTCCGCGAAGTCCGTGATCCCAAGCTGTGCTTTTGCGGCGTCCAACTCTGTTTCCTCTGCGGGAAGATGCAGAACGCAGACTGTCCCGGTGGTTTCCAGCTGGAGCCGGATCACCGAATCCTCCTTTTGTTCAGGCTCTGCTGACTGTTTGCGCAGGACATAGCCGCTGTAGGTATAAGCGCCGCCTCGGTCGGCATAATACTCTGCGCCGATCTTGGCAAAATCCAAATACGGCCATGCTTTTTCCGGAAACCGGGGATCGCCGTGGAGCAGTCCGGCAGCAGCCACATATTTACCAAGATCGGTATCCGAGCTCACATTGGGGATGATGGTATATTCCTCCAGCGACTCTGAGACACGAAGCACATCATCCAGCCCGTTGACGCTTTCGGCATCCAACGCTCCGGCGAAGATATCCCGCTGACGCTTGCTCATCCCGCCGATCCTTTCGGCCAGCGTGTTGAGCTTTTGCATGTCCTCTCTGCTGTTCAGGTCCGCATAGCGGACATACTGCCCGATATTGGCAACCGGGCTTTTGACATCCAGGATTCTGACATCCCCGGCATAGCGGCTGACTGTATCCAGCAGGGCGAACGCCTCGCCGATCTCCGCGGGTGTTGTGGGAAAGCGCAGGCGGACGCCCTCCTGGTTATCCCCGCGGGTCAGATGCAGTTCGATCATGACAAGCCTCCCATCTGCGGGCCCTGCTCCATCTGCTCTGTTGGGATGTTCCGGGCCACAATCTCGCTGATCTCCTGCGCTGTCCCCAGGTAGGCCACATAGCCCCGGTCTCCAAAAAGCCCGCCCTCCTCCCGGATACGGCGCTCTCCGTAGCTCTGGTAGTTGATATAGTCCTCCAGATTTGGGTCCACCTCAAAATGGCCGGACTCCTGGATCATATAACGCCCATATTCCTCCGCGGTGCTGATGTCCGGCACCACCGTAAACTCGTGAAGATTTTCCGCCAGGGCCAGGATCTCCTCCGGCGTCTGGGGCCAGACTGTATCGAAAACAGTATGGAAGTTCTCCATTGCCTGCCCGTCGAACTTTCGCAGGTGCCGGGTCAGGGCGTTCAGGGCAGCCAGATGCTCATTCAGAGGATATTCACGCTCAAAGACGCTCCGGACCGCGTCGCTGAGTTCGGCGGTATCCAAGACTGCAATACACTGCTCCGGCCTGTCCGCGCCCAGCCGCCGCACCGCGCGGGCGATCTTGCTCTCCGCGCAGGGGAAATAGAGCGTTTCCTGCTGCTCCGGCTTTCCGATCACCGAAAGCGTTACAGAGGCCGCGCAGTCCTCGTAGAAAAACTCCGGGAGATGGCGGCCGTCATAGATACTGGACAGCCGCATGCCGTTGTCATACACCACGCCATAGGGTGTGACTGTCCCGCCTCCGCCCTCAATGAGCAGCAGCGCAGTCTCATATCCGTCCAGAGCGTCCAGTTCTTCCGTCCTGGCGCAGCCGCCATGCAGGTTCATGTAGTGGTCACGGCCTATGGCCTCCAGATCGGAGAAGTCCGTGATCACCGTGGCCTGCTGGCAGCAGAAGGTCAGGTTGATAAAGTCTGTCATATCCCGAAGATCCAGCTTTTCCGCCATGGCCTGAAACTGCGCGGCCTCACCAACATCAAAGCTGTCCAGCCGCTTTGCCAGGTAGTCCAGCTCGTCCAGATTGACGGTGAGCATCTCCATTCGCTTTAACACGGGAAAACTGCTGCTGATCTCCATGACCTGACAATCCCGGTGGACGGGATCGCCGATCTCCAGTGCGGATAGAAGCTCAACACAGTGGTCATATTCCTCGTTGGGGATGGGGAATGGGATGGTGGCCACGCCATATTCAGGATGCTCCTGATTGGCCAACACCGCCTGCACCAAGGGAGCCATCAGACCTCACCTCCCGTTCCGCCGATGGTGAACATGGCCTTGCCGTAGTGGGCGATCAGCATCGCGTCCAGGATCAGCGTCAGGGCGGTATCATCCACCAGCTCTCGGTCGCATAGTTCCTGGAATGAGATGTACTGGTGGTTTTGATAGAGCCCCTTTGCCGCCTGATAGAGCACATATTCCTGCTCACTCATCGCCCGCACGGTGTCCCACCCGCTGAGGCGGATGCTCCAGAGGCCAAAGATATTCGGTACGGCGCGGCAGAGCGATTCTGTGGCGGTCAGCAGGTACATGGTAGCCAGACGGCGCCGGCCTGTGTCATCGCCATGATGACGGAGCAGATAGGGATAATAGAACAGGAAGCGGGAGGTGTGGGCGGCGTCATAGTAGGCGACTGCTTTCTTGTTGGAGAGCAGCTCCGCGATCCGCTCTCCCAGCCTGCCGCTCTGCCAGTTCCGATAATAGTCAGCCGCCAGGGAGGAATAGGTGACCGCCCCCGCCTCCGCACGCTCCTCGATCCAAGGGCATACCGGCATGGTGCATTGCTTTCTTCTGTATTTGGTGCAGTGCTTGCAGGCCACATCCTCGGGCCGGTAGCGAAACCGGCAGAGGATCATTTGGCCTCCGCCGCGAGGGGAGAAGTGGGGCGGCGTCATCATCTGCCGCTCCAGCCCCGCCAGAGGGGTGTCTCGCAGGAAGTATTTCGTCACGTGCTGTCCTTTCCGGATGGGACCTTTATCCCGAAAGGGCGGCAAAAAAGGCCGGCGTCCCAAACGGGATACGGCCTTGTCCTGTGTTGATGATGATTTAGAATTGCTGGGTCATGCCCTGATATTCCGTATCTTCTGCTGCCTCCAATTCCTTCTGATTTGACTGGCTGACCAGCTCTGCCAGGGCAGGAACCGCACATTCGATCTGCGCCGCCACGCCCTCCAGCAGCTTTTGGCGTTCCGCGGTGATGGGATAATGATTCTCCAGCGTTTCGTGGACGCAGCGGTAGACCTCCGCAAGCTGCTCCTTAGAAAAAAGCTGGTGCTTGTCCAGCAGGCCGGAGCGGATGGCAAAGTCCCGCTTTGCCGCCTGATAGTCATTTCCAGCATAATGACCTTGCCACAGGCTGGTACGCTCATTGATCCACGCCCAGGTGGTGAATTGAACGCCGTGTTTGCCGGGGAGGGCGGCAAGCACAACATCATTGAACTCCGCCAGTACTTGATATGGTTCGTGCAGGCTGTCCGCTTTCAGCAATGGGGCTTTATCCAGGAGAGTCATGTACTCCCTGACCGTGGCGGCGATATCCGCGGCCCGGTCACAGGCCAGCTCGGTATCTGAGTCGGTCATATCCTCCTGTCGGTATCGGATGCCGCCTGTGCTGGCGACTCGGCACAGAGGCTGGTCGTTCCACTCTACCGGGAGAAAACCATCCTGTTCTGGCAGGACCACAAAGCCCGTTTGCCGGAGGCGGAGGGCCAGTTCGGAAAAATAAGATTTATTTGCTGTCGTTTCTGTTTTCATACGCATTCCTTTCAAAAATTAAAGCCGAAGCTGTTGAACAACTTCGGCTGGGCATATTGCTGTATCTTGTACGGCTGGAGGCGGGTTCGAGTCTGATCTGTATTCGTTTTTCCTCGGCAAATAGTCAAAGTTCAAGGCCCTTTAGCATTCGAGCTAAAGGGCCTTGAAAGGCTTGAAAACTCTTGCTTTTTCTGCAAATAGTCTTTTTCGCCTATTGGTTTGGTCCGAGTGACTGGAGTCGAACCAGCCTGACCTTGGTCCCAAACCAAGTGCCTAACCGATAGGCTACACCCGGATATTCAGTTTTGAACTATTATACCACGGTCAAGGCGAAAATCAAAGTTTTTCCTGTCTGTAGTCATTTATGTGGTCAAAGCGGTTTTTGGGCCGGTTTTTCTGCCCGGAAAAATCCCGCAAACGACCGTGTTGCAAGGGGTTCCGGGCTTTGGCTGTTCCCATCGTGGATAGGCGGAAAATCGCTCCCAAAGCAAGCGCGCTACCAACTGCGCTACACCCGGATATGAAATTTTCCAATTGTGGTCAAACATGTGGTCAACGCCGATTTTTGACCAACGGCTTTGCGGAACTGGTTCCCGCTTCCGGTAGTGTCCCAGCGGATAGTGGGGTTAGGCTTTTTCCCTCATGGATGGGCCCGGTATGCTCCCAAATACAGCGCGACGATTTTCTATACATCACACGCGTTCACACAGAACGGATATCATTATAATATATGCTGGGAAGGATTGCAAGACTCCATTTAAATATGGTATGATGCTCTCTGCGAGGTGAAGATACTCATGCGAATGCGAAAAAAGCCCAATCTGGCGCCGCGGATGGAGCGCTGTGCCCGTGTACTGATTTCCGACCCCAAGGCTATGCGGGGCCGCTGGCAAAGTCTGATGCCTCAAGCCAAGGAGCTCTTCCTGGAGCTTGGCTGCGGCAAGGGCCGTTTTACCGCTGAAACGGCGGCGCAGAATCCCCAGGCCCTCTATATCGCGGTGGAGCGAGTCCCCGACGCCATGGTCATTGCCATGGAACGGGTGTGTGCCATGGACCTGCACAACGTCTTCTTTATCGACGGTGACGCCGCAGAGCTGACCGAGCTCTTTGCCCCCAGCGAGGTAGACCGCATCTACATCAATTTCTGCGATCCCTGGCCGGGCAACCGCCACTCCAAGCGCCGTCTCACCCATCCCGACTTCCTGCTGCGCTACCGGCAGGTGCTCTCCCGCAAGGGTGAGATCCATTTCAAGACGGACAACCATGATCTGTTTGAGTGGTCCCTGTTCCAGTTCCCCAAGGCCGGTTTCCAGCTCTCCCAGGTCACCCGGAACCTCCACGCCAACGGCATCTGCGGCGTTATGACCGACTACGAGGAGAAGTTCCACAACATGGGCACCCCCATCAACCGCTGTGTAGGTTCTGTGGGTCCCCTTCCGGTTTCTCCCAAACCGTCCGACCTTTAAAAAAGCAAGGCTCCCCTGTTGGGGAGCCTTGCTTTTTTGATGTAATACCGGTCAGCACGCCTCTTCCGCCAGGTTTCCGGTGTACAGCTGGTAGTACTTGCCCTTCTTCTCAATAAGCTGGTCGTGGGTACCCCGCTCGATGATGCGGCCCTGATCCATGACCATGATACAGTCGGAGTTGCGCACCGTGGACAGCCGGTGAGCAATGACAAAGGTGGTACGTCCGCACATGAGGGCGTCCATACCGTCCTGCACCAGCTTCTCGGTGCGGGTATCAATGGAGGAAGTTGCCTCATCCAGAATGAGCACCGGCGGATCGGCCACCGCCGCCCGGGCAATGGCCAGCAGCTGGCGCTGACCCTGGGACAGGTTGGCGCCGTCGCCGGTCAGCATGGTATCATACCCGTCGGGCAGGCGGCGGATAAAGCCGTCTGCATTGGCCAGCTGTGCCGCCGCGATGCACTCCTCGTCAGTGGCATCCAGATTGCCGTAGCGGATGTTGTCCATCACCGTACCGGTAAACAGATGGGTATCCTGGAGCACGATGCCCAGGGAACGGCGCAGGTCCGCCTTTTTGATCTTATTGATATTGATGCCGTCGTAGCGGATCTTGCCATCGGCAATGTCATAAAAACGGTTGATCAGGTTGGTGATGGTGGTCTTGCCGGCACCGGTAGCGCCTACGAAGGCGATCTTCTGCCCCGGCTCGGCCCACAGGCTGATGTTGTGGAGTACGATCTTATCCGGCGTATATCCGAAGTCCACATCGTCAAAGACCACGCTTCCCTCCAGCTTGGTGTAAGTAATGGTGCCGTCCGCCTTGTGGGGATGCCGCCAGGCCCACACGTTGGTGCGCTCGGTACTCTCGCTAGTTGACCGTCCGCCCCCTCTTTGGCGTTGACCAGCTCCACATAGCCCTCGTCCTCCTCCGGCTTCTGGTCCATCAGCTCAAAGACACGCTGGGCGCCGGCGGCAGCAGTAACTACGAAGTTGACCTGCTGGCTGACCTGGGTGATGGGCTGGGTGAAGCTCTTGTTCAGGCCTACAAAGGTAACCACCGTACCCAGAGTCACACCCGCCAGACCATTGATGGCCAGCAGAGCACCCACGATGGCCACAAACGCATAGCTGAGCCAGCCGATGTTGGCGTTGATGGGCATGAGCAGGTTGGCGTAGCGGTTGGCCTTGTTGGCGCTCTCCCGCAGGGCCTCATTTACCTTGTGGAAGTCGTCCATGGCGGCCTGCTCATGGCAGAACACCTTTACCACCTTCTGGCCGTCCAGCATCTCCTCAATGAAACCGTCCACAATACCCAAGTCCCGCTGCTGTCTGACGTAATACTTGCCGGACAGCTTGGAAAAGCGGGAGGTGACCAGCAGCATAACGATGGCCGTGGCCACTGAGATGATAGTCAGGAACGGATTCAACAGCAGCATGGTCACCAGGGTGGCCACCATGGTGATGCCGGAGTTGATGACCTGGGGAATGCTCTGGCTGATCAGCTGCCGCAGGGTGTCCACGTCGTTGGTGTAGACCGACATGATGTCGCCGTGGGCATGAGTATCAAAGTACTGGATGGGCAGGGCCTCCATGCTGCGGAACAGATCATCTCTCAAGTGGCGCATAGTGCCCTGGCTGATGTTGACCATGATCCGGTTGTAGCCAAAGCCAGCCACTACGCCGGCCAGCATAACGAAGGCCAGCTTCACGATATCGGCCGCCAGGCCGCTGAAGTCCCGGGAACCACTGCTGAGCATAGGAACGATGTAGTCGTCTACCAGGGTCTGGGGAAAAGTGGCTGCCACCACAGTCGCCACGGCAGAGACCAGAATACAGAGGATGACCGCCAGAAAAACCGGTCCGTAAAAACGGAGCATGTAGCGGAGCACCCGGTTGAGCACCCCGGTGGACCGGGGCTTTTGTTGGGTTTGAGTCATAAACGAGTTCTCCTTCTTCTTACGCGGGCTGGTCGAAGTCGCCGCCGCCCTTGACCTGGGATTCATAGATCTCCCGGTAGATGGCGTTGTTCTCCAGCAGATGTTCATGGGTATCAAAGCCGTTGATTCGACCCTCATCCAGCACTAGAATCCGGTCGGCGTGCTCCACGCTGGACACACGCTGGGCGATGATGATCTTGGTGGTGCCGGGGATCTTTTCAGCGAAGGCCGCCCGGATCTTGGCGTCGGTGGTGGTATCCACCGCGCTGGTGGAATCGTCCAGAATGAGGACCTTGGGCTTCTTCAGCAGCGCCCGGGCAATGCACAGCCGCTGCTTCTGTCCGCCGGACACATTGGCGCCGCCCCGCTCGATGCGGGTCTGATAGCCGTCGGGGAACCGGTCGATGAACTCGTCGGCGCAGGCCGCCCGGCAGGCCTGGATGCACTCCTCCTCGGTGGCGTCCGGATTGCCCCAGCGCAGGTTATCCAGGATGGTACCGGAGAACAGGGTGTTCTTCTGGAGCACCACCGACACCTGGTTGCGCAGGGCCTCCATGTCGTACTGACGCACATCCAGGCCGCCCACCCGGACAGTTCCCTCGCTGACGTCGTACAGGCGGCAGATCAGGTTGACCAGGCTGCTCTTGCCCGAGCCGGTGCCGCCGATGACACCGATGGTCTCGCCGGACTTGATGTGCAGGTCGATGTCGGACAGAGCGTTCTTTCCGCTGCCCTGCTTGTAGGAAAAGCTGACGTGATCGAAGTCGATGGCGCCGTCGGCCACCTCCGTCACCGGCTTCTCCGGCTCCTTCAGGTCTGGGGTCTCACGGAGCACCTCGCTGATGCGGCGGATGCTGGCCATGGACATGGAGATCATGACCACCACCATGGAGAGCATCATCAGGCTCATGAGCAGAGACATGATGTAGCTGAACAGACTGGTCAGATCGCCGGTGGTCATGGTGCCGCTTACAATGAACTGGGCGCCCAGCCAGGAGGCGGAGATGATGCAGAAGTAGACCGCCAGCATCATGGCCGGGTTGTTAAAGGCCAGCAGGCCTTCCGCCTTGACGAACATCTTGTACAGCTTGGCGGTGGCCTTGGAGAACTTGTTGTTCTCATAGTCCTCCCGGACAAAGGCCTTGACCACCCGGATGGCGGATACGTTCTCCTGAACGCTGGCATTCAGGTCGTCATACTTCTGGAACACCTGGTTGAAGATTTTCAGGGTGACCACCATAATGACTCCCAGCACCACCACCAGGAAGACCACCGCCACCAGGAACATCAAGCTCATGGGCGGGCTGATGATCAGGCACATCACGTAGCTGAAAATGAGCATCAGTGGCGCCCGTACCGCAATGCGGATCACCATCATGAAGGCGTTCTGCACGTTGGTGATATCGGTGGTCATGCGGGTCACCAGACCTGGCACACTGAATTTGTCAATGTTGGAGAAGGAGAAGGTCTGGATCTTGGCATAAATGGCCTCCCGCAGATTGGCCGACAGGCCGGAGGACGCGCTGGCGGCAAATTTACCTGCCAGCGCACCGAAGGTCAGACTGAGCAATGCCATGACCACCATGGCGACTCCGTAGCGGTACACCACCGACAGGTTGGCCGCCTCCAGGCCCTGGTCAATGATAATGGCGGTAATGAAGGGCAGAAGGATCTCCATCAAGACCTCCAGCGCCGCCATGGCGATACACAGGAAGGTGTCCTTCCGATACCTCCCCAGTTGGTGCAATACTTGTTTCACGTTGCCGATGCCTCCCTTTTGCTATGTGTCTGGAACGTCCACAGGTTGTGCAGCATGCGCTTTTGCAGGCGATCCAGGGTGGACAGCTCCTCCGGAGAGAAGTCCCGATAGAGCTGGTCCTCCACATCCCGGACTGAGTTGGCCAAGAGAGCCTGTACGCGGCAGCCCTTTTCCGTACCGAAGAGCAGACGTCGCCGGTCATCCTCCAGACAGGGCTCCACCCGTACATAACCCTTCTCCCGTAGCCGCTTCACCAGATTGGAGATGGTGGCCTTGGAATAGCCGCTGACCTGGTGCAGTTCGGTCACCGAAACGCCCCTCTCGCTATGCCTGAGCAAATAGAGCAGCATCTGGGCCTGCACGCCGGTGATCCCGGCCTCGGCCAGGCACCGGTTGGCCATCTGTTCCATCTGAATGTTGATCTGCCGGCTGTCATGGGCCAATCGGCTCCGATCCACTGCCACGGTCATGTCCCTCCTCTGGTTTCATCCGGGATAATTTGTTAGGTACCTTACTATTTATAGCACAGCATCTCTTGCATGTGAAATTCAAATCTGTTATGATCTATAAAGAACATTTATCGTTTTTCCGCATTGCACAAGAATACTTCACCGGTTGGGAGGGACATTGGTTGAATACCACACAACTGGAGTGCTTTCTGGCAGTGGCGGACTGTCTGAATTTTTCCAGGGCCGCGGAGCAGCTGCGGATCACCCAGCCCGCCGTCAGTCACCAGATCCGTACCCTGGAGGACGAACTGGGAGTCCAGCTGTTCAGCCGCACCAGCAAGACGGTACGGCTGACCCAGGAGGGAAACATGTTTCTGCAATACGCCGGGGAGATTCTCAAGCTCACCGGCATCTCCAAGGCCCGGGTCAAGCAGTCCCATACGGGCCAGGCCGTCCGGCTGGAGATCGGCTGCCGCAGCGCCGCCGACCTCTCCCTCATCCGTCCCGCTCTGGACCGGCTCCGGCAGGAAGCGCCGCTGGTGCTCCCCCTGCTGCGGTTCCTCCCCTTCAGCGGGTTGGATAGCCTGCTGGCAGAAGGCGAGATCCAGCTGATGTTCACCTTCCAGGAGAGCGCTCCCAAGAACAGCGTCTACCGGGAGTTGGTACGCTGCCCTGTGGTCTGCGTCTGCCGGGCAGACCATCCTCTGGCCGCCAAAGAGCAGATGACGCTGGAGGAGCTCAAGGGGGCCGGGCGCATCGCCACGTGCCGCCCTCCCGCCTGCCCCAATTCCCTTTTCGCCATTCAGGGGCAGCTGGTCACCTCTGTTGGGCCCGACCAGGTCATCTTTTGTGAGACGCAGGAGGTGCTGTTCACCATGGTGGAGGCGGGGTATGCCTTTGCCGTCATAGCGGACTTTCCCCAGCTGCGCCAGCCGGAGCTGCGCTATCTCTCCCTGCCGGAATTTCCACCCCTCTCCTTCGGCGCGGCATACCGCAGCGGCAGCCGCACTCCGGCGCTGCGTACCTTCCTCCATCTGCTGGAGGAAACTCTCTGTCCGGAAGGAGGCAAACACCCATGAACCGCCGTTACATTGCCTTTGACGTGGAGACCCCCAACTACGCCAACAACCGCATGAGCGCCATCGGTATCACCGTAGTGGAGCATGGCGCGGTGGTCCAGGAGTATGAGACTCTGGTCAATCCAGAATGCGGGTTTGATCCCTTCAATATTTCCCTGACTGGTATTACCCCGGAGATGACCGCCCACAAGCCCCCCTTCCCTGCCCTGTGGCAGGAGATCGAGCCGCTGATGAGCAGCGGCCTGCTCATCGCCCACAACGCCCCCTTCGATATGTCCGTCCTGGCCAAATGCCTCCGGGACTACGGCATCTCCTGGCGTCCCACCGTCCCCTACGCCTGCACCTGCCAGATGAGCCGCCGCCTCCTGCCCCAGCTGCCCAACCACCGGCTGAACACCCTGTGTCAGTATCTCGGTCTGGAGCTGGACCACCACCAGGCGGGCAGCGACAGCCGGGCCTGCGGCGAGATCCTGCTGCACTGTCTGCGTTCCGGCGGCACGGTAGAGCCCTTCCTGCGCACCTACGATCTGACCCAGATCCGCACCCTCCCCGCCCGCCGCCGCAAGGGATAAAAGGACAGCAAAACGCCCGGCCTTCCGTAAAACGGAAGGCCGGGCGTTCTTTATAGGCGGCTCAGATGCCGTTCTTCAGGCGCAGGATGTACATACCGTCGTGCCAGGTATCCATGTAGATGTAGCCGCGGTCGTCCACCACGCAGTCCTCGGTGGTGGCAATCATGGGGCCGGGTACGGGCACGTCAAAGAGCAGCTTCTCCGGGTTGGGCGGGATGAAGTAGGCCAGCTCCTTGATGTAGTAGGGGTCGGACACGTCAAAGACCCGCATGCCGGCGTGGAAGTAGCAGCAGTACACCTTGTTGGGGTCGTCCTGCAGCCAGCTCTTGCCCATAGGCTCGTGGATGTTGTGGGGGCCGAAGGGGCCGGGGGCGCCGATGCCGCAGTCATTGAAGTTGGGATAGGGGAAGTTCTCGGGCACCTCGGGATAGGGGAACTCGGCCACCAGGGTGGGATCGGCGGGATCGGACACGTCGATCATGTGCAGGTTGTTCATGGGCTGGGCACCCTTATGCACACCGTTGAGGATCTTATCCTTGGTGAAGAAGGGGAAGCGCTCGCCCTCGTTGGTAAGCACGGCAAAGTTCCGGCCGGTGAGGCGCATGTAGGTGTGGCACTGCGCACCATCGAACTTGCCGGCAAAGGGAGGCTGCACCATCAGCTGGGAGATCAGCTTGGGACGGGTGGGGTCGGAGATGTCCAGGATGATAGCGCCTCCGCCGAAGTAGCCCATGTACAGCTGGTCGGGATGATCGGGGCAGATGTTGCAGGCGTGGCACATACCCCAGAACTTCTCAGCGTCATGGCCCACGGCGTAGGTGCCCTCCACCATGCCGTCCTTGAACTGCTTGGGCAGCCACCAGCGGCCGGCCTCCACGGGGTTGCGGGGATCGGAGATGTCCAGGATACGGACGATGAAGCCGATGAAGCCCGGGCATTCGGCAGGCATGTATACATACTTGCCGCCGTTGTAGGCAAAACGGTGGACGCCCATGCCGTTGGGCACGCCGGTATCCCAGTGGGACAGCAGCTCAGGATGCAGGGGGTCCTTCTTCAGATCGTAGATCTGCAGACCACCCAGGGCGGGATCGCCGGGCTTGATGCCGTGGAGGAAGGGCACGCCGCCGCCCAGAGCCACGATGAGCAGGCCGTCGGCCACCTGGACCTTAGGAGTGGACTGGGCGAAGTAGATGTTGGGGTCGCTGACGTAGACGATGCCCACCACCTGAGGATTGGCGGGATCGGTGACGTCCACGATGTTGACGCCGTTACCCTTGAAGGAGCCGCAGTACATGTAGTACTTGCCATCGTCGGTCTTATAGAGGGCCATCTGGAAGGCGTTGATGCCATTCAGATCGGAAAAGCCCACGACCTCCATGTTCTTGATGTAGCCCTGATTGTTGGGGCTCTTGGCGTAAAAAGGAACAGACATAAGAAACCTCCTTTTTTGTTCGGAAACAGATCCGGGCGCACCGATTCCGGTGCGCCTTGGATCTTATTTGGTTAGGGATGGGGCATCATCTTGGGGGGCTTCTGGCACAGAGCCATGGTAATGGGCATACCAATGGCGAAGGTGACAAAGGCCACCACCAGAGCCACCACGTAAGTCATGGGGAAGCTCATGAGGAAGGCCATGAAGAAGGCACTGGCGGGCATGGTATAGCCCACGGCAATGAACATCATGATCAGGCTCATGAGGAAGGTCATCACAAAGGTGATGGAGGCCACACGCAGGATGTGGAACAGCAGGCCATTCTCATTCTTCACATGGCACAGGCGGGCAAAGCCGTCGCCCATGGCTTTCAGGTCGATGTAGGTGCCGATGGCAAAGGTCACCGCGAAAGCGGGGATGAAGTCCTTGGTGAGCTGCTGGAACAGGGGCCCCCACAGCACCATGCCGGTTTCCCGGTACATATTGCTGCCGTCGATATACATGGGGAGAAAGATAGCAAACATGATTGCGAAGATGGTATTGAACACAATACCAAACTGATCCTTGCGAAGCACGAGGAATCCCTCCATTGTGTTTTGTTTGCCCGGCCTCCCCCTCCGGAGAGGCCAGGTTTTGGCGGCCCGGCCGCCATGCAACAGGGAACGGACTTACCGGAATGACCGGGATCAGCAGGGCTTGGAGGACTGGATAAAGTCCTTATACTTGGCCTTACGGGCCTTGGCCTCCTCAGACTGCATCATCTCGCGGGCAGCGGCCTCGTTGCGCTGGATGTCATCGCCATGGATGAACTTGCCGGAGATGGAGTCGTGGGCGTGGGGCATCCACTTCTCGGCGTCGTACTCAAAGACGTACTTGCCGTCCACATTCTTCATGACGCCCTCGGTGCCGCACAGGCAGCAGATGGCGGTACCATCCTCCTGGAGGTAGAAGTTGTTGCTGTGGCAGTAGGGGCACACACCGGCGGGGCCCTTGTAGTCCTCGTTGAACACGCCGTGGCCGGGCACGAAGGTGCCGTCCTCGATCTTCTTGGCAGCGGCAGCCAGGTCCTTGCCCATCTGGTGAGCCTTGGCGATAGCGTCGTCGTTCATCAGGATGCTGAGGGACCAGGGGAAGCACTGGTTGTCAATGATGGTCCACTTGCAGGTCAGGGCGTGGGTGGCGAAGTCGCACTGGATGCGGGTGGCCCAGTCGGAACCGCCGATGCCCATGAAGGTGACCACCTTCTCCTGCAGGTACTTGGGATCGATGGGCTTGCCGCCCTTCTCCTCGGCGATCTTGGTGGCGATCATCAGGTTGCCGCGGTCCATACGGGGGCCAAAGCGGTCCATGATGGTGTGGAAGATGCCGGGGGCGCACTTCTCGAAGATGGGGGCGGCCCAGACGATGCCGTCGGCCTCAAACATCTTGTCGATCAGCCACTGCAGGTCGTCCTTGATGACGCAGCCGTTGCCGCGGCCGGAGAACAGGCTGCCCACGCAGGCCTTGCAGCCGGTGCAGTGCTTGATATTCAGCTGATGGACATTGACAAACTCGATCTCGGCGCCCATCTCCTGGGCGGCCATCAGGGCCTCTTTACACAGGGAATCGTTGGCGCCGTTGAGGGTACCGGCGGACAGACCTAAAACTTTCATGTATGTTCCAACCTTTCTTAATATGAATTGGTTTTAGCGCATGGTGATGTAGCCCCGATACTGGGTCAGGTTGTCGCTGGAGACCATGTCGGACAGGAACATGCCCACAATGTTGTAGTTGGAGCGGAGGAAGGGGAACTGCTCCTGCTGGGCCCACTCGGGCTTCTCCATGTCCCGAGTGCCCTCCACGGCGGCCTTGTACCACTCTTCAGGGCCGTCGAACCACAGCTCCACCAGACGGTGGAACTGGCAGCCCACCACATCGTGGTAGATCTTGCTGGACAGGAAGCGGTTGACCTCGGGCCGGTTCTGGAAATAAGGCACAAAGACCTCCTGGAACCACTTCTCGCCGGTCTTCTCGCAGGGCCAACGCAGCACGAACTGCCAGCGGTAGTTGGGACCGTCGTCAATGGTGCGGCCCTTGCCCTTGTAGTCCTCCTCCCAGTTCATGGGCACGTGGGCAAACACAAAGGGCGGGCAGCCGTTGTCGCCGCCGGAGGTGCGGTGGGCATCGCCGTCCATGTTGGCGGCGTGGGACAGGTCAGCACCGTCGTCGGGGATCATGCCCTGCCAGCGCAGCACCTCCACCGGCATCCGCTCGGTAAAGGCATTGACACTCATCTCCGGGGTCATCTCATTGACCATCCAGTAGTGCTCGGTCATCTGCATCCGCCGGGTGCCGAACCGCTCGCCTTCCGGCGGGGTGGGCAGAGCGTTATAGAAAGCATATTTGGTGCAGTAGGGGGTGAATTTCCCAATGCTGTCCGGCACATGGACGTTGTACAGCCAGTGCTGCAGCCGATGCCGGTACTCTTCCCGCACGCAGTCCACATAAATCACGCTGCGCATGGGACGGTATTCAACGGACATTTCAACTCCTCCTTCTCTTCTGGTCGGACCTCAAAAGGGTCACCTTGTTTTCGTATGCATCTTACCCGTTCTTGCCCAAACTGTGAAATACCGTATGTGAATGGCTGGCATGCAGTTTTAGCCTAGGTAAAGCATTTTACCGTCTTTTCTACCTCATTCTGGAAATCACAGACTATTAAATTGGACAAATTCTGTAAAAGCAGCTTAACTTCCCTGTTGGTAATCACGAATTTGCCCCTGTACTGTGTATAACAGCCATGCGCAAATTACATAAAACAGCGGTGACAAGCGCATCTGTTTTTGATATACTCATAGCAGCAGAAAAACGGAGGGATCCACAGTGACGCTGAATCAGTTGGAATGCTTTATGGTGTTGGCCCAGCGGCTGAACTTCACCCAGGCAGCGGACGACCTGTTCATGGCCCAGCCGGCTTTGAGCCGTCTGATCTCTGCCCTGGAGAAGGAGCTGGACGTGCAGCTCTTTTACCGTAACTCCCGCAGTGTGGCCTTAACTCCGGCCGGCAGCGCCTTTTTCAAAGAGTGTCCCAAGATCCTGGATGAATACCGGAGCAGCGTGGTGGCCGCCCGACTGGCCCAGGAGGGATATCGGGGGTCTCTGTCCCTTGGCATTATGCGGGACACCTTTGAGCCCAAAATCTCCGAGATCTACCAACAGTTCCACGCCGCCTATCCCCAGGTCTCCATGGTCATGAAGGGATACAGCCACTCCAATCTGCTGTCGGCCCTGGAGCGAGGTGAGGTAGACGCCATTCTCAACTACATGCCCACCCCCACCGCCATGGACTCCCCCTCCATCCTTCTTCACAAGAATCACCAATGCATTATCACCTCCATCGACCACCCCCTGGCCTCCCGGGGCAGCATTCAGATGGAAGAGGTGAAGGACGAACCCTTTGTCATCATGGCCCGCACCGCCTCCATTCCCGGCCACGATTTTATCTGGAAGACGGCAGCTGACGCCGGCTTTGCCCCCCATGTGGTGGCGGAGGCCACCCACGTCCCCGTGCTGCTCACTCTGGTGTCCTGCGGCATCGGTATTTCCACCCTCAGTGACGATATGGCCTGCCTATCCCAGGGCAAGGTGGCCTTTATTCCCCTGCTGGGCGTCCCCTTTGCCAATGTCCGCCTGATGTGGAAGGAGGACAACCCCAATCCAGCCCTGCCCCATCTGCTGGATGTGGTCCGCTCCCTCTGTACCTGAACAAGAAAAAACGGCGCCGCCGGTCTCAAGGACCGGCGGCGCCGTTTTTTGCTCTTAACTTGGATTATTCCGCGCAGGCACCGGCGGGGGCCTTGTCCCGCAGCAGACGCTGCACCGGCTCGCCGATCACTTTACCCACGCTGCGGGCAATGAAGCCCACCAGCAAGGCGGAGATCACGGAGCCCTCCCGGATACCGGTCAGCTTGCCGCACAGAAGAAAACCCAGCACGGCAGCCACCACCACCATGGTCACATCCACGGCGATCTTGGTCTTACCGAAATCGGTGCCCCAGCGCATGGTGATGGATTTGACGGTGCACTCACCGGGCAGCATGACCACGTTGGCCGCCACCTCCATAAAGACGCCGAAGCCCAGCACCAGGCAACCCAGCAGCAGGGAGATGATCTGGATGGGATAGCTGTGGGGATCCACAAAGGACAGCAGCGCCATGGACAGATCAATAAAGGCGGACAGCAGGAAGGACACCGGGATCTGCAGCCAGAAATGCTTGGGGAACCGCTTACCCAGCAGGATCAGCTGCAAGGCGATGAGAAACAGGCTGAAGAACAGGGTGAACATGCCCAGGGACAGGGCCGGATTCCACAGGCTCAGCACATAAGGCGTGCTGGAGATGGGAGAGGTGCCCAGGTTGGCCCGGGTGATCAGGGCGATACCCAACGAGTTGACATACAGCCCCACCAGGAAAAACACATACCTTCTTACCAATTCTGCTCTGCTCACAAAATTACCTCCACTTCATTCCCCGGCGGCGGACCAGTTCCGCCGCGCTATAATTGTGTTTCAAATTATTTGTATACAAATAGTCTAGCACCGGACCGCAGTTCCGTCAACGGGACACAATGGACAAAAAAGTCCTGAAAAATCCCCCATCTACTCGGTCATCCTGCGCCGAGCCCCGGATACAGGCATAAAAAGGGAGACGCGCTCACGCGCGTCTCCGCTCTGTCGGTTGGGTTACCGGGATGCCCGCTCCCGCTGGACGTAGTCCATCAGCACCGGGATGCGTCGGTCGGTGTTGGCCTGAAGCCGCTCGCATACCTGCTCCCCGTCTCCCGCCCGGGTAGCCTCCAACATGGCCTCAAAGTCCTCGGCGTTGCTTCCCCGCTGATCCAGACAGTTGGCATAAATATACCGCAGCAGCAGCTGCTGGCCCTGAATGGAGATCATGCTGGCGTCCAGCCGTCGGTTGCCGCAGTTGGCATAATAGGTACCTATAAACCGGTTGATGGCCGTTACCTCGCTCTGGACATTCTTGGCCCGCCGGTACTCCTCCAGGCGCTTCTCCAGTTCGGACACGATGGCCCCACGGTCCCCGTGCTCCATGGCCAGCCGGATGGCCGCGCAGTGGAGGGTCATGGCCAGCTGCTCGATCTCAATGATGTCGTGCCGGTCCAGGTCCAGAATGTGGGCCCCTACATTATTCTCATAAACAACCAGGCCCTCCTGCTGCAGCCGGTTCACCGCCTCCCGGATGGGGGTACAGCTGACACCCAGCTCCTCCTGCAGCTCACTGACATTGAGCTTGCTGCCCAGGGGCCGCCGGAGCATGATGATATCGCCGCGCAGTGTCTCATATACCTGGTCCACCAGGGAACGCTTTTTGATCGCCGCCATAGCCCGCGCCTCCAAAATCTCATTTCTTGCAAGATATTATATCAGCAGTTTTGAGCAATTACAAGCCTCACCAGCGTTTTCTCCAAATTGCACCACCCAGTTTTGGCACATTCCCCAAATCGTCATCTTCCCTCTTGCAATTTCAGAAAAGTGTGGTATTCTTAACTCATAAATCTTGCAAGATATAAAATATATCTTGTTCGACAGGAGGCGCTGAACATGGCTGTGCAGACATCGGTTTCCGAGCTGCTTGCCCTGGGCACCAACACCAATTTCGTCTTCCTGGGTGAGGCCGGCGGCGGCAAAAGTGAGATCGCCCTCAACTTTGCCCGGGCGCTGGCTCAGATGGGCAGCAAACCGGTTCATTTCTTTGATCTGGACATGACCAAGCCCCTGTTCCGCGCCCGGGACTGCCGGGCGCAGCTGGAGCGGATGGGCGTGGAGGTCCACTACGAGGAGCAGTTCATGGACGCCCCCACCCTCACCGGCGGCGTGCGGCGGCTGCTCAACGACCAGAACTGTTACACCGTTCTGGACGTAGGCGGTGACTACATCGGCGCCCGGTCTATCGGAGGCTACGCCCCCCTGCTCAACCGGGACAGCACTACGATTTATTATGTGATCAATCCCTTCCGGCCCTGGTCGGCCACCCTGGAGCACATCGACAAGGTGCTGGGCGAGACCCTGGGCGTCTCCCATGTGGAGCTGGCCCGTCTGCGTCTCATCGGCAACCCCAACCTGGGCCCGGATACCACCCCCGCCGACGTGGCGGAGGGCGCCCGGCAACTGGTGGACATGGTAGGCCCCTACAAGCCGGTGGATTTTCTCTGCGTGCAGGACCGGCTGTGTGAGCTTCTTCTGGAGGAGCTGCCCTGCCCGGTGCTTCCCATTCAGCTCTACCTGACCTATCCCTGGATCAGTCAGTAAGAAGCACCCAATCAATAAGGCATTTGCTTGCGTTGTAAAGTTTGCAAGATGCAAGATATATGAAAAGGAGATGTCGGTATGGCAAAGGTCCAAATCGTGGCGGAGCGCTGCAAGAGCTGCGGCTACTGCATCAAGTTCTGCCCCAAGCAGGTGTTGGCCATCGGTGACAAGGTCAATTCCAAGGGTTACGAGTATGTCGTGCCTGTCCATCCGGACGACTGCATCGGCTGCGCCATCTGCGGCCGGATCTGCCCGGACGGAGCCATTGAGATCTATAAGTAAGGGGAGGTAAGGAAAATGGCAAGAGTATTTATGAAGGGCTGCGAGGCCATCGCCGAGGCGGCCGTGCGGGCTGGATGCCGGTTCTTTGCCGGTTATCCCATCACCCCGCAGAACGAGATTCCCGAGTATTTTTCCCGCCGGATGCCCGAGGTGGGGGGCACCTTTGTACAGGGCGAGTCCGAGGTGGCGTCCGTGAACATGGTGTACGGCGCCGCTTCCGCCGGCACCCGCTCCATGACCTCCTCCTCCTCTCCTGGAATCGCTCTGAAGAGTGAGGGCATTTCCTACTGCGCTGCCGCCCGCATTCCCATGGTGTACGCCAACATCTCCCGCGGCGGCCCCGGCGTGGGTTCCATCCAGCCCGCTCAGATGGACTACTTCCAGGCCACCAAGGCCTCCGGCAACGGCGGCTTCCAGATGATGGTCTTTGCCCCCTCCACCGTGCAGGAGGCTGTGGACATGACCTACAAGGCCTTCGACTACGCCGATCGGGACCGCAACCCCGTCCTCATCCTGGCCGACGGCGTCATCGGCACCATGATGGAGCCGGTGGTGCTGCCCGAGATGAAGAGCGACGAGGAGGTGGCCGCCATCAAGGAGTCCAAGAAGGGCTGGGCCTGTATCGGCCACAAGCTGGACTACGCCAACCGGTCCTGGATCCAGCCCGGCCAGTGGTCCACCGCCCGGATGCAGGAGGTCAACGAGGAGGCCGCCGCCCTGTATGCGTCCTGGGAGAAGGACGTGCAGGTGGAGGAGTACCAGGTGGCCGACGCTGAGATCGTGCTCACCGCCTACGGCATCTCCGCCCGTATCTGCAAGTCCGCTGTGGACCTGCTGCGGGCCGAGGGTATCAAGGCCGGCCTGATCCGTCCCATCACCGTGCACCCCTTCCCCTACGAGGCTTACGACCACATCGACTACACCAAGTGTAAGGCCGTGCTGGATGTGGAGATGTCCATCCCCGCCCAGTTCGTGGCCGACGTGGAGGTGGGCGTGAAGGAGCGCTGCCCCATTGAGACCTGCCTGTGCTCCGGCGGCAACATCATGAGCCGTGACAAAGTCATTGCTGCGGCCAAGAAGATCATGGAGGGGAAGTAAGATGGAAAAGATCTACGGAAGAACGAAAACCATCCAGGAAGATAAAGTCTCCGGCTTCTGCCCCGGCTGCATGCACTCCACCGTCATCAAGCTGATCGGCGAGGTTCTGGAGGAGATGAACCTGGTTGATAAGGCCGCCTGCGTGCTGGGCATTGGCTGCTGCGGCCTGCACATGGACTACATTGCCTACGACAACACCACCGCTCCCCACGGCCGTGCCTGCGCCGTGGCTACCGGCATGAAGCGCACCAACCCCGAGTCCCTGGTGTTCACCTATCAGGGCGACGGCGACTTCGCCTCCATCGGCCTGGCCGAGTCCATCTCCGCTGCCAACCGCGGTGAGAACATCACCGTTATCTTCATCAACAACGGTATCTACGGCATGACCGGCGGCCAGATGGCCCCCACCACCCTCATCGGCATGAAGGCCTCTACCGCTCCCAAGGGCCGTATCGCTGAGGAGCACGGCTATCCCATGCACATGTGCGAGATTCTCAACCAGCTGACCGCTCCCGCCTACCTGGTGCGCACCAGCTGCAACACCCCCACCAACGTGAACAAGACCAAGCAGGCCATCCACAAGGCCTTCCAGAACCAGCTGGACGGCAAGGGCTTCTCCATGGTGGAGATCGTCACCAGCTGCCCCACCAACTGGGGCCTGGATCCCCTGAAGTCCCTGGACTACATCGAAGAGAAGATGCTGCCTGAGTTCCCTCTGGGCGTCATCCGGGATCGGTAAAGGAGGTACGAGACTATGGAAACCAATCTGTGTGTGGCCGGCTTCGGCGGCCAGGGCGTTATGACGCTGGGCAAGTTCCTGGCCGACGCCACCTGCAATTCCACCGACAAGAACGTGACCTTCTTCCCCTCCTACGGTGCTGAGCAGCGCGGCGGTACTGCCAACTGCTTCGTGGTCATCTCCGACGAGACCATCGGTGCCCCTCTGGGCGATGTGATGGACGACCTGATTGTCATGAACGGCCCCTCTCTGAAGAAGTTCATCGGCACCCTGAAGAGCGGCGGCACCCTGTTCATCAACAGCTCCATCGTCTCCGACGACATCGGCCGGGACGACGTGAAGCTGGTGAAGGCCCCCGTCACCGAGCTGGCCCTGGAGATGGGCAACGCCAAGGTGCTCAACGTCATCATGCTGGGCGTCTACGTGGGCTACACCGAGGTCATCGACCCCGCCATCGTGTGGGAGACCATCGAGCACAAGCTCTCCTCCAAGCCCAAGCTGCTCCCCCTCAACAAGCAGGCCTTCGAGAAGGGCCTGGAGCTGGGCCGCGCCCAGAAATAATCTTCGCCTATGCGGGCGCACGGCCTCCTGTGCGCCCGCATGGTCTATGGGGCGTTTTCTCGCCCCTCCATCCACAATTCCGGAAAGGAGATCTTCCTTATGGTATTCCATAATTTTGATGAGCTCATCGCCCATGTGAAGGGCAAGCCCAACCGCGCCCGTATGGCTGTGGCCGCCGCCGGTGACGAGCATACCCTCCAGGCCGTCCTCCGCGCCCGCGCTGAGGGCATCGTCTCCCCCATTCTGGTGGGCGACAAGGCCATCATCGACCAGGTCCTGGCCGAGCTGGGTGAGACCGTGCCCGCCGAGGACATCTATGACGAGCCCGACCTGGCCGAGGCTGCCCGCAAGGCGGTGGCTCTGGTCAAGGAGGGCAAGGCTGACTTCCTGATGAAGGGCCGTCTGGACACCTCCGTGCTGCTGAAGGCCGTGGTCAACAAGGAGAACGGCCTGGGCAAGGGCGGCGTCATGAGCCACTTCACCGCCTTTGAGGTGCCCACCTACCACAAGCTGCTGATGCCTGTGGACGGCGGCATGGTGACCTACCCCACTCTGGAGCAGAAGAAGGCCATCATCGAGAACACCGTGGGCGCTCTGCGGGCCATGGGCTACGACAACCCCAAGGTGGGCGTGCTGGCCTGCGTGGAGAAGCTCAACCCCAAGATGCCTGAGACCGTGGAGGGTGACGCCCTGAAGCAGATGAACCAGAAGGGTGAGATCACCGGCTGTGTGGTGGAGGGCCCCATCTCCTACGACTGCGCCGTCAGCAAGGAGATCGCCGACTTCAAGGGCTTCGAGAGCCCTGTAGCCGGCGACTGCGACGTGCTGGTCGCCCCCAACATCCACGCCGGCAACATCATGGGCAAGATGCTCACCGTTACCTGCAAGGCCAAGATGGCCGGCTTCATCGTGGGCGCCCAGTGCCCCATCGTTATGACCAGCCGCGGCTCCTCCGCCGAGGAGAAGTATCTGTCCATCGTCATTTCCGCCGCTGCCGCCCAGAATCAGTAAGGAGGAACCTCAATGGAACGTCTTTTGATCCTCAACCCCGGCTCCACTTCCACCAAGCTGGCCGTCTTTGACGGCGAGGAGCCCCTGTTCGTGGAATCCATCACCCACTCCGCTGAGGAGCTGGCCCCCTTTGACTGCGTGGCCGACCAGTACGAGTTCCGCCGCGACCTGGTGCTGGACTGCCTGAAGCGTCACGACATCGCCCTGGAGTCCCTCACCGCCATCGTCTCCCGCGGCGGCCTGCTCACCCCCATCGAGGCGGGCGCCTACGAGGTCAACGACGACATGGTGTGGCAGCTGAAGAACAAGCCCCAGAATGAGCATGCCTCCAACGTGGGCGCCATGATCGCCCGCTCCATCAGCCTCCAGCTCAACATCCCCGCTTTCATCTATGACGGTGTCACCGTGGATGAGCTGCTGCCCATCAACAAGATCACCGGTCTGCCCATGCTGCGCCGCAAGGGCATGGGCCACAACCTGAATACCCGCGCCGCCGCCATGCGCTACGCCCGGGAAAACAACAAGGATTATAAGGATATCACCGTCATCGTGGCCCACCTGGGCGGCGGCATCTCCGTCAACCTGCACCACAACGGCAAGGTGGAGGACTTCATCAACGACGAGGAGGGCCCCTTCTCCCCCGAGCGCGCCGGCGGCCTGCCCATGTTTGACGTCATCAAGATGTGCTTCTCCGGCGAGTACGACTACAAAAGCATGATGAAGCTGGTGAAGAGCAAGGGCGGCCTGCTGGCCCACCTGGGCACCACCGATAGCCGCGAGGTGGAGAAGATGATCCAGAACGGCGACGAGCACGCCAAGCTGGTCTACGACGCCATGATCCTCAACGTCGCCAAGAATATCGGCAAGGTGGCTCCCGGCGTGTGCGGCAAGGTGGACGCCATCCTGCTCACCGGCGGCATCGCCTATTCCCAGTATGTGACCAGCGAGATCGAAAAGCGGGTCTCCTTCATCGCCCCTGTGGTGGTGTACGCCGGCGAGGACGAGATGCGCTCCCTGGCCCTGGGCGGCCTGCGTGTCCTCCGCGGCGAGGAGAAGGCTAAGACCTTCGTCAAGAACGAGAACCCCGGCTATTGATTCCTCCAGCATCCCCGCTGAGTTGAATAAAACAGCAGACGCCCCGCGGAATGGTTCCGCGGGGCGTCTGCTGTTTATGTGAGAGATGAGGGAGGAAAAAAATCAGATTTCCATGTCCAGCAGATAGGAGGACAGGCCCTTGCCGTGCATGTCCACGGACAGGGAGCGGGTGACGCCGCCGCCCAGAGCGGCATACATCACAAAGTTCAGGGCGTGGATGTTGGGCAGCTCATAGCGGACCACTTCGCCCTTGACCATACCTTTAAAATGCTCCTTCACCCGCTCGGGGCTGACCTTCTCTTTGAGCATCTCATAATCCTTCGGATCGTAGGCGATGAGGGAGATATTGGAGATGTTGCCCTTGTCGCCGGTACGGGAATGTGCAATATCCCAGAGTTTCATAGCATAACGCTTCCTTTCTGTAAAAATCAGACCTCGAACAGCTCGGCCTGGGGCTTGACGTCGTAGCGGCTCACCAGAATGGAAGCCACAGAGACGATGTCACGGGTGCGCTTCACAGCGCCGCAGCCGCCGGCGGGTCCGTTGGTGTACAGGGCCTCCACCTCATTGCCGATGATGTCGGCCTCAGCCTTGGTCTTAGCGCGGCCGGCCACCCGGACCCGCACCTCGCTGGGCTCTTCGTTATACTTGGAATCGGGATTCCAATACAGGCTGTTGCAGCCGATGAGATCGAACTTCAGCTCCTCGAACACGTTGGGAGCCACCAGCTCCAGCCGCTCCTTAATGATATCCAGGGCCAGCTTGCCGCGAGCCACGCAACCGGGGCCGCCGTAGCTGATCTCGCCGTCGCCGATGTAACAGTCCCGGTAGCCGATGGAGCACTTGAAGGTCTCGGTACGGGGCTTGCCGGTGATGCCCTCCACCTTCACCATGTCCTTGCCGATCTCGGTGAACTTGATCTGCTTGCAGTCGGCCACCACGTCGGGAGTCAGATAGTTCTCAGGATCGTGGATCTCGTAGCAGATCTGCTCGGAGCAGGTCTCCACGGTGACCATACCGCCGGCCTCAGGCACCTTGGTCACAAAGAAGGAACCGTCCTCGGACACCTCGATGATGGGGAAGCCCAGGTGGCCCACGCCGGGCACATCCTTCTTGCCGGGCTCGGCGAAGTAGCCGCCGGTGACCTGGCCGCCGCACTCCAGCAGGTGGCCCATGATGGTGCCCTTGCCCAGCTTGTCCCAGTCCTCCAGGGACCAGCCGAACTCATGGATCATGGGAGCCATGAAGATAGCTGGGTCTGCCACACGGCCGGTGATGACCACGTCGGCGCCCATATCCAGGGCCTTCAGGATACCCTCCACGCCCATGTAGGCGTTGGCGGAGACGATCTCGCCACCCAGCTCCTTCAAAGGCTTGTGGTTCTCCCACACCTCGGTATCCATGTACTTGTCAATGACGGGCAGCAGGTCGTCGCCGGTAACGCAGGCGATCTTCATACCCTTCAGGCCGTGCTTACGGGCGATCTCCACGCACTTCTGGGCGGCAGCCTGGGGGTTGGCGGAGCCCATGTTGGTGATGAGCTTCACCTTGTGCTCCCAGCACAGAGGGAGGGCCTTCTCCATGCGGTGCTCCAGCAGGCCGTTATAGCCCTTGGTGGGGTCCTTCAGTTTGGCCTGCTGGCCAATGGCGATGGTACGCTCGGCCAGGCACTCATAGCTGATATAGTCCAGGTTGCCCTTCTCGATGAGCTCCAGAGAGGGCTCCAGGCGATCGCCGGCGTAACCGGCGCCGCTGCCAATGCGGATGGTTTTCATGGCATAGCTTCCTTTCCAGTGAGTTTAATAGGGGGACCGGCGGCCCCGGTGGCCCGGAGCCGCCGGAACAGTACGTACAATCAGATCGCGATTCCGCCGGTAATGACAGCCACCACCACCATGACCAGAGAAACCAGCCAGGCCAGGGGGATGGTCTTCTTCTGATGCTCGCCGAAGTCCACACCGGCCAGACCCACCAGCAGGAAGGTAGAAGCGGTGAGGGGGGAGATGGGGAAGCCAACGGTCATCTGACCCAGGATGGCCGCCCGGCCCACATCCAGGCCGGTCACGCCGAAGCCCTGAGCGGTCTCCGCCAGGACGGGCAGCACGCCATAGTAGAAGGAGTCGGGGTCAAAGAGCAGAGACGCGGGCATACCGATGATACCCACGATGAGGGGGAAGAACTTGCCCAGAGAGTTGGGGATGATGGCCACCAGGGCGTTGGACATCTCGGTGATCATGCCGGTGCCCTGCATGATGCCGGTAAAGCAGCCGGCGGCAAAGAGCACGGAGCACATCATCAGGGCTTCCTTGGCGTGGGCATCCACACGGGCCTTGGAGTCCTTCACCTTGGGGTAGTTGATGACGGTAGCCAGCACATAGAACACCATGAAGACCACCGCGGGAGCAAAGCCGGAGAACAGCAGAGAAGCAATGGCAGCAATGATGAGGATGATGTTGACCCAGAACAGGTGGGGCCGCAGCAGAGCCTTCTGCTCGTCGGTCAGCTCCTGCTCGGTGTGGCCCACGGCCTGGAGAGCCACGGTGCCGATGCGCTTCTTCTCGCCAGCGCCCAGGAAGGCGGCAATGACCAGCACGCACACCAGGCCCACAATGACGGCGGGCAGGACGGGCATAAAGAAGGCCACGGCGTTATCGCCCATGCCCAGAGCGGTAGCGGCACGGATGGTGGGGCCGCCCCAGGGCAGAATGTTCATGGTACCAGCGGACAGAGCCACGATGGTAGCCAGCGTGGTGCGGCGCATACCCAGCGCGTCATACAGGGGCAGCAGAGCGGGCACGCAGATCAGGAAGGTGACGGCGCCGGAGCCATCCAGATGGACGATGGCAGCCAGGATGGCGGTGCCGATGCCGATCTTGATGGGATCGGTGCCCACCAGGTTCAGGATGCCCTTGATGATGGGACGGAAGGTGCCGGCGTCGGTCAGGATACCGAAGAACAGGATGGAGAAAATGAACATGACGCCGGTGGCGGCCACGGAGCCAATGCCTTTGGCGCCGGTGATCATACCACCCAGGGACTTAAAGTTGGCTACAAAGTCAACCACGCCCTGCGCGCCCTCCGGGGCGCCCTCGGGTACGACCGCGATAAAGAAACAAGAAATAATACCGGTGACCACAGGAACCACAATCAGGGCCACCAGGGGGGACGCCTTCTTCGTCATGATCAGGACCAGCATGATCACGACCGTCAGGAACCCCAGAATTGCTAAGGGTAACATAAACAATACCTCCTCTTATCTTTCCGGCAGCCCCTCTTCTTGCTGCCGTCGCCCTGAATAAGAGCAAGGTCCGTGCCAAATTCGCCACAGTTCCCCAAAATCGCCCCAATTCCTTGGGACAACCCGCTTTTTCACCAAGATGTCGGTGTATCCATCCTCACACGAATTCTAATATCTTAGAAATCGTTAAATAAATCACATAGTTTCGCGGGCCAGAACCGGCATGGCATCAGTACATTCTAGATTTCTGGAATTGTTTTCTAAAAAACTGGAATCTTTTCTAAACTAGCCATTCAGTTTGTTGTATAAACTGGCCAGGGATATGCCCAGCTGGGCGGCGGTGCGCTTCTTTCCCTCCAGAGAGGAGCCGTTCTTCTCCAGCATGTTGAGGATGACCCGCTTCTCGAAGGCGCGGGTGCGCTGGGCCAACGTGAGTCCCACATCCTCCCGCTGATGGACCAGGTCGCTGGGCAGGGCCTCCCGGTTGATGACGCCGGAGGGCGTCAGGTAGGCGGAAAACTCCAGCACATTGCGCAGCTCCCGCACGTTGCCCGGCCAGTCGTGGGACTGCAGGCAGGTCACCGCATCCTCCGTCAGGGTGAAGGGGCGGCGCAGTTTATGAGAAAAGTCCTCCAGAATCGCCTGAGCCAGAGCGGGGATGTCGCCCGGCCGCTCCCGCAGAGGCGGAATATGCAGGGGGAAGGTACTCAGCCGGTAATAGAGATCCTTGCGGAACTTGCCCTCGGCCACATACTCCGGCAGATTGGCGTTGCAGGCGGCAATGACCCGCACGTCCACCGCCACCTCCTTGATGCCGCCCACCGGGCGGATGGTATGCTCCTGGAGGGCGCGCAGCAGCTTGGCCTGGAGGCCCACATCCATCTCGGAAATCTCGTCCAGGAAGAGAGTACCGCCTGCCGCCGCCTCAAAGAGGCCCACCTTGCCGCCCCGCTTGGCACCGGTGAAAGCACCCTCGGCATAGCCGAAAAGCTCCGACTCCAGCATGTTGGCGTTGAAGTTGGAGCAGTTGATGGCTACAAAGACTCCGTCGTGCCGGGGGCTGGCATTGTGGATGGCCTGGGCGTACAGCTCCTTGCCGGTGCCGCTCTCGCTCTCCAGCAGAACCGTGGCATCAGTGACGGCGATGCGCTGGGCCAGGTCCTTCACCCGCACCACCGCAGGGGTCACCGCCACGATGTCGTCAAAGGTATAGCGGGCACCGTTGGCTTTATTGATGCTGCGCAGCACCTGACGGCTGCGAGCCTCCACCGCCTCCAGCTCCTCTCGGGTCTGATAGGCATCTTCCAGGAAGGTGACCACCGACAGGCCACCCACCAGCCGGTCGCCCTCACGGATGGGATAGAGATTGACAAAATAGAAGTCCTTGATCTCCTGTCGGGTGATGTGGAGGATGGGCTCCCCCTTCTCCAGTACCTCGGGCAGACGGGCGCCGGGGCGCAGCGACCGCAGGTACTTTCCCTCCACAGACTCCAAAGGCTCCCCCAGCTCCTTGCGCAAAAACTCCAGATAGGCGCGGTTGCAGAATACCAGCCTCCCCTCGGTATCAATGATGGTGATACCCTCCCGCATGGCGTCAAAGGCGGCTCTGGCGTCGGCATTCAGCTCCATGTGGCACTCCCTCCTTTTTCATGTTGATTATACTCTGTCTGTCAATCCTTCCAATACAAAGTAAAAAGGCCTTCCGCCGGAAATATCATCCGGCGGAAGGCCCGCGTCTCTCTTTTGTTTTGTCCGGGATGTGCTCAGCCCCGATAGCGTCGGTAGCCTCTGCCCCGGCGTCCGCCGTAGCGGCGGCCCCGGCGGAGCACCAGCTGGTACACCAGGAATACCACCAGGGCGATTACCAGCAGTACCACCACCAGAGCGATACCGCCGATCAGATTCAGCCCCTTCAGCAGGCTCACCGGATTCCAGGAGGCATCCTCCACCTTGCGGCCCTCCGGCGAGGCGTAACACTCATCCACCGTACCCATGGACTGCAGGTAGGTGGCCAGAGCGTACCACTCCTTCAGCTCGGAGCCGTTGGAGTTGTAAATGATCTGGTCCTCAAAGTTGGTGACCTCGTTGCCCTGGGCATCCTTGGGGGTTATGGTCAGGATGCCGAAGGACTGGTCGTTGACGGTGCCCAGCATCTGGCCGGTGTACAGTCCGGTGACCACCCGGTAGAGCTTGTCGTCCTCCAGAGGCACCGTAGTGCCGTCAGGCAGCACCTGGGCACAGTCGTTCACCCGGTTCAGAATCATCCGGTGGGGATTCCAGGTCCAGGTCATGCCCGAGGCGTAGATCTGGGCGGCGGGCATCAGACTGGTCACCGATGCATCCACCTCAAAGGCGTCCTTCAGTTCACGGCCGGTGATCCACACCGAGATCAGCGGGTAGCCCGGGGAGCCGTCCGCGCCAGACCCCAGGGAGGACACATTGAACACGTCCGATGTGGTGATATCCCCGGCGGAGAAGGATTCCCGGATCACGCCCGCCGCCACCACGGCAAAATCCACCGGTACGTAGTCCTCCCCCTCCGCCTTCTGTACAGCGTAAATGTAGGAGTCGGCGATCAGGTTGCCCAGGGTGTCCTCCCGGTGCTCCTTGCCGAACTGGGAGATGGGGGTGAAGTCAAAGTCCGACCGGGCCAGCACCTGGTCAAAGGTCAGGCCGAACTCCGAGAGGTACTCCTTCTCCACCATGGGCTGGAAGGACTGGGCCAGCCGCTCCAGCTTTGTATTCTCCTTCACCGTCTCGTCCACCGGCACCAGCCGGTAATTGTAGTCGGTGACCGCACCGGCATCGTCCAGCTTCAGCTCCAGCACACCAAGATTGGTGGTGTACTCTCCGCAGGAGACAATGAGGGTACCGTTGACCTCAATGGGCTGCTCCAGGGTGGAGTGGGTGTGGCCCGAGATGATGACGTCGATGCCGTCCACCGCCTTGGCCAACTCATAGTCCTCTCCCTTGCCGCCGTCCGTGCCGGTGTGGGAGAGACACACAATTAGAGAGGGACCCTCCAGCTCGGCCAGCTCCTCCTCCAGGGCCGCCACTTCCCGCCGGGCAGCATCGGCCACCGGCTCAAACTCCATGCCCGACATGGGGGCACAAGCATCGGCGTCCTCTCCCATCAGGCCGAAGATGCCGTAGTTGACGCCACCACGGGTGATGATCAGGTGGTTCTCCACCCCGTAGTCCTCCATGGCCTGCTTTAGTTCCTGGCTCCCAGTCCCATCCAGCACAGTGCCGTTGGACTGTACGATGGCAGGCACCGGGCTGCCGCTGGAGGCCGCTGTCTCCAGCATCTGGGCCAGGCCGGAGGCCCGGTAGTCAAACTCATGGTTGCCCAGGGTGGTTACGTCGTAGCCCATGGCACCCAGTGCCTTCAGCTCCGGGGCCTGGGTAGCATAGATGGTCTGGAACAGGGTACCCATGGAGAAGTCGCCCCCGTCCACCGTAATGGCGTCGGGGTACTTCACCCGCTCCCGCTCCAGCAGGGTAGCCAACCGGGTGTAGCCGCCGTACTCTCCCCCGTCCTCCGAGGGGGCCGGGTAGAAATGGTCGTGGGTATCGTGGGTAAACAGGATCACCGCGTCATGACTGCTCTCCGCCGCTCCCCAGGCCGGGCAGGCCAGGACCAGCAGCGCAAGGGCAAGAATGGTCAAAATAAGCCGTTTCAGGCACAGACGCACCATAATTCTCCCTCCTTATCCCCCATTCTGCCATAATTTCATCCAAAAGAAAAGCATAAAATAAGCCGTATTTTTTCTTCTACTTTGTACTTGACATTGCCTATCCCCTCTGATATACTATTGTGGCACAATAAAGCAGGAAGGTACCCCCGTCCTCACCTCCAGCACTCAGCAAAGAGGTCAACATGGTCAGCGGCGCGTCGTGTGTGCGGCGTGGCTGTTCTGTTGTGGCGCGGGTACCGGAATGGTAACCGCGTTTTTTGTATGCACAGTGAATTGGAGGTGCTTTCGTATCAGCAAACAGGGTCATCAGATCAACGAAGAGATCCGCGACAAGGAAGTCCGACTCGTCTCCGACAGCGGCGAGCAGCTGGGTATCATGTCCGCCCGTGAGGCGCTGGAGCGCGCCATCGAGCAGAACCTGGACCTGGTGAAGATCTCTCCTAACGCCGTGCCCCCCGTGTGCAAGCTCATGGACTATGGCAAGTACAAGTTCGAGCAGACCAAGCGGGAAAAAGAGGCCCGGAAGAATCAGCACGTCGTGGAGATCAAGGAAGTCCGTATGTCGCCGGGCATCGACGTGAACGATTTTAACGTCAAGCTCCGCAACGCTCAGAAGTTCCTGAGCCAGGGCAATCGGGTGAAGGTCACCGTCCGCTTCCGCGGCCGCGAAATGGCCCACACCGATATCGGCAAGGGCCTGCTGCTCAAGTTTGCGGAACAGTGCAGCGAGGTGGCCGCGTTGGATAAGGACCCCAAGCTGGACGGACGGCATATGTCCATGTTCCTCTCTCCCAAGGTTGCCAAGGACGGCAAGAAATCCTGAGCAATCCCCTGAAATCCAAAGACAAAGGAGTTAACCACCATGCCTAAACTGAAAACTCACTCCGGCGCGAAGAAGAGATTCAGCCTGACCAAGTCCGGCAAGGTCAAGCGCGCCCATGCGTTCAAGTCTCACCTGCTCAACGGCCACGGCAAGGACACCAAGCGTAAGAGAGGCCTCCGCGCCGGCGCTTATGCGGACAAGACCAACGAGCCCGCCATCAAGCGCATGATCCCCTACAAATAAGATATTTTACTTTACCTTAACATAGGAGGCTTTTTACAATGGCTAGAGTTAAAGGCGCGATGATGACGCGCAAGAGAAGAAATAAGATCCTCAAGCTGGCCAAGGGCTACTGGGGCGCCAAGAGCAAGCACTTCAAGATGGCCAACGAGCAGGTCATGAAGTCCCTGACCTACGCCTACACCGGCCGCCGGCTGAAGAAGCGTGACTTCCGCTCCCTGTGGATCACCCGTATCTCCGCCGCCTGCAAGCTGAACGGCATGAACTACTCCACCTTCATGAACGGCCTGAAGAAGGCTGGCGTGGAGATCAACCGCAAGATGCTGGCCGAGCTGGCTGTCAACGACAAGGCCGCTTTCACCGCTCTGACCGAGATGGCCAAGGCTCAGCTGGCCTGAGTTTGAAGCAAAAAATTCCTGTGTTCCTTTTCAGAACACAGGAATTTTTTTATGCTCTTGACAGCGTTTGTCTAATGGGATAGACTGTAGTCAGGAAGTCTATCCTATTAGACAAAGGAGGTTCCCATGGAAACGCCCAAAATTTTTGAGAGTGAATACCGGTTCTGTCTCATTCTCTGGGAACACGACCCGGTAACAACCACAGAGCTGGTAAAGCTGTGTCAGGCCCAGCTGGGCTGGAAGCGCACCACCACCTACACTGTCATCAAGCGATTGGGGGAACGGGGTGTCCTGAAAAATCAGGACGGCCTGGTGACCGCTTTGATCTCCAAGGAGGAGGCCCAGGTATCTGAGATCGACGAGCTGATGGAGAAGAAGTTCCAGGGCTCCCTGCCCGCCTTTCTGGCTGCCTTTGCCCGCAGACAGTCCCTGACCGAGAAAGAGATCGAGGAAATCCGGCGCATCATCGAAAAGTAAGGAGGTCCCGCCATGGAAGAGCTGTTCCTGACCCTGGTCAACCTCAGCCTCACCGCAAGCTGGCTGGTGCTGGCAATACTGGCGCTGAGGCTGCTCCTGAGAAGGGCCCCCAGGTGGAGCTTCTGTCTGCTCTGGGGGCTGGTGGCCCTTCGGCTGATGTTCCCCTTTTCCTTGGAAAGCCCTTTCAGCCTGATTCCCAGCGCCCAGCCCCTACCGCAGGATATCCTCTATACCGCCGCGCCCCAGATCCAAAGCGGCATTCCAGCCGTCAACAGCATCGTCAACCCCATCCTCCAAGAGACCCTGTCTCCGGCGGTGGAAGCCAGCGTCAATCCCACCCAGGTCTTATCCTTCCTCTTTTCCCGGATCTGGCTGGTTGGAATGGCGTTTCTGCTGCTTTACGCTCTGGTCAGCACCCTGCTGCTGAAGCGGCGCCTGTCCACCGCCACCCTGCTGGAGGACAATATCAGGCAGAGCGAATGTGTTGGCTCCCCTTTTGTACTGGGACTGTTCCGCCCGGTCATCTATCTGCCCTACCACATTCCGGACCAGGACCTGGCATATGTGCTGGCACATGAGCGCTCCCACATCCGCCGTTTGGACCACTGGTGGAAGTTGCTTGGCTTTGTACTGCTTGCAATCTACTGGTTCAATCCCCTGATGTGGGTGGCCTATCTGCTGTTCTGCCGGGATATGGAGGGTGCCTGTGACGAGAAGGTCATCCGGACCCTAAACCTGGAAGAACGGCGGGGTTACTCCACCGCCCTTCTGAATTGCAGCATCCGCCGCCGGCCTGTGGCTCCCTGTCCTCTGGCATTCGGAGAGTCGGGGGTAAAGAACCGGGTGAAGTCGGTAATGGGCTACAAAAAGCCCGCCTTCTGGATGGTAATCATCGCCCTCGCCGCCTGTATCATCGCCGCCCTGTGTTTTCTGACTAACCCCAAATCCCACCAGCCCTCTCTTGCCGGACTCTACCGCTATGAGGGCGACGGGTTCGGCGGTGATTTTACCATCACCCTCCAGGCGGACGGCTCCTTCACCTACTATGAAGGTGGCCTGAGCAGCTATATCGGGGATGGCAAGTGGTCCGTATCCGGCGATATCCTCACCCTGGAGGATGAGAGCGGCGCCGCTATTGTCAACCGTTTCCGCATGGAGGGGGACGAACTGATCTTCCAGGCGAAAGATTCCACCAATTTTATCTATGTAAAGGTGGCTGACGGGTCGGTCTTCTCCAAAAACAACGAAGTCAACAACCCTTTCCCCTCCACTCTATCCGCAGAAGTTCATGGCACCACAATTTCCTATGGCTCAAAAACCTATAATCTATCCCAACGAAACAACTCCATCAATGCAATCACCAATCAATATCAAATTGGAAACTATCTAATTTTTGAAGGGCATACCGGGCCCAAAAACGGTGTATACTTCATTTTCAATATAGTCACCCAAACCTTTGAACCGGATCTCCAGGGGGCAAACCTAACCTGGTATGGAAATGACATACGCAGCGTTGTCTATTCCTTTTGGTCCGATGTATACGCCTATGACGGCACGTTGTTGGCATCCTTCCCACTGAACGAAGGAGACTATATCAATGGCCTGCTCTACCTCAATGATCCTACACAGATAGAGGTCCAGATTATGACTGCCTCCGGTGATTCCTACACGGAATTGATCCAGCTGACAAATGCACAATAAAAAAGGATGGTATGTGAATCCAATCACATACCATCCTTTTTTATGTCAAGGTCTGTACCCGTGTACATAGTTTCTCCATCAGGGCGCTGTTGTGGCTGACGATGACCAGTCCCAGGTTGCGCTTCTCTGCCTGGTCCAGCAGGAAGGTCCAGATCTGGGCCTGGGTGACCAGGTCCAGCATGGCGCTGACCTCGTCGCACAGCAGGTAGCGCACCCCCGGCCGCAGGGCACGGGCAATGCAGAACCGCTGGAGCTCGCCGCCGGACAGCTCAGTGGGATACCGCTCCAGCCAGGCGGGCTGGATGTGGAGGGCCTCCAGCAGCCCCTCCTCCACCGGTCCACCCTCCTTCAGGGTGTCCCCCAGCTTCATCAGCGGGTCCACCGCCGTCTCCGGGTGCTGCCAGATCATCTGCACCGGGCAGATGCCCCGGTATTCCTTCAACGGCTTGCCGTCCACCAGCACCTCTCCCCGGTCAGGCCGCTCGTAGCCCGCCAGAAGCTTGCACAGCGTTGTTTTGCCCCGTCCGCTGGGACCGGCCAAACCCAGCCGCTCCCCCGGCTCCAGCTTCAGGTCGATGTGGTCCAGCACCGGCGCTTTTCCCTTCCGGCGGTAGCCAAAGGTCAGTTGTTTTGCCTCCAGACTCATGCCTATTCCCCTCCTTCCGGATCCAGGCAGTGCACCAGGCCGCCGTCCCATTCCCGATAGGGCACGGGACCCAGGCATTCAGGCTGCTGTTTGGGGCAGCGGGGCGCAAAGGGGCACCCCTCCCCCACCTCGCCGGGCCCGGGCTGGGCCCCGGGGATGGGTACAAAGCCGTTCTGGGGCAGGGCGTTCCACAGAGCCCTGGTATAGGGATGGCGCAGCTTGCCCGCCGTAAAATCGGCGGCGTTGGCCTCCTCCACCGTCTCACCGGCGTAGAACACTGCCACCCGGTCGGCGATGGTGAGGGCCAGCTCCAGATCGTGGGTAATGAGGAGTACTCCCGCGCCACTGTCGGCCATCTCCCGAAAGTGGCCCAGCACCCGCTTGGCGGAGCGGGCATCCAGACCGGGAGTAGGCTCGTCGGCAATGACCAGCTTGGGAGTCTCAGCCGCGGCGGTAGCGATGAGCACCCGGCGGGCCATGCCGCCGGACAGCTCAAAGGGGTAGCGCTCCTCGGTGTCCGCCCCCAGGCCGTACCGCTCCAGCACCGCCCGGCTGGCCTGCCGGGCACTCTGGTCCCAGCGGCCCTTTCGGATCTGAGGCCCCACCTTCATCAGCGGGTCCAGATAGGTCACACCCTGGGGCACTAAGACGATCTCCTTGCCCCGCACCTTTTCCGCCCGCTTGGGGGTGAGGGGCTGACCCAGGAAGGTGATCTCCCCGGCCATATGGCTGTTATAGGGTAGGATACCCAGGATGCCGTGGGCCAGCAGGCTCTTGCCCGAGCCGCTGGAGCCCACCACCGCCACCACCTGGCCGGGCGCAATGGTGAGGGATAAATCCCGAATCACGGGCAGCAGCACCTGCTTGGTACCCCGTCCATACTGGGTAAAGGAGATGGACAGGTCCTTGACTTCCAAAATCGGTTCCAACTCCATCCCTCCTTATGCATGTACGCTGGCCGGGTCCAGCAGCTTCCGCAGCTGCTCCCCGATGGCGGCAAACAGAACCACGATGAGCACCAGGCTCAGGCCGGGGAACACCGCCAGCCACCACTTGCCGGTGGTGAGGTAGCTCATGCTCTCCGACAAAATCACGCCGATGGCAGGCTGCTCCGGCGACAGGCCGAAGCCCAGGAAGGTGACGCTGGCCTCGTGGAGAATGGCGTGGGGGAACTGAAGCACCAGCCCGGTGAGGAACTGGGGCAGCAGATGGGGCAGCATGTGCCGCCGGGCAATGGTCAGCCGGGACACGCCCAGCTTTTCCGCCGTGCGGACGTACACCGCTCCCCGCAGCTGGAGCACCTCCCCCCGGATGACCCGGGCCAGGGAGGGCCAGTGGCTGAGGGCTACACCGGCCACCACGCCCACAAAGCCCTTGCCGAAGGCCAGGGAGATAAGCATGACCAGCAGGATATGGGGGATGCCCATGACCAGGTCGATGCACCAGGAGATCACCGCATCCACCCAGCCACCCAGGACGGCGGAGGCCACACCCAGCACCAGGGCAATGACGGCACTGACGGCGGCAGTCAAGAGACCGATGCGGATGCTGAGGGACAGGCCGGTGAGGGTGCGGGAGAGCATATCCCGGCCCATCCAGTCGGTGCCGAAGAGGAACTGGCCGCAGGGGGCCAGGTTCTTGCGGGTGAAATCGGTTACCATGGCCTGCCCGCTGAGCAGGCCGCCGGCCACCGCCACGGCGCACAGCACCAGGGCGGCGGCAATCAGCAGAAAGAGGGCGTTTTTCCGCCCGTTCCAGTGTCTCATTTCCGGGCTACCCCCCTTCTGATCTTGGGGTCCACCACGCCGTAGAGCAAATCGGCGATCAGGTTGCCGCCGAACACGATGGCGGCACTCACCACCGTGATGCCCAGCAGCAGGGGCAGGTCGGAGCCCAGGCCGGCATTGACGGCGGCCTGGCCCAGGCCGGGATAGGAGAACACCTGCTCCACCAGCACCGAACCGCCGAAGATCTCGCTGATGGAGGCAAATTGCAGGGTGATGGCGGGCAGGGCCACATTGCGCAGACCGTGGCGCAGGACGATGGACCGGGTGGATTCCCCTCTGGCCTTGGCAAAGAGCACATAGTCGCTCTCCATAATGTCCGCCATCTTCTCCCGGGTGTGCATGGCGATGTTGGCCACGCCGGTGATGCTGAGGGTGAGGGCGGGCAGGAAGGCGTGGTAGAGCCGGTCGGCCAGGGTGACGCTGGCGGCGTCCGCCCCGATGGGCACCGACAGGCCGATGGGGAACAGCCCCAGCCACACCGAGAAGACCACCAGCAGCACCAGGGCCAGCCAGAAGGCGGGGGTGCTGGAGATGAGCCAGCAGTAGCCCCGGATGATCTTATCCACCGGCTTGCCCCGGTTGGCACCGGCAAGGACACCCAGGGTCAAACCCAGCACGCCGGAGATCACCCAGGCAAAGGCCATGAGCCACAGGGAATTCTGGAGCCGCTGGCCAATAACCTGGCTCACCGGCTGACGGTAGAGCAGGGAGGTGCCCATGTCCCCCCGGACAAAGTCCCCAAGCCAGCCCAGATACCGCTCCACCGGCGGGGTGTTGGCCCCCCAGTAATCCTCCAGCTTGGCGATCTGCTCCTGGCTCATGGTGCCCAGAGCGGCCTGGCCCACGTTGGTCTGCAGGGGGTCCAGCGGCGAGGCCGACATGAGCAGAAAAGCGGCCAGACTGACCCCCAGCAGCAGCAGGGCCATCCGGATCAATTTTTTGCCCGTGAACATCAGGCGGTGCTTCAAGGGAACTCCTTCTTTCCGGTGGAATATCAGTTCCAGCTCCACTGGTCCACGTTATTGACGATGGACCAGCCGTGGCCGTGGGGGTGGATCTTCTGCTCGGCCACCTGGAGGCCGTCCCGTACCCAGTACAGGTGGCTCACGTTTACCAGCCACACCCAGGGGATTTCCCCATCCTGAGTAACGCCGGTGGTACCGTCCCACTGGGCCTTCTGCCACAGCTCATAGGACTCCTCCAAATCGGAGCACTGGAGGGCCTGATCCATATAAGCATCCACAGTGGGGTTGGAATAGGGGGAATACTGGGCGGTGCCGGTGTCCCCGATGGTGTGATAGATGTTGTACAGCTCCATGGGGGTGTGGGCGCCCCAACCCCAGATAAGGGGCTCGGTCTGAGCCCGGTCATAGGCGATGTCCCAGCCCACGCCCTCCATGGTACAGGAGATGCCCAGCTCGCCCAGCTGGTTGGCAAAATCGGCACACAGGGCCTGCCGCACCGAGTCGCTGGTGGGATAGAGCAGGTTGAGGGTGGCCTTTACGCCGTCCTTCTCCCGGACGCCGTCGGCTCCCATGGTCCAGCCCGCCTCATCCAGCAGGGCGGCGGCTCCCTCGGGATCGTACTCCACTTCGGAGGTAGGATTGTACCAGGGCATCTGATCGCACACGCTGTAGGCGGGGGTACCGTAGCCGTTGAGCACGTTGTCGATCATCTCCTGCCGGTCGATGCCGATGTTGATGGCCCGGCGCACCAGCACGTCGCCGGTAAGGGTGCCCTCGATCACCGGCAGATTGAAGCCCCGGTTATCCACACTGTCGTAGGCAGCAAGTGCATAACCGGCGGGGCTCTGGTCGGAATAGGTGGCGGAGGTATAGGCCAGATCCACCTGGCCCGCCTGCACCGCCAGGAAGGCGGCGTCCTCCTCCATAAAGAGGATGGTCACTTGCTTCATTTTGGGGGCCTCGCCGTAGTAGTCCGGGTTGGCCTCCAGGATCACCTGCTGGCCCTTGTCCCACTGCTTCAGGATGTATCGGCCGGAGCCGATGGGGTTGGCGCCGTAGGTGGCGGGATCATAGGCGTGCTCGGGCACGATGCCTACGATAGCCATGGTGTAGGGCCAGATGGAGAAGGGGGTGGCCATGTGGAACACCACGGTGGTGTCGTCCACCGCCTCGGCATTGTCCAGCATGGTGAAGTCGTTCACCGAGCTGGAGGCCTTGACGGTATTATAGGTAAAGGCCACATCGGAGGCGGTCAGGGGCTCCCCGTCGGTGAACTTCACATCATCCCGGATCTTGACCGTCCAGGTCAGGCCGTCGTCGCTGACCTGGACATCGGTAGCCAGGTCGTAGCCGATGGTCAGGTCGGTGTTGGTGACGGTGAGCGTAGACTGGATCAGGGGCTCATGGACGTGCTCTCCGGCCCCCCAGCCATAGGCGGGGTCAAAACCGGCCTCCGGCTCGGAGGTGGTGCCCATAGCGATGACCACGCTGTCTTTGCTGCCGGTCTGAGGCGTGGTGGTGGCATCCGTGTTTCCGCCGCCGCAGCCTGCCAGCATACCGGCAGTCAGTGCCAGGCACAGAATCAGAGTCAGAATGCGTTTCATAGATGGCTCCTTTCCGTTACAGGCTCTTGTTCACTTCGTCCAGCACCGCCGACAGGGGCAGCCCGTTGGCACGGGCCAGGGCAGCCACGTCCTCATACTCGGGCTTTACGTGGCAGACGCCGAAGCCCTCCGCCGTCTTGACCCGGACGGTTCCCCAAGGGGTGTCCACACTTTTGCTGCCGGGGGTGAGGAAATACTTCTCACACCGGCGCACCCGCAAGCCGTTGGTGGTGGTATGGCGCAGGATGGCCGGGGCCAGCTCTTTCTCCTTCCCCGCCTCGCACAGCACGGTAAGCACATGGCCGGGGCGGCCCTTCTTCATGGTGCCGGGGATGGTATAGACGTCCAGAGCACCCGCCGCCAGCAGCTGCTCGGCGGCGAAGGCCAGGGCCTCGCCAGTCATATCGTCGATGTTGCACACCAGCTCTACGATCTCGCCGTTGCCGCCCTCCTGGCTCTCGCCCCAGAAGGCCCGGACGCAGTTGGCCTGCTCAAACTGGCGGGTGCCCACGCCGTAGCCCACTTTTTCCACATTGAGCACCGGCATGGAGCCGAAGGACTGAGCAAAGTGGGCCAGCAGCGCCGCCCCGGTGGGGGTGCACAGCTCGCCGCGGATCTCTCCGCCGTAGGTGGGCACGCCGGAGAGCAGGGCTGCGGTGGCAGGAGCGGGCACCGGCATGATGCCGTGGGCGCAGCGAACGGTGCCGCTGCCCACATGGATGGGGGACACCACGATCCGGTCGGGCTTGAGCAGATAGAGGGCGTAGCACACACCGGCCACGTCGGCCACCGCATCCAGCGCCCCCACCTCATGGTAGTGGACCTCCCCCACGGGGCAGCCGTGGGCCTTGGCCTCCGCCTGAGCAATGGCGTCATACACCGCCTTGGCGTGGGTCTTGACCTCCTCCGGCAGGGGCAGATGGTCGATCAGGTGGGCGATGTGGCCGGGGGTAGCGTGGTGATGGTGGTGATGCTCGTGGTCATGCTCATGAGGATGGTCGTGGTCATGGTGATGGTCATGTTCATGGTCGTGATGATGCTCGTGGTCGTGGCAATGATCATGATCGTGGGGATGGTCATGATGGTGATCGTGGGGATCATGGTCATGTTCGTGCTCATGATGGTGGTCATGCTCGTGGTCGTGATGGTGCTCGTGCGCATAGTGATGGAGGTGTTCGTCCTCCTCTTCTCCGTGGACAGTGACCTTCATGTGGGTACCGCGGATGCCGCTGGTAACAGCGGAGGCGGCCTCCACCTGCACGCCGGGCAGGCCCAGGCTGTTCATGGTGCTCAGGAAGCCCTCCTTGTCCTCCAGCAGCTCGTACAGGGCGGACATGAGCATATCGCCCGCGGCCCCCATATTACATTCAAGATATAAAGTCTTCATTTTAACCCCTCCATCTGATTGATTATGCTGGCCAGATAGCCTGCACCGAAGCCGTTGTCGATATTGACTACGCTGCACCCGGAAGCGCAGGAGTTGAGCATAGCCAGCAGGGCGGACAGGCCGCCGAAGCTGGCGCCGTAGCCCACGCTGGTGGGTACCGCCACCACCGGGCAGTCCACCAGACCGCCCACCACGGAGGCCAGGGCCCCCTCCATGCCGGCCACCGCGATGACGCACCGGGCGCTCATCATGGCATCCAGGTTGGACAGCAGCCGGTGAAGCCCCGCCACACCCACGTCGTACAGCCGGGTGACCTTGTTGCCCATCACCTCGGCGGTGAGGGCGGCCTCCTCCGCCACCGGCATGTCGCTGGTGCCGCCGGTGGCCACCACGATATGGCCCAGCTCCGGACGGGGACCGGGGAAGGCAATGCCCAGCTTGGGGATGGGCCGGTAATCCAGGGGGACCGACTTCTCCACGATGCGGGCGGCCTCCTCCCCCATGCGGGTGATGAGGATATTTTTACATCCCCGCTCGCCCATGGCGGCAGCAATCCCGGCGATCTGCTCCGGGGTCTTGCCCGCCCCGTAGATCACCTCCGCCGCACCCTGGCGGACCGAGCGGTGAAAATCCACCTTGGCATAGCCCAGATCCTCAAAGGGCTGGGTCTTCAGCTCCAGCAGGGCGTCCTCCGGGCTGGTCTTTCCCGCCTGGACCGCCCGCAGCAGCTCCAGGATATCATGCTTGTTGTCCATATGCTTACCTCCCCTTCAGATCCAGCAGTACAGCGGAGAAATCCGCCTTCAGTGCCTTCGTAATGGTATCATGCAGCTGAACGGCCTTCTCCATCTGCTCCGCCGGCAGCTGAATGCGGGCGGCGTCCCCCAGCAGCCGCACCCGGAAATCGGTGAAGCCCAGCCGGAAGAGGGCATCCTCTCCCCGCTCCACCTTCTCCAGGGCCTCCCGGGTGATGGCGGTGCCGGTGGGCACCCGGGTGGCCAGGCAGGCGTAGGCAGGCTTGTCCCAGGTGAACAGTCCAGCCGCTTTGGACATCCGCCGCACTTCGTCCTTGGTGATGCCGCACTCCCGCAGGGGGGAGCGGACCTCCAGCTCCCGGAGGGCCTGCATGCCCGGCCGGTCCCCGGCGTCGTCCGAGGCGTTGGTGCCGTCCAGCAGCACGGTGTAGCCATCCTCCGCCGCCCGCTTCCACAAGGTGGTAAACAGGGCCCGCTTGCAGTAGTAGCACCGCCGGGGCCCGTTGGCCGCCGCCTCGGATACACTAAGCACATCGGCCTCCACCACCGTCATGGGCACCGCCAGCTCCTCCGCCAACCTTTTGGCGTCGGCCAGCTCAAAGGCGGGCTGAAAGACGGTGTTCACGTAGTAGGCATGCACATCACAGCCGTAGGTCTTGGCCGCCCACAGCAGCAGGGCGGAATCGGTACCGCCGGAAAAGGCCAGCGCCGCCCGGGGGACTTCCTTAAAAGACTGTTCCAGCGTCATATTCGCGCTCCTTTGCAAAAAAAGAAGGTATCCGATCCCCCTTCAGGGGAACAGATACCTTCCTGGTATAATTCCATCGTTTCAAAAGATGCACTGGGCTTTTGATGCGTGTGCCGCAGCTCTGGCCGGGCGCTCCGGCTTCCTGCCGGAAGTTTGGTCGCAATTCCCAATGCTCATTTACTTTACCATAAGTTTCCCTTTTCTGCAAGTTCGTTCTCTCATCCGCCTTCAAGTTCCAGGTCTTCCGGCGCCAGGTCTCCCAGCACCTCCCGCACCAGGCTGAACACCCGGGTCCCCTTCAGATACACCAGACTGAACTCCCGTGCCTCGTCCAGGCAGTCCAGATGGAAAAAGGCCAGCTCCGACTGGCCCTCCGCCACCGGCTCATAGGCAAAGGTCACGCCGTCCCCATCGGCCACAAACCGGGTGATCAGCGAAAACTGGTTGGCGCAGATCACCCGGGAAAAGAGGTCCAGGGAGTAGCCCCGCTCGGCCAGGACGTTTTCCAGAATGCCCCGGGTCCCCGATCCCTCCTCCCGCACCACCAGACACTGTCCTGCCAACTCCTCCAGGGAGACGGTGCGTCCGGCAAAGGGGTGGTCCTTCCGGCACAGCCCCACAAACCGAGCCCGCCGGAACAGGCGGCTGCCGAACTTGCTTCGGTCAAAGGCCCCCTCAATCAGGGCAAAATCCAGCTGTTCATGCTCCAGCTGACTGAGCAGCACGGCGGTGTTATCTACCGTAATTTTTAGGCTGTCTGCCGACTGGCGGATGTACCGGCTCAAAGCGTCAGCCACCACAAATTCCCCGATGGTCTTGGTGGCCCCCACCCGGATCTCCCGGGCGGCAGGCCCCGCCAGTTCCTGCTGGAGCCGCTGCTCATTATAAAGGGCGGTACGGGCATACTCTGCCACCCGATGGGCCTGCGGGGTGGCGGAGAGCCGCCGGCCATCGTATACAAACAGCTTGCAGCCGTATTTCTCCTCCAGTCCCCGGATCTGCTGACTGACCGCCGGCTGACTGAGGCAGAGCTGCTCCCCCGTCTTCCGGTAGTTCATGGTCTCATACAGCGTCAGAAAGGTCCGGATGCGATAGTCCACCATCCCGGTCACCCCCCATAAATATTTTCGATCAACCAATAACTTTTAAAAACTTTCCTTTATTATAGCGGGGTGCTATACTGATTACAAGTGCGACTAAAATTCTATGAGTAAGGATGGGGAATTTAGCATGCGTATTTTGGTCATTGGCGGCGTAGCCGCCGGTACAAAAGCTGCGGCCAAGATCAAGCGTGAGGACCGCAGTGTGGAAGTCAAGATCCTCAACAAGGGAACCGACATCTCCTATGCCGGCTGCGGCCTGCCCTACTATGTGGGCGGCGCCATTGCCAGCCGGGAGGAGCTCATCGTCAACACCCCCCAGAAATATGCCGGCCTCACCGGCGCTGAGGTGGTCACCGGCTGCGAGGTCACCAAGGTGGACCCCTCCGCCAAGACGGTGTCCGGCCTGCTCAATGGCCAGAGCTTTACCGAAAGCTACGACAAGCTGATCATCGCCACCGGCGCAGCGCCTGTGGTGCCCGACATGCCCGGCAAGGATCTGCCCGGCGTGTTTCCCATGCGCACCCCCGACGACGCGGTGGGCCTGCGCAACTACGTGGAGTCCCACAACTGCCGCCGGGCGGTGGTGGCCGGCGCCGGCTTCATCGGCCTGGAGATCGCCGAGAACCTGCTCTCCAAGGGTCTGGACGTCACTGTGGTGGACTTTGCCAACCAGATCATGCCCAACGTCTTTGATCCCGAGATGGCCGACTTTGCCCGCCGGAAGCTGAAGGAAGCGGGTGTCCGCATCATCACCGGTCAGCGCATCCAGTCGGTCTCCGGCACCGACAAGGCCACCGGCATCGTTACCGACCTCACCTCCATCCCCGCCGACGTGGTGGTGCTGGCCATCGGCGTGCGCCCCGCCACCGGCTTCCTGGCGGACACCGGCCTGGAGCTCTTCAAGGGCGCCGTGGTGGTGGACCGGGAGATGCGCACCAACCTGCCCGACATCTACGCCGCCGGCGACTGCGCCATGGTGCGCAACGCCATCACCGGCAAGAACCAGTGGTCCGCCATGGGCTCCACCGCCAACCTGTCTGCCCGCGCCCTGGCTCAGACCATCACCGGCACCCCCACCCCCTACGGCGGCTGCCTGGGCACCGGTGTGGTCAAGCTGCTGCCCCACCTCAACGCCGGCCGCACCGGCTTTACCGAAGTCCAGGCCCGGGCCGAGGGCTTTGACCCCATCAGCGTGGTGTGCGTCAGCGACGACAAGGCCCACTACTACCCCGACGCCTCCATCTTCATCACCAAGCTCATCGCCGACCGCAATACCCGCAAGCTGCTGGGCATCCAGGTCATGGGCGGCGGCGCGGTGGACAAGATGGTGGACGTGGCGGCGGTCGGCCTGTACGCCGGCCTGACCATCGACGCCTACGACACCATGGATCTGGCCTACGCGCCTCCCTTCTCCACCGCCATCCACCCCTTTGTCCAGGCCTGCAACATCCTGGAGAACAAGCTCTCCGGCAAGCTGGACAGCTTCACGCCCATGGAGTACGCCGCCGGCGAGGCCAAGGACTACAAGGTCATCGACGCCCAGCCCGCTCCCGCCATCCCCGGCGCCCAGTGGGTGGACCTGGCTAAGGTGGACGGTCCCCTGGAGGACATCGGCAAGGACGAGAAGCTGCTGCTGGTGTGTGCCCGCGGCAAGCGGGGCTACTTCCTCCAGAACCGTCTGAAGTATTACGGCTATACCAACGTCAAGGTCCTGGAGGGCGGCGTTACCTTCAATCAGGTGAAGGTGCCTCAACTCTCCGGCTCCAGCCTGCTCCCCACGGAGGTCAAGCGCCTGAAGGGCCTGGGCTGCCTGTGGGATAAGCGCACCCCCGACTGCTTCAACGTCCGTGTCATCACCCGCAACGGCAAGCTCACCGCCGCCGAGCACACCGCCGTGGCCGAGGCCGCCGAGAAGTTCGGCTCCGGCGAGGTCACCATGACCACCCGTCTGACCATGGAGATCCAGGGCGTGCCCTATGAGAATGTGGAGCCCCTGATCCAGTTCCTCCACAGCGCCGGTCTGGACGTGGGCGGCACCGGCTCCAAGGTACGTCCCGTGGTGTCCTGTAAGGGTACCACCTGCCAGTACGGCCTGTGCGATACCTTTGCCCTCAGCGAGAAGCTCCACGAGCTGTTCTATATCGGCTACCACGACGTCTCCCTCCCCCACAAGTTCAAGATCGCCGTGGGCGGCTGCCCCAACAACTGCGTCAAGCCCGACCTGAACGACCTGGGCATCGTGGGCCAGCGTCTGCCTGAGCCCGACCTGACTAAGTGCAAGGGCTGCAAGGTGTGCCAGATCGAGAAGGCCTGTCCCATCCACGCCGTGACCATGAAGGACGGCAAGGCTATCATTGATCCCGAGGCCTGCAACCACTGCGGCCGCTGCCTGGAGAAGTGCCCCTTCGGCGCCTTCACCGAGAGCACCTACGGCTACAAGGTCTACCTGGGCGGCCGCTGGGGCAAAAAGGTTGCCGCCGGCAAGCCTCTGTCCAAGATCTTCACCAGCGAGGAGGAGGTCATCGCCCTGATAGAGAAGGCCATTCTCTTCTTCCGGGACGAGGGCCAGACCGGCGAGCGCTTTGCCGACACCATTGCCCGCCTGGGCTTCGACTACGTGGAGGATAAGCTGCTCCACGGCACCATCGACAAGCAGACCATCATGAACAAGACCGTGATCGGCGGCGCCAGCTGCTGATTTTCCTCCCTGCGGAGCGGCTGCCACTGGACGGCGCTCCGCAGGGATTTTATTTTGTTAAAGTCCTCTAAATTAGCTTCTCTCTTTTTGTCTCCCCTGCTGAAATATCAGTTTTCCAGTGGAGTGGCTTGCTTTTCCCATTCCGGCCTGCTATGATGATACTGTCCTCTGTGCAAGAGTATGAGAGTGCGCAAGGCAACCCCCGCGGTTGCTTTGCGCTTTTTTATTCCCCGCTCCCGGGATAGGAAGGGAGGTGCCCACCATGAATTGCGCAACTCTGCTGGAGCTGCTGGCCGACGAGCCGGTGATCGCCGCCGTCAAAGATGACGCCGGACTGGAGGCCGCCCTGAAAAGCGACGTATCCCTGCTCTTTCTGCTCTACGGCGACATTCTGACCATCGACAGCATGGTGGCCAAGGTCCACAGTGCCGGGAAGAAGGCCTTCGTCCACTTGGACCTGGTGGACGGCCTGTCCGCCCGGGAGGTGGCCGCCGACTTCATTGCCAGTCACACCGCCGCCGACGGCGTGATCTCCACCAAGCCCGCCCTCACCCGTCGGGCCCGGGAACTGGGGCTGGTGGCCATCCAGCGGGTGTTTCTGCTAGACTCCATGGCTCTGAAAAATGTGGACCGCCACTTCTCACAGGAGTCCGCCGACCTGGTGGAGGTGCTGCCCGGCCTGATGCCCAAGATCATCCGCCGCCTGTGCCAGTCCACCGGCAAGCCCATCATCGCCGGAGGCCTGATCTCCGACAAGGAGGACGTGACCGGAGCCCTGAGTGCCGGCGCGGTGGCGGTCTCCTCCACCAATCCCGCCGTCTGGGATATGTAAAACTGCATACGCCGTTTCCAGAGAATGAGAGTGAAACAAAGCGGCCCCATTGGGGAGGCTTTGTTTTGCTCTTTTTTTCTTCCCCACTCTCAGTCAGGAGGTCCTGTTATGTATGACGTTCTCATCATTGGCTGCGGCATCACCGGCGCAGCAGCCGCCTTCCAGCTCTCCCGCTACCAGCTGAAAATCGCTGTGCTGGAGCGGGAAAACGACGTGGCCGACGGCACCACCAAGGCCAACTCCGCCATTCTTCACGCCGGTTATGACCCGGAGCCCGGCACCCTGATGGCCAGGCTCAACGTGCGGGGCGCTGAGCTGGCTAAGGAGCTGTGTGCCAAACTGGATGTCCCCTATCGGCCCTGCGGCTCCCTGGTGCTGGCCTTCTCTCCGGAGGATGACGCCACCCTCCACACCCTATTCCAGCGGGGACAGGCCAACGGCGTGCCCCAGCTCCGTCTGCTTACCGGGGACGAGGCCAGAGCCATGGACCCCAACCTGTCCGACCGGGTGACCTCAGCCCTCTACGCCCCCACCGCCGCCATCTGCTCCCCCTGGGAGTACTGTCTGGCCCTGGCGGAGACCGCCGTGGTCAACGGCGCGGAGCTCCACCTGGACACCGCCGTTACCGGGCTGGAGGCCACGGAAGAGGGCTGGCTGGTACACACCAGCAAGGGCGACTTCCGCAGCCGGTACGTGATCAACGCCGCCGGCGTCTGGGCCCAGGCCGTCCATGAGATGGCCGCGCCCCCCACCTTTACCATCCACCCCTCCCGTGGCCAGTACTTCCTGCTGGACAAGAGCGAGGGGAACCGGGTAGGCCACGTGATCTTCCAGTGCCCCGGCCCCAACGGCAAGGGCGTCCTGGTGTCCCCCACCGTCCACGGCAACCTGATCGTGGGGCCCGACGCCACCCCGGTGGAGGGGGACGACGTGTCCACCACCGCCGACGGGCTGGCCTTTGTGCGGGAGACCGCCCAAAAGTCGGTGCCATCAGTGAACTTCCGGGAGTCCATCCGCAACTTTGCCGGGGTGCGCTCCTCCACAGACCGGGGAGACTTCATCATCGAGCTGGCCGCCCCCCACTTCCTGGACCTGGCGGGCATCTGCTCCCCCGGCCTCACCGCCGCACCTGCCATTGCCGAGTACGCGGCGGAACTGCTGGCCGATGACGGGCTGGCCCTGACGGAAAAAGAGAACTTTATCTGCCACCGCCGCCGCACCCGGTTCCACAACCTGTCCCCGGCTGAAAAGGCCAAACTGGTGGAGCAGGACCCCGCCTACGGCCGGGTGATCTGCCGCTGTGAGACGGTGACCGAGGGCGAAATTCTGGAGGCCCTCCGCAGCCCCATTCCGCCTCGCTCAGTGGACGGAGTCAAACGTCGGGTGGGCGCCGGCATGGGCCGCTGCCAGGGCGGCTTCTGCGGCCCCCGGGTAGTGGAAATTCTGTCCCGGGAGCTGGGCGTGACCCCCGACCACATCGTCCAGGACAAGGCGGGCAGCTGGCTTCTGGCTAGCCAGACGAAGGGAGGCTGAAACCATGTATGATCTGATTGTCATCGGCGGCGGCCCCGCGGGGCTGGCAGCCGCCTGCACCGCCTGGGAAAAGGGCGTAAAGCGCATCCTCATCGTGGAGCGTGACAAGGAACTGGGCGGCATTCTCAACCAGTGCATCCACAACGGCTTCGGCCTCCACTACTTCAAGGAGGAGCTCACCGGCCCCGAGTACGCCGGGCGGTTCATCCGCATGCTGAAGGACACCGGAGTGGAGGTCCGGCTGGACACCATGGTGCTCACCGTCACCCCCGACCGACAGGTCCACATGGTGGGCAAGGATACCGGCTACCGCATCGAGGAGGCCAAGGCCATCATCCTGGCCATGGGCTGCCGGGAGCGGACCCGGGGCGCCATCGCCATCCCCGGCCAGCGGCCCGCCGGCGTGTTTACCGCCGGTGCCGCTCAGCGGTATGTCAACATGGAGGGCTGGCTGCCCGGCCGCCGGGTAGTCATCCTGGGCAGCGGCGACATCGGCCTCATCATGGCCCGCCGCATGACCCTGGAGGGAGCCGAAGTGCTGGCCTGCGTGGAGGTCATGCCCTACTCCGGCGGCCTGAACCGCAACATCGTCCAGTGTCTCCACGACTACGACATCCCCCTCTATCTCTCCCACACCGTCACCGACATCCGCGGACGGGATCGGGTGGAGCAGGTGGTGGTCTCCCAGGTGGATGAACGCCGTCAGCCCATCCCCGGCACCGAGATGGTGTTTGACTGCGACACCCTGCTGCTCTCTGTGGGGCTGATCCCGGAGAACGAGCTGACCCGCCAGGCGGGCATCACCATTGATCCCCGCACCAACGGCGCGGTGGTCTACGAAAACATGGAGACCTCCATGCCCGGCGTCTTTGCCTGCGGCAACGTGGCCCACGTCCACGATCTGGTGGACTTCGTCACCGCCGAGAGTCAGCGGGCCGGAGCGGCCGCCGCCGATTACGTACTGGGCACGGCAATGTCCGAGGGCCCGGTGCTGGAGATCAAGAACGGCGACGGCGTCACCTACACCGTTCCCCAGCACATCCGCCCCCACTGGGTGGACCGGCGGTGCGACCTCTTCTTCCGGGTCAACCGCATCTGTAAGGACAGTCAGATCCGGGTCACCTCGGGGGACACTCTCATCGCCCAGTTCCCCCGGGAGCATCTGGCCCCCGGCGAAATGGAGCACATCGTTCTCCCCCGTGCCCTGCTGGACAAGGCGTCGGAGACCATCACCGTATCCATCCAGGAGGTGGAGTCCAAATGAAGGAACTGATCTGCATCGTCTGCCCCAAGGGCTGCCATCTGAACGTGGACGAAACTCAGAATTACGCAGTCACCGGAAATAGCTGTCCACGGGGCGAAGAATATGGTAGAATAGAGCTGACCCATCCTACGCGGGTGGTTACCTCCACCGTTCGCTGCACCGGCGGCGCTCATCCACGCTGCCCGGTGAAGACCAGCGCCCCCATCCCCAAGGCGCTGATCCCGCAGGCCGTCCGCTGTCTGGACGGTGTGGAGCTGACTGCCCCCATCCATACGGGCGACATCGTCGTATCCAACATCTGCAATACCGGTATTTCCTTTGTAGCCACACGAGATCTTTGACCGCGGCCACGCTGCGGCACCCATTTGGGAGGTATTATTTGATGGAAAAGTACATTCTCTCCCTGGATCAGGGTACTACAAGCTCCCGTGCCATTCTCTTTGATACGGAGCAGAATATCATCGGCATCAGTCAGAAGGAATTTACGCAGATCTATCCCCGTGAGGGCTGGGTGGAGCACGACGCCATGGAGATCTGGTCCTCCCAGTACGCGGTGATGATGGAGGTCATCGCCCAGTCGGGCATTGACCCCGCCGACATCGCCGCCATCGGCATCACGAACCAGCGCGAGACCACCATTCTGTGGGACAAGGCCACCGGCCGTCCCATCTGCAACGCCATCGTGTGGCAGTGCCGCCGCACCGCCGGCATCGTGGACGAACTCATCGCCCAAGGTCTGGAGGAGCACATCCGCAAGACCACCGGTCTGATCCCCGACGCCTATTTCTCCGGCACCAAGATCAAATGGATCCTGGACCATGTGGAGGGAGCCCGGGAGAAGGCCGCCCGGGGCGAGATCCTCTTCGGCACCGTGGACACCTGGCTGCTGTGGAAGCTGACCGGCGGCGCGGTCCACGTCACCGACGCCACCAACGCCTCCCGCACCATGCTCTACGACATCCACAAGCTGTGCTGGGACGACACCCTGCTGAAGGCCCTGGACATCCCCAAGGCCATGCTGCCCGAGGTGCGTTCCTCCAGCGAAATTTACGGCTACACCGAGATCCAGGGCGTCAAGGTGCCCATCGCCGGCATCGCCGGCGACCAGCAGGCCGCCCTCTTCGGCCAGACCTGCTTTGAGCCCGGCGACGCCAAGAACACCTACGGCACCGGCTGCTTCCTGCTGATGAACACCGGCTCTGTCCCCTGTGAGAGCCACAACGGCCTCATCACCACCATCGCCGTGGGCCGGGAGGGCTCCGTGCAGTACGCCCTGGAGGGCTCCGTCTTCGTGGGCGGCGCGGTGATCCAGTGGCTGCGGGACGAGATGCGCTTCTTCACTGAGAGCCGGGACGCCGAGTATTACGCCCAAAAAGTGCCCGACAACGGCGGCGTCTACCTGGTGCCCGCCTTCACCGGCCTGGGCGCCCCCTACTGGGACATGTACGCCCGAGGCGTGCTGGTGGGCCTGACCCGCGGCACCCGCCGGGAGCACATCATCCGTGCCGCCCAGGAATCTATCGCCTATCAGGTGGCCGATCTGGTCCACGCCATGGAGTCGGACACCGGCGTGCCTCTCACCCAGCTGAAGGCCGACGGCGGCGCCAGCCGGGATCTGTTCCTAATGCAGTTCCAGGCCGACATCATCGACCGTGAGGTGCGCCGCCCCGCCATCCGGGAGACCACCGCTCTGGGCGCCGCCTATCTGGCCGGTCTGGCCACCAAGGTGTGGCAGAACACCGACGAGATCCGCCAGCTTTGGATGTGCGACACCACTTTCGCCCCCCGCATGGAAGCTGCCGAGCGGGAGCGCCTGATGGCCGGTTGGCATAAAGCCGTGGGCCGCAGCCGGGATTGGAGCCGCTGACGCCCATAACCCTCCCCTCCTGAGCGCGGGCGGGGGCCCTTCGTGGTCCCCGCCCGCAATCCTGTCATTGACAAACGGCTCAGCTGCCGTTACAATGGTTAGGCAAATGCAACTGAATACAACCTGCCAAGTGCCCAGCTGACGCTGGGGTAAAAGGGAATCGGGTGTAAGTCCCGAGCGATCCGGTCACTGTAAGCGGGGAGCAAGCCGCAAATTGCCATTGCCGCGCAGCCAATGCGTGGTGAGAAGGCGCGGCGCGCACCGATCCGCAAGCCAGGAAACCTGCTTGGTCTGGAATTGGATGGGTATCTTCCGCAGAAAGTGTCCTGTCCGAAGCGATGGGCACGCCATACCCATCGTTTTGGAAGTCTGCTTTTTTCGGAAAGCAGGCTTTTTTCTGTTCCGCTGCGGTGGTACATCATAAGACCGAACCAACGGAAAGGAGTATGTATCATGAATCTTGGCAAGAAAACCCTGGGGGGCCTGCTGGCCCTGTCTCTGGCCCTCTCCCTGCCGGCCTGTTCCTCCGGCGGACCGGCTGCCGCCCCCACGCCCTCCCCCTCTCCGTCTGCCGCCGCAGGCAGCGACCACTACCCAGTGACCATCACCAACTACGACTACGCCGGCAATCCGGTGGAGTACACCTACGACAAGGCCCCGGAGCGGGTGCTGGCGGTATATCAGGGCTCCATTGAAACCATGATCGCCCTGGGGCTGGAGGACCATGTGCTGGCCTCCTACGGCCTGGACAATGAGGTCAAGGAGGAGTGGAAGTCGGGCTTTGCGCAGATGAACTATGACGATTCCGTCTTTGCCCCCGACAAGGAGACTGTCACCCTGCTGGAACCCGACATGATCCTCTCCTGGGGCTCCTACTTCGGAGAGAAGACCCTGGGGGGCGTGCACCAGTGGAATGAGAAGGGCGTGGGGACCTATATGAACTCCAACACCGTCCCCGGCGGCACCCGCACCCTGGAAAACGAGTACACCGATATCCTCAACATCGGCAAGATCTTTGACGTGGAGGACAAGGCCCAGGCGCTGGTGGACCAGATGAAGAGCCAAGTGGAGAGCACTCTGGCAGCGGTCCAGGACCAGGACCCGGTGCGGGTGGCGGTACTGGAGCCCACCAGCAGCGGCATCACCAACTACGGCGCCGACACCCTGGCCGGCGACATGGTGACCGCCTTGGGCGGCCAGCTGGCCAAGCCCAACGGCGGCGAAATGGGCAAGGAGGATCTGATAGCCTGCGACCCCGACGTCATCTTTGTGGTCTACATGGCCTATTCCGGAGACGACCCTGAGACCGTCAAGGCCAGCCAGCTGGCCCAGATCCAGGACGATCCCGCCTTTGCCAGCCTGAAGGCGGTGCAGAACGGTAACATCCACCTGATCATGCTGGGCGATATGTACGCCAGCGGCCCCCGCACCATTGACGGGCTCAAGAGCCTGGCCGCCGGCATGTACCCCAACCTGGAGCTGTAAGACGATATGGAAGGAACTTCTCCCGTCCGCCGCTTTCCGGTGTGGGCCATGGCCCTGCCGGTCCTGCTGGGCCTGCTCCTTCTCTCCCTGCTGGCGGCGGTCAGCTTCGGCACCATGTCCATTCCCATCGGCGACGTCTACCACGTCATTCTCCATGAGCTCTTCGGCGTAGGAGACCCCCAGGTGTGGGGGAAGGGCGGCGTCCACGACGTGGTGTGGCTCATCCGCCTGCCCCGCCTGCTGCTGGCCCTGGGGGTGGGCATGGGCCTGTCGGTGTGCGGCGTGGTGATGCAGGCCATCGTCAAAAATCCCCTGGCCGACCCCTATGTGCTGGGCGTCTCCTCCGGCGCCTATCTGGGAGCCACCGCGGCGGTGATGCTGGGGGGAGGTGCCTTTCTGGCGGGCAGCGCCATGGGTGTGATGGGCTGCATCGGCGCCTTTGCGGTTTCCCTGGGGGTGATGGTCCTGGCCAATCTGGGAGGCCGGGCCAACTCGGTGAAGCTGCTGCTGGCCGGTACCGCCCTCAGCACCATCTGCTCCGCCTTTTCCAGTTTCCTTATCTTTATCCGCAACGACGACCACGCATCTGCCGCCATTGTCAAGTGGTCCATGGGCGGCCTGGCCGGAGCGGACTACGCCAGTGACATGGTCATTCTGCTGGTCATGATAGGCGGCACTCTCTTCCTCTGGAGCCAGTACCGCAACCTGAATCTGATGCTGCTGGGGGATGAGGCCGCCGTCACCCTGGGCACCGATCTGCACAAATGGCGGCTGCTCTATCTGCTGGTGGCCTCCCTGCTGGTGGGCTTCTCGGTCTACAAGGCGGGTATGATCGGCTTTGTGGGCCTGGTGATTCCCCACGTGCTGCGAATGCTGGTGGGCACCGACCACAAAAAGCTCATTCCCCTCTCTGCCCTGCTGGGCGCCATCTTCCTGATTTGGGCGGACGTGCTTTGCCGCACCGTGCTGCCGGGCAATGAGCTGCCCATCGGCATCCTCACCTCCATGGTGGGCGCGCCGGTCTTTCTCTATCTCATGGTGCGGAAAACCTATGGCTTTGGAGGAAACGACTGATGGAACTGCGAACCGAGGACATCCGGGCCATCTTGGGAGGCATCCCCATCCTCAAGGGGGTCTCCATCCAGGCCGGTCAGCGGGAGCTGGTGGGGATCATTGGCCCCAACGGCAGCGGAAAATCCACCCTGCTCAAATGCATATACCGGGTACTCAAACCCTCCGGCGGGGCCGTCTTCCTGGATGGGAAGGAACTGGACACATACTCCCACAAGCAATCCGCCCGGCAGGTAGCTGTGGTGGCCCAGCACAACCACTACTCCTTTGATTTCACCGTCCACGATGTGGTGATGATGGGCCGGGCGCCCCACAAGCGGGCCCTGGAGCGGGACAACGCCCGAGACTACCAGTTGGTGGCTCAGGCCCTGGAGACAGTGGGTATGTCCGCCTTTGCCCACCGCTCCTTCTCCACCCTGTCCGGCGGGGAGCAGCAGCGGGTGATTTTGGCCCGCGCCCTGGCCCAGGACACCCCCTGTCTCATCCTGGACGAGCCCACCAACCACCTGGACATCAAGTTCCAGCTCCAGCTGATGAACCTGGTCAAGGGGCTGGACCGCACGGTGATCGCCGCCATCCACGACCTGAACATCGCGTCCATGTACTGTGACCGGCTCTATGTACTGAAGAGTGGGCAGGTGGTGGCCGCCGGAACTCCCCGCCAGGTACTCACCCCCGCCCTTATCCGCCAGATCTACGAGGTGGATGCCCAGGTCTTCACCGATTCTGACGGGCAGATGCACATTCTCTATCGCCCCGGGCCATAAAAATGCCCACGTTTCCTCTCTCAGGAAACGCGGGTGTTTTTTATCTTAGCCCAGCGCCACATCCAGCGCCATCATAATGGTAAAGCCCAGGGAAAAAGTGAGGGTACCCACATTGGAGTGGCGGCCCACCGACATCTCGGGGATCAGTTCCTCCACCACCACGTAGAGCATAGCTCCCGCCGCAAAGCTGAGCAGATAAGGCAGCACCGGCACCACCAGCCCGGCACCCAACACCGTGAGGGCCGCTGCTACCGGCTCCACTGCGCCGGAGAACACGCCCCACAGCAGGGCCTTGCGCCGGCTCACCCCCTCCGCCCGCAGGGGCAGGGAGATGATGGCGCCCTCCGGGAAGTTCTGAAGGGCAATGCCCACGGCAAGCACCAGAGCGCCGCTGACGGTGATTCCCGCGTCCCCCGCCAGATATCCGGCAAAGACCGCACCTACCGCCATTCCCTCCGGGATGTTGTGGATGGTCACCGCCAAAACCAGCTTGGTGGTTCTGGAGAGTTTGCTGCCCGGTCCCTCTGCCTCGTCGCTGCCCAGGTGCAGATGGGGCACCACATGGTCCAGCAGCAGAAGAAACAAAACGCCGCCCCAAAAGCCCAGCACCGCCGGCAGGAAGGCCCACTTTCCCATGTAGGCCGCCTGGTCCATGGCGGGCAGCAGCAAACTCCAGACCGAGGCCGCCACCATGACGCCAGCGGCAAAGCCCGTCAGGCCGCGCTGCACCTGGTCATTTAACGTCCGGCGGGCAGGCAAAACACAGGCCGCCCCCAGGGAGGTCCCCAAAAAGGGAATCAGCAATCCGATTGCGGTCAGCCAAAGTGTCATCGTCCTTACCTCCTTACAGAAATTAGCATAAACTAACCCTTATCTAAACTTATGTATTCCTATATTATCATGGGGGTATAGGTTTGTCAATGGCACCTTGGTTTGCCACATTCCGCATGTTATTGCAAGCCCTCCATATCCGCCATGGAGGCACAGATCTGATACAGGCTGTCCATCAATTGGGCACGCTGCTCCTCACTCAGACCGGCCAGCACGGTCTCCGCCTGGCGCTCCAGCGTCCGGCGCACCTCCCGCTGCTTCTCCCAGCCCTGCTCCGTCAGATAGACATGGAGGGAGCGCCGGTTGCCCTGCTCCTTGCAGCGGCGGATCAGGCCCTTCTCCTCCATACGGTTGAGCAGGCCGGTGAGGGTGGCAGGATCGATCTGGCAGCCGGCGGCAATGCTCTTCTGCACGCTGCCGTCATGCAGCCCCAGATAGTCCAGAACCTTGGGCTGCCCCGCCGTCAGACCGGACCCGTTCAGTTCCGCCATAACGCCCCGCTGGAAAAGGGCCTGCGCCGCCATCAGAAGGTAGTGGAAGCTGTAATCCATACCAAAACACCTCGTATATTGGACCGCCGCCAATAATTTGTATACAAACAGTTTAGCACCCGGAGCCCCACCTGTCAACGGCTCTTTTCTTTCTCGGTCCGTCCAAATTTCCATCTTTTTATTTGGAAGATTTTTGTGCGCTGTGCCTGCAAAAAAATACTTACGAGGGCGAAAAAATCCTGCTACAATACCAATATGGATGGCAGTCGCAGTGAAGGAAAGTAGCGAGACGGACGTTTCGCTGCTTTCTTTTTTTGCTTTTGCCCCTCATTTTGTGTTGGAAAGGAGTCCCCCGCAAATGCCCAAAACCAAGCTGCAAAACGTCATTTTCACCATTATCATGGCCGTCATTATGGTCTATGGCATGATTGTGTACAACGTCGCCCTCAATACCGGCGGCGTCTCCAATGCCACCTTCCTGCTGGCCCTCCACGAACTGCCCATTATGGCCCCCATCGCCTTCCTTCTGGAGTTCTTCGTGGTAGAGCGTCTAGCCACCCGCCTGGCATTTTCCTTTATGCGGTCCACCGACCGCCCCCAGTTCATCACCTACGCCATCTCCACCATGATCGTGTGCATCATGTGCCCCACCATGAGCCTCATTGCCACCCTGCTCTTCAAGGAGCCCAGCTTCGGCACCTGGGTCCACACCTTCGGCTGCAACATGCCCATGGCGCTGATCTGGCAGCTGCTCTACTGCGGGCCGCTGGTGCGCCTCATCTTCCGCACCCTATTCCGCCGCCAGCTGGCCGCCGCCAACTAAAAAACGGGCGTACTGCGATGCAGTACGCCCGTTTCCACTTTTTCATTTAATCTGTGCAAAGTCGTAGGCCTCTTTGATCCAGGTAAAGAGCTGCTGGTCCATCTCCTCAACAGAGGACACCACCACATGGTGGGTCCACCGGTTGGGATAGGGCTCCACCGCCACGGCGATCCGCTGGTGGTCCACACGGTGAGCCAGGCCGAAGGTGACCAACAGACAATGCTTGGGCCACTCCTTCTTCCGCCGGACCGGCAGCGAAACGGCAGCAAACAGGTGGCGGCCGTAAAAGCTGATCTGGCTCTTCTGCACCTTGACCGACGCCTCTGGCACCACCGCCGACATCCGGGCGAACAGGGCCTCATAGAGCGTAAGCTCCTCCGGATGGCCCTCAAAATAGCGGAGCATATCGTCCTCATAGTAGTCCGGCAGTTTCATGTTTTCCCCTCCTCTGCCGCAGCCGTTATGCCTGCTCATCCGGGCACTGATAGCGGGGCTTTCCCCGGCTGGCCCTGCCGTACTCAATGGCCTGGGCCGGACAGCCGCAGATGCAGGCCATGCAGTGGGTACACTGCTTGCCCCACACCGGTCTGCCGCCCTCCATCCGGATATTGCCCAGCGGGCAGTCCTTCTGGCACTTGCCGCAGGAGATACAGGCATCCGACACGGTAAATGCCTTCGCCTTCACCAGGAAGCGATAGAACAGGGTATTGACCGGGCCCGACTTCAACTTATCCACAAATCCGGCCTTATGGTGGGGAAACTCCTGTCCCGCTCGGATCAGGGCGGCTCCTCGCTCCAGCGTGGGTCTGGCCGCGGCCACAATCTGCGCTGCCTCTTCCGGGCCCGGCACGGAAAACATGGCAACATAGTTTTCAGGCATCACCACCGGCAGCGTGCCCCGGTCATGCAGCCCCTTCTCCTGGCACAGCTTCCGGTTATAGGCGGACGCGTTGCCGATATCTTCGCCGCAGGTCATGACAAAATACGCATCCCGGCTGCCGGAAAAGCTGCTGCTCCGGATCATGGACTCAAATACCCGGGGCAGCTGCCAGCCGTAGGTGGGCGCCACAAAGACCCAGGGCTTCCCGGAGACAAATTCACCGGCGATCCCCTCCCGGATCAGATGAAAGACATCCCTGCATTCGTCGTCCAGCAGCCGGGCCAGCATGTGAGCGCAGTATCGGCTGTTTCCCGTCCCGGAAAAAAATAGGATCATGGCCGGTTCCCCTTCCCTGCATTCCTTGTTGTCCTACAGTATATCAGATTTTCAGGCCGCTTAACAGCAGATGGAAAAACTTTTCTTCCGGCAAAACCGGTGGTTGCGCAGGCCGTCCCGCTCGTATATAATATAACTACCATTCTTTCAGATTGGTTCTTAATGGAGACCCGTCACTCATACATGGGAGTTCCCACTATGAACAGGACGCTTTGCCACAACCAAAGGCCGCGAAAAGCTGCCGCCGGACCATCGGCGGTTGGCTTTCCGCGGCCTTTTTGTACATGACAAGATTATCCCGGCCGGAGCAAGGAGGAAACCGCATGGAATTACTGGAGCAGTGCCAGCTTTGGAATCAGAACAATGAGTATCAGCGGATCATTGACGCACTGGAGGCCATCCCCGCTGAAAGCCGCACCCCCGAAATGGACAGCGAGCTGGCCCGGGCCTACAACAACATTGCCGGGCTGGAGGACAAAGCCCTCTTCCGAAAGGCCCTGGACCTTCTGAAGCCCCACGAGGACTATTTTAAAGGGGACCACTTCTGGAATTTCCGTATCGCCTACGCCTACTACTATCTGGACCAGGAGGGTCCTGCCCTCCGCTACTTCCAGCAGGCCCTGGAGGCCCGACCCGGCGATACCGACACCATGGAGCTCATCGAGAGCTGCCGCAAGTGCCTCACCCTGCCCCGGTTTGAGACCAGCTTTCTGGAGCGGACCCGGCAGGCCTGGCAAGCCTTTGAGGCGAGCGAAGCGGAACTGCGCCGCATCATGGATACGGATGCGGCGCGCCAGCGGGGCCAGGAGATAATTGCCCGGTGTGAGGAAATCCTGCATCCAGCATTGGCTGATGTCTCCTTCGAGCTGGGCTTCAACGGCAGCAAATATGAGCTGATCCTGACGCCGGAGGGGGTCCGGCTCAAGCTCTTTGAACTGGTGTGCTTCCAGCGTCACGCCCCCGCCGGGGTGCTAGAGCACTGGAACATCGTGGTGGGCCGCCAGCCCACCCCCGACTGCAGTCTGCGCATGGACGGCTGGGAGCTCTCCGGCGACGACGTGCAGGTGTGGCCGGAGCGGCTGGAGGGCGACCGGGTGGGGCTGACCCTCTACTGTGAAAAGCTGCTTCCTCTCCTCCGGGAGGATGAGGGCAAGGCCTGGTGGATGCTGTTCACCCTGACGGACCAGGCGCTGGGCGAGATCCCCCACATGCGCTATGTAGAGCGCTTCCAGGTAGCCGACCTTCCGCCGGAGGGGCCCTCCATCCCCCTCTCCAGGCTGTCCTCTGCCCTGGAGGACATGGGGCTCTGCCTGTCCCTGGACGCCCAGGGATATCTGGAGAGCTACACCACCTATCAGATGGAACCGGAACAGGACCCGGACGCCGATTGGCGGCTGGACATTTCCGTGGGCTCCACCTGCTGCACCCCGCTTATCAACGACTATCTCAGCGGCGAGAGCGATGGCATGGACGAGCTCCACCAAAACGGCGCGGTGGCCGGCTTCTTCTGCTATCCCCTGGAGGACTTTACCGGCGAGAACCGCAGCCAGCAGCTCTTCGCCTTCCGGGACGCACTGGAGGAGGCCCTTACCGCCCAGGCCGGTGAGGACGCCCTGACCCTCACCGGCGGCGCCACCGGTCTCTACTGCGGCTATGTGGACTTCATTGCCTGGGACCTGGATGCGGTGCTCAGCGCCGCCGCCGACTTCTTCCAGAACTCCCCCCTGTCCTGGGCCAGCTTCCACACCTTCCGTCGGGATGTGGGCACCGTCCGACTGCTGAGCCGGGACGATGAGCCGCCGGAGGTCCACCCGGAGACAGGCTCCCTCCTGTCTCCGGAGGACATTGCCACTCTGGAATCTTTTTCCGGCGACTCCAGAGGCTACTTTGGCCGGATGCTGGACTTCCTGCAAAACTTTATGAACGCCGGCGTGCAGGAGGGCCGCTTTACCAAACGGCAGGCCCGCCGGGACCTGCAAATCGCTCTGTGGTATGCCTATGCCTGCAACAATATGGACGAGTACCGCTTCTACTATCAGGCCGCCCAGTGGATGCCCGACTCCGAGGAGAACGCCAAGGGCTGCGCCACCTGGTACTACCGCTACTCCGCCGCGCTGATGTACTGCGGCAGACTGGAGGATGCCCAAAGGTATGCCGAGCTGGGCGCTCAGGAGGAGCCGGACTACCCCTGGATCTGGCTTCAGGTGGCCAAGCTGCGCAGCCACTTTGGGGACCCGGAGGGGGCCCTGGATGCCGTACAGCAGGGCCTGGCCCTGGAGCCCGGGGACTATGAGTTCCTCACCCTGCGGGGGGAGATTCTGGCTGGCGCCTCCCTGGAACAGATGGAGTACCACTGGATCAATCCCGATCTGGACCGGGCCCTCCAGGACGGTGCGGACGAGGGGGCCGACGAAAAGCTGCGCTCCATTTCCTGCATCACCACCGATCCGGATGGGCTTGCCGCCTTCCATCAGATTTTTGCCCCCGATCCGGAGGATTTTGAAACCGACACTCCCTACTGCACCTTCCACCGCTCTGTCCAGGGCCACGAGGTGGAGGTGGTCTTCCGCATGAATCAGGCAGGCCTTTCCAAGCAGCAGCCCCAGTGGTTGGCCACTCAGAAGGCCCGACTGGACAGCGGCAGCTGGCTCACCTGGACCACACCCCAGGAAGAACGCTGCACCCTGGAGACTGTTCTCCTTGACTTGGACAACCAGGTCACCCTGCTGTACAGCCACACCGCTGGGAAGGTGAAACGGTACTTCTATGTCCGCCTGGAGGAGGACGGCACCCCCGGCGACTGGGAGGAACTCAACACCAAAGCCGCCCCCGCCGTGGAGCACTACACCGAGGCCGAGATGGAGGCGGTGGAGGACCACATCACACGGTATTTCGGCCCCTTTGAGAACGTGTGGCACGAGCTGGAGTCCCCGGACATCCACGTGGACATCTGCCTGATCCCGCCGGGAGAGGACCGGGATTACTACACCCTGGTGACCATGGGTATGGGTGCCCACGCCATGCATGTGCCCCAAGAGCTGGCCGAGCACAAGCTGGAGCGGGCGGAGCTGGCCATCGCCCTGCCGCCGGACTGGAAGCTGGACCAGGAGTCCCTGGCCGATGAGAACTGGTACTGGCCGGTCCGCCTGCTGAAGATCCTGGCCCGGCTGCCCATCAGCTCGGACACCTGGCTGGCCTGGGGCCACACCATGGACAACCAGGAGCCCTTTGCCGACAGCACCCAACTGAGCGCCGCCATTCTGGTCGCTCCCCAGCGGGTGGAGGAGGAGGGCTTTGTCTGCACCCTGCCCAACGGGGAGGAGGTCAACTTCTACCAGGTGATCCCCCTCTACTGGGAGGAGCTGCAATATAAACTGTCCCACAGCGCCGACGAGCTGCTGGAGCGCATGGAGGGCGTCAGCTTTGTGGTCAGCCCCGACCGTCCCAATGCGCTGGAGGGCGTAGCCATGTCAGAGGAAGATGGATTGCTGGACGACGGCGCCGGTCACCTGCAATCTATCCGTGAGAAGCACCTGCCGGTGGACGAGCTAGCCGCCTACCACCACATGGCTATCTATCTGCGGTGGTGCATCGAGCACGACCTCATGAGCCTGGCCTTCCTGGAGCAGTACGGCAGTCTTGTCCAGCGCTTCCAGTCCGACTTCTCCCACCTGGATCTCAGCGCCTTTATCCGGGACGAGTTGAACGGCACCCTACCCCTGGCCCTCTTCGACCAGGAGGGGCAGGCTTTCGGCTGCTTCTACTACGGCGGAGCGGGCGACTGCTCCTACCCTGCCGACGTGGATGACTATGCCCTGCGCTATTTCGGCCCAGAGCGCTGCGCCGGAGAATTTCAGGACGAAGCCTACCTCTTCCTCCCCCATGACGAGGCCTGCTACCAGGCCCTGGCCGCCATCATCCAGCAGCGGTGGGACCACTGGAGCGAAGCATAAAACCGCAAACAAAAAACCGCTGTCCCAGCTCAAAAGCTGGGACAGCGGTTTTTTGTTTGGTTACATCAGACCTCTGTAGAGGGCCTCGATCTCCTCCACGCTGGTGTCTCTGGGATTGCCGGGGCAGCAGGCATCGGCGAAGGCGGACTCCGCCAGGAAGTGCACGTCCTCTTCCTTCAGGATGCCCTTCAGGTCGGCGGGGATACCCACATCGGCGGAGAGCTGCTTGACAGCAGCAATAGCGGCCTTGCGGGCCTCCTCCAGCGGCATCTCGTCGATGCCAGCCACGCCCATGGCCTTGCCGATGGCCCGGTAGCGCTCGCCGGAATAGTCGGCGTTGTACTCCAGACCGGTGGGCAGCAGGATGGCGCAGGCTACGCCGTGGGGGGTGTCATACAGGGCGGACAGGCCGTGAGCCATGGAGTGGACAATGCCCAGGCCCACATTGGAGAAGCCCATACCGGCGATGTACTGGCCCAGAGCCATACCCTCCCGGCCCTCGGGGGTGTTTTCCACCGCGCCCCGCAGGTTCTGGGAGATGAGGCGGATGGCCTCCAGGTGGAACATGTCGGAGATGGCGCAGGCACCCTTGGTAATGTAGCCCTCGATGGCGTGGGTCAGAGCGTCCATACCGGTGGCGGCAGTCAGGCCCTTGGGCATGGAGGACATCATGTCGGGATCCACCACGGCCACCTCGGGGATGTCGTTGGCGTCCACGCACACGAATTTACGCTTCTTCTCCACGTCGGTGATGACGTAGTTGATGGTCACCTCAGCGGCAGTACCGGCAGTGGTAGGCACGGCAATGGTAAACACCGCGTGCTTCTTGGTGGGGGCCACACCCTCCAGAGAGCGCACATCGGCGAACTCCGGATTGTTGATGATGATGCCCACCGCCTTGGCGGTGTCCATGGCGGAGCCGCCGCCAATGGCCACGATGCAGTCGGCGCCGGAAGCCTGGAAGGCGGCCACGCCGCTCTGCACGTTCTCAATAGTGGGGTTTGCCTTGATGTCGGTATATACCTCATAGGCAAAGGCGGCCTTGTCCAGCAGATCGGTCACCTTGGCCACCACACCAAAGCGAACCAGATCCGGGTCGGTGCACACCAGTGCCTTCTGATAGCCCCGGGAAGTGAGCTCAGGCACGATGTTTTCGATCGCACCCTTTCCATGATAAGAAATCGTATTCAGGACAATGCGGGTCGCCATAACATGATCCCCTTTCACAAATTGTGGGTTAGCTGAAATCCAGCTATAACCTATCACAACTTGTTTCCCAAAACAAGGTCACGGCAACAAAAGGCACCATATGCGCAAAATATGGAATCCTCTGCTCAGACCAGATTGCCCAGCAGGTATTTGAAGATGAATACCAGGGAAATGCCGTAGGTGAGCAGGGACACCTCCCGGCCCTTCCCCCGGACCAGCTTGATGATGCTGTAGCTGATGAAGCCGAAGGCGATGCCGTCGGAAATGGAGTAGGCGAAGGGCATAACCGCAATGGTCAGGAAGGCAGGCACAGCACACTCCATGTCGTCCCAGGGGATGGAGATGGCGCTGCGCATGGTGAGCACACCCACGATGATGAGCGCGGGCGCGGTAGCGGCGGCCGGGATGATACCCGCCACCGGAGCCAGAAACACCGAGAACAGGAAGAGCACGCCCACCACCATGGAGCTCAGGCCGGTGCGGGCACCCTCGGCGATGCCGGTGGAGGACTCGGCGAAGGTGGTGACAGTGGAGGTGCCGATGCAGGCGCCGCAGCAGGTGGCCAGGGCGTCGGCAATCAGAGCCCGGTCGCCCCGTCCGTCCTCATCGGCCAGCCCCGCGTTGGCGGACAGGCCCACCAGGGCCCCCAGGGTATCGAAGCAGTCCACAATGGCAAAGCTGATCACCGCCGTCAGCAGGGGCAGCAGGCCCTTGCTGAACACGCCGCCCAGGTCCAGCTGGAAGAACACCGGGGCCAGGGTCACATGCTCCATGGTGACGGTCTCGGGGATCTGGGTCACCCCGGCGGGCAGTCCCAGCAGGGTAGTTACCAGGATGCCGATGACCACCGCACCCTTGACCCGGAAGGCCATCAGAATGGCGGTAAGCAGCAGGCCCACCAGGGTGAGCAGGCCCTGGGCGTTCCACACCCGCTGCCCGTCCACCACCATGGACAGCTGCAGGGCGGGCACCGCGCCGCTGATGGAGATGAGCCCCACGTTAAGCAGGCCGATAAAGGCAATAAACAGACCGATGCCCGCCGAGATGGCGTGCTTCAGAAAATCCGGAATGGAAGCGATCAGCTGTTTCCGCAGGGGCGACACCGAGATGGCCAGGAAGAGCAGGCCGCTGAGCAGCACAATGGCCAGGCCCTCCTGCCAGGTATAGCCCATACCCAGGCAGACAGTGTAGGTGAAAAAGGCGTTGAGTCCCATACCGGGGGCCTGGGCGAAAGGCACGTTGGCCAGCAATCCCGTCAGGAAGCAGCCGATGGCCGCCGACACACAGGTGGCCACCAGCACTGGCCCCCACAACTCCGCCGGCATGGCCGGGAAAAAGGGTTCCGCCGCGGTACCCACATTGGCACACAGGGTATTGGGGTTGACGAAGATGATGTAGGCCATGGCAAAAAACGTGGTGATACCGCCGATCACCTCACGCCTCACCGTACTGCCTCGCTGGGAAATCGAAAAGAACCGTTCCATATGACTCCTCTCCTTACCTCTCAGGGATATGCACCAGCCTCAAAGAGAATATACCGCCGCAGAATGTGCGGCGGTATAGTTACTCTCTTATGGTCACTTCTCTTCCTGCGCTTCCATGGTCCGGACCGGCTCCTCCGCCGTCAGCTTCTTGCGGTGGAACCCCAGCGAATAACGCCGCCGTCCCGGCTCCAGGGGCTGTTCCACCCGCCGGTTGGTGCGATATTTGAGACTGGCACCCACCGACAATCCGCCGATGGCCAGTCCTCCCACCACACCCAAAATGGGATTGACCGCCAGCAGACCGCCGAATAGGAAATTCAGGGTAACGCCCACCAGGGAGATGATACTCAGCAGGCGGGCACTGCGGTTGATGTTGTTGTTGACAATGGACGTATAAGTATCAAAGTCCTTGATGACGGTATTCTTGGTCAGTTCGTACCGCTCCTCCAGGAACTTGAATTCCAGCATGACCTGGCCCTGGAGCACGTAGCTGTTCTGCATCTGCATGGGATAGTAGCCCTTGTCGATGTGGGCCAGGATCTCCTTCACCGCAATGACCATGTTGCCGCACTGGGTATAGCTGCGCCGGAAATCCAGCAGCTGATAGGTGCCGGTGTTGTCCAGCCGGTTGTCCAGATTATCCTCCAGCTGCTTCATGGCGTCGGCACAGCCGGAAATATAGGCGGACAGGTCCTGTATCTTGAATTGCAGGGCATACATCAGCAGCTGGCCGATGTACTTGACCTGTTTGTCCGCCAGAAAGCGGACAAAGCTGCCGGTGGGCGACTCCTCCAGCACCACATTGGTGTCCACCTGCCGCAGGCGAAGGACGCCGGGCTCGCTGTGCAGGCCGTAGAGCAGTTCCAGCACCAGGTTGTCTCCCTCCAGGTACATCCGGTCCTGGGTGACCTGCAGCTCCACCGGGGCGGTAAACACACAGTAGGAACTGCCCGCCAGGCCCTCCGCCTCGCTGTAGCGTCCGCGGTTCATGGCCAGAAGAAATGTATGGGTATCCAAGGGGTATCCTCCTCGTCTCAAAGGGCGCCGTATTTATCCGACAACACGGTCCGGGGCCGCTCGGCCTCCTCCTCCGAATCCCAGGGCAGCACATCCCCCGGCTCCCGCAGGTAGTTGAGGATCTGCCAGATCCCCTCCCCGGTGTAGGAACTCACGTGGAAAATGGGATTGCAGCCCGCCAGGGCCAGCCAGTTGTGGGCCCGTTCCGGGTTGCCCCCCTCGTGGTCGATCTGGGTCACGATCCCGATCACCGGCCGGTTGCAGCAGGCGGTGACACAGGGGGGATAGAGGGAATAGGGCTCGGTGGCGCTGAGCAGCAGCCCCACCACGTCGGCCTCATAGGTATACAAAGCCAGGGCCTTGGCCAGGGTGGCGTTCTCCGCGTACTCCCCCGGCGTGTCGATGACCACGTCGTAGTGGTTGATGTACTGGGTCTTGTGGTAGTGGATCACGTCACCCTTCAGCGCCTGGGTCAGGGTGGTCTTGCCGCACTCACTGCGGCCCATCAGAATGATCTTTTTCATGTCCGCGTAATCTCACAGATGGTGAAGCCCAGGTGGTTTTTCAGGTAGGTGACGATGGCAGAGATGGCAGTCTGCACATTGGAGATGCGCCCGGTAAAGATGAGGGTGCCGCTGAAGCGGTCGATAAAGCCCATCTCCACCTTGGAGCTTTTTATGGCGATATCTCCGGCGATGACCGAGATCTCCGAGGGGGTCATGCTCAGGATGCCGATGGCCGCCTGCTGGTAGTCCACGTTGGGGTTCAGGCCCAGCTTCTGATAGATGATCTCGTCAGGGCTGGCAATGATGTGGGCCAGGGTGACCTGTTTGCCGGGCACCATTTCCTGAACGATGCGCATCTTGCCTTCCTGCACCCGTCCAAAGTCCATCAGATCCATCTTACTTCACCTCATCCCGTCCGTCCAGGCCCAGAGCCGCCTTGATGCGGGGCATGTCATACCCCACGATCTCCTCACCGTCGATGACGGTGACCGGCAGTCCGGTATAGCCTCTCAGTTTCATAAAAGCCTGACCTGCCTTGTCGTGGGACAGGTCAAACTCCTCATAGTCCACGCCGGTCTGCCGCAGGAATTCCTTCACGCTGCGGCAGTAGCTGCAGGTGGGCATGGTATAGATGCGTACCATGGCATCTCTGGCCTTCTGGGAGACCGGCAGCTGCTGGGGAACCTGGGGATGGAGATTCTCCTCCCCCGCCTCCCAGCCCGCGGCGCACAGTCCGCCGGTCTGAAGGGCGGCCAGCACCCGCAGTACCTCCTCGGGATTGCGGCCGATGTTGTTGTCATGGATTACACTATACCGCACTTTCTGCTCCGGGTCAATGAGGAAGAGCCCGCGCAGGGCCACGCCCTCCTCCTCCAGCAGTACGCCGTAGCTGTCGCACACCCGCAGGGTCTGGTCGGCCGCCATGGGATAGCCCAGCTTTCCCAGGCCGTTGCGCTGCCAGGCCAGGTGGGTGTACACGCTGTCGGTGCTGACGCTCAGAAGCTGGGCGCCCGCCTTCTGGAAATCCTCCAGCCGGTCGGAAAAGGCCGTCAGCTCTGTGGGGCAGACAAAGGTAAAGTCCATGGGATAGAAAAAGAGCACCAGCCACTTTCCGGCATAATCAGACAGGCTGACCCGCGTAAAATGCTCTCCGTCTGCCGCCAGCGCCTCCATGGAAAACCAGGGGGCCTTTTTCCCGATCAATCGTTCCACACAGCTCACATCCTTTTCTATGCATGCCGCCCCGCCGGAGCAAAACATGCTCCGGCGGGACGGACGGTTTGATTACTTCTCAGGCTGATAAAAGCACTGATTGCAGTCCTCTGTGTTCTGCTTCGCCTGCTCTTCAGGCTGATAGAAGCACTGGGCGCAATCCTCAGGGGTTTCAGCCTCCGGGGCATGGTAGGGACTCTGGGGGATATCCTTCTTCTCCCTGTCCTGCTTCCGGTTGGGTGCCGGGTAGTGACAGTTGGGGCAATCCTGTGCAGTCATTGCAGTCAACCTCCTAGTTGGACAGTTTTTCGATCAGGCCGGGATGGGGGGATGGAATTACGCAGCTGCTGGTAATATCCCCCGTCTCCTCCAACTGATGCATGGCAGCTTTTACCGCCGAACGGACCGAGGAGACCTCTCCTGTCAGCAGGATAAAGCCCTTGCCGCCCAGACCTCTGGCGATGCGGATCTCCATCAGGGTGACGTTGGCGGCCTTGGCAGCCAGATCACCGGCCTGCACGGCAGTCAGTGCGGTCATGGTCTCGATCATGCCGATGGCCGCCGTCCGCTCCACCTCCGCCGTGCCCACAATGGCCGCGGGGACCGAGTCGTGGACGTTGTTGATGATGTGGTGGCCGACCAGATAGACACCCGCCATCTGCATCCCGCTCTCCATGGCACTCTTTACCGCACCCACTGCTCCGCAGATAATAATAACATATTTTCCGGGGCAAGTGGGACTGGCAGTCAAAAGTTCTACATTGGCCGCCTTCAGCACCGCGTCCGCAGTCTCCACGCCCACGGGGATGCTCTTCAGTTCCAGTAATCCGATGGACTTTCCCATAACAGGCCTCTTTTCCTCAGAATTCCCGAACTTATGCCGGTCAGATCACGCTGGCAATGGCGTTGATGATGATGGTAAGAATGAAAATGGTAGTAGCGGGGGGATCGATATGGGTGTCGCAGTGGCTGTTCAGGGTCTTACCCACCAGATCGCCCAGCAGGGAGCCCAGGATACCGAACAGCACGCCCAGCAGGAAGCCGGCCTCACCCCAGGCCTGGATGCCGGCGCAAGCGGCCAGAGCAGAAGGCAGGAAGATGTGGTGGCTGGCGGGGGTGGCAAAGCCGGTCTGGGTGAAGATCAGGGTGATGGCGGCAAAGCCGAAGCAGATGATGGGGAAGATGCCGAAGGCGGCGGTGTTGCCGCTCTGGAACAGGACCACGGCCAGGCCGCTGACCACAATGCCGATGCCGCCGCCCAGGACCACGTTGTACACGAAGCCCTTGCCGGAGGAGAACCACTCGCGCTTGCCGGTGCCGGTGTACTTGCCGGTGAGACCGGTCTTACCGAAGAGCAGACGGGTCACGATGGCCAGGATAAACACGGTGATGCCGGGCAGGTCGGTGGTAGCGGGGCCGGCGTTGCCGATGACGGGCAGCATGCCGATGCCGTAGCTGACCAGATAACCCAGAACGCCGAAGATGCCGCCCACCAGGATGACATCGGGCTCACCCAGGCCGTTCAGGGAGGACAGGATATCGGTGCCGGAGGCAAGCTTGCCCTTCTTACCGGCGTAACCGGCAGCGGCCACGCCGCCGGCGAATGCGATGTGGGGACCCACAAAGGAACCGAAGGCCAGCATGCCAACGGCAATGTCGCCGCCCACACCCGCCGCAGTGAGCACGCCGCCCACCAGAGCGAAAATACCGGTCATGATAAACGCAGGGAGAGCGCCCATATATGCGCCGATGATACCGCCGCCAAATGCAGCGACCAGAGCGAACAGATCCATAAACAATACCTCTCTTCCTTATTGCCGAATAACGATCTCTTTTTCGGTAATAGCCGCCACAGTGCCCGACAGGCTGGCATGGAGGTTGGCCCCCAGTTTACCTTCGGGAATGACAGCAATGAGGGCGCCCCGTTCCACCCGGTCCCCTTCCTTCACCACAGGCTGAGCCGGTGCGCCCACGCCCTGACTCAGGGGGAGGGTCACCGATGTGCTGTGGAGCTGGATCTCTTCCATGGGAGCCGGCACATCATAGGCGCTCAGGCCCAGCTGCTGGATCAGCTTGTGGACCGGATAGCGCTTGAAGGAGCGGAAAGGAGCGGCCTGCTGGGGCTGCTCGTGGAGGGAATTGCGTACCCCTTTCTTGCCCATCTCGCCTTTGAGCATGCCGTTGAGCTTCCAGGGCTGGAGGCCCATGACGCAGGCGTACTCGCACAGGCGGCAACCGCAGCAGAGATAGGCGTTCATCGGGGTGTAAGTGGGATCGCACAGGGAGCCGTAGGCCGCCAGGCGCATCATCTTGTGGGGCTGGATGCGGTGTCCCAGCAGGCCCCGGGGGCAGACCTCGGAGCACAGGGAGCACTGCATGCAGGCCGCGCCCGCGTCCCGCAGCATCTGGGGCACACTGCGGTTCAGGCTGTTCAGCAGCGGGTGGCCCTCCGGCACCACGATCAGGCCCTTGGTGGTTTTGGTCACCACACTGTCGGGGGACACCACCTTGCCCATCATGGGGCCGCCGTTGACCACCTGCCAGCGATCCACCACGGGACCGCCGGCCAGTTCCAGCATCTGTGCCACCGTGACGCCCAGGGGCACCTTCACGGTCTTGGGGGTGCGTACCGCACCGGTGATGGTAACGTACTTCTCCGTGACCGGAGTGTGGGTACGTACCGCAGCAAGCACGTTGAGAGCCGTCTCCACGTTGCTCACCACCACCCCCACATTCAGGGGGATACCACCCTCCGGAACGATGCGCCCGGTCACCTCATAGACGATGACCTGCTCGTCGCCGGCGGGGTAGAAGCCCCCCATTTTGTGGATGGACAGCTTGGGGTGGGCGGGAAGCGCCCGCTCCAGGGCCTCTACCGCGGCGTGGTAGTGCTCCTTGAGAGCCACCACGCCGCGCTGGGCCCCGACCTGCTCCACCAGCAGGTCCAGCGCCTCCAGCAGCTGCTCGGCCTGACCGGCCATCAGCTGCTGATCCACACGGAGCAGGGGCTCACACTCCGCCCCGTTGATGATGACCGTATCTGCCTGGGCCTTCAGCTTCACATGGGTGGGGAAGCCGGCGCCGCCGGCCCCCACCACGCCAGCCTGTTCCACCAGGCCGATGAGATTCTCCTGCATATGGCCCAAACCTCCGTTTTATCGCACGTCCATACCGCCCACCAGGACGCAGCGACGGCGGCGGGCAAAGGACTTGGCGGATGTCAGTCCCTCTCCGGTGGGACCGGCGATGGTAAAGGTGGTATAGCCCTCGCCGCCCACGCCGATGCCGGCGTAGGAGGGGCCGTTCTTCACAAAGATCGTGGTCTGGATCAGCTTGGCCATCTTGGTCAGCTTCTCCACGTTGCGGGAGTGCATCATGGCGGTGTGGCGGTTGCCATGCTCCACACGGACGGCCATGTCGATGGCCTGGTCCACGTCAGGCACACGCACCAGGGGCAGAATGGGCATCATCAGCTCCACCTGCACGAAGGGGTGGTCCTCGGTGGTCTCCATGAGGATGACCTTCACGTCGTCGCCCACGTTGATGCCAACCTGCTCCAGGATGTACTTGGCGCTCTTGCCCACGTAGTCGGTGACAGGGCTCTTGCCCTCCTTGGTCACCAGGCTCACCAGCTTGTTGATGAGCTCGGGATCCTTGACCTCATAGGCGCCGTGCTTCTTCATGTTGAAGATCAGGTAGTCGGCCACGGAATCCACCGCGATGATCTCCTTCTCAGCGATGCAGGGCAGGTTGTTGTCGAAGGAGCAGCCGTCCACGATGTCCTTGGCGGCCTTCTCGATGTCGGCGGTCTCATCCACCACCACGGGGGGATTGCCGGCGCCGGCGCCGATGGCCTTCTTGCCGCTGGAGAGCACCGTCTTCACGATACCCGGGCCGCCGGTGGCCACCAGCATGCGGATCTTAGGATGATTCATCATGGCGTTGGTGTTGGCGATGGAGGGCTCGGACACGGTCACCACCAGGTTGGCCGGCGCACCCGCCACGGCCAGCGCCTTGTTGATGAGGCGGACCAGGTGGAGGGAGACCTCCTTGGCCCGGGGATGGGGGCTGAACACCACTGCGTTTCCGGCGGCCAGCATGCCGATGGAATTGCAGATGATGGTCTCAGTGGGGTTGGTGGTAGGAGTAATGGCGCCGATGACGCCAAAGGGAGAGTACTCCACCAGGGTCAGGCCGTCGTCGCCGGTCATGGCGTCGGTGGTCAGATCCTCGATGCCGGGAGTCTTGACCGCCGCCAGGCGGTTCTTGATCAGCTTATAGGCGTAGCCGCCCATACCGGTCTCCTCCACGGCCTTGCGGGAGATGTACTCCAGGTTTTCCTGATCCTGCACCACGTCCCGGATGGCCTGCACATATTTGGCACGGTCATGCATGGAGCGGCCCAGATACTCCTGCTGAGCGACGACAGCGGCGCCAACCGCCTCGTCCATAGTTTTGAACACGCCCCACTCGCCGCCGCAGCAGCTGCTTTCCTGGGGCTGCTGATCTTCCAACTGGGAGAGCACCTTTTTTACGATGGACTCCACAACAGCTTCATCAAGGTTCATTGTATATTCCTCCTTACAGGGACATTGCCCAGCGGGCGATCTCCATATCCTGTTCCACCGTGCCGCCGGAGACGCCTACGCCTCCAACCACTTTCCCGTTCACCTTGTAGGGGAAGCCGCCGCCGAACAGGACGATCTTGCCGGGAATCGCCGTCTCGATGCCATACAGCGGCCCGTTCTGCCCGGCCGCCTGGCCCAGCTCATGGGTCGCCATCTTCAGCGCGCTGGCCGTATAGGCCTTCCCGGCCGCGATCTCCACGCTGGCCAGAAGGGCGCCCTCCATTCGCTGGAGGAGCACCAGATTACCGCCCTGGTCCACAGCCGCGAATACCACCGGTACCCCCAGCTGCTCCGCCTTCTCTTCCGCCCGCTTGGCCATCTTCTGCAGCGTGGCCAGGCTAAAGGGCGGCATAGCTTCTGTCCGGTTCCCGGCCATCTGCTCCCGCACAACGGCGGTCACCTTCTCCCGCAGCCGCTCCTCCTGCACCAGGTCCTCCTGGAGCCGGGCCAGCGCGTAAATGGCGTCGGACAACCGGTTTACGTAGCGGGATACCACCTGCCGCACCGGGTAGCGCTGGGCCAGGGTGACAATATGCCGCTCCCCCCGGCGCACGATGGTGCGGGCCACATGGAGGGCCGCGGAACAGGGGTCCACGCCGGGAATGACAAAGTGGGTCTGTCTGCCGGTGGTCTGGGTACAGGTGTCCACCACCTGCTCCAGGAAGGCCACGTCCTCCTCCGAGATCAGGCCCTTCAGCTTGGCCATGCCGTCTTCATCGCTGGCCAGCTCGGCGCCCAGGGAAAACAGCCTGCCCTGAATGGTGTGCAGGGTGGTGCGGATGTACTCCCGGTCGGTCTGTGCGTAGGCCAGACCCAGCATGGAGTTGGCTTCGTCGATGGTACCGTAGCACTCCACCCGGGGGCTGTCCTTGCTGACCCGGGTGCCGCCTACCAGGCTAGTCTGACCCTTGTCGCCGGTCTTGGTATATAAGTTTGCCATCAGCCCACCTCAACCGTATCCACAATTCCTACAATGGAGGTGTCTACCGGGGCCTCGCCCTTTCCGAAGACGTAGCGGGCGGAACTGCCCTTACAGACGATCACAATCTCGCCGACGCCGGCACCCACGGAATCCACAGCAACCTCGCTGCTGCCGTCCCGCTCCAGGCGCTCGGTCAGCTTTTCCACAACCAGGAGCTTCATGCCCACCAGATGCTCGTTCTTGCTGGTGGAGACTACGGTCCCGATCACTCTACCCAAATACATAGTGTCACCTGCTTTACGTCTCTTTTCGGATGGTGATCCCCCGGCGGCGGGCGTCATCGGCTGCCAGCTGGGTGATCAGAGCGTGGGGCTCCACCCACACCGTACTGCCGGAGGGGCAGCCGGCCAGCTGCTGACCGCCGATCACATGGCCCTTGAGCCGGATGGTATTGACTGCCTGCTGCTGGGTGGAAGCCTGTTTCCCGGTATTGCCGCCCATGGGGAAGCGTGCTGCCATGGCCCGCTTGACCGCCTGATCCAGCCGGTCCGCGGAGGTCAGCCGCGCTCCATAGGCGCGCAGGGTTTCCAGATTGCCCCGCAGGGTCTGCTTCAGGGGCTCGGCCATGCGGAAGCCCCGCCTGGCCCGCTCGCGGTGGTCCGGACAGCAGCCGTCGGTAGCCAGGATCACATCCTTGCCCCGCATCAGGCCGTCCAGAATCACCGCTGCCGCCGGCGTATCCGCCATGCAGGCCGCCACGTGGGCGGCGGTGCGGACGGTGGTCGCCGGCACAATAATGGTATCGTACTGTTTGGTGAGCGCCTCCGGTGTGTCGCCCGGTGTGCCGATCCAAAGCTCCTCCGGTTCCAGCGCAGCGCGGATGGCCTCCACGTCCAGCAGGCCGGCGGCACTCTGGGAGAGCAGCACACGGAAGGTGTAGCCGTCAGCCCGCAGGCGGCTCATAGCCTCCAGGGCCTCTCCGGCGCTGATGTTGGAACCGGTGTACACCACCAGCGCCTGCTTCATCCGCGCCAGGAGCTTCACCACCACCCGCTGGGCCAACTCCTCCACCAGGAGGGTCTCCCGCACCAGGCTGTTCAGCTGCTCGTTCGTCAACGGTCCTCACCTACTTTTGCTGTTACTGTGTACAGTTCACGGCAATGCCCAGGGGGGTCACCAGCAGCGGGGCCGCCGGCTTGATCACCGGCACGCCCAGGCACTTCTCAAAGGTCTGCTCAAACTGGGTGAAGCAGCAGGCGCCGCCCACCACATAGATCTGGTCCACCGGGTAGTCCTTCAGATAGCGTCCCACGATGGAGGCCATCTTTTCCACCACCGGCTTGACCACCGGGAATACCCGGCTCTCCTGGGCCGGGTCCCGCTTGGCCTGCTCGGCCTCCTGGATGCTCCAGCCGTGGAAGCCCGCCAGCACCAAAGTCATATGGGTGCCGCCGGTGGGTTCGTCTCCGGTAAAGATCACTTTGCCGTCCTTGAGAATGCTGATGCCCGTGGTACCGCCGCCTACGTCCACCACAGCGCCGTCCGTGATGCCAAGCACCGAGGCCGCCGCCGTGGGTTCGTCCACGACGTTGGTGAGGCGGAAGCCCGCCCCCTCTACCACGTTTCCGATCACCCGCACATTGCCTTCGATAATTCCGGGCGGTATGGCGCAGGCGCCGACCTCCAGGGTGGTCCCCAACCGGGCTTCCAGCTCATCTTTCAGCCGGGTCACCGCGTTCAACGCGCCGATGTAGTCCACCACGATGCCATCCCGCACCACGGTGGACGGATAAGTGGCCCCGGCGATCGGCCGGTCGTGTTCATCCACCACGGCCAGCACGATGTTGGCTGTGCCCAGATCCACCCCTGTCCGCAGTTGGCCCTCCCAGGGATTGCAGCTGCCGGTTTCGATCAGCCGCTCAAACTCCAGCAGGGTCTCGTTGCATGTTGTCAGCTCCTGCCCCATGGCCCATCCTCCGTTGCTTTAGTCTTCTACAAAGAAGGCCCGGTCACCGGTCTTGACGCCCAGTGCATTGGCCTCCTCCACGTCGATGTGCATTTCCAGCGCGTAGCTCTCCGAAACACGGACCAGCACGTTGCACAGCAATGCGCCCCGCAGGCCCTCAATTCGGGTCTGCACGTACTGGCCGTCCCGGTATCCCAGCCGCCGGGCGATGTCCGGCGTCATGTGGATATGCCGCAGCGCGGCGATGACGCCACGCTCCTTTTTCACGCTGCCCTTGGGTCCGATGATCTCGATGCCGGGGGTATTCTCCAGCTGGCCGGACTCCCGCACCGGGGGCTTCACCCCCAGCACAAAGCCGTCTGCCACGGAGATCTCCACCTGGGTCTCCCCACGCAGGGGGCCCAGAACACGCACCCGGTTCAGTTCCCCCTTGGGGCCCCGGATGGTCACGGTCTCCTCCGCGGCGTACTGGCCGGGCTGGCCCAGCATCTTTTTCACCGTCAGCTCACTGCCGGGACCAAAGAGGGCATCCATATCCGCCCGATCCAGATGGATGTGACGGTTGGATACCCCGATGGGGGTGGAGCGCTCCAGTTGCTCCTGCTCCTGGAGCGCCTCCACCACCAGGCGGGTGATCTGACGGACAACGTCCTGGTATTCCATTCCGATTTTGCCCATACCAGATCCCTCTTACGATTACTGCAGCTTGGGCAGGATCTTCTCCACGTCGGTGTGAGGACGGGGAATCACGTGCTGAGACACGATCTCGCCCACCTTCTCAGCGGCGCAGGCGCCGGCGTCCACGGCGGCCTTGACCGCGCCCACGTCGCCACGGACCATGACGGTCACCAGGCCGGAGCCGATCTTCTCATAGCCGATCAGAGTAACATTAGCGGACTTGGTCATGGCATCGGCAGCCTCAATGGCGCCAACCAGGCCTCTGGTCTCGATCATACCGAGCGCTTCACCCATAGTGATAACCTCCTAAAGTCGTTACGTGTTCTTATTTGGATTGATTGGATTTGTTTCTGCTTTTGCGGCTCCGCCGGGAGGAGGAACCGGTCTGTACCTCCGCGCCGGGCTGCGGCGCGGGTTCAGCGGGCTCCGCCGGTTCCGGCGGTACCGTCTCCTCCTGAGCCTCCTCCACGGGGGGCTGCTCTGCAGCTTCCTCCGCCGGAAGGGCCTCTTTCGGCTCTTCGGGCTCCTCCGGGCTTTCCGGCTGAGCGGGAACCTCAGGTTCTGCCGGCTGTTCCGGCTCCACAGGGGGCTCGGGTTCCTCCGGCTCTCCCGGCTCCTCCGGTGCCTCCTCGGGAGCCTCAGCCTCTGCCGGGGTCTCCGGTTCCGCAGGGGTCTCGGGCTCCGGCGGCGGAGTAGGGGTATGGGGCGGCTCCGGCCCCTCGGGGGGCTCAGGCCGCTGGTCGCCCACCGTGTCCGCGGTGTGGATCAACTGCTCCAGGCTGCTGGAAGGGCGAGCGATCACACGGGTACTCACCACCCGGTTGACCTTGCCGGCGGCAATTCTGGCGGCATCTACGGCGGCTTTCACCGCGCCTACGTCGCCCTGTACCTTGATGACCGTCCAGCCGCCGCCCTTGGTAAGCTCGTAGCCCACCAGTTCCACGTTGGCCGACTTCACCGCGGCGTCCGCGGCCACCACACCGGCGGCCAGACCCTGGGTTTCGATGAGTCCCAAACTTTTCTGCTGCATATGTTCACCTCCTGTCCAGAGCCTTCAGCGGCAACTTCTTTACCAGCCGCGCCGCGTTGGCTCCCAGTGCCCGGGCCTGGGCAGGCCCGGCTTGGGCAGAGATGCGGAATAATGGCTGATCCTGCTCCAGCTTATTGTAGTGAAGGACGATCCACTGGTCGTCGGCCCCCACCCCAACCTCCAGGTTGGAGCTCTTGGCCGCCTCCCAGGCCAGGGACAGGGCGTTTCCGTCCTGCATCTGGTCCAGCTTCCAGGGGATGCCCTCCTCCTCCATGCCCAGCTCCACCTCACGAAGGACCAGGCGGTCGGCCTGAGCCGTGTGGAAGAAGTGGATCATGGGCTTGCGGATCTCATGGGACATGGGCATGTCAGGCCCTCCCTTCCGTCAGGGAGAGCACCAGGCCGGTTGCCACCGCGTTGCGGGGGCCCTCGGTGCCCCGGATGTTGCCCCGGCCAGCCACCACCTTGTACTGAGACAGGGCGTCGGTGACCATCTGAGGCACCTCAAAGTCCAGGGCGGAGCCGCCCACCAGCACTACGAACTGGATCTCCCGCACGTTGCCGGTGGGGCTGACCCGGGTCAGGGCCCGGATGGCGTTGGTGACGAACACCTTCTGCTTGGCCTGCTGGCGGATGAGCTTGATGCGCTCCATGGACAGGTCCCCTTCCAGAGGGATGAAGTTGCCCTCCTTCAGGATGACCACCTTGGCAAAGAGCCGGGGGTCCAGGGGCTGCTGGAAGAACTCCACGGTGCCGTTTTCATGGCGGATGTGGAACAGGCTCTCCACCTTGGCCAGGGGATACTTTTTGATATCCTCCGCCGTGTCGAAGTCGGGCAGGCCCATCTCCGACTGGATCAGCAGGGTGACCATGTTGCCGGCGCCCGCCAGATGGATGGAGTGGATCTCACCCTCCGGGTTGATGATGGATGCGTCAGTGGAACCGGCACCCATGTCCAGGATGGCCAGGGGCTTGTTGGTGCCCGGGGTGGTCAGAGCGCCCCGGATGGCCATGTCGGCCTCCACGCCGCCTACCCGGACCGGTACGCCGATCTGCTCGGAAAATTCCTTGGCGATGGCCTCCATCTGGAGCCGGTCGGCCTTGACCATGGCGGCGATGCCTACAGCGTTCTCCTGAGAGAACTCGTTGGCCAGGCCGCCCTGCACCTTCTGGGGGGTAAAGGTATCCACCGCCAGCAGGTCCTGGATCTTGATGTCTCTGGGGTGCTGGTTGGTCAGGTTGGCCATAACCTGGCGGACCTTCTCCAGCATGCCGCCGGCATTGGTGCCAGGCTCGCCCCGCACATCCTCCAGGGTGGGGATGGACTCCACCGCCTTCATGATGCGCTCAGCTCCGGCATCCACATCTACCTTGACGCTGCGGTTCTGGCCCATCAGCTCCATGGAGCCGGCGGGGATCTTGCGCTCCTTCACGTCACCGGCGGGGGTCTTGATGACCACCGCGGAGCGGTTGCCGATGAGGGCCCGGGCGATGGGCACCACCTGCCGGGTCTCCTCCGAGGACAGGCCGAACAGGGTTGCGATGCCGTAGGGATTGGAGAGCACCTCCACCACGCCGCCGGCCGAGGCCACCTCCACCGCCGAGCGCATGCCCAGGGGAACCTTGTCCACCAGGGCCACCTCGTCCACGATGGGGATCTTCCGGTCCAGACGGTTGTGGATGAGCACGCCGTCGTCCCGCTGCACGATAGCGGCGGTCACCTGACGGCTGCCGGCGCTGCCCCGGTTGATGAGCCGGGCGGCCTCCTCAAAGTCCACCGACTTGGGGACCACTGCGATGTAGTCCTTGCCGCCGGGGGCGTGCTCCAGGTCGGTGATCAGGATGGTCTCTCCCACACCCACACCCATACCGCCGGGAGTGGCGGGGTTATGGCCGATCATGGTGGACTCGGTGATGATGGTCTCGGTAATGGTCTCCATGGCCACATCGCCGATGACGGGGGCGGCCTCATTGAGCCGCACCTCGCTCAGGTCCTGAATGGTGTACCCCGCCTTCTCCAGGGCGTCGTTCAGGGAGTGGAAGATACCGTTGATATTCTGCCGGGTGCCCTTGATGCCCGTGGTAGGCACCGTGCCGCTGGCCAGGAACACCGCGCGGCCGCCCTCCAGACGGGCCAGAGCCGTTTCCGTGGTCGCGTTTCCAATGTCAATGCCTGCGACAAGTTTCATGGGGCGCCTCCTGACTCTGGTGCATGATTAGAATTTCTTCAGTCTGCCGCGCTTCTCGTAGACTTCGGCGGCCTCGCGCACCAGGGTGGCGGCGGTCTTGGCCCCGTACTTGCCGTCCAGCTCGTTGGCGATCTCCAGCAGCTCCTCCTTGGTGGAGCGGTAGGGACGCAGGGCGTTGTAGATCTCCAGCAGACGCTCGTCGGGCACGGCAATCAGCTCGGCGGCCCGGCGCAGGTTGCCGGCAAAAGCCTCGCGGTGGACGGACTCGGCCACCTGAGCCTGCATCTCCAGGGTCTCGGGAGCGATACGCATGTCGTCGGCAGTCAGTTCACCGTTGATGACCTTCTCATAGCTGAGGGAGGTGAAGTCCTTGCCGGTGGGAGTCTTGATCTTGTCGGCCATGCTCTCGGCCAGGGGGTAGTTGGCGGCGGTGACCTTAGCGCCGGTGCTGCAGCAGCCGGCGGGGGCGGCGGGAGCCGCGGGAGCGGTGGTGCCGTTCTTCATGGCAGCCATGACCTGCTCCACGATCTGCTTCATCAAAAGTTCCTGATCCATAAACTTGCTGCCTCCTTACTGGAACGAGACCGAAACGGCCTGCGGCTTCTTGTTGTTGTCCACCAGCTCGGTCTCCTTGATGTGGAGCAGAGCGGACAGAGCCTGATAGGTGGGGCGGGCCATCTGATCGTTCTTGGTGGGAACGGGAGTGGGGGCCTCACCCTTGGCGTACTTGGCGGCGTTCTTGCCGATCTTGCGGTAGGTCTCCAGGTCGATCAGGGGCGCCTGAGAGAACAGCTCCAGGTTGGACAGGGGGGGCAGATCCTTCTGATGGATCACGGTGGTGCCCTTGGACTGGATGCCGATGCCGATGCCGGAGCCGGAATACTCGGCGGCGTCATGGGCGATAAAGGAGACGTCGGAGGTGCGGTACACCTTGATGACGCGCCACTTCAGGCCCTCCTCCTCGATGCCGGCGATGATCTCGCGCAGCACCTTATCGTGAGGCAGGTCCACGATGGTCTTGGTCTGCTTGGTGCCGAAGGCGGGAGCCAGACCGATGACCACCTCGTCGGCGGCGGAGCCCTTGCGGGCCTCTCCATCCTCAGCCACGGTCAGCTTGCCGGCGGCGGGAACGGTGGAGGCGGCGGGGGCGGCGGCAGGCGCGCTCTGAGCGGCGCCCATCTCTTTGAGAACTTCTTCAATCACACTGCGCAGCGTGTTTTCATCAAACGTCATGTTGCTTCACCCCTCTTAGATGTCTTCCGGACGGATGGCGTTGGGAATGTTCTTCAGCTGGTTCCAGCGCTCCTCGCTGATCTGGTAGCCGGTCATGGGCCCGTGATACTCGTTGGGCACGTTGACGGCGGACAGGACGTGGAAGTCCTTGTCGAAGATGGAGGCGGTGTGCAGGTAGTCGCCGGCCACCTTCTGGCGGAGCATGTTGTACACGTTGTGGGCCACGTCGGGGAAGCCGGCGCGATCCAGAGCCTTCACGAAGTCAACGCCGGTGACCTTGCGGGCCATCATGTCCTCGATGGCCTTCAGATCCTCGTTGACGTTACGCTGAGGCATGTCGTTGGAGCCGTTGGCATAGGTAGCGGCCTCGACCTCGGCGTCGGTGATCTCGGGCAGGCCCAGCTCACGGAACATACCCTGCAGGGCACGGGCGGCCTTGTTACGGGCCTTGAGCACGTCCTCCTCGCGGACGGGCTGCAGACCGCCGTCGATCTTCATGTCGCGCTGGATGATGGTCCAGTCGTCGTAGTCCTCGGCATCCCAGTTGGAGCCGGCGAACATGTTGTCGTAGTTGGGGGTGGCGGAGTAGCCGGAGCAGATGTAGTCGGTGCCGGAGAAGAGCTGAGGCACGGTACGGGCCACCCGGCGCAGGTCGGAGTGGGTGAAGGTCTGATCGTTGGAGGTGGTGGACTCCAGGTCCAGCAGCATGGCGATCAGGTTCTCAGCGGCCACAGCACGGATACCGCCGGGCACACCGGCGGGCACGCCGATGCAGGACACGGAACCGTTCTGGGTACCCTGCACGCCGGCGCCCTTGGTGACGGCCAGGCAGCGGGCCTCCAGGTACAGCATGCTCTTGCCCTCGGCGTAGCCCATCTGCACCTCAGAACCGGTACCGGAGGTGAAGCGCATCTTCAGGCCGCGGGAAGCGTAGCAGCTGGCCAGGAACGCCTTGGAGTAGGGGGTGTCGTCGCCGTCCATAAAGACGGGCTCGGTGCCGTAGACGGAGATGGTCTCGGCGTAGGTGGTGAAGCCGCGCATGCCCAGCATGAGCTCGGTGGCCTCTTCCAGGGCGCACTGGGTCATGATGCCGGGACGGCCGGCCTGGGCGCCCACGAACAGAGCCATGGCGTTGAAGGGAGCGTAACGGGCCACGGCCACGGTGGTCTCCATCTCGGCGAAGCCGCGGACGGCGGCCTCAGCGGCGTCGGCAGCGATCTGAACGGGGTTGTCACGGACGTTGGTCACGTGGCACTGGTTGGCGGGCATCATACGGGCACGCATCTTGGTCATGCCCATCATGATCTCCACGATGGTCAGCTTGCCCACGACCTCGGTCAGCTTGGCGGGGGTCAGGGACAGGGTGACGTCCAGAACTTCCTTACGGGAGACGTTGATGTCCACGATCATCCGGGCGATGTCCAGAGAATCCATGGCCATGGCCTTCTCGGCGTTCTCCAGGCGGATGGCGTGGTCGGCGATGAAGGTATCCAGCATATCGAACTCGGCGCGGGTCTTGCCGTCCAGCTCGGTAACCACACCGTTCTCAATCTTGATGCTGGGCTTGGGATCGAAGGGGCTGTTCATGGCGATCAGACCCACCTCAGGCCACTCCTGAACATAGCCGTCCTGGTTAACCGGGCGGGCGGCCAGTACTTCAAAACGCTTTGACTTCATGTAACTGACTCCTTCCCGTTAATTAGATGATGTAGGGGGTAGTGGTGCTCTTGAGCTCCTCGTCAGGGGCCAGGGTCTTGAGCAGCTGCAGGCCCACGTCGCGGGCGGCGATCACAGCCTGCTTAACGGCGCCGGAATCGCCGGAGAAGAAGAAGTTGACCTCGTTGGAGAAGCTGGTGCCGCCGTTGCCGGGAGTGGCAATGGTAACAGCGTCCACGGTGGCCGCCTTGGAAGCGGTATCCGCCAGAACCACGCCGATGCCGGCGGGGGCGCCTACGGTGATGCCGAAGGCCTTGCCCAGAGGAGCACCCCAGACCTTGTTCAGAACGTAGGAAGCGCGGGCGCTGTACTGGAACTCCAGGTGACCGGCGCTGTTGCCATACACGTCGCCCATGGTGCGGGGGATCTCGCGCAGGCAGACCTCAACGGCCCGGCGGGCATCGGAGACGTCCTCGGCGCCGAAGATGATCAGGGAGCCGTGGCCGGCGCCGCCCTCGGTATCACGGGGGCACTCCACCAGCAGGCACTCACTGTTGGTAGCCTTGACAGCCTCGTCAGCGGCAAAGATCTGGGGGCCGGCGCCCACGCGATCGCTGATGATGCCGATGGCACGATACTTGGGATCGATCTTCAGCTGCTCATGCACCTGATGATCCAGGTTGGCGATAACCAGGCCGATGGTGTGGCCCAGAGCGGTGCCCACAAACTCAGTCAGGTTGCAGGCGGGGGCAGCCTCGCAGCACGCCTCGCTGGCTGCGGGAGCGGGGGTGGTCTCAGTCACGCCCATCTTCTTCATGACTTCGTCCATGACCTTGCTGATCAGCTCGTCTTTCATGTGTTAACCCTCCGAACATTTTATAATTTTGAATCCTTGGGGGAGTCCCTTCTCACTTACAGCTGATTGGGCAGAATCTTTTCCACATCGGTGTGGGGTCTGGGGATGACGTGGATGGAGACCACTTCTCCCACCTTCTGGGCCGCGGCAGCGCCGGCATCGGTGGACGCCTTGACCGCGCCCACGTCGCCCCGCACCATCACGGTGACCAGGCCGGAACCGATCTTCTCGTAGCCTACCAGGCTGACATTGGCGGATTTGACCATGGCATCGGCGGCCTCGATGGCGCCGACCAGACCTCTGGTCTCAACCATTCCCAGAGCTTCCTGTTGCATACTACTACCTCCTTCATGTAGCCAACGGCGGCTCCGCAGGAGACCGCACGCTATCTGAAGGGATTATACCTGACCCCCGGCCCGCTTTTCTTGGCAGACCGGAGTGCTTTTTTGTCTGTTTGTTCCAAACCCCTCGGTCTAAAAAGTACCCCATATTTTCCCTTCTGCCCCCCTCTTCCCGGGTGTCATTTTTTGTTTTTCCTTTCTGCAAAGACAAAAAAGTCCACCTCGCATCTTGAAACGATGCGAGGTGGACTTTTTTGTCCTCTCTCTCGGATTGCATCAATAGCCGGAAAGTTTCTGAAGAATGGCGCCCACACACTCTGCCGTGGCGGGCCGGGGATTGGAGGCGGTGGTGACATCGGCCAGAGCGGCGGAGATCATCTCCTCCCGCAGGTCCCGGATCTGCTCCTGACCGGCGCCCCACTCCTTGAGGGTGGCGGGGATCTTGAGGGTGCGGTTCAGGCGCTCCACTTCCCGCAGCAGGTTGGAGACGCCCAGCCGAACACTGGGGGCGGGCAGATCCAGGGTCTTGGCCAGACGCTGGTACTTTTTTGCTGCCAGGGTATATTCCCCGTTGCGCACGCCCGCCAGGTTGGCGTTAAAGCCGATGATATGGGGCAGCAGCATGGCGTTGATTCTGCCGTGGGCGATATGGAGCTTTCCGCCCACCGCGTGGGCCATGCCGTGAGTCAGGCCCAGACCGGCGGAGTTGAAAGCCAGTCCGGCCATACAGGACGCGTTGTGGAGCTTCTCCCGGGCCAGCAGATCGGTGCCGTCCTGGAAGGCCAGGGGCAAAAAGCGGCACACCAGGGAAACCGCCTTTTCACACAAGGCATCGGAGAAGTCGTTGGCTCCCTTGGACACATAGGCCTCAATAGCGTGGGTGAGCACGTCCATGCCGGCGTCGGCAGTGACGGACGCCGGGGCGGACACCGTCAGCTGCGGGTCCAGAATAGCCACCGGCGGACGCAGGGCTTTACTGTCCAGCGGGTATTTAATGCCTTTGGCACGGTCGGTGATAACGGCATACTCCGTCACCTCAGAACCGGTTCCGCTGGTGGTGGGAATGGCGAAGCACTCCCACCGGTCGGTATCGATATGGAGGGTCTCCTTGGCCACCGCACGGATGGCCTTGGCAGCGTCGATGGTGGACCCGCCGCCCACCGCGATCATGGCTTCCGCCCCGCAGTCCCGCAGGGCCTCCACGCCGGCGGCCACCACTTCGATGGGAGGATCGGGCACAACACCGTCAAAGACGGTCACCTGACAGCGGGTCAGGTAGCTTGCCACCTTGTCCGGCACACCCATGCCGGCCATAAATCGGTCGGTGACGATCATAACGCGCTTGTCTTCCACTTTGCGCAGACGCTCCAGCGCGCCCTCGCCAAAGAAGATCCTGGTGCTGAAACTGAATTCCTTCATGTTCTCTACACTCCCTGCGGCCTCTGCGCCGCCCGGGGGCGTGTCAGCAGCCGCTGCTCTGATCTCCGGCCTTACGATTGCGCTCCCGGAATTCCGTGGGCGTAACCCCCACCTTCCGTTTGAACGCTTTGCTGAAATAGTTGGTCTCCCCGTAGGAGAGCTCATAGGAGATGTTGATGACCGGCATATCGGTGTCCAGCAGCATCTGCTTGGCCAGCTCGATCTTGCCGTCGGTCACATAGGCAATGTAGTTCTGTCCGGTCAGCTTCTTGAAGAACTTGCTGAAGTAGCAAGAGCTCATGCTGGCGTACTCGGCGGCCTCGTCCAGGCTCAATCCTTTCCGCAGGTTCCGGTCGATGAAGTTGAGGATCTTTTGACCCCCTTCTACCTCGTAGAAGTTACTCTCCTCCATGGCCTCAAACATGATATCCAACATGTTTTCCAGCGTGAGGTAGCTCTCATATTTCCGTCCCTGCCGGTCGAAACGGACGCGGAACTGCTCCAGGCACCGGTTCAGCTTCCACTGCACCGCCTGTCCAAAGGGTGCGCCCAGCTCAGCGATCCCCGCCGCAAAATCCACTACCTCGTTGCGGATCGCCTCTACATTATCCCCATCGTCATAAAGCAAATCAAGGTATTCTCTTGTGGTCTGGATGCACTTTTTATATTGGAAGCCCCGCAGTTGCTCCATCAGGCGGTTCAGATACCGTCTCCGGCGGCCGTCGTCGGCCTCCGGCTGGGCGGCAGTCACGCCGCCCTTCCGCATCAGCGTCCTGGCCGCGGCCAGGATCCACGCCGGGCGGCAGGGCTTCAGCAGATACTCCCTGATCCCAAGGCGCCAGATATTGCGGGATACGTGCTCCTGATCTCCCGATGAGATCACCAGGATAGGCGTGTCGGGCGCCAGGCTCTGGGCCGACGCGATCACATTGCACTTGGCCAGATTAAATTGAGGGATGTCGGCGACAAACAGGTCGATCTCGCCCGTCTGGAGGGTTGCCAGTGTCTGCTCCGCACTGTCGGCGTGGAGGACTTGTACCCCGTCCAGCCCGGAGGCGAGGATCTCGCCTGTAATCTGTCGTTCCAGATCATTGTCGCTCCATATGAGAATCTGTTTCATCTGGCCTTCCTCCTACCGCACACAGGCAGTCGGCCGTACGCCTCAGAACGGCCCCCGCTTCTCCAATGGCAGTCGAATCCGAATGATAACTCCGGTCTGTTTATCCTCACGGGCACTTACACTCAGCCCGTACTTGCTTCCAAACACATGCTGAAGGCCGCTGTTTATGGTGTGGAGGGAGCGCTCGCTCCCGGCCTTGGACGCACTGAGCAGGTGGACCCACTCGTCGGAAGACTGGACGGCTCCGTCGCACCGGATCTGGAGCTGGAATGCGTCCTCGTCCTCCTGGCCATAAAGCTCCAGCTTGAAGGGATAGGCAGGCTCTTCCCCAAGTCCGTCCACAATGTGGTCCAAGATCTGCCGCAAAAGCATAAAGGGGCAGGGAATCCCCCAGTAGCCCGCAGGTACCGACACGGTGAAGTCCAGCTTGTCCCCCACCCAGGCCTTCTGGATACGCAGCAGCGCCTCCATGTAGTTGAGCTCCTCCCCCAGGGTGGAGATTTTCTTCTGGGTGCTCATCTCATACCGGGTGACGTCGGCAAAGTCATAGACGACCTGTTCCGTCTTCTTCGCCTTCTCCTCATGGGCCAGGCGGGACATGATATTCATCACATAGAAGAAATAGCGGAACTCAGAGCTGCGGTATACTGCGTCTGCCTCCTGCTTGCGAATGACATCCTCCAGCTCGGAGCGGGCAGCCCGTTCCTCCGTCAGCTGCTTGTCCTTCTCCTCCAGGGTGTCCTGCATTTTCTTTCCGTTCGCGTTTTCGGTCAGGGCCACAATGATGTCCCGCAGGATCTGCACCGTGGCCTCCACCTTTTCATAAGAAACGGTCTCCATCTTTTCATAGAGGTCGTTGATCTGCTCATGCTTCCGCCAATTGCTCTGGTGGGGCAGGATATACTCCAGCTGTTCGGCCTCTTCCTCACACACTCGAACCTGACCGCCCAGAACGGCTCCCATATAGGTGCCGTTGATGATCAGCGGCACCGCAAAGTCCACCAAATCGGCATGACACCGGTAAATATACGGCTGGCCCGTGATAGCCGCGTGCAGTCCGCCGTGGGCGTCGCACTGGGCACACATCTCCGAAAATCCCTGAACCTCCCGTACCTTCATGCAGTGATCCGTAAAGCCGCTGTACCGTGTGATGGGATTTCCCCGGTAATCCACCGTCACAGCTCCAATTCCCATGGCTCTGGAGCAGTTGTCCTGAATGGACTGGAGCAAATTGATGTCGATCATATCAGAAATTTTCTTAATTTCACTCATATGTACTCCCCACCGCATCTGTATTTGCAAGTCGGGCATTTCTCCAGGTTCCACAGTACAATGGTGCTCCCCAAAAAAACGCCTTGCGTTTTCAGCCGATCTCCCGGCAATTTTGTATCCTGTTATAGCAAAATAGTCATGCACAGCAAGGCAATTTTATGCTTGTAAAATAGCATTAAACCAGATGGTTTTCAAGGTACTTTTTTGCCCTGTTGCTTCTATTTCGTGTTGTATCCCCCATCCACGGTCTGATAGCCAGGGGTGCCATGTTTTGCGCTCTGATTATTCTCGCACTGAGAACAAAACAGACTGGGCATAGCCCAGGCTGTCAGCTTGTCAGACCGCTTTCTCTCGGAAAGCCTGCCGCATTCCGCCGTCATCTCCGGGATCATTCATCTATGGAACGGCCCGTTTCTGAAACAGGCGGTGGAATTGTAATTGCCCTTCTGTACGTTAGCTGCCTTCAGTTTTGGTCAGCAGCAGCCCCTGTGTCCCCACATCCACAGAACCGTCCTTCAGAGAGATGAAGGGAGAGAACTCCGCTGTCTCCTCCTCATAGCTCAGCCGGACGGTGGCGTCCGCAAAAATATCACTGGCGTTGCACTGCAGGATAAAGGGCTTGCAGTCAGGGTTCTCATAGAGCAGGATCGGCTCAGATGTCTCCATATCATTGCGGTACAGGGACAGCTTCATGCCCGCGTATCTGGGGATCACCAGATAGTAGTCGCCGCCGGAGATATAGTGGACCGGCAACTGATCGCTGTCCAGATACCGCGCCGCATAGTCATCCAGATCTTCGATCTGCTGGTAGCCCAGATAGGCCACGGCGTAGTACTGTCCCTCCTGAAAGGGGATGTCATCCTGCTTACTTGCCTGGGGCTGCTGGGTGCATCCGGCAAATAAGCCAAGGCACATCAGCACTGCCAAGAACAGAAAATATCGTTTTTTCATGCCGTCGCCTGCCTTTCTGCTCCAATTTCTTTCATTATATCAGGTAATGTCTGCCTTTACAAGATGATAGCAGGCAATCAAAAAACGGTACGGCAAATGCCGTACCTGAAAAGAACAAAAGACGGACTTCAAAAGAAGTCCGTCTTTTGTGTTGGCGTTACCTATCTTCCCGGTCCGTCTCCAGACAAGTATTTTCGGCGCAGGTGAGCTTAACTTCCGTGTTCGGGATGGGAACGGGTGGACCCTCACCGCAATCAACACCAACTTACTTTCCTCCGAAAAAGAAAGTAAGCAAAGAAAACTTCAATAGAACTTTTCTCTCCTTACCGTCTTTCTCAACGATAAGTCCTATTCAATTTAAAATGGTGACCCGTGCGGGAATCGAACCCACGTTTGCGGCGTGAGAGGCCGCCGTCTTAGCCGCTTGACCAACGGGCCATTGGTGCGCCTTCACGGATTCGAACCGGGGAC
>NZ_JADKZI010000005.1 GCF_017811815.1 Flavonifractor sp. AGMB03687
CTTTCACGTTGTTTAATTTACAAGGTACACGCTCCGTTCAGCCGATCGGCTGACGTGCTATTTATTTTAGCACTTCCGGATTCGTTTGTCAAGAACTTTTTTCAAGTTTTTCGGAGCTTTTTCACTCGAAATCCTTGATTTCAGTCCTTTTTAAACTCGTTCAGGCCTCTCAGCTCGAACTTGTTCATTTTATCACGCACACTCGCGATTGTCAAGCACTTTTTTCTAATCTTTTTCGTGAGGCCGTCCGGCGTTCCGCTCGGTTTCTCCCAATTTTGATCAGATTTTCATGCCCTCTCGCAAGGCGCTCAGATAGAATACCACTCAGGGTCCCATTTGTCAACACCTTTTTTCGGTTTTCCTTCGACTTTTTTCTCTCCCCGGAAAACACCCCAGATACGGTGGTTCTTTCCTCCATATTCCTACAAGATATCCCCTCCTATCCCTTTCCTCTGCACCATTTGACCGCGGCCAGCAAAAGCGGCACCCCAAATCCCATGAGAATCCCGCCCCACAGGGCAGGTCCCTCCAGGGCCCAGTCCAAAGAAAAGGCGTCGGGAAAGAGCCAGATTGCCCCTGCCGCTGCCGCCAAAATCACCGGAAGCACGGCGGTCCGCCGCTCCTTGCATGCAAAGGTGCTCTGCGCCAGCTGGGAGCAGGCGCAGGCCAGCAGAGACAGCAGGGCCAGGTCGGCCAGCACCCACAGGGCAATGATCACCGACTCCATCCGCTGAAAGGTACCCTCAAAGCCGATCCCTTTTACCATCATAAAGAAAGGAATATCCATGCGCTGGGTCAGATCTGGTCCGAAATTGCCCAGGCACACCACCTGCAGGGCAGTCAGAGTCAGGCACAGCCCTACCGCCCAGCGCAGCACCTTTCCCCTGCCCCCTTCCTCAGGCACCACGTGCCCGCCCAGGCAGGCGGCAAAGATCCCATAGCCCAGCAGGCCCAGCACAGGCAGAGTGGCAGCGCCCAGGCCGGGCAGATCCTCCACCCACACCGGCAGCAGGTTGACCGAATCGATCTGAAAAGCCCCCAGCACCAGAGAGAGGGCCAGTCCGGCGGCCAGGGCCAGGAAAAACACCTCCCCCGCTCGGGCCAAAGCCCGCACCGGCTTACGCACCAGCCAGAAGGCCACTCCCAGCAGGGTGAGCAAAAAGAGGAGCATAGGGGCATTGCGGTAGCTGATGGTGAGAAAGCGCAGAGCCACCTGCCTGGCATTGGCCGCCAGCAGCCACAGCCCCCATAGCAGATAGAGCAGGCACAGCCCCCGGCCCAGCACAGGCCCCAGCACCTCCAGGGCCGTTCCCGGCAGTCCATCCCGGAAGAGCCGGCACAGCAGCCAGCACAGCCCCAGCAGCAGAGGCAGGGCTACCAGCGTAGCCAGCCAGCCCCCCACCCCCGCTCGCCGGGCGGTCAGGCCGGGCAGCACCTGGATGGCCGGGGACAGCAGGGCGGCAAAGGTCAGGGTCAGCAGCTGCCGCAGGGAAATGCGGTCGTCGGGCATGGTGTCACCTCCTACTATTATATATAGTATCGTTACCCGTCGGCGTGGTAGCTCCGCTGGATCACCACCTGGGCGGATGCCTCCAGGGTCAGCCCCTCCATAGAGCTGGTGCCCAGCAGCACCTCCTTCCGCCAGGGCTTTCGGAAGGCGGCGGAGTGGCGCAGGCCCAGATAGTCGGCGTCCAGGGCCCGGGACAGCTCCAGAGCCTGGGCCATGCGGTCGGCCTCCGTCCTGGCCAGTTCCTCCTCCAGGGCGGTGAGGGTGGCCTCGTCGGGCATGGCGCTCCCCTCCGCCAGATTGGCGTCCACCTTACAGTGGACCCGGAAGCCGGTGAGGGTATCTCCGTCCCACACCGGCCGTACCGAGGTGGCGGCGCCCACCACCCGCAGAACGGCAGTGGTGCCGTCGGGGGCCTCCACCTCCACCACATCGGCGTCCACCTTACCAAAGATGAGGTTGACCCCCAGGGCGGCATCCCCCTCCGCCCAGCCTACCAGCACCCCGTCCTTCAGGATGCCGTAGCCGGCGGCGGTCAGTCCGTCGTCCGCCAGCACCGCCGGAACAAAGGAGGCCGACTGCCGGTCCAGCTCGGCCAGCACGTCCTTTACCGTCCGGGGCATGGAGTTGGCGGTGAGGGCCGCATCGGCAGCCAGCGCCTCCAGCCGGTCGGTGGCGGAGCCGTCATCGGCGGCGGCTTCAATGGCCTGCTCCGCCGTGCCCCCCCGCACCAGGTAGACGGCGGTCTCCAGCCGCATCTCCACGTCCCGCAGCACATAGTCCAGGGAGGGGATCACCCCTCGTTTGGCCAAGCCCTCCCCCAGCAGCAGCTGGGTGACGTGGCCGAAATAGAGGTAGGAGGACCCCTCCCCCTGGAGCTCCAGCACGGCGGCGCTGATGGCTCCCGCCTGGCCGGACACCACCTCGGTCTCCTCCTGGGAGGTGCCGCCGGAGGCGGTGACCACCACCCCGGCCTCCCCGGCGTCGTCCACCCCCAGGGTGCGCATCAGCTCCATGTCCTCGATCTCCCGGGCATAGGGCAGAACGCCGGAGTACCGGCGGCAGCCGGTAAGCAGAAGCATGAGGAGCAGCACCAACAGAACTGTTCTTTTCAACGCTGCTTCCTCCTATTCCTGGGTTTCAGGGCGGCGGGCCGGTCCTTGATCTGGGGCATGGGCCGCCGCAGCAGCACATGCTCCCGGGGATTGCGGCCGGTCCCCACCGCAAAGGGGGTGAGATAGGGCACCCCAAAGCTCTCGATCCCCGCCAGATGGACGATCAGCACCGCCGCCCCCACCACAGTGCCGAAGAGCCCCGCGGCGCTGGACAGCAGCACCAGCACAAACCGCCAGATCCGCAGAGCGCCCCCCAGCTCCTGGGAGGGCATGGTGTAGCCCGCGATACCCGCCACTGCCACCACGATGAGCACCGCCGGGGAGACGATCTTGGCCTCCACCGCCGCAGAGCCCACCACCAGGCCGCCGATAATGGACACGGTCTGGCCAATGGACTGGGGCAGCCGCAGGCCTGCCTCCTGCAGGATCTCAAAGGCAATGAGCAAAACGATGACCTCAAAGGCAGAGCGGAAAGGCACATTCTGCTTGGCGGCAATGATGGACAGGGCCAGCCGGGTGGGGATCATCTCCTGGTGGAAGGTGACCATGGCGATATAGAGGGCGGGCAGCAGCAGGGTGGTGAGCATACAGAAGTAGCGCAGCACCGTCAGCACGGTGGCCAGCAGCCAGTTGGAGGACTTGTCCTGGGGGGCCTGCAAAAAGTTGCCCAGCACCGCCGGGGCCAGATAGCCCAGGGGGATGCCGTCGATGAGGATGCCCACCCGCCCCTGGGCCAGTCCGGCGCAGAACCGGTCGGACCGTTCTGTATACTGGATCAGGGGGAAGGGGGTGCGCTCCGCCGGGACGATATACTCCTCAATGGCCCCGGTAGAAAAGACCCCGTCGATGTCGATGTCCCGCAGCTGGGCGGCCACCTGCTCTACCAGATGGGGGTTGGTGATCCCTTCTATATATAGGAGGTCCACCAGGGTGGCCGACTGCCGGCCCACGATCTGCTCCTGAATGCGCAGCTCCGGGGCCTTCAGGTGGCGGCGGACGATGCTGGTGTTGGTGCGCAGACTCTCCACAAAGGCATCCTTGGACCCCTTAAGCACCGTCTCATTGTCGGGGGCGGAGATAGATCGCTTCTCCTCGGTGCCGGTAAAGCAGGACAGCACCGTGGTTTCCCCGGGAAACATCAGCACGCACCACCCGGCCACCAGGTCAAAGACCACCTGATCCAGGCTGTCCCTGGCCTCGATGGTCAGGTTGTACAGGGCTCCCTGGCGCATCCGCTCCATCATGGGCACCGCTCCGGCGCACCGGGCCAGCTCCGGGTCCTGGGCCATGGGCCGCAGCAGGTAGTCGCTCACCCGCTCCATCCGCACCATGCCGCTGAGATAGACCAGGGTCACCGACCGCTCCGGGTCCTCCCCCACCCACACCGTCCGGCGCACAAAATCCACACAATCCCGGAAAATCTCTTCCAGCCGGGCCAGGGTGATGGGCCCCGGATAGCGGGGCTCCTGCCGGGGGTGGGGATGGGTCTGTCCGCCGGGTGGGTAGTGGGCCATGTCGCGTCCTCCTCTGCTCCGATATGTACGTCTAAAAATTACTTTTTGTCCGTAGTTTCGGCAAGAAACCCCCTATTTTTGAGGTTTTCTGGTGTAATTTGACCAATCGAACTTTCTTAGCCTGCCCTGTTTTAGCCGCATTATACAAAAATAAAGGAAACTGTTGCAATTTTCCAAAAGACTTGATATACTTGAAAAACTCCCCGGTTTACCTGGTAAACTAGTCACCTTTTGGTAAGTAACCCACCGCTCCGGTGGAGCAATTCTAACAAAGAGGAGGAGCCCCTATGAAGCCCTTTACCCAAGCCGCCGACGTTCTAGACAAGGAGCTGGCGGACAAGATCGACGGCATCATCTCCGCCCACAACGGGGACGCCACCCAGCTGGTGGGTATCCTGCTGGACGTGGAGGCCGCTGTGGAGCGGCACTACATCCCCGAGTCCGCCGCCTACTATGTGGCCGAGAAGCTGGGCGTGAAGCCCACTCAGGTCTACGACGTCATCTCCTTCTACACTGCCCTCCACTCCAAGCCCCGGGCCAAGTTCACCCTGGAAGTGTGCAACTCCGCCCCCTGCCGTGTGAAGGACAGCGACACCCTGGTGGAGACCCTGAAGCGTCTTCTCAACCTGGAGGTGGGCGAGGTCACTTATGACGGCCGCTTCTCCATCGAAAAAGTCCCCTGCTTCGGGGCCTGCGACGTGTCCCCCGCCGTGCGGGTCAACGGCGTGGTGTACGGCCATCTGGACAGCGAGGAGCGTATCCTGGATATGCTCCAGCAGCTCAATTAAGGGGGTGCCGGTATGAGCAAGAAAGTCTGTTTTATCACCCGTAACTTCGGCAAGTACGATCCGGACAGCCTGAAGAGCTACGAGTCCATCGGCGGTTTCACCGCCCTGCGCAAGGCCCTGACCATGGACGGCAATGACATTGCCGACGTGCTGGCCGCCAACGGCGTTCAGGGCCGCGGCGGCGCCGCCTACGATATGGGTAAGAAGTGGCGCCAGGCCCGCGAGGTCAAGGGCGAGCACAAGTGCGTGGTGTGCAACGCCGACGAGGGCGAGCCCGGCACCTTCAAGGACCGGGAGCTGCTGACCAACGATCCCTACCAGCTGCTGGAGGGTATGATCATCGCCGGCTGGTCCGTGGGTGCCGACAACGGCTACATCTACATGCGTGAGGAGTACTCCCACCTGCGTCCCCGCCTGCTGTCCGCCATCGCCCAGTGCGAGGAGGCCGGCTACCTGGGCGACAACATCCTGGGCTCCGGTCTGAACTACCGCATCCACCTCTACTCCGGCGCCGGCGCCTACGTCTGCGGCGAGGGCTCCGCCCTGGCCGAGTCGGTGGAGGGCAAGGCGGGCCGTCCCCGTATGAAGCCCCCCTTCATCAAGCAGTGCGGCGTGTTCCACCTGCCCACCTGCGTCAACAACGTAGAGTCCCTGTCCCTGGTGGCTCCCCTGCTGCTGGACGACGAGGGCTACTACAAGAGCCAGGGCACCGAGGACTGCCCCGGCACCAAGATGATCTCGGTCTCCGGCAACGTCAAGAACCCCGGCGTCTTTGAGGTCCCCTTCGGCATCACCATCCGGGAGATCATCTACGATCTGGCCGGCGGTATGGAGAACCCCGAGTATCCCCTGCGCCTGGTGCAGCTGGGCGGCGCTTCCGGCCGCATCTGCTCCCCCGCACAGCTGGACACCCCCTACACCTACAAGGGCATGCGGCAGGCCGACCTGACCGCCATCGGCTCCGGCGCGGTGCTGGTGGTGGACGAGCGCACCAGCGTCATCGGCTTCCTGCGCATGACCCAGGAGTTCTTCTCCCACGAGAGCTGCGGCCAGTGCACCCCCTGCCGGGAGGGCAACCGCCACATCGCCGTGCTGCTGGATAAGGTGGCCGCCGGCGAGCACACCCAGAAGGATGTGGACACCCTGAAGAAGTTCGCCGACATCATGTCCTGCGCTTCCCTGTGCGGCCTGGGCGAGACGGCTCAATCCGCCCTGCTGTCCGCCATGAAGCGCTTCCCTGAAGTCTTTGCCGTCAAAGAGGAGGTCGCGGTCCGATGAGCAATACGGTACATCTTACCATCAATCATATGCCGCTGGAGGTGCCCGCCGGCACCCGCATCATCGAGGCGGCCAAGATGCTGAACATTGACATCCCCCACCTGTGCTACCATCCGGATCAGACCATCAAGGCCCACTGCCGGATGTGCATGGTGGAGGTCACCGGCCAGCGCAAGCTGCTGGCCGCCTGCTCCACCGTGGTGTGGGAGGGCATGGAGGTCTTTACCGACACCAAGAAGGTGTACGACGCTCAGGTGGGCGTGCTGGACCTGATCCTGGCCGACCACAAGCAGAACTGCCTGTCCTGCGCCCGCAACGGCAACTGCGAACTGCAGAAGCTGTGCCGCCGGTTCAACCGTCTGCTGCCCGAGCTGCCCGACATCTCCTCCAACGAGCCCCTGCGCATCGACAATCCCTCCATCGTGCGGGACCCCTCCAAGTGCGTCAAGTGCGGCCGCTGCGTGAAGGTGTGCGCCGAGGTCCAGGGCTGCGCCGCCCTCACCGCCTCCAACCGCTCCGGCGACTTCAAGATCACCACCGCCTTTGACCTGCCCATGGACCAGACCGACTGCGTCCTGTGCGGCCAGTGCTCCCTGGTGTGCCCTGTGGGCGCCATCGTGGAGGTGGACAACACCAACGACGTGGTACGCGCCATTCAGGATCCCCGCAAGCACGTGGTGGTCCAGGTGGCTCCCTCCGTCCGCGTGGGCCTGGGCGACGAGTTCGGCCTGGAGCCCGGCGCCATCGTCACCGGCAAGATGGTCACCGCCCTGAAGATGATGGGCTTTGATAAGGTGTTCGACACCAACTTCACCGCCGACCTGACCATCATGGAGGAAGGCAGCGAGCTGCTGGACCGCATCAAGAACGGCGGCAAGCTGCCCATGATCACCTCCTGCTCCCCCGGCTGGGTCACCTACATGGAGAAGCATCACCCCGAGCTGTGCGACAACCTGTCCACCGCCAAGAGCCCCCAGGGCATGTTCGGCGCCGTGGTCAAGACCTATTATGCCCAGAAGATGGGCTGGGATCCCCACGACATCGTGTCCGTCTCCGTCATGCCCTGTACCGCCAAGAAGTACGAGGCTTCCCGTCCTGAGCTGGGCCGGGACGGCTACCGGGATGTGGACTACGTCCTCACCACCCGCGAGCTGGCCAAGCTGATCCGCTACGAGGGCCTGGACCTGTCCGTCCTGCCTGAGAGCGAGTTCGACTCCCCCCTGGGCATCGGCTCCGGCGCCGGCGCCATCTTCGGCGCCACCGGCGGCGTCATGGAGGCCGCCCTGCGCACTGCCTATGAGGTGTACACCGGCCAGACCCTGCCCCGCCTGGAATTTGAGGCGGTTCGCAACGACGTCAACGCCATCAAGGAGGCCACCATTGACCTCAACGGCACCCCGCTGAAGGTGGCCATCGCCAACGGCCTGAAGAATGCCGAGGAGATCATCCGCCGTGTGGAGAGCGGCGAGGCCGACTACATCTTCATCGAGATCATGGCCTGCCCCGGCGGCTGCATCGGCGGCGGCGGTCAGCCCATCGGCACCAACAACGCCGTCCGGGACGCCCGCATCAAGGCCCTGTATGAGCTGGACAAGAGCCTGCCTCTGCGCAAAAGCCATGAGAATCCGGAGATCAAGACCATCTATGAGGAGTTCTTCGGTGCGCCTCTGTCCCACCGCTCTCACGAGCTGCTCCACACCCACTATCACGCCCGTCCCAAAAAGCACGACTTCTCCCATCTGAAGTAAGACAGACAGGGGCCGCCCGAATGGGCGGCCCCTGTTTTTTTTGCACGCATAAAAAAGGCCGGCGCTGACGCGCCGGCTTTTTTGTTCATTTGATTCGTCTTAGCCGTTCTGCTGGGTCTTGCGCCACTCGTTGAGGACGGCGCAGAACACCAGGGAGAGGAAGCTCTCCTCCGCCTTGGCGGAACGGGAGGTCAGGGCGATGGGCACCTTGGCACCCACCACGGCGCCGCAGGTAACCGCGTGAGCGTGGATGAGCCAGCTCTTCACCAGGGTGTTGGCGGCGATCAGGTCCTGAGCGATGATGCCGTCGAAGCCGCCGCCCGCCCAGGGGCAGTCGTAGTTCTTCAGCCGGCAGGCCTCCTTGGAGATGATGAGGTCGTAGGCAATGGGGCCCCACAGCTCGCAGTCGGCGAAGGGGTGCTGCTTCTGCTCGCTCACCAGGCGCTGGGCCTCGATGGTGTCAGGCATATGGAAGTTGACGTTCTCCACCAGAGCCATCAGAGCCAGCTTGGGGTTCTCGTAGCCGAAGGCCTTCAGGGCGTCGGCGGTGTTCTTGATGATGGCCTTCTTCTGGGTGGGGTTGGGGTTGACGATGATGGTCATGTCGGACAGAGCCAGCAGCTTGGGATACTCAGGGATGGAAGCCAGAGACACGTGGCTCATGAGCCGCTCGGTACGCAGGCCGTTCTTCTTGTCCAGCACGGGCATCAGGAAGTCACGGGTAGGCATGTTGCCGCGCATGAGGATATCGCCGTCACCGCAGTGGATCACGTCGATGGCCGCCTGGGTCACATTGTGGCCGGGAGCGGTATCCACCATGGTGTAGGGCTCCTTGTCCAGGCCCAGCTTCTCCAGCTGCACCATGGTACGGGCACGGTCACCCACCAGCACGGGCTGCACAAAGCCCTCCTTCTGGGCCTGGAACAGACCCTGGAGCATGTTCTCGCCGTCAGAACCGGCCAGCACCACACGCAGAGGGGCATTCAGTTTGGGAACACGCTTGATGATATCGTCGAAATTTTTAATTTCCATGGGATGATCCCTCACCTTTCCGATAAATGCCGCGCAGCGGCCTTTGCTCTATCATTATACCGGATAGTTTCGGAGAATACAAGGCATTTCCATGGGATTTGGAAGGAAATCCCCGGCTTTTCTCTCCCCTCAAGCCCCAAAAACCGCCGGCCGCCCAAAGGCGGCCGGCGGCGGCAGGCTTAGATGCCCTGGTTCTGGGGGATGTCGGGCAGGGAGTCAAAGCCCTTCTGCAGATCCTCGTCGGTGGGGATATAGTCGGTCATCTGACCGGTGAGGTAGTTCTGGTAGGCAGTCATATCAAAGTAGCCGGTGCCGGTGAGGCCAAAAAGGATGGTCTTGGCCTCGCCGCTCTCCTTGCACTTGAGAGCCTCGTCAATGGCGCCCTTGATGGCGTGGGCGGACTCGGGAGCGGGCAGGATGGTCTCCTGCTTGGCAAAGAGCACCGCCGCCTCAAAGACCTTGGTCTGCTCGTAGGCCACCGCCTCCATATACCCGTCGTGGTACAGCTTGGAGAGGACGGGGCTCATGCCGTGGTAGCGCAGGCCGCCGGCATGGTTGGCGGAGGGGATGAAGCCGCAGCCCAGGGTGTACATCCGGGCCATGGGGGTCACCTTGCCGGTGTCACAGAAGTCATAGGCGTACTTGCCTCTGGTAAGGGAGGGACAGGAGGCGGGCTCCACCGCCACGATGCGGGGGTTCTTCACACCCTTCAGCTTGTCGGCCATGAAGGGGGCGATGAGGCCGCCCAGGTTGGAGCCGCCGCCGGCGCAGCCCACCATCACGTCGGGGTACTCCCCCAGCTGCTCCATGGCCAACTTGGACTCCAGGCCGATGATGGACTGGTGGAGGAGCACCTGGTTGAGCACACTGCCCAGCACATACCGCTTGGTTCCGCCGCTGTTGAGGGCGGCCTCCACTGCCTCGGAGATGGCGCAGCCCAGGGAGCCGGTGGTGCCGGGATTGTCCGCCAGGATCTTGCGGCCCACTTCGGTGAGGTTGGAGGGGGACGGGGTAACGTCGGCGTCAAACACCCCCATCACCGCCTTGCGGAAGGGCTTCTGCTCGTAGGAGCACTTCACCATAAACACGTCGCAGGTCAGCCCAAAGTAGGAACAGGCCTCGCTGAGGGCAGTGCCCCACTGGCCGGCACCCGTCTCGGTGGTGACGCCGGTGAGGCCCTGCTGCTTGGCGTAGTAGGCCTGGGCCACAGCGGAGTTGAGCTTGTGGGAGCCGGAGGTGTTGTTGCCCTCAAACTTGTAATAGATCTTGGCGGGGGTGCCCAGGGCCTTTTCCAGGTTGTAGGCCCGGATCAGGGGCGAGGGCCGGTACATCTTGTAGACCTCCTGGATCTCCTCCGGGATGTCGATGTATTCGGTGGTGCCGTCCAGCTCCTGGCGGGCCAGCTCGGTGCAGAAAATGGGGGCCAGATCGTCCACCCCCAAGGGCTGGAGAGTGCCGGGGTGAAGCATGGGGTCGGGCTGCTCTGCCATGGCGGAGCGCAGGTTGAACCAACGCTGAGGCATCTGGTCTTCGGTGAGGTACAGGCGGTGAGGGATCTTAGTCATGTTCATGCACTCCTTCAAGTTTGGTTTTGCGGGAGAGGGCATGAAACTTCATGCGCATACAGTACAGCGTCATGATCGGCCAGATTGACGGCGCATGAAGTTTTGCGCATATGGGCCGTCCCGGCCCATGCGCTTTAAATTCTATGGCCGTGCCGCCAGAGGCGGCACCTGGCCGTTTTTTGCTATGCTTTTGCATAGCAAAAACGCCCTCGTCCCAAAGATTCTCTGGGACAAAGGCGTAATAAAAACCTCTGCGGTGCCACCCGGATTGACGCATGTAAACATGCGCCCGCTCACTTTCGCGTGCCTGCCAGCACACGCTCCCCTGATAACGGGTGGAGTCCCCGTCGCGCTACTCGGTCACCCTTTCGCTATGCCCTCAAAAGTCCATTCACCCGGACGCCGCCTGCCGCGATCCCACCACCCGCAGCTCTCTGTGAGGCCTTGATACCGGACTACTCCTCTTTCTCATCGGTTTATCGATTTAGTTTGGCATAGTATACCGCCCCGTCTGGTCTTTGTCAAGGGGTAATTTTTATTTTTTCAGGGCCGCCTTGGGGGTACTCACCCGCTTGCCCGGCTTATGGCTGCGGCGGAAGGCCTTGGTGATCTCGCACACCACCACCGGAGTCAAAGCCAGACCGGCCACCACCCCCCAGGCCCGGGGAGACAGGGGCACAGTGGAAAACACCGTCTGGAGGGGGGGCACCAACAGCACCCCCAGCTGCATGGCGATGCCGATGAGGAAGGCTTTATTCATGGCCGGGTTGGAGGTCACCCCCAGCTTGAAGATGGAGGCCTCCTCGCTGCGGGCGTCAAAGGCGTGGAAGAGCTGGCACAAGGTGAGGGTGGCGAAGGCCATGGTGTTGCCCGCGGCCAGGGAGCAGCCGGGCAGCACCCAGGCTCCCAGCACGTAAGCCGCCAGGGTGAGCAGCCCCACCATTACCCCCTGCCAGGCCAGCCGGAGAGCAAAGCCGTGGGCAAAGAGGGACTCCCCCGCCTGCCGGGGCGGCTGGTCCATTACCCCCGGCTCCACTGGCTCCACCCCCAGAGCCAGGGCGGGCAGGGAGTCAGTGACCAGGTTGAGCCACAGCAGCTGCACCGGGGCCAGAGGCATCTCCGGGAAGCGGAGCAGGGTGGCCAGGGCGATGGTCAAAATCTCCCCGATGTTGCAGGAGAGCAGGTAGTGGATGGCCTTCTTGATGTTGGCATAGATCCCTCTCCCCTCCTCCACCGCCGCGACGATGGTAGCAAAGTTGTCGTCGGTGAGGATCATGTCGGCGGCTCCCCGGGCCACGTCGGTGCCGCTCTTGCCCATGGCGCAGCCAATGTCGGCGGCCTTGAGGGCGGGGGCGTCATTGGTGCCGTCGCCGGTCATGGCCACCACCTTCCCTCTGGCCTGCCAGGCCTTTACAATCCGTAATTTGTGCTCTGGAGATACCCGGGCGTATACAGCGAATTTGTCCACTTCCTCCTCCAGGGCCTGCTGGGGCAGGAAGTCCAGGTCCTCGCCGGTGAGGGCCCGATCCCCCTCTCGGCAGATGCCCAGTTCCCTTGCCACCGCCACGGCGGTGAGTTTGTGGTCGCCGGTAATCATCACCGGCCGCACCCCCGCCCGGTAGCACTGGTCCACCGCCCGTTTTACCTCCGGCCGGGGCGGGTCCATCATGCCCAGCAGGCCCACGAAGGTGAGGCCCCGCTCCAGGGTGTCGCTGTCCAGGCTGCGGGGCAGCAGTTCCACATCCTTATAGGCCACCCCCAGCACCCGCAAAGCCTTGCCCGCCATGGCCTCATTCCGGGCGGTGATCCGCCGCAGGGCGCTCTCCTCCACCCGGCACCGCCGGGCCAGCACGTCGGGGGCTCCTTTCACCATCACCCGGTATCCGCCTCCCGGCTTACTATGTACCGTCGTCATAAGTTTTCGTTCCGAATCAAAGGGAATTTCCCCTTTTCTGGGCCACTCCTCCCCCAATTGGTTGCGGTCCAACCCCGCCTTGGCCGCCACCTCCACCAGGGCGGCCTCGGTGGGATCGCCGGTGCAAACCGGGGTTTTCCCCTTCCAGCTCAGCTCGGCGTCGCCGCACAGGGTGCCGATGGTAAGGGCCAGATCCCGCTCCCCCTGCCGGATTGTCCAGATGTCCACCACGGTCATTTTATTTTGGGTCAGGGTGCCCGTTTTATCGGAGCACACCACCCCGGCACACCCCAGAGTTTCCACCGCGGGCAGCTTTTTGACGATGGCCCGCCGCTTGGCCATGCGGCTCACCCCCAGGGCCAGCACGATGGAGATGATGGCGGGCAGGCCCTCCGGGATGGCGGCCACCGCCAGAGACACAGCCGTGAGGAACATTTCCAGCAAATTGCGCCCCTGGAGCAGCCCCACCCCAAACATCACCGCGCACACGCACAGACACAGGAAGGACAGGGTCTTGGAAATCTCCCCCATCTTCTTCTGTAAAGGCGTTTCGCTTTCCACCTTATCCATCAACATTCCGGCGATGTGGCCCACCTCGGTGTCCATGCCGGTGGCGGTGACCAGGCAGGTGGCCCGGCCCCGGGTGACCACCGTGGCCGAGAGGAGCAGGTTGCGCCGCTCTGCCAAGGGGGTGTCGGCGGGCAGGGGGCCCAGGGCGCCCTTGTTCACCGGCGCGGACTCGCCGGTCATGGCGGACTCGTCGGCCTGGAGACCGGCCGCCTCCAGGATGCGGCAGTCGGCAGGCACCAGATCTCCCGCCTCCAGGCGGATCACGTCGCCGGGCACCAGCTTTTCCGCCTCCACCCGTACCAGGGTTCCGTCCCGCAGGGCGTGGGCCGCCGGGGCGGACATCTGGCTCAATGCCTCCAGGGCCTTGCGGGCGCTGTCCTCCTGGGACAGGGAGATGATGGCGTTGACCGCCACGATGCCCAGAATGATGGCGGCGTCCAGCCAGTCCTCTCCCCCGCTGGCCCACAGGGACAGGGCGGCGGCCACCAGCAGCACCAGGATCATGGGGTCCTTCAGCTGGCCCAGCAGCCGGGCCGGGAAGGACTTGTCCTTCTTGTGGGCCAGCTTGTTGGGCCCGTGGGCCACCAGCCGCCGGGCGGCCTCCGCCCCCGTCAGGCCTCCCGCCCCGCTTCTCAATTCCTCCAGCGCCTGCTTGGTGCTGCATGCATGCCATTGTGTCATGGTGACCGCTCCTTGCTTTTCTGTTTCCAGCTTTTGGATACAGTATAGCAGGCCTGTCCCCCGGATTTGGGGGAAAGCTGGCGGGGCGCAAAAAACCGGCCTCCCCGCTGTGGGGAGGCCGGTCTATCTTATTCTGTTTCCGTCTGGGGCCCGATCTTCCAGTAGGCAAACTGGTAAAACACATTCTGCTGAGTGGGGGTCAGGTCGGAGACGGTATTCCACTGGGTGAGCACCGACCAGTTCTTGAAGCAGAGCACCGCAAAGGGGGGCGCCTCCGCCAGCCGCTCATAGAGCCGCTGGGCGCTGAGATCCCGGGCCTGGCCGGTGGCCGCCCGGTAGGTCTGGAGGCGGGCCACCGCCTCGGCGTCGCTGTAGCCGCCGTAGTTGAGGGACCCGCCGCTGGTGATGAGGGCGGTAAGGTCAAAGTCGGCGGTGAGCCGCACCTCCCCCAGATAGAGGTCAAAGTCCTTCTTCTGGAGGGCGGAGACGTAGGCGTCCCACTCCAGCTTGGTGAGGGTGGCTTTGATGCCCAGGTCGTTGAGCCCGGCCACCAGATGCTCCGCCACCGCCACCCGGTCCTGATTCTCGGCGGATACCACCAGCTCCAGGCTGAGGGTCTCCCGGCCGCTGACCCAGCCGCTGTCCGTTTTGGTCCACCCCGCCTCGGTGAGGGCATCGGCCACCCCCTGGGAGGAGTAGCTCAGCGCCTCCGCCAGGTCCTCCTTGTACAGAGAGCTGGCCGGGGACACCGGCAGGGCGGCGGGCTGGGCGTGGCGGGAGTAGAGGGCTGTGGCCACGGAATCCCGGTCAAAGGCCCGCAGCAGGGCCTTGCGCACGCCCGCGTCCCGGCAGGGGCCGCTGGTGGTGTTGAAGCCCACATACACCATGGTGGAGGTGGGATAGTCCACTGTGTCGTAGGACCCGGAGTAGCCCAGGGCGTTGGTGGCGGTGAGATCGGTGGCCACCAGGGAGATCTCCTTGGTGTCGAAGGCGTGGATCAGATCATCGGCCTCCTGAATGGTCCGCAGGGGGATGGTGTCCCGGGGTAGGGTCTGCCCCTGCCACCAGGAGGGGTTGGCGGTGAGGCTCAGGTCGTCCCCGCTGCCGCTGAGCACATAGGGGCCGGTGCCCAGGGGGGTGCGTCCCCCGGTCTCCTTGACGATGGGGATATCCAGCAGGGCGGGCAGGTTGCCGTTGGCCCGGGTGAGGACCACGGTGACCGTCCCCTCCCCGGCGGTAATGGTCCCGATGTCGGTAAACCGGGCGGAATAGAGGGCGCTGGTGCGGGCGCTCTCCAGGGAGGACACCACCTCCGCCGAGGTGAGGGCACTGCCGTCGGAGAAGGTGACGCCGCTGCGCAGGGTGAAGGTCCAGGTCAGCCCGTCCTCCGAGGTGGTATAGCCAGAGCACAGCACCTGCTCCACCTCAAACTGCTGATCCAGGGCGAAGAGGCCCTCGTACATGAGCCCCGCCAGGTTCAGGTTGGTGCGGTTGGAGCTGGTAATAGGGTGGAATCCGGCCTCCGGGTAGCAGGCCAGCACGAAGTTGGTCTGCTGGACCTCCGGCGCGCCGCTCTCGGTGACGGCGGGGGTGGGAGTAGCCTCAGGGGCCGGGTCGCCGGTACACCCCGTCAGGGCCAGGCAGAGGGCAGCCCCCAGTGCCGTCAGACGCAGTCGTGTTCGTTTGTTCAAGGGCAGCCCCTCCTGTCTCAATGAAAAAGGGCGGGCGGCTGATCACCGCCCGCCCCTGTGATTTGATTATACCAGTGCGATCATGGCAGCCTGGCTGCCCCGTTCGCCCTTGGTCACTCTGTGGGACCAGTATTTCTCCGGCAGGCAGGCGGTGCAGTCGGCAGACACGGCAATATGCTCGGGGTCCAGACCGGCGTTCTCCAGCCGCTTGGCGTTGAGAGCCTTCAGGTCCACGTGGAACTTGCCGGTGGGCAGCACCTCAATGCAGTGGAGGGCGGAGGCCCCCATGGCCTCGGTCATGGCGTTGGGCACGTCCTCGTGGGTCTCAAAGCAGCACTTGGAGATGCCGGGGCCGATGGCGGCCAGGATGTCCAGCCGGTCGCAGCCGTAGCAGTCCACCATCCGCTCCACCGCCTTGGCGGCGATGCCCAGGGCGGTGCCCCGCCAGCCGGCGTGGACCGCGCCCACCACCCGGCGCACCGGGTCGTAGAGCAGAATGGGCAGGCAGTCGGCGGTAAAGACGGTGAGCACCACGCCGGGGATGTCGGTAACCAGGCCGTCGGCCTGCCAGGGCTCGGGCTCGTCCAGGGCGATGCCCAGGTCGGCGGAGGTGACGGAGCGCACCGTGTCCCCGTGGACCTGGCTGGCGCACACCACCTGGCGGACGTCAGCACCGATGGCGGCGCAGAAGCGGCGGTAGTTTTCCGCCACCTTGTCCGGGTCATCTCCCCGGGTCATGCTCAGGTTGAGGGAGGAAAAGATCCCCTCCGACACCCCTCCCAGCCGGGTGGAAAAGCCGTGGACCACTCCACCGGCCTCCTCCATGCCTTCGGAGGCCAGGTAGAGCAGGCCGTTTTTATTGTGCTCGATGATGTTCATATGGTCTCCTTTATCCGGGACGGGAACCCGTAGGGGACGGCGTCCCCGACGCCCCGCTTCCGGGGCCTAGGCTGCTTTTAGTCGTCCTCGTGCATACCGCAGCACTTCTTGTACTTCTTGCCGCTGCCGCAGGGGCAGGGATCGTTGCGGCCCACCTTCTGGCCCTTCTTGACGGGCTGCTTCTTCACGGTGCCGTCGCTGCCGGCGCTCTCGCCGGTCACCTTGGCCACCCGCTCGCGCTTGACGGTGGAGCCAACCTGCACCCGGGCCAGGAAGATCCGGCGGAGGGTCTCCTCCTGGATGGCCGCGATCATGCGCTCGAACATCTCGTAGCCCTCGCGCTTGTACTCCACCACGGGGTCGTTCTGGCCGTAAGCCCGCAGGCCGATGCCCTGGCGGAGCTCCTGCATGGCGTCGATGTTGTCCATCCAGTACTCGTCCACCACCCGGAGCATCATAACGCGCTCCAGCTCACGCATGAGGGGCTCGCCCAGCTCGGCTTCCTTCTTGCTGTAAACCTCGGTGGCCTTCCGGAGCAGCAGCTGCTCCAGAGCGTCGGCGTCGTACTTCTGCAGCTCCTCGTCGTCAAACTTGTAGTCCTCGGGGGTGAGGAACAGGCCGCGGTACTGGGCGCACACCTCACGCCAGTTCTCGGCGTCCATGTGCTTGTGCTCGCCCATGTGGGCCGCCACCTCGTTGGAGATGACGGTGGACAGCATGGTCTGAACGGCCTCCTTCAGGTTCTCGCCGTCCAGCACCTTGCGGCGCTGCTCGTAGATGACCTGACGCTGGGTGTTCATGACGTCGTCGTACTCCAGCACCGTCTTACGGGTCTGGAAGTTGCGGGACTCCACCTGCTTCTGGGCGTTCTCAATGACGTTGGACAGCATCTTGGAGTCCAGGGGGGTGTCCTCGTCCACGCCCAGCTTATCCATCATGCCCATGACCCGCTCGGAGCCGAACAGGCGCATGATGTCGTCCTCCAGGGACAGGAAGAAGCGGCTCTCGCCGGGGTCGCCCTGACGGCCGGCACGGCCACGCAGCTGGTTGTCGATACGGCGGGACTCGTGGCGCTCGGTGCCCAGGATGAACAGGCCGCCCACGGCACGGACCTTGTCGGCCTCTTCCTTGATCTCATCCTTGTACTTGGCCTCGGCCTCGGCAAACATCTTCCGGGCGTTCAGGATCTCCTGATCGTCGGTCTCGGCGTAGCCGGTGGACTCGGCAATGAGCTCGTCGGACAGGCCGGCCTTGCGCAGCTCGGCCTTGGCCAGGAACTCGGCGTTGCCGCCCAGCAGGATATCGGTACCACGGCCGGCCATGTTGGTGGCCACGGTGACGGCGCCGAACTTACCGGCCTGGGCCACGATCTCGGCTTCCTTCTCGTGGAACTTGGCGTTCAGCACGTTGTGCTTGATGCCCTTGCGCTTGAGCATCTCGGAGATCTGCTCGGACTTCTCGATGGAGATGGTGCCCACCAGCACGGGCTGGCCCTTGGCGTGGCACTCCTCGATCTGCTGCACGATGGCCTTGTACTTACCCTTCTCGGTCTTGTACACCACGTCGGGCTGGTCGATACGGGCCAGGGGCTTATTGGTGGGGATCTCTACGATGTCCAGGGCGTAGATGGTGCCGAACTCCTCCTCCTCGGTCATGGCGGTACCGGTCATACCGGACAGCTTGTTGTACAGGCGGAAGTAGTTCTGGAAGGTGATGGTGGCCAGAGTCTTGGACTCCCGGGCCACGGTGACGCCCTCCTTGGCCTCGATGGCCTGGTGGAGGCCCTCGTTATAGCGGCGGCCGTACATCAGGCGGCCGGTGAACTCGTCTACGATGATGACCTCGCCGTCCTTCACCACGTAGTCGATGTCCCGCTTCATCAGGCCCCGGGCCTTGATGGCCTGGTTGATGTGGTGGGACAGGGTGGTGTTCTCGGGGTCGGCCAGGTTCTCGATCTGGAACTGCTGCTCCGCCTTGGCGATACCGCGGGCGGTGAGGGTGACGGTGCGGGCCTTCTCATCCACGATGTAGTCGGCGTCCACGTCGGGGTCCTCTTCCTCCTTGGTGTCCACCTTGGCCACCCGCTGGCCCTTCAGGCGGGCCACGAAGGCGTCCACAATGGTGTACAGCTGGGTGGACTTGTCACCCTGGCCGGAGATGATGAGAGGGGTACGGGCCTCGTCGATGAGGATGGAGTCCACCTCGTCCACGATGGCGAAGGAGTGGCCACGCTGCACCATCTCGGTGGCGTAGATGCACATGTTGTCCCGCAGGTAGTCAAAGCCGAACTCGTTGTTGGTGCCGTAGGTGATGTCGGCGGCGTAGGAGGCCTTGCGGTCCTTGGGGGCCACGTCGTGGATCACCAGACCCACGGTGAGGCCCATGAAGCGGTAGACCTTGCCCATCCACTCGGAGTCACGCTTGGCCAGGTAGTCGTTGACGGTGACGATGTGGACGCCCTCGCCGGCCAGAGCGTTCAGGTAGGCGGGCAGGGTGGCCACCAGGGTCTTACCTTCGCCGGTCTTCATCTCGGCGATACGGCCCTGATGGAGGATGATGCCGCCGATGAGCTGCACCCGGTAGGGCTTCATGCCCAGCACGCGCCAGGCCGCCTCACGGCAGGCGGCAAAGGCCTCGGGCAGAATGTCGTCCAGGGTCTCGCCTTTGGCCAGACGCTCTTTGAATTCAGGGGTCTTTGCCTTGAGCTGCTCATCGGTGAGCTTGGAATACTCCTCGTCCAGGGCCTCGATCTTGTCCACGATGGGTTTGATGGCCTTGAGCTCCTTGGCGGAGCTGGTACCGAACAGCTTTTTCAACAGTCCCATGTGATAATTCACCTTTCTGATCTTACACCGCGCAAAGCGCGGCCAATTCGCATTGATTCAGTTTCCTAGTATAGCATAAGGCCACAGAAGAAAAAAGAGGAAATTGTGAACAAATCGCCCCGTCTCTCCCTCCGGCGGCTCCCAAGTGGAAAAATGCGCAATTTTGCACACCTGCATTCTGACAAAGTATGGTACACTCTTTCTATTCCATGGAAACCACTGTATAATAAAGTAAATGAACCCTTTTTATCCCCATTTCCCCGGAAAGGAGAGGCCTTATGAGGACCACGGAAGAACTGCGCAGCGCCATTTGCTCCTCCCGCGACCCCGCCTTGCTGAGCGACAGCGCCTTCACGCCCCCCGACTGTACCTTTTATTTATGCAATCTTTTGGAGCGGCGGGGCTGGCTGGTGAAGGACGCCATCCGGGCCTGCTATCTGGAGCGCTCCTACGGCTACCAGCCCTTCAACGGCACCCGTCCCCCCACCCGCACCTTCCTGCTGCGGCTGGCCCTGGCCATGGACCTGGGCGAGGAGGAGACCCAGCGGCTGCTCACCCGCTGCGGCCGGGCGGTCCTCTACCCCCGCAGCCGGTTTGACGCGGCAGTGCTCTACGGCCTGACCCACCACCTGACCCTGGAGGAGACCGACGAGCTGCTCCTTTCCCTGGGAGAGGCGGGATTGCTATGACCCGGACCGAGGAATTCCGCCAGGGCTACGCCCCGGTGGTGGACAGTCTGGACCTGCCCGACCGCATCGCCCTGGTCTACCGGCCGGAGGCATGCCTGGCGGAGCGGCAGGACCGCAGCGTGTGGCGGCTCCGCCGCCGGTGCGACGAAGCCCCCTTTGTTCTCAAGATCGCCCGGGCGGACGGCGAGGACCTGGAGGAGGAGTTCCGGCTGCTGAGCCAGCTCTACCCCGCTCTGGCGGGCCACGTGCCTCTGGCCGCCGACTGCTTCCGGCAGGAGGGCACCTGCTATCTGGTGCGCAGCTACCTGCCCGGGGAGTGCCTCACCCGCACGCTGGAGCGGAAAGGGCCCCTGGGGGAGGCGGACTGCCGCCAGCTGGCCCTCAAGCTGGCCGCCCTGCTGGAGCAGCTCCACCGCCTGTCGCCCCCATTATCCACCGGGACATCAAGCCGGACAACATTATTATCAGCCCCGACGGGGATGTGGGCCTCATCGACTTCGGCATCGCCCGGCAGTACAAGCCCAACCGGCCCAGCGACACCCGCATCATGGGCAGCTCGGTCACCGCGCCGCCGGAGCAATACGGCTTCACCCAGACCGATGCGCGCACCGACCTCTACGCCCTGGGGGCTACCCTCATCTGGACCCTCACCGGCTCCTACGACCGGGAAAGTCTGGACCACGCCCCCGCGTCCCGGCAGCTGAAGGAGGTGCTGCGCAAGTGCACCGCCTTCTCCCCCGACGACCGCTATTCCTCGGTGGGTGCCCTCACCGACGCCCTCACCGGAAAGGCCCGCCGGAACCGCCGTCTGGGACAGCTGGGCACGGCAGCCCTGGCCTTAATCGCGTGCGCCGGACTGGCGGCGGGCATCGCCCTCCCCCGGGTGCAGGATGGCCGGGCGGTGGAGTTTTCCTCCTACTGCCTGGAGCTGGCGGTGCGGGACGCCCTGGACCAGCCCGGCGGAGAAATCACCTACGGCGACCTGAAGCAGGTGGAGCGGCTGGCCCTGCTGGGCAACGAGGTGCTGGAGGACCCCTCGTCCTATACCTATTATATGGGCGACGCTACCGGCGACACCTCCTGCGGCGACGTGTCCGACCTGTCCCTGCTGGCCAGTATGCCCAACCTGACGGAGGTATGGCTGTGCCGGCAGCAGATCACCGACCTCTCCCCTCTGGAGGGGCTGCCCATCACCACCCTGGTGCTGTGCGACAACTCCATTGAGGACCTGTCCCCCCTCTCCTCCCTTACCAGTCTGAACACCTTGTGGCTGGGGGGCAACACCTCCTCCGATCTGACCCCGCTGGCAGGACTGACCAGGCTGCGGGACCTGAATCTGGACGGGGTGGACGACAGCGGCCAGCTCACCCCTCTGGACAGCCTGACTCCCCTGACTGATCTGCCTCTGGTCCGCCTGTCCCTGGGCTGGCGGACGGTGTCCGACGGAGACTGGTCGGTGTTGGGTACGCTGCCCCTGCTGGAGGAGCTCTCTCTGTGGGCGCCGCCGGAGGAGGCGGTGGCCGCCCTGTGTGAGCGGGACCAGCTGCCCATTCTGAACGTGGGTCTGCTGCCCTGTGAGGATCTGTCCATCCTGGCAGGCTGCCAAGTGGTGGACCTGCGGCTCCACACCGGCCAGGTCTCCCTGGAGGGGGCGGGCGAGCTGCCCCGGCTGCGCAATCTGGGGCTGTTCAGCTCCAAGGTGACCGACCTGTCCCCCCTGGCCCAGGCGGAACTGTTAGAGACCTTCTGCTTCAACGGCCCCGCCGTCCCCGACTTCTCTCCCCTGGCTAATCTCCCCCGGCTCAATCTGGTGCTGGTGCCCCAGTCCATGACCGCCGCGGCGGAGCTGGCCTGCCCCGGCCGGGTCAGCCCTCTGGGATAGCCTTCCCACCGGTTTCGACGCAAGTGTGCCCCTGTGCACACCACTTTCTTACAGTACTGTGGTATGCTGGTTTCAACTCTCAGAAACGGGCAGTTTACACCCGCAGCACATGAAAGGAAGTGTCTCTATGAAGAAAAAGACCCGCGTGGCCGCCCTGGCGCTGGCCCTGGTCCTGGGCACCGGCACCGCCGCTCTGGCCGCCGGCAGCCTGGTCAACATCTCCGTCACCCCCGGCATGAAGCTGTCCATTGACGGCGAGTCCTTTGTGCCCCGGGACGCCACCGGCAAGGCGGTGGACGTGTTCGCCTACAACGGCACCACCTATGTGCCCATCCGGGCCATCAGTGAGGCCTTCGGCAAGGAAGTGGGCTACGACGCCGCCACCCAGACCGCCGTCATCCAGTCGGTGGAGCCCCCCTACGATCCCCGCGAGGTGGAGTATGTGCTCTCCGTAGCCCCCGAAGTTTACACCAATGAGGACGGCACCCAGGAGACCTGGTACAACGACGTGTACTACGAGTTCCGCTGGTGGCTGCCCGAGGAGCAGCAGAACAGCAGCTTTACCGTCAAGCAGGTCTCCGGCCAGCTGCCCGACGGCATCACCCTGGTGGGCGACCACCTGGAGGGCCAGTGCCAGGGCGTGGCTCAGTCCGACGTGACCTTTACCCTCACCCCCAGAAACGGCGACGCCATCACCCGCACCCTCCGCTTCCAGTTTGTAGAGCCCGGCGAGTTTGCCACGGCCCCCATGGTCCTGTGCGGCGTTGTGGGCGAGTCTGTGGAGTGGGCCGGCATCAACACCTTCTATGACGGCATTTTCTATACCGCCGATGATTTGAACGCCGCCAACACCGAAGTGGACCTTGCCGAGCTGGGTTCCTCCCCCATCGGCACCCAGGCGGGCCTGGACGCCCTGGCGGAGTACGGCCTGTCTCTGATCTATGATGAGCAGACCATGGAGGACGGCTATCGCCGGGCGGACAACCTGATCGAGGGCACCTTCACCAAGGGCACCAACGGCTGGGTGAAGATCTCCATCCCCGTCTACGCCACCGTGGGTACTCACGATGCGGAATTCCCGCTGGATCAGAACTTCTGGTTCGCCAACGATGAGAGCGGCAATCCCCAGCTGGTCTACGGCAACATCGATGTGTACCTCAACATCATTGAATTCTAATTGATACCATCTTTCTTTCCCAAAACACCCCTGGGGCCCGGCGCATGTGCGCCAGGCCCCAGGGGTGTTTGTTATTTTTATGAGGCCGGAACTCACGCTCCCGCCGCCCCGAAGTCCTCCATCACCTTGCGGCCCCACTTCAGGGGGTCCTCCCCCTTCTTGAGCCGCAGGGACAGATAGGGCTTCTCGCCGGGAGAGAAGAGCAGCCGTCCCTTGTACTTGTCCATGCCGCACAGGGCGGACACCTGCCGCAGGTCAAAGCCGTCCAGATAGAATTGCAGGCCGCCCCCCTGCTGCTTGATCTGGGTGACGCCGTTCTGGGCGGCGTCCGCCCGCAGCAGGGCCACGGTGATCAGGTTGTTCACCGTCCGGGGCGGGTCGCCGTAGCGGTCGATGAGCTCATCCATCACGTCGTCGGCGTCCTCCTCGGTGCGGATGGCGGCGATCCGCCGGTACAGGTCCATCCGCTCCTCCGGGGAGGGCACGTACCGGTCGGGGATGGAGGCTGCCACACTGAGGTCGGCGGCGCACTCGGTGCGTTTGGGGATGGGCTCCCCCCGCTCCTCCAGCACCGCCTCCTCCAGCAGACGCAGGTACATGTCGTAGCCCACGCTGAGCATGAAGCCGGACTGCTCGGGGCCCAGCACGTTGCCCGCGCCTCGGATCTCCAGGTCACGCATGGCGATCTTGAAGCCGGAGCCGAACTCGGCAAATTCCCGGATGGCCCCCAACCGCTTGGAGGCCACCTCGGTGAGCACCTTGCCCTGCCGGTAGGTGAGATAGGCGAAGGCCCGGCGGGTGGACCGCCCCACCCGGCCCCGGATCTGGTGGAGCTGGGCCAGGCCCATCTTGTCGGCGTCCTCGATGATGAGGGTGTTCACGTTGGCGATGTCGATGCCGGTCTCGATGATGGTGGTGCACACCAGCACATCCACCTCGCCCTCGCTCATGCGGGTCATGACCTCGTTGAGTTCCTCCTGGCTCATCTTGCCGTGGGCCACCGCCACCTCCACATCCTCCCCCAGCATCTCCCGGATGCGGGCGGCAGTGCGGGTGATGGTGTCCACCCGGTTGTGGAGGTAGAACACCTGGCCGCCGCGCTCCAGCTCCCGGCGGATGGCGTCCATCAGCACCCCCCAGTCGTGCTCCAGCACGTAGGTCTGCACCGGCTGGCGGTCCATGGGGGGCTCCTCCAGGGTACTCATGTCCCGGATTCCCGACAGGGCCATGTTCAGGGTACGGGGAATGGGAGTGGCGGACAGGGTGAGCACGTCCACCTGGCGGGACAGCTCCTTGAGCTTCTCCTTGTGCTGGACGCCGAAGCGCTGCTCCTCGTCGATGACCAGCAGGCCCAGGTCCTTGAATTTCACATCCTTCTGGAAGAGCCGGTGGGTGCCGATGAGCAGGTCGATCTGCCCCGCCTCCAGCCGCCGCAGGGTCTCCTTCATCTGGGCGCTGGTACGGAAGCGGCTCACCACGTCGATCTCCACCGGGTACTTGGCAAAGCGCTGCTTGGCGGACAGGTAGTGCTGCCGGGCCAGCACGGTGGTGGGCACCAGGATGGCGGCCTGCTTGCCGTCCAGCACGCACTTCATCACCGCCCGGAAGGCCACCTCGGTCTTGCCGTAGCCCACGTCGCCGCACAGCAGCCGGTCCATGGGCCGGGCGGTCTCCATATCCCGCTTGATCTCGGCGATGCACCGCAGCTGGTCGTCGGTCTCGGCGTACTCGAACTGCTCCTCAAACTCGTGCATCCACTCGGAGTCGGGGGAGAAGGCGAAGCCGGGCTGCCGCTGCCGCTGGGCGTACAGCTGGATGAGCCCCTTGGCCAGGTCCTTCACCGCCTTCTTGGCCTTGGACTTGGCCCGCTCCCAGTCGCCGCCTCCCAGCCGGGACAGCTTGCGGGTCTCATTGGCGTCCTCGCCGCCGCCGATATACTTGCTCACCAGGTCCAGCTGGGTGGCGGGGACGTACAGGGTGTCGGTACCGGCGTAGGCGATCTTCACGTAGTCCTTCTCCACGCCGTCCACTACTTTCTTGGTCATCTCCACGAACCGGCCCACGCCGTGGTGCTCGTGGACCACCAGGTCGCCGGGGGACAGGTCGGCGTAGGACTTCAGCTTCTGCCGGTTGGTGGCAGGCTTGGGGCGGCGCTTCTTGCCCAGGGCGGACTGGCCCTCGGTGAGCACCGCCAGCCGTCCCACCGGGTACTCCATACCGGCGGTGACGCCGCCCACGGCGATGACCGCCTTGCCGTAGGCGGGCAGGTCGTGGAGCTGGAAGTCCACGGCGGTGGTCATCTTCTGCTCCCGCAGCAGGGCCTGGAGGTTGAGGGCCTGCTGCTCGCTGCCCACCAGCACCACGGTGCGGAAGCCCTCGGACACGTAGTGGGCCAGGTCGGAGACGGCGGTCTCCAGGCTGGCGCCGTAGGAGGGCAGCTGCTTGGCCAGCAGGTTGAGCACCGTCCGGGGCCGCCGGGGATAGGTGGAGGAAGCGAAGGCGTCCAGGTAGCACACCGGCCACTCCTCCAGCACCTCCCACAGCTCCTCGGGGGTGCGGGCGAAGTCGGCCAGATCACCGGCCAGCTCCCCCCGCTCCATCAGGGACTTGGCGTCCTCCCCCAGCTGCCACAGGTAGTTCTTCCCCCGCTCAGCCACCCGGCCGCTCTCGCTGAAGAGTATTACCGCGTCCTCCGGCAGATAGTCCGCCGCCGTGGCCATCTGGGGGTAGATGAGGCCCAGATACCGGTCCATGGCCGGGAAGGAGGTACCGGCGGCCAGCCGCTCCCGGTCCTCCTCCAGGGTCTCCACCAGCTTTTCGCTGCCCTTGCGCTTCTTTGCCCGGGCAATTAGCTTGTCCAGGCCCTCCAGCAGGCCGGCCCAGCCCCCGGGGGTGAACTGGGGCAGCACCTCGGCGGCGGGCAGGATCTCCGCCTCGCTGATGTTCTGGATGCGCCGCTGGGTGTCCGGCTCAAAGAAGCCCATGGCGTCGATCTCGTCCCCGAAGAACTCCACACGCACCGGCTTCTGGTGGGCGGGAGAAAAGAAGTCCAGAATGCCGCCGCGCAGGGCGAACTGGCCCACGCCCTCCACCTGCTGGCACCGGGCATACCCGGCGGCGGTAAGGGTCTCGGTGAGCTCGTTGAGATCATGGGCCTCCCCCATGCGGATCACCTGGGCCGCCTGGGTCAGCAGGGTCTTGGGGATGGTGCGCTGGAGGAGAGACTCCACCGTACACACCAGCAGGGCGCACTCCCCCGCCGCCAGCGCCCGCAGGACACTAAGCCTCCGGTGCTCATACTGCCGGGACACCACCGCCGCGTTGTGGAAGGTGAACTCCCGGGCGGACAGGGTGGTCACCTTCTCCCCGGAGAGGGCGGCCAGGTCCTTCTCCATCCGCTGGGCCTCCCCCTCGTCGGCACACACCACCACCACCGGCCGCTCCAGCTCCTGATGGAGCCCGGCGGCAAAGTGGGCCCGGTGGACCGCCGACAATCCGGAAAAAGCCACCGGGCAGGCCCCGTTGTCAATGGCCGCCGTCAGGGCACAATATTCCGGGATATCCTTCAGCGCGGACAGCAGTTGTTTCATGGTACACCTCGAAGAAATGGAAAATTTGGACGGGAAAAAATACTTACTCCTGTTTCTCTGCCTGGCGGCAGAGGGCCAGAATGCCCTCCACCGTGCGGAAGGCGTCCCTGGGCACCCGGGTGGGGTGGATCTGAATGCCCAGGTCCTCCAGCCCCTCCAGCAGGTCGATCATGGCCAGGGAGTCCAAAATGCCCTCCTCCAGCAGGTCGGCTCCGGGGCGGAGGGCGTCCTTGGTGCCGCAGACCTGCACCAGCAGATCCCGAATCCTATCGTCACCCATCATCATAGCATCTCCTCCAGCCGTTTCCGGTCGCATTTTCCGTTGGGGGTCAGGGGCATCCGGTCCAGCAGCTTCCACTGGCCAGGGATCTGATAGGGGGGCAGCCAGTCCGCCAGGGCCTGAGCCAGTTTCTCCGGCTCCAGCCCGGTCCCCTCCACGAAGGCGGTCAGGCCCTTCACCTGTCCCGCCCCGTCCCGCCGGGGGAGCACCGCCGCCCGCTCCACCTGGGGCAGGGCCTCCAGCGCCCCCTCGATGCGGGCGGGCTCCAGCCGGTACCCCTTGTACTTCAGCTGCAAATCCCGTCGCCCGGCCCAGTAGAGCAGGCCCTTTTCCACATAACCCAGGTCCCCTGTGGAATATTTGCCCCCAAACCGTGGGGAGACACTGGCTCCGGTGAGGATGATCTCCCCTTCTTCCAGTGAAATATCCACAGCCCCCTCCCCAACGGTGCCGATGGGCAGGGGTCCGGCGCACATCTCCCGGGAAATGAGGACGGCGCACACGGCGCAGGTGGCCTCGGTGGGGCCGTAGGCGTTGAGGAGCGCCACGCCGGGAAACCGGTCCAACAGCCGCCGGGCGGCGGCGGGGGGCAAAACCTCTCCGCAGGAGAAGACCGTCCGCAGCCGGGGCAGCTTGACGGGACCAAAGGAGGGCTCCGTCAGGCAGAGCCGCAGAAAGGAGGGGGTGGCCACCAGCAAAGACACTTTACTTTCCTCCAACCGGCGGAACAGGGCAGAAAAATCCTCCTTTTCCGCCGGGGTGAGAGCCACATGGGTGCCGCCCCCCAGCAGAGCCAGATAGAGGTCGGCCACCGACAGGTCGAAGGATCAGGCGGCCTGGCCCACCGCTGTCCCGCCCAGGACGGCGGCGATCTCCGGCAGGGCGGAGGCCCACCGGAGGAAGTGCTCCAGATTGCCCAGGCTCACCTCCACCAGCTTGGGCCGTCCGGTGCTGCCCGAGGTAAAGATCTCATAGGCGATGCGGTTGGGGTCATCGGGGAGCGGGCAGGACAGGCCGGAGGAAAAGCCCTCCTCTGCCCTCTGGCGATCCAGCAGAACCGCACCCGCCTGCTCCAGCAGCTCCCGCTGTCCCGCCGGGGGCAGCAGGGGGTCCAGGGGCAGATAGGGCCGCCCCGCCAGCAGGCAGGCCACAAAGGCCACCGGCACCCAGACCTCAGCCGGGTCCCCCATAAGAGCCACCGGGCCGGTCCCCTCCGCCTTCAATTTGGCCGCCAGGCCCTGGGCCATGGGCCACAGCTCGCCCCAGCGAATGACCTTCTCCCCCGCCATCAGGGCGGGCCGGTCCCCCAGAGAAGCACTGTGGGCCTTGATTCGTTCCAGCAGCATCGCGGGCTCCTTTCAGCGGGGTAACATCTGATCCGCCGGGATGAGAGCGGGATCAAAGAGCACCTTGGAGTGGTTGTCCAGCAGCAGCTCCCGCCCCACTTCCGCGCCGGTAGCCCGGTCGCAGGCGATGCGGTAGACCCGGCTCACCCGGTAGTATGCTTCTCCCTCCCGGACGTAGCGGCTCCCCTCCTCCCGCAGCCGGTAGCGCAGGGGGAAGGGGGCCGTCCCCCGCAGCTCGCCGCACAGGTCGTCCCCGTCCAGCCACACCCGCAGCTGGACCGGCTGATCGGTGTCGTTGCGGAAGCGGTAATCCACATGGGGGTAAAAGATGGAGGTGCCGGTGCCGAAGGGCACCCGGCGGCGGTCGTCGGGAAAGAGGGCGTCCGAGTGGTGGTGCAGCTCGGTGACGGTCAGGGGGCTATGGAGCACCAGGTAGTGGATCATGTTGGCCAGCTGGCACAGCCCGCCCCCCACCGCCCGGCCCAGGTTCCCGCTGGCGATGGTAAGCCCGTCCTGATAGCCCTTCCGGGCGGTGGGCTTGCCCACCAGGCGCCAGAAGGAGAAGCTCTCCCCCGGCGCCACCACCACCCCGTCGATGCAGGCGGCGGCCAGGGCCAGATTGGTCCGCTTGCTGCGCTGCAGGTCCATATCCACTCCGGTCAGACGCCGGAGCACCGGGGAGCGGTGCCCCTTGAGGAGCACGGGCAGCTCCTCCTCACACCGCCAGGTGGACCAGTGCACCCCGACCCGCCGGTCGGCCAAGGCTTTTCGGGCTCCCTCTTTCCACAGGGAAATCCGGTAGCACACCGGGCCGTACTGGCAAAACAGCTTGCGTCCCGCCACGGGGACCACCTCCTAAGTTCGGCGCGCCCCCTGCAAAAAAGGAGCGGGCGCGCCCGCTCCTTCTATCCTAGCATTCCCGTCGGGAATTGCAAGTTACGATTTGGCAACAGCCTGTCAGCCGTTGAACTTGTTCATGGCCTTGTCGGGGCCTTCGGCAATGAGGCACTCCACCGCCTTGCCCGCCTTCTCGATGGCGGCGGTGATGGTCTTCAGGTCCTCCCCCACGAACTTGGAGAGCACCCAGTCGGCCATGTCATAATCGGGATGGGGCTTCTCCCCCACGCCCACCTTCACCCGGGGGAACTGGTCGGTGCCCAGGTGCTGAATGATATTCTTCAGGCCGTTGTGGCCCCCGGCGGAGCCCCCCTTGCGGATGCGCAGCTTGCCGATGGGCAGGGACACGTCGTCGGAGATGACCAGCACGTGGTCGGCGGGGATTTTGTAGAACCGGGCGGCCTCCCCCACCGCCTCGCCGGACAGGTTCATATAGGTCACCGGCTTCATGAGCAGCACCTTGGCGCCCCCCAGCTCCACCGTGTTGGTGAGGGCCCGGTACTTCAGCTTCTGCACCGGCACCCGCTGCTCCTCGGCGATGTGGTCGATGGTGAGAAAGCCCACATTGTGCCGGGTGTTCTCATACTTGTCCCCGGGATTGCCCAGGCCCACCACCAGCCACTCCACGCCGGAGGCTCGATTCTTGTTGAAAAACATAGGAACTCCTTAAAAAACAGGCAAAGGCGGGGGCAAGCCCCCGCCCTACCTGATGGTATGGTCAGATTTTCATTACACAAAGAGCTTAGAAACGGAGACCTCTTCGTAGATGCGCTCGATGGCCTCGGCAAACATGTGAGCCACGGACAGATACTTGATCTTGTCGCAGGTCACGCCCTGCTTGGCGGGCACGGTATCCAGGAAGTAGAGCTCCTTGATGACGCTCTTCTCGATGCGCTCCACGGCGGGGCCGGAGAGCACGCCGTGGCTGGCGCAGGCGATGACGTCGGTAGCGCCGCCGATCTCAACCAGAGCCTGAGCAGCACCGCACAGGGAGCCGGCGGTATCCACCATGTCGTCGAAGAGGATGACCTTCTTGCCGCGGACGTCGCCGATGATGTTCATGACCTCGGAGGAGTTGGCCTTCTGGCGGCGCTTATCCACGATGGCCAGACCCATGCCCAGCTTCTGGGCAAAGGCGCGGGCGCGGGCCACGGAGCCCACGTCGGGGGACACCACGATCACGTCCTCCTCCTGGCCAGCAAAGCGGTCATGCAGGTAGTTGGTGAAGATGGGGTTGCCCAGCAGGTTGTCCACGGGGATGTCGAAGAAGCCCTGGATCTGGTTGGCGTGCAGGTCCATGGTCAGCACCCGGTCGGCGCCGGCACGGGTGATCAGGTTGGCCACCAGCTTGGCGGAGATAGGATCGCGGGGCTTGGTCTTGCGGTCCTGACGGGCGTAGCCGAAGTAGGGGATCACGGCGGTGATCCGGCCGGCGGAGGCCCGCTTCAGGGCATCGATCATAATGAGCAGTTCCATCAGGTTGTCGTTGACCGGGGAGCTGGTGGACTGGACCACGAACACGTCGGAGCCGCGGACGGTCTCATAGATGGAGACAAAGTTCTCGCCATCGGAGAAAGCGCCTACCTCAGCGTTGCCCAGCTCCATGCCCATCTCCTTGCAGATGGCCTCGGCCAGAGGGCGGTTGGAAGTGCCGGAAAAGATCTTAATGTCCTTACCGTGTGCGATCATTGTGTAAACATCCTCTCACATTATTAGTGTTCTTTGTCTGGTAGATGCAGAACGTTCTATCTTTTGTCCCCCTCCAGGGGACGGGTTCACTTTCTTCTGGAACGGCGGCGGGCGGCCCACTGCTTCTTCACTGTCTGGCGGGGCCGGGCGATGGCCAGGGAGTCGGCGGGCACCTCGTCGGTGATGGTGGAACCGGCGGCGGTGTAGGCGCCGTCGCCCACCCGAACGGGAGCCACCAGATTGGTGTTGCAGCCGATGAAGGCGTCGTCTCCGATGGTGGTGCGGTACTTGCTGATGCCGTCATAGTTGACGGTGACGGTGCCGCAGCCGAAGTTGACCCGGCAACCCACGTCGGAGTCGCCCACGTAGGTCAGGTGGGAGATCTTGGTGCCGTCGCCGATGGTGGAGTTCTTCAGCTCCACGAAGTCGCCCACCTTCACGTTGGCGCCCACGTGGCAGTTGGGACGGATGTAGGCAAAGGGGCCGATCTTGGTACCGGCGTCCACGGTGCTCTCATTGATCTGGGAGGCGTTGACCACCACATTGTCCCCCACGGTGCAGTCCCGCACCATAGCGTTGGGACCCAGCTCGCAGCCGGTGCCAATGACGGTCTCACCCCGCAGGATGGTGCCGGGCAGGATCACCGTGTCCTTGCCCACCTTGACCCGGGGTCCCACATAGCAGGTGTTGGGGTCCAGGATGCGCACGCCGCCCTCCAGCAGGCGGTAGGCGCCGTAGTTGCGGGCGGTAAGCTCCGCCTCCACCCGGCCCTCAGGGCTGCCCTTGAGCACCGCAGCGCTCTGATACCAGATGCTGCGGCCGCCCAGCTTGTCGGCGTTCTCCTTCAAAGCCTCGTCCAGGCCGCTGCCGTCGGCCAGGGCCTGGGCCAGCAGGGCCGCGTCGATGCGGCACACGCCGGTATCCTTATTGTCCAGCGGTCCGGAGCAGTTGTCGTCCACCAGCTGGCGGGCGCTCTGCCAGGAGAGAAGCACCGGCCGGGTAAATACCAGCACCTTGCCCTCCAGCCGGGCCAGAAAATCCATCAGCTGCTCCAGGGCATCCCCGGTGCTGCCGGTGACGAACTCGGTACCCTCAGGGAAGCAGGCCTGGGCCTTCTCCCGGTCATCGCTGTGGCAGACCACAAAAAACTGTTCCACCCCGGCGGACTCCAGCGCCTCGGTCAGCCAGAGAGCCGCCGGATCAAAGAGCAGCTCCTCCAGCATCCGTGACGGGCCGGTCCCCTCCCGGGGCAGGAACACTACCGCTCCAGTCGCGCTCATACTTGAGATCACCTCAAACACAATGGATTTGCCTGCCCGCTCAGGGAGAGCGGGCCGTGATCAGGCCAATTTTATGATTCATTGTAATTATAGCAAAGTGACGGAGAAAATGCATCGGAATTTTCAAAAAAAGCCGGCATTTTTTCCAACTTGGGACCCTTGCACAATTTCCCCGTCGTCCTTTACCTCTTCTTTACCAAATTTCAACGGAAGGCTCTGGCAGGGGTGCAGGCCAGCCGGTAGAGCTCCAGCCGCCGCCAGATCCCCAGCACCTCCGCCGTGGCGCACAGCTTGTCAGCCAGGCATACCGCCGCCGCCGTCCGGCTGCGGGGGGCCCGGGGGGCCAGGGGCCACATGTGGGCCAGAATGCCGTTCTCCTCCTGGGGGCTCAGCTCCCCGCACAGGGCCCGGGCGTTGCGGGCCGCCGCCAGGGGGTGGGCAAAGCACTGCTTGTAGGAGGGCAGGCTCTTGGGATCGTAAAGGTAGAGGTCGTGGAGCAGCCCCGCCCGGGCCGCCCCCCGCCGGTCTCCCCGCCAGCGCTCCGCCAGCCGGAAGGCTACGTAGGACACAAACAGACTGTGCTCAAAGCAGGACACCCCCGGGTGGTGGCGGATCTCCTTCATGGCCTGTACCTGCGGGTCGGCCAGCAGCTCCCCCACGCAGTCCAGATAGGCCGCCCAGTGTTCTTCCCGCATGGGTCCATACCTCCTTTCCCGGTGTCTCCGGTCTCAGATATCCTTATTATATCCCCCCGTCTCTCCACCCGCAACCCTATCCTGTCTCTGTGCCTCTGGTACAAACTGGATACCCCCTGCTTCCAGCCGCTTCCACACTTTCCACAGTTGATTTTTACTAATGGCGGATGTATAATGAAACGAAGGGTTTATTAGGGGAGAAAACGAAAAAATCTGGAGGTCAAACACATGAAAGAAGTCTATGTTGTCAACTGTTGCCGCACCGCCGTGGGCTCCTTTGGCGGCAGCCTGAAGGACACCCCCGCCACTGATCTGGGCGCCGTGGTGGTCAAGGAAGTCCTGAATCGGGCCGGCGTGAAGCCCGAGCAGGTGGACGAGCTGATGTTCGGCTGCATCCTGACCGCTGCCCAGGGCCAGAACCCCGCCCGTCAGGTGGGCGTGAAGGCCGGTCTGCCCTACTCCGTGCCCGCCTACACCGTGGGTATGGTGTGCGGCTCCGGTATGAAGAGCGTCATTGAGGGCGCCCGTGCCATCCTGGCCGGCGACGCCGACGTCATCGTGGCCGGCGGCACCGAGAACATGTCCGCCGCTCCCTACGCTCTGCCCGCTGAGCGCTGGGGCGCCCGCATGGGCGACAAGAAGGTCGTCGACACCATGATCAAGGACGGCCTGTGGGACGCTTATAACAACTATCACATGGGCACCACCGCCGAGAACATCGCCGACGTGTGGGGCATCACCCGCGAGGAGATGGACGCCTTCGCCGTGTCCTCTCAGAACAAGACCGAGGCTGCTCAGGCTGCCGGTAAGTTCGTGGACGAGATCGTCCCCGTGATGGTGAAGAAGAAGAAGGAAATGGTCGAGTTCAAGGTGGACGAGTTCCCCAAGGCCGGCGTGACCATGGAGTCCGTCTCCAAGCTGCGCGGCGCCTTCCCCGCCGGTCCCGAGGGCGTGGAGGACGAGATCGTCCATACCTTTGAGGTCACTCAGGTCCACGAGGCTGACGCCAAGAAGCACGTTCAGCGCGTGACCGCTGCCAACGCCTCCGGCATCAACGACGGCGCTGCCGCCATCCTGCTGGCTTCCGGCGAGGCGGTTGAGAAGTACGGCCTGAAGCCCATGGCCAAGCTGATCGGCTGGGGCCAGGGCGGCGTGGATCCCAAGATCATGGGCGTGGGCCCCGTGCCCGCTTCCCGCAACGCCATGGCCAAGGCCGGCGTGACCATCGAGGACATCGACCTGGTGGAGGCCAACGAGGCCTTTGCCGCTCAGTCCATCGCTGTGGCCCGTGAGCTGGGCTTCGACATGGACAAGGTCAACGTCAACGGCGGCGCCATCTCCATCGGCCACCCCGTGGGCGCTTCCGGCGCTCGTATCATCGTCACCCTGCTGCACGAGATGCAGAAGCGCGACGATGCCAAGAAGGGTCTGGCTACCCTGTGCATCGGCGGCGGCATGGGTGTCGCTACCATCTTCGAGAAGTGCTGATTTGTCCGCGCCGGGGCGGCGATGCCGCCCCGGCCGGCCTCTACTTTATATTAGGAGGGTTATATCGTGCGCAACAAGATCATTTCTGTTGAGGAAGCCGTGAACATGATTCCCGACGGCGCTACCATCATGTACGGCGGTTTCCTGGGCTGCGGCAGCGCCCATCATATCATTGAGGGTCTGGCCAAGAAGGGCACCAAGGACCTGACCATCATCGGCAACGACTGCGGCATGGCCGTGGGTCCCAACGGTGAGGAGTTCTACGGCGTGGCCAAGCTGGTCCACAACCACCAGGTCAAGCACGTCATCGCCACTCACGTGGGCATGACCCCCGACGTGGGCACCCAGGGCATGGTGGAGAAGACCCTGACCGTGGATCTGATCCCCCAGGGCTCTCTGGCCGAGATGATCCGTGCCGGCGGCGCCGGTCTGGGCGGCGTGCTCACCCCCACCGGCGTGGGCACCATCGTGGAGGATTCCCCCTACTGCCTGGGCAAGCAGACCATCGACGGCAAGGACTACCTGCTGATGAAGCCCATCCGTGCCGACTTCGCCCTGATCGGCGGTCACATGATCGACAAGTTCGGCAACATCTGGTACAAGGGCACCACCCGTAACTTCAACATCGTGATGGCCACCGCCGCTGACGTGGTCATCGCCGAGGCCGACAACGTGGTCGAGGTGGGCGATATCCAGCCCGAGAACGTGGTCACCTCCGGCGCCTTTGTCAATTACATCGTGGATGGAGGGAAGCTGTAATGGAGAAGTCTGAGATCAAGGCCTTTATCGCCAAGCGCGTTGCTAAGGAGCTGAAGGACGGCGACGTGGTCAACCTGGGCATCGGTCTGCCCACCATGATTCCCGCCTTCCTGCCCGAGGGGGTCCACGTGATCCTCCAGTCCGAGAACGGCATCATCGGCACCGGCCCCAAGCCCACTCCCGAGCAGGCCGACCCCAAGTACAAGATCGACGCCGGCGGTTCTCCCGCTCAGGCTGACACCTTCGGCTGCTACATCGACTCCGCCACTTCCTTCGGCTTCATCCGCGGCGGCCACGTCAACGCCACCATCCTGGGCGGCCTGGAGGTCGACGAGGAGGGCTCCCTGTCCAACTGGATCATCCCCGGCAAGAAGATGCCCGGCATGGGCGGCGCCATGGACCTGCTGGTGGGCGCCAAGGAAGTCATCGTTGCCATGGAGCACACCGCCAAGGGCAATCCCAAGATCCTGAAGAAGTGCCGTCTTCCCTACACCGCCGTGCACTGCATCACCAAGATCATCACTGAGATGGCCGTGATCAACGTGACCGACAAGGGTCTGGAGCTGGTGGAGTACAACCCCGAGTTCACCGTGGAGCAGATCCAGGCTGCCACCGAGGCTACCCTGATCGTCTCCCCCGACCTGAAGCCCATGTGCTAATCGGCTTAACGCCACATACCAACGTCCCGCGGGAAACCGCGGGACGTTTTTTTACGTCCGCCGAAAACCGGAAGAAAATCGTTATACTTTTTTAAAGATTTCTCCCCCGTGTCCCGTGTATACTGACTGTACTAAGATGTGTCATACACTTCCGGAAAGGAGATGCCAGGATGATCCAGCTCAATTACCGGGACGCCCGGCCCATCTATGAACAGGTGAAAGATGGACTGCGGCACCTGGTGGTGACGGGTGCGCTCCAGGCGGGGGACAAACTGCCCTCGGTGCGGGCGCTTGCCACGTCGCTGGCCATCAACCCCAATACCATTCAACGTGCCTATGAATCCCTGGAACGGGAGGGCTATCTGTACACCGTGGCAGGCAAGGGCTCCTTCGCCGCCCCCCACGCCGACGTCAACGCCGACCGGCGGGAGCGACTGCTGAAGGACTTCGACGCCTCGGCGGCGGAACTGCTGTTTCTGGGCATGACGGCGGGCGAACTGGCCCGCCGTCTGGACGAGGCCGCCGCCCGGCAGGCGGTCAGAGAGGAGAGGAAACCATGATCGAAGCCAAAAACGTGGTCAAGACCTTTGACGGCTTTCGGGCCCTGGACGGCCTGACCATGACGGTACCCCAGGGCTCCATCTACGGCCTGGTGGGCCCCAACGGCGCGGGCAAGTCCACCCTGCTGCGCCACGTCACCGGGGTCTACCGGCAGGATTCCGGCTCGGTGCTGCTGGACGGCAACCCCATCTACGAAAACCCCGCCGCCAAGGCCCGCATTGCCGATATCCCCGACGAGCTGTACTACTTCCTGTCCGCCTCCACCCGGGACATGATGCGCTTTTACAGGGGCTTTTATCCCCGGTTCGACCTCAAGCGCTACGAGGCCCTGAAGGACGTGTTCACCACCGTGGACGAGAAGCAGCCCATCCGCCGCCTGTCCAAGGGCATGCAGAAGCAGTCCGCCTTCTGGCTGGCTCTGTGCTGTCGCCCTGACGTGCTGGTGCTGGATGAGCCGGTAGACGGCCTGGACCCGGTGATGCGCCGCCAGGTGTGGTCCCTCCTCATGGGCGACGTGGCCGAGCACGGCACCACGGTGCTGGTGTCCTCCCACAACCTGCGGGAGCTGGAGGACGTGTGCGACCATGTGGGTATCCTGTCCCACGGCAAGGTGCTCATCGAGCGCTCCCTGTCCGACCTGCAGGAAAACGTGGTCAAGATGCAGATCGTCTTCCAGGAGCGGGAGCTGCCCCAGCTGCCCGAGGACCTGGAGGTGCTCCACGTGTCCCATGTGGGCCGCATCCACACCCTCATCATCCGGGGCAATGCCACCGACATTACCAACCGTCTGGCGGTGCACGCCCCCATCCTGATGGAGGCCCTGCCCCTGACCCTGGAGGAGATCTTTATTTATGAGCTGGGAGGTGAGGACTATGCGGTCCGGGACATCGTACTTTAATCTGACCCTGGTAGGGAAAAATCTGGCCCGGTTCTGGCCCATCTGGGGTCTGTACACCCTGATCTGGGTGGTGCTGATGCCGGTAGGTATCCTGATTGAGCGGGACTACTGGACGGCCTATGAGGCCCGGGCCTATGCCCTGCGGCTCATCGGCGGCACCAGCCCCGCCCTGGTGCTGGCCTTTTGCTTCGGCATCCTGGCGGCCATGGCCGTGTTCTCCTACCTGTACTCCACCCGCTCGGTGGGCATGTTCCACGCCCTGCCCATGCGGCGGGAGGGGCTCTTCCTCACCAACTACCTGTCCGGCCTGGCCTTCCTCATCATCCCCAACATCGCCATCTTCCTGCTGGGTCTGGCGGCCGAGGCTCTCAACGGCAAGGTGGTGTTCAGCAGCCTGTTTACCTGGCTGATGGTCACCTGTCTGCTCTGCCTGTTCTTCTACTCCTTCGCCGTGTTCTGCGCCATGTTTACCGGTCATATCCTGGCCCTGCCCGCCTTCTATGTGATCCTCAGCTTCCTGGTGCCTACCCTGGCCTACCTGCTGGAGACCATCGCCCGGCAGTTCCTCTTCGGCTTTACCGGAGCGGCATGGATGGAGGAGGCCTCCGAGTGGTTCTCCCCCGCCCTCAAGCTGGCTCAGGACACCGTCAGCGCCCAAAACGACACCGTCGACGTCTATCAGTTCCGGGGCCTGGGCCTGGTAACCTTCTACGCCCTCATCGGCCTGGTACTGGCCGGAGTGGCCCTGGCTCTCTACCGCCGCCGCCACCTGGAGCGGGCGGGTGACGTGATCACCGTGGGCTGGATGCGCCCGGTGTTCCGCTACGGCGTGTCCCTGTGCGCCGCCGTGGCCCTTGGCACCTTCTTCTACTCCATCTTCTACGCCCTGCTCCCCACCAGTCCCTGGATCCTGCTGGGCTGGATGCTGCTGTGGGGCGCCGCCGGCTGCTTCATTGCCGAGATGCTGCTGCGCAAGCGGTTCTGGGTCTTCAAGAGCAGCTGGAAGGGCTGCGTGGTCTTCCTGCTGTGCCTGTGCGTGGGCATGGGGACCCTGGAGCTGGACGTGATGGGCTTTGAGACCGCAGTGCCCAACGCCGCTCAGGTGGAGAGCGTACGCATCTACGGCCCGGACACCAACCCCCGGGACGGCGGCAACGACAACCTGATCTCCGACAACCCCGAGGTGATCCAGGACGTGCTGGACCTGCACACCGCCATTACCCAGCAGAAGGACGCCCTGGAGGCCTGGCAGAGCCAGAGCGGCACCTCCGAGGTGTGGACCACCGGCACCGACGGTGTGGACCTGCAGGTGGGCACCTCCCACAGCCTGATCTTCACGTATAACATGAAGGACGGCTCGGTGATCCAGCGCAAGTACGCCTTCCCCACCACCGCCTCCGACCTGGAGGATCCCAACAGCCTCTCCTCCAAGCTCACCGCCATTCTCAACCGGACCGACGTGGTGTATAACAGCTACTTCGGCGACGTGCAGCCGGAGGACCAGCTGGCCAGCGTGGCCATCGTCAACCTCTACAATCCGGAGGAGGACACCTACGGCTTTGAGTATCTGCCCACCGAGCTGCTGGAGCCCCTGATGGAGGCCATCAAGACCGACATCGCCGAGGGCAACCTGGGCCGCCGCTATCTGCTGGAGGACCGGGAGCGGATGGACAACTGCTGCTACGCCGACCTGGAGCTCACCTACCGGATGCCCGCGGAAAGTTCCTCCGGCATCGCCAGCAGTGCCGACTCCGAGTACGGCCCCACGGCCAATGCTACCCAGGAATACACCTACACCGTTACCATCACCCTGCAGAAGAGCGCCGTCCACACCCTGGAGGTGCTCAAGGACTACCCCAACGCCTTCCTGTCCCAGGCGGAAGTGCAGTTGGCAAACAAAGACTGAATCCCGTTTCCAAGGAGCGCGCCGCCCAAAGCGGCGCGCTCCTTTGTTGCCTCTCCACAAATCCGACGGTCTTTTTCCCAGTGACGTGGGATACTTTTCCTTGATTTCTCAGCGTCATGTGCTATCATGTTGGTAAGTATCTCGGTAAGGAGGCCTGTATATGATCGACCTGACCGTACACCGCCAGGCCCTGGAGCATAACATCCGTATTGCCCGGGAAAACGGCGTCGTTATCCCCACCTTTGAAAATATGATCCATCCGGAGACGGTGCCCCAGCCCATTCAGGACCGGCTCACCCATGTGGGTCTGTGGGATGTGGACCCGGCCAACCTCTTCCGCATCACCTGGAAGAACCAGCCCATCCCCACCGGCGGGCTGTACCGCTCCGCCCCCAACTACATCGAGCTGCCCCCCGCCCTCACCGGCGTGCCCGCCCGCATCCTGTGCCTGCCGGGCAAGTGGTTCCCCACCGGCTGCCACAAGGTGGGCGCCTCCTTCGGCTGTCTGGCCCCCCGTCTGGTCACCGGCCAGTTTGACGCCGCCAGTCAGAAGGCAGTGTGGCCCTCCACCGGCAACTACTGCCGGGGCGGCGCCTTCAACTCCCGGCTGCTGGGCGTCCACGGCGTGGCCATCCTGCCCGCCGGCATGAGCCAGGAGCGCTTTGACTGGCTGGCCTCCATCGACGCTGACGTCATCAAGACCCCCGGCTCCGAGTCCAACGTAAAGGAGATCTTTGACAAGACCAACGAGCTGAGCCGGGACCCCTCCTGCATGATTTTCAACCAGTTTGCCGAGATGGGCAACCACCTGTGGCACTACAAGGTCACCGGTGCGGCGGTGGCCGAAGCCTTTGAGGACGCCAAGCGCCCCGGCGACAAGCTGGCGGGCGCCTGCTTCACCTCCGGCTCGGCGGGCACCATCGGCTGCGGTGACTACCTGAAGGAAGTCTACCCCGCCATGAAGCTGGCGGTGGGCGAGGCCGTCCAGTGCCCCACCATCCTGAACAACGGCTTTGGCGACCATCGGGTGGAGGGCATCGGCGACAAGCACGTGCCCTGGATCCACGACGTGAAGAACACCGACATGGTCATTGACGTGGACGACAACGACGCCATGGCCCTGCTGCGGCTCTTCAACGAGCCGGCGGGCAAGGCTCAGCTCATCGAGGCTGGCGTGGACCCCCAGCTGGTGGAGTCCCTGGCGCTCATGGGCATCTCGGGCATCGCCAACGTGCTGTGCTGCATCAAGATGGCCAAGTATTACGAGCTCACCGAGCACGACGTGGTGTGCACCGTCCTCACCGACTCGGCGGATATGTACCGCTCCCGTCTGGCGGAGCTGACCCAGCAGCTGGGCGAATATGACGCCAAGGCCGCCGCCTACGACTTCGCCCTTCACCTGATGGGCCTGAAGACCGACTGCATGGCGGAGCTGGGCTACTACGACCGCAAGAGGGTCCACAACCTGAAGTATTACACCTGGGTGGAGCAGCAGGGCAAGACCACCGAAGAGCTGGACGCCCTGTGGTACGGCACCGAGTGGGCCGACGTCCACAGCCAGGCCGACGCCCTGGATGAGCTGATCCGGGCCTTCAACGAAGAAACCGGGGTGCTGAAGGGCCTGTAAAAGGAGGTTCCTCCATGAAATACGTTCTGGGCGCCAAGTGCGTCAAATGCGGCAGGGAATACGCCGCCGTCCCCGACCTCACCACCTGCTCCTGCGGGGGTATCCTGGACATCCAATACGACTATGCCGCCCTCCGCCGGGATCTTTCCCGGGAAATGCTGGCCAACAATCCCGACCGGTCCATGTGGCGGTACCGGCCCCTGCTGCCCATTGAGGAGGATTCCGCTCCCCCGCCCCTGCGGGTGGGCTGGTCTCCCCTCTATGAGGCGGACCGTCTGGGGGCCGAGCTGGGGCTGAAAAAGCTATACATCAAGGATGACGGCCAGAACCCCACCGCCTCTCTGAAGGACCGGGCCTCCGCCCTGGCGGTGGTCAAGGCCCGAGAGGCGGGGGCGGACACCATCGCCTGCTCCTCCACCGGCAACGCCGCCTCCTCCCTGGCGGGCAACGCCGCCGCGGCGGGCCTGCGCACCTATATCTTCGTGCCCAGCCGGGCCCCCAAGGGCAAGGTGGCCCAGCTGCGTATCTTCGGCTCCACCGTCATCAGCGTGGACGGCTCCTATGAGGACACCTTCGAGCTGTCCAAGGCCGCCATCGACAAGTGGGGCTGGTACAACCGCAACGCCGCCATCAACCCCTACCTGTCCGAGGGCAAAAAGACAGTGACTTTAGAAATTATGGAGCAGCTGAACTGGCAGGTGCCCGACTACATCGCCCTCTCCGTGGGGGACGGCTGCACCATCGCCGGCGCCTGGAAGGGCCTTGTGGACCTCTGCGAGGTGGGGCTTATCGACAAGCTGCCCAAGCTCATCGCCGTCCAGGCGGAGGGCTGCTGCCCCCTGAACCGGGCCATCCAGACCGGAGAGCCCTGGTCCCCCATGGAGGAAAACACCCTGGCCGACTCCATCGCCGTGGGGGTGCCCCGCAACCCGGACAAGGCCCTCAATGCCATCCGGGCCTCGGACGGCGTGGCCGTCAACGTGTCCGATGAGGAGATCCTGGCCGCCATGCGCCTGCTGGGCCGCACCCAGGGGGTGTTCGGCGAGCCCGCCGGGGTCACCGGTACCGCCGGTGTTAAGAAGGCCCTGGAGCTGGGCCTCATCTCTCCCGACAGCACCGTGGTGAGCATCGTCACCGGCAACGGTCTGAAGGACGTACAAAACGGCATCAAGGCCGCCGGAGAGCCCATGCTGGTGAAACCGGACATGGACGCCCTCCTCTCTGCCTTTGATCAGGCGGGCATCCGCCCCTGAAATCCACCAAAGAAAGGAAATCTACCACTATGAACGAACGTGCCGCCAAGGTCGGCGTCTGGGCCTACCTGCTCTTTACCGTGGCCAGCTTTGCTCTGGCTCTCTTCTACCTGCTGAACGGAGGCTTCCGTTCCAATGTCTCTCTGGTCGCCCTGCCCGTGTGGATGGGCTACACCGCCTTCACCACCATCAAGAGCGTGGCCGACCTCATCGGCGCCCAGAACCGTACCGCCAATTTCACCCGCATGCTGGACCGCTGGGAGGACACCTTCGGCAAGCGGAGCTCCGCCCTGGTGCTGCTGGCCTTCATGACCATCGTCACCGGCGCCATCAAGCTGGCCGTGCCCTACATCCTGTTCCAGCTGGGTGTGCAGTTCGCCTGACGGACGCAGAAAGGAGCGTTTTCACAACATGTCTATCCTCATTCAGAATGGTACCCTGATCTGCCCGGAGGGCCCGGTGAAGGCCGACCTGCGGGTGGAGGGGAATAAAATCGCCGAGATCGGCCCCGCCCTCCCCGTGGGGGACAGCCAGGTCATCGACGCTGCGGGCAAGCTGGTCTTCCCCGGCTTTATCGATACCCACACCCACTTTGAAATGAACAAGGGCACCATCCGGGAGACCGCCGACAACTGGGAGAGCGGCACCCGGGCTGCCCTGGCCGGCGGCACCACCTGCGTGCTGGACTTTGCCGAGCCCGAGCGGGGCGCCTCCCTCCAGTCCGCTCTGGACGAGTGGCACGCCCGGGCCGACGGCCACGCCAGCTGCCACTACGGCTTCCACATGACCATCAAGGACTGGGACCCCCGCATCATCGCTGAAATCCCTCAGATGACCGCCCAGGGCGTCACCTCCTACAAGGTGTACCTGGCCTACGCCAACATCCGCATCTCCGACGGGGTGGCCTACGAGGTCATCAAGGCCGTGGGCAAGGAGGGCGGCGTGGTGGGCTGCCACTGTGAGAACGGCGACCTCATCGACCGGGCCATCGCCGAGCTGAAGGCCGCCGGCAAGCTCTCCCCCGCCAGCCATCCCCTGTCCCACACCGCCGTCATGGAGGCGGAGGCGGTGGACCGCTGGCTGGCCCTGGCCGAGCAGGCGGGCTATCCCGTCAATGTGGTCCACCTGTCCACCCAGCGGGGCCTGGAGGCCGCCCGTGCCGCCCGCAAGCGTGGCCAGAAGGTGTACCTGGAGTCCTGCCCCCAGTACTTCACCCTCACCGAGGACAAGTACCACCTGCCCGGCTTCGAGAGCGCCAAGTATGTGTGCGCCCCTCCCGCCCGGCCTCAGTCCGATGTGGACGCCCTGTGGGAGGCCCTGGAGAACGGGGAGATCGACACCATCGGCACCGACCACTGCTCCTTCAACTTCCATCCCACCAAGGAGCTGGGCAAGGATGACTTCTCCGCCATTCCCGGCGGCATCCCCGGCACCGAGCACCGGCCCCCCATCGTGTACACCTACGGCGTGAAGTCCGGCCGCATCACCCCCCATCAGATGATGCTGGCCCTGGCCCAGCACCCCGCCCAGCTCTTCGGCATGTTCCCCCAGAAAGGCGCTCTGGCGGTGGGCAGCGACGCCGATATCGTAATCTTTGATCCCGATTATACCTGGCGTATTACCGCCGAGGCCCAGTATCAGCGGGTGGACTACACCCCCTATGAGGGCATGGAGATGGCGGGCCGCACCGACACGGTGCTGCTGGACGGCCAGGTGGCGGTCCAGGACGGCAAGGTGGTCCACGAGGGTCTGGGTCACTATGTGTCCCGGGGCCCCTCCCAGTTCTGGCGATGAAGCGCATCGGCGCCGTGCTGCTGGCCTCCGGTCTGGGTCGGCGGTTCGGCTCCAACAAGCTATTGACGGCGGTAGAGGGGATACCCCTCTACCGCCGCGCCATGACCACCCTGGCGGGGGCAGATCTGGACCGGCTGGCGGTGTGCTCCCCCTATCCGGAGGTGCTGGAGGCCGGGGAGGCGCTGGGCTTCCTCCCCCTGTACAACCCCCACGGAGCCGAGGGCATTTCGGCCTCCATCCGCCTGGGGGTGTCCCGCATGAGGGACATGGACGGGGTGCTCTTTTCGGTGTGCGACCAGCCATTTCTGACCACGAATAGTATTATCCGTCTAAAAGATGCCTTTCAGGAATCAGAAGACGCCATCTGCGCCCTGTCCTGGGGCGGGAAACGGGGTAATCCGGTCCTCTTCCCTGCTGACCTGCTGGACGAGCTGGCCGCCCTCACCGGGGACACCGGCGGCGGCGCAGTCATCAAGCGCCACCCCTCCCGGCTGGTGCTGGTGGAGGCAGTTTCCCCAAGGGAGCTGGCGGATGTGGATAAACCGGAGGATTTGGGCTGAACATGCGGGGACGGCAAATTGCTGTCCCCGTTTTTTCCACACGCCCTGGATGCAGGTTGTGCATTCCTTTCACCCCCGTGCTTTTTTTAAGTTTTCTTTCAGATTGTCAACAATCCTTCGCCATGGTATAATCTTACTTACGAAATAAACGGATTTCGTTTCTTTCGTGCCTGCCCCTATAGCATCTGAATGAGAAAGGATGGATACTATGAAGAAGCGCGCATTGACTTTCCTCCTGGCCCTTGCCATGATCGTCAGCCTGGCCGCCTGCGGCGGTGGCGGCAGCAGCGCTGCCGGTTCCTACAAGCTGACCGAGATGAACGCCGCCGGCGTCAACATGAACCTGGATGAGCTGGCTGCCTCCGCCGGTGTGGAGTTCAACATCGTCCTGGAGCTGAAGGACGACGGCAACTTTGCTCTGGATATGTCCGCCCTGGGCCAGAGCGAGAGCGTATCCGGCACCTGGAAGGCCGACGGCAATAATCTGGTTCTGTCCTCTGAGGGCGAGGATCTGCCCGTCACCTTTGACGGCAAGACCATCGTCATGGAGCAGGACGGCCAGTCCCTCACCTTCGAGAAGCAGTAATCCGTTCCATAAAACAGCACCGGGCTGCCGCAGATTGCGGCAGCCCGGTTTTTTGCTGCAGAACGGCAGAGGCCGGACGCCCGCTCCTGGCGTCCGGCCTCTGCCGAAGGAAAGAGGATACAATGAAATGAAAAGAAACTGTCTCTTGCGAGTATTATCATACCCAAGAGATGTTAACGAAAAAAACCGCAGGTGTTAAAAAACCGTTAAATCTGCGGCCCTTTTTGAAAAGATTGTGTCAAGACCTCCTCCGGGAAAAAGCGAAGCGGACAGCGTTGCGCTCGCTGTCCGCCTCATATGATTGGAGGATAGAATGAAAAGAAGCTTTGTCTCTTGCAAGTGTTATGCTACCAGGGGGTTGTTACAAAAGGTAGCGACGATTGTTACAAATCAATTAAATGTGCAGAAAACCCGCTCTTTTAACGCAAATTCTGGAAAAATTGCTGGAGCAGGTCGGTACACTGCTCTTCCAGCAGGCCGCCGTAGATCCGGGGATGGTGGTTGAACCGCTCCTCAAACAGGTTGAGCACCGAACCGCAGCACCCGGCCTTGTCGTCCTTGGCCCCGTAATACAGGGCGGGGATGCGGGCGTTAACGATGGCCCCGGCGCACATGGGGCAGGGCTCCAGAGTGACGTAGAGGGTGCAGCCGGTGAGCCGCCAGCCCCCCAGGGTGCGGCAGACCTGGTCGATGGCCTCGATCTCGGCGTGACCCAGGGCGGTGCGGCAGGTCTCCCGCCGGTTGCGGCCCTCCCCTACCACCTTGCCGTCCCGCACAATGACGCAGCCTACCGGCACCTCGCCTTCCGCCATGGCCTCTTTGGCCAGCTCCAGGGCGCGGGCCATGTAATCCCGGTGTTCCATCCGCTCTCCTCCTTCTCTGACAGGGCTTTCGAGGTCATGTGTCCTTATATTTGTTATAGCATAATTCCGGCTCCTATGCTATACTCTTTTAAGGAAACCAAACTTTTTTGCAAAGGAAACCAAACTTTTTTGCAGGTGATCATTTTGGTCGAAATATTTCTCATCGCTGTCAGTTTGGCCCTGGACGCCTTTGCCGTTTCGGTGTCCAGCGGCATCTCCATCCCCGGCTTCGGCGGCCGTCAGGCCGTGAAGATGGGCCTGTGGTTCGGCGGCTTCCAGTTCGGCATGCCTCTCATCGGCTGGCTGCTGGGCAGCAGCGTCAGCCGGTACATCGAGGCGGTAGACCACTGGGTGGCCTTCGCCCTGCTGGCCATCATCGGCGGGCGGATGGTGTGGGGCGCCCTGCGCCACGGCGCCGGTGACGAGGAGGAGGCTCCCTCCGACCTGTCCGCCAAGCGGCTGTGCCTGCTGGCCATCGCCACCAGCATCGACGCTCTGGCCGTGGGCGTGTCCATGGCCTTCATGAGCGTGCCGGTGCTCCTCTCCGCCGTGGTCATCGGCGTGGTGGCCTTTGTGCTGTCGGTGGTGGGCGGCCTGGCCGGCAAGCGGCTGGGCGCCCTGTTCCAGCGGCGGGCCGAGCTGGTGGGCGGCCTGGTGCTGGTGGGCATCGGACTGAAGATCCTGATCGAACATACGATGGGAGGCTGAACCATGGGTATCTGGGAGACCCTGCAACTGGACCCCAAGGTCCACCGGCTGATCGCCCTGGTGGGCGGCGGCGGCAAATCCTCCACCATGTACGCCATGGCCCGGCAGGCCATGGACCAGGGGCTGCGGGTGGTGGTTACCACCACCACCCACATCCTGCCCCACCCCAAGCTGCCCCTCACCGGCGACCCCGCCGCCCTGCCAGACCTGCTGGCGGAGCACCGGGTGGTCACCCTGGGGGCCTATGATGAGCGTGGCAAGCTCACCGGCGCGGGAGACCCTGCCGCCTGTCTGGATGTGGCCGACGTGGTGCTCATTGAGGCCGACGGGGCCAAGCTGCGGCCCCTGAAGGCCCCGGCGGACCACGAGCCGGTGATTCCTCCCACCTGTGACGCCGTCCTTGCCGCGGCGGGCCTGGACAGCGTGGGAAAGCCCATTGAGGAGACCTGCCACCGGCCGGAGCGGGTGTGCGCCCTGCTGGAGGTGGAGCCCGACCACCGCATTACCCCCGCCGACGTGGCGGCCATTTTGTCCAGCCCGGCAGGCGGACGGAAGAGCGTGGGACAGGCCATGGCCTTTCGCTGCCTGCTGAACAAGGCGGACGACCCCCAGCGGCAGGCCTGGGGCGAAGCGATCGGGGCGCTGCTGGCCCGGCAGGGCATCCACAGCGCCATCACCTACTATACCGAAGAGGAGCGGGGTGGATTATGCTTATTCTAGTCAAAGGCGCGGGAGATCTGGCTACCGGCACGGCGCTGCAGCTGTACCGGGCGGGCTTTTCGGTGGTCATGACCGACATTGCCCAGCCCACGGCGGTGCGGCGCACCGTGGCTTTCTCCCAGTGTATGTACGACGGTGCCGTCACCGTGGAGGGCGTCACCGCCCGGAAGGCGGCGGACAAGGCCCAGGCGGAGGCCATTCTGGCGGCCGGTGAGATCCCGGTGCTGGCCGATCCGGAGGCCCATATCCGCAACGAGCTGCCCTTTACCGTGGTGGTGGACGCCATTCTGGCCAAGCGCAACCTGGGCACCGCTATGGACGACGCCCCCATCGTGCTGGCCCTGGGCCCCGGCTTTACCGCCGGGGTGGACTGCCACGGCGTCATCGAGACCAAGCGGGGCCACGACCTGGGCCGCCTCATTCTGGAGGGGTCCGCCATCCCCAACACCGGCGTGCCCGGCGACGTGGGGGGCTACACCAAGGAGCGCATCATCCGCGCCCCCGCCGACGGTCCCTTTGAGCCGGTGGCTCAGATCGGCCAGCAGGTCCAGCTGGGGGACGTGGTGGCCAAAGTCAACGGCATCCCCGTCACCGCCCAGCTTACCGGCATCGTTCGGGGCATGCTGCCCGCCGGTATCCCCGTCACCACTGGTATGAAGTCGGGCGACATTGATCCCCGGTGTGAGGTGCGCCACTGCTTTACCGTGTCGGACAAGGCCCGGGCCATTGGCGGCGGCGTGCTGGAGGGCATTTTGTACTTTGGAAGGAGATTACGCCTGTGGAACGACTGATTCTGTGCGGCGGCGGCCACGTCTCTCTGGAGCTGGCCCACATTGCCGCCCGGCTGGAGTTTGAGGTGGTCGTCATTGACGACCGGCCGGAGTTTGCCAACGACGCGCGGTTCCCCATGGTCCATCAGGTGCTGTGCATGCCCTTTGAGGAGGCCCTGGACCAGTTGGGCAGCCGGGACACCGACTTTTACGCCATCCTCACCCGGGGCCACGCCTTTGACAAGGAGTGCCTGGCCCACGTGCTGCGGGGGCAGTACGCCTATGTGGGCATGATCGGCAGCCGCACCAAGGTGGCCGCCGTGTACAAGGCCCTCCGGGAGGAGGGATTTTCCCAGGAAATACTGGACGGAGTCCATTCCCCCATCGGCCTGTCCATCGGAGGCCAGACCCCGGCGGAGATCGCCGTATCCATCGCCGCTCAGCTGGTGCAGGTAAGGGCTCAGCGGGGCCCCGGCGCGGTGCGTCCGCCCCAGGAGCCCGGCATGCTGTGCACCATCGTGGAGAAGCACGGCTCCGCCCCCCGGGGCGTGGGCACCTGGATGCTGGTGCGGCCCGACGGCACCTGCGCCGGTACCATCGGCGGCGGTCAGGTGGAGTACCAGGCCAAGCTGCACGCCCAGGAGCTGTGGGCGGCAGGCAGCCAGGGTGAGACGGTGGAGTACGACCTGTCCCACGCCGCCGCCGAGCTGGGCATGGTGTGCGGCGGCCGGGTGAAGGTGACCTTTGCCCGCCAGAACGGCTCCGGCAGCTAAAGCGAGGCGGCTATGACACTCAAACAGATTTCCTATTTTCAGGCGGTATGTGAAAAGGGCAACATTTCCTCGGCGGCGGAAGATCTGTTTGTATCCCGCTCGGTCATTTCCCGGGCCATAGCGGATCTGGAAGAGGAGTTTGGCGCTCCCCTGTTTACCCGCTCCAAAAACGGCGTGACCCTTACGGAAAGCGGGCACATTCTGGCCAAGCTCTTTTCCGGCTTTACCGACTGCTACAACACCACCCGTGCCCGAATCGGCCAGCTGCAGCAGACCTCCCACACCCATCCGCTTCGGCTTGGTATCACACCCACAAATGCCTACTGTGTCTACCGCACCTATTTTGAGGATTTTCAGCGTCTCCATCCGGAGATCCCCCTCTGTGTGGAGGAGCACAGCGCCTTTGACGCCTGGAAACTGCTGCTCAACGGAGATCTGGACGCCTTTTTTACCCCTGCCCGACCGGACAGCGCCTTTTTTCAGTCGTTGGAGCTCTATGTCAACCCCATCATGCTGGGCGTGTCGGAGCACTCTCCGTTGGTGCAAAAGTCCAGCATCAGTATCGCCGACATTTTGGATCTGCCGCTGGGATTCTTCAACGCTCCCATGCCCATTGAGTCCACCCTGAACGCCTGCTTTGCGGCCTTTGGGAAAAAGCCCAATGTGGTACTGCGCACCTCTGACCAGATGCTGCTGCAGGAGCTGACCGCCCAGGGCAGGCTCTATCCCATCCTGCCCCTGGACATGATGGGCACCTGGGAGGGCGTCCGTGAGATCCCGCTGGACTTCTTTCGGCCCAGCATAAACCGCATGGTGTGGAGCGATGCCCTTTCCCACAGTCCTGAGATGGAACTCTTCCTGGCGTACATGCAGGACCAGGCAAAACAGTAGCACACGGCAAAAAATATCGGGCCGGACCCCGCCGATCAGCGGGGTCCGGCCCTTTTTTACATCTTTTTAATGCTCACACCGGCCGCATTCATTGCACACCCCGGTGGTTTCGCAGCCCGGCTGCTCCACCAGGCTACGCCAGAAATCCAGAGGAAGCTGGGGGGCCTGCTCCTCCTCCGGCTGCTCCGTGGCCGGTCTGGGCTCAGTGCTGGGGGGGAGTATTGAATTTCTCCTGAAAATCCAGATCCAGAGGCAGGCCCTTCTCTCTCTGCTCCTTGGCCAGCTTGGCCTTGTCGGTGTACAGGCCGTGCTGCTTTTCCTCCACCATCTCCCGGTAGGAGGGATCCTTGGCCTCAAACTTGGCGTTGCGGGGCAGAGGCACGTCCTGATCCACCAGGATATCCTGAACCTTGCGGATGTTGACGTTGTGGACGGTGGTACCGTCGGCCACCGCCACAGCGGCGGCCACACCGGCAGCCTGACCGGTACCCACACACTGTGGGATCAGGTCCAGCCAGTCGATGGCAATGCCGTCGGCGGACAGGTGGCGGCCCGGGCAAAGCAGATTCTCCACGCCCTTGGGCAGGATGGCCCGGTAGGGGATCTCCACGGGGCCGCAGTCATTGACCTGGCAGATGGTGGAGTGCCAGGCGATGACGTCGTCATGCTCCAGGGCATAGGCAAAGTCGGCGGTGGTCATCACATACTCGCCCTTGAGGCGGCGGCTGATGCGGGTACCCAGCTGGGGGGCGATGTCGTACAGGTAGGCGTTGCGGAAGGCAACCGGCACCGCCTGCCGCAGATATTCCAGCACCTCCCGCATGGTATTGCGGGTGTTCATCTCGGTCTCGGTCTGGTCCTTCACCACCGAGCAGTCCCGGTTGGCGTGCCAGTTGTTGACCCAGCAGATATCATTCTGATTGCTGGCCATGGGCAGGCACCGGAAGCCCGCCACTCGGGTCAGGCCCTGACGCAGAGCGGCCATCTCCTCCGGATGGGTATGGCGCCACTGGTAGAACAGATCCCAGTTGATGCCGCCGATGCGCCACACCAGGGCGGTGGTATTGGCCCGGGTGACCTGGTCGGCCATGCTCTCAAAGGGAGTGCCGGTCTGGCGGTACAGATCGCCGTCGCCGGTGGCGTCGATGACCACCTTGGCCAGAATGGCCTTGCGGCCCTCCTTGCTCTCATAAATCACACCCTTGACGGTGCCGTTCTCCATAATGGGACGGGTGCCCCAGCTGTGGCACATGACGGTGATGGCGTCCTTATGCTCCAGAAGCATCTTGTCCAGCTCGATCTTCAGCTGGTTGGGCTCAAAGTACACCGAGCGCACCAGACAGGAGGGCTTGCATCCGCCGTATCCGCCACGGCTGACGCAGTCATGGATGCCGCTCCAGGGATGGAGCAGGGCGGGATCGGTGTAGCCGATCTGATCCAGGGAAGGAGCGTTTACCGCCCCGGGGATCTTGCTCAGGCGGGTGAACCACTCCTCCTGGAGACCCCGGACAAAGGATTTGTCATACCAGGAGAGGTTGGGCACCATGATGACATAGCCGCCGGTGACGTCGCCCCCCATGTAGCCGTACCGCTCCAGCAGGATAATATTCTTGGCGCCCGCCCGGGCGGCAGCCACGGCAGCGGAGTGGCCGGCGGCGCCGCCGCCCACCACCAGGATGTCGCATTCCGCCTCAACCGTCAGTTCCCGGGCCGGCTCCACATATACGTTGCTCATTGATCAAACACTCCTTTTTGTTCGTTCCCAAGAGAACTCAGAACAGATAACCGAAGACAATGCAGATGGCGCTGGCCAGGACAATAAAGATGATGTTGGTCACTACGCCCTTGGTGAAGATGAATTTGTTGGTCATCTCCTCCCGGCCCAGCATAACCGGTGCATAGGCAATGGCTCCGTTGGTGAGGAAGGCGCACATGCTGGCCAGGATAGTGGCCACGCCCAGCACGGTGGCGTTGCCCTCGCCGTTCATCTGCATGGTGCAGGCCAGGGGAATACAAATGGCGTTGATGGTAAAGCTGACGGGCATACCGTTGGTGAAGTTGGTGAAAATGGTGGACGCAGCCACGCAGAGGGTAACCATGATGGGCCAACTGGCGCTGCCCAGAATGGGACCCAGGGCGGTGGCAATGGCCGCCTTGATGCCCAGATCGTCAGAAGCAATGGCGGAACCGCAGATGGTAAAGCATCCGGCCACCGCTACGATGCCCCACATGGTCTTGGACTGGAGGAGCTTGACACCGTTGATAAAGGGCTTGCCCTCCTTGTCCCGCATCATGCACAGCACGGCAAAGAGAACGATCCAGATCCAGGTGGAGCCCACCTTGTTGTAGAAAGCAGTCACAATGGAGTCGGCCGGCAGGACCATGCTTGCCAGCAGGAAAAGGATACCAAAAACCATGAAGCCAAGCAACACCTTTTGCTTGCCGGTCATCTTGAAGTCGGCCTCGGTGAGGTTCATCTTCTCCACATCGAAGTTCTTCAGAGGGGTAAGGTCGGTTTTCCACACAAAGCGGATAAACAGGGCGTATACCAGCACAAAGGCCAGCACCACCAGGGTAGCAGTCACCAGATAGAGGGCGCTGTTGAAGGTCAGGCCGCTGCTCTCCATAATGCCGCTGATAATGGCAATGGAGGAGAGGTGGACCCCCTTGAAGGGCAGCACATAGGCGCCCATGGCGGCGATATAGATGCCCAGCAGCAGTTCCCGCTTCAGGTCGCTGTTCTTCTCCACCCCGCACATCTCACAGATGCCGTCCAGGATGGGGTACCACAGCAGCAGCATGGTGGTGGGGCTGCTCACCAGAGCGGAGCACACCAGCACCGTCAGGAACAGGCCTACGATCAGGCGCATGGGATGTCCCCGCAGGGCCCGGATCCGCAGCACCTTACGGGCCAGCACGTTGACCGCGCCCGACTCGGTGACCGCGCCGGTCAGAGCCATGACCCAGATGATCTGCTGGATGGTGGTGTTGCCGAACCAACTGGCCAGCAGGCCGCTGGCCGTTGTATAATCGCAGATAATGAGGCCGAACAAGCCCATCAGAGCCGGCCAGAAGGTCTCACCTGTGGCGATCGTGATCAACAGCACTCCAAAAAATACGCCCAGAACACCTACGCCCGCCTGGGTGATCCCCGCAAAAGGCGGCACTACTGCACCAAAGAGGAAAATCAGACACAGGGCAATGACCACACAGAGATAGTAGCCGACGTTTTTACTCCGCCCTCCAATACTTGACGACATGGTAACGTTCCTCTCTTTCGTCGAGATTGTCTCCGCGGTTGACTAAACTTACTATACTGCCTTATTTTTGCGATGTAAAGCGCTATTATCGGACATGCCGACGTAATTATGCTACATATAGTCATGTCTATTTCTGCAGTAACTCCAAGCTATCCACTTGACTCGCCCATGCTTCCGCGCTATAATCTTCTACAGAAGAAGAAGTTCTACAAGAGAAGAAGGAGGTGTACATTATGAAGCAGGACATCCGCCGTCTGCCCGACAGTGAGCTGGAGCTGATGCAGATCATCTGGGACAAGGAGCCGCCGGTGACCCGGCCGGAGATCGAGGAGGCGCTGGCCAAGACCCATCCCCTGGCCCCCACCACCATCCTCACCTTCCTCACCCGGCTGTGCGACAAGGGTTTTCTGAAGCTGGAGCGCCGGGGCAAGGTCAATTACTACACACCCATTATCACCAGAAAGGCCTATCTGGCTCAGGCCAGCCGGGGGGTGCTGGACCAGCTCTTCGGGGGCTCAGTGGCCGCCCTGGCCACCTCCCTGGTGGATGCCGGGGTGAGCCGGGAGGACCTGGAGGAGCTGCGCCGCATGCTGGAGGAGGGACGGCTGTGAACAACTTCCTGATCATCTGGTTCTACCGGGTATTCGTTGCCCTTGTCCTGGGCATAGGGGTGCCTCTCTGCTTTTGGCTGGAGTGGAAATACGAGCGGCAGGTGGCCGTCACCGGCTGTACCGTCCGGGTGAGCACCAAGCGGAACACGGTCATCTTTGTGGCCCCCTGGGTACTGCCCTTTATGATGGCTGTTTACTGGCTGATTATGACCCTGTTTGTGGGTCCGGCGCTGAGTACCGCCTCCCTGCTGGAGCTCTCTCTCCAGCTACTGGTACTCCTCTCCCTGTACTTCGCCCTGCTGCTGCTCCTGCTTCCCCTGCTGCGGCGGACCATCTCCGCCCGGGCCTGTGCCACCCTGTGGCTGCTGCCCGTCTTTCTATGCTACAACCTGGCGGTCTGGCAGCGGACCTTCGTGCCGCCCCTGGTGGTGCTCTCCATCCCCAATCGCCTGGGGCCCCTGCTGCTTGGGATCTGGCTGACGGGGGCCGCGGCGGTGGCCCTGTGGTATCTGATCTCCCACCTCCGCTTTCGCCGACGGCTTTTGAAGGACGCCCAGCCCATTAATGATGCCGATGTGGTCAACCTGTGGTGGGATGAGCAGCGCCAGGCCCTGCTGAAGCGGCACATCCGCCTGCTCACCAGCCCCGCCGCCACCTCTCCCCTGACCATCGGCCTGTTCGGACGCACCATGTGCACGGTGCTGCCCCAGCGGGACTACACCCTGGACCAGTACCAGCTCATCTTCCGCCATGAGCTGCGCCATGTCCAGCGGCGGGATGTGGACACCAAATGCTTTTACATCTTCTGCAAGGCTCTGTGCTGGTTCAACCCGCTGGTATGGGTAGCGGTGCGGAAGGCCTCCGCCGATCTGGAGCTGTCCTGCGACGAGATGGTGGTGTACGATGCGGAGGACGACACCCGCCGGGAGTACGCCTCCCTCCTGCTGGAGACGGCGGGGGATGAGCGGGGGCTCACCACCTGTCTGTCCGCCTCGGCCTCCAGCCTGCGCCGCCGCCTGAAGGGGGTCATGGTCCCTCGGGAGCGCTCCTCCGGGGTCCTGGCGCTGGGGCTCATGATGGCAACCCTGGTGCTGTGCTCCGGTCTTATTTTGGTGACCACCGTCAGCGGTACCGCCGGGGAACTGCTTTTCCCCCATCCGGAGGATGTGTCTTTCCAATCCGTCTGGGTCAGCTTGGATTCCGGCAGCGCCCATGTGAAGGAAGCCCATGTGGAGGAGCCCTCTCCCGTTGTGAACCAGGCCCTGCTGGACCAGCTGTCCTCCCTGCCCGTCACCAGGCTGTCCACAGGCTCCACTCTTCCGGGGAGCGACTCGCCCCGTCTCTCCTCCTTCCTGCATGACGGAGAGCACGTGCAGATACTGGCCCTCACCGATGGTCTGTGCTCCCTGACCACCCTGGACGACAGCAAGGAGGTATCCATCCTCTACCAGGTGGACGGCCCGGTGGACTGGGAGGGACTTTACGCCCTGATCGAGGAGGGATCAGCATGACGCTGACTACAAACTGGGTCTTCCGCATCATTCTCTCCCTGCTCATGGGGCTGGCCGTGGCCGTTGCCTTCCGCGGGGAGTGGCGCTATGAACAGCAGGTGGCCGAGACCGGCTGTACCGTCCGGGAGGGAAAAAAGCGGGACACGGTGATCTGGTTCTCCCCCTGGGTCCTGCCCTTTCTGATCCTCACGCTTTGGCTGGTCACCCTCCTGTCTTCCGGCCCTGAGGTCAGTACCGCCGTTCTGATGGAATGCACCTCCCGGCTGGCGGTGCTGCTCACCCTGTACTTTGTGGTGCTGCTGGTGCTTCTCCCCCTGCTGCGCAAGACCATCTCCGCCCGGGCCTGCGCCACCCTGTGGCTGCTGCCGGTCTTTGTCTACTATAGCCAGTATGTGTATCAGGGTACTGTGCCCCCGCTGGTGGTGCTGCGCATCCCCCGCCCTCTGGCGGCCATTTTTCCCTGGCTGTGGCTGTCCGGCTTTCTCGTGGTCCTGCTGTGGCACCTGATCTCCCACCTGCGGTTCCGCCGGATGCTCCTGAAGGAGGCCCGGCCGGTGGAGGACCAGGAGGTCAGGGACCTGTGGTGGGAGGAGGAGCGGCTGGTTCTGCTGAAGCGTCCCCTTCCCCTTTTGGTCAGTCCCGCCCTCTCCTCTCCCCTGACCATCGGTCTGTTTGGCCGCACCATGTGTACCGTGCTGCCCGAGCGGGACTACACCCTGGACCAATACCGGCTCATCTTCCGCCATGAGCTGCGCCACGTCCAGCGGCGGGACGTGGACACCAAATGCTTTTACCTCTTCTGCAAGGCCCTTTGCTGGTTCAATCCTCTGGTGTGGGTGGCGGTGCGGAAGGCCTCCGCCGACCTGGAGCTGTCCTGTGACGAGATGGTGGTGTACGGGGCGGAGGACCGCACCCGTCGGGAGTACGCCTCCCTCCTGCTGGAGACGGCGGGGGATGAGCGGGGCTTCACCACCTGCCTGTCCGCCTCGGCCCGGGGACTGCGCCACCGGCTGCAAGGGGTGATCCGGCCTCAGAAGCGCTTTTCCGGCACCCTTGTGCTGGGTGTGATCACCGCGGTGCTGGTGCTGTGCTCCGCCGTTCTGTCGGTGAGCAGCAGCTACGGCACCCTGGGCGAGCTCCTGCTAGTCCCCCACGGAGCGGTGACGATTGACTCCGTTTTATTGGAAGCAGATAACACGTACCTGTACCGGGATGACCTCTCTCCCCAGGTCCGGGAGGAGCTGATGGAGTACCTGTCCGCCCTGCCGGTAACCAAACTGGCCACCGGTCCGGATCTCCCCGAAGATGAGCCTAAGCATCTGGCTCTGTTCCTGGCCGACCGGAAGTTCTATCTGGAGTTCACCCCCGGACTGTGTACCCTGACCCCCATGAACACCCCCTTTACCCCGGTGCTCTACCGCCTGGACCAGCCGGTGGACTGGGATGGATTTTACGCTCTGCTGGAGGAGGAATCGGCATGACCAGCTTTGATGTAGGCCTCAGCCTCTTTTTTGGGGCTGTCATCGCCCTGCTCTTCCTGCTGCGGTGGTGGTATGAACGGAAGATCGCCCTGAGCGGTTCCCCCGATCCGGAGGCCTTCTCCATCTATCAAAGTGCCCTGTCGCAATACTCCCCCAAGTTTTTCCCCATATTTATCCTCAGTTTTATTTTGATGCGGGCCATCTTCTCAGGCTGGGACATGGCCGCCGGCCTGCTGCTGGAGCTCTCCCTCCAGCTGCTGGTGCTGCTCCCCCTGCTGCGGCGGCGGATCTCCGCCCTGGCCTGCGCCACGCTGTGGCTGCTGCCCACCCTTCTCTATTTCCCCTTTTTCCCCGGCATTCTGTCCCTCTCCACCACCTCCTACCGGCCTTCTCTTCTGGTGCTCTCCGTCCCGCGGGATGTGCTGCTCCTGCTGGTGAAGCTATGGGGAGTGGGGGCGGCAGTGGTGCTGGCGTGGCAAATCTTCTCCCACTACCGGTTCTGCCGGGCCATTCTGAAGGACGCGGTACCGGTGACCGACCCGGAGGTGCTGTCCCTGTGGAACCATGCCCAGTCCATCCTCCGGCGGAAAAAGCCCATTCCCCTGCTCATCTCCCCCGCCGTCGCCTCCCCTCTGACGGTGGGTCTCTATTCCATGGTGGCCCTGCTGCCCCAGCGGGATTTTACCCTGGAGCAGTACCGGCTTATCTTCCGCCATGAGCTGCTCCACATCCAGCGCAGCGACGTGGATATGAAATGCTTCTGTATGCTGTGCCGGGCCATCTGCTGGTTCAATCCCCTGGTGTGGGTGGCTACCCGGCGGGCTTCCGACGACCTGGAGCTGTCCTGCGACGAATTGGTGGTCTACGGTGCGGAGGAGTCGGTGCGGCAGACTTACGCCGCCCTCCTGCTGGAAACGGCAGGAGATCAGCGGGGACTGTCCACCTGCCTGTCCGCTTCGGCCTCCAGCCTGCGCCAGCGGCTGCGGGGGGTAATGGCGCCGGGAAAGCGGACCTCCGGCGCGGTGCTGCTGGGCCTGACCATGGCCCTGCTGATGCTCTGCTTCGGCATGGTGACGGTGGGCATGGCGGGCAGCGGCCAGGACCTGGTCCTCACCCCCTACGGAGCGGAGCAGGCGGTAGCCGCAACCCTGGTAGCGGACGAGCAGCGGTTCTACCTCACCCTGCGCTGCTCGGACGGCAGCCAGCTGGAGGTCCGGTGGGACGACCAGTTCTGCGTGGCCCGGAGGGATCACCGGGACCTGGCCCTCTTCCGGATGGACAGGCCGGTGAACTGGGATTATCTCCGCACCCTGGCGGCATAAAACCAAAAAAGCGGCCCCGGCGCATATGCGCCGGGGCCGCTTTTCATTTTCATTTACCGCTCCTCGCGGAAGTAAGGCAGGCCCAGAGAATTGGGCGGCTGCTTGTCTTTGCTGTTGCGCAGGGAGGTGAAGATCAGCACGATGACAGTGACCACATAGGGCAGGATCTTGTACAGCTCGTCGGGGATGAAGCCCAGGTGAAGCCGCTGGTACAGGATCATCAGCGCGCCGAACAGGATGGAGCCCCAGATGGCGTTGAGGGGCCGCCACAGGCAGAAGATGACCAGGGCAACCGCCAGCCAGCCCTCACCGGACAGGGCCTCGTGGTTCCACACGCAGCTGGCGATGGTCATGATGTACACCATGCCGCCGATGGCCGAGATGCCGCCGCCGATGACGGTGGCCAGATACTTGTACAGGGTGACGTTGACGCCGGCGGCGTCGGCGGTGGCGGGAGACTCACCCACCGCCCGCAGGGACAGGCCCGCCCGGCTCTTGTTGAGGAACAGGTGCATCCCCACCGTCAGCACAAGGCCCAGGTAGAGGAAGATGCTGTGCCCGAAGAGCAGGGGTCCCACCACCGGCAGCTGCTGAAGGGCCGCCGGGAAGGGAGAATTGAGGAAGACCGCCTTCAGGTCGTTGCTCACGGCCACGTAGCCGCCGGAAGTCACCCGCATGTACTCGCCGATGAACTGACCGGCGCCGGTGCCGAAGATGGCCAGGGCCAGGCCGGTGACGTTCTGGTTGGCCCGCAGGGAGATGGTGAGGAAGGAGTAGATGAGAGCGCCGATGGCGCCGCCCAGGAAGGCGAAGAACAGGGCCAGGATGACGGCCAGCACGCCGCTGGTGCCGCCGGCCCCCTCAAAGTAGAAGGCCGCGCCCAGACCCATGGCGCCTCCCATGAACATCATGCCTTCCACGCCCAGGTTCAGGTTGCCCGCCTTTTCCGACAGGATCTCACCCAGGGTGCCGTAGAGCAGAGGCACGCCGTTGAGGACGGCGGCCATGATGAGGAGCAGGACCGCGTTGCTGTTGATATCCATTACTTGGCCACCTCCTTATGGCTGCCCCGGAAGATGAGGCGGTAGTTGATGAAGAATTCACAGCCCAGCATGCAGAACAGGAAGATGCCGGTGATGATGTCCGAAATGGAGGCAGGGACGTTGAGCTGGGTCTGGAGGGTGTCGGCGCCCTTGTCCAGCACGCCCAGCAGCACCGAGATGCCCACCATGGCGAAGGGGTTGAGCTGGGCCAGCCAGGCCACGGTGATGGCGGTAAAGCCCACACCGGCGGCCACGCCGGAGTACAGGGTGTTGTCGGCGCCGGAGCAGACGATGAAGCCCACCAGACCGGCGATGGCGCCGGACAGGAACATGGTGCGCATGATGATCTTGCCCACGTTCATACCGGCGTACCGGGCGGTCTTCTCGCTCTCGCCGATGACGGCGATCTCGTAGCCCTGCTTGGTATACTTCATGTAGAAGAACATGGCCACCGTCAGAATGAGGACGATGATCCAGCCGCAGTGGACGCCCAGCACCTTGGGCAGCACGGCGGCGGAGTCAAACTGGGGAATGATCTGGGAACCGGGACGGCCCTCCCAGGGGCCGCCCTGGAGCCACTTGACCACGCCGATCATGATGTAGTTCATCATCAGGGTGAACAGGGTCTCGTTGGTGCCCCACTTGGCCTTGAAGAAGGCGGGCACCAGGGCCCACAGGCCGCCGCAGATGGCGCCGGCCACGGCCATGACCACCAGCAGCACGGGGCCGGGCAGCTTATCCGCCCAGAACAGGGCGAAGTAGCTGGCGCCTACGGCGCCGGCGGTGATCTGACCCTCGGCGCCGATGTTCCAGAAGCGCATCTTGAAGCAGGGGGCGATGGCCAGGGCGGTGCCCAGCAGCGGGATGGCAATTTTCACGGTCTGACGGATGGCGGTCTTTTTGCCCAGGGAGCCGGTGATCATGGTACCAAAAGCTCCGAAGGGGTTGTGGCCCATCAGCAGGAAAATGAGGGCGCTGATGAGGATGGCCACCAGGAAGGAGGCGCCGCGGATGGCCCAAACCTTGCCCTTGGGCATGCCCTCCCGCTTGGCCAGACGGATCAGGGGACTATTTGCTTCATGCATCCTGGCTTCCCTCCTTTCCGCCGCCCACACGGGTCATGAGCAGGCCCAGCTGTTCTTTGGTGGCGGTGGGACCGTCCACCACGCCGGAGACCTGGCCGCCGCACAGCACCAGGATACGGTCGCACAGCTCCAGCAGCACGTCCAGGTCCTCGCCCACCAGCAGCACCGCAACCTCCTTCATCTTCTGCTCGTTAAGCAGATGGTAGATGGTATAGGAGGAGTTAATGTCCAGGCCGCGGACGGGGTAGGCGGTCATGAGCACCGTGGGGCTGGAGGCGATCTCACGGCCCACCAGCACCTTCTGCACGTTGCCGCCGGACAGACGGCGCACCGGGGTGGCCACCCCGGGGGTGACGATCTCCAGCTCGTCGATGAGCTTCTCGGCCAGGGCCTTGGGGGCCTTCCGATCCACCAGAGGGCCGGGGGTGTCCTTGTAGGTCTTGAGCATCATGTTGTCCACCATGCCCATGCCGCCTACCAGGCCCATGCCCAGCCGGTCCTCAGGCACAAAGGCCAGGGACACACCCACCTTGCGGATCTGGCCGGGGGTCTTGCCCACCAGCTCCTCCCCCGCCTTGTCCACCGGCACGTGATTGCCGGCGATGTCGCTGTTGGGGTGGGGCGGATAGTAGAAGATGTGGCCGGACTCCGCCTTCTGCAGGCCGGCAATGGCCTCCAGCAGTTCCTTCTGGCCGGAGCCGGCGATACCGGCGATGCCCAGGATCTCGCCGCCGTAGGCCTGGAAGGAGATGTCCTTCAGCACCGGCAGACCCTCGCCGTTGCGGCAATTGAGGCCCTTGACCTCCAGGCGCAGGTCCTTGTACTTGGCCTGGGGCCGGTCGATGTTCAGGCTGACGGCGTGGCCCACCATCATCTCGGTGAGCTTCTGGGGGTTGGTTTCGCAGGTGTTGACGGTGCCGATGTACTTGCCCTTGCGGAGCACCGCCACCTTGTCGGACAGATCCATCACCTCGTGGAGCTTGTGGGTGATGATGACGATGGCCTTGCCGTCGGCCTTCATGGCCCGCAGGATGTTGAAGAGCCGCTCGGTCTCCTGGGGGGTGAGGACGGCGGTGGGCTCGTCCAGAATGAGGATCTCGGCCCCCCGGTAGAGCACCTTGACGATCTCCACCGTCTGCTTCTCCGACACCGACATGTCATAGACCTTCTTGTTGGGGTCGATGCCGAAGCCGTACTTGTCGCTGATGGCCTGCACCTGGGCGGCCACCGCCTTACGGTCGTGCTCCTTCCCCTTCAGGCCCAGGGCGATGTTCTCCGCGGCGGTGAACACCTCCACCAGCTTGTAGTGCTGGTGGATCATGCCGATGCCGTGGGCAAAGGCATCCTTGGGGGAGCGGATGGCCACCGGCTTGCCCTCCACCAGGATCTCGCCCTCGTCGGGGAGATAGATGCCGGAGAGCATGTTCATCAGGGTGGTCTTACCGCTGCCGTTCTCGCCCAGCAGGGACAGGATCTCCCCCCGGTCGATGGTCAGGTCGATGTTGTCATTGGCCACCACCTTGGTGCCGAAGCGTTTGGTGATGTGCCGAAGTTCAATTGCATGGACAGGTTCCAAGGCTGTCATCCTTCCTGTGATGAGACGTGGGTGGGTGATGGATCACTGTCTTTCCCGGGAAAAGACAGAAAAGAGGGCTGCTGGTGCAGCCCTCTTTTGGGTCAGGTCATCAATAGGCAGAGTTGAGCCACTCGATGCCGTCGATCTGCACGGTAAAGTAAGGCGCAGACTGGAAGTAGGACTCATGGAAGGCGCCGTCAAACACGGCCTCCTCGGAGTCGGCGACGAAGTCGCCGTCGGTATCCAGAGCCATGCAGGTGGTGAGGGGCTGGCCCTCCACGGTGAAGGTAGTGGTGTCGAAGACCTGCAGCTCGCCGTCGTGGATGGCCTTCTCCACCTCGGCCAGCTTCTCAGCGGTGCCGGCAGCGGCGATCTCCTCGTTCAGAGGAGTCATAACCACAGCGCCCTCGTCCATGCCGTGGCACCAATCCTGGTCGAACTCCTCGCCGTTGGCAACGGCCTCGATGGCGTACTCAAAGTACACGGACCAGTCGATGCGGGTGCCGATGAGGGAGGCCTCGGGGGCCACGGAGATCATGTCGTTGTTGTAGCCGGTATGGAAGGCGCCGGCGTTCTGAGCGGCGGTGGCGGGGGTGGTGTTGTCGGAGTGCTGGGAGATCATGACGCAGCCGGCGTCGCACAGAGCCTGGGCAGCGTTGCCCTCCTCAGTGGCGTCAGACCAGGAGCCCACGAACTGGACCTTCATGGTCACGCTGGGGCACACACTCTTGGCGCCCAGGTAGTAGGCGGTGAAGCCGGAGATCACTTCGGCAAAGGAGTAAGCGCCCACGTAGCCGATGACGGCCTGGTCGGCGGTGATGTCGCCGTTGTCGATCATCTCCTGCAGCTTCATGCCGGCCACCACACCGGCCAGGTAACGGCCCTCATAGATGTTAGCGAAGGCGTTGTGGGTGTTGGGCAGGTCGTCCACAGCGGAGGCCTGGTTGGTGCAGGCGATGAACTCGATCTCGGGGTAGTCGGGAGCCACCTTCAGCATGAAGGGCTCGAAGCCGTAGGAGTTGTTGATGATCAGGTCGCAGCCGGCCTCGGCCAGCTCGATGTTGGCGTCCTCGCAGGAGGAGTCCTCACCGATGTTCCACTTGATCTGCCAGTCCACGGTGATGCCCTTCTCGGCCAGGGCCTCGGTGACGGCCTCCTTGCCGCGGATGAAGTTGTAGGTGTAGCCCTGATCGTTCTCGTCGCCGATGCAGATCAGGCCCACCTTGACGGTCTTGTTGCCCTCGGTCTCGCCGCCGGAAACGGTCTCACCGCCGCCGGAGGGGCTCTCGCTGTTGCCCTGGGTACCGCCGCAGGCGGCCAGGCTCAGCACCATGGAACCGGCCAGGAGCAGCGCAAGCAGTTTTCTCTTCTTCATGTCCAATGTTCCTCCTTTTAAATCCTGTTTGACTTCCAACTTTCCTTCAAAACAGCCTGCTTCCCGACAGGCTGGTCTGAACACACAAAAGAGCTCCTCCGGGGTGGCCCGTTCAGGCCGCGCAAACCCCGTCCGATGCTCAGCAGAACTCCACGCCGTCCTCGACGCTCATGCTCTTGATGCGGGCCAGAGATTCCACCCGCACGCCCATGCCGCGGATCAGGTCGCCGCCGGGCTGGAAGGCCTTCTCCACCGCGATACCGGCGCCCACCAGGGTAGCCCCGGCGTCCCGCACCAACTTGATGAGGCCCTGCAGGGCGGAGCCGTTGGCCAGGAAATCGTCAATGATGAGCACCCGGTCCTCAGGCAGCAGGAACTGCTTGGACACAATGATATCGTACACCTTGCCGTGGGTGAAGGACTCCACCTTGGAGGTGTACACGTCACCGGCGATATTCTTGGTCTTGTTCTTCTTGGCGAAGATCACCGGGCAATCAAAAAACTGCGCGGCCACACACGCGATCCCGATCCCCGATGCCTCGATGGTCAAAATCTTGGTAACCCCGCAGTCCTTGTACAAGCGCAAGAATTCCTTGCCCATTTCCTGAAACAGCTTCACATCCATCTGGTGATTGAGGAAACTGTCGACTTTCAGCACGCCGCCTTCGCGAATAACGCCGTCGGTGCGGATGCGATCTTCCAGCAATTTCATATCGCCGTCTCCTTAACAAATAATTCATATTTATTGTATCGAATTCTGCATCCCTCTGCAATTAACTATATTCTATCAAAAAACCGCTCTGCCGTCATCTCTTTTTAGAAATTTTGTCTGATATGCCAAGTTGATTTTTTACTCCTGCCGGTCTGCCCTTCTTCGATTTCCGTTGTACTTTGCTTTTTCCTTTGTTAAAATAGAGGCGGTAACCCAACTGACACCACACTTTTATAAAAGGAGGGGTTCTTTTCATGCGCAAACGCCGGATCTGTGCGGCGGCCCTCACCGCCGTTTTGCTGCTGTCCGCCGCTCCCCTGTCCCCTCAGGCCCGGGCTTTTTCCGACACCAGCGGCCACTGGGCCCAGGCCGACATTGACAAGGCCCAGTCCTACGGCCTGATGGAGGGCTACCCCGATGGCCGCTTCGGCATCGGGGTGGAGATCACCCGGGCGGAATTTGTCACCATTCTGTGCCGGATGTTTGACTGGGAGATGATCTCCCCCACCTCCCCCTCCTACATAGACTGCGGTACCGGCGAGTGGTACTACTCCGCCGTGGAGACCGCCCGGGCCCATGACGTGATGGACGGGGCAGGCGCCTTCCGTCCCCTGGACTACATCAGCCGGGAGGAGATGGCGGTAATGCTGGTGCGGGCCCTGGGGTATGACACCCTGGCCCAGGACCTGTCCTCCCTGTCTCTCCCCTTCACCGACGTGAAAAACAACGTGGGCTACATCGCCATCGCCTACGACATCGGCATGATCAAGGGTGTGGCCGGGCCGGGCGGCCAGCTCAAGTTCCTGCCCACCCACTCGGCCACCCGGGAAGAGGCCGCCTCCATGCTGGTGCGGGTGTATGAGCGGTACAACTCCAAGGTGGACTGGCTCCACGGCTTCTACGCCTTCTCCTCCTACTCCCAGATCAATCTGGCCGCCGACATGGACGCCGTCAGCGTTGGCTGGGCCCGGCTGGAGTACGGCGCGGACGGGGCCACCCTCAATTCCACCAACTCGGGCGGCAACGATTGGGTCAAGCCCTCCGATCCCACCCCCGCCACCGACTACTTTACCAGCCACGGCGTGGACTACAACCTGTGCGTCTTTGGCTCGGCCACCGACTCGGTAACCCTGGCCGACGGCTCCACCACCTCCACTGTGGCCGCCGTGGTCAACGACTCCAACGCCCGGGCCCAGGCCATCTCCGCCCTGGTGGAGGCCGCCGGGTCCTACGCCGGCCTCACCATCGACTTTGAGGGTTTAAAGGGAGATACCATAAAGAAGAATTATGTCACCTTTATGGAGGAACTGCGGGCCGCTCTGCCCAAGGACAAGACCCTGAACGTCTGCGTCCAGCCCGACACCTGGTACACCGGCTTTGACTACCGGGGTCTGGGTGCGGTGTGCGACAAGGTGATCCTCATGGCCCACGACTACCAGTGGACCTCCGTCCCCGCCTCCTATGTGGGCACCGGCAACACCGACTCCCCCGTCACCCCCTTTGCCAGCGTGTATGAGGCCCTGCGGGACATCACCGATCCCGACACCGGCGTGCAGGACGTGAGCAAGATCGCCCTGGCCATCTCCTTCGGCACGGCGGGCTTCCACATTGATGAAAACGGCCGCCTGCTGGAGACCACCATCTACCACCCCGGCACCGACACCCTGGCCGGCCGTCTGGCCCAGCCGGACACGGTGGTGACCTACAGCGAGAAGTACCGCAATCCCTACGCCATCTACACCAATGAGGAGGGTGAGCGCTACAAGGTGTGGTACGAGGACGCCCGGAGCGTGGCGGACAAGCTCCAGCTGGCCAAGCTCTTCGGCATCACCGGCGTGTCTCTGTGGCGGGTGGGCACCATCCCCGCCTCCACCGGCTATAACGTGTGGAGCGCCGTCCAGGCCGCCCGATGACCCGGTCCACCCATACGTCAAAAGGAGGTACCGCCGTGGCACCTGACAAAAAGCGCTTGATCAAAGAATTTCTGCTGATGACCTTTGCCACCGTCATGATCTCGGTGGGGGTCTACTGCTTCAAATTCCCCAACAACTTCTCCATGGGCGGCGTGTCCGGCCTGTCCATCCTGCTGGGCAAGGTACTGCCCGTGCTGTCGGCCTCCAGCTACAACACCATCATCAACGTGCTCTTTCTGATCCTGGGCTTTATCATGCTGGACAAGGGCTTCGGGTTCCGCACGGTGTACTGCTCCCTGCTGTCGGCGGGTCTGATCCAGGTGTTCTCCTGGGTGTGGCCCCTCACCGAGCCCCTCACCGACCAGCTGATGCTGGAGCTCTTCTTCGCCGTCATCCTGCCCGCCCTGGGGGCTGCCATCCTGTTCAACATTGACGCCTCCTCCGGCGGCACCGACATTGCCGCCATGATCTTGAAGAAGTACACCGGCCTGGACGTGGGCACTGCCCTGCTTATTTCCGATGTGGCTATTGCTGCCGCGGCCCTCTTCGTCTTTGACGCCACGGCAGGCCTGTGCTCCCTGCTGGGCCTGGCTCTCAAGTCGGTACTGGTGGACTCCGCCATTGAGTCCCTCAACCGGCGGAAGGCCTTCTTCGTCATCACCTCCGACCCGGAGCACGTGTGCGACTACGTCACCCATACCCTGGTGCGGGGCGCCACCATCTGGACCGCCCAGGGCGCCTACACCCACGACATCCACCATGTGGTACTCACCGTGCTCTCCCGTGGCCAGGCGGTGGCCCTGCGCCGCCACCTGAAAGAGGTGGACCCCCACGCCTTTATGATCGTGGCCAACTCCAGCGAGATCTTCGGCAAGGGCTTCCTGCGGGCCTGACCACTCCACTGCAAATACCCCACACCGGGGCGGCGTTTGTGAATTTTCAGTAAACGCCGCCCCGGTTTTCTTGCCTGTAGGGAAAAAAAGGTGTACACTATACCCGTTTCGCCGGAAAAGTCCGGCCAGAACAAGGAGGAAAGGAAACATGAACTGGAAAAAACTCTTGTGCGCTGGCCTCAGCGGCGCGCTTCTCACCGGCGCTATGGCCGGATGCAGCACCGCCGACCCCCAGCCTACCCCCGCTGCCGATGATATCGCCTATCAGGCCACCGGCATCAGCCGCGACACCGTGCTCTTCACCGTGGACGGCCGTGACGTTACCGCCGATCAGTACCTGTACTGGCTGCTGACCAGCATTTCCGAGGCCAAGACTGCCGGCTATCTGGCCGACGACGAGGCCTGGGAGGAGACCATTGAGGATCAGCCCACCAGCGACTATCTGAAGGGCCAGGCCCTGGAGATCAGCAAGCTGTACGCCGTGGTGGCCAACCACGCCGAGGAGGCGGGCGCCGACGTCACCGAGGAGCAGCGTGCCGAGGCCGAGGAGCAGCTGGACCAGATGGGCTCCCTGTATGAGCAGTACTACGGCCTGACCACCCAGGAGTGGCTGGACCAGCAGTGCATCACCCGGGAGGGCTATCTGTCCCTCAACGACGCCTACTACCAGGTGCAGAACCTGCAGAGCTCTATGGAAGAGGCCGGTGAGCTCACCCCCACCGACGAGGACATCCAGAAGATGATCGATGAGCAGGGCATCTACAACTGCAAGCACATCCTCATCGCCTTCCCCGCCCATGAGGACGGCTCCGAGGTGACCGACGAGGAGAAGGCGGCCACCAAGGCCGAGGCCGAGGCCCTCTACCAGGAGATTACCTCCGCCGCCGACCCCATCACCGCCTTTGACAATGCCATGAACGAGAAGAGCGACGACGGCCGGGACGAGACCAGCGGCGAGCTGCTCCAGCCCAACGGCTACACCTTCCTGTCCACCGGCGCTCTGCTGGACGGCTCCTCCTCCCTGGTGACCGAGTTTGTCACCGCCGGCACCGCCCTGGCTGTGGATGAGATCAGCGCCCCCGTGGAGACCGATTACGGCTACCACATCCTGCTGCGGCAGAACGCCGACAACGAGGACACCCGGGCCGCCTACCCCAACTACGCCATGAACCAGATGCTGGACCAGTGGACTGCCGACGCCAAGGTGGAGACCACCGACGCCTACGACAAGCTGGACCCCAAGACCTTCTACGACTTCATGATGAACATGGTGAAGGAGTGGCAGGAGCAGAAGCAGGCGGAAGCCGAGGCCCAGGCCTCCGAGAGCCCCGCGGCGGAAACTGAGACCGCCGCCCCCGAGACCGAGACCCCCGCGGCGGAGCCCACCGCTTCCCCCGCGGCCTGAACCAAACCCCTGCAAAACAGCAGCGGCGGCAGTTGCCCCGCTGCTGTTTTTTTGCCCGCCAAGGCTGCACAGGCAACTTTTCGTTTACTTCCGGGCAGTTTTCCTTTATCATAAGTATATTCAAATGATCGAATCTTGTCCGATCCTGCCGGGACGGGCAGAAGGGAGGCGGCCATGCTGTGAGCGCGGACATCCGGGTGCTGGTGGCAGAGGACGACCCTGCCGCCCGGCGGCTGCTAACAGCCGCTATCCCTCAGCTGCCGGGGCTGACCCTGTGCGGCGCGGCCAAGGACGGGCTGGAGTGCCTGGAGCTCATTGACCAGCTGCGCCCCGACGTGGTGCTGCTGGACCTGGTGATGCCCGGACTGGACGGCCTGGGGGTACTGGAGGCCCTCCGCCGCCGTCGGGGCGGGCCGGTGGTGGTAGTCACCTCCCAGGTGTCCCACCAGGGGGTGGTGAAGTGCGCCCTCTCTCTGGGGGCCAGCTACTATCTGGTGAAGCCGGTCAACTGCCAGGCCCTGCCCGAGCTGCTCCAGTTCCTCTGTTTGGCTCCCCTGAAACGGACCGCTCTGGAGCTGCTGGAGGAGATGGGAGCCTCCGGTATGGGGGTGGAGGCGGCCGCCCGGGCCGCCGCAGTGCTCTGTCAGGACCCCTCCGCCCTGCTGAAGGAGGCCTACGCCCCCACTATCTTTGACCAGCACACCAGCTACGCCAGCGTGGAAAAGAACATCCGGGCCATGGTGGACAAGCTCCACACCAACCCCACCCCCGCCTATCTGGCCCTCATGGATGGCCTGCCGCCCCAGCGGCCCAGCAACCTGGTGTTCCTCCGCCGGCTGGCCGCCGCCCTGGACCGCTCCTGCGGATAAATGGAAAATATTTCCCATTCGACACCCTTAGGCCTCTTTTGCGGAAAAATATGGTAATCTATACTTAGATCAACCATTTACGCCCGCGAAGGAGGCGCTTTTTATGCCGCTGTTACGTCGAAAGGGCCTGTTTGAAAGCAATCGGGTCCAGTTTTTGCCCATCCATACCATTTCCCCCAATCCGGGACAACCCCGGAAGTTTTTTGCCCAGGACGGCCTGGAGGAGCTGGCCGCCAGTATTAAGGAGCACGGCGTGCTCCAGCCCCTGTCGGTGCGCCGCACCGGAGGCGGCTATGAGCTGGTGTCCGGGGAGCGCCGCCTGAGGGCCTCCAAGCTGGCCGGTCTGGCCGAGGTACCCTGTATCATCGTCAGTGTGGACGGTCAGGAGTCCTCCCTGCTGGCCCTGGTGGAGAACCTCCAGCGCCGGGACCTGGACTTTGTGGAGGAGGCCGCCGCCCTGTCCTCTCTGATCCAGACCTACCACCTGTCCCAGGAGGAGGCTGCCAAGCGCATCGGCAAGTCCCAGTCCGCCGTGGCCAATAAGCTGCGGCTGCTGCGGCTCCCCCCCGCTGCCCTGGCCACCCTGCGGCAGAACGGCTGCACCGAGCGCCACGCCCGGGCTCTGCTCAAGCTGGACGATCCCGCCCTCCAGGAGGAGGCCGCCCGCCATGTGGCGGAGGAGGGACTTACAGTAGCCAGGACCGAGCAATATGTGGAGGAGCTGCTCCACCCCGCCCCTGGCAAGCCCGCCCGGAAGAAGCCCGCCTTTATTCTCAAGGATGTGCGGCTCTTCCTCAACACGGTGACCCGAGGCATGTCCATGATGAAAAGCGCCGGCGTCAACGCCAACTGCAAGCGGCAGGAGACGGCGGACGCCATCCAGCTGACCATTACCATTCCCAAATCCTGACCCCCCTCTCTTTTTGGAGTGTTTCACGTGAAACAGTGAAACACTCCCCTTTTTTATCACCTGCCTTAGTCTGTGTTTCACGTGAAACATGTCCGTTTAACAAACTGCCCTCGCGTCAGCATAGCTGCCGCGACCTATGCTAAAAATATGCCACAGGCATATTTTCTTTACGCTGCGGCGTGAAACAACCTTTCTTTTCAAATTCAGTTGAATTGCGTTTTATATCGGGATATAATAAGACTCGAACCGTTAAGAGAAAAAAGGCAGGTGCGCTATGGCAAAGACCATTGCTATTGTAAATCAGAAGGGCGGGGTCGGAAAAACGACCACCTGCGTCAATCTGGCCGCCGCCCTGAAAAAGCTGGACCAGCGGGTGCTGGTCTGTGATTTTGATCCCCAGGCCAACACCACCTCCGGTTTCGGCGTGGACAAGACCATGTCTCCCAACATCTATGATGTGCTCCTCAACGGCACCGAGGTGAGCAAATCGGTGGTGAACACCCCCTATGTGGACGTGATTCCCGCCAATAAGTCCCTGGCCGGCGCCACCGTGGAGATGATCACCGCCGACCACCGGGAGTATCTGCTGAAAAACGCCCTGGACACCCTGGATCAGGATTACGACTACATCTTCATTGACTGTCCCCCCTCCCTGGAGCTGCTCACCCTCAACGCCCTGTGCGCCGCCGATTCCGTGCTGGTGCCGGTGCAGTGTGAGTACTACGCCCTGGAGGGACTCAGCGACCTTCTGTCCACCATCCGCATCGTCAAGCGCTCCCTCAACCCCAGAATTGGGCTGGAGGGCGTGGTGCTCACCATGTACGACGGGCGGACCAATCTGTCCATGCAGGTGGCGGAGGAGGTCAAGCGCCACTTCCCCGGCCAGGTATACGCCACGGTGATCCCCCGCAACGTACGCCTGTCCGAGGCTCCCAGCTTCGGCAAGCCGGTACAGGCCTACGACCCCTATTCCCGGGGGGCCGAAGCCTATGCCGCCCTGGCTTCCGAACTGCTGGAGCATAATCAGTACGCCATCACCCGGGAAGAAAGGAGCGAATAAGTATGGCATTGGAACGCGGCCTGGGCAAGGGCCTGGGTGCGCTGCTGGGTGACGCCGCCCTCAACGCCCAGGAGGGCGGTTCCCTCTCCCTCCCTATCTCCCAGGTGGAGCCGGGCCTGAAGCAGCCCCGGAAGCGGTTTGACGAGGAATCCCTCCACGATCTGGCCGACTCCATCCGCACCCACGGGGTCATCCAGCCCCTCACCGTGCGGCGGCTGTCCTCCGGCTACTACCAGATCATCGCCGGGGAGCGCCGGTGGCGGGCCGCCAAGCTGGCCGGTCTCACCGAGATTCCCGCTGTCATTATCGAAGCCGACGACCGGAAGGTCATGGAGCTGGGCCTCATTGAAAACCTCCAGCGGGAGGACCTGAACCCGGTGGAAGAAGCCAACGGCTACAAGGTCCTGATGGAAGAGTACGGCCTTACCCAGGAAGAGGTGGCCCAGCGGGTGGGCAAGTCCCGCCCGGCAGTGGCCAACGCCCTGCGTCTGCTGGCCCTGCCTGACGCCGTCCACCAGCTGCTGGAGGAGGGCCGTCTGTCCGCCGGACATGCCCGGGCCATCCTCTCCGCCCCCAGCGGCGAGCTGCAGAAGAAGCTGGCCCAGAAGGTCATCGCCGAGGACCTGAGCGTCCGGCAGACCGAAGCCCTGGCCAAGCGGCTGTCCGCCGGTGAGAAGGAGGCCCCCTCCCCCACCGCCGGTCCCGACCTGTCCATCTATCTGCGGGAGGCGGAAAAGACCCTGGCCACTCGCTTTGGCCGCAAGGTCCACATTGTCAACGGCAAGAAAAAAGGCAAGGTGGAACTGGAATACTATAACCCGGAGGATCTGAACGCCCTGCTGGACCTGCTGGAGCAGCTGCCCTCCGCCAATCGAGGAGGTGCCGACCTTTGAGCAAGCCCGATCCCGACAAGCAGGAGCGGGGCCAGCTCCAGCATGAGGCGGAGCACGAAAAGCCCAACAAGCGCAATCCTGTTCTGTTTTATCTGATGATCCTCTTTGCGGCAGCTTTTCTGCTGCTGCTCATGTCCTTCCTGATGCAGCGCCGCGCCAACCAGGAGGCCATCGACAATCTGCAGGAGACCTCCAACTCCGCCACCCAGTCCCTCCAGAACACCATTCAGCAGAATGAGGAGCTGACCAAGCAGGTGGAGGACCTGGAGGAAGCCTTCTCCGAGAATCAGCAGACCATCCGCGACCAGGAAAATCAGCTGGAGGACCTGGAGCAGCAGGTGGAGGATCTGACCAAGGGCAGCCAGGCCATGGACTGGTTCTGGCAGATCAACGAGGCCTATGCCCGCGGCCGCTACAGCCAGGCCCGCAGCCTCATCCAGGAGATGGGCGAAGAGCTGCCCAACTACCTGCCCAAGGAGAGCGTCACCGACAACGGCCGCTACTCCCCCTATGACCGCTATCAGGAGATCTACAACGCCCTGTATTAAAAGTTTCACGTGAAACGGCAGGCGGCTGAAAGCCGCCTGCCACCTCTCCCCCATTAAAACTATCAGAAAGGTTGAATACACCATGCTGGATATCAAGTTTATCCGGGAGAATCCCGAGGTCGTCAAGGAGAACATCAAGAAGAAGTTCCAGGAGGAGAAGCTGCCCCTGGTGGATCAGGTCATCGCCCTGGACGCGGAGAACCGCAAGACCATCCAGGAGGCCCAGGACCTGCGCACCGCCCGCAACGCCAAGAGCAAGCAGGTAGGCGTGCTGATGGGTCAGTCCAAGAAGGACCCCTCCAAGCTGGCTGAGGCCGAGGCTCTGAAGGCCGAGGTCAAGGCGGACGCCGACCGTCTGGCTTTCCTGGAGAACCGGGAGACCGAGCTGGCCGAGGAGATCCGTAAGATCATGCTGGTCATCCCCAACATCATCGACCCCTCCGTGCCCATCGGCCCCGACGACTCCTGCAACGTGGAGGTTCAGCGCTTCGGCGAGCCCGTTACCCCCGACTTTGAGATCCCCTACCACACCCAGATCATGGAGTCCTTTGACGGCATCGACATGGACGCCGCCGGCCGCGTGTCCGGCAACGGCTTCTACTACTTGATGGGCGACATTGCCCGCCTCCACGAGGCTGTGCTGGCCTACGCCCGCGACTTTATGATCAACAAGGGATTTACCTTCTGCGTGCCCCCCTTCATGATCCACGGCAACGTGGTGGAGGGCGTTATGTCCCAGACCGAGATGGACGCCATGATGTACAAGATCGAGGGCGAGGACCTCTACCTCATCGGCACCTCCGAGCACTCCATGATCGGCAAGTTCATCGACCAGATCATCCCCGAGGACAAGCTGCCCCAGACCCTCACCTCCTACTCCCCCTGCTTCCGCAAGGAGAAGGGCGCCCACGGCATCGAGGAGCGCGGCGTGTACCGCATCCACCAGTTCGAGAAGCAGGAGATGGTGGTTGTCTGTAAGCCCGAGGACTCCATGCAGTGGTATGAGCAGATGTGGCGCTACTCCGTGGAGCTCTTCCGCTCCCTGGATATCCCCGTCCGCCAGCTGGAGTGCTGCTCCGGCGACCTGGCCGACCTGAAGGTGAAGAGCTGCGACATTGAGGCCTGGTCTCCCCGTCAGCAGAAGTACTTTGAGGTTTGCTCCTGCTCCAACCTGGGCGACGCCCAGGCCCGCCGCCTGAAGATGCGCGTCAAGGGCGAGAAGGGCACCTACCTGCCCCACACCCTGAACAACACCGTGGTGGCTCCTCCCCGTATGCTCATCGCCTTCCTGGAGAACAACCTCCAGGCCGACGGCTCCGTGAAGATCCCCGCCCCCCTGCGCCCCTACATGGGCGGCAAGGAAGTGCTCACCCCCAAGGCCTGACCCCCTCCTTCCCTCAACCACACCGGAAAAGGAGAACTTATGTCAACAAAAGAGAAAACCACCGGCTTTGTGGCCGAATTCAAGCAGTTCATCGCCCGGGGCAGCGTGATGGATATGGCCGTCGGCGTCATCATCGGCGGCGCGTTCAAAGCCATTGCCGACTCGCTGGTAAATGACATCATCAACCCCATTCTGGGCATCTTCACCAGCGGGAGCAGCGACCTGGCCAACCTGGCCATCCACCTCCCCGGCGGCGGGGATATGATGGTGGGCAACTTCATCAACGCCATCCTGAACTTCCTCATCATGGCCTTCGTGGTCTTCTGCATCATCAAGGGGCTCAACCGGTTCCACCGGAAAAAGGACGAGACCCCCGCTCCGCCTCCCGCCCCGCCGGAGCCCTCCGTCGAGGAGAAGCTGCTCATGGAGATCCGGGACCTGCTGAAGGAGCAGACCCATGAGTGACCGGCCCAACGACACCCCCCCGGCAGAGGAGGGGGAGCCCTTTGTCCCCGCCTCCCCCGTCAAGCGCATCATGGCCTGGGTGGGCATTGTCTATATGCTGGGCTTCGTGGTCCTCAACATCTACCCCTTCTTTACCCAGGGCACCTATCTCACCGGCATCGCCCCCCTCTTCGCCTGCCCCGGCATTGCCGGTATCTTTGCCATTTCCCTCTATCTGGCCCGGCACCCGGAGAGCGATTACTCCCGTAAGGTGTCCATGACCATTCTGGCAGTCATTTGCGCCGTGGGTTTTGTGGTAAGTCTGGTCCTGGGCATCCCTCCCCTGCTGGCTAATTTCGGAGGTGGACAATGAAAGAACGCATTGAACAGGGTCTTGCCGCCCTGGGCCTGACTCCGCCGCCGGAGGCAGCCGCACAGCTGGCCCAATACGGCACCATGCTGCTGGAGCAGAATCAGGTCATGAATCTGACCGCCATCACCGAGCCCGACCAGGTGGTGGACCTGCATTTTCTGGACTGTGCTGCCCTGCTCACCATTGGCGAGGACTTCAAAAACAAGACCCTCATCGACGTGGGCACCGGCGCCGGTTTCCCCGGTATGCCCCTGAAAATCCTGGAGCCCTCCCTCAACGTCACCCTGCTGGACAGCCTGGGCAAACGGGTCACCTGGTTGGAAAGTGTGTGTGAAGCGCTTTCCCTTGACAAGGTCACCTGTCTCCATGCCCGTGGTGAGGAGCAGGCCCACCAGGAGGGCTTCCGGGACAGTTTTGACTTCGCCGTGTCCCGTGCGGTGGCCTCTCTGGAGCTCTTAAGCGAGCTCTGCCTGCCCTACGTCAAGGTGGGCGGCAAGTTCCTGGCCATGAAGAGCGTGGACAGCGGCGACGAGGTGGACCGGGCCTCCCGGGCCATCGCCAAGCTGGGGGGCCGTCTGCTCCCCCGGGTGGATTACGAAATCCCGGGCACCGGAGTCACCCACCGGGTAGTGGTGGTGGAGAAGGTCTCCCCCACCCCCAAGGGCTATCCCCGCCGGTGGGCCAGAATGCAGAAATCCCCCCTTTAAGGGAGAATTTGTGCATAAATGACTAAGTTATGCATTGCGCAACACGAAATAATGTGTTATTCTAATCTTGTATGTCGGGAGTGAGCCTATGTCCACAGCAATCGTCATTACCTCCGGCAAGGGGGGCACGGGAAAAACCTCCCTCACCGGCGGCGTTGGCTCCTGTCTGGCCGCCCTGGGACACCAGGTCCTGTGCATCGATATGGACATCGGCCTGCGCAACCTGGACCTGAACCTGGGCCTCAGCGACCGGGCCCTGATGGACTTCACAGACGTGCTCAGCGGACGCTGTCCGCTGGAGCGGGCGGCGGTCCCCCACCCGGTGATCCAGGGCCTGAGCCTCATCACCGCGCCGGTGACCCTGCCGAAGGAGCCCCTCAGCGAGTATGCCATGCGGGATCTGATCCGCCAGGCCAAGCAGAAATACGACTATATTTTGATGGACTCCCCCGCCGGACTGGGAGAGGGCTTCCGTCTGGCCTGCTGCGCGGCGGACCGGGCCGTGGTGGTCTCCACCACCGACGCCTCCGCCCTGCGGGACGCCCAGCGCACCGTGTCGGTGCTGCGCAAGCGCCTGCCCCAGCTCCACCTGGTGGTCAACCGGGTACAGCCCAAGATCCTGCGGCGGCTCCACACCACCATTGATGACGCCATGGATACCGCCGGCCTGCCCCTGCTGGGCATCGTGCCGGAGGACCCCCAGGTCATCCTCAGCGGCAATCGGGGCGAGCCCCTGATCCTGTGCGCCAGCCGGGGCGCCGCCATTGCTTACTTAAATATCGCCAAGCGGCTGACGGGCCAGCGGGTCCCGCTGATGAAGCTGCGGGCTTGAAAGGAAGAGAAGGTGTACTATGAATATCGCGTTGATGAGCCATGATCGGAAAAAAGAGCTGATGGTGCAATTCTGCATCGCGTACTGCGGTATCCTGTCCAAGCACACGATCTGCGCCACCAACACGACAGGCCGTCTGGTAGCCGAGGCTACCGGTCTGCCCGTACAGCTCTTCTTGTCCCACGAGCACGGCGGCAGCCAGCAGATCGGCGCCCGCATCGCCTACAATGAGATCGACATGGTGCTGTTCTTCTCCGATCCCACCTCCAGCGATCTGGACGCGGATCTGAATTACATCACCCGCCTATGCGACCAGTACAACATCCCCGTGGCCACCAACGTGGCCACCGCCGAGATGCTCATCCACGGCCTGGAGCGGGGCGACCTGGACTGGCGCGACATCATCAATCCCAAGACCAAGCCTTTTACCGCGTGATTTTAAACGGGCGGCCCTGCGGGCCGCCCGTTTTATTGCCGGAAAGCATGGAAAAGGATTGACTTTTCCCCCTTTTCGGGATAATATCGTAAGAGCTGAAACCGCTCTGACGGAGCAAGTACCGTTCACACCGCCGCACCAGAGAATGGTCCCCTGGCTGGAAGGACCTGCGGCAGGCGGCCGGGAGACGGCTCTACCAGCGGGCCCGGAGACGGGCGCGGTCCCCTTCCCGCAACAGAAGGCCAGAGGGCGCTTTTTGAGCGCCGAACATGGGTGGCACCACGAAAGCAGGCGCTTTCGTCCCGTGATAGGGGACGAGAGCGCCTTTTTGCGGATATCCGCCCCAACCGAGCCAAAATCTCAAATGTTACGATACAAAGGAGCATCACTATGGCCCAGATCAAACCCCGTACCCTGTCTGGTTTTATGGAGCTGCTGACCCCAGCGGGTCGGTGACCCGCCGGGGGCCCCGGATTTGACTCAAATAGGCCGAAATGAATTCGGCCTATTTCAAGGTTTTGCTGCGCAAAACGCTTGACGCCGCACTTGCGGCGTTGGCAGGCAGCAGCCTCTATCACTACACAAAGGAGCATCACTATGGCCCAGATCAAACCCCGTACCCTGTCCGGCTTCATGGAGCTGCTGCCTGCCCGCCAGGTGCAGTTCGACCGGATGGTGGACATCCTCCGCAAGAGCTACTCCCTCTACGGCTTCACTCCCCTGGACACCCCGGCCATCGAGGCCAGCGAGGTGCTGCTGGCCAAGGGCGGCGGCGAGACCGAGAAGCAGATCTACCGCTTCACCAAGGGCGACAGCGACCTGTCCCTCCGCTTTGACCTGACCGTCCCCCTGGCCAAGTACGTGGCCCTCCACCAGAACGAGCTCACCTTCCCCTTCCGCCGGTTCCAGATCGGCAAGGTATACCGGGGCGAGCGCGCCCAGAAGGGCCGCTACCGGGAGTTCTATCAGGCCGACATCGACGTGATCGGCGACGGCGCCCTGGACATCACCAACGAGGCCGAAATCCCCTCCATCATCTACAAGACCTTCACCGCCCTGGGTCTGAAACGCTTCAAGATCCGGGTGAACAACCGTAAGGTGCTCAACGGCCTCTTTGCCCTGCTGGGCCTGGAGGAGCAGGCGGGCGACGTGATGCGCACCATCGACAAGCTGGAGAAGATCGGCCCCGAGAAGGTGAAGGCCATCCTGGTGGACGACTTCAACGTGGCTGCCGACACCGCCGACACCCTGCTGGGCCTGCTGGCCGCTGAGGACCCCATGGCCGCTCTGGAGCCCTTCAAGGGCAAGAACGAGCTCTTCGACCTGGGCGTGTCCGAGCTGGAGACCGTGGTCAAGTATATGTCCGCCTACGGCGTGCCGGAGGACCATTTCATGGTGGATCTCACCATCGCCCGTGGCCTGGACTACTACACCGGCACCGTGTATGAGACCGTCATGCTGGACCACCCCGAGGTGGGCTCCATCTGCTCCGGCGGCCGGTACGACAACCTGGCCGAGTACTACACCGACAAGCAGTTGCCCGGCGTGGGCATCTCCATCGGCCTGACCCGGCTGTTCTCCGTGCTGGAGGCCCAGGGCTACCTGAACGAGGAACTGCTCACCGCCCCCGCCGACGTGCTCATCCTCCCCATGACCGAGGACCTGTCCGCCGCCATCTCCTTCGCCACCACCCTGCGGGACGCCGGTGTGCGGGCTCAGCTCCACTGCGAGAAGAAGAAGTTCAAGCAGAAGCTGTCCTACGCCGACAAGCTGTCCATCCCCTACGCCGCCTTCCTGGGCGAGGATGAGATCGCGCAGGGCAAGGTGACCGTAAAGGATCTGACCACCGGTGAGCAGCAGACCGTGTCCCCCGCCGAGGCGGTGGCCCTGGTCCAGGCCGGTCTGGCCGCCCGGTCCGCCGGTACTCCCATCCGGGACAAGGACTGAGTGGAACTTTCCCCCTTTCAAGCCGTCTATAAAAGACGAACCTGTGAGATTTGACAAGGAGGAATTTTTCCATGAAAAAGCTTGCCGCTCTAATTCTGTCCGCCGCCCTGCTGGTGGGCTCCGCCGCCGCCATCTCCCCCGAGGAGGCCTTCCCCAAGGTCAACGACTACCCGGGCTACAACGACGTACAGGCCGGTTCCTGGTACGCCGACCCCGCCCAGGTGTGCTATGAGGTGGGCCTGATGACGGGCACCAACACCGGCTTCACCCCCTTCGGCATCCTCACCGTGGGCGAGGTGGCCGCCATCGCCGCCCGCATGAACGAGGCCATCACCGGGGAGCCGATCCCCACGGTGGACCCCAAGCCCGGCGAGAGCCTGCCCTGGTACACCTCCTATGTGAAGTACCTGGAGGCTCTGGGCGTCGACGTGCCCGACCCCACCAAGCAGGCCACCCGGCAGGAGTTTGTGGCCATCCTGGCCGCTGTGGTGCCGGAGGACATGCTCTCCCCCATCAACACCATCACCACCCTGCCTGATACCCAGGATGCCGACGTGCTGCGCTTCTATAACGCGGGCATCCTCACCGGCGTGGACAACTGGGGCACCTTTGCTGCCAATAACAGCCTGACCCGTGCCGAGACCGCCGCCATGGTGGCCCGTGTGGCCCGCACCGACCTGCGCCAGACCTTCACCCCCGCCGACTACACCCCCTTTACCGCCGCCGGTCTCAAGCCCTCTGATGTGCTCTTCACCAACGGCACCACCGCCGGGGCCTACCTGCCTTACGTGCAGGAGCTTATCGACGGCCTGGAGGCCGACTGCGCCGCCCAGGGTATGGAGTTCAACTGGTTTAACACCGTGGACGGGGTCACCTTCCTGGACTACGTGAAGAACACCGCCCTCTCCCACTTCGGCGTCACCGCCAAGGAGGGCACCGACCTGTACAAGAACTTCGACGTGCAGGTGTACTACAGCAAGGTGATCGATCTGCGGGGTTAATTGGGATTCCGCAAAATAGCCCGGCTATTTTGTAATATAGAAAAGAAATAATACTATCTGGAGTTGATTTTACATGGCAAATGCCAAGACCTACTACCGCACCCACACCTGTGGGGAGCTCCGCATGGAGCATGTGGGCCAGACCGTCACCCTGGCGGGCTTCCTGGAGAACTTCCGTGAGGTGGGCGCCAACCTGGGCTTCGTGGTGCTGCGGGACTTCTACGGCACCACCCAGGTGGTGGCCGAGACCGAGGAGATGGTCAAGACCATCAAGGCCCTGAACAAGGAGTCCACCATCGCCGTCACCGGCGTGGTGCGGGAGCGTGACTCCAAGAACCCCAAGCTGCCCACCGGCGATATCGAGGTGGTGCCTGAGAAGATCGAGGTGCTGGGCCGCTGCCGCCACAACGAGCTGCCCTTCCAGGTCAACCGCAGCCGCGAGGCCGACGAGACCCAGCGTCTGAAATACCGCTACCTGGACCTGCGCAACCCGGCGGTGAAGAACAACATCATCCTGCGCTGCAACGTGGTGGCCGCCCTCCGCGCCGCCATGATCGAGCACGGCTTCATGGAGATCACTACCCCCATCCTGACCGCCTCCTCCCCCGAGGGCGCCCGTGACTACCTGGTGCCCAGCCGCAAGCATCCCGGCAAGTTCTACGCCCTGCCCCAGGCTCCCCAGCAGTTCAAGCAGCTGCTGATGGCCTCCGGCTTCGACAAGTACTTCCAGATCGCCCCCTGCTTCCGGGACGAGGACGCCCGCGGCGACCGCTCCCCCGGCGAGTTCTATCAGCTGGATATGGAGATGGCCTTTGCCGACCAGGAGGACGTGTTCGCCGTTCTGGAGGACGTGCTGCCCCCCATCTTCGCCAAGTTCGGCACCTACAACGTGGCCTCTGAGGCCCCCTTCCGCCGCATCTCCTACCTGGAGGCCATGGACAAGTACGGCTCCGACAAGCCCGACCTGCGCATCGACCTGACCGTCACCGACGCCACCGAGGTGCTGGGCTCCTGCGGCTTCGGTCCCTTCGAGGGCAACACCGTCAAGGCCATCGTGGTGTCCGGCTTTGAGGGCACCCGCAAGCAGATCGACGGCATCTGCAACGAGGTTGAGGTCCAGTCCGGCAACAAGGCCTACTGGTTCCGCCTGGACGAGAAGGGCGAAATCGTGGGCGGCATCGCCAAGTTCGTCCAGCCCATCAAGGATGCCGTGGTGTCCGCCCTGGGCCTGGAGCCCGGCTGCTTCGTGGGCCTCACCGCCGGCAAGCTGCTGACCGCCCAGAAGACCGCCGGCGTGCTCCGCTCCAAGCTGGGTAACTTCTGCCCCAACCACATGGACAAGGAGCGCTACGAGTTCTGCTGGATCGTGGACTTCCCCATGTACGAGATCGGCGAGGAGTCCGGCGAGCTGGAGTTCTGCCACAACCCCTTCTCCATGCCCAACGGCGGCCTGGAGATCCTGAAGAAGGCGGCCGCCGGCCAGGTGGACCCCCTGTCCATCACCGCCTTCCAGTACGACCTGGTGTGCAACGGCGTGGAGCTGTCCTCCGGCGCCGTGCGGAACCACGACCCCGAGATCATGATCGAGGCCTTCCAGCTGGTGCGGCTGGGTGAGGACGACGTGAAGGCCAAGTTCCCCGCCATGTACAACGCCTTCACCTACGGCGCTCCCCCCCACGCGGGTATCGCCCCCGGCGTGGACCGTATGGTCATGCTGCTGGCCGGCGAGGAGTCCATCCGTGAGATCATCCCCTTCCCCATGAACAAGAACGCCCAGGACCTGATGATGGGCGCTCCCAGCTTTGTGACCGACGCCCAGCTCAACGAGCTGAACATCGTGTGCACCAAGAAGGAAGACGAGGAATAAAACAACAGAAAACGGCCCCCATCGGATATCCGATGGGGGCCGTTTTTTATCCTTTTCCTAACAATTCCAACCCCACCCGGCGGCCCAGCTCCTCGGCCTGGGTGGTGACGGTGTCCACAATCTCGTGGACATAGTCGCAGTTACCGCACAGGGAAGCCCAGCCAGGTATTTTCCCGCCCAGGCCGTCCAGCAGCTCCCGCTCGGGGATGAGGCCCAGGGCGGTGACCAGAGTGTCGCAGGCCACCTGCTCCTCCCTGCCGCTGTCCAGGCGGCGGAGGGTGACGCCGGTGAGCCGCCCCTCTCCGTGGAGCCGGGTGACGGTGGCTTTGGTGATGAGGGGGATGTTGTGCTCCAGCAGGCAGGAGCGGTAATTGCGCACCATGCCGCCGCAGCTCCCCTGCTGCTCCACCACTCCCACCACCTGGCAGCCCGTCAGAGCCAGGCGGCGGGCCACGATGAGTCCCAGATCCCCGCTGCCCAGCACCAGGGCCCGGCGGCCGGGCTTCCAATGGTGCAGGTTGAGCATCCGCTGCACCAGACCGGCGGTGTATACCCCGGCGGGTCGGGTGCCGGTGACCGGCAGAGAGCCGATGGTCTTTTCCCGGCAGCCGGAGGCCAAAATGAGCCGCCGGAAGGACACCGTCTCATACCCGGCGGGGCCGGACAGCTCCGCTGTCCGCCGCTGGGACAGGGAGAGCACCGTGGTGTTCAGCCGTACACTGACCGCCGCCCCCTCCATCTGGGCGATGATGCGCCCGGCGTACTCCGGGCCGGTCAGGTCCCGGCGGAAGTAGCCCAGGCCAAAGCCGTGGTGGATGCACTGGGGCAGGATGCCCCCCAGTTTGGCCTCCCGGTCGGCCAGCAGCACCGACACCGGCCCCGCATTTGCGGCAGCCAGGGCGGCGGACATCCCGGCCGCGCCTCCCCCCACCACCAGCAGATCAACCCTCTCCATACCGTCCTCCTGTCAGCAGCCGGGAACCCGGCCCGTCCTTCCACAGGTCCTCCGGGGGCACCCCCAGCATCCGGGAGAGCAGCTCCATCACCCGATCGGTGCAGAAGGAGCCCTGGCACCGGCCCAGGCCGGTGCCCACCCGCCGCTTTACTCCGTCCAGGGTGACCGCACCCCGGCGGATGGCATCCCGCACCTCCCCCTCGGTAATCCCGCCGCACCGGCACAGGATGCGGCCGTAGGCCGGGTCCCGGGCCACCAGAGCGGCCCGCTCCTCCCGGCTCAGGGACCGGGGGCGCACCGGGGCCTTGCGCTCCGGGCGGAAGGTTGGATCAGGCTCCCTCCGGCCCAGAGTCTCGGCCACCTGAGGAGCCAGCCAGGCCCCCAGGGCCTGGGCGCAGGTGAGGCCGGGGGTCTTGATGCCGATGAGGCTCCACAGCCCCCGGGCCGGATTAGTAATCGTAAAGTCGTGGATGCTGCGGGCGCTGACCACGCTGTAGGGCCGGGGCCGCACCCCGGCAAAGGAGCGGATGGTAAGCCCCAGATCCAGCTGGGGGGCCACCTGGGCCACCATCTGACGCAGCTTGTCCAGCCCCGCCGTAGTGGTGGCCGACTGGGGCCCGGCGGCTCCCTCCTCCGTGGGTCCCACCAGCAGCTTGCCCTCCAGGGTGGGCACCAAGGTCAGGCCCTTGCCCTTCTCCTCCGGCTCGTGGAAGATGACGTGGCCCACGTAGTTCCCCGCCCCCTCGTCCAGCATGAGGTAGTCCGCCTTTTCCGGGGAGATGCGCACCGACGGCGGTGCGGCCAGCTCCTGGACCTGGTCGGCGTGGAGGCCGCAGCAGTTGACCACCGCCGCCGCCCACAGCTCCCCCCGGAGGGTGACCACCCGCCAGCCCCCGTGCTCGGGGAGCAGGTCGGTGACCGGGGCCCCCAGCCAGGGAGCCACCCCGTTGGCCAGGGCATTTTCCCAGGCGGCATAGCACAGCCCCCAGGGGTCGGCCACTCCGGTGCCGGGGGCGTAGAGGGCGGAGGACACGCCGGGGGCCAGCCCCCGCTCCCACTTCTCGGCCTCCCGGCCGGAGAGCAGCCGCAGCCCCTCCACCCCGTTCTCCATCCCCTGGAGCAGCTTGTCCTGCAGCACCCGGTCGGCCCTGGGGCCGTAGCTCACCATGAGAGAACCCCGGCGGGAGAAGGGCACCCCCAGCTCCCGGCACAGGGTATCAAAGCCCCGGTTGGCCTCCACGCACAGCCGGGTCTTCAGCGTGCCCGGCTTGGTATCGCAGCCGGTATATACGATGGCGGTGTTTGCCCGGGAAATGCCGGTACACACGTCCTCCCGGGCCTCCACCAGCGCCACCTTCAGAGGGTAGCGGCGCAGCTCCCGGGCCATAAAGCAGCCCAGCAGCCCGCCGCCCAGTACCGCCACGTCATAGCGCTCCATGGAAGTCCTCCTCTCGTGATCGCTGCCTCAGAAATGCCGCCGCACCCGGCCGGGCTCATCGATGGTATAGCCCCCCAGCTTCTCCAGCCGCTCCCGGAAGGCCGGGCTTTTCAGCACCTCCAGCAGGGCCTCCACCGCCGGGGTGCCCCAGGCGTAGTCGGGGATGAGCAGGTCGTACTGCTCCACGCATACCGGCAGGAAGTCCAGGTCATACAGCCGGGCGGCGGACAGGATGCCCATACCGGCGTCGGCGGTGCCGGACGCGATCTGGGCGGCCACCGAGGTGTGGGTCAGCTCCTCCCGGTCGTAGCCGTACACGGCGGCGGGGTCCACTCCCTCTTTCCGGCACAGGTAGTCGGCCAGAATGCGGGTGCCCGAGCCCTTCTGCCGGTTGACGTACCGCAGGCCGGGCCTGGCGATGTCCCCAAAGCCGTTCAGCCCCAGGGGGTTGCCCTTGGCCACCATCAGGCCCTGGGTGCGGCCCACGCACTCCACCTGATACACCCCACCGTTGGGGAAATACTTCTCCAGATAGGAAGTGTTGTAGCTGCCGTCGGACTCGTCCAGCAGGTGGCACCCCGCCCCGTGGGCCTCCCCCCGGCGGAGGGCCATAATGCCCCCCATGGAGCCCACGTGGGTGGAGTTCATGTACAGGTCGGGGTGATTTTGGTGGAGCAGGTCGGCCACCTCGTCCAGCAGGGGGTCGTGGCTGCCCATCATCACCAGAGTGCGGGCCAACTCCTCCCGGGGCCGCAGCAGAGAAATCGTGACCTTTTCCCCCGCCTCGACACCTTCCTTGCCCTGGGGGATGTCCAGGATGCCGTCGGCCTTCAGGAAGGAGGTCACCACCCCGGCCCCCCGGGCCAGGGGGGAGGCCACCAGCTTATCCCCCACCTGGCCCAGCCGCACCCGGACGAACTCCCGGTATTTCAGCCCCGACACCACCCGCCGGGCCAGCACCGCCTCCACCTGTTCCCGGGCGGGGGCCTTTTTGCCGGTCCAGCCCTCAATCAGGGGGCGGAGCAGGTGCTCCAGCACCAGGATGCCGCTGACCGGGTAGCCGGGCACCCCCAGCACCGGTACAACGCCCCGCCGGCCCAGAATGGCGGGCTTGCCCGGGCGGATGGCCAGCCCGTGGCACAGCACCTCCCCCACTCTACCGATGACGGCGGCGGAGTAGTCCTCCCGGCCCGCCGACGACCCGGCGTTGAGCACCACCAGGTCGCACTCATCGGTGGCCCTGGTCAGGGCGACGGTGAGAGCCTCCGGATCATCCTTCACAATGGGGTAGGTTTTGGCCTCACCGCCCCACTCCCCAATCATGGCGGAGAAAATGGAGGAATTGAACTCCAGCACGTCCCCCGGCTGAGGGTGGTCGGTGGGAGGCACCACCTCGTCCCCGGTGGGCAGGATGCCCACCACCGGGCGGGTAAACACCTCCACCTCCAGTATTCCTCCGGCGATCATGGCCCCGATGGCGGCGGGGGTGATGGGGGTATGGGCGGGAAGGAGCATCTCCCCGGCGCACACGTCCTCCCCAATCTGCCGCACATGCTGCCAGGGAGCGGCGGCCTCATGGAGGACGACCTTCTCCCCCTCCCACAACACGTCCTCGATCATGACCACGGCATCCCTTCCCTCGGGCAGGGGGTCGCCGGTGTCCACCACGGCAAACCGGTTGGGCTCCAGGGTAATGGGAGTGGTCTCAGTGGCCCCGAAGGTATCCGCCGCCTCCACGGCGATGCCGTCCATGGCGCAGGCGGGATAGTGGGGGGCGCACAGGGTAGCATAGACGGCGTGGGCGGTCACCCGGCCCGCCGATTGAGCCGCCGGGACCATCTCGGTCTTGGGCTGAAATCCCCCCTCCGCCAGCCAGACGGGGTAGTCCCGCACCGCCTGGTCCAGGGGCACATTGATCAGATAGATAAAGGGCATAACAACGCCTCCTGCATCAAAGGATTTGGCGGGCGGGGATCATCCAAAGAGGGACACCTCCACACGCTCCCCCGCCGGGACGCCCTCCCGGTCCCGGGGGACGCAGAAGAAGCCGTCCGCCCCGGCCAGGGTGGTGATGAGCCCCGACTTGCCCCAGATGGGCACGGCCCACAGCCCGTCGGGCTTCTCCTCCAGGGTGACCCCGGTGTATTGGGCCCGGCCGTGGTTGGCGGGGACGGTCTGGGCCAGACGTGCGGACACCGTCCGCTCCGCCCAGGGCCGCCCCTCTAGCCGGGCCAGCAAGGGGAGCAGAAAGAGCTTGGCGGTAAAGAGGGCGGCCACCGGATGACCAGGCAGACCCAGAATGGGCTTTCCCCCCGCCTTCCCCAGCAGGGTGGGCTTCCCCGGTTTCATGGCCACCCCGTGGCACAGCACCTCACCCACAGAGGCCATCACCCGGCAGGCGGCGTCCTTCTCCCCCACCGAGCTGCCCCCCGACAGCACCACGCAGTGGCAGCTTTCCAGAGCCTGCTCCACCGCCTCTCTCAGCTGATTCTCCTCATCGGGGATGATACCCAGGGGCACCGGCTCCGCCCCCGCCTGAGCCGCCACAGCGGCCACCAGAGGGCCGTTTACGTCCCGCACCTGTCCGGGGCCGGGAACCCTGTCCGGGGGCACCAGCTCATCCCCGGTGGACAGGATGCCCACCCGCAGTCGGGGTGCCACCGGCACCTGAGTTACCCCCAGGGCCGCCAGGGCCCCGATGTCCTGGGGCTCCAGCCTGCGGCCCTTGCGGAGCACCAGGTCCCCCGGCTTTACGTCGTCCCCCTTGAAAATCAGGTTGGCCCCCGGGGGCACGCTTTTCACGATGCCGATCTCCCCGCCGCCGTAATGTTCGGTGTGCTCCACCATCTGGACGGCGTCCGCTCCCTCCGGAATCGCCCCGCCGGTGGGGATGGCGGCGCACTGGCCGGGCCCGATGGAAAAGGTGGGCTCCTTGCCCATCTCCACTTCCCCCACCTGGGTGAGCAGGGCGGGAATGGACTCGCTGCACCCGAAGGTGTCCGCCCCCCGCAGGGCGTAGCCGTCCACCGTGGACCGGCAGAAGCCGGGCACATACTCCGCTGCGCTTACGTCCTGAGCCAGTACCCGGCCCAGAGCCCGGTCCAGTCCCACCATTTCCGGGGGACGGTTCAGGGGCCCGAAGGCGGTGCCGATACAGCCCAGCAGCTCCTCTGGGGTCATGACGGTGAGCATGGTCCTTCTCCCCTTTCCCGGCGGCCATCGCCTGGATTTTCAGTGAAACACGTAGTTTACTAACTTCTATTATATGGCTTTTTGGACCGGATTGCAACGGGCGGCAGGCGCGAAAAAACCCCGGCGCATCTGCGATGCGCCGGGGTTAGCTTTCCTTGTAATCGGCTCAGCCCAGGTAAGCCAGGGGGTTTACCGAGGTGCCGTTGATCTTGATCTCAAAGTGGCAGTGGTTGCCGGTGGACCGGCCGGTGGAGCCTACCTTGGCAATGGCCTGACCCTGATAGACCTTGTCGCCGGTGGAGACCAGCAGGCTGGAACAGTGGGCGTAGTAGGTCTGCACGCCGTTGCCGTGGTCGATGATGACGTACTTACCGTAGCTCCAGTTGCTGCCGGTGCCGGTGCCGGACCAGATGACGGTGCCGCCGTCGGAGGCCTTGATGGTAGTGCCGTAGGAAGTGGCGATATCCAGGCCGCTGTGGTAGCTGTAGGAGCCAAAGATGGAGCGGTAGCCGAAGCTGGAGGTGATGTGGCCGTACACGGGCCAGATGTAGGTGCCGGTGGGCAGCCAGGAGGGCCGCACCTTGGTGCCGACGGCGATGACCTTGTTAGTGGCCTCACGGGTGACCTCGGTGGAGAGCACGTTGCGCTCCTGCTCCACGCCGTTGAGGTAGGACACGTCGGCGGTGACCACCTGCTCGCCGGGGGTACCGGCGTCCAGCACCTTGGACTGGCCCTGGTACATGGAGCCGTCCTCCACCTCTACCACGGGGCACTCAATGGACTCGGTGTAGGTGATGTGGTCCACGGTCTTGACGGACAGGAAGGGAACCTCTTCCTTCACGTTGATGATCTGGCCGATGTAGATGCGGCTGCTGTCCACGTCGGGGTTGAGGGCCTCCAGCTCGGACAGAGTCATGTTGTTGGCGGAGGCGATGTCCACGAAGGTGTCGCCCTTCTGCACCTCATAGGTGGTCTGGCCGTTCTGGTTGGCGGTGAGGGCGGCCAGCATGGCGTCGGAATCCTGCTCCACGTCGGAAGCGGTATACTCGTGGGTGATGTACACGCCGGAGGTAAACTCGGCGGAGATGGTGTTCTCATTGATATAGGAGGACTTGACCTGATCCAGCACGGAAGTGATGGTGTCCCGGTCCTGAGCGGCGCCGATGAACTGGCCGTTGACGGTGAGCACGTAGTTCTTCATCACGTCGCCGATCTGGTCGAAGAGGTAGGTCTCAAAGTCGGCGGTGGGGGTGATGTTCTCCGGCTCGGTGAGGGCCAAGGAGTAGGTGATGTCGCCGTCCAGGGTGTAATCATAGCCCAGGATCTCGGTGGCGCGGGCCTCTACCCGGTCCACGGTCTGCTCAAAGACCTGCTTGGAGGCCACGGTGCCCAGAGCCACGCCGTCCAGCTCCACCACATAGGCGGGGGTATACACGGTGGTCACCACCGCGGCCACGCCCAGCACAGCGGCAGCAGCCAGGAAGTGCAGGGGGCTGATGATGCGCCCGCCGCCGGCGGTGGCGGCGTCCGACCAGTGCTGGAACCGCTTCACGCCGGCCTGAATGGCGGCGCCGGCGGCCTGCGCCCAGCTGCGGAGACGGAGGGCCAGACTCTCGCCGTCGGTCTCCTGCGGAATATGAAGGATCTCGTCCATGGGGGGATTCCCCTCCTATATCGTGAAATAAAAGTATGTCTGTTTCCAGTCTGTATCGAATCGGTAACAGGTGGAAACGAAAAGGTTACAAATGGTTACAGTCGTAATCATACACGCATTCTTGCAAAAAGTCAAGTCTTTCCGGGGAAAACCGACCATTCCCATGCAAACGGCGGAAGAAATTTTCACTCCACCACATCTGGTAGGCCTCTTTTGTAACCGGCGGCCCCACCCCCAAGACCGGCGGTTCTCCGCCCCTGTCCGCCAAACTTTTTTTGTCAATTTGCCAGAAAACTTGCAAATAGAAAAAACCGGAGCACCCTGACGGGTGCTCCGGTTTGATGTACAGTTCCTTAGGCCAGCGCAGCAGTGATGATGGCCATGGAGTAGACCTCCTGGGCGTTGCAGCCGCGGGACAGGTCGTTGATGGGGGCGTTCAGGCCCAGCAGCACGGGGCCGTAGGCGTCGAAGCCGCCCAGACGCTGGGCGATCTTGTAGCCGATGTTGCCGGCGTTGATGTTGGGGAAGATAAAGGTGTTGGCGTAGCCGGCCACTTCGGAGCCGGGGCACTTCAGCTGGCCCACCTTGGGAGACACGGCGGCGTCAAACTGCAGCTCGCCGTCCACGGCGAAGTCGGGCTTGGTAGCCATGACCTTCTCGTAGGCGTGACGCATCTTGTCCACGGTCTCGCCCTTGCCGGAGCCCTTGGTGGAGTAGCTCAGCATGGCGACCTTGGGGTCGATGCCGAAGGTACGGGCACAGTGGGCCACCTCGGTGGTGATCTCAACCAGCTCGTCCTCGGTGGGATCGATGTTGATGGCGCAGTCGCCCATGGCCAGCACGGTGCTGTCGCCCACGCCCTCACGGACCATGATGAAGCAGGAGGACACGATCTTGTTGCCGGGCTTGGTCTTGATCAACTGCAGGGCGGGACGGACGGTGTCGGCGGTGGAGTAGGTGGCGCCGCCCAGCAGGCAGTCGGCCACGCCCATCTTCACCAGCATGGTGCCGAAGTAGTTGCCCTTCTTCAGAGCGGCGCGGCACTCGTCGGCGGTCATCTTGCCCTTACGCAGCTCCACCATGGCCTCCACCATCTTGTCCATGTCGGGGTAGGTGGCGGGGTCGATGATCTCGGCGCCGCGGATGTTGTAGCCGGCCTCCTCGGCAGCAGCCTTGACCTCAGCCTCGTTGCCGATGAGCACGGGGGTCAGGAAGGTACCGGCCAGCAGACGGGCGCTGGCCTCCAGGATACGGGCGTCGGCGCCCTCGGTGAAGACGATGCGCTTGGGGCTCTTCTTCAGAGTGTCGATCAGAGTCTGGAACATATGAATAGCCATTGGAAACTCCTCCGTTTCAAAGATCCGTACTTGTGCCAAATACTTGGCGGTATGACTATTATACACCTGCCTTTACGACAATCACAAGGACCAGGGTGAAAAATATTGTGAAAAAAATCGCTTTACTTTTGGTATTTTTGAAATTATACTATACACACTGTTTTTGAGGAGAGGTGTACTATGACTTCAGATTTTTCCCGCTGCCTGTCCCTGCTGCGGCAGGAGAAGGGGGCGTCTCAGCGGGCGGTGGCCAAGGACCTGGGTATCAGCCAGGCGCTGCTGTCCCACTATGAAAACGGCGTCCGGGAGCCCGGCCTTGCCTTTGTCATCAAAGCCTGCAATTATTATAATGTGTCCGCCGACTTCCTGCTGGGCCGCACCCTGAGCCGGGACGGCACCACCATCGCCGCCGAGGAGCTGTACGACTACTCCACCGAGAAGGACAACGTGCTCCACGGCTCCATCCTGGCCACCCTGAACAAGAAGCTGCTGGTCAACTCCACCGGCGTGCTCTTCGACCTGCTGGGCAAGACCGGCAAGAAGGAGGCCATCAACGCCGCCGCCGACTATCTGGGCACCGCCATCTATAAGCTGTTCCGCCACCTGTACCGGGCGGACGGCACCCAGAACGAGGACTTCTTCTCCGTCCCCGCCCGGCAGTTTACCGCCGGCGTGCCCTTTGCCGACATGATCTGCGCCGAGGCCGACTACACCGAGGCCCTGGCCGCCCACGCCAAGGACAAGGGCACCTTCCCCCCCATGAACAACGACGCCCTGATGGAGAACTACCCCGGCCTGTACCAGTCCCTGCTCCAGATCATCCACAACACCGGCGAGCGCATCAACCGCCGTACCGCTGAGCGCCGGGAGAAGTAAGGGGCCTCGTCCTCCCAAACTCCATATCCTTCGCTTTCCCCTGACGGGCAAAGCTCACTCATTCCGTTGCTCGTCCTCTCCAAATCAAACCCGCTGCGCTGGGCTTTGATTTGGTTCATCCCCCAACTGGAGGTTTGTCTATGACTGATCAATCCAAGATTCGTAACTTCTCGATCATCGCTCACATCGACCACGGCAAGTCCACCCTGTCCGACCGGCTGATCGAGCAGTGCAACGCCGTCACCGCCCGGGAGATGGAGTCCCAGCTGCTGGACAACATGGACCTGGAGCGGGAGCGCGGCATCACCATCAAGGCCCGCGCCGTCAAGCTCAACTACGCCGCCGAGGACGGCAACACCTACGAGCTCAACCTCATCGACACCCCGGGCCACGTGGACTTCAACTACGAGGTGTCCCGGTCCCTGGCCGCCTGTGAGGGCGCCATCCTGGTGGTGGATGCCGCCCAGGGCATCGAGGCCCAGACCCTGGCCAACACCTTCCTGGCCATGGAGCACGACCTGGAGATCCTGCCGGTGGTCAACAAAATCGACCTGCCTGCCGCCGAGCCCCAGCGGGTGAAGGACGAGATCGAGAACATCATCGGCATCCCCGCCCAGGACGCCCCCGAGATCTCCGCCAAGGTGGGCATTAACATCCCCGCCGTGCTGGAGGACATCGTCAAGAACGTCCCCGCCCCCAAGGGGGACCCCAAGGCCCCCCTGAAGGCCCTCATCTTTGACAGCCAGTACGACGCCTACCGGGGCGTCATCGTCTACTTCCGCGTCATGGAGGGCACCATCAAGACCGGCATGAACGTGAAGCTGATGGCCTCCGGCGCCACCTATCAGGTGCTGGAGTGCGGCCACCTGCTCCCCCTGGGCATGGAGCCCTGCAACGAACTCATCGCCGGCGAGGTAGGCTACTTCACCGCCTCCATCAAGAACGTGAAGGACACCCAGGTGGGCGACACCATCACCGGCGCCGACTCCCCCGCTGCCGAGCCTCTGCCCGGCTACCGCCCCGCCCGGGCCATGGTGTACTGCGGCATCTACACCGAGGACGGCTCCAAGTACCCCGACCTGCGGGATGCCCTGGAAAAGCTCCAGCTCAACGACGCCTCCCTGTCCTTCGAGCCGGAATCCTCCGCCGCCCTGGGCTTCGGCTTCCGCTGCGGCTTTTTGGGCATGCTCCACATGGAGATCATCCAGGAGCGGCTGGAGCGTGAGTTCGACCTGGACCTCATCACCACCCTGCCCTCCGTCATCTACCGCATCACCAAGACCGACGGCACCGTGGTCATGGTGGATAACCCCCATAACTACCCCGATCCCGCCAACATCGAGATGGCGGAGGAGCCCTACGCCAAGGTGTCCATCGTCTCTCCCCCCGACTACGTGGGCAACATCATGCCCATGTGCCAGGAGCGCCGGGGCGAGTACAAGGACATGCAGTACCTGGACACCAACCTGGTGGAGCTCCACTACTCCATGCCCCTGGGCGAGATCATTTACGATTTCTTCGACACCCTGAAGGCCCGCACCAAGGGCTACGCCTCCCTGGACTACGAGATGGACCGGTACGAGGTGTCCGAGCTGGTGAAGGTGGATATGCTCCTCAACGGCGACCAGGTGGACGCCCTCTCCTTCATTGCCCACAAGGACAAGGCCTATCCCCGTGCCCGCCGCCTGTGTGAGAAGCTGAAGGAGAACATCCCCCGTCAGCTCTTCGAGATCCCGGTGCAGGCCGCCATCGGCGGCAAGGTCATTGCCCGTGAGACCGTCAAGGCCATGCGCAAGGACGTGCTGGCCAAGTGCTACGGCGGCGACATCACCCGTAAGAAGAAGCTGCTGGAGAAGCAGAAAGAGGGCAAGAAGAAGATGCGCTCTCTGGGTACGGTTCAGATCCCCACCGAGGCGTTTATGGCCGTATTGAAGCTCGACGAAGAATAACCAAAAAGACCTGCTGCAGCACGCAGCAGGTCTTTTTTTGCATCCGCCTCCTCAGCTGAGGAACAGCTCCACATCCTCCACCGTCAGGCCGGTCTGGAGGGCCAGGTTGATGCCAAATCCCACCACCTTGGCCAGGTCGGTGACCTTGGCGTCGATGTCCCTGGGGGTGACCAGCACCCCCTCCCCCGCCCCCTGAAGGGCCTGGGGGTCCAGGTCGGCCTGGCCCGCCTCGGCCAGCAGGTCGGCGGCCAGGGTGGCTCCGTCCACCACCGTGGGCACCCCCACGGCAATGACGGGTACTCCCAGGCTCCGCCGGTCCAGAGCCGCCCGGGCGTTGCCCACCCCCGATCCGGGGGTGATACCGGTGTCCGCCAGCTGGATGGTGTTGCACACCCGGCTTAAACTGCGGGAGGCCAAAGCATCTACCGCAATGACACAGGATGGGCGAATCTTCTCGGTGACGGCCCGCACCAGCTCCCCGCTCTCCACGCCGGTGGTGCCCAGCACCCCCGCCGCCAGGGCGGCCACCGGCCGGAAGGAACCGAAGTGCTCCGGCACCTGCTTCACCAGATGGCGGGTGACCATAGTGTGGTCGGCGGCGGCGGGGCCGATGTTGTCCGGGGTGATGGCCCGGTTGCCCAGCCCCACCACCAGGGCGGGGGCCCCCTCCGGCAGCTTGAGCAGGGCATTGAGCTCAGCGGCCACCGCCCGGGCCGCCCGGCCGAAGGCGTCCTCCTCCCGGCGGGCCAGCCCGTCCAGGGTGATGGTCACATAGGTGCCCACCGGCTTGCCGATGGCCTTGGCCCCCTCCTCGTCCACAATCCGCACCGTGGTCACCGGGTAGCCCTCCCGGGTGGATTCGGTCTGCTCCACCCCCCGGAGCTCCCCGGCGCCCCCTTCCCGCCACAGCTGGGCGGCCTCCACCGCCAGATCGGTCCGTCTTTTCTCCATACTGACCCTCCTGTAACCCCAAGATATGGTGTTTTGTATACGGCTTTCCTCTATTTTTTGCGGAGAGCCGCCCCATATACAAAAAAAGTGAAAAAATCTGAAAAAAACTGTTGCAATTTCTTCGCTCACCTGCTAGAATGTAAAAATGCACAGGGCAAACTATGTGTATTACTATCGTCATCGGAGGAGGTGTTTGGTTTGCCGAATATTAAGTCTGCCAAGAAGCGTGTCCTGGTGAACAAGACCAAGGCCATGCAGAATAAGGCCGCTAAGTCCGCCCTCAAGACCGAACTCAAGAAGTTTGAGGCCGCTGTGGTCGAAGGCAACCGCAGCGAGGCCGAGGGCGCTTACAAGGTGGCCGTTAAGGCGGTCGACAAGGCCGTGGGTCATGGTCTGCTGCACCGGAACAACGCCGCTCACAAGAAGAGCGCCATGACCATCAAGCTGAACAAGCTGGCCTAATCTGTGGTCAACATGAAACCGCCTGCCGCGCAGGCGGTTTTTTGCTGCCCAAAAATAGGGTACGGCGGCCTTCCCCAGGGCCTGCCTCTTGCATTATCTTCCATAATATGGTATATTCAAAAGGAACCTGTGTCAGGGAGGTGGGTCCATGCCCAAGGAGCTGCTGCAAAAGAAGCCGGTGAAATTCATTGTGGAGATGGTGGAGCTCTACTTCTCCAAGCACATCTCCCGCTCGGCTGCCGAGCTGGCCTACTTCCTGATCCTGTCTTTCTTTCCCCTGCTCATCTGCATCAACGCCTTTATCAGCCTGCTGCCGGTGGACCTGGAGGAGCTGATCTCCGCCGCCGCTCCCCTGCTGCCTGAGGCCATTCTGGGTATTCTGCGGGATTATGTGAGCTACATCACCACCAATGAGTCCCCCGGCATGCTGATTGCAGGTATTTTCATGACGGTGTTCTTTGCCTCGGCGGCCTTCCGGGCCCTGATGAACATCATGGACGAGATTTACGGCCGCAAGGGCTACCTGGGCTTCCGGCAGGTGATCGCCAGCGTGCTCTTTGCTCTGCTGCTGCTGGTCACCATCTTCCTGTCCCTGGTGGTGCTTCTCACCGGCGGGTGGCTCTTTCAAGCGGTGGAGGGGCTGCTCCACCTGGATTCCCACACCCTGCCCTGGGACTGGCAGTGGATGCGCTTTCTGCTGCTCTTCCTGTTCGTCTTTCTCTTCGTGCTGCTGGTGTACCGGGTGGCGGCTCCCCGGGGCAAGCCCCGGCCGCCGGTGCTCACCGGCGCCTTCCTGGCCTCGGTGGCCCTGTCCGCCTTCTCCATGCTCTTCTCCCTGTTTATCGGCCTGTCCTCCCGGTACTCCCTGGTGTACGGGTCCCTGGCCTCCATCATCATCATGCTGGTGTGGCTCTACCTGTGCGGCAACATCCTCATCATCGGCAACATCTTCAACTGCGTGTGGTACCGCCACCGAAAGCTGAAGATGCTGAAGGAACTGAAAAAGGAAAACAAATAACGGGGCCCTCCCCCAGTGGGAGGACCCCGTTATTTCATTTGTTTTCGTTTAATAGGGTGAAGCGGTCCACGTCGAACAGCCCCCGGTCGGTGAGCCGCAGCTGGGGGATCACCGGCAGGGCCAGGAAGGACAGAGTGGTGAAGGGGTCCACATGGCTGGGTATGCCCATCCCATAGGCCTTGCGCAAAATGGCCGCCGTTGCGTCCCGCACAATTTCCCAGGGCGCGTCGCTCATGAGCCCGGCGATGGGCAGCGGCACCTCACCCAAAATCTCGCCCCCGGCGCACAGCACATAGCCGCCCCCCATCTCCCGCAGCCGGTTGACCGCCGTCACAATGTCCCGGTCATTGTCCCCTGCCGCAATGATGTTGTGGCTGTCATGGGCTACACTGGTGGCGATGGCGCCTCCCGTGATGCCGTAGCCCTTCAGGGGGCACACCGCAAGGTTGCCGTTTTTGCCGTGGCGCTCCACCACGCACAGCTTGGTATAGACGGCGTCCGGGGTGAAGAACCCATTCCGGCTGGGCACCTCCTCCACCACATGGCGGGTGACGATCTGATGGGGCACCAGCTGGATGCAGTGGGCCTTCCCCCCTACCGGCAGCGCCACGTCGGCCTCGGTCAGGGCCTGGCAGCGCACCGAGTGGGTCAGTGCCGCCGGGACAGGCACGGGGGCCAGCCCCGCAAAGGCCCGGGAAACCTCCACGCCGTCCTTATACACCGTGCGCACCGACACATTCTCCAGCCGGTCCAGCACCACCAGGTCAGCCCGATAGCCGGGGGCCACGGCGCCCAGCTCCCGCAGCCCGTATACCCGGGCGGCGTTGATGGTGGCCATCCGGATGGCGGTCACCGGGTCCACCCCCAGCTGGATGGCCAGGTGCACGTTATGGCGCACGTTGCCCGTTTCACTCACATCGTCGATGTGCTTGTCGTCGGTACACAGCAGCAGCCGGTCGTCGGGATACCCGGACTTGAGCCAGCCCTCCAGAAGGGCGGCGGTGTTTTGGGCCGCACTGCCCTCCCGGACCAGCACCGCCATCCCCGCCCGCAGCTTTTCCGCCGCCTCGGCAAAGGTGGTGCACTCGTGCTCCGTGGCAATGCCAAGAGAGGCGTAGGCCTGCAGATCCCCGCCTGTGATTCCCGGAGCGTGGCCGTCGGCCAGCTTGCCGAAGCGCCGGGCCAGCTCGATCTTCTCCACCACATCGGGGTCCCCGGCAATGGCCGCCGGATAATTCATTACCTCGCCCAGGCCCAGCACCCGGGGGTGGGAGAGGTAGGGAGCCATCTCCGCCGCTCCAAACTCCGCACCGTTGGTCTCAAAGGGGGTGGCGGGCACGCTGGAGGGCAGCATCAGATACACGTTCAGGGGCAGCTTCTCAGTGGCCTCCAGCAGGTAATCCACCGCCGCCGTACCGCACACGTTGACGATCTCATGGGGGTCGGCCACCACGGTGGTGGTGCCTGCGGGCACGATGGCCCGGGCCAGCTCAAAGGGGGAGGCCATCACCGACTCCATGTGTATGTGGGCGTCGATAAACCCCGGGCAGACGATCTTACCGGTGCAGTCGTGCTCCTCCAGGCCGTGGTAGCTGCCCAGACCCGCGATGTATCCGCCCTCAATGGCTACGTCACACTGGGTCATCTCTCCTGTAAATACATGGACTACAAGGGCGTTTTTCAGCACAAGCTCCGCCGGTCTGCGCCCTGCGGCCACGTCAGCCAACCTGCGTCTGTCCATCTTCACCGCTCCTTTTCCCGGTTTGAGCCTAGTATATATCAAACCGCTCCAAAAGAACAGCACGCAACGTATAAAAGGAAAACCGGCCCCCAAATGGGGCCGGTTTTTTCCCATCATATGCTATGGTTGTCTGCGCCGCCAGATCTCCCCCAGCCCCAGATAGGTCAGGTGAGGCTCCCAGGCGGTGGAGATGCGCAGCAGGGGGCGTACCAGAGTGCTGTTGCCGCCGGTAAGCACCACCGTCAGAGGACCCAGCTCCTCCTCCAGACGGCCCACGATGCCCTCAATAGCCCCGGCGGCCCCGTAGAGGGCGCCGTATTTCATGCAGGACACGGTGTCGGTGCCCAGCAGTCCTTCGGGCTGGGACAGGGTGATGGGGGGCAGCTGAGCGGCCCGGGCGGACAGGGCCTCCAGGGACAGGGCCAGGCCGGGCAAAATCATGCCGCCCCGGAACAGCCCTCCCCGGTCCACCACCGACAGAGTGGTGGCGGTGCCCATGTCAAAGACGGCCACCGGAGGGGTGTACCGGGCCAGGGCGGCCACACAGTCCACCACCCGGTCCATCCCCAGGTTGGCGGTGTCGTACCTGCTGAGATCCAGGCCGGTGTCGGTAGATTTGTCCACCACCAGCACGGGCTTTCCGGTAAGGGCTTTCAGCCCCTCCCCCACCGGGCCAGTGAGAGCAGGTACCACCGAGGAGAGGACAGCCCCCTTGGCCTCCACCCCCTCCAGCAGTTCTTTGAGGGATGCGGTCCAGTCCAGGGCCGGGTCGCTGGGCAGCTTTTTCACAAAGGCCACCTGCTCCCCCCGGAGGCCTGCAATGGCAACGGTGGTGTTGCCGATGTCAACCGCCAGCAGCATCTCAGGCGGGCTGCTCCACGGCAGCGGCGGGGGCCTTCTTCTCCAGCTTGAGGGCCCGCACCATAGGCACACACACCGCGGGGGTAATGACGGCGGCCACAATGGCCTCGGGGATGCCGTTGGCGGCCACGATGCCCAGGATGAAGCCCATCACCGCGTCGGCGGGGATGCCCTGAGCGGCGGCATAGGCCTCGGTGAAGATCACGCCGATGGAGCCCATGACCAGGACGGTGTTGGTGAGGGCGCCCACGATACCGGCGATCACCATGCCCACAGTCTGGACACCGGCGTTGGACTTGCGGAACAGGAACTTAATAAAGGTGTACACCAGCCAGGGGGTGACGCCCACCAGGATACGGGGCACAAAGCAGATGAACAGGGCCCAGGGGCTGCCACGGTCCAGACCGGGCACGGGGATGAGGGGGGTAAACACAAAGGAGGAAAGACCGGGCACCAGCGTATTCTTGATCAGGCTGGACAGACCGAACATTCCTCCAAGGAACGCGCCCTTCTTGGGCCCCAGCAGGATGGAGCCGATGATGACCGGTACGTGGAGAATGGTGGCCTTGATGACAGGCAGGTCAATGAGACCCAGGGGAGTGAAGGTGAGCAAAAAGATAATGCCGGTAAACATAGCCAGAATGGCCATGCCCTGCACCTGCTTGCTCCGCTGAGACCGGGTGAGCGCTTTTTTCATATTCAATTACCTCCAGCTGCCGTTCCTCTCTCAGGATACAGCGCGTATTTTGGGTGACCGCTCCCCTGTCCTGCACGACCTACCGTCTCCTGAGAGTACAGCGGCCCCGGACGGGAACAGCCTGAAACATTATAGCGGTTTTGTCCCCAAAATGCAATGGGAATGTGGAAAACCTACGTTCTGTCTGCTATAATTGAGGAACCGATTCCGGCGGCTAAGGGCCGCCCCGACAGATCATAAGGAGCATTTTGCCATGCAGTTAAAAGGAAAAACCGTGCTGCTGGGGGTCACCGGCGGCATTGCCTGCTACAAATCCGCCAACCTGGCCTCCGCCCTGGTGAAGCAGGGAGCCAACGTCCAGGTGGTGATGACCCGCAACGCCACCGAGTTCATCGGACCCCACACCTTTGAGTCCCTCACCGGCAACCGGGTGAGCGTGGACACCTTCGACCGCAACTATCAGTTCCAGGTGGAGCACATTGCCCTGGCCGACCAGGCCGACCTGGTGCTGGTGGCTCCCGCCACCGCCAACGTGCTGGCCAAGCTGGCCCACGGCCTGGCCGACGACATGCTGACCACCACCATTCTGGCCTGCAACTGCCCCAAGATCGCCGCCCCCGCCATGAACACCAAGATGTACGAGAACCCCGTCACCCAGGACAACCTGGACATTCTGCGGAAGTACGGCTGGGAGATCGTGGAGCCCGCCAGCGGCCGCCTGGCCTGCGGCGCCGTGGGCAAGGGCAAGATGCCCGAGCCGGAGGACCTGCTGGAATGCGTCCTCCACGCCCTCAGCCATGAGAAGGACATGACCGGCCTCAAGGTGCTGGTTACCGCCGGACCCACCCAGGAGGCCCTGGACCCGGTGCGCTATCTCACCAACCACTCCACCGGCAAGATGGGCTACGCCATCGCCAAAGCCGCCGCCGCCCGGGGAGCGGAAGTCACCCTGGTGTCCGGGCCGGTGAACCTGAAAAAGCCCCCCTATATGGAGGTGGTGGACATCCTGTCCGCCCAGGATATGTTTGACGCGGTGACCAGTCGGGCCCCGGAACAGGATATCATCATCAAGGCCGCCGCCGTGGCCGACTACCGCCCCGCTTCCGTGGCGGAGGATAAGATCAAGAAGAGCGGCACCGACGCCGACCTCTTCCTCCCCCTGGCCCGCACCAGCGACATCCTGGCCTGGCTGGGCGAGCACCGGGCGCCCGGTCAGTTCCTGTGCGGCTTCTCCATGGAGACCAAGGATATGGTAGAAAACTCCAAGAAGAAGCTGGAGAAAAAGCACATCGACCTCATCGCCGCCAACAACCTGAAGCAGGCGGGGGCCGGTTTCGGAGTGGATACCAACGTGCTCACCCTCATCTCCTCCGACGGAGCCCGTGAACTGCCCTTGCTGAGCAAGGAGGAGGCCGCCCACGCTCTGCTGGACGAAATTATGAGCCGCCGGTGAGCTTTCGCCCCTTTTTGCCTTGACGGTAGGGGGAAAAAATGATAGAATGGCCCACGATAAGGCAGTGATCGGGAAGAGTACCCCCATGTTTCCGCACCAGAGAGGAGCCGGACGGTGCAAGGCTCCGGCGGAGGTGGAGGGAAGGCGCCCGTGAGCCGCGGGGAGGCAATGCCCCGCCGGTCCCCCGCCGTTACCGGGAACGAAGAGCGTACCAGCCAGGTACGAATTCAGGTGGAACCACGGACATTTTGTTCGCCCTGAGCCGAAAAACGGCTCAGGGCGTTTTTTATTTACAGCGTCTGAGGCCGTGAGCAGGGGAGATAACGCCGGAGCGCAGGGCAGAGCCCAGGGCCGCTGGAAGCGGACCGAGTCTGCACGGAGACGGAGAAGTTATCGACCCGGCCGCGAGCGTGCCGAGGCGTGAGTACCGTTCTGAGCCAGATAAAAGGAGTATGTGACATGAAAAACACCGAAAAGACCATGGAGCAGATCGTCACCCTGTGTAAGGGCCGCGGCTTCATCTTCTCCGGCTCCGAGATCTACGGCGGCCTGGCCAACACCTGGGACTACGGCCCCCTGGGTGTGGAGCTGAAGAACAACGTGAAGAAGGCCTGGTGGAAGAAGTTCGTCCAGGAGAACCCCTACAACGTGGGTCTGGACGCCGCCATCCTGATGAATCCCCAGGTGTGGGTGGCCTCCGGCCACGTGGGCGGCTTCTCCGATCCTCTGATGGACTGTAAGGAGTGTAAGGAGCGCTTCCGCGCCGACAAGGTCATCGAGGACTGGTGCGCCGAGACCGGCTTCACCCTGCCCAAGCCTGTGGACGCCCTGTCCCAGGAGGAGATGAAGGCTTTTGTGGAGGAGCACAACATCCCCTGCCCCTCCTGCGGCAAGCACAACTGGACCGACATCCGTCAGTTCAACCTGATGTTCAAGACCTTCCAGGGTGTTACCGAGGACGCCAAGAACACCGTGTACCTGCGTCCTGAGACCGCCCAGGGCATCTTTGTCAACTTCCAGAACGTGCAGCGCACCACCCGCCGCAAGCTGCCCTTCGGCGTGTGCCAGATCGGTAAGTCCTTCCGCAACGAGATCACCCCCGGTAACTTCACCTTCCGTACCCGCGAGTTCGAGCAGATGGAGCTGGAGTTCTTCTGCCAGCCGGGCACCGAGCTGGACTGGTTCAAGTACTGGAAGGAGTTCTGCCATCAGTGGCTGCTGGACCTGGGCATGAAGGACGAGAACCTGCGGCTCCGGGACCACGATCCCGAGGAGCTCTCCCACTACTCCAACGCCACCACCGACTTTGAGTTCGTCTTCCCCTTCGGCTGGGGCGAGCTGTGGGGCGTGGCCTCCCGCACCAACTTCGACCTGAACGCCCACCAGACCACCTCCGGCAAGGATATGACCTACTTTGACCAGGAGAAGAACGAGCACTATATCCCCTACGTCATCGAGCCCTCTCTGGGCGCCGACCGCGTGACCCTGGCCTTCCTGGTGGACGCCTTCGATCAGGAGGTTGTGGGCCAGGACAAGAAGGGCAACGACGACATCCGCACCGTGCTGCGCCTCCACCCCGCTCTGGCTCCCTTCAAGTGCGCCGTGCTGCCCCTGAGCAAGAAGGAGGTCCTGTCCGGCCCCGCCCAGCAGCTGCGGGACGAGCTGGCCAAGGACTTCATGGTGGACTACGACGACGCCGGCTCCATCGGCAAGCGCTATCGCCGCCAGGACGAGATCGGCACTCCCTTCTGCATCACCCTAGACTTCCAGACCGTGGGCGACGAGAACACCCCCGCCGACCACTGCGTCACCATCCGTGAGCGTGACTCCATGGAGCAGGTCAGAATCCCCATGGATCAGGTCAAGGCTTATATTGCCGAACGCGTGAAGTTCTGATTTCAGTCTTTTTCCCACTTATATATTCAAATAGCATTCCAAAAAGTACCTGCCGCAGGGTTTTGCGGCAGGTACTTTTTTTGCCGCTCTGTCCATATTTTTGATGTTAGAATTTATTACACGATGTATATTTATCTAAAGCGTACAATTTCTCTTACACAATTTGATTTATTATTACATGATTGACACAATAACTTTGTGGTGTTAGTATTTATTACACAAGGAGAGAAAAATAAACACAATGAAATATTTTATGATAAGGAGTGTCAATTATGGAACGCAACTTCCAGCACGCTGAGCCCTTCCGCATCAAGGTTGTGGAGCCCATCAAGAAGACCACCCGGGCCTATCGTACCCAGGCTCTGAAGGACGCCCAGTACAACGCCTTCCGTCTGAAGGCCGAGGACGTGTATGTGGACTGTCTGACCGATTCCGGCACCTCCGCTATGAGCACCGAGCAGTGGTCCGCCATGATGCTGGGCGACGAGAGCTACGCCGGCTGTAAGAGCTTCTACAAACTGGAAGCCTCTGCTCAGGAAGTCTTCGGCATGCCTTATGTGCAGCCCACTCACCAGGGCCGCGGCGCCGACTTTATTATGGCTCAGTACTATGCCAAGCCCGGCAAGTATGCCGTAGGCAATATGCACTTTGACACCTTCCATGGCAACGCCGAGATCCTGGGCGCCATTCCCGTGGACTGCGTTATCGACGCCGGTCTGGATGCCGCCAGCCCCGCCGAGGACTTCAAGGGCAACATCGACCTGAACAAGGTCCAGAAGATCATCGACGAGCACGGTGAGGACTCCATCTCCGTCATCATCATCACTGTCACCTGCAACAACAACGGCGGCCAGCCCGTCTCCATGGCCAACATCAAGGCGGTCAGCGAGTTTGCCAAGGCCCACAACATCCCCGTGGTCATCGACTCCGCCCGTCTGGCTGAGAACGCCTGGTTCATCAAGACCCGCGAGCCCGGCTATGAGAACAAGGACATCAAGGAGATCACCCGCGAGATGTTCTCCTACTGTGAGACCGCTACCATGAGCTCCAAGAAGGACGGCCTGGTCAACATCGGCGGCCTGATCGTCACCCGCAACCACGACTTCTACCTGTACTCCAACGTCCAGGCCATCGTGCACGAGGGCTTCATCACCTACGGTGGTCAGTCCGGCCGTGACATGGAGGCTCTGGCGGTTGGTCTAAGAGAGGCTACCACCGACGAGTACCTGGAGTACCGCATCAATCAGGTCAAGTACCTGGGCGACCGCCTGAAGGAAAAGGGCATCCCCTGCGTGGAGCCCAGCGGCGGCCACGGCATCTATGTGGACGCCCGCCGGTTCTTCCCCCAGATTCCTCAGTGCGAGTTCCCCGCTCAGCGACTGGTCGTGGCCCTCTATGAGGAGGCCGGCATCCGCGCCGTAGAGATGGGCGCCTGCGCCTTCGGCGGCAAGGACCCCGTCACCGGCGAGCCCATCTGGCCCGCTCTGGAGCTGATGCGCATCTCCGTGTCCCGCCGCGTCTACACCAACAACCATCTGGACTGCATCGTGGATGCCCTGGATTACATCTACCAGCACCGCGACGAGTATAAGGGCATGAAGCTGATCTACGAGGGCCCCATCACCGCCCTGCGTCACTTCACCGCCGGTTTCGAGCTGCTGTAAGCCCATGCGCGCCCCGGACCGGGGCCAAAACGGCCCCGGTCCGTATAAAGTAAAACAAATGGTACAAACTGTACCGGGGAGACCCCCCATAGCCGGAACAAAGTTAAGTCAGCTTTGTTTGGACAAGCGTGCCTGTACGCCCGTCGAACGGCTCAGCGCAAAAAAAGCCGCAGGAAAGCTGGCACTTTCCTGCGGCACAATGGGCAGAAAACCGGCCCCAAACGGGGCCGGCATCCTGAATCCATAGGAAATTATATGCCCATTCTCCTCCGCTGTCAAGCGGCGGATGCGCAGGGCGGCGGCCCGGTGGGCTGCCAGCATATAACTGAATCTTGTTCCCATGTGAACGGTCTCCTGCATCCCCGCACGCTTGATAGAGGATAGGAGGGACAAAAATGGGAAAGCCTGAAAACACCCTGCAATCTCCGAATCGTGAACAATTCGGAAGTCGAATCGCATTCGTCCTTGCCTCCATGGGAGGTGCCATTGGACTGGGAAACATCTGGAAATTTCCCTATCTGGTGGGCCGCCACGGCGGCGCAGCCTTTATTGTCGTCTACCTCCTGGCCTTGGTATTCATTGGCACCCCTGTGCTAATGACCGAATTTGCTATCGGCCGTAAAACCAAGACCAGCTATACCTCCGCTCTGAAGCAGCTGCTTCCGGGAAAGAAATGGTATCTTTTAGGTATTATTGGCGTCATCGCTCTGACGTTGACTCTGTCTTTCTATGGTGGCATCGCCGGTTGGACCCTGGCTTATCTGCTCAAGACCGTTACCGGCGCATACAGCGGTATGAACGGCGATGAGATCGGTGCCATGTTTGGTTCTTTCTCCGCCGATCCGTTCCAGATGATTCTGTGGCTGGGCATTATGCTTCTTATCACCACCTTTATTGTCCTGCGGGGTGTTAAGGGCGGTATTGAAAAGGTATGTAACGTCCTGCTGCCCATCATGTTTATCATGATCATCTTCCTGGCCATCCGCTCCATCCTGCTGCCCGGCGCAGAGGCCGGTCTGGAATTCTATCTGGTTCCCGATTTCTCCAGTCTGAATGCAGAAACGGTCATGGCAGCTATCGGCCAGGCGTTCTTTACGCTGGGCGTCGGCGCCGGTAACCTGGTCATTTATGGTTCCTATCTGGATCACAAGAAGTCCCTGACCAGCAGTACGCTGATGGTTGGCGTGGGCGATACCTGCGCTGCTGTCATGTTCGGCCTGATTATCTTCCCCGCCGCCTTCGCTTACAACATCGAAGCCGGCATGGGCCCCCCGCTGGTATTCATCACTCTACCCACCATTTTTGCTCAGATGAAGTTCGGTATGGTCCTGGCTACCATCTTCTTCATCATGCTGTTCTTTGCCTGCCTGACCTCCACCATCTGCATCATGGAGGCTATTGTGGGCTACCTGGTGGATGAACTGAAAATTGCCCGCAAAAAGGCCACTTGGATCGTTTTTGGAATTGTCTTCGTTATCGGCTCTATCATGATGATGTCCTTTGGTCCTCTGGCTGATGTATTCATCTTCGGTAAAACCATCTTTGACTTCTTCAATGACACCGTGGTGTCTGCCATTCTTCTACCTCTGGGTGCCCTTCTGATGGTCATCCTGGTTGGCTGGATCCTCAAGCCCAAGACCCTTCTGGAGGAAATCAACATTGGCGATGGATTGAAGGTAAACCGTTATTACACCATTACTGTAAAGTACCTGGCTCCCATTGCTATTATCTTCATGTTCCTCCAGTTGATTGGCATCATTAAATTCTAACCCCCCTTAAAACTCTCTTCTCATTTTGGCACAGCAGGAATCTGGTTTTGCCCAGACTACTGCTGTGCCTATATTTTCCCGCCTTTCTCTGGACATTCCAGGTGTTTTGGGTTAAACTGAAAACAACAATATCAGGTCAAACACCTAGAGACTGCGACCTTAACGAGGAGAGTCGTACATGGAACGGAAGGAACATTTGGATGCCATTTTACCTTTGATGCATTTTTTCAGCGAAATGCTGGGACCGGATGCTGAGATCATTTTATATGACGTGGATGATCGGGTGGTGTATCAGGTCCTCAATCCCATGGACGATGAAATGATTCCCGGCAGCGAGATGCGTTCTTTGGAACGTAGTCTGTTGGACTCCAAAACCTACGAAAAAGAAGATTTCATCGTCAATTACCGGGCACTTTCCCGCTCCAAGCATAAGCTGAAATCTGCCACCTTCTTTTTGAAAAACAACCCGGAGCGGCAGCTGAAGGGCATGATCACCGTCAACATCAATGTGGAGCGGCTGGTGGAGCTGCGGGACGCCCTCAATGTGATGATCTCGGGCTATCGGCCCTACGAGGCCCCCGCCAAAAGCCCCTTTTACAACAGCTTTGAGGTATCGGTGGAAGGACTGGTATCCAGTGCGATCCGGGAAGAGCTGGATCGCTTCGGGGTGGAGCCTACCCGCCTGAGCTACCAGGAGAAGATGGAGATGGTACGCAGTCTGGACGAAAAGGGCATCTTCCTGGTAAAGGGCGCCATTGCCGAGCTGGCCTCCGCCCTCAAAACCACGGAGACCAGCATCTACCGCTATCTGAACAAGCTTCAGGAGCAGTCCTGAACCCATAAACAAAAAAGCGTGCTGCAAATGCAGCACGCTTTTTTATTACGCCTTCATGGCCTCCCGGGCAAAGTCGGCGGCCTGGTTCAGGTCGTTCTGATCCGGGTGGATCAGGGCCAGGTCAAAGGCCTGGATCATGGACTTGAGTCTGGCATTGTCCGGATCGACCTTCAGCTGTTCCTCGTACCGGTCCCGGATGGTCTGGGGCATCTTGCCGGTGCAGAAAAAGCTGCTCACCACCTGGTTGCCCTTGGGGACCCCCGCCTTGAAGCGGTCGGACAGGGAGGCAAAGTACAGCTCGGAAATGCCGAAGCCGGCGGTACCGAAGAGGGCCACCCGCTTGCCATACAGGCTATGTAAAAACTCCTTCATCTCGGCGGTACAAAAGCCCTTGTCGGTCCAGGACCCGGCGAAGATCAGCTCCGCCTGGTCCACATTCTGGGGCGGCGGGCCAAAGGCCACGATGTCGTGGCCCTCACAGGCGTCCTTGATGGCCTGGGCCACCTGGGCGGTGTTGCCGGTCTGGCTGTCAAATACAATGGCGATCTTCATAGGTCCTCCTTTGGACAATGGACGGGTCGATGTGGGCATCGACCCCTACTTATACTTCCGGCTTTCAGCCACCGCCAGCTCGTCACAACGATTGTTATACGGGTTGTCGGCGTGACCCTTGACCCAGTGGAGGTGGACCGTGTGGTAGTCGCACAGGTCCAGCAGGGTGGCCCACAGGTCGGGGTTGAGGGCGGGCTTCTTGTCCCCCTTCACCCAGCCTCTGGCCTTCCAGCCCCGGGCCCAGCCCTTCTCCAGGGCGTCAATGACGTACTTGGAGTCGGAGTAGAGCTCCACGATGCAGGGCTCCTTCAGGGCCTTCAGAGCGGTGATGACGCCGGTAAGCTCCATGCGGTTGTTGGTGGTGTGGGCCTCCCCGCCAGAGAGTTCCTTTTTGAACTCCCCGTATTGCAGAATGGCCCCCCACCCGCCGGGGCCCGGATTGCCGGAACAGGCCCCGTCGGTGTAAATGGTAACTGTTTTCATGCGTTTCCTCTTACAGCTCCTTCAAAATCTCCTGCCGCTTCTGCTCATACTCCTCGGCAGTGATGAGCCGGCGGTCGTAGAGGGACTGGAGCTGCTCCAGCCGCTGCTGAGGGTCGCCCTTGGGGTCGTCCGCCGACACCCCTTCCTCCTCAATGTGGATCTCGGGGCCCAGATACTTTTTGCCAAAGGCCTGATAGAAATTCATGCCTACGATGCCCACGGCAATGAGGGTCCACAAAATGCCGAAGGCGCCAAAGGTAGGAATGACCAAAAAAAGACCAATTCCCACAAAGATGCAGCCCATGATACCACCGAAGACCGAGCCGGTCTTACTGGGGCGATAGGTCACTCTCTGTCTTCTGCGCATAGATCATACCTCCTCGGTAGTCTCCGCGGCTTCCTCTTCCTCCTCGTGGTCGGTGCGGGCGAAGGAGATCACCTTGACCCCCTCCTCCAGGTTCATGATCTTGACGCCCTGAGCGGTACGGCCGTAGGTGGAGATGCCAGACACCGCCATGCGGATGATGACGCCGGCGTCGTTGATGACCAGCACGTCGTCGTTGTCGCTGACCACCTTGACCCCCACCACGGGGCCGGTCTTCTCGGTGACGTTGTAGCCCTTCAGGCCGAAGCCGCCTCGCTTCTGGGGACCGTCGGCACGGATATACTCATCCATTTCGGTGCGCTTGCCGTAACCGTTCTCGGTGATCATCAGCACCTGATGGTCGGGCTTGGTGCGGGCGGCGCCCACCACGAAGTCACCGGGACGCAGGTTAATGCCCCGGACGCCGCAGGCGTCGCGGCCCATGCAGCGCACGTCGGTCTCCTTGAAGCAGATAGCCATGCCGTCGTGGGTGACGATGAGGATGTTCTGCTCCCCGTCGGTCTCCCGGACGGTGATGAGCTCGTCTCCCTCCTCCAGGGTGATGGCCCGGATGCCCGCCTTGCGGGCGGTAAAGATGGAGGAGAGCTGGATGCGCTTGACGGTACCCGCCCGGGTGACCATCACCAGATACCGGTCCTCGGGGAACTCCCGCAGGTGGATCATGGCGGTGACCTTCTCGTCCTGCTCGATGGGCAGCACGTTCACCAGGTTGGTGCCCTTGGCGGTACGGCCGGCCTCGGGGATCTGGTAGCCCTTCTTCCGGTGGACCCGGCCTTTATTGGTGAAGAAGAGGATATAGTCATGGGTGGAGGCGGTAAACACCGTATCCACGTAGTCCTCCTCCTTGGTGGCCATGGCGGTGATGCCCTTGCCGCCCCGGCGCTGGGTGCGGTAGGTGGAGGCGGGGGTACGCTTGATGTAGCCGCCGGCGGTGAGGGTGAAGACGCACTCCTCCTCCTCGATGAGGTCCTCGATGTCGATCTCGTCCTCCACATCCTGGATCTCGGTGACGCGGTCGTCGCCATACTTGTCCCGGATGGCGGTGAGCTCGTCCTTCAGCACGCCACGGATCTTCTCCTCGCTGGCCAGCAGCTCGTTGAAGTAGGCGATGCGGGCCTCCAGCTCCTTGTACTCGGCCTCCAGCTTCTCCCGGTCCAGGCCCTGGAGGGCTTTCAGGCGCATGTCCAGAATGGCCTGGGCCTGGACGTCGTCCAGACCGAAGCGGTTCATCAGGTTCTCCTTGGCGTTGTCGTAGCTGGAGCGGATGATGTGGATGACCTCGTCAATGTTGTCCTGGGCGATGAGCAGGCCCTCCAGCAGGTGGGCGCGCTCCTGAGCCTTCTTCAGGTCATACTTGGTGCGGCGGACGATGATCTGCTCCTGGAAGGCGATGTACTCGTCCAGGATGTGCCGCAGGGACAGGATCTTGGGCTGGGACTGGTCGTCCACCAGGGCCAGCATGTTGATAGCAAAGGTGGTCTGGAGCTGGGTCTGGGCAAACAGGCGGTTGAGCACCACCTGGGGGTTGGCGTCCCGCTTGAGCTCGATGACCACCCGCATGCCGTTGCGGTCGGACTCGTCCCGGATGTCGGAGATGCCCTCCAGACGCTTGTCCTCCACCTGGTCGGCCATGTTCTTGATGAGCTGGCGCTTGTTGACCTGGTAGGGGATCTCGGTGACGATGATGCGGGTGCGGTCCTTGCCGAACTCCTCAAACTCGGTGCGGGCCCGGACGCACACACGGCCCCGGCCGGTGGCGTAGGCGGCCCGGATGCCGGAGCGGCCCATGATGATGCCCTTGGTGGGGAAATCGGGGCCCTTCACGTGCTCCATCAGGTCGGGCAGAGTGGCCTCCGGATTGTCCAGGATGCAGATGGCGGCGTCAATGACCTCCCGCAGGTTGTGGGGCGGAATGTTGGTGGCCATGCCTACGGCGATACCCGCCGAGCCGTTGACCAGCAGGTTGGGGAACCGGGAGGGGAGCACACGGGGCTCCTTGCGGCTCTCGTCAAAGTTGGGGTCCCAGTCCACCGTGTCCTTCTCGATGTCCCGCAGCATCTCGTCGGAGATCTTGGACATGCGGGCCTCGGTGTAACGGTAGGCGGCCGGGGGATCGCCGTCGATGGAGCCGAAGTTGCCGTGGCCGTCCACCAGGGGGTAGCGCATGGAGAAGTCCTGGGCCAGGCGGACCAGGGCGTCATACACGCTGGCGTCGCCGTGAGGGTGGTACCGGCCCAGCACGTCGCCCACGCAGGTGGCGGACTTCTTGAAGGGCTTGTCGGCGGTCAGGTTGTCCTCGTACATGGCGTACAGGATGCGCCGGTGGACCGGCTTCAGGCCGTCCCGCACGTCGGGCAGGGCGCGGCCCTTGATGACGCTCATGGCGTACTCGATATAGGACTGCTCCATCTCCTTCACCAGCGGTGAGGTGACGATGGTCTGGTCCGGATACCGGATCTCCTCCGGGTCGTACTGTGGCTTTTTGCTCATGCTGTTGCCTCTCAATCTTCATGATAGGGGTCAAGGGCGGGGCGTCGAGGACGCCGCCCCCTACGGATTTCCTTTGTAGGGGCGGGCCTCCCGGACCGCCCGTTCCCTTAATAATCCAAATTCACCGCGTACTTGGCGTTGCGCTCGATGAACTCCTTCCGGGGCTCCACCTTCTCGCCCATGAGGATGGTGAAGGTCTGGTCGGCGGCCACGGCATCATCCAGCTCGATGCGCTTGAGGGTACGCCGCTCCGGGTCCATGGTGGTCTCCCACAGCTCGTGGGGGTTCATCTCGCCCAGGCCCTTATACCGGGAAATATCCACCTTGGCGTTGGGGTTATCGCCACGCAGCTCGGCGGACACCTGGTCACGCTCCTCGTCGGAGAAGGCCACACGGGTGGTCTTGCCCCGGGTCAGCTTGTACAGCGGCGGCACGGCGGCATAGACGTAGCCATGCTCAATGAGGGGCCGCATGAACCGGAAGAAGAAGGTGAGCAGCAGGGTGCGGATGTGGGAGCCGTCCACATCGGCATCGGCCATGATGATGATCTTGTGATAGCGCAGCTTGGAGATGTCGAAGTCGTCTCCGATGCCGGCGCCCAGGGCGGTGATGACGGGGGTCAGCTTGTCGTTGCCGTACACCTTGTCGGCCCGTGCCTTCTCCACGTTGAGCATCTTGCCCCACAGAGGCAGGATGGCCTGGAAGCGGCTGTCCCGGCCCTGGGTGGCGGAACCGCCTGCGGAGTCGCCCTCCACGATGTAGATCTCAGTGAGCTCGGGGTTGACCTCGTTGCAGTCCCGCAGCTTGTCGGGCATGGCGGCGCCGCCCAGAGCGGTCTTCCGGCGGATGGACTCACGGGCCTTGCGGGCGGCCTCACGGGCCCGGTTGGCCATGAGGGCCTTCTCCAGAATGGCCTTGCCCACGGCGGGGTTCTCCTCCAGATACTCGGTCAGCTTCTCGGTGACGATGGAGTTGACCAGGGTGCGGATCTCGCTGTTACCCAGCTTGGCCTTGGTCTGGCCCTCGAACTGGGCCTCGGTGAGCTTGACCGAGATGACGCAGGCAATGCCCTCCCGGCAGTCCTCGCCGGACACCTTGTCGTCGTCCTTCAGCAGCTTCATCTTTTTACCGTAGTTGTTGAGTACGGTAGTCAGCGCCCGTTTAAAACCCTCCTCGTGCATGCCGCCCTCGGGGGTGTGGACGTTGTTGGCGAAAGACACAATGGTCTCGTTGTAGCCGTCGTTGTACTGGAAGGCCACCTCCGCCATGGAGTCGTCCTTCATGCCGGACATGTACACCACATCGGAGTGGATGGGGTCCTTGGAGCGGTTGATGAAGGACACAAACTCCCGGATACCGCCGGCGTAGTGCATGGTGTCGTGCTGCTCCTTGCCGGGGCGGTTGTCGATGGTATGGATGCGCAGACCGGCGTTGAGGAAGGCCTCCTCCCGCATGCGGGTATGGAGGGTGTCATAGTTGTACTCGGTGATCTCAAACATCTCCGGGTCGGGCTTGAACACCACCTCGGTGCCGTGGCGATCGGTGTCCCCCACCACCTGCATGGGCTGGGTCACCTTGCCCCGGGAGAACTTCATCTCATAGATCTTGCCCTCCTTGTGGACCCGAACCTCCAGCCACTCGGACAGGGCGTTGACCACACTGGCGCCCACGCCGTGGAGGCCGCCGGACACCTTGTAGCCGCCGCCGCCGAACTTGCCGCCGGCGTGCAGGATGGTAAAGACCACCTCCAGGGCGGGCAGACCGGTCTGGGGCTGGATGTCCACGGGGATGCCGCGGCCGTTGTCCACGACCGTGATGACGTCGCCCTCTCCGATGGAGACGGTGATCTCATCGCAGTAGCCCGCCAGGGCCTCGTCGATGGAGTTATCCACAATTTCGTACACCAGGTGGTGCAGGCCGGACTCACTGGTGGAGCCGATATACATGCCCGGGCGCTTGCGGACGGCCTCCAGGCCCTCCAGCACCTGGATCTCGGAGCCACCGTACTCGTGCTCCACCTGGGTGGTGCTGTTCAATTCTTCAGACATTTGAAAACCTCCAAGTTATGTCCAGAGTAGAGCGTTGAGAGCGGAGATATGGGATCTCGGGATAAAATATCTCAACTCTCAACGCTCCAATCTTCTTAGTTCAAACCAGTGTATTGTTTTCCGCCCGCCGCAGCAGAGTGGCGGCGGAGAGCTGGCACAGATAGACCACCGGCGGTCCCTCCCGCCGGTCGCACAGCACGAAGGAGCGGGGCAGATCGTCGGACACGTTGACCAGCCGCCCCTCCTTCTCCGCCCGCTCCAGAAAGGACCGGGTCAGGTGGGAGGAGCTGGTGTTGTCCAGATCAAATAGTCCCACCACGTCCCGAAAGGGGACCACCACGTTCTGGCCCAGATGCAGATACATCTACTTGTCCTCCTTTCTGTCCCGGACGATTTTGGGCTTCCACAGCCATCGGTACAGCCGCCAGCCCAGAAAGAGCCCCACAAAGAACCCCAGGGCGGGCAGGCCGGGGATGAAGAGCAGCTGGGTTACCGGTGAGTTGTCCGACTCCCACAGGTTGAGCCGGTGGAACACCACGTACCCCGTCACCAGGGCGGCGGCCGCCGGGGGGATCAGCTTCCACAGCCTGCTTCCCTTCCGGGTGAACTGGCACACCAGAAATTCCAGCAGAAAGCCCCCCACCAGCGGGAGCAGAGCAAGGATCAAAAGTATCATAGGCTTCTCCTGAATCTTATCCACATATGGGGCCAATTTTGTGGAAAACCAATTACCCCACCAGGGCCCCGTCCCGGATGTGGAAGGTACGCCCCTCCCCCAGCCGGTCCAGGCTCATTTCCTCGCAGCAGGTGATAAAAACCTGTCCTCCGTTGATGCGTTTGAGGACAAATTCCTGTCGTTTGTGGTCCAGCTCGCTGAGCACATCGTCCAGCAGCAGCACCGGCCACTCCCCTGTCTCCTGGAAGAAAATTTCCCGGGAAGCCAGCTTGAGAGACAATGCCGCCGTCCGGGTCTGGCCCTGGGAGGCGAAGGTTTTGGCGCTCACTCCGTCCAATTCCACGATCAGATCGTCCTTGTGGGGGCCGGACAGACACTGCCGCACCTCCAGCTCCGCCTTCCGGTGGGAATCCTGGTGTTTCAGCAGCTGTTCCAGCAGGGTGCGGGTGGGAGCCAGGGGATCTTCGATGGTGCTCACCGTCTGGTAGCGCAGCCCCAGTTCCTCCCTTCCGCCGGAAAAATCCCGGTGGATGGGGGGCGTCACCTCCTGAAGCCGCTTCACAAAGTAGGCCCGGTAGTGGATGAGCATTGCGCCGGTCTGGGCCATACGCAGATTGAACTCATCCAGGGTGTCCAGCAGCGAGGGGTGCTCCTCCCAATCCCGCAGAATCCGGGTTTTATGTTCATAAAGACGCCGGTATTCCGCCAAAGCCTCGGCATAGCGGGGCCGCAGCTGACAGATGCAGCTGTCCAGAAACTTGCGGCGCACCGCGGCCCCCTCCCGGATGAGCCACAGATCCTCCGGGCAGAAGAGCACGGTGTTGAGCACCCCCGCCAGCTCCCCGGCGGTCTTCAATTTCACGCCGTTGGAGAAAAGCTGCCGCCGCACCCCCCGGCCCAGCCGGGCCTCCAGGGTGAAGTCCCGCCCCCGGGAAAAGACCTCCGCTTTCACAAAGGCATGGTTCACTCCCATCTGGATCAGCTCCCGGTCGTACCGGGCCCGGTGGGAGGAAGCGGTGGACAGGTAGGCGATGCCCTCCAGCAGGTTGGTCTTGCCCTGGGCATTCTCCCCCCAGATCACATTGACATTGGGAGAAAAATCGCCCTCAAAGTGCAGATAATTGCGAAAATAATCCAGGCAGACCGACTTTACGATCATAAAACTTCCACGCGCAGGTCATCCAGGGTAACCACGTCGCCGGGGCGCAGCTTCTTGCCCCGCATGGTACACACCTGGCCGTTGACCTGGACCTCTCCGTCCTGGATGCGCTCTTTGGCCTCCCCGCCGGTCTCCACCAAACCTTCAAACTTCAGCAGGGACTCCAATTTGATAAATTCCGTTGTGATTTTGGACTGAATGGTCTTCATACTTCCGAATTTCTCCCTTCTTCGTGCAGGGATTGCAGCAGTTCCCACAGATCGGGCAGCGCCCGCTTCAGGGCCACCGGCCGGGCCTTGGCCCGGTCGTAGAAGAAGTGGCCGGAGGTGCCCTCCGCCCGCAGTTCCCCGGTGTCCACGCTGATCATTTTATAGGAAAGCTGCATTTTGGCGGGAGACAGGGACTCCACCGCCATGTGGATGGCCACCGTCTCCCCGAACCGGGTCATGGAGCGGTACTTGCAGCTGACGTCGGTAACGGCAAAGTCGATGCCCGCGTCCACCGCCCTGTGGTAGCTCCAGCCGATCTGATCCATAAAGTCGGTACGGGCCTCCTCCATCCAAAGGATATAATTTCCATGGTGGACGATGCTCATGCCATCGGTCTCATAAAATTGCACTTTGTGCAGGTAAGGATGCAATTCCAAGGTGTTTTTCCTTTCTTTTGTAACGGGCGGCAGATTACTCCCCGGCCTTCAGGCGGACGGGCAGTACCATATACAGGAAATTTTCCTCCCCCTCGGTGGGCAGGATGACGCAGGGGGACACGCTGGTGGACAGCTCCAGCTGCACCTTGTCGGCGGGGGCAGCCTTCAGGGCGTCCATCAGATATTTGTTGTTGAAGCCGATCTCCAGACCCTGGCCGTCGCCGGACACGGGGCACTGATCGTAGGCGTCGCCGATGGCGGTTTTGGTGGAAATCTTCATCAAACCGTCCTCAAACACGCACCGCAGGGGACATTTCAGCTTTTCGGTAATGATCAGAGACACACGCTCGATGGAGGAGAGCAGCGCCCGGGTCTCACCCTCCAGGCAGATGCCGTTGTTGCGGGGGATGGCCTGGCGGTAAGCCAGGAACTCGCCCTCCAGCCGTCGGGTCACCAGCATGGTGGACCCCGCCTTGAACATAATGTGCCGGGCGCCCTGGGTCACGGACACCGGCTCGTCGCAGTCACTGCAAATTTTTTCCACCTCAGACAGGGCGGAGCCGGGCACCACGAAGGAAAATTCCGGGGCGCCGTCCTTCTGATCAATGGCCTCATGGCGGAGGGCCAGACGGAAGCCGTCCACCGAGACGATGGTCAGGCCCTTGTCGTCGGCCTCGAAGAGGGAGCCGGTGTGGACCGGGCGGCTCTCGTTGTCGCTGACGGCAAAAATGGTCTGGGAAATCATGGCTTTCAGCTTGGACTGTGCCAGGGTGAGGGAATTCTGGTACTCCACGGTGGGCAGCTCGGGGAATTCCTCGGGGTCGGTGCCCAGAATGTTGAATTCACTGGGTCCGCAGGTGATGTGCACCATATAATTATCGGTCTGGAAGGTGACGATGTCGTCGGGCAGCTTCCGGATGATCTCGCCGAACAGTCGGGCGGCCAGCACCAGGGTGCCGGTTTCGCTGATGTCGGCAGGAACAATGGTGCGGATACCGGTGTCCAGATTGTAGCCGGTCAGCCGCAGCTCCTGTCCGGCCTCCATCAGGATGCCCTCCAGAGCGGGAATGGAGCTCTTGGGAGAGACGGCACGGGAGGCGGTGGAGATGGCCGCTTGCAGCAGGGCCTTTTCGCAAGAAAATTTCATAATGGTGTGATCCTCCGTTTCATCAGGAGCGGAGACGCTCCGCTTGGATTTCGCGCGCTCCTCTGGAGAGAGGAGGGATATATGTCGTAATAGTAAGCCGTAGGGGAAAACATTGTGGAAAAGTGGCGAAACTCCTTGAGGGGCATGGGCTGGGCCTTCCACAGGGGGTGTGGACAAAATTTGACCCCTTTCCACAGGCTTTCCACGGCAAAAAAGTTATCCACATCCCCTTTTCCACATGTCCCCGATTTTCCGTGGAAATGTGGAAAGGCGCATGGAAGGAAAATTGGAAGCTTTCATCCATATCCATTCATATTTATGCATGAATATGCAGGTTGCATCCACCCTTATTCATACCGGGCGTTGATGTTGGCGTTGATGTCCTTGATGACCTCGGCGATCTCGGGAGACTGCTTGGTCAGCTTCTCGATGCGGTCGATGGAGTGCATGACGGTGGTGTGGTCCCGGTTGTCGAACTCCTTACCGATCTCCTTCAGGGACAGGTTGGTCATGCGGCGGATCTGGTACATGGCGATCTGCCGGGCCAGGGCGGTGTCCTTGGTGCGGCCCTGCCCACGGAGGGCCTCCACGTCGATGTTGTAGAACTTGCTCACCTCGTCGATGATGATCTCCGGCGAGGGGAGGAACTCCGCCTTGTCCTTGAACATGTCCCGGACGGCCCGGGTGACGGTGTCCACGTCCACGCTCTCCCCCATCAGCTCCTGGAAGGCCAGGATCTTGTTGACGGTGCCCTCGATCTGCCGCACATTGGAGGTGATGTTTTCGGCGATATACTGGAGGACGGGGTCGGGCAGGTTCATGCCCCGGCGGATGGCCTTGGTCTTGATGATGGCCACCCGGGTCTCGTAGTCGGGGGGCTGGATGTCCACAGGCAGGCCCCACTCGAACCGGGTGCGCAGACGGTCGTCCAGCCGCAGCATCTCCTTGGGGGGACGGTCGGCAGTGAACACGATCTGCCGCTTGGCCTCATACAGGGTGTTGAAGGTATGGAACATCTCCTCCTGGGTGGACTCACGGCCGGCGATGAACTGCACGTCGTCCATGAGGAACACGTCAGCGGAGCGGTATTTCTCCCGGAACTCCGGGTTGCGGCCCTCCCGGATGGCCTGGATCAGCTCATTGGTGAAGGAGTCGCCCTTGATATAGACGATGCGGTAGTCGGGGTGGGACTGATGGATCTTGTGGGCGATGGCGTAGAGCAGATGGGTCTTGCCCAGGCCGGACTCGCCGTAGATGAACAGGGGGTTGTAGGTCTGGGCGGGCTGCTCGGCCACCGCCAGGGCGGCGGCGTGGGCAAACTTGTTGGAAGCGCCCACCACGAAGCGCTCGAAGGTGTATTCCTCGGTGCCCGGGAGGAAGACGTCGTCCACCTTCTTCTTGCCATAACCCTCCAGCTCCCCTTCGCCCAGCACCACCACCTCAAAGTCGGAGGAGAAGAGCTCGTGGAGGGCCTTCTGAATGGCGGGCAGGTAGCGGGAGTTGATGATGTCCCGCTTGAAGTTGGACGGGGTGTGGAGCACAAACCGATTGGACTCCAGCGCCACGGGGGTGGCGTCGTCAAACCAGGTGTTGATGGTGGTGGCGGTCATCTCCCCCTCCATCAGAGAGAGGACCTTGGCCCAGAGATCGGCCGGTAAATTCACGGAAAGACCACCTCTTTCGTCAAAATGGATGGCCGCTGTCGGCGCAGCAAAACAAGACCTTGAAAGCGGAGGCTTTCAAGACCTGGCTCGTGGACGCTGCCGCCGACGGCGGGAGTACAGATAATTTAACGCATATCATTATAATGCGTACGGAACAAAGCCGAAATCCTTGGTTTTCAAGGTTTTCGGCTTTGTTCCAGTGCAAGAATTTTGGACAATAGTTTCCAAAATGCTTGCACCTTTCATTGGAACGTCCTGCGTTCCAATGAAAATACGCATTGTAACAATGTCTGAATTCCATAAAACGGCCCCCCTGAGCCGTTTTATGGAATTGCGCGGCTGCTGCCGCGCAAATAAACTGATTTACAGTTTATTCAGTAGACATTATTATAGCAAATCACCCGGTGGAAAGCAACGATACAATTATAAAAAGAAACTACTTTTCCACACAGCTTTCCACACACTCTGCCGGAAACAGGAGCGGCTAATCCCCCGGTTTTTGGGCTTATGCGTGGGGTCCGGTCGGACCTCAGCCACAACATATGGTATTTCCCGCCCGCAAGCATAAAAAAACCAAAAAAGAAAGCAAAATAGTGGTTGACACGCCATTTTGAAATAGGCTATAATACCATGTGCATCGTGTAAATCCATGCGGTGTAAAGCAGTTTTGTTTGACGACCGCAGCTGAAAGGCTGTTGTGGTGGGCGGGGCAACCCGCTTGATTATTGTACAGGAGGTGTCCCAACATGGTTCGTACCTATCAGCCCAAGAAGCGCCAGCGCTCCAAGGAGCACGGGTTCCGTAAGCGTATGCGTACCGCCAACGGCCGCAAGGTCCTGGCCCGCCGCCGCGCGAAGGGCCGCGCCCGTCTGACCCACTGATGGGTCCGCAAATGGAATAGGGCATTTCATAGGGGCGGGGGAGCTTTTCCCACCGCCCCTGCGCAGCATACGGAAGTTTGAACCGGGAAAGGAGGACCGCCGTGGAACACACCGTATCCCTGAAGCAGAACCACGTGTTCCGCCGCCTTTACAGCAAGGGCAAAAGCGCGGTCAATCCCTGTCTTGCACTCTATTGCCGGAAGAACAATTCCCCCCGCAGCCGCCTGGGGATCACCGTGGGCGTGAAGGTGGGGAAGGCGGTGGTGCGCAACCGTACCCGCCGCCGCATCCGGGAGGCTTACCGCATCCATGAGGACCGCTTCCTGCCGGGCTACGACCTGGTGGTGGTGGCCCGTGTCCGTGCCGGCCACTGCCGGTACCGGGAGGTGGAGCGCAGCCTCCTCTCTCTGGCGGACAAGCTGGGCCTGCTCCGGAAGGGGGAGGCCTGATTTGAAGCGCCTTCTGCTCTGGCTCATCCGGTTTTACCGCAAGCATATCTCTCCTGCCCGGCCCCCCTGCTGCCGTTTTATCCCCACCTGCTCCCAGTATGCCTTGGAGGCGGTGGAGAAATACGGTGCGCTTAAGGGGGGCTTTTTGGCCATTCGCCGTATTCTGAAATGTCAGCCCTTCCATAAGCAGAAATCCATCGAGTACGACCCCGTGCCGTGACCGCAAGGAAACGGCGAACAATGTAACTTGGAGGCGCACAAATGGAAATCATCCTCACCCCTTTTGCGTGGCTGCTGCGGTTTTTCTATAGCATCTGTGGCAGCTACGGTCTGACCCTGGTCCTGTTCGCTCTGGTGGTCAAGGTGGTGCTCTTCCCCCTCTCTCTGAAGGGCAAGCGGAGCATGATCCAGATGAACATCCTGCAGGGCCAGATGCAGAAGCTGCAGAAGCAGTATGGCAAGGACCGGCAGCGCTATAATCTGGAGGTCCAGAAGCTCTATGAGAAGGAGAAGGTCAACCCCATGGGCGGCTGCCTGTGGTCCCTGATCCCCCTGGTCATCCTGATGGTCCTCTACCCCATCATCCGCGCGCCCATCCACTACATGATGGGCATTACCGACGCAAACTCCCTCAACGCCATTGCCGAGGCCGTCAACTGGAGCACTCAGGCCGTGGACATGGGCTGGATCAAGCAGGCCGCCGCCAGCTTTACTGAGACTGCCGGCTACTACAATGAGCTTTATCTGGCCTCCCTTATCAACGCGGACAACCTGGCCGCGGTGCAGCAGGCGGTCACCGCCGCCGGCGGTGTGGGCCAGAGTGTGCAGGTCATCAACTTCAGCCTCTTTGGTCTGGTGGACCTGTCCCAGATCCCCCAGCTCCAGTTCTGGACCATTGCCGGCGGCTTCAGCCTGTTCCTGCTGCCGGTGATCTCCGCCATTACCGGCGTGATCTTCTCCTTCATCTCCATGAAGACCAACGCCATCAACAAGCAGAGTGCCCAGAATAACAGCTCTGCCAAGACCATGATGATCGTCTCCCCCCTGATCTCCCTGTGGATCGGCTTCACCCTGCCCGCTGCTCTGTGTGTGTACTGGATCACCAACAACCTGCTGAGCATGCTGCAGGAGTTCCTGTGCAGCGTGATCCTGAAGAAGGACTACGAGGAGGCCGCCCGCAAGCAGGCCGAGCGTGAGCTCCAGGAGAAGGAAGAGGAGAAGGAGGAGCGCCGCCGCAAGGCCGAGGAGCGCGCCCGCCGCATCGAGGAAGAGAAGCTCAATCGCGGCAAGAAAAAGAAGGCCGAGAAGAAGCACGACGACGAGGACAAGATCCCCGGCATCGTGAAGGAGTACAGCCGGGTGGGTATCCGGCAGTATGCCCGCGGCCGTGCCTACGATCCCTACCGCTACAGCGAGGACGGCCCCACCTGCTACCCCGGTGAGGAGCCCATTTTCGGCCGCAAGCCTGAGAAGGTTGCTCCTGTAGAGGAGGAGCCCACCGTGCAGGATACCGTTGTGACCGAGAAGAGCATCCCTGAGATCAGCGTCCCTGCCGACACCGCCGCCGACAACGGCGAGACCAAGGAATAACGGCGCTGCCGTGGATTCATAAGGAGAGATACCCAAATGCTGAAATGGATCGAGAGCACCGGCAAGAGCGAGGAGGCCGCCATCGAGGCCGCCCTGCAGAAGCTGGGCATGGATCGGGACGAGGTATCTGTGGAGGTCCTGGAGCGGGCCAAGTCCGGCTTCCTGGGGATCGGTAGCTGCCCCGCCAAAGTGAAAGTGACCTACGAGGCTCCCGACGAGCCGGAGGAGACCCCCGCCCCTGTGGAGGAGGCCCCCGCCGCCCCCGTGGCCGAGCCCGTGAAGGAGGAGACTCCCGCCCCCGTCGAGGCGGCTGAGGCTCCCGCGGCGGAGAGCGCCGCTGTCCCCGCTCAGGGGGAGAAGGCCGAGCAGATCGACGCCTTCCTCACCGGCCTGCTGTCCCACATGGGCGCCGCCGCCAAGCCGGTGATTCAGATGGACGAGAACGGCACCTACCAGGTGGAGCTGGTGGGCCAGGACCTGGGCGGCCTCATCGGCCGCCGGGGCGAGACCCTGGACGCCATCCAGCAGCTCACCGGCTACGCCGTCAACCACGGCCAGTCCAAGCGTGTCCGCATCCACGTGGACGCCGAGGGCTACCGGGCCAAGCGGGAGGAGTCCCTCATCCGTCTGGCCCACAAGGTGGCTGGCAAGGTGGTCAAATACCATCGGAACATGACCCTGGAGCCCATGAACGCCTATGAGCGCCATGTGATCCACACCGCCCTGCAGGATACCCCCGAAGTGACCACTTACTCCATCGGTACAGAGCCCAACCGCCGGACCGTGGTGGCCTACAGCCGGGGCGAGCACCGGTGAAACAAAAGATCGGTTTATCTGCACGATTGACCGATATTTGAAGATGCACTAATAAGAGCACTATCCGGGAATGGCCCGGATAGTGCTCTTGGATTTACGGGTGATCATTGAGCGGATACTTACAAAAGTCCTGGCGGTGTACTGGATCGGTACACCGCCAGGACTTTCATTATTTTGGAAGAAACAGATTTGCGTTTGCTTTTGAGATCAGTTCTCGTATCGGGTCCAGTCAGGATCTGGGATCATGCGGGTCCAAGACTCGTAATTGCCAGCCTTGTGCTTAAAGTCGTGGGAGTTGGTGGCTTCCTGTACCGCCAGATAGAACCAATCACTGGGATCACAATCCGGCCAGACGTTCATGCCGTGCAGCAGATCGCTCTCATCCTCCGGGATCCGGTTCAGCACACGGTTGATGATGGTCATGGCCTCCGCCCGGGTGATGTAGGTGTCGGGACGGAAGGTGCCATCCTCACAGCCCTTGACCCAGCCCAACTCTGCAGCCCGCTGGATATACTTTTCCGCCCAGTGGCCGCTGATATCAGAGAAGGTCTGAGTGCCGCTGCTGACCCCTGTATCGAACCGGGCGCAAATAGTCGCGAACTCAGCACGGGTAATGGGAGAATTAGGCTCAAAGGTGGTGGTGCTGCAGCCCTGAACGATACCAAGCCCCGTCATAGTGGAGATGGCGGTGTTGGCCCAGTAATCATCTGGCACATCGGTATAGGTGTTGGTGGTAAGAAGATTCTTATCACGCACGGAGCTATTCAGCAGACGGAAGAAGATGGTCGTAGTCTCCGATCGTGTGATCAGATTGTAGGGTCGTACATACCCATCCGAAAAGCCAATGATATAGGCAAAGTGGTCCTCATTATTCAGCAAGCCGGGCGTAGAGCTGCGGTAGTTCCGTACGGTATCCGCATTTTTGATGGCTTTGCTCTGGCTGCTGGAGAAGTCCGATGCTTTGATCTGATACTCCTCTGTGTCAAGTACGTAGCCTTCGGGGGCAGTGACCTCAGCGTAATACCAGACTCCGCCGTAAGAGTTCGTCGTGCTGACGCTGAACAGGGCGATGCCGTTTTCGTTGCCATGCCGTCTGGTCTTGGTCACACTGCGGTTGACGACCTTGCCGTTCTTGTCCAGCTGGTACAGCTCGAAGGTCGCCCCATTCAGGGTATGGCTATCCTGCGCATCTATTTTCTGGATGGCAAAGAAGTAGTCATCATCCACGATCTCACTGCCGGGATCATCCTTCCACTGAGCAATGGCGATCAAGTCACAGGTAATGGTGCTGGGTTTGCCAGAAAGGGGAGCAAGTTCTTGACCCTTTACCTGATACCATGCCCAGCAGTCGAACACTTTGCCATTGGGGGCAGAAAAACCAAGCTGATCCGGTGTCTTGCTGGGGAAAGTGGTTCCTTCCTCAAAGGTAAAAGTCTGATCGGTGCCGGAGCCGGTACCGGGCTGATAGGTCACTTGGTAGGTGCGGATGACTTTTTCTTCAAGTCTCAGAAGAGCAGTATTTTGAGCAGTCTTACCTTCAAGCGTAAGCGTATATGCATCCGCAGCAGAAGTGGGCGTATACTCAGCAGAAGTGGGCGTATACTTGATCTCACCGTCGATACGGCATTCGGAAGTGACCTGGGTATCACTGCTGGTGCTCAGAGCAGCTTGTGCGGCTTCAGTCAATGGCAGATCATTCACGGTAAGAAGGATAGTATCGCCATTACCTTCAGCAACGGTATCGCTGATCGTACACGTAAACTTCCAATAACCGGTGTTGCTATCATAAACCGGGCCACTGCTTAATGTGAACAAATTGGATGTAAGGGCGAAATTGTGCGTATCCAGCGTAGGTACGTTCAGAAGATCGCTAAACTTCACGTACAAGTCGACCGTGCTGCCAGCAAATTCGGTGCGATGATTTTTCATAAACGCAAAGATACTAGACTCGTTCCCCATAGCAGAGCGGAGTGCAGAAACAGCCTCGCTGTTGGCCGGGGCATCGCCAAACACCAAATCATTCATATCCAGAACGATCTGGTAGGAAACGGTCGCGCTTTTTTTAACGATATGGGCGGCAGTGTCATTGCCTTCAAAGTTGGTGCTACTATCGATACTGTGTTTGATCGTGATATCATCGTCGATCAGATCCGCAGTTTGGGGTAGGTAAAGGACATTGATGACGTTGCTACCTTCGTTCACAGTATAAGGGATGGTGCCCTGCTGTCTACCGCTGGCGTAGCCGTTCGGCTTATACGTATCGAGAACGGATGCATTCAAAGTGATCTGACTGCCGACTTCCTGCTCCTCCATGACAGTAGATCCAAGAGAATTTGTTGCAACAACAGAGTCCTTATAGAAGTTGACTGTGACATCCACATACTTCTTATCTGGAGCGGATATAGTCAGGGTGCCATTTTCATAGGTGATTTCGTAGCAGTTGGTCACGTTAGTACCGTTGCACTCGATGACGGCATTGGATGGAACATTATCGTAGGATCCAACTGTTGTTTGATCAGAGCCGGTCACAGTAACGGACGTAAGCGCGTCACCCGACGCAAGGGTACCTTCCGTAATAGAATAGGTGTCAACTACCAGCGGAGTTCCGTCTTCCTTCTTGGATCCGCTGTCCGCAGTGATCGTCAGAGGTCTCTGACCGATAGTAAAGGTGGCAGGTATATTATACGACTTAGTATTATTACTGGCTTCCGCATCTGTTCCGGTGATGCGAATGGTATATCCATCATATGTTCTTGCAAGGGTCCCGATCGTAGGAACAGCCCCACTCCATGACCCACTAGTTTTACCATTTTGGACCGTATAGGTGCCGATGGTATTACCGTCCTTTACGATCTCATATGTAAGATGGATATAGGCGTTCTTGCTTCCATCGACCTTAGAGGGATAGGTTTTAACGATATCTTCGATCACATCATCAAATGTATATGGCGTGCCGTCATAGGTTTTTTCCTTCGTGTAGGTATCGGTATCAGTGATCCCCAGGTCTACTGGTACGGCCACTTTGGGATCATCGACTGCGATAACAGGGTTGCCGGACGCATCATTTACGGTGGCGCCAGCGTTTGTGGGCTGGGTACCGCCGTAGTTGTCACACTGGATGGTAAACTCGATCACAAGCTTCTGACCGTGAGCAGCATTATCTTGATCAAGGCCGCACCAATTCTCAGAGAAGTCGAAACCGGTGACGGAAATGGATGTGCTGCCGTCAGCATTCTTGGTAACGGTTGGCGTAAGACCGCTGGATGTCTTAGCTCCCCAAGTCAGAGTATCGTTGTTGTCTTTGCCTGTGCAGGGCACGGTATAGACAGTGACATTACCTGCGTTCGAAGGGGCAGTAAAATTGTTGGGGACCGTATCGATCACGACCGCGCTATCGTCAAGCGTCGAGGTCTCCGTCACGATATTTGATATCGTTTGAAAAGCATTCTTCAGTTCGCCAGCATTATCTGCCTTAAAGTAATAGTCTCCCTCGGCACGCGTACTAAGCGATATTCCACGCTTATCATATTTGGCGTTCGGATAATTAGAGGAGACACCATTCATATACTTATTAAAGTTATTATTGGTATCAGCAGGGTCGGCGCCAGTAAACATACCAATGGTATAGACTTTTGTTCCGCTCGTCTTCAGATCCTTAGCGGTATTAATGGCAGAACCAGCCACTCTAATTTGGAAGTCGCTCTCATGGGTGGGTTCACCATCAGTAAACATGATGACGACCGCGGGACGGTTTTTGTCTTCGCCAGAACGCTTATCTAACATGCTCTTTGCCTTTTGCATGGCAAGATCCGCAGAGGTAGCGCCTGCCGCAGTCAACTTAGATACCGCCGTTTTCAAAGTTTCTGAATTTTGAATATCTGTCAAATTACAAAGGACCTGAGTATGATTATATGTATAGGGCCAAGAATCGTACTTGGTATCTCCGACTTCATCCGAGGCCTCGCCCGCGAGCTTTACGATGCCGATCCTGTGGGCAACATTTTGACTCTTGACCTCATCGATAAAGCTATTGACAGCCTCCTTCATGGCCGCTAATTTTTGAGTTGTACTACCTGGGACCTCTTCGTAAGTGTACAGCGGACCAGTATAAATCACGCCTTTATAATAGCCAGTCACCTTATTTCCCAAGACCTGGCCGTTGGCCTCCAGCCAATACTGTGTGTTCCAGTTTTCCCACTCGGACTTGACAGTGACCCGATAGTAGCTATCACCGATCTTTGCGTAGTAGCTTTTTAAGTGACGGAAATCGGAAGGAGTCCAAGATGTTTGTGTCGTGGCCACATATTGATAGGACGTGATGGTTTCCGTCATAGAGCCGGATACATCCAGGACGAGCACGATATCCATCGGTGCCGCAGACGTTGTGGTCGTTACTGTGCCAGTGGCGTAGGATTCCAGCTGGACGGTGTAGCCGTCTTGGCCCTTCGTAATTGTCTTTTTCAGACACAGATCGTTCTGCACCGCCGATACTTCGACGGGAGAGGATCCTGTTGTCCCATCATCGCTGGATCCGGCCGCCATAGCGGAAGCCGGCACCAGTGAGAACAGCAGTGCGAAGGATAAAAGCCATGCTAGTAGTCGCTTTTTCTTCATGAAATCATACCGCCTTTCCAAATATATCATATAATATTTAGTTTGACCTTGTCCAATAGCTACATCTGTGATTTAGAAATAGCGCATACTTCACAGAGTACAAGGCGAACGGATGGTATCAGTCATTGGGTATCATCACCTGCTTCCAAATCTACCCACAATAAACCTTATGGGCCGATCAGGCTATCCCTCACAAACAGGGCAGCCACGTTTACTTCCACCGCAACCAATTATATCATAGCCTAAATTTTTTTGCAATGATGTTACAGGGCGAAAACTGTCTTTTTTTCCCGATCTGTATTTTAAAAGTTCGTTCCTGATGCTGATGGTCTATCGCGTGGAATGATCCTGAGGCTTGTCCCCATGGGGACGGCGGTGGTACCGGCGGCGGGGCCGCTTCTTCTCGCCGGAAGGGGCGCCCTGCTGCTGTCCCTCAGCGGCAGGCTTCTCAGGGGCGGGCTTGCCGCTCTCCTGGGCCTTAGGCTTGTTTTCCTGGGGCTTGCCCTCCCCCTTGGGCGGGCGGCTCTGGGCCTTCTGAGGGGCCTGCTTGGCCTCCTCCTTCTTCCCCTGCTGCTGAGAAGGTGTCTGGGCCTGCTCCCCGCCTCCTCTGCGGCGGCGGCTGCGGCTCCGGCGGGGCTCGGCGGTGGGGACGCTCTCCTCCTCCGCCACGCCCAGCCCGGCCAGGGCGATGTTCATGTTGTCCTTCAGGGTGCGGGGCTCCTCCACGGGAGTCACCTTCCGAAGCTTGGCCAGCTCCTCCAGCGGTGGGGCCACATAGTCCTCCGGCCGCTTGCCCTTGCCGTTGCGGATCACCCGCAGCTCACAGTTGTGGAAGCACTTGTGGGTCTCCGGCTGATCCTCCAAGCGTACTTTCACGGTCTCCCGCAGCAGATCCACCTGGAACACGGTACCCGCCCCCTCGGGGGTCTCCACAAAGGACTCGTTCTTGGGCATCCGGTGGACGGCGTCCTCGTAGGCCTCCTGCTCGTACTTCAGGCAGCACATGAGGCGACCGCAGGTGCCCGAGATCTTGGTGGGGTTGAGGGACAGGTTCTGGGTCTTGGCCATCTTGATGGACACCGGCTGGAACTCGTCCAGGAAGGAGGCGCAGCACAGGGGCCGGCCGCAGATGCCCAGGCCGCCCAGCATTTTAGCCTCGTCCCGGACGCCGATCTGCCGCAGCTCGATGCGGGCGTGGAACACGCTGGCCAGGTCCTTCACCAGGGCGCGGAAGTCCACCCGGCCCTCGGAGGTGAAGAAGAAGAGGATCTTATTGCCCTCGAAGTTGTACTCCACCTCCACCAGCTTCATGTCCAGCCCGTGGGCGGCGATCTTCTCCTGGCAGATGGTGAAGGCCTTCTTCTCCTTCTCGTGATTTTTCTGGACCGTCTCCAGGTCCTTGTCGGTGGCGATGCGCACCATGGGGCGCAGCGGCTGCACCACCTCTTCATCCTCCACCATGGTGTTGCCCTGGGCGCACTCGCCGTACTCCAGGCCACGGGAGGTCTCGATGATGACCCCCTGGCCGGGCTCGACCTGCTGGCCCTGGGGGTCGAAATAGTATTGCTTGCCCCCGCTTTTGAAGCGGACGCCGATGATCTCGGTCATGATTACCTCCAAGTCGGAAAGATTGGCGGATCGCTCACGGGCCCAACTGGGCCAGTCCGGCTCCCAGCCAGCCGGCGATGTGCCCCGCGCCCACGTAGGAGCCGCAGGCGGTGCGCAGCTGCTCCGTCAGAGCGGCGGCGCCGGTGAGCACCTTGGGAGACAGGGCCTTGGCTCCCTGCTGGGCCAGGGCGCGGCGGCGGGGGTCGCTCTCATGGAGGGCCCCGGCGGCACACACCAGGCAGTCCCGCACCAGCAGCAGGAACTCATCCAGCAGGGCGTTGAGGGAGTCCCGGTCCCACTTGTCCCGCTCCAGTGCGGCGCAGAAGTCCAGGATGGCCAGCTCGTCCCGGTCGCACAGCCGCTCCAGCAGGGTGGCCGCCCCCTCCAGGGCCTTGCCGTCCCCGGCCTTGCCCTCCAGCTGGTCCACCGCCCGGCCCAGAATGCCCTCGCACCGGGCGGCGGCGTTGGAGATCTCCGCCTGGGAGCGGTCGGGATAGCGGGCAGCCAAAAAGGCCTCCGCCTCCTGGACGGTCACCGGGGAGAGGGTAAGCACCTCGCACCGGGAGCGCACCGTGGACAGCAGAGCGGCGGCATTGTCGGTGAGCAGGAGGAAGGCGGCATAGGCCGGGCCCTCCTCCAGCAGCTTGAGCAGCGCGTTCTGGCTGGGGTCGTTCATATTCTGGGCTCCCTCCAGGATGTATACCTTCCTGGGGGCCTCGTTGGGCTTGATGTAGGCGTCGTTGCGGATGGCCCGCACCCGGGCTACGTTGAGCTCGTCCCCCTCGCCGCCGGCATGGACCACGTCGGGGTGGATGTTCCCCAGGGCCTTTTTGCAGCCGGAGCAGGTGAAACAGGGGACCTCTCCCCCGCCGGTGCACACCAGGGCGGCGGAAAGCAGGCCGGCCAGGGTGCGCTTGCCCGACCCCGCCGGCCCGCTGATGATATAGGCGTGGGAAAGCCCCCGCCGTGCGGTCTCCAGGGAGAGCTGCCGCTTCAGGGGACCATTCCCCACCAGCCGGGACAGCTCCATCTTACACCCGCTCGAACCGCTCGATGTCCACCACGAAGATGGTGGCGCCGCCCACCACGACCTCCACAGGCATGGAGGGGTAGTAGCCGTAGCTCATCTCGGTGGTGGTGGGGATCATCTGCTTGCGGGAGTGGGAGTGCTCTTTAATGATGTCAATGACGGTCTGCACCTTCTCCTCATCCACGCCGATGAGGATGGTCACGTTGCCCGCCATCAGGAAGCCGCCGGTGGTGGCCAGCTTGGTGGACGAAAAGCCCTTCTTGGTGAGAGCCTGGGTAACGGTGTTGGCGTCGTCATGATTGATAATCGCAAGAACCAGTTTCATGGGGTATCCCTCCTGCTTAAAGATGCCGGAAATCCGGCGCTGGGGCCGCGTCACACAGGACGGCCGCAGAAACATCTTCCAGTGTATTATAACCTATTTGTTTCAAATATGCGATACTTTTTTTGTCCAAGCGCTCCCCCGGCGCAATGACCGGAACCCCTGGGGGATAAGGGGCCACCTGGCAGGCGGAAACCATTCCCTCCGCCTCCTCCAGAGGCAGGCTTCGCCGGGGGGCAAAGAGGGCCTGCCGGGGGGTGAGCACCAGCTCCGGCGGCTGGGGCGGGGCCGGGTAGCCGGGGCAGGGCCCCAGCTCCACCTCCCGCAGCGCCCCCTCCAGCCGGGCAAAGTCGTCAGGGCCGTCGGCACAGGTGGGGATGAGCACCACATGGCCCCCGTCGGCCATCTCGGGCCACACGTTGCGTGCTTCCAGGGCCTCCTGGGCGGCGTAGCCGTCGGGGGCGCACAGCACCAGCCGGGTGGGGTCCAGAGGGGCGTCCTTGTCCGTCAGAGCCGGGAAGATCTGCCGCAGCCGGGCCACCTCCTCCGCCGTCCGGCGGTAGGCATCCGCCCCTCCCTCCAGCATATGGGCCCGGCACAGGTCCAGTGCCGCCATCATGGGGTAGGAGGGGCTGGAGGAGCCGTAAATGCTTCCCGCCCGCCGCAGGTCGGCGTGGGAGAAGGCGCCGCCCGAGAACAGCAGGGCGGTCTGCCCCGGGGCGGGCAGGGTCTTGTGGGCGGACACCACCAGCAGATCGGCGGCGGACAGGCCGTAGTCCCTCAGGAAGGGCAGATGGGCCCCGTGGGCCCCGTCCACCACCAGAATTCCCCCGTGGCGGTGCATAATTTCCGCCAAAGCGGGCAGATCCGACAACACGCCGTAATAAGTAGGAGAAGTAATACAAAGCGTCCGGATCTCCGGGTGGGCTTCCAGCTGTTGTTCCACTTCTTCCGGGGAGATGGGGCCGGTGACCCCGGCCTGAGCCAGCCAGGGCCGCTCCAGATACACCGGCTTTAAGTCTAGCAGGGCCAGTGCGTTGTAGGCCGAGCGATGGCTCCCCCGGTCCAGCAGCACCGTGTCCCCCGGCTGGCAGGCCAGGGTGAGGGCGGTCAGCACCCCCTGGGTGGAGCCGCCGGTGAGAAAGAGGCAGCTGTCCATGTGGAAGACTTCCGCCCACAGGTCCTCTGCCTCCCCGATGGCCCCGCCCCCGTCAAAGAGATTGCCGGTGGGGGGCAGTTCGGTAAAGTCGATGGCGGACAGGTTGTCCAGCCCCAGCAGGGGCTTGCCCTTGTGGCCGGGCATGTGCATCCGCAGGGGATTTTGGGTCGCGAAGGATGTCAGGGCGTCGTACAGCGGCGTTTTTTCCACATGGGTTCCCTCCTTTGTGGATAAGATCAGATGGCTCCCTCGATCCAGGCGGAGCCGGCCACGGTGTCCCCCAGATAGAACACCGCCAGCTGGCCCGGGGTGGGGGCCCGAGCGGGGGTCTTCATCTCAATGCGTACCCCGTTTTCGTGGGGGTAGAGTACGCCCTCCGCCTGGGTGCGGGAGTGACGCAGGCGGACGGTCACCTCCAAAGGTTCCGTCAGCCCCTCCACCCCGATCCAGTTGGGGGAAGAGCCAAACACGGTGGACTTGCCCAGGTCGGAGCCGTCGGACAGCACCACCTCGTTGGTGTCGGGGCGCAGGGCGGTGACGAAGTACCGGTGGGGGCCGGACACCCCCAGCCCTCTCCCCTGGCCCAGGGTGTAGTGGTGGACCCCCTTGTGGCGGCCCAGCACCTTGCCCTCCTTGTCCACAAAATTACCCTCCGGTGTGGAAAAGCCCCGGCGATCCAGCCAGGCGGCATAGTCCCCGTCGGGGATGAAGCAGATCTCCATGGAGTCCGGCTTGTCCGCCACAGGAATGCCAAAGTTGTGAGCCAGGGCCCGAACCTGGTTTTTTTCGTAATTTCCAAGGGGGAATATCACTCTCTGTAATTGCTCTCGGGTCAAACGGGCCAGCATATAGGACTGATCGTTGGCGGGTCTCCCCTTTTTCAATACCCCGTTTTCCACATTGGCGTAGTGTCCGGTGGAAACATAGCGGGCTCCGATCTGGTCGGCCAGCCGGAAGAGGGCGGGGAATTTCACCGTGGGGTTGCACAGGGCGCAGGGCAGGGGCGTGCGGCCGGCCTGATAGGAGGCGGCAAAGGGGGCGCACACCTGCCCCTCCAGGTCGGCCCGGATGTCGGCCACCTCAAAGGGGATGGACAGGCGCTCCGCCACCGCGGCGGCGTCGGCCGCCCCGGTGCCCTCCAGGCCGATGTCCAGATAGAGGCCGGTGACGGCAAAGCCCTGTTCCTTCAGCAGGCTGGCCGCCACGGCGGAGTCCACCCCGCCGGACAGGCCCAGAACGATTTTTTCCATACAAACTCCTTATTTCTCCAAGGCCACCATCAGCACCGCGATATCCGCCGGGCTGACGCCGGAAATGCGGCTGGCCTGGCCCAGGTTCAGGGGCCGGATCTGGTCCAGCTTCTGCCGGGCCTCCAGCCGCAGGCCCTCCATGGACAAATAGTCCAGATCGGCAGGCAGGGGCCGGTCCTCCATCTTCCGCTGCTCGGCCACCTGCCGCAGCTGCCGGTCGATGTACCCCTGGTATTTCACCGAGATTTCCACCGCTTCGGTGATCTCGGTGGATAACTCCGGGCGATTGGGATCTACAGCGGCCAGACTGTCATAGGTATTTTCCGGCCGGCGCAGCAAGTCCACCAGACGGCCCTCCGCCGTGCCGGTATGGGTGAGCCGTTTGATCTCACGGTCCACGGCGGCGTACTTCTCCTCCACCGCCGCCAGGCGTTCATCGCTGACCAGCCCGATGGCGTGGCCGATGGGGCACAGTCGCCGGTCGGCGTTGTCCTGCCGGTGGAGCAACCGGTACTCGGTGCGGGAGGTCATCATGCGGTAGGGCTCGTTGGTGCCCTTGGTCACCAGATCGTCAATGAGTACCCCGATGTACCCCTGGTCCCGCCGCAGGATGAGGGGGTCCCGGCCCAGCAGCTTCAAAGCGGCGTTTACCCCCGCCACAAAGCCTTGGACGGCGGCCTCCTCATAGCCGGAGGAGCCGTTGAACTGGCCCGCGCCGTAGAGGCCTTTTACCTTCTTGTGCTCCAGGGTGGGCAGCAGCTCGGTGGGGTCCACGCAGTCGTACTCAATGGCGTAGGCGGGGCGGGTCATTTCCGCGTGCTCCAGGCCGGGGATGGTGTGGAGCATCTGGATCTGCACGTCCTCGGGCAGCGAGGAGGAGAAGCCCTGGAGGTACAGCTCCTCCGTGTTCAGCCCCATGGGCTCCAAAAAGAGCTGGTGCCGCTCCTTGTCGGGGAAGCGGACGATCTTGGTCTCAATGGAGGGGCAGTACCGGGGGCCCACGCCCTCAATGGTGCCGTCGTACAGAGGGGAGCGGTCCAGGTTGGCCCGGATGATGTCGTGGGTCTGCTGGTTGGTGTAGGTCAGCCAGCAGATGGCCTTGTTTTCCGGGGGCATCTTGGTCTCAAAGGAGAAGGGCAGCACCTGCTCGTCCCCCGGCTGGACCTCCAGCTGGGAGAAGTCCACGCTGCGGGCGTGGATGCGGGGGGGCGTGCCTGTCTTGAACCGGCGGAGGGTCACCCCCAGCCCTTTCAGGCTGTCGGTGAGAGGCAGGGCGGCGGCCAGTCCATCGGGGCCGGAGTCCCGGGTCACCTCGCCGATGATGGTGCGGCCCCCCAAGAAGGTGCCCGAGGCCACCACCACTGCACGGACCTTGTACTCTGCGCCGTATACCGTGCGCACGCCGGACACCTGGCCGTTGTTGGTGAGGATGTCGGTGACCTCCGCCTGCTTGACCCACAGGTTGTCCTGGTTTTCCAGGGTGTGCTTCATGACCTCCTGGTAGCGGCGGCGGTCGGCCTGGGCCCGGAGGGACCACACCGCCGGGCCCTTGCCCCGGTTGAGCAGCCGGTACTGGATGCAGGCCTGGTCGGCGGCTCTGGCCATCTCGCCCCCCAGAGCGTCCAGCTCCCGCACCAGGTGGCCCTTGCCGGTGCCGCCGATGGCGGGGTTGCAGGGCATGTTGCCCACCGCGTCCAGGTTCACCGTAAAGCACAGGGTTTTCAGCCCCAGCCGGGCGGCGGCCAGGGCGGCCTCAATGCCCGCGTGGCCCGCGCCAATCACGGCAATATCAAAAGTTCCAGCGTCGTATGTTTGCATGGTAGTCTCTCACCTTATCAATGGGGCCACGCGGGGTCCCGAAGTGATTTTACATCCTCGGGCGGAATGAATCCGCCCTGCGGCAAGGTTTTCGCAGGGCGAAAACGCTTGTACGCGCAAAGCGCGTCCCGGCTGCGCCGGGTCCCTTAATGGCCCGCGCCGATGACGGCAATATCAAAAGTTCCAGCGTCGTAAGTAGTCATAACCGGTCCAAGTCCTTTTATTCTCTAAAATGAAATCATGGGGGGACGGGCGCTGCGCCCGTCACGCCCCGTATACGATGGTGATGGCCTGGTGGCAGTTGGTCACCTCCACCTCCCGGTGGTCGCCGCCGAACTCCCCGTCCAGAGTCCAGGCCAGATCCTGTTCACTATGGATCTTCACATGGCTGGTGCGCAGGCAGGTGACCAGCCCCTCCTCGTCGTCGCTGAAGTTGGTCAGGGCCTTCAGAATCCCCTGGAGCTGGAGGAGGCTCTGGGGTTGGCGTACCAGCATCACCTCAAAGAGCCCGTCATCCAGGGCAACAGGCTGGGCCGGGGTGCTCTTGATGCCCGCCACCGACAGGGTGTTGGAGATCAGGCCCAGGCAGAAGCTGTCGCTGAGGATGCCGCCGTCGTATTCGATGGTCATGGAATGGGGCTGGATGGTGCCCAGCCGGGTCACCGACGGCAGCACGTAGGCCATATGGCCCAGCAGGTTCTTGGCCTGCTGGGGGGTGGTGTAGGCCAGGTCGGTAAAGGCACCGAAGGCGGCCACATAGAGAAAATCGGCGTCGTTGAACTTGCCCACGTCCACGGGACGGGGCACCCCTGCTGCCGCCACCGCCGCCAGCTCCTCCAGGGTGCGGGGCAGCTCCAGGTTTTTGGCAAAGTCGTTGGTGGTGCCCGCCGGGATATAGCCCACCGTGGGCCGCACCTCCTTCGGCAGCTCCATCAGGCCGGATACCACCTCGTGGAGGGTGCCGTCGCCGCCGGAGCACACGATGCGGTCAAACTCCCCCGCCCGGTTCCGGGCCACCGTGGTGGCGTCCCCCGGTCCCCGGGTGGGGTGGACGGTCACGTCCCACTCCGCCGTCAGCTCGTCCAGAATGGGGGACAGCCGGCCCCGCAGGGTGCCCTTCCCCGCGTGGAGGTTATAAATGAACAACAGCTTTTTCATGATCTTCTCTCCCGGTCAAATCAAGGGGTCCGCCGGACCTTTTTAAAATAGAGTAACCCTTATTATATACCGGTATGGTGGGAAAACACAACTCTTTTGCACACAATGGGCCCCATTCCTCGGGAAAATGGAAAATTACCCCCTCCTCTTGCTTTTCTGCGCTAACGTGTGTAAAATATGGATTTGATTTCAGCACAAAGGAAGTGTGTGCGATGAACCGAAAAGCCCTGTCCGCCGCCTTTCCGGTGACGGTGCCGGTGCTGATGGGCTACCTGGCCATCGGCATGGCCTTTGGCTTTATGCTCCAGGCCATCGGCTACAACTTTATCTGGGCCTTTTTCATGTCCCTCACCATCTACGCCGGGTCGGGCCAGTACCTGGGGGTGACCCTGCTGTCCACCGCCGCCTCCCTGGGCACGGTGGCTCTCATGACTCTGCTCATCAACTTCCGCCACCTGGTGTACGGCCTGTCCATGCTGGAGAAGTTCCGGGGTATGGGCTGGCGGAAGTTTTACATGATCTTCTCCCTCACCGATGAGACCTATGCCCTGCTGGCCTCCGCCCAGGCGCCGGTGGGGGTAGACCCCAAGAGCTTCTATTTTGCCATCGCCCTGCTGGACCACAGCTACTGGATCTTAGGCTCGGTGATCGGCGCGGTGGCGGGGGCCCTCATCCCGGTGGATACCACCGGCATTGACTTTGCCATGACCGCCCTCTTCGTGGTCATCGCCGTGGACCAGTGGAAGGCCTACCGTAAGCACCTGCCCGCCCTGCTGGGTTTTGGGGTGACCATCGTATTTCTCATCATTCTGGGCCAGATCTTCGGCCAGCAGCAGATGCTTATCGTCTCCCTGGGAGTCATCGTGCTGCTGCTGCTCATCCTGCGGGACAAGCTGGAGGAAAAGGAGGAAAAGACATGCTGACTACCACCGGCGCCATCGCGGCCATTGCCGTCATGGCCATTGTCACCTTTCTCACCCGTGCCCTCCCCTTCCTGCTCTTTGACCGGGGGTCCGCCCCTCCCAAGCTGATTTTGTACCTGGGCCGGGTGCTCCCCCCCGCCATCATCGCCATGCTCATCGTCTACTGCCTGAAGGGGGTCTCCTTCACCCAGGTGGGGGGCTGGCTGCCCCAGTTTATCGCCGTGGCGGCGGTGGTGGTGCTCCACCTGTGGAAGCACAACAACCTGCTGAGCATCTTCGGCGGCACCATCCTGTACATGGTCCTGGTGCAGGCCGTCTTTGTATAAGCGGTGGCGGGTTTTCCACCGGCGGGCCTGCCGGGGGTCAGTCAAGACTTACCTTTCCGCTTACCAGACCCGTTTCGCCGGAACCAATTGTGGCACAATGGATTGAACGAAAAACAGAAAGAAGGGGCGCCGCTCTGCGGCGCCCCTTCTATTTACCTAAGAAAAGAGTTTTGCACATTATCCACATGGTTTTCCACATGGGTCACCGGAGCAGTGCCTCATACTCCTCTGCCTTGCCTACCCGGCCCACGGCGGACAGGGAGGCCTGAGACAGGTCCATCAGCTCTCCCGCCAGAGCCCGCACGTCCTCCCGGGTGACGGCATCGTAGGCGGCAATGATCTCCTCCTCGTCCAGCACCCGGCCCACCAGCATCTCGCCCCGGCCCAGGCTGCTCATGTGGGCCTGGGTGGATTCCAGTCCCATGAGGACGTTAGCCTTGGACTGCTCCCGGGCCCGATCCAGCTCCTCCTGGGTGACGCCGTGGTCGTTGAACTCCTGAATGACAGCCAGGATGGTGTCCAGGGCCTGCCGCTCGGTTTCGCGACCCAGGGCGGTGTAAATGCCGAAGTAGCCCGCGTCGTCGTGGCAGGTGCCGTAGGAGTAGATGGAGTAGCAAAGACCCTTCTTCTCCCGCACCTGCTGGAACAGGCGGGAGGACATGCCGCCGCCCAGGATGGAGGACAGCAGCTGGAGGGTAAACCGCCGGGGGTCGGAGAAGGACAGCCCCGGGAAGGCCAGGGTCAGGTGATTCTGCTCAATGGCCTTTTTCTTCACCACAATGCCGCTGCGGTAGGCGGCGGGCTTGCTCTTCACCGCCGGGCGGGGCTCCAGCACCGCAAAGCGGGCGGCCAGATCGTCCACATCATGCTGGGTGAACCGGCCCGCCAGGGCCACCACGATGGACTCGGGTCCGTAGTGGCTCTCCTTGTACTGGCGCAGCCAGGCCCCGTCCATCCCCTCCAGGGTGGACTTTTTGCCCAGAATGGGCCGGGCCAGCGGGGAACCCTTGAAGACCGCCCCGGCCAGGCGCTCGGCGCACAGGTCCTCCGGGTTGTCCTCGTACATGCCGATCTCCTCTAATATGACTCCCCGCTCGGTCTCCACATCGCTGTCGGCGAAATTGGAGTGGAAGAACATGTCGCATAAAATGTCGGCTGCCATGGGCAGATGGGTGTCCAGCACCCGGGCGTGGAAGCAGGTGCACTCCTTGGTGGTAAAGGCGTTGACCTGCCCGCCGATGGCATCCATCTCCTCCGCCAGCTGGGCGGCGGTACGGGTGGCTGTGCCCTTGAAGAGCATGTGCTCGATAAAGTGGGCGGCGCCGTTCTCGTTGGCCGCCTCGTGGCGGGAGCCGGTGCCCACCCAGATGCCCAGGCAGGCAGACCGCACGCCGGGCACCTCTTCCGTCAGGATCCGCACCCCGTTGGGGAGCGTCCGTTTTTCATACTTCAAACAGAAGGACCTCACAATCGTTCATATGGGGATCAACCCCGCAGGGCGATCAGGAGCAGTACCACCCCGGTGATCGCCAGGATCAGTGCCAGGTATCCAATCACTTTCATCTTCATGCCGTGCCGCTCCTCTCTTCAGATTGCCCTGCACGACATTATACCATACCTGAAATAGCTTGTCAGCCGAAAAACAAAACACCCGGGGACTGGCGGGAAAAAATCTGTGAAAAAGGCGGCTTTACGGCGGAGAGGGAAACGGGTATACTGAAAAGCAGAAACAAGCCCGCAAGGCGGAAAGGAAGTTGGAAGTATGAATCAGGAAGCGCTGAAGGTACTGGAGAGCCGTCGGAGCTGCCGGGCCTACAAGCCGGAGCAGATCACCGAGGAGGAGCTGCAGGCGGTGCTCAAGGCAGGCACCTATGCTCCCACCGGCCGGGGCCGTCAGGCCCCCATCATCGTGGCGGTGCAAGACAAGGAGACCATCGACACCCTGAACAAGATGAACGCCCAGATCATGGGCAACCCGGAGGCCAACCCCTTCTACGGGGCTCCCACCGTGCTCATCGTGCTGTCGGACAAGAGCGCCCCCACCTATTTCTATGACGGCTGCTGCGTCATGGACAACCTGCTCAACGCTGCCGAGGCGGTGGGCCTGGGCTCCTGCTGGATCCACCGGGCCAAGGAGGAGTTCGAGTCCGCCGAGGGCAAGGCCATGCTGGCCAAGTGGGGCATTGAGGGCGACTACGAGGGCATCGGCCACTGCGTCCTGGGCTACTGGGAGGGCGACAAGCCGGAAGCCGCCGCCCGCAAGGACAACTACGTCTATTATGTGCGGTAATTGCCGCAACTAAGCAAAAAGCGCGCTGAAAGGCGCGCTTTTTGTGTTTTGACCGGAATCAGGTCAGGGGGATCTCCACCCCGCAGACCGAGATGGAGGCCAGGTTTTCCACGTCCAGAGGGGTGTCGGGGCGGCGGACCAGATGAAGCCAGCCGTCCTCCGTGGGGTCGGTACCGCCGCTGCACCCACTGCAGGCTTGGTCGTCCATCATAGGAATGGCGGTGCCGTCCTTGGTGTAGAGGGTGATATCCTGGTATTCGATACAGCCGTACCAGCCGTCCGGGGCGTTCTTGGGTACCCAGCTGTGGTGGCCCTTGAGGGCGTCCCCCTCGATGCACACATACACACTGAGGGGAGATACCACCACTTCTGTAATGGTGGCGTCCACGTCCCGGGTGTGGACGGGCAGATCAGGTTCCAGCCGAATGGTGTGGTCCGGGTAGTTCAGGGTGGTGCGGAAGGTCCAGGTCGCGTCACAGTCATAGGATCGCTCCCACTCCTTCTCCTTCTCATTCCAAACGGTATTGTGGTAGAGCTTCCCCAAGGTGATCTCCATGGTGCTGCCATTAAGGGATTCCCCTTCTGAGATATAATAAGCAGTAAAGATAAAACTCAGCTGGTTGTCCGTGGGGTCATCGTCTTCCAACTGCTCATAGCTCCCCGAGCCGGCCATATCCAGGTCCGGGAAGGTGGGGGAACTCCAGTCGTCAAAGTGGTACCCGTCCGCCCAGTCCAGCACCGTCCCCTCCGGGGCGGTAAGGGTGACCCCCAGATAAATGGTGTAGTCGTCGGCCATGCAGTCGGTGAGGGTCATGGTCCAGCCGTTTTTGGTAATCGACTGTCCCAGCTCCACGGCACTCTGCCGGTACCCGGCGCTGTCGCCGAAGTAGCTGCGTACCACCGGCGGCACCACCACCGCCGCACCCACGGAACCCACCAGGATGGCCGCCACCACAGCGGCCGCCACGGCGGTGCGGCTCCACCGGCGGCGGGGCCTCTGGGCGGGCTTCCCCTGCCGGGCTGCCAGGGCACGGGCCAGGTCCTCCCTGCTCTCCTGGGTCAGCCTGATTTGATTCAGTTCGTCCCGATAGCGTTCATCTATCATAGCAGTTCCCTCCCAGCTGCTGCCGCAGCTTTGCCTTGGCCCGGGCCAGGTGGGTGCTCACCAGGGCGGGACTCTGGCCCAGCAGGGCGGCGATCTCAAGTACCTCGTAGTCCTCATAGTACCGCAGGTAGAGTACCTGCCGGTATTTTTGGGGCAGGCGGTCCACCTGCTCCAGCAGGGAACCATCCTCCGGCTCCGGGGCCTCCACACTCAGATGGAGCCCCTCCTCCAGGGGCGCCCGGCGGCGGAACCAGGCGCTCTTCTTCCAGTTCTTGCACTGGTTGATGGCCACCCGCACCACCCAGGCTCGTTCCTGCCCCCGGTCGGGGAAGGTCCTCCCGTCGTCCAGCAGCTTGAGCAGTACCTCCTGGCAGATGTCCTTGGCGTCATCCAGGTCCCCCAGCCAGGTGTACCCCAGGCGGATGATGGTGTCGGCGTAGCGGTCAACCGTTCCCGGGCCCGCTGTTCCTCCATGGCCCTCCCTCCTTTCACCCTTATAACAACACAGAAAGGGCCAATCTGTCAAAAGGCAGAAAAACCCGGCGCGGCAAATGGCCGCGCCGGGTTGCTATGTATGGTGCCGGTCAATCCAGCTTCAGGTCCCCCTCTTTGATCCAGCCGATCTTGCGGAAGAACAGGCCGAACAGCCAGGTGAGCACCGCGGGGAGCACAAAGCAGATGAGGATCAGCCCCACCCAGTCGAAGGCGGTGATGGCTGCCTTGGCCCCGGTGGCCACGTCGTTGACCCAGCCGGTGTACACCCCGATGGGGCCCACCATGCCGCAGGTGCCCATGCCGGAGGCCACGCCGGAGGCGGGGTCGTTCATCTGAAGGCCGAACAGGCAGGTGGCCATGGGCCCGGTGATGGCGGAGGTGAGGATGGCGGGCAGCCAGATTTTCGGGTTCTTCACGATGTTGCCCATCTGGAGCATGGAGGTGCCCAGGCCCTGGCTCACCAGACCGCCCCACCGGTTCTCCCGGAAGGAGAGCACGGCAAAGCCCACCATGTTGGCGCAGCAGCCCGCCACCGCCGCGCCGCCCGCCAGGCCGGTGAGGCCGATGGCAGCGCAGATGGCCGCTGACGAGATGGGCAGGGTGAGGGCGATGCCGATGACCACCGACACCAGCATGCCCATCCAGAAGGGCTGAAGGACGGTGGCCCACTTGACGAAATCGCCTACGGCGGAGGCGGCGGTGCCGATGGCGGGGGCCCACAGGGCGGACAGGCCCACGCCCGCCAGAATGGTCACCAGGGGGGTGACCAGAATGTCGATCTTGGTCTCTTTGCTCACCGCCTTGCCCAGCTCGGCGGCGATGACGGCGATAAAGAGCACCGCCAACGGTCCGCCCGCGCCGCTGGTGCCGCTGAGGGTGGTGGAGCCCAGAGCATTGGCGGCATAGCCCACCGTGGCCAGCGAGAAGAGCACCAGGGGAGGCGCCTGGAGGGCGAAGCCGATGGCCACCGCCATGGCCGCGCCGCTCATGGCGGAGCAGTAGCCCCCCACTTCCACCAGGAAGGCCAGACCCAGCTGGTCCCCCAGGGTGTCCAGGATGGTGCCGATGAGCAGGGAGCAGAACAGACCCTGGGCCATGGCCCCCAGGGCGTCCACCCCGTACCGCTTGGCGGAAATTACAATGTTTTTCCGCTGGAGAAACGTCGATAACTGTCCCATAACCATTTCCTCTGTCAATAAAGTCATAACAGGTGTCATGACACCTTAATGCACTATTATAACGGCAGAGGAAATTTTGTCAAGGAAAAGATGCCCCCTTTCCGGGAATGTGGTACAATGAAACAAATACGCCAGATCAAGAGGGAGAACGCATATGACTTTATCTGAACGTCTTGGTTCCCGGGCGGACATCACCGCCGGGGTGATTACTACCTTCCGCACCCTGTCCCGTCACCCCCACCCCTCCCACCACGAGGAGGCCGTGGGCGAGGACTATATGGAGTTCCTCCGGGGCCTGGGCCTCTCCCCCATCCGGGATGAGGCGGGCAACGTGATGGCGGACTGCCCCGCCACCCCCGGCCGGGAGGGCGAGCCTTTGCTCATCCTCCAGGGCCACATGGACATGGTGTGCGCCGTGGCTCCCGGCAGCGGCTTTGATCCCCTTACCGACCCGGTGACCGTCCTGGAACAGGACGGCTACCTGTGCACCGACCGCCGCTCCTCCCTGGGGGCGGACAACAACCTGGGCAATGCCGCCGCCCTGTGGGTGGTGAGCCGTGGGGTGAGCCACGGCCCTCTGCGGCTGATCTTCACCGTCGGTGAGGAGATGGGCCTGGAGGGGGCCAAGGTGGTGGACTCCGCCTGGCTGGCCGGGGCGGCCTACCTGCTCAACACCGACGGCTTCCACCTGGGCCGGGCCATTGTGGGCTCCGCCGGAGGACGGCGGGAGTGCTGGACCCGGACTCTGGACACCTGCCCCACCCGGTCCGGCGAGGCCTGGCGCATTTCCATCACCGGCGGCACCGGCGGACACTCCGGCGACGACATCCATCTGGGCCGTATCAACCCGATCCAGGTGATGGCCGCTTATTTGAAGGACCGGCCCACCCTGGCGGTGGCCGATTTTACCGGCGGCTCCGCCTTCAACGCCATCCCCGCCACCGCCGAGGCGGTGGTGGTGGGCCGGAAGCCCGACCTGGGAGCATTAGAGGAGGCCCTCCTCCCCTATCAGTCCACCGACCCCAATCTGAAGCTGGACCTGTCCCCTGTTGATCGCCCTGAGACCGTGTGGACAGAGAACTTCTGCCGGGAGGTGCTGGACCTGCTCACCGCCCTGCACCACGGGGTGTACACCATGGACCCCCAGTTTCCCGGCGTGGTGGGGGCCTCGGTCAACCTGGGTGTGGCCCAGCGTGAGAGCGACTGCTTTGCTGTCCGCCTCTTCCTCCGGGCTGCCCGTGAGGAGGACGAGAGGGCTATGGCGGCGGACAACCGGGCCCTGGCGGAGGGGGCGGGCTTCTCCCTCACCGTCACCGGCTATCCCGGCTGGCCGGGAGATAAAAACAACCCCCTGGCCCAGGTGCTGGACCGGGTGTACCGGGCCCAGACTGGGTGGGGGCTGGAGATCAATATGGTCCATGTGGGGCTGGAGCCCTCGGTGTTCCGGGCCAAAGCGCCGGGGCTGGTGATGGCCTCCACCGGGCCGGATATCATGGACGCCCACTCGGTGGACGAGCGGGCGCCGCTGGCGGGGCTGCCCGATTATGCCCTGCTGCTGGCGGGGCTGCTGGAGGAGACCCTCAGCTGAGCAGCTCCTTGTACAGGGCGGGGGCGTCGGCCTTGCCCACGTGCTCGGCCACCGACAGCACCTCCACCTTCACGGTGCGCTCGCCGAAGCGCAGCTCCAGCACGTCGCCCACCTTCACGTCGTAGCTGGCCTTCACCGGCCGGCCATTGGCGGTGACCCGCTGGTTGTCGCAGGCCTCGTTGGCCACCGTCCGGCGCTTGATGAGCCGGGAGACCTTGAGCCATTTATCCAGGCGCATAGTTGAGTCCTCCTTGTTATCAAAAACGAAGATATTACAAAAATGCCCGTCCTTCCGGACGGGCATTTTTTATGGTCAATTACTGAGCCACAGCGTCCTTCAGGGCCTTGCCGGGCTTGAACACGGGCACCTTGGAGGCGGGGATCTTGATGCTCTCCTTGGTCTTGGGGTTGCGGCCGGTGCGCTCGGCACGGCACTTCACCTCGAAAGCGCCAAAGCCCACCAGCTGGACCTTGTCACCCTCGGCCAGGCACTGGGAAATGACCTCGATCGCGGCGTTGATGGCGGTCTCGGTATCCTTCTTGGACAGGCCGGCCTTCTCGGCGGCCGCGTTGATCAGTTCAGCCTTGTTCATGTTGCTGCTTTCCTCCTGTTTGCTCTATAGTACTTGTTATTACTTAAGGCGTACGGCCTTTAAGTTTCCTTGGCGTGCTCCCATAGCTTGTCCAGTTCTTCCAGAGACATGCCCTCCATGGACCGATTCTGGGCGGCGGCCTGGGCCTCCACCTTGCGGAACCGGTCGATGAACTTGTCGGTGGCCTTGCCCAGCGCCACCTCGGGGTCCACCTTCAGAAAGCGGGAGACATTGACGGCGGAGAAGAGCAGGTCCCCCAGCTCCTCCTCCACGTTGGTGCCCTCGGCCACGGCCTGCTTCAGCTCATTGAGCTCCTCGGACAGCTTGTCCAGGGCGCCGGAGATATCCGGCCAGTCGAAGCCCGCCTTTTTGGCCTTCTTCTGCACCTTCTCGGCCCGCCACAGGGCGGGCAGAGAGCGGGCCACGGCGTCCAGGGCGTCGGTGTTGGTGGCCTGGCCCTTTTCCTTGCGCTTGAGCTCCTCCCAGTTGGTGAGCACCTCGCCGGTGCCCGACACGCTCACGTCCCCAAACACATGGGGATGGCGATAGATGAGCTTTTTGCACACGCCGTCGGCCACGTCGTCCAGATTGAACCGGCCGGCCTCCTGCTCCATGCGGGCGTGGAAGAGCACCTGGAGCAGCACGTCCCCCAGCTCCTCCTTCAGGTGGTCGGGGCTCTGCTCGTCGATGGCCTCCACGGCCTCATAGGCCTCCTCCAGGAAGTTGCGGCGGATGGACTCGTGAGTCTGTTCCGCGTCCCAGGGGCAGCCGCCGGGGGCGCGGAGGATGCGTACGATCTCCTCCAGGTCCCGGACGTCATAGGAATCCTTATACTGAAAATCTACCATATTTCAAGGCCTCCTGCAACCTCTTTTTCCAAAAAACTCAGCGAATCCGCAAGAGTTTCGCGATCTTATCACCCTTGGGCATCATTTCCAGATCCTCTCTGGACAGCACCCGGAGGGCCACGATGAGGATGACGTACACCACCACGCCGGCCAGGATGCCGCCGGCAGTGGCCACGGCGTTCATCAGGAAGGAGCCATGGAAGACCTTGGCCAGCAGACCCTGGCAGCCCCAGGCCGCCGCCGCCATGATGAGGGAGGCGATGAGGGGCTTGAAGAACACCACGGTGAGCCGGGGGGGATGGGGTACCATCCGCTTGATGATGAGCAGGTTGAGCACCGACACCACCACGAAGCAGGTCAGGGTGCCGATGGGGGCGCCGAAGATCATGAACTTGGGATTGCCCACCAGGGTGTAGCTGACGATGACCTTGGCCACACCGCCGATCACCATGGTGATGATGGGCAGGTTGACGATGCCGTTGGCCTGGAGGATGGCGGAAGCCACCACCTGGATGCACACGAAGAGGGAGGCAATGCCCAGGATGGACAGCAGGGGTCCGGCAATGCTCTCATCCACGTTGCCCACGGTGAGCAGCTGGATGATGGGGGTGCCCAGAGCGAACAGGCCGAAGCCGCAGGGCAGGGCGATAAGGGCGGACACCCGCATGGCGGACTCGGTGGTGCGCTGGGCGCCCAGGCCGTCCCGCCGGGCAATGCAGGCGGACACGCCGGGTACGATGCAGGCGGTCAGGGGGACCATGAGGTTAAAGGGCAGGTTGTAGATGCTCATGGTCTTGCTGTAGGCGCCGTACAGGCTGCGGGCGGAGTCCAGAATGGGGTCCAGGGTGGTGGAGGGATCGGTGAGCAGGGCCTCCTGATAGGCGGCCAGATTGCCCTGGAAGATCTCCACCGCCTTGGGGAAGATGTCCAGAACGCTGTTGTTGATGCCGGTGAGTCCGTCCTGGATGGCGGTGAACACGCTCTGCAGCTGGCTCTGCACCAGGCCGGTGTCGATCAGGTTGACGATGGACAGGGTGCAGGAGCTGAGGGTGATGGGGATGGCCAGCTTGAGCAGCCGGGACAGGATCTGCCCCGAGCGGTCGGCCTTGTCGGAGGAGGGCTTGGAGTCCCGCTTGTTGGTGCGGATGTGGTTGATGGCCAGGAACACCACCGACAGAATGGAGCCGATGGACACGCCAAGCAGGGCGCCGGAGGCGGACAGGCGGCTCTTCAGGTCCTCATCGGGAATGCCGGAGTTGAGGATGATAAAGGCCAGGGCCAGACCCAGGAAGAGCTTGCACAGGGCCTCGATGACCTGGGAAATGCCGGTGGGCACCATGTTCATGTGGCCCTGGGCGTAGCCCCGGAAGGCGGAGCACAGGCAGGTACACAGCACCGCGGGTGACAGGGCCAGCACGGCGAAGACGGCCTTCTCATTCTGCAGCACATAGGTGGCCACGATGGGAGAGAACACCGACATGCACACAAAGCTGAACAGGCCCATGAACAGGAAGGCGAAGAACGCCACCTGGAAGACCTTGGCCTTCTGATTCTGGCGGCCCAGGGCGTTGCACTCGCTCACCGTCTTGGACAGGGCCACAGGCAGGCCCGCCGTGGAGATGGTGAGGAAGAAGGTGTAGATGTTATAGGCCGCGTTGAAGTCGGCGTAGGCTTCGTCGGGCAGCAGGGCGGTCAGCGGGATCTTGTAGATGGCGCCGATGACCTTGACGATGATGGTGGTCATAGCCAGGAAGGCGGCCGCCCCGTAAAAGGTATTTTTTTTCTGCTGGTTTGACAACGGTAGTCCCCCTTAATGGTTCTGGAACAGCAGGGGCAGAGCGTAGTCCGCTACTTCCCGGCGTACCCGTTCCAGGTCGATGGTGAGGAAGTCCCCATCCTTGTATATGACCTTGCCCCGGGCCATATTCATCACCACGTCGGAGCCGTGGGCGGCGTAGGCCAGGTTGGAGATCACGCTGTGGCAGGGGGTCAGGTTCAGATGGGAGAAGTCCACCAGGATCAGGTCGGCGTCATAGCCCCCATGGATCATGCCGGTCTGGCGGCCCAGGGCGATGCCGCCGTCCCGGGTGGCCATCTTCAGGGCGTCCAGGGGCAGCAGGGCCAGGGGGTCGCAGTTAGCTCCGTTGTGGAGGATGGCGGCGAACTTCAGGTCGCTGAAGAAGTCGGTGCAGTTGTTGGAGGACACACCGTCGGTGCCCAGGCACACGTTGACCCCTGCCTTCTTCATGGCGGGCACCGGGGCGATGCCGCTGCCCAGCTTCAGGTTGGAGATGGGGTTGTGGATGGCGGAGATCCCCTTCTCGGCCATGATGGCCCAGTCCTCCGGGGTGGTCCACACGCAGTGGGCGGCAATGGCCCGGGTGTCCCACACGCCGTAGTCGTTGAGGGTCTGGATGGGGGTCTTGCCGTGGCGGGCCAGGCAGGCCTCGTGCTCGGCCTTGGTCTCGGAGATGTGGACGTGCATGCCCAGATTGTGCTCCCGGGCATAGTCGGCCATCCACTGCCACAGCTGCTTATGGGAAGTGTACTCCCCGTGGATGGAGGCGTCGATGCGGATCTGGCCGTCGTTGTAGTTGTGCCACTTCTCGGTCAGCTCCCGCTGAGCCACGCAGTCGCCGTGGGTGGCGGGATCAAAGTCGTCGGAGAACTGGACGCCGCCGCAGCACAGGTTGGCGCTAATGCCGGCGGAGGCCACCTCCTGGGCGATGATATCGGTGTGCATATACATGTCGGCAATGGAGGTGACGCCGGAGGCGATCATCTCCGCCAGACCCAGGGCGGTACAGGCCCGGACGGCCCGGTCGTCCCAGCGGGCCTCCACCGGGAAGATGTAGTTGTTCAGCCAGTCCTGCAGGTTGTTGCCGTCGCCGTAGCCCCGCATGGCGGTCATGGGCACATGGGTATGGGCGTTGACAAAGCCGGGCATGAGCACGTTGCCCTTGCCGTCGATCTCCTGATCAAAGGGGCCCCAGGGGCGCTCGGTGCCCACCGAACGGATCTTGGTCCCCTCCACCACCACGTAGGCGTTGGGCATAACGGTGCCCGCCTCGTCCATCAGCACGGCGGTGCAGTTGTGAATGAGAATGGACATATCTCTTGTCTCCTTTAATTGTTGTAAGAAGGTTTGGATGGCCCGTTTCTCTTAACCGATCTGCTTCAGGCAGGCCAGCACCAGCTTGGAGAACTTGTCCTTGCAGGCCTCGGCGGCGTCCAGCACCTCCTGCTCGGAGAGAGGCTGGTTCAGGATGCCGGCGGCCATGTTGGAGAGCAGAGTGAAGCCCAGCACCTGCATGCCGCAGTGGCCGGCCACAATGACCTCGGGGGCGGTGGACATGCCCACCGCGTCGGCCCCGGCGATGCGGGCGAAGCGCACCTCGGCGGGAGTCTCGTACTGGGGACCGGGGAAGTACATATACACACCCTCCTTCAGGGGGATGCGCAGCTCCTTGGCGGTCTTGCGGGCCAGCTCCTGGAGGGCGGGGGTATACAGGTGGGAGGCGTCGGGGAACCGGACGCCGAACTCAGGCAGGTTCTCGCCCCGCAGCGGGGACTCCATGAAGATCTTGATCTGGTCGGTGATGAGCATCAGGTCGCCCGCCTTCCAGTTCATGTTGACGCAGCCGGCGGCGTTGGTGACGATAAGGGTGTCGCAGCCCAGCAGCCGCAGCACCCGGACGGCGTAGGCCACCTCCTCGTAGGAGTAGCCCTCGTAGTGGTGCATCCGGCCCTGCATGACGGCCACAGGCTGGCCCTCCAGGGTGCCGAACACCAGACGGCCCTTGTGGCCGGGGGCGGTGGAGGCCTTGAAGTGGGGGATCTCCCCATAAGGCACGGCGATGGCGTTCTCCACAATATCGCCCATGTAGCCAAGGCCGGAGCCCAGGATCATGGCCACCTTGGGGGCAAAGGCGCCGATCTTGCTGCGGATGTAGTCGGCGCTCTCCTGATACTGCGCAAAGGTATAGTTCATAAAGAATCCTCCTTAACAGCGGATAAACATGAATGGTTTCGTTCCTATTAAAGGTTAATCTATGCAATTATACACCTTGTAATAGGAAAAAGCAATGTAGATTGCAGGCCGGGCGGAGGAACAGAAGTTCCAGAAGTCCCCTCTTGACTAGTACAGTTGTTCGAGTTATAATGGGGCCAAAGGGGGGAGCACGGTGGATCTGATGGATAAGCTGACCATTCTGGCGGACGCGGCCAAGTATGATGCCGCCTGTACCTCCAGCGGAGTGGACCGGCGGGGCGGCAAAGGCATGGGGAGCACCACGGCCGCCGGGTGCTGCCACTCCTTCTCCGCCGACGGCCGGTGCATCTCCCTGCTGAAGGTGCTGTATACCAACCGCTGCATCTACGACTGTGCCTACTGCGTCAACCGCCGGTCCAACGACCTGCCCCGGACGGCCTTCACCCCCCGGGAGCTGGCCGAGCTCACCATCGGCTTCTACCGGCGCAACTATATTGAGGGCCTCTTCCTCTCCTCCGCGGTGTGGGTCAGTCCCGACCGCACCACCGAGGAGATGATCTCCGCCCTCACCCTGCTGCGGCAGGAGTACGGCTTTCACGGCTATATCCACGCCAAGGCCATCCCCGGGGCCGACCCGGCCCTCACCCGGCGGCTGGGGATGCTGGCCGACCGCTTGTCCGTCAACATTGAGCTGCCCAGCGAGGACAGCCTACATAAATTGTGCCCCGACAAGGAGAAAAAGGCCATTCTGGCCCCCATGGCCCAGATCCGGGACGGCATCACCCAGGCCAAGGGGGAGCTGGTGAAGTATAAGCACGCTCCCCGGTTTGCCCCGGCGGGCCAGTCCACCCAGATGATCATTGGGGCCACCCCGGAAAGCGACAAACACATTTTGACCCTGACCCAGGCCTTATATGACCAATACAAGCTGAAGCGGGTCTTTTTCTCCGCCTATATGCCGGTGTCCGACAGCGCCCTCCTCCCTGCCCGGCAGGAGTTCAAGCCCCCCCTGCTGCGGGAGCACCGGCTGTACCAGGCCGACTGGCTGCTGCGGTTCTATCACTTCCGAGCGGAGGAGCTGCTGGACGAGGCCCACCCCAATTTTGACACCCGGGTGGACCCCAAGTGCGCCTGGGCCCTGGGGCACATGGAGCACTTCCCGGTGGAGGTCAACCGGGCCGACTACGAGACCCTGCTGCGGGTGCCTGGTATCGGGGTGGTGTCCGCCAAACGGATCTTGACCGCCCGGCGGGTGGGGCCCCTCACCTTCTCGGGGTTAAAGACTCTGGGGGTGGTGCTCAAGCGGGCCCAGTATTTCATTACCTGCGGGGGGAAGATGCTGGAGGGGTTACGGGTGAGCCCCGACGGGGTGCTCCGTCATCTGGTGGCCCTGGAAAAGCCCGCCCTGGCGGGCCATGAGCCGAAACAGCTGTCCCTGTTCTGAGTGGCGGGCGACCGTAAAGGTCGCCCCTACGCCGAGCCCGTATTCCCATACGCCCTGTGAAAGGAGGTCCCCATGGACTGGCCCAGGTTTTCCTATTCCTACGACGGCAGCTTTGCCGGTTTCCTCACCTGCGTCTTTACCGCCTACGCCAACAAGGAGGAGCCTGCCTGCTTTCTCACCCCGGAGGAGGGCCAGGCCGCCCTGTGGCCCGAGCGGGCGGTGGACACCGACCAGCAGAAGGCCCGCCGGGTGTACCGCTCCCTGGACCGGAGCATGGGGACCCAGGGCAAGCGGCTGGTGACCTACGGCTTTCTCACCTGCCTGCCCCAGCGGGAGCTGTGCCTGTGGGACTTTCTGAAGCTGGGGTATGAGCGAGGGCCGTCGGTGGTGCGGGACCTCACCGACCCCCGGGTGTCCGTCCTGGGCAAGGCAGTCCAGCACCTGACCCACGAGGCCCACCTGCTCAAGGGCTTTACCCGCTTCTCCGACCAGGACGGGGCCCTGGTGGGGGAGATCGAGCCCAAAAACTGGGTGCTTCCCCTGCTGCGGCCCCATTTTGCCGCCCGCTACCCCGGTGAGACCCTGGTGCTCTATGACCGCACCCACCAGGAGGCCCTCTTCTGTCAGAAGGGCAAGTGGGCCATCGTTCCCCTGGATCAGTTCTCCCTGGCCCCGCCGGAGGGGGGCGAGCGGGATTACCGGGCCCTGTGGCGGCGGTTTTACGACACCATCGCCATCGAGGGCCGCTATAACCCCAAATGCCGCATGACCCAGATGCCCAAGCGGTACTGGGGCACCATGACCGAGTTTCAGCGGGAGGACCCGCCCGCCCCCGGCGGGTCCCTCCGGCCATTTTGAAGGACGTGCTGCAAAATGCAGCGCGTCCTTCCCTTTTCCCGGGAAATACGGCAGGGAACGATTCTTCCGGAGACGAATTTCCTTGACAGAAAGGGCTGACAGCCGTAAAATAAGTTCGGTGCATATTTTGAAGGGCAAGGGGTACGCTCTTCAAATTTTTGTGCGGGTCGGACAAATCCGGCCCCTCTGCCCACTTGGGAATTTGAACAAAACGATTGAAACAAAAATCCAAACAGATGGAGGTGTAGACCCGACTCATGTTGCCTGTCATATTAGCAGCCGTCATCGCGTTTGTGGTCGCGGCTGTGCTGTTTTTTGCCCTTGGTATCCAGTACCGCCGGAAGGTAGCCGAAAAGGAGATCTCCAGCGCGGAGGAGGAGGCCAAGCGCATCATCAACGAATCCATCAGGAGCGCCGAGAGCAAGAAGCGTGAGGCTCTGGTGGAGGCCAAGGAGGAAATCCTCCAGGCCCGCAACGAGTACGAGCGTGAGGTCAAGGAGCGCCGGGCCGACCTGCAGAAGCAGGAGCGGCGCCTGCAGCAGAAGGAAGAGAACCTGGACCGCAAGACCGAGAACATTGAGAAGAAGGAGGACACCCTGCAGCGCAAGCTGACCGAGCTGGAAGCAGCCCGGGAAGAGGTGGCCACCATCAAGAAGACCCAGATGGAGGTGCTGGAGCGCATCTCCGGTTTCACCGCCGAAGAGGCCAAGGACTACCTGATCAGCCAGCTGGCCGACGAAGTGACCCACGAGTCTGCCATGAAGGTGCGGGAGATCGAGGCCCAGTTCAAGGAAGAAGCCGACCAGCGGGCCAAGGAGATCCTGTCCCTGGCCATCCAGCGCTGCGCCGCGGACCATGTGGCGGAAGCCACCGTCTCTGTGGTACCCCTGCCCAATGACGAGATGAAGGGCCGCATCATCGGCCGCGAGGGCCGCAACATCCGCACCCTGGAGACCCTGACCGGTGTGGATCTCAACATCGACGACACCCCCGAGGTGATCACCGTCTCCTGCTTTGATCCCGTCCGCCGGGAGATCGCCCGGCTGGCCCTGGAGAAGCTGATCCAGGACGGCCGCATCCACCCCACCCGCATCGAGGAGATGGTGGAGAAGGCCAAGCGGGAGGTGGACGCCACCATCAAGGCCGAGGGCGAGCGCGCCGTCTTCGAGACCAACGTCCACGGCCTGCACCCCGAGCTCATCAAGCTGCTGGGCCGGATGCGCTACCGCACCAGCTACGGCCAGAACGTGCTCAACCACTCCATCGAGGTGTCCCACCTGGCGGGCCTGCTGGCCGCTGAGATCGGCGCCGACGTGGCCGAGGCCAAGCGGGCCGGCCTGCTCCACGACCTGGGCAAGGCCATTGACCACGAGGTGGAGGGCTCCCACGTCCAGATCGGCGTGGAGCTGGCCCGGAAGTACCGGGAGAGCGAGAACGTGATCCACGCCATCCAGGCCCACCACAATGATGTGGAGCCCCAGACCGTGGTTGCCTGCCTGGTGCAGGCGGCCGACGCCGTCTCTGCCGCCCGGCCCGGCGCCCGGCGGGAGAACCTGGAGAACTACATCAAGCGTCTGGAGAAGCTGGAAGAGGTCACCTCCTCCTTCCCCGGTGTGGAGAAGTCCTACGCCATCCAAGCGGGCCGCGAGGTCCGCATCATGGTGGCCCCCGACAAGGTCAGCGAGGACCAGATGGTGCTGCTGGCCCGGGACATCGCCAAGAAGATCGAGGAAGAGCTGGAGTACCCCGGCCAGATCAAGGTGAACATGATCCGGGAAACTAAAGTGGTGGATTACGCCAAGTAATCAAAAAAGAAATGATAACCCCCCGGCGGGCACGGCCCGCCGGGGGGTTTTTCTCTGCTTAGATTCCCTTGTATTTCTTCCGGGTGGCGATGCCGCCCCGGATGTGGCGCTCCGCCTTGTTCTCCTCCAGCACCCCCTTCACCTGGAGGTAGAGGGGCCGGTTAAAGGCGGGCAGACGCTCGGACAGGTCCTTATGTACGGTGGATTTGCTGATGCCGAACTGCCGGGCGGCGGCACGCACCGTGGCACGGTTCTCTATGATGTAAAGCGCCAGCCGGCAGGCGCGTTCCTCGATGTTCCCTTTCAAACAGCAACACTCCCCGCATTGATTCTCACGGGGGATGTATATGCGTCCGGGGGGCCGGATATGTGGCGGGAAGCCCTGGGACAGAGGGGTTTTGGGAAGAACTTTTCTGAAATTAACCTGGGATAATGTAGAAACTGGTGGAAATATGATAAAATAAACCACCAATATTCCGCAGGGAGGGGGATGGGAAATGAGTTTGGCAGAGCTCTACCGGGACCTGTTCGGTCTGTCGGATGAGCCACTCATCCGGCGGCTCACGGAATTGGGAGAGGTGCGGCCCGTGAAAAAAGGACACCTGCTGTACCGGGAGGGGGAGGTACCCTCCAAGCTGACCTTCCTTCTACAAGGCCTGCTGCGGGGGTACTTTCTGGACGCCAGCGGCAGGGACATTACCGACTGTTTCGCCTTTAAGCCGGGGACGCCGGCCACCGCCGGCGTTGCCCTGGGGGATTCGGCCACCATCAGCATCGAGGCCCTGGAGGACAGCCAGGTGCTGGAGCTGCCCATGGGGCCGGTGCTGGAGCTGATGGAGGAGTACCCCCAGCTCTACCGGCTGTACAGCGCCTTCCTGCTGGAGGCCCTCAAGTGCCACTGGGAGGTAAAGGCGGCCATGTATCAGTACACCGCCATGGAGCGCTACCAGTGGTTTCTTCGGACCTACCCCGGCCTGTACCACCAGGTCAGCGGGAAGCATATCGCCTCCTTCCTGGGCATGACCCAGGTGACCCTCAGCCGTGTGCGCCGGGCCATGCGGGAGGCGGGCCAGCTCCAGGCCGCCGAGGGCGAACTATAAGAAAAAAAGGACGTGCTGCTTTGCAGCACGTCCTTTTTGCGTATTAAGCGGGTTTGCTCTCCAGCTCCTTCCGGCGGCGCTCCAGGATGCGGGGGAAGCGCCACAGGAACATGAGCCCGGTGGTGAGGGCGGCCAGCACATCGGCTACCGGCTCGGCCAGGAAGACCGCCATCACCTGATGGCCGGTGATCAGTCGGGGCAGGATGAGGATCAGAGGGAGCAGCAGGATGATCTTCCGCAGCAGGGCCAGGAAGAGGGAGATCTTGGCCTGACCCAAAGCCACGAAGGTCTGCTGGCAGGAGGTCTGGATGCCCAGCATAAACATGCCGGCCACATAGATCCGCAGGGCCCACACCGCCAGGTCCACCAGCTCCGGCTTGTCGTTGAAGAGGAGCACAAAGGCGTGGGGGAAGAGCTCCAGGGCCAGGCAGGCGGCACAACTGAAGGAGAAGGCGCTGATAAGCAGCAGCTTGTAGGCCTTCTTCACCCGGTCCAGCTTTCCGGCGCCGTAGTTGAAGCCGATGATGGGCTGGGCGCCCTGGGCAATACCCTGGAGCAGCAGGAAGAAGACCTGCAGCACGCTGGAGCAGATGGTCATGGCGCCCACGGCGGGATCGCCGCCGTAGGCCTTCAGAGAGGCGTTGAAGGCCACGTTTACCAGGCTCTCGGTGGCGTTCATGATAAAGGGAGACACGCCAAGGGCCACCACCGGGGCCAGCACCTTGGGATTGATGCGGAAGTAGCGCCGCTGGAGGCGCAGCTTGGTGCGCTTGCCGGTGAGGAACCGGAGCACCCACACCGCCGACACCGCCTGAGCGGTGATGGTGGCCAGGGCGGCGCCCTTGACCCCCATGTGCAGACCGAAGATGAAGATGGGGTCCAGCACAATGTTGGTCACCGCGCCGATGAGCACCGTGGCCATGGAGATGGTGGAGAAGCCCTGGGCGGTGATGAAGAAGTTCAGGCCCAGAGAGATCTCCACAAAGATGGTACCCACCAGATAGATGGTCAGGTAGTCGTTGGCAAAGCCGATGGTGTTCTCGGTGGCGCCGAAGAGGAGGAGCATCGGCTCCTTAATGACCAGGAAGACGCCGGTTACCAGCACCGACAGGGCGATGAGCAGGGCGGTACAGTTGCCCAGAATGGCGTTGGCCTGGTCCTTCTTGCCCTCACCCATGCGCACCACTGCACGGGAGCCGCCGCCCATGCCCACCAGGGCGGAGATGGCGGAGACAAACATCAGCACCGGGAAGCACACACCCAGGCCGGTGAGGGCCAGGTCCCCTACCCCCTCGATGCGGCCGATGTAGATGCGGTCCACGATGTTGTACAGAGCGTTGACCAGCTGAGCGGTCACCGACGGCAGGGCCAGCCGGAGCAGCAGCTTTCCAATGGGGTCCCGCCCCAGATCGTTTTCTCGTTTAGCCACAGTACTTACGCCTCGTCTTTCTCCAGGAAATAGGTAGCCTCCATGTCGGCCACGCTGAGGGCAAAGGCCAGAGAATACTGCTGGAAGGCCTGGCCCACCAACCGCTTGTCCTCGTCGCCGGAGAAGCCCATGTGCCAGCGGATGGCCATGGCCTCCTCCCGAGTGAGCCGCAAAAAGCCGGAGAGGATGTAAACGCTCTTCTCCCCGTGGCCGTAGGGCAGGGGATCCTCATAGAAGAAGGTGGGCACGGTCTGCCACTTGCCGTCGGGACCCTTCACGTTGCGGGTGCCCTGCTTGTAGCACCCCGTCTTGCATACGTCGTGGAGGAGGGACACCAGGGCCACGCTCTCGGGGGAATAGTCCAGGCCGTACAGCTCCCGGACCCGTTCCCGCTCCAGGTAGGCCTCTAGGCAGCGGTAGACGTTGACGCTGTGCTCGCACAGGCCGCCGGGGTAGGAGCCGTGGAACCGGGCGGAGGCGGGGGCGGTGAAAAAGTCGCTTTTATGCTCCAGGTAGTCCAGCAGGGCGTCGGCGCCCTCCCGGTGAATGTTTTCCCGAAAAATCTGCAAAAATACTTCCTTACTGTCCATAGGCCTCTCCTTACTCTGTTGTCAATACAGCCCAGTATAGCACAGCGGCCCTGAAAAAACCACCCCGGGCACCGCCAATTCGTATCCCGAATAGAATGGGCGGAACGGAGGTGTCCCATGGAGTGGTTTTCCATGCTGGCGGCGGCCCTGCTTTTTTCCGCCGCCTGTAATTTTGATACCGTCATCCTGGCTATGGGCTGGGCGGTGCGGGGGGTGCGCCCCTCCCCTGCCCATACCCTGGTCATTGCCGGGCTGACGACTTTGATCACCTGGCTGTCCCTGGTGCTGGGCCGGGGCGCGGCGGTCTCCCTGGGCCGGAGCTTTGCCGGGGCCCTGGGGGGCCTGGTGCTGGCGGGCATCGGTCTATGGTTTGTGCTGGACTGGCTGCGGAGCCTGGGCAACGCGAAACAGGAGGAGGCCCCCCAGGCGGGCAATAACCTGCTGGGCTGGGTGGCCCTGGCTGCTGCCCTGGCGGTGAACAACGCTGGGGTGGGGGTGGCCGCAGGAGCCTCCGGCGTCGGCCCCGGCCTGGCTTCCCTGGCCAATTTTGTACTTACCCTGGCGGCTCTCCCCCTGGGCCGGGCCCTGGGGGACCGGGTGGCCGGGCGGCTGCTGGGAAAATACGCCCTCCCCCTCTCCGGACTCATTTTGGTGGGCCTGGGGGTGTGGCAGGTGCTGGGGGGATGACAAAAAAGACCTGCTGCAGGTGCAGCAGGTCTTTTGTTATGTACGGATGGAATTACTTCCGGCCGCCCCGGCGGGAGCTACGGCGCTCCGCCTGGCGCAGCTCGGACAGCTTGCTGTCCGAGGAAGCCATGAACTGCTTCAGGCGATCCTCAAAGGTGGTGGGCTCAGCGGGAGCGGGCTTGCCCCGGAAGCCGCCGTTGAAGCCGGGCCGTCCGCCGGGCCGGCCCTGACCGCCGTGGCCGCCGTGACCAGCGGGACGGGGGGGCGGATCCATAGCCTTCTTGATGGAGAGGTTGATACGGCCGTTCTCGTCGATGCCGATGACTTTGACCTTGACCTCCTGCCCTTCCTTCAGATGATCCTTCACATCGTTGACATAGGAATAGGCGATCTCAGAGATATGCACCAGCCCCGACTTGCCCTCGGGCAGTGAGACGAAAGCGCCGAACTTCGTGATGCCTGTGACCTTTCCTTCCACAATCGTACCAACACCAAACTCCATTTGCCTGAAAAATCCTCTCTTTCAAAATTCAATCAATCGGTGAACCGGAACACGTACTCACCCGGCTCCACCAGGCCCAGCTTGTCACGGGCCAGATCGGCCTGCCGGTCGGGATCACCGCTGTTTTCCACGGCGTCGGCCAGATCGGCGTTGACTTGCTTCTGCTCCTCCACCTGCCGCTGGGCGTCGGCCAGATCGGCCTGGGCGGTCTGCAGCTGGCTGCGCATGGTCAGCAGGCCGGTGGCCGTGCCGATGAGCAGCGCCAGAACGACGAGCTTGGTCAGAAGGGATGCTTTCTTGAGTTTCATGGGTGTCTCCTTCTCCGTCTGCCCGGTGGGTATCTTCCGTTTCATCGGATATTGGATTTATTTTATACCACTTTGGCCGATAAGGGAAGCGTTTTTTTGCGGATTTTCCGATTTTTTTACACAGCTTCCACAGCACCACAACCGGTAGTGTGACCACATGCCACACTACCCCCACCAGATCGGCCACCCGGTAGCCCAGCCACAGGGCCCACCGGCTCAGCAGACGGAAATAGGCCATGCCTCCCAGCACGATGGCCGCCAGCAGGTAGAGCCGCACCTCCCCCCGGCTGGCCGCCGTGGAGTAGACGAAGATGGCCGCTGTCACCACCAGCCAGAACAGCAGATCCAGGCATCCCCCCACCAGGGGCAGGGGGATGCGCACCCGCAGGATGCGCAGCAGGTCGTACACCAGCCCGATGGCCGCCCCCAGCACCAGCGCCCCGCCCAGGTAGAGGGCCTGCTCCGAGACCCAGATCTCCATCTCAGCGGAAGAGCCGGGCGAAGAGGCCGCCCGACTGCCGGTCCCGGCTGTCCTCATAGGTGAGGGAGTCCACGTCCCCCTCCACCTTCAGGTCGCCTCCATCCAGACTCAGCTTTTCAATGTGCAGATTCTCCCCCCGGATTACCAGGGTGCCCCGGTTGGTGTGCATGACGATGGCGTTCTCGTCAAAGCTCTCCACCTCCTCCACCCCGGACACCGACAGGCGTTCCCGGTCCTCCAGGATCAGATGGTGGGCCGTCTCCGGCCGGCCCCGCTCACTTTCATACGGCATAACAATGCCCCTTTCCCATAGAGTCTCATTGCTACTATATGGGACAGGGGCATGGGATATGAGTCAGGCCCGGGCCAGGGCGGGGGCCAGCCGGCGGCTGAGGGCCAGGGCCAGCACCAGCTTGACGGCGTCGGGCAGCAGGAAGGGGATGACGCAGGTCCACAGGGCGGACATCACCCCCATGGGGCCGGTGGTGGCGGCGTACATCAGCACGAACCAGGCGGTGCCAAAGGCGTAGCACACCGCCAGCCCAACCACGCCGGAGAGCAGAAAGACCGCCGGGCCACGGCCCAGCAGAGCCTCCGCCCCCCACATTACCAGGGCAATCAGGAGGAAGCCAACGAGGTAGCCGCCCGTGACCCCGGCAAAGGAACCCAAACCGCCGGAGAAGCCGGAGAACACCGGCAGGCCTACCGCCCCCATCAGCAGGTATACCCCCACGGCCAGGGAACCCAGCTTTCCACCCAGCACGCCCACCGCCAGGAAGATGGCGAAGGTCTGCAAGGTAAAGGGCACCACCGTGGGAATGGTGATCCAGGCGCATACCGTAATTAAGGCCGCCATGACGGCGGTGTAGACCAGGGGCTTGGCTTTCATAGTGGAACCTCCATATTGTAAACTTGAAATTGATTATAGTTTACAATATGAAAATTGTCAACCACAAATCTGGAGCGGTTGACAAAGGCTCCCCCGGCGGGCTACAATAAGAAAAAACGTAGAGCGGAAAGGACGGATGACCATGCTGCGGGACGAGGTACTGGCCCTGCTGAGGGCCCAGAAGGGGGTCCCCCTGTCGGGGGAGGCCATGAGCCAGAAGCTGGGGGTGAGCCGGGCGGCGGTGTGGAAGGCTATGGAGGCCCTGCGGCAGGAGGGGTATGTGATCTCCTCCGCCCCCCGCCGGGGCTACGCCCTGGAGGACTCCCCCGACCGCCTCTCTCCCGGCGAGCTGATGGCTCCCGGCCGGAAGATCGGCTCCAACCTGGTGTGCCTGGATACGGTGGACTCTACCAACAATGAGGTCAAGCGCCGGGCGGTGGACCAGGTGCCCGAGGGGCTGGTGGTGGTGTCTGCCCAGCAGACCGGAGGCCGGGGCCGCCGGGGCCGCAGCTTCGTGTCCCCGCCGGGGGGATTGTATCTGTCCGCCCTGCTGAAGCCGGACTGCCCCCTGGAGCAGGTCAGCGCTCTCACTGCCTGGTCGGCGGTGGCGGTGTGCGACGCGGTGGAGCAGGTGTGCGGCATCCGTCCCGGCATCAAGTGGCCCAACGACGTGATCCTGGAGGGCCGCAAGCTGTGCGGCATCCTCACCGAGCTGGAGCTGGAGGGGGAAACCGCCGCCCTGCGCTATGTGGTGGCGGGCATCGGCGTCAACCTGAGCCAGAGCGAGGAGGACTTCGGCCCCGAGGTAGCCCCGGTGGCCATCTCCCTGGCCCAGGCCCTGGGGAAGGCCCCCCGGCGGGCGGAAGTAGCCTCCGCCCTGCTGGACGCCCTGGACAAGCTGGACCGGGACTTTCCCGGGCAATGGGACCGCTGGCTGGAGCGGTACCGGGCGGACTGCATCACCGTGGGCCGTCCCATCAAGGTACTCCGGGGGAGCACCGAGCGCACCGGCACGGCGGTGGGGGTGGACGACACCTTCGCCCTGGTGGTGCGCTGGGAGGACGGCAGTGAAGAGGCCTTGTCCTCCGGAGAGGTCTCTGTCCGGGGCCTGCTGGGCTATGTGTAACCAAAAAGGGACCGCACCGTTTGGGTGCGGTCCCTTTTTGCATTTTAATAAATCGAGTCCAAAATCTCCACGATCTGGGCCACACAGCCCTCCTCGCAGGAGCACAGGATGCGGGCCCCCCAGTCCTTGACCTCCTGGGCGCAGTTGGAGGGGGCGAAGGGGATGGCCGAGATGGCCAGCATGGGGATGTCGTTCTGGTTGTCCCCCACGCAGTAGATCTTCTTGGGGTCCATCCCCAGGTAGTTGGCCAGATAGGCCACCATACCCCCCTTGTTGCTCCCCTTCCGGGTGAGCTCCAGCAGGTAGGCGTTGGAGAAAATCACCTCGTAGTGCTCCCCCCACCGGTCCAGCATGTACCGCTGGGTCTCCAGCAGCACCTCGTTGCGCTGCTGCAAAATCACCTTGCTCCAGGGCAGAGGCATTTTGGCAATGGGTACCTCAGAGGCCGTAGCGCCCGCCCGGGTCAGGTGCCGGTGGGTGACCTCGTTGGGCTGATAGACGTAGATGTCGTCGTGGTGGTAGGCCTCAAAGCCGATCTCCGGGATGTCCCGGGCCACCTGCTGCAAATCCTCCTGTACCCGCAGGGGCAGGAAGGTCTCGTACACCATCCGGTCCTCGTCAAAGTCGTAGAGGGCCGAGCCGTTGGACAGGATCACCGGCGCGTTGATAGGGGCGCAGCGGGCGTGAGGGGCAAAGGTAGGATGGGCCCGGCCGGTGGCCACGGTAAAGGTGCCCCCCTCCCGGGTAAAATACTCCAGGGCGGTGAGGTTGGCGGGCGCCACCTGCATGTTTTCGCCATAGAGGGTGTCGTCAAAGTCGCTGACCAGCAGAACGCCGTCGAATTTTCCCATGTTGGCCACCTTCCTTCTGTCTTGTGTTTGTTGTCTCAAGTTTATGCCATAGAACGCAGCTTTGTCAACACTGCCTCAAACCAGTCGGGCAGCGGACATTCCAGCATGACCCGCTCCCCGGTGCGGGGGTGGACAAAGGACAGCCGCCGGGCGTGGAGGCACTGGCCCGCCAGTCCCGGCCAGGGCTTCTTGGCGCCGTACACCACATCCCCCAGCAGGGGGTGACCAATGTAGGCCATGTGGACCCGGATCTGGTGGGTGCGCCCGGTCTCCAGGCGGCACTGGATGTGGGTGTAGCCCCCCAGGTGCTCCAGCACCGACCAGTGGGTCACCGCCCGCCGGCCCTGGAGCTTGTTCACCGCCATCTTCTTCCGGTCGGTGGGGTGGCGGAAGATGGGGGCGTCCACGGTGCCCGACTCGTCCTTTAAATTGCCCACGCACACCGCCTCGTATTCCCGGTACAGGGAGTGGTCCTGGAGCTGCTCCGCCAGGGACAGGTGGGCAAAGTCGTTCTTGGCGGCGATGATGAGCCCCGAGGTATCCCGGTCAATGCGGTGCACGATGCCGGGACGCAGCTCTCCGTTGATTCCAGAGAGTGAATTACCGCAGTGATATAACAGTGCGTTGACCAAAGTGCCGTCGGGATGACCGGCGGCGGGGTGGACCACCAGGCCCACCGGCTTGTTGACGGCGATCACGTCGTCGTCCTCATAGACGATGTCCAGGGGGATGTCCTGGGGCACCACGTCGATGGGGGCGGGGTCGGGCAGCACCAGTACCAGATCGTCCCCGGCGCTGGTCTTGTAGTTCTTCTTCACCGGCTGGCCGTTGAGGGTGACCGCCCCCTCCTCCAGCAGCTTCTGGGCCGCCGAGCGGGTGAGCTGGGGCAGCTGCCGGGCCAGGAACTGGTCGGCCCGCTCCCCCGGCTGGTCGGCGATGAGGTGCAGGGGGGTCATGCCTTCTCCTCCTCTTTGCAGAACAGCAGGAAGTAGACGCAAAAAGCGATGCCGCCGCACACGATGCAGATATCCGCCACGTTGAAGATGGGGAAGTTCATGAACAGGGTCTGGAACATGTCGGTGACATAGCCCAGGAACAGCCGGTCAATAAGGTTGCCCACCGCCCCCGCCAGCACCAGGCCCAGGGAGACCATGGCGAAGGGGTGGTTGAAGGTCCGCTTGGCCAGCAGCACAATGAGTAGCACCGAGGCCGCCGTCGAGATCAGGGTGAGGATCCAGGTGTGCTGTTCAAAAATGGAGAAGGCCGCGCCGGTGTTCTGGTAGTAGGTCAGCTGGAGGATGTGGGGGATGAAGGGGACCCCCTCCCCCAGCGGAATGTTGGCCCGGACCAGGAATTTCACCAGCTGGTCCACGACCACCAGAGCGGCGGCCAGGAGATAATAGAGCATGGTTGTTAGGCTCCTTTGATGGAAAGTTCCTTTCATTGTAACACGGACGGCCCGGAGGGGTCAATCCTCGTCCGGCAGGCGGATCTCCCCGTGTTCCTTTTCGTATTGTTCCAGATAGGACTCCACGGCAATGCACAGCTGCATGTTGATGGAGCGGCGCTCCTTGGCGGCAAGAACGCGGATTTTCTGCATGACCTCGTGCTCCAGCCGCAGAGAGTAGGGGGCTTCCTGAATGCCCATACCATTCCCTCCTCAGTGTATCTATTTGTATCTTAATGATATCAATGAGAGTGATATTTCACAAAGAATTATATAGAGTTGACTAGAGTGATTAAGAATGATATTATGAGCAAAAGGGGGCAATTTTATGGAGGGTACAAAGGAAACACGCACCATTTCCATTCAGGTCACCCCGGAGACCAAAGAAAAAGCGGCCTGGCTGGCCCGGCAGTCCTGCCGCAGCCTGTCCGCCTATGTCCGTCACTTGCTACTGGTACAGATCAGGGACTATGAGGCAGAAAACGGGCCCATCGGAAGGGACGGCGGGCGACCGTAAAGGTCGCCCCTACGATTCTACTGGCAGGCGGGCCGATGAGGGCATCGGCCCCTACAGGAAATACCGGACCCACCCCGTCTGTTGTAGGGGCGGGTGCCCACACCCGCCCGCCGGTTCTCTGCCCGCAAAAAAAGGACGCCGCTTTTGCGGCGTCCTTTTTGATACTATGGGATTACTCGCCCACAACAGCGGCGCAGCGGGGGCACAGCTCGGCGTGATGGCCGTCGGTGCCGATGGCGTCGTTGTGGTTCCAGCAGCGGGGGCACTTGGGGGCCTCGGACAGCTTGACGGCGATGGTGCAGGGGATGAGGCTCTCCTCGTTCTTCTCCCCTTCCACGCTGTCGGTGGTGACGGTGACCTTGGACACGATGCACAGGGAGGCCAGGTCCACGTCCTTCAGGAAGTCGGCGTCCTCAGCGGACACGGAGATGGTGACCTCGGTGTCCTGGGCCTTCTTGAACACACCGGCGTTGCGGGCGTTCTCCAGGGCCTTGTTGACGGCGTCACGCAGGCTGACCAGCTTCTCCCAGCGGGCCTTAGCGGCGTCGTCCAGGGTGAAGGCGGCGTTGTCCTCGGGCATGTCGTTGAGGAGCACGCTCTCGGCGTCCACACCGGCGGCATGCTGCATGGCGTGCCAGATCTCGTCGGAGGTGAAGGCCAGGATGGGGGCCACCAGACGGGTCATGCCGTCCAGGATATAGTAGAGGGCGGTCTGGGCGGAGCGGCGCTCGGCCTCGCTGCCACAGTACAGGCGGTCCTTGATGATGTCCAGGTAGAAGTTGGACATATCCACCACGCAGAAGTTGTAGATGGCGCGGTACACACCGTGGAACTCGTAGCGGTCGTAGGCGGCCCGGACGTTCTTCACCAGCTCGTTGAGGCAGTGGAGGGCGTAGCGGTCCAGGTCCATCAGCTGCTCCACCGGCACCAGATTGGCGTCGGGATCGAAGTCGCACAGGTTGCCCAGCATGTAGCGGGCGGTGTTGCGGATCTTCAGGTAGGCCTGGGAGAGCTGCTTCATGATGTCCTTGGAGATGCGCATGTCCTGGGTGTAGTCGGCGGAAGCCACCCACAGGCGGAGCATGTCGGCACCGTACTCCTTGATGACCTCATCGGGGGACACGGCGTTGCCCAGGGACTTGTGCATGGCCTTGCCCTCGCCGTCCACGGTCCAGCCGTGGGTGGCGATCTGCTTGTAGGGAGCCACGCCGTTGACGGCAATGGAGGTCAGCATGGAGGACTGGAACCAGCCGCGGTACTGATCGCCGCCCTCCAGGTACAGGTCGGCGGGATACTTCAGGTAGGGGCGCTCGGCGGCCACGGCGGCCCAGGTGGAGCCGGAGTCGAACCACACGTCCATGATGTCGGACTCCTTGGAGAAGTGGGTCTTGCCGCACTTGGGGCACACGAAGCCCTCGGGCAGCAGGTCCTTGGGCTCACGGTCGAACCACACGTTGGAGCCGTGCTCCCGGAAGAGAGCGGCCACATGGGCGATGGTCTCGGGGGTGACGATGTCGGCGCCGCAGTCGTCGCAGTAGAAGATGGGAATGGGCACGCCCCACACGCGCTGGCGGCTGATGCACCAGTCGTTGCGCTCGGAGATCATGGAGATCATGCGCTCCTTGCCCCAGCCGGGGTGCCACTGGATGTCGTCGCAGACCTTGACGGCGGTGTCCTTGATGGCGTCCACGGAGCAGAACCACTGCTCGGTGGCACGGTAGATGATGGGGTTCTTGCAGCGCCAGCAGTGGGGGTAGGAGTGGGTGATCTGCTCCTTGGCCACCAGGAAGCCTTCCTTCTCCAGGTCCTCCACCACCAGGTCGTTGCCCTTGGCGTAGAACTGGCCGTTGTAGCGCTCGTCGGTCATGACGCCCTTGGCGTTGACGGGCACGGGCACGCCGATGTGGGTGAGGCCGGCCTTGTCGTACTGCTGGCAGATCTGGAAGTCCTCGGCGCCGAAGCCGGGGGCGGTGTGGACGCAGCCGGAGCCGGCGTCCAGGGTGACGTGCTCGCCGTTGAGGATGACGGACTCACGGTCAAACAGGGGGTGAGTGGCGGTCATCAGCTCAAACTCAGAGCCCTTCAGCTCAGCCAGCACCTTGCAGGCATCATAGTCGATGTGGGCAGCCTTGCACACGCTCTCGGCCAGGTCCTTGGCCAGGATATACACGTCGCCGTTGGGCACCTGGAGCAGCACGTAGTCGAAGTCGGCGTTCAGGCAGATGGCGAAGTTGCCGGGGATGGTCCAGGGGGTGGTGGTCCAGATCACGAAGTAGGTCTTGGAGAGGTCGGTGTACTGGCCCAGCTTGCCCTTGTCGTCCCGGACGGGGAACTTGACGAAGATGGTGGTACAGGGGTCGTCGGCGTACTCGATCTCGGCCTCGGCCAGAGCGGTCTGGTCTGCGGGGCACCAGTACACGGGCTTCATGCCCTTGTAGATGAGGCCCTTCTCAGCCATCTTGCCAAAGACCTCGATCTGCTTGGCCTCAAACTCAGGCAGCAGGGTGATATAGGGGTTGTCCCACTCGCCCAGCACGCCCAGCCGCTGGAACTGGCCGGTCATCTTGGCGATGTAGCCCTCGGCGTACTCCCGGCACTTGGTGCGGAACTGGGCGGTGGTCATCTCGTCCCGCTTGACCTTCTTGTCCTTGAGGACGGCGGACTCGATGGGCAGACCGTGGGTATCCCAGCCGGGCACGTAGGGGGCGTAGTGGCCGGTCATGTTCTTGTGCTTAACGATGATGTCCTTGAGGATCTTGTTCAGGGCGGTGCCGATGTGGATGTTGCCGTTGGCGTACGGAGGGCCGTCGTGGAGGACGAAGGAGGGCTTGCCCTCGTTGCGCTTGACCATCTTGTTATAGAGGTCGTGGTCGTACATCTCCTGGAGCATGTCGGGCTCACGCTTGGGCAGGCCCGCCCGCATGGGGAAGTCGGTCTGGGGCAGATGGACGGTCTGGTTGTAATCCATGGGTGGTTCTCCTTTATCTTGAAATTAAAATAAACGGATGGGTGTGCGGGCGGGTGTGGGCACCCGCCCCTACGGTTTGGGACAAGTAGGGGCCGATGCCCACATCGGCCCGTCGGACAGGGCAAACAAAAAGCGCCCCTGTCTCCTAAGAGACAAAGGCGCACACCTCTGCGGTACCACTCTCATTGTTCCGGGCAGACCGGAACCACTCGACAGCCGGTAACGGGGCCAGCCGGGGCCGCTTACTGTAGTGCTTCGGCGGTCCTGCTCGGAGGTGATCTTCCCGGCCTGTCCTGTCCGCCTTGCACCGAAACGGCGGCTCTCTGCGCAGGGTTGGGGGCGGTACTCGTCCTCGTCACAGCATGTTTCAGATGAAAATTAACTGGGAGACGCCGGTTTTTCGGCGTCTCCCAGTATCTTACCTGTTTGCAGGGCTTCTGTCAAGGGGTTCAGCGGATTTCGTAATCCTTGCCGAACTGCAGGTTGTCAAAGTCGATGCGGCGGGTGGGCTCCTCCACCACGTCGTCCTCGTCCTCCTCCTGCTGCTTGGGGGCGGCCTGCTGGGCAACCTTGCGGCCGCTGAGCTCCATCAGCTCGTCATACAGGCTGCTGCTCTCGCTCTTGGGGGCGGCGGGAGCGGCCTGAGCGGCCTGAGCGGCGCTCTCCTCCTGCTCCTTCTGGATGAGGCGCTCCACGTTCTCCTCGATGTCCCGGACGGTGTCGTCCACCGGGTCGGCGGGGGCGGGAGCGGGGGTGGCGGCGGTGAGGTGGGACAGGCCGCCGAGGAAGTCCATCTCATGCTGATAGAGCTCCTTCAGCTTGGCCACATAGGAGGCGGTGGACTGCTGGGCGGCGGCCAGGCGCATCTGCTCGTCCCGGATGGCCTGCTGCAGCTCGGCCATGCGGGCCTTGGCGTCCACCTCGGCGTTCTGCATCAGCTGGCTGCGCTTGCTCTCGGCCTCGGCCACCAGATCGTCCGCCATCTTCTGGGCGGTCATCAGAGCCTTGCGCATAGCGTCCTCAGTGGAGCGATACTCCTCCACCTTCTCCACCAGTACCTTCATCTTGGCCTTCAGGGTGGCGTTTTCCTTGTAGAGGGTGGTGTAGTCCGCCGTCAAGATGTCCAGGAATTCATCCACCATGGTCATATTGTAGCCGTTAAAGGATTTGGTAAAGGCGTGTTCAGAGACTTCCTGCGGCGTCAGCATAAGTCAATTCCCCCTGATCTATTTGTGTCTTATGGGTCCCGCGGACGGGACGGCATGGCACATAGGGCGTGACGGTCCGTCGCGCCCTATGGCAAATTTGTTTGGTTGATTTAGAAGTACAGGCCGTTGTTCTCCAGCTCGTCGATGAGATCACCGAGAATGTCCACGTTGTAGGGCGTGATGATGTAAGTGGAGATGGCCACCTTCTTGATCTTGCCCTCGTTGGCGTAGGCCACGCCGGACAGGAAGTCCAGCAGACGGCGGGCGATGTCCTTGTTGGTGGACTCCAGGTTGAGGACCACGGTGCGCTTCTCGCGCAGATGGTCGGCGATCTCGCTGGCGTTCTCGAAGCGCTCGGGCTTCACCAGCACCACCTGCAGCTGGGTGGTGGTGTGGATGTTGACCACTTTGTTGCTGCGGCGCTCCGTATCAACAGAATAGAGGCTGCCGGTGGACTCGGAAATGGCCTGGCTCTTGGCGCTCTTGCGCTCCAGCCGGTCGCCGCCGGTGCGGTCCATCCGCTCACTGCGGGAGACGGGCTCGAAGTCGTCTTCGTACTCGTCCTCCGGCTCGTCCTCGTAGGGGCGGGCCAGCCGCCGCAGTTCATCAAACAATCCCATATTCGGTTACCTCCTAGATCCTATATCAGGCTTTATGCATGGGAGGGCGGGGACCGAACAGGGCGGTGCCTACGCGCACCAGGGTGGCCCCTTCCCGGACGGCGTCCTCATAATCGCCGCTCATTCCCATAGAAAGACAGTCGATTGTGGTTCCATTATCCGACATCTTGCCTCTTATGTCAACAAAAAGCTGACGCATTTTTGCAAAAAACGGCCGATTTCCGTCCGGTCCCTCGGCCACGGGGGGAATGGCCATCAGGCCCCGCAGGTTCACATGGGGGCAGGCGGCGGCTTTTTCCGCCAGGGCGGGCAGCTCCTCGGGGGAGATGCCGCTCTTGGACTCCTCCCCGCCGATGTTGATCTCCAGCAGGATGTCCTGCACCAGGTCCAGCTTGGCGGCCTGGGCCTCGATGGCGTCCAGCAGATGCTCCGAGCCCACCGACTCGATGAGATCCACCCGGCCCACCACCTGCTTGACCTTGTTGGTCTGCAGATGGCCGATGAAGTGGAGGGCGGCCCCGGCATAGGCGTCGTCGTCCAGGTGGGCGGTCATCTCCTGCACCCGGTTCTCCCCGCAGATGGTAACTCCGGCGGCAATGGCCTGCCGGATGGTATCCGAGGTCTGGACCTTGGTGGCGGCCACCAGGGTGATCTCCGAGGGGTCACGGCCCACCTCACGGGCCGCGGCGGCGATGTTGGCCTTGACCTGCGCTACTTTCTCTTCCAGGGACATAACTAGCACCTCCAAATAAAATACACACAAAAAAGTGAGGCAAAACCGCCTGCCCAAAGGCAGGGGGATCGTCCGAAGTTAATTGATGACCTTGCCGTCGTACAGCTCGCCGGAGGAGATAATGATCTTGTCTCCTGCCCGCAGAGCCTTTTTCTCCTGGGTGGGGGTCTCGGTGGAGGCGGCCTTTACCAGGATGTAGTCGTCCTCCTCCGCCAACACGGTGACCTCCTTGAACTCGGCCCGCTGGCCCACCAGGGCGTACACGCCGGTGACCGACACCTGCTTTTCCTCCTCGGTGTCCGGGTCGGTGGTGGTCTGCTGCTCCACCCGCAGGGCCTCCTTGGGCAGGCGGATGCCGGAGACGGTATCAAAGACCAGCTCCACCGTCTGGCGGCGCAGCAGGGTGGTGTCGGACAGGAACTTGTCGGCGGAGAGCACCACCACCACCTTCCCGTTCTCCGGGTCGCTCATCCGCTCCACCTCCATGTCCACCTCGCCGGACCAGTCCCGGGAGAAGCGGACCGTGATGGTGCGCCCCTCCACCAGCCGCTGGGCTTCCTCCTCCGGCAGGGTGCAGGCGAAGTACCAGGTGGAGTTGGTGATAAGCTTGCCAATGGCGGAGGTGTTCTCCGTCGGAGTCTGGCGGGCCAGCTGCTCCAGCTGGGAGGGGGTGATGGAATCCAGCATGTCCGGGGTAATGAGGCTCTCATATCCGTCCACCAGACCGGAGAACACCCCCGACTGGGATGCGGTCACCCGGCTGGTGCTCTGGGAGGCCTGGGCGGTCAGGGTCTGGATCTGGGCGTTGACCTCGTCCAGCGAGGCCTGGAGGGCGGCGGTGGAGTCCCCCTCCTGGTTAAAGGTGTAGCTGTGCTTATAGATCAGGCTCTTGAGCTCCAGGGTCTGGCTCTCCAGACCCGTCAGGTCGCCGGAGGAGGCGGCCCCCCGCAGATCGGCGATGGCGTCAGCCACCCGGGTGCTGAGCTGGGCGGAGTCGCTGCTCCCCCCGGCCTGAGCCAGGGCGTACTCCAGCTGCTCCTGCTCCAACAGCAGCTGCTGGAGGGTCTGGCGCTGGGTGAGGCCGTCGTCGCTCTGATAGAACAGGGCCACGGTCTCCCCCCGGCTCACCTTCTCTCCCTCGTCAGGGAGCAGCTCTACCGTGCCCCCCTGGCCGGTGAGGACACTCTCCTGCCGGACCAGAAATCCGGTGGCCTCCATGCTGTCGCTGACGGTGTAGGTGTAGGCCAGCACCGTGGGATAGATCTCCCGCAGGCTGTTCCACGCCGACACACCGATGGTGAGCAGGATGGCGCCCAGCAGAAGCAGCATGATGATGCGGGCGTTCAAAGAACCTTGCTTCATTTGGTACTCCTTTTGTTAGTCGCCACGCTCCTCCCGCTCCAGAGAGATGGCCCGCTCGGGCACGATGGTGGAGATGGCGTGCTTGTAGATCACCTGCTGCTTGTCCCCCGTCATAAGTACCACCACAAAGGCGTCATAGCCCACGATCTGACCTTTCAGCTGATAGCCGTTCATGAGAAAGGCGGTGACGTTGGCGTGGGTCCGCCGGGCGCGGAGCAGGAACAGGTCTTGCAGGTTGGGTGTCTTTTGCATATGGATGCACTCCTTTTTCTCTGAGATGCACCCAATATATACCAATTACTGGAAAGGTTTTGTCGAACCTTGGGGAAGGAGCCACATTTCCCGGGGAGTTACGCTCTTCCGAACCGTTTTTCGATCTGGCTGCGGGTCAGCTCAATAGCCACAGGCCTGCCATGGGGGCAATACTTGACCTCCCCGGCCATGACGGCTTTGGCCACCTTGAGCAGCTCGGCCTCCCCGTTTTTCTGGCCCCCCTTGATGGCCGCTTTGCAGGCCATGGTGTGGAGAAGGGCGTCCCGGGCGCTGTCCGGGTCGGCGGTGCCGCAGGTGATGAGCCTGCCTGCCAGCTCCAGCAGCACGTCGGGGATGGAAGCGGCGTCCACGTCGTCGGGGGCGGTGCGCACGATGATGGCTCCGCCGCCGAAGTCCTCCGCCTCAAAGCCGAAGCGCTCCAGCAGGGGCAGCTGGGCCAGCAGGGCGGCCCCCTCCTCCGCCGGAGGGGTAAAGACCACCGGGGTGAGCAGGGTCTGGACCATGGGGGTGTACCCCGCCGCCTTCAGGCGGTCGAAGTTCATCCGCTCGTGGGCGGCGTGCTTGTCGATGAGGAGCACCTTGTCCCCCTGCTCCACGATGATGTAGGTGTTTAAGACCTCGCCTGCCATGCGCCAGGGTGTCTCTTCCGGCTCAGGCTGGATAGGAGTCTGGGGTTCCACAGGTACGACGATGGGAGTGGGTTCCTTCTCGATCACCGTAGGAGCGACGGTTGGGGTCACTTTGGGACGCTCGGGAACGACCTCCACAGGCGGGGTGGTTTTGGCCGGTTCCGTCCGGGGAGCCGGGGTGGGAGCCGGTTTGGGCTCCGGCCGTACGGGCTGGATGGTGGAAACCGGCCGCTCCGGGACCGCAGGGGCGACCCTTGCGGTCGTCCGTGGTACAGACGGGGCGGTTTGGACAGTCCGGGCAGTAAAATCCCGGAGGGGCAGGGACGGGGCGGGCTTGTCCGCCGTCTTGCGGAACTGCTCCGCCGTCATGGTGCGGAAGGTGGTCTGGTGAGGGGTCACCGTGTCCTGGGCGGCCTTGGGGACGGGCCGGGGGGTGTCCCCCAGGGCGGAGGGCCGGGACCGGTCGGCCTCCAGGGTGGATTTCACGGCGTAATACACCGCGTCAAATACCTTTTTCTCGCTGCCGAATTTGACCTCCTGCTTGGTGGGGTGGACGTTCACGTCCACGGCGTTGAGCTTGGTCTGGAGGTGGAGGACGCAGCCGGGGAACTTGCCCACCATCTTCTGGTTGGCGTAGGCCTCCTCCAGAGCGGCCATCATGGTGCGGCTCTTTACATACCGCCCGTTGACGAAGAAATGCTGATAGCCCCGGGTGCCCCGGCAGCAGGTGGGCAGGGACACAAAGCCGGTGACCGTCATATCCTCCCCGGAGCCCTTTACTGGAGTAAAGCCCAGGGCCAGGTCCCGGCCCAGCACGGCGTACAGGGCGGACTGGAGTTTGCCGTCGCCGGGGGTGAGCAGGTCCTGCTTGCCGTCCCGGAGAAACTTGATGCTCACCTCCGGGTGGGACAGGGCCAGCCGCTGCACCATGGCGAAGCAGGCGGCTCCCTCGGCGGAGTCCTTCTTCATGAACTTGAGCCGGGCGGGGGTGTTGTAGAACAGGTCCCGCACCACCATAGTGGTACCCTGGGGACAGCCTGCCTCCTCCTGGCTCACCACCACCCCGGCCTCCAGAGAGAGGGCGGCCCCCAGGGGGGATTCGGCGGTGCGGGTGAGCAGCTCCATCCGGGACACGGCGGAGATGGCGGCCAGAGCTTCGCCCCGGAAGCCCAGGGTGCCGATGGCCTCCAGGTCGTACTCGGTGCGCAGCTTGCTGGTGGCGTGGCGGAGAAAGGCGGTGGGGGCCTCGTCGGCGTTGATGCCGCAGCCGTTGTCGGTGACCCGGATCAGGGTCATGCCCCCGTGCTGGATCTCCACCGTCAGCTTGTCGGCTCCGGCGTCGATGGCGTTCTCCATCAGCTCCTTCACCACGGAGGCGGGCCGCTCGACGACTTCACCGGCGGCGATCAGGTCGGCCACATGGGAATCTAATTGTTGAATGTGAGGCATAGGGTCACCAGCTTTCTGAACGGAGAAATGACGGGCGGTCCGGGAGGCCCGCCCCTACATAGTTGGGGGTAGGGGGCGGCGTCCCCGACGCCCCGTGGGATTACCTTAGGGCGGACAGCAGCGTAAAGCCGTTAAAGACCATATGCAGGGCGATGGCGCTCCAGATGGAGCCGCCCCGGTCGTAGCACCAGGTCAGGGCCAGGGCCATGGGCACATACTGGATCATCAGCAGCAGATACCGCAGGTCCAGCATGCCGTAGGCGTACACAAACTGGGCGGCGCAGTAGAAGGCATATACCGCCACCGACAGCACATAGCCCAGCGCCCGGCTGTAGCTCCGAACGGTGGTGAAGAGCAGGCCCCGGAAAAAGACCTCCTCCACCAGGGGCATGAGCACCACCAGAATGAGAATGGTGGCGGCGGGGGCGAAGTAATACTGCTCTGGGTAGCTCATAAGGTTGGGGTTCTGTACCGGCAGGGGGATGAGATTTGCCAGGAAGGTAAGGATCTCCCCGCCCACAAGGCCGGTGACAAAGGCGAACAGGTTCTCCGGCAGCCAGTCCAGCAGCAGCCGGAAGCTCAGCTTCAGATAGGACCACAGCACCACAAAGGTGAGGGCAACGATGATGAGGTAGTACACCACGTTGGCCTCGGCCACCGGGAACTCCCCCTGATAGGAGCGCTGGACCCAACCCATGAGCCAGGGGAAGAGGAACACGTACAGGGCGAAAAAGACCCACCCCCGGCCCAGTTCGGCCCGGGTGAGCTGGGGCCGCCAGGGGCGGCGCCGTCCGGTCAGCATAGCGTGTTCCTCCTTTTTGGGTTATACCAGTTGTTTTAGCTCAAAGAGCAGATTCATAGCCTCAATGGGGGTGAGGGTGTTCAGGTCCACGGCCTGGAGCCGCCGGGCCACCTCGCCGCCCCCCATGTCCAGCAGAGACACCTGGTCGGTGGCGGGAGCCGCCGGGGCCTGGGGAGTCTGTACCCCGCCCTCCTCCAGCTCCTTGAGGATGTGGCGGGCCCGGGTGATGACCTTGTCGGGCACCCCGGCCAGCTTGGCCACCTCGATGCCGTAGCTCTGGTCGGCGCCGCCGGGGACGATTTTCCGCAGGAAGAGAATGTCGTCTCCCTTCTTCTTGGCGGCGATGTTGTAGTTCTTCACCCCGGGGATGACTCCCTCCAGGGCGGTGATTTCGTGGTAATGGGTGGCAAAGAGGGTCTTGGCCCCCAGCCGCTTTTTGTCGGCGCAGTACTCCAACACCGAGCGGGCAATGGACATGCCGTCGTAGGTGGAGGTGCCCCGGCCGATCTCGTCCAGGATGAGCAGGCTCTTGCTGGTGGCGTTTTTCAGCAGCTCGGCCACCTCGGTCATCTCCACCATGAAGGTGGACTGGCCGGCGCTCAGGTCGTCGCTGGCTCCGATGCGGGTGAACACCCGGTCCACGATGCCGATGCGGGCGGACTTCGCCGGGACAAAGGAGCCCATCTGGGCCATGAGAACGATAAGGGCCACCTGCCGCATGTAGGTGGATTTACCTGCCATGTTGGGGCCGGTGATGATGGCAACCGTGTTGTCTTTTCCGTCCATCCGGGTGTCGTTGGGGACAAAGAGGGCATTTTTCAGCATCTTTTCCACCACCGGGTGGCGGCCTTCGGAGATGTCAATGACGTCGGACAGGTCCACCTCCGGGCGGCAGTAGCCCTGCTCGGCAGCCACGGCGGCGAAGGAGGTGAGCACGTCCACCTGGGCCACGGCGGCGGCGGAGCGTTGGATGTCCCCCACCCGGGCGGCGGCCTTCTGGCGCAGGTCGCAGAAGAGCTGGTACTCCAAGGCGCAGATCCGGTCCTGGGCGGACAGGATCTCGTGCTCCAGGTCCTTCAGCTCCTGGGTGATGAACCGCTCGCAGTTCACCAGGGTCTGCTTGCGGATGTAGTCCTCGGGCACCTGGTCGTAGTAGGACTTGGATACCTCGATGTAGTAGCCGAATACCTTATTGAAGCCCACTTTCAGGCTCTTGATGCCGGTCTTTTCCTTCTCCCGGGCCTCCACGGCGGCCACCAGGTCCTTGCCGTTGGTGAGGATGTCCCGCAGGCGGTCCACCTCGGGGTTGTAGCCCTCCCGGATGAATCCGCCCTCCCGGACGGAGAAGGGGGGCTCGTCCACAATGGCCGAGCAGATCAGCTCCCGCAGGTCGGGCAGGTCGTCCAGAGTGGCGGACAGGGCGGTGAGCAGGGCCCCGGAGTAGGGGGCGAGCAGCTCCCGCAGCCGGGGCAGCTTGCCCAGACCGGCGGCCAGGGCCATCAGGTCCCGGCCTCCCGCAGTGCCGTACACGATGCGGCCGATGAGCCGCTCCAGGTCGGTGACCTCCCGCAGGGTGCGCACCAGCTCGTCCTGGCCGATGGGGTCGCCCACCAGCTCCTCCACCGCACCCAGCCGGCGGCTGATGGCGCCGGGGGAGAGCAGGGGCCGCTCCATCCAGGTGCGGATGAGCCGGTGGCCCATGGCGGTGCGGGTCTTGTCCAGCACCCACAGCAGGGAGCCCTTCTTCTCCTTGGAGCGGAGGGTCTCGGTGAGCTCCAGGTTGCGCCGGGCGGTCAGGTCCAGCTCCATGAACTGGCCGGAGGTGTACCAGGTGAGGCTGGTGATGTGGGAAAGGTCGGTTTTCTGAGTCTCGTAGAGGTAACTCAGCAGGCCCACCACCGCCTGGAGGGCGTGGTCGTCCCCCTCCGGCAGTTGGTCCAGGCCGCTGGTGAACTGCCCCTCCACCAGGGAGCGGGCGGCGTCGGGCCGGAAGCGGGCCTCCCCGCCGTTCTCGCACCGGCAGTCCAGCTTATTGGTGAGGAAGTCCAGCAGCTCGGCGTCGCTGTAGGCCCCGTCGGACAGCATGGCCTCCCGGGGGGAGAAGCGGCCCAGCTCGTTGCACAGGTGCTCTTCGGCGTCAGGGCCGGTAAAGGAGGTGACGGAGATCTCGCCGGTAGAGATGTCGCAGAAGCACAGCCCCGCCCCGGCGGAGTCCTGATAAATGGCGCAGATGAAGTTGTTGCGGCCCTCCTCCAGCATGGAGGAGGCGATGACGGTGCCGGGGGTGACAATGCGGATGATGTCCCGGTCCACCAGCCCCTTGGCGGTGGCGGGGTCCTCCATCTGCTCGCAGATGGCCACCTTGTAGCCCTTGGCGATGAGCCGGGCGATGTAGGCGTCGGCGGAGTGGTAGGGCACGCCGCACATGGGGGTGCGCTGATCCTCCGGCTTGCCCCGGTCCCGGGTGGTGAGGGTGAGATCCAGCTCCTTGGAGGCCAGCTTGGCGTCGTCCTGGAACATCTCGTAAAAGTCCCCCAGACGGAAGAAAAGGATGCAGTCCGGGTGGAGCTCCTTCATTTTGAGATATTGTTTCATCATGGGGGTCAGCTCGGACGGCATGGCGGGCGCTCCTTTTCTGTGTCAGTATAGTTAAGGTCAAAATGGTTTTAAAAAAGTAAATGCTGTGGATAAGGGGGTACTTACGCCTTCTCCCCCATCAGGGACCACTTATTGGCTCCGGTGATCTTCACGTCCACAAACTGGCCAATGAGGGACTCGTCCCCGGTGAGGCGCACCAGCCGGTTGCCGGGGGTGCGGGCGGTGAGGCCCTTGTCGTCCTGCCCGTCCACCAGGCAGCGCACCGTCTTGCCGATGTAGGCCGCGTGCTTTTCCTCCGAAATCTGGTCCTGACGCTCCACCAGCCGCTGGAACCAGGCCGCCTTCTCCTCCTTGGAGATGGGGTCGTCCATCTTGGAGGCGGGGGTGCCCACACGGGGGGAATAGATAAAGGTAAAGAGGGCGTCAAACCGCACCTCGTCCAGCAGGGTCATGGTCTGCTCGAACTCCTCGGCGGTCTCGCCGGGGAAGCCCACGATGACATCGGAGGTAATGACCACGTCGGGAATAGCCTGACGCAGGCGGCGCACCTTGTCCAGGTAGCCCGCCCGGTCGTACACCCGGTTCATGGCCTTGAGCACCCGGTCGCTGCCCGCCTGGAAGGGCAGGTGGAAGCAGGGGGCGATCTTGGGGGAGGACGCCATGGTGTCAAAGAGCTTCTGGGAGGCGTCCTTGGGGTGGCTGGTCATAAAGCGCAGCAGGAAGTCCCCGGGGATCTCGGAGGCCGCCTTCAGCAGGTCTGCGAAGTCCATGGGGCTCTCCAGATCCTTGCCGTAGGAGTTGACGTTCTGGCCCAGCAAGGTAATGTCCTTGTACCCCTCGGCTACCAGGCCCCGGATCTCCTCCAGCACCACCTCCGGCTGGCGGGAACGCTCCCGGCCCCGGACGTAGGGCACGATGCAGTAGGTGCAGAAGTTGTTGCAGCCGTACATGATGGACACCCAGGCCTTCACCTTGTCCTGGCGCACCACCGGGATGCCCTCGGCGATGGAGCCGGGCTCGTCGGCGATGTCGAAGATACGGCCCCGGCGGGTCACCAGCCGGTAGAGCAGCTCGGGGAACCGCCACAGGGCGTGGGGCCCGAACACCAGGTCCACCTGCCGGTAGCTCTCCTTGATCTTCTGGGCGCGGTGGGGCTCCTGAGCCATGCAGCCGCACACGCAGATGAGCTGGCCGGGCTTGGCCCGCTTGGTGTGGACCAGCGCGCCCACGTTGCCCAGCACCCGCATCTCGGCGTGCTCCCGGATGGCGCAGGTGTTAATGAGGATCAGGTCGGCCTCGGCCTCACTGTCGGTGAAGTCGTAGCCCATCTCCCGCAGGTAGCCCCGCAGCCGCTCGGAATCGGCCTCATTCTGCTGGCAGCCATAGGTGTCCACAAAGGCCAGAGGGGCAGTAGGCCGGGCGGCGTTGCGCTCGTGGAGTTTATGGCAGAACTCCCGCTGACGCTCCACGTCGGCGGGGGAAATTTTGGTGGTCTGTCGGTTCAAAGCGGTTCCTCCCAAAAAGTAGGTATCAATACTCAATCATAGCACTTTTCAGCGCTGAAAACAAGGCCCGTACCCTTTCCATTGACTGCAATCAGAGGGCAGTATATAATGAAAGAGACTATCCCCGGAAAGGCGGCGGAGCCATGAAAATCCTGGTGATCGAGCGGGAAGGGCTGAAAAACAACATCTCCGTGGTAAAGGAACGGGCGGGGGGCGCCGTGATCTACGGCGTGGTCACCGGAGACGGCCAGGGGGCCGGTCTGGTGGAGCTGGCCCGGATCCTGCGGGCCGAGGGCATCGGCCGCTTTGCGGTGTCCGAGGTGGCGGAGGCCGCCGCCCTGCGGAAGGCGGGCTTTGTGGAGGAGGAGATCCTCATGCTCCGCTGCACCACCGACCGGGAGGAGCTGGAGCAGCTGCTGGACCTGAACGTGATCTGCACCGTGGGCTCCCACGACAGCGGACTGGCCCTCAACGGGGTGGCGGAAGCCCGCTCCACCGTGGCCGAGGCCCACATCCAGATCGACACCGGCATGGGGTTTGGGGGCTTTTTCTCCAGCGAGCCGGAGAAGATCTTGTCCACCTTCCGGGACCTGCCGGGCATCGCCGTCACCGGCGTGTGCACCCAGCTGTACACCACCAGCAAGAAGGGCCGCACTCTGTCCGCCCAGATCGAGGAATTCACCCGGACGGTGGAGGCCATCCGCGCCGCCGGGTTTGAGACGGGCACCGTCCACGCCGCCGGGTCCTATGTGCTGATGCACCACCCCGCCGCCCGGCTGGGAGGCGTCCGGGCAGGCACGGTCCTCATGGGCCGGTGCCGCCGGGCCAGAGGGGACGGCCTGCGCCGGGTGGGCTACGGCGAGGTGCAGGTGGAGGAGACCCGCTGGGTGCCCAAGGGCCACATCGTGGGAGGCAACACCCCCGGCCCCCTGAAAAAGGATACCCGGGTGGCGGTGCTCCCCGTGGGGTATCAGAACGGCTTCGGCATGGGCCGCCCCTGGGCGGGGGGCCTGCTGGACGCCATCCGCCGCTGGCTCACCCGGCGGCAGATCACCGTTCGCATCAACGGCCAGAAGGCCCGGGTCATCGGGGGCATCGGCGCCATCGAGACCATTGTGGACGTCACCGAGCTGAAATGCGCCGCCGGGGACAAGGCGGTGTTTGATATCGATCCCGTGTTTGCCAAGGGATTTGTCCGTGAATACCGGTAAATCAGAAAGGAATTTGTGCTATGCGTGCAGTTGTGACCCGTGTCAAGAACGCCTCCGTCACCATCGACGGCAAGGTCAACGGCGAGATCGGCCAGGGCTTCCTGGTGCTGCTGGGGGTGGCCCCCACCGATACCGAGGCCCAGGCCGTCAAGATGGCCGACAAGGTGTGCGGCCTGCGCATCTTTGAGGATGAGAACGAGAAGATGAACCTGAACCTGGAGGCGGTGGGCGGCTCCCTGCTGGTGGTGAGCCAGTTTACCCTGTACGCCGACACCAAGTCCCGCCGTCCCGGCTTCTCCGGGGCTGCCAAGCCGGACATCGCCATCCCTCTGTATGAGAAGTTTATGGCCGAGTGCGCCAGCCGGGGCTTTGAGGTCCAGCACGGCGAGTTTGGCGCCGATATGCAGGTTTACAGCCAGAACGACGGCCCTGTGACCATCCTGCTGGACACTGACACCATGTAAAGAAAGGGGCAATTTCCCATGAAGATCCGCGTTTTGCAGGTGGGGCCCATCGGCACCAACTGTTATCTGCTGGAGGACGAGAACACCCACACCGCCGCTGTGGTGGACCCCGGCGACGAGGCCGACCGCATCCTGGCCCAGGCCAAGGCGGACGGGGTGGAGATCATCTCCATTCTGCTGACCCACGCCCACTACGACCACACCACCGGCGTGGCGGGGCTGCTCAAGGCCCTGCCCAATGTGCCGGTATACCTCCATCCCGACGATATTGCCCAGCTGGGCAATCCGGTGTTCCCCGCCCTGGGCACCGACCCCACCCCCTATGACGACGGCGATCTGGTGAAGGTGGGGGGCATCGACGTGCAGGTGCTCCACACCCCCGGCCACACCCCCGGCGGGGTGTGCCTGATGGCGGGGGACGCCCTCTTCACCGGCGACACCCTGTTCCAGGGCTCCATGGGCCGCACCGACCTGCCCGGCGGCAGCTATGAGCAGATCATGGCCTCCCTGGCCCGTCTGGCCCGGCTGCCCGGCGACTTCCACGTGCTCCCCGGCCACATGGGTATGTCCACCCTGGAGGCCGAGCGGAAGGGCAACTACTATATGCAGGAGGCCATGGGGTAATCTCATTTCCCCGGAAAGGATCATTCCGCTATGAAACTCTACCTCCGCGGCCACGACTACAAATATGCCGCCGAGCAAATGTTATTGACGCTTTTTCCTGACCAGCGGCCGGAGTATGACGACCAGCCCCCCGCCGCCGGGGAGGACTTTTTGGTGCTCTCCCTGAGCCGGGGGACGCTGTGGGCCACGGCTACTGCCAGGCTGACTTACCACGGCCAGTCATATGGGGCAAGCCGCCGGTGTAAACTGGAAGAGCTCACCGACGACCTCTCCACCAGCCGGGCTCTCCAGCGCATTTTGAAGCTGGCCTTCTACGACGCCGGGGTGGCCGCCCGTGGGAACGAGCCCCCCTGGGGTGCCCTCACCGGCGTGCGGCCGGTGAAGATCCCCACCAAGGCCATGCTGGCCGGCGCCACCCCCACCCAGGCCGAGCGGGTGCTGAAGGACACCTACCGGGTGTCCCCCCTGCGGCGGCAGCTGGCCATGGACTGCGCCCAGGCCAGCCTGGCGGTCAAACGGAGCCTGGGGCCGGAAGAGGTGTCCCTCTACGTGGGCATCCCCTTCTGCCCTACCCGGTGCGCCTACTGCTCCTTTGTGTCCGCCGACGTGGGCCGGGCCCTCAAGCTCATTGAGCCCTTCCTGGACTGCCTTTCCCGGGAAATCAAGGCCACCGGTGAGATGCTGGCAGGGGCGGGACTGAAGGTGCGCTCGGTCTACTTCGGCGGCGGCACCCCCACCACCCTGGCGGCCCCTCAGTTGGACCGGCTTATGGGGGAGCTGGCCGACGCCATTGACCTGTCCGCCTGCACCGAGTACACGGTGGAGGCCGGGCGGCCCGACACCATTACCCGGGAAAAGCTGGAGGTCCTCTTCCGCCGGGGCTGCGGCCGGGTGTCGGTGAATCCCCAGACCATGCAGGACCATGTGCTCACCGCCATGGGCCGTGCCCACCGGGCCGAGGATATCCGCCGGGCCTACGCCCTGGCCCGGGACAGCGGTATCCCCTGCGTCAACATGGACCTCATCGCCGGTCTGCCCGCCGACAGCGTGGACGGCTTCCGCTCCTCCCTGGACCAGGTGCTGGCCATGGAGCCGGAGAACATCACTGTCCACACCCTGGCCATGAAGAAAGGCTCCCGGCTGATGGAGGAGGGGGCCGACGTTCCCTCGGACGACGACGTGGCCGCCATGCTGGAGTACGCCTGGTCCGCCCTGCGTACAGCGGGGCAGATTCCCTATTACCTCTACCGTCAGAAGTATATGTCCGGCTCCTTTGAAAACGTGGGCTGGTGCCTGCCGGGCACCGAGAGCCTGTATAACATCTGCATGATGGAGGAGCTGCACACCATCGTCTCCCTGGGGGGCGGCGGGGTGACCAAGCTGGTCAATCCGGCCACCGGCTACATCGAGCGGGTAGCCAACCCCAAGTACCCCAAGGAGTATCTGGAGAAGATCGACGCCGTCTGCGCCGGAAAGGAGCGGGTGGCCCGCTTCCACGGCGCCCTGTAAGGAGGTCCGCTATGCCCTATCAGCTCAAGGAGATCAACGAGAGTATCCGCACCGATCCCAAAGGCTATCTGGAGGCCTGCGACGCGGCCTATCAGAGCCGCATCGACTCCGCGGTAGACCGCATTCTGGAGCGGATGAAGGAGAGTCCCATCGTGCTGCTGTCCGGCCCCTCCGGCTCGGGCAAGACCACCACTGCCCTCAAGCTGGAGCAGGAGCTGGAGCGCCGGGGTGTGAACACTCACACCATCTCCATGGACAACTACTATAAAACCCTCAACCGCAAGACTGCCCCCCGCACCCCCGAGGGAGACATCGACTACGAGTCCCCCGTGCTGCTGGACCTGGACCTGCTGGACGAGACCTTTTCCCGGCTATCCCGGGGCGAGTGGGTGGTGGTGCCCAAGTACGAGTTTGCCCGCCAGATGCGCAACGACAGCCGGGGCACCTTCCTGAAGCTGGACAAAAACGAGATCGCCATCTTTGAGGGCATCCACGCCCTCAACGACGATATCTTCGGCCGCCACCCCGAGGCCACCGGCCTATACATCTCCGCCCGCTCCAACGTGCTGGAAGGGGAGGAACTGCGGTTCAAGGGCACCTGGATGCGCATTTCCCGCCGGGGCGTCCGTGACTATAATTTCCGGGGCACAGACCTTTTAGAGACGCTTCTGATGTGGTATAATGTGCGCCGGGGCGAGAAGAAGTACATCTCCCCCTTCAAGAACCGGGCCAATATCATCATCGACTCCTCCCTGCCCTACGAGGTGTCGGTGTTCGCCAACTACGCCCATGCCCTGAAAGAGGCGGTGGACCAGATCCCGGCGGACAATCCCCGGTATCACGAGTTCCACGATCTGGTGGACGCCTTCCGGTATTTTGAGCCGGTGGACCCGGACCTGGTGCCCCCCGAGTCCCTCATCCGGGAGTTCATCGGCGGCGGAACATACAGCTACTAATAACCAACAGGCGGGGGCCTATCCCCCGCCGCTCTTCCCATATCAATCCCTGGTAACAACATAGGAAAGAAGGAAATCAACCATGTCAGAATGTACCCACAACTGTTCCTCCTGCGGCGAGAGCTGCGGCGAGCGCACTGCCCCTCAGGATCTCCACGTCCCCGCCAACGGCCTGTCCAACATCGGCAAGGTCATCGCCGTGGTCAGCGGCAAGGGCGGCGTTGGCAAGAGCCTGGTGACCTCCTCCCTGGCGGTGGCCATGCGCCGTATGGGCAAGAAGGTGGCCATCCTGGACGCCGACATCACCGGCCCCTCCATCCCCGCCGCCTTTGGCATCCACACCCGGGCTGAGGGCAGCGAGCTGGGCATCTACCCCGCCGAGACCAAGACCGGCATCGGCATCATGAGCCTCAACCTGCTCACCGAGCATGAGACCGACCCCGTGGTATGGCGCGGTCCCGTCATCGCCGGCACCGTCAAGCAGTTCTGGTCCGACGTGATCTGGGGCGACGTGGACTACATGTTTGTGGACATGCCTCCCGGAACCGGCGACGTGCCCCTGACCGTGTTCCAGTCCCTGCCCATCGACGGCATCGTGGTGGTCACCTCTCCCCAGGACCTGGTGAGCATGATCGTCACCAAGGCCGTGAAGATGGCCGAGATGATGCACATTCCCGTGCTGGGTCTGGTGGAGAACTACTCCTACTTCCAGTGCCCCGACTGCGGCAAGCGCCACGCCATCTTTGGCGAGAGCCACATCGACCAGGTGGCCGCCGGTCTGGGCCTGAAGGTGCTGGCCCGTCTGCCCATGGACCCCGCCGTGGCCGCCGCCTGCGACGCCGGCAAGATCGAGGACCTGGAGCAGAACTACCTCACCGACGTGGCCAAGTCCCTGGCGGAGTAATTTCACAGCCTTAACAAAACGTTCACATCCGGTTCAAAACGGGTTCACAGGGAGAGGATAGGATAACAGCGTGGTCAGAAAGACCACTCCTCTCTTTCCTCTCTTTTTCAGATCTTGGAAACACAGGCCCGCAACAGGCGGCGGGCCTGTGTTTCTGCGTTATGGCAAAAAAAGGAGGGACAAGCCATGGCCACCCGAGTCAAAAAACGCCGCCGCAGTCCTGTGCTGCCCATTCTGCTGGTCCTGGTGCTGGCGATTGGGGCAGTGCTGGTGTGGCGGCTGTTCTTCTCTTCCCCCCAGCCCTCCGGCGACCTGCCCGACTGGATCACAGAGAAGCTGCTCCCCATCAACCCCTACTCCCGCCCCGGCGATCCCATGGAGGAGGTCAACGGCGTGGTGGTCCACTACGTGGGCAATCCGGGTACCACGGCGGAGCAGAACAACAGCTACTTTCGAAATCTGGCCACCACCGGGGAGACCTACGCCTCCAGCCACTTCCTCATCGGTCTGGACGGGGAGATCCTCTGCAACGTCCCTCTGGATGAGATCGCCTACTGCACCGGTCCCCGGAACGGGGACACCATCTCCATCGAGTGCTGCCATCCTGACGACACCGGGGCCTTTACCCAGGCCACCTACGACTCCCTGGTGAAGCTGGTCCGCTGGCTCATGGACGAGTACCACCTGGACACCGACCAGGTCATCCGCCACTACGACGTCACCGGCAAGGAGTGCCCCCTCTATTACGTACGCAACCCCCAGGCCTGGACGGATTTTCTGGCGGACCTGAAAGAATAGTCCGATTTATAGGACAGCAGCTCTGGTATCCTGTATCCAACGATACAGGAAAGGAGCGCTGACCCATGGAATTTGAACTTCGTTATGTATTTGGACACGTTGAGGTATACGACGCTGCGGGCCGCTTCCGGTTCTCCGCCGATTCCGAGCGGGAGGCGCTGGCGGAACTGGAAGAGGACGCAGCATAATGGTGGATGGAAAATAAATCCTTTACTCTTGCATTATGAGAGTTAATCGGGTATAATGCTGATATCAAAATTTGGCCTGCGGCTAGGCCAAAGCAGGACGTCCTGCTTTTTTGCTCTTTCTAAACGAAAGAGCAAAAGGAACCCTAAGGACAGAATGGGGTCGGGCGCGGGCCAAAAATATTAAGGGAGGAATCAAGCGATGAGAAAGGTACGAACACGCGTATTCAGTATCTTGCTGGCATGCGCAATGCTTCTGAGTCTGCTACCGATTACGGCGCTGGCGGCAGATGAGAACTGGATTGATTCGGCGGATACCAGTTGGTATACCGGACATGAATCGGATGCATCTTACACATTGTTCGATGCCGTCGATCTTGCTGGCCTGGCCAAGCTGGTCAATGAGGGCAACAGCTTTAGCGGCAAGACCATCAAGCTGGGTGCCGACATTGACCTGGGCGGCAAAGAGTGGACGCCGATTGGTACGGATAGCAAGCCTTTTAATGGTACCTTTGATGGCGCAAAAGAAGATAACGGAAACTACACCATCTCCAACCTGTACATCAACAAGGGGTTTAGCAATACCGTTGCTAACAGCTATGTTGGCCTCTTTGGGCTAACCAATTCCCCGGCAGTTATCAAGAATGTGGATTTTGAGAACGTGGACATCCAGGGCGGCCTGTATGTGGGCGCCGTGGTGGGCGGCGGCTTCACCGGCAGCGAGATCTCCAACTGCCACGTCAGCGGCGAGATTGAGATCGACGGCTGGTGGTACATCGGCGGCATTGGCGGTAACGGCTATGTAAACAAGGTCGACGGATGTTCTGTCACTGGCGAAGAGGGCTCCTACATCAAGGGCAACGATGGCAGCTATGTGGGCGGTATCTGGGGCTATCGCGGTGAGGGCAGCCAGACTATCTCCAACTGCTCTGTTGCCAATGTTGCCATTTCCGGCGTAGACCGTACCGGAGGTATCTGCGGCATTGCCCATTACGGCAATACCATTAAAGACTGTACAATTTCCAGTTCCACCATCACCACAACCAACAACATTGGCAATACTGGTTTGATTGCCGGTGCCGATCTAAGTAGTGCAACCAGCATTGCCAAGATCCTGGATTGCACCGTTACCAATACTACTGCTACCTCTGAAGGAGTAGAAATCCTCACTAAAATTGGCTCATGTAATCATGATGGATATCCGGCTACAAAGCCTGCCACCGTGGGCGCTAATGTGACCTTTGATGAAAGCGACAAAATCACCAGTGGCACGCTTGAGCAGGTTTCTGCTGACCAACTTGCGGATAACGTGGTTGCTGTGCCCCAGGAAGACGGCACTCTCAAAGTGGAGGATATGACCACAGGAAACGCACCTGTCGTAGTTAGCATAGGGGCTACAACAACGGCGTATAAAACTCTGGAAGATGCCATTGCCGCAGCTAATGCAGACACCAGCGGTAGTGTCGTTACCGTAACCATTCAGCAATCCGGCAACTACGCTCCCTTCACCATCACCCGTGCCAATGTTACTGTTCAGGCGGCGGAGGGTGTGAACGCAACCATCAAGGTCAGCGATGACACCATGAAAACCACTCAGAAGGGTGTCACCCTGAAAAATCTTGCTTTTGTAACGGAGAATGGCAGTACTATCCTCAATTATAATATTGCGGATGCTCTGACTCTGGATGGTTGCACCTTTACTAACAGCTCTAAGACCATCAATGGAACAACTGCTCTTTACATTCACCAGCCCAATATCACCATCACCGGTTGTACGTTCGAGAACTTCGAGCGTGGCTACTACACCTGCGGCGACGGCCACGCGGCCGGCGAGATGACCTTCACCGACAACGCCTTTACCAATGTGCGGGTGCCCATCGACGGCTACTGGGGCAAGGCGGCTACCGGCAATACTAAGATCACCATCACCGGAAACACCATTACTCCGGGCAGCTGGGGCACCAGTTACCTCCAGCTGTGGGACTACACCCAGTATAAGAAATGGGAAGGCAATACGGATGCTGACCGCCAGGGCAGCGCCATCAAGGCTACCATTGAGGACAACACCTACAAGGGTGATGTGGTCATCTACGCCACTCACTTCAACTGGTTCTACAATTCTACCCTGACAGTGGACGAGGCGTCCAAGGCTCTGCTGAAGTACCGCGTCCTGGTGGAACTGGATGGAGCGGCCAGCGCCACCGTCACCAACAAAGACGGCAGTGCCATCACCGCCTTCAACGAGAATACGTCTTCTTCTGACCGAGGCGGCAAGAAAGTTATCTACGCCATCACTGAGGGTGACTACATCTTCAATATCAAGCCCACTGGTTCCACCGGAGACGGCCTGGTGACTGAGAGCGTCACCGTTAAACCTACAACCGTGGGCGGCACTACTAATAAGGTCACTGTTAATGCTGGCGAGGTCTATGTGGCCCAGGTTGGTGAAATCAAGTACGCCACCCTGGCCGAGGCCATCCAGGCCGCCAAGAACGGCGGCACCGTAGAGCTGCTGAGCAATATTTCCATTGATACCTGGAAGCAGGTGTGGGATGTGGAGAATATGACCATCAAGGGCAACAACCACACCATTACCATTGGTAAGGTAGAGTCTGGTGTCAACGGCAACTACCTGTTCTACGGTGCGGAGAATCTGAATGTCTCTGATCTGACCATCGACTTCACCACCAATGGCAGCGGTTTCTCCATGGTCTCCGGTAAGCTGGAAGGTGTGACCGTCAACGGCGGCGTATACGCAGTCGCTACTGGCGCCGCTCCCGCGGGACAGAAG
>NZ_JADKZI010000006.1 GCF_017811815.1 Flavonifractor sp. AGMB03687
CGTATGCAGATTGAACAACTCATAACGGAGTTTGCCCCGACCATGCTCCTGGTAGAACATGACAGTGTTTTTCGAGATACTGTGGCAAGTAAAATTGTGAATATCTAAATTAAAATAATTGTATGGGTTAATTCCAGTTTTACAGAGACTCAAATTTCAGTTTGTCGAACTGAAAACAGAATGAACGGGACGCATTGGTTCACAAATAGCCAGTGCGCCCTCTTTTTATGCTCAACGCCCTTTGGCTGTTACATAGGTGGTGACATCATTGCAGTTCGTCACTTCTCAATGTACAATATGGTCAAAAGAAAGGGGTTGTTCCTATGAAGATGATATTGAAAGTATTGGCACTGCCGTTGTTGTTTATTGTAACGATTGCTTGTATCCTCGGTAATCTGATCACCAACATTTCCTCTTATGTGATCGCTCTGTTGCTCCTGGTGATTGCAGGTTGCTCCATCTACTGCATCGTAAAGGCACTGTGGACTTCCCTGGCTATCCTTGCCGGTATGGGATTGGCGGCAATCCTTATAATCTTCCTGTTGGTATGGGCGGTTGTAAAACTTGAAACTTTGGGGAATCATATCAAGGAATTTATTTGTTATTAAGATGGGAGAAACGGATGGACAGAGGATTTATGGAGCATTACTTTGATGTTACTTTTAATGATGCTATCGGAGAGATTGCCGGAAATGATGAACGGTATGCAGAACTGCAAAGCGTGGCAGATGAAGCTGTTCATACTTTGGCTGGTAGTGTGGGAGAATCGAATACAGCTCTTTGGGAACAATGCGAACACACCATAAACAGCCTGTATACCCTTCAGCTGCAACTGGTAAAACTGGCATATCTGCGTGGTGCGGAAGATCGGGAAAAGATGCTTAGATAATTTTGAGGAAGTCACCTATGGGTGGCTTTTTCTTTTGGAAAGGATGTGATGTGAGTGGCGGCAACAAGACTGATTGCGCTCCATGTAAACAAAGGAAAAACGGTTGCCCAGTGTCTGGCTGACCGCACCGATTATTCGCAAAATGCGTCAAAGACCAATGACGGTGAATTTATCAGTTCTTATGAGTGCGATCCCAAGACTGCTGATGAAGAATTTCTGCTTTCCAAACGGCAATATCAGCACATCACGGGCAGACAGCAGAAGAACAATATCATCGCTTATCAGATTCGCCAATCTTTTAAGCCCGGAGAAATAACACCGGAAGAAGCAAATCAGGTTGGCTATGAAACGGCAATGCGCTGGACGAAGGGCAAACACGCTTTCATTGTGGCAACCCACATCGACAAAGCCCATATACACAATCATATCATTTATAATTCCACTTCCGTTGATTGCTCCCGGAAGTTCAATAATTTCTTCCTTTCCGGGCTGGCGGTACAGAAGCTGAGTGACCGTGTTTGTGCGGAGCATGGACTTTCCATTATCACGCCGAAGCCCTACCGGGAGCGTCAGAAACGGACGGTTTTCCCGAAAAAGCGAACCCAGCGTGACGAGCTTTGCGAAGCTATCGACTCGGTACTCAAAGAGAAGCCCAAGAGTTTTGAGAATTTCGTTCAGGCTCTTGCTGATATGGGATTCGAATATAAGAATGGAAAGCAGCCAGCGTTTCGGGGAAAGGAACAGAAGCGGTTTATTCGTCTGCGTTCTCTTGGTGAGGGGTACAGTGAAGAAGAACTCCGTGCCGTTATCTCCGGGAAAAGCCTGCACAAGTCTAAGGGTGGTTTCCGGCAGGCACCTGAACAGAAGCAGTTCCATCTTCTCATTAATATTCAGTCTAAGATGGCGGAAGGAAAATCGGCTGGGTATGAACGCTGGGCAAAGAAATACAACCGTAAAGAAGCTGCCAGGACAGTCTGCCTTCTGAAAGAAAAAGGCGTGGACAGCTATGAGGACTTGGTCGCTCTCACAGACAAGCTGACCATTCGCTTTTCGGAGCTTTCGGATTCGATCAAAGCTGCTGAAAAGAGAATGGTTGAGATTGGGGCATTGCAGACCCACATCAACAATTACTCCAAGACCAGAAAGACCTACGAAGCGTATCGCAAGTCTGGGTACAGTAAAAAGTTCTTTGAAGAACATCGTGACGAGCTGATGCTGCATAAAGCGGCAAAGCAAGCCTTTGACCAGCTGGATGGAAAAAAGGTTCCTTCCCGTCAGGCTCTGCATGAGGAGTTTAACCGGTTATTGGTTGAGAAAAAACAAGCCTATGCGGAATATCGTCAGGTGAAGAAAGAGATGCAGGAATATCTGATTGCCAAGCAGACTGTTGAGACTATCCTGAGTATCGACAAGAAGAAGGAACAGGAAAAAGAAGAAAAGAAGCCCCTGCGTTAATTAAAAATGCCACGGTTTATGCTCTAAAAAGGGCATAGACCGTGGCTTTCTTTTTATGAGTTTGAAGTAAAGGAGAATTTATTGACTTCTCCAGGACGGTATTCCGGACAAGATCTGATGAATTTCGCAAGCTGCTTCACAGTGCTATCAAAGTCTTTTTCTTTGATAATTCCGCTGTCAATCATGTCATAGCATTGGTGTTTTACACCACCAATGAATGCGAAGAATTCAACAGAGAAACTTTTGTCGCTGATATTTGCACGAACCTCTAACTTTTCAGCATTTGGCACAAGCTGCATCAGTTGACTAATAACATATTTTTCTAAATCCGTCATTTTCTCGCCTCCTATTCTGCATCAATGTACACTTTAGTTCGATGGTTTGTACCATTTTCGTCAGTGTATGTAATATTTACGGTCGTTTCGGTAAGTTCTCCGTTTTCGTTATATTCCTCTTTAATTGAGGATATTTCACCATTTGTGTCGTTGAGTTCTTCTTGAACAGCATCTTTTCCGTTCTCAGGAACCTCATCCTTCAAGCCACCATCAAGGTTGTTATCGAATTTGTAGACGGTTTTAACTTCGTCAGCAGTTACGGTTACGGTCATAGTGTCTGGTCGTTTAGAGTCACCAGAGTAGCTTATATCGGTAGTTACGGTAACGTCTTTGCCCTCATCCAAGGCAGCCTTAATATCGTTTTCCATTCGCTTGTAGTCGCTTTGGTTTATCTTGGAATCCATTGCAACCATGTTGCCAGCACCACCATCACCATTAAGATCACGACCAACAATATGACCACCTTGGTCTGATGGACGACGATCTTCGCCACCCGCCTGAAGCTGGGCATTTACATCTCTTGGGTTCTCAGGACTCCTTTTGGGCGTAGCTTCACAACGAATGATTCTACCTTGCTCATCGGTTGTATAGGTATTACCATTCAATTCGTAGGTTGTATTTGGTTCAAGCTCTCCATCTTTCAAATATACAGTGCCATTATCATCTGTTTTGGTCACGTTTTCATAGGTTTTTGCATCAGGAAGTGTCACAACAGTACCATCATCAAGTGTCACTGATCGAGGATTGCTTTCTTCCAGCGGAGTTGTTTCCGAAATATCTTCCTTCATAGATACACTGTCTGGCGTTTCTGCTTTGAAAATATCTTCCAATTTGCTTTTAAGGTCATCCAGCGTTGGAACAGAGGGCTGGTCTCTTTGTTCCATCCGTTCCCCGGCTTCTGGCACTTTTATATCATCGGGTCTAAATGATTCTTGGAAACTACCAATCATTTTACCATGCCCTCCTTTCGTCCCATTTCAATCAAATAATTAAGAAGATTCTTAGTCAAAGCACTTTCTGTAATGTGGGCATTCCAGTATGTGACTAAGTACAGAATGAGCTGGCTACACTGTTCCGGGAGTGGAGCAATAGATGGTGTAAGATGTTCAATGATAAAACGCTTCTGTTGTTCAAAATCATATTTGGTTTTTGCCAGTGTAGAAAATGCGGTTTCAGCAGAGAATAGCTCATAAGCAATCGCAGCAGCCAAGTCAAACTTTTTAGAGTTCGGTGCCGATGCGTAGTCAAACAGTCTGCATTTTGCCGCAACAGGAATGTTTGAAACAATGAGTTCTTCATCAACGGTATCAATCAAATGCATTAAATCTTTCGCAATCAGGCGACTAATAATCTCACCTTTGATGTCACGATACTCTGCGGTTTCTTTTGTTTCAAACTTATATTCTGGGTCATCACTGGAATACATTTTAACCTTACACAAAACGGATTCGATCCAGTCATTTTGATAAATGGCTGCAACACCCTTGTTGAGCTTAGAAAGTTCAACAATTTGTTCATCTTTCAAACCAGCAGCTCGACCAACAAGTTCACGATCAGAGTATTCAGGCAGACGCATGATGATTTTTGTGTTTGTATTACGAATAACCGCCATATCCAGCATACCCGGCGCTTGATCCGCAATGATAAAGCCCTCTCCATAAGTTCTCATTTCTGCGATTGCGTTAGTAAGCATTTCAACAGACTTTCCTAACAAGTTTGACCCTTCGGTAGACTGTTCGGTAGATGTCCTCTTTAAAAGGTTGTGGGCTTCTTCAAGAACTGTAACATGGTTGAGGGCTACATTCATGCCATCACAGGTTGCAATTCTGTGTTCCTGGAGCTTCATAACCAGTAATCCCATTATCAGCGATTTTGTTTCAGAAGAACCAACTCGGCTCAAATCTATAATGACATTTTTATCGAACAATTCCTCTGCAGGGATTTCGTCGGTAGTGAAAACAAGCCCGTTAATTCCGTTTGTCAGAGAACGAAGTCGGGTGCTTAATGCTCCCTTATAGTCGCCCTTATTGTCACTTGAATACTGAGACATATCCATAACTTCATCAATTTGCTGAAGGACATCAATGAAATTTGGGAAGAGTCTCTCATTATATTTGTTTTTGGATTTGCGTAAGTCCCATCCGGCATTGATATAGGAACGCTCAATAGCGTCCTTTAAGATGGCGGGCATAGCTGCGTACATTGGCCAGCATACATTAAATATCTCAACGAGCCTGTCCAAATGTTCGTAGATATGAACTTCTTTTGGAAAACTGAATGGGTTAATTCTTAGAAGTTCTGTAAGTAGCGGATTAGTTCCATACACAGAGACATCACTTCGTCCACCGAATACATTTTTGTATTCGCCTTTAGCCGGTTCGATGACTAAGAACCGAACCCCGTTTTTAAGAAGTTCGGACAGAATTTGGTAAACAGTATTGCTTTTACCTGAACCGGTTGACCCTGTTATAAAGGTGTGCATAGAAAGGCTTTCCAGATCCAGCTCCACCTTTGTATCGGTATCTTTTCCAAAGTGGCTAACAACACCTAACTCTATATTTTTTTCCTCGTCCTCCGCATGGTTGTTGGAAAGCACTTCCTGGGCAAATAAAGCGTGTTCGATAACCGGAAGTCCTTTTACGGATTTTCTCGGCAAGCCGAGCTGGATGGCAAGCTCGTTTGTGCTTGCCAGTGCCGTTGCATCTACAAAAGTTTGACGATTTACGACACTATCCGCAAATTCGTAGAGGAAAACAGGGTGCATGAAATTTACTACATACTTGGAAATGCCCTTAACTCGTTCTTCATCTGTCCAGGTATTAACAGCGGCAATTTCCAGACCGCTTTGATTACCGGAAATGAGGGAACGATACATACTTGCAGCTGTTTCCGCTTCAGCCGCACTTTCACCAAGAAAATATGCGGCAAAGTCCCACATACCAATGCTTTCACATTCATCAAGTCGTTCAAGTTGTTTTTCAAGTCGCTCAAGTGTGTTTATCAAAGATTTGTTTTGTACATTGAGGGTAACAGCCTGAGAATTTCCAAAAGTATCTGTAAGAGCCTTGGTGTGTGCGTAATTAGTGGATATGCTATGACCTTCATTTTCGCTGTACTGTGTCCCAGACCCAATAGATCGAGTTTTGGTAGAGCTTTCGTTTTCGCCTACGGTATCTCCGATGGACTTAGAGGAATTAATTCCAAAAGTCAGATTCTGCGAAATAGAATCAGAGATTGAATCAGTATGGGAAGTTCCGTGTGTTTTACCACGGGAAACACTGGATGTAACGCCAGCATTGGCCTTAATAGGACCGACGTCACCGCCAACACCTGCATACGTTCCTACTGTTTTTGTTGTGGTTTCAGAATCAGATGTGCCTTCTGTTGTTCCAGTAGTATGGCTCTTTCCGAGTCCAACAGATGTGCTATTTCCTTCGGTGTCTGTTGTTGTATGGGCTAAATTTGTGCCATGAGTTTTTGCATCGGATTCACTCAGGTTTGTGCTTGTGCCTGTCGTGATTCCGGCAGAATCTGTGTTAGTTTCCCCTTGAGTATCGCTGTCAGATGTGCTGGAACTTTTGTTCAAGGCATAGTTGTACTGCATATTTGCGAAAGGGGACATGAGCGTATAAATACGCTCATATTCCTTTCTTGTATTTACTAAGTCGTGATGTTCAAGGTTATTAGCAATGCAGATGGCGGTAAACGCTTTGCCTTGCATACTGTAAATGAACTTTTCAAGACCCTGGATAAAGTTCTTATTCTCGAAAGAGTCCTTGTCTTGCTTATAGTCCGCAATACAAGTGACACTTGAAATGGCCCCAATATCCAGTTTGTCGAGATCTGCCCTCATATCCTCGTTAAAGTAATCGTCAGTTTTGCTCCCAGGAAATAATCCTAAAAGGCTTTGTTCAAGCAACTGACGCATTGTACCACCGGAGAAGCGGCTATCTCTGGAACGAACTCCGAGATAGAAGTCGTTCGTCTGACCGTCGCTCTGAATCATCAGCACCAATGTACAAGGTTTGTTAGAAAGAGCGTTGAAGATGGTAGCCAGTTTATGAACAGAAAACTCATCTTCCTGATATACAAGTTCTGAAATACGGAAGAATTGAATTTGCTCAAGGGCAGAAATAGTTGCATCATCTATCGGTACAACAGAACAGTTTTGGAGTGAAGGTACATAATTCTTCATTACTTCGTTATCAACGATAGAAAGGCAGTTTTGCAAATTGTTTTGCAGCGTAATGAAATTAAAGTCTCTTGGAGACTCTGCATAAATAGCAGCGGGTCTGGCAGATTCAACTATTTCTGCCCTCTCTGCCTGTAAAGGCTCTGCTTTGGATTGTAGAGTCTCGTTTTTCCACTTTGCCAATTCAACATTCACCTTCCTTTCTTTTCGTACTTCTCAAATGCGAAATACAGTCTTTCGGTTTCTACTGTTTGATAATCACCATAGAACGCTCTGGAATAAAGCATATATCCACGAAGGTATCCCTGAGAAATTAGTGCGTAAACATCATAGGTTTTATCGCAGAATGCAGTTGGAGTTCCAAGTCTTCTCTTTGGTGATAAAAGTCGAAGCCGTCCAAGCTCAGGATCACCGTTTCTTACACGCTTAAAAACAACAATTTCAATGACCTCATTCGTAACAGGGTCAAATCTATATCGGTACAGCTTTTCGAGCGTAGATGATACATTGAAAATAAATTGTTCGGTTTGAAAAATCTGGTGTAGCGTGTTACCTTTAACTAATGATAAAGCATCTGTTTTTCTGTCTACAGGAGCGGACTTGACTAAATTACCTCTTCGATTTACTTGCGGCGAAGCGGGATTATCGTTCCCTGTTCTGCGGGATTGCGTTATTTCAGGAGCAGGATAAGAACGACTGCCACCGTAACCGCCGCCACTGCAATCCCTATCGCTTTTTTTGAGAATCCATCTCCAGTCTGAGACTGTGTCTGTGTCTGCATACGACGCTGCTGTTCCATTCTGGCTGCTCGTTCTCTGGCTTCACGCTCTTGATGAGCTTTGTTTTCCGCTTCCAACTTGCGCCGCTCTTCTTCAAGTTGCCGTGCCTGAAGTTCTGCTTTAGAAATAGACGGTTCCTTCGGTGTTACATCAGGCTTAGGAGTGATATTCGCAACTTTCTCTGTTTGAACAGGCTCAGCCTTTGGAGCAACGCTCTGCTGAATCGTGTTGTTGGCGGCACGCTCTGCAAGGATTCTTTGAACTTTATCAGCCAGAAAGACCTGTGCCACATCACGCATATGAGACATTCTCTTGTCAGAGAAATTTTTGATGAGATCCATTTTAAGGCTTGTCCAGTATTCTTCGGTCCAGTTAGCCTTGTTCTCGCTGAAAGGAGTCAGTTCAACATGAGGTTCAAGCAAGCCGGGTATGGACTTGCAGTAGTTGTATTCCTCCTCATATCGAACAAAGGTAGGATCGACATCAAGAGAGTCAACGAAAATGTACTTTAATGATTTTATATCACCGGAATCGGCGAATTTTTTGATTTCCGTATTCATTTTGCCCTCACTTTCTTTACATATCCAGGATAGAGTTGATCTCGTTCATGTTGGTTTCAATCCATTCGAGGATGTCCTTATTCTTCTGGAGAGTCTCTCGCTTTTCGGATTCGTCAGTAGCACACTTTTCAAGTTCTGCATACTTGGAAGCAATAATCTCATCCAGTTCAGTGAAGATGCGAGAGAATTGCGCCTTCATTGCTTCAACCTGCTCCTCAGCAAATCCCAATGCGCTTTCTGTTCCTTCGTCCAGATTGCGGCGCATCTTGGCGATAAGTGCCTGCTGAATCAATGCGGTAGAAACGCTGAATTTTTCAATATGCTCAGTTTTTTCCTCAAATACATCTCTCATGATCGTCTTGTATTCGAGGACTGTCTTATATACATCTTCATCCTTGTAGTCATCGACGGTTTCATAAACATCTTCCTCTTCATAACCACCGCCGAAAATTCTGGCAATTTTTGCAAAGAAGCCAGATTTCTTTACTCGTCTTGTACCAACCTTCTCTCTGTGCGAGCCAACTTTGACCTTTCGAGTTCCAACTTTTTCCTCATGAGAGCCAACAACAATTTCTTCTTCTTCCTGACCAACCTTTTCGTAATAGGTTCTTTCCTCGTAAGTGGTTTCACCAATATCTTCAACGGTTTCAGATGCGAAGTCATCGGTTGTCCAGCTTTCGGCAGTCTCACGCATTGTGTTCAAAGCGCCCTTGATGAGGTCGAGTGTCTGGAAATCAAGCTGCTCATCGTTGGAGGATTCATCAAATTTGGAGACTTTCTCCTGATACTCCATAAGCAACCGTTCGCCGGTGCTGACAATTTCACGATTGATTACGCTTTCCAGTTCGGAAGTCAGTTCTGCCATTGCATCAGAGCTGAAAGTGCTGAACTGATTAACAAGCCGCTTTGCTTCGTCACGGCTGGTCAAAGTCTCGCCATAAGGTCTGAAAATCTTATTAGATTTGGTTGTAGCATTCTGCTTCAGCTGCTCAGCCTTTTCAGTGATGATAGGCATAGGATCAAGATCGGCGATTTTCTGCTTAAAGACTTCAGCTTCCTCGCCATCAGCAATTTTCTGTCTTACTGCCGCTGCTCGTTCAGCACAAGCCTTAGCAGCCTTTTCATCGGTGGCAACACGTGTTTTAGCCTTGACAAGAACTTCGCTGCTTTCAAGAACTTCCTGGAAAGATTCAACCAGGTCTTTAATCTTTTTGGTTTTGGCGTATTTCTTAACATAGGCAGTAATAGCAGCTTCAATGGAATAGATACCGGAATGAATCAATGCCTGCTCCTTGGTATCACCGGATTCAATCGCCCGACTCAAACGGAAATTCAGTTCCTGCTGGGCGCTCGGAGAGAGTGTGGAGTATTTTTCAAGGTGCATAGACTCAAATTCCAAGAATTTGTCGATCATAAGGAGCGTATCTCTTGCAGAGATTGGAAGCTGGCGTTCCTGCGCTCTTGTTAGATTGTCGATATCAATTCCGGCAAGATCGGTTTTGATATTCAAAGCCGTGAACGCAGAACAAGGGAACAACTGGGGATCGTCAATGCCATAAGAAGCAAGGTATCTCTTGGCGGAGAGAATAGCTTTTTCAATGCTTTCCTCCTGAGGATTGAACTGATCCATCTTGTTGATAACAAACAAGAATCTATCTCGAACCTGTTTGCCGCCTTTTTTAATTTGATCTGCGACATAGTGGAGCAGAGCGGCATCATCATTGGTACTCAGCTGAGTTCCGTTCAAGACATACAAAATGAGATTATTGGAGTCATTGTTAATTGCTCTGTATGTGGTGTTCTTATGGGCCTGATTCTGAGAGTTGTTGGGACCCGGAGTGTCAACAAGCATAAGAGCGGTACTCTTAGAATCAAGGAAAGGAATATCACCTTCGGTCGAGATACGATGAACATTCGGGTTGTCATTGAGTTCGTTCATAATTTCGTAAGTCAGATGAGGGACTTCCTGAAGAACAACATCATCTTCATCATAAACAACCGCTGCAAAAGTAGGATCATCAGCGTCAAGAATTTCTGTGATAGTAGCAGTACACGCTTCGTTCTTGGAAGGCATGAGCTTTTTTCCAAGCAACGCATTGATAAGCGTAGATTTACCGGAACTCATCGTGGCGATGACATTTACGGGGAAGATGGCGTTGTTTGTGTTTTCAAAAGCCTTAGTTAATTTGGCATCTCTAAAGTCATCAAGAGGACCTTCCTGCAAATCCTGAAAAACTTTTACGATTTTCTCGTTAATGTCTTCATCGCTCTTTCCTGCGATGTATTTCATGTTGGAGACTTTGATAATGCCTTCCTTCTGTGCCTGTTCAAAAGCATCTTCAAAATCGTCCCAGTCTAATGCCATGCCGCAATATTCCAGAGAAAAATCCAAAGTATTCAGTTCCTCACGAAGCATTTTAGGAAACTTGCCAATCCACTCCTGAAGACGTTTTCCTTTTGTGACTTTGTAGAGGATGCTGTCAGTGGAAACATCTCTACCATTTACTTTTACTGTTGTTTCAAGTCGGTACGGATTGTACTTAACATATACCTGTGCCATTTGCGTTCCCTCCATCGTATAGATTTGCAATTATTTTTTCAAAATGTGCGAACCCGCAATTTACAAACAGTGCATCTACTTCATTGGTCGTTGAAATATGCGGACAGCCGAGTTTTTCTTCGTAATAGTCAGCCAAACTTTGTGTTTCAAACTTGTCCATGTAGTTTTCCATCTCTCTACGCTCAATTCTACTAAATTCTTCCGTTTTACTCTTTTTGACCAAGTAAGCAGCACGAGAAGAAACCGGACAGATTACTGGATTTTTGAATCCTTTAGACACAAGAAATTTTCTTTGGTTTTCAATAGAATCAAGGTAGTTATCATCCTCAGAAATCAGCTGGTCAACCTTGTTCATAACGAAGATTATCTTAGTTCGTCCAAGTCTCTGCTTGACAACTTCGAGATGATGTTCCTCGTCAGTGGTGCCAAGTTGTGTAGAGTTAAGAACATAAATCATCAGGTGGTATTTTCGAGATTTAATCATTCGTTGACTAATTTCGGTATGCTCTACATTTTCGCTTGAATTTACCCCTGGAGAATCGAACAGAATAATTCGTTTGCCACCAAGTTCTCCATTGAAGAATGTGCCAACGGTTATTTTGTAAGATTTATTATCCTCGTTATCACTTAACAGATCTTCCTTTGATGCGTCCATAGAAAGATCATGATCATATTCACTCGATACACCATCTTCGATAGGTTTTGAAATGATGGTGTGTATTTTACTGGTGCAAGCCATATTTTGCATTAGGCTGATGTTTTTGCCTACCAGCGAGTTAATGAGTGTTGATTTGCCAGCACTCATTGTTGCTGTAATCAAAATGTTGTACGGTCTTGCGTTAATAAAGCTGGTGTTTTTCTTGACAAGTTTCAAATAGCGTTTGAATCCTTTGGTCAAATTGCTTTTAAGTACATCTTCCCAAGCCGATGGGCTGCCGAGTGCAGCTTCAAACTCTAAAGCAAAGAATGCTGCATGTTCTTTTGGCAAGTCAAAGTCTGAAATAATTCTGTCGATTATTGTTTTAACCTTTTCTGATTTGACGACTTTTGAGTGAAATCCAAGCATTACCGCCAGATCGTAAGGTAGCAAGTAGCAAAAGCGAGGATCAAACGAAATGTCCATATTATATACAGGCACTTCTTGCTCATCACATAAAGCACCTTTGTAAAACTTAATCTGTGCTTTTGTGTATTTCCTTTTATCCCATCTTACAACCCGAATCAATCTTCTGAGATACATGAAGTATTGAGTTCGTATGTCAGTAGTTTCTTTTAAGATAGGGTTAAAGGTAATGATCTGTGTGCTTGCAAAAATGTCTTGTTGATTCACATCTTATACCTTTTCCATTTGCCACAACTGCATTTATTTGAACTGTTTCGCCAGCTCATTCAGTGATGCTTTTGAAATCTCTAAAATAGCATTTTCCCGATATTTTGCAAAAATGATATATCCATCATCGGAAAGATACACAAATGCAGATTTTCCTCCACCCATTTCAGCATGAGGCTTTCCGTAAGCTCTAATTAGCTTATCTACCGTATCAGGCTGCTTTGGCTCGGTTGTATTATTTGAAACAAGGTGTATCCCGGTTGACCAAAGATGTTTCAAATCTGAATTGAAGAAGCAAACCGCTTTAAGTAAAGAATGAAGCTGATTGCTGTTTCGTTCTTCTTGGAAATACAGAACCATCCAAAGGTCGTTTTTGTTGTAAACAACAAATGACTGGAGAGAGAAAGCCGGAGTTCCTAATTGTGAAACCACGATGCGTTTTTCTGTATTAAGTAACATTTGAAATTTTTCATACATTGCTTTGTCCTCAGCCACTATAAACACCTCCTTACTTGTCCTTGATTACATAGAAGCCAATGAAGCGAGAGTACATTCCTCGATTACATTTAGAAGGATCTTTGATTGTATTACCGGATTCGTCAAATATTGTTGGGTTAGTAGTTCCTGGCTTGTGTGACCAATAGCCGTTTTTGCCTTTTACATAAAAGTGGAAGTCAGAACCGAAGCCAGGAATACGAGGAGATGTTACAAGAGCAAACATTCTCTCATTCTTTTGCGGCTGATAAGATGCAGAATCAACTTCAACCATCTTTTTCCCCAAAGCATCAAAATCCATTTTCATGTATTTCTCGAAAACAGCTTTAACTTCCTTGTCGGAGCCATACTCCATAATCGTCCCTAATTCTTCGGAGGTGTCCAGACCGGCAAAGTGACCAGGAGACGGTTTTTGCTTATAAGCTGTCCCGTTTAGTTCTTTAGGCATTCCATAGGCATACGCCATGCAATTTGGCCCCGCCCTTTTGCTGGATGAGTATAAGCTCTCATCAGTAAATTCATCAAAGGCTTCAAAAAAATCGAGGTTGTTTGAGCCGATGATTGGAGATTCACTGCGATATCTGAGGAACATATCTTTCGGATCAAAACCAAATTCGGCAAATAGGTCTCGATGTTTGCCAACATCGTTCCGAATAGTTGACGAGAGAAAATGTTCTTCTGTATAGCCAAAGGGAGCAAATATTTCTTCTTGTGATTTTATTTCAGTCCCTGTGAAGGAAACTTCTACAGAAGTCCCGTCGGCCAGAGAGATATGCTCCTTGGATTGTCCTGTGTAGTCCGGTTCCGATGTAGAAAAGAGTTGCTCAAGGCTGTCTTTCAATGTATCTAAACTGGGAGAATCATTTTTGCCTTTGTCCGGCATCTCTGGTACTACTTCGCATAAACCGATTGTTTCAAATTTTTGATTCATGCCAAGCTCCTCATTGAGTATATTTCTACAAATTATAGTTTGCGTTCATTTTTGTGATTTCAATTTTCATTTCTTCAACGAAATCTTCAGGTGCCGTTACTTTAACACGGCGACCTTGACTTAGAAGCCACATCTTAATACCATCTCCGTAAACTTCAGCTTCAATGGTATAAGTTCTGCCGTTTCGTTCAATGACTTTGGCAGTAGGGAGTTTATCAAGAACTGCTTGGATGGCAGAACCAGTAAATTCAAATTGAATGGTTCTCAGTTTACCAGGCCACATGAATAAACTTCGCTGTCGAAGGAGTCCCTCATCAAATTCGGGAGCTTCATTACAAGTGAATTTCTTTCTGTGTTCAGTTATGTACTTAATCCTGTCTACACGGAAGTATAATGGCTTATCAGGATCACCTTCTGTGTTAAAGGCTATCAGATAAAAGAAATTGTCAGTGAACATCACAGAAGCCGGGCGTATGCGATGCGTTTTCCATGCTCGGTCTGCACGATAATATTCAATCGTTATTTCCTTTTTTTCTGTGATGCAGTTTACAAGTTTCCAAAGCGTTTCCTGGACGCTAACACAGTCATGTTTGATTTCAGTGTAGTGGTACAGTTCTTTACGGATTAAATCATTTAGCATCGGACGATCTTTTGCGGTTGTAAAACTTTTGAGTTTGTTAGTCAGTGTTAAAAGTTCTTCTTTAGAAAAGGCTCTTGAACCAATCATTACTTCAAGCAAGGCGAACAATTCCTGATTGGTAAGAAATTCATCCATATATAGACGGTAGCATTTTGATTGACTGGAGTAGAGTAACTCTGTGTTTCCTACTAACTGCCTATGATCTGCAAGGAAAGCCTTTAGATCGTTAATATCTCGGCTGATACTTTTTGTTGAAACACCATATTCTTCTGCAAGCCTCTGAACGGATAAGTCTTCACCTCTAAGACCACGGAAAAAGACTTCTAATAATCTATCATGCTTTGTGCTTTCCATAACAACCTCCATTCTTGGTCTGCTGGATTCCCCTGTTTTTGAAATCATTATATAAAAAGTGGTGGACAGATGTATGTCTCAGCAAACCATAACAGAGGATCATTTTTCGGGTTCTTCTTGTTCAATAACAGTATCGTCGGGTACAAAATCCATCATATCTCCGGCATTGCAATTCATAACCTCGGCAATCTTCAGAAGTGCAGAAAGATTTACCTCCTGATTTCGCCTTAGTTTTGTAAATGTGGCAGAGGATAGTCCAGTCCGCTTGCGAAGTTCGGCTTTTCCGATTTCTCGTTCCACACACAAATACCACAGTTTTTTATAGCTAACTTTCAAAATGTATCCTCCTTTTCATCTTATTGTGTCTATTATAATCCTCTGGCGTTGAAAACTCAATAAGTTAGTCGGGAAATAGGCTACTTTGATGAAAAAAAGATTGTCTTGTTGTAAAAACAAGAAAATCCAGATTTTCTATTTGAGTAAAAGCCAAAGATTATACACCAGTTATGGAGAATAACCTTTGGCTCTGGCTTATTCGACAAGTTCAGCACTTTCTGCCATTTTGATAATCTCAGAATCATCAATTTTGCTTGGAGTGTATTCCAGAACATAAGTGACTTCCGGAGAATAAGTCCAACAGAGAAATGCCGTGTCATCTTTCTTGTAAAGAGCGCCCGGCCAGTACTGAATCATCATTTCCTCACAGCTGTCCATACTGTCAACCGGGAAAAGCACACCCAGGGCTTCCGTATGTAATCCGGTGATTTCTTTCGGGTCTCCTTCGTAAAATGTGGTTTTCAGGATACGGTAGTAGATATTGTTATCCTTGTCGTTTTGGTCTCCGTAGGTCAGAGTGGCTGCGAGTTCTGTTTTGGAAACCTTCTTTACATCTTCTCCAAGAACTTCTTCTGCGCTCTTTTCAAAACGGTTAGCAAATTCATCGAAGTTCATTTCCTTTTTCTGATGTGAAGTCACCACAATTATGATTCCAACCGCCACAACAATAATGACAGCAAATAGGATGGCTATTCGTTTCTTTTTATTCATGTTCTTCCTTTCCGTGTAAATAATGAGAAAGTCAACGAGGTACATCTGGCAGATTCATGATCTTTGCACCTGCCTTTTTTGCATATTGCATGGTCTGATAAGCTCCGCCAGAATCGTGTTCGACACAGAAAATAACCAAATCCGAACGGTCAACCATGGACCGATTCCTGACTTGATGGGCGGACTTGAAATGCTTTTCTGCGGATTCGAGACAGATTTCAATTTCATCATAATACTCATGAAATGACTGCTCATTGTTCCGGTATTCTGCCGTCATATACGGCAGTACCAGAACGAGAGAACTGTTGTCATCCCGGATCGTTCGCTTGCATCTGCGGATCGTTGATGAAACAAGCTGGTCAAATTCTCCGTCTCGCCCTACAAGGAACTCGACATATTCTTTGGTAAGAAGCAGTTCACGGATGATTGCTTCCAACTGCTGTTCAATCACAAACGGATCATCAACTTCTCTGTGTCCAAAGAAGCTGACAGCGAATAAATTCATAAAAATCTCTCCTTTGGAGATACTTCATACTGGTATCGCTAATCAAAACACGATATTGGTAATTATATCACCAAAATAAGAAAGGATAAAGCAAAAATTCATTTTCTTGCTACCAACGCTGCCTTCCAATTCATACTACAATAATTGAGGAAGGAGGGACAGAAGTGGCCAACACGCAGTATGATGAATTTATTCGTATCAGAATTACTGAACTGAGAATAGCAAAGAATATTTCTGAACACAAGATGAGTTTGGATTTGGACAAGAGTGGCTCATACATTCGTGGTATAACCAGCGGAGCGGCCTTGCCGTCTCTCAGGGAACTGTTCAATATCATCTCGTATTTTGATATGACACCGGCAGAATTTTTCGCTCCACTGGACGATGCAAAAACCCCGTACCGTGAATTGTGCGAGAAGCTGAGAACCATGAATGAGGAGGATCTCGAAAAGGTCAGTACCTTTATTGGCTGGATCGAGAAGAAAGAATAATCAAATGGAATTAAGATTTTAACCTGGATGCCAAATGGCAGTCCAGGTTTTTTCTTTCTCAGGAAAACGTTCAGAATGAACGAGCAGCCGGTATCGCAGATATCGTTCAAAGGGGATTGGGGACGCTTGCCCCAACAAGCAAATTTGCGAAGATTGCACCGGAGGGAAAATCGAGAAAATGAGTGAACCTGTACAGGTTTACACTGCTTGCCAATTTGTGAACTTCAAAAGTTTCTTAAAATAATTGTTTCCCTCTGTCCAAAATTAGTACCCTCAATCGTTATTATAGTTAAACCATAAATAAGGAGAGGGTTCCAATGTTTTGTTAATATGGGTTCATAGATATTCCACACCATATGAATGAAAGGAGAACACGTTATGAAAAAGATTATTTGCTTGATGCTCGCCGTAATTATGGCTTTCTCCATGAGCGTTTCTGCGTTTGCGGCAGAAATTGATGCAAACGATGAAGTGTCGCTGATTGACAATTCCATTGAAGAAATTGATGCATTACTCATTGCCAGTTCCATGTTGAATGCTCCTGACATTGCAAATGATATTCTTGTATCGGGCGCAACTGAGAATGATGTGCTTCCGCTTTACAATGCATTTGGTGAGATCGTTGCCTATTACGTGTCTTTCGAGCCGACAGGCTATGCTGTTGTAAACAACAACATCGAAAATCCATCCGTGATTGAGTTTGGTGAGGGTGTAAATCAGCTTATTGATGACATTTTGAAAGTTGAAAGCAACCCACATATTATTTATAATAACCCCACAGAGGTTTACTCTGCCAATGTAAAAGCCAGAACTGTTAATGCAAGTTCTGACTTGTATGACTATTATCCTGTTTTGGAAGAAGCCAATTATGCCGCCGTTGCTCAATTGGCACAGCTTAGACAATTTGTTCAGTCTGATGCCAGTGTGTGTAGCGATGGTGATTACGGTTTTATTGATTGGGGAGATATGCCCTCCGGTACATATGATTGGGATATGGTTGCAAATGCAGCATCCACAGATTGGGCAACCACAGGTGAATTTAGTTCGATTGCAAAAAACCACTGTGGTGCCACTGCGGTTACAAATTTTGCATTGTACTTTGCAAATTGCGGTTATTCAAATCTGAAAATCAATTCTTCTGTCTATGATACATTTGTTGCTGTTCACAAGATTGTTGGCAATGGTCCGGTTATGACTATTGCCGATGAAGCAAAAGAATATTTCACTGATCGTGGTTATACGTTAAAGACTAGTTCTGTTGGTAGTTTCTCTGGTATTCAGACTGCAATCGGAAATGATCGTCCTTGTGGTATCCTATTAGCAAATGCTATTGTTGATTGGCATTGGGTGATTTGTGTAGGTTATCGAGCATATAATTCTGGCGGTAGTTATATGAGAGTTGTAGATGGTTGGAATGATACGACACTTAAATTCTATCTTTGCAATTCTGGTTCTACTTGGATTTCCGCAACACAGTATTGGGTGGCTTGACCGACCGAATATTTTACTGCTTAGAGATAAGGAATTATGAAAAAAGGAGGTGAGGAGTGATGAAAAAATTTTTTAGCATGCTTGTAATGGTGTTACTGATGATTTCATTAGCAGGTTGTTCAAAAAGTATGAATTACGTCATAGGGAATGAACCATCATTCGTTGGAACAGTTGAGGTAGTAACGGATGAATATGTTCTGGTCAATGTCAATGACGATGATGCAATATATTCTGACCATCCAAATATCCAAGTATCGTTAGATGTGGAACTTAAGGACAGTTATTTGGATTTATCGAGTGGCGACGAAATTGTTGTATATTACGACGGAAGCATAATCGATGAAAAAGCGGAAACTGTGTATGCGATTACATTAAGAACACCTGCGAATCGTGAAACACAGTAGTGCTTATAGTAGAAGATAGAATAAAGCTGGCAGTTTCAAAACTGCCAGCTTTATTTTTGTCAATTTTTAGATTATTTCCAGGATAGGATTATCAGCGTTCGTTCCACGTTATTCGTGGCTCACAGAAAGGCAAACCATATTCCGTCTGGTAAGTTACTTTGTTTCCTACATATTGGAACCTCCCATTCTCTAATGGACGTACAGTAACTTCATGCGCAAATAGACAGTCCGTCTTCAGATCTGTTGACAACATGGCAACTGTTAAGGTAAGAGTTCCATCAGAATTGATTTTATATTCAGTTATAACTCACCAAAATCTAAAATAAAATTACAAACAATTTTCTATTCAAAAGTGTTTGAATTTATCCCAACAAATTCACGGTTTTTAAAATACCCGATTTCTAATTCTAGAGGCAGGTTTTTTCTAATACAATCGTATCCATTGCCTAAAAACGAACAATTATGTGCATCTGACCCTAACACAACTTTTTTTCCGCCTAACTCAATATATTTTTTTATAATATTATATGATGGCAATGGTTCTGTACAGTCATTAGAAATTGAAGAGGTATTAATCTCTAATAAAATCTCTTTCTTTATCATTAGCTCAAGGATTGAATTAATTGTTTTTTCAGGAATTTCCCAACTATCAAAATACCTTCGAGGAAAATCTAAGTGGGCCATGGCTTGAAAAGAGTACGAAGAGATACTTTGAAGCATTAAATCGTAATATTCAAAAATTGCTTGATTCTCTGGTAAGTTTTTTGCACCAGGAAAAACGGAGTTATTACAATGATGTAGCAATCAGTTGAACCATATAAAGAAAGCAGAACAAAAAAAGGTTGATGATCACTTTGGATGGTTGTAGGGGTTACTTCAATGTTTAAGCCTTTGATATCGCCCTTTTTTTGTATATGTAAATTGTTTCTTTCCCATTTTATAGATACTCCCATTGCCAATAGAATATCTATCTCAGGTTTTAAAGTTAGCGAAATTGTTTTCTTGTTTAAATCTAAAAATGTCAAATTTGTATTATTTATTAAAGCTAACGTGGAATATGTTATAATTTCACTTATGCATTGAGTTAGATTAAATTCAATATACTGATTGGAAGAAGCCATAACATTTCCACTGCAGACAATAGAATTATCAGAGATGTCAATTTTTTTACCTATTAAGCGCAAAAAATCAATCATATCATAGACATCCGTTTTTAAATATGGATTTTTTATGATAAATTTTTGTTTGTTAACAGATAAAAGTAATGCCGTTTTAGTGGCCCCTCCTACAAGCGGTCCACTCAAATCTTCGCTAGAGTATGAAAAATTTTTTATATCTAACTCGGTTATATCGCTATTGTCACCAAAATTACCTATTATTCTATTAGATTCTATACTTATTTTGTGATTAAAACATTCAATCACTGAAGCAATATGAGAAAATGGTCTATTATGTGAATCTATCGAATCACCAATTTGACAACCTCCAGAACCATAATATTCAAATTTTCCTAATGCAATTAATAGCGCCGGGCACAAATACATAGAACCATGAATACACTTTCCTAAAGTCTCTGTCCGAGATAAGTGTTGGTATGCATAACTGACCTGTTTATTCATTTTCTATGAATGCCCTGGGTAAACGAAAAGGAACAAGGTATATTTCATCCTTGTTCCTATCGGTCAGTATGTGCTATTCAGTTCAACAAATTGGAATTTGTTGCTCCGTCAAACTGAAAGTTTCAAGCGTTATAGACTTCCCACAAATATCTCTGCATCAATCGTCAAAGTTTTTAGCTTTTTGAAATCAATCTCAGTTTTATCTACATGGAAGAGCAGTGGGGTCATGTCTGCAAAAATTTTAATATCCTCTAACGGCATTTCATATGATTCTGAAACTCTTTTTTGGTAAATAACAGAATACTGCTTCTTGAATAAGTTAATCACATTCTCATTGGAATACTCTTGATTTTTCAAATGTTCTTTTGCAATGTTTCTGAACTCCATCAGATGTTTATTCCCAGGAATAACCTTTACAATATAGCCGCTATCCGTCAGAACTCTATTGAACTCCAAATAATTAGCTGGTGTAAATATGTCCAGTATACAGTCTACTGAGTGGTCTCTAATTGGCATATTTTCCAAATCACCCACAAACCACTTTATAGACTTACTACCGTCTCTTTTTGAAGCAAGGGAAATGGCATCTTTTGAAATATCAAAAGCAACTATATCTGCTTGAAATAGTTCTTTGATTTTTCTAGAATAATATCCTTCACCACATCCGACATCAAGAATAGTTGTTATGTTTTCAAGCTTGCTCAATATATGTGTTATCTCCGTAAGAATATGTGAATAGTATCCCTTTTCTAAAATATCCATTCTGCTTTCAAAAGAAGTTCTGCTATAATGCTTAGATTGCTTTTGATTTAATGCAAAATTCACATATCCTAATTTAGAAATATCGAAACAATGCTTATTACTACACAGCAAACTATTGCCTACCATCTTTAACTTTCGTTTACATATTGGACAACGAAAAAGCTTTTCGCTGTCATTAAATCTAATAATTTTATTCATGACATCCTCCATTATTACATTCTTGCCCGAAAGCGAGTTATGTAATACGGATGTACCGCAACACAACTCGCGGTATTATCTTAATCTCATATATGCTGTCATCTTATCACCTCCTCAAATTCAAGTTTGTATAACTATTTTATTGCATTATAGCATACTTTGGTCTGCTTTTCCCACTCCAGAGAAAATTTCTTTGTCGATAATTATCCTACCTATAGGAATATTTTTATTCACCAATACTTATCTCGGACAGAGATTTAATTTTAGAAAATGTATTTTTGTGCTTGCTTTTAGGATTCTCTTTCTTGCTTTTTGAACGATTGTGAAAACCTAAATCCTTCCCCATTGAATTGTGTTGCTTATTCTTCTCGTTTGTGTTACTAACCAACTGACCGCAGGCAGCTTTGATGTTATTACCTCGTGATTCTCTCATTTTTACTTCTAAACCAGCCGCTTCAAGTCGCAATTTAAATGCAACTAATTGTTGTTTGTTTGGCCTGTTAATATTGCAATTTGCGGTATCATTATATTGCAAAAGATTTATCAAAACATTTTTCTCACGAAACCATCTTCCTAATTGACGTACATCAGTTGCTTTATCATTTAGACCAGGAATCAATAAATAAGCAATTGTTACTTTTCTGTTATGTCTTTCCGAATATGATAAAACAGATTCAACAATCTTATTTATGTCATAACCTTTCATGTGAGGTATAATTATATCTCTTGTTCTTTGATTTGTTGCATGAAGAGAGAGGGTGAGTTGTATCTTCAGATGTTCTTCTCTTATTTTTTTTAATTGTTCTAAAGGACCTACTGTCGAAATATTAATTCCATCTGTGGGGAAATTAAGCCCATTTCTATCTCTTAGTATATGAATTGACTTAATTACATTATCATAATTAAAAAATGGTTCACCCATTCCCATATATACAATTCTGTTGACTTTTTCCTTCAGTAATGTTACTTGTTGCACAATTTCGGAAGGAGTTAAATTTCTTATAAATCCATTACTTCCAGATGCACAAAAAATACAACCGACAGGACATCCTACCATTGTACTAACACATACAGTTACACCTGTTTTTCTCTTTATGCAAACAGTTTCAACGCAGTAACCATCCTTTAATTTGAAAGAGTATTTTCTTGTGTCACCGCCATTATAAATATCATTAATGCTCATTGTTTGATATTTCTTTTGGGGCTTTTCCTTATAAAGGGCATGCATAAGCGATCGAGCTTTTTTTTCTCCAACGCAATCACAAATTTCTTTATATGTATAACCGTATGGGTCCGAATTTATCATTTCTTCAGTGATAATTATTGTGTTTTTATTTTTCATATCATCAATACCTTGTTTAGTAATAGAAAAAGGTGCAGTTGATTATTGCGTATTGTCAATCTCTCTCAAACCGGGTAGTAAAAATACGGCAAGCGCAACGATGATAATGCCAATTCCGCAAATGACAAACCATTTCTCAACTCCCAGCCGCTCCGCCAGAGGCCCGGAAATGACAAGGCCAAACGGCATGGCGAGGGAAGCGGCGCTTGTCAGTAGAGAAAAAACTCTCCCCAGATATTCTGGTTTGACCGTTTCTTGAAAAATCGCATTTTGCACACCGTAAAATGGAGCGGAAATTCCCATAACAGTACAGCACACAACAAAGACAAGAAATGCGTCTGGCGGCAAAAGCCCGGAGAGCATATTGCTAACGCCCATCAGGAGAACGGAAAGACCGATGGTGTACCGCCGTTTCTTAAAACCGCCCCAAATGCTCAGAATGACTCCGCCAAGCAGCATACCAACTGCAAAAGCAATTTCAGCGGCAGAGGCATGGGCCGGTGTTCCTTTGAAGTATGACATACAGATGAGAGGAAAAAGCGTACTGATTGGCATATAAAAGAACATATAAATTACACCAATCCAGAGCAGAGCAAAGAGGCCCCTGTTTTGCTTTAATACCACATACCCCTCTTTCATATCCTGTAAAAACTGTTGTCTTTTCGTTTCTGGACATAGTTCAGGCGTTGGTATGGACGAAATCGCAACAGTCACACAGGCAAGGATTGCACCCACAATATCTAACAATATAATTGCATTAAGAGGCCAAACAGCATATAAAAACGCTGCGGCAGCTGGACTGATAATCGCACTTACTGCTTGCATGGTCTGCGTGTAACCAGCGCATTTTGTAAGTTCCTCTTTTGGCACAATCATAGGTGTTGCTGCGCTGAATGCTGGAGAATGAAAAGCAGTTCCCGCACTTCGGATTAACAGGACAACCATAATAGACCATACGGGCAATTCCATGTAAAACGCCACCAGCGCCAGAATACCGCCAGCGGCGGCAATTATCAAATCCGCACCAATCATTACGCTTTTACGGCTGTGCCGGTCAACAAAAGCACCTGCAAACGGGCCTAAACAGGCTTGCGGCAAAAATCCAATCAGTGTTGCCGCCGTCAATATGATTGCAGAATTAGTTTTCGCAACCAAATAAAAGATAATGGCCATTTGCAAAATACCGCTGCTAATAAAGGATATTGCTTGTCCGGCAAGAAGTGTAAAATAAGTTTTTCTCCATGAATTGTTGTTTTGGGTCATAATGCGAACCTCCTTTTTTATTGCATTGTTCCTTTGTTTCTGCAATAAAAAGCAGGCGTTGTCCCACAGAGAGGGCAGACGCCTGCATAACAACAAAGCACGAAAAAACACCACGATACAGTTCAAAGACTGCTCGTGTCAAACCTACGTGTTCCTTTGCATACGCACGCAAAAAAAGCCCACCATCATGTGGAAAGGTACTTCTACTTTTTATTGCTTATTAGCGTACACAAATTAACACACGTAAGCCTCCTTCCAATCTCAAACTGTCGCACAGTATAACACACATCCGATAGACTTGTCAACCATTTTTAACCTTGTTTTCCATCTTGTTTTTCCATCTCTTACGGGCAGTAGCAAAGCCAGGCGAGCCAGTCAACGGTCAAGATGAACGGCGCTTTCAGCGCCGCCGTTGACAGTCTCGCCCGTCTTTGCTAATGGGTAATCAAGGCGGGAAAGCCATTTTAGGGCTTTCCCGCCCATTTCAATTTTGGGAGAAGAAAGGCCCCAAAATGAACGAGTGCGGCCAAACACTTTTAGGGATTGGCCACCTTGTCCACCCATCCAGCGGGGCGGCGGGGAACGGTCAAGGCCGGGCGTCAGCCCATTCATTTCAGCCTTGACGGTTTCCTGCCGTCCTGCTACTTTTCCCGGAGTGTGGCCACACATCTGGTCACGGTGTCCAGAGCTTTGGGACTTTTTGTCCCATAGGCCGGGGGCGGAGGACGAGGGACGGGGGCTTTCATAATACGCCCTGTCTGCTGCTGAAATCAGCCCTTTGTTTCCGGCTTACCAGCCCCAAACAAAGCCCTGCTTTCCTGCCGCGTCAAATGCCCTTGCCCTCCCCGGCGGCAACGGTATTTTCAGGGCAACGCCGACAGAGCGTATAACACACTACACTTTGCTCCGCAAAGTCGTGTGCCAAATGGGGCGCTGCCCCCTTTGGAAACCCCCGCAACAAACAGGTGCTATGCACCCAGCCGGGAGCATAGCGCCGTTTGTTGTCAGCAGCCCGTTTCACGGTCTGCGTGTAGTTCCTTGTAAACTGACCTAATCTGGAATATAAGATCATTTCCGCAACAACCGCCGATGTATTCGCAAAAATCAACGTAACCCAACTGACCGTTGCACTGGCAAAAGAAAACTGCGAAGTGCTTTCCATGCAGGAAAAGGACGAAAGTCTGGAGAGCTACTATATCTCCCTTGTGGGAGGTGGCAGCAATGCGTAAGTTGATTACAGCAAACTTTCATCGTTTCAGTAAAGATCGGTTTTCATGGTGCGTTCTGGGAATCGTCGTGATTCTATCTCTTGGAAATGTATTCAATAGCGTTGGTTCTTTTGAGACAATGGCGGCCAGTGGTTATGCCGTGAGTCTGGACGAATACTATTTCAATCAGGCACCGCTCATCGGAGCATTTCTTGCCTTACTGATTAGTATGTTCTTGGGGACTGAGTTTTCCGAAGGAACCATTCGCAACAAATTATGTATCGGACATAAGCGAGATGAGATATTCTTATCTAATTTTATTTCCTGTGCATTTGCGTCAATCGTTCTAACTGTGGTGTGGCTACTGAGCAGTGGGCTACTTTTTGGATTGATTGGGCCATTAGAGATGGAGGTATCTAAATTTATTGGCTGCATTTTTGTAGCAGTTGGCTTTGCTGTCTCTTTTGCGGCTCTCTATACCGTGATAGGCAGTCTTTCTTCCAATAAGGCAATGACCATCATCTACACATTTGCGGTATTTATCATTCTTGTAATGGCTGCTTCCGCTTTATATGACCGACTGAGTGAGCCAGAGATGCACACGGGAATGACGATTGTAGGTAATCAGTTTGTGGAAATGGAACCGACACCGAATCCGTTGTATCTGTCCGGTGCGACTCGCACTGTATGTGAAGTGGCTTTGGAATTACTTCCTACTGGACAGGCACTTCTGCTGAGTGATGTTGCCATTGAGTATCCTGTCCGTGCGATTTCTTTGAGTGTTGTATTTACTGCTGTGACATTGCTTGTGGGCAGTATGCTGTTCCGCAGGAAAGATATTAAGTGAGGTGGCAGCTATGAGAAAACTATTATCTGCCAACTTCTCACGACTTTGGAGAAGCAAAATCTTTTGGGTATTGGAAGCTCTCTCTGCTATTGCAGGTGCAGTATTCTACATTCTGGCAATTATCAACACGAAGAATATCGGAGAAAACTGGTATCTTGCCAGCGGTAACTACTATTTCTTTATCGGATTGGTTATTGTAGGGGCTATCATGGCGGTGTTCAGCGCTTTTTATATTGGTTCGGAATACGATCAAGGGACGATTCGCAATAAATTGAATGTTGGATGTACCCGAAACAGTATTTATTTGACGAACTTGATCGTCGTAGTCACATCCAGTGTCCTGTTTACGATTACGCATATTGCGGCATCTGTTGTTGTTGGCTTACCATTCCTTGGTGGATTGATGTGGGAGGCACTTGCTCCTGTGGGATGGCGTATTCCCACTGCAATAGTCATGCTCCTGTGTTATTCCGCTGTTTTCACATTCATTGCTATGCAGGACAGCAATAAATCCCGAAGTTTGATCATTAGTTTTGTGTTCGCTCTGGTAATTATTATTGGGGGCTTGTACGTCTACAGTGCTTTGCAGGAACCGGAGTTCACTACTCGTATGATTATGCAGGAGGATGGCAGCTATTTGCGTCAGGAAGGCATTCCCAATAGCAATTATATTCGAGGGACTGTTCGAACAGTGTACACTTTTGTAGAAGCCTGTATTCCATCTACGCAAGGCTTGAATATCGCCCGTTCGGAAGGTGTATTTAGTCCGCTGGCGATAATTTGTCAGTTATGTGTATCTATTGTGACCACTGCCGCAGGCGTATCACTATTCAAGAAAAAAGATATAAAATAAGAGGACTGTTATGGAACATCTGCTGTTAATCATCATCGGAATATTGCTTCTGATTATCTTTGTGCTTGTTGCAAAGGTCTATTTCCTGCGCAAATCGGCACAGGAGATTGCAGAAGCGTTCCGTGACCGATTGACAGTAGACACCAATACTCTCATTGATATTTCCACCCGTGACCCGTATATGCGAAAGTTGGCGGCAGACATCAATGTGCAGCTTCGTCTGCTCCGCAAGGAACGCCATCGTTACCAACAGGGCGATTTGGAACTGAAAGAAGCTGTCACAAATATTTCCCATGACCTGAGAACCCCGCTGACCGCAATTAACGGTTATCTTGACCTGTTGGAGCGTGAGGAAAAGAGCGAGAATGTTCAGCGTTATCTTTCCCAAATTAAAAACAGAACCGAGGTTTTGAAGAATTTGACCGAAGAATTGTTCCGATACAGTGTGGTCACATCTTCGCAGGATCTGAAATTAGAACACATGGATGTTGTCCGGGCGCTGGAGGAAAGTCTGCTATCTTTCTATGCGGTTATGCAAGAGAAAGGCATCCAACCGGAAATCAAATTGCCGGAGGAACCTGTTTTCCGTGAACTGGATGCAGGTGCGGTCAACCGTATATTCTCCAATATCATCAGCAATGCGCTGAAATACTCTGATGGCGACTTGTCTGTAGTCATGGATAAGAATGGCTGCGTTACATTCAGCAATACGGCGCACAACCTAAACGCTGTAACTGTCGGCAGATTATTTGACCGATTCTATACAGTAGAATCCAGCCGTAATTCAACGGGCCTGGGATTGTCTATTGCCAAGCTACTGATCGAGCGCATGGGTGGAACAATTTCTGCACAATATGCGGAACATAAATTGAATATTGTTATCAAGATGTAATGTTGTATGAGGAAGTCCGTAGTTGATGCGAAGGCATCGCTATGGGCTTCTTTTTTGCGAAAATATATATAAAATGACCGTACAGCAAAAATATTTTTTCTGAAAATATTGTTACAAGGTCATTATGACTGCGTGGCAAATCGACAGATGGACAAAATGACCTTAGAATAAAATTATCAAACAGACTGGAGGTGATCGGAGCGATGGGCGTAAGTGAATTGAATTACGTGCAAATCGGACAACGTATCAGAGAAGCTCGTAACGCAAAAGGATGGCCGCAAGCAGAACTTGCATTTCGTGCTGGGCTGAATAGTGCTTATGTGAGCCATATAGAAACGGGAAAGACCAAGTTGGCTCTACCGACTATCGTAAAGATTGCTAATGCTTTGTCTGTTTCTACAGATGAGCTGTTGTGTGACAGCTTAGTACAAACACAGCACGTTTATGATAAGAAAATTGCGGAAGAACTGAAAGACTGTGATAATATCGAGCTTCAAGCATTCCTGGAGATTATTCAGTCTACCAAAAAGGTTCTTCGCAAAAACCGTGCGACCACAATTTAATAATGACCGAGAGTTTGGGCAAAACTGGTGAAAGCCAGTGACGCAAAGCTATAGGGCCTGTAAAATGGCAGCCAGTTGCAAAGCTTTTGGATACCCAGCTGTCAGGCCATTTCGTGTCTGGCAGCTTTGTGCATTTTGGGGGAAAGGAGAAATTTCAATGTTAAATAAGCTCAAAAGATTCATAGGCAGCGACGAGCCTGTTCAGCAGAAGTCTGAAGAAATCGAACAGCAACAATACATACAATATGCTCAGGAATTGGAACAGTCTTTAAGCAGACTGGAAGCAGGTGTTCACGAAAGTGATGACCCGTCATGGATCATGCAGAGCGTTATGAAAACAGCCCTTGATTTCTATAAGGGTGACTGGATTGGCTTTCTTGAAGTCGATCTGGAATTGGGATTGTGGACTCCTACCCACTGGTATAATCCAAGCCCAAACGACAAAACGCTTGATCTCTTACAAGAATTTGAATCAGCTGAGTTTCTTCATAGATGGGTTACTGCTATGCACGACAACACAGCGATTGTTGTGCCGGATATGGAAGAAGTACGGGAGCAGTTCCCAGGCGAGTATGCTGTGTATCAAAGGTTAATGGCAAAATCCGTTCTGGCGGTTCCTGTGAAACCTCGCCCAATGGGATTCTTGGTTATCAGAAATCCGCAGAGATACCTGACCAGAAGCAGTATGCTTCAGCTGCTTGCCTTTGTAGTTCTGGCTTGTGTGAACGAGCAAAAGCTGATGCAAAGTATGAAGATGTCGTTCTCTCCTGACAACATTGAAAATGATGCTGACATTATTATTAACCTGTTTGGAGATCTGGAAATCTATACTTCCAGTGGTGTTCTTCGTGAGGGAGATCTGAAGTCTCCTAAGTGTTGCCGACTGTTGGCATATATGCTGTTGAACAAGAAAGTCACGATACCGGCTATGGAGATTGCAGAAGCAATCTGGCCTGAGGAAGCAGCTGAATCTGATAATCCGGGAAAGAACCTGAGAGCCTTGGTGTTCCGATTGCGTCAGGCTTTCGCACTGGTTTCTCCCCATCAGCTGATTGAAACAACCACCAACGGATACCGTTTCAATCCAGACCTACATATTATGACTGACCTTCAGCTGTTCGATAAATACTGGAACATGGCACAGCAGACAGGCTCTACATCCGCAAGAGTAGAAATTTTGAAGCAAGCTGTTGATCTGTATAAGGGCAAGGTGCTTGCAAGCGCTGAATCTGAGCATTGGATTATGCTGACAGCATCTCATTACGATCTGAGATATACTGGTGTGGTCAACGAACTTCTGAAAACTCTTGAAGATGCCAAGGACTATCAGAATCTTCATAAGTATGCGGCACAGTCGCTGGCTGTTGCTCCTGGCAATGTAAAAGCGCATTACTGGCTGATTGTTGCCATGTTTAATCTGGGTGCAGACGAAATGGCAGATACTCAGTTGGAAGCGGCTAAACGAGCATTGACCGATGAGGAATATTACGAATTGGTTGAAGCGTTGAAAAAAGCTAAGATTACAGAGCCTTCCAACCTGTTTCGTAACGAAAAACTGTCCATATAACAACCATATAACGCTGTCAGAATTCTCATGTAACGGGAACCCCCGTGATTATAACAACTGTATAACAATCTAAAATATCCATAGAACCTCGGTAGAGTATGGTTTCCGGGCAAAAGCAAATTTGCCTTAGAAACATAGCTTACGGAGGTTCTTATTTTGTGTCCGCATAACCATCAGGGAGCGGTCGCTTTTGCAGATAGCAAAGGCGGCTGCTCCCTTTTTCTTTTTTTATCTGAACATTGTCGTTCGCCCCCTCCGAGCTTGGAATTTCGATTTTTCAAATTTCAAGATTTCGGAGGAAAAACAATGTTTTACGATCAGAAAGACAGTGGCATGAGAATTGCCGAGTTAAGAAAACAAAAAGGGCTGACGCAAGAGCAGCTGGCAGAACAACTTAATATCAGCACAAGTAACCTTGGAAAGCTCGAAAGAGGGCTCCAGGGTTTATCAATCGATCTGCTGATTGAGATAGGAATCTTTTTCGGAGTGGGTACTGACTACATACTATTGGGTTGCTCAATTCAACCGACAACACCAGAAGAAGATATAGATTCGATGATTAGACAACTGATTCGCTTAAAGCAAAAAATTTAACCCACCGTAGCACGGCGGGTAATCCGCCGTGAGAGGTCATAAAAAGCTGAGTTTAGAAAAGGTACAATTTAAGTGCAATCAAGGTTGCCCCTGGTTGTGTTGTTCCTTGAAAACTGCATAGACAATCATCGAATACGTTCCTGCTGTCGGTGCGAGAGCATCAGCCACATCAGCGGTACGCCGTGACGTATCGGAAAGAGAAACAGAATGACTTTCTTCCTATATTAAAGCAGTTGTCTCTCCTCCGGTATCAGCGATCAATATCGGCTTGTAAATACTGGGCAGCTACCAGTACGGCAATGAAAACAGCAGGGTTAAAGATACTTCTCTACGGAGCTGGCGGAGAACCCGGCAGAGGTTAGACTCCTATGGAGCTGATTCGCTATCAGCCGTTCGATGGTTCCCTGAGGGCAACCGTCCTCTTTCCCAGGGACTGCGTGGCAAATATGGGACACATAGATTTTGGAATGACTGCCCGATTGATTTCGGGCAGTCATTTGTTACATACCCAACGAAAGGAGGTCATGGCGAATGATGAAAGAAGATTGGGTATATCGTCGTGGCGATATTTACTTCGCTGATCTGGACCCGGTAGTTGGGTCCGAGCAAGGTGGGACAAGACCGGTGATCGTAATTCAGAACGATACCGGCAATAAGCATTCTCCTACGCTGATTGTAGCAACGGTTACGACCAGAATCCGTAAAAAGGAGAATATGCCGACTCATCTTTTGATTAAAGATAATCCTGCTTTCCGTGAAGCATCTGTGGTGCAGCTGGAGCAGATCCGCACGATTGACAAGTGCAGAATTGATAATTACTTAGGTAAGGTTACGCCCCATGAGATGGTGGCGATTGAGAAAGCCTTGTCCATTAGTTTGGCTATGGAGCAGCTTAAAAAGCAAACCGGCTCCGCAGCATATAAATACAGAAAGAATCCCAAGGAGTGAACATAAATGTTTGAAGAAAGAATCGCTGCTATGAATCAGCGTACAGAAGAAACTCTGGCTGCATCCGCAGGCCAGTTTGATAAAAGAACCTATACGGTTGATGAAATCCAAGACATCCTGGGTATCAGCAGAACCAGCGCATACAACCTCGTAAAGAAGAATGCCTTTCACAGTGTCCGCATCGGCGGCAGCATCAGAATCTCCAAAAAGAGCTTTGATGAGTGGTTGGATCACCAAAATTGAGATTTGTCAAGGATGTCGTGCTACCCAGCGACAAACTTCAAAATAAATCAGGAGTTCGATAAAATGTAGCCATGACAAGAAAACACATGGCTACATTTTTACATAGGAGGTTATTTGGATGGAAAATGCGAGAAAACGCACGAGTATGTCTGTTCCTGAAATGGGTAGATTACTTGGTCTCTGCAAAACTGAGTCGTACTGGCTCATCAAGAAAAACTATTTCAAGACCATTACTGTCGGCGGCAACATGAGGGTGATGATCGACAGCTTCGAGAGTTGGTATGCCAATCAGTTCAAATATCAAAAGGTTGATGGAACCCCTCCCGGAGAGGAATTGAAGAAAACTACATATTCTGTTGAGGAGCTTGGTCAGCGCCTTGGTCTAAAGGAAGCGACTGCTTATGAGCTGATTGCCAAAGGTCACTTTGAAATCGTAGAGGTGCTGGGCAAGCGAAGAATTACTAAGGACAGCTTTGAACGCTGGTATGCTTCACAAAGTGATTACCGTACAATCGAGGATCAGGAAAAGGATGCGGAGATTGTGGCTGTAACCTACGGGCTACCGGAGATTGCAAGAATGCTCGGAGTTCATCGGCAGAATGTATATGGCATAGCCGCCAAGGGCTGCTTTGAGCTTATCCGAGTTGGCAGACACAACCGAGCCACAAAAGAGAGCTTTATGAAGTGGTATCAGAACCAAAACCGTTACCGGCTGGTAGCGGAGGATGGATTGGAAAGGAGTTGATTTTATGGCATCCATCGTTAAGAGAAAAAAGAAGTATTCCGTAGTTTATACATACACCGACGAGAATGGCAATAAGCGTCAAAAGTGGGAAACCTTTGACACCAATGCCGAAGCCAAGAAAAGAAAGTTGCAGGTCGAATATGAGCAGGAAGCAGGAACCTTTATCCCGCCCTCTGCCAAAACCGTCAATGATCTTTTGGAGGAGTATATGTCAATCTACGGCGTGAACACCTGGGCAATGTCCACTTACGAAAGCCGTAAGAGTCTGATTTCCAATTATATTCGCCCACTTATCGGTGATATGAAGTTGGAGGATGTTACTCCGAGAATCATGGATAAGTATTACAGAGATTTGCTTACTGTGAAGGCTGTGTCTACAAAGTATGTGAAAGCTCGTAACGAGTATCTGACTCCGCATACTATCAGAGAGATTCATAAGGTTCTGCGTAATGCGTTCAACCAGGCAGTAAAATGGGAATTGATGACCAGAAATCCGGTAGAACACGCCACGCTGCCAAAAGAAGAACACAAGACCAGAGACATCTGGACAGCAGAAGTTCTTCTAAAGGCATTGGAAGCCTGTGACGATGATATTCTTCGTCTGGCAATCAATCTTGCGTTCTCCTGTTCCTTGCGAATGGGAGAGCTTCTGGGACTTACCTGGGACTGCGTGGACATCTCACCTGCAAGCATAGAGCTTGGTCAGGCAAGTATCTTCGTTGAGAAAGAATTGCAACGAGTAAATCGTGAAGCGATGGCAGATCTTAACGGCAAAGATATTCTGTTCAAATTCCCACCCACCTTTGCAAGCACCCACACCGCACTGGTACTCAAAACACCTAAAACCAAAACCAGTGTCCGCAAGGTATTTCTCCCGAAGACTGTGGCAGAAATGCTGGTTCAACGTAAGGCTGACATCGAAGAGCTGAAAGACCTTTTCGGTGACGAGTTTACAGACTTCAATTTAGTATTCTGTTCTTCCAACGGCAAGCCGATTGAGGGTCAGGTTATCAACCGTGCTTTCAATAAGTTGATCGAGGAGAATGGACTTCCAAAAGTAGTTTTCCATAGTCTTCGCCACTCCAGTATCACCTACAAGCTGAAGCTGAATGGCGGCGATATGAAATCCGTTCAGGGCGATTCAGGTCACGCACAAGTCAAGATGGTAGCAGATGTTTATTCCCACATCATCGACGATGACCGCAGACTGAATGCAGAACGTCTGGAAGCAGCTTTCTATTCTGGTAGGACTGCAACCCCTGAACCGGTACAAAAGGTGCCAGAAGTCACACAGGACGATGATACGGCACTTCTGATGAGACTCTTACAGAACCCGGAAATGAGCGCACTCCTGAAAACGCTGGCAAAGAATCTATAACGAAACAAGGACAGACCCTTTTACATAGCTGATAAAGCTGTAAGAGGGTCTGTCCTTGTTTTTTTGTTTTAAGAGGTGAATTAGATGAACATGGAGTTCATGGATGAATACTATGAGCGCATGAGAGCTGATGACATTGAGAAATTATCATCACAGCGTAATGACGAATACGAAGAACGGGCTAAGGAGTATTCAGCTGCAAAGAATGCTCTTATTGAAGGGCTTGGATTAAATCATCTGTTTGACAGAAGCCACCAGCTGACACCAGAAGAAAAGCGGTTATGGAGATTATTTGACAGAGTTGAGGTTGCGGAGATTATGGCAAGAGATGCTCTCGCTAAAGGTGCTTACATGGTTGGTGCCGAAGATCGTGAACGAATGCTTCGGTAAAAATTAGACCTGCTTCGGCAGGTCTGCATTACATACAATCATAAAGTCTGAAAAAACCTTTGAAATTCTCAATAATTCTGGTTGAAAAATTCGGTTTGAAATGATATATTAAACAGACTTAAATTGGTGTCGTGTGACACCAGCGGTCCCACACGAGAATGAACTGGATTTCCTATCATTCCGCATAACGAGCAGATACATAGTGACATTTTCTTGTATTCAAAACGTCCGCCAAAAATCGAACGGCTTGCTAATTTAGAGCCAGTTGGACGTTGTAAAATCCCTCTGAATCAGCTATCACAGCATGGTATCAGATGGGATTGGAAATACTGAAAAAGCCTGTATTTCCAAGCATTTTTTAGTATCAGGTGTCACTTGCCGATGTCGAATCGGGTCTACTCCTAAGCGGAATGTAGTGAGTTCGAGTCTCGCCGGGGGTGCCAAAACAACCGCTGTAAGCCGTTTTTCGCTGGTTTACAGCGGTTTTTATTTTCGGTAAAATGCGTATAGCAAAGGGAGAGTTTCCATTCAATTTTGTTGTATGCTTGCTAATTGGATTTGAACGGTTTACACGCGCTTGCTAAGGAAAATCGCGTCCTTGCTAATTCGATTTTTTGGACTCATTTGCTGCCGGGTGCTGCCGAGAGCAGCGCCGCCAGAGTGTTTGCCAGTTCCGGCGACTTGCGAAGCTGTTCCACCAGGGCCTCCAAATCCAATGCGGCGGGTGCCGGTTCCTTTTCTTCCTCTGGGGGACGAACCGAGCGAAGGTCAGGATTGGCATAGAAGGCACTCTCAAACTTCTGGGCGTTGATCTTGCGGTCCTCGTCCAGAATATGCGCATAGCGGCACAAGAGGCCATCAACTCCTTGAAATATGCTCTGCCCTGATCTGTAATAGAATAGATGGCCTTAACGGCTTCCTCCTTCCTGTGGTTGATTGGATGGGGTGGTGGTTTGCCACCTCATTTTGGACAAAAGAAAAGCAGGAAACCGTTTCTGATTTCCTGCTCGGTGGTGCCGCTGGTGGACGGCTGGTATTCAGTTTTTGAAAGTTCGGGTCAGCTTGGCCCGATGATGGAAATATTGACAAACTGGGATTTTACAGTGCCTTTTTAGGACAATTCTTTACACATTGCATGCAAAGAATGCATTCTGTTCCATTTTTTCGTTTTCTCGAATTATCTGTTACATCAACATCCATCGGGCACACACTTTTACACTTTCCGCATGATATACATTTTTCCTCATCACATTTGATACGCAATAAAGAAAAATAGCTTGCAGGTTTTAAGAATACAGTGACTGGACAGATATATTTGCAAAACGCTCGGTTATCCTTAAATGCAAAAGCAAGAACAATCCCGATTGCATAATAAAGGATATTTCCAATCAGGAAACACCAGAACATGATGCGTTCAAGATTACCTACCCGAAATAAAAACAGCGAGGCTACAAAAATCAAAGATACAATAAAAGTTAAATAGCGTATTCTCTCCAATTTCTTTTTGCGAGAAGTCTGTGGGATCTTGTATGGAAGAAAATCCAAAACCATAGCAGTCCAACAGGCATATCCACACCATCCTCTTCCAAAGATCAGTGGACCAAATATTTTTGCAACCGCATAATGTATTGTCGCTGCTTCAAATACCCCTGTAAACAGATAATACCAAAATCCCTCTATCTGCATATTCTCGTTACAGATCAGCCCCAGATAAACAACCATATATAGGCCGATGAATAGTTGAACTATGCGTCTAGCATGTTTATATTCTATCTGGAAGAGCAGTAATCCAATAGCTATTACTGTACCTATATATGAGAAATTAAACAAATAAAATAGATTGTCCTTTGTCAGCCAAAGAATTACTGCTATAGCTTCAAATATCACCCAAAATACCAGGGAGATATACCATTTCTTGCTCTTAATTTTCAATTAGTTTTCCCCCGTAAATTTCCGATTTGTCATTGTTTTCATTATACTTCATCCAGCTGGGTAAGTATAGGATGATTTTGTAAACTTGCTGAACGGAAACAGCTTGTAGGGCAAGGTGTTCCCGGGCGGCAAGTCCACAAAGGGGGTAGCTGGCGGCAGCCGGCGCAGGGGAAGCGTAGCGTCCCCTGTGATGATTGGAAGCAGCCGCAAGTGTGCTGGCAATCATCCGCTTTCCGCAGGAAGCCCCCGGCAGGGCGCAACGCACCGGCTCGACCGGTGTATAGTTGCGCCCTTACTCCGTAAGGGGTTCCCCGGCTACCCGACCTTTCACGCTCTCCGCAACAGCTTCCTTCATACCAGTTTGGGAAAATGCCTGTTTCAGAATGTCCATCACATCATCGTCCGTCAGCACTTCCGGCCTTATCAGGAAACTTTCCAGCATTGCCCCTCTGGTACAGAGCCGGTGCGTCCGTTCCTTCCGGGTAAGCTGCTTCATCTGGTATTCCAGTATCTTTTCTTCATGCTGCGCCCGCCGTAGTCTGACAATTGGATTGCAAAGTCTTTTTCCGTTATCTTTCCATCCCTGTCCAAGTCTAAATCTTCAAATTTGACATCGGGAAAAAGAGAAGGGCGAACATGATACTTATCTAAAACAAAATCCGATTTATCAATGTATCCTTTTTGCGAACATCCAAAATATTTGCACATATTTACCATAGAACTACCACCACTTAACTGCCAATTAAGTGTCTCTCGCATATTTTCATAAGAAAATCCCAATAACAATAGACCTGCAACATCATTGCATTCTTTCATGGCAAATGGAATAAGTGTGGCTCCTTCGCTAACGCCCATAAAAATAATCTTGCAATGAGAAAATTCTGGTACTGTTTGGACAAAGTCTTTTACAGTCAGGATGTCACTGATAGATGAAGTGGGATAATAGGTATTAAACTCATTCTGATTGATTGAAACGAATTCTGGCGGAACATCTGATATGGGAACGATTCCCGTTCAGCTTGCGGTGGGTCTGCCGCCGGCCCACTATGGGGCGCAGTACCAGAAGTTTGAGCGATATTTCATGGGCCGTGGAGAAGTCCGCTTTTCCCTTAATCAGAAAGCGTTTTCCATTGAAATCACCCGTGCGCTGTGCTTCCCCCAGGCGTATGCCGCCGCCGTGACCATGTTCCAATCTCTGGGCAGCGCCCCCAAGGTGCTGGTGGTGGACATCGGCGGGTTTACCGCCGACTACCTCTTTATCAAACAGGGCAAGGCCCAGCTGGGCACCTGTGATTCCTTGGAAAACGGTGTGATCGTCCTCTACAACCGCATCCGCTCCAAAGTTAACGGGGACTTTGATATGCTGCTGGAGGAGGGAGATATTGACGCCATTCTCAAGGGCCAGGGAAGTTATACCCCGGAAGTGCGGCAGCTGGTGGAACAGGAGACAGCGGCCTTTGTCAGCGACCTGTTCAGCGCCCTCCGGGAGCGGATGATCGACCTGCGCTCCGGCCAGGTGGTGTTCATCGGCGGCGGCTCCATCCTGCTGCGCCGGTTTATTGAGCAGTCCGGCAAAGTGAGGCAGGCCCTCTTTGTGGACGACATTAAGGCCAACGCCAAGGGCTACGAAATTCTCTACCAAGTGGCCGCAAGAAGGTGATCCCCGTGGCCGAGAAAAAGTCGCTGTATCGCTTTACCATCGGCTTCAATCCCGGCGATCCGGCCCACCGGCAGGTGGCGGAGCTGCTGAACCGGCAGGGCCGCCGAAAGGCGCAGTTCCTTGTGAACGCCATCCTCCATTATATTCACTGTTCGGAAACGCCGGAGATTCCCGAGACAGCCGAGCCGCCCGCCGGGATGGGCCGGGCGGAGATGGAGGCCCTGGTGGTGCGGATCTTGGAGGAGCGGGGGTATCGAAAAGCCGAGGAGAACCATTCTGATGGCCAAGTGACCCAGGAGCTGCCGGAACCAGTTTTGGACGGAGAACTGGACGCCGCTGGGTTTGCGGCCATAGCGGACACGCTGGCGGCGTTCCGGGGAAAAGAATAAAAGGGCGGGAAACATAGGGCTTTTTGGCCTTATGCTTCCCGCTCTTCCAATGCGACAATATACGAGTTTATAATGTCCTCTAAATGCTGGTACTGAGAGGGAGTTAGTTTGGAAACCTTTTGGGAGAGAATATCATAGTCGCTTGCCCCCACTTTGCCCATCAAGAGATAATCCGCACTGATGTCCAAAGCGATACACAGCTTGATGATGTTCTCCGGCCGCAGGCCCTTTTTCCCCGTTTCGGCGGTGGAAATGATTTGTGCGTTCATGTCCGCACGCTCTGCCAGCTCCTCTTGGGTCAGCCGCAGTTGCTTTCTCCGGGCAACCAGGCGTTTTCCCATTTGATCCAGTAAATCATCCATAGGCGACCCTCCTATGGACACTATTTTATCCGCTACGGCGTAAAAAATTAACGGCTTTTAGATGGATTAAATCAGCTAAAGCGTATATAATAGAAAAACGGCTGGCGACACGGATGTGAAACCAGTTTATTTTGCTTTATGAAAAGGGTGTCCAGTAGTTTTGGGGCGGCGGTACCCTGGGATAGAAATGCGGGCTGGTGGAAACCTTCTTCTTCAAAAATCAGGAGAGAGGTATTCCGTCTCTCTCCTGATTCAAATTGTACTATATCGGTAAATCCAATTTCCGCAGCTTATCCAGTAAGTCATTTTCAACAGATCGGTCTGATGCCATTTCCAGTTTCCGTCGGATATGTTGCATCTCAGAATCAATCTCAGAGATTGTGTCTGCACAGTTCCGCAGCCTTTGGACAATTTCCTGCTGTTCAGGGATTTCCTGCTTATACTTTAATTGATGCTCCAGGCTGGCCCAAAAGTCCATGGCGATGGTACGGATCTGCACTTCGACCGGCATCTGCTTCTTTTGATCTGCAAAGTAGACAGGCACACTGACTACTAAGTGTAAGCTTCGGTATCCGTTCGGTTTTGGGTTGGAAATATAGTCCTTTTTCTTCAAGAGAATAACATCGTCCTGTTGAGTCAGCGCATCAGCCAGCAAATAAATATCATCAATATAAGAACAAATTACCCGTACCCCTGCAATGTCCTGGATATGCTCTTCAATATTTTCCAGTGTAGGTTTTAACTCTTTCCGAAATAGCTTTTCCAACACACTGGCATTGCTCTTGAGCCGGGTGTTGATAGAGTGGATTGGGTTGCTACGGTTCCGAATCTTAAATTCATTGTCCAATGTCTCAAATTTGACTTGTACATTTCGCATGGCGCAGGAATACATCATCATTCGTTCTCTGTAGCCTACCAGAGTGTCGGTCAACTTCACTGCCTGCTGGAATAGGAAATACTCAACGGATTCGGGAGATGCGGGAAGTGAACCGTCTGCTCTGTATTCCAACCATTTTTGTATGGTCTCGTTATCCAGCACTTCAAAGAGCGGCTGTTCCATTTACATAGTCCTCTCCTCTCCATAATTCTTTTGTCCTGTGTCCCATCGTCCATCTGTTGCGGCATTAAAAATAATATGTGATTGATAGATTAAAAAAGTAAGAAAAATTGATTGGAAGGAGTTAAATATGTTTTTTACCTGTGCAATTACGGGCCATCGCCCAACTCGATTTAAGTGGAAATATAATGAAAATAACAACGGCTGCAAACGACTGAAGAAGCGGTTGCAGGAGCAATTTGCTATGCTCTACGAAAAAGGTGTGCGGCAGTTCTGGGTTGGCGGCTCCCTGGGTGTAGATATGTGGGCCGGCGAGATCCTTTTGCGGCTCAAAGAGCAACCGGAGTACAGAGAAATAAAGCTGATGATGGCCTTGCCCTTCGAAGGTCACAATGCAGACTGGGACGAGCGGAGTAAAAAACGGCTGGCATTTCTTGTACGGCACAGCGAAAAAACAGTTGTGATTGGAGAAAAAGGACAAGCCCCAGGGGTCAGCTTCCGCCAGCGGAATGAGTATATGGTGGATCAGGCTGACTGTTTACTGGCGGTCTATGACAATGACCGTACTATCCGCAGCGGGACAGGTATGACGGTAAACTATGCCCAAAAAGTGGGAAAGCCGATTATCCTTATTCACCCAGATACTGGAAAGATTACAAATAGTCTATGTTAAAACAAAGGACAACTCATAATTGCCGATCCTTTTTAATAGCAGCCCTTTGTCGGGTAACGCTCCGCCTAACTACACGCAGGATACAAAAGGACAATAGTTGGTCCTCTTGTAATAAAGATGCGCCAAATACCCCCCATCAAAATGGTGGCTATTTACTCATCTAATAGGTGTTTGCACCGTCCTGTTTTATATCCATTAGGAGGGCTGAGAATGGTTGCAGAGTGCAGGTAAGGTTGCTCTTTTTCATTTGAAAAACAGCCTTCCCTCTGGGGGTTGTGCCGCCAAATTCTTCCCAATCACTATACACCAAAGGGGAAGCGACGATTGCTCCTGGGATGGCCACGGTATAATCCATCTGTACTTGGTCGCTGAAATTGAAAACGGCGGCAAGGTATTCGCCTTTGCCTTTCCGGCAGATCGCATAGATACATCGGTTCTCCTGATGGCAGTCCAACCAGTAAAAACCGTCTGTTCGATAATCCCACTCGAATAAGGCCGGATGAGATATATAGATATCGTTCAGCTTTGCCATATAATGATAAAACGCATCATGATTTGGATATTTTCGCAAGTCCCAATCCTGTTCTCTTTTTTCGTTCCACTCCCGCAGTTGTCCAAATTCATTTCCCATAAAATTTAGCTTTTTCCCGGGATGCACCAGCATATAGAGATACATTGCCCGCGCCTGGGGGAATTTCTGCTCGTATTGTCCGTTCATCTTTTGGAGAATAGTGGCTTTTCCGTGTACCACCTCATCATGGGAAAAAGGCAAAAGATATTTCTCATTTTGAAAGTACATCATGGAGAAAGTCAGTTTGTGGTACAGGGCTGTCCGCTGCGCTGGAGCCGCTTGGAAATATGTCAGCGTATCGTGCATCCATCCCATGTCCCACTTGTAATCAAACCCTAATCCTCCGTCATGGACGGACTTTGTAATGCCGGGATAATTGGTGCTGTCTTCCGCAATTAGAATGCAGTCCGGATTGTTCTCTTTCAGGCCCAGGTTCATTACTTTGATAAAATCGACAGCGTTGCCATTTACACCCCGCTTTTCGTCTCCCTGCCAGTATATTATGCGGCTGATCGCATCCATCCGCAGACCGTCGAAATGGTATTCTTTCAGCCAAAAGTTTGCCGCAGATTGCAGAAAGCTCCGCACCTCACCGCGAGAGTGCATAAAATTATAGCTGCCCCACTCGCTGACACCCACATCACTATGGGGATACTCATAGAGCGCCGTCCCGTCATACTGTGCCAGCGCATACCAGTCCACCGCAAAATGGACGGGTACAAAATCCAGGATAACGCCGATCCCGCTTTGATGGAGCAGGTCGATCAGCCGTTTCAAATCGTCGGGCTTTCCGTAACGTCTGGTGGGCGCATAAAACCCAGTGTTCTGGTACCCCCAGCTTTCATCGCAGGGATGCTCACAAAGCGGAAGAAATTCCACATAATTATAGCCGCTCTCTTTCAAATAGGGGATAAGGAGCGGGGCAAGCTCGTCATAACGATACCACTCATTGTCGCTGGGTTTTTTCCATGAGCCGAGGTGCATCTCATAGATGTTCATAGGCCGTGCGAGCTGGTTTCCCCTTTGTTTCATCCATTTTCCATCGGCAAAACAATAGGCCGATAGATCGACCACAACAGACTTGTGGTCGGGGCGCAATTCCATCCCAAATCCGTAGGGGTCACAATGATCGGTATAGCCGCCGTTTTGCATATAAATGCGGTATTCGTACGGTTGCCCTACCTTTACATTCGGCACAGCAATCTCATAGAAATTCCCATCATAAACCGGCAGCATAGGAATTTCCTCGTCAGCGTAAAGCAGACTAACACGAGCGGCGTTAGGGGCAAAGGTACGAAATGTTGTCCTTCCTACCGTGAAATGCGCACCCAAATATTCGTATGCGTTTAGAATTTGCCCTTTATAAAACCCATACATATCCACGGTTATTCTCCTCTCGTTGATTCTGTCGTTAAATGAGGCACTCTATTTGATTGAAGAGAGGAATGCAGCAATCGTCCCCCCATCCTGATACCCCTTCGCATACAGCTTTTGCAGGGCATCCTTATCTCGGGTTAAAGTATCAACGCCACAGGTATCATCAGGCGACACAATCAGAACTTGCCCTCGGGCTTCATAAAGTTTTGCCAAGTCTACGCCATCGTTGTAACGCCGGGCCCGGAGGCGAAGCTGTTTTGCCGCTTTTGGGTAGCGTCTCTCAATCCTTTTGGCAAAGGAAGGGTCTTTCCCCGGCTGACGAAATAGGTTCTTGGGCTTGGAGAGAATTAAAACTACCCGGTCACAGCCCATTTGGAACGCCTTTTTTATGGGGATGGGATCGCCTAAAGCGCCGTCATAGTATAGGTGCCGCTTCACTTCATAGGGGTGACAAACAAAGGGGATGGCACTGGAGGCTTTCAGAATGCTGTAATCATCCTGCTGGATATCGTCTTTTCCAAAATATTTGACTTCTCCCGTCTCCGCATCACAGGCAACAATACATAATTCCATAGAGCTTGCCATGATTGCGGGAAAGTCAAGTGGATTTTCTCCCCCAGAATTGCTGAGGGTACCATATATATAGTCCAGATCCAGATAAGACCTTTTCCGAAGAAAATTCCCCCAACTCATGTATTCCTTGCGAAAAGGATATTCCGCATAGAAAGGGTAGTTTCGCCCCCGCTGTCCAGCAGCATAGGCCAATATATTGGCACTTCCGGCAGATACGCCAATGCCGACATCAAAGTGAACACCCATGTCCAAGCAGCGGTCAAATACACCGGCAGCGTAGACCCCACGCAAGCCACCGCCAACATCTATGCTTCCTGTTTTCATATTCTTGTCCTCCATAAGGCCTAAAAAATATGCTGGATGAAGGTGCAAAAAGTAAGGGTAAAGGGTGCAATAAAAAGCTGGCTGTCAAAACGATCCAGCACGCCTCCGTGTCCAGGCAGCAGCCGACCAAAATCTTTGATCCCAGCGGCTCTTTTGATCAGAGACATTGCCAGATCCCCGATTTGCCCGATCACAGAGGCAAGAAGTACATAGCAGGAAAAAACACCATAGCGAATCGGGGTGTTGGTTTGATGGCTGAATACGATTCCCACCGTCAGTATTACAAAATAGGCGATGGTGGTACCCCCCACAAATCCCTCTACCGTTTTCCCCGGGCTGACTTTTGGACTCAACTTATGCTTGCCGATGGCTCGTCCTACAAAGTATGCTGCGACCTCAGTTATCACAGAGGTCAACACCATTAAAATGACATAGTAAAGCCCATATTGGGACATTCGCAGGGTGGGAATGGCAGAAAAGAACAAGGAAATCAAGAACGAGCTTCCAAAGGCCACGCTTACCGTTTGAAAGGTCAGGACATCCACATTGGCCGCAAGGGGAAAAAAGGCGACCAGGGACAGCCCCAGCACAACGGCTACCACCATACGATACTGTGGAATACCGGGGAGGAAAAAGGGCATTGCCGCCCCAAGAAGCATCGATATACAAAGTGGGACCCCCTTGCTTTTGCAGCCTGCCGCACGGTACAGCTCAAAGGTTCCCATTAAATTGAGGGCAGCGGCAAAAGATTTTAAGACATAGGGAAGATAGGAGAAATGTAAAAGCAGCAAAACCAGCGCAGAGAGAAACACGCCTGTTTTCGCCCGTGTTTTCAGCATGGGATCCCCTCCTTATGCTTCATGGCGCCGCCCAAGCTGGGCGGCGCCATGTTTGCATCCGGCTCAGAGCGCAGCCTTCAACGCATCGACCATGTCGGTCCGCTCCCAGGACAGGTCAAGATCCATCCGCCCGAAATGACCATAGGCTGCAATCTGTTCGTAGATGGGGCGGCGCAGATCCAATTTCTCGATGATCTTGGCGGGGCGAAAGTCAAAGAACCGGCCTACCAGCTCAGAGAGCTTCTCATCGCTGACCACCCCGGTACCGTAGGTGTCTACCAGAATAGAGACTGGGTGAGCGACCCCGATAGCATAAGCCACTTCGATCTGGCACTTTTTCGCCAGCCCGGCTGCCACGATATTTTTAGCGGCATACCGGGCCATATAGGCCGCCGAGCGGTCTACCTTAGTGGGATCCTTTCCGCTAAAGCACCCGCCGCCGTGGGCTGCGGAGCCTCCGTAGGTGTCCACGATGATCTTTCGTCCGGTGAGACCGGTATCTCCCACTGGGCCACCCACCACGAACCGCCCGGTAGGGTTGACATAGATCTTGGTGTCCTTGTCCATGTACTGACCGGGGATGACCGGCTTGATGATGGTCTCCGTAACGGCCTCCCTCAGTTCCTTCAAACTGACGTCTGGATCATGCTGGGTAGACACAACAATGGCAGGGCAGCGGAGGATTTCGCCGTTTTCCCCGTACTCTACCGTCACCTGGCTCTTGCCGTCGGGGCGGAGCCAGGGAAGGTTCCCAGCCCTGCGGACCTGGGTCAGGCGGCGGCAGAGCTGATGGGCCAGAGAGATGGGGGCAGGCATCAGCTCGGGTGTCTCATCGCAGGCATAGCCAAACATCATACCCTGATCGCCCGCGCCGATGAGGTCGGCCTCATCGGTGTCGCCATTCTGATGCTCATAGGACTGATTTACTCCCATGGCAATGTCGGGAGATTGCTTGTCGATGGAGCTCATCACAGCGCAGGAGCGGAAATCGAAGCCATAATCGGGGTTGGTATAGCCGATACGCTCGATGGTTCGCCGGGCGATGCCGGGGATGTCGGCATAATGGGAGGTGGTGATCTCTCCCATAACCACCACCATGCCGGTGGTGGTAAAGGTCTCACAGGCCACATGGGCCATAGGATCGGCTGCGATAATATCGTCTAATATTGCATCAGAGATCTGGTCGCAGACCTTGTCGGGGTGGCCTTCCGTGACGGACTCAGAGGTGAAAAGACGTTTTGCCATACGATGTATTCCTTCTTTCTTTTATTGTGAGCTTACTCTTTAGGAGTTTCCTCCGGGGAGACGTTTTGGAGTTTCCCTTCCAACTTTTCCAGCGCCCTTCCAGCAAAGTCTTTGCCACCAACGCCAAAGGAAATAGCAAAGGCAACGGCAAGAGCGGCCAGAATCAGAATGAACGCTGCATTTACCAGCTCCTTCGCAATCCCAAGCTGGCTCAGGATCAAAAAAGCGCCAACGGTGTAAATGGCACACTGGGTCACAAGGGCAGCAGTCTTATGACCATTCTTCACAAGCACCTTTTTAGCAAAGGCATTGCCAATCCAACATCCGATGAAGATGATTGCGGCAGCCAATACATAGGGCAGATACCCAATTACCGTGGCGCCGATTTGAGTCAGCACCTCCATATGAAGTGCGTTGATTCCCTCTACCACAAAGAAGATGACCAGAACAGTCCGTAAGGTTTTGCCGATAACGGAAGAGAGGACCCACTTGCTCTCCTCCTGTCCCACGGCTGTGCGGAGTTTAGCGTCCACGCCGGTGGCGGCAATGACCCGTTCCGCAATAGCGCCCAGCAGCTTCGCAATCACCCAGCCCACCACGAAGATGATGACGGCAGCAAGCAGATAGGGTAAAAACTTAAAGATCATGGTCAGCATCTGCACTGCGGGCTCAGAGATCGCCCGGATATTCAGAGCTTGGAGTGCGGTGATAATAACCGGGATCAAAATGAGGACATAGACCAAATAGGCCAGCGTATTGGAGAGCTTGCCGGTTTCGGATACCTCCATACCTGCCATTTTTTGCAGACGGTTGACCTCCAGCTTATTCAGAGCGGGGGCCAGCAGTTCCCGCACCAGTTTCGCAATGTAGCAACCAATCCAGAGAATGAGGACGGCTGCCAGAATGTTGGGCAGGTATCCCCAGATGGTATTCAGCAGACTCAAAATGGGTGCCGAGACATTGTTCAAGCCCAGGCTTTCAAAGATGCCGGGGACAAAGAGCAAAAACACCACCAGATGGACCAGCTTGCCAATCATCGTCAAGGCGTTGCCAGCCTCCTGTCCTTCTGCTCCCTTACCCAGCTTGGTCTTTGCCAGGAGCTTTGTGACCGCGGATTTGACAACGGCTGAGACGATAAAGGCCAGGAGAAGGATAAGGACGGCTTTGATCACGGCCCACAGGCCTGCGCCAAAAAAGGCTTCCAGTGTTTCAACGAACATGATTGATTCCTCCTGTTTTTATTCAATGGCGTGAAGTGCCTTTGAATCCAAACACAGTTATCTTCTTTTTCCCCAAAAGCAAACCGAGAGCATTCCCGGGCCAGTGTGAGCGCCGGTATATGGGGAAAGCGGTGTGATAAAAACCCGGACATCAGAAGGAGCTGCCTCACGGATCATATCAGCCAAAAGTTCCCCATCCTCTCGGCAACCAGCGTAGTTTATAAATACGACAGGCAAAACGCCTTGAAAATCTGAACCGATGCGGAACAGCTCCACCAGCCGTTTCATGGATTGCTTGCGTCCCCGGACTTTTTCGGCAACGACCAGTTTACCATTACGATCAATCGTAAGAATTGGCTTAATTTGCAATGTGCTCCCCAGAAAGGCAACGGTGGGCGAAACTCTCCCGCCTCGCTTTAAAAAGTCCAGATCATCTACCAGAAACCAGTGGTTCATGTTCTGGAGATGTTCCTCCAGCCATTTGGCGTTTTGCTCCAAAGACATTCCGCGTTCTTTCAATGCGGCGGCCTGGATCACGATCAATCCTTGTCCCGCTGAGGAACTCAGGGTATCCACGCACCGGATCGCCCGCTCCGGGTATTGTTCCTTCAGCATCTCACTTGCCAGCAGCGCATTATGCCAGGTACCGGACATACCAGAGGAAAAACAACAGTAGAGGATATCGTTTCCTGCCTCCAGCACAGGGGAAAAGGCCTCTATGTATTTGTATGGAGTCGCCTGGGTAGTGGATGTTTTTTCACCCTTGCGCAGAGCGTCATAAAAGCAGTCGCTGCTTTCCTCTGCGTCCGCTTTGCCGGGGAAGATCGTATTTGTTTCCTCTGAAAGCATATAATCCATAGATACTCCCTGAATATCGTACCGGCAATACCATTCAAGGGGAATATCTGCGGCGGCATCGGTAAAAATCGTATAGTCGGCCATAAAATTTCCACTCCTCCCTTACTTTTCCTCTGAGGTCAGCTCTCTTCTCATTACGTCTGTCTGCTGATCCCTACCCCGAAAGCATTGGGGCCGGTATGACAGGCAATACTGAAAGAAAGGGGCTCATAGTGGACATTCTCCCATGGAAACGCTTTCCGGACCTGCTGTTCCCAATCCTTCTCAGCATCGGAACACACAAATGAGCTGGCCACTCCAATATTTAGTTTCCCACTGGAGGTTCGCAGGGTGTCTGCCATATTACTTGCACGCTCAAGCAAAGCCTTTTGGCAGGCAGATGTACTACGCGGCAGGCAGCAACGGTCAAAACGACCGCCTTGGCAAATAAGCAGCGGCTTAATATTGAGAACATCCCCCAAGGTTGCCACAGTAGGGGTGCAGCGGCCATTTTTCTTAAGATATTTCAGGGTATTTACACCCAAATAGATCATGGAATCCATGGCAGTGGCTTCTAAGGCAACGCGAATTTCTTTTGCCCTGATGCCCTGATCCGCCAGAGATTTGGCATAAAGGACGGAATCATGGAGCGTCACAGAGATCCGATGGTTGTCCACGATCTGGGCCCTTTCCTCGTACTCTTCCGAAAGCATTTGCGCTGTTTGATAAGAGGAGCTGAGACCACTGGACATGGGGATGTAGACCAGTTCGTCATATCCCTCGGAAAAGATCCGGTCAAACATGGAGATGACATCTCCCGGAGACGGCTGAGAGGTTGATACATCGGCACCCTCGGCTATGTGCTGATAAAATTCGTTTGGAGTGAGGTTTACCCCCTCGAAGTATTCCTTTCCATCCAAAATGACCGGCATGGGAAGCACAAATATTCCCAGCCGTTCTCCCTCTTCCGGGAAAATACCACTGTTGCTGTCTGTCAGAATCGCTGTCTTCATTGTAATCGCTCCTTCTCCTCATGTACATGTACAGTCAAGCCGGTCTCAGCGTCTTTGTCTCCCTCTCTCACCGCAAGAAGATAATCCTTGTCGGTATCCTTTTGTATAGGGATAAATCGCTGTATCGGGTCTGCTTTATCCCGGTGCTTTGCATATCGGTATCCGAAAACGGCAAACACTACCGCACCGACAAAGTTCACAAACAGATCGGCCATGGTATCAATAAGGCCAATATCCAGATAACCGCCTACGCCCAGCGGCTCTCCGTTGATATAGACCTCGGAGATTCCATTGATTTTATATGGAATTCCACTGCCGCCTGTTTCCAGCAGTACAGAAGAAATAGAGTGGATGACAGTATCCTTCTGCATGTCCAGGCCAAAAACCATGTCCATGGTGAACTCGAAAAACTCCCATAGGACCCCTACGGTCATGGAAAAGCATAGGGCCACCAGAACGGTAAAGAAAGGCGAGAGCTGAAACACCAGCTTTTGATTTCGGTTGAGGAGCTCCACCAGGGAGAATCCGATGGCTGCCGCTAAAAAACCGTTTAACATATGGAGAATGGTATCCCAATAGGGGATCGCCGTATAAAACTGATGGATCTCCCCCAAGATTTCTGCGGCGTAGACAAAGAGGAAAATAATGATCTCCAATGTGGTAGGCAGCTCCACCCGTAGGGTGATTTGCGCAATGCTGGGACCGATCAGGAGCAGGAGCGTCAGCAGGCACAAGAACACGCTTTCATAGTTTCCATTAAATAGCTGACGCACCATAACGAGAATGACAGAAAGCCTGAGAATCGTAAATACGATAAAAGAACTTTTGTGTTCTCTCTGTTCTATCCTCATGGCTTTCAGAAACTGCTTGATCCTCCTCATTTTCACTATTACCTCGCTCTCTTCCCTTACAAAACAAAAAACCTCAAAATTCGTTACTTAGCTCTTGCAACCAGCAAGGTTAGACTGTATAATTAAACTGTATATTTTTATCATCTATAGCATGGGTGAGTGGCTGGAATATGACCTTGAGGGGAAAGGAGGGTTTCCATGGAACGGACAAAAAAAGCAATCATTGAGGCTTTTCAAGAAATTCTGGAGGAGACCCCCATCAATAAGATTACGGTAAAAACTATTGTTGAGCGGTGTGAGATCAACCGAAATACATTTTACTACTACTTTGATGGAATCCCGGAGCTTGTGGAGTACCATCTGACTACGATGGTCAATCAACTGTTAGATTCCTTTGACCAGCCGGATCCGGCAACAGAGTTGGAGCGAGTGGTCAACTATTTTAAGCAGAGAAAAACGTCTGTACTTCATATTTACCGTTATTACCCCAGAGAGCAGTTTTTGCCTACATTAGATAAAATAACAACTCATATAGTTGAAAGGTGTATGAAGCAGGCAACAGAGGGAGTTCCTATTCCAGAAGAAGATTTGGACGTCCTGATTCGGTATTATAAAGGTGCTTTGGTCGGTGGGCTCCTGGACTGGCTGGAGTCCGGAATGAGTTATGACATGAATGCGATGGTGGAGCGGCTGTGCAAGCTGATGGAGGGCTCTACCCGTAACGCCATTGAAAAATCCCAGATCAAACAATGAAACAGGTTCAAAAGTGGGAGGGTGCCCCTGGCACCCTCCCACTTTTGTGTCAGCGCCATTATTTCTCTTCGCCTCTGGTGTTTTTCCGCTCCCGGTCAGCAATGTCGGCCAGCTCGGGTCGCTGGGCGCACTCGGCCTGCCAAAGTTCGTCCGCCTTGCCCTTCCAGTGCGCGGCGTACTGGTCGCACTTGGCGCACAGGTGTTCCACGCTCTCGGGGCTCATGGGGTCGGTGGAGTGGGCGCCAGTCTCGGCCACCATCTTCCGCAGGAACTCCGGGTTCTCCAGCATGGGGCAGGGCCGGAGCATATTGTCGTTGAAGGGCATATTGTCGTGATAGGCCATGAAAATGGGGCTGCGGAGAGCGTCCAGCAGGCTCATCTCACGAATGTTGGCGTTGGAGTAGTGGATGAACACACAGGGGTCCACATCGCCGTTGGCATTGATGTGGAGATACCGCTTCCCGCCGGCAATGCACCCGCCCACATACTCGGCGTCGTGCTGGAAGTCCATGGCGAAGAGGGGCTTCTCGGCCCGGAGCTTACGGATGCGGTGGTAGACCCACTCCCGCTGCTCCGGGTTAGGAAGCAACTCGGGAGCGGCGTCGTTGCCCACGGGCATATAGTGGAAATACCAGATGAAGAAGGCTCCCATGTCGATCAGGCTCTGGTAGTACTCGTCCGAGGTGATGGATTTGTAGTTCACGCTGGTGTAGCAGGAGGAGATGCCGTAGGGCAGCCGCCGCTCCCGCATGATCTTCATAGCGTTCTGCACCTTCTGGTAGACCCCGTCGCCCCGGCGGGAGTCAGTGTCACCCTGGTCTCCCTCCAAAGAGATGGCGGGAATGAAATTGCCCACCCGGAGCATCTCGTCGGCGAAGGCCTCGTCGATGAGGGTGCCGTTGGTGAAGGTGAGGAACACGCAGTCATCGTGCTTCTCACAGATCTTAATCAGATCGGCTTTCCGGACCATGGGTTCCCCGCCGGTGTAGATGTACATATAGATACCCAGTTCCTTGCCCTGGGTGATGATGGAGTCGATCTCGTCAAAGGTCAGGTTCAGCTTGTTGCCGTACTCGGCGGCCCAGCAGCCGGTGCAGTGGAGGTTGCAGGCCGAGGTGGGGTCCAGCAGGATGGCCCAGGGGATGTTGCAGCCGTACTCCTTGCGCAGCTTCTCCTGCTTGGGCCAGCCGATCAGGTTGGCGTTGATGAAAAAGTTGGTGATGAGGGTCTTCATCACGTTGGGGTCGGTGTCCCGGAGCATGTGGAGAATGAACTCGTGATAGGGGTGATCCTTGTTCTCAATGGCCTCCCGGATGGCCTTCCGCTGGGAGGGAAATTCCCCGCCGGAGAACTTGTCCGCCCAGTCCATGATCTTGGGCAGGCTTGTCTCCGGGTCCTTGTAGGCGTACTCGATGAGCTTGTCTACCCCAACTTTTTGCAGTGTAGTCTTGAATCCCATGATTTGTGTCCCTCTTTCATATATTTTTTGTGCTCTTTCAGATGAATTCTTCTGTATCCGTTTTACTTGCGGCAGAGCGGTGGGGGAAGTAGACCATCAGCTTGACGATACAGTGGTTGATCGCGCCGCAGGCCAGCAGAACGATGCAGGCAAGGATATGGGTGGCCTGCGGGCTGGGGAAACCGCGGATGATCAGAAGTACGCTGAGGACCCCAGCGGCGATGGAAAGACCCAACACCAATTTCCATTCTTTTATGCCAAAATCCCGTGCTTCCTTGGCCATTTGAATGTGGAACAAACTATCCAGCAGTGCGATCCAGCCAAGCCCCGGTGTGAGATACTGTGCGACAGAGACGTTCTTCACCAGCAACAGCACCCCGACCACCATAAGGAGAAGTCCCCATGCCAAGTCATAACGAAACGCCAGGCAGTATAGATCCTCAGAGAAAAATCCCACCAGCTTGATAATGCCGTAGAGGATCAGAATAACTCCGCTGAAACAGCTCAAAGCTAATGGTGGAAGGTCAGGGAAAATGAGATAGATCACAGCGGCAACATAAAAAACAAAGGAAATAAGGATGTATCCGCTGCGAGCAAATTGTAGTTTTTTCATATTTCACTTCCAATCTGTCAATAAGGGTCTATTGAGCAAATATATTTTTGTTCTTGGCTGTTTGGAAAGGTTCCCCTGCCGATGGTCAAATCATACTCTATGCGGATTTTGTCAACAACGGGCAAATGAGGTCGAATGCACAAAGCTTTGGCATTCGGCCTCATTTGCCTATTAACAGATATAAAAAATCCTGCCAGAATAGAAAACACAAAAGCTTATTTTTTCTTATTTCTAAAGGGGATGCCACAATGGAAAATCGCAGAAAGCCAGTAATTTCCAGCGTGATCACCCTTGCTGCCCTTACGCTGGTTTTGATGCTTTTGTTTCACGGTCAGAGCAGGGAGATTCTTCAGTGCCTTCATACTGTTCCAACTCTCAGCCTTCTGAGACTGCTGCTCCTGGGGCTCTCCTGCCCACTTTTGGAGGCCATTGCACTATGGGTTGCCCTGCGACCTCAAATGCCAAATGTGACCCTTTGGCAGACGCTCACCGCATCCTTTCTTGGGATTTTCGGAAATGTGGCCACCATGGGAGCGGGCTCTATCCCCCTGCAAAGTTGGTATTTCTCCCTCTATGGCCTCTTGCCAGGTGCCGGCGTTGGAATGATGACGCTGTGCTACGCACTACAGAAACTTACCATATTGATTTACGCCACAGTCATGCTGATATTTCAGGGCGGATGGCTACACGCCTCTAACCTAAACCTTTCCCGTTATATTCTGCTTGGATATATCGTCTGCGGCTTGATCATCCTGGCGCTGATTCTCCTTTGTACTTGGGAAAAAGTACAAAAGCTGGCGCTATGGTGTATTGGCAAACTACCCGATACGGGAAAATGGGCCAAGCGGAAATCCGAATGGAGTAAAAATATAGAGGTACTCCGTACCCAATCCAAAGTCCTGCTGACCGACCGAGGCCGCTGCGGCGCCGTAATGCTGCTATATGCGGGAAAGTATTGTCTGCTTTATACGGTTTCCTATTATGGTGTTTCCCTGCTGGGGCTTGAACAGCTTTCATTTGGGCAGGTACAGCTTCTCTCTGCAGTTATGGTTCTGATTGCCGGCGCGATCCCCAATGTGGGAGGCGTTGGACCAGCAGAGTTTGCCTTTACATTGCTCTATTCTCCCTATCTGGGAAGGGCCAGCGCTGCCTCCGCCATGATCCTGTACCGAATGGCAAGCTACTTTTTCCCCTTTCTGGTCAGCATTCTTTTTTTCGTTTCCTTCCACTGCTTGGTTCAGCAAAAGAAAAAGCAGCAGGCTGAAAATAGGAGGCGCAAATGATGGGAAAAGGTCAAACTTTTTTAAAAAAAGTGCATCATCTGGACGCATCTCTTCCATCTTCCAGTGAAGCCATTGCGGCAGAATACTTGTGCCCAGACGGAAAGGCTCAGATTGACGTTTCCTTGTATGAAGGCATGGAACTGCTTGATCCGCTTTCCGTTGGCCGGCAGCGGGATCTCAGGGCAGATATCTATGACTATATTGACCGCAAACTCTATGCAATTCCCACGCTCTATGACATCCGAATTTGTTTTCACGGGAAACTGCCCGAAGATGTTTCAGAAACGGAAATCGCAGCCATGCTCACAGAACACTATGCCTTTATTTTCCGGGACAAAGAAGCAGATTTGCGGATCAACTCTCTGAAGATGCTTGGATTAGCTCTCTGTGGAATTGCCTTCCTGACCTTGTATTTTGCGCTGGAGCTATCCAATCTGAAACCCATATTCATGGAATTTTTAAGCATTATGGGAACATTTGCTCTTTGGGAGGCTGTAGATTGCTGGCTCCTGGAGCGTAAGGCCCTCAAAGCAGAGTGCCTATATGCGGGGCAAGCCGTACTAAGCGAGATTTCCTTTACACATGAGTGAAATATATAAGAAAAGAGGAAGAAAAATGAGTGCAAAATGGATGTATGTTCGTAAATGGTTGATCGGTGTAAGCTGCTGCTCGTTGGTTCTCGGCACTGTTATGATGATCTGGCCTCAAGTTTCTGCTACAGCCTTGTGCTGGATATTGGGCCTGCTCATCGTGGGAGTGGGGATTCATGAAATCGCAAGGTACTTCCAGCTCGGTTTTGCGGGGCTTTTTTTCCGCCTCGACCTCGTTTTGGGCATTTGCGATATTTTGATTGGAGTTGTTCTCCTGCCACCGTTTATCGGCTCTTCGTTCCTCCCGTTTGCAGCAGGATTGTATGTTCTTGCGGGTAGTATATTCAACATTCAACTTGCCCTAAATATCTCCAAATACAAGATGGGAGCCTGGGGAACTTCTTTGGCTCTTGGCATAGTAGGGCTTGTGCTATCCATTTTTCTCTTTGCAGATCCCTTCCACGGAACTGCGGCGCTGATGACCTTTATGGGAGTGTCCCTTATGGTCAACGGCATACAGGGACTTTATGATGTGTCCCGCCTTACAAAAGCCATAAAAATAAGTGAAGGACCAAAGGCTGAGAGCCAGTCTGAAGTAATTGACGTAGAATGGAGACGCGTGGAGTAACATGAGGAAAAAGAACCCGATTAACATCCCATACCCCAATATTGCCCGTTATAATCCTTCCGTGGAGCATGGCCTCACCTCACGGCAGGTTCAGGGGAATACCGAAGCTGGACTTATCAATGTAACCAGCGATAAAGCATCCAAAACCGCTGGGCAAATCGTTTGCTCCAATCTGTTTACTTACTTTAACCTTATTTTCTTTCTTCTGGCAGGGGTCTTGGTCTATGAGGGTTCATACAACAATCTGACTTTCCTTGGCGTCGTATTTGCCAACACGATTGTAGGCATTGTGCAGGAACTGAAAGCCAAACGAGTATTGGACAAGCTCCAACTGGTAGCAGCCCCGGAGAGTATTGTCATTCGAGACGGAAAGGAAATCCGGCTTCCAAGCGAGGAACTGGTGTTGGACGACATTGTACTTTTGACAGCGGGCAATCAGGTCTGTGCCGACTGCGTGGTCTGCGATGGAGAACTTACGGTCAATGAGTCGCTGGTCACTGGCGAAGCGGATGAGATCAAGAAAGCGGTCGGAGATACCCTTTTATCAGGTAGCTTTGTTGTGTCAGGGAAAGCCTATGTTCGGCTGGACAAGGTGGGAGATGACTCCTTTGCAGCTCAACTCTCTGTAGGGGCCAAGCAGATTAAAAAAAGGCAGCAGCCGGGAATGATGCGCTCTCTCACCTGTCTTATACAGATCATCGGAGTCATCATTATTCCTTTTGCCGCTATGATGTTTTGGAACCAGTATCATGTAATTGGCCTCACCGAGCGGGTCAGCGTGGAAAATACTGCCGCCGCCATTATCGGCATGATCCCGGAAGGGCTGTATCTGCTCACCAGCGTGGCCCTCATGGCCAGTACCATCCGTCTTGCCAAACAGAACACTCTGGTCCATGACATGAAGTGTATTGAAACCTTGGCGCGGGTGGATGTGATATGCGTAGACAAAACCGGTACCATTACGCAGCCTCAGATGGAAGTAAGAAAAATCATCCCGCTATATCCACTGAAACCGGCACAGATCTCTTTGGCCTCTGTGATGATGATCGGGATCCCCTCGTTCTTCCTGGCGCTGGAGCCCAACACGGATCTGGTTCACGGTAAATTCCTGCGCAACGTCCTCTTTCGCGCCCTGCCCGCCGCCCTCACCTCGGTGATCCTGGTGGAGTGGTCCCTGCTCTTTGCCGATGCGTTCCAAATCCCCACCGAACTCGCTTCCACGGTGGCCTTTTTCCTCTATGCGATTGCGGCCTACCTCATGCTGTTTCGGGTCTGTAAGCCCATGACCGCCTGGCATGGGATCCTGTTCGGCGCCATGGGAGCGCTGTTTTTAGCGGCGGTCTTCCTTATCCCGGAGTGGTTCCACATTGTCCCTCTGAACTATGGTTGCGCCCTTATATTGTCCGCACTGCTATTGCTGTCCTTTCCCATTGACCACACTTTACAACGGGCTTTTTTATGGTTGGAGTCCTGCATGCCGGGTGGAAAGCGAGTAATCAATGGGAGCGATAGGAAGGAGAATCCTCATGCATAAAACGACTAAACAGGCAATGGAGGAATCACTGAAACGATTGTTGCTCCAAAAGCCATTGAATAAAATCACCATCAGCGACATTACCGAAGACTGTGAGGTCAACCGCATGACCTTTTACTATCACTTCAAGGATATCTATGATTTGGTGGAATGGTCCTGTGAGGAGGATGCCAGACGGGCATTGAACGGAAAAAAGACCTATGAGACCTGGCAGGAAGGGTTTTACCAGATTTTCCAGGCGGTGGCAGAGAACAAGCCCTTTATTATGAATGTGTATCACTCGGTGAGCCGGGAGCAGGTAGAGAACTATCTATACAAGGTCACATATGATCTGGTCATCGGCGTAGTGGAAGAAAAATCGGCGGTTATGGCGGTGCGGCAGGATGATAAAGAATTCATTGCTCACGTCTGGAAGTACGCCTTTGTAGGTTTGATGCTGGATTGGATCCGGAACGACATGAAAAGTGACCCCAAAGAGCTTGTGGCCCGGTTTTCTACTGTGATCCACGGCAGTATCACCAACGCTTTGGAGCAGGTGCGGACAGATAAAAACCATCACCCATGACCTTTTGATAAAAAAACAGACATTTTTCCTCTTATGACGGATTTTTTATCAAAGCGTTCAGGTTGCTGATTGAGCGGGGGATAAAACTGCGTTACCATTGGTTATGTCAAGAGGCCCTAAAACAATAATAGGAGGTATAATTTATGTATTATTCCAGCGGTAACTATGAAGCTTTTGCCCGTCCCCTGAAGCCGGAGGGTGTGGATCACAAGTCGGCCTACTTCATCGGCACCGGCCTGGCGGCCCTGTCCGCCGGCTGCTTCCTGGTGCGGGACGCCCAGATGCCCGGCAAGAACATCCACTTCTTTGACCGTGACCCGGTGGCCGGCGGTGCCTGTGATGGGTGGAAGTACCCCGAGATCGGCTATGTCATGCGGGGTGGCCGGGAGATGGACAACCACTTCGAGGTCATGTGGGATCTGTTCCGCTCTATCCCCTCCATTGAGACCGAGGGGGTCAGCGTTCTGGACGAGTATTACTGGCTGAACAAAAAGGATCCCAACTACTCCCTGTGCCGGGTCACCGAGAACCGGGGCCAGGACGCCCACACGGACGGGAAGTTTGGCATCTCTGACAAGGGGGCCATGGAACTGATGCGGCTGTTCTTTACCCCCAATGAGGAGCTGGAGGACAAACGGATCACCGACATCTTTGATGACGAGGTGTTCAACTCCAACTTCTGGACCTACTGGCGCACCATGTTTGCCTTCTACAACTGCAACAGCGCCCTGGAGATGAAGCTCTACATGCAGCGCTTCATCCACCATATCGACGGGCTCCCCGACCTGCGGGCCCTCCGTTTCACCAAGTACAACCAGTATGAGTCCATGATCCTGCCCATGGTGAAATACCTGGAGGACCACGGCGCCCAGTTCCACTTCAACACCCAGGTGATGGATGTGCGCTTCGATATTCGGGACGGACGGAAGGTGGCCAAGCGGGTGGAGCTGCTCCATGACGGTAATCAGGAATTCCTGGATCTGACCGAGGATGATTACCTCTTTATCACCAACGGCAGCAACGTGGAGAATTCCACCATCGGCGGTCAGGATAAGCCCTGCGAGTACATTCCTGCCCCCCAGCCCGGCGGCTCCTTCGACCTGTGGCGGAAGATCGCAGCCCAGGATCCCTCCTTCGGCCATCCCGACAAGTTCTGTGGCGACCCCGAGGAGTGCAAGTGGATGGGCGTGACCGTCAACACTCTGGACGAGAAGATTCTGCCCTACATCAAAAATATCTGCAAGCGGGATCCCCTGTCCGGCAATGTGGTCACCGGCGGCATTGTAACAGCTCAGGACTCTGGGTGGCTTTTGAGCTGGACTATCAACCGCCAGCCCCAGTTCCACTCCCAGCCCAAGGATCAGTGCCTGGTGTGGCTCTACGGTCTGTTCCCCAACGCGGAGGGCGACTTTGTGAAGAAGCCTATGAAGGACTGCACCGGCAAGGAGATCTGCATGGAGTGGCTCTACCACATCGGGGTGCCCGAGGATCAGATCGAGGAGTTGGCCACCCACAGCGCCAACACGGTGCCCACCATGATGCCCTTCGCCAGCGCCTACTTCATGCCCCGCGCCAAGGGCGACCGGCCCCAGGTGGTGCCTGAAGGAGCGGTGAACTTTGCCTTCCTGGGCCAGTTTGCCGAAGTGGAGCGGGATACCGTGTTTACCACTGAATATTCCATGCGTACCGCTATGGTGGCTGTCTACACCCTCTTCAACGTGGATCGAGGCGTGCCCGAGGTCTGGGGCAGCCTCTATGACATCCGGGATCTGCTGAAAGCCTCCATCAGCCTCCGGGACGGCAGACCTCTCACCGAGATGGACCTGGGCTTCAAGGAGCGGATGGCGGTGAAAAAGGTGCTGGAGAAGATCGAAGGCACCGATGTGGAAAAGCTGCTGAAGGAGTATCATGTAATCTAAAACGCCTTCAAAAAATGAGAATGGCGCCGGAAACCGATTGGGATCCGGCGCCATTTTCAGAAAAGGGATGACAAGAATCATTTAAAAGGAGTATAGCAATGGATATGGACAGGGAAAAAATGCGGGTTTCCTCTTATGTGCTGTTATCCGCTTCTGCTGTAGCGGGGGCAACCGCCTATGCAGTCACAAGGCTCCTTGCAAAAACGGCTCTTGACCGAGAAGCGCCTAAAGTTGCCCCCGTGATTTCAGGAGCAATGAGTCAGCTAATTGCTGGCTCCCTTGCAGATGAGGAGATTCTAACCCGGCAGAAAGAGGCAGCCCAAAGATTACGGGAGAAAAATCTGGAAACCGTTGAAACCCGAGCCCATGATGGAATTGAGCTTGTAGGTCATTGGTACCCATGTGAAAACCCCAAACGGGTTGTGATCGCCATGCACGGCTGGCGTTCTTCCTGGGATATGGGTTGTGGGCTGATTGCGGATTTTCTGCATGACAATCACTGCTGTGTTCTTTTTGCGGAGCAACGGGGGCAGAACAGCAGCGGAGGCGACTACATGGGGCTGGGTGTCACAGAACGATTTGACTGCCTGCAATGGATTCGCTGGGCAACAGATGAGCGGGCACTTGACCTCCCAATCTATTTAAGTGGAGTATCCATGGGTGCGACTACTGTTTTAATGGCAGCGGGGTTGGATCTTCCACGGAACGTTCATGGAATTGTGGCTGACTGTGCCTATACCTCTCCTGATGAGATTGGGAGACACATTTCCAACGAAAATCTCCATCTGCCCTATCACCTTCGTCGAAAAATCATGGCTGGTATCTATGAGCAAAAGAACCAGGTCAAGGGTTTTGACTACTCAACTCTTGACGCACTAAAGACAAACTCTGTTCCAATTTTGTTTATCCATGGGGCGCAGGATCAATTTGTCCCTGTGGACATGACCTATCAAAATTATATTGCTTGTGCAGCCCCCAAGCGGTTGTTAATCGTTCCAGGGGCGGGACATGGAGTGAGTTACTTGGTAGAGAAGGAACGATATGAAAATGCAATCAAAGATTTCTGGGCCGATTTTGACTGAGCAGCTTTATCGTTGAAATGGGCGTGAACAGCAAATAGGTCGGTGGGATATCCTAAATAGCTCCAAGGGATAAAGGAAAAAGTTAGAATTCATATAGTATGCTACCGACCGCTATGAGGAGTATCTGGATATGAGCGACGACGAATATTTAGAGCTTCTGGAATCCAAGCGGGAGGAAATTGTCTCAAGCCTTCTGGCTATGTGCAGAACCAAGCGGCGGAACTTGTTTAAGACCGGCCCTGTCGCTGGTAGTGTTGCGTACCGGTTTTCAGTACACCGCCTGTGTGACAAGCAAAATACGAACAGCCTTGCCAACCGCTTCGTCAGCGAAGTGATGGAGCAGCTCATAGCGGAAGGCCGGCTGATCACAGCCCATACACGCCAAGGCGAGGGTGTACGGACCGCAACGGCCCAAGAGTTGGGGGAGCAAAAGCATAAGCCCACAGAGCAGACAGAGGGACAAATGACTATGACCATGTGAAGGAGCAAATTCCATGATTTTCGCAACCGGAGATACCCACGGCAACTTCCAGCGGTTTGGGACAAAGCACTTCCCGGAGCAGAAGGAGATGAGCCGCAGCGACCATGTCATTATCTGCGGCGACTTCGGCGGCGTCTGGGCGGATACCCCCAACGAGCGGTATTGGCTGGACTGGCTGGAGGACAAGCCCTTTACCACACTGTTCGTAGACGGCAACCATGAGAACTTCGACAGGCTGAACGCTCTGCCCATTCAGAAATGGCACGGCGGTAAGGTCCATGAGATCCGTCCCCATATCCTTCACCTGATGCGGGGGCAGGTCTTTGAAATTGAGGGATACACCTTCTTCACCATAGGCGGCGCCGCCTCTCATGATATCTGGGACGGCATTCTTGACCCTGCAAGTCCTACCTTCGAGGAGGACTACTGGCTGAAACGCCGTACCCGGCAGGTGTTCCGTGTCAAGGGAGTCTCCTGGTGGGAGCAGGAAATGCTGAGCGAAGATGAGTATGCGGAAGCCGTCCGCAATCTGGAGCGTGTAGGATATGAGGCAGATTACATCATCACCCACTGCGCACCCACCAGCGTCCAGCAGAAGCTGAACCCGGACTTCACCCCAGATTCCCTCACCGATTTTCTGGAGAAGGTCAAAACAAAAGCGGATTATCACTACTGGCTGTTCGGGCATTACCACGACAACAGAGCAGTCGATGAAAAGCACATCCTCCTGTGGGAGCAGATGGTACAGGTCATTTGAAAAAGCAGTACAGAGATAAGTGCGGGAATGGTTGCCCGCATTTATCTTTGTGCTGCTGCAATATCAGGCGCACAGCGCCGGAAAGGAGAAACGGATGAATATCAGGAAGCCCGTAGATTACAGCGCCATGTTCGTGGCGCTGGACACGCTGGTGACGGCAGAACTGCCGCAGATGAAGCTGTACTGCGAGATAGGCCGACTGGTCAGCGACAGACCGGAAAAAGGCGCGGCTGTGGCTGCGGCGGAGTATTTAAAGCGCCGCTACCCTGAAGCATCCGGCTTCTCTCCCCGCAATGTGCGCCGGATGCGGGACTTTTACAGGCTGTATGAGAGCACTCCACAACTTATGGAGCAGGCGCTGCACCTGAACTGGACGCAGAATGTTGTAATCATGGAAGCCGCCCTTTCTATGGAAGAACGGGCATGGTATCTTCAAGTCTGCATCGAACATAGCTGGTCAAAGTCTGAATTGCAGCGGCAAATCGACTGCGGCGCTCATCTGGAAGTTCCTCTCGACCAATTTCCCCAAACATGGTATAATGACTGTAACGGCGAACAGGAAACGAGGGTATCCCAGAATGACGAAAGTGCTTTTTATCTGCCACGGGAGGATTTCACCGTAACTCCCGAAATGACGATATTTCGCGGCTTGAGAGCAGGTAACAGCCCGATTTACTACCAATTTACTACTTGAGTTTGAGCCTCGACACGATACATAAACCTACGCCCCGCAGGGCGTGAGAGCGCCAGCAATTCGGAGAATTGCGAAAAGCGTACCAAACCTTATTCCCCGCCTTATGCCAGACTCCGGACCAGTACCCCGGTTCTGTTCGTGGCGGGCCACCCAGTTACCGTTCCAGCAACACGGCCACCCTCTGAACAACAAAAAAGCGGCCTCGGGCTAGAAAAGTCCGAAAAAACCGCTTGCGTGCCGTCACAGATTGCAGTACAATACAAACAAGGCGAATAATAAGGGCAGGACGTGGAGAGTTCGCACCTCCCCACGTCCCTATGCAGGAGACGTGACCTCCCACACAGCAAGATAACTTGCGCCGATTTCATTATAAAGGGAACGCCCTCGTTTTACAAGGGAAAATCTCTCCGTAATGGGTTTGTGTGCTGATTGATAGGGCTGTGCAGGGAATTTACATACCTGCACGGCCTTTTTGTTCGCCCCGCAGATGCAACTGCCCACGGGGGTCGGGACTGTCCCACCCCCACGGGCTGCTCTGCTGGGAGACAATCAGCGCACAAATCTATTTTTTATAAAAGGAGAGAATTACCCATGAAAAGATATAGGTGTTTTCTTGGCGTCCTACTGGCCGCTGTGTTGCTGGTCAGCGCCATTCCCGCAGCTTATGCCACCGATACCGGTGCGCTCAACGGCGAAAGCGGCAAGTGGGCCGACTTTGACGAGACCGTCTATGACGCTGTCAGTTGGATTAGCGATGTGAAGAACAACAAGTTCGATTGGCCGTCCAGCGGAACGGTTCTTCTGAAAGTATCCAGTTCCACCTATACTCTTACAGGCAGCAGCCCCAACTGCATCGGCATCACTATCCCTGCGGGTCTGAAAGTAGACATCTACAAGTATTATAAGTCCGCCGGTATGTCCGAGTTCGGCTATGAATTGCTCGGTCACTTAGATACCACTGATGGCAAGTCTATCACTATCGGCAAGGACACTGGTTCCAACAACAACTCCGGAAGTTCCGGCAGTGTAAACGGCGTCAAGGAAGAGTGGAGCGAAGTTAAGAATGTCTATGTACCCGGCACTCCGTCCGCCAATTACAGCAATTCCTACACTGATGTTCCCACTACCATGTGGTGCTATCATCCCGTCATGACTCTAACCGAGGGCGGTCTGCTCGCAGGCTACGGCAACGGTAAGTTTGGGCCGAATGATACGCTCACCAAAGAGCAGGTTCACATCATTTACACCCGCATGCTCGGTCAGACTCCCTATCCCAACGGTAATCAGGAAGTCGCTTCCCGTGCTTATGCAGCCATCTGGTTCACTGGACGAGCACTGACAAATAACGGAACTTTCGTTCTGACCGCCTATGAAACTCAGTTGGCGAAAGACTGCGGCAATCTTCTTTCCCGCGTAGCCAGCAATGGAGTTACCAGCATTGGCAGTATGCAGAGAGGTGTTTACGACTGTTGGCGTGCTAATCTTGCAGCAGGTAAAAACATCAACTATATCAACTCCATCGACGAACTGCCCGACGCTGCTGAAATCCGCAAGTGGATTGACACCAACTGGATGGAAATGAAGACCGTTCTGCTCATGACTGGTTCCTACACGAAAGACGAAGTCGCTGCGATGTGTGAAAAGTCCATCTGCTGGGCGTACAATCTGGGACTGGTTGGCGGCGTTGATAGCAAGGGTACTTTCGCTCCCAACGCTCCCCTGACCCGTGGTCAGTTGAGCCAGATTTTGTACAACATGGGCTGGACTTACGACGGTGTCCTCAGTTACAACAAGTAATCCACTCCATCACCCGCCCCGGTCTCCGGGGCGGGTATTTTTTTCGTCATTTTTTACAAAGTTTTTCCCTGGCGACAGTCAAAGACCACTTTGCACTACCTCGCCGTCCAGTGCACCATCGTCACACCTCCAAAATGGAAATTTTAGGAATTTTTTGAACGATGCGATAAATCGTACCTTTGGCCAATCGCCATTTTGCGGTGGTATAAATCAGCCTTTTTCTGGGCTTTTTTATGCCCAATTTATAACCTTAAAAAGTTGCGAAATATTGACGAATAATGATTTTTTCGAAACTTTACATGCGAAAAAGCTTGTGATATGATACGCAACGAAAGGAGGCGATAAGCCGTGAAAGGTTTATCCAAATTTTTTGACACCGCACGATTCTTGAGCGGAAAGCGTCTGGAGGTCGTTGGTGTCTCCCCGTGGAGCGAATATGAAACCAAAGAAATCCTCGGGACGAAAATCAGCACCGTCATTGCGGATGACCAAACAGTCTACCCCACTCGTAGTGGCGAAACCATCAGCAACAAGTATGAGCAGATGGTTGTGAAGGTACGCAAGCTGGGATTGAACATCCCCATTGGCTCGTCCATCGAGTTAATCAATCCTGTCGGCGTTGTCTATGGTGAATACCATAACCGCCTCTCTCTGACTGCCGATGATGTCAAAGTCATCGCTGCTGCCAAGGAGTAACCCCTATGCGTACCTATCACCATGACGCCGCACCGCTGGCCTACGCTCCGCCCGCTGTAAATCTTCTGTTGCTCGGGCTGTCCGCTCTGGTGCTGGGCGGTGTGCTGGCGCTGGGATTCCATGGGCTGGCCTCCGTCGCCGATGTGCCGATCCTGGGCGCGGTGGTGCGTGGGATGGGAAAAGTTGCCGCCGTCTCTCTGGGCATCGGTGTCGCCGGGCTGATCGCGGCGGCGGTGGTCCATCGTTTGCAATCTGACAGCGCCAAGATCCGGCACAAAGTCCGGCGGGCGCTGTGCCATCCACGCTATGGCAATCCCCTCCGGCTGCGCGAAGGGGAGTTGCTGCCGGGCGTAAACTGCAAAGACATTGGCGGCGGTGTGTATGAGCTGACCATTGAGGCACGGAGCTGCACAGTGGAGGCCATCACCGACGCTGCATCGGCAATATCCACCGCTGTTAATGGGAGGTTTGTCCGCTATGCGGTTACCCAGACGGATGCCGGGGTTGCCCATGACAAGGTCGTTTTCAGGTTGGAGGATGTATTGGTTGACCCCAGTTTGACATTTCACAATGCCGAAGAAATGAAGCCTGTCAGCCCAACGCGCCTACGGGTGCAGGATGGGGCCGACATTGACTTGACAACCAGCGGCTCCATGCTGGTGGCTGGAAAGACGAGAAGCGGCAAAACCACGGGCATTATTGCCTTGCTGTTGCAGGCGCTACAATGTGGGCGCGACGAGTACGGGAGCGAGGTTATCGTCATCGACCCCAAGCAAGCCGAACTGTCACGACTGCCCCATGTGGTGACCCTGGACGAGGACGGCGAGGCGAGGGAGATTTTGGCGGCGCTGCGCTGGTTTGCTGGCTCTATTATCAAGCGACAACGAACCCTAAACGACCTCTCCGAGCAGTCCGGCGATGCGGTCAAGTGGTGGGAAGCCGGTATGCACCCGTCATTCCTATTTATCGACGAGTATGTGGCGCTGAGGTCGATTTTTCCTCCAAAAGCGGCTAAGGATAGCGATTATTGCGTTGCTACCTTTGATAATATAATCAAACGCATTGTGACGATGGGGGCAAGTGCTGGCTGTTATGTTATCATCAGTATCGCCGAGGCATCCGTCCAGGAGGGCGGGCTTCCGGCCATGCTGCGCTCCGCCATGAGTACGCGGGTTCTATTCCGCCCCACCCGGTCGGAAGCTTTGCTGCTGTGGGATAAGACGAAGCTGGATACCATGCCTGACCGCGTCTATGGCCCCGGTGACGCCTGGTTTTCCTCCACGGATGGTGTGCATGACGCTGTATCGTATGTGCATTTTCCTCGTATGGAATTTCCTGTGTATCAGGCTTTAGGGCAGTTGCTTAGTGAGTATTACAACAATGATCCGGTATCTGCACCGCCCGCCGCTGTGTAGCACAAAGGCGGCGGGCGGTGCCCTTGGCAGCGACTGCCTGCGGGGGGCCGGGCTTGTTTAGCCCCCCGCAAAACTTGTTCCATTGTGCCAACATCCCATAAGAAAGGGGGTGAAATTATGGCAACAAAGAAAACGCCGAAGTGTCGCCACATGATGTATACGCAACAGTTGAACTATCTCCCCATGAAGGACTTAACCGCATTGCGGACTATCATTGAGCAGAAGATACACCCGGAGCGATATGCACTCATCTTACACGACCAAGAGACCGACGAAAAAGGAAACTCCAAACCACCCGATGTTCATGTAATGATGTCGTTTGCTCATGCCCGTCACTTATCATCTGTCGCTCACCTTTTGGGAGATGCCCCTCAGTACATTGAGGCATGGGACAGCCACCACGAAAATGGCTATGCTTATTTGGTACATTCCACCCGGCAGGCACAAGCCGAAGGCAAGCACCAGTATGACCCCGGCGAGGTTATCGCTAATTTTGATTATCCGGCGTATTTGCAGACCATACAGACAAAGGCTGTTCAAAAAGTGCGGCAGCAGGACATGACCGCAAAAGACCTCTTGGACGCCATGTATGCAGGAATCCTTACAAAATCAGAAGTAGAGCAGCGTTTGACCGGTTCCCAACTGGGTTATTACAAAAGACAGATAGATGCTGTCTGGTCTAAAGTCCTGAGAAACCGCGCTGACGCATGGCGGAAGGAAATGCGGGAACAGGGTAAACAAGTAACCGTTATCTGGCTTTTTGGCGTGGCGGGCGCTGGTAAAACTCGTCTGGCACGCGAGATTGCGGGAAAGCAGGGGCGGCCCTATTATATGTCCGGCTCCAGCCGCGACATCTTCGAGGACTATGCCAGTGAGCCAGTCATCGTCTTAGATGAGTTGAGACCGAAAGTTCTGGCATATCAGGATTTGCTTCGGCTCTTCGACCCATTTGGTGCGGAAGTAAAGGCCCCCTCACGGTACTTTGATAAGCATATTGCCGCAGATATGATTATCGTGACCAGTCCATATTCCCCGTATGCATTTTGGCTGGAACAATTTACGACCATTGTGAAGCACGACGGCTATGCCCGTAAACAATCCCTTGCCGACCAAGGCCCCGATGGATTTCCTCAGCTTGACCGGCGTGTTGCAGCAACTGTCATGGTGCAGCCTGGTACGATTGACCTTGTGTCTTTCAGCTATACGGATGGCCGCTATCATGTTCTGCAAAGCCGTGTAAACCCCTATCTGCAACAGACTGATTTCGTGTCCTCAGTTAGCTCAGAGGAAGTATTTAAGAAGATGTTTGATTAACTCTAACCACGCACAAGACGAAAGAGGCCCACCATGGAAAATCAAGTACCTATTAAAGACAAGTTCTGTCTGACGATTGACGAGGCAAGCGAGTATTTCGGCATTGGCGAAAAGAAACTTCGCAAGATCGTGGCAGAAAACCTAAATTCAGATTTTGTCATTCAAAACGGTGTAAAATATCTAATAAAGCGGAAACGCTTTGAATTATTTTTGAATGAAATTTCGGCGATTTAGTTGCCTTAACAATAGAAAAACATAGAAAAAGAGTCGAAAGTATGATACAATATTTTTGTATCGTGCCGAGGCTCTTTTCCTATTTCAGAAAGGAGCGTACCAAAATGAGCGAAAAGAGACGCGACAACAGAAACCGCATACTTCGCAACGGAGAGAGCCAACGCAAAGACGGACGATATGCGTATAAATACACCGACGCCACCGGAAAGCAACGGTTTGTTTATAGCTGGAAACTGGAAAAGACGGATAAATTGCCCGAAGGCAAGCGGGATTGCCTCTCCCTTCGGGAAAAGGCAAAGCAGATTCTGCGGGATTTAGACGACCAAATTGTTCCTCGTGGTGGAGAAATGACGGTTTTGGCGCTCGTCCAAAAGTACATTCTCCAGAAAACGGGCGTCCGCCCCAACACAGAGGCAGGCTATCAAACCGTGACCAACATCTTGAAAAAAGAGAAGTTCGGCGGCATGAGGATTGACCGGGTCAAGACCTCCGATGCCAAGTGCTGGTTGATACAACTGCAAAAGGACGGGCGCAGTTACAGCAGTATTCATTCTATCCGGGGCGTTGTACGGCCCGCCTTTCAGATGGCTGTGGAAGATGATTTGATACGCAAGAATCCGTTTGAGTTCCAGCTTGCAACCGTTGTTGTTAATGACAGTGTGACGCGGGAGGCAATTACCAGAAAGCAGGAGCGGGCGTTTTTGGAGTTCGTAAAGAACGACAAGCATTTCAGCCGCTACTATGAAGGCATTTACATCTTGTTCAAAACGGGTTTGAGGATTTCCGAGTTTGTTGGGTTAACCCTGGCCGACCTGGACATGGTAAACCGTATCATAACCGTTGACCATCAGTTGCAGCGGACAAGCGAGATGGAATACATCATCGAGGCCACCAAGACCGCCAGTGGAACAAGAAAAATCCCCATGACGGATGATGTATATGCCTGTTTTGAGCGGATTATTGCCAACCGCCAAAAGCCCAAGGTGGAGCCTATCATCGGTGGCAAATGGGGCTTTCTGTACCTGGACAAGAACGGGATGCCCATGGTGGCGCTCCACTGGGAACACTATTTCCAGCACATCTGCCAGAAGTACAACAGCATCTACAAAGTCCCGATGCCCAAGGTAACTCCCCATGTCTGTCGCCACACTTATTGCTCCAACATGGCGAAATCCGGCATGAATCCTAAGACCCTGCAATATTTGATGGGCCACTCTGACATTGGTGTGACGCTGAACACCTACACCCATATCAGCTTTGAGGATGCACAAAAGGAGTTGGAGCGGGTGGCAAACGGCGAGTAGTAAAACCGCAAAACAGGCCCCATTTTACTACTCCGTTTACTACTTTTGTCAGGAAAGATGTGCGAATTTACGCCAGGATATGCCAAGGAAGCAACGGAAAAAGAGAATGCAAAACAGGCAGAAAGCCGGTTATATCAATACTTTCAAGGAGTTTTCGCAAGTGATTAAAATACTGTTCGTGTGCCATGGAAAATATATGCAGGAGTCCGATGGCGGAGTTTGTAATGAAGGATATGGTGAAGAAAACGGGTCTGGAGAAAGATTTCCAGATTGCCTCCGCTGCCACCAGCACCGAGGAGATCGGACACCCAGTCTACCCTCCGGCACGCCGCAAGTTGGCCGAGCATGGGATACGGTGCGATGGACACAGCGCCCGCCAACTGACCAATCAGGACTACGACAAATACGACCTCCTGATTGGAATGGATCAGGCGAACCTCCGCAATATGTACCACATCTGCGGCGGAGACTACGCCGGCAAGATGCACCTCCTGCTGTATTTTACCGACCGCCCCGGCGATGTAGCCGACCCGTGGTACACGGACGACTTCGAGGAGACATGGCGGGATGTGTGGGAAGGCTGCCAAGGGCTGCTTAGATTTATAGAGAAAACGGAGGCGCAGCGTCATGGAGCAAAATGATAAGATCCAGCTTTTTGAGGATAAACGAATCCGCACCGCGTGGGACGAGGAAAAAGAAGAATGGTACTTCTCCATCGTCGATGTGGTGGCAGTGCTGACGGATCAGCCAGATACTCGTCACGCCAGCACATATTGGGCTGTGCTAAAAAATAGGCTCAAAGAAGAAGGCGCAAATGAACTGCTTACAAATTGTAAGCAGTTGAAATTGCGCGCTACGGATGGTAAGCGCCGAGCCACCGATGTGGCTGACACCCAGCAGCTTCTCCGCATTATTCAATCCATCCCTTCGCCCAAAGCCGAGCCATTCAAACTCTGGCTGGCAGAAGTGGGTCGGGAGCGAATCGAGGAAACCATTGATCCCGAGTTGACCATTGAACGGGCTTTGATGACCTATCAGCGGAAAGGCTATACCCGCGAGTGGATCAACCAGAGGCTCCAGGCAATTCAGGTTCGCAAGGAGTTAACTGATGAATGGGACGCCCGCGGCGTCCAGAAGGGCGTGGAATATGCCATCCTGACTGATGAGATCTCCCGAGCGTGGTCGGGTATGACCACACGGCAATATAAGAAGCTCAAGGGACTGACCAAGGAAAACCTCCGCGACAATATGAGTACGCTGGAGCTGGTGCTGAATATGCTGGCAGAAGCAACGACCACGCAGCTTTCAAAACAGCGTCAGCCGTCCACATTTCAGGAAAATTTGCAAACCGCCCGAGAGGGTGGCGAGGTTGCCGGTAGTGCAAGAAAAGATATTGAAGCTCGCTCCGGCGGTGTCCCGGTCATTACTTCTCAAAATGCCGCTCAGCTCAATGAGGTTGTGACCGATATGATTGAAGGCGTGAGCGTCGAACAGGATGATGGTACAGAACCCAGAAGCAAGAATTGACACTGTGCCATGCATATGGTATAATTTTCTCAAGCAAAATGAGGGTATACGGATACTAACATCGTAACCAAGGCATTGCTTTAGATGTCTAAAGTGTCTACCCTTGACAAAAACCGCATCAGACCCCTGTGCGGGTCTGATGCGGTTTTTCTTTCTCTTTCGGACTCAAATCGTCCCGTTTGCGTACTTTTCCTTATGAGTCTGAATGAGGGCCTCATCGTCAAAGTAGTTGATCTTCATGGCCGCCTTGACCTCGTTCAGGGTCTGCTGGGCAATGGCGCGGGCCGCATTGCAGCCCGCTTTGAGAATGTCATAGACCGCCCCGATATCCTTTTCGTATTCCTTTCTCCGCTCCCGAATGGGGGCCAACTCCTCCTGAATGATGCTGTTCAGAAACTTTTTGATCTTCACATCCCCCAGGCCGCCCCGCTGGTAGTGCTCCTTCAGCTCGTCCAGGCTGGCGTACTCCGGCAGGTACTCCCCAAAGTGCCGGGGCTGACAGAAGGCATCCAGGTAGGTAAAGACCGTATTGCCCTCCACATGGCCGGGATCGGAGACCTTCAGGTGGAGCGGGTCGGTATACATATTCATGATCTTCTGGCGCACCTCCTCCGGGTCGTCGGCCAGGAAGATGCAGTTGCCCAGGGACTTGCTCATCTTGGCCTTGCCGTCGGTGCCCGGCAGACGCATGCAGGCGCTGTTCTCGGGCAGCAGCACATCGGGCTCCACCAGGGTCTCCTGGTAGATGGAATTGAACTTGCGCACAATTTCCCGGGTCTGCTCCAGCATGGGCAGCTGATCCTCCCCCACCGGCACGGTGGTAGCCTTGAAGGCGGTGATATCCGCCGCCTGGCTCACCGGGTAGCACAGGAAGCCAGTGGGGATGCTGGCCTCGAAATTCCTCATCTGAATCTCCGCCTTGACGGTGGGGTTGCGGTACAGCCGGGCCACACTGACCAGATTCAGATAGTAGTAGGTCAGCTCGGTGAGCTCGGAGATCTGGGACTGGACAAACAGGATGGAAATGCTGGGGTCCAGGCCCACCGACAGGTAGTCCAGCGCCACCTCTATGATATTCTGGCGCACTTTTTCCGGGTTATCGAAATTGTCCGTCAGTGCCTGGGCATCGGCGATCATAATGAGAATCTTCTCATATTCGCCGGAATTTTGCAGGGCCACCCGTCTTCTCAGGGAGCCCACATAGTGGCCTAAATGCAGTCTGCCGGTAGGCCGGTCACCTGTCAAAATAATCTTACGCATCTGAAACACTCCTCTTTTTCATGTGGATTTGGGAGTCCTTTCGTCAGAGGCGTGCTGGAAAACAAAACGCCCTTGACAGACTTCCAGTTCTGTCAAGGGCGAATAACTATCTTATCCGTGGTGCCACCTTGATTCATAAGGATAACCCTTATGCGCTTAGCGGGATACCAGCATATCCCCGGTAACTGACGTATACCTACACGTCGCAGAATACTCTGTGAGCCACCTTGCTCCCATTTGACTGCGCCCTCAGCGGTCCATTTGACAACTTGTTTCTTGCCTGATTCTCAGCATCGCAGGCTCTCTGTAAAGGCATGATTGCCGTTATCTCCGCTTCAACGGTTTCCTATTAAATTGATGGGGATAGTATAGTCCCAAACCTCACCGTTGTCAATCCTTAAATTTGAGCGCACAAAAAACCGGCCTGCCGCAAGTGCGGCAGGCCGGTTTCTCATCGGTCTCAGAAGTACTTCTTGATGCCCTCGGTAGCCAGGGACTCGTCAGCGCTGATGGTGACGGTGAACTTGATGTTGTTCTTCTCGGAGAAGTTGTTCAGCCAATCCAGGAAGTCCTCCACCGAGTGATCGGTGACGTCGGCGGTCACGATCTTGGTCAGGCTGTCGATGAACACGTGGGTAATATCGTAGTTGCCGGCATAGAGGCCGCTGATGAAGCCCTTCATGAAGTCGAAGTTGCAAACATCAAAGTGGCTGGCCTCAACCAGGCGAATCTTATAGTGAATGTCATAGGTCAGCTTGGGGCCGCGCTCGATGCAAACAACGTTGCCATTCTCGCTGTGAACAGCGGAGTTAATGAGCTCGATCATCTGCTTGGTCTTACCGGTGCCCTTGACCCCCATGATCACTCTCACCATAGTTATCACTCCTTCTTAGTCCGCCGGGACCACCCCGGCCTGGTGCATTTATGTTACCATTTTTGCGGTGGGATTGCAACTGATTTGCTCAAGTTCACAAAAAATTCCCACAGGTCCCCCCTGGGTGACCGTCAGGTTTACCGTTAGCCCAGTCGGGCCTCCAGTTCCGCTTTTTTATCTTCATATCCAGGCTTACCCAGCAGGGCGTACATATTATTCTTATAAGCCTCCACGCCGGGCTGGTCGAAGGGGTTGATCTCCAGCAGGTAGCCGGACAGGCCGCAGACGTACTCAAAGTAGTAGATGAGAGCGCCCACGCTCTTGGCGCAGCGGCCGGGTGCGGTGACCATCAGGTTGGGCACACCGCCGTCCACATGGGCCAGCAGGGTGCCCCGCATGGCCTGCTCAGCCACGAAGGACAGGTCCTTGCCCGCCAGGAAGTTGAGGCCGTCCACGTTGTCGGGATCGTGGGGGATGGTGACGGCGGGACCGTTGCTCTTCTCGAAGCGCACCACGGTCTCCAGCATGAGGCGCTCGCCCTGCTGGATGTACTGACCCATGGAGTGCAGGTCGGCGGTGAACTCCACGCTGGCGGGGAACAGGCCCTTGCCCTCCTTGCCCTCGCTCTCACCGTAGAGCTGCTTCCACCACTCGCCGAAGAAGCGGTAGGAGGGCTCATAGCCCACCAGGATATCCACCTTCTTGCCGCCGGTGTACAGGGCATGGCGGGCGGCAGCGTGCTGCCAGGCGGGGTTGGCCTCACCGGGCACGGCCAGGGTCTCCATCTCCTCCCGGGCACCCTCCATCAGGGCGGCGATGTCTACGCCGGCGCAGGCGATGGGCAGCAGGCCCACGGCGGTGAGCACGCTGTAGCGGCCGCCGATGGCGTCGGGCACCACGAACTCCTCATAGCCCTCGGCGTCGGCCAGGCCCTTCAGAGCGCCCTTGTGGGCGTCGGTGGTGGCGTAAATGCGCTTGCGGGCCTCCTCCTTGCCGTACTTCTCCTCCAGCAGGTTCTTGAAGATCCGGAAGGCCACGGCGGGCTCGGTGGTGGTACCAGACTTGGAGATCACGTTGATGGACCATTCCTTGTCCTTGATGAGCTCCATCACTTCCAGCATGGCGTCGGTGGACAGGCCGTTGCCGGCGAAGTAGATGGCGGGACCGTCCTTGTGGGTCAGATTGAAGTTGGGGGAGTTGACCAGCTCCACCACGGCGCGGGCGCCCAGGTAGGAGCCGCCGATGCCGATGACCACCAGGGCCTGGGAGTTGGAGCGGATGCGCTCCGCGGCGGCCTGGATGCGGGCAAACTCTTCTTTATCGTAGTCCCGGGGCAGGTGGACCCAGCCGGTAAAGTCGCCGCCTGCGCCGCTGCCGGTCTCCAGCTTCTGCCGGGCGCTCTCCAGGGCGTCCAGACGGCTGGTCAGCCAGTTTTCCGGGAGGAAAGAACGGGCATTGGAGGTGTCGATTTGAATCATGGTGACGTCACTCCTTCTTCTATTTCACAAAGCCGTTTCTCGGCCAGTGCCTCTATCATACACCTAGCCGCGGCCTTTGGCCAGAGAAAAAAGCCAATTATCGGAAAAACCTTCAGGCCTTCCGCACCCAGATGGTGTTATCGTTCATGGTGGTGGCCTCGCCCCAGTCGGAGAGGCGCTGGTGGGTCAGACAGTTGACGGTGTTTTCGCCGGGATAGACGCCTTCAGCCACCACCGTCATGGGAGCCACGGCCCGATCCAGGGCCAGGGTGCAGGTCATCTCGCCCAGGTTATTGTAGCACACTACCTGCTCCCCCTGGGACAGACCCAGTCGGGCGGCGTCCTCGCTGTTCATGCGCACCGTCATCTCGCCCCGCAGGTCCCGCAGAGCGGAGGACTCATTGAAGGAGGAGTTGAGGGTGTGGACCACCGGGGCGCAGATCAGGTGGAAGGGGTCGGAACCGCCGTGGGGCTGGAACCAGCCAATGATGGGCTCGTTCAGGTGGATCTTGCCGTCCTCCGTCTGAACGGGCAGGGGGAAGGGGCTCTCCAGCACCACCGGCTCCCCGGCCAGCACCTTGTCCTTCTCCTCCCGGGTGAGGGCCCAGCTGTCCTCCACCATCTGGCGGCACAGCTCCTCCGGGGTGCGGCCCTGGAAGGGGTCCTCAATGCCCATGGCGGCAGCCAGCAGGGTAAACACCTCCCAGTTGCTCTTCACCTCACCGGGGGCGGGCACCGCCGCCGGGGCGTACTGGATCTCCCGGTAGCCGTAGGGGGTGTACAGGTCGGTCTGCTCCACCATGTAGGGGGCGGGCAGGATGATGTCGGCGTACTTGGCGGTGTCGGTCATGTACCGCTCGTGGACCACGGTAAACAGGTCCTCCCGGGCTAGACCCCGGCGGACGGCGTTCTGGTCGGAGGTCACCGTGGCCGGATTGGCGTGGTAGACGTACAGGCTGTGGATGGGGGTGGAGAGGCCCTTGCCCTGCAGCGCGTAGCCCAGCTGGTTAATGTTGATCATCTGGGTGTTCTTCTTGGCCAGGTCGGGCCGCTTGACGCAGGACTTGTCCACCAGATCGGGAGAGGAGCAGATGCCGTAGGTGCCGCCGCCCTTCTTGGCCCAGGCGCCCACAGCAGCAGGCAGAGCGGTGATGGCGCGGGTGGCCTCGCCGCCGTTGCCGGAGCGGGAGAAGCCGCTGCCCAGCACGATGCAGGGGGCCTTGGCTCTGCCGTAGACCAGGGCCAGGTCCCGGATGACATCGGGGCTCAGGCCGATGAGGCACTGGGTCTCCTCGGGCTCCCACACGTCCAGGGTGGCCCGCAGCTCCTCCCAGCCCGCAGCGTGCTCGGCCAGCCAGGCCTCGTCGGTGAGGCCCTCCTGGTCCAGCACCTGGAGCATGGACAGAGCCAGAGCGCCGTCGCTGCCCGGCTGGATCAGAATAGTCTGGTCGGCCAGTTCGGCGGAGGGATTCTCATACACGTCGATGAGGATGATCTTGGCGCCATTGGCCTTGGCCTTCCGCAGGATGGGGGCCAGGTGGGCACGGGTGGCGGGGATGTTGGTGGACCACAGCAGGATCAGGTCGCTGTGCTCCACCTCCCAGGGAGACAGGTCGCAGGAGTTGCCCATGACCTGCTTCCAGCCGGTGGACTTGGCGGTGCTGCACAGGGTGCGCTTGAGGCGGCTGGCACCCAGGGCGTGGAAGAAGCCCTCGCCGCAGTTACGGTGGACCACGCCCATGGTGCCGGCGTAGGAGTAGGGCAGGATGGTCTCCGGGCCGTACTGGGCCATCAGCTCCTTCCAGCGACTGGTGATCTCTTCAATGGCCTGGTCCCAGGAGATGGGCTCGAACTCCCCTGCGCCCTTGGCACCGGTACGGCGCAGCGGGGTGAGGATGCGGTGGGGGCCGTTCATGGCCTCGGGCAGATGGCGCATTTTGGCGCACACCCAGCCGTCGGTATAAGGGTTGGCCGGATCGCCGGTGATGGCGGTGACGGTATTGCCCTGTGTCTCCACCAGCAGCGAGCACCCCTCGGGGCAGTCATAGGGACAGGCAGAACGACAAGTGGACATGATGATAACCTCCTTTTGAAAAAGGCCGCCCGTGGGCGGCCTTTTGCGAGCAAAACAGGAATCATTTGCGTAGGGGCCGACGCCCACATCGGCCCGGCGGTTTTGTATCTAGAGGGGGACAACGTCCCCCCTGGACTTAGTTCTTCAGGCTCTGCATGGGGGCGGGAATGCGGCCGCCCCGGGCCACGAAGGCCTCAGCGCTCTGGGGATGGATAGGCATGACGGGGGCAGAGCCCAGCAGGCCGCCGAACTCCACGGTGTCGCCCACCACCTTGCCGGGGGCGGGGATGATGCGCACAGCGGTGGTCTTGGAGTTGACCATGCCAATGGCAGCCTCGTCGGCGATGATGGCGGAGATGGTGGCAGCGGAGGTATCGCCGGGGACGGCGATCATATCCAGGCCCACGGAGCACACGCAGGTCATAGCCTCCAGCTTGTCCAGGTGGAGCACGCCGGAACGGGCGGCGGCGATCATGCCCTCGTCCTCACTGACGGGGATGAAGGCGCCGGACAGGCCGCCCACGTGGGAGGAGGCCATGACGCCGCCCTTCTTCACCGCGTCGTTGAGCAGGGCCAGGGCGGCGGTGGTACCGTGGGTGCCGCAGGTCTCCAGGCCCATCTCCTCCAGGATGCGGGCCACGGAGTCGCCGATGGCGGGGGTGGGAGCCAGGGACAGGTCCACGATGCCGAAGGGCACCCCCAGGCGGCGGCTGGCCTCCTGGGCCACCAGCTGACCCATACGGGTCACCCGGAAGGCGGTCTTCTTGATGGTCTCGGCCACCACGTCAAAGGGCTGGCCCTTCACGTCCTTCAGGGCATGGTGCACCACGCCGGGGCCAGACACGCCCACGTTGATGATGCAGTCGGGCTCGCCCACGCCGTGGAAGGCGCCGGCCATGAAGGGGTTATCCTCCACGGCGTTGCAGAACACCACCAGCTTGGCGCAGCCGAAGCCGCCCTGGTCGGCGGTGAGCTGGGCGCACTCCTTGATGGTGCGGCCCATGACGCCCACAGCGTTCATGTTGATGCCCGCCTTGGTGGAGCCCACGTTGACGCTGGCGCACACCAGATCGGTGCGGGCCAGGGACTCTGGGATGGAGGCGATGAGCTTCCGGTCGGCCTTGGTAGCGCCCTTCTGCACCAGAGCGGAGAAGCCGCCGATGAAGTTGACGCCCACCGCCTTGGCGGCGTTGTCCATGGCCACAGCAAAGGGCACATAGCTGTTGGTCTCGGAGGCCCCGGCCACCAGGGCCATGGGGGTCACGGAGAGCCGCTTGTTGACGATGGGGATACCGAACTCCCGCTCGATGGCCTCGCCGGTGGCCACCAGGTGCTCGGCCTGGCGGGTGATCTTGTCATAGATCTTGCGGCAGGCGGCGTTGGGATCGGAGTCGGCGCAGTCCAGCAGGGAGATGCCCATGGTAATGGTACGCACATCCAGATGCTGCTGGTCGATCATATGGATCGTATCAAAAATCTCGTTGGCATTAATCATAAAATGATGTACTCCTTATCGTCGGACGATCATCGTTTCTTGTCACGCTGCGCACGCCTCACAGCCGGGTCGCCTTCCCTCCGTCTCGGGCTGGTCTGCGGGCCGCAAAGCGGCCCTGCGCTCGCCCTCGCTCCGGTCCAGGCTCCCCTGCTCGGCGGCTTCGCGCTTCCTCAGATGCGATGCATGGCATTAAAGATGTCCTCCCGCTGGGCGCGGATGGACAGATCCCGGTCCTTGCCCTCCTGCTCCATCAGGGCAGCCAGGTCGGCAAAGGGCAGGTCGCAGTTGCTGACATCCACCAGCATGACCATGGTGAAATAGTCCTGCAGGATGGTCTGGCTGATATCCAGAACGTTGACGTTGTGCTGGGCCAGCAGACCGCACACCAGGGACATGATGCCCACCCGGTCCTTGCCCAGAACGGTGACAATGGCTTTCATAGTTGATAACTCCTTTATTTCTCGATATGGAAACGGCACCGGCTCAGGTCCGGCCCATCTCATCCAGGGTCATGCCGAAGGCAGGGAGGAAATGCTCCAGGAAATAGTCCACCTCGGGCAGGCCGTAGTCCTTCAGGGCGTCCAGGGTCTGCCGGGCGGCCTGCTGGAACTCGGTGTTGCCCGCCTTCAGCTCCTCCAGGCACTTGATGTGGGCGGACAGCTTGTCCGCCGCCTTCACCAGGGCCTTGGTATCCGGGTCGTAGTCCTCCCGCAGCAGGGGGGAAAAGGCGGGGCGCAGCTCCTCCGGCAGCATGTTCAGCAGCTTGCCGGCGGAGAACTCCTCCACCTTCTTGTAGGCGTCCCGGATCTCCGGGTCGTAATACTTGATGGGGGTGGGCAGATCGCCGGTGAGGATCTCCGGGGCGTCATGGTACAGGGCGGCCATGGCGGCCAGACCGGGGTCGGCCTCCTTCCCGAACACATCCCGCCGGATCACCGCCAGGGCGTGGGAGAGCACCGCCACCATGTGGGAGTGCTCCTGGATGTTCTCCTGAAAGGTGTTGCGCATGAGTCCCCAGCGGTTGATGTACCGCATCCGGGATAAATAGGCAAAAAAGGGTCGAGATTCCATCCATAATCCCCCTATTCCATCGAAACAAGTTATTCTACCATAAATGCACGTCGGTGTAAACGGAAGGCCCCCAAACTTTTCCCCTCCAAAGGCCCATACCCTATGCAGCGAGGATATCGTATTGCCCCTTTTGGTGTGCTACAATGGCTATAGAATCGATTCTGACCCAATCTGACGAGGAGTGTGAGGAATTATGCAAGCAAAGCGGAAAAACATTTGGGATCTGCTGGGCTTTGTGGTGGGCCTGGCGCTGGTGCTGGCCGGCATCGTGTTCCTGGCCACCCCGGCGGAGACCTACTCCACCCACAGCCCGGATATGGCCAGTTTCGGCGCGGACTTCTACACCTATCAGTATGACGCCACCCGGGACGCCGCCCTCAACGCCGCCGTGACCGCCAACAACCTGCGGGAGCTGGGCGGCAAGCTGGCTGTCTACAGCGGTGTCTTCTTTATGGCGGCAGGCGCTCTGACCATCATCCACTACGGCAGACGGTGCTTTGCCGTGGGCGCTCCGGCCGCACCGGAGGCCCCTACTGTACCGGAGGATGTGCCGCCGGTGGAGACCGAAGCGGCCCAGCCCGCTGAGCTCACCCCGCCGGAAGATCCCCAGCCCTGAATCCACAAAAACCCGCCCATGCATGGCATGGGCGGGTTTTTTGTGCTGTGTGTCCACGGGCATTGCCCGGCATTCTTCGGGGTGGTATACTGTCCCTAGTAAGCCAAGAAACCGGAACGCGGAGGTGACAGACCGTGAAACCATTGCCGCCCAAAAAGGTAAGAAGGATCGTCTGGCTGATGTTGGGTGTGGGCAGTGCCCTGGCGGTTGGGGGCGTGCTGGCGGAGATCAATCTGCTGACCACCATCGGCGTGGTGATCATGCTGTGCGCGCTGGGGTTTCAGCTTCTTTTCTACCGGTGCCCCCATTGCGGAAAATATCTGGACCGAAGCACGGGGCCCTTCTGTCCCCACTGCGGACGCAGTATCGATGAGTGAGGCCCCAACAACGAAAAAAAGACCTGAAACCAAAGTTTCAGGTCTTTTTGGTGGAGATAAGCGGGATCGAACCGCTGACCTCTTGAATGCCATTCAAGCGCTCTCCCAGCTGAGCTATACCCCCATATTCACTTGGCCGCCGGTCAGGTCGACCGAACGAATTGTATTTTAGCACTCCTCTCCCCTGTTGTCAACTGCTTTTTTCATTTTTCTCAAAAATTTTTGGAGTTGGGTGTTGTCAACCGCCGGTTGACAGGATGGAAGGGGGCGGCCCTTGCTTTTTGGACCGCCGTCGGATAGGATAAAACCAGCGAAAGGAGGGGGATGGACATGACGCTGGGTCAGCGCATCCAGGCCCACCGCACCCGGCTGGGGCTCTCCCAGGAGGGGCTGGGGGACAAGCTGGGGGTATCCCGTCAAGCGGTCAGCAAGTGGGAGGCCGACGGGGCGGTACCCGACACCGACAAACTGATCGCCCTGTCCAAGCTGTTTGGCATCACTTTAAATGAACTGCTCCAGGTGGAGGAGCCGCCGGCAGCAAAAAAGGACTCCCGCATCCGTCGGAAAATGCTGCTCCTGGCGGTAGTGTGCTTTCTGGCCGGGCTGGCGGTGGGCATCATCCCCCAAGCTATAAAGCAGCTGGCTCCGCCCAAACTAAGCGAACAGATTGCAAACCATGGCATGTCGGTGACCAGCCTTTCCGGCAGCTCTGAGACAGGGGAGCTTTTTGTGTGGGTTCTTATGGAGGATTCTGCTGCACTGGAGGACACCACGGTCTTTTTCCTGGCGGAAACAGACACAGGAGAGCGTTTTCGGCAGGAATCCACGGACCAGCGGGCATCGCTGGAAGGGGTCTCCTATTCAGCGACTTTTACCGTACCCAACGAGCCACTGCGCATTTTCGTGGGTTTTGAGAAAAACGGACGGGAAGAACTACAGATTCTAAATGAGTACGGCTAGTTTGCCCCTACATAAAAATACCCCGGGGATCATCCCCGGGGTATTTTTATGTGTTATTCCTTTGGCTTGTCTCCAAAGCCGGTCTCTGGCTTCTCCGGCTGATCGGGAGTCTCTCCATCAAGCTGGATATCCCCACCGAGGGGAATGCTGGCCTGAGTCTGGGCAGGCTTCTCTGCCGCCTGCTCCCGCTTCTCCAGCTCAGCATACTGATCGGCCAAGGCGGGGTCGCGGCCCTCCAGAATGGCCACCATCTCGGCGCCGGTGATGGTCTCCTTCTCCAGCAGGAAGGCCACCACCTTGTCCATGTCCTCCCGGCTCTCGGAGAGGATCTGGGTAGCCTTCCGGTAGCAGGAGTCGATGATGCCGTGGACCGCCTGGTCCATGGAGGCGGCGGTGTTTTCCGCGCAGTCCAGGCCGTAGCCGCCGTCCAGGTACTGGTTGCGGCGGGAGGCCAGAGCCATCATACCAAACTGCTCACTCATGCCGAACATGGCTACCATGTTGCGGGCGATGCTGGTGGCGTCCTGGATGTCCTGAGCGGCGCCGTTGGTCATGGTGTGCATCACCAGCTCCTCGGCCACACGGCCGCCCATGGAGACGGTGATCTGGGCCAGCAGCTCGTCCTTGGTGTGGAGGTTCTTGTCCTCCTCCGGCAGGTGGAGGGTGTAGCCCAGGGCGCCCTGGGTGTGGGGGACGATGGTGATCTTGGTGACCGGCTCGGCGTGCTTCTGCTTATAGGCCACCATGGCATGGCCCACCTCGTGATAGGCCACCAGCTTCTTCTCGAACTCGCTGAGGACGCTGCCCTTCTTCTCGGCGCCGGCAATGACCAGCTCGAAGGCGGTGAGCAGGTCCTGCTGGTTGACCGCCTTGCGGCCCAGCCGGACCGCACGCAGGGCGGCCTCGTTGACCAGGTTGGCCAGATCGGCGCCCACGGCGCCGGCGGTAGCCAGGGCCACCTTCTTCAGATCCACGTCCTCCGCCAGCTTGATCTTGCGGGTATGGACCTGGAGGGTAGCCAGACGGCCGGCCAGGTTGGGCCGGTCCACGGTGATGCGCCGGTCGAAGCGGCCGGGCCGCAGCAGGGCCTGGTCCAGCACCTCGGGCCGGTTGGTGGCGGCCAGCAGGATGACGCCCTTGGTGGGGTCAAAGCCGTCCATCTCAGCCAGCAGCTGGTTCAGGGTCTGCTCCCGCTCGTCATTGCCGCCCATGCGGTTGTCGCGGGATTTACCGATGGTATCGATCTCGTCGATGAACACGATACAGGGGGCCATCTTGTTGGCCTCCTTGAACAGGTCGCGGACACGGGCGGCGCCCATACCCACGAACATCTCCACGAAGTCGGAACCGGAGATGGAGAAGAAGGGCACGTTGGCCTCACCGGCCACGGCCTTGGCCAGCAGGGTCTTACCGGTACCGGGCGGGCCCACCAGCAGAGCGCCCTTGGGCAGCTTGGCGCCGATCTCGGTGTACTTCTGGGGATTGTGGAGGAAGTCGATGATCTCCACCAGGGATTCCTTGGCCTCATCCTGGCCGGCCACATCTTTAAAAGTGACGCCGGTCTTTTTCTCCACGTAAACCTTGGCGTTGGACTTGCCCAGGTTGCCCAGGCCGCCGCCCATCTTGCCCGCCATGCTGCGGAACAGGAAGGAGAACAGGGCCACCATCACCACCATGGGCAGCACCCAGGACACCAGCATGGATACGATGGGGTTGAGCTCCTCCACATACTCGGGACCGTACTGGGTGACGCCGTGCTCCTCCAGCAGATCGATGAGGGCATCATCCCGGACGTTGGCCTGGGTGATGGGTGCACAGTAGTAGGTGGTCTTTTCCTGGGCCCACTCCGAGGGCGGGGGAATGGTACCCTTCTGATCGGTCTTCTGGGTCTCGCTGCCGTCGGAGATGCCGGCGGCTTCAGCGGTCTTGGTGATGTTGCCGTTGGCATCCACCGACACACCATCCTTCAGATAGATGGTGTACTTGTTGGAGTCCATGACGACTCCTTCCACACAATCCTGCTTGACCAGCTCACGGAACACGCCGTAGCTGATCTCCACCGAATTGGCCTGGCGGAACATGGAAGAGGCGTAGTTGACCAGCACGGTCAGCACCAGGGCCCACAGGATGATGGACACGATGGCGGTGATGTTGCGCTTGTTGTTGCCTCCGCCCTTTCCGCGGTTATTGTTTTGGCGATCGGGATTCAATAGAAATGCCTCCTTGAGTGCATTCATTCCAACTGGAAAGTAATTATAGTTATAGCACACGACCCCTGAAAAAACAAGAAAGGGAAAGCTGAAAGCTGTAAACTTTCTATGAAACCGGAGGGGCACGACGGGGAATTTTTATCTTTTTCTATGGCCCTTCTTGTGGTATACTGAAGGAGATTAACAGGAAAGGCAGGAACCAATCATGAAGGAGCGCAGACCGGCCCCCCAGGCCGAGGCGGACGGCATCATTGAAGGCCGTAACGCCGTCACCGAGGCCCTCCGGGCGGGAACGCCCATTGACAAGATCTTCCTGGCCCGGGGAGAGACCGACTCTGCTCTGGCCCACATTGCCGCCGCCGCCCGGGACAAGGGCATCGTGGTGGTGGAATGCGACCGGAAGAAGCTGGACTTTATGAGCCGCACCCACTCCCACCAGGGCGTCATTGCCCAGGCGGCGGTGCGGGAGTACGCCAGCGTGGACGACATTCTGAACGCCGCCCGGGAGAAGGGGGAGCCCCCTCTCATCGTGGTGTGCGATGAGCTTTCCGACCCCCACAACCTGGGCGCGGTGATCCGCACCGCCGAGTGCGCCGGAGCCCACGGGGTCATCATCCCCAAGCGCCGCTCCGCCGGTCTGACGGCGGTGGTGGCCAAGACCTCCGCCGGCGCGGTGAGCCACGTACCCGTGGCCCGGGTACCCAACCTACCCGCCCTGCTCAAGGAGCTGAAGGACGAGGGCGTGTGGGTGTTCGGCACTGCCGCCGACGGCGACCGGCTGCTGTACGACGCCGACCTGAAGGGCCCCGCCGCCATCGTCATCGGCAGCGAGGGCACCGGCATGGGCCGTCTGGTGGCCGAGACCTGTGACTTCAAGGTGCGCATCCCCATGAAGGGCAAGCTCAACTCCCTCAACGCCAGCGCCGCCGCGGCCATCCTTCTCTATGAGGCCGTCCGCCAGCGCATGGGCTGATTTACCTATCCTCAGAAAAGGAGCATGCTCCCATGTCAAAGGACCGGGACGATGAATTGAATAAGGACGTGCCCGGCGGAGACGAATTTTCCCTGGAATCCATCCTGGCGGAGTTCGGCGGCGGGCAGAAGAAGAAAAAGGTGGAGGAGGACACCATCCCCTTCCCGGTGATCCCCCACAGCCAGCGGAACACCTCCAACGTGAAAAAGCCGGGACGGGTGCTCACCTTCCCGGAGGGCGGACAGGAGTCGGCCCGCGCCAAGGCCGCCCAGCCGCCGGTGGAGCAGGAGCCGCCTCCCAAAAAGGAGCCCCCCAAGAAAAAAGAGGCTCCCCCGAAACAGGAGGCACCCCGGCAGAAGGAGCCCCCTCCGGCGGACAACGTGCTGGACTTCCCTGACGAGGCGTCGGAGGAGAGTCCCCTCACCCAGGGCATCAACCGCCTGCTGAAAAAGGCGGACGACTACGCCGAGCACATGTTTGAAGAGGAGGGCATGGAGGACGACACGGCGGTGCGCCGGGCCGAGGAATTCATCCCCGGCACCGACGAGGAGGAGGAACCCTCCCCCCGCCGCCGGGAGCGCAAGCCCCGGAAGGAGCCGCCCCCCGCCCCCGATCTGCCTCCGGCGGATCTGGCCAAGCGGTACGGCAAGGGCCTGAAAAGCCTGAAGCTGCGCTCCACCCTGGTGTTTCTTCTCTTCCTCCCCGCACTCTATCTGACTCTGGACGCCTTCCCCCACCCTGCGATGCTGACGCCCGAGCTGCGGGTGCTCATCCTGGCCGCGGTGCAGGGATTGGCCATGCTGATCGGGCTGGACGCCCTCTTCCGGGGGCTGTTCGGTCTGCTGCGGCTGGACGCGGGCATGGACACTGTACTGGTCTTCGCCTCCGCCGCCACCCTGGCCGACGCGCTGACCATGTATATGCTGGACCCCCGGGAGGGCCAGATGCCCTACTGCGCCGCCATCGTGCTGGGCATTTCTTTGCTGCTGCGGGGCACCTACCGGAAGCGGCGGGGCCTGCGGCTGGCCTGTAAGACGGCGGTGGCCGCCTCCAACCCCTATCTGGTCACCCTGGACGAGGGCAAGTGGAACGGCCGGGACACCTATGTGAAGTGGTCCGGCGAGCCCATCGGCTTTGGCCGTCAGATCCAGGCCTCCGACGGCGCCCAGCGCATTTTTAGGCGCATCACCCCCCTGCTGCTCATTGCCAGCCTGCTGCTCAGCGTGGTGGTCTCCATTGGCCGGGGCGCGCCGGAGCGGCTGCTGTGGTGCCTTTCCGCCACCCTCACCGCCTCCGCTTCCCTGTCCGGCGCCCTGTGCTTCGGGCTGCCCTGGCTCTCCCTGTGCCAGCGACTGAGCAAGTCGGGTGCCGCCATTGCCGGCTGGGACGGCGTCACCGCCACCGGCGGCAGCGGCATCGTGGTCAACGACACCGACCTCTTCCCGCCGGGCTGCGTAGCCCTCAACGGCATCAAGATCTTTGGCGACTTCCCCGCGGAAAAGGTAGTGGCCGACACCGCCACCCTCATCCGGGAGTCTGGCTGCGGCCTGGACAAGATCTTTCACGACCTGCTGCGGGCCCAGGGGGCCATTTATCGCCGGGTGTCCAACTTCTTCTGCTATGAAGGCGGTCTGTCCGGCGTCATCCGCAACGAACAGGTGCTGGTGGGCTCTGCCGACTTCATGCGGCTGATGGAGGTGGCTCTGCCCCCCGGCCTGCGGGTGAAGAACGCGGTGTTCTGCGCCATCGACGGAGAGCTGGCGGGCATCTTTGCCCTGAACTACACCCTCCACGGCACGGTGGACCCCGCCCTGACCTCCCTGATCCGCAACCGGATCACCCCGGTGATGGCTACCCGGGATTTCAATCTGATCCCCGCCATGCTCCGCCAGCGGTTCAAGCTGCCGGTGGACCGGATGGAATACCCGGCGGCGGAGCGCCGCGTGGAGCTGTCCGACGAGGACCAGGCCCACAGCGACATCCTCACCGCCGTCCTCTGCCGGGAGGGCATCGGCCCCTACTCAGAGGCGGTGGTGGGCGCCGCCCGCCTGCGCCGGGCGGTGCGCACCTCGGCGGTGCTGGCCAGCCTGGGGGCGGTGGTAGGCCTGATCCTGGCCTTCTACCTCACCTTTGTGGGGGCCTACGCCTCCCTGTCCGCACCCAACCTCTTGGTGTTCCTCATCATGTGGCTGGTGCCCACTCCCCTGATTTCGGGGATGGTCAACAAATACTGAGACAAAAAGACTCCCTGCCCAGTGGGCAGGGAGTCTTTTTTCTGCTTGTGGGACTCAATAGCCCCCGTCGATGAAGATCCAGGGAGCATCTGCGTCTTCCCGCTGGAGGATGAACATGTAATCGGTGTAGGTACTGTTGGGATTCAGCACCGCCTGATTGCCATCTGTAGTAAACTCGCCGAATATAACAATTAAGTTATTGATTTGCTGAGGATCGTCCGTGTTCAGGTACCGGGCAGCCTCCTCATAGGAGCGCTGAGAGTCGTAGCTGAGGGTCCCCAGCGTGCAGCCTGCATAGCTGGTTTTAAAGAGGTCCCGCACCGCCTCAAAGGCTGCCTCCTGCTCTGCCTCGGAGTAGGTGTGGGCAAGGGGCTGGTTCATCTCCACCCACTCCTCATAATATGCCTCTGCATAGACAGATTCATAGGGGTTGGGTCCGTCGTAATCGTAGGCGTAGGTATACCAGCTAGTCTTGCCCTCCCGGGTGATCCCTACCAGGCCACTCTCCTTCAGGAAGATAAGGCTGTCTCCGTTTTCGGCGGTGCAGGTCATGGCCTCGCCGTTGAGCACCTCGGGCGCCTGGGCCTTCACCCAGGTCCGTACCCCGAGATAGCGGTTGGTGGCGCTGGTGCCGTAGGGCTGAGACTGCGTCTCCCGGCCGTTCTCATAGGTCAGCAGGGTCATGGGACGCTCCTGTTCCAGAATGGGAACCATCTCCCGCTCATAAATGTTCCAGGCCGGCGCCCCCTCCAGCAGTTCCACATGGCCGGCGCCCACGTCGTAGCCTTGCTCGCTCAGCCATTCCTTGGCGGCGGAGAGGGGCTCCAGCAGTCCGGGCTCATAGCCCTCGTCCACCTGATGCTGGAGGGCGGTATAGTAGTCCGCCGCCGTGGTACCGGTGTCCCGGGGCAGCACCAGATAGCGGGTGCCGTAGTTGTTGTCCATCCAGCCCTCCACGCACCAGAGGCCCCCCGTCCCCTGCTTGGCAGGCTGGGAGAGGAGAAGGGTGATGGACTCGCTCCAGTCCCCGGTCCGGAAGTAGACGTAGCGGTGGTCGCTGTCCCACAGGCAGCCGTCGTGGAAGGTCATGCTGGCGTCGTATGCCTCCAGGCTGTTGCGGGCAATGAAGTCGGGGCATACCTCCTCCGGCAGGCGGGTGTTCAGGGTCTCCCAGGCCTTGCTCTGCTCCTCCAGGGTGGCCTGGTCCTGGGAGTCACTGTAGAAGCGCACGTCGGTGGGGTGGAACCGCACATAGTACCAGCCGTCCTTGCAGGCAAAGAGGTCCACCCCGCTGCCGTCGGAGACCAGATACTGCTCGTACTGGGCCTGATCCCACCGGGCCAGGGTGAAAAGCCACCCCATATCGGTGTCGCCGCCCCCCGCCGCCTCGTAGCTGCGCTTCTCCCACACGGAGGCCAGGAAGGTATCCCCCTCCTCCGGCAGCTTCACCAGCAGCTGGTCGTCCAGATCCTTGGGAAGGGCCATCTGGAGGTCAAAGTCCAGGTCGTACAGCGCCGCCTCCTCCAGCAGGGCGCTCTGGTCCGGCGAGGGCGCCGGACTGGCGCTGGGCACCGCGCCGCTGATGGCGGCGCAGCCGGTCAACGCAATGGCCAGGGCCAGGGTGGCCGCCAGCGCGGCAGGGCCCTGCTTTCTGCCTTTCATCATGGTCACCAGCCTTTCCTTCAGCTGCTGCTTTTCCTCGCATAAGGTGGTGGCCAGCACCCCCATGCCTCTGGGAGGCCGGGCGGCCAGGGCCAGCAGGGTCTCCCCGTAGTGCCGCCGGGCGGGGCCGTCCATGGCACGGGTCACCGCCTCGTCACAGGCCAGCTCGCAGGCGTGGGAGATCTGCCGCCGCACCACCGCCATCAGGGGGTTGAACCAGTGGAGGCTGGTCACTGCCGCCGCCAGCCATTTGTAGAGCAGGTCGTGCCGCTTGGCATGGGTCAGCTCGTGGGACAGAATGTCCTCCAGCCGGTCGACCTCCACCCCTCGGGGCAGCACAATGGCAGGCCGCACCACTCCCAGCAGCATGGGGGTATGGACGTGGATGCACTCCAGCAGAGCCACCCGGCCTTTGGGGTCCAGGGCGGCCAGCACTTGCCGGGCCTCTTCCCCGGCGGGCCGGGCGGAGGCGCGCACCAGCGCGGCAAAGCGCCGGTAGCCCCATACATACCGCCCCAGCCACAGGGCGGCCCCGGCAGCCCACAGGCCAAACCCCAGGGTCGGGGAGGTCACCAGCCCCCGCCAGTCAAAGGGCGCAGGGGCGGGCGTCTCCGGCACGGCGGGGCTTTCGGGCTTGGCGGGATTTATGCTCTCCCCTGTCTGACCCTGCACAGTTCCGGTCTGCATCCCACCGGAAGGCACGGTCTGGGTCTGGGCCTGGGTAACCGGCTCCGCCGGCTGGGCGGGCAGGGGGATGGTCACCCCCCAGGGCAGGCACAGCCGCACCAGCACCAGCAGCCACAGGTAGTAGGCCGCCGCCTTGCTCTTGATGAGGGGGCGCACCAGCATGAGCAGCACCGCCAGCACCGAGCCCAACAGGCTCAGCTTGAGCAGGGTATACAGGAAGGATGTCATAGAAAACACCCCTTTCCTCAGTGTTTCAGGAAATCGTCCACGGGGCAGGTATCATCGGTGAAATACCAAAAATCGGCTCCGTTTTCCGCCCCGTCGCCGCTGATTCGCAGGGTATAGCTCTGTCCCTGCTCGGGCAATTCAAAGACCACCATCTGGTAAGAGGACAGCCCCGCCTTCCAGATCACAGAATTGCCGTCAGCGTCATACAGGCCCACATGGACCCCGGGCAGATTGCTGGGGAGATTCCCCTCCACCCCAAAGGCCACATAGTGCGCCTGTTCCGGGAGAATGGAACTGCCCACCGTCACGCCGCTCTGACCGCCGCCGTCGGACTCCGGGGCAAACACATACCCCAGCCAGCTCTCCTCCGGCTTCAGCGCCAGATCCGCGTCCGCCCCGTTGAGCAGAGCGGAAAGCTGTGCCATCTGCTTCCAGTCCAGCTCCAGGGTCCAGCCCTGCACCTGATCGGCGGTCTGGAAATGCTCTACCAGATTGCCGGTTCCGGCAGCAGTTCCTCCGTCCACTAGGGCACAGCCCATCAGGGCAGCCGATAACAGCACCGTCACCCCAAGGGCGATGGGGCTCTGTTTCCTCTTATCCATGATCAGCACCAGCCTTTCTTTCATCTCTTCCTTTTTCTCGCATAGGGTGGTGGCCAGCACCCCCATGCCTCTGGGGGGCCGGGCGGCCAGGGCCAGCAGGGTCTCCCCGTAGTGCCGCCGGGCGGGGCCATCCATGTTACGGGTCACCGCCTCGTCACAGGAGAGCTCACAGGCGTGGGAGATCTGCCGCCGTACCACCGCCATCAGGGGGGTTGAACCAGTGGAGGCTGGTCACCGCCGCCGCCAGCCACTTATAGAGCAGGTCGTGCCGCCGGGCGTGGGTCAGCTCGTGGGACAGGATGTCCTCCAGCCGGTCGGCCTCCACTCCACGGGGCAGCACGATGGCAGGCCGCACCACTCCCAGCAGCATGGGGGTGTGAACGTGGACACATTCCAGCAGAGTCACCCGGCCTTGGGGGGCCAGGGTAGCCAGCACTTGCTTGGCCTCTTCCCCGGCAGGCCGAGCAGAGGCGCGTACCAGCGCGGCAAAGCGCCGGTAGCCCCACACATACCGCCCCAGCCACAGTGCCGCCCCGGCCCCCCACAGGACGAACCACAGGGTTGAAGAGGTTACCACTCCCCGCCAGTCCAACGGCGCAGGGGCGGGATTTGCGTCCTCCTCTGTCCCCTCCTGGACCGGCTGGGTCTGTGTCCCGTCAGATTGGACGGTCTGGGTCTGGGACAGGGTGACCGGCTCCATGGGCCGGGCGGGCAGGGGGATGGTCACCCCCCAGGGCAGGCACAGCCGCGCCAGTACCAGCAGCCACAGGTAGTAGGCCGCCGCCTTGCTCTTGATAAAGGGCCGCACCAGCATCAGCAGCACCGCCAGCACCGAGCCCAACAGGCTCAGTTTGACCAGCGTCAGCAGAAAGGCCGCCATATCAGCCCCTCTCTTCCCTGTCCAGGGCGTCCAGCAGGGCCCGCAGCTCGGCGATATCCGCTCCGGTCAGCTGGTCGTGCTCCACCAGGGCGGCCACCATCTGCCGGGCCGACCCGGCGTACAGCTTGTCGATGAGCTTGCGGGTGCGGCTGGTGCCTACCTCCTCCCGGCTCACCAGAGGATAGTAGGAGTAGACCTGCCCCTTCTCCTGGGCCGCCGCCCCCTTGGCGCACAGCCGCCGCAGCAGGGTCTTGACGGTCTCCCCGTTCTTCTCCGCCAGGGCCCCCTTGATCTGCCCCAGGGGCAGGGGTTCAGCCGCCTGCCACAGCACCTCCATCACCTCCAGCTCCGCCTCGGTGATCTTTTCTTCCACAGCGCCCATAGCGATGCCTCCTTCCGGTTACAAATGTACCTTTCACGTATAGGGTACAACTGTAACCTCATTCTGTCAAGGCCGGACCGGTTACAATTTCATGACGTTTTCGAACAGATTTCCAGGTTTTGAAAATTATTTTCATACTCTACAGTTTGGTGAAAATTGGCACATAACCCCCTCCAGCCCTTGCATTTATTTGTCAGAATGCTATAATAGAACCCAGCGATCGGTCCCGCCGACCGGGCGGGGCCAACTTAGGAGGAATGGAAAATGGGCAATTCTCATAAGTACGTCTACTTGTTCTCCGAAGGCAATGGCTCCATGCGGGAGCTGCTGGGAGGCAAGGGCGCCAACCTGGCTGAAATGACTAATCTGGGCATGCCGGTGCCTCAGGGCTTTACCGTGACCACCGAAGCCTGCACCCAGTATTATAATGACGGTCGTCAGATCAACGAGGACATCCAGGCTCAGATTTACGAGTACCTGGGTAAGATGGAAGAGATTTGCGGCAAGAAGTTTGCCGATCCCGAGAACCCCCTGCTGGTTTCCGTCCGCTCCGGCGCCCGGGCCTCCATGCCCGGCATGATGGACACCATCCTCAACCTGGGCCTCAACGACGTGGTGGTGGAAGGCCTGGCCAAGTTCACCAACAACCCCCGTTTCGCCTACGACTCCTACCGCCGGTTCATCCAGATGTTCTCCGACGTGGTCATGGAGCTGTCCAAGAAGCGCTTTGAGGAGATCATCGACGAGGTCAAGGCCGAGAAGGGCGTCAAGCTGGACGTGGAGCTGGACACCGACGACATGAAGCGCCTGGTGGTCCTCTTCAAGGAGTTCTACAAGAAGGAAAAGGGCGAGGACTTCCCCCAGGATCCCAAGGTCCAGCTGATGGAGGCCGTCAAGGCCGTGTTCCGCTCCTGGGACAACCCCCGTGCCAATGTGTACCGCCGCATGAACGAGATCCCCTACGACTGGGGCACCGCCGTCAACGTACAGTCCATGGTGTTCGGCAACTCCGGCAACAACTCCGGTACCGGCGTGGCCTTCACCCGCAACCCCGCCACCGGTGAGAAGGCCCTCTTCGGTGAGTACCTTATCAACGCCCAGGGCGAGGACGTGGTGGCCGGCGTGCGCACCCCCTCCCCCATTTCCAAGCTCCATGAGGAGATGCCCGCGGTGTACGAGCAGTTTGCCGACATCGCCAACCGCCTGGAGCAGCACTACAAGGATATGCAGGACATGGAGTTTACCATCGAAAATGGGAAACTGTACATGCTCCAGACCCGTAACGGCAAGCGCACCGCCACCGCCGCCATCAAGGTGGCCGTGGACCTGGTGGACGAGGGCATGATCGACGAGAAGGAGGCCGTGTGCCGCGTCGATCCCAAGCAGTTGGACGCTCTGCTGCACCCCACCTTCGATCCCGAGGCCCTGAAGAAGGCCGACGTCATCGGCAAGGGCCTGGCCGCCTCCCCCGGCGCCGCCTGCGGCAAGGTGGTCTTCACCGCCGAAGACGCCAAGGAGTGGCATGACCGGGGCGAGAAGGTCATCCTGGTCCGTCTGGAGACCTCCCCCGAGGACATCGAGGGCATGCAGGTCTCCCAGGGTATCCTCACCGTCCGCGGCGGCATGACCTCTCACGCCGCCGTGGTGGCCCGCGGCATGGGCACCTGCTGCGTGTCCGGCTGCGGCGAGATCGTGGTGGACTACGAGGGCAAGAAGTTTACGCTGGGCGGCAAGGTCTATCATGAGGGCGACTGGATCTCCCTGGACGGCTCCACCGGCAACATCTACGGCGAGGCCATCGCCACCGTGCCCGCCGATCCCGGCTCCGGCTACTTCGGCCGCCTGATGGGCTGGGCCGACAAGTATCGCCAGCTGATGGTGTACACCAACGCCGACAACCCCCACGACGCCGCTCAGGGCTACGCCTTCGGCGCTCAGGGCATCGGCCTATGCCGCACCGAGCATATGTTCTTCGAGGGCGAGCGCATCAAGGCCATCCGTGAGATGATCGTCTCCGACAACGTGGCCGACCGCGAGAAGGCCCTGGCCAAGATCATGCCCTATCAGCAGGGCGACTTCGAGGGCATCTACGAGGCCATGGAGGGCCACCCCGTGGTCATCCGCTTCCTGGATCCCCCGCTGCATGAGTTCCTCCCCACCAAGGAGGAGGACATCGTGGAGATCGCCAACGAGATGGGCATTCCTCTGGAGAAGCTCCACAACGTCATCGACTCCCTCCACGAGTTCAACCCCATGATGGGCCACCGCGGCTGCCGTCTGGCGGTTGCCTATCCCGAGATCGCCGCCATGCAGACCACCGCCGTCATCAACGCCGCCATCACCGTGCAGAAGAAGCACCCCGACTGGACCATGGTCCCCGAGATCATGATCCCCCTGGTGGGCGAGGTGAAGGAGCTCAAGTTCGTCAAGGACGTGGTGGTCAAGACCGCCGACGCCATCATCGCTGCCTCCGGCATCGATATGAAGTATGAGGTGGGCACCATGATCGAGATCCCCCGTGCCGCCCTCACCGCCGACGAGATCGCCAAGGAGGCCCAGTTCTTCTCCTTCGGCACCAACGACCTGACTCAGATGACCTTCGGCTTCTCCCGTGACGACGCCGGCAAGTTCCTGAACTACTACTACGAGAATAAGATCTACGAGTCCGATCCCTTCGCTCACTTGGATCAGAAGGGCGTAGGCAAGCTGGTGGATATGGCCGTCAAGCTGGGCCACCAGGCCCGTCCCGACATCCACATGGGTATCTGCGGCGAGCACGGCGGCGACCCCACCTCCGTGGAGTTCTGCCACAAGGTTGGCCTGGACTACGTGTCCTGCTCTCCCTTCCGTGTGCCCATCGCCCGCCTGGCCGCCGCGCAGGCTGCTATCAAGAACCCCCGCAAGTAAGAGTTCTGTCATTCACCATTGGATTTGATGAAGCACAAACCTTCTATAAATCCCATGGATACGGCATAAAACCGTCAAAATGGCATGATTTAACCGTGGAGGTTTATATCTAATCGCCAAAACCCCCGTACATTCCCAATTGGGCAATGTGCGGGGGTTTTTTATTGTTATTTTGGGCTGTTTGTACAAATCTAAACGGGAACGCAAAAATGTATTCTGATTTCAAAAATACATTTTGTCCATGCTCGCTGCTATTTTCACAGCAGCCAGTTCCGTAATTTTGGACGAATTCAGCTTTCAGTAAAGGGGGCCATTATGGGACGAGACGATCAAAGGCAAGCAGTAAAAAACATTCCCTTGGAACAACTGAAGCCATTTAAGAATCATCCCTTTCAGGTACGAGACGATGAGGAATTTCGGCGTCTTGTTGAGAGCATTGAAATTCACGGTGTAATTCATCCAGCGGTGGCTCGCCAGATTGGTGAGGAATGCTATGAACTAATTTCTGGTCATCGACGCAAAGCGGCTTGTGAAGTATTGGGTTACTCTGAGATGCCTGTTTTAGTCCGGTCTATGACGGATGATGAGGCAGTTGTAAACATGGTAGATGCAAACCTTCAGCGTGAGACGATTCTCCCAAGTGAAAGAGCCTTTGCATACAAAATGAAGTTGGCAGCTATGAGCCATCAGGGGCGTAAAGGATTTACTTCCGCCCAACTTGGGCGGAAGTGTGTCGGAAAAGAATCCAGAGAGTTAATTGCTGAACAAGTCGGTCAAAGTCGCAACCAAATTTCTCGCTATATCCGTCTTACTGAATTAATACCAGAAATTCTTGAAATGGTTGATAATCGAAAAATCGCATTGAATCCAGCTGTATCTATTTCCTACTTGGACAAGAAGCAACAAAAGCTACTATATAAGGTGATGGTAGCACTAAAAGCAACCCCATCTATTTCTCAGGCAAAAGCCATCCGAGAAAAGGCCAGTGAATCAGACTTCACAGAAGATTACTTGGTTTCTATCTTATCGAAAAAGAAACCAAACCAGAGAGAGCCGATGATTGTTGAAGAAGAAGAAATCAAGCAGTATTTCCCCTCGCATTACAATAGTGAACAGATGCACAACACGATTTTACTGTTGATTAGGAATTGGAGTAAAAAGCGTGGCTACACACAATAAAAGGTCATTATACCTTGTCACAACAGGGAGCAGAAAATTTTTCTGCTCCTTTTTTTATTTTTTGCGCAACAAACGGCCTCTGCCGTGGCCTACAAGTGAGAGTTACATCTCATGGACCTTGAAAATTCAGAAGAACATCAGGTACAACCGTCCCTCGGAGAGCCACTCCGGTGATACGCCATGACGCCTACGGGTCGAGCGACTTCCCTATCGCCGGTAAAGAGCTTGATAACTTGAGGCCACGATCCAGGGACAGGGGGAAAACTTACACTCAGCCACAGTCCGAGCGTTAAAAGCGTCGCAGGCAATGGGAGTGTCCGGTACAGAACCGTGATAAATGAATCCTAAATCAAAAGGATGCCGAAATGTTCTTGATTTTAAGAAAACCCAAGGGGGTAGTTTACCCTCTTTACATTCCATCTTCTGTTCAATACACAGGAGGAAACTGAAATGAACACACAAATTATCGCCATCGCCAACCAGAAAGGCGGCGTTGGCAAGACAACCACCTGCGCAAACCTGGGTATCGGGCTGGCACAGGCCGGGAAGAAAGTGCTGCTGATCGACGGGGACCCGCAAGGAAGTCTGACCATCAGCCTGGGCCACCCCCAGCCGGACAAGCTCCCCTTTACCCTGTCCGACGCGATGGGCCGTATCCTGATGGACGAGCCGCTGCGCCCCGGCGAGGGTATCCTGCATCACCCGGAGGGCGTTGACCTGATGCCCGCTGACATCCAGCTCTCCGGCATGGAGGTCTCTCTGGTGAACGCCATGAGCCGAGAGACAATCCTGCGGCAGTATCTGGACACTCTCAAGGGACAGTATTCCCAGATCCTGATTGACTGTCAGCCCTCCTTGGGGATGCTTACGATCAATGCGTTGGCTGCTGCCAACAGGGTAATAATCCCCGTCCAGGCGGAGTATCTGCCCGCCAAGGGCTTGGAACAGCTGCTCCAGACGGTCAATAAGGTGAAACGGCAGATCAACCCCAAGCTCCAGATCGACGGTATCCTGCTGACGATGGTGGACAACCGCACCAACTTTGCCAAGGAGATTGCGGCTCTGCTGCGAGAAACCTACGGCAGCAAAATCAAAGTGTTCGGAACTGAGATTCCCCATTCCGTCCGGGCAAAGGAAATCAGTGCCGAGGGCAAGAGTATTTTTGCCCATGACCCCAAGGGCAAAGTGGCCGAGGGTTACAAAAATCTGACCCAGGAGGTGATGAAACTTGAAAAGCAGCGCGAAAAAAGTAGAGCTTGCTCCATACGATGACTTGTTTTCCACCGAAGAAAGCCGCCAGGATGCCAAGCTGGAGAAGGTACGGGAAATCCCGCTGTCTGAACTGCATCCTTTCAAGAACCATCCCTTCAAAGTCAAGGATGACGAAGCCATGATGGAGACCGCCAACAGTGTTCGGCAGTACGGTGTTCTGGTTCCGGCGATTGCTCGCCCGGACCCGGAGGGTGGCTATGAGCTGGTAGCCGGTCACAGGCGGCACCGGGCCAGTGAACTGGCCGAGAAAGAAACCATGCCGGTCATTGTCCGCGACCTGGACGATGATGCCGCCACCATCATCATGGTGGACAGCAACTTGCAGCGGGAAAGCCTGCTTCCCAGCGAGAGAGCCTTTGCCTACAAGATGAAGCTAGAGGCTATGAAGCACCAAGGGGAACGGTCCGATTTAACTTGTGCCCAAGTTGGGCACAAGTCGGATGGAAAGAAGTCACGGGATATTTTGGCCGAGCAAGTTGGTCAGAGCCGAAATCAAATTCAACGCTATATCCGCCTGACAGAACTGATTCCCGAACTGCTGGATATGATTGATGAACAGAAAATCGCACTCAATCCGGCTTATGAGCTGTCTTTCCTCAAAAAAGAGGAACAGCGGGATTTGCTGGACGCGATGGACAGCGAACAGTCTACCCCCTCTCTTTCCCAGGCCCAGCGGCTCAAGAGATACAGCCAGGAGGGACATCTGACCCTCGATATGATGCGCGTCATCATGGGCGAGGAAAAGAAAAGCGATCTGGACCGGGTGACTTTCACCTCCGACACCCTGCGGAAGTATTTTCCCAAGAGTTACACGCCCCAGCGGATGCAGGAAACCATTATCAAGCTGCTGGAGGCGTGGCAGAAGAAGCGCCAGAGAGACCAGGAACGATGAAAGGAGCCGCCTATGAGGGATATTTCGGCCCGTGAGCTGAAAGGGCACAACATTCTTGCCGTAGAGCGTTTTCAGGATAACACCCGCTGGATGATCGAGTTTTCCGTTCAGCGTCCCAGTTCTTACGGTAGCCCCGGTGATGAAATGCGGCTGTTTCTCACAGAGGACGGGTATCAGGCCGCTCTCCTGAGTCAGCAGCGCCGGGAAATCAAAATCAAGCGGTATGCCCATGTGATCGAGGGCCATGTCCTCGACTTCAAGCCTAAAAGAAAGCATCACCCTTGATATGTTGTATGTTGGAAGAAATAGACCATTGCGAGATTGGGGGGATATATATGCACACAGTTGAAGATTTGGAAAACACACTGAAGGATATCTTTATAACTACTGAATCGACTTACAACCAGCAAGTCGAACTGGAAAACCTTTTGGAAGAAGTTGATCCGCGGTCTCTTATTCGTACCATCTGGGAAAACTCCGAGACCATATACTCTTTTCGCACTGAAAAAAACAGAGAGCAGTGCATGGTGTATTGCGAATCAGAGCTTTTCAAGAAGTGGGTAACGCTTCTATATTCTGAAAATGGTTCCGGTAGCCCAATTGATGCTCAAACTATAAATCTATGGCTATTACATGATGCCGGATTTCTTGTCACCGCTGATTTTTATCTCGCCTTGGATGGCAATGAGTATGTTACAGAGTGTCGCCTCTACAAAGGGGTCAATTGGGAATGCAGTGAAGTCAGTTCACAGTTAGATGCATTGATTGCCGATCTCGACAAAACGGTCAGAGGCGTTTCAGTGGATGATGTGTTTTATGACCTGTAACACGATGAAACACGAACGGCAAGGCAGGTGATATAGCATGGCTGTTTTTCGTGTGGAACGCACAGGTGATTACACCGTCATGAGTAACTTCCATCTGAAAGACAAACGGTTGTCGTTGAAGGCGAAAGGACTGCTCTCTCAGATGCTGTCTTTGCCGGACGATTGGGACTACACCTTATCTGGTCTTTGTTTTATCAACCGGGAAAGCAAAGATGCCATTCGTTCTGCAATCAACGAACTGGAACGTGCGGGGTATATCCGACGCAGGCAGACTATAGATGCCACCGGAAAATTTGGGGCCAATGAATACAGCATCTATGAGCGCCCCATTACAGATGTTCCGTCATCGGAAAATCCGACAACGGAAAAACCGATAACGAAGAAACCGTTGCCGGAAAATCCGACACAATTAAATACTAAGAAATCAAGTACCCAAAAACAAAATACTCATAGAGCAAGTACCGATTCCATTCCCTTCCGGGAGATAGCGGCAGCACAGCTGCCGGAACGGAAAGGAAGGGATGCGATGTCGCTCACAGAGATGGAGAGTTATCGGGATTTGATTCTGGAGAACATCGAGTATGACCACCTGTGCCGGGAGTTTACCACCTACCGGGAGGACCTGGACGAGATTGTGGAGCTGATGGTGGAGACCGTCTGCGCCAAGCGGAAAACCACCCGGATCGCTGGCAGCGACTTTCCCCATGAGGTGGTCTGCTCCCGGTTTTTGAAGCTGGACTGCTCCCACATCGAGTTTGTCATGGAGTGCCTGCGGAACAATACCACCGAAATCCGCAACATGAAGCAGTATCTGCTTGCGGTGCTGTTCAATGCGCCGACCACGATCAGCAACCACTACACCGCACAGGTTAACCACGATATGTACGCAGGCGGCTGGTAAACAGCCGCTTTTCTACTGCCCGGACGCACCGGGAGAAAGGATTTTGCCATGAAACGACCCCTTGCTTACATTACGGCTCCCTGGAGCAACAGCCAGTATGAGAACGCCGAGAACGCTGCGGCCTACTGCCGTCAGGTGTATGACGCCGGGTATTCGCCCATCTGCCCGGTGCTGTTCCTGCCCACCTTCCTCAAGGACGAGATTCCCCAGGAACACAAGGACGGGCTGGATATGGCGCGGGACTACCTGCGCCGGTCCCATGTGCTGGTGGTCTGCGGCCACGGTATTGACGAGACCGTGAAGAATGACATCGCCACCGCCGAGCGCCTGCGGATCACCGCCACCACCCTGAACGGTATCCTGACCGTGAAGGGCCAGGGGCGCGGGAAAGGAGGTGCGCGCCATGCCTGAGCGTAAGACCGTGGGCCAGCTGATGGAGGAAATGCGCCTCAAAGCCGGGGCACAGAACTACCACGGGCACGAGTACATGGATTTACAGCGGTTTGCTGAGGATACCCGGCACATGATTATCTTCGATGTGCTGACCTACGATTCCCCGGTGGGATGGAAGGGCGAACGGACCCGTCTGTTTCTGACGGAGGCCGGATACCAGAAAAGCCTGGAGAGCCAGGAAAAGGGCCACATCAAGATTCTCAGCCATGCCAAGGTGCGTCAGGGACATCTCTACTATGATCGTTCCGACCAGCTGCGCTGAAAGGAGGTTCTAATCGTGAAATTTCTGCTGCGGCGGCTGGTGGTCCCGCCCTAGTATCAAGCACCACCCCTGCAAAACCTGTGGAAAGGAGGCGATGACCTATGCAGGAGGAAGTGGAAAACAGAACTTTGACGCTGGTAGTCAGCGGCACAAAGCTCACAGGGCGGCTGTTTAAGGCCGCTATTGCCAAGTACATGGCTTACCGCAAGGAAAAGAAGCTGCAAAAGCAAAGAAGCCGGGACGCTCCCGTGATACCGCATGGCAAGCAGACCGTGAAACAGCTGATCGGTCAGAACCAGGGCGTATCCAACATCGAGATCACCGACCCCTCTATCCGTGAGTTTGAGAAGATTGCCCGGAAGTACGGTGTGGATTATGCCGTTAAAAAAGACCGCAGCAGCTCTCCGCCCAAGTACCTGATTTTCTTCAAAGGGCGGGATGCGGATGCTCTGACCGCCGCCTTTACCGAATACACCAGCAAAAAGGTGAAAAAGGCGCAGAAAACAGAACGCCCGTCCATATTGGAGAAACTGGGTAAGTTCAAAGAACTGCTTCAGAATACGGTTATGGACCGGCACAAGCGGAAGGAGCTGGAACGATGAAAAAGCAGTTGGACATCAAAAAGCTCGTTCTGCTGAACCTGCCATATCTCCTGGTGGGTCTGTTCGCCACCAATTTTGGAGAAGGCTGGCGTATGGCCACAGGTGCGGACGCTTCGGCAAAAATGCTCTCGTTCTTCTCCACGCTGCCGGTGGCGCTGGCCAGCTGGTGGCCCAGCCTTCACCCGCTGGACCTGTTGGTGGGACTGTGCTGTGGCGCTGGTCTGCGGTTGGCCGTCTATCTCAAAAGCAAGAACGCCAAAAAATACCGGCATGGCATGGAGTACGGTTCCGCCCGCTGGGGAACCCATGAGGACATTGCACCCTACATTGACCCGGTGCCGCAGAATAATGTGATTCTGACCAAAACGGAAAGCCTGACCATGAACAGCCGACCCAAGGACCCCAAGACCGCCAGAAACAAAAATGTTCTGGTGATCGGCGGCTCGGGTTCCGGTAAGACACGCTTCTGGCTCAAGCCGAACCTCATGCAGATGCACAGCTCCTATGTGGTCACAGACCCCAAAGGCACCATCCTGGTGGAGTGCGGCAAGATGCTCCAGCGGGGCGCTCCCAAGATGGATAAGGACGGAAAGCCCATGAAGGATAAGCGCGGCAAAGTTATCTATGAGCCTTACCGGATAAAGGTCCTCAACACCATCAACTTCAAGAAGTCCATGCACTATAACCCCTTTGCCTACATCCACTCGGAGAAGGACATTTTGAAGCTGGTTACCACGTTGATAGCCAACACCAAGGGCGAGGGAAAGGCCGGGGACGATTTTTGGGTCAAAGCGGAAACACTGCTGTACTGTGCCCTGATTGGGTACATCCACTATGAGGCCCCCATTGAGGAGCAAAACTTCTCCACCCTCATCGAGATGATAAACAGCATGGAAGTTCGGGAGGATGACGAGGAATACAAAAACGCCGTTGACCTGATGTTCGACGAGCTGGAATCCCGTGACCCTCACCACTTTGCGGTACGCCAGTACAAGAAATACAAATTGGCCGCAGGTGTTGTATGCTCTAAAAGACTTCTTAATCAAGCGGTTGGGAAGTCTCTTAGAACACACAACCTAAAACCGAAAAAAGGAGCGCAAGTTATGAGAAAAAACGAGAAAATCACAGCTCTTTATGAGCGATTGAGCCGTGATGACTTTGGCAAAGATGATGACCAACAGCGTGAGAGCAATTCCATTTCCAATCAAAAGACCATGTTGGAGGAGTTCGCCGCACGGCAGGGCTTTACAAACATTGTCCATTTCACGGACGATGGCATTAGTGGTACTTGCTTTGACCGTCCCGGATTTTTGGCAATGATGAAAGAGGTTGAAGCCGGGAATGTGGAGTATCTGTGTATCAAGGACATGAGCCGCATGGGTCGTGACTATCTGAAAGTCGGTCAGATTATGGAAATCCTGCGTCAGCGTGGCGTTCGCCTTATCGCCATCAATGACGGCGTGGACAGTGCCAGAGGGGACGATGATTTTACCCCTTTCCGCAACATTATGAACGAGTATTACGCCAGAGACACCAGCCGTAAAATCCGTTCCACTTTCCAGTCAAAAGGCAAGTCCGGCAAGCACCTCACAGGCACGGTCATTTACGGCTATCTCTGGAACGAAGCCAGAGACCAATGGTTGGTTGCCCCCGAAGCCGCTGATGTGGTCAAGCGCATCTTTGCCATGACGATTGAGGGCTACGGTCCGTATCAGATCGCCAGCAAGCTGAAAGAAGAAAAAGTCCTCATTCCGTCCGCTTACCTTGCCCAGCACGGCGAGGGCGTGAACAAAAACAAGACTTTCAAAGATGTGTACGGCTGGGGTTCTTCCACCATCTGCAACATTCTTGAAAAGCGTGAATATCTGGGACACACCATCAATTTCAAGACCCGAAAGCACTTCAAGGACAAGAAAAGCCATTATGTCCCGGAGGACGAATGGACAATTTTCGAGAATACCCATGAGCCTATCATTGACCAGCAGACCTTTGACCTTGTGCAGAAAATCCGTGGGAATGTCAGACGCTAAGGCCATGCTGGAAAGCACCGAGAAAGGCGGCATCCGTAACAGTATCCGCAACTGCCTGACCGTCTTTCAGAATGACCCACTGCTTTCCGGAGCAATCGCCAAAAATCTGCTGACCGAGCGTACCGACATCATTAAGCCCATCGGCTACCACCGTACCGGCACCGCCATCACGGACACGGATATGAATTATCTGCTCCTGTATCTGGAAGAAACCTATGGGCTGACCAGCGAAAAGAAGATTGCAGCCGCCATCGGGATCGCTGCCAATGAAAACGGCTATCACCCCATCCGGGACTACCTGAACGGCCTTTCATGGGACGGAACCGAGCGTATCCGTACCTGTCTGCACCACTTTTTAGGAGCCGACAGCGACCAGTACACCTATGAAGCCCTGCGGCTGTTCCTACTGGGAGCCATCCACCGGGCGTTTCATCCCGGCTGCAAATTTGAGGTCATGCTCTGTCTGGTGGGCGGTCAGGGAGCCGGGAAATCCACCTTTTTCCGGCTGCTGGCCGTGAAAGACGAGTGGTTTTCCGATGACCTTCGCAAGCTGGACGATGACAATGTGTACCGCAAACTGCAAGGCCACTGGATTATTGAGATGTCGGAGATGATTGCCACCGCAAACGCCAAGAGCATTGAGGAAATCAAGTCTTTTTTGAGCCGACAGAAGGAGGTCTATAAAATCCCATACGAAACCCACCCGGAGGACAGGCTGCGGCAATGCGTGTTCGGCGGCACTTCCAATGCCCTTGACTTCCTGCCCCTTGACCGATCCGGCAACCGGCGCTTTCTGCCGGTCATGGTGTACCCGGAACAGGCGGAAGTTCACATTTTGGATGATGAAGCCGCTTCCAGAGCCTACATTGAGCAGCTATGGGCGGAAGCCATGACCATTTACCGCAGCGGGGATTTTAAGCTGTCTTTCAGCCCCGAAATGGTACGCTATCTCAAAGAACACCAGCGGGATTTTATGCCGGAGGATACCAAGGCCGGGATGATCCAAGCCTACCTTGACCGCTATACCGGCAGCATGGTGTGTTCCAAGCAGCTTTTCCGGGAAGCCCTGAACCACCCTTTTGACGAGCCGAAGCAATGGGAAATCCGGGAGGTCAACGACATTATGAACCACTGTGTCACAGGCTGGCACTACTTTTCCAATCCCCGGATGTTCCCGGAATACGGCAGGCAAAAGGGCTGGGAGCGTGAAGCCCCGGCAACGAATACCGAGGGCGGAGCCGAAAAAATCCCGGAGGGATTTGTGGAGGTCACAGAGCAGATGGAGCTTCCTTTCTGAAAATCCAACCCCGTTGCCGACTTTGTTGCACTCCCGTTGCCGGGCTGGTTGCCGGGGAAAGCCCCGTAACTGCGGGCTTTTTCCCCTATCAGCAACCAAAGCAACAGAAAAATAAAAGAAAATATAAATTGTAACCAAACCGCCAGACAGAGATGGTTTTGAGGTTTTTTGAAGCCCGTTGCCGGACTTCGTTGCCGACCTTCTCCTTGTCTGGCTATTCTATTATGGAGGATAACTGCCTATGGCAAAAACGAAAACAGAGATTCATGTTACCACAGTTTTTGACGGCGAGCTGGACGCAGCGGATGTCTTTGTAAGCCTGATTGCCCAAAAATATGGGCAGAATACCGGCAAGGAAAATCTTGCGAAAACACAAGATTTGCGATATAATAAAGACGAGGTTCAGAAGAACCGTGTTCCGTCTGGATTGTGCGGGTAAACGGTTATGATGAACGGATACGAATATACAGGCATGGACGCAATTCTGGCGGGCAGCTTCCGGGCGGCCATCTATTGCAGGCTTTCCAAAGACGATGACCTTGACGGGGAGAGCGCCAGTATTGCCAACCAGCGGGATATGCTGGAAAGCTACTGCGAAAAGCAGGGATGGGAGGTTGTGGCAGTCTATCAGGACGATGGCTACACGGGGCTGAACATGGAGCGCCCCGACCTGAAACGAATGTTAAAGGCCATCGAGCGCAGGCAGATAAATCTTGTGATAACGAAAGATTTATCGAGGTTGGGTCGAAATTACTTGCAGACCGGCACACTGATCGAGGACTTCTTCCCCCGCCACAACGTCCGCTATATCGCCATGAATGACGGTATTGACACCATGCGGGACAGCAACGACATTGCGCCGTTCAAGAACATCCTGAACGAGATGTACAGCAAGGACATTTCCAAGAAGGTACATTCCTCGTATCTTCTGAAAGCCCAGCAAGGCCAGTTTACCGGCTGTGTGGCTCCCTTTGGGTATCGGAAAGACCCGGAGGACAAAAACCACCTGTTGGTGGACGAGGAAACCGCCCCCATTGTCCGGCAAATCTTCCTTTGGGCGTTGGAAGGACACGGCCCCAACTTCATCCGGCGCAGGCTGGAGGAACAGAAGGTGCCTTGCCCTACATGGTGGAACCGGGAACGGGGCTTCCGCAATGTCCGCACCAAATGGGAAAAGAAAGACCCGGAAAACGGGCGGTATATGTGGGATTTCTCCGTGATAAAGGACATCCTGATGAATCCCGTTTATACCGGGGCGATAGCTTCCCAAAAGAAGGACTACCGCTTCAAAATCGGCACCATTGGCGAGAAGAAGCCGCAGGACTGGATTGTGGTGGAGGAACGGCACGAACCGTTGATTGACAGCAAAAGTTTTGCCATCGTACAAGACAAGCTGAAATCCCGCCAGTGCCCTCGGCAGAATGGGGAAACCAGCCTGTTTGCCGGGCTTATCAAGTGCGGCGAGTGCGGCAAGTCGCTGACCATCCGCACCACCCACGCCAAGCACCCGCAGCAGATTTACGCCTGTAAGACCTATGGGGCGTTCGGCAAGAACCATTGCACCCAGCACCGGGTGGAGTACGACACCCTTTACCACCTTGTTCTGAACAAAATCCGGGAGTGCGCCAAGGCTGCCCTGACCGATGGGGAAGCCATTGCCGGGAAGCTGACCAACACCTGTGAAGCCGAGCAGAAAGGCCAGCGGGAAGCGTTGGAGCGTTCCCTGACAAAAGACGAGGAACGGATTGAGGTTCTGGAAAAGATGGTGCTGCGGCTCTATGAGGACATGGTTGCCGGACGGATCAGCGAAGCCAACTTCAATCTCATGCTGGACAAGACGCAGAAAGAACAGGCCGAGTTGAAAGAACGGGTTGCACAGGGGCGCAAGAAGCTGGCTGATGAAATGCGGCTGGCGATGGACGCCAAACAATGGGTGGACGCCATTCAGGAATATGCCGACATCACGGAGCTGGACGCAGCCACCTTAAACCGCCTGATTAAAGAAATCGTTGTCCATGAACACATCGACAGCGATAAGACACGACACATTTCTATCGAAATTCACTTCAATCTCAAACCCATCCCGGAGGTGGAACAGGTCAAGGGCTGACCTGTTCCCGCTGGGGCGGTTCTAAAACAATTCCATATATTTTTTGACACGCCGCCGCCCGCCATCGAGCAAGGTTTTACTCCTAATTAGGGATAAAGCAGCTCATGGCTGGCGCTGGCGTGGCCGTGGTCGGCATGGTCCTCGTACCCCTGCTCTCCGGCCTGTTCACCGTCTGATCGTTCCCCTCGTTAAGCCGTCATAAGAAATCCTTGCCGCCCCTGCCCCCAAGCGGGGGCGGCTGAAAGGAGGTTGACACCGTATGGATTTCTTGTTGGATGCCCTTACTGACTGGCTGAAGGAAATGTTGGTGGGCGGCATTATGAGCAACTTATCGGGGATGTTCGATTCCGTTAATCAGCAGGTCGGAGACATTGCCACACAGGTGGGCCAGACCCCCCAAGGCTGGAACGGCAGCATTTTTAGCATGATCCAGAACCTCTCCAACTCCATCATGGTGCCGATTGCCGGTGTGATTCTGGCTATCGTGATGACGATGGAGCTGATTCAGATGATTACCGACAAAAACAATCTGCATGATGTGGACACCTGGATGATCTTCAAGTGGGTGTTCAAATCTGCCGTAGCCATCATCATCGTCTCCAATACTTGGAACATCGTGATGGGCGTGTTCGACATGGCCCAAAGCGTGGTGGCGCAGGCGGCAGGCATCATCGGGTCCGATGCTTCCATCGACATCTCCTCTGTCATGACCGATATGGAGTCCAGGCTGATGGATATGGAACTGGGGCCGCTGTTCGGCCTGTGGTTCCAGTCGCTCTTTATCGGCATTACCATGTGGGCGCTTTACATTTGTATCTTTATCGTGATTTATGGCCGTATGATTGAGATTTACCTTGTGACCTCGGTTGCACCTATTCCTATGGCAACTATGATGAGCCGCGAGGTGGGCGGCGGAATGGGCCAGAACTATCTGCGCTCTTTGATCGCCCTGGGCTTTCAGGCATTCCTCATCATCGTCTGCGTGGCGATCTACGCCGTGCTGGTACAGAATATTGCCACCGAATCGGATGTCATCATGGCCATCTGGAGCTGTGTGGGCTATACGGTCCTGTTGTGTTTTACGCTCTTTAAGACCGGCAGTCTCGCAAAATCCGTGTTCAATGCACATTAACCAGGAAGGAGGTAATCCCTTTGGCTTATGTACCCGTACCCAAAGACCTGACGAAAGTCAAAACCAAGGTCGCGTTTAATCTGACCAAAAGGCAGCTGATCTGTTTCGGCAGCGGGGCGCTCATCGGCGTACCGCTTTTCTTTTTGCTCCGGGGGCCTGTGGGAAACAGCGTGGCTGCCATGTGTATGATGCTGGTCATGCTGCCCTTCTTCATGCTGGCAATGTACGAAAAACACGGTCAGCCCCTGGAAAAGATCGTGGGCAACATCATCAAGGTGGCCGTTATTCGGCCTAAACAGCGCCCGTATAAGACCAACAACTTCTATGCCGTGCTGGAACGGCAGGCAAGACTCGACAAGGAGGTGTATGACATTGTTCACCGCAAAGAAAAACCGGCAGGCCGATAAGGATGGCAAGCAGACGCCGCCGGTTCCCAAGAAGAAGCTTTCCCGCGCTGACAGAAAGCAGATCGAAGCCGCCATTGCCCGCGCCAACCGCACGGACAAAAAGGAAAAGTCCGCACAGGACAGCATCCCCTATGAGCGGATGTGGCCGGACGGCATTTGCCGCCTGCCTGACGGCCATTACACCAAGACCATCCAGTTCCAGGACATCAACTACCAGCTCTCGCAGAACGAGGACAAGACGGCAATCTTTGAGGGCTGGTGTGACTTCCTCAACTACTTCGACAGCTCGATCCGATTTCAGCTGTCTTTTCTGAACCTTGCGGCATCCGAAGAAACCTTTGCCCGTGCTATTTCCATTCCCCTCCAGGGGGATGACTTCGACAGCATCCGTACCGAGTACATGACCATGCTGCAAAACCAGCTGGCAAGAGGTAACAACGGCCTTATCAAGACCAAGTTCCTGACCTTCGGTATCGACGCCGACAGCCTCAAGGCCGCCAAACCGCGTCTGGAGCGCATCGAGACCGACATCCTCAATAACTTCAAGCGCCTGGGCGTGGCCGCTGAGGTGCTGGACGGCAAGGCACGGCTTGCACAGCTTCACTCCATTTTCCACATGGATGAGCAGGTGCCGTTCCGGTTTGAATGGGACTGGCTGGCTCCGTCCGGTCTGTCCACCAAGGACTTTGTCGCTCCGTCGGGCTTCGAGTTCCGCACCGGCAAACAGTTCTGTATGGGTAAAAAATACGGGGCTGTTTCTTTTTTGCAGATCCTCGCCCCGGAGCTGAATGACCGGATGCTGGCGGATTTTCTGGACATGGAAAGCTCTCTGATCGTCAGCCTGCACATCCAGTCGGTGGACCAGGTAAAGGCCATCAAGACGGTCAAGCGGAAAATCACCGACCTGGACCGCAGCAAGATCGAGGAACAGAAAAAGGCTGTCCGTGCCGGATACGACATGGACATTATCCCGTCCGACCTTGCCACTTACGGCAATGAGGCCAAGAAGCTCTTGCAGGACCTGCAATCCCGCAACGAGAGAATGTTTCTGGTGACCTTCCTGGTGCTGAACACGGCGGACAATCCCCGGCAGCTGGACAACAATATCTTCCAGGCCAGCTCTATTGCACAAAAGCATAATTGTCAGTTGGTTTGCTTGGATTTCCAGCAGGAGGAAGGGCTGATGAGCTGCCTGCCCCTGGGCCTCAATCAGATCGAGATTCAGCGAGGGCTGACCACCAGCTCCACGGCCATCTTCGTGCCATTCACCACGCAGGAGCTGTTCCAGAATGGCAAGGAAGCACTGTACTACGGTATCAACGCCCTGTCCAACAACCTCATCATGGTGGACCGAAAATTGCTGAAAAACCCCAACGGGTTGATCCTGGGAACACCGGGCAGCGGCAAGAGCTTTTCGGCCAAGCGTGAGATCGCCAACTGCTTCCTGCTCACCACGGATGATGTCATCATCTGTGACCCGGAGGCCGAGTATGCGCCCCTGGTGGAGCGTCTGCATGGGCAGGTCATCAAGATTTCGCCCACATCCACCAACTACATCAATCCGATGGACCTGAACCTCGACTACTCGGACGATGAAAGTCCGCTGTCCCTCAAGTCCGACTTCATCCTGTCCCTGTGCGAGCTGATCGTGGGCGGCAAGGAGGGCTTGCAGCCGGTGCAGAAAACCATCATTGACCGCTGTGTGCGGCTGGTCTATCAGACTTACCTCAATGACCCTCGCCCGGAGAATATGCCCATTCTGGAGGACCTGTATGACCTGCTGCGGGCACAGGAGGAAAAGGAAGCGCAGTACATCGCCACGGCGCTGGAAATCTACGTCACCGGCTCCCTCAATGTGTTCAATCACCGCAGCAATGTGGACATCAACAACCGCATTGTCTGCTATGACATCAAGGAACTGGGCAAGCAGCTGAAAAAGATCGGTATGCTGGTGGTCCAGGACCAGGTGTGGAACCGTGTCACCATCAACCGTGCCGCCCACAAGTCCACCCGCTACTACATCGATGAGATGCACCTGCTGCTGAAAGAGGAACAGACCGCCGCCTACACGGTGGAGATCTGGAAGCGGTTCCGTAAGTGGGGCGGCATCCCCACCGGCATCACGCAGAATGTCAAAGACCTTTTGAGCAGCCGGGAGGTGGAGAACATCTTTGAGAACTCCGACTTCGTGTATATGCTCAACCAGGCGGGCGGTGACCGGCAGATTCTCGCCAAACAGCTGGGCATTTCTCCGCACCAGCTCAGCTATGTGACCCATTCTGGCGAGGGCGAGGGCCTGCTGTTCTACGGCGCAACCATCTTGCCTTTCGTGGACCACTTCCCGAAGAACACCGAGTTGTACCGCATTATGACCACCAAACCCCAGGAACTGAAAAAGGAGGATGAATGACCATGAAGCCCAATATGGAACTGAACTCTATGATGTTTTTTGAAGCGGCGCTGGAGGAACAGCGTTCCAATCTGCTCTCCGACATGGCCGCTGCCGTCAGCGAATGCCGTGAAGCGGCAGACCAGGCGGCTCAGCTGAGCGAGGACGGCGAGGCGGGCCTGCTGCGCCTGACGGAAATCTGGTGCGCTATGAACGGCGTTCCCGTCATCGTCATCTTCGAGGGCGGGCAGTCTGAACTGCTGGCCTCTGTAGTGGCGCAGATCTACGCCTTTCTGATCCAGCACCCCTCCCGTGGTCCCCAGGGGTTGGCCCTCTATGTGGAGCTGCGCTACATGATGGCCTCCCTGATGATGGGAGAATGGTTTGAATAGTGCCGAGTACCGGGAGGCCCTGTTGGTGCTGGACGATAGCACCTATCTTCATGTTCAGCCCTGCGACACCGGCTGGGACTACACCCTCTACGATGCGGCAACCATGAAGCAGTTGGACGGCGGCCAGCTGGATGGGGCGGACTTGGGCCGCTCCACAGCGGTCAGCCATATCTGCGAGGACCTGGGGATGGGCGGCAAGTCCATCAAATATGCTCCGCTGTCTATGATCGAGACCTTGCAGGAACAGGCCAGCCAGCAGAGCGCAGAAACCGCAGCCGCCCAGCTACCGGATGCTCAGGAACAGGCGTTGGACGAATATCCCATGCCGGACCCAGCGCTGACACAGGATGATTTGGAAAAGTGCGGATACCTGGACGGCGACCTTCTGCCGCTCTCCAAAGAACGAGCCTATGAACTGATGGAGCGCGACCTGACCGTTTACATTATCCAGGAGGGCGAGAATCCGGCGATGGCTTTTGACACCGCTGATTTGGATGCCCATGACGGCATCTTCGCCGTGTCCCGTGAGGAATGGGAGGAAAGCCCGGAGTTTGATAAGTTGGTCAAGGACCGCATGGCCCACCAGGAGGAACGGGAGCAGGCATTTCTCTCTCACAAGGGGGACTGCTATGCGATTTATCAAGTGAAGCACACTGACGAGCTGCGGGACATTCGTTATGAGGGGCTGGAGTGGATCAAGTCCATCGGGCGGACAGTTCAGCGAGACAACTACGATCTGGTCTACACTGCGTCGCTTGCCCCCGGAGACCTGAAAGGCAGTGTGCTGGACAATCTCGAATACCGCTTTAATAATGAACATCCCGCCGACTACCGCCATCCGTCCATGAGCGTCAGCGACATCGTTGCCATTAAGCGTGATGGCAAGGTATCCTGTCATTACTGCGACAGCTTCGGCTTTGAGCCGGTTCCCGGATTCTTGCCGGATAATCCATTGAAAAATGCGGAAATGACCGTAGAGGATGACTACGGTATGATCGACGGTATCATCAACAACGGCCCCAAGGAGCCGACGGTAGCCCAGCTGGAACAGCAGGCCCGCAGCGGTCAACCCATATCCCTCATGGATTTGGCAGCCGCCGCCCACCGGGAGGATCGGGACAAGAAAAAGTCCGTCATGGAGCAGCTGAAAAGTCAGCCCAAGGCGGAACCCAAAAAAGCAGCGCCCAAAAAGAGTGCGGAAAGGGAGATTTGATATGGGAAACTTCACTTTTGAGGAAACGAACCTGCTGTGCATTTACAACACCGGCAGCCGCACCGGGTTGATCGAGGCTTTGACCGAGATGTGCGGCGAGCTTTCGCCGGAGGAAGCCGAGCTGTGGGAGCTGACGGACAGCGCCCTGGGTAAGCTCAAGGCTATGAGCGATGCCGAGTTTGCCGAGCTGGAGCTGTTCCCGGATTTCGACGAGTAAACACTATCCCAACTGACCCAGCGGGGCGGCCTGATGTGCCGCCCCATTTCTATTTAACATGAAAGGAGGACAGAAAACCATGCCATCCAAAGCTGAATTTTACCGGCAGATGGCCGAACAGGTATCGACCCGGCTTGTGGGCAGCTGGCAGGAATGGACGGCCTTTCTTGCCACGGCTGCCCGCCTCTACAAATATCCGTTCCATGAGCAGATGATGATTTACGCCCAGCGCCCGGACGCCACCGCCTGTGCCGAGTACGATCTGTGGAACGAGAAGATGGGCCGGTATGTGCGGCGCGGTTCCAAGGGTATCGCCTTGGTGGACGATTCTGGCGACAGACCCCGGCTGCGCTATGTGTTCGATATTTCCGATACCGGCACCCGTGAACATTCCCGTACCCCCTGGCTGTGGCAGCTGGAGGAACAGCACATCGGGCCTGTGTCGGCCATGCTTGAGCGCAACTACGGTATTGCCGGTGACGATCTCGCCCAGCAGCTCACCGATGTGGCCGGAAAGCTGGCGAGTGAGTATTGGGACGAGCATCAGCAGGACTTCCGCTATATTGTTGACGGTTCGTTCCTGGAGGAATACGATGATCTCAACATCGAAGTCCAATTCAAAGCGGCGGCCACTGTCAGCATCGCCTATGCCCTGATGTCCCGCTGCGGTTTGGAGCCGGAACGCTACTTCCAGCACGAGGACTTTATGGCAATCTTCGATTTCAATACCCCGGCCACGGTTGGGGCGTTGGGAGCAGCGGTCAGCCAGATCAACCAGCAGGTGCTGCGGCAGATCGGCGTCATCATCCAGAACTATGAGCGCGAACATCTTGCGGAAAGGAGCATTACACATGGAGAACAACCTGACTTACACGAGGAACGGAGATTATCAGATTCCCGACCTGAAGTTGACCGAGCAGCCAACGAAGCCCCTAGGCAAGTACGGGCGGTTGCGGAAAGCGTATCTGAAGGAACACCGGCCCCTGATTTACAATCAGCTGCTGCTGACCGAGGAGCTGTACCCGCACCTGCTGGAGATCGACGAGACGGCAAACAGCCGTTTGCAACAGATGATGCCCCAGCTGGCGGAGTCGGCGGGCGCGACGGAGGAGCTGAAAGCCCGCGATCCGATGCGCTGGGTGGGCCTGATGAACACCTGCAAGGCCCAGGCCGAGGAGATTCTGATGGCGGAGCTTATCAACAGCTGACCTTAAACCTGTTCCTCTCCGAAGCGGAACAAATCCAAAGAATAGATGAAGCAGAGAATGTGCAAACATCCTCTGCTTTTTCTTTTGCCCGGGAACAGTCGCAGCCGGAAGCTGCTGACCAGGAGGCAGAGGCGGCAAAGCCTACTCTTCGGGAGCTGCATGAAAAATACAAGCCCATCGTGCTGGAGGCTGTCACCCAGGATGCCAGGTACCGGAACGCCTGCGGTCATAGTGATTATGAAAACGCTATGATCGAGTGTAATGCTGCTGTGCGCCGCGCCATTCTTGATTCCCACGATATAGAGCTGATCCGCCTGTTCTCTGATGTGCCGGAGTTTCGCCAGCGGCTGCACCGGGAAGTGGCAGACGAAACCTATCCAAAGCTCCATGAGCTGCTGCGCCCACTTTCGGACAATGACATTGACCGGGCTATCCAATCCTGGAACGGAAAGATCGAGAGCAAACACGCCGTTGTCCGCTACATGAAAAAGCATGGGCGGGAAAAAGACACCGCAGCATGGCTGGCCCATGAGTTTGACGGCGGTGACGGCAAAACCCCGTTTGCGATCCGCCCGGAAAGCCCCAACGGGATGGCTCTGCCCTGGCCCAAAGTACAGCGCCGGATTGCCCAGCTCATCAAAGAGGACCGTTTCTACACCCAAGTTGAAAAGGACAATTTAGATGATGTGGACCCCATCGCCATCCGGGAGACCCTGGCTCAGCGTGGGATTGTAGACGGCCAAGTGGTGGACCCGGAAAAGCTGGACAGCGATCCCTTTGTGCAGCGGGTCATGGCCGATGCCCAGCGGATTGCTGCGGAGGAAACGCCAGAACAGCCCACACCGCCAGACTTATCTGGTCAGCCCATCACCCGCATGGGGGATAACATCACCATTGGAAACGGTGACCCGGTCCATGAGATCGACATTATGGTCAACGAGGTCCTTCCCAAGGGTAAGGTTCTGGAGCGCGCCTGGGAGATCGCCCGTATGTGGAAGACCATGCCCTATGAGAACCGCACCATCATGTCCAACCTGGCCAAGCGTCCTCTGAAGAAGCTGCTGATGGAGGATCTGAAGCTGCACACCGTCTCCGAGCAGTATGGCTCTCTGCTGCGTATTGCCGCCGGTGAGCTGGGTGACGAAAATTCTGCTCAGCAGGATGAGAAGTACATCAGCCGCGTCAATGACTGGCGCTACGCCACCCGCGACATGGAGGCGCCTCAGACCGCCGAATCCTGGCGCACTATGCCCAAGAAAGCCACCGAGTGGTGGGAAAAGGTTCGGGCCGGTGAGATCGAAAACCCCTACGTTTTTGAGCACAGCAACGAGCCCGAGGATTACGAATTCTAATTCCTTTGAACAAAAAGGTGCACGCCGCAAATTTGCGGCGTGCACCTTTTTATTCCGCATAAAACAGTCTCTACAGACCATATTTCTGCTTTTTCCGGACAATCGTGGACTGATTGACACCCAAGTATTCTGCCGCTTTATAGGTAGTCCCGCAGCGGGCAAGCGCATCCGCAATGGCCTGCCGCTCGCAGGACTGAACATATTCCTCCAGGGAATACGGGCCCTCGGAGGGCGCAGGGGTTGCCGCATGCCACACAGGCTGCTGGATAGACTGCGCTTGGCCATTCTGACTGGGAATCGAGCCGGAAATCAGATGGTCGGGGGCTTGTCGGATCTCCATGGCATCCGCCGTACTGGTAATCAACAGCCGCTCCACTACATTGCGCAGTTCCCGTACATTACCCGGCCAATCGTAGGCCTGCAGCTGATCCAACACCCCCTGGGCAAAGACCTTTGTGCGGCCATACTGGCGGCAAAACTGTTCCAGAAAGTGCAGCGCCAGCGGTACAATATCCTCTCTGCGTTCCCGCAGCGGCGGTAACGTAATAGGTACCACTGAGAGCCGATAGTAAAGATCCGAACGGAAATTCCCCTGCTCCATCTGCTCCCGCAGATCCTGATTGGTAGCGCAGATCAGGCGGAAATCCAGTTCCTTTTCCTCCAAGGCGCCCAGCCGTTTGCTCCGGCGGGTCTCCAGCAGACGAAGCAGCTTACCCTGCAAAGCCAGGGGAAGCGAATTTACTTCGTCCAGAAACAAAGTTCCCCCCTGGGCCTTCTCCACAAGGCCCGGTTTTCCTGTATTCAGTGCACCGGTAAAAGCACCCTTTTCATATCCGAAGAGCTCCGCCTCCAGCAGATTTTCTGGCAAAGCCGCACAGTTAATCTCCACCATGTCTCCTCTGGCCCGCCGACTATGGCGGTGGAGATATTGCGCTACAACCTCCTTGCCTGTCCCGGTCTCTCCGGTAAGCAATACGGTGGTATCTACCTGGGCAAGCTGCCTGGCCATCTCCAGCAGGGCACGCATGGCTGGGCTTTCCGCCACCACTTCCACAGGCCCCGGCGCTCCCGCATTGCCCGGGTAAACATCCGCATAATCCCGATCCTCTACCAGTAATGCATTCTGAAATTGACGCTCCAGCGTCTCCAGCAGCGTAGTTTCCACCAATACATATACTACCGCACCCATATCATCAAAAATGGGGGTAGCCGTAGCCATCTGCCGGTAGTGGTATCCCCGGGGCGTAATAACGGTATTGATCATCGTCAGCGGTTTTTTCTGTTCCAATGCCGCCACACCCACGCTTTTGCGCACCTGTCCCTCAGGCACCAACCGAAATGCGTTTAGCTGAAGGATATCTTCCCGGCTGGCTCCGCCTACCATCTGGAGAAATGCCCGGTTACAATAAATATAGCGGCCGACATGGTCCAGAACATAAATACCCTGATGAAGGTTATCAAACATAACTTCCCAGAAGGACTCTGCCAGCATACTATACGACCTCACTTTTCCATTTTGTTTTAGTGTAGCATATCTTGCAGAATCAGAAAAGGTCCATCCTATAAAGGATGGACCTTTTCTATGCCGCATAACTGCAATCAGCAGGTTGTCTTACCGTCGGCGTACTTTTTATCGTTGATCAGCAGAATCAGGCCCGCAGCCACAAAAGCCAGAACCACAAACACGGCATAAGCGCCGGACAGGGAACCGGTAATAGCCATGGAAATAGCCAGCACGCTGAAACTGAACACGCGGATAATGGAGATACAGGGATTGATCAGAGAGTATACCTTGGCAAAGTTACGGTAGCCATATACACTGGACACCAGAGAAACAGGCCAGTTGGCGTTGCCGCCGATGGCGATACCAATCATAAACACGGAGATATAGAGACAGGCCATGTTGGGAATCAGGTTAAAGATCACCGCTACCGCATACCAAACACCATAGACTGCAGTAGCCACGCGGGTACTCAGTTTCTGGTCAAGCACGCCCCACAGATAGCTGCCCACAATACCCACAACAGAGCAGACACTCATGATAAACAGCGCATTCTCCTGAGTCAGTCCCAGAGAGGTCATACGAGGCACCAGCTGGCTCATAATACCCACGGTAACCAGCATGTACAGGCCCAGGCCGCCGCTGATCAGCCAGAACTCCTTGGTGCGCACCAGCTTACCAAAGGTCCAGGGGCTTACATAGGCGTTGGCCTCCTGCCGGTATGCCTCCACCTCCTGCTGGCTCATAGGCACATTGTCCGGTGTGGCTCCGGCATCTTCCGGGTTGTTTTTCATAAACAGGCCCCACACTGCCACCACGATCATAAAGATACCAACCACAGTAATGGCCACCGGCATGCCAAACTTGCTCGAAATCAGGGTCAGAATCACTACAAAGGTTGCAGAGGACAGATTGTTGCCCATGGTGGCCCATCCAAGAGCCAGGCCCTTCTTTTTGGGGAACCAGGATGCCAGATAGGCACCGCCTGCAATCCATGCATATACATTGGAAAACAGCATAATCAGAATGTAGGCAATGGCGTACTGGGTAATGGAGTTGACATTGCCGTACCAGATGTAGGACAAGCCGCCCAGCACCAGAGAGAGCACTGCTGTAAACCGTGCACCCTTCTTATCGCAGATCACGCCAAACACAAACATGCCCACAATACTGATCAGGCCGCTGACGGTGCCAAAGCCCAGCAAAGTTGCCTCATCCCAGCCATGAGCCGAAGCCATCCAGGGCACGATCACGTTAGGTCCATCCGATGATGTACCATTGCTCAGGTAGAGCATTACGCCCACAAAGACTACCATCAGCCAGCCTCTTGAGCCAAAATTACTCTTTGCGTCTCCTTGCGCCAGGGGTTTTGATGTGCTGTTTCTAGCCATGTCTAGAACCTCCCGTGATTTAGCCCAGCGGCTCAGTGCCGCTTTGCATTTTTCCATTTTTGTTGTATACTTAGAGCATCTTTTTCAAGAACAACGGAGAGAAGAAGGGAGCCGGCCCAATGGAACTTCGACAATTGCGCTACTTTACCGCCGTAGCCGAAACGCTGAACTTCAGCCGCGCAGCAGAGACTTTATACATCTCCCAGTCCGCCCTCAGTCAGCAGATTGCCGATCTGGAGCGGGAGTTGGGCGTTCAGCTGCTGCTGCGCAACAAACGCTCAGTGGTGCTGACTGCCGCAGGACAGGCACTGTTGGAGGAAGCCAAGAAACTGCTGCATCAATCAGAAAAACTGGTCCCCTACATTCGTCAGCTAGGCGGAGCGGAAAATCAGGATCGGGAGATTTTCATCGGCGTAGACTACAGTGTGGACCTCAGCTACGGGTCATTCTTTCGGTCCTCTCTGGCCGACTGTATCTACCGTCTGCGCCAAGCCACACCCGGCCTGCGTCCAGTCTTCCGCATGTGTGAACACGAGGAACTGGTCCGCGGCCTGGATATCGGCACCATTGACCTGGGCTTTTTTCTCCACTTTGCCGCTGATATGAAGGGAGAATGCCGCACGCAGCTGCAGGCCCGGGTCCTGGCACAGGATGAGATGGTCCTGGTTCTCCGCAGTGACCACAATTGGGAAGACACGCCCGAAACCGTTCGGTACGCATTGGAAAAGCGGGGACTTTATTTGCTGGAGCGGGAGGTCATCGGCATGAGCCAGATCCTTCGGATCCTGGATGCCATTGACGTCAAGCCCCATATTCGCTTTACCAACAGCCGAAACGCCATGGTTCTTACTGCGGAGAGCGGCGAAAGCACCACCATTCTCCCCGTATCCGTGGTACGCGGCTTGCGGGACCCAAACCTGCGCTGTCTGCATTTCCGGGTACCCGCCGCTATGAGCAATCTGTTGGCGGTATGGAGATCAGACAGTTCCAACACCCTGATCCAGCGAGCGGTGGATCATCTGACGCAAAAATTCACCCAGCTCTGACTGCCCTCACCTTTTGACCGGCGGATTCAATTGCATATTATTTTTTGAATATACGATTCGAGGCCCATGGAATGGGTTTCCGTTGTTCCCCACAGGTCTTTGGGGCTCGAAGCGGACCGGCGGCGCCACCTGTCCAATCAAGCTAAATTGATTGTAATGCATCCCTCTCATTTTGTGAAATACACATAATCGATAACCAGACCGGAAAATTATAAGTAAAAAAAATGATTCTGTCCACCCATTGATTTGTATGTTTTGTTACACTTATAACCGCGCGTTTTTTTATAAGTAAGCCGAATTGCGGCGGTCTTCGCCTCCTTTTATAATGAATTTATCCAAATTCTATAGGGAGGAATTCGCATGAAGATTCATGGAGTTTTGGGGCCGCTGGATACTGCAGCCTTGGGCCAGACTCTGATGCATGAACACATTACCTGCGCGGATTGGTCCATGCGCATGAACTTCGGTTCTCGCTTTTTTGAGTTTGATCAGGTAGCCGCCATGGCTGCCGCCCAGTTAAAAAAAGCAAAGGCTTTGGGCGTAACCACAATGGTAGACGGCACCCCCATCAATCTGGGCCGTGATATTCGCCTGATTCGCGAAGTAGCCCAGCGGGCCGAAATCAACATCATTGCCTCCAGCGGGTTTTACTACCAGGAAGAACCCTGGCTGGCCTTCCGGGAGGAAGAACAGCTCTTTGACCTGCTGATGGAGGAGTGCACCAACGGCATCTCCGGTACCGACAGCCGCCCTGGTATTCTGAAGGCAGGGGTTGGACACGCCGGCGTGACCCCGCTGCTCCACAAGGTGCTCAGCGCCACCGGACGCGTGGCCAGAGAGACCGGCCTGCCGCTCTTCTGCCACCATGATCCCTCGATCCGCAGCGGCGGTGAGATCCTGGATCTGCTGGCCTCCTGCGGCGTCCCTGCTCACCGGGTGATCCTGGGCCACAGCGGAGACACCACCGATCTGGCATATCTGGAAGAAATGCTCCAGCGGGGCTGCTACCTGGGCATGGACCGCTTTGGCTTCTGCGACCGGGACCTGGGACTGGAGCCCCGGTGCGACGTGATCGCCGCTCTGTGCGCTTCAGGCTGGGCGGACAAGCTGTTGCTCAGTCATGATCTGGCTGCCTACCTTGCTTTCTGGGACAGCTGGGAAACCACCAAGAACAGCGACTGGCTCAACCTGGAGGAGGACTTCACCTTCATCCACCGTCGGGTACTGCCCGCTCTGGAGACCCGCGGTGTCTCTCAGACACAGCTTCGGCAGATGCTGGTCAACAATCCCCGCACTTTTTTTGAAGGCATTTAAGTTCAAAGAAAAAGCCTCCCTAAAGGCGGGTGGTCGTAAAACTGCAAAATCAAAAAATGGTGACAACTTTGTGATTTGTGCTGTTTCCTTCAGCAAATTGCGCAAATCACAAAGTGCGCTGGGATAGCTGCGCAAGCAGCGCAAGGGGTGCAGCCCCTTGTTCGGAACGGAGTGACGCAAAACAGCCCGGACATTCAGATGTCCGGGCTGTCAGCCTCGCAGAGCGCACATACAGGCGTCAGCCTGTATAGAAGTGCGCCATAGTAGGATCTCGGAGATTGTCCATCTGCCGTCTTTTATCTTGCGTAATAATCTTTCTATCTGTCACTGGAAAATTCTTGAAGCCTGCGTAGGGCATTGATTACTGAGTTATGAGATACCTTTCCAAGAGCCTCTTTTGGGCCTCCAACATCATATTCCGATACGATGTAATCAATGTTGGACGCAAGAACCTCGTAGGTCATGTGTTCATACTCGCAGACCTTGTCAATCCGTTTCAGATAGTCGCTCACGGTGCTTGGTTTTCCGCTTGGTGTGACCGTTTTGTAGCCTTGTAAGATCAAGTATTCTTTGAACCTATCTCTCATGGTGTACTACTCTCCTATAAAAATTGATTATGCTTCGGTAGAGACCCAAATCGCAGGTCGAATGCCGGCTATTGAAGTAGCAGGGGCGACCGCATTTATTTTTTCCTCTGCTCCGGTATGGACACCTAAAAGGTCGTATGAATTTTCTCCGATAGTCCACCAATAAAAGTCTCCCCCATTTGGCAGGTCAAGAACAAATTCCGCTAATGTACCGGAAAGCTGACCAACTACATGAAGGTTTTTTAGACAACACAGAAGCATCTCATCGGATAACCCTGTTCCTTTTGCACCGCGATCTTCGATTCTCGGAAAGTAATGCTCAACCTGCTCGGTGGAAAGCAGAAACACCTTGTCGTACGTCACTTCTCCGTTTCCAGCGGGATCAATGACCTCTGTCTCAATGATCTGCACCCACTCTTCATCGGAAAACGGCATCTCGCTGTTTAGCTTATTTCGCAAACTGCAATCTGCCCAATTTACAGACTCGCGCAAGGCAGAAGGTTTCAGCAATTCCGAACCAGAGTTTTCTTTAAGCAGATTACTCCAATTATCATAAAAAGAATCCCCCTCGGGGAAAACTTTGTCATCTGTAAAAACAGTCCAACCTTCATAATCGGATAGTTTATTATACGAATTTGGGTGTTTTGCAGCTACGCTGTCTATGGCTTCTTTGGCTTCTTCCGTAATGTTGATATAGTCCAGCGCAATGATCTCATCGGTCAAGAGCAGGGCTTTGCTGTCCTGGACATCTAATACTCTCCATTTGTAAGCACCAAAATCGACAATATCACCAATCTTGTAGGTCGCCTTTTCTTCCTTCGCAGGTTCGTCTGTCACAGGTTCTTCTGTCACTGGTTCCTCTGCTTCTGACTGTTCAGATTCGGACATCGGCGTTGTCTGATCCCCGCAGCCCACAAGCGATAACAACATCGCCACCGCTAATAAAAATGCACATAATCGCTTCATTTTCTCTTTCCTCCATTTATTACTATTTACCACTATGATTATATTATATTCTAAATTCCGCCGTTTTTCAAGGTCAGAAGGCAAAAGCTCAGTCCTAATTTGTGCCGTTTTGTCGGTTCATAAAAGTAGGCATTTGCAAATTCAGAGCAAGTTTTGTTTAAGCCACATTTTCAAATTTTCTTGCTTTTCTGTAGACTGTGCCAACCGGGGCATATTGCAGGTATTAGCCGCTTCTTTCAGCGTGACTTTCTTGCAGAATTTGAGGGCAGCGATGCGAAGAAACAGGCCAGGATCTACCTCACAACATTCGGTATTGACTACGATGCTATTACCAAGGAGCAGTTTGTAAACCTCGTTGACGTTCTAAAACTATCCAAGCACATGAAAAGTTTAACTAACCAGCGCGGCAGGGCAAGGCCATACCAGCCGCACGGAATAGGATTTCATGTTATTGGGCTAACACCGTCTTACGAACACCCCGCTAACGGGAGGCTTTTTCTTTTTCCTACAAGGGAAAGTCCCGGTCCAGTAACTGGACCGGGACTGAGATGAGGGATCGTTTTCAGGGTATATTAGGGGAGGGAAAACATTAGCCTACGTTGGTCAGACCGCCATCAGGATAGATGGTGGAACCGGTGATGAAGTCAGAGGCGGCAGAAGCCAGGAAAATGGCGGGGCCCTTGCAGTCATCGGGATAGCCAATGCGCTGAGCAGGCATGGAGGCAGCGATCTTGTTGCGGGCCTCCTCGTCATCAGGCAGCAGACCAACCATCATGGGGGTGTAGGTGATGGTGGGACCAATGGCATTGACCTGGATATTGGGGCCCAGATCAGAGGCATAGGCCTTGGTCAGCATCTCCACGGCACCCTTGGTGGCGCAGTAGCCCACGTTGCCCATACCGCCGTTGCCGATGGCGCGGATGCCGCGGACGGAGGACAGGTTGATGATCTTGCCGTGGACGTTGTGCTCCTTGAAGTACTTGCCGAAGTGCTTGCAGGTGAACATCATGGACTTGACGTTGGCGTTGAACATCTGATCCCACACATCGCTGGGGAACTCAGTGCCGGGGAACTTCTTGTTGAAGCCCTGAGAGTTGACCAGAATGTCCACGGTGCCCATCTCCTTGACGGCGGTGGCCAGCAGGTTCTCCACGTCGGTCTCCACACCGGCGTCACCTACGCAGTAGAGGATATCCAGGCCGGTGTTGGCCTTGATCTCCCGCTGGGCACGCTGCAGAGACTCCTCCTTACGGGAAGAGATCATCACCTGAGCACCAGCCTCCGCCAGGCCCTCAGCGATGGCCTGGCCGATACCGCCGGCGCCGCCTACCACAACGGCCTTCTTGCCGGTGAGGTCAAACAGATTGGTCATTTGAACTACTTCCTTTCTATTGGTTAAATTGAATTACTTCTGCTCGGGGGGCACCAGGCAGACCAGCATCTGGCAGGTCACAGTGCCGTTGTTCTGAATGCCCTTCTTGGTGAAGGGGCCGCAGTGGAAGGAATCACCGGCGTGAAGGGTGGTCTTGGTGCCGTCCTCCACTTCGATGTCCATCTCACCCTCGATGATGTAGTAGATGGACTCCAGGGGATTGCTGCCGAACTCGCAGCCGCCGCCGGGGAGGAAGTGGCTCAGGCCCATGATCATCTTGCCGTCGTTCACGTCCTGGGGATTGTGCAGACGGGTGGGACGCATATCATAGTGGCCAGGGGCCTCATAGAAAGTGGCCTCATTCTTACGTACGATCTTGTAGCTCATGGTAACAAAACTTCCTTTCTTTAGCTTGAAGCAGGAATTTACACAATACCCAGCTGAGCGCGGACCTTCTCGCCGTCAAAAGCGGGGATGCCCAGAATCTCACGGGCCTCGGCAGGGGTGGCGGGAGTGTTGCCGAAGGCCTTGACGGCGGCAACGGCCCGCTCCACCAGCATGTGGTTGGTGGCCATAACCTTCTTGCCGTTCTCATCCACACCGAAGACCACATTGTCCTCCATGCCGACACGGATGTGGCCGCCCAGAGCCAGAGCAGCGAACATGATGGGCAGGTGCCCCTTACCAACGCCAAAGGCAGACCAGGTAGAGCCGGCGGGGATGTGGTTCACCAGGTAAAGCAGGTTCTCCACGGTGGCAGGCATACCGCCCAGCACACCCAGGCAGAACTGATAGTGGCAGGGATTGGGCAGATGGCCCTTCTTCACAAAGTAGTCGGTAACACCCAGCATGCCGGCATCAAAAATCTCGATCTCCGGCTTGGTGCCGCGCTCCATGTACAGGTCGCCCAGCTGCTGGAGGAACTGGGGGGAGTTGATGAACACGCCGCCGGGCATCCAGTTGAAGGAACCGGCGTCGTAAGAACCCATCTCGATGCCGTCCAGCTCCTTGTGGTGGGCCATACGCTCCTCGTCGGTAGCGGGATGCTGGGGAGAAGCGCCGGAAGAGGTGCAGTTGATGATCACGTCGCAGTCCTTGTGGCTGCGGATCAGGCGGATGGTCTCACGAAACTTCTCCTTGTCCATGGCGCCCATGCCGTCATCGGCGCGCATGTGCAGATGGACAACCGCAGCGCCCAGCTTCCAGGCATCATAGGCCTCGTCGGCGATCTGCTGAGGAGTCTCGGGGATCTTGTAGCCTGCGGGGGTAACCGCGCCGGTCAGCGCGGCAGTAATAATGGTCTTTGCCATGGAGGCTCATCTCCTTATCAATGGTCTCTTATCGGTCACTTGAATGAATTGCTGCGCCGGAGGGGATTAACCCTCCTTGCCCTCCTTGACAGGGCGATAGGGAGTGACCTTTCTGGTGGGGTCAAAGGGATTGACCTCCCGACCGGCCTCAACCTCCTTGAACCACTCGATGGGCTTGGTACGGAAACCGGCCCAGCTCTCACGGGTGGGGGGCTGCTGCATCCAGTCGTGGCAGTAGCGCCAGTCGTTGGTCTGGCTGATGTACTTCTCGTCCTGCTGGGCGGCATTGCGGTCGCCCATGTCACCGGCGGCGATGCGCAGCAGAGAGCCGTACTGCTCGGACACGGTGTGCAGCTTCAGGTCCTCCACCAGCAGCTTCTTCAGGGGGCGCTTGGCCAGGTTGGACATGATGGTGCGGTTCTCATAGGGCATGGTCTTGAGCATGCGGGCGATCTCCCAGGCACGATCCATGACCTGAGCCTTGGGTACCACCTCGCTGACCATGCCCCAGTCCAGCATCTGCTGAGCAGTCCACTGACGGGCAGTCATCATGTAGTAATTGCCCCGCTTGGTGCCGAAGTAGTGCTGAGCCATCAGGCCCATGCCGTCGCCGGGCACCAGGCCGCCGTGGGCGTGGGGCACTTCCAACCAGGTATCGTCGGAGCAGATGGTGATGTCGCTGAGCATGGCGGAATCCCAGTGAAAACCGGGGCCGGGCAGCACACCGATGGTGGGCACATCCAGGTCAAACACCATGTTCTTGATCAGGTTGGTGTCGTCGAAGTACTGATGCTGGAACCGCTCGGTGGGCAGCTTGGAGTAGGTCTCCCAGCCGTTGGGATCGGACTCGGTCATCCAGCTGTCTCCGATGTGGGTGAAAATGATGATCTCATTCTGGTTGTCCAGAGACAGAATGCGCACCAGCTGGCTGATGGCCCGGTGGGACATGCCGCTGTGCTGCATGGGACCATCCAGGGTCTTCCAGGTCACCTGGAGGATTCCGTCCTCACGATACAGATCCGCAAAATCCTTGAACCATTCCTTGTACTCATCCAGCTGAGGCAGCTTTACGTAATCAGCGAGGGGCTTTCCCATAATCAATAACCTCCAAATCAATCATTCGGCGGAGCGCATTGGGGTATCACCCGAATGTCTCCTGTCATATCTGCTATCTGAATTGTAGTCCCATCATCTGCTTTTGTGAAATATCTATAAACGATAAGAGGACCGCCTGTTATTAGTGAAAAAAATCAGTGAAGCCGTTTCTTACTCCGCTTTAAAGATACCTGCGGCACCCATACCTCCGGCAATGCACATGGTTACAAGGGCGTACTTACCGCCGGTACGGCGCAGCTCAGAGATGGCCTTGCAGGACAACACCGCGCCGGTGGCACCCAGAGGATGACCCAGAGCCATGGCGCCACCGTTGGGGTTGACCTTGGCAGGATCCATGCCCAGCTCCTTGATACAGGGGCTGACTTGGGCCGCAAAGGCCTCGTTGAGCTCGATAACGTCCATGTCGTTCACAGTAAGGCCGGTGTACTCCATCACCTTGGGCACCGCATAGATGGGACCCAGGCCCATATAAGCGGGATCCAGGCCGCCCACGCAGAAGCCCAGGAAGGAGGCCAGGGGCTTAATGCCCAGCTCGTTGGCCTTGTCCCGGCTCATGAGCACCAGGAAGGCGGCACCGTCGCTGGTCTGAGAGGAAGTGGCGGCGGTGACCCGGCCGTTCTCCCGGAAGCAGGGCTTCATGGAAGCCATCTTCTCCATGGTGGTGTCCCGACGGATACCCTGATCCTTGTCAAAGACGATGGGGTTGCCCTCGGCGTCCACACCGGGCAGAGGGATGATCTGCTCGTCGAAGTAGCCGGCGTCCTGGGCGTGAGCCGCCTTCTGATGGCTGGCCAGGGCCAGGGCGTCCATCTCCTCACGGGTGACGTTGTACTTCTCTGCCACGTTCTCGGCGGTCTCACCGTTGGAAATATACTGGCCGGGGTCATTCTCCAGCAGCCAGGGGTTCATGTCGCCGCTGCGGTCCAGGGTCATGGGCAGCGCGGTCATGGACTCGATGCCGCCGGCCACGATGCAGTCGGCCTGTCCAGCCTCGATCTGCCAGGCAGCCAGCGCCACAGCCTGGAGCGAGGAGGAGCAGAAGCGGTCCACGGTCAGGCCGCAGGCAGTGTAGGGCAGGCCGGCCCGGGCTGCCACCAGGCGGGCGGGATTCAGGCCCTGCTTGGCCTCAGGAATGGCGCAGCCCAGGATCACGTCCTCCACCAGCCCGGGATCCAGCTGGGGGATCTTCTCCATTACGCCCTTCAGCACCAGGCCGCCCATATCAATGGGATGCATCTGACGCAGAGCGCCCTTCTTACCCGACTTTGCCACAGCGGAGCGGCCGTAGGCCACTACCACCGTCTTGCTCAACGGTTTTGCCATAATCAATCTTCCTCCATTTCAATCAGATTGGAAGCCACCAGGAGCTTGGGCTCCACAGCAGCCTGAATCTCTTCCACGGTATGCCCCTTGCGAATCTCAGAGAGCAGCAGGCCCTCAGGCGTCACGTCAATGACGCAGCGGTCGGTAACAATGTGATTCACACACCGCACTGCAGTCAGGGGCAGGGTACACTGGTTCACAATCTTCGGAGAACCGTCCTTGGCCACCAGGTCCATGGCCACGATCACCTGCTTGGCACCGTTGCACAGATCCATGGCGCCGCCCATGCCGAAGGCCCGGCCCGGCGTGGCCCAGTTGGCCAGATCACCCTGAGCGGAGACCTGCAGGCCACCCAGTACGGTGGCGGCCAGTCGGCCGGAGCGGATCACACCGAAGGACATGGCCACATCAAAGGCGCTGCTGCCCGGTACCGGCTCAAAATGAACGCCGCCGGCGTTGACAAACCGCTCGTTGGCCATCAAGCCCTCGTTGACGGTGGCGCCGATGCCGATAAAGCCGTTCTCGCTCTGGAACAGGACACCCTGGGCAGCATAGCTGCCGCACAGGCTGGGAATGCCGATGCCCAGATTGACTACATCGCCGGGCTTGAAGTAGGCAGCAGCCCGCTTGGCAATAAAGTTTCTGTTGTTCATCTCGTCCCCTCCTTACACCAGAATCATGTCCACGAACATACCAGGCACCTTGACCTCATCGGGGCCGATCTCACCCAGGTCGCAAAAGTGGTCGCACTCCACAATGGAAAGGTCGGCACAGGTAGCAATCACAGGATGGGAAGCATGTCCGCTGCTACCCCGGTAGGCCAAATTGCCCAGGGGGTCTGCCTTCCGGCAGCGGGTCAGGGCCACGTCAGCGTGGAGAGCGGTCTCCAGCAGATACTGCTGGCCGTTCACCTCAATGACCCGCTTGCCCTCCTCTACCACGGTGCCCAGGCCGGTCTTGGTGAGCACGCCGCCCAGGCCCATGCCGCCGCAGCGGATACGCTCGATAAAAGTACCCATAGGGATGAGCTCCGCCTTCAGGGAGCCATCCTGGATGCGGGCGTTGGTACGGGGATTGGTACCCACGTGGGTGGTGATCATCTTGTCCACCGCGCCCGCCTCAATGAGGCGGCTGATCCCCATGCCGGGGTCGCTGGAATCGATGGAGTAGACGGTCAGATGCCTGGCGCCGCTGTCCAGCACACACTGGATCAGACGCTCCGGCATATACTGGTTGGTCTGGCCGCCGATGGCAATGATCTGGCCGTCCTTGAAGCTGGCCACGATCTGCTCGATGGTACGTACTTTACTCAGTTCCATATCATTCTCCTTTGCGGGATACAGGTTTCAGGAAACGGGAGAGGATGAGGCCTACTACCGCCAGCACTGCAGCGGTTATATAGGCGCCGGTATAGCTGCCGCCTCCCATGGTTTTAAAGGTAGTGGCCAGGCTGGGACCGATTAGGCTGGCCAGACCGAACACCACATACATAACGCCGTAGTTCTCGGTGATATATCGGGCACCGAACATCTGGGCGGTCAGCGGGGTCAGAATGGAGGCCAGTCCGCCGTAGCAGGAGGCCGCCAGGCCCATCAGCACCAGCACCAGGAACTCCTGTCGCGCCACCGCCAGCAGCGCCATGGACAAAATACACAGGATAAAGACCACGCCGGCGGTATTGCACAGGCCCATCTTATCGGACAGGCTGCCCCACAAAAAGCGGCCGGCCATGTTACAGGCAGCAAATACGCTGACGAACAGTGCAGCCCGGGCGGCGGTGTAGTCCAGGGACTGCTGCAGAATGGGAGATGCCTGGCTGATCACGATGACCCCGGCCACCAGGCCGCAGGTAAACACGATCACCATCAGCCAGAAGGCACCGGTACGCACCATCTGACTCCGGTTCAGATCGGCCGCGCCCCCCTTTTTCCCTTCCGCTGCCGGTGCCAAGGCGCTCTGGAAGCCCTCAGGCGGATCAGACAGGAGGAAAGAACCTGCCAGGATGACCACAGCAAACAGGATGCCCAGCAGCAGGAAGGCCCGGTCCATGCCTACCCCCTCCATCAAAGCGGCGGCGGTAGGGGCCCACAGGATGGCGCCAGAGCCGTAGGCAGCGGTACCCAGGCCAGAGGCCAGACCGGAGCGGTCGGGGAACAGCCGCACCACATAGGCCATCATGCTGGGGTAGATAAATCCCACACCCAGGCCGGAAATAATGCCATAGAACAGATAGAGCTGCCAGAGCTGATTCATGAAACTGGTCAGCAGCAGTCCCCCGCCAAAGAGTACCGCGCCCACTACAACACCCAGCCGGGTGGATATGCGGCGAATCAGGGAACCAAACAGCAGAGGCGCCATGGTAGAACAAAGCACCGTGATGGTATAGGCAAGGGCTACGCCCGAATCGGCCCAGCCGAACTGGGTGACAATGGGATTCTGGAGTACGCTCCAGGCGTATCCGAAGCCGGCGCAGATGCAGATTACCAGCGCGGCAGCCATGCACAACCAGCGGCGGCCCAGAAAAGCGGTGATAGAAGCAGAACGGGTTTCCACGCGGTATCCTCCTTCTTAGAGCTTGCGGTGGAGCTTGAGCAGCTCGATCAGCATCTGGTCGCGGTATGCAGCACACTCGGCATTGGTATGGCCAATGTGCTCCGGGAAGCGGGCCATCTCGGCGTCCACGCCGGGCTGAGCCACCTCTGCCCAGTTGTCGGGCTGATGTGTCCAGGATGCCATGTCCGCCAGCCACTTGTCGCCGGAATTACCCAGCATCTGCACCATGCCGGTAAGGCCACCGGGGTTGCCCAGCTGCATAATCATGTTGTGACCGAAAATCGCCCAGCGCAGGCCGGGACCATAGACCAGTGCCTTGTCCACATCCTCCACGGAGCAGACACCGCGCATCACCAGATCCTGCACCTCCCGGTAGAGGGCAAGCTGGAGCCGGTTGGCAATGAAGCCAGGGCACTCCTTGCGCAGAAGCACCGCTTCCTTGCCGATGGACTGATAAAAGTCATAGGCGGTCTGAAGGATCTCAGGATCGGTCTTCTCACCGGAGGTGAGCTCCACCAACGGGATCAGGTGGGGGGGATTGTAGGGATGGGCGCCCACGCAGCGCTCGGGATGGGCTGCCTTGGCGGCAATATCGCTGATCAGCAGGCCGGAGGTGCTGCTGGCATAAATGGCGTCCTCAGCGGCGCTCTCCTCCACCTGAGCCAGAATGCTCTGCTTGATCTCCAGTCGCTCAGGGCCGCTCTCCTGAATAAACCGGGCCCCGCGGACCGCCTCCTCAATAGAAGTGGTGAGATTGACTCGTGCCACCAGTTCCGCACACTGCTGAGCGGTAATGGCGTTATACTGCACCAGCGCCTCTAGGCTCTTGTGCATCTGGTCGCTGCTTTTCTTCAGCTGCTCCTCATTGATGTCATACAGGGTGACATCGAGCCCCTTCATAGCAAACTGGATCGCCCAGCTGGAACCGATGACTCCACCACCGATGCAAGCAACCTGCTTGATGCTGTTAACGTTCATATCAGAAACCTCCTGTTTTGTTTTGCCTTTGTCTTATGCAAGGTTCATGCCAAAGCCGCAGTTTGACCATTCAAAAAAATATTTGTTCCAATTACTAAGGAATACAGCCCTGTTTCTCCCCCACGATCCGCCCTGCAAATATCCGTTTAATGCAATATGGAATTATATTTTCTCATTATCCACCCACATTGTAATGTTAAATGCCATTTTGCATTAATAGGGTACTGCTTTTTCCTTAATCCATTCGTATCGGCAGCAGCCCAATTATCCATGAGACCGCCAAAATGCCGCCTCTTTGAAAAAAATCTTGACCGTTTTGCCTTTCTGTGCGTGTATAGAATAGAAGACCGGAAAGGAGGGGATGGAATGGAGCCATCGTCCGTACGGCCGGCGGATGAAATTGAATCCATCGTACACACCTATGGGACCACCCTCTTCCGCCTCTGCCTGGTGATGCTGGGCAGCGAGAGCGATGCGGAGGACGCGGTACAGGACACCATTTTGACATACCTGCAAAAAGCCCCCCGATTTACCGACACCGGGCACGAGAAGGCCTGGCTCATTACGGTGGCGGCCAACCGCTGCCGGGACATGCGGCGGAGGTGGGCCCGCCATCCCCAGCTGCCCCTGGAGACGCTGGAGCGCTGCGGGCCGGACCGGGAGGACTGCGGCGTGCTGGAAGCTTTGATGCAGGTGCCGCCCCGCTTCCGGGTGGTCCTGATCCTCTACTATGTAGAGGAGTACCCCATGGAGGAGATCGCCCGCATCATTGGGCGCTCCGTCTCCGCAGTGAAAATGCGCCTGCAGAAGGGGCGCAGGCTGCTGGAGGAGATCTACCGAAAGGAGTATTTATAGCGCTATGGAAGACATCCGTCTGAAACAAGCGGTCCAGGCCATTGAAATGCCCCGGGCCATGGAGGAGCGGATCACGGAGCGCCTGTGCCGGGCCGCCCGACGCCGCCCCGCTCGCTGGACCCGCCCTGCTGTTGCGGTACTGGCGGCCGCCCTCAGCCTTACCCTGGCCATGCCTGTGCTGGCCGCCCATGTGGAGCCCGTCTACGACCTGATGTATCTGGTGGCCCCCGCCATGGCCCAGTCCTTCCAGCCAGTGCGGCAGAGCGACCAGGACAACGGGGTGCGCATGGAGGTGGTATCCGCCCGCATCCAGGGAGACAGCGCCCAGATCTATCTAACTTTGCAGGACCTGGAGGGGGACCGGGTGGACGCCACCACCGACCTGTACGACAGCTACACCGTCCGCACCCCCTACGACACCGCGGGCCACTGTGAGCAGGCGGGGTACGACGCCGAAACCAGCACCGCCCTCTTTCTGGTCACCCTGACCCACCTGGAGGGACAGGCCATGCCGGGAGACAAGATCACCTTCTCCCTCCGGGAATTCTTGAGCCAGAAGGAGGAGCGGACAGGGATAAGCATCCCCGCTGATCTGAGTGCCGTTTCCACCGCCCCCGCCACCCAGGCCGTGGACCTGCGGGGCGGCAGCGGCGAGGCTTTTGACGAAAGTTCTTTCCGGGCCCTGATTCCCAACCTGCCGGAGAACGCCTGCCCGGTGGAGGGGTTCCAGCTCACCAGCCTGGGCTGGGTGGAGGGCAAGCTCCACGTCCAGCTGCTGGTGGACGACCTGCTGGACAACGACAACCACGCCCAGCTCTACCTCACCGGGTCCGACGGGACCGTGCTGGAGCCGGAGGCCTCCTACTCCTTCTGGGCGGAGAACGGAAGCGGAGACAGCTATGAGGAGTACGTCTTCTCCCTCTCCCCGGAGGAGGCGGAAAACTACCGCCTGACGGGAGACTTCTTCCTCAGCGGAAACCGCACCCAGGGGAACTGGAAGGTCACCTTCCCCCTGGAGGGTTAACCGCAAAACAACGGGCCGCCGAAAGGCGGCCCGTTGTTTTATCTAAGCCTTTTTCGGGGTGCAGAAGCGGACGAACTCCTCCATCTCCCGGGTGGCCCACTTATCCCTGTGGTAGAAGATCTGGCTGTACATCACCGCCTGGAGGTCGCTGACCTCCACCACCGACAGCTTGCCCTGGCGTACCGGCTCCTCCACCAGGAACCAGGGCAGGAAGGTCAGCCCCTCGGTCTCCTCCAGCACCCGCAGCAGGAAGGAGGCATAGCTGCTCTCCAGGGCGGGGGTGATGGCCTGCCCAAAGGCGGCCAGGCGGCGATCCAGCAGCCGCCGGTAGTTGGCGTCCCGCTCGGTGAGGTAGAAGGGCTTGTCCAGCAGCTCGGTCAGCTTATGGGGCCGGCCGCTGAGCTCCTTCCCCAGGGCCGCCGAGGCCACCACCACCACCCGCTCGGGCTCTTCCAGCATCTTGCACCAACTGTTGTTGTACAGGGGCTCGTCCAGGATGTAGATGATGTCCAGCTCGCCTCGCTCCATCTTGGAAATGAGCTCCTCCGGGATGCCGGTGGTGATCTGCACGTTGACCTGGGGGTGACAGACCCGGAAGCTGCGGATGATGCCGGGCAGTCTGGCGTAGCACAGGGACTCCAGGGTTCCAATGTGGAGCTGGCCCCGCAGCACCTCGTCCGCCCCGGCCAGGGACTGCTTGGCCCGGTTCACATCCTGGATGATGCCGATGGCGCTCTCCTGGAAGACGCGGCCCTGCCCCGTCAGAGACACCCGCTTGCCCATGCGGTCAAAGAGCCGCACCCCCAACTCCTCCTCCAGCAGGCGGATCTGCACCGTCACCGCCGACTGGGAGTAGCCCAGGCTGGCCGCCGCCTTGGAAAAGCTCTGAAATTGCGCCACCCGTACAAAGGTGGTCAGCTGCCGCAGCTCCATACCGCTCCCTCCTTTTAGACCCATCAGTCTGTTATGAAAAAAATTCAATGACGTGATAAATTAGATTCGTTTGATTTAATTATTGTGCAATGTTATACTGAAGCCCCTGAAAAGTCAAGAGGAAAATAGACAAAATGGAGAAAGTCTAAGGAGGAATCCCGCATGGAAAAGAAACACATTAAAATCGGCCTGATTCCCAAGCTTATCCTGGCCATCATCATCGGTATTCTGTTCGGCAGCTTTATGCCCGAGTGGTTTAACCGGGTGATCGTAACCTGCTCGTCCATCTTCAGCACCTTCCTGTCCTTCATCATCCCGCTGATGATCGTGGCCTACGTGACCATGGGCATCGCCAATCTGCGCAGCGGCGCGGGCAAGCTGCTCATCATCACCGTGGTCCTGTCCTACTTCTCCACCCTGGTGGCCGGCTCCGCCTCCTACCTGGTGTCCTCCAGCCTGTTCCCCTCCTTTATGAGCGAGGGCGCCCTGGACCAGATCGCCGCCACCGCCGACGTGTCCCTGGAGGGCTACTTCTCCCTGTCCATCCCGCCCCTGCTGGACACCCTGTCCGCCGTCACCCTGGCCTTTGTGCTGGGCCTGTGCCTGTCCACCATGCGCGGCAAGGAGATCGGCGACAGCCTCTATCACGGCATGGAGGACTTCTCCGCCATCATTGACAAGGTGCTCCACAAGGTGATCATCCCCCTGCTGCCCCTGTACATCTGCGGCACCTTCACCAACATGACCTATTCCGGTAAGACTTTCGCCATTCTGGGCATCCTGTGGAAGGTGTTCCTGGTGGTCATCGCCATGCACCTGATCTACATCTGCATCCAGTTCTTTGTGGCTGGTCTGGTTTCCAAGAAGAACCCCATCACCCTCATCCGCAACCAGATCCCCGGCTATGCCACCGCCATCGGCACCCAGTCCTCCGCCGCCACCATCCCCGTCAACCTGGAGTGCGCCAAGAAGGACGGCATTCTGGAGGAGATCCGCAACTTTGTGGTGCCCCTGTGCGCCAACATCCACATGGCCGGTTCCATGATCACCATCACCGCCTGCGCCACCGCCGTGTGCCTGATGTACCAGCTGCCCATCAGCCTGGGCACCGTGGTGCCCTTCATCATGACCCTGGGTATCGCCATGGTGGCCTCCCCCGGCGCCCCCGGCGGCTCCATCATGACCGCCCTGCCCTTCCTGTACATGGTGTTCGGCACCGAGGCCGGCGACGTGAACGGCCCCATCTGCGCCATCATGGTGGCCCTGTACATCACCCAGGATTCCTTCGGCACCGCCTGCAACGTGTCCGGTGACAACGCCATCGGCACCATCGTCAACACCATCTACCAGAAGTTCATTCTCAAATCTTCCGCCGCCGTGTAAGGAGTGATCCCATGTCGTTTATCAGCGTCTTTGATGTACTGGGTCCCAATATGGTCGGCCCCTCCAGCTCCCACACCGCGGGAGCCGTGGCCATCGCCAACGTGGCCCACAAGCTGCTGGCGCCGCCGCTGAAGAAGGTGGATTTCACCCTCTACGGCTCCTTCGCCAAGACCTACCACGGCCACGGCACCGACCGTGCCCTGCTGGGCGGCATCATGGGCTTTTCCACCGATGATCTGTGCATCCGGGACTCCTTCCGCATCGCCAATGAGCGGGGGCTGGCCTTCTCTTTCACCCCCAACGAGACGGAGACCGACATCCACCCCAACACCGTGGACATCCGCATGGAGAACGCCGCCGGACAGATCATGACCGTCCGGGGCGAGTCCCTGGGTGGCGGCAAGATGCACATTGTGCGCATCAATGGCGTCCACGTGGACTTCAGCGGCGAGTACGCCTCTGTGGTGGTGATCCAGCAGGACAAGCCCGGCGTGGTGGCCCACCTTACCAAGGTCCTCAGCGACCGCAACGTGAACATCGCCTTCATGCGTCTGTTCCGGGAGGGCAAGGGAGACACCGCCTACAGCATCATCGAGTCGGACGGCACTCTGCCTGAGGGTATCGACCAGGAGCTGCGGGCCAATCCCTATATCCGGGACGTCATGATCGTGCAGTCGTAAGGAGGGGACACAATGGATTTTAAAAATGCCAAAGAGCTGCTGGCTCTGTGCCGCCAGGAGGGCTGTCCCATCTCCGAGATCATGCGCCGCCGGGAGATCATCCTGGGGGAAACCACGGCGGACACCGTGACTCGCCGCATGACCCGGGCCCTGGAGATCATGCGCCGCTCAGCCACCATCCCCCTGGAGAGCCCTGTCCGCTCCATGGGCGGACTCATCGGCGGGGAGGCCAAGAAGCTGGCCGCCCACGCCTCCAAAAAGAAGGACATCTGCGGCCCTGTGCTTCAGAAGGCCATCACCTACGCCATGGCGGTGCTGGAGGTCAACGCCTCCATGGGCCTCATCGTGGCGGCTCCCACCGCCGGTTCCTCCGGCGTGGTGCCCGGCCTGCTGCTGGCCCTCCAGGATGAGTACCGCATCTCCGACCAGCGGCTGCTGGACGGTCTGTTCAACGCCGGTGCCATCGGCTACCTGGCCATGCGCAACGCCACTGTGGCGGGCGCGGTGGGCGGCTGTCAGGCCGAGGTGGGCGTAGCCGCCGCCATGGCGGCCTCCGCTGCCGTGGAACTCATGGGCGGCGAGCCGGAGCAGTGCCTCAGCGCCGCCTCCACGGTGCTGATGAACATGCTGGGTCTGGTGTGCGACCCGGTGGGCGGACTGGTGGAGTACCCCTGCCAGAACCGCAACGCCGCCGGTGTGGCCAACGCCCTCATTGCCGCCGAGATCGCCCTCAGCGGCGTGGAGCAGCTCATCCCCTTCGATGAGATGCTCTCCGCCATGTACCGGGTGGGTCGCTACCTGCCCGCCGAGCTGCGGGAGACCGCCCTGGGCGGCTGTGCCACCACCCCCTCCGCCTGCGAGCGCTGCGGCGGCTGCTGCGGCTGAACCAAAAATAAAAAGGCCCCGGAACCTGCTGGTTCCGGGGCCTTTTCCTGTTACATCTGCTCGTGGAAGGTGCGCTTGATGACCTCCAGCTGCTGCTCCCGGCTCAGGCGGGAGAAGTTCACCGCGTAGCCCGACACCCGGATGGTGAGGGTGGGGTACTGCTCGGGATGCTCCATGGCATCCACCAGCAGCTGCCGGTTCATGACGTTGACGTTGAGGTGGTGGGCACCCTGGAGGAAGTAGCCGTCCAGAATGTGCACCAGGTTGTCCACCCGCTCGCCCTCGCTCTTACCCAGGGCGGTGGGCACGATGGAGAAGGTGTTGGACACGCCGTCCTGGCACACCGCCCGGTAGGGGATCTTGGCCACCGAGTTGAGGGAGGCCAGGGCCCCGCTCTTGTCCCGGCCGTGCATGGGGTTGGCGCCGGGGGCAAAGGGCTCCCCCGCCTTGCGGCCGTCGGGGGTGGCTCCCGTCTTCTTGCCGTACATCACGTTGGAGGTGATGGTGAGGGCGGACAGAGTGTGGATGGCGTTCCGGTACAGGGGGTGCTTCTTCAGCTCGGCGGAGAAGTAGGACACCAGCTCCACGGCGATGTCGTCCACCCGGTCGTCGTCATTGCCGTACTTGGGGAAGTCCCCCTCCACCGCGAAGTCCACGGCGATGCCCTGCTCGTTGCGGATAGGGCGCACCTTGGCGAACTTGATGGCGGACAGGGAGTCGGCGGCAATGGACAGGCCCGCCACGCCGAAGGCGGCCAGCCGCTCCACCAGGGTGTCGTGGAGGGCCATCTGGCTGCTCTCGTAGGCATACTTGTCGTGCATATAGTGGATGATGTTGATGGTGTCCACGTAGAGCTCCGCCACATAGGACAGCACCTTTTTATAATTGCCCAGTACCTTGGGGTAGTCCAGCACCTCGTCGGTGTCCGGCTGGATGTCGGGCACCACCTGGATGCCCTTCTTCTCGTCCACGCCGCCGTTGATGGCGTACAGCAGGCTCTTGGCCAGGTTGGCCCGGGCCCCGAAGAACTGCATCTGCTTGCCCACCGCCATGGCGGACACACAGCAGGCGATGCAGTAGTCGTCGCCGTACATGGGCCGCATGAGCTCGTCGCTCTCATACTGGATGGAGTCGGTGTCGATGCTCATTTTGGCACAGTAGTCCTTAAAACCCTGGGGCAGGTGGGGGCTCCACAGCACCGTCAGGTTGGGCTCGGGGGCGGTGCCCAGGTTGGTGAGGGTGTGGAGCATGCGGAAGGAGTTTTTAGTCACCAGGGTGCGGCCGTCCACCCCCATGCCGCCGATGGACTCGGTGACCCAGGTGGGGTCGCCGCCGAAGAGCTCGTTGTACTCCGGGGTACGCAGGTGGCGCACCAGCCGCAGCTTGATAACGAACTGGTCCATCAGCTCCTGGGCGCCCTGCTCGTCCAGCACGCCGTTATCCAGGTCCCGCTGGATGTAGATGTCCAGGAAGGTGGACACCCGGCCCAGAGAGGTGGCGGCGCCGTTGTTCTCCTTGATGCCCGCCAGGTAGGCCATGTACAGGTTCTGTACCGCCTCACGGGCGTTTTCCGCCGGGCGGGTGATGTCGCAGCCGTACTTGGCGGCCATAGAGGCCATCTGCTCCAGGGCCCGGATCTGCATCTGGACCTCCTCCCACAGGCGGATGCGCTCGTCGGTCATGGGGCCGTCGATGCGGTCCAGGTCGGCCTTCTTCTCCTCGATGAGGAAGTCGGTGCCGTACAGGGGCACCCGGCGGTAGTCGCCCACGATGCGGCCCCGGCCGTAGGCGTCGGGCAGGCCGGTGAGCAGGCCCGCCGTCCGGGCCAGACGGGTACGCTTGGGGTAGGCGTCGAACACACCCTCGTTGTGGGTCTTGCGGTAGAGGCGGAAATGGCGCTCGATCTCCGGGTTGAGCTGATAGCCGTACTGCTCCAGGGCGGAGGTGGCGTTGCGGATGCCGCCGAAGGGGTTGACGATGCGCTTGAGGGGGGCGTCGGTCTGGAGGCCCACAATGACCTCGTTCTCCCGATCGATATAGCCAGGGGCAAAATTATCGATGCCGGAGACGGCATCTGTTTCCACATCGATGATGCCCTTCTTCACCTCCTCGATGATGAGGGCCTCGGCTTTTTTCCACACTTTCGCCGTTTTTGTGGAAACAGAGGCCAGGAAATCCCCGTTTCCCGAATACGGAGTGTAATTCTTCTGGATAAAATTACGGACGTTCACCAAATGCCGCCACTCGCCGGTGCGAAACCCCTGCCAGGCGGTGCAATTTACATCAATGCTCATATGCTAACTCCTTTTCTCATGACCTGTCCGCCTGGACGCAGGTGCGGTTCAGGCGCTCGTTCCATTGCTCCAGGGCCGTCCCGTCCATAGGGGGTACCCCCTCCAGGGGATAGGCCAGGCCCAGGGTGGCGTACTTGTGGACTCCCAGGGTGTGGTAGGGCAGCAGCTCCACCCGCCGGATGTGCTTCAGCCCCTTCAGATAGGTCTCCAGCCCCGCCAGGTGCTCCTCCCCATCGGTGAGGCCAGGCACCACCACGTGGCGCACCCACAGGGGCACGCCCGCCTGCTGGGCCGCCTCCAGAAAGCGGTCAAAGGCCGCCATGGAGCTGCCGGTGATCTGCCGCCAGCCCTCCGGGGTATAGTGCTTCACGTCCAGCAGGATTAGGTCGGTGTGGGCCAGGATGGCCCCGTACTCCCCCAGGCCGCATCCCGCCGTGTCCAGGCAGGTGTGGATGCCCGCCTCGTGGCACAGCTCCAGGGTCTCGGCCAGAAAGGCGGGCTGGAGCAGGGGCTCCCCGCCGGAGAAGGTCACCCCGCCGGTACTGCCGTAGTAGGGCTTGAAGCGGACCAGCCGCTCCACCAGTTGCCGGGGGGTGACGCTCTCTGCCGTTCCTTCTGCCGCCCAGGTGTCCGGGTTGTGGCAGTAGCGGCAGCGCAGGGCGCAGCCCTGCAAAAAGACCACCGTGCGGATGCCGGGGCCGTCCACCAACCCCATGGATTCCAGGGAGTGGACCCTCCCTTGTGTCATGTGGAACCATACCTCCTTTTGCATAAAAGAAAAGCCGACAGTCCGGGCTTCTCTCGCCCAGACGGTCGGCTTTTTTCATCATACTCCATGTGGTAGGCTCCACATTATCCGTCAGTCATATGATATTCTTTTATATCACGGCCGGCGTCCTTTGTCAAGAAAGGTCTCACCTCCTGTGAACCTCGGCAGGTGTCTTTCCAATTTCAAATTTTTATGTTATATTTAGGGTGAGGTTTTATCTGCTGAAATAGGTATGGCCCTCCGCAGAGCCCCCCCGCTCGATCGGGGAACGGCTCAGGGAAAACCACTTATTCTTCGCATGTTCTGTGTGAAAAAACCGATTTTAACAGTCCATACGAGGGGAAAGGAGGCTCCCATGTTTGAAAACTATACCTCCGCTTCGGTCAACATGCCCGCGGTCCTGATCGCCAACGGGCTGGGGATCTGTCTCATGCTGGCCATTTTGCTCAGCCGATACAGACGAACCAGGACCACCTCCATAGACGGGAAATTGTTTTACAGCATGTGTCTGCTCTGCTTTGTCCTCTGCACGGTGGAGACGACAGGCTTTCTGCTGGAAGGGCAGACCTTCTTCCCTGCCCGGCAGCTGTCCCTCCTGTGCAGTGCGGTGACGCTGTGCCTGGCGGCCGTCCTCGCCTTCCTCTGGATCTGCTATGTGGATTACCGGCTGTTCCAGGACCATGCCCGGCTAGAAAAATACTATCCCTTCGCAGCCATCCCCGCCCTCCTCATCTGTGCAGCCGCCGTGTGCAACCTCTTTTCCGCTGTATTTTTCTGGGTCACGGAGGATAACGTATATTACCGCACCCCCCTGTTCCTCCTGCCCTGTGCAGTGGTATACTGCTACATCACCTACGGTGCGGTGCTCTCCTACCACTACCGGAAGCGGTCGAGCCTGTATCTGTTCATGCCGGTGCTGACTTTTTTGATCCCCGTATATCTGGGCAGCATCATCCAGCTGACCACCTACGGCATCGCCCTGATCTGGGTCTCGGTGGCTTTGGGCCTCACCCTCCTGTACATCAGCCTGCAAAGTGAGGACATCTACCTGGATCCGCTGACCAACCTGTATAACCGCAATTACCTGATGCACTACATGGACCGCATTCCCAGACAGATCCGGGCGGGCATGCACATGACCGGGATCCTGCTGGATGTAAACGGTTTTAAGCACATCAACGACACCTACGGACACATCCGGGGCGACGGCGTTCTGCGGGCCGTGGGACAGATCCTGCTCCGGGCCACCAGCGACAGCCGCGCGGCAGTGGTGCGGTACGGCGGCGATGTGTTTCTGGTCCTTCTGCCCACCTCCCGACCGGAGGAGATCCAGCGCATTCAGGACAACATTGCCCGGGAGCTCTGTCAATACAACCGTTCCGGCAATGCTCCCCTTCCGGTCTCCTTCTCCGCCGGGATCTCAGAATTGCAGGAATCCGACCTGTTTCAGTTCTTCCAGGACATGGACCGGGCCATGTATCAGGAGAAAAAAGCCTTCTATCTGAGTACCTTCGGAAACATTCGTTCCGACGGCACCCAATAGCAGGCAGGCGATGGGAGTATATTGGATATGATGACGCGAAAGGTTCATCCCACAGGGATCCGCCTGATTCTGAATGGAATCCTTCTGATCTTTGTGGCGGCGCTGCTGGTATTTGCCATTGTACTGGTGCGAACCAAGCTGCTGCAAAATGCCCAGAGCCTGGGTATGGCGCTGGTCCACAGCTACGCCCTGGAAGAGGAAATGAACATCAGCGCACTGGAGATGCACTTCAACATTGCCGGCGAATATCTGGACGAGATGATTGCCGCCGGGGAGGACAACGATCAGCTCCAGGCCTGGCTGACCGGCTACTTCCATAAATTCACCGACGCCATGGGCACCGGCGTGGCTGACTTCTACGCCGTGGTGGACGGCAAGATCATTGCCGCCAATCCATGGGAGGGGGATGAGACCTATCCCTATCAAGAGGCCGCCTGGTACCGCGACGCACTGGCCTCGGACGGTCAGGTCGCACGGGGAACCATCTACCAGGCCGCCATCACCGGCCAGCTGATCTTTACCATTTCCAAGGCCCTGGACAGCGAGAACAATGTGGTGGCTATGGATGTGTACATCCAAAACGATTCCCTCCACAACAACGCCCAGATCCTGCCCCAAAACTCCTCCTACTACCTATGTGATGAGAACGGCGTGCTGCTCTACTCCATAACCAAATGGAACGTGGATGCCCAGCGTACACAGGCCTACATCGACTACCTGATGTCCGGCATTGCCGACGGCTCTCTTTTGGCCCATGACGCCACCATTCAGGACCCGGAAGGGGTCACCCGCGGCGTCTACTATCAGGAGATGAACAACGGCTGGACGGTTATCATGACCATGCCCATCCAGCAGATCCTGATGGGCGAGGAAAACACCGTCATTCTCATCCTGTCCGGCGTGGCAGTGTTCCTGTTCCTCATCCTGATCTTCATGACCATCCAGGACATGATCAAGAGCCGGGTGATGAAAAAGGCCGACGATACCGCCCGTATTCTGGGCGATTCCTTTTACTCGATCTACCGGGTCAATGTTAAAACCGGTACCTATGAATGCTTCAAGCTCTATGATGACCTACGGGGCAAGGTGCCCATGAAGGGGTCCTACGCCTCACTCCTGGAGGCCTTGCGTCCTCTGGCTACCCCCAGCACGTTTCAGGCCTTCAAGGCCAACTTCAGCCTGGATAGCATCTCCCAACGGATGGAGCAGGGTATTCCCGACTACGGCGGCGACTATCAGCGCCGTTTCGGCGATACCTACCGCTGGATGAATATCCGCACCCTCTATGATCCCGAGCTGGCTCCCGATGAGGTCATCCTCTGCTTCCGGGATGTGGACGAAGAAAAACGCCGGGAGATCCAGCACACCATCATTCTCCAGGATGCGCTGGATGCCGCTCAGAAGAGCACCAAGGCCAAATCGGAATTCTTCAGCAACATGTCCCACGACATGCGCACCCCCCTCAACGCCATCATCGGCTGCTGCGATCTGGCAGAAAAGACCCATAATGCCGAAGACCATCAGAAGGTGTGGGAATACATCAAAAAGATCCAGTTCTCCGCCGATCAGCTTCTGAATCTCATCAACGACATTCTGGAGCTGTCCAGAATGGAGGCCGGCAAAAACAATCTGGATCAGAAGGAACTGGATCTCAGCCAGCTTCTGCTCAAGCTGGCCGATCTCTTCCAGGACCGCGCCCAGGCGGAGGGCAAACGCCTGGAGATCAACATCGACCTCCAGAACCCCATCGTGATGGGCGACGAGAAAAAGCTCACCCAGATCATCAACAACCTGCTGTCCAACGCCGTCAAGTATACCGACCCCGGCGGATCTATCACCCTGGAGGCTCGCCAGTTCTCCTTCCAGCAGCACAACAAATATCAGATCGTGGTGGAGGATACCGGCGTGGGCATGTCCCCCTCCTTCCTGGAGTACCTGTTTGACCCCTACTCCCGGGAGACCGCTTTCTCCTCCCACCCCACGGTGGGTACCGGCCTGGGCATGTCCATCGTCAAGAGCCTGGTCCAGCAGATGAGCGGCGAGATCTCGGTGGACAGCACCCTGGGCGTGGGCACCCGCTTCACCGTGACCATCCCGCTGAAGACCGTGTATCAGCCGGAGGCTGAGGCCCCAGTTTCTGAACCGGAGGAGGCCGACGCCCCCTTCGACTGGACTGGCCGGACCATTCTGGCGGCGGAGGACAACGAGCTCAACCGGGAGATCGTCACCGAGATCCTCCACCAGTTCGGCGCACAGGTCCTCACCGCGGTCAACGGCACCGAGGCGGTGCAGACCTTCCTGGCCGCCCAGCCCTTCTCCATCGACGCCATCCTGATGGATATGCAGATGCCGGAGATGGACGGCTGTCAGGCGTCGGCCGCCATCCGCGGCTCCGGCCGGACCGACGCCGGCGGGATTCCCATTGTGGCGGTGACCGCCAATGCCTTTGCCGAGGACATCGCCCGCACCACCCAGGCGGGCATGAACGACCACATATCCAAGCCCATTGATACCAAGCAGCTGAAGCAGATCCTGGAGAAGCTCATCGCGGATTGGGAAGCCGAACGGGATCTTCCCCAGTAACATTCCAGATGGGAGGACGGGCAAATTGAGCGACGCGAAGGAAGAGGCACTTCTTATCGTAGATGATGAGGAGATCAACCGGGCCATATTGGCTAACATTTTTTCCTCCGAATATGCTATAATTGAAGCAGAGGACGGGCAGGAGAGCCTGGACCTCATTGAATCCAATCCCAATGGGCTGAGCGCTATCCTGTTGGATGTGGTCATGCCCCGGCTCAACGGCATCGAGGTGCTGCGCCGGCTGTATCAGACGGGCCTGACCGAGCGTATCCCGGTCTTTCTCATCACCGCCGACATCGGCAGCTCCACCATGCGGGAGGCCTACAACCTGGGGGTCATGGATGTGATCCAGAAGCCGGTTGTGCCCTACATCGTCCGGCGACGGGTCAACTCGGTGGTGGAGCTCTTCCGGGCCCGGCGCAGACTGGGCGCCGAGGTGGAGCGGCAGCGGGACCAGCTGCTTCTCCAGGCCCAGCAGCTGGCTGAGATGGGCATGGGCATGGTGGAGGCCCTGGCCACCGCCATCGAATTCCGCAGCGACGAGTCGGGCGAGCACGTACACCGCATCCACGACATCACCTGCCACCTGCTGAGCAACACCCCGCTGGGCGAGGGCCTGACCCAGGAGCAGATCCGTCAGATCGGCCTGGGGGCGGTCACCCACGACGTGGGCAAGATCTCCATCCCCGACGCCGTTCTCAACAAGAAGGGCCGTCTGACGGCGGAGGAGTTTGAGCTGATGAAGACCCACACCGTCAGGGGCGCCGAGCTGCTCTCCCGGATCCCCCAGATGCGGGAGCACGCCGCCTACCGCTACGCCTACGACATCGCCCTGCACCACCACGAGCGCTGGGACGGCCGGGGATATCCCGACGGTCTGGTGGGCGACCAGACCCCCATCTGGACCCAGATCGTGTCGCTGGCCGACGTGTACGACGCCCTGGTGAGCAAGCGGTGCTACAAAGACGCCTTCCCCGCCCACACCGCCATGGACATGATCCTGCGGGGGGAGTGCGGTACCTTCAATCCCAGGCTGCTGGAGTACTTCTGCCAGGCGGAGCCGGTGCTGCGCCAATTTTATCCGCCTGTGAAGGGAGTGGGCTGACCATGGACGAGAACAAGAGACAGCGGCTGGAGGAGGCCGGCATCGACGTGGCCGACGCCCTGGCCCGCTTCATGGACAACGAGGCGCTGATGTTCAAATTCCTGCTCCGCTTTCCCGAGGATAAAAACTTCCCCCTGCTGAAGCAGGCCCTGGACAGCGGGGACGCCGCCCAGGCCTTTGAGGCGGCCCACACCCTCAAGGGGGTGGCGGGAAACCTGGCCATGACCGAGCTGTTCCGGCAGGTGAGCCTTCTGACGGAGGACCTGCGGGGGCAGAACCTCTCCGCTGCCCGGGCCAGAATGCCCGCTCTGGAGGCATGTTATGCCCGGATCATCGCCGCACTCAGGGAGCTGAGCTGACCATTCAATTTCATATTTGGCAAAGCCGTCGAAAGGCGGCGACGCAAAGCTGTGAGTCTACGGCAATCATTGCTACGATCGTCAAGCTGCAAAAACCTCTTCCCCAAGCGGGAGAGATTTTTGCAGCTTTTTTGTTTGGAGGTGCCCTTTTGAACGAGGTCTACCGGCAGGAAAAGAAATATTTTATGAACCTGGTGGAAATGCAGCGGCTCATGGGTCTTTTCGATCAGGTCATGATCCAGGACCCCCACAACGGAGCCCGAGGTTACTCCATCCGCTCCCTCTATTTCGACTCCCTGGATGAGCGGGATTATTACCAATGACTTCTCAAATTTTGAAAAAAGCCTATACTCCTATGACTATGATACCGAGCCCAACGCCTGGTGGAATGACGCAGATATCGACTCCCTTGTGGAGTATTTCATCCTCAACGAGTTTATCTGCAACTATGAGGTAGGCGCGCGGAGTACATACGTGTACAAGAATCTCCAGGGCAAGTTCAAAATGTGTATGTGGGACTTAAACACCTGCTGCGGCAATATGGTCGTCCGGGACCCCATGCATTTTGAAATGCAGTATCTGACCTGGTACTACATGCTGAGCAAAGACGAGCGGTTTGTCAATCGTCTGATCGACCGCTACCGTGATTTGCGCACCACCTACCTCAGCGAAGATTACCTCAACCAGTACATTGACGACGTGGTGGCCTGGCTTGGTCCAGCAATTGACCGAAACTTTCAAGTGTGGGGCTATACATTTGAAACATTTACGCCGCTGCGGCCTATGAATCGGAACCCAGCCGATTATGACGAGGCTATTTTTCAACTAAAAGATTTTATCCATACTCGGGGCACCTGGATGGATGAGAACATTGAGATCCTCCTGCAATATTGCCACGAGTCCAAAATCAAAAAGTTCAATCACTGATACCGAAAGGAGGCACACACCATAAAAAAGTTCATTATCGCGGCTTTGGTCGTGGTGCTGCTCTTCTTCGGCTGGAATGTTGCCTACTACCGTCTGGGGATCTACATCGACCTGGACCCGGACGCCCCGGTGACCACCTTTATGACCACCGACGAGGACACCATTTATATGTTGCGGGACGGCGCCTATGAGCCCTTTGAGATTCGGGGCGTCAATATGGGCGTGGGCCTCCCCGGAAAGTGGGCCACCGACTATGCCATCGATCAGGAGACTTACCTGCGCTGGTTCTCCATGATCCAGGAGATGGGCGTCAACACGGTGCGGGTCTACACCATCCTCCAGGACGACTTCTATAACGCCTTCTATGAATACAACACCCAGCGGGAAGCGGCAGGAGAGGAACCCCTGTGGCTTATCCACGGCGTGTGGGTCAACGACTACATCCAAAACTCCCACCGGGACGCCTACGACGATTCCTTCCGGCAGACCCTGATGGACGACTGCCGGACGGTGGTGGATGTGCTGCACGGAAAAAAGAACCTCTCCCTGGGCTACGGCCTGGGGTCCGGCTCCTACCGGAAGGACGTGTCCTCCTGGGTGATCGCCTACATCATTGGCGTGGAGTGGGAGGACGTGACCGTCACCTACACCGACCACAAGTACCCGGAGCGGAACCAGTATCAGGGCACCTATCTCTGCACCACCGAGGACGCCTCCCCCTTCGAGGCCATGCTGTGCGAGGTGGGCGACCAGATGATCGCTTATGAGAGCAATCGCTACAAGCAGCAGCGGCTGGTGGCCTTCTCCAACTGGCCCACCACTGATCCATTCATCTATCCCAGCGCCATCACTGAATTTTTTATGAAGTGCGCAGCTGTGGATGTAGAGCACATCAAAACCACAGACCATTTCTTATCGGGCCATTTTGCTTCTTACCATGTGTATCCCTACTATCCGGATTACCTGAATTATATGCTCCATCCGGTAAAAACCACTGGCTCCACCTATTTCGATGCCAACGCGGTTTATGGCACCCGTCAAATCGGGCCTCCAATCGAAACCTATCTTCCCGGCGGCGCCCAGGCCGACTATCTGGACTATAACGGACAGATCAACACCTACTACACCTACCTCAAGGCCCTCACCAACTACCACACCATGCCGGTGGTGATCTCCGAATACGGCGTGTCCACCGGCCGGGGTATGGCCCAGCGGGACTACAACACCGGCCGCAACCAGGGGCATATGTCCGAGCAGGAGCAGGGTGAGGCCCTCATCGCGTGCTATGAGGACATTATGAACGCCGGCTGTGCGGGCAGCTGCGTCTTTACCTGGCAGGACGAGTGGTTCAAGCGGACCTGGAACACCATGTTCGCCGTGGATCTGCTCAACACCCCCTACTGGAGCGACTACCAGACCAATGAGCAGTATTTCGGTCTACTGGCCTTCGATCCCGGGGAGGAGGAGAGCATCTGCTACCCCGACGGGGACACCTCGGAGTGGACTCAGGAGAATCTGCTGCTGGAAAGCGACGGCCTGTCCCTCTCCATGAAATACGACGAGAAATACATCTATTTCTATGTAGAGGGCTTTGACCCGGACAGCCAGGTCCTGTTCCTCCCCATAGACGTGACCCCTAAAACGGGCAGCACTTACTGCCAAATGTACGACATTTCCTTTGAGCAGGCCTGTGATTTTCTCATGGTCATTGACGGCGCGGACAACAGCCGTCTGCTGGTCCAGGAGCGGTATGAGGTGCTGCGGGCCATGTATCTCCGGGAGACGGAAAACCGGGACCCCTACCTCAATCCGGTGGATGCGGACACCCCGGTGTTCAAGCCCATCCATCTGATGCTCCAGACCGCCACGTCCCTGCTGACCGGCAACTGGGAGGCCACCGCCGAGACCTACGAGACCGGCATCCTCCGCTGCGGCAACGGCAACCCGGACGACCCGGACTTTGACTCTCTCACCGACTTCTGCTTCTCCGAAAACGGGGTGGAGATCCGAATTCCCTGGCAGCTGCTCAACTTCTCCAATCCCTCGGAAATGATGATCCACGACGACTACTACGAGCACTACGGCGTAGAAAACTTGCACATCGATGAGATCTATGTGGGGGCTGCTGTTTCCGGCAACACGGAGGGGCGAATCCACATGGCATCCTTCCACCTGGAGGGCTGGGGAAAGGATGTCACCTAAGCTGTTCTTTGAATGTGTCGGGATCTTTTTTATCCTGTACATGATCGGTTACGCCAGTTTTCTGTTTCTGGCTGTCTCCGTGGGGTCTTCCACCCTGTACCAGCTCAAGCGCCGCAACCAGCTGAAAAACGAGCTGCTGCAGGAGTTCTATGTCCCCGTGACCATCGTGGTCCCCGCCCACAATGAGGAGGTCACCATCGTCTCCACCATCCGCTCCCTGCTGTGTCTGGAGTATAAGCTGTATGAGATCGTCATTGTGGACGACGGCTCCACCGACAACACCGCCCGGCTGCTCATCGACGCCTTCGAAATGAAGCAGATTGCCCGCCCCATCCACCGGATGGTCCCCTGTCAGCCGGAGCAGGCCGTCTTTGAGACCCAGGCCTTCAAGGTACCCATCACCCTGATCTGCAAGAAAAACGGCGGCAAGGCCGACGCCCTCAACATGGGCATCAACGTCTCCAAGTACCCCTACTTCGTCTGCATGGACGCCGACTCTGTTCTGCAGTACGACTCACTGGAAAAAATCGTGCGCCCCGTTCTGGAGGACGGCACCGTGGTGGCGGTGGGCGGCGTGGTCCGCCCCTGCAACGGCGCTGAGACCCAGAACGGCCATGTGATCGCCTACCGCATGCCCTCCCAGATCCTCCCCTGTATGCAGGTGCTGGAGTACGACCGCTCCTTCCTGGCCGCCCGCATCCTGTTTGACCGCTTTAACGGCAGTATCATCATCTCCGGCGCCTTCGGCCTGTTCAAGAAGAGCGTGGTCATCGACGCCGGCGGATATGACACCACCACCATGGGCGAGGATATGGAGCTGGTGGTCAAGCTCCATGTGTTCTGCCGGGAGCACAACATGCCCTACCGCATCCGCTACGCCACCGACGCCGTCTGCTGGACCCAGGCCCCCGACAACCTGGGCGATTTGTGCAAGCAGCGCCGCCGCTGGCACATCGGCCTGTTTGACTCCCTGACCCGCCACCGGCGGATGCTGGCCAATCCCAAGTACGGCCTGGTGGGCTTTATCTCCTACCTGTATTTTCTGATCTACGAGCTCTTTTCCCCCTACATCGAGCTGTTCGGGGTGGCCACCGTGGCCCTGGCTTTTGCCGTGGATCTCATCAATGTCCCCTTTATGATCCTCTTTTTCCTGATTTATGTGGTCTATTCCGCCATTTTGTCCTTGACCGCCTTCTTTGCCCGCATCCACACCGTGGACCTGAAGCTGGGCTTCACCGACGTGCTCAAGGCCATCGGCCTGTGTACCCTGGAGCTCTCCTTCCTGCGCTTCATCCTGGCGTGGGTCCGGGCCACCGCCCTCATCGGATACCGGAAACGGCGCCACGACTGGGGACAGATCCAACGCAAAAAAATTCACTTTGAATGATGTGAGGTGTGCTTATGAAAACAGATGAATTGAAAACCGGGTTTTGGGGCTACAAAAAGTTCAGCGTTTATCAGTACATCAATTCCCTGGAGGAGCAGTTTTCCGCCCAGCTGCTGGAGAAGGACCGGGAGAGCCGGGCCGCGCTGGAGCAGGAGCAGCAGCGGGTCCACCAGCTGGAGCAGGAGGTGGCCGATCTGCGCCGGCAGCTGGAGAGCCGGCAGAACGAGCAGATGCTGATCTCCTCCACCCTGCTGGAGGCCCAGCGGTACGCGGAACAGCTGAAGCAGGAGTCGAACGCCCGGGAGCAGGAGGCCCAGCGGCAGATGGAGGAGGCTCTGAAGCTGCGGGACCAGATCCTGGCCCGCTATGACAGCCAGATCTCCCACCTGCGGCAGCAGTTTGCCTCCGTCCTGCAGCAGATGGAGGCCTCCGCCCGGCAGGTGTCCCTGGAGGTGGCGGATCTGAAGGCGGCGGCCCCGGACCGGAACATGTCCCTCTTCCAGCGCAACCCGGAGCCTGAGGCCGAGGAGCAGAGGAGCGAGATGTGAGTGACAAGAGCCTGATCTACGTTGCGGGCAACCCCGATGCCTATCCCCTGGAATACTACGATGAGGCCACCGGCACCTATCAGGGTGTGATCCCCCAACTGCTGGCCCAGTTCTCCCAGCAGAGCCAGTACGATGTGGTCTACTACTCCCCCCAGGCCAAGGACCAGCGGGAACATCTGGCCAAAAACCTCCAGGTGGACCTGCTCTCGGGATATACCCAGGGCGACGACCTCCCCGGCGGCTGCACTACCGTACGCCTCTTCCACACGGTGTCCGGGAACGGGGGGGACGTCTCCTACTATCTCTGTGCCACTGAGGCAGCCCCCGCCGCCCTGCTGGACGAGTTGTCCGCCTATTTTACCGCCCTTCCCCAGGAGACGGTCAGCGGTATCCTGATGGAGACTTCCGCCCCCTCACAGTCCCTCACGGGCCTCTACGGGGCCATCGGCGGTCTGGCGCTGGGCGTGGTGGTGCTGCTCACCATCCTGCTGCTGACGATCCGCCGCTACCGGAAGCTGCTCCGGCTGGCCCAGCAGGATCTGGAGTGCGATGAGACCACCGGCCTGGGCAACCTGGACTATCTCCAGCGCTACTACAGCCAGTTTGTCAGCGACAAAAACCGGGTCCTCTATCAGCTGATCTTCTTTTATGTGGATACCGACCGGCTGTCTCGGCTGGCCGGAGGGCAGGAGTGCGCCGAGGCCCTGCGCTACTGCGCAGTGACCCTCCAGGGCTACACCGCCGACACCGATATTCTGGCCAAGGTGTCGGAGCACGGCTTTGTGCTGCTGAAGCTCTCAGCCACCCCGGAGCAGACCAAGGAATGCATCTCCGCCGCCCTGCAAAAGATCCGGGCCTACCCTCAGACCTGCGGAAAGCCCTTTGACATCCACGTCTCCGCCGGTGTCTACCCTCTCCAGGCCGCCGACCGGGATCTGCAGGAGATGATCTTCAATGCCAGCCAGACGGCCCACAGCGCCTATCAGGCCCAGGAGGATTTCCGGGTGTTCTCCAATGAGACCCAGAAGAAGATCCACACCGAGCAGGCCCTCCGCCTGACGGTGGACCACGCCCTGGAGCACCACGAGTTCAAGCTCTACATCCAGTTCTACGTAGATGCACACAGGCACTGCATCGTGGGCGGCGAGGCCCTCTCCCGGTGGCTGCACCCGGAAAAGGGCCTGCTGCTCCCCAATGTATTTGTGCCCGTGCTGGAGCGGGAGGGTCTGATCTACAAGCTGGACTACGACTGCCTGCGCTCCGCCTGCGCCTTCCTTCAGAAGCTGGCCGACCAGGGCATCCAGAGCTTCTTCCTCTCCTGCAACTTCTCCCGGGAAACCTTTTCCGCCGCCGATTTTCCGCAAAAATGTATGGAGATCATGGAGGACTACCGCTTCCCTCGGGAGCTGCTCATCTTTGAGCTCACCGAAAGTCTTTCCGCCAAGCACTCCTCCCGGATTCGGGAAAACATGCAGGCCCTCAAGGCATACGGGGTGCGCATCGCGCTGGACGATTTCGGCGAGGGCTTTACCTCCTTTGCCGATCTGCAGCAGTATCCCGTGGACGGCATCAAGCTGGACAAGGGCCTCATCGACAACATCACCACAAAGAACGGCATCGCCATCCTGCGGGCCATGGTACAGGTGGGCCACGAGCTGGGGCTCACCATCCTGGCAGAGGGTGTGGAGCAGGAGGAGCAGGCCCTGGCCCTGCAGCAGATCCACTGCGATGTGATCCAGGGCTTCCGGTTTTATGCCCCCATGCCGGACAGCGCGTGTATGGGTAAAATCCTGGAGCAGTTTACCGGCGTACCACGTGATTTGATTGCAACGCCATAAGAATACCGATGTAAAAAAGCTCTCCCTGGAAAGGATCTTTCCGGGGAGAGCCTTTTTATTAAAATACTGCTGCCGTTATTCCAACGAGCTCAGAACTGCTTCCACCATCTCCTGGGTTGCGGCGCCCCGGGGGTCCAGGCGGCTGCCCTCAGCGGCGGAAAGATAGCCCTTCTGGTGGGCCCAGGCCATGGCCGGCTGAGCAAAGCGGGAAATCTCGCCTACGTCACTGTACTGGGTCAGGCCGGGGTAGTCCATCAGCATGGGGCTGCCCGCATACCGCCACAGAATCACAAGCAGCTGTTCCCGGGTCAGGGTATCCTCCGGCCCAAAGCTGCCGTCTCCATAACCATTCATCAGGCCCTGGCCAGCCGCCCAGCAGATCGCCCGGGCACAGGAAGCATCGGCGCTTACATCGGTGTAGTCCATGCTGCTGACATCCACCAGGGGCTTGCCCGCCTGCTCATACAGCATGACCGCCAGCTCCCCGCGGGTGACTGCATCGGTGTACGCTGCTTCCTGTCCCTCATCCTGCCGGGGCAGCAGCATCAGATGGGCCGCCTGGGTCTGTCCGGGCAGGCTATCGGCCACAGCATCGTACCAGGCCATGATCCGGTCCTCTTCCTGGATATCGCCAAGAGAAAGCGCTGCATCGCCGTCGTAGCGGGACAACTGGGTCTTCTCATCCGCAACGATCCGCAAGCCGCCATTGTCGGTGGTGATGGTCAGCCGACCATCTTCCTGGGTAACAGCCTCCACCTCATGGTACTGGGCGCAGCCTGCATCCATAGGGAGGTTCCATACCACTGCAAAGGCAGCAGACTGAGGGGGAAGAGAGCTGGTCGCCACGGCGCTGTGGAACACGTAGAGGCTCTCTCCCTCCTGCAGATCAGCGGGATTGCCGGCGGTCTGTCTGCCGCTGTCAATCCACACGGTGTCGGGCGAGAGATTCATCACGTACGTGCCATATCGGTCAGAGGTCATGGTCAGCCGGGTGATGGCGCCGTCCGCGTCCTTCCCGATCTTCTCCACCGTGCCGTAGTACAGCACGCTGTCGGGGACGGAGACGGTCTCCTCTGCCCCAACAGAGGCACTGATGGGCATAACAGGGATATCGGCGGCCAAGGCCGGGACCACCAGGGCGCAGGCCAGAGCGCCGGTCAGCACGAGAGCAGGGATCTTTCTGTTCATAGCAACTACTCCTTTTTTCATAGGATTGTTTTCGTGATCGCTTACCGATCCATCTATGCTTATTTCATCAGACGTACCTTTTGAGCATAAGTTCCTACCCCATGGGCACAGGCTGTTGCTCTAGCCCATCGAAAAGGGCTCCAAATTGCTCCGCAAACGCATCCGGCAGCGTATACACACTGTCTCCCGCCATAACGATGGACAGAGATGGGATCACATACATCTGGTAGGCAGTGCCGTCGTTCATGTTGCAGCATAACAGAAAGGAGCCTCCGGCTTTCTGGGCCTTGCCAATCTGCTGATACTGCTCATTTGTGAGTTCTGCCTGTAAGGAACCGACAATGACCGACAGCAGTGCTTCCACCTCGCCATCTGAAACCTGAGCAAGGCTTTCCCCACCTGCATGGTCACAGATCTGGATGGTCTCCACCCGCGCTTCCAAATCTGCTTTTTCAAAATAAGTGGCCAGATCCAGGCCGGTGTTATCTATGGTGTCAACGCTTTGACAGATATAGTAGCATCCCTCTGCCTCCACCGCCACACGGAACTCAGGATCATATCCGTCCAGCTCATAAATCGTACCGCCCACAGCAAAGGTAGCGGCAAATTCGGCAGAGCCATATGTCTCCGGATCCTGCACGATATCATACGCCAGTGTTCCCACCGCTTCAGACAGCTGGCGGGGCGACAGATCATAGGATGCGCCGTTTTCCAAAAACACGTAGCGCAGTCCATCATAGTTCATGAACTTACGCATCCCATTGGAGCTATCCGCCCCTGGCATCACTTGCTGGATCACACCAGACGGCTCCACAGCAGGCCTAAATTGGGGCACCGCCACTACGCAGAGCAGTACTGCGGCGGCGCAGGCCGCCGGCATGACCCAGCGGAACCGATGACCTGCCTTCCTGGCCGCCGGACTCCGGTGACTCAGAACATGAGCAAGCATTCTTTCTCTGGTTTCCTCATCGGGCCTGACCCTCTCATAGGCGCTGACAAAGCGGTCATCCCGCATCAAAATCACCTCCTAATTGCTGCCTGAGCTGCTTTCGTGCTTCAAGCAGCCAGTTGCGGATGGTGGAAGCCGGCTTCTTCAAAAGTACCGCGATCTCTCCGCCGGAATATCCCTCATAATAGTACAAGTAGACCGGCGCCCGGTACTTTGGCGGCAGTGCTTGTACAGCAGATAAAAAATCCGTCGAATCCGGCTCGGCGGCAGGGGCAACAAAGCGACTCTCGTGCGCCTCCAGGGCCTCATCCTGACGACTTGCCCGGCGAAGCATATCTTTACAGGTATTGGTCGCCGTGACAATCAGCCAGGCTTTCTCATGCTCTGCACTTGCAAAGGGCTTATTATGGTGCATCAGCTTGATAAACGTATTCTGCACCGCATCCTCCGCATCAAATTTATGTTTCAGGATGGTGATACACAGCCGGTATACCATATCCACATAGGTTTCATATGACTGCGCGATCTCTTCGTCCGTACGCAACAAAGGATCCCTCATCCGTTGTTCCCTCCTTCCTCCCTTCACTTGTAATACGATTGAGCGGCCGGTATTGTCGGATCTTTCAAAAAAATAATTGGAGCCGGCCGGGTAGTTCCCGTCAGATATTCTACCATACCCGCAGCAGCAAGACACCGCTGCCGGGCATACTTTCGTATGGGCTCTGAGCAGTCGTTTACAACCTATTTCCAACATGATATAATTCTCATACCGAAATAAATGCAGGGGGGATAGCATTGAACACAATTAAAAAGACCCTTTGCGGCATCCTGGCCACCGGTATGATGTGCGGTCTGCTGGCGGGATGTGGCTCAGACGGTGTTCCCACAATAGGCTATGTACATTTCAACACCTCCGGCGGGGGCGTCTGGAATATGTACGGCTGGATCACGCAGGATGAGCTTGACTGGTACCAGGAAAATGCCATGTCCAACTATGAGCAGTACTATGCCAACCGGGTCACTGATATCAAGGTGACGGGCAATGACGGCAAAACCTATGTAGCCCTGGACAACGAGGCGAACTTCACCACGGTACAGTCCATTCTCTATGCCTTTGAACACGACTATCTGCTGGAAAATGTCAATGCCGGGATGACCACGGAAAACGGCCAGAACTATATGAACATCAGCTTCACCGTCAAGAGCCAACCGGAGTTTGATGCTCGCATTGAGAAGGAGATCGCGGAACAGTATCCCCACATTGCTCCCGTTGAGTCCGCAGAGCAGCAGGCAGCGGAGGCTCGCGCGGAAAAGCTGGTAACCAGCTTCGCCGAGTTTGACTTCACCTTCCCCGGTGCAGTGACGGTCAGCGGCAACTCCAACATTGTAAAAAAGACCGGTACCAACAGCGCCCATGTCACCCTGGACCTTCAGGAAAAGAAGGAGACCATTACCATCAAGGGCAGCCTGACCGATAACGGCAGTAATCCCAATCCTTCTGTGACTACCGGCAGCCTCAGCAACTTCAAGAAAGTTAATTCCTACGACAATCGGTTCACCGATGTCCCCGCCAACGCCTGGTACAGAAATACGGTAATCAATGCCTATGAGCTGGGCCTGATGTCCGGCAGCTCCGGCAGTTCCTTCAACCCCAATGGCCAGCTGAGCATTACGGAGGCCATGGTGCTTGCCGCCCGCGTCCGTTCCATCTACAACGGCGACCATCACGACTTCACCGCCCAGCCCGGTGAATACTGGTTTGATCCCTATTTTGACTATGTCTTTGAGCAGGGCATAATCGATGAGGGCACCTTCCATCTTCTGAACGGCGGCTTTACTGATATGAGCTCCGGTACCCCTCAGTACGGCAATATCACCCGTTCCAACATGGCCTATCTGTTTGCCAGTGCACTGCCCGATACCTGCTATCCTGCGATCAAGAATGTAACCAGCATTCCCTATGATAAGACGGACGGAAAGCCCGGCTATGCCACTTACTGTCTGCCCATTGAACTGTGTGATTCCGCCATTTATAAGCTGTATAACGCAGGGATTCTTAACGGCGAGGACGCCAAGGGGACTATGAGCATTTATAAGTATATTACCCGCTCCGAGGTGGCCTCCATTCTCTCCCGGCTGGTCAACGTCAGTGCCCGCAAATAATCTCCTGTAAACGCCACACGGGCCCACAGAAGGGCACAAATATCAAAAGAGGTCTCCCATCAAGGGAGACCTCTTTTCTGTCTTACGGCCCCTTCAGGCCCCTGGTCGCGCCGCTTTGAAAAGGAAAACAAAAAAGCCTTGAAAACCGAAGTTTTCAAGGCTTTTTGGAGCTGCTATCCGGATTTGAACCGGAGACCTCATCCTTACCAATTATTTTTTGGGTGATGCACCCTATCGTAACCTTTCGTATGCTTACGCCTTTTAATGCCCGAAAGCCCTTGAGATACGGGCACTTTCTTCTATCTTCTGCTGACATCTGACGTATGCTTTTGCATACGTTTTTTTCTTGCTGGTTACGACTTTGGTTGCGACTCGCTCAGAGACAACGCCGCCTGACCTCATCCTTTTTTGCGGTAGCTTCTTCGTGCTGAGTGGATGGACGTCACTCACATTCACATAGCAAGGTACTTTGAAATGCCCTATTGACAACTACGGTAAAATCGTATATCATATAGGTACGATAAAATCGTAGAAGAGACAGAGGTAATCGTATGACAAGGAAGTTTATTTATACGGAGCCATTTCGTCGTTGCTGGAAAGCAATGGGTTTGAGTGATAATGACTTGCTTACCTTGGAAAAAGCGCTTCTTGAAAATCCGCAACTCGGTGATGTAATTGAAGGAACCGGCGGAGCAAGAAAGATGCGCATTCAACTGGAGGGGCGCGGTAAAAGTGGCGGAGGCAGAGTAATTTATCTGGATGTTTTTGAACAGGGGAATTTGTATCTGCTCTTTGCATATCCTAAGAATGTGCAGGAGAATCTTACCCCTGACCAGAAAAAGGCCATTCAAAAGATGATCGAAGCTATTCGGAAGGAGTGATCATATGTCTGAACTACGCTTTGAATCTTCCCTCTCGATGGAGGAAATCGAAAACAATTTCAAAGATGTTGATTTCTTTTCTGGTATTATGGACGGCTTGCAGGAAGCTCTTGCATATACCAAAGGGAAAGCTGCGGCAGATACTTTTGCAAGAAAAAGATCTTTGCCTACAATCAATGTCGTAGAAATCCGCACATCCCTTGAGATGACACAAAAGGCATTTGCAGAAATGCTTGGTGTATCGTGCCGTACAGTTGAAGCATGGGAAAGTGGAAAGAGCACACCGACACCAACAGCAAAGAAATTGATGTCCCTTATTCAGGGAGATCATTCTCTTATCCAAAAATTATAAACACTGATTGTTTTATAATACTTTGCTTAATGTTGTGCTTTGTCCGTTAATTCTATTCGCGTATCAACTCATATAGCAAATATGAATTTGAGCATCTAAAAAGCGCAAAACAGTATTAGAGGCCGGGGAAAAGTCCCTGGCCTCTTTTTCTATCCAGATATAAGGTTTATATACTCCCGAACCTTTTGCACATTCCAAAAGACACGCTTGCCGATCTGGATACGGGCCTCAGCCGCCTCGCCGATCTGTACGGCTGAGTAGCGACCGCAACTGAGCAAGGCCTGCAATTCTTCCGTAGTCACAGCAATCTTGTCTTGACTGTCTCCGCTTTCAAACTTTTTCGTCGCTCTCATCGCAAAATCATCCCCCTTGCCCGATAGATATGCGTTCTTCCGGGTCGCTTCTCCAGCCTCGTCAATAGCGGTTTTCACTTCTCGAAGAATCACTTCTACTCTGGCAAGCTGCTGCTCGCTAAACTCTTTCAACAATAACAAGCACTTTTCGTAATTTTCCGTATGTTCTTTTGACTTATTCGCCATATACATACCACCACCGCAAGACCTGTCTCGCCCTTTTGTGCGCAAGGGCATCAAGAGAGGGAATAGCCAGCTTTTGTGCTAACCAGTTTTCACGATTCGTTGTCATCTGGAACATATTCTAATATGTCTCCAGGCTGACAATTCAGCAGCGAACACAATTTTGCTATTGTACGTGTATCTATATCTCCGCCCTGTTTGATCTTCCGAAAAGTAGCTTGGCCGATAATATTATCCTTTTTCATTGTGTACGACGTTATTCCTCTCTCTTCCATGAGCCGCAACAATTTCCCATACACTATTCCCATTACGACGCCTCCAATCAGCGGAAACCTTATATTTGAGGTCTTCTCCTCCACTGTACACAGTATAGCGCAAGAATATCACTAAATCAAGAGATAATTTGCACAAATAATGTCTCTAATTCTTGTGATATTTGCCGATTGAATATCTCTATTATTAGTGATATACTTATAATCAGAAAGGGGGAGGAAACCGGGAAACGCTTTCCCCGAGTAGGCAGGACGCGAAACGGACACACGCCCCGGCCCTCCCCCTAATAAATCAAAAAGGAGTTATGAGTTATGGGAAACATCGAACTGGACAGCAAGATTAAGGAACTGCGGGAACTTCGCCGCATGGCTGAGGAGCTGCAAGGCGAGATTGATAGCCTCCAGGACTCCATCAAAGCCGAGATGACCGCCCGTGAGGTGGACACCATCGCCGGGAGCGACTACAAGATCACTTGGAAGAGCGTCACCAGTAGCCGCCTGGATACCGCCGCACTGAAGAAGGCCATGCCGGACGTGGTGGAACGCTTCACCAAGACCACCACAAACCGCCGCTTCCTTATTGCATGAGAAAGGCCGCTTGTCAAAGACGCCGACCAAAGCACTTGACAAGCAGCCCAGACACCACCACGGGGCGGGTCGAATACAGTATACCACGGCCCGCCCCTCAACGCAACAACTTAAAGGAGAGGGCACCATGAATAACGACATCATTACCGAATGGAACAGCATGAGTACCGAGGAGCAAATCAAGCTGATAACTGCTTGCGTTCGCAAGGCCGCAAATAAGGATGTAGGAAGCTACGCCACAAGCCAGCACGGCCACGAGATCAACGAGTTTGTCAATGAGGCATGGGAGCGTATCACCAACAGCCTGCAGCCCGACGAGTTGACCGCCTGCAACAAGCGGAGAGCCGCCCAAGGTAAAGAGCCGATCACCCTTGTTAGCGTCAGTAGCCTCTTCAGTGGCATAAAGCAGATTGTTCAGCGTCGCAATGTCGCCCTCCTGCTTTGCAATTCGCAGAGCTTCAATATACGACAAAGAACTTTCAATAGCAAGCTCCTGAGTTTTGGCCGCAATCACAGCACGAATCCGCTCTTCATTGATAACAAGTTGCCCATTTTCGTCAATCAAGTATGCCAAGTATTTCTGTCCCATAGCCCTGACACTTTGCAATGTGTCTACGGTCACATATCCACTCTCAGCATACTCGTCCGCCGCGTCATGGAGTGTGTCGTAAACATTTTGGATAGTATCCTGATAGTCTCCCACGGCGGTTGAACACTTGTTGTAGGCGTCATACAAAGCCTCATAGACCTCGTTATCTGAGCCTGCAGCGTCAGCCACAATATCCAACATTTTGCCCAGCCGTTCATAGGCATTGATAACACCCTCCACAGTAGAGAGGTCAAAGTCACCGTCATCCAGCAACCACAACTCCATACCACGGGAAGCCCAAGATCCGTCAGAAATATACCCTGCATCGGCCAGTGCCTGAAGTCCTCTGCTGTTTGTGTCCGCTTCGTCTCCGCCCCACGTCGTAATAATGTGGTTCATAGACTTGGAAGCGGGGCCGGAAGCCTTAGCTTTACTCAGAAGCTCGTCTTCTTGGGCATTGAGGCCACCACGCAGGTCACGTTCAGATGCTTGCAAAGATTCAATAGCAGCGGCTTTGATAGCCTCAGTCAGACTACCATACTCCTCGACCAGCTCCTCAATTCGGCCTTTTTCCAGACCCAATTTCTTAATCAGATCATCCTGTGTGGAAAGCAAATCCTCCTTGGCGGACTCATCGGTTTTGACTGCTTCGCTAAGGTCGAGGTATCTGCCGGTCAGATCGACTACCTCATCACTGAGAGTAGCGGCTGCGTTTGCGGCTTCGATTGCCGCTTGACGCGCTTCCTCCTGGGCATTGGTAACTGTTTCCACTGCCATAACAAGAGCGCTGACAGCCAGCATAATCAAACCGACAGGGTTTGACATAAACGCCGCTTTGATACTTGCTCCAAGGCCGGTCATTGCCGCCGATAGGCTCCATGTCGCGCCCGTAGCAGCACTTTCAGAAGCAGCAAGGCCAAGTGTCTCGATTTTCTGTACTGCTTCCGCCTCAGAAAGCCCAGAAGCCATGAGGATCGCTTTCATTTGGGCCGCAGAGAGCTGTTTAGAGGTTAGCACCAGCTTCAGCTGTTCATCACTCAGTCCCTTTGTGAGTTTCCCCAGTTTGGCGAGCGTATCAGCTGACAGCCCGCCCACAGTATCGACATTCCGCATCATGTTGATGGCTGTTCCAAGATTAAGGACTTCGTGATATGCCGTTTTGAACCCGCTCGAAATTAGCGAGACACCTTTAATGACGCCTCCAGCCCCCAACGAGATCAGAGCGGCTTTCAGTAGCCCCACCTTCTCCGCAAACTCCACAACGGCGGTGCCGGCATCAATCAGGTCTTTCACAAGATTGGAGTCAATGGTATCCATTGTAAGGCTTTCCAGTGCTGCCGTAAAAGATGCCGCCTTTGCCCCGATAGAATCCTCGTATGCAGAGAATTTTTCCAGTGCGGTACCAGCGCTATCCGCCGCTACACCGGCATATTCCAGCGCCTTTCCATAGTTCTCCATCAAGACGAGGAAATTTTCTTGTTGTCTGGTTCCGGCGAACGCATTTGCGATGGCCCGCTTGTCAATCGCCCCGAATTGCTCCCATTTGGCATAAACATCATCAAGCACTTCAGCAAAGTTGCGGAAATCGCCATCGACACCCCGCAGTGCAATTCCAAAGCTCTTCAACACAGTTTCAACATCACTCAGATCCTCGCCATCGTCGTCCAAGTAATTGCCCAGTTTGATATTACCCATACGGGCAAAAATTGTTTTGAAGCTCTCACCGATTGTCTCAGCTGACTTTTGTGTGACCTCTTCCACGGTCGCCAGATAGCCCAACAGACGATCCATACTGACCCCACTGATGTTAGCACTATTCGCCGTTCTGGACATAGCTACGGCCAAGTCTGAGGCTGTTACAGCGGCTTTCAAGTCAATGGCCGTCAATTTATCCACGATCCTAGATACGTCCTCTACGGCCATCCCATAGCCTTTCATGGCACTTGTCAAGTTCTGCGTTGCCGTAGCAGACTCCATTGCACCAACCTTTGACAGGATCATTGACTGTTCAATCAACGTCGCAGTTTCGGCGGCTGTTTTGCCTTGCCGCAGCCACTCAGCAGCGGCATCGCTGATCTGCGTCGTGGTTGCCCCCAACTGTTGTGCCATCTGATTGTACTCTTTCAGAAGTACATAAGCCTCTTCGCTCCCGCTTCCGGTGACGATGGCGAGGTCAGTTGCGGCCTTATCCAGCTCCACGACAGTATCCTTGGCTTCCTGCGCCGCACGTCTCAGCGCTTGCAGAGCGGTACGAGCCAAATACACCTTTGCAGCCATGTTAGATGCGCTATTGCTGGCCTTGTCCATTTTCTGAGACAGTTGATCGACCTGTTCAGCACCCTCTACACTTACATTGGCCTTTGCCTCTACTTGGGGAATCTGCCGCAGTTGCTGTAGCTGTTCTTGTACATTTTTTCGCGTTGAGGCGGTATCCAGCAGGCCGGTAAGCTGCACTTCTGTATTCTTCAGCTTTTTTACGGTGCCGGCCACATTCTTTTTCGTGGCATCCTGATCCATCTGACCGACCAGACGAACATGGTTCTTCGCTGCATTGAGCTGTTTAAGGTCTTTCTTGATTTGAGCGGCACTCGCCGTCTGGTTAAGCCCCGCCGTAATTTTGATTTGATAGCTCTTGAACTTCTCCTGCAGTTGGTTCATCTGTGTTGTCATGGTCGTCAGAGACTTTTCAAAATCAAGCGCGGCCTCAATCAAGATTTGCAGGCCGTCGTTCTCGTTCATATCATTATCCCTCCTTCTTTATTCCTTTCAGAAGAGAAATTGTGCTGTCCACAAGCTCCATCTTTTTCTCTTCGCTGAGGTTTTCCCAATTCTCCCTAAATTCCTCCTCCGTGAGTGGCAACTGCAATTTCTCCATCGTTTGCTGTACCAGATGACGGAGCCGTGCATCTATCTCAGACTGCGCCATCTGAGCAACTGCCATGACCACGTGGTTCTCATCGCAGCGCCACTCCTTCGTGAGTTGCTGGAGCATTGCCGCCGCCCGTCCTTTGTCGTAAGCATCCGGTTCGTTGCAGTGTAGTTTTGTCAAAGCGTTTAGCGAACACCGAAACGCTTCCAGTTTATCAAAACCCTGTTTCATTCTCTTTTCCTCCATCCTTCATCCGTATCCCCGTCCAATTTCCGGTCGTACTCCTGGATATAATCTTTCAGTCTTTCTAACTGTCGCTGTGTCAAGAGTTTATAGCCTCTTTTGAAGCTGTATAGTGAAGCCTCGCTAATCCCGACCTGTTGGGCAAGAAAATTTGCTCGCAGCCCTCTTCGCTCCAAAAAGCTATTCAGTTGTTTCATCACGGTAACCTGTTCTTGCATCACGTAAACCTCCTTTCACGTAAAAATTTCCTTACAACTTGGGCATAAATGAAGCAGTCCAGCGTTTGCCAGACTGCTTTATGTTTGTGGGAGAAGTGATCCGCCACGGCAATGCGGCCTTGACCCCCTCATAATATAGGTACCGGTTACGATACAAAGTCGTTGCATTTTCGTCATTCTCAACAGACTATTTCACTATTTTTTAGAGCTTTTGCTATATGCGCCACTCTGGTACGCACTTGCTGCTCTGTTAACCTGTATCGGCGCTCAATATCCCGCTTTGTTGATCCTCTTGAAAGATCGTAGGCAATGGAGCGTTCCAGTCGGTCGCTAATACACTCCAAGAACTCGTCAGCAAAATACACATCATAGAACGGGTGGCTGTAGCCGGCGTGCAGAGAAATGATTTCCGCCGCCTCCTGATCTGTGAATTGTGCCCCACCATCATCAGTTAAGAGGGGAATGCTCAGGCTGGACAATGTATTTGTGTTGCACTTGCGGCGAGGATCATAATACCGCCGCTGCAATCCCCGCTCGGTATAGACATTAGCACTATCCGTTGTCGGCGCATCCGGGGCAGTCAAGAGGTAGTCGGCAAGCTCGTCCACCGTCCTCCATGCGTTCTGAAAATACTTCCACCCTTCTTCCTGTGTGCGGAGCGGGAGACCGGAGCTAACCTCCTCAATAAAACTGCCGTAGCTCCGCTCTACCTCATCATAGCTCTTGCGCCATCCAGAGCCTACGGCACACAAATCGGCCACCCGCTTGTGCCGGCTCCCGTAGGCCAGTGTAGGTTGGTGTTTCTTCCAGTCTGGCCCACTCCCGCAAACAGGGCAGGCGATACTTCCATCGGGCTGGATCTCACTTATACGCCACTGACGACAAGTATTGCAGTACCAATATGCGTTTTCGCCAGCAAATCCGCTTGTATCATTTTGGCCGATTCTCCGGGGCAACGTCCCCTTATCCAATGCTATCATGATAATCTCCTGTTGCCCTCGTGACCTCCGGGGTGGGGCAGTGTTCACTGCGGAAGCTCCATTTCCCTCAAACGTTTGATTTCCTTTTCCATACGCTCAATGCCCTTGCGAGCGTCCTTTGTATCCGACTTCCACTGGGGGAAAGCACCATACGCCGCCAAAAACGCTTGATACCGCTGTATCCATTCATGCAGTGAAGCTATCATATGCCCACGATCTTCGTCATTAACAGGGTGCATTTTCGCATTCAGCACAGCAACAGCGTTAGCCGGGTTGCTATTTGTCAAAGTACAGACTTGCTCTTTATCAGAAGCCGTCCAGGTACCATTTGCCTCGAACCGCAGATATTCAGTTTCATTGGTGCCAGAGGGAAAGACAAGTTTTGACATCTTCCGCCAATCAAAGTTTTCCATTGAAAATCACCTTGCTTTATTATGGGAAAGTGCTTTTTTCTATCGTCCATCGCTTCACTTCGCTAAAGTCTCCCCGAACCCCATAATTTAGTACGTTAAAGTGTCGAATTATTCGACAATAGACGAGTCTTTCCGAGCGGTGCATCGAGACTGCTATTTGCTTAATTTGGGGGTATTCAATCCGCTCAAATCTCCGACAACAGACGAAAAAGTGACGAAATTTACATTAAAACTGCCGTAACATCACCAGTCCAGGGAGTAAACTCGTTATCGTTTGCCCGCAAAAGCCCCTCTATGACATTGAACTGATCTCCATGATACTCTCGCCCATCATCCATCAGCATTTGTGACAGGCAAGCTGTTTTTGTGCGGTCTTTCGGCCTGGGCAACATCTCTCCACTGCTTTTTGCAGTATCCCTGAACTTTCTGAGAAAGTCTAAGAGTTCATCAACGCCATGGCAAATGACACGCCGTATAATTACGTTTTCACCGTTGATCTTGCCGCACAAGATTCTAAAATTATCGCCAATGCGGACAGGTACGAAGAAATACGGAAGATTTATCTGCACGATTAAATTATTTTTGGAATCGTTTTTTGTCCCTTCCATAGCTGTGAGGTTATGGAAGCAGTTATTCTGGGTATTGTTGCGAAGATGGTCAATCTGCAGCCCACTTTCTGATAGCTCGTTACACCCATTCTTTATTGACCGTTCCAGATCATCTACACGTAGTTTGCCTGTATGGTAGAGCCATACCACTGTATGCAAACTAATCGGACAACCATCTACCCTGAATAATAACTTGTCAGATGCAGTAGACGTGTTGGTCTTCGACGCCTCTTTGAGCAGTTTCCGCTGTGTTGTCCGCTTGCTTTCCCATCCAGCCAGCCGTGGAGGTAATGCGCCGTCTCTCCTAAAAACGTACCACGAGGCAAGTCTTGTGTTGCAAAGGATCGAATACAGAGTGGGATCATAGTCGGTGAAGAAAATCTGATTCTGATTTGTGAGCTTTATCCAGATTCTGAACTCATCATGCCATATACGTCGGCTTTGGTTGTAGGGAACCTCATCGCCGTACACATACAGATTTGCACTGGTCAGATTGTAAGGGTTTCCGTCACACAAGTACACATATCGTTCTGTTTTGGGCATTGTATGGACAATACCACATCCATAAGGGCGATAGGACTGGTAAACCGCCAATCTCAGGGAGCCATGCTTGCCAGCACCCTCGCCATTTCCGTTAATCCAGAAGTAACCATATCGTTTGATATGCTCTATCAACGTCTCGACCGCCCTTAAATCACGGTCAAGCATATACTTTCTGCTGTGTTTCTGTGCATTGATCTCAAAATAGCAGTGCTCTTTGTCGATGGTGATACGGTTAGAGCCGTACACAAATAATTCTTCTGCCATAAAGCATCTCCTTTCTGGTTGAAATATTCGCACACCAGTTGGTTATGCGTGCGAAACTGACAGCGAAGTAGAAAAGAAATATTTTTCTTCCTTTTCGCTCTGGCAGTAGGTACGGTGTACGCAGATTTTACTATGATTTGGGGTGCTGGCCTCCACACCTTATACCACACTTTTTATGCCTCTGTCCTCTTAAGCAGATGCCCTCAAATCGCCGTCAGTAAATGGGGTTTCTCGCCAGTTTTGGATGACCCCTCATCCAAAGCTACCGCTTTCCGTCCAGCCATTCAGTGAACAGCTTGTACATACGGGGTGACGGCAAGAACAGAGTTATAGGCTCTCCCTTGCGGATCGCAGAGCGCCATACCCACTGAATAAGTCCAGCAAGTGCAAAGGTATCCCGGCTAAGAGATGCCCCCTGCTTACCAAAATATTTGGAAACCTCCGGGTTTGGATTAAGGTTGAGCATATATGCCAGCACGTGTCTGTCACTGTAACTGTTGGTAGCGCGAGCATTTGACGCAACCCAGCAGCGCAGGCCATTATTATCTGCATACTCATCCTGCTGCACTTGACTGCGACCACGTTTCTCCTCATCAGTAAGCTCTCGAATCAGCTTGTATCCACCGGGGGCAATACTGTTACGGCTGTCCTTGGGGCAACTCCACATGATGTCGTATGGCTTGGCTTGTACCGCTATAAAGAACCGTCGCAGAGCACGGCGCAGCTCGGACGCCTCTTGGGACTTGGGGTGATCCTTAACACAGTTTTTGTACCAGGTAGCAGACAGGCTTCCGAAATCCGCTATTTTTTTGTCTTGGTACAGGGTAATAAGCCGCCTCCATTCCTTCCGCTGGTTTAGATCCACCATGTAGGGAGCGAGTTCAAAACCTTTCTCGTAAGTACCACAAACACTTGATTTTGTGTAATTCAACCCGTGCAGTTGCAGGTATGGACACAAAAAACTCCCTTCCAGTTGATAGGTCAGAATGGTGATCGACTCCATAGCGCTGAATACTTCTGGTGAAAACTCCCAGATAAAGAACCGCCCATCAATCAGCAGCAAGTTCCCATTTTCGGCGTGGCGCTGAACTTCACAGAAAGAGTGCCGCTCTTCACCGTCAATGGGCTGAGGCCCACCAGTCCAGCGGACACGACAATCCTCATCCACTGCTATGATGTTATTATCAAGCATCAGTTTGACGTTTTTCTTGTTGACCCGGTAGTTTGCGGAGTCAATAATGTCGTTAAGTGGGAGAAGCACGTCAACAGCCTCATCAAGGATCAAGTGATAGGAATTGTCTTGCAAGATGGCGATAGTGTCCGGTGTTGCATTGGTAAAAGTCGTGTGTGTCGTGACAATGTTTCGCCCCTCAGCAAGTAAATCATTGAAGTCCTCCAACTTAGTCTTAGAACCTGCCACACCACCCAGCAAATCCGTACGTTGGTAGTGCTGTGGATCGTAAAACGCCGCTGTCGTGCTCTGTTTGATACGCTCAACCTCACTGAGAAATGGCGTAACGAAAATAAACGCCTCCTGCGGATGGGCGTTCATGTAGGATATCGCCCATTCTGTCTTTCCTGCGCCACAAGGGGCGTCAACTACGTTAATCATCCATATCCGCCTCCTAATCTAACCAAATATTGTCGATCTGGAACGAGATACGGATGTGATCCCCTGTAGCGGCGAGCACAACTCCGTCAGCCTTGTTCATAATAGCTGTCAGCGCCGCCGTCTCCTCTTTATCCAGAGTTGCGGCAAATCTCAATTCGAGCCAGAGCATGGCGTGCTTCTCTTTTGCGTTTGGAGCAAAGCCATCCATCAATCGCACCTCGTCGCAAGACTGCATAAACTCCACCAACTCAGCTTTAATCTCGTTGTAAAGTAGGATTTTGGCAATGTTGGCCTGCCTGCCGTGGAAATTCTCGTTGCGATCGTGCATTTCTGCAATCTCCTCCGGTGTATAGTTATCTCGTCTCATATGCTACCTCCCGGCTTATAGTGCGGTCATCCCGTCTATCCGCATATCAAAGCAAAAAGCCTATATGCTAACCTGAGAGAAAAATCTTGCTAACCCATTTCTGCTGTATGCGTCCCCATCGTGACGCCCCATATAATCACGCTTTTGCCTGAGCACCGACCTCCGATTGCTCATTAAGGCGCTGGATCATGAGCGGGACATTGATCAGGTATTTCGTAGCCCCAGCGCGAATATGCGGAATACTGTTATCCCAGCAACCACGCCGGAGGAAATACTGCGACAAACCCGTTGTACGCGAGGCTTCTGCGATAGTTTGGAATTGGCGTGAAGGATCATATGGTTTACCCATAAAATTTCTCTCCTTTTTTCTAATAACATATTGATTCTTCATTTATTTTGTTGTATACTTATTTTAGCAAATAACTGAAGCAATGTCAACGCATGAAGCAATATATCTTCTTTAGTTATCATATGAAGAATGAATGTGCAAGGAGTGCTAACCAATGGAGCAACGTAGATTTCCTATATTTGCTGAACGATTTTCCAAATTGCGCGGAGACAAAACACAAGAAGAATTTGCAAAGTTTCTTGGTATATCAAGACCGACAGTCGGTTTTTATGAAAACGGAACACGCCTACCAGATGCTTTAGTCCTTTGTCAGATTGCAGAAAAGTGTAATGTTTCCACAGACTGGATTTTAGGTCTGTCAAACTATAAAAATTCTGGTACGTCTAATCTTTCAGTGGAGGATATAGGACTATCGGAGAAGGCCACAACCACACTTGCTGAGTTATCTCAGGGGGGCCGTGCAGTTGATGCAAAAAAGATTGCCGCACTCAACCTATTGCTTGAAGATGACAGTATGGATGAGTGGGGCAACCACCTTTTGCATTGTATCTCCGAGTATCTCTTTGCAGAGCCTATTCCAAAGCAACCGCTACAGTTTACATCCGAAGGTGTCAAGGTTCTTGAAGAAGCAATAGACTTCTTGGATTCCAAGCAAGATATACCTAATTTTGAATATGTGGACGTGCTTTACGACAAATTGTTGATTGATCGAGTTACCCGCGCAACAGAAGGTGCGAGATATCAACTCCGCAATCCGCAAACTATACCCGAGGTATACGCGCCGCTCGTATTGGATGAGGGCAAGCGCAGGCTTCTAAAGGAGGCAAAGAAAAATGGCAAGCTACAAGATAACGACTGACACCCATGGCAATACTGTTTACAAAGTCCAGGTATCCAATGGCCGAGGCCGCAAGATTACACGAAGCTGGAGGCCAGAGCCAGGATGGAGCGCCAAAACGATTAAACGCGAACTCGATAAATTTGCGGCCAATCTGGAAAATGAACTGGCTGAAGGAACCCTTAAAACTCGGCAGGAGGATCTGGAGGAAAGACGCCTGGCTGCTCTGGAAGCGGCAAAGATAAAAACACTGAGACAGTATGCGGATGGTGTCTTCATGCCGGCAAAAGAAGCCACATTCTCCGAAAACTCGCGTTCAAACTATCGTCAATGCCTCGATAAACACATCCTCCCTGCACTGGGCGACTTCCCCATGAGGGATATAACTCCATCCATGCTCACAAAGCTGCTGCTTGACTTCCAAAAGAGCGGAAAAGCTCACTCCTCGGCAGTCAAGCTATACAATATCCTTAACGGAGTCTTCAAAATGGCATTTCTTGATGACTCAATTCAGGAAAATCCCATGCTACGGGTTACTCGTCCCAAGCCCAGAAAGAATGAACACGTCAAAGAAGAGAGCGAGAAGGCCTATACTGTCCAGCAACTCCGCCACATTCTCAAATGCCTGGATAATGAGCCTCTAAAATGGCAAGCCTATATCAATCTTGTTGCCGATACCGGAATGAGACGTGGTGAGGCTTGTGGCCTACAATGGACAGACGTAGACTTCAAGAAGGGCTGTATTACTATTCGGCGTAATCTTCAATATACGTCCGCTGCAGGTATCTACGAGGATACCCCCAAAAACAGAAAATCCCGGCCTATTGATATCGGCCCGGATGTGGTCAAGCTCCTGCGCCAGCTCCAGACTGAGCAGTCAAGCAAGTGTATTAGCAAATGGATCTTTACTCAGGATGGTTCTGCTGATCCGATGCACCCTCAAAGTCCTACCCGTTATTTTAAGAAATTCGGCCAGCGATACGGCGTAGAGGATTTCCACCCACACAAGCTCCGGCACACATCGGCCTCCCTTGCTCTTACCAACGGGGCAGATGTCGTATCGGTTAGTGAACGCCTTGGGCATAGTGATACCGCTGTTACTCTGAGAATGTATGCCCACGCTAATGAAGAATCCATCCGACGCGCCGGACAGGTCGTCCGAGACGCCCTCAAAGCAGAGGGTGAATAAAGAAAAACCGGGCAGGGAAACACTCCCTACCCGGTCATTTTTTAAGCCATGTTGCGACTTTTGTTGCGACTAACAGCAATACAATATTTTGCTGATTTTTCAAAAAAGAGAAAATTGTTATAAAAACTAAAGCAAAAAGCACCCAAACCGTTAAGTTTGAGTGCTTTTCATTGGAGCTGCTGGGCGGATTCGAACCGCCGACCTCATCCTTACCAAGGATGTGCTCTACCTACTGAGCTACAGCAGCATAATGGCGACGCGGAAGGGACTTGAACCCTCGACCTCCGGCGTGACAGGCCGGCGTTCTAACCAACTGAACTACCGCGCCATATATGCATCTATTGGAACAGCAAGTGCTGATATTATCTGGCAGGGGCAGAAGGATTCGAACCCTCGGCACTCGGTTTTGGAGACCGATGCTCTACCAGCTGAGCTATACCCCTAAATGGTGGGCCTTCACGGGCTCGAACCGTGGACCGGCCGGTTATGAGCCGGCTGCTCTAACCAACTGAGCTAAAGGCCCATACCGATCCAACATTTTTTAAAAAGAGGCTCGCCGTCAGCTTGTGGCGGCGAGCCACATTTGGCTCCCCCTGTTGGACTCGAACCAACGACCCTGCGGTTAACAGCCGCATGCTCTACCGACTGAGCTAAGGAGGAATATAAAAGGGTCCGGTCTGGTCAGACCAGACCCTTCTTTGTGTTGGCGTTACCTATCTTCCCGGTCCGTCTCCAGACAAGTATTTTCGGCGCAGGTGAGCTTAACTTCCGTGTTCGGGATGGGAACGGGTGGACCCTCACCGCAATC
>NZ_JADKZI010000007.1 GCF_017811815.1 Flavonifractor sp. AGMB03687
AAATTAAATCAAGAGCCTTCTTTCAAGCTTTGCTTGTCAGAAGGACTTCTCGTCCTTTCTGGTGCTTCGTGTTTCTTTCACGTTGTTTAATTTACAAGGTACACGCTCCGTCCAGCCGATCGGCTGACGTGCTATTTATTTTAGCACTTCCGGATTTGTTTGTCAAGAACTTTTTTCAAGTTTTTTCGGAGCTTTTTAGCTCCAATCCCTTGATTTCAGTCCTTTTTAAACTCGTTCAGGCCTTTCGGCTCGAACTCGCTTATTCTATCACGCACACTCGCGGTTGTCAAGCACTTTTTTCTAATCTTTTTCGTGAGGCCGTCCGGCGTTCCGCTCGGTTTCTCCCAATTTTGATCAGTTTTCAGTCCTCTCTCGCAAGGCGCTCAGATAGAATACCACTCAGGGTTCCATTTGTCAACACCTTTTTCCCGTTTTCGTCATTTTCTTTTTCCAGTCGCTGTTTGTCATTCTCTGGTTGCGGCTGATGGGGAATTATGCTACTCTATTGGATAGCAAATCCTTATAGAAGGGAGCACTTCTATGCCCATTAAAATCCCTGACTCACTTCCCGCTACTGCGGTTCTGGAAAGCGAGAACATCTTTGTTATGACGGAACACCGGGCTCTGCACCAGGATATCCGTCCTCTGAACGTCCTGATCCTCAATCTGATGCCCACCAAGATCGTCACTGAGACCCAGATCCTGCGCAAGCTGTCCAACACACCGGTGCAGATCGAGGTGGAGCTGCTGCGGACCGCCAGCTATCAGTCCCAGCACACCGACGAGGATCACCTTTCCTCTTTCTATACCACCTTTGATCAGATCCGGGAGCGCAAATTCGACGGTATGATCATTACCGGCGCGCCGGTGGAAAACCTGGAGTTTGACCAGGTGGACTACTGGCCGGAGCTGTGCGAGATTATGGAATGGAGCAAGACCCATGTCCACTCTACTTTGCACATCTGCTGGGGCGCTCAGGCCGGCCTCTACTACCATCATGGAATTGAGAAGCGGTCCCTGCCCAAAAAGCTCTTCGGTGTTTATGAGCACCGGGTGCTGAAGCCCAGCTCTCCCCTCTTCCGCGGATTTGACGACGTCTTTTATGCCCCCCACTCCCGCTACACCGAGGTATGGGAGCAGGACATCCGCAATGCTCCGGGTCTGGAGCTCATCGCGACCTCCTCCGAGGCCGGCGTCTATGCGGTCAAAACCGAGAACAGCCGTCAGTTCTTTGTGCTGGGTCACCCGGAGTATGATCCGGATACCCTGGCCAAGGAATATTGGCGCGACGTCAACAAGGGCCTGGACATCGCCGTCCCCGCCCATTACTTCCCCGACGATGACCCCAACCGTGTTCCCGTGGTCCGTTGGCGCAGCGCCGGGCAGCTCCTGTACACCAACTGGCTCAATTATTACGTCTATCAGACCACACCTTACGATCTGAATGATATGTAACCGCAAAAGGAGGACGCGCACTTGCGCGTCCTCCTTTTTCTCTCAGCCTTCCAGACTGTTGTATTCCTGCTCGCTTACCGGCTCACACCACTCATTGGCGGTATCCTCTCCGGGAACCTCAACTGCCAGATGAGCAAACCAGCTGTCTTTGGCTGCACCGTGCCAGTGCTTTAATTCCGGCGGGATATTCACCACATCGCCAGGCTTTAGCGCACGGGCCGGCTTGCCCCACTCCTGATACCAGCCCCGTCCGGCGGTACACAGCAAAATCTGTCCACCGCCGCTCTTGGCGTGGTGGATATGCCAGTTATTGCGGCAGCCCGGCTCAAAGGTCACGTTGCCAATCACCACGCCCTGTGTACTCAGTATATTCAGGTAGCTGGTACCCACAAAGTAGGCCGCATAGGCCTCATTTTCCCCTCCGCGGGGAAAAACGCTCTCAATCGGTTCCATCATTGCTTCTGCTCCTTTCGTTCCTTGGCCCGGCGCAGCTGCTGCTCCTTGGTCATCAGTCCCTGCTCATACCGTTCAATCTTTTCGTTGAGGCGGTCCAGCGAGCGCTGCATATCTTCCATGCGCTCCACCAATTGGTCCCGCTGTTCGATCAAAAGGGCCTTTCTGGCGTCGATGGTCTCGTCTCCCTGCTGGAAGAGAGCTACATACTCAATCAGCGCCTCAATCTGTACCCCTGCTCCCCGCATGCACTTCATCAGCTCGATCCAGCCGCAGGATTCCTCGTCGTAGTCCCGAATACCGCTTTTGGTGCGAGGCACCGGTGGGATCAGGCCGATCCGTTCATAGTACCGCAGGGTATCCGGGGAAATGTCGTACTTTTTACTCACTTCCGCAATGGTCATACCCGTTCCTCCTTGCCATACCTTTATTTCCTTATCTAAACCATATCACCTGGAGTCCACTCCATGTCAAGCCTTTTTTCTGAGCTGGCTTTTTTCTCACATTCTTTGAATATTTATTCTTGCATTTTCCAACGGGTTCCGTTATAATTTGCATCACTGCGTTTTCGCAGAATCGGACTGAAAAGGAGATCGAGAAATGAAACAACAAGTCACTCTGGCGCTGACCCTCACCCTGACCGCCGGCCTGCTGGCAGGCTGCACTAACACCACGGGAGGGACCCAGCCGACTGGGGCGGCCCAAACATCCCTTGCGGATGCCACAACACCCAACAAGGCGGAAGTCTCCGCCAGCTTCACCGACGAGATGAAGATCCCCTACGCTGTGGACCTGTCCCCCGAGGACGGTGCCGACTCGGTAGAGCGGCTGGGCGACCATCAGGATTCCCCCTACTTCGCCCATCCCGATTACTACCACATGGAGTCCACTGACACCCTCACCATCCTGACCGGCTTTAAGACCATGCAGCAGACCAGCGAGTGGGCCTGCGGCGTCACCAGCGCCCTGATGGTGCTCAACTGGTATGATCAGCTGGGCGACTGGAACGAGGAGAGCCTGGCGGCTCTGCGCCACTCTCTGGAGGGCACTGAGCTGGCCGATTATCCCGGCACCACTCTGAAGCAGGCCATGGACATCTTTGACGGCGTAGGCGGCTTTACATACACCAGCACGCTGGATTACGAGGACCCGGCCTCCGAGGTCTGGATGGACACCATCCAGGGCTGGCTGGCCGAGGGCAAGCCGGTCATGGTGTGCTACAACGACTGGGGCGGCCACTGGCAGGTGATCATCGGTTACGACACCATGGGCACTGAGACCCAGCAGGACGACGTGTTTATCGTGGCCGATCCCTATGACACCACCGACCACTGTCAGGACGGATACGGCACTCTGATGGCCGAGCGCTTCATGTACAACTTCTCCATGTACGGCGCTTTCCCCGAGTCTGAGGGCGGCAGCGACTTCCTGTTCCTGGTTCCCTCCCCCGCCGAGTCCTGACCATCGCAGAAACGCTCACAGAGGGCTGTGACAAGCCTTTAGAGGGCATAAAGCGCCGGACACATCCGTGTCCGGCGCTTCGTTTCTCTGATGCAATTACTTGCCCAGCTGCTTGGCGATCTCCTCAGCGAAGTTCATCCCACCCGGCCAGGCCGGGCGGGGCCCCTGTTTTGACCGGATGGGGGCAAAGTGAATCCGCCCCCATCCAAGGTTTTGCCTCCGGCAAAACGCTTGTGCGCGCCACCTGGCGCGACCTGCCTTGCGGCAGGTGCAGGAGAACCTCCAGGCATGAAAAAGCGCCGGACACATCCGTGTCCGGCGCTTCATTTCTCTGATGCAATTACTTGCCCAGCTGCTTGGCGATCTCCTCAGCGAAGTTCTCCTGCTTCTTCTCGATGCCCTCGCCCTTCTCAAAGCGAACAGCGTTCTTGAAGGTGATGGTGCCGCCCAGAGCCTTGGCAGCGGAAGCGATATACTGCTCCACGGTCATGGAGTTGTCCTTAACAAACTCCTGCTGCAGCAGGCAGTTCTCCTTGTAGAACTTGCCCAGCTTGCCGGCCACGATGCCCTCCTTCACCTTCTCGGGCTTGGAAGCCATCTTGGGATCGTTCTCCATCTGGACCAGCAGGATCTTCTTCTCCTCGTCCAGGGTGGCCTGATCGACCTGGCTCTTGTCCCAGAAGCGGGGATTCAGAGCGGCGATCTGCATGGCCACGTCCTTGCCAACGGTCTCCACCTGCTCGGCAGTCAGGCTGCTCTCCAGGTTGACCAGCACGCCGATCTTGCCGCCAGCGTGGATATAGGGCACGGAAATACCCTCAGCAAAGAAGGCAAAGCGGCGGACCTTGATGTTCTCGCCGATGACCAGCACCATCTCCTGCTGCTCCTCCTGCACGGTACGGCCGTTGCCGAAGGGCAGAGCCATCAGAGCGTCCAGGTCAGCGGGCTTGTTGGCGGCCACAACAGCGGCAACACCCTTAACGAAGTCCACGAACTTCTCGTTCTTGCCCACGAAGTCGGTCTCGGCGTTGACCTCGACCACAACGCCCATGCCGTCGATGACAGCGGCGTAAGCCATACCCTCAGCGGCGATACGGCCAGCCTTCTTCTGGGAAGCAGCCAGACCCTTCTCGCGCAGGATCTCAACAGCCTTGTCCATGTTGCCCTCGGCCTCGGTGAGGGCCTTCTTGCAGTCCATCATGCCCACGCCGGTCATCTCGCGCAGAGCCTGTACGTCTTTTGCAGTGATTGCCATGATCACATTACCTCCATCTCAATTATAAAAGGAGCGTCCGCCCGCGCGGGCGGGCGCTCCTGTCCTTCGTTCCAGTAAAATTACTCAGCAGCCTCGGTCTTCTCGGTCTCCTCAGCGGCGTCCTGGCCCTGCTTGCCCTCCTGGATGGCGTTGGCCATCACACCGGAGATCAGCTTGATGGCGCGGATGGCGTCATCGTTGCCGGGGATCACGTAGTCGATCTCGTCGGGATCGCAGTTGGTGTCCACGATAGCCACGATGGGGATGTTCAGCTTGCGGGCCTCGTTGATGGCGTTGCGCTCCTTGCGGGGGTCAACAACGAACAGAGCGCCGGGGAGCTTCTTCATCTCCACGACACCGCCCAGGTACTTCTCCAGCTTGGCGATCTCGCCCAGGTGCTTCATGACTTCCTTCTTGGGCAGCATGTCGAAGGTGCCGTCCTCCTGCATCTTCTTCAGCTGGTTCAGACGCTCCACGCGGCCGCGCATGGTCTTGAAGTTGGTGAGCATGCCGCCCAGCCAACGAGCGTTCACATAGTACATGCCAACGCGCTCAGCCTCTTCCTTGATAGCCTCCTGAGCCTGCTTCTTGGTGCCCACGAACAGCAGGGTCTGGCCGGACTCGCCCAGAGAACGGACGAAGTTATAGGCCTCCTCCAGCTTCTTCACGGTCTTCTGCAGGTCGATGATATAGATGCCGTTGCGCTCGGTGTAGATATAGGTGGCCATCTTGGGGTTCCAACGACGGGTCTGATGACCGAAGTGGACGCCCGCCTCGAGAAGCTGCTTCATAGATACGACTGCCATGGTAAAAATTCCTCCTTTAATTGTTGATTCCTCCACCCGGTTCATTCGGAGCCGGCCAACCTCCAAGCGGAAGCACCTGGCCCCCCGTCCGCGGGTGTGCGTAATCATGCCCGGATATAATATCACAGTGTTTCCCAATTTGCAAGGATTTTTTCAATTCCGCACAGAAAAAAGAGCCCGGGTCACTCCGGGCTCTTTTTGTAGGGTTACTGCTGCTTCCAATAGCTGTTGACGGTGTTCCAATAGGTCTCATTGCGGAAATAGTGAGGCGTGAACTGGAAATGAATCACCGCATTGCTCTCCTCCGCCCCGTACAAAAGGCTGTTGTCCCCTACAAAGACAATGTCTTGGATCTGGGCCACATCAATGGGGGACTCCAGTTCGAACCGCACGTGATCCGCCCGGAAGAAGGTCTTTCCATTGGCGTCATGGAACACATCCTGGACACCGCCTCCCTTCTCAAACCGGGTCTGCACCTGGGTGCCATCCTCCAGCAGCACATACATCTGCCAGGGGCCCTGGGCTTCAAAGGCCGCATCATAGGCCGCCCCGTTGGGGATCACCAGGTCCATGGCGATGCTGACCGGGGAGATGGTCAGGTTTTCCACCGTCGCCAGCGTTGTCCCATTCAGATTCACACCGCAGCGCCCCTCAAAGGAATAGATCTCCGCCGTAGTCTCAATGGGAATGACCAGCCGGAAGTCCATTCCCTCCAGCACCCGGACCTCTTTCCCGTTCTCCAGCGCCCAGAGGTTGGAAAGGTGGGTAACCCGGAGCCAGGACGCCTCCTCCGGCAAGGTCTCGTCTGCGGTGATCTGGAGCATCATGGGGATCACCTGATCGGTGGTATCCGGGGCCTCCACCGCCTGGAAGCCCCAGCCCCAGCTGCGAGGGTCCACCCGCTGGGTGCAGTCCTCATCTCCGTAGAAGGCGACGGAACAATCCCCCTCTTCCTCTCCCAGCCAGAAGTTCCGGCCGTCCGCCGTCTCCTCCGGTATCGGGAGTACCGTCCCCTCCGGTGCGGTGAAGTCCATGAGCACATAGACCCGCTCCTGGTCCTTCACCACCTCTTTCACAATGATGGATGCACCGGAGCCATTCTGATCCGCAAAGACCAGATCCATCTGCTCAGCCCCCAGCTGCTCAGCCTGGACCTGATCGGTGATGCCGAAAAAGTCCCGGAATGCCGGAGACACCCCTGCCAGGGAAGCCGCCCCCGCCGCCCCTAGCAACAAAGAAATCACCGCCACGCCAGCCACCAGGCCCCGGTATGGCAGGTGCATCCGCCTTTTTGTTTCGCTCCGTCCTGCCGTCAGGCGGCGGGTCAGCTCTGCCTTCTCCTCCGGCGAAAATCTCAGCTCCTCCAGTTCATCCCGATAGCTTGCCATAGCCCTGTACCTCCAATCCCAGTCTCAGCTTCTGTCTGGCCCGGCTCATCCGGGCCCGCACCGCGTCCGCCCGGATCCCCAGCATATCTGCAATTTCATTGCTGTCATAGCCCATATAGTAGTAGAGCACCAACACCTCCCGGTATTTGGCGGGCAGCCGCTGGATCTCCTCCAGTACGCCCCCCTCTTGGGGCTGGAAGGCGGGCTGCTCCGCCACCGTGTCCAGCCCTACCGTCCGGGTGCGCCAGGGGCTGCGGCGCAGATTTTTGCACAGATTGATGGTCACCCGGATGAGCCAGGCCCGCTCGTGCTCCTGGCTCTCAAAACTTCCGGCCCGGTCCAGCCGCTTGAGCAGCGCCTCCTGGCACACATCCTGGGCGTCCGGCACGGAATTGAGCAGCGAGTATGCCACCCGCAGCAGCTGGTCGGAGTAGGTCTCCACCAGCCGCCGGGCCAGCGCCTCCCTGTCTTGCCCCTCCATGGTCCTCCCTCCTTGCCTTGTGTTTTGGAACGCGTTCACCTGGAATACACTTGGGACAAGCCAAGTGTGACAAAAACCTCCGGCTCCGGCCGGAGGTTTCGCAGCTGCTTTCTTTATACTTATATAAAAGTCCGCCGCAGAAGCCCGGAGGCTTCCCTCCGGGCTTCTGCGGCGGACCTGATCTACTGGTTTACTTGTTCATCTGGGCACTCATGGCCTGGTCGAAGTGCTCGTTGATCTGCTTGGTAAACTCCAGAGCAGCGTTATAGCCCATCTTCTTGTGACGGTTGTTCATGGCCGCCACCTCGATAATGACCGCCAGGTTCCGGCCCGGCTTCACCGGGATAGTCAGAGAGGGCACCTGCACGTCCAGAATGGTGGTGTACAGATTCTCCAGACCCAGCCGGTCATACATGGTCCCGTCCTTCCACTGCTCCAGGTTGATGACCATGTCGATCTCGCTCTCTTCCTTAACGGCGCTCATACCGAACAGGCGGCGCACGTCAATGACGCCAATACCGCGCAGCTCGATATAGTGGCGGATCAGCTCAGGGGCAGTACCCACCAGGCCGCCGGTAACAGTCTGCTTGATCTCCACCGCGTCATCGGCAATGAGGCGGTGGCCGCGCTTCACCAGCTCAATGGCGGTCTCACTCTTACCCACGCCGGACTCGCCCAGCAGCAGCACGCCTTCACCGTACACCTCCACCAGCACGCCGTGGCGGGTGATGCGGGGTGCCAGATAGGACTTCAGAGAGGCGATGATGGTACTCATGAGCACGCTGGTGGTGTCCTGGCTACGGAGCACCGTCCGGTCGTATTTCTCCGCCATCTCCATGCACTCCGGGAAGGGCTCGATGCCTCGGGAGAGGATGAGGGCAGGAATATCCTGGCTCAGCAGCAGCTCGAAGCTCTCCCGCCGCTGATCCGGCGTCAGGCCGGAGAGATAGGTGTCCTCGACCCGGCCAATGACCTGGAGCCGATGGGGGTCAAAATAATCAAAAAAGCCGGTGAGCTGCAGACCGGGGCGGTTCACGTCCTCCGTGCGGATGGCCTGATCCTCATAGCCCGCCGCACCCCGTAGCACCTCCAGTTTGAATTGCTTGATCAGCTCGCCCAACTTGACGGTGTATAAACTCTCCATGCCGCTACCTCCTGTGCCGCTGTTTTCCGATGATTTGTTTTATTATACCATTCTATCCGCCCTGTTTGCAACCGCCAGGATTTTACCACAAAAGCGGACAACGACACCTTGACATTTAATTCTATTGTTGTAGAATATAGTTGTACTATAATTGTAGAGGAGTGATCCTATGAAAGCCATCCGCAGGCTGCCCGACGCCGAGCTGGAGGTCATGCAGGCCCTGTGGTCCTGTACGCCGCCCGCCTCCCGCTCGGACATTGAAGCAGTGCTCCAGAACGTCCACCCTATGGCGGTCACCACCCTGCTGACGGTGCTCACCCGGCTGGGGGAAAAGGGCTTCCTCCGCATGGAAAAGCAGGGCCGCAAAAGCTATTACACCCCCCTTGTGGCACAAAAGGACTATCTGGCCGCCCAGAGCCGTACCTTTGTCCAGAAGGTGTGCGGCGGCAGCCTGCCCGCCTTCGCCGCCGCCCTGTGCGACAGCGGCCTCACCCGGGAAGAGCTGGACCAGCTCCGGGATCTCTTGGAGCGTGATGCTCTATGACGCTGTCCCTTCGTCTGCTGATGGGGCTCTTCCTCGCTGTGATATTGGCCATCGAAGTCACCTGGTTAGACCGCAAGGCTTTCGGCCCCCGCGCCCTTCGGAAAGGCCCCCATTATACGTTCAGCCTCCCCCCCGTCCTATTCGTATATTGGGCAGCTCTCCTGCTGGGGTCCGTGGTTCTGAACTGGGGCGACAGCCTGACAGACGCCCTTTTCTCGCTGTGGCTCATCCTCTTTTTCCAGCTGAGCCTATACAACCTTCTCCTGCTGGCCCTGATGCCTCTGCTCCGACGCTGGTTCAAACCGCAGACCTGCGCCCTGCTGTGGCTGCTGCCCATCTACCTCTATGTGCTGCAGTATGACGCCATGGCTCCCAGCCATCCCCGGCTGGTCCTACAGGTCCCTGATCTGCCCATTGGGGCCATCCTCCTGGTGTGGGTGATCGGATTTGCAGCCGTACTTGGGTGGAAAATCTTCTCTCATATCCGCTTCCGCCGCTCCATTCTGGCAGACGCCCGCCCGGTTGACGCCCCCGCTATCGTGGAGTTATGGCGGGGACTCCAGGCCCGTCTGAACCCCCACGAAGACAAGTGCTACCCTTTGGTGACCTCCCCTCGGGTGCAGAGCCCTCTGTCTGTGGGGCTCTGGAGCATCCATGTGGTGCTGCCCGAGCATCCCTATTCTCCGGAACAGCTCTCCCTGATCTTGAAACACGAATTGATCCATATTCTGCGTCGGGACAGCCTGTCCAAATTCTTTTTCGCCACCTGTACCGCCCTGTGCTGGTTCAATCCTTTGATGTGGCTGGCCATGGACCGCAGCGCTCAGGACATGGAGCTCAGCTGTGATGAGGCAGTGCTCTTCGATGCGGACCCCGACACTCGCCGCACCTACGCCGGTCTGCTGTTGGATACCGCCGGAGATTCCCGCGGCTTTACCACCTGTCTCTCCGCCTCGGCCTCTTCCCTGCGCTACCGCCTGAAACAGATCGTCAAACCCACCCGGCGGCTTGCCGGCAGCCTGCTGGCCGGTGCGGCCGCCTTCGGCCTGGTCATGACCAGCGGCTTTGTCTCCCTGGCTTACGAGACCACCCCCACTGCCGAATTGCTTTTCTCCAGCGGCTCTCAGGAAGACTATGCGCTGCGCTCCGTGGCTCTGACTGCCCCTTCCTCCCCCGAGTCCCAGTGGAGCTGCACCGACCCGGAGGCCCTGCTGGATTATCTGGCCGATCTGGAGGGACGAAAAATTACGGGCGGCTATACGCTCTCCGACGCCACTCACCAGCTGAGCATCCGCTATGCGGATAGCCAGCGCTCCTACCGTGTGGTCCTGGCCGACGATTATCTCATCTGCCGTCCCCGGTCCAGTTCGGTCGCACAGGAGGGGGCCTATCTAATCTCCGGCGGTGTGGACTGGGATGTTCTGACCGGCCTGCTGGAGCCGGAACCCCCGCTGCAGTAAGGCCTCCAGAAAAATTATATTCATTTTGAAAAAAACGCTTGCATTTTTCGCAAACATCTGCTATCATATCGTTCGATGCTTTTGTAAGCGTATCCTGACGAGCGAGGAGGTATAAGCGAATGGCCAAATGTGAATTTTGCGACAAGGGCGTTGTCTTCGGCATCAAGGTGTCCCACTCTCACCGCCGTACCAACCGTCCCTGGAAGCCCAATGTGAAGCGCGTCAAGGCGATCGTCAACGGCACGCCCAAGCACGTTTATGTGTGCACCAGATGCCTCCGTTCGGGTAAGGTCACCCGCGCTGTGTGATTGACCAATAGAAATCAGCGTCTTTTGTATCTGAAAAAAACAGCAGCATGATACTAACGTATCATGCTGCTGTTTTTCGTTCCTTCTTGTTCACCTTAAAAGAGCCAAGCGCTAGGTGTCATCCCCCCAGCTCTTGGCTCTTCTATCGTCACGATTCTGTTCCCGTTTTGATACGATGCACGGTACCACCATGGGTAATCGCACTTTGCGTGCGATCAATACCAACCGTTTCCCCAATATTAACAGAATCATACTGCTCTCTTGTGCAGCTCAACTTAAAGTCGGATGATTCGCCTTCCAGCGTGGGGCCTTGCTTGACCACAATATAGTAACCGAAGAGATTGGTGCCCTTATCCACAATTACTACATCGCCACCCATTGGAAAATACGATCTTCTCAATGCGGCATAACACAGAAAGCCCAGCACCGCAACCAGAAAAACACATAGAATCAGTTTGAAATACATCTTTTTTCGCATGGAAATCAATCCTCTCACCTGGCTTCCCGCAATGCTGATTCAAACTCGATCTTATTAACGTTCCTCTGGTAATAGCAAAACCTAATTTTTCATTCGTTTTCCAGTGGTATTATATTATTTTATCATATGATCTTCAAGTTTTTTCTTGCGTTTGGGTGTCGAGCTATGGAGCAGCCTTTTTCCTTTTCAGGCATGACAAGCCCTTCCTTCTGTGCTATACTGAACCCAGCTTTACAAGTGAGGAGGTCCTGCTATGAGCGACTGTCTGTTCTGTAAGATCGCCGCCGGGGAGATCCCGTCCAACAAGGTCTATGAGGACGATCAGGTCTTTGCCTTCTATGACATTGATCCCCAGGCGCCCACCCATTTCCTGGTGATCCCCAAGGCTCACATCGGCTCCTGCGGCGAGATCAACGCCGACAACGCCGGTGTGGTGGCCCACATCTTTGAGGTCATCTCCAAGGTGACTCAGGAGAAGGGCATCACTGATTTCCGGGTGGTTTCCAACTGCGGAGAGCAGGCGGGCCAGTCGGTCCATCACCTGCACTTCCACGTGCTGGCAGGCCGGGATATGACCTGGCCTCCGGGCTGATCCCAACCAAAAAAGCGGCCGCGCACAGCGCGGCCGCTTTTGTTATGTCCTCTTCTGCAGATGTCCCTCCAGCCAGATCAGCACATCCTCATAGACCTGCTGGCGGTTGGTCTCGTTGAGCATCTCGTGGCGTCCCTCCGGATAGAGCTTGACGGTCACATCCTTCACGCCGGCCTCTCGGAACCAGCGGGCCACCTTTTTCACGCCCTTGCCGGAACTGCCCACCGGGTCCTTGTCCCCGGCAAAGAAGTACACCGGGGTATCCGGGTCCAGCCGGGCCAGGGTACTCTTCCGGGCCAGCAGATTGAGCCCGTGCATCATGTCGTGGAACATGCTGACGGTGGGCAGGAACTGGCACAGAGGGTCGGCGCAGTAGGCGTCCACCACCGCCTCATCCCGGGAGATCCAGTCCGCACCGGTGCGGATGGGCTTGAACTGCTTGTTGTAGGCTCCCACAGACAGATCATCCAGCAGCTTGCTGTGGGCCCGGGGTCCTTTGGTCTTCATCAGCAGCGCGGACAGGGCCAGGCCCGCATTTACCTTGGCAGGTGCCTCCTGCCCAGTGCCCGACAGGATAGCTCCGTCCACTGTCCCCGGCCAGAAGCTGAGATAGCCCCGCACCACAAAGGAACCCATGGAATGGCCCATGATGATATAGGGGGCCTCCGGACAAGCCTCCCCGGCGATGCGGCGGAGGGTCTTGGTGTCCTTCAGCACATACTTCCAGCCGTCCTTGTCGGCAAACCAGCCGTATTCCGAGGGGTCCGCCGCCGTGCGGCCATGGCCCAGGTGGTCATGGCCCACCACCCAGTACCCGTGCTCCGCCAAGAAGTGGGCAAAAGCGTCGTAGCGGCCAATATACTCCGAGATGCCGTGGACCAGCTGTACCACCGCCCGGGGCCGCTCCGTCTCCCCCCGCCACCAGGTGGCTCCCACCAGATGGACCCCGTCACTGGAGGGAAAGGTAAATTCCTGTGTTGTTACCATGGAAATCGCTCTCCTCTTGTGGTACAATGTTTGTTACGATTTCAGTGTATTCCATTGCCCGGTCCCCGTCAAGAGAAAGCGGCGGGTCCCGGCGGAAAGGACGTAGAAACATGAATGCTGTGGAACGCTTTTTGAAGTACGTGACCTATGATACCCAATCCGACGAGCACAGCCAGACCATTCCCTCCACCGAAAAGCAGAAGGTGCTGGGCGCCGCTCTGGCGGAGGAGCTGAGCGCGCTGGGCCTGCACAACGCCCATATGGATGAGTTCGGCTATGTCTACGGCTGGCTCCCCGCCACCCCCGGCTGCGAGGGCATCCCCTGCGTGGGCCTCATCGCCCACATGGACACCGCCCCCAGCGCCCCCGGCACCGACGTGAAGCCCCGCATCGTCCACTATGAGGGCGGCGATATCGTCCTCAATGAGGAGAAGCAGATTCTCATGAAGGCCGCCGACTTTGAGAGTCTGGCCAAGTATGTGGGTCAGGACCTGATCGTCACCGACGGCACCACCCTGCTGGGCGCCGACGACAAGGCTGGCGTGGCCGAGATCATGTCCGCCGTGGAGTATCTCACCCTCCATCCCGAGATCCCCCATGGCCGCATCGCCGTAGGCTTCACCCCCGACGAGGAGGTGGGCAACGGCGCCGACCACTTCGACGTGGCCGGCTTCGGCGCGGCGGTGGCCTACACCGTGGACGGCGGCGAGCTGGGTGAGCTGGAGTATGAGAACTTCAACGCCGCCAGCGCCGAGATCACCATTCATGGTGTGAACATCCACCCCGGCTCCGCCAAAAACAAGATGAAGAGCGCCATCCTCATGGCCGTTGAGCTGGTGGACATGCTGCCTCCCGCCGAGACTCCCGCCCACACCGAGGGCTACGAGGGCTTCTATCACCTGTGTGAGATGTCGGGCGACGAGACCACCGCCACCCTCTCCTACATCATCCGTGACCACGACCGGGATAGCTTTGAGGCCCGCAAGGTCTTCCTGACCCGGGTGGTGGACTACCTCAACGCCAAGTACGGCGCCGGCACGGTGGATATGGACCTGAAGGACTCCTACTACAACATGCGGGAGCAGATCGAGCCCCACATGTACCTCATCCTCCGTGCCCGTGCTGCCATGGAGGCGGTGGGGGTCACGCCCATGGAGGTGCCCATCCGGGGCGGCACCGACGGCGCCCGGCTCAGCTACATGGGCCTGCCCTGTCCCAACCTGTGCACCGGCGGAGTGAACTTCCACGGTGTCCACGAGTACATCCCAGTGGATGCGCTGGAAAAAATGACCCAGGTTCTGGTCAATCTGGTGCGTAATCAGTAAGTGAAACAAGAAGCGGGGCCGCTCCCAATGGGAGCGGCCCCGCTGTTTCTTTACAGGACCATCTGGAAAAACTGCCAAATCAGCTTGCAGCCGTAGAAGATAATGACGATGCCGCACACCACATTGATGACCCGCAGGATCTTGTCGTTGAAGCGGGCGGAGAAGAGGGAGATCAGCACCGTAATGCCGAAGAACCACAGGAAGGAGGCGGTGGAGGAGCCCAGGATCAGCTGAGTGCTTACCGCGCCGGGGTTGCCCGCCCGGAAGCCGCCGAAGAGCATGGTGCCGTCGATGATGGCCTGGGGGTTGAACCAGGTGACCACGCAGGCCTTGGCCGCCACACGGGGCAGGGAGATGTTCACATCTACGTTGTTGTCCATGGTGGGCTTATCCCGCAGCAGGCCGATGCCGATCCAGATCACGATGCCGCCGCCCACCAGCAGAATGACCATCTGCAGCCAGGTGAAGTGCTCCATCAGCGCGCCGATACCGAAGAAGCAGGCCAGAGCCAGGGTCACATCAAAGAAGACCACGATGAGGGCGGTCAGCAGCGCCTTATGCCGGGGCTGGGTCAGGGCGGAGTTGATGACGAACAGATTCTGCATCCCGATGGGGGCCACATAGGCCAAGCCGATGCCAAGGCCGGTCAGATAAGGTGGCATGGAAATTCCTCCTAAAAAGTGCTTTTCATTTTTCGAACCTGGTAGTATTATAGTACCTATATTCATCCAACGCAAGAACGCAGAAATTTCGTACCAGGTAAGGAGGAACTGACCTGTGGAACATGATAACTGTCCCTGTATGGAGACCTGCCCCCTGAACCACGCCCTGTCGCTCATCGGCGGCAAGTGGAAAATGCAGATCCTGTGCTCTCTGTACAACAACGGCCCCACCCGGTACAACCAGCTGAAGAAGACGCTGGACGGGGTGTCCAACACCGTGCTGGCCAACGCCCTGCGGGAGCTGGAGGAGGACAAGCTGGTTACCCGCATGGAGTATCTGGAAGTGCCGGTGCGGGTGGAGTACAGCATCACCGAGCCCTGCAAGCGGCTCATCCCCATCCTGGATCAGCTGGGCAACTGGAGCATCTCCCTGTAAAAAAAGCCGCAGGCACAGGGCCTGCGGCTGTCGGTAAACTCAGTCTTTGTGGGTCATGTTGAACTTGACCCGATTCCAGAAGGTGTCCTTCTCATACCCCTTGGAGACCCGGAACTTCCATTCCGCGTCCCTGGCCTGTCTGCGGCAGGCCTTTTCATCGTGGTCCATCCAGCCTCCGGGGATCAGAGTCTGACTCATCTTGACCTGCAATCCAGCAAACCCGAACATACTGTACTCCTTTCTTAAGTCAGCACAACAAACGGGGTTTCCTTCTGGCTTAAAGATAACAACCGGACGCGAAAAAGTCAACGGGAGAAAAACCTGAAAAACGCCGGTTTCCGGCGGTTAGGAGAAACTATATGTCTAAAACATTGGTATTGGCGGAAAAGCCCTCGGTAGCGCGGGAATTGGCCCGCGTACTGGGCTGCAAAAAGTCCGGCGAGGGCTTCCTGGAGGGGGATCGCTACATTGTCACCTGGGCCCTGGGCCATCTGGTGGAGCTGGCACCCCCGGAGGACTACGACAAGGCATGGGCCAAGTGGGACCTGCTCACCCTGCCCATGCTGCCCGACAAAATGAAAACGGTGGTCATCCCCCAGTCTGGGCGGCAGTTCCGGGCAGTGCAGTCTCTCATGCGCCGGGGGGATGTCTACGATCTGGTCATCGCCACCGATGCTGGCCGGGAGGGCGAGCTGGTGGCCCGCTGGATCATGGAGAAGGCGGGCTGGAAGAAGCCGGCCAAGCGGCTGTGGATCTCCTCCCAGACTGACAAGGCCATCAAGGAGGGTTTTGCCCACCTGCGCCCCGCCGCCAACTACAACAACCTGTACCACTCCGCCCGGGCCCGCAGCGTAGCCGACTGGGTGGTGGGCCTCAACGTCACCCGGGCACTCACCTGCAAATACAACGCCCAGCTGTCCGCAGGCCGGGTCCAGACCCCCACTCTGGCCCTCATTGTGGACCGGGAGGAGGAGATCCGCAAATTCCAGCCCAAGGAGTTCTTTACAGTCTCCGTCAAGCTGCCAGGCTTTACGGCCACCTGGCGTGATCAAGACGGCCAAGCCCGTATTTTCAACAGGGAGCAAGCAGAATCCCTTGCTGCCAGATTGGACGGTAAGACCGCTGTTCTCACCGAGGTGAAGCGAACCTAGAAGCAGACCCCGCCCCCGGCAGCCTACGATCTGACCGAGCTGCAGCGGGACGCCAACAAGAAGTACGCCTACTCCGCCAAGGAGACCCTGTCGGTGATGCAGAACCTGTACGAGGTCCACAAGATCCTCACTTATCCCCGCACCGACTCCCGCTATATCTCCGACGACGTGGTACCCACCCTGCCCGAGCGGCTGCGCAGCGTCATGATTGACGAGTACGCCCCCCTGGCCCGGCAGATCATGACCCGCCGTCCCCTCCAGACCCGCTACCTGGTGAACAACGCCAAGGTCAGCGACCACCACGCCATCATCCCCACCGAGGAACAGGTGGAGCTGTGGCGGCTGTCCGGTCCGGAGCGCAACATCTTTGACCTGGTGGCCCGCCGCTTCCTGGCGGTGCTGCTGCCTCCCTTCGAGTACGAGGAGGTCTCCCTCAAGCTGATCATCGACGGCGAGGCCTTCCACGCCAAGGGCAAGGTGGTCAAGGAGCTGGGCTGGAAGGCTGCCTACGACCGCTCCTTCGACCTGGAGGAGGATACTGACGAGGAGGAGCGGGAGCAGTCCCTCCCCGACCTGAAGCAGGGCGACAAGCTGTCCGTCCTGTCTGTCCGGATCAATCCCGGCAAGACCGCGCCCCCCAAGCGGTACACCGAGGCCACCCTCCTCACCGCTATGGAGCACCCCGCCGCTCAGGTGAAGGACAAGGACCAGAGCAAGATCCTGGAGGAGACCGGCGGCCTGGGCACCCCCGCCACCCGGGCCGACATCATCGAAAAGCTGTTCTCCGCCTTCTACATCGAGCGTCGGGGCAAGGAGCTGGTGCCCACCTCCAAGGGCATCCAGGTGGTGGGGCTGGCCCCCGCCGATCTGCGCTCGGCCTCTCTCACCGCCCAGTGGGAAAAGCGGTTGGGTGACATCGCCCAGGGCAAGGAACGCGAGGACGCCTTTGTGGGCGAGATGAAGGGCTACGCCTCCCATCTGGTGGCCGAGGTGAAGGCCAGCGACGCCACCTATACCCACGACAATGTAACCCGGGAAAAGTGCCCCGACTGCGGCAAATTTTTGCTCAGCATCAAGGGCAAACGAGGCAAGCTGCTGGTGTGTCCCGACCGGGAATGCGGCTACCGCCGCTCGGTAACCCAGACCACCAACGCCCGCTGCCCCAACTGCCACAAGAAGATGGAGCTGCGGGGTGAGGGTGACAAGCAGCTCTTCGCCTGCGTGTGCGGCTACCGGGAGCGGCTCAGCGACTTCAAAAAGCGGCGGGAGAGCAAATCCGCCGGCAAGGGGGACGTCCGCCGCTATCTTCAGCAGCAGGAGCAGCGGCAGGACAGCGGAAACTCCGCCATGGCCGAGCAGCTGAAAAAGTGGCTGGAGCAAAATAAGTAAGCGAAAAAGAGAGAGAAAAGAGGATTCGTATGAACGCGATCGTATCCTTCCTGAATTGGCTGGATGGTTTTATTTGGGGCATTCCCATGATCGTCCTGCTGCTGGGCACTCACCTGTTTATGACGGTGCGCACCGGCTTCATCCAGCGCAAGACCTTTACCGGCATCCGCCTGTCGGTAACCCGTGATCCGGACTCCCCCGGCGACGTGAGCCAGTTCCAGGCGCTCACCACCGCCCTGGCCTCCACCATCGGCACCGGCAACATCATCGGCGTGGGCACCGCCATCTTCCTGGGCGGCCCCGGCGCGGTGTTCTGGTGCTGGATCGCCGGTATCTTCGGCATTGCCACCAAGTACGCTGAGTCTCTCATTGCCGTCAAGTACCGGGTACGCACCCCCGACGGCAAAATGCAGGGCGGCGCCATGTACGCCCTGGAGCGTGGCCTGGGCCTGAAGTGGCTGGGCGTGCTCTTTGCGGCCCTGGCTGCTCTGGCCTCCTTCGGCATCGGCTGCGGCACCCAGATCAACGCCATCGCTGAGGTCATTCAGAACAACGTCCCCTTCTCCATCCCGCCCATCATCATTGGCATCGTGGGCGGCCTGCTCACCGCCATCGTTATCATCGGCGGCATCAATTCCATCGCCAGTGTGTGCGAGAAGCTGGTGCCTTTTATGGCCATCTTCTACGTGCTGGGCTGCATCATCATTCTGGGCTTCAACTACGACTTTATCCTTCCCGCCATCGGCGCCATCATCCGTCTGGCCTTCACCCCCGGTGCGGTAGCCGGCGGCCTGGTGGGCCAGGGCCTGATGGTGGCCATGCGCTTCGGCGTGGCCCGTGGCCTGTTCTCCAATGAGTCCGGCATGGGCTCCGCTCCTCTGGTGGCCTCCGCCGCCCAGACCCGCAACCCGGTGCGGCAGGCACTGGTCTCTGCCACCGGCACCTTCTGGGATACCGTGGTGGTCTGCCTCATGACCGGTCTGGTGTTGGTCTCCACCATCATGAAAAATCCCTCCATCAACATGGCCGACGTCACCGACGGCGGCAAGCTGACCACCCTGGCCTTTGCCCAGATTCCCGTGCTGGGCCCCGTTATTCTGGTCATCGGCATTATCACCTTTGCCTGGTCCACCATCCTGGGCTGGTCCTACTACGGCGAGCGGTGTGCCCAGTATCTGTGGGGCAAGAAAGCTATCCTGCCCTATAAGATCCTCTTTGTGGCCGTAGTGGTGGTAGGTCCGGTGCTGGCTCTGGATCTGGTGTGGACCATCGCCGATATTCTCAACGCTTTCATGGCCATTCCCAACCTGATTGCGGTACTGCTCCTCTCCGGCGTCATCGCCAGGGAAACCAAGCATTACCTGAACCATTTGGACGAGGTGGACACCACCGAAATTCCCAGCGTGGATAAATAACCGGTTGACAGGTTTGCCATCCGGTGCTATCATAAAGCCAACAAGTTCATATGCAGTCTTCAGGGCAGGGTGAAATTCCCGATCGGCGGTAAAGTCCGCGAGCGCGTAAGCGCAGGATTTGGTGTGATTCCAAAACCGACAGTTAAAGTCTGGATGGAAGAAGACGCCGGCGGGAATGAATATATCCTTTTTCATCTGGATTTTTCCCCCGCCCCGCAGTTGCTTTCTCAGCGCCCCGAAGTTGCTTCGGGGCGCTTTTTTCGTCCCGAAAAAGGAGGGAACGGCAAAGTATGAACGCCAACGACTGCATGGCGCTGGCCATGGAACTGGCCCGCAAGGGCACCGGCTGGACCAGTCCCAATCCACTGGTGGGGGCTGTGCTGGTGAAGGACGGCAAGATCATCGGCCAGGGCTGGCACCGCCGCTGCGGCGGACTCCACGCCGAGCGGGAGGCTCTGGCCGCCTGCACGGAGGACCCGGCAGGCGCTACCCTGTATGTCACTCTGGAGCCCTGCTGCCACCAGGGCCGCCAGCCTCCCTGCACCCAGGCCATCCTGGATGCGGGCATCTCCAAGGTGGTCATCGGCTCCCGAGACCCCAATCCCCTGGTCCACGGCAAGGGGGCGGCCCTGCTGCGGCAGGCGGGCGTCACTGTGGAGGAGGACTTCATGCGGGAGCAGTGCGACACCCTGAACCCGGTATTTTTCCACTACATCACTCACAAGACCCCCTATGTGGCCATGAAATATGCCATGACCGCCGACGGCAAGATCGCCTGTCACACCGGCCTGTCACAGTGGGTCACCGGCGAGGCGGCCAGGGCCCACGTCCAGACTCTGCGCCACAAGTACCGGGGCATTCTGGCGGGCATCGGCACGGTGCTTCAGGACGACCCCCGGCTCACCTGCCGGATGGAGGGAGGCCGCAATCCGGTACGCATCATCTGCGACTCCCACCTGCGCATTCCTCTGGATTCCAACCTATGCCGTACCGCTCACGAGGTACCCACCATCGTGGCCTGCGCCTCCCCTGACCAGGACAAGCGGAAGGCCCTGGATGGCCTGGGCGTCACAGTGCTGGACCTGCCCGGCCCCGACGGCCGGGTGGACCTGCCCGCCCTGATGGCGGAGCTGGGAAAACGGGAGATCGACGGCATCCTGCTGGAAGGGGGCGGCGGCCTTAACGAGTCCATGCTGCGGCAGGGCCTGGTACACAAGGTATACTGCTACCTGGCCCCCAAACTGTTTGGCGGAGCAGACGCCAAAAGCCCGGTGGAGGGCGTTGGTGTGGACCGGCCCGAGGACTGCTGGCAGCTCTCCTCTCCCACCTGCACCCCCATGGGGGAAGATCTGCTGCTGGAATACGAGGTGATACAACATGTTCACAGGGATCATTGAGGAACTGGGCACCATCCGCAAGCTGGGCCCTGGCAGCCTGGAGCTGGCGGCCTGCACCGTACTGGAGGGCACCAAGCTGGGAGACTCCATCGCGGTAAACGGGGTGTGTCTCACGGTGACCGCCCTCTCCCCCGCCGGTTTTACCGCCGACGTGATGCCCGAGACCTTCCGCCGTACTGGGCTGGGCGGGCTGCACCCAGGCTCCCAGGTCAACCTGGAGCGAGCCATGGCGGCGGACGGCCGCTTCGGCGGACACATCGTCACCGGCCATATCGACGGTACCGGCACGGTAAGTTCTCTCCGGCGGGAGGGCAACGCGGTGTGGGTGACCATTGCCGCCGCCCCGGAGTTGCTCTCCGGCATTGTGGAAAAGGGCTCCATCGCCATCGACGGCATCAGCCTGACGGTGGCTGCGGTCACCGACCGGGACTTTTCCGTCTCCATCATTCCCCACACCGGAGCCCAGACCACCCTGCTGGACCGGCGCGCCGGGGACACCGTCAACCTGGAGACCGATATTTTAGGAAAATACGTGGCCAGATTGCTGGGCCGGGAGACACCCAAGTCCTCCGGCATCACCATGGAATTTCTGGCCGAGCACGGATTTTAAAGGAGGATACATACCATGGGATTTGCCACCATTGAGGAGGCCCTGGAAGAGCTGCGGGCCGGACACCTCATCATGTGCATCGACGACCCCGACCGGGAAAACGAGGGCGATCTGATCTGCGCCGCCCAGTTCGCCACCACCGAGAATGTCAACTTTATGGCGGTCCACGCCAAGGGCCTGATCTGCACCCCCATGTCGGAAGCGGTGGCCGCCCGGCTGGGCCTGGAGCAGATGGTGAAGGTGAACACCGATAACCACCAGACCGCCTTCACCGTGTCCATCGACCATGTGGACACCACCACCGGCATCTCCGCCGAGGAGCGGGGCTTTACCTGCCGCCGGTGCGCCGCCCCCGACGCCAAGCCGGAGGAGTTCCGCCGTCCCGGCCATGTATTTCCCCTGGTAGCCCGCCGCGGAGGCGTGCTGGCCCGCAACGGCCATACCGAGGCCACGGTGGATCTGTGCCGCCACGCAGGCCTTGCCGAATGCGGCCTGTGCTGTGAGATCATGCGGGAAGACGGCACCATGATGCGCACCACCGAGCTGCTGAAAAACGCAGAGGCCTGGGGCATCAAGGTCATCACCATCAAAGATCTCCAGGACTACTGCCGCCTCCACGACAAGCACGTGGTGCGGGAAGCCACCGCCAAGATGCCCACCAAGTACGGTGACTTCACCATCTACGGCTACACCAACGACCTCACCGGTGAGAGCCACGTGGCCCTGGTGAAGGGGGACATCGGCGACGGCATGGGCGTGCTGTGTCGGGTTCACTCCGAGTGCCTCACCGGCGACGTATTTGGCTCCCAGCGGTGTGACTGCGGCCAGCAACTGGCCGCCACCATGGAGCGCATTGAAAAAGAAGGCCGGGGCGTAGTGCTCTATATGCGCCAGGAGGGCCGGGGCATCGGCCTCATCAACAAGCTGAAAACCTACACCCTCCAGGAGCAGGGCTATGACACGGTGGAGGCCAACATCAAGCTGGGCTTCGCCCCCGACCTGCGGGAGTACTGGATCGGAGCCCAGATCCTCCGGGACCTGGGGGTCAAACAGCTGCGGCTGCTCACCAACAACCCGGACAAGATCTACGGTCTGTCCGGCTTCGGCCTGGCGATCACCGAGCGGGTCCCCATCGAAATCGCCCCTCAGGAGCACGATCACTTCTATCTGTGGACCAAGCGTGAAAAAATGGGCCACCTGCTGGAGCAGGTGACCGACGATGACAAGATTCAGGGAGGTATTTGACATGAACATTCTGGAAGGAAAACTGGTCGGCAGCGAAAGCCTGCACATCGCCATTGTGGCGTCCCGTTTCAATGAGTTTATCGTGAGCAAGCTGCTCTCCGGGGCGGAGGACGGCCTGGTCCGTCACGGTGTCCCCACCGAGAACATTGACGTGGCCTGGGTCCCCGGCGCCTTTGAGATTCCCGTGGCCGCCCTTCACCTGGCCCAGAGCGGCAAGTATGACGCAGTGATCTGCCTGGGCGCGGTGATCCGCGGCTCCACCTCCCACTACGACTATGTGTGTGCCGAGGTGTCTAAGGGCGTGGCCCAGGCCTCCCTCCAGACCGGCAAGCCGGTGCTCTTCGGCGTGCTCACCACTGACACCATCGAGCAGGCTATCGAGCGGGCCGGTACCAAAGCGGGCAACAAGGGCTATGACTGCGCCCTGTCCGCCATTGAGATGATCAATCTCTTCCACAAGCTGGGCTAAACCCCTTTTCCACGAGAAACGCCCCCGCTTCCCAACCGGTTGAATCCGGTGGGGAAGCGGGGGCGTTTTTTCATGCAGTTTGGCTTCTTATTGGCCGCAGTAATACTGGATGGTGCGTCCCAGCAGGCCCTGGATGTCGGCACACTGGGCCTGGCAGCCGCAGACCACCAGAAGCAGATCATACATCTCGCCGGGAACTGCTGGCTCAAAGCAGTCCTGCGGCTGCTCTTCCATCAGGCGGTGGACCAATGCCACCCGGTCATACCGGGGGTTGCAGCCACCGCAGTATTTTACTCCGACCCGCATGGACGTTCTCCCCGCAGGATGGCCCTGGCCTGGTCCAGCAGATCCTGGCTCACGCCGCCCACCAGCACCACATCCTTCAGCTCCGGGATGGACTCCAGCAGAGCCGACTTGATCAGGTTCTCGGTGGTCAGCATAGCGGACGGGCACCCGGCACACTGGCCGGTGAGCTGAAACCGGTATACCCCGTCCTCACAGTTCAGACTGCGGATGTTGCCCCCATGGAGGGCCAGGTCGGGGCGCACCTTCTCTTCCAGTACCCCTTCGATCCGCTCCAGGATCTTGCTGTTGTCAGACACGTTGTATCACTCCTTGACGTGGGCGATCTTCTTGGCCAGTTCCTTCTTCATGGGCAGGTTGCCCTGGCGAGCGATCATGATGCGCTGGGCCTGGGGAGAGCCGGCACCGTGGAGGGACTCAGTGCGGTAACCCACGGCAGCAGTACCCAGGGTCAGGTTCTCAATGAGGCGCAGAATGCGGAAGCGGTTCTCCACCGACACGCCGGGAGCGGCCTTGAAGTACTTTTCCACATAGGGCCCCAGCTTGGGATCCTTCAGATCGGCCTCGGCGGGGGCGGTGACCACTACGCCGCCGGCAATGTCCTCGGCCAGCCGGGCAATCTCATAGGGGAAGCGGGTGACGTTCTGCTTGCACACGTTGGCCAGCAGCAGGTCGATGATGTAGTTGCCGCTGGCGGTGGCGTGGCCCTCGGCGGAGCAGGCGATGCCGCAGCAGTACAGGGTCTCGTTCAGGTGGGTCATCTCGATGAGCTTGTCCTTGATGTGGGAGGCCTTGGCGCAGCCGTTGTAGTCGGCGGCCACGGCGGCGGCCCCGATGAGCACGTCGCCCACGCCCACCTTACAGCCACCGTAGCTCTGGCGGTGGTAGCCGGCAAACCGCTCCACCAGCATACCGGCGAACTCGGTCTCGCCGCACATGAAGATGCGGTCGTTGGGCACGAACACGTCGTCAAAGACCACCAGGGCCTCCACGCCGCCGAACTCGGAATTGCCCACGTCCAGCTCGCTGCCCTCCAGCTTCCGGGTGTCGCAGCTCTGGCGGCCGATGATCATAAAGATGCCCTCGGCGTCCATGGGCACGGCGAAGGACACGGCGTAATCCTTGTCCTCGGGCCCCATGGAGATGGTGGGCATGATGATGATCTCGTGGCTGTTCAGGGCGCCGGTCTGGTGGGCCTTGGCGCCCCGGACCACGATGCCGTCGGGACGGCGCTCCACCACCCGCAGGAACAGATCGGGGTCCTCCTGCTCATGAGGAGCCTTGGAGCGGTCGCCCTTGGGATCGGTCATGGCGCCGTCCACCGTCAGGTCGTTCTCCTGGACGTAAGCGGCAAACTTCTTGAAGTTCTCGTGGTAGCTGGTGCCGTACTTCTGGTCGATCTCATAGGTGGTGGAGTAGACGGCATTAAAGGCGTCCATACCCACGCACCGCTGGAAGCAGGCGGCGGTCTGCTGGCCCAGCAGGCGCTGCATCTTCACCTTCTTCACCAGATCCTGAGCGGACTGGTGGATGTGGGTGAAACGGTTGACCTGCTTGCCGGTCAGGTTGGAGGTGGCGGTCATCAGATCCTGATACTCCGGCTTCTGGGCCAGATCATAGGTCATGCGCACACTGTTCAGCGAGGGACGGAGAATGGGGTCATCCACCGGATTCTCCACCTTCTTGCCAAACATATAGACCTGCATATGCATCTTGCGGATGCTCTCAATGTACTGTTCGCCAGTCATCAGTGCCATTATATTCCCTTCCCTTCTCTTATTTCAAGTTCAAGATTTCACGGGCCTCGTCGGGAGTGGCGACCTTCTTGCCAAATTCCTCGATGACCCGGCGGGCACGCTCTACAAACTGGACGTTGCTCTCAGCCAGCACACCCTTGGTGTACATCACGTTGTCCTCCATGCCCACGCGGATGTGGCCGCCCAGAGCCACAGCGCCGTACAGCATGGTGAGGGCGGAGTGGCCCACACCGAAGCAGCTCCAGGTAGAGCCGGGGCACAGGGACTCCATGGTCTCCTTCATAAAGATCAGGTTCTTCATGGTGCCGGGAATGCCGTTGGCACAGCCCATGCAGAACTGGAAGTGGAGAGGAGCCTTGAGCACACCCTTTTTCAGGTAGTACTGGGCGTTGGCAATCATGCCGGGGTCAAAGGCCTCAATCTCCGGCTTGATGTTGTTGTCCTGCATGATCTTACCCAGCTTTTCCAGGAAAGCGGGCGGATTGAGGAACAGGCCACTGTGCATCCAGTTCATGGAACCGCAGTCGTAGGAGGCCATCTCAGGGCGGAGCTCCACGATGTGCTCATAGCGGCACTCCTCATTGGGGAAGGAGGCAGCGCCGGAGGTGGTCATATTCAGAATGATATCGCAATCGGGATGGTTGCCCCGCAGCAGCTCCACCGTCTCGCGGAATTTGTCCTTATCCATGGCGCCGTTGCCTTCATCGTCACGCATATGCATGTGGGCAATGGCGGCGCCCGCCTTCCAGCAGGCATAGATGTCCTCTGCGATCTCCGCAGGGGTCATGGGCACGTTGGGGTTGTTTTCCTTCTTGGGCCACGCACCGGTGGTGGCCACGGTAATAATGGTCTTATCCTGACTCATGTTCCGTTCCTCCTTCAAATCCTGTATCCGTCCTCTGGGGGCGGATTTTATCACGCCTTGAAAAAGAAGCAAAACTCATGCCAATTTGTTTCCCGCTTCCCTGCTGGATTCCCCGCCTTTCTTCCCTTAGTTATTGCATTTTTGAAACAGGCATGCCTGCTCGCGCCGTTTCCTTGTTGCAGTTCTGCATCATCATGGGATTTAACCCGGTTGTTTTGTCCATAAGCCCCTCAAGATTGTTGGCATCCGGTTTGCAGTTTGTATCCGCAGAACCAATCTCACCCCAATTCGAGAGGAGCTATCTGTATGAACCATGTTGCAATCGTAGCCGCCTGCCGTACCCCCATCGGCACCATTGGCGGCCAGTTCAAGACCCTGACCGCTCTGGACCTGTCCATTCCGGTGATGCAGGCGCTGGTCCAGCGCTCCGGCGTGGACCCCACCCTTATTGATGATGTGATCTGGGGCTGCAACTACCAGCGTACGTATCTGGAAAACAACCTGGCCCGTGTGGCCGCCATCAAGGCCGGCCTGCCCGACAGCGTCCCCGGCATTACCGTCCACCGCAACTGCACCTCCTCCATGTCCTCCATCCAGCTGGGCTTTTACCAGATCATGGCCGGGGAGGCTAAGTGCATCATGGCCGGCGGCGCCGACTGCATGAGCGCCGCTCCCTTTATGGTCTTTGACGCCCGCTACGGCAAGAAGTACGGCCATATGGAGCTGCGGGATTCCATGTGGGACTCCCTGACCAATTTGGGCGTGGGTCCCGCCATGGGCATCACCGCCGAGAATGTGGCCGATGTCTACGGTGTCACCCGGGAGGATATGGATCGGTATGCGCTCCACTCCCAGCAGCGTGCCGCCGCCGCCATCGACTCCGGCAAGTTTGAGGAGGAGATCATCCCCATCACCGTCCACAGCAAAAAGGGCGACACCGTCATCACCACCGATGAGCACGTCCGCCGGGATACCACCCTGGAGAAGCTGGCCAAGCTGAAGCCCACCTTCAAGGCCGATGGCCGGGTCACCGCCGGCAACGCCTCCGGTATGAATGACGCCTCCTCCGGCGTGCTTCTGATGGAAGAGGAACTGGCCAAGAAGCTGGGCCTGCCCATCCTGGCCCGCGTGGTGGCCACCGCCACCACCGGCGTCTCCCCCGACCTGATGGGTATCGGCCCCATCAGCGCCACCCAGAAGACGTTGGAAAAGGCCGGCCTCACCGTGGACGATATCAACCTGTTTGAGATCAACGAGGCCTTTGCGGCTCAGTGCGTGGCCTGCCAGCGGGAGCTTGGTATCGACGAGGACAAGCTGAATGTCAACGGCGGCGGCATCTCCCTGGGTCACCCCGTAGGCGCCACCGGCAGCCGTCTGGTGGTTACACTGCTCCACGAGCTGAAGCGCCGGGGCGGCAAGTACGGCCTGGCTACTCTGTGCGCCGGCGGCGGCATGGGTACCGCGGTCCTCATCGAGATGGTCTGATTGTGATACCGCTATGAAAAACTTTACTTTTTCCTTCCCCACTCAGGTGATCTTTGGCCGGGATGCAGAAAACCGCGTGGGGGAGCTCTCTGCCCCCTTTGGTCCCAACGTCATGCTGCTCTACGGCAGCGACCGTATCAAGCGCAGCGGTCTGCTGGACCGACTCACCGCCGACCTGGAAGCCCACGGCCTGACGGTCACCCTCTTCGGAGGCATCCAGGAGAATCCGGTCCTCTCCAAAGCGGAGGAGGGGCGGCGGCTGGCCAAGGAAAAAAAGATCACCCTCCTGCTGGCCGTGGGCGGCGGCAGCGTCATTGACACCGCCAAGGCCGTCAGCCTGGGGGCCAAAAACAGCGTCCCCCTGTGGGAACTCTATGGCGGCAAGGCCAGAGCCCAGCGTGCCCTGCCCATCGGCGTCGTCCTTACCACCGCTGCCACTGCCAGCGAGGCCAACGGGGTCTCCGTCCTCTGCCACGACGTGCTACACGAAAAGGTGGCTCTAGATGAGCCCCTGACCTGCCCCCGCTTTGCCCTGATGGACCCGGTCCTCACCTATACGCTGCCGCCTCGGCAGACCGCCTCCTGCGCGGTGGATATTTTCTCCCACGCCTTTGAGCGCTACTTCCACAAGGGGCAGCAGGGCACCCTCCGCAGTCAGATGTGCGCGGCGGTCATGCGCACGGTGATTGCAGAACTGCCCCGAGCGTTGGAGCACCCCGACAGCTACGACGCCCGCAGCCAGCTCATGTGGGCTGCTACCGTGGCACACAGCGATATGCTGGGCTTTGAAGGGGATTTCGCCTGTCATGCCCTCTCTCATATCTTCACCACCGAGCTTGGGCTGCCCCACGGCGTAGCTCTTGGCATCCTGATGACCGCCTGGTGCAAGTACATGCTTACAGACGAAACCCAAGCCATCGCCGACTTTTCCACCCTGGTGTGGCAGGTACCCTCCTGTCCCAGCCAGATCCAGACCGCCCAAAATGGCATCTCCGCCTTTCAGGACTTCCTCTGCTCTGCAGGCCTGCCGGTCACCCTCCGAGAGGCCGGTCTGGGGGATGTGTCCATCGAGCATCTGGCCTGGCTGGCCCTCCCCAACCGTGAAGGCTCCCTAGGCGGCAACTTCCGCCCGCTGGACTATGATGCAGTGGTCAGCCTGTTGCAGCTGGCCCGGGGTTGATTTCCTCTCAATAACGCCAAAGGCCGTCGAATAAATTCGACGGCCTTTGGCGTTATTCTTAGCTTCTGCGGTTCTCATAATCAATTCCATATTGTTTGATCTTTCTGCTGATGGTAGAAGCATTGATGTTCAATCTCTTACTGGCATCCCGCAGGTTAGAGGACTCCTTTAGGACCTGCTCCAGAAGTTGCTTTTCAAAGCCTGCAACTGCGGTATTGAAGTCCATACCATCTGCCAAAACAACTTCAGGCTCCTCTGGTGGAGTTTCCACTACTACATCCTCAGGCTCGGCAGGCTGCGTTTCCACACTCTTCTCCGAAACATTCAGCAATCCTCTAAGCACATCGTCCGCAATTTGTCCAACGCCAGAACTGCACAGGATCAAGTATTCCATTACATTCTCCAGCTCTCGGATATTACCCGGCCAGGAATAGCGTTTCATATAACTAATCTGCCACTCACTCAAACTAAACAGGCGATCATATTTTTTGGTAAAACGCTGGATAAAGTGTTCACACAGGGCTTCAAAATCGCTCATTCTCTGCCGCAGTGCCGGTACCGCAATGGGGATTACGTTGAGCCGGTAGTAAAGGTCCTGACGGAAGCTTCCCTCCGCCACCTTCTTTTTCAGATCCGCATTGGTCAGCGCCAGGAAACGGATATCCAGCTTGATGGGACGGGTACCGCCGATGCGGGTGATTTCCTGAGACTGTATGGCCCGCAGCAATTTGACCTGCAGGTCCATAGGCATGTCGCCAATCTCATCCAGCATCAGTGTGCCGTGGTTGGCATATTCAAACAGGCCAACCTTGCCCTTGGCATTGGCTCCGGTGAAGGCCCCTTTCTCATATCCAAAGAGCTCCGACTCCAACAGATGCCCTGGAATTGAGGCGCAGTTGATCTTTACATAGGGCTTATCCTTCCGCAGGCTGCGGCGGTATATCTCATCTGCCACCACCTCCTTGCCTACACCAGATTCACCGGTAATCAGCACCGATGCATCGGTGGGGGCCACCCGGTCCAGCAGCGCGTCAATCTGCTTCAGAGAGCCGTATTTTCCTACCATACCCTCCGATAGATGCTTGTCCGAGTCGGTAGTAATGGACTTTGGATGGATGGCGTTAATCTCCTTGACAAAGGCCTCAAAATCCTCCTGCAACGAGCTGAGCGTCACAATGGGCCGGCTACAGGCCACTACCTGGCGCAAGCTGCCATCCGACTTGAAGATTGGCGTCCCCACCACATAGCCCACCAGCGGTGCCTCTTTTTTATAGGTCGTCGACAAGCGGAATGCACTCTTTTTGCCCTCCAGTACGCTGGTCACCGCACCGCCGGTAAACAGCTTGTCTTCACCAATCAGCGTGTGTATATCCCGCTCCAGAACCTCCTCCTCTGTAATCCCGGTATTACGGGTATAAGCGGGGTTAATATACAGCACCGTTCCTTTTTCATCGGTAATCAGAATACTGTCATCCAGACAGTCTACCACTTCTTTAAAATCAATCCCCCGATCGTGAAATGTCTCCAGCCGTCTGTCAATCTCCTTCAACTGCTCTATTAACTCGGGATGACGGCTTTGCTCTATAACCTGTCTGAGCAACTGCCGTACCTCTCGAATCGCCGAATATTGATTCATTTTGTTTCTCCTTTATCCATCTTTCCCGTTCAGGCAATCATGCTTTCTGCAGCACGCTTCTTCGGAAAATCAGCACTTTAGTTCCTATCGTCTCCTTACACTATGATCAATCATTGAAATCAGGGTTGCAATCAAGAACCAATCTGCGGTCTGGTTCTTATGTTCCTTTGATTTAACAATATTATAACTTGTGTGTCAATGTTTCACAAAAAATAGTGTACCCACATAAATATGCCACACAATTCATTTATTCCAAGAGTGCAAGTCGCATGCCATCTCATATGTTGCCAATACCCATACCGCCGGATATGTCTGTTGCATTTTTGCAATTCTATCCTTTTTATTTTGCTACATATGTTTCCATTTTGCAACGCTTCCCTAAAATTTTCTACCCATAGCCCCTGTTGTGGCCAAAATTTCTGGCACGCGGTTTGCTATATTCTCTGAGCAAGGACGCAATCAATCGCGACGCCCTGGATACCAACAAAGAAATGAGGAAAGTGACATGGGCAATATCAAAGCAGTTTTTGTAGGCACCGGTATGATCGGAGCCGGCTTGGCTGCCAACGCCATGCTGAACGGTTATGAAACGGTTCTTTACGATGTGGTGCCTCCGGAGAAGATGCGCCAGAACATCAGCCACATTCTGGACATTTTGGTGGAGGCCGGTGCCGCCACCCGGGAGCAGGCTGACGCCGCCCTGAACGCCTGCCAGTTCTCCAACGACCTGGAATCCGCTGTGAGGGGCGCTGATTTTGTACAGGAGTGTATTCCCGAACGGCTGGAACTGAAGAAATCCACCTACGCCACCATCCAGAAGGTCACCGGCCCCGACGCCATCATCTGCAGCTCCACCTCCAAGCTCTTCCCCACCAAGCTGCAGGATGGCGCGCTCTATCCCCAGTCCATTCTGGTAGGCCATCCCTACAATCCCTCCTACCTGCTGCCCCTGATCGAGCTGTGCGGCGGCGAGCAGACCGCCCCCGAGGCAATCGAAAAGGCCAAGGAGATCTATACCGGCATGGGTAAGGTGGCTGTGGTCTGTAAGAAGGAGATCTACGGCTTTATCGTCAATCGCCTGTCCTGGGCCGCCCTTGATGCTGCCAAGGAGTGTGTACGTGACGGTGTCTGTTCCGTAGAGGACATGGACAAGGCCATTATGTTTGGCCCTGGCATGCGCATGGCGGTCACCGGTCAGCTGCTCACCATCAGCTTGGGCGTGGACGGCGGCTTCCGGGCCATTGCCGAAAAGTACGGCGAGGAACCCACCCCCTGGAACGAAGTGTACGCTCAGGGCGTGGATGAAGAAATCGCCAACCGTGACCCCTCCATGGGTAACACCATTGAGGGCGTGTGTAAATTCCGGGACCACGCTTTTGCCGAGCTGCTCAAACTCCACAAGCTTCTCTAAGCCTTTGCTGTGCTCTGTTTCAATTTTGCAACAGTCATCCAACTTTGTATTATTTCTGCAACAAATTTACGCTATACCCCCCATTTTCACCCAAAATCCCCCTCTTTATTTGGCATGTAGATTGCTTTAGTATATAACCATAAGCGTGGTTTTACCAACAGCACACAGGAAAAGCCTAGCTTGCACCCCCCAGTTACAGCTTTCTAAAAGGTAGTCCATTGCTTATGTCCGGCCTGGATCAACAGATCCAAATCTAATCGATAAGGAGTCTTTATTATGAGTAAGACCGTACTTGTTGACCTGTCCCACCCCTTTGGCCGCGGCAATCCCCTGTGGCCCTCCAACGGCGATTTCCACATCGACCGTGTGCAGCATATGCCCATGCATTATCGTCTGCTGCAGACCTTCAATGACTTCCACATGCACAACTCCACCCACGCCGACTCTCCCTCTCATGTGATCCCCGAGGGTGCCTTTACCCACGAGCTGCCCCTGGAGAACTACTACGGCCCCGCTGTCTGCCTGGACATCCCCAAGAAGCACTGGGAGCTCATTACCGTTGAGGACATCGAGAAGGCCGCTGCCAAGGTTGAAGGCGGCATCCAGGAGGGCGACTGGGTCCTCATCTGCACCGGCATGAACAAGCGCTGGGGCGAGAACGACGACTATTTCATGTACTCCCCCGGCATGTCCATCGAGGGTGCCCACTGGCTGGTGGACCACAAGGTCAAGGGCGTCGGCTTCGACCTGCAGGCTCTGGACCACATCCTCTACACCTACGCCGCTCAGCACGGCCCCGGACCCTACGTCCCCCGTATCGTGGACGAGTACAAGAAGGAGTTCGGCCATGAGCCCCTGGAGGACTTCCCCGAGTGGGAGCCCGTACACACCATCCTGCTGAGCAACAATGTCATGGGCATTGAAAATCTGGGCGGCGACATTGAGAAGGTCAAGGGTCAGCGCTTCACCTTCTGCGCCTTCCCCCTGCGCTGGTACATGGGTGACGGCACCATCGTCCGTGCCGTGGCTATGATTGACGAAGATAAAATCAACAAGGATGTCCCCGATCGCGTTTATAAGTACGGCGTGTATTAAGATAATCGTTCACGCTGCACCAATGATAAATTGGGAGGGATATTTGAACCATGAAGAAAAGAATCGCCTGTACGCTGCTGAGCACGCTGCTCGTTGGCCTCTTGCTGACCTCCTGTGGAAGCGGAGGCAAAACCGGCGGCAACGTTACGGAATCCGGTTATCCGACTATGGAGCTGATCGTCTCGGCCATTGACTCCCACGACAAGACCTCTGCCCACGAGATCGAGATCTTCACTGATCTGGTGACCGAGCGTTCCGGCGGTGCCATCACCTTCAAGGTTTTCTACGACAACCTGCTGGGTAAGGCTACCGACAACCTGAACACGCTCAGCTCCGGCATTGCCGACTTGGGTACAGTCTGTACCCTGTACACGCCCAGCAACCTGCCCCTGTCTCAGATCACCTACTGCATACCCTTCGCCCCCAGTGATCCCGCCATGGCCGCTGAGCTAATGTATAAGGTGGCCGAGGAGTATCCCGAGTTCTATGAGGAATACGAAAAGAACAACGTGGTATGCCTGGGCTGGAAGGGCAATGAGCCCTACAAGCTGTACTCCAAGGCCCCCATTACCGACCTGTCCCAGATGGCCGGTATGAAGCTGACGCTGGGCGGTGTGTATTACATTCCCTGGTTCCAGTCCATTGACGCGGTGCCGGTAAACGCTCCCGCTGCCGACCTGTATCAGACCATTAAGACCGGTGTAGCCTCCGGTTCCTTCGTGTACGACAGCATTTACTGCAACTATAAGCTGTACGAGGTGGAGGACTACTGCCTGGAGGTGGGCCTGGGCGCCCGCAACAACAATGTGCTCTGCTTCAACAAGGACATGTGGGACTCCTTTGACGAGAAGACCCAGCAGCTTTTCCAGGAGTGCGCTGATGAGGCCATGGCCCAGTTCCAGGAGTGGCAGCAAGACGAGATGGACGGCTGGGTGCAGGAGATGCTGGACAACGGCGTTACCTTCAACACGCTCTCCGACGAGCTTAAGGAAGAGTGGGCCGAGACAGCTCTGGCCTACCAGGATACCCTCCAGATGTGGATCGACGAGGTCACCGCCCTGGGCTATGACGGCGCGGGCATCATGTCCGCCTACCTGAAGGCCGGCGAGGAGCTGGGCTATGAGTGGCACTTCGATACGACTCCCTACATTCAATAACGCCTCTTCCCGCTGGACAAGCATTGAGGAAAGAATCTGAATTGAGGAGGAAAAGTATGTCAATTACAAAAAAAATACCGGCCTTTTATGAAAAGCCAGAGCTTCTAATGAAGCTGTTCGGCTGGGTCTCCGCCGGGGTAATGCTGTTCAACATGGTGCTCATCTGCTGCGACGTATTCATGCGCTATGTGTTCAATGCCCCCATTCAGGGCGCCACTGAGATCGTAACCATGCTGATGGCCTGGGTGGCCTACGCAGGCATGGGCTATACCCTGCTGAAAGGCCAGCATATGCAGCTGGGCGCTATCTACGACAAGCTGCAGGGCCGTACCAAGCACATCATCAGCCTCATTATCTATGTCCTGGCCAGCATCCTGTTCATCGTGATGATCAAGGCCTCCTGGGATCAGTTCTGGGCCTCCTGGCTCATCAAGGAGAAGTCTGTGGCCGCCGTCACGGTTTATGTATTCATTGGTAAGTTCGGCACCTTCCTGGGCTGGCTGCTGCTGGCCATCCAGAGCCTCTTTATGTCGGTCTACTGCGTAGTCGGTGTGATTTATCCCAACCGCGTGGACCACATCCTGATCAAATCCGAGCTTCCTTCTCAGGAGGATCTGAGTGCGTTTGGTTCGGATGAGCAGAAGAATACCAGAAAGGAGGGCAACAACTGATGGAAGGCGGCATCATTCTAGCTTTGATCGGCATCGTTGCCTTGATCGTACTGGTACTGATGGGCGTACATATCGCAGTCGCTCTGGGCACTGTTGGTTTCTTCGGTCTGGTAGCCTGTCTGAACTTCCCCAAGGCGGTGGCCATGGTCGGCATTCAGGCCTACAGTAACATCGCCACCTTTGATTATGCGGTCATCCCCCTGTTTATCCTAATGGGTATGTTGGCCACAGGCATAGGAATCAGTACAGAATGCTACGATACCCTGGCCAAGTGGCTGGGCCGCATCCCCGGCGGTCTGGGCGTGGCCACCACCCTGGGCTGCACAGCCTTCGGTACCCTGAACGGCTCCGCTCTGGTCACCGGCTCCGTGTTTGCCAAGATCGCCGCGCCTGAGATGCGCCGGTATGGCTACGATACCAACCTGACCTATGGCCTGATCGCTGCTTCCGGCAACATCGGCCAATTTATTCCCCCCAGCATCCTGATCGTTATCTTTGGTGCTCTGTCGGGCGACTCCATCGGACGTCTCCTGATGGCAGCCATCGCCCCTGGTCTGGCTCTCGCCATTGGCTTCTCCCTGTTCGTCATCATCGCCGCCATCGTACGTCCCCACCTGTTCCCCCGGGTGGAGCAGCACTTCACCTGGCGTGAGAAGCTGATCTCCCTGAAAAATCTGATCCCCATCGCCATCGTGGCGGTGGTCATCATCGGCGGCATCTTCTTCGGCATCTGCAGCTCCGCTGAGGCCGGTGCCATCGGCTGCCTGGTGTTCTTCATTATGGGTTTCATCAAGCGCACCCCCCTCAAGAAGATCTGGGGCGCTATCATGGAGACCGTGGAGAATATGACCATGCTCTTCCTGATCCTGGCCTGCTCCGGTATGTTCGCCAAGTTCATGACGGTGTCCGGCCTGGCCCAGGCTCTGACCAATCTGGTCACCCAGACCCACCTGAGCCCCGTGGTGTTCATGATCGCCGCTGTGATCGTATTCGTGATCCTGGGCTGCTTCCTGGACGCCTACTCCAGCATTGCACTGACCATCCCCGTGTTCTATCCCGCCGCCGTGGCTCTGGGTATTGATCCCATGCAGTTCGACCTGGTTGCCATCCTGGCCCTGCACATGGGCGGCCTGACTCCCCCCGTTGGTCTGTGTGTCTACTCCGTCAAAGCTGTGGCACCCAAGGATGTGGATGTCATGGGTATCTTCAAGGGCTCCATGCCTTATCTGGTCATTATGATCCTCATTACCCTGCTGTTCATCTTCATTCCCGGACTGTCCACCTTTATTCCCAACGCCATGTTCTCGTAATTTCCTGAAAGGAGTCCTAAATCATGGGTAAAACCGTACTTGTTGACCTGTCCCACCCCTTCGGCCGCGGCAATCCCCTGTGGCCCTCCAACGGTGATTTCCACATCGACCGCGTGCAGCATATGCCCATGCATTATCGTCTGCTGCAGACCTTCAATGACTTCCACATGCACAACTCCACCCACGCCGACTCTCCCTCTCACGTGATCCCCGAGGGCGCCTTCACCCACGAGCTACCCCTGGAGAACTACTACGGCCCCGCTGTCTGCCTGGATATCCCCAAGAAGCACTGGGAGCTCATCACCGTTGAGGACATTGAGAAGGCCGCTGCCAAGGTTGAAGGCGGCATCCAGGAGGGCGACTGGGTCCTCATCTGCACCGGCATGAACAAGCGCTGGGGCGAGAACGATGACTATTTCATGTACTCCCCCGGCATGTCCATCGAGGGTGCCCACTGGCTGGTGGACCACAAGGTCAAGGGCGTTGGCTTCGACCTGCAGGCTCTGGACCACATCCTGTACACCTACGCCGCTCAGCACGGCCCCGGACCCTACGTCCCCCGTATCGTGGACGAGTACAAGAAGGAGTTCGGCCATGAGCCCCTGGAGGACTTCCCCGAGTGGGAGCCCGTACACACCATCCTGCTGAGCAACAATGTCATGGGCATTGAAAATCTGGGCGGCGACATTGAGAAGGTCAAGGGTCAGCGCTTCACCTTCTGCGCCTTCCCCCTGCGCTGGTACATGGGTGACGGTACCATCGTCCGTGCCGTGGCTATGATCGACGAGGACAAGATCAACAAGGATGTCCCCGATCGCGTTTATAAGTACGGCGTGTATTGATATTCCCCTCATCTCACATAAACACGAGCCGGCGGGCACAGGATGTATCCTGTGCCCGCCGGCTCATTTATCAAGTGATTATGTACTTCTTATTCCCACTCGGCAAATTCAGATATAGTAGGGTGTATTTGAGGTGATTTCGCAGGAAAAACTTTCGCAAATATGTTAATATTCCACCTGCTATTTTCGGCTGTAAAGTTTATTAGTATCAAAATAGTATCACAAAAGGCTGGGAAATACAACAGAATTATGTGGAGCTCTACATAATTCCGGCACGGACGGACGCTGTCAGGCACAGCGGATAACAGCCTTGCAAGAGGCGTTGTACCTGCGCTGGATATATTCTTGATAGGCTTTCTGGTCTGTCATGGAAATTCCCCCTCTCTGAATAATAGTGCGGGGCGGCAGCACTCCTTGCTGTCGCTCCTTGACTGCCTAACTGCGAAACCGGGCGGGGCTGTCAACGGTGGGCGAAGCCCGTTCATCTTGACCGCCCGCTGGCTCGGCTGGGTTTGCTATTTACCCGACAAACTTGAATTTATTTTAAGCTATCACGTTTTACCTTCTTAAGCCTTACTATCATTACCATAGGAATTTCTTTGTTGGTTTTAAAACATTCTTCATAAAATCCATCAATGACAAATCCAGCTCTAAAACAAAGGTTAAAAATATCTTGTATGGAACGATGATAATAAATCTGCTCTTTCGGTTGCCCTTCAATCGCTATATCATAGTAACTGTGCGGTGTCATATATTTTTCAGTCAACGTGACAAAACAAGGGTGTTGCGTTGCAAAGACAAAAATTCCGCTTTCCTGCAACAGTTCATAAACAGCCATAAGAAGTGGTTCAATATCCGTAATATCCATAATTGCCATATTAGAAACTGCTTTCGTAAAGGCTCGATTTCTTTTTAATTCTAATATACTTTTTCTATCGGTCGCATCCGCCACACAAAATTCAATTTGTTTTGCATATTGTGATTGCCGTCTTTTAGCCAATTCTATCATTTTTTTGCTGTAATCAAAAGCGACAACCGAAGCGCCTCTTTGTGCAAGATACGAAGAATAATTTCCATTGCCACACGCAATATCCAAAATGTAATCCGCAGGATTAGGAGATAGAAGTTCCGTTACTTTGGGACGCACTACCTCTCTGTGAAATTCATTAGATTCGTCACCCATTGCATTATCCCAAAATTGTGCGTTCTCCTCCCAGATTTTTTTACTTTCCTCTGTTCCCATGTTCTCTCCCACTCCCCAAATTTGCTTTTTTGCTTCCATTAAATCTTCCTTACGATATTCCATTGTTACCCTCCATAACTTCTGATTGTTGCCGTCTTGACGATTATGTATCTTTACATTACCTTCTGAAACATATGGCGCACCTTGTCCAGGCGGCTGTTTGGACGGCGGGGCTGGATGACCGGCTGACCGACAGCGGCCTGATATCCTTTCAGCTCTGTAAGGCATACGCTCCGCCCGTTGGTGTAAAAGGCCAGATCAGTATCCGTCAAGAATATTATGAACGAAGCCTACTGCCGGGACATTTCCATCAAGACCCGTACTTCTTTGGATATAAAGCGGCGTAACGGAGATTTTGTTGGAGCCTTTCCCGTTTACGGCTATATGAAATCTGAGGAAAACAAAAACCTGCTTGTACCTGACCCGTATGCTTCCCGCGTTGTCCGGGACATCTTCCGTATGCGCCTGGATGGGACAAGCGCCCTGCGGATCGCCACCGTGCTGAACGAAATGGGCATCCTCTCCCCCCTGGCCTATAAGAAAAACAATGGTTTTCCCTATGCCAAACACGGCTATGCCGACAAAGAGGATTGCAAGTGGTCTGCTACAACGATTATTCGTATTTTGCAGGATGAAACCTACATCGGCACATTGGTACAGGGAAAGCAAGGCACCCCACACTACAAAATCAAGCAGATGGAGCAGCGGCCATCTTCTGAATGGATTCGCGTCCCTGACGCCCATGAGCCGCTGATTGCCAAGCAGGATTTTGAGCTGGTCCAGCGTATCCGCAGACTGGATACCCGGACTTCTCCTAAGCAGGATACGGTGTATCTGTTTTCCGGCGTTTTGATCTGCGGCTGCTGTGGGAGCCGCATGACACGGAAAACAAACCGGGTCAAAGGCAAGGAATACCACTATTATTATTGCCCCACCGGGAAAAAGCATGGCTGCGCCAATCCGGTAATGCTCAAGGAAAGCGATCTGGTGGAATGCGTTAAGGACAGTCTGAAAGGCTACATTGACAATGTGAGCTGCCTGCAAGCCATCCTGGACGGTATCGACCAGAGCAGCATCAATCAGGCGCTTGCCAATGAATACGCCTCCCACATCGCCGCCAATGAGCAGCAGGTAGAACAGGCACTTGAATTTAGGGCCCGTCTCTACGAAAGTCTGATTACCGGCACCATCAGCAAAGAGGAATATACCGACTATAAGGCCAGATACACAAGGATTGCGGAAAATGCAAAAGAGAGCATTCGGGTCTTAAAGGAAAAGCTGGCTGATGTTCTGGAGAACCGGAGTGAACGGAACCGCTGGATTTCCCACTTCACACAGTTCTCTACGATGGAGACCCTGGACCGCAAAGCTGTGGTTCACATGATACAGAGCATCAAGGTGATTGGGAAAAAGGAATTGGAGATCACCTTTACATACCAAGATGAATACCAGAAAGCAATCCAGCTGATTCAACTGGCAAAGCAAACAAGCCAAAGAAAGGTGGGATGATTTGTGGCAAGAAAAAGCAGAAAAGAAACTGTGGTGCTTCCCGCACCGGAGATAGATACCTCTTGCCGCGCCGGAGTTTATGTGCGGCTTTCCGTTGAGGATAAGCATACTCACACCACCTCTATTGAAACCCAGCAGCTGATTATCGCCCGGTATCTGGAGCAGAACCCGGAGATTATTGTGGTACAGACCTACATTGACAATGGCGCAACGGGCACGAACTTCCACCGACCCGGCTTCCAGCAGATGCTCTCCGATATTGAAGCGGGGCTTATCAACTGCGTCATTGTAAAAGACCTCTCTCGCCTGGGGCGAAATGTCATAGACACCGGCTACTACATTGAGCGTTACTTTCCCATGCAGAAAGTCCGCTTTATTGCCGTGAATGACCGCTACGATTCTTCTTCCCCGGACAATGCACACGATGGTATCATCATTCCGTTGCGGAACATGATTAACGAAGCCTATGCGATGGATATTGCCAGAAAAATCAAAGCCCAGCAGCGGCAGGCCATGAAAGACGGCAAGTATGTCGGTGGGCGTACACCCTATGGATATTTGAAGGCTCCTGATGACTGCCACCAGCTGATTGTTGACCCGGTGGCTGCCGAGGTAGTCAAAACCATGTTCCAATGGGCCGCCGAGGGCGCAGGATTAAACACCATAGTGGTACGATTGAACGAGGCCGGGTATCTCTCTCCCAGCCACTACAAGAGAACCTTGGGAGAGATCACCCATGAGAATCTGGTGGGAAACGGGCATTGGCAAACCCGCACCGTTTCCAAGATTCTCCGCGCAGAGGTTTATACCGGCGATCTGGTGCAAGGGGTTTCCAAAATCATTGACCATAAGCAGGTCAGAGCCAGCGCAGATGAATGGACAACAGTGCGCGGCACCCATGAAGCCATCATCAGCCGGGAGCTGTTTGCCGCTGTTCAGAAAGCATTGGACCAGGCTGCACAGCAGGCCAAAGACAGGGAGATACATTCCTGGTCTCCCAATCTTTTGAGAGGAAAGATCTTCTGCGCCCACTGTGGTCATAGCCTTCATCGGCAAAAATGCGTCCGCAGAAAATCACAAGAGGTATATGTCTATCACTGTATCAGCAATAACCGCATCAAAAAGGGTGTTTGTCCTGGTGCGTTTATCTTTGAAAAAGAGCTGCTGGACGCCCTGGCCGATATGATACAGGAACAGCTTGATACCACGCTGGGGCAATACTCTCTCGGTCTGGAAAACCTCACCAAAGAAGCCGAGGAACAGAAAAATATACAGGCTAAAATCGCCAGCCGAAAACAGGAAATCCAACAGCTGCGTACCTACCAGCGCGGATTGTATGAGGGCCTGATCCAGAACCATCTGTCAAAAGACGAGTATTTTACCTTCAAGGAGAAGTACGAAGCCAAAATCGAGGCCATCAGCGAGGAAGTCGAACAACTGAAAGCAGGGCTTGCGATTATCGCCAAGCAGCTGGAACAGTATAAAATGCTGTCCCAGGATGCACAGCATATCAAGGAAGATCGCCAGCTGACGGCAACTCTGATTGACCGGCTGATTGACCGTGTAGAGGTTTCAAGGGAGAAACGAATTACGGTTCGTTTCCGTTTCCAGAGTGAATTTGAACATTGTGAGGAGGTGCTGAACCAGTGCAGAAATATGTAATTGCCCTTTATATCCGCCTTTCCCTGGAGGATTATAAATACGACAGTATGAGCATTGAAAACCAGCACCTTGCGCTGAACGAATTTGTTTCTTCCATGCCGGAGTCCGCCCATGCAGAAATCCTTGAGTTTATCGACAACGGATATAGCGGGACAAACTTCGAGCGCCCCAAAGTCCAGGAGCTGATTGAGATGGTGCGGGCCAATAAGATCGACTGCATCATCGTAAAAGACTTTTCCCGTTTTGGACGAAACAGCATTGAAACTGGCTATTTCATTGAGCGTGTATTTCCGCTGTTTCACACCCGGTTCATTTCCATCAACGATGATTTTGACAGCGATCAGCACAAGGGCGATACCGGCGGTATGGATGTGGCTTTCAAGTATCTAATCAGCGAGTATTACAGCCGGGATATGTCCATCAAGACCAAAAGCGCCAAGTACGCCAAAATGCAGCGCGGTGAATACCAGAGCAAAGTTTGCCCTTACGGGTATCGCAAAAGCGCCGATGGCAGAATGGAACCGAACCCGGAAACCGCTGCTGTGGTACAGCTCATTTTCCAACTTGCTGCAACCGGCATTGGAGCGGCAGCCATTACCAGAGAGTTGTTCAAGCAAGGTATCCCGACCCCTGGAGAATACAAAGCAGCTCATGGGCAGCAATTCCATGATGTTTCCCGCACCCGTGGCCGTTGGAGCAGTTCTACGGTTCTTCGTATCCTGGAAGATGAACGCTATATCGGCTCCTATGTCATCGGGCGTCGTGCTGTTATTGAAGTAGGTGGTACACGAAGCCGCAGGAAAGAGCGGGACAAGTGGTTTATTATTCCCGACCATCATCCGGCAATCGTGGACAAAGAACTATTTGAAAAGGTTCAGGCTGTGCAGCGCCGGTTTTCCTTGCCGAACAAGAAAACCAGGGAGTACCCACTGAAAGGCAAAGTCTATTGCGGCTGCTGTGACCATACGCTCTCCCGCATCGCTCAAAAGAAACCGTTTTATATGTGCCGCCATTCTACTGCCGATGTGAACAGCCGCTGCCGCGATGTCCGGGCAGATGCTGCCGGTTTGGAAGAAGCAGTCCTCCTCACTTTGAAAAAGCAGCTGGAAATCCTGTTGCCCGTCCATGAGGACGGCACCATTCACCTGGAGGCCACCGCTGCCAAATGCTCAGAATATGAAAAGCGGCTGGACGCTCTGAAGGACCAGAAGCAAGCTCTCTTTGAACGGTATCTCCTGGGGCAAATCGAGCTGGACACATATAAATCGGAGAAAGCAGTTTATGACGCAGAAATACTGAAAGTCAAAAATGCCTATGCTGCTGTCACCGCCCAGACAAAGCTGAAGCGAGAAGAACAGGCCCGCCAAAGCAGCCGACAGGGGATTGCTCACTCGATTGCCGAAGCAGATGTGCTAACCTCGGAGCTGACCGATCTGCTGATTGAAAAGGTGTATGTATTCCCCGACAATCGCATTGAGATTGTTTACAAGGTCCATGACCTCTTTGAATAATTGAAGGTGCAAAAACGGAAAACCCAGGCTATCAAATCCACCTTGATAGCTTGGGTTTTCTGCTTTTCAGAATTATATTTTTTTGTCGTGTGCTTGACATACGGGTGCCTCAGGTCGTGTATTCTGATCCGCTTTACCCCGGCCTCTTTCGCACCCCTGTCCATCTCCCGGTGGAGGTAGGATTTTGTCACCGTGAAAATGCGGTCGGTGGGCTTCACCCCATACAGGCTCTTGATATAGTCTCGCATTTCTTCACAGAGGAAAGCGGGCATTTGAATGACCCGGTTGCTCTTAGGGGTCTTGGGGTCGGTAATCACATCCTTGCCCTTAATCCGCTGGTAGGACTTGGAGATGGTGACGGTCTGTTTCTCAAAGTCGAAGTCGCCAGGAGTGAGGGCCAGCAGCTCCCCCTCCCGGACGCCGCACCAGTAGAGCATTTCAAAGGCGTAATAGGAAAGGGGCTTGTCCATCATGGCCTCGGCGAATTTCAGATACTCCGCCTTTGTCCAGAACAGCATTTCCCGTCCCTTTGGCTTTCCCATATTGCCCGCCTGGGCAGCGGGATTGACCTTTAGATTGTAGTGCCGTACCGCATGGTTGAACACGGCGCTCAACTGATTGTGCAGCGTTTTTAAGTACACCGGAGAGTAGGGCTTGCCGTTCTTGTCCCGGTAACCCAGCATTTCATTCTGCCAGGCGATGACCTCCTTGGAGTGAATGTCGCACATCTTCCGCTTGCCGAAGTACGGCACCAACTTCTTGTAGAGGATATGCTCTTTCGTCCCCCAGGTGTTTTCCTTGATACGGCCTTTCATGTCCGCCACATAGACAGCCACGAAGTTTTCAAAGGTCATTTCCAGGTCGGCGGTCTGTTGTTGCAGGAATGTCCGCTCCCACTCCAGAGCCTCCCGCTTGATGGGAAAGCCCCGTTTCATTTTCTTTACTTTCTTGCCCGTCCAGTCCTCGTAGTAAAAGGACGCATACCATGTGCCCTTTGCCTTGTCTTTGTATGCCGGCATTGTGGTTCCCTCCTTATTGTCTGTCCCGCAGCCCATAGAATTTTTCCTCGAAGTAGCGCCTGCTTACCCGTCCGGGAATGGTGAGAAAGCCTTTTTTCTTCAGCTCCTCGTTCATCTCCCGCACCAGCTTGTAGGCGTAGGGCTTGGAAATGCCCAGCTCCCTGGCGACCTCCTCTGCTCTCACAAACAGCTCCTTTTCCATGGTCAGCACCTCCTTATTTTAGTTTCGCAAATATGTTAATGTCACCATCTTCATTATACATTAACATAAGTGTTAATGTCAAGAATTTATTTCGCATTTTTGTTAAAGATTATCTTGCATCTTTCGCTTTTTTGCGCTATACTATTGGCAAAGGCGGTGGGATATTATGACAGTCGGAGACAAGATAAAGAAAATCCGCACCTTTCGAGGCATGACACAAAAGGAATTGGGGCTTGCTATCGGCTTTGAGGAAAAGGGAGCGGACAACCGGATCGCCCAGTATGAGACGAATTACCGTGTTCCGAAACGGGAACTGCTGGACAAGATGGCCGAGGCGCTGCGGGTAGACCGCCAGAACTTCTACACCATCGCCCCCGGCTCTGCCGAGGACTTCATGCGGACATTCTTCTGGCTGGACGAGGACAGCCCTGGCGCTATCCGCCTGTTCCAACTTGTCCGCAATCCGGGCAGAGCAGGGGCCGCTGATGATACCGCTGTACGGTACAATGATAGCGATGACTGGCCCGCACACCCTCCCGTGGGTATGTACTTCCAGTATGGCCTTGTGGACGAGTTCATGCGGGAATGGCTTTTTCGTCAGCAGGAGTTACACGCCGGGGAGATCACCAGGGAAGAGTATTTTGAATGGAAACTCAACTGGCCCCATACCTGCGACGATGGCCTGGAAAGCGAATATTATATCCCTTGGCGGAAAAATAAATAAGACAAGCAAAAAAACCGCCCTGCTGAATTTGTCGTTCAGCAGGGCGGTTTTGCTTGTCCTTTTGGGATTTTTCTCTTGAGAATACCGGGCGGACACAAATAGTATCAATCCAGTATCAAGAGCAGTATGGACGGGCAAAAAAGCCTGTATTCATGCGGGTTTTCGCCGTTTCGAGCGTCATTCCCACTCTTCTTACGAAGCTTAACTTAACACATTTTGTTTAGCGATTATTGCTTCGTATCCTCTTGATTATCTAATGTATTCGTATTATCCTGACTTAAAAAGCTCCTGTTATCATTTTGTTATCGAGGTTGATAACAAGAATAGTAACATCGTGGATAATAACAAGTGGTATATAAGTATTATAAACGATTTTGCTTGGAATTTCAAGGGTTACAAGGAAATATCTATAAACCAAAAGCCTTGCCTTATCTTAAATCACACATCACCTTCGCAATATCAGTATCTATATTTCACTCTTATTACTTATCAAATTTTTATTTATCAATATCCCAATTTTTCTCCAATCAAAATAATCTCAAACTCGCCCGTCATCGGCTTTGACCATAACACCGACAGTCCTCGGCAGATACGTTCGGGACTTTTGCAATCATAGCAACGAAGCTCACCAACGGCGCAGGGCGTTTTGAGTCCGAAGCGGCGGGCGTTCAGAGGCGATGCGATATTTCTCGCACGCCAAAGTGCGCTGTCGTAGTCTTTGGCAATTTTGTTTTCGCCTGCGACAAGATACACCTTTTCGTGTCCGTAAAAGATTGATGCCACACGATTGCAGTTGCCGTCGATATTGATGATCTCGCCCGTTTCGGCAAGTCCGTTGACCGAGGACACGTAGATCTCGGCGGCATTTGCGGCAAGGCGCACCTCTTTACTCGTTTTGCCTTCAGGAATACGCTGATGCCAACGCACGTCGTTATGTGTGGAAAGTGCCTCGTAAAGCCCCATTTCTTCTAACGTCATAGAGCCACCGAAGCCGACGGTCTTGCCATCAATCTCGCCGTTTATGTACTCGGTCGCTTCTGCTGTCGTATCAAAGCAGGATACCTTGTAACCGAGGGCTTCTAATTTCTTTTTTATCGTATCGAAGTTCATTTTAAGTATCCTTTCGTACCATTTCCACAAGGGCTTTGTTGCGGTAGGTAAGGTCGTTCCTGACCGTAAAACCTTGCTTTTCCCAAAAGGCGTTGCCGCCTTGATTTCGCTCAAACACCACAAGCGCTACTTTAGTTATGCCGACAGACCTCAAGGTTTCCAGTGCCGCCGACACGAGCGCCGATCCAATGCCTTGTCTGTGATAGTCGGGATGCACCGCTGTGTGATAGATAAATCCGCGCCTACCGTCGTTGCCTGCCATAATGACACCGACAAGCCTACCGTCGCGCTCTGCGACAAAGCAGGTATCGGGGTTGCGGTCAAGAAAACGGACAATGCCACTTTCTGAATCGTCTACATCGTTTAGCCCCATGCCTTTATTGGCAAGCCATAGGTTATATACATCGCTGTAATCTGCTATTTGCATTTTGCGTATCATTGTCGTTTTCCTCACTTATTTGTTCGTATAGTAGAAGAAAATATCCTTCTTGTTCTCCTGCGACGTGCCGTTATACACGTGGGTGTTCAGCCCACCGATCTCAAAGCCGTTGCCAAGATAAAAGTGGCAGGCACCGAGATTGTTGTCCTGACCTTGCGTGTAAACGCCGATGTAGCCGTTATCCTTTGCGACCTTTTTGGACTCGTCAATCAGCATTTTGCCGACACCTTTACTGCGATACTCGGCGTTGACCTTCAAGTCATAAAGGTACATATATTTGAACATATCGTGGCGCAGAATGGCAAGACCAATGCATTTGTCCCCGTCGTATGCGCCGATAAAAATGTGCTTCTTTGCCATCTTATCATAATTGTAATTCTCGTCGGGAAAGCACATTTGGGTGTGGTTTTCGGGCGGGAATACAAGCTCCGTATGATCCCATTTGCCGTTGTTGTAGGACGGCAGCATCAGTCCGAATAGTCGGAAAGGGTGATTGGGAATGTTAATATCGTCTTTTCTATCACTATCTATAATTTTTACAGTTATCATTAAAATCACCTTCAAATTCACTTTTTTGCAAGTCGGTAGCTTTCGTCAATCCGAGTGCAAACTTCCTCGGTCTGTATGCGACCGTCAAGGATAATCGTGTACCAATTCTTTTTGTTCATGTGCCAACCGGGGAAATAGCGGACGTTGTCAATCGTCTGCTCCATAAGTTCCTTTTCAAGCCGCAGGTCTATAATTTCAAGAATTTCATCGGTCGGGAGTCCCAACTTGCGTCCCGATACGGTAAGAATTGCGCCGTACCATTTTTGGTTGTCTTTTCTTCTCCATACGGCATTGTCGGGAAACTTTTCCCATAGATATTCAAGTTCATCACCGTATGTATCCCGAACATAATCGATAACCGCAAGCGTTTGGTCGTTTTTGAAAACGGAAAAATCAAAGCATTTACCAGCGATCTCTGAAAGAACGCTCCCGATCTCGGTTCTTACTTCACCTACAAAAGAGCCTGCCGCACTCGTCTTATACAAAACATACGGCTCATCGGTTTCTTTTTCTACAAGTCGTGTATCGACATTGCCGTTCTTCGTCACCAAAACGGTAAGCAAAAAGGCTTCGTTCATAATAGGCACAGTATATTCAAAGCTACCATTTCGCATTTCAAAACCGAAACTCTGTAGTTTTTCGATATTTAGCTTTCTTCTATGGAAAATATCTTCAAACATAACTGTGCCTGCCTTTGTTTTCAAACTTGAAAGTTCATTTTTAATGTATTATATCACAGAAATATGACTTTTTCTACCTGTTTTACAAAGTAAAGCGGCGGCAAGGAGTTTTATTCTCCCTGCCGCCGTTAATCATAGTGATAAATTTTACTTGTTCCATTCGGAGAGCAGTTTCACCACATCTGCCGTTTTCAACACCTTGCCCATTGAAACCACCTGCTCGTTCACCACAAGCGCCGGAATGTGCATAACACCATATTCCATTACTTTGGGCAGATCGGTAATGTATTCAACCTCGATGTCTAACCCCATATTCTTTACCGCTTCTTTTGCGAACTTCAGTTGTTCGTGGCAAGAACCACAGCCTGCACCAAGAACTTTAATGCTTTTCAGTTCGTCATTTCCTTTTTCTACTGTCGGCCCAGCAATTTTTGTTTCTGCGTCAAAACCACAACAGCAGCAAGACTGCTCTTTTTTCTTTCCGAAATTAAATAATGCCATAATTATTACCTCCAAATTTTATATAATCAAAGGTTGGATCAGATTAAAGAAATATCCAACCACAATAATTCCTACCGTACATACTCCAATAAAGATGGCAAGCAGCTTTGGCTTAACTGCCTTGCGAAGCATAATCATAGAAGGCAGGGACAGCGTTGTAACACCCATCATAAAGGACAAAACTACACCAAGCAAAGCACCCTTTGCAAGTAAAGCTTCTGCAATCGGAATTGTGCCGAAAATATCTGCATACATAGGAATACCTGCGACAGTTGCAAGGATAACACCGAACGGATTGTTATCGCCAAGCACCTTTACGATAAAGTCTTCCGGTATCCAGTTATGGATAAAGGTGCCGACACCGACTCCGACCAATACATAGGGAAATACCTTCTTTGCAGTTTCAGCCACCTGCTCCCACGCAAATTTCATACGGTCTTTGAAATGCAGTTCCTCTTGCGGTACTTCAAGGGTATGACCGTTTCGGATATATTCCTCCACTTGATTTTCAAGGTGAAGCTTCTCGATAATTGTGCCGCCAAGAACGGCAATAACAAGACCGAGTATGACGTAGAGTACAGCAACTTTCCAACCGAAAATGCTCATCAACAACACAAGGCTGCCGAGATCGACCATCGGGGAAGAAATAAGGAACGAAAATGTTACACCGAGAGGAAGTCCCGCACTTGTAAAGCCGATAAATAACGGGATAGACGAGCAAGAACAGAAAGACGTTACTGTACCAAGCAAAGCGGCAACAATATTTGCTCCAATTCCGTGAAATCTGCCGAGTATCTTCTTTGTTCGCTCCGGCGGGAAATAGCTTTGAATATACGAAATAATCAAAATCAACACACCGAGCAATACCACAATTTTGATGGTATCATAGATAAAGAAATGAATGCTGCTGCCGATCTTGCCGGTTGTATCCAACCCAACGGCATTCAGAATCGTTGCAAGAAGCCGATCCAGCCAATTCATTCCGAGAACTTCATCTTGGATGAAGTTCCACACAGTTTTTAGTGCTTCCATAAGAAAAAGCTCCTTTCATACATAAATATATTGAGATGTGTCTATATATAGGTGTTAAAGGAAGTCGTGCGGAAAAGATTGGACTTCCTGCTTTTCACATCACGACTTGTTATCCCTTTGGGGCGGATGTTAACTCCTTTATACAATCCGCAGCGACTTTCGCCCCTTCTGCCGAAATGGAATAATACATCCACTTACCTTCTTTGCGACCAAGCACAATACCGGAGTCACAAAGAATTTTCATATGATGGGACAGCGTAGGCTGTGTTACATTGAGTTCATCAAGCATTTTACAAGCACACTTTTCGCCGCTTCGGAGCATTTTCAAAATGCGGATACGGTTTTCATCGCAAAATGCTTTGAAGATCAACGCCATCTTTTTTTCATCCATCCGAAACACCTCCAATAGGCAATCATCTATATGTATTATATGCAATACATAGATGTTTGTCAATAGGTTTTGCAAAAAAAAGAAGCGGCGGCAGAGAAATTTTATTCTCCCTGCCGTCACTGACGTTATGCGAATATCAATTCTGCTTATTGACAATTATCTCGTCAACCTTTCAAGTGCCTCATCCTGCGTAGCAACAAAGAACACATCCTTGCCTTTATTACTCTCGTAAATAAAATCCTTCAGCGGCTTGCTTGTATAGTGAGAATAATCTCCGAAGATGGCGAGTTTTGCTTGATAGGTGATGAATTTTTCGAGTATCTCGCCCGCAAGACCTCGACTAAGGATAAAGAAGTCATCGGCTACGGCACTTTTTTCAATGGCAATCAGATTTGTGCCAACCTCATATTTAGCGGTCATAATGAGGTCAAGTGCCGATTGCACATCGGTCAATACTTTTTCAGTTCCCGTGATCACGGCAACCGTTTTTTCATTTCTTATAAATTTCTCAACATTCATTTTCTGTTTCTCCATTTGTTATTTCACGATTGGCAGTTTCCTCCTGCAATATCCTGCGAACCGCCTCTTTCAATTTTGCATTAGCCGGCGATGACGGATCAAAGCACATCGAAAGAAACGATGAGAGTTGTGTGTCCTCTAACGGTTTTGGCTGAGCGTCGTACAACTGTCCGTGCGGCTCGTCACATCTTCCGAAAATATAATCCAGCGATACATTGAAAAAATCCGCATACTTCATCAACACACCGTAAGGCGGAAAGGATTGAGTGTTTTCATAGCGAAAGATGGCAGGCTGATCTAAATCAAAAACAGCCGCAAGCCTTGCTTGTGAGACGTGTATTCCTTCTCTCAGCTCGGTCAATCTTTTTGCAACAATGGCAGGTTTCTTTTCCATAATATTCTCCCATAATCGTGATAATATAAATATTATATACAAAATTTATATTATTGTCAATACGCATAATGAATTAACGGCAGGGATTTTTATCTCCCTGCCGCCGCTGACGTTATGCGAATATCAATTCTGCATTTACAATTTCCGTTGCTCTGCTATGAATATTATTCATACGACCAACCCACTCCATTTGATTATCCGCTTTAAGTTTTTCGGTAACTCCCTCACGCTCTGCCATCTCCTTTACAAGCCTAAGAAACATATCCTCTGCCTGCTTGTCGATCTCGGTAAGGTGGTCATTGAGTTTTCCGGTGGTGAGCAAATTGGTGTATAAAACCTTTCGGTTTTGCTTCAAATGCCGCAATCGCCGCTGTCCCCATAAGCCGATTTCGGTTTCTTTTTCGTGTGGTAATTGCAGATCGGGCAGATAATAATCGCCCTGCAAAGTGTAGCGGATGCCCGTTCTTTCGTCTGTGAAATGCTGTTTCATTGTGTGTTCCTACCTTTCATAATTTCTATTTTTTGAGCGTTGCCCACGCTCTTGGGGTTGATTTTTGGGTGCAGGAATCGGCTCATACATAATGCTCTTTTCCTGCTTCTTAAAGCGTTCAAGAATACCATCTATAAATTCCTTAACCGCTTTCGGTGCAGCCTTCAATGCTTCAAGATACGGGCGGCACTTCTCGGTCAGCTCAGATAACGCTTCCTTCAGCCGAGAAACTTCCGATTGTAACGACCATATCTGCCGTGACAAATATCGGTTTTGGTCTTGCAATTTTCGCACCTCGGACTCTGCCGAGTAGCTACGCTTCGCAAGAGAAGTCAGCTTCTGATAGTCCTCTGCCGACACGGTGTATTTGCCTGTGAGAGATTTTTTGCCGGAATTGTCTATCTCCATAAAAGTCATTGAAGCGGTTTTCTTATCATCATAACGCACTTGCACATCGGCAATTTTCTCTTGCAGATCGGACAGCCGCTTTTGATCCTGCTTAATCTTGTGTTCGAGCGAGGTGAGATTTTCAGCGGTGCTGCCACGCTCTCCACGGCTGAAACCGTCAAAGCCTGCACTCTGCATATGCTCATAAAATTTGTCTTGCAGAACGCTGTAGGAAGCGTGATAAACTTGTTTCCCTTTGCTGTTGAGGATGGGATTTCCATCTTCGTCAAGTGCTTTTTCGGAACGCCATTTCTTTGAATGGCTTACTTGATGGATGACCTCTTTGACCGTTCCCACAAGTTCGGGATTTTTGCACCGCTTCGACCAACGTACTTCTTTATCCACCACCGGCAATGCCATAATGTGCAAATGGTAGTGATAAATCGGTCTGCCGTATTTCTCGGTCATTGCTACGTTCAGCTCGTCAGCGTGCATTACGGCGGAGAAAATATTGTCCTTGCCGTATATTTTTTCTGCAAAGCGGAACGCTTCTTCATAGAATCTGCAAGCAAAATCATAGCCGCCGTTCTTCTCAAAATACTCGGTGTTGACATCCATAATCATCTCGTCAAAGACCTTCGCATCGGGTTTCAAACCTTTCAGCGACACCGTTCCTGCGGCAATCATTTGGTCGAGGTATTCATTATAGGTCAGCTCACCGCAACCCTTAAAGCTAACGTTCATCGGGGTACGGGAGAGGTCAACGTTCATATTTTCATAACTCTCGTTTTTGCGTTCAATGTGTCGCTCAAACTTGCCGACAGATGCTCTCGTTCGGGTTTCCACACGAGCGACACTAAAATTTTCCTTCGCCATCTTCTCACTTCCTTTCCATAGGCGAAATTTTGGAGAGCCGCTGTTACACAACTTTTTCAAAGTGTGTAACCCACTATGACACTTTCAGCAATTCTGCTGCAAAGATGTCGTGGGCTCTCCGAGGGGGTGTAGGGCGTTGCCCTGCTTACTGCGGTAAGCACCCAGCAGAGCTGCCCTTTGAAAATGGCACCCTGCACCCCGCCGAAACTTTCGTATTGCTCACTACCACCCGAAAAAGAACATTGCAAGATTGCGAAAGTCCCGCACCTTTGCAATGTTGCAACCTTAAAAGTTGCCTGCTTCTTTTTCATCGGGTAGTTCCCAATACCATTGACTGCCTTCCTTAACAGACCGCACCCTCAGCGTTTTCTTCGCTTCGTCAAGCACTCGTTTGGAGATACCCAAACGCTGTGCTTTCTGCAGCACGATTTGTTGCGGATACTTCCCATCGGAAAGGCAGTCAACGATGAGGCTTTCAGCCATATCGGATTTCTTCTCACGACTAACACCGCTGAGAAGATCGTCGATAGAAATATCATAATGACCGAGCCATCGAAACCCGTTTGCTTCGCTCAGTTCAAAGGCAATAGGTTTACCTTCCGGTGCAAGTGATGACTTTTGATGTGCTGCCACACGCACCTCCGGCTTGTCCTTTACTCTGCCGACCACAAGGACGCTTCGTGCCGTTGCTTGAAAGTCAATAGAGCCAAGACCTCTATAATTGGATTTATTACCCTGCGCCTTGTTCAAATGCCCTACAAGGATAATCGCACAGCGATATTTCTCTGCGATCCTGCCAAGTTGGGAGAGAATATTTCTGACTTCGTTCGCTCGGTTCATATCGACCTTAGCGCCGATATACGCCTGCATCGGATCCAAGATAATTACCCTTGCTCCCGTTTCAGCAATAGCCTTTTCTACACGCTCGTCAAGCATTGTAAGCGCCGCTTCGGATTCGTCTATCACCTTAATCTGTGAGCAGTCCGCATTGCCTGCAAGCAGGCGGGGCTTGATGGTATCACCAAGTCCATCCTCTGCGGTCTGATAGATGATTTTGATCGGCTCACGTGCGGTATCGTCGCAGGGAAGTTTTTCTCCCCTCGACAACAGCGCCGCCAACCGCAAAATCAAGGTTGTTTTACCTTCGCCGCCGTCACCGTGAATGATTGTCAGTTTCCCGTATGGGATATAGGGATACCACAACCATTCCACTTCCTCGACGGCAACCTCATCCATACTGATGATTTTAAGTTCTGCCATAGGCATTACCTCCTTTCAATTTTCATCAAAACTATTGAAATTGAAGGAGAAGTCGGTTATAATAAGGACAGTACATTTTTGAGAAGACTGTTCCGTATCTGCGCCAACAGATACATTGGGAACAGTCTTTTCGGTTTTATACGCCAACGCCGCCGTCTCCTTTCATTCCATATAAGGTGGTGTTTATCTGCTCAATGGTGTCGAGCAGTTCATCGGTTACGTTGCCGCCGCTTTCGATACGCTTCAGTTCTGAAAGAACAGCGGCAAGCTCATTGCGAAGTGCCTTATACACTCTCGGATTACCGACTACCGTTATCTCCTGCTGCAAGGAGCGAGAACAAAGGTAGTCTTGTTTAGTCAGTCCCGACAGCCTTACGTTCGTATCGAGCTGATCGGCTTCTTCGGGAGACATACGGAAAGCAACAGTTTTGCTTCTCCAACGGTTGTGACGGTCAAGATTTTTAGCAGACATTGGTTATATCCATCCTTTCATAATCTAATTTCTTTGCCATTTCCACTTGCTTTGATGGAAACAGATGTGCGTATCGGTAGGTTATCTCAATGCTTTCGTGTCCTACACGGTCAGCGATTGCCACCGCCGAAAATCCCATATCAATTAAAAGGGAAATATGGCTGTGTCTGAGATCGTGAATACGAATACGCTTTACCCCTGCGGCTTTTGAGCCACGCTCCATCTCTCTGCTCAAATAATGCTTTGAGATATTGAAAATGCGGTCTTTTTTGCCCACGCCGTAGAGCATACCGAGATAATCCTGCATTTCTTCACAAAGAAACTGCGGCATTTTAATGGTACGGTTGCTTTTCTTGGTTTTAGGTGTGGTAATCACATCCCGCCCTTTCAAACGCTGATAGGATTTGTTAATGGTAAGCGTACCTTTTACAAAATCGAAATCGGCAGGGGTTAATGCCAACAGTTCGCCTTCACGGATGCCGCACCAATATAAAACCTCAAAAGCATAGTAGGAAACGGGTTTGTCCATCATTTCATCCGCAAACTTTTTATACTCGTCTTTTGTCCAAAACTTCATTTCCTTGCGTTCCTCTGTGCCCATATTTCCGGCTTTGGAAGCGGGGTTGGAACGAAGGTCATAGTGTCTGACAGCGTGGTTAAAAATGGCGCTGAGTTGATTGTGGACGGTCTTGAGATAGGTCTGCGAATATGGCTTGCGGTTTTCGTCACGGTAGGCAAGCAGTTCATTCTGCCACGCCATAACATCCTTCGTGGTTATCTCGCTGATAATTCGCTTTGCAAAGTAAGGCATAATCTTGGTTTCCACGATATGCTCTTTGGTCAGCCAAGTGTTTTCTTTCAAGCGGGGCTTAATATCGTTTGCATAAAGCTCAAAGAAGGCTTCAAAGGTCATATCCATATCGGCGGCGTTCTGCTGCTGAAAGGTACGCTCCCATTCGACTGCTTCTTTTCTTGTTTCAAATCCTCGCTTGCATTTCTGCTTGCGTTCGCCCTTCCAATCTAAATATCGGGTAAGGACATACCAAGTGCCGTTGTCGCTCTTGTATACCGGCATTTATATCACCACCTTTCCATTGTGATAAAGTCTTTCGTAGAAATACTCTCGGTTGATACGCCCTGCGATTGTTATGAAGCCTTTAGCTTTTAACTCATCGTTCAACTGTCTTATGACCTTATAGGCGAATGAAGTTGAAACTTCGAGGACTTCCGCAACTTCTTCTACTCGCATAAATTTGTTTTCCATTCTGATCTTCCTTTCTTAATAGTAATTGTGATTTGTGCTGCCGTTCTGCCGTCACAAGTTCCTGCAGGCATTCCCACTTGTCGATGGGCGCTGTGCAGTCCCCTTACGGAGCGCTCACTTCCTTTCGGAAGGTCTTGGCGGTTTGTGCTTGATCGGACGGTCATTTAATTTTCTGCAAATACACTAACGGTATTTGTTTAACCATTATACCAAGCAAATTCCGTTAAGTCAAGAGGTTTGCAAGAAAATATTTAACTTTTTTGCTTTGGTTATCTTGACAACGCCCAAGCGTATATGCTATACTATGTTCACAGCACATAGATTGGAGAAGATAACTATGGCAATCGGTGAAAGAATACGTTTTTTGCGTAACCTAAAAGGTATGACTCAAAAGTGGCTCGGTATTGCTGTCGGTTTTCCCGAAAAGACCGCCGACATTCGTATGGCTCAATATGAGTCCGGCTCAAGAACACCCAAAGCAGATTTAACGCAATCGCTTGCACAAGTATTAGAGGTTTCGCCTTTGGCTTTGACCGTACCGGACATTGACAGCGAACTCGGTCTTATGCATACGCTTTTTACATTAGAGGATATTTACGGCTTCAAGATCGACAAGGTCGATGATGAAGTTTGTATCCGTCTTGACGGCAGAGTAGGTAGCAACGCTTCTATTCAGAAATACTTTGCTGCTTGGCAGAAGCAAGCTGAAAAGTACAGAAACGGCGAAATCTCCAAAGAGGAATATGACCGTTGGCGTTACAACTATCCTAAGTTCGATACCGAAAGCGGATGGGTTAAAGTCCCTTCACAAGAACTCAGCGATGCAATGGTCGAAGCATTCAAAGACCACTTAAAAGACAAATAAAGACGACAAAAAGCCCTTAACTGCGTTATCCACAGTTAAGGGCTTTCATCGTCTTATAATACGGTTACATTAGTCCCAATCCACGCATTGTTTATTCTGATAACCTGCAAACCATACGGGATATAGAATAAAGGGTGCTTCAAAGGGTGTTATCAAATTGTTATCAAAAGGGGTGGTCGAAGTCCGAAAAACCTTGATATTACTGGGTTTTTGAGCCTTCGTTAATTATTCCCATTCGCTCCTGTCAGAAGTTTTCTAAACAGATTTGCTTATGGGATTTAGTTCAGGGTATCGGCATTATTTTCATTATTCAGATAGTAGGGGCTATCTGATTTTATGTTGCCATGGTGTTGCCAAGAGTCCCAGCCTCAGTATAGCGGATTGTGTAGTGAGACTCAATACACCGAAACCACAAATTATGTTTTGAACACAAAACGATAGAGATTTTTTAGAGGAAGGGCAGCTTTTCTGCGAACTACCTAAGCTTTTTTAGTGGTATACATAGAACCTCGTATGCATATTTGTAGACATTATTGGATGCTTCATCCGGCGAAAAATCTCCGTGTGCAAGACAGCACCTAAGCATATACAACACGACCACTATTGCTCGACTTATTTTCACATCGTCTTTAACAAACGAATATGCGCCAATCTTTTTGCTCCTGTCTGGACTTCCTACATCCTCGGGCTTGGAAAGAACGGATTCAATCACATATGGAGTCATTTTGCCATAGCAGCGTAAACAAGATTCCCGTTGCGTAGGTGTCAAACTAACATATACTGATTGCTGTTGTAAGGCCTCTTCATCATACTCGTCTTGCTCAAAATGAAAAATCTCAACACCTGTACTTTTTTCTTTGACCGATGTAATAATTTTGCCGCGAATTCGAGTGCATTCGTAATGGTTTTTATAGTAATCAAAGCGTTCGGCAGCATTTAAGTTCTTAGAGGCAACGCTAGAGAAAGAAATAGCTTGTCTCGTACCTATGTATTCCTGCGTCATAAGAGCCGCATTTTGGAGCGCTTCATGCAAGTTTGCCACATTATCCCTGTAGGAAGCCCCCTCGGAGTCCTCTGCTCTCAAAAGATTTACGATATATTCTCTGAATCTATTAGATGTTTGAGCAATAGAATCAATATGCTCTTTATCGTTTTTTCCTGCAATTTCACCGCTATAGTTATACCACGCATTAAAGGCGATCCAGGCCTTCATAAAAGCAGAGTAATAATCAATTCTAATATCTATGGTATCTATCCAGTCTTTATAGCCAGGCATTCTTAATCACCTCACTTTGCAAAAAGCACTTTTTGATCCATCGTTCTCAAAGCCTTTTGCTCAAGCAGGTAAGCTTCATAACGTTTTTGATTTGCCTGGAGCGCAAGCTTATTTATTCTATCCTGAATTTCGGCATTTTTCAGAATAGGGATTGGTATTTGACTCACATGCGTTGCATCAATCTCATCAATTACAGACCCATACGTATAGCGTGTAATCAACCGATAGCCATATTGCGAAGACAAAAATACACTCAGATATCCAGCTATTTCATTATTTGCAGGCACTACACGAATAATGTGTTGATTAGCTGTCCAATTCTCCCAGTGTTTTCCGACCAGCGCAACTTTTCCTATGGTTCCACTACAAGTTATAAGCGTCATGTTTTCATGCAGTTCTAGTTGTTCCTCTATACGCTCACCGTGCTGTGTTACCGAAAGATACTTCTTATTTGTAGGGTCTAATTCTCCTAATTGTTTGCCACCGATAAAAATTCGCCCATGTCCTTCATCTACATAGACACGCTTGAATCGGCCCGGTAGAATAACATTACGGCTTATCCTGCAATCACCAATCGTCGTCACCTCTGCTGCGTTTTTATTGAGATAATCAACGATAGCTTTTACAATAGGCACATGATAAGACGCATCCACACGGTTGTTAAGTTGACTTAATTTTACCAGAAAAGTTTCAACTGGAGCATCCTGAACGAAATCATCCACTCCAATCTCTTCAATGGGAGGTAATTTCAATTCCTGCACCAACAAATCCATAGCTTCATCCAGCAATTTATTGGATTCATCTCTGAGAGCATAGGAATCAATGACCATCTTATGAATTTCCTGTTTGATTTCTACCGGTGCATTTGGGATAGGAACGTCAGCTAAATGTTCAGGTTCAATATGCGTAATAACCGCTCCATAGCTATTGGTCAACAATATTTGCTGTCCAATTTTACTCTTAAGATATGCATAAATGTATCCTGCGTTATCATCGTTACTATCAATCCGCAATAGATCATGGCTGAAAATCAATCCGTCGAGGGTATCCGACACATAAGCCACTTTTCCAATTGTGCCAGAACACGTCATAAGAATTTGGCCTTTTTTGACTCGCAGAGCATCGATATCGGTATCCGTACGCTTAGAGATATAGCCGTCTGGAGTAGGCTTTATATCCACAATAGAAGATGGCTGATAAATTGGATACTCAGAGTGGTCTACCCAAATTCTCTTAAACCGCGCTCCAGTGTAAGAACTCGTTAGTCCATCATCCCCACCCAAAGCTATTGCTGGGAATTTACCGTGGATTACGATTTCTCTAGCCTGTTTTGCCTCCACATCATATACGCTGGCTTCCAAACGCTTCCCACGTGCGATAATATCTGAAAGTGTAACAGAACACCATTTTACAGGAGATTCATCAATTTCAGCTTCTTCGAAATTCTGAAGCTGATAAGCAACATTCTCGCTTACCATGATAACCCCTCTCTCTTTTTCCATTCAGCAAAAATAGGCGGTACATCCGATGTTTGGTCATCTTCAACCTTTCTCTTTTGCTCATGTGCTACAGTTCGAGATCCGTCTCCCGTTTTTCCTAATACCAAAACGCTGCTTGTATCCGGGACTAAAATTTCATTTCCTTCTTTATCTCGCTTAAAGATCGGATTTCCACGCTTATCATGACCAACCTTATCCACCATTGCCATGAAAATGTTATAATCAGCCATCGTACCGCTTTTTTCCTCAGCGTCCTTTTGCTCCTTGGTTTTCTTCTGCAAGAATAAGACCGATGTCTGTGTACCGTTTCTCGGCTGGAATGTATCGACATGGAGATCAACACTAGCAATTATGCGGTGGTTTTTAATTAACCACTCACGGATATACCCCAGTCCTGGTGCACCTAAAATATTGTCAGGTAATACTATGCCCATTCTACCGCCAGGAACAAGAAGCTGCGTGCAGCGTTCAACAAACAAAATTTCAGGAGGAACGGACGACTGCAAACGATCAGTCATCTTCCAAGTATTGGAGTCTTTATCGTTTTCCCAAACATGTGCGAGATCAAATTGTTCCAAAATATCTTTATCTTTAATAGGAATTTTACTGCCAAACGGTGGATTAGTTACAATCACATCAAAAAAGCCAATAGTTGAATGGTTACGAATACTCGACTTGTCAATTCCTAAAGCTTCAGCAAGACTCGTCCTGAAATCTTCGGTCCATTCATGAGGAGGCAACAAAGAGTTGTTTTGCAGAATATTTCCGCTTCCGTCATTATTCATGACCATGTTCATCTTAGTTGCTTTAACCAAGTCAGGATTTATATCAAAGCCAAAGTAATTTACTTTGGCCATATCCGATACCCGATCCTGAAATGCGTTTTCAGCATCAGAATCCCACTTATCACGAGGGACTCCTAATTCTTTTGCAAAATCTCTTTCAAGTTGACTCATAACATGTGTCATAGCCGTAACTAAAAATCCGCCTGTGCCACATGAACTGTCCAATACCTTTTCATCCACTTGGGGATTGATCATTTCAACGACCATCTTCATAACATTACGTGGAGTAAAGAATTCTCCTCGATCTCCACGCAAGTTAGCGCCGACAATTTCTTCGTAGGCTTTGCCCTTAATGTCAATATTAGTATGAAGTAAGCTGTACTTTTGAAGCTCACTCACAATATATGCCAAACTCCGAGGCGAAAGCTTGATTTCATCGTTTGTGTCAAAGATCAACCGATATTTTTTCTTGTTTTTTACTCTTTCAAAAATTTTGGAAATTCTTTTTTTAACTGTAAGTTGACCATCAGGATTCGAACGTTCTTCCGATGTAGCATAAAACTCAAGTGGCTTCGGAATGTTTCGTTCATCTTCAATTTTGCAAAAGATAACCTTCAATAGTTCAAAAAAAGCGGGTTGCTTTTGCATACCATCATTAACATAAATATGATTATGGCAGGTCTTGAAGGTGAACAAAAGGTTATCATCATATGCGTTTTTAAGAGACGCACGACTCGGACGATTGATATCTTCCAAATTCCCATCGGCAGACGGAATATCATTGTAATCCATAAAGTCAATCTGACCTTTATCATTTACATATTTCCGAAAAACTTCTTTTTGTCTGCCGTTTGTCCACATGCCCCACTCACAGTTAGGACATGCGGACATGTAAGATTTTAATTGTTCAACGCCATCCTTAGCGTTTCTTGCATCTACAGTTTCTTTTTTGCACTCAATAATGATCTTGATATTTTCCTGGGTCTGTGCGGTGTCTTTAGACTCAAAAATAACAATATCAGCTCTAGGCTTTCTAGAGCCCAACTGTAGCGTGTACTCTACTCGAATTTGTTCTGGAAAATATTTGTGTTCATTTACTAACCGCTTTTCGACAGTTTGACGCACATATTCTTCAGGTGTGTCATTACGAAATTTTCCATCTATGTAGTCACATATTTTCCCTTCCGGGATAACAATTACTTTTGTATCAGCCATTGCCCTTCTCTCCATTTCTTTCATTCGGGTGGACATATCGAATAATGTCCGACAACTCACAATTCAACGCATAGCAAATTCGTGCAAGGACATCAAGATCTGGTCGCTTAATATTGTTTTTACAATACGAGTTCAGTTGTGTTCTTTGCAAATTAGCTTTTTCTGAAAGCTGATTTTTGCTAATGCTATTTTGCTTCAGAAAATCCGCAAGGACAATATCAAAATGTCCATAGTCACAAGGCCCATCCATTTAGATCATCCTCCTTATATTTTATTATAGCAAACATTGTCAATATGTACAGCTGTAATTATATACACTCCACGGCATTGAAGTTTAGAATAGTGTTTGGGATGACGGCCTGAATCTCAGCTTTTATCTAAAGATTCATACTCTGTCACGGCTTTCAAATATAGTTCTGGCTCACCATTCAAAATCAGTTCGGCATAGGACAGCGGATCGTTGTAGATTAGCCAGTCCAGCTCTGACCGCTGGTACATACTGTTTGCCACCTCGTTCTCCACGGCGGTGCAGTCGATGGAGAGCAGCGTCCCGTCATCCAGGCGCAGCTCCACGCAGGCGGTGTCCAGGTTGAACTCACAGGACAAAACCTTTCTCATAGTCGTTACCTCCCAATACTTAATTTCAGTTGGTTTTCCGTAGCGGTACAAGGGCCGTTTCGGTTATTTTAGTTACCGGCAAGCAATGCGTGTGGATAGCCACACACAAATCCGGCAAGCAATGCGAGTGTTCATACACACTCACATTTCCTGCCGTCTGCTTGTTGAGGGCAACGCCCCCAAGCCCCTTTTGAACACAGAATTTCATTCTGTGGCTGCGCGTTCTCCGAACGCTTTTTTGTCTGTGCCCAGTGCCCCGTTTCGGAGCATAGGGGTGCGTGAATCGCTCACCCCTTTTGCTAATATGGTACTCCCTAAAATAGGGCTTCCCTTGGAAGATGGGGTGGTAAAATGCCACCCCAGATTTTCCGTTCCGCGACGGTTGCGACGGTCGCAACGGTGCTGGGAGTACCCCTCAAAACACCGCCGCGACCGTTGCGAGCGTCGCGCTTTACTCGATTACTTCAAACGCGGGGGCTTCCACCACCATGTAGGTCAGCCGGATACGCCGCCCGGCGTGCTTGGTTTTGTTCTCGTACTTCACCTGATGTTCTTCCGATAGGCGGCTGGCATTCACATTCAGATGCTTGGTAAGCCGGTTCACCGCCATGTCTGTTTGAATCGCTTGGGCCAGCTCGGTGGGGCTGCCTTCCCATTCCCGGTTGTCAGCAGATACGATCTTTGCCACGGCTTCCAGTACCGGATCTGGGGGTTGCTTCCAAAGCTCATTCTCTGCATGGTCGAGCCCCCAAACTAGGCTCTCTTGGTCCTTGCTTAGATACAGCCGCTGATCCGGCTGGTCTCTGCCCACAACCTCCAAGGTTGCCTTACTATCCGTCCGCTTTTCCTTCTGCATCAGGAGCGCTCCATCCGCACAGCCCAGCAAGCCCGTAGTGCCGGAAATCATCTCAAAGCTGTCTCCCGCAGGCTGCTTTCTGGTGTGGTGGACGATCAGGGCGCAGACACCATAACGGTCAGCAAATTGTTTCAGTCTGCCGATTACCTCATAGTCGCTGGAGTAACTGTAACTGTCGCTCACCGCTTCCCGGACTTTTTGTAGGGTATCCACGATAATCAGCTTGGTTTCACCGTGTTCCCGAACGAACTTTTCCAGCTGTTCATCCAGGCCACCGCCGATCATTTTAGCGTTGGTGGCGAAGTGGAGGGAGCTTGTCCCCTCCACTCCGAACATTCGGAACATCCGGCGCTGCAACCGGCTCTCATCATCTTCTAGGGCAAGATAGAGCACGGTTCCCTGATGGACTTTGTAGCCCCACAGGTCTTGCCCGGTACTGATATGGTGGGCGATTTGCGCCACCAGGAAAGACTTGCCGATTTTGGGCGCTCCGGCAAGGATGTACGCTCCTGTATAGAGCAGGTTCTCAATCACCGCAGACTTGCCCTCGAACACATTGTCCATCAGCTCGTCCAGGGTCACAGTATGCAGATAGGCCGGGTCACTCATGCGGCGCATTTTCCGGTAAAGTTCCTCCAAATCTCTTTCGGGGGAATTGCTTTTTTCGTCTGAATCTGGTATAGTGGTCTTGGAATTTTGAGAGATTGACTGCCCATCATCTGCGCCAACAGATGAACTATGGGCGGTCATTTTCTTTATCTCATCGGTCATAGGCAAAGTCCTCCTGCATCCCGTTCATAATGGTTGCGATCATCTGGATGGTGTCCAGCAGCTCATCGTTTACGCCCTGCCCGGCCTCAATCCGGCGCAGCTCGTCCAGTACGGCGGCCAGCTGGTCCCGCAGGGCCTTGTAAACTCTGGGATTGCCCTGGACCACCACATCCCGGCAAAGCAGCCGCCGGATGATGTAATCCTGCTTGGTCAAGCCGGTGAGCTTCACCGCCGTCTCGATCTGGGTATCCTCTTCCGGGGAGACCCGAAAAGCCACGGTCTTGTTCCTCCAACGGTTGTGCTTGTCCAAATTCTTTGCTGACATTTTTAATTGCCCCTTTCCATGTTTAATTTATCCGCCATTTCCGCCTGCTTGGACGGAAACAGGTGCGCATAATTGTAGGTGATGTCAATGCTCTCATGGCCCACCCGGTCCGCGATGGCCGTGGCAGAGAATCCCATGTCAATCAGAAGCGACACCGCGCTATGACGAATATCGTGGATTCTGATGCGCGGCACCCCGGCTTCTTTGGCTCCCCGGTCCATCTCCCGGTGGAGATAGCTCTTGGTGACGGTAAACATCCGGTCATCCGGCCCGATGCCGTAAAGCATCTTGATGTAATCCTGGATTTCCTCGGCCAGAAACTGCGGCATGGTAATGACCCGATTGCTCTTTTCCGTCTTGGGGGTGGTAATCAAGTCCTGGCCGTTCAGCCGCTGATAGGACTTGTTGATGGTAACGGTACACTTCTCGAAGTCAAAGTCCGCCGGGGTCAGGGCCAGCAGCTCCCCCTCCCGGATACCGCACCAATAGAGCATCTCGAAGGCGTAGAAAGACAGCGGTTTATCCATCATCACATCGGCAAATTTCAGGTACTGTTCCTTGGTCCAGAACATCATCTCCCGGTTTTTCTTCTTGCCCATGCTGCCTGCCTTCTTGCAGGGATTCTCTCGGAGGTTGTAGTACCGAACCGCGTGGTTGAAGATGGCGCTGAGCTGGTTATGAACCGTCTTGAGATACACAGGCGAGTAGGGCTTACCGTTCTCGTCTTTGTGGTTCAGCATCTCATTCTGCCAGGTGATGATCTGCTGGGCAGTGATGTTGCACATTTTCAGCCTGCCGAAGTAGGGCAGCAGCTTGGTACGGATAATGTGATCCTTGGTGGCCCAGGTGTTTTCCTTGAGCCGGGTTTTCATATCCGCTGTGTAGAGGTCCACAAAGCTCCTGAAGGTCATGTCCAGATCAGCGCTGGTCTTGTTGAGCTGTTCGCGCTCCCAGGCCTGTGCCTCCCGTTTGGTCTTGAAGCCCCGCTTCTGGGTCTGCTTGCGCTCGCCGTTCCAATCGGTGTAGCGGTAGACCGCCCGCCAGGTGTTGGTCTTTCCTTCCTTGTAGACTGCCATGATTAGCCCTCCTTTTCCGTTTTGCCGTAGCAAAACTTCTCCATGAAAAAGTTTCGGTTGACCCGCCCGGAGATGGTCAGATAGCCCTTCTCCCGGAGTTCGGCGTTGAGCTTGTGGATCACCTTGTAGGCGTGGGACTTGGAGATGCCCAGCTCCTGGGCCACTTCCTGCACGCGCATAAAGTTTTGTGCCTGCATTGAAAATACCTTCCTTTCTTCGTTGATGACTGCTTCGGATGGATGTTGTGTTCCATAAATGCCTCCTCACTTTCGTCCGCCACTTTCTTCCCGGATGTATAACCAGCGTTTGCGGCAGTTCTTTTTTATTTATTGGTTCTAAGCTATTATGCTTAGTCTATTGTCATTATACTAAGCATAATAGCTTATGTCAATCGGAGTACGCAAAATAAATTAAATAAAATTGTTTAGTATTCCCTTGACTTTACTAAGCATTTCTGCTACGCTTTTCTTAAAGACAACCAACGATTGGAGTGTATGATATGGCGATTGGCGAACGGATTCACTTTTTCCGTCTCCTGCGGGGGATGACACAAAAATATCTTGGTATGGCGCTGGGCTTCCCGGAGAAGTCTGCCGATGTGCGCCTCGCGCAGTACGAAACAGGGTCAAGAACCCCTAAAGCAGACCTGACTGCCGCCCTGGCCCAGGTACTGGATGTCTCACCCCATGCACTCTCTGTCCCGGACATAGACTCCTATGTAGGGCTCATGCACACCCTGTTTACCCTGGAGGACAACTACGGGCTCAAGATCAGCGAGATGGATGGAGAAGTCTGCTTGAAGGTTGATGTGCGGAAGAGCAAGGACGCCGCCCGGCTGCATGAGATGCTCTGTTCCTGGCAACAGGCCGCTGCCATGCTGGAGGCGGGCGAAATTTCCAAAGAAGATTACGACAAGTGGCGCTACCACTATCCGGAGTTTGATAGGACTCAAAAGAAGACAAAGACGCTATCGCAAGAACTCAGCAATATCATGGTGGAAGCTTTAAAAGATGAAAAATAACTATAAGGAGTGCTCTTAGATGGTAGAGGCTTTAACACTAACAAGGCTTCACGAAGAAGTCCGCGAACGCTATGCCCATGATGAACAATGTGTTGTTGGCATTATGATGGCACGATACGATTTAGGCGTGACAAAGGACATAGTTGAGCAAAACTATCAGTATTGGCACCGCAATACTAGAAAGTACTTTGATGTGTTTTGGGCTGGATATGGTGCATATTTACCCCCAAGTGATGAGTCTTTAACTAAAACGATACTTAAATTTCCCGGTAATACTCAAAGAGCATACTTTGACCTGGATGCATTCATTGAAATCAAAGACCAGTTTAATGAGTACTTTAGCTCTCCTTATGAAGACAAACTTCAACTAATTCTTGTAAACTATCGCAACGGCCAATTACATTTTAGTGAATCTCTAAAAATTGACTTAGAAGAAAACCTTGACCCAAACTACGCAAAAATACGAAAAATAATGGAATTTGTAACTAATGAATGCCGTTCAGAATATGAGGTAGCTCCAATTGCCAAAAAGTTAAAATTAGGAAAATTGAAGGATACTTTTAAAGGCATTACTTTAAGCGATGTAATCAATGCAGCCATAGGAATTGCAGGACTAACAGTTTAATATGATGCAAAAAAAGAGCTAACTGACTAATCAAAATCAGTTAGCTCTTTTTTTATGAATAATGAAAAAGTGTTGCCAAATCGTTGCCACGGATGGCCTTAACCTCTAAAAAAACCAGTTATATCAGGCTTTTCCGAGTCTCTGAAATCATTCCCATTCGATGGTCCCCGTGGGCTTGGGCGTCAGGTCAAAGAGCACCCGGTTGACCCCCTTCACCTCATGGGTGATGCGGTCTGTAATGTGCTGCAGCAGGGCAAAGGGCACATCCTCCACAGTGGCAGTCATAGCATCCACGGTGTTCACCGCCCGGATGATCACCGGCCACTCGTCGGCCCGCTTGCCGTCCCGGACGCCTACGCTCTTGATGTCGGGGATGGCGGTAAAGTACTGCCACACCTTGCCCTCCAGGCCGTTCTTGGCAAATTCCTCCCGCAGGATCGCGTCAGACTCCCGCACCGCCTCCAGGCGATCCCGGGTAATGGCCCCCAGGCAGCGCACGCCCAGGCCAGGGCCGGGGAAGGGCTGCCGGTAAACCATGTTGTCGGGCAGGCCCAGGGCCTTGCCGCAGGCACGCACCTCGTCCTTGAAGAGCATCTTCAGGGGCTCCACCAGCTCAAAGTCCAGATCCTCCGGCAGGCCGCCCACGTTGTGGTGGCTCTTCACCGCCTTCACAGTCTTGGTGCCCGACTCAATGATGTCGGGGTAGATGGTGCCCTGCCCCAGGAAGGAGATACCCTCCAGCTTCCGAGCCTCCTCCTCAAAGACGCGGATAAACTCGCCGCCGATGATCTTGCGCTTCTGCTCCGGATCGGCCACGCCGGCCAGCTTGTCCAGGAAACGGTCCACCGCATCCACATAGACCAGATTGGCGTCCATCTCATGGCGGAACACCTGGACCACCTGCTCAGGCTCACCCTTGCGCAGCAGGCCGTGGTTGACGTGGACGCAGGTCAGCTGCTTGCCGATGGCCTTGATAAGCAGAGCAGCCACAACGGAGGAGTCCACACCGCCGGACAGGGCCAGCAGTACCTTCTTATCGCCTACCTGACGGCGGATCAGCTCAATCTGATCAGCGATAAAGTTTTCCATGTTCCAGTTGGCTTCTGCGCCGCACATGCCAAAAATAAAGTTGGACAGGGCCTGCTTCCACACCTCGTCGTCCTCCGGCCAGGGGGCATCCCCCTTGTGGTCCACCAGCAGCACCGGCAGGTCACAGTTATAAATCTCCTTGGACACGTCGATCTCCGCACCGTCTACCACACGGTTGGGACCGCCATTGAGGATGATACCCTTTACGTTGGGCAGAGCCTGTACCTCTGCCAGGGTGATATCGTGGGGGTGAATCTCGCTGTAAACGCCCAGTGCACGGACTTCCCGGGCGATTTTGGCATTTTCTTTGCTGCCAAGGTCCAGAATCAGAATCATGTCCTGCTTCATTGCAGTACCTCCCCGTTTCTTCAAAATAGCTGTGCGCGGCCGCCGGCGGCGCTTTTTGACATTATATCACATTTGTCCCAGCTTGGAAACACTCAGCGGTGCTTGGCCAGCTCTTTCCAGACCGCCTGAGCGATGAGCTCCTGCCCCTCCGGGGAACGCAGGGCCTCCAGCACCATGGCCTTGAACTGGTCCTTAGCCTGCTTGCTGGAGAAGAGGGCGTCCAGCATGGTGGCGCCGCCGCTAGAAGCAGGCTCCGCCTTGGGCCGCTTTACGGCAGGCGTGGGCCGATAGACCGGCTCCTCGTCCGCCGCGCTCAGGCCGCCGCTCATCCAGTCCTCCTGCCGGGTGCGGTCTCCGCTCTCTCCCCGGAGATAGAACAGGGAGACCCCGAAATAGGACGCCATTTTCTCCTGCTGGTCCTTGGTGGGGGTGGCCCGGCCGGTCTCATATTTCTCAATGGCGTTCTTGGGGAAGCCCAGCTCCGCCGCCAGGGCGGGACGGGACAGGCCCTTTTCATTACGCAGGGCCTCAATACGCTGTGCCATGGTAACCATAAATCATCTCTCCTTTTTCTGATGCAGCACAAAAGGGGCCCTGAGGGCCCCTTTTGTCTGTCTGTACTTTACCGCTGACCCTTGTCGTAGGGGATACCTTCCGCCTTGGGCGCTCTGGACTTCTTGGAGGTGAAGGCCAGCACGATCAGGGTGATCAGGTAGGGCAGCATCCGATAGAAATGGGGGCTGACGCCGATCTCCGCCAGCAGGAACACGCCGTCGCCGTTGATGTCGATGCTGGTGTAGGAGGCGGCGATACACTTGAACAGGCCGAACAGCAGGGCCGCACCGGCGATGTTCAGGGGCTTCCAGTTACCGAAGATCATAACCGCCAGGGCCAGGAAGCCAAAGCCGGCCACCTCACCGGTGGAGGCGCAGTTGGCGGTGGTGAGGGCGTACACAAAGCCGCCCATGCCCGCCAGGGCGCCGGAAATGGTAGTACCGGCGTAACGCATCTTATACACGTTGATACCCAGGGAGTCGGCAGCCTGGGGATTCTCACCGCAGGAGCGCAGCCGCAGGCCGAAGCGGGTCTTGTAGAGCAGAATGGACAGCACCACAAACAGGATGATGCAGATATAGGTGGCCAGATAGGTCTTGTCGATGAAGGTGGAGCCGAAGAAGCCCATATCATCGTTGCGTCCATAGCCGAAGAAGCTCTTCTTGATCATGAACCAGCTGGCTGCATCGCCCTGCGCCATCTGCAGAGTGTTCTGGTTGGCCACGATGCGGATGAAGAAGAGCACCAGAGCGGGCGCCAGCAGGTTCAGAGCGGTACCACCGATGGTCTGGTCTGCCTTCAGGTTCACCGAGGCGAAGGAGAGCAGCAGGGAGAAGATAGCACCCAGAATGGCAGCCACCACCATGGCCAGGAGCATGAAGCCCTGCAGGGCCACCCAGTCGCCGGCAGCCTTGGCTTCCACAAAGAAGCCCGCCTGCTGGCTCAGCCGTACAAAGAGCACACCCGCAAAGGCGCCGAAGATCATAATACCTTCCAGAGCCAGGTTGATGATACCGCTGCGCTCGGCGAACACGCCGGCCAGAGCCACGATCATCAGCGGAACGGCATAGATCAGGGTCTGTTGGATCAGGAACGTCATGCCTCACCGCCTCCTTTCTCCGCTGTGCCGCCATCGTCCGGCGGCGGCACCTGCGGTGTGGAAGCCGCATCCACCTTTGCCGCCTTGTGCTTCTTGCGGCCGCTGATCAGCATACGGATCACCAGGGAGAAGGCGCTGAGGTAGACGATGAGAGCAATGATAACGTCGGTGATATACTCGTTGTAGGCCGTCAGATTGGTCATCTGCAGGCCCACGATGTCCAGCATGGACATAAAGCAGCCGGCGAAGATGACACCGATGGGATGGCTGGCCGCCAGCAGGGCCACGGGGATGCCGTTGAAGCCGGTAGCCGGCAGAGTCTGGTAGGCCGAGGTCCAGTAGAACTCGGTGTTGCCGGACAGATAGTAGAGAGCGGCAGCCGCGCCGGACAGAGCGCCGGCAATGGCCATGGACAGCACGATGTTGCGCTTATCAGCGATGCCCGCGTACCGGGCGGCATGGCGGCTGGCGCCGCAGGCCTTGAGCTGGTAGCCCAGGGTGGTCTTGGTCATCAGGATATACACCAGGATGGCGATGATGATGGCCACCACGATGCCGCCGTTGACCTGGGAGCCGGGGAAGAGCTTGTCCAGCCCCAGCTTGGCGGTCTGCACACCGTTGAAGGAGGTCTTGTAGATATAGGCCGTCTTGGTGTTCTCCACATGGTTCTGCAGATTCTCAAACAGGCTGCCGTTGTCAAACAGCCAGGTCACCAGGTTGGCGGCAATCCAGTTGGTCATGATGCAGGCCAACACCTCATTGATGTTGAGGAAGGCCTTCACCAGGCCGGGGATGCAACCCCAGATGGCGCCGGCCAGGCAGCCGCCCACAAAGGCGATCACCCACACCAGGGGCGCAGGCACCACACTGGTGGGAATGGACAGAGCCAGAATCAGGGTGGCGGCAGTACCCATCAGGTACTGGCCGGGGGCACCGATGTTGAACAGGCCTGTCTTGAAGGCCACCGCCACCGACAGACCGGTAAGGATCAGGGGGGTAGCCCGGAAGAGCATATTGCCCATATTGGTGGGATTGAAGCCGAAGGTCAGGGCACCCGCCGCGTTGCGGCCTGTGCTGAACAGGCCGCCGAACACCAGCTGAATGCCCTCCAGGGCACCCTTCAGGCCCAGGTTGGAATTGAAGATACCAACGATGAGGATGATGACCGCGCCCACCGCCATACCGATCAGAATGGCGATCAGAGAGGCCAGCACCGACTTGGTACTTTCTTTCTGCAACAAGGTGGAACCTTTCTCTTTCACGCGCCCTCTCCCTCCTTCTGCGACCGCTTGGCGCCGGCCATGTACAGGCCCAGCTCCTGAACGGTGGTGGTCTTCGGGTCCAGCTCGCCCACGATCTCTCCTTCGTACATCACCAGAATACGGTCAGACAGGCTCATGACCTCATCCAGCTCTAGAGAGACCAGCAGAACGGCGCGGCCCTTATCACGCTCGGCCACCAGCTGCTTGTGGATATACTCGATGGCGCCCACGTCCAGGCCGCGGGTGGGCTGTACCGCCACCAGCAGGGGCTTGTCCCGATCCACTTCCCGGGCAATGATGGCCTTCTGCTGGTTACCGCCGGACATGGACCGTGCGAGGGTCACCGGGCCCTGACCGGAGCGGACATCATACTGCTGGATCAGGGTCTCCGCGTATTCCCGCACGGAACCCTTTTTGATAAAGCCGCCCTGCTGGAACCGGGGCTCCCGGAAGCGCTGAAGCACCATGTTCTGCTCCAGCGTAAAGTCCAGCACCAGACCGTGCTTATGGCGGTCCTCGGGGATATGGCTCATGTTGTTGCCTCTGTGGCGGATAGAGGCATGGGAAATGTCCTCACCGCACAGGGTCACCTTTCCGGCGCTGCACTTCTCCAGGCCGGTAAGGCCGTAGACCAGTTCGGTCTGGCCGTTGCCGTCGATGCCGGCGATACAGACGATCTCGCCCTTGCGCACCTGGAAGCTCACACCGTTCACCGCGTTGCGCTTGTGGCTGTGGGACGGCACCGTGAGGCCCTCCACAGAGAGCACCACATCGCCGGGCTTGGCCGGCTCCTTCTCCACCTGCAGCTGGACGGGACGGCCCACCATCATATTGGACAGGGACTGCTTGTCCGTATCACAGGTATTGACCGTACCCACATACTTGCCCTTGCGGAGTACCGTGACCCGGTCGGCCACCTCCATGATCTCGTTGAGCTTGTGGGAGATGAAGAGGATGCTCTTCCCCTCCTTGGCAAACTCCTTCATGGTGGCCATCAGCTCTTCGATCTCCTGCGGCGTCAACACCGCGGTGGGCTCGTCGAAGATCAGGATCTCGTTGTCCCGGTAGAGCATCTTCAGGATCTCCACGCGCTGCTGCATGCCCACGGTGATATCCTCCACCTTGGCATCCAGGTCCACGCTCAGGCCGTACTTTTTGGAGATCTCCTCCACTTTCTTTCGGGCTTCTTTCTTCTGCAGGAAACCCAGCTTGGTGGTCTCCGCGCCCAGGATGATGTTATCCAGCACGGTAAACACATCCACCAGCTTGAAGTGCTGGTGCACCATACCGATCCCCAGCACGGTGGCGTCATTGGGATTGTTGACCTTCACCCGCTGACCGTTTTTCCGGATTTCCCCTGCCTCGGGCTGGTACAGGCCGAACAGCACGCTCATCAGGGTAGACTTTCCCGCTCCGTTTTCGCCCAGAAGCGCGTGGATCTCCCCTCTCCGAAGCTGAAGGGTGATATCATCGTTGGCAATGATACCGGGAAATTCCTTGGTGATATGGAGCATCTCAATGATGTTCTCAGCTTCCATAGTCCTCACCCCGCCCCCCTTATCAAGAATATGTTTTATTATATAATAATGGCCAAAAAAACACAAGAAATTTATCCTATCTTACAAATAGGAAAGGAGCGCGGGCACTTGCGCGCCCGCGCTCCTTGTTCGTACAGATACGGGTTAGGATCAGATCACGTTCAGAGTGAGGTTGCTCCACTCGGTGGTATCCAGCTTGGAGTAGTCGTTGTCCACCACCAGGGTGCCATCGACCATCTGTTGATACAGAGCCTCGTACTCCTCCACGGAGAAGGTCTCGAAGCGCCAAGAGCTATCAGTGGTGGGCAGCTCAACAGCGTTCTCCTTCACACCCAGAGAGGTGGCGGTGCCGCCGATGGTGTCGAAGGTGTCGTCAGAGACATGGCCCACAGCCCACTGCACAGCGTCAGACAGGCCCTTCATAGCGGAGGTGACCACGCTGTCGGACTCGCCGGCCTGGTCAACGTCGACGCCGATGACATAGCCGTCATTGGCGGAAGCGGCGGCGGCGATGGACTGGAACATGGAACCGCCGCAGGCAAAGACGATCTCAGTGCCGTTGGCGTACCAGCCGCTGATCATGGTCTGCAGCTCGGTGGAACCGGAGAAGGTGGCACCGTACTGCCAGGAGTAGTTCATCTCAACGTTGGTGCCCATCTCGGTAGCAGCAGCGTTGGCGCCCTGAACATAGCCATAGCCGAAGCGGCAGCAGGCGGGGTTGGTGCCGCCGCCACCACCGGAGAAGCCCAGCTTGGTGAAGCCGTCCTTCACGGCAGCGTAACCGGCCAGATAGCCAGCCTGCTCCTCGTTGAAGGCGATGCCAGCCACGTTGGCCAGGGTATTGCCAGCGTCATCGCTGAGGGGATAACCGTCGATGAACACGAAGGGAACCTCGGGGAACTCGATGGCAGCCTTCTTCAGCGCGGCCTCCTGCAGGTAGCCGGCGCACACGACCACCTCAGCGCCGCCCTCAACAGCGGCCTTCATGGCGTCGTAACGGTCATCGTCGGTAGCCTCGCTGCCGTTGGCGGGCTGATAGTACTTGTAGGACTTGCCGTTGGCGGAGGCATACAGCTTCACGCCGTCGAAGGTGCCCTGGTTAAAGGACTTATCCTTCAGCTGACCCACGTCGGTGACGAAAGCAACCTGATACTTGCCGTCCTCGGAGGTCATGGTGTCGGGGATGGTGTCGGGATCGACAGCGCCGGTCTCCTCACCGCCGGGAGTGGTCTCCACGGTGCCGGGGGTCTCGGTGTTGCCGCTGGGAGTCTCAGTGTTGCCCTGAGAACCGCCGCCGCAGGCAGCCAGTCCAAAGATCATGGCAAGAGAGAGCAGCAGCGCAAGGAGCTTCTTGGACTTCTTCAATGTAATCTACCTTCCTTTCATACAAATCGCCCAGGTCGGTGTGCAACGTTGTCGTTTCTCCTCCCTGAGCTTGTCCTTATTATACCCTGTTCCCGCCAAAAGGGCAACCTGCATTTTACACAAACCATTCATTTTTTACAAAGCAGCCGTTGATTTTCCTTCCCTTTCCAGCAAAAACAGCAAAAGGGCGGCAAATTGCCGCCCTTTTGCGCCTGTTGTCACTGAATGGAGACTACCTCGTACCCCGCTTCCGTAACAGCGTTCTTCAGAACGTCGTCTGCCACATCGTGGGTCAGGGTAACGGTTGCGGTCTTGGCCTCCAGATCCACGACAGCGGTGACGCCGTCGATGGCGTTGAGGGCCTTCTCCACATGAGCCTGGCAGTGAGCACACATCATTCCGTTGATGGTCATAGTCTTGGTCATGGTACTCGTTCCTTTCTGTGTTTCAATTTGAGCTTCCGGCTCCTCCCCATGAGAGGGGCGGAAGAACTTCAGACGTAACGCGTTGGACACCACGCACACCGAGCTAAGGCTCATGGCGGCGGCGCCGAACATGGGGGAAAGCTGCCAGCCGGTGATGGGGAACCACACACCGGCGGCCAGCGGTATGCCGATGATGTTATAGATAAAGGCCCAGAACAGGTTCTCCTTGATGTTGCGGATGACCTTTTTGGACAGCCGTACCGCGGTGACCGCGTCCAGCAGATCGCTCTTCATGAGCACCACGTCGGCCGATTCGATGGCCACGTCGGTGCCCGCACCGATGGCCATGCCCACATCGGCCCGGGCCAGGGCGGGGGCATCGTTGATGCCGTCGCCGATCATAGCCACCCGCTTGCCGTCGGCCTGCAGCTGAGCCACCACCCGCTCCTTATCCTGGGGCAGCACCTCGGCAATGACACGGCTCACCCCCAGAGCCTTACCCACCGCCTGAGCGGTACGCTGGTTGTCGCCGGTAAGCATGACCACGTCGATGCCCAGGGCCTGGAACTGCCGGACGGCCTCGGCGCTGGTGGCCTTGGGTGTGTCGGCCACCGCCACCACACCCAGCATCTTCCCGTCCTCGGCAAAGTACAGCGGGGTCTTGCCGTCCTGGGCCAGGGCCTCACCCTTGTCTCCCAGAGCGCCCAGAGCGATACCCGCCTCCTCCAGCATGGCCCGGTTGCCCGCCAGCACGGCGGTGCCGTGGAGGGATCCCCGTACGCCCCGGCCGGAGACAGCCTCAAAGTCCTGGATGGGAGCCAGCGGAATGTTCCGCTCCTCCGCCTCATTCAGGATGGCCTCAGCCAAGGGATGCTCCGAGGGCTTTTCCAGGGAGGCGGCCACACACAGAAGCTCCTCCTCGGTTACGCCCTCCGCCGGGAGACAGTGGGTGACCGAAGGCTTGCCCTGGGTCAGAGTGCCCGTTTTGTCCACCACCACAGTCTGGATGGCGTGAAGGGTCTCCAGAGCCTCGGCTGACTTGATGAGGATGCCGTTTTCCGCACCCTTGCCGGTGCCCACCATAATGGCCACCGGGGTGGCCAGACCCAGGGCGCAGGGGCAAGAGATGACCAGCACTGCCACACCGGCCGTGAGGGCCCGGGTCACATCGCCGCCGGTGGCAATGAGCCATACCACAGCGGTCACCAGCGCAATGACGATCACCGTGGGCACGAAAATGCCCGCCACCTTGTCGGCCAGCTTGGCAATAGGCGCCTTGGAGGCAGAGGCTTCCTCCACCAGCCGAATCATCTGGGCCAGGGTGGTGTCCTCCCCCACCCGGGTAGCCCGGAAGGTAAAGAAGCCGCTCTTGTTGATGGAGGCGGCAGCCACCTTGTCACCAGGGCCCTTCTCCGCCGGCAGGGACTCACCGGTGAGGGCGGACTCGTCCACCGAGGAGGCTCCCTCGGTCACCACGCCGTCCACCGGAATGCGGCCGCCGGGGCGCACCACCACCAGGTCACCCACGGCCACCTCCTCCACCGGGATCTCCACCTCCACCCCATCTCGCAGGACAGAAGCGGTCTTGGGGGCCAGATCCATCAGCCGGGTAATGGCCTGGCTGGTCTTGCCCTTGGAGCGGGTCTCCAGCCACTTGCCCAGGGTGATGAGGGTAAGAATCATACCGGCGGACTCAAAATACAGGTCCATGGACCACTGGTCCACCCGGGCCAGATCCCCGTGGCCCAAGCCCCAGGCGATCTGGAACAGGGCCGCGATACCGTATACCACGGCGGCGGCGGAGCCCAAGGCGATGAGGGAATCCATATTGGGCGACCGGTGCCACAGGGTCTTGAAGCCCACCCGGTAGTACCTATCATTGATATACATGATGGGCAGGGTGAGCAGGAACTGGATAAAGGCCACCACAAACACATTGCCCGGATCATGGAAGAAGGCGGGCAGCGGCCAGCCCATCATGTGCCCCATGGCGATATAGAACAGGGGCACCAGGAAAATCAGAGAGGTCAAAAACCGCCGCTTCATGCCGGCAGCTTCTTCCTCCATCACGTTGGCCTGCCGGGGCTGGGCGGCCTGCTTCCTGCTCTCGGGCAGGGCGGCGCCGTAGCCCGCCTCCTCCACCGCGTGGATGATCTGCCCGGCATCGGTGGTCTCCTCGTTGTACTCCACTACCATGGAGTTGCCCAGCAGGTTCACATTGACCTGGTCCACACCGGCTACTTTACACACCGCTTTCTCCACATGGGCAGAGCATGCCGCGCAGGTCATACCGGTTACATCAAATTTTTGCTTCATGGTCTCACCATAACGTCTTTCTACTTTAGAATCTTGCCCAGCGTGCGAATGAACTCATCGATCTTCTCACTGCGGGCCTCCGGCGTATCCGCCTCCTGGACACAGTGCTTCAGGTGGGCCGCCAGGATCTCCTTATTGGTCCGGTTCAGCATGGCCTCAGTAGCCATCAGCTGCTGAGAGATATCAATGCAGTACCGGTCCTCTTCTACCATTTTAATGATTCCGTCGATCTGTCCCCGGGCGGTACGCAGCAGCCGGAGGACGGTTTTCTGGTCTGCCATCATGTCATACACCCCCCTGGGGTGTAGTATACTACCATCGGTTAGTCATGTCAACCTACCCCCTCCAAATTTCCCGAAAAAAAGTAGGAAAAAAGGGTTGACATATTAGAATATTTGAATATAATAATATATAGATCAAGACAGCGAGGTGATCCCATGGAAGGGTTGGAATCCATCTATCTGGAGAAAGCGGAGCTGCTGAAGGCCCTGTCCCATCCCATCCGGCTGCAGATCGTCCGTGGACTGCTCCACTGCGGCTGCCGCAACGTGGGCTGTATGGAGGCCAATATCGGCCAGTCCCAGTCCTGTATCTCCCAGCACCTGATGCGCCTGAAGGCGGCCGGCGTGGTCAAGGCAGCCCGCTCCGGCAACGAGGTCTATTATGAAGTATCCGATCCCCGGGCGGCTGCCGTCATCGCCGCTCTGTTCGGAGAGTGTGAGGAGGAATACCATTGTACGACATCGCAGTGATCGGCGGCGGCCCCGCCGGGTTGTCCGCCGCCGTCCAGGCCCGGGTGCGGAACAAATCCGTACTGGTAATCAGCGGCGACGGCCGGGACAATCCTCTCTATAAAACCCCCCGTATTGAAAATTACCTGGGCTTCCCCCAGGTCAGCGGCAAGGAACTACTGGACCGGTTCCGTGCCCACGCCGATGAAATGGGCGTGGCACGAAAAGAGGGCCGGGTGCTGAATATCATGCCCATGGGCGACACATTCTATCTCAGCATCGGTTCCGAGATGGAGCAGGCCCGGGCCATCGTACTGGCCACCGGTGTGGTGTGGGCCAACAAGTACCCCGGCGAGGCCGAGTATCTGGGCCGTGGCGTCAGCTACTGCGCCACCTGCGACGGTATGCTCTACCGCGGCAAAGAGGTAGCGGTGGTGGGCAAGGCCGCCGACTCCCCCCAGGAGGCCAACTACCTCCAGGAGCTGGGGTGCAAAGTCACCTATATCAGCGATAAAGCTCCCGACCGGCTGCGGCCCGACATTCCCTTCGTAAAGGCCGCCAAGGTGGAAATCACCGGCGGCGGCAAAGTGGAGGCCCTGAAAGCCGGCAGCACCACCATCCCCTGTGAGGGCGTGTTTATCCTCCGTCCCTCGGTGGCTCCCGCCGATCTGCTCCCCGGCCTGGCGCTGGATGGCGGATATATCCAGGTGGACCGAAACATGGCCAGCAGCCTGCCCGGCGTCTTTGCCGCCGGCGACTGCACCGGCCTTCCCCTCCAGGTGTCCAAGGCCGTAGGCGAGGGCCTGGTAGCCGGCCTGCGGGCTGCGGAATACGTAGACCATTTATCATAATTTTATATAGAGAAAGGATGTTATCTATGTCTATCATTCATCTGACCAACGAGGCCTTTGACAAGGCGGTTTCCAACGGTATCTCCATGGTGGACTTCTGGGCCTCCTGGTGCGGCCCCTGCAAGATGCTGGCTCCTGTGATGGAGGACCTGGCGGGCAAGTACGAGGGCAAGGCCCTGGTGGCCAAGGTCAACGTGGACGACGAGCCCAACCTGGCCATGCGCTTCGGCGTCATGAGCATCCCCACCGTCATCTTCCTGAAGGACGGCAAGGAGTTCGACCGCAAGGTGGGCGTCATGCCTCCCCAGGCCTACACCGCCGTGCTGGATGCCAATCTGTAAGCAATAAAAAATGCCTGCCGCAGTAATGCGGCAGGCATTCTTTGTTACTCTTCTTCTTTTTCAATCAGATGAGACGCCAGGGCGCAGAGTACCCCGCCGATGGGATAGACGATCCACCCCCAGCGCCAGCCCCAACTGTCCCCGTACTCTCCCGACGCTGCCATGGTGCCAAAACCCACGATCATGTAAATCACGGTAGCGACGATCATGATGGCCCCGCACACCCAGCCCGCCTTTTTCTGTCTGGCCTCCGCCTCCGGACTGGGGTTGTGTTGTTTATTCCACACTTCGATCTCATATTTACCTTTGCGAAGCGAAGCCCACACCAATACCGTCACCGCACCAGCTATGATGAGCAAAAATGCAGCCACCAGACCTAGCTCTGCCCGTTCTCCCTGCTGTTCCGCCCAGTCGCCCAGCAGTACCAGCCACAGCATTCCGATGATGATGGCCGCTACCGGCAGGGCAATGAGAAAGGGAAACCGGCCCAGATATCGCTCCCGCTGCTCCCGGGTGTAGAAATCCGGAATGGTGGGGTGTTCCTTTTCAAAGCGGTCGTACCGCATCCCGGCCACAATCAAAATCGCCACTGCCACTGCCACACCGGACAGCAACACTGCGGGGACGGCAATCTCCGGTGCGCCCAACCAGCCCCGGCAGCCCAGGCCCGCGGCTACCGACAGGATAATAAGTCCCACGCCCAATGCGACCCAGTTGGAAAACCAATTCATAAATCGGTCGTACCCAATGGTATCGCTCCGCATATGCTCCTGCACATCGCCCCGCAGCAGGGTGTCCAGATCCGTATGAAACAGCTTGCACAGCACCAGCAGCTTTTCCATCTCCGGAAAGCTGCTGTCCGACTCCCACTTGCTCACCGACTGCCGGGACACCTGGAGCTGCTCGGCCAGCTCCTCCTGGGTCATGCCAGCCCGATCTCTCAAAAACTGTAGATTGGACCCAAAACTCATGGTCTCTGCCTCCTCTCAAGGTGGCTACAACATACCAAAACCCAAACGCAACTGAAACCAATTTGCAGTTGCGTTTGCGTTTTTCCACGTAAACTTCCGGTTGCATCAGGCTTTTTGCCCTCAAAAAGTGCTCAGTGGGACCGTCCGCCCAGCATGGCGTTCAGTTCCGCCTGGGTACAGTGGTAATCCCCGTCTCCGCTGCGGCGATAGGAGCCCCGGCGGAGGTTTCCTCCGATATACACCGGCCGCTGATCCTGCTCCGCCATGGGCACGGTGATGGCCACAATGTCTCCACCATCCACATGGAGGATCTGGATATCCTCTTCCTTGAGAATGTTGATGCTGACCACCGCCGGATCATCCAGACCGGCGATCAGCTCCTCCACCATGCCCTGGGGATCCAGCAGTCCCTGCACCCGCAGGCTGTGGTCGGGCAGCTCCTCCACCCCCAGCAGGATCACCCCGCCGTAGCTGTTGGCAAAGGCGGAGTAGGTCTCCCAAATGCTGTGGGGCAGGCCGCCAGTGGCCAGCTTGGCCTCCAGACGGTTGTTTTCCCGATAGCGGCTGATCTGTGTGAAGTCGAACATGGCGCCGGCCTCCCCTTTCGTAGTGCCTTCATTATACCGGGACGGCGGTCGGTTGACAAGGAAAAAAGGGACCTGTCTACCGACAGGTCCCTTGCATGGGTCATACTGTGACAGCCCCCAGGATCTCCCCAATGGGGCCGGCAATCACCAGGTCGGCCTCCTTGTCGTAGGGGGTGGGGCTCTTGTTGATGAGGGTCAGCTTGCTGCCCCGGTAGTAGCGGATGAGGCCCGCCGCTGGATACACCGCCAGGGAGGTACCGCCGATGATGAGCATATCCGCCCGGGAGATGGCCAGCACGGCCCCCTCAATGGTCTCCTGGTCCAGGGACTCCTCGTAGAGCACCACATCGGGCTTGATCATGCCGCCGCACACCGGACAGTGGGGCACGCCCTCCTGCTCCATCATGAAGTCCAGGTCATAGAACTGATGGCACTTCATGCAGTAGTTGCGGTGTACCGAGCCGTGGAGCTCGTACACGTTGACGCTGCCCGCCGCCTGGTGTAGCCCGTCAATATTCTGGGTCACCACCGCCGTCAGCTTGCCCGCCTGCTCCAGCTCTGCCAGCTTTAAATGGGCGGCGTTGGGCTTGGCGTTGGGAAAGAGCATCTTGTTGTGGTAAAAGCGATAAAATTCCTCGGGATTCTTCTGGAAGAAGGTGTGGCTCAGGATGGTCTCCGGCAGGTAGGCGTACTGCTGGTTGTACAGGCCGTCCACACTGCGGAAATCAGGGATGCCGCTCTCGGTGGAGACACCGGCGCCGCCAAAAAAGACGATGTTCTGGCTCTCGCTGATCCACTCCTGGAGCTGCTTGCGTTTTTCATCCATGGTAAGCCCTCCTTTACGGCTCTTTCCGATGGCGGCAGTAGGTGTGGGGGCAGCTGGAGCAGCCGCCGCAGTCACACCCACGCTTGCCCTTCAAGCTCTGGTGAAAGCGGTAGATCAGGTAGACCGCCGCCCAGATGATGAGGGCGGCCACCCCGATGTAAATCAGGATCTTCAACATAGGATTACCTCAAAAACAGGGAGCCGATCTGGTACACCAGGAAGGAACCCAGCCAGGCGGCGCACAGCTGCCAGCCGATGGAAGCCAGGGTCCACTTGACGGAGTTCATCTCCTTGCGGATGGTGGACACTGCCGCCACGCAGGGCACGTAGAGCAGCACGAACACCAGGAAGGAGTAGGCGGCCAGGGGGCTCTGGAAGGTACCGCCCAGGGCGGCGGCAATGGTGGCGCCGCTGGCGGTCACCGAGAAGCCGTAGAACATACTCATGGAGGACACCACCATCTCCTTGGCGATGAGGCCAGAAAGGAGGGCCACCGCGGCCTGCCAGGTACCGAAGCCCAGAGGCACAAAGATGGGAGCCAGGAAGGAGCCGATGTTGCCCAGGATGGAGTATGCCTCATCGGACACCATACCGAAGGTGCCACCCTCGAAGCCGAAGCTCTGGAGGAACCACAGCAGCACACTCATGGCCAGAATCAGGGTACCGGCCTTCACCAGAAAGCCCTTCACCTTCTCCCACACGTGGAGAGCAATGTTCTTCAGGGTAGGCAGGCGGTAGGGAGGCAGCTCCAGCACAAAGGCGGCGGGCTCTCCCTTGAACACCAGCTTCTTCAGCAGGATGCCGGAAATGATGGCAAAGATCAGGCCCAGCAGGTAGAGGGAGAACACCACCAGTCCGCCGTATTTCGGGAAGAAGGCGGCGGTGAGCAGACCGTACACCGGCAGCCGGGCAGAACAGGACATGAAGGGTACCAGCATGATGGTCATGCGGCGATCCTTCTCATTCTCCATGGTGCGGGCGCCCATGACGGCGGGCACCGTACAGCCAAAGCCCATCAGCATGGGGATAAAGGCCTTGCCGGACAGACCGAACCGCCGCAGCAGCCGGTCCATGATAAAGGCGGCACGGGCCATGTAGCCCGAGTCCTCCAGGAAGGACAGGAAGAGGAACAGAATGGCGATCTGGGGCAGGAAGGTAAGTACGCCGCCCACGCCGGCAATGACGCCGTCCACCAGCAGGGCCTCCACCCAGGGGGCGGTACCGGCGGCAGCCAGGACGCCCCGCACCCAGTCGGCAAAATAGCCGCCGATAAGAGTATCCACCCCGTCGGCCAGCATCTGGCCGGGGCCGAAGGTCAGGGCAAACATGGCCAGCATCATCAGCAGGAACACCGGGATAGCCAAAAACTTATGGGTGACGATTGCATCAATCCGGTCGGACAGGGTGGGGGTGCCCAGAGGCCGTCCCCGTTTGACGCAGCCCTCCACCACTTTCTGAATGAACTGATACCGGGCGTCGGCGATGAGGGTCTCCCGGTCGCCCAGGTCATAGGCACTTTCATACTCCTGGCAGGTCCGCTCCAGGGCGGCCTTCTCCAGACCGCTGAGCCCCAGAGCCTTCTCCACCAGCTGGTCCCCCTCAATAAGCTTGATGGAGGCCCAGTGGGCGGGGATGTGGGCGGCATAGGCCTTGTCGTGGATCAGCTCGCCCACCTTGTGGTGGATCTGGTGGGTGAAGTCGTCGTACAGGTCGTCGGGCTCCACCGTGACGCCCACATGCATCTGGTTGTGGGCCACCTCCAGTAACTCCTTAATATTCTTGCCCGACCGGGCGGTGATGGGGATCACCGGCACGCCCAACTCCTTGGACAGCTGGTCCACGTCGATCTTATCGCCGTGCTTTTCCACCTCGTCCATGAAGTTCAGGGCAATGACCATGGGCCGCTCCAGCTCCAGCAGCTGGGCGGTCAGATAGAGGTTTCGCTCAATGTTGGTGGCGTCAATGATGTCGATGATGGCATCGGGCCGCTCACCCACGATAAAGTCCCGGGCCACGATCTCCTCCATGGAGTAGGGGGACAGGGAGTAAATGCCGGGCAGGTCCACCACGGTGACGGCTTTCCCGTCCACCTCGGCCTTGCCCTCCTTCTTCTCCACCGTTACGCCGGGCCAGTTGCCCACATACTGATTGGAGCCGGTGAGGGCGTTGAACAGGGTGGTCTTGCCGCAGTTGGGGTTACCCACCAGGGCCAGCTTCATTTCCCGGGTGTCATGGCTGGCGTAGTCGGGCACGCCGCCGTGCTCGGCAGCCTCGTGGGCGTGGTCGGCATCCATCCGGCGGATGGTCTCCTCATCGGGCAGGTGCTGCACCATGCCCATGCGCTTCTTTCTGGCCTGGGCCTTCTGCTCTCCCTCCTCGCCAGTAGCGATGAGGATCTGGGCTGCATCCGATTTCCGCAGGGAGAGCTCATAGCCCCGCAGGTTGAGCTCCACCGGGTCGCCGAAGGGGGCCACCTTGCGCACCATCACCTGGGTACCGGGGGTGAGGCCCATGTCCACCAGGCGGCGCTTTACCGGCCCTCGCTCATTGCCTACCCGCAGGATGGTACCCCGTTCTCCGGGCTGGACCTCCTCCAGTGTCTTATGATTTTGTGTCTCTTGTATCTTCATCTTATCCATCCACTGCTTCCAAGTTAATCTAATCTAATTCCGTGCTCATTATACTACGCAGCCAGCCGATGACGCAAGTAACATCCCCCGCCATTTTCACCAAAATCCTACTGCATTTAGGGGCATAAGGCCAACGATCAGACAAAGCAAAAAGGAGCGCTGCGGAAACTCCGCAGCGCTCCTTTTTAAATAGCCGGACTTAGCCCTCGTGGTCGTGGTCCTCGCAGCCGCAGCCACAGCCGCAGTCATCCTCGTCCTCATCGCCGCAGCAGCAGTCGTCGGACAGGTCCAGAGCGAACTTCTGCTTGCAGTTGGGGCACTGGATCACGCCCTCGTCCAGGACGGACTCGTCGATGACCAGAGTCTCACCGCAGTTGGGGCACTCGGTCTCGAAGAAATCGTCGTCGCCGCAGCAACAGTCGTCCTCATCCTCGTCGTCCTCGTCCTCAAAAACGGCCTTCTCCACGTCGGCCAGGTCGTCGGAGATGGCGTCGATCTCCTCACCCAGAGCCTCAGTGTTCTCCTCCAGGTCCTCGATGGACATGCCGATCTCCTCCAGGATGCCGATCATCACGGAGATGAGCTTGCCCTCCTTGGACTCCTCGGTGTCGATATTCAGGCCCTCAGCCAGGCCCTTCAGATACGCGACCTTCTCAGAAATCGTCATAACTGGTTCTCCTTTTCTCAGTCGTCGGCCACGAAGGGCCTAAAAATTGTCCGATTAACCCTTGCAGCGCTCCAGGTACTCGCCGGTACGGGTGTCGATCTTGATCTTGTCGCCGGGGTTGATGAACAGGGGCACCTTGATCTCGGCGCCAGTCTCCAGGGTGGCGGGCTTGGTCACGTTGGTGGCGGTGTCGCCCTTGAAGCCGGGATCGGTCTCGCTGACCTCCAGCTCCACGAAGGTGGGGGGCTCAACAGCGAAGATCTTACCCTTGTAGGAGTTGATCTTGCAGACCATGTTCTCCTTCACAAAGCGGAAGTTGTCACCCAGCAGCTCGGAGCCGATGGGCACCAGATCGTAGGTCTCGGGGTCCATGAAGTAGTACAGATCGCCGTCGTTGTAGCTGTACTCCATGTCCTTGCGCTCCACGTAGGCCTGCTCGAACTTGGCAGTGGGGTTAAAAGAGGTCTCGGTCACGCCGCCGGTGATGACGTTCTTCATCTTGGTACGAACGAACGCGGCGCCCTTGCCGGGCTTAACGTGCTGGAACTCGACGACCTGCATAACCTGGCCATCCATCTCAAAGGTCACACCATTGCGGAAATCACTGGCAGAAATCGTAGGCATTGAACTTCATCCTCCAAAAGGTATTTCTATAATTCAGCTAAGTCATTTTACCCTATTATTTCCCTCATTGCAAGGCTTTTTACAGAATAATCAGTTCTTTGGGCGATTTGGTGATATCCACATTGCCCTCCTCGGTGTAGATGAGCACATCCTCAATCCGCACACCGAACTTGCCGGGCAGATAGATGCCGGGCTCGGCAGAAACAGCGGCGCCCACGGGCATGGGAGTCTCGTCCCGGCCGTTGGCATTGGGGGACTCGTGGATCTCGATGCCTACGCTGTGGCCGAAGCCGTGTCCAAAGTATGCCCCGTATCCGGCGTCCTCAATCACCTTGGCGGCGGCGTTGTGGATCTCCTTGCCGGGCACGCCTGCCTTGGCCTTGGCAATACCAGCCAGCTGGGCTTTCAGCACGGTGTCGTACACCTTGCGCATCTCCTCGGTGGGCTCGCCGATGGCAATAGTACGGGTCATGTCGGAGCAGTAGCCGCCGTACTTGCAGCCGAAGTCCATGGTGAGGAACTCGCCCTTCTGCACCTTCTTCTCACTGGGGATGCCGTGGGGCAGGGAGCCGTTGGGGCCGGACACCACGATGGGGTCAAAGCTCATCTTGTCGGCGCCGCGGAGCAGCATCTCGTACTGCAGGCGGGCAGCGATCTCCTGCTCAGTCATGCCGGGCTGGATGAACTTCAGAATGGCGTCAAAGGCCTGGTCGGTGATCTCCTGGGCCTTCTTCATCAGGGCGATTTCTTCCTCGTCCTTGGCAGCACGCAGGTCGTTCACCAGGCTCTGGGCGGGCACCAGCTCGCAGGGCAGCTTGGAATACTGGTTGTAGGAGGCCACGGTCACATAGCCGTCCTCAAAGCCCATCTTCTGGATGCCCAGCTCCTGGATGGCCTGCTCGGCCAGCACCATGAAGTTCTTGTTCTTGTCGGTCATGGTGATGTTGGCGCCGGTGACCAGATTACCGGCGGCCTCAATATACCGGGAGTCGGTAAAGTAGCGGCTCTCAGTCTTGGTCACGATGACCATACCCTCACCGTGGAATCCAATGGCGTAATACTCGCCGGGAGCGCTGGTGATGAGCATGGCATCCAGCTTGTACTGGTCCAGCTTGGCCGCGATCTGATTCAGATGATTCATAATAATGACTTCCTTTCTATCTCGCGCCGCGGCACCCTACAGGGCGCTTTGGTACAGTTTTTTCATGGTCAGTGCGTCCTCCGCCTGGGTACCTGCGGACTCGCAGATAAAGGTGGGGCTCCAACCCCGTCGGGCCACCTCCGCCATCAGAGGCTCCGGGTCGGGCCCAAAGTCCTCCTGGTCAAAGGTCAGATGCATCTTCTCGCCCCCGTTGGGGGTGAACTGGATCTTAGAGAAGTGGCTGTGGAAGCGGCTGGCCCGCTCCTCCCCCAGTACCTCCTGGATGCGGTCCAGCATCCGGACGCAGGCCTCATGGCCCTCCAACTCCCCCAGGGAGCGAGCGTACAGGTGGCCGAAATCCACGCAGGGGGTGAGCCGCTCATCCAGGGTACAAAGCTCCAGCACCTCGTCCAGATCTCCCAGCTGGTTGATCTTGCCCATGGTCTCCGGGCAGAGGGTGATGTGACCGAAGCCGGTGTCATCACAGGCGGTCACCACCTCCTTCAGGGATTTCAGGGCGATATCCTGGGCCTCCCGCCGGGTGCGCTTCATCAGGGCGCCGGAGTGGATGACTACCCGGGTGGCTCCCATCCAGTCAGCTGCCCGGCAGGCAGCAGTGATATAGCCGATGGTCTTTTGCAGGCTCTCGGGATCGGGATTGGCCAGATTGATAAAGTAGGGGGCGTGGAGGGACAGGGAAATGCCTGCCTCCCTGGCCGCCGCCCCTACCTTGCGGGCGGTCTCCTCCCCCACATTGACGCCCTTGCCGCACTGGTACTCGTAGCAGTCCAGGCCCAGCCCGGCCAGCCACCGGGGGGCGTCCACCGAGGATTTATAGGGAAAGGACTCTGCGTTGCCCGCAGGGCCGAAGATTGCGCTCATAACGGTTTTGCTCTCCTTTTTGTCAGGGCGCGGAAGGGCCACTCGGCGGCGTACCGCAGGTAGCGCCCCGGATTGCCCGCCAGCCGGATGGGCTCCACCAGCAACGTGGTCACCCCGGCGCGGCTGCCGCCCAGAATATCGGTAAAGATCTGATCCCCCACAATGGCGGTCTGCTCCGGCGTGCAGCCCATCTGCTCCATGGCCTTGTAAAAGGAGCCTGGCTTGGGCTTGCCGGCGTGACCGATATAGGGCACGCCCAGTGCCTTGGAAAAACGCTCCGGCCGCTGGGGATGCCGGTTGTTGGACAGCACGAACAGAGTGATCCCCTGTTCCCGCAGCGCCGCCGTCCACTCCTGCACTGGCTGGGTAGGCTCCGGTACACCGTAGGGTACCAGGGTATTGTCCAAATCGGCCAGCAGCAGCCGGATGCCCCGCTTTGCCAGGGCGGCGGGATCAATGTCGTAAATGGTCTTTCCTGACCAGTGGGCCGTCAGCATGGCTTCACCTCGTCTATTTGCTGTCTGGTCAGCATAGGATGGTACAGGCTATCGAAAAGAACCTCCAGCGCAAAGGATTCGGAGGGAAAGATAGTGTGAAAGAAAACCGTCAGGGTTGTCTTTCGCGTTCGATCAAACACGTTTTGAAACTTGCCTCAAGTTTCAAAACGTGCCTCAGCTTGTCGGAAAGGCTTTTTCGACAAGCTGATTATACACGCTTCTTACAACTTGGACAAGGGGGTAGCTTATATGCAACCAAATTCCACCATCCTTCTCACCGCACCGCCTGCCCACAGCCGGGCGGCCCTGCGGTTTGGCCTGCCGGTGGCCCACGCGGCCTACCGGGTAGGCGGTGGCCCGCATCTCTTCCGGGCCAATATGCCCATATCCGTCCGGGGCGGCCTCATGGCCCTGGACTGCGTCGGCTTCGACGGCCGGGGTGAGGCCGGTTCCTTCTGCCAGGAGGTGATCCGGGAGTGCTCCGCCCGGGGCTATGACGGTATTTTATGCGACTTTGAGGGCCGCCCGCTTCCCCTGCTGGCGGAAATCGTTCAGACCCTGTCCGGCCTGACCCGGAAGCGGGGCTGGCCCCTCTACGTGCCCGAGGCCTACGGCGGCTGCGATGGGCACACCCATGTGCTTATCTCCTCCGCCCTCTCCGGCGGCTCGCTGGTCCAGCGGCTGCGGGAGGCTGTGTCGACCTATGGTCCCGACCGGGTCACTCTGGCGGTGGAGCGGGTAGCAGAGGATTTCTATCTCCCCTCCCCCACCGGACAGGGCCAACCCCTGTCCCGGGAGGATCTGTCCCGGATGCTGACCGAGCGCAGCCCCTCGGTCTTTTTCTCCAGCGAGCTGTGCGCCCACTACTTTACTTACATGTCCCGGGAGAACGGCGCCCACTTCGTACTCTTTGACGACGCCGGCTCCATCCGCAAAAAGCTGCGGGTAGCCCGGGATCTGGGCATCCAGCAAGCAGTCCTCTCCTATCCTCAAGTGGAGGACCTGCTGGATGATATTCTGTCCGGACGGTCTCAATAAAACGCAACAAAACCCCGCGCCGTTGGCGCGGGGTTTTGTGATTCGTCGTATTAGTAATACTTCTTGCGATTCTTGCGGGCGGCCTCAGACTTCTTGCGGCGCTTAACGCTCGGGCTCTCGTAGTGCTCACGCTTGCGAACCTCGGCCAGAACGCCAGACTTGGCACAGCTGCGCTTGAAACGCTTCAGCGCATTCTCCAAGGACTCGCCGTCCTTCACATGGACTTCCGACATTGACTTCCCCTCCCTCCGAAGCGGCGGGGTTCCACCGCCAAAAGGGCCACACATAGATATGGCTTTAACAGAATCATTGTATGCTATCCGCAAGCAAATGTCAAGAGCAGATTTTTATTTCTCGAATTCTATCTTCATCGCTCCTGAAAAAATTCCAGTTCCTCTCCGGCAGGACCCGTACAAAAGGCGATACGAATGGGATAATTTTCACCCAGATTTTTATCCTCCGGCCCAAGAAAAACCGTCTGTCCCGCTGCCTGGACCCGCCGGGCCATGCCATCCACATCATCGGTGGCAAAGGCAATATGGGCAAACAGGCCCTTCTCTTCCTTCCCACCGTTTGCCATGACCTCCAGCAGAGTGTTGCCCAGATCAAGCATGGCACCCTGATGATCTCCTTCACCCCAGCGGCGGACCAGCGGGCAATCCAGCACCTGCTGATAAAAGTCCAGTACCTGCTGGAATTGCTCGGCTCCCTTGGCCTTCAGGGATATATGATGCACACCATTCATATGCATACTTATTTCGCGATCAGATTGACCAGCTTGTTGGGCACCAGAATGGTCTTGACCAGGTTCTTGCCCTCGGTGAACTTCTGCACCTTGGGATCGGCCAGAGCGGCAGCCACCACGGTGGCCTCGTCGCTGTCCATGGGGACGGTGACGGTGGCGCGCAGCTTACCGCACACCTGGACGGCCATCTGCACCTCGGCAGCCACGGTCTTGCTCTCGTCGTAGGCGGGCCAGCTCTGCTGGCAGGCCATGCCGTCGGCATTGAAGCCCAGCCTCTCCCACAGCTCCTCCACCATGTGGGGGGCGAAGGGGGACAGCAGCAGCAGTAGGGTCTTGTAGTCGCCCTTGGAGCAGCCGTTGGCATAGAAGTCATTGACCAGAGCCATCAGAGCGGCGATGGCGGTATTGAACTTCATGGCCTCGATATCGTCGGCCACCTTCTTGATGGTCTTGTGAACGGCACTCTCATTGGCGGGAGTGTAGTCCATGGAATCGGTCAGGTTCTCGGACAGATTCCACACACGGTCCAGGAAGCGCTTGCAACCCTTGACAGCGTTGTCGCTCCAGGAAGCGGCCTTCTCAAAGTCACCGATGAACATGATATAGGTGCGCATGGTATCGGCGCCATACTGAGCCACCACGTCGTTGGGGTTGACCACGTTGCCGCGGCTCTTGGACATCTTCTCGCCGCCCTCGCCCAGAATCATGCCGTGGGAGGTACGCTTCTGGTAGGGCTCCTTGGTGGGCACCACGCCGATGTCATAGAGGAACTTGTGCCAGAACCGGCTGTACAGCAGGTGCAGGGTGGTGTGCTCCATGCCGCCGTTGTACCAGTCCACAGGGCTCCAGTACTCCAGAGCCTCCTTGGAGGCTAGGGCCTTGTCGTTGTGGGGGTCCATATAGCGCAGGAAATACCAGGAGGAGCCGGCCCACTGGGGCATGGTGTCAGTCTCACGCTTGGCGGGGCCGCCGCAGTGGGGGCAGGTGGCGTTGACCCAATCGGTCATCTTGGAGATGGGGGACTCACCGTCGTCGGTGGGCTCATAGGAGTCCACGTCGGGGAGCAGCAGAGGCAGCTGGTCCTCGCTGAGGGGCTGCCAGCCGCACTTCTCGCAGTACACCATGGGGATGGGCTCGCCCCAGTAACGCTGACGGGAGAACACCCAGTCGCGGAGCTTATAGTTGACCTTAGCCTCGCCGATGCCCTTCTCCTCCAGCCACTTGGTGATGACGGGGATGGCGTCCTTTACGGTCAGGCCGTTGAGGAAGTCGGAGTTGACCAGGATACCGGTCTCGTCCTTGGCGGTAAAGGCGGCCTTCTGCACGTCCTCGCCGCCGGAGACCACCTCGATGATCTCACAGCCGAACTTCTTGGCAAACTCCCAGTCACGGTCGTCGTGGGCAGGCACGGCCATGATGGCGCCGGTGCCGTAGGTAGCCAGCACGTAGTCGGAGATAAAGATGGGGATCTCCTTGCCGTTGACAGGGTTGATGCCCTTTACGCCGTCCAGGCACACGCCAGTCTTTTCCTTGTTGAGCTCAGTACGCTCCAGGTCAGACTTGGAGGCGGCGGCGGCCTGGTAGGCCTTGATCTCATCCACATTGTTCAGCTTGCCGCTCTCCAGCCAGCCCTTCACCAGGGCGTGCTCGGGAGAGAGGACCATATAGGTGGCGCCGAACAGGGTGTCGGGCCGGGTGGTGAACACCACGATATCCTCACCGGTGGTGGCCTTAAAGGTGACCTCGGCGCCGGTGGAGCGGCCGATCCAGTTCTTCTGCTGGGTCTTGACCCGCTCGATGAAGTCCAGGTCGTCCAGATCGTCGATGAGCCGCTGGGCGTACTCGGTGATCTTCAGCATCCACTGGCTCTTCTCCTTGCGAACCACGGGAGCGCCGCAGCGCTCGCACACACCTTCCACGACCTCCTCGTTGGCCAGCACGCACTTACAGGAGGTACACCAGTTCACGGGCATGGTGGTCTTGTAGGCCAGGCCGTGCTTGTACAGCTGGAGGAAGATCCACTGGGTCCACTTGTAGTAGGCGGGATCGGTGGTGTTGATGACCCGGTCCCAATCAAAGGAGTAGCCCAGCATATGCAGCTGCTTGGTGAAGTTCTCAATGTTGTCGTGGGTCACCTTGGCGGGGTGAATATGGTTCTTGATGGCGTAGTTCTCGGTGGGCAGGCCGAAGGCGTCATAGCCCATGGGGAACAGCACATTGTAGCCGTCCATGCGGCGCTTGCGGGCCACCACGTCCATGGCGGTATAGGGACGGGTGTGACCCACGTGCAGGCCCTGTCCGGAAGGATAGGGGAACTCCACCAGGCCGTAGAACTTGGGTTTATCACTGTGGTTCTCACAGTGGAAGGTCTTTTCCTCTGCCCATTTTTTCTGCCACTTGGGCTCAATGGCAGCAAAATCGTACTTCATTGACTGCACTTCCTCGTATCATATCCTGGCGGCATCGGCCGCCTCCATAATCCAGCATATTATACTAGAAATACAACATCAATGCAAGAAAAACCATCAGGCCCCGCCGTAAAATACGGCGGGGCCTGATGCGATTCACGGCTGTTCCTCCAGCCAATAGCTCTGACCGGCCTTCTCTCCCTCCAAGGGGATGTACCACTGCCCCAGGGCCAGACCGGTCACCTTCTCCGGCTCCACCGGCTCATCATATTCCCAGCAGGTCAGCCGGGTATCCCCCACGCTGCCCCCGCCCCCATGCGTTAGGGACAGTCGTCTGCCATCTTTGCAGAAAACGGTCAGCGGGAATGCATCGATGGTATTCCAACCGTCAGTTTGGATGGTCACACCCAGGGCAGACAGCTCTGCCTGGAGCAATGGGGTACCGGAAATCTCCCCGTTCAGCGGAATCCTTCTGACCGGCAGCTCTTCCGCCGTAAACGCGATCTTCCATTGATCGGTGATCTCCAACTCTCCCAACGGCGGCAGGACGATAGCAGACAGTTCCAACTGGTCCCCAATGGGCGTTGAAAATCCCCACACTGTAAACTCCAGGAGCGCAGTCTCACTCTCTTTCTCATACCCCACCCACTCCGCACTGCTGGTTATGGAGCCAGTATCCTCGCCCCCTTCGAGCGGAGTGAGTATCCCGCTCACACGCAGCGTATCGCAGACCGGTTCCCCATCCAAATTGCGCAGTTCGGCATAAACCTTGAAGATAGAGCCGCTGTTCAGCGCAGACACTACCCGGAGCTCCATCCCGTTGGATACATCCGCCCCCTCCACCGGCCGGGCATATTCCGTATATCCCCCCAGGGCGCTTTCCAGCATCTGCCGCAGGGTGGGCGACAGGGCAAAGGCCGATACCATCAGCACGCCGCACACCGCCGCCGCTGCCAACATGGTTCGTCCGATCCGGCGGGGCCGCCGGACCGGCTGGGCTGCCATAGCCTCCGTCAGCCGGGCCTGAAAGTCCTGCCCCGGCTCCACCTGGTCCATCCAGGCCTGATAATCCTGCTTCAGCATGGCGTTTCCCCCTCCTGTAAGTCCTCCCGCAGCATGGCCCGGGCCCGACTCAGGCGGGTGCGGATGGTCCCCTCCCGCTTGCCCAGCACCTTGGCAATCTCCGCGGTACTCAGCTCCTCATAGTAATAAAGATGGACCACCACCCGGTAGTCCTCCGGCAGCGCCAGGAGGCGCGACTCCATGCCCTGTTCCTCCGGCGGCTCCGGCGCGGCCATCTCTCCCGCCTGTTCCAGGGGCACCAATCGGCGACGCCAGGGGGAACGGTGCAGATCCCCCGCGCAGTTGGCGGCTACCCGCAGCAGCCAGGCCTTGCAGTGTTCCCCGTCCCGAAAGGTGGGGGCTGACCGCACCAGCCGCAGAAAGGTCTCCTGGGTGATGTCCTCTGCATCCTCCCGGTTCCCGGTCCTGGCGTAGGCCAGCCGGTACACCGCCGTGCTGTACTGCTCCACCAGCCGGGCCGCCTCTTCCCGCTCCATAGCTCACTCTCCTTTCGCCCTTTCTGTATGATACACGTTTTTCTCCGACAAAACGTTACAGGCCTCGCGGATATATTGATAAACAATAAAAATACATTGACAAACGAGTTGTCAGGTGGTACAGTGATGCCAAAGGAGGGAGCGCTATGGAACGAACCCGTGTACAGAAACTGGCCTATGTGCTGAAAATACTGGTAACTATCACCTTTGTATGTAACCTTATCGCGCTCATCATGGTGCCGGGCCTGGTACACATCGGCTTGCAGCAGGGTCTGGCGGTGTGGCTGGACTACGATATCGACGATACTCTGCATATGCTCTTTCTGGGCGGCTGGTCCCTGTGGGGATTCAACGGTCCCTATGCCGATGTTTTGTCCGGATTTTTGCTCTTCTGCGGCGCATGTATGGCCGTCATCCTTTGGCAAGGGCGCCGGGTGCTGAACACCATTCTGAAAGCAACCCCTTTCTGCACAGAAAATAGCGTCACGCTGCGCCGCGCCGGTATCTGCTGTTTTCTCATCTCTGCTGCCGCCCTGGTCCGGGTCATCTGGCGTCTATGCTATGACCAATCTATCGCTCCCCTGTTCAGTTACAACGCCCTCTTTGTCCCCCTGTTCTTCCTGGGCGGGCTGCTCTGTCTGGTCATGTCCGCCCTCTTCCGCCAGGCGGCGGAGATGAAGGCGGAAAACGACCTGACCATTTGAGGAGGTGTTCCCATGCCCATCGTTGTAAACCTGGATGTGATGATGGCCAAGCGGAAGATGAGCCTCAACGAGCTGTCCGCCAAGGTGGACGTCACCCTGGCCAATCTATCCATTATGAAAAACAACCACGCCCGGGCGGTGCGCTTTACCACCCTGGAGGCCATCTGCAAGGCCCTGGACTGCCAGCCTGGAGATATTCTGGAATATGTGCCGGAGGAGGAGTGAGCCATGGCGGTATTGGTCGCTATGATCCTGCTGGGTGCTCTGGGCCTGGGACTGCTGTCCTGGGGACTGGGACTGGCTGGGCTGATCCGGCGTGACCTGCGGTTCAGCGTATGCAGCCTGAGTTGCTGCGCCCTGACCCTGCTGCTGGCCTGCACCTATTTCTATGGTGGCATTCAGTGCGAAGACTGGTCCACCCTGCTGGACACCGCCCGCGCCATGCTGCTGTCCGCCGTGGTGCTGACGGTGGTGAACCTTCTGCTCAACGGCGGCGCCCTGGTGCGTCGGTATCTGGGAGGAACCGTTCGATGATCCGTTTCTTTTCTTCACTGCTGCTGTTGGTTCTGCTGTCATCCTGCGGCAGCAGAACCGACCAACCGAGCTATGCCGCCCGTCAGCTGGTCCTGAACTTGCCGTCCTGCCAGAGCTTCACTTCCGCCGACAGCCACGGCGGCTTTCACGGAGACGGGCTGCTCCACATGGAGCTGGTCTTTTCTCCGGAGGATGGAGAGACGGTAGCCGAAGCCATATCCACCCACCCCAGTGGCCTCTGGAACCCCTTCCCCATGGACCAGGAGATGGAAGATTTTCTGTGGAACGGTGGGGCTGGGATGGCGGAGTGGCCGGTGCCGGAGGAGGGCTGGTGGTTCCTGATGGACCGGCAGACCGACGGCGAGGGTAGCATGTTCAACCGTTACTCCCAGAACTATACCTTTGCCTGCTATGACAGCGAGACGAATACCCTCCGTTACCTGGAATTTGACACATAAGAAAAACAGGGCGCCTGCTTTCGCAGGCGCCCTGTTTTTCTGATTAAGCCTTGTTCTTCTGCTCCTGCCGGACCAGCTTGACGCAGGCGGCAATGACGCCGAAGAGGAACCAATAGGTGAACATATTGCGGGGATAGAACCAGGTGTACTCGGCCACACTGACCACCAGGATGCCGCAGAAGGCACCCAGCCCAGCGGCCAGCATCCGCTTGGTGCGCTTGTCCAGCGCGGCCCGGAAAGCCTTGACGCCGCTCTTCAGCTGGTAGAGCAGCACAGCCAGGAAGGCGATGATACCCCAAATGCCGGTCTCCGCCCACATCTGCAGATAGTTGTTGTGGGTGTGGATGGGATAGGTGCCGTCAAAGTTGGTGGGATAGGTCTGGAAGACCTCCTTCATCACGTCGGTACCCAGGCCCACACCCTTGACCCAGTGATCCCGCATCAGATTGCTGGTGGTGCTGTAGATCTCAAAGCGGTACTGGGTGGAGCTGTCCTGGGTGTTGGTGATGGTAAGGATCCGGTTATAGATGGTCTCCGGCAGGAAGGGGATAGCCACCACACCAGCCAGAATGAACAGAGGCACCCAGCGCCAGTCCATCAGGGCCAGGAAGACCACCACCGCCAGAGCCAGACCGATCCAGCAGGACCGGCCGTAAGTCAGGCCGATGGCCACCACGCCCACGCACAGGGCGATCAGAGAGAGGATCTTGCCCCGCCAGCGGGAGTTGAGGAAGAGGGCCATATCCAGCGGCAGCAGCATGACCAGCTGCTCGGCGAAGTTGTTGGGGTTATCAAAGAAGGAATAGACCCGGCCGGGCATACCGGCGTTGACGGTCATATCCTGCTGGGAGGCCACCACCTCCACGCCTACATACCCCTGGTAGCAGCCGTAGAGGGCGGCAATGGAGACGCCCAGCACCGCCAAGGCCACCATCAGCTGCAGCTGCTCGTACTTGCGCACAGTGCTTACCACCAGCAGCACCAGCAGGAAAGCGGTGAGATGGAAGGCGAAGAAGCGCATGGACAGGCGGGTGGAAATGGACCCCGCCAGGGCAATGCAGATAAAGGCCATGTAGATGGTCATGTAGGGGCCCAGGGTGTCCAGCTCCAGCCGGTCCTTGGCGCGGGAGGCACTGCCGATGATAAACAGGCCGGTGACGGCTATCACGCCCAGCAGGCCATAGGTGTTGTTCCACATCTCGTGGGGGGCCACCAGCATGACCAGCATAAACAGGCCCAGGAAGAAGAACCCGGCCCCGCCCACGGCCCCCAGGAAGCGGCAGAACAGACTGCCGTCCCATATCGGGCGGCCGATCTTGTAGATCCACTTACAAATGGCACACGGGATGTTGATAATACCGGTAAACAGCTGACAGGACAAGCTGTTGGGCCAGGCCTTGGGTACCGTGCCCTCCCGCCAGACAAAGCGGAAGATGGCGCTGCCCCGGAGCTGTCTGGTGAACCACCGCTCCAGGCCCGCACACGCCCGGCCCGGCAGGCTGCTCGCCCAGGCATGCCGGATCCCCAGCCAGAAGGCCAGGAAGAACCGGACAAAAAGACTGTTCGTTGCGATAGACATATAGCTTTTTTACTCCTTGGAATCAGTCGTGAAGCGCTTTTTCATAGACGCCATAGGTCACTTTTGCCATCTTGTGGACCTCGAACTTCTCCTCGATGGTCCGCAGGGCGTTGACCCGACACTGCTCGGTAAAGGCGGGGTCCTCCAAAAACCGCTTCATGGCCCCCGCCATGGAGTCGGGATCGTCATAGGTCACCAGCAGGCCGCATCCGGCCTCCTCGTTGACAATGTCGGAGTTGCCCCCCATATCGGTGGCGATCACCGGCAGGCCGGCGGCCATGGCCTCAATAATGAGGAAGGACAGCGCCTCGTGCTGAGAGGAATTGACGTACAGATCAGAGCCCTTGTACAGATTCTTGATGTCCTTGCGGAAGCCGATGAATTTCACCTGCTCCTCCAGCCCCAGTTCCTTCACCTGGGCCTTGGAGGGCTCCAGCAGAGGTCCGTCGCCCGCCAGCACCAGAGTAAAGGGCTTGTCCGTCAGCTGGGTCAGCCGCTTCACCGAGTCGATCAGGTACTTGTGGCCCTTGTCGTCGGCAAAGCGGGAGGCGCACAGCATGACAAACTGGTTCTCGGGCAGTCCCAGCTCAGACCGCAGGGTAGACTGGGAGCGGTCACCCGCCCAGGCCTCCAGATCCACAGCGTTGAAAATGACCTGGATCCGGTCGGCACTCCAGCCGTTGGCAATGAGCTGCTCCTTGCCCTTGTTGCATACGGCGATCATCTGATCCTGCCGCTTGTCCATCCAGCGGTTGGACAGACGGGTAACAAAGTCATTGGCCATCACGAAGTGGTTGGTGTACACCACCCGGATCTTCTTGTTGTACTTCTTGGCCAGCAGGGCGGTGTAATGCTCCCGCAGATAGTGGCAGTGGATCAGGTCAATGTCCCACTCCCGGCACAGCTCGGCCACCGCCTTGGCGGCCTGCTTATCAAACCGGCGGCGCATGGTGATCTGGCGGCAGGGAACCCCCATGGCCTCCAGCCGCTCCACCAGCAGCCCGCCCTCGTTGTAGGCAAAGAAGGGCTGTACCAGCCCGTCAGCGGAGAGGTATTTGACCAGAGTCTCCACATACCGCTCGGTCCCCGCCTTGCCCGCGTAGTTCAGCAGATAAAGCACCTTAAGCATGGCAATTATCTCCTTTTATTTTGGCGGATTACTTCTCCGCCCAGTTGCCGGTGGCCTCCGCTTTCAGATAGGCGTTGATGAAGCCGTCCAGATCGCCGTCCATCACGCCGTTGACGTTGCTGGTCTCATAGCCGGTGCGGTTGTCCTTCACCAGCTGGTAGGGCATGAACACGTAAGACCGGATCTGACTGCCCCACTCGATCTTCAGCTGCACGCCCTTGATGTCGGAGATCTTCTCCGCATGCTGCTGCATCTTCAGCTCCACCAGCTTGGCCCGCAGCATCCGCAGACAGGTGTCCTTGTTCTGGAACTGGCTGCGCTCGGTCTGGCAGGAGACCACGATGCCGGTGGCATGGTGAATCAGACGGACGGCAGAGGAGGTCTTGTTGATGTGCTGACCGCCGGCGCCGGAGGAACGGAAGACCTGCATCTCGTAGTCCTCGGGCCGGATCTCCACATCGGCGTCCTCAGGCAGGTCGGGCATGACCTCGATGGCGGCAAAGGAGGTCTGCCGACGGGCGTTGGCGTCAAAGGGAGACACACGCACCAGACGGTGCACGCCGTGCTCGCTGCGCAGGTGGCCGTAGGCGTTCTCACCCTCGATGAGGATGGTGGCGCTCTTCAGGCCGGCCTCGTCGCCGTCCAGATAGTCCAGGGTCTTACAGGTGAAGCCGTGGCGCTCCGCCCAGCGGGTGTACATCCGGAAGAGCATCTGGGCCCAGTCCTGGGCCTCCGTGCCGCCGGCACCTGCGTGGAAGGTAAGGATGGCGTTGGAGTTGTCGTACTCGCCGGTGAAGAGGGTGGACAGCTTGGCTTCCTCCATGTCGGCCTGCAGCTTGGCAAAGCCCTCCTCCAGCTCGGGCACCAGACTCTCGTCCTCCATCTCGTTGCCCAGCTCGCACAGAGTCATCAGGTCCTCCCACTGGCTCTGGCGCTTCTCCTGGCCCTCGATCTTGTCACGCAGGTTCTTCACCCGCTGCTGCACCTTCTGGGCCTTCTCCAGGTTGTCCCAAAAACCGTCGGAGGCGGACTCCGACTCCAGCATCTCGGCCTCCCGCCGGGCGGCCTCCAGCCCAAGGGCCTGCTCCAGCTCTTCCAGCTCCGGCCGCAGGTTGTTGAGCTTTACCTTATATTCATCAAACTGTAACATAGATCCACTCTCATTTCCGTAAAATAGCCCTACTATTATATCCAACCGCGGCAATAATGTAAAGAGAGGGGCACCAAAAAACCGCCCGAAGACGGGCGGTTTTTATGTGAGATCCTGCTTCATCGGTCACTGGCAGACCAGGCCGGATCGCTGCAAAAGATCAGATCATCCACATCTCCGCTGGGGCCGGTGCGCTGAATGGTATCATCATGCGGGTACTGCTTCATAGGGTTCCCTCCTTCCCGGTGATGTACGTATCAGTATATGCCGGGAGCCGGGAGGGATGTGTACGATTCCTGTCGCAGAATTTTTTGAAATTAGGGGTTGACATGTGCTCCATGCTGTGTTATTCTAATTGGGCACTCAAGAAACGCGAGATCGGAGCCCTCCACGCCGGAGTGGCGGAATTGGCAGACGCCCGGGACTTAAAATCCCGTGGGAGTAATCCCGTGCCGGTTCGATCCCGGTCTCCGGCACCATATCGCGGGGTAGAGCAGTTTGGTAGCTCGTCGGGCTCATAACCCGGAGGTCGGAGGTTCAAATCCTCCCCCCGCAACCAGAAAAAAACACCTGATTCTCGTGGAATCAGGTGTTTTTTATTACTTTTCTGCCATTTTCAAAAATGAGGCGTGTCGAGAAATTCAACTTTAATTCAACTCGCCTCTCAAATTCAAGCCTTTTTCAAAAAGATATCTGACAAGATATCCGCATTGCGCTGGTCGGCCTCCTCCATTACATGGGCGTAAATATTGGCCGTGGTGCTGACCTGAGCATGACCCAGCCGTTTGGAAATGCTCACACTGTCCACCCCATTGAAGTACAGCATGGAGGCCATTGTGTGCCGGAATGCATGGGCGTTAATGTGTGGGAGTCCGTGGCGCTTGCTGAACTTTTTGAGATAGTCGGTCACGCTGTCCGGGTGCATGGGCTTGCCGTTGTCCTGGGAGAATACAAAGTCCTGATTCTGGTAGTACTCCCCCAGCCGCAGCCGCTCCCCTGCCTGCCATGCCCGATACCGCCGGAGTAACTGCATTGTCTCAGCGGGCAGGGTGATGTACCGGCGGGACCGTTCTGTTTTGGGCGTACTCTCATAGATGCCGATATCCGGGGAATAAAGGACGCTGTTGCAGATATAGACCCTATTCCCTTCAAAGTCCACCTTGTCCCATTTCAGCCCCAGCACCTCCCCGCGCCGGGCACCGGTGATCAGCAGCAGATGGACAAGCATTTTCCACTTCATGGGCTCCTGTTCCAGTGCGTCCCGGATCGCCGCCACCTGTTCCGGCTGGAAGTAGTTCACTTCCTTGTGTTCGGCTTTCGGCAGTGTGGCGCGGCTGGCGACGTTAAACGGGACAAGGCCCTCTTTCACTGCCTGCTCCAGCACCGTGGAGATCAGCCGGTGATGCTCCAGGATCGTCTTTGCGGACAGCTTGCCGCCCCGCTTGTTCTGTCCATCCTGGCCCAACAGGGTATAGAGATCGTTCAGGTGGTCGGCCCGCAGCTCCCGCAGCTTGATATGCCCTATCTGTGGGTAAATCCGGCCTGTCAGCTCCTTGTATCTCACAACGGTGGAGTGCTTCACCCCCCGTTGCTCTTTCAGACCAATTACATAATCGCAGTAGGCGGCAAACTTCTGGCGGCTGTCAGAGGTCATGCCCTCTTTGCACTCTTTCTCAAAGGTCGCGGCGAAAGCCTCGGCCTTTTTTCTTGCGCTTTTTTCCGTCCATGTGGGCGATACCTCAAAAGTGGCCGTCCAGGGCTTGAGCTGCTTGCCGTCCATCCCCCGGCCACGATGGACGCGGATGGAGTAAGAAACCAGCTTGCCGGCCTTGTCCCGGCGCTCTTGAATGTTAGCCATTGATTACACCTCTTTTAGACAGTATTGGAGGTACAGGGACAATTTCATCTAACATATCTCCCAATACATCGGATACCCCAAATTTTCCTGCACGATACGTATATGAAAGAGTTTCAATTAGTGCTATATCTTCGGAGCTGCCTTGCTCCAGTTCTAACTTTAATTTTTCAATATCCATTGCGTATTTCCTGATTTGAAAAATAAGTTTCTCAAAATACGAACTGCTAATGATGATTGATAAAAGCTGTGGATACATTTCACCTCCGGGACGGTTGCTATTGATAGCTCGAAGAATGTCTATCGCATACTCACTTAGCCCCGTTGTTTCTGACATCTCTTTGTTTCCGATGTTGGTGTAATCCGATATACCAAGCAAATAATCAGTTGATACACCGAATAACTGTGACAGTTCTATCAGGTAGTCAGCGCTTGGATAATTCCCATCTTTTTCCCATGATCTATAAGTTTTCAGGTCGCAGCCTATCTTGTTTTTTACTTGCTCCTGAGTCAGGCCACACTGCTCCCTAAGTTTTTTCAGCCTTTTATCAGGTAGTTTACTCCCCGTTTTCATCGTTGTATCACTCCATAATAGGGTTTAAATAGGGAATTTACTCCCTGTTTGCAATAAAGTATACTACAGTCATGGACGCAACGCAACTACATTTTTTCGTAAAGGAGTGTTTTGTGATGACTGTGGAAGTCCCTCGTTTTATGTCCATCCGTGAAGTTGCAAGAACTGGCCTTTTATCTGAGTACACCTTGCGACTGATGGAAAAGCAAAAGCTGCTCCCTTGTGTATATGCGGGCCGAAAGTGCCTCATCAACTTTGACCGCCTGGTGGAGCAACTGAACGCCCCATCCCAGGAAGGAGGTGGCAAGAATTGAGCAAAAAAAGAAACGCCCGCCGGGATGCTGCAACATCCAAGCGGGCAGAGATGGAGACCAGCCGAGCGGGCAGAGATCCCCACACTGATTCTACCACATGGCACGGACCTGTTTCAAGATTTCTCGCAAAGGGACAGGAAAACGGCCTGCACCTCCGGGAGCTGGTGCGCCTTACTGGGTGGAGCACGCGGGAAGTTCGGCGGCAGATTCACATTGAGCGGCGGCAACATGTTCCAATTTGCAGCGACAGCAAAAGCGGCTATTACCTTCCATCCACACCCCAGGAGCGGGCCGCCTGTGTGCGCTCCATGCGCCACCGGGCGTGTGAGATTCTGGCAGCCGCTCGGGCTATTGAAGGAGATACAGAGATTGAAGGACAGGTGGCGATGTTTGATGTTTGAAGGCCAGCGCTTCACCGTCTTAGCCGTCGACGGCGCGTTTTTGGATGCCGCCGACCCCGGAACCGACGCCCTGCGCTTTGACGGTCTGACCTGGGAGGAGGCCGTCGAGCTGGCCCGCCTTTCCTTTAACCAGGGATATCAGATCGTGGTATGGCGGGCAGAGGAAAGCGCCGACACCACCTAATAAAGGGGGGCGGATAATGCCACGACATAAAGCAGCGCAAAATTGTAAGGTTCAATTTTGGATGTCGGCGCGGCAAGATTGCAAGGAAGGGCGATTCATTCAAGTTGGAAATTCGCTGCTTCTGTCCGAAGCGTTTCAAAAGCTATCTATGGGAGCCCGGAACTTGTATCTGTGCATGGCTATGGAAAGCGGCGGAAAACGCGCCTTTACATTTCCTCAATCAGCAGGAAAAAAGTACGGCTTTCCTCCGCGTTCCATGCGCCGGTACCAGCAAGAGCTATTAGACGCTGGCTTTGTCGAACTGGAGAGCAGCGGACGATTCACGCGAGAAAAGAACGCCTATTTATTCTCCACCCGGTGGAGGCCAGCGCCGGAAGATTAAAACCTATCGGGTGGCTACATGTTGTAGATCTGTGCCAATTTGGCATAGTGCCGATCGGGTCTATTTTCTCACTGGTTATGCCATTTTGGCACAGTGCGTGCCCCAAATCGCAATTACACTGTGCCAATTTGGCATAAGATAGCCGCCCACACTGTGCCAATTTGGCATAGCCAAATAAGACAATCATTCATCCAGAAAAAGAAAATTAAAAACCAGAGGGGAGAAACAAATGATTGACCAAGCTAAAATGAACCAGCTCAAGGAATACGGTGCCGCAGCCGCGCTGGAGCTGCGGGGGGAGATCGCCGCCGCATTGAAAGCCCAGACCGACGAGACATTGCGGGCCGTCAACGGCTACTTTTCAGACCGCAAAGAAAAGGAAAAGGCGCTTTCTGACCGTATCGAAGCACTGAAGGACCAGAAAACAGAACTGGAGGAGCGAGTGGCCAACTACGCCCCCAGGCTGGCAAATGCCACGCTTTCCGGGGACTCCGCCGACCTGGAAAACATCCAGGTGGAACTCACAAACCTGGAGGCCCAAAAGTCCGCGATTGCCGCCCAGATCGGCCTCCTGTCCGGCGTCGCCGTGTCTGGAGATAAAGAGCTGTTCAGCGCAGCCGACGAAATGGCGCGGGCCCTAGATCAGTTCTGGACGGAGACCCTGGCAGACCTCTCCACCCTTGCCATCTTTGCCGACGAGCAATCGAACCTCTGGAGGCAGGTGGCGAACCTCTCGACACTGGGTGGAGACCTTATGCCGCGCAACGCCGTTTTCTCCCGGGTGGAGGCAATGAAAAAAGATTTCCATGAAAAGGAAGGTGTAAACAATGAGTAAACCTATCAGAAGAATGGCATACACGTCCCCCATGCCGTTGCCCAGAATGTGCCTGGTGAATGACCAGGCCCCCCAGCAGCCCCAGAAGCGGGACCCGGAAGTGGAGCGGAAGCTGGCCCGGGTTGTGGCGCTACTGGAAAAGCTGGTAAATGAGGACCGGCCGGCGGCGGCGGATGTCATGGCCGCGAAAAAGGCCCAGCGGCAGGAAAACGCCCGCCGGCTGCGCGAGCGGAACGCGAAAATGGACACTCCCAATGATGACGGGATGACGCCTTTACTGGATGCTATCCGGCGGGCCTGCTTTGAGACAGAATGCGAGAGCAGCGCAGCAGCTTATGCAATGCGGAACCCACACAAGGCTCAGCAGGACGCCCCCGGGGATGACCGGCTGCAATACCCGCACAAACCCCGGCAGCGTGAAGCATGGGAGGACCGGCTGGCCACCAGGGACAGCGGCGCTCGCTTCATGACGGCCTGTGAACAGGCAGAAGCAGCTTATGCCGCCCGGAACCCGCACAAGCGCCGCCGGGAGAGGTAAAAACAGCCCCCGGATTGTATCGCGTGTACAATCCGGGGGCATCCCTACCGTGGTCCATATCGCTCACATTTTACCACGGGAAGGGGCGGTTTTCAATGAGCATTGAAGAATTGGCAAAGTTGATTCAAGCAGGCGAGCAGGACAAAGTACTGGAGCTCTGGCAGCAGGTGCGGCGCTTTGCATACCGGCAGGCCCGCCGGTGGTCTGCTGTCACCGGGGAAGATACTGAGGACCTCTTGCAAACCGCTTTTATAGCCCTCTTGGCCGCCCTGGAGGGCTGGAACCACGAGCGGGGCCAGTTCCTCACCTGGTACGGTTTGCGGCTCAAATCGGAGTTCACAGAGGCCACAGGGCAGCGCACACAACGGGACAGGCTGGACCCGCTGCAAAATTATCTATCCCTTGATACTCAATTGACAGATCAAGAAGGGGGCGTGCTCCTTCTGTCTGACGTTATACCAGACCCGAGAGCGGCGGCGGAAATGGAGGCTGTTGTGGAGCGTGACGCGGCAGCACGCCGGAATGAAGCAATCCGGAAAGCGCTGGACGCCCTCCCAGCAGATCAGCGGCGGGCCGTGGTGCTGCGGTATTGGTATGGAGAGGCAGTGGACAGCAAGGCCCACCAGGCAGCCCTGAAAGCCCTAAGACGGCCCGACGTGTCCCGGGGACTGCGGCAGTACATGACCCCCGTATAAACCCTAAGAAAGCCACAGAAAGCACAAGCGAGGTGATAAAAACGACACCGCGAAAAGAAAAAGCACTGCAGGCGTTTTTGGTGAGCAGAACCCAGGCAGAGGCGGCAAAGGCCGCCGGGATCAGTGAAAACACCTTGCGGGAGTACCTGAAAGACAAGGAGTTTAACGAGCGATACCGGAAAGCCTGCGGCGATTTGCTGCGGGACGCCGCCCAGCAGGCCCGGCAAGGCATTTCCCCGGCGCTGGAGACCCTGCGGGAGATTGCAGAGACCCCAGGAAACCCGCAAGCCAGGATCATGGCCGCCCGCTCTACCCTGGAATACTCATTGCGGCTGACGGAAAGGGTGGACTTCCTGGAACGCCTGGAGGACCTTGAAAAAATGCAGAGGGAGGCCGGACAGTGAATCTTGACCTTTTAAAGCGCCTCCGCCGCTTGGAGGCGGAAGCGGCACAGAGACAGGCAGGAAAGACCGTTTTTCTCCTGGAGGGCGGGGCGCGGTTTTTAACCGAGGATGACCCGATAACCTACCTGCTCCAGCACGGCCCCCAGAGCCCCCGGGGCCGGATCGTGGGGTATGAGCACACGGAGGGGCGGGAGGTGGACCCCATTTCCTGCTCCGTGGATGAGTGTATCAATGAGCTGCTGCTGAAAGGGGGCGATGATGTTTGCGTGTAAGGAAATCCGCCTTGCTGGAGTTCATCCGTTCCCGAGAGTCGGTGACATTCCCCGAGATCGAGAAGTTTTTTCAAGGAAAACGGTACGATTATCAGGGGTGTACGGCTATCAAATTATCCGGGGATATTTTGTGGCATGGCTGGAGCCATAAAGCAGGGGTAAGTTTTTTGGAGCTCTACGAAGCGGGCAAGATAGACCTTGTCAATGATGAAGGTGCTCCCATTCCGCCCCCCCGTCTGCGCTTTGCAGAGGGTCCCCCTGACTATCCGTTTAGACAAGTTTTGATCAAAGCGAGGTGACAATAAAAATGGCGGCAATACATGAAGTTCTTGTCATGGAGGACCAGTTCACGGCCCCCCTGACACGATATCTATCCTTAATCCAAAGGTCCGCCGGCGCATCTGATGATATGCGGGCGTCGCTGCTCAACATCGAGACAGCCACCGCCCGAACAGCTATGGCAGTTGAGGAAATGAGCCAGCAAATGAGTCAGTATGGATCGAGCACTCGGCAGGCGAGAACGCAAACCGATAACCTCATGAACTCCATTAAAAAACTGGTTGGTGCTTACGCTGGTATAAAGGGCGTGCAAACGCTGCTGAACCTGTCCGACACTTACGCCTCCAACACCGCCCGCATCAACATGATGAATGACGGCTTGCAGACTACCGCCGAGCTGCAAGACCAGATTTATTTGGCGGCGCAGCGGTCCCGTGGTTCGTATCAGGCCACCACCAACCTGGTGGCCAAGCTGGGCACCCTGGCGGGCGACGCGTTCAGCAACTCGGCGGAGACCGTAGCCTTTGCCGAGCAGCTTAATAAGCAGATCGCCCTTTCGGGTGCATCCACCCAGGCGGCGGACGCGGCTATGCTTCAGCTGATTCAGGGTCTATCCTCCGGCGCCCTGCGCGGCGAGGAATTGAACTCCATCTTGGAGCAGACCCCCACCATCGCCCAGACAATTGCGGACTATATGGGCGTCACCACGGGCGAAATGCGGGAGCTGGCCAGTGAGGGCGCGGTGACCGCATCCGTGGTCAAAAACGCCCTCCTCTCTTCTGCCGAAGAGACAAACGCTAAATTTGCGGAAATGCCCATGACCTGGGGCCAGGTGTGGACAAGCGCAGTAAATACGATAACCAAAGCAGCCGAACCCCTTTTGTCCGTTATAAACTCGCTGGCCAACCTTATTGGAAACAATATGGACGTTGCAATCGGGGTATTTTACGGGCTTGCTGCCGCTGTCACATTTTACGCAATAGCGCAAAGCATTGCCACCGGCGCCGCACAGACGTTTTTCTCCACTTTGATGAGTCACCCCATCCTTTTGGCCATCGCTGCCGCTATCGGTGTTGTAATTGCGGTAATTTACAAGTGGATTCAGTCCGTGGGCGGCCTGGAAGTGGCCTGGATGACCGCAAAAGACGGTATTTTGTACGCGTTTGACTGGCTGAAGATCGGAGTCATGACGGGTGTTTATATCGTCATGAACTTACTGGATCAGATGTCCTTGAAATTCCAATCGGTCGGCGTGGCCGTGGCCAATTTCATCGGTGATATGAAGGTCAACGTTCTCACCATCCTGCAAAGCATGGTTAACGGCGCCATCGACATCATCAACAGCCTGATTAACACGGTGAACAAGATCCCCGGTGTGGCGTTTGAGACCATCGAGCACGTCACCTTTGCAACGGAAGCATCTGTGCAGAACGAGGCCGCCAAAGCTGCCCGCAATGCTGCCCTCGCTGCTTCTGAGGCTGACGCAGCCGCCCGGGCCGCCGAGAGTGAACAGCTCCTTGCGGACATGCAGACCCAGAGAGAGGCCGACCACGCCAGCCGCCTGGCTGAGATCGAGGCCAAAAAGGCTGAGATTGCCAGTCAGACCGCGGATACCACCGTTTCTTCCACTTCCTACCCCACCTACGACGAACTCCAGCAGCAGACCGATGGAATTGAAGAAGCGAACAGCACTCTTGAGGATATTGAAAAATCCGTGAACATGTCGGATGAGGATATCAAGTCCCTTGTGGACATGGCGGAGCGCCGCTATGTGAACAAGATCAACTTGACCGCTCAGACCCCGGTCATCAACATCAACGGCCAGAACACCGGCAACACCGCCGCAGACCGAAAGGCCCTGGCGGCGGCCATCCAAGAGGTGTTGATGGAACAGATTGCATCTACTTCTGTCCGGTCCACAGCTATGGCGTATTAAAGCGCTGGTAAAACAAAAGCACCCCCGAGAGATCGGGGGTGCTTTGCTGTGCGCCGGAAAGGCAGAAGAAGCGCACGAATAAAAGACTATCTTCAGTATACTATAACCGAGAACAGAACACAAGTTCTATTTCTGGGGCTGGTCAAGGCTCCTGGTCACCTTATCCCGCTTTGCCTGGGTGACCACCGCCCGCTCGATAAACTGCGGGACGGGCTCCCCTGCGGCCTGGGCGGCTTCCTGGGCGGCTTTGAGGGTATCCGGGGATAGCTGGAGCCCTCCACCCTCCCGGGGGTGCTCCTGGGCGCTGTCGGGCTCGCCTATACACTCCAGAACATAGTCCCGCAATACTGCATTGGATGTCTTTCCTTGCCCGGCACAATACGCCTTGAAACTTTCTGCCTGCTCTTTTTTGACGCGGCAAGCTAGGCTCGCTATATTTTCCCGTTGATATTTGGCCGAAGCCCTTTTCTGTGCTTCCGTTGGTGCCAATATATCACCCCCCTTTTCAAAGAAGATTATACCACACATTATATATTTTTAACCATATACAAAACACACAAATATATATGGTTAACATTGTGTATTCTGTCGCTTGATATATGGTTAATCATATAGTACAATAAGACCATGCAAGGGGGCAACACCCCGAGCGGGACCGGCGAAGGTGGACGGGTAACACTAAGAACACCACGCAAGAGCGGAACGGGATATGGTAAGTCACCCCCGGGAGGGTGCACATAAAGCCCACCGCCGCCAGAACATCACGGAGGAGGTACATAGTATGAGCACCAATGAACTGGAGAGGAAGGTCCGGGAGCTGCGCCAGCTGCAATCCCTGATTGAGGAGGCCGAGGCAGAGGCCGAAGCCATCAAAGACGCCATCAAGGCCTATATGGGCGATTCTGAGGAGCTGCGGGCCGGGGAGTATAAGATCACCTGGAGGGCCGTGAAGTCCTCCAGAATCGACACCACGGCCCTCCGCAAGGCCCTTCCCGATGTGGCCCAGGCTTTCACCAGGGAAACTACCGCCCGCCGCTTCTGCGTGGCATGAGAAAAGCCCCTTGTATCAGCACCGACCAAAGCGAGATACAAGAGGCAGCCAATGACCACGGGGGCCTGGTGCATCCAGTGTACCACGGCCCCCTCCAAAAGACAAGGAGGAATTTACATGAACATCAACGAAACCCAAGCGGCTATTGTCCGGCTTCTGGAGCGGGCGAACGCCCGGCAGCTGTCCCTTATTCTCCGCATGGTGCGCGTGGTAGTGGGAGAGGGGGAGAAGGCATGACCAATATGGAGAAAATGCGCCGCTATATCGAGCGGACCGGGGTAAAGTTCCCAGAGGCTTACCAACTGAGCATGGAAGAGTTAGAGGCATTGCGGGGAATGGGTACATTTGAGTCCCTGGCACTTGCCTTTGAATATGGCAGGGCAAAGGGCTTCCGGTATTCCAGAAAGGGGGAGAAAGCATGACACGCGAGGCCATGATTGAATCCATTTCCAAGCTGCTGGACCGTGCAGACGTGTCCCGGCTGCGGATCGTCTATCAATTCATTTTGCACCTGGTAAGGTGAAGGAGCGGGGGCTGTGACAGGCCCCCGCTATCATTTTGAGTTCAACAAAAATTCAACTCCACTATGAAAAGTTCAACTATTTTACAAAACGATGTAAAACGCTAAAACCGCTGAAACCATTGCACCCCAACACTTTGCTGGATTTTATAAAACGATAAAAAACGATTGATTTTGAACTCATAACCCGGAGGTCGGAGGTTCAAATCCTCCCCCCGCAACCACATTGTGCGACCAAAAAAGATATCGCACCGGAAAACCCCGAAGCCGCAACGGTTTCGGGGTTTTTTCGCGTCCATTTTTGACTGCACGAAAAAAAGATATCTTCCCACCTCTTCCACGTGCGGTGAGGACTTGAACTAAAACTGAGGGCTTTTGCGCCCAATTTTGAGTGAGCAACACGGAAAAATTTCTGTTTCTTCGAAAATTATTTTGTTAAATTTTTGTGAACAAAGTGGTTTGTGCTAAAATGTAGTACAAACCACTTTTCTATTCCACACATCTTGGCCGTCACTTTTTTAAGGTGACGGCCTTTTTTCTTTTCAGATAAAATCAAAATGAGAGCCCAAAGGGCATTACGCACAGGAGGAAATTAACTTGGATCGAAAACAGTATTTTGAAGAACTACATATTGCGCTCACGCGGGAGGGTTTCACCTCCCAGCCTGAGCAGGACGAATTGCTTCCTGTGGAGTGGGATGGTCTCCCCCTCTGCCGGATTACAGCGGACGGAGGCGTTCGCTACTGGCAGGAGGATGTAGCGACGCCGGAACGGGAACGAGCCTGTGAGCGAGCCACCGATCTGGCCTGTACCGTGCGTGAGTACATGACGCTGCTGGAACAGGCTCCGCCCCTGCAAGCCCAAAGCCTGACCGGTGACTACCGCCTGCTGGCTGACTTCAACGGAGCCGTGCTGGCTGCCCATCCCACCCGGCTTGGCGTCCAATTCGTCACATGGGGCTGGAGCTTCGACCGCACAGGTCTCAACCAGGGCAATTACTTTCAAGAAAACTATGTATGTGCCAAGCAGGACTTCGCCATCCGCGCTGGCCTCATTTCCAAACAGCAAATTTTCAATCAGGAGCAGCTTGTTGAAATCTACCGGTGCTGCTCTGACACCTTGGACGCTGGTTTTGACTTGACTGCCGAGCAGGAAAAGTGCATCCGGAGTGTTCAGGAGCAGATTGCCATTGCAGCTCCCGATACTCTGGAGCGCATAAGAGAGCAGGAGCAGCACCCCATGGAATCCTACAACCAAGAACCGATCTTGTAATATTCAGGCGCCGGAGTTTTGGAAATAAGACTCCGGCGCTTTTTTATTGCCTCAAACCAGACAGGAGGATTGAAGATTGGAGCAAAAGAACGAACAAAAAGCGCCGCTGCGCATCAAAAATCTGGCTGAGTTGAAACGCTGTATCCGCCCCGGGACAGAGTTGGTGGCAACCAGCCATAGCAAGCACCCTGCCCTGGTCGGGCTTGTACGGGTGGTGACTGAGGTTCAGACCAACGCTTACTATTCCGTGGTCAAGGATCAGCCAACTCATCAATATTCGACCTGTAATTACGGGAAGGGATTCCGCTCTGATTTCGAAAAGGCATCCAACTATTTATTTGAGGGCACGACCATCAAGGTCCTTGACCGCAGAAGCAGTGATGGCAGCGTGCTTTACGAAATGGAACTTTATCCGGGCGAATACCTTGTCCTCGGTCAGAAGAACGACATGGAGGAGAATGCGGATATCAGAGAAGACAATGGCGAAATCAAGCAGGAAGGGATGAACATGACCTTATGACACGCTATTTCATGCGAGATACACCGCTGTGCCAGCTGGAACAGCAGATGATGACCCCGCCCAATTTCAAGGTCAGAGGTCACGGCCGGTATTCTCCCGGTTTCCAATACAGCAGCGAGGACACGGAGTGCCCATACTGTATAAACTTCAGGCGCAATCAGCCTTGTCCGCTGAAACTGTGCATTTGCCTGGATGAACGGATCGCGGCCGGCGCACTGAATCTCAATGAGTTCGTCAGGGATTGCTTCTTCCCTGAAGCGGGGGTACAGCTTCTGGCCCGCTTAGAGAGGAATTTCACTTGCTGCTCCATCAGCTTTTTTCTGAATGAGTGCCATCGTGAGCGCTGGCAGCACTGGCGCGAGCGCTACTATCGAATGTCAGGCCGTAATCTGGCCGCGCTGTTTCTCCTCACGGCGTATGAGGATATCTGGCGCAGGATGATCTGGAAGTTTGATGCCCGCGGATTTGACTTCCAGTCCGTCCAGCTTTCCGGCATCCAGCCGGAGCTGTACAGTGTTTATCAGGCGGCCAAAGCCATCTCCACCGGTAGCCCCAATATCACTCTTGCCGATCTCGCATCCCCCGAATTGGTCACAGATGAGGCGTTCCACCTGATTGTCTGCGCTCTGCTTCTGGCCAAGTACGGAGATGCGATTTTGAATTTTGAAGGAAAGACCTGCTAATAAAAGTCAAGTAGAAAATTCAGATTTTTAGGGAGGCGAAAAAGGCAATACAAAATCAAGCCGCTGCGCATTTCAAAACTAAAATGGCGGCCAGCCAGACAGTATAGAGCCGGAAAATCAGTCGTGCTCCAGAGAATCCAGGTAGGCTTTCACAGAGGCGTAATAGAAGCGCAAGAACTTGTTGGCGGATGCCATCATGTAGACACGGTAGGGCTTGCCCTCAGAGCGTTTCTTGTTCATGAACTGGTAGATCGGCTCATCCATTGGAGCGCATTGCAGGATGACACCCATCACCAGAAAAAGTGTCCTGCGCAGCGAGGCAGACCCCCTCTTGGAAATGCTGCGGCTACGGACATCCATTTGTCCGGATTGGTAAGGTGGGGCGTCAATGCCCGCAAAGGCCACCAGCGCTTTCTTGGAATGAAAACGGCGCACATCGCCAATTTCGGCCATGAGCTGGGGACCGAGGGTGGGGCCAACACCAAACATCTCCATCACCACAGGATACTCCGGTAGAGAAGTCGCCAGAGACTGCATCTCCTGCTTAAGGGCAGCTAACGCGGCGGAAGTTGCCCGGAGTTGGGAAATGGCCTGTTCTACCAAAAGTTTTGCCGTATCCGTTTTCGGCATGACACCGAAGCGTCCACAGGCAGAGGCATAAATGTCCAGCGCCTTATCTTCACTGAAATTGTAGCCGTGCTTTCTGCACCACTTCTGGTACTTGGTGGTAAAGGCCTTCTCAGACAGGCCGCAGACGCACTCGCAATGCCAAAAAGCAGCTACAAAGTCCACCCACTTCTCGCTGCCATCGGCGCGGGGCGGACTGGTAAACAGGCGGTTTACATCTGGGAAAGCAGTGTCCAGCAGGGAGATTAAATTATTCTTCATCATGGTCTGTACTTTGGAATACTGCTGGTACTGCCGGTAGCAGGTCTTCAGCATGAGCCGGGTATCCTCCTCCGGGACATATCTCGGCAGCGTGATCCAGTGGTCAAGGCCGTAGTTGGCCAGCTTCACGGCATCCTTCTTGTCAGTCTTGGCCCGTCTTAAACTGTTGTTCCCGTAGTCATGCACCAGCATTGCATTGACTACGGAGACATAAAGCCCCGCGTCGTGGAGCAGCCAGGCCACCGGCGCGTGGTAATTGCCCGTGGACTCCATCACCACACGGGTCTCACCGTCCAGACTTTTGAGCAGCCTTGCCAGCTTACTCAGTTCGCTGTCGGTGTGAAGCACCTCAAAGGGTGAAACCACTACCTCTCCGAAGGGCCGCATGACGGCGATCATGCTTTTCCCTTTGGAAATATCGATGCCAACACAGTTCATCCACATTCCTCCAATACAACGAATCTGCAACCGGAATCCATCTTTTCTCGCTGCCGATTCAATCTATTGGGTGACGCGAACTCTCCGGCATCCGGTGGCTCAACCTGCTTAAATCGAACGCTGCAACAAGAGGATGGCTGACAGTCTTTCCTGCGGACTTGTTAGCCCAAGTGAGGTGTTGTCAGCCAGTTGCTCCTCTTATTGTAGCTTAGGCACGAGATGGAAAGAAAGCCGGACTGGCTGCCCGGCTTTCCTGTCCAAATTTATTGTAATAGTAAGGTGATGCAATGTGATGATGGAAGCAGTTCTGAGCAACGCTGACCACCCGGAATACGGTGTTGCGACGATCCCTCTTCCCATTCCCAGAAATCAGTACGACCACTGTGTTTCGCTGTTGGAGGCACTGGAGATCGGCGATGCCTCTGAAGCCGACTGCCGCTTGGACTCGCTCGACAGTGCCTGGCCTGTGCTGAATCGGCTGGTATGCACCAAGGTCAACCTTGATGAGTTGGACTATCTGGCAAAGCGGCTGGACAGCTTTACTGTGGGCGAGTTTTCGCAATTTCAGGCGATGGCTGAAAAGCTGAATCTCACCAGCATGAAGGATCTCATCAACCTGACCTTCTGCTGCCAGCAGGCGACGGTGATCACGGACTTCACAAATTTGAAAGAGGTTGGCCGTGATCACTACATGAACATCCATGGCGGGTGTGCCAGCATGGAAGAACTGGAACAGCTGGACGGAGTGGAAACCGCTGTCCTGTTGATTGAGGACAATGAGGGGACTATCACCCGCTACGGAGTGGTCTATGACAACGGCATGCAGCTTTCACAGCTCTATGATGGGAAGCACCTGCCCTGCTATCACTATGAGGCCGATATGACTGCTGTCGGGATATCCTCCCGGTGGGAGCCGGAGAACAGCAGGAATGTGACCTGGATCTATCTCCCTGCCTCAAAAGGACAAATTGAGCGCGCCATGCAGCGTTCCGGCATTGCTGACCCAAAGGATATGCGCCTTTTTATGGCAGACAGTTCATTCCCGGAGGAAGTGGATGTAGCACTGGACTTCCGGTGCGACAACATCTACGAGCTCAATGAGCTGGCGCTGGTCGCAGATAAACTCTCGTGTGACGACCGCAGAAAGCTGGGAGCAGCAGTAAGTATGGCTAAACCGGAATGCGCCAGCCAGATCCGCCGCTTGGCGGAAAACCTGGATCTGTTTGAATTCGCCCCCGGCGCCCACACCCCCGAGGAATATGGGAAATACATGATTCAGAGATCCGGCCATTTTGAGTATGACCCCAATCTGGACGAGTTTTATGACTACGAGCGGTATGGCCTGCAACACATGGGCTATCAGTCGGGCGTGTTTACCGACCGCGGCTACATCGCCTATGTCGGTACAGTAAGTCTGGAGGAACTGATGGCAGACGACCCGGCAGAGTCCTATCAGCGGGAGCAGGACTTTCAGATGGGAGGGATGACATGATCCAACTCTTTATGAGCCGCAGCGGGAGTTCTGTCATTGTCCCGCTCAATTTGCCCGCATCTCATGGCGCTATGACAGAAGCGTACAGCCAGCTTGAACAAGCTAACAGAACAGGAAAAACAGAGATCGTTGAGATCAAAAGTGTGATTGCCAACCTGCCGTCATATCTCGGCGGACTCGACCCTGATTCCAGAACGCAGCTTGCACAGCTGAATCTGCTTTCGAGCATCATTGCCAAAATGGACTCTCGTGAACGGAGCATCTATGCCGGCGCCTTGGATGGCAACAGCATCAATGATCTGAACGATATGATCCGTGTGGCGGAACAGGTATCGGACTACATTCTCATCCCTAATGTCAATTCGGATGTGACGCTTGGCCGGTATGTCGCTGTTGCCGGCCAGATTCAGGGCGATCCCAGGTTCCCCGAAGCGGCCTGGCCCTACCTGGACTTCGCGAAAATCGGTGCGGAGTACTATGCCGAGCATGGTGGTGCGTACACCCATGCTGGCTATGTGCTTCTCAAGCAGGATGCCGAACCCGTCAGAGAGAAGGCGGCAAAGATCCGGCTTGACCTCTCCTCCTCCCAAGCGCAGGCGAGTGTATCGCTTCCGGCATTGAAGGAGGAATTGGAGCGAGTAAAAAAGTTGCTGGGGATCGATTGTTTTGCAGAGGCCGCAATTACCAAGGTTTCTTTTGCTGTTCCCAATTTGAACGAGTATATTCCCACCACGGGAGTATGCGTGGAAGATGCAAACGAATTGGCTTGGGCAATCGAGGGGATGCAGCTTGAAGACAGCGAGCTGATGAAATACCTGTCGGTTCTTTCTGTGGAGCAGCCGGAAACCATGCAGGATGCTCTTCGATATGCCATGAATCTGGACGACTATGAGCGTATCACGGAGGACACCTATGAATATGGCCAAACCGTCCTTCGGCGCATTGGCGCTGATGACGAGCTAATCGATACCATCGACGGGTATATGGATTTTGAGAAGCTGGGCGAGGACATTATGGCAGAGGAAGGAGTCCGGCGAACCGAGTTCGGCCTGATCCGCCGATGCAGCAGCCCTTTTTCTGAGGAAACACATACGTTAGAGATGGAATACCTTTCATAATGACTCGGGCAGTCAATTTTCTCTTGGTATAACTGATGGCTTATATGTTGCTTAAAGTAAAGAATACTGAACAGCATCACCTGATGGATTAGGAGGAATGCAAATGAAAAAGAAACTCATGATCTCGGTGGCTTTGCTGGCCGTACTGGGAGCTGCTGTTGTAGGCTATTTTCACTTCTCTTATAAAAATGTTTTTGACCATGGCTAATCTCTCTAAACTGTGGTATGTTGTGTACTTACCAAACGAAGGAGGTGAAAAACCATGAAACAGAAACCTACGAAAAAATGTGAAAACGGTGTTCAGCTGAGGCCCGCTTCCATTGAGGAGGCGGGCCTTTTCTATTCAGAACTGGACCAGAAACAGGATGAAGCTCTGGGCACAGTTGGTCACATCCGCACGGACTTTGGTTCTGGTGGCAAGGAATTTTGGCATACCTGGTGGCCTCACAACGAGGATCGATTCAATACTTTGGAATTCAAGGAAGAACTCCAAGCTATCGTTGACACCTTACGAGCAAACGGGCCGCTAAAAGATCTGGCCTCCATGAGCAACTACTGTCACAAAAACGGCGGGACCATCACAGAGGACAGCAGAAGTTTTGGATATGTGGCAGAAACAGACCAATACCGCTACTGTCTCCGCTGTACCCCCACTCCGGGTGATTATCAGGGCTACCTATACTGCTATGATAAGCGGCAGCAGGAAATGGCCCAAAAGGACAAGATAGTGGGGCGAGTGACCTTTGCAGATGGGACGGCTCAGGAGTTCACAGACCCACATCAGTATCTTCAAACTATCAAAGAAGAACTTCCACTCCGCAATACGACCGGATTCAAGCACGAAACGCTTTCTGAAGATCCAGAGATCAAGAAAGCAGTGGATGATATTCTGTTGGATTTTGCGGGCGAGGAAAATCCTCGACGAACCTGTAACTACGGCTTGACCGAGAAAGGGTTGCAAGCCCTTCAAGATGTGGCAGACCCGTCCCTCCCCCATTCCTATGCGTGGTTTGTGATGACTGATTGTAACACCCCGCAGGAGCAGCTCCACCGTAACCTTACCCTGGACGAAGCGGTCGAGCTCTATCAGAACAGCGACCATCCTGAGAAACGGCTTGGTGTCACCAAGGATGACTTCGCAACAGTCGACTTTGTCCGAATGGTGGACGGGGAGCAGACATTTTTCGGTGACTATCAGAAACTGGAGAGTTTCAAGAACGATCCAACGATTTTCGAGGCAGTAGAACAACTCCATCAGGAATTGGAGGATATGTCCCAAGATCAGGGCATGACCATGTAGGAGGTGCAAGATGCAAATACAAAAAGAGTGGCTGGACTTTCTCCGGGAGCAATATCCCAAGGGGTCTCGCATTCGATTGACGGAAATGAAAGATGATCCCTACGCACTGTCCCCTGGAAGTATGGGGACGCTCAAATATATCGATGATGACGCACAGTTTCATATCAGTTGGGACAACGGCAGTGGCCTTGCCCTCCGGATTGGCGAAGACCGATTCCGCGTTCTGTTACCGGAACCCCAGACTCTGAAATTCTACATGCCTCTCACCGCTCAACTTTACGGTCGTGACAGCTGTGGAGATCTGGAGGAGTACGGCAACGATTTGAATGGTCGTGATCTGCGAGACTATCAGTCGTGCATTCACGAGGCGCTTCTGGAAAACCAGGTGCCGGAGGAAAAAAGTCGCGGCCTTATGCGCTGGTATGATAAACAGGATGGGGTAAATGAAAAAGTTCAGTCCATCGTGTTTGACGCAGAAAGTCGCGATGGGCAGCTGTGGTGCGTAGCGGAATGCAAGGTAGTGGGTGACCTTCTGCCGGAGGAAAAAGAAGCCCTGGCTGATTACATTTCAGGTCAGGCGTCGGACGGTTGGGGCGAGGGATTTGAGCAGCGGGCCATCGATCTGGAAGAGGGGGAACTTTATGTGAGTCTCTGGAACTCCAGCAACTGGACAATCCAGACCGAGGAAGAAAAGTTCTCCCCCGATTCTCTCACCCGCCTGCCGGATATGTGCTGGTCTGTGCTTCCCGGTGAAGGAACACTTATCTGCATCAAAAAAGGTGAGAGCGGCTACTACCCCAGCGACTGGAGTACCGGCGACAGGGCCCAGAACCGCTACCTGGCGGACTATAACAACCAGCATCGGGGCATTACACCGGCACAGGAACAGGCGATGCTCACTGGCAGCATGTGCGGTTGGGATGTACCTGGTGCGGATCCCAAGTGGTATGAAGAACATCAGAACCAGGAGACGGGAGGAATGACGCTTGAATAAAGGATTCACCGTATATGTAAGTCCTTTGGAAATGGACAGTACAGCTCACCGGTTGGTAGAACTGCCTATGGAACAGGAAAAACTGGATGCACTCCAGCTGGAACTGAACACCGGCTCCCCCCTCTATACCGAAGTATCGGACTTCTGTGGGCGGGAATACCTTGAGGAGCATTTGCCAGAGGATATGGATCTGACAGAGTCGAATCTGCTGGCTGAGAAACTGGCCTCCTTGGAACCTGTCCAGGAAGCGGCCTTCGAGGGCCTTGTCCGCATGGATCTGGATAAAGGAATGACGGAACTGCCATTGTGTCGGCTGGTCGACCTGGCCAACAGTGCGGATTGCTGTCATGTTGCTCCAGGAGTTGGTAATGACGAGCAGCTGGGACACTTCTATGTGGACAATGATTTCCCGGTAATTCCGCCCGGCCTGCCGGAAGAGGTGTATGAGGTTCTGGACTATGCAGCCATTGGCCGAAAGGCCAGAATGGAGGAGGGCGGAGTCTTCACCTCCGAAGGCTATGTGGTACAGCACACCGACCTGGATGTGAGTTACTCGCAGTCCCATTGTGGGCCGCAGATGGAGGTGATGAGTCCATGAAACACCGCCTTGCCCCTCTTTTGGAGGGGATGGAGATGGGCAAATCGGAACATGATTGGCTGGAACAACGGTTGGAAAGCATGACAGCAAAGGAAGAACTGCTCTTCCGAGGTGCCATGCAGATTGAATCACCAAGGGACATTCAGACGACCATCCAAATTCTTCAGGGATTGGATCACTACCAGCTCCTCTATGGAGCAGAGGACGATGTGCTACTGGGACGATTCGTCATGGAGCATATTCACACCCCCACACACGCGGCACGGGGCTACCTTGACCCGGAAATTGTTGGGGCAGCCTATCGGGAACATGGTTCAGGCAGTTTTGTTGAGAACCACTATGTAGAGCGGCTGAACCCCGATCGTCCCTTGCCGGAGGTAAATCCCAACATGCCGCTGCCTAACACCGGTGAGTATGCAATTCGGATCAAACTGGTAAGCAGAAACAATATGGAGGGTGTCTGGATTGGATTCCCCGACACAGGAGAGTACATGGATGCAGTCCATCCGGATGAACTGCTTCTCGGGCTGGATGCCTTGCAAGCAGAAACACTGGATCAGTGCATGGCGGTGGATGTGGACTGCGCTCTGCCCCAGATTACCGACATCCTCAGCCAATATGACTCCGCAGGAGAATTGGTTCGCCACGCCATTGACTTCGGCTATGTCTGGGCGGAACAGGGGCAGGGAGAACCCCACTGGTTGGAAAAATGGATGTGTGTCATGGAGTTGGAAGACTGTCACCGCCTGGATTTGGCACTGGATCTCGCCCAAAACCTCCATTGCTACGAATATATTCCCCGCGGGGTTGATCTTGCGCAGTATGGCATGGACTTGGCCCGAAAGGAGGGTGTACTTGGCCAGGATCCGCTGCTCAACCAGTGCTTTGACTCTGTAGCCTACGCCCAGCATCATATGGCAAAATATGGCCTGTCCACAACAGACCATGGCTATGCAGCCAGGAATGGGCAAGAGGTCATCTACGAATACAGCCAGCCAGAACATGAACCGGAGATGACCATGTAACAATCTCACACCAAATTAGGGGCCGTTTTTCCGAAAGGGACAAAACGGCCCCTTCTTTTTTGCGCCCTTTTTCGGTAAAACGTGTCCGGAAAAGGAGGCATTTATGAGAGATGACAAGTTGTTGGACTATTTGAAAAGTTCCTGTCATGGCCGTGAAAACCGGAAAAGCGGCAGGGAGTTGGCTCGGACACTGGGGATCAATGTTAAGGATCTTCAAAAGTTGGTAAAACGACTGCGAAAGAAAAAGAACCCCATCGCTAGTGACCAGTACGGCTATTACTATGCCGCCACCGCTGCGGAACTCTGTGACAGCATGGATTTTCTCCAGGGGATGGCGGATGGCCTGATGGAAGATATCCGCAGTATGCGAGGGTGCCTTGATGGTTACTCGGAAAGGGACGGTGCTGCTAATGGCTAAGCCCTTCTTTCCGTGGATGGGGAACAAAGAGAAACTTGTTCCCTACATCCACCAGCTGATACCGCCCCATATGAAACAGTTTACAGAGGTGTTCGGTGGAAGCGGTGCCGTCATCTTAGGTCTGCAGCCAAAGAAGGGCCGGTTGGACATTTATAACGACCTGAACGACGATTTGTTCAATGTGTTTTGCTGCGTCAAAGAAAAATCGTTCTCACTGGCCAAAGAACTGAAGTTTCTGCCGGTGCATGGCAGGACACCCTTCGCCTTCTACCGCGATATGGCCGCTCATGAGCCGGACTTCTATCGGCATATTGAGGAGGAGAAACGAGTTGTAGCGGAGTCCACTTGTTTTACCGAAGAAGAGATCCGCGAACTGCTCACGATCCTGGATGGCAACGCAAAACTTTTTGATGTGCGGCGGGCAGCGGCTTTTCTGTTCACCACTTACGGCAGCTTCAGTGGGACAGGAAATTCTGTTGGCATTAAAACTGTGGACCCGCAGGCAATCGTGGATAAACTTCCCCAGGTTTCAAGACGAATGGACAGCATTTTCCTGGAACATCAGGATGCCCTTGTGCTGATCCCCAAGGAGGACCGTCCGGACGGAATCATCTATGCAGATCCACCCTATATGCTGACAGAAAAGGTCTATGATGTGCGATTCCTTCCGGAACACCACATCATCCTTCACGACAGGGCACGTTCATGTAAAGGGTATGTGATCATCTCCTACGGCTATGATGACCGGATCATTGATCTGTACAAAGATGATTTTTTCATCATCTCCTTGAAACGAACCAATCCGCTGTCACAGACCGAAGGTTCCACCTTCAGGGAGTTGATCATCACCAACTACGATCCCAGCCCCTACCTGAATAAGCAACTTGATATCTTTGGGCAGGCAACTGAGGCCATGTGGGAACCCGTCATCCTGCACCGGCCTCGCAGAATCTTAAAAGCAGACTAGGAGGTAATTTGAAATGAAGTTTGTATTACATCGTAATCCCGAGAACAGAAACCAGAAAATTCCTTTCCCCGCCATGCAGATGGCTGAATTGGCTGACGCGGAGCAGCTGACTATCCAGGCAGATGCAGGCAGTATCCTGATCAGCCGGGAGGACATCACGGCGCGGCAGGCCATCACCACCATCACCCATCTCTACGAGGTGATCGACTCCTTGATTCTCCAGCTGGTGGATGCCAGCAATGAAATCGTCGATGTCCTGGATATCCCCGACCCTCTCGAGACCGTGGATGAGGAGCTGCTGGATGATCTTCTGGAGTGCGGAGCCAACCCGGACGGTCTGCGTCTGCTTCTGGCGGTGGAGGACGAAGCAGATGAGGAATGATACCTACCTCTACACAGACGGTCTGGACGCAGCCAGGCGCAGCGGGCAGATAGCCCTATGGCGGGCCAGCCATCAGGCCAACATCGCCTGTAAAAAAGCGATTGAGGATAGTATCCGCCAAGGCTTTGATGGCGTGCATCTCAAAGAGGACTGCGCCAAAGAGGTGTTGGAGGAGTTCGGTTTCAAGCGGGTGAACTGGGTGCTGGCAAACACCATCCAGGAAAAGAGTGGCGATGGCCGATTCCGCCCCGACAACAGAAGTTGGGCACAGCGCACCTTCATTCCGGAAGATATGGGCCACAAGGTGGAGTTTATTGTTAACTCACACTCCGAGGTTGTGAATGGTTTTGTGAACCAAATACGGGAGGCCTATCAGAAGCTTAACCTCTTCGGCCCAGAACACTGCGAACCCAATTCATGGGAGGATTTAGATTACACAGGAAAGGTGCTGGTACTGAGTCCGGACACTCTGAGAGAATCCTGCTGGACACAGGAAAATCAGCTTTGGTATGCCCATGATGGATTTGGGTGCAGTCCCCATGCCATCGGTCGTTCTATCCGCTGTACCTGCCTGGGAGATGGAGAACATACCAGATGGAACCGATCCGACTTCATCGGAGTCCTGCAGGAGAATCTTCTTCCGGAGTGGGCTGAGGAAAAACTGAACGAGCTGACAGGCCAGAATGTTGATCACAGCATGGAAGGCATGAAGATGGAGTGAAGTGGAGGAATTATGAATTTGAGTTATTACACGGTGGATGATCTTCGTCTGGGACATGATCCGAAAGGCGTGGTCGGGTGGCGGATGTCCCATTTTCTATCTTTGGATGATGCGTTAACGCATTATGCGAGTCTGCCTGCTACGGGAGTAAAATCTCTTGGGCTGACGGATGGAGTGCATTGTCTGGAGATCGCTCGATGTGTCCCGCTCTTTGAATATGACAGAGAAGGCGAAGACATCCTGGCCTCTGACTACAAGCAGTTTCCGCTCTGGGCCGATGTGGAGGAGGTCAATACTGCAACACAGGCATGTATTTCCGCCTTGCGGCTTCGGTATGTCCTCCATCCTGATGCGATTGTACCAATTCCAAAAGGTGACTCCTTATCTTCAAAATTAAAGGATAAATATCTCTGGCTGAATGCAAACCGGGCAAAGGAATCCGCCATTACGCTGGCGTATCGCGCCGGTACAGGCTGGATCCCCTTGAGAGAATGGAAACGCTGCGCTTCGAAGCATCCGCTGATTCTTAAGTTTATGGCGGATGGTCTGACGGAGGGCGGCGCTTTTGTATCTCTGGAAGTTGAGCCCTGGGAGTATGACCTGTTGGTCCGCCGCACTTTAGAGCGGCTTAACCAAAATACATCAAATTCAGGAGGAATGAAGACATGAAGAACGACATGAAAGCAGCAGTGTCCCCTATGGAGATGGATGTGAGGATCTTTCCCTATCGAGGGGACGGCCCCGTGGCAGCAATCGCTTCGGTTACGCTGAACGGCTGTTTTGCCGTGCGGGATGTACGGATCATGGAAGGGAAAAATGGGCTTTTCGTTTCCATGCCCCGCAGAAAGGTAAAGGGTGAGTATCGAGACATCTGCTATCCCTGCACCAAAGATTTCAAGCAGCAGTTTGATCAGAAGGTCCTGGAGGCCTATGAGCAGGCACAGGTTCAGGAGGCTCAGAAGTCCCCGGACCCCGAGGGTCAAGAGGAAAACGGCCCCACCATGGCAATGTAAGGAGGTAATGTTCATGAAACGAGTAATGACCCTTTGCGTCCTGGTTCTGACACTGACAATGGCGCTCTGCCCCGCAGCACTGGCAGCGGATCTTGGGAGTGCGGCTACTGCAGCCCAGGTATGTTACCCTACTTCTATCAGCCGCAGCGAGGACGGCACAGAACTGAAAAAAATCTATGATCTGGGGCCGGAGGATGACCCCGCAGGGATTCCCCGCTCTGATTTTGAGCAGGATGGCTTCCACTATACCCTGACGGATCTGCTCAAACAGGAGCTTCCCGAAAACGAAAGTCGGCAGCACACTGAAACGGTCTCCTTGCCCAGCAAAAATAAGGATATGGAGTCTGTGCTGGCGCTGCTGCCCGCCGAAAAGGAATTCGTTACGGATGACGGTCTGACCGGGATTCTGAGCCTGGACCTGTCCACAGTCCGGGTGGAGGTTGCTGGGTATGGCAGCTCCACCAAGGAAGTCTCTGCCACACGCTCCTACCCCAATCTGGCTGGTCAGGATACCCAGTACATCCCCAAGACTATCGAAGAGGATGGCCGGACCCTGACGCTTCAAACGGTCAATTGGCAGACAGACAATACCGCAAACATGGATGGATATGCCGTTGGCGACCGTTTCACCGCTGTCGCCACCTATACCGGAACTGCGACCAGCTCCTATGTGAAAGGTTATACCGTGACTGCGGACTATACCGGAACCGTCAGCCGCATCGCCCTGAATAAGGTGCGCTATGTGGCTATTTTTGAAGGAACACCGCTGGAGCCTATTCTGCCAACGGAGGATGAAAGCACTGGCCCCGCCCAGTTTAATTGGTTGGCCATTGCAGTCCCCTTCGGTATCGTAGCCCTAGTCGGTGCAGGAACAGGTGCCGCTCTATTTATGAAGCGTCGCCACGAGACAACGGAGGAGGAGAGCGAATGAAACGAGTAATTTCCACTTGCCTGACGCTTTGCCTGTCTGCGGCATTGGCCTTGCCTGCCAGCGCCTTGGACTACAGCATTGACGCCCCCGGTAATCCGGATTACGGGGATCCTACTTCTATCGAGGTAGTCCACACGGCTGATGGTGGGGCAATGAAGAATGAGGATATCAGCAAAAATGCAGCCCTGATCCCGCCTTCCTTTGGCAGCCCCAGCGCAGATGCCCTTGGAACAGGTACCTATCTTACCCCCAACTTGGCCCCTGGCGGCATGGCGGTTGGTACTATCTCCGGCGGCAATATGCCCATCGTATTCCCGCCTACGTCTGGCGAAGACACAGGCAATACCAGCTCTGGCAGTTCTGGCGGATCCAGTACCTCTGGCGGTTATACCTATGTGACCGATGATCTCTACTATTCTGGTGGTTATCTGGGAACTCTGAAAATCTCCGCCATTGGCCTCAGTGTGAAGATCTATCAGGGCACCGGGAGCAGCACACTGGCCAAGGGAGCAGGCCACTTCACAGACACGAGTATCTGGGACGGCACTGTTGCCCTGGCTGGCCACAATCGGGGTGTCAACAACCATTTCGGCAAGATCCATACCCTGGAGATCGGGGATAAGATCACCCTGACCACTAAGCTGGGCACCCGCACCTATAAAGTTACCTCCGTCAGTAAGGTCAGCGAAACGGACCGCAGCGCCATGACGCCTACCGGCGAGGACCGGATCGTGTTGTACACCTGCGTAATGAATTAGAGTGCTTACCGCTGGTGCGTCCAGGCGACTGCTGTGTAAACTGATCTGCTGCGTCGCCATTTGTTCTCTGCCCACGCGGAAGATTCTGCTTGACTTCTACCTCCTTCTTGGATATTGTGTGCTTGCAAAGATCCACATAATGCAAAGGAGGAATGAATATGAAGGCAAAAAAGAATCTGGCCCTGGTAGCGGCAGGTATCGTAATCGGCGCGTTTCTGGCATTCCCCACAGCACACGCCGCTGAAGAACTATTCACTGCAGTTCGCAGCTCCCACCAGTTCTTCCTGGATGGGGAAAAAGTTCAGATGGAAGCATATATCATAAACGGCAACAACTATGTCAAACTTGCAGATGTGGGCAAGATGGTCGGGTTCAATGTGTATTGGGACGGAGCGGTGTACATGGACAGTGATGCTCCTTACACTGGAAAAGCACCGGAAGCATCCTCCACGCTTGAGGAGGTGAGAGAAGAGATCGCCGTCCTCGTGAACGAGGTACGACGCGAGAATGGTCTCCAGGAACTGACTATCGATCAGCGCCTGATGGCAGCAGCGCAGAACTGCAGCGATCAAAAGTTTACCTGGCATCACACGAAAGAAGAGTGTGAAGCGGTGGCGGCATCTGGATATCCCTATGGCTTCGGCTCAAATCTCACCGTATTCACTGGTGCGGCAATAGCAGATATTGCACAGCGCGCAGTGGATAACTGGGAAAAGTCTCCTGGTCACTTCCAAACCATGACGGATCCAGACGCAACAAGTCTTGGTGTAGGTGTAACCAAGGACAATGGCGTTACGTACTGCTATCTGTTTCTCGGAAAGCCTAATACCAATAATCCCTACGGATAAATCCATGTAGAGTGTGGCCCCTCCAAAACTGGAGGGGTCGTTTTTTTGTGCCTATACAAGAAAGAAGGTGAGTGAAATGATGTAATGCAATAGCATATCTGCCTATTTTCCAAGTTCAAGAAGAATAACCGCAAAAAATAATATCGAGAGAAGCAACAGGCCGTAGGGATACAGGACCCGACAGCCTGTTTTGACTGGAATGCTCCATCCCTGCGGCCCTTTCTTTTTTCGAGGAAAGGACAAAAAATGAAGATGAAAACGCATTCCGTATATATTCGCATGATGTCCTTGCTGCTCGCTGTTCTGTGTATTGTGGGCCTGTTCCCTGCCAGTGCGCTGGCTGCCAGCCCCAACACCATTAAGTTGGAGGACTGCACCTACAACGGGGTCCACTATGACTCTCCCGCATTAGGGATTTGCTATATGCACCAGATGCAGTTTGATTTCAACGGCGACAGCGTCATGGGCTTTTGCTCCGAAAAAGGCAAAGGCATGGGCTGGTCTTTGGAAGGTCATGAGTGGAACAGCCCCAAAGAAATCAACGACTCCACAGTGAAAATTATGATGGCATATTTCTATTGTCATACCAAAGGTATTTTCACTGACCGGGCACAAGCACTGGGCCTGGATGAAGTATGGGGCTCCGACTATACCTGGACTATGAATGCATGGGTGCAGGCAGTAGTTTGGCGGTATAAGGCCGGTCTGCTCTCTGATCCTGTGGTCGCCTGCGCGGAAGAATTGATGTATGTTTTCAACAACCTCAAACACACCAACTACACCAGCATTGATGAGGAACTGGATGGCTGGTCTTTCCGCGACAGGGCCCAGTACACTCTCGACCTCGGTGCAGAGGGTGTTTGGGGTGATTGCGCAGTATATGAATACAAATATGCTGGTCCCGGCTCCAATTACCACCCCGCCAATGATGTTCAGGCTGTATTCGTTGGCGAACTCACCATCACCCGCGAGCAGTACGAGCTTACCGTAAAGAAGGTAGACTCTACCAACCCCAGCAAGGGCCTTTCCGGTGCTCGGTTCCTCATCCAGTCCGCCAATGGCACCTATTCCAAGGAGTTTGTCACCGGGAGCGATGGAACCTATACGCTGTCGTCTTTGGATGCAGGCACTTATTCCGTAACTGAAATGGCCCCTCCGGAGGGGTACGAAATTGATAACGCAGGACCTCAGTATGTTGTTCTCCCCAACGAGAGCGGTACCACCGTCACAGTTACCTTTACTGATACTCCTGTCATCACCAGTGAGGGCAGCATCCGCAAAGTGGATTCCGACGATCCCAGCAAGGGGCTGGCTGGTGCTGTGATTAAGATCGAGGGTGTCGATAACAGCTTTACCGGCACCTACACCACTGGTGTCGGAGGATATCTGCAGGATGTACCCTGGGATACGATGCCCGTCGGCTCTTATGTAGCCACTGAAGTCACCCCTCCGAACGGGTACACCATCAGCAAAGATCCTGATAAGGTCCGGCAGGAGTTCTATTGGGACGGCAAGAGCGATGTTGACCTTGTGTTCGAGAACGACGCAAAAGTAAAGCTCGAACTTTTGAAGGTAAACGACTCCGACCAGCCCATCGAAGGCGCAGTATTCAATGTCCTGAAAGATGGGCAGATCATTGCCACAGAGAAAACCGATGCCTCTGGAATTATTACCGTTACCAATATCACTGAGGGCCTCTACGCTTTTGTTGAGGTCTATGTCCCGGCTCCCTATGCCCGACTCGAAGAGCCTGTTACCGTCCATGTGGATCAGGAAGATGTGGACGGTGGCGGCACGATTTCGGTCTCCGCAGTAGATGAAGAACTTCCTACCCTTACCATCCTTAAGCGAGATGGCCAGACTGGACAGGTTGTTCCCGGAGCCGTCTTTGAAGTAAAGGGCATTCATCACGGCTACCACACGGATGTTACTACTGGTGAAGACGGCACGGCCACTTTGACTGGCCTTCCCGTAGACAGCTATGAAGTGACTGAAATCTCCGTACCTGACCCCTATGTGGTGGCTGCAGAACCCACCCAGACGATCTGGCTGGGTCCCGGCGATGAGAAGCAGCTGATCTTTGATAACTTGAAGCAGCCCCAGCTCACCATCGCCAAAGTCGATGCTGCAGACTCCACCACCCCCATTTCCGGCACCGTCTTCCGGATTGAAGCCATTGATGGTGATTACCAGAATGATGTCACCACCGGCCAGGATGGTACTGTTACCCTCCGTGTGGCACCTGGTACTTACCGTGTCACTGAATTGTCCGTACCGGCCCCCTACTTCCTCCCCGATAAAGACGCAGATCGGGTCCAGACGATCTCTCTGAATGCAGGGGACGAAAAGAAGCTTGTTTTCAAGAACAGCAAAAGCCCTGAACTCACCATCTACAAGGAGGATAGCGTTGCCGGTGCCCCCGTGGAGGCAGCGCGATTCCATGTAACCTATACCAGCAATGGTGAGGCCGCTGACGCACCTGCCACCATTGATTTTGGCGAGTTCCTGACGGATTCTAACGGCGAGATCCGACTTCACGAGCAGGGAAAGCGGCTGTATCCCGGCGAATACACCATCACTGAGGTAGAGCCTGCTCCTGGGTTCCAGATGGTAGAGCCCACAACTCAGAAGATCATTCTCCATGGCGGAGAAAAGAAAACCGTTACCTTCCAGAATACTCCCCTTAACGCCATCATCGTCGAGAAATACGACAGCGTCACTGGTGAGGCCCTTCCGGGCTGCACGTTCCAGCTGCGTTACCTTGGCGGGACATCTGGCACCGGTGGAACGATTATTGGCCAGAAGGTGACCGGGAAAAACGGCACCGCTATTTGGACCAGCCTCAAACCCGGCACCTATATTCTGGAGGAAGTGGACCCTGCGGACGGCTATAGTATCATCCAGTCTTCGGAAACCGTCTATCTGGCCGACAGCGGAGAACAGTCGGTTGTCACCGTCCGGTTTAAGAATATGCCGGATGGCAACCTGCTGATTCGCAAGGTTTGTTCTGTCAATCCCAGCGTGACTCTCCAGGACGCCGAGTTTAAGGTCATGTATGCCGATGGCACTTTGATCGGGGACAATAATGGAATCTACCGCACGGACGAGAACGGTGAGATCCGCATCGAGGGCTTGGCTCCCGGTAAAAGCGTGGTCGTCACTGAAACGAAGGCTCCGGCAGGTTTCCTGATTGACACCCAGTCCCAGACCATCCAGATCAAGGAGGGGCGAACTGTTTCGCTTACCTTCAAGAACCAGCCCAAGGGCGAGCTCATTATTCAGAAACGCGATAGCGCCACCGACAAACCTCTTCCTGGTGCTGAATTCCGAGTGACTACGGCAGCAGGCTGTGAAGTTGGGCTAGATGGTGTCATTGGAGATTCCACTCTCACCCAGAATGGCATCTTCACCACGGACTCCAATGGTGAAATTCACATCACGAATCTGGCCCCAGGTGCCTATGTAATCTCTGAACTGAAGGCTCCGTCTGGGTATGTGATCGATCAGCCCACCACCAATGTGGTGATCGGCGAGAGCGGCGATACACAGACAGTGGTCATCAAGAACTCTAAGGCCGGAAGTTTGATCATCGATAAGCGGGACTCTCTTACTGGTAAACCTCTCGAGGGAGTTACATTTAAGGTGACCACATCTACCGGTGAGTACGTGCCGGACGAGAACGGCTACATCTCCAGCAACGGTCTTTACTTTACCGATAAGGACGGAAAGATCCAGATTGACGGTGTAGTGGGCACCCTGGTAGTGACCGAAACCGCAACCATTCCGGGATACAGCATTGATCCCGCAAAGAAGACCCAGACCGTCCAGGTCAACCCCAATGATACGCAGACGCTCTACTTCACCAACACGCCCAGTACCACATTGGTCATCGAAAAATATATCGAGGGTACCACAACGCCGCTGGCGGGCGTGACTTTCTTGGTCACAGATAGTTCCGGCGCGGTCGTTGGCTCCAGCAATGGAGAGTACATTACCGATGAGAATGGCCGCATTGTTATTGATGATTTGGAGCCCGGCACCACGGTGACCGCCAGAGAGGTCAAAACAGTGGAGGGCTATGTGCTGGACACTTCTCCCAAGTCCATTGAGATTAAGGCCGGTGAGGTACAGACATTGCGCTTCTATAATGCGGCGAAGGGCACTCTGGTCATTCGAAAGCTCGATTCCGTGACTAAAAAGCCTCTGGCTGGTGTGGAATTTGAGCTGACCTACGCCGATGGTGGCTATGTGGACGCTGACAACGGCCACCTGTCCAGCAAGGGCCTTTATACCACAGATGCCAATGGTGAGATTCGAATCAGTGGTGTGACCGGCACGATCGTGGTAAAGGAAACGAAAACCATTGATGGCTACACCATTGATCCGGCCACTCAGTCCCAGACCGTGGTGGTAAACCCGGCAGATACGCAGACCTTGACTTTTTATAACGATCCCATCGGAGGGGTTGAGATTATCAAGGTCAACGAAGCTGATCAGACCGAGCGCATTCCTGGCACCACATTCGAGATCCGTAAGGTAGATGACGAACTGATTGATACCGTCACCACGGACAAAAACGGTCGAGTCTTCGTTTCCCTGGAAGACGGTGCCTATTATGCGGTGGAGGTCGAGGCAGCGGATGGCTTCAAGCTGGACAGCACCCCCTACTACTTTGAGGTGGAGAACGGAAAGACAGAACCCCTCAAGATTACCAATAAGGCCGTGTCCGGTATCCTGATCCATAAGACGGACAGCACTACCGGCGAAGGGATCTACGGGGTGACCTTCCTCCTCTATGACAGCAGCAACACCCCCATCGGTCAGTACACCAGTGATGACCGGGGCTATGTCTACATCGAAGATCTGGAGGCAGGCCGTTACTACCTGCGCGAGTTGGAAAATGAGGGGTATGTCCCGGACACCCAGAAGAAAACCGTCTATGTGAAGTCTGGAGAGACCACCGAGGTTGAGTGGGAAAACACTCCCATTACCGGACAGATCCAGATTACCAAAACTTCGGCAGATTATAACTCGATGAACGGCTGGCCTGCCGGAACCCCCATTCCCAACACCGTCTTCGAGATCTACAACTATCGGACCGGCAAGCTGGTGGATACCATCAAGACGGACAAAAATGGCGTGGCAGTCTCTAAGCCGCTGCCCCTGGGCCGGTACAAAGTTGTGGAAGCCCAGGCAGCCGAGTTCTATGGCCTGGACAAGACTCCCATTGAGGCGGAGATCGAATTTGCCGGTCAGATCGTTAAGACGGCCATGACAAATAAGAGCCTCTATACCAACGTCAGCATTAAAAAGACCGGATATGTGGAGGTCATGCCTGGGCAGCAGATTCGCTATGACTTTTCTGGCATCGGCAACAACTCCACCACCAGCCTCACCTCCTTCTACTGGAGGGATACCCTGCCTACCCAGGCGGTACGGCTGGATAAGATCATCACCGGCACCTACAATGTGCCTGGAAATTACAAGGTGGTCTACCAGACCAACCTGAGCGGCGGTACATGGCGCACCATGTACGACAACCTGAGCACCATGCAGAACTATACGCTGGATGCCTCGCCTGCAGCACTTGGTTTGGCTTCCAACGAGTATGTGACCCAGTTTATGGTGTCCTTCGGCGTGGTGCCCTCCAATTTCCGACAGGTGGAGGCACCGAGAGTCTATTGCAATGTAGTCTCTTGGCTCACTGGTGGCACCCAGTTCGTTAACCAGGCAGATGTGGGCGGTGTCTATGACGGACAGTGGATCATGGCAACCAGCCGTTGGGTAACCAAGGTTTATAAGCCTTCCGAGCCCCTTCCCAGAACGGGATATTGATCCAATTTCATTACATCCAGGAGGGTCGCCCAATTGGGCGGCCCTCCCACTTTGAGGAGGAACTACCTATGAGCAGAGGAGAACAAAAGGTTCAAAGGCCTTTCAGCTGGTTTCAGCTCGGAGGAAAGGCACACCGGTTCCAGCTCGATATTTTTTAAGAAAGGGTGATTAACATGAAGTTGAAAAAATACTTATGTGCCTTTTGTGTGATTTCCCTTATGGCGATTTTACTCACTGTCCCCGCTTTCGCAGCTGGCGGTGATGTGGCCGGTGCAGTGGAACAGACCTGGGATGATGCCGCAACGCAAATCAAGACTGTCGTGGATAATGTGGTTTTTCCTGCCCTGAGTATGATCCTTGCCATTGCATTCTTTGTGAAGCTAGGAATGTCGTACTTCGATTACCGCACGAGGGGACAATTCGAATGGACTGGTCCTGCAATCCTCTTTGTTTGCCTTATCTTCGTACTGCTGGCCCCCAATTACATCTGGGGCATCATCGGCATCTAAGAATCGAAGGCCGCACCCCCTCCTAATTAGGAAGGGGTGCGGTTACCTTTTAGAGAGGAGGTGTTAGTGCCTAATGTTTATTTGGGATTTTGTAGCCAATCCCATTATGGATGCTCTTATGGATTGGTTTTACAGTCAGGTCGTTGGCTTTCTCGGCGCATTTTTTGCCCAGATGGGCAATATGGGTGCGGAACTTTTTGAATTGGAATGGGTGCAAGCTGTTGTCCTATTCTTCTCCCAACTCGGTTGGGCTCTGTATGGCGTCAGTCTGGTCGTTTCTGGTTTTGAGTGCGGAATAGAATATATTTCTGGCCGTGGCAATATCCAACAGGCTGCATTAAATGCCATTAAGGGTTTTCTGGCAGTGAACCTGTTTACCGTTGTTCCAGTTCGCCTATATTCGTTATCCGTTGCGCTGCAAGGGACCTTTGCACAAGGTATCACCGGAGCCGGTTCAGGCATTGGAGATCTTGGCGCGGCAATTTTGGAAAACATGGAGTCTACTTCCTTAACGGAGATCGCGGCTGCTGGCCACTGGGGAATTGGCACCAACCCACTCATGCTGATCTTCTGCATAATTTTGATGGCCTATGCTGTGATCAAGGTGTTTTTCGCAAATCTAAAAAGAGGCGGAATCCTCCTCATTCAGATTGCGGTCGGAAGCCTCTATATGTTTTCAATCCCTAGAGGATACACCGATGGTTTTACCCAGTGGATGAAGCAAGTGATTGGCTTATGCCTTACCGCTTTCCTGCAGGCCACCATATTGGTGGCAGGGCTAATGGTATTCAGCGAGCATGCTCTGCTGGGATTAGGTCTGATGCTTTCTGCTGGCGAAGTGCCCAGGATTGCAGGAACATTTGGTCTGGACACCACCACCAGAGCCAACATCATGTCTGCGGTGTACACAGCTCAAGCAGCTGTCAACACCACCCGTACGCTTGTACAGGCGGCAACAAAATGATAGCACCCACAGGCCGTGTCCTGACGATGGGCAGCCTCTTTGATGGAATTGGTGGATTCCCTTTGGCTGCTGTTCGCAGTGGTATAGAACCGCTGTGGGCCAGCGAAATTGAGGCGTTTCCAATCTCAGTAACACAAAAAAGATTTCCCAACATGGTTCATGTCGGAGACATCACACAATTAGATGGAGCAGAGTTACCGCCGGTGGATATCATCTGCGGTGGCTCTCCGTGTCAGGATCTTTCCGTGGCCGGAGCGCGTGCCGGGTTAGCCGGTGAACGCTCCGGCCTATTTTTGGAACAGATCCGCATCATTAAGGAGATGAGATATGCAGATAAGCAAAGAGGACGGCCAGATATCCTTGTTCGGCCAAGATATGGAGTGTGGGAAAATGTCCCAGGAGCATTCTCCAGCGCAAACGGAGAAGACTTCAAAATCGTCCTCCAATCGTTCCTCCAAGTTGAAGAACCATACCTTCATGTTATTAGACCTGAGACCGGGCGCTGGGAATATGCTGGGGCCGTGCTGGGAGTACGATCCTGTGTGGCTTGGGTCACTTGGGACGCTCAATACCTCGGAGTGCCCCAGCGCCGTCGTCGAATCTTCCTTATCACAGATTTTGCAGGATACAGTCCCATCCAAATATTATTTATCCCCGACAGCTTGCATGGGTATCCTGCGGCGAGCGGAGGAGAGGGGGAAAGATCTTCCGACAGCACTTGCGGCAGCACTGAGGGTTCAGGCTGGGATACAAAAACCGGAGGACATTAATCTGCACGGAGAAATTACTGGGGTCGATGGTTATAACGGTGATTTAACGGGCGACGTGTCTGCCACACTTGGAACCAACTGCGGTATGTCCACAGGACGAAATGGTGTTCTGGATCCAACTCCTTTTGTGAATAACCAGCAGGATGAGGCCAGATTTACTTGCGGCATAGACGGCGACCTCGCCCTATTGCCCCCGGAAAGCCTTCATGTATCGGGTCTAATAACAAAAGGAAGCGGCGATTGCTTTATTACAGAAGAAAAACACACCACTTTAAGCACTGGTGGAGGTCAAGCGGGTCAGGGATACCCATGCATTTTTGCCGCAGGATTCTCCGCAGGGGCTGGTGCAACTGCCGGTAGCATTGGCTACGATGAAGAAATCGCTCCTACTCTCAAAGGTAGTGCCAGCGGAAATTGTATGCCGACTGTTTTCTGCCTGAATGATCAGGGCGGCCGTGTAATGGATGTAACCAAAGAGATGACAGGAACGCTCCGCGCTCAGACACACGGACATGAACCTTTGGTTCTTGATGCCCACGGTCAGGACACCAGATACCGTGGGCCAGTCGAATGTTCACCAACTTTATCCGCAAGCTTACTGAATCATCCTTTGGTAGTTGATTCGCCCCAAGAACCGGCCCTATACGAGAACCACGGAATTGATGCCCGCTATACTGGTCCACATGCTGTGTCACCTACTCTCTCTGCAAGGGCTGGAACTGGTGGAAACAATTTGCCTTTGGTTGCAGCACCAGAGGAAACCTATTGTATTACAGGAAATGCAATTGACCGGCAGCCACATAATGGTGGGAACGGAATTGGATATCAGCCGAATCTATCCTATACTTTGACCGCAACAGATCATCATGCAGTGTTTCGCCGGCAGCGTGTCGATCTATTTCAGAGCGATACAGTTGTAGGGACCCAAAGTGCGCGCCAGTACAAGGATGCTACAGATCTAATTTATCAACAGTTACCTGAAAAGATGGGAATGGTATACCTCATTCGCAGACTCACACCAATGGAATGTGAACGGCTACAAGGGTACCCGGATGGTTGGACAAATATGCCAAATGTGTCGGACTCCAATCGATATAAGGCTTTGGGCAACAGCGTTGCAATTCCATGTGTGCAATACCTGATCCAGCGCATCGCTATGTGCCTTATGCTTGGCTTTCAAGGTTACTTTTAGTTCCTTTTGTGAATGGCTTTTTACCTTGCTTTTGGGTATGCTTGCTTTGCAATTACAGAAGAAGGAGGTCAGGTTATGGCGGAAGATATTAAGAATCTCTGTGCGCCAATCCCATCAGATCTGCACGCAAAGGTACGGGAACATCAGGAAGCATCCGGCAAAACCCTTGGCCAGTATATGGCTTGGTTGATCACACAATTCTATGAGTACGAAAAAGGAGGAAATGCAAGTATGGCAGACAACAAAAGAACGGTGGCCTTCCAAGTTCCGGCAGACCTGTTCGAACAGTTCAAGGCGTATCTGGAAAAGAATCACATCAAGCAGAACGCATTCTTCTTGGACTGCATCCAACGAGCCCTTGCAGATGAGTTGGAATAAATGCTCAACAATGCCCTGCCGGAAATTGGCAGGGTTTTGTTTTCTTCAGACCGAAATGACATCTAGGAGGTGAAGATGTGTTTATCTATCCTGAAAACCTGAAAGCAAAACCAATGCTATGGCTTTGGGAACTGCGGGATATTGGTATTATCGGCGTTGGTTTTCTCCTCTCTGTTCTGGCTTTGAGTCAGGGGGCCGGGATGATACCACTCGTGATTACCGTCCTATTCTCCTTCCTAACTATTCGGGTGGACGGCTCCAGCATCTTGGACTTTTTACGGAGGGCCGCCTGTTTCCTAATCCTGCAGCAGCAATACTACGAATGGAGGCTTGACCCATGACTCGCAAAGAAAAATTGGCTCTTCGGCAACACCAGTCCACACGACAGCTCATGGGTATGCAGGGTATTGCATCACATGGAATTACGACTTCCAATTCGGAGTTGGTCTTTTTTCTCATCCGACCCGATAACCTTTCCGTTCTATCATCCGAGGGAATCCGTGCCAGGGTAACGGCGCTTGCCAACCTCCTGCGGGCAGAGCCCGCTGTGGAGCTCTTGGTTGTCGATTCCAGGGAATCCTTCCAACGAAACAAAGAATTTTATCAGAAGAGACTGGAAGAGGAAACGACCCCTGCCATTCGGAAACTGCTGATTGAGGATATGCGTCATCTGGATGAAATCCTGTCATCTTCCGCTTCTGCTCGAGAATTTGTTTTGATTCTGCGGCGGGATCTGAAGTCGGACATGAGCGAAGGCACCTTGCGCCAATTGGAGAAAGGTATCTGTGATCATGGCCTGCACGTCCGCCTAGCCGATGAGCAAGATGTAAAACGCTTGCTGGCCGTTTATTACCAGCACGATATAACCACAGACTTCTTTCAAGATGTGGATGGAGAAAAGGCGGTGATCGGAAATGGCTAAGAAGAAAAAACAGAAGAAGAAAAACACACCCTCGAAACAACCCGTAGTATCCCGGCCCAAGGAGTTCCTGGATCTGATCGCACCGGCTGCAGTTAAGTTCAATACGGACCATTTCATTCTGGGTGGTACATATCGCAGTGTTGTTGCACTTCGAAGTTATCCCCCCACAACAGAGGAACTGGCTCTACTCCGTAGACTTGGCGAAATGGCTGGTGTCACCCTGCGCCTTTCCGCCAGGCGAGTTACCACAGCTGAGGAGGATGCTATTATTCATGCAGCCACCAACAAGAACCGAATGGAGCGCAGTAATTTCAGTAACATCAAGCAAAGCGTGACTGCAGAGGAAAAAATCCAGGATGTCGAAACCCTGATCAAAACAACTCGACGGCAAACCGAACCCCTCATCCATTGTTCCTGTTTTTTGGAGTTCACCGCTCCGACCATGGAAGAGCTCCGCTCCCTGCGCGATGAGGTCAACGCAATTCTCATCCGCTCCAAATTGGGAACAGATCCTCTACTCTTACGTCAGAGAGACGGATTTCTTTCCTCCAATCCTGCTGGTCAAAATGCGTTTGGCTCCTTTACTGAACGTGTGCTGCCTGCATCCAGCGTGGCCAATCTGTACCCAATCAGCTATTCGGGAAAGACGGATCCGATGGGCTTTTATGTGGGCCGGGACAAATATGGCTCCAATGTTATCGTGGATCTGGACCGACGAGCCGACGACAAAACCAATGCCAGCGCCTTGATACTTGGCAACAGCGGTCAAGGAAAAACATATCTGCTCCGGCTCCTACTGTGCAATGTCTTGGAGGCAGGTAAGTGTGCCATCTCTCTGGACTCGGAGCATGAAATGGAGGATCTCTGCAGAAATCTGGGAGGTTGCTTTCTGGACTTCATGGACGGCAGACATCGCATCAATTTATTGGAGCCGCGCCGGTGGGATGATGGTAGTGAGCCTGATGATCCAGACGCGCCTCCTGCCTTCCACGGTACTCTCTTGGCCCAGCACATCTCATTCCTTCGTGACATCTTCCGTGTCTATAAGGACTTCGATGTCCCCCACATTGACACTTTGGAGCTGATGATAGAACGGCTCTACCGCAAATGGGGCATCAATGATAAGACGGACTTCTCACGTATGCTTCCTACCGATTATCCTATCTTATCAGACCTCTATGACACCATTGAGGATGCCTACCAGAACTATGAAGACGAGGAAGCTCTGAAACTCTATCCTCCCGAAATGCTTCGGGATCTGCTGCTGGGCCTCCACTCTATGTGCAAAGGTGCGGATGCACGATTCTTTAACGGACATACGAATATCTCGTCTGCGCGTTTCCTTGTGTTCTGTGTCAAAGGCTTGGACAGCGTCGCGCAAAACCTTCGGGACACCTTGCTGTTTAGTGTGCTCTCATATATGTCTGATCAGCTCCTCAGCGCCGGAAATACAGTGGCAGCGATTGATGAGCTGTACTTGTGGCTCACCAATCCAGTAGCTGTCACCTACATTCGAAACTGCCTGAAACGAGTAAGAAAGAAAGAATCGTCCCTATTTCTCGCCAGTCAAAACCTGGAAGACTTTGACCAGCCGGGCGTCCGGGAGTTGACTCGCCCCCTTTTTGCAATCCCTACCCATCAATTTGTTTTTAATGCAGGTGCCATCGATAAAAAGTTCTACATGGAAAACCTTCAGTTGGAGGAAGCGGAGTACGAACTGATTCGTTACCCCCAGAGAGGCGTCTGCCTCTACAAATGCGGGACAGACAGACATTTGCTGGCGGTCCATGCGCCTTCCCATAAGGAGCAGCTCTTTGGATCGGCAGGTGGTCGCTGATGGCAATTCCTGCTGCTGCCATTGCAAAAGCCGCAATTGGTGTCCTCTCAAACGAGAAGACACGCAAGGCTGCAGGCTGGGTTCTGGTAGCGATTCTATCCCCAATCATTCTCCTCATCGCTGCATTCTGTTCTATCTTGGGCGGTTCCGCTGATCACAACAGCAGCATCCTTGACCTGTGTTTCTATGGTGGCACATTACCAGCAGATATCCCTGCAGAATACCGAGCCTACATCGAAGACATGCAGGCAAGCTTTGCATTGTTGGATGAGCGAATTGCGGAAATCAATAGCATGACAGAGGATGGAGAAAGTCTTGACGCAATACGTGTCAAGGCATTTTTTTATGCTCTGTATTTCGGCGCGGAGTCACCGAGCAGCCGAGCGCACCAACAATTTGTTGATTGCTTTGTCACTTATGAGGAACGTACCCGCCCGCTCGATTCAACTGATAGCGAAGACGAAAGTGCAGGAGAACCGGAGGAGGAAACCTACACCGTTGCAATTCCCATCACAGACACCGCCACAATATGGTCCAACATTCAAACGGCATTAGGAGAAACAGTTACAGAGGAACAACGAAACAACGCAGACAGTATCTACAACTTGGTCCGTTACGGTTCTGCTACTGGAACAGAGGGCTGGATACCCGGTGCCGAAGTGCCGTTTATCGGTGCGGATGGATTTTGTTCTCCTGTGGGTTCCAGCTGGGAAAGTAGAGTCACATCAGAGTTTGGATACAGATCCGATCCCTTTACCGGCCAGACAAAAGGTCATACCGGTATCGACATCGCTGTGCCCACAGGCACACCAGTTCGTGCAGCTCTGCCCGGAGTCGTTACAAAGGCAACCTACAATGCTGGTGGCTATGGCTACTATGTAATGATTGACCACGGCAATGGAATGGTAACACTGTATGCTCACAATTCGAAACTGTTGGTCAGTGTTGGAGATACCGTGGAGGCAGGTGACACCGTATCTCTGTCCGGCTCCACGGGGCGATCAACCGGTCCGCATTTACACTTTGAAGTGCGTGTCAATGGTCAGCGTGTAAATCCACGCTCCTACCTGCCCACAAATTAAAGGAGGCGATTTGATGAAAGAAAAAGAGATTACTGTCTTGAAGGTGGAACCTGGTAAGTCACCAGAAACGGTAACCATGCCAAACACTTTGGACGCTATGCAGAAAATGGTGGGTGGCTACATCGAGGTGCTCCCCCTGAGCGATGTTTGCCTGGTCTGCAATGAGGATGGCAAATTGATGGGGCTGGAAGGAAACCGGCGCTTAGGCAACGACATCATTGTCGGCACATTCTTTCTGGCTGGCGATACTCGATCCGGTGATCTTTGTTCTCTTACCCAAGAGCAGATACAACACTTTGGTGAAGTGTTTGCTAAGCCGGATACCTTCCAACCAGGTGAGGTAGAGGATGCCTTGCGGATTGAGTTCTACTCAATGTAAGGAGGTCAGAATGGACAAGATTGAATTGAAAGTGACGATGGAGCCGGAGCGATTGGATGCGCTTCGGTATTTTTTGTCCGCAAAGGAAAAGCGAACACCAGAGAAAGAACTGCAGCGGTTGCTGGAAGAGCTCTATGAAAAATATGTGCCAGCGGATACTCGGGAGTATCTGGACAGTAAGAACAAGCCTGCAGTTCGCCCACGCCCCAGGCGTACAGCAAAAGGCGGGCGCACTGCACAGACACAGGATAACAACATTGACCAGAACAATCCCGGCCAAGATGTTTCGGCCGGCTATGACATGGGAGGTAGACATAATGAAAAAGTGTGATTTTTTGAACCAGGATCTTCGTTCGTCCAATCGGCTGTTAAGTCTTCGCCACCACAAAGATATCCGTTGTCCAGCACCCAGCACCTACAGCAAGCAAAAGCCTGCCAAGCGGCGGAATAGGGGGTGTCCCAATGAGCGGCTCCGTTGAGATCGTGCTCTGGCTTCATGAGTACAAATACCAAGCGTTGGAGAATCGGCTTGCCCAGGACGGGCGTGACATTGAAAAAGCAATGCAGGAGATGCTGATCGATCTATATTCTGAGTGCGTTCCGTTCGAGGAGCAGCAAGCCATCCGGGAGCGCATTGACACTGAACATGCCGAGGCGGTGGCGGAACAAATGGCCAACACCACCTGGGCAGCCTACCATATCACCGGCGGTGGAGAGGATCTTTATTTCAAAACATCTAAAGCAGATACACTGCTCGTCGCTGCAAAGCGCTTGCGTACATATCTCACTGCTGAGGATAATCCTCAGCCAGCTTCCTTTGCAGCCGTGCTCAAAGACCGCATTGAAATCACTCAGGCAGAGTACGATCAACTCCTGGACCAACGGCTGCAGAATACCGGAAAGGTATCTGGAGTATTCGAAATGGACTTTGACAGAGATACATTTTCCGCAGCCAATGCTATGGACGGCTGGCACACCTACCGTATCCATGATGTGAGTGTGGCAGCCTATCATGCATTCCGAAAACAGAACATCTCTACAGATCAAAGGTGGGAAAGACTGCTGGACAAACTCGATGGAAAGGAACTCACACCAAGCTCAGAGGCTATGGTGCTGACCGGATCCAGGCGGCTTTGTATGGATGAGATTTCTTTCCAGGATGACATGAGCGAGTGCGGAAGTCTGTTGAATTTCTATGTGCCAGTCACATTTGATCCTGACGCTGTGTTCGGAACCAATGTGGCTACTGATGCCAATGATGACTATCTCAATGTCTATGCAGATTTTGATTTGGATGTTGGTGAAGTGTGTGACGCACTCACTGTGATCCAGGTCTGTGGAGATGGTTCTGAGGAAACCTACCGCTACCCCCTGACCGAAGAGGATCGCTCAATCCTACGCTCCAAAATGAATGACTACTGCATGGAGCAGACGGGACTGAGTCTGGATGATTATCGCGCACAGTATCTTGACGAAGAGATGTGCGCTTCCTCATTCCCGGATGGCCAGAGCATGTAATAGTGTGAGGAGGTGAAAGATGTTGATCGATCGCAACAGCAAAAATGAATTCGTGCTCAACTGCTTCCGGGAACTCCTGGATGACGGTGAGCCACATCGATACCGCGAGATCATCGACTATGTGCGTGAACAGGCCAAAGGAACGCAGTACGAAGGAACCATTGAACAGAACAACCTTGTGTTGCCTATCAGTAAAAAACTTGAAGATCCTGCGTTCCCCTATGCACGAGTGAGTCATGGCATCTACCAAAAGACAGAACAGTCTCCTGTGCAGCAGGAATCGGTTGGTTGCCACACTCCCTCTGCCTATGATCTGTTGGACATCCTGTTTGTTGTGCAGCGTCAGATGGAAGTGATTCACAAAACGCAACAAGAGGAGTTCTCCTCAAGCAAAACATTGGAGAACTCTTTCCAAGTTGTGTCTGATCACTTAGAAACGCTGCTCGACAGTATGTCTATGTGGATTGCCGACATGGAAGATCTGACGCAGGTCCCCCTTCAGGAGCATGAAAACGAGGATTTGACGGGAATGCAGATGGGGTGAATGCTGGGCACCTGATAACGGCCCCGTGTGGGCCGCTGTGAGGCCCTGTGTGCCCTCCTATGGGTGGGGGTAGACCACCTACCCCAATCGGGAAGGTTAGCCCCCGTTTGGGGGGCTTTTCCACCAGGGGACGGAGGACGAAAAAAAAGCAGGCAGAAAGAGCCGGGGTCGTGAACGCCCCGGCTCTCTCACTTCTGCCCGCAGTGCGGGCAGTTTCAGGCTTTTCCCACCGGGGTCGTGAAAGCAAAAAAATCACGCCTACGGGGTCGTGAATCCCCGTAAGCCCCGCCGTATCAGGCTTTCTTCCGGGGACGAAGACGTACCCAGCGCAAATTTGATTAGAAAGAAGGTACCAAAGATGAGAAGCGCAAAGGAGACAGACGGCTTTCCTTACGACAGCAATCGAATCTGCTATATCGAGTTGTTTGCCACTGGCGAGATCAAACAGCTCACCACATATCATGACAAGATCGAAGGATACGTACACGCCCAGTCGGGTATCAGCAAACTCTTTGCGGTATGGCCCGGCCATTGGCGCAGCGACCTTTTCATCATCGATGACCTGGAAGCGTTTCGTATTGGCCAGAGACTCATTAGAGTGTGAGGTGAACTACGTCATGAGTAACACAAAGAAAAAATTTGCTTTCTGGCTGACACCGAAAACAAAAGAACTGGTGGAGCGCTCCTATCAGCTTGACAACTCTCAGAGTCAAAGCGAATTTATTGAAAAAGCCATTCAATTCTATACCGGATACCTTGAAGCGGAGCAGGACGGCTCGTATCTACCAGTCACACTGTCAGCTACATTGGAAGGCTCGTTAGGCGCGCTGGGAGATCGGCTCGGCAAGCTGCTGTTCAAAATGTCGGTGGAGATGTCCATGATGATGCACCTCATGGCACACGATACAGATGCAACACTCAATGAGTTGGAACAGCTGCGTGGCCGGTGTGTCCAGGATGTGATGCGCACCCATGGCATGATCAGCTTCAAGGAGATCTTCCGGTTCCAAAAGAGGTTGTAAGCCATGCCAAAGCTGGTGCAGAAGTGTGGGTACATCTGCAATGGCAGTGCAGCAAAGTACATGCGGTACATTGCCACAAGAGAAGGTGTTGAGAAACTTCATGGCCGGGGTCCTGTCACACAGCCTCAGAAAGAACTCATCGAAAGACTGCTCAAGGATTATCCAGATACCAAAGAACTATTCGAGTACAGTGATTACTGCGCCTCTCCCACCTTTGGCAACGCCTCTGAATTGCTCACTATGGCACTGGATGCCAATGTCCACACCATGGAAGCTGGCGATGGCTACCTCAAATACATCGCTACCCGTCCCCGTGTAGAAAAGCGCGGTGACCATGGCCTGTTCAGTGACACGCAGGATGTGTCGCTCCAGGATATGATGGCAGAGGTCGCGGAACACCATGGCCCTGTCTGGACGGTCATCCTTTCTCTGCGCCGAGAAGATGCGTCTGCTCTTGGATACGATAGTGCTGAAAACTGGCGCACCCTCCTCCTACAGCACCGGACACGTTTGGCGCAGGCCATGAAGATCCCGGTGGATGACTTCCGGTGGTGTGCAGCCTTCCACGATGAAGGGTACCACCCACATGTACACATGATGGTGTGGTCTGCAGATGAGAAACACGGGTATCTGAACAAGACCGGAATCACAGCCATGCGCTCTGCGCTGACCAACACTATCTTCCAGGATGAGATGCACAACATCTATGTCAAAAAAGATCTGGCTTATCAGGACCTGGTAAAACAGTCCCGCTCCGCTATGGCGGAACTGATTGCGCACATGGAATTCACCTCGCTGGATAATGATTCGATTGCCAGAAAGATGGTGGAACTGGCCAATGCCCTGAGCAGTGTCAAAGGGAAAAAGCAGTATGGATACCTGCCTAAAAAGTTGAAAGAACTAGTAGATGCTATTACTGATGAGCTGGCACTGCAGCCAGATGTGGCAGCGTGCTATCAGGTCTGGAATGATCTGCGTGATAAATTGGAGGGTTACTACAAGGACAAACCACGTGTCCATAATCCTCTCTCAAAGCAAAAGGAATTCAAGGCAATCAAGAACTCCATTATCCGCGAGGCTGATTGTCTACGTCTGGAATTGGAACAGGAAGAGATGGACTCCACCAACCCAAATGCGAACGAAGAATCAGGAGAAATTGATTCGACCGAGACACCACCAAAAACGGATAGCGCCCAACAGCCAATTAAGTCACCGGCAGTGAACAACCACAACCCAGCAGTAATCGCTGCGGTAACTCGTCTCCTCTATCACATGGGCCAGATTTTCCGTGACAATGCAATGGCACCTACTAGTCCGTTGGGCCTTCGAATTGATTCCAAGCGCAGGAAAAAGCTGATGGCCAAGCGACTAGCCCTTGGGCATAAAGCGGATGATCATGAGGAGCAGGGATGGCAAAATGGGCCATCGATGTAAGGGAAAGGAGGTACTATGGCTCAGTATATTCATTTCACTGATGAGCAGAAACAGCGAGCAGCTGAAGTGGATCTGGAAGAATTCCTACGCCAGAGAGGAGAAAAACTCCTTCCTTCTGGACGGGATAAGAGGCTCGATAGAGATCACAGCGTGACCATCCGTGGCTGTGAATGGTTCGATCACGACAGCCGTCAGGGTGGAAATGCGATCAGCTTTGTCCGGTGGTTTTATAATTACAGTTACCCAGAAGCCGTCAAAGCACTTCTGGGTGGTGAACAGGGTACAATATACCCATCTGCTGCTGAGCGGGAGAAGCCACCACAAAAACCGTTTGAACTTCCTGAAGCGAATACCAATATGCGGCGCATTTTTGCCTACCTGATGAAGCACCGGCACATTGACCGTGATGTGATTGCCTATTTTGCGAAGGCAAAGACACTCTTTGAGGACAGCAAATATCACAACTGCGTCTTTGTGGGGACGGATGAACAGGGCATTCCACGCCACGCGCACAAACGCAGTGCCAACAGTTTTGGAAAGTCCTTCCGGCAGAATGTGGAGGGCAGCGATCCCAAATATAGTTTTCATCACCTTGGCACTGACGGAAAGCTCTATGTGTTCGAGGCACCCATCGATATGCTCTCCTTCATCACCCTGTATCCTGAAGATTGGAAATCGCACAACTATGTTGCCTGCTGCGGAACATCTGCGATCCCTGTAATGTCAATGCTTTCCCGTATGCCCCACGCACAGGAGGTGTTCTTATGCCTGGACAATGACGCAGCAGGTCAGGCAGCAAGCCTCCGTATGGCTGAACAGATTGCCGAACAGTTTGGAATCACCTCGGATCGCCTGGCTCCCCAAAACAAAGACTGGAATGATGACCTGTGTGTTCTGGAGGACGCACAGGTCCCTTTTCTGGAAACGGGGTGACGCAATGACTGAACAAGCATGGGGACTGATTGTATTGTGCGGCGGAATGCTGCTGGTGTTGATCATTGCCTCCATATTCACTCAGCGATATTCCCTAAACCGTATCAAATCCAAAACCGTTGGTGACGGCCAGCATGGTACCGCACGATGGGCTACCCCAAAAGAGATCCGTCAGACTTATAAGCATGTGCCTTTCCAAGTCGATGAATGGCGTCGTGGCAAGAATCGGCCAGAGGCACAGGGGATCGTCTTAGGGTGCATCGGACGCGCGTCTGTCAAAGCCAAGAAGCATTCCAAACATGGTGGGCTGAAAGCTCTTGTAGACTGCGACGATGTTCACTTCCTGATGATTGGTGCATCCGGTGTTGGCAAGACTGCCTTTTTCCTGTACCCCAATCTGGAATATGCCTGCGCCTGTGGTATGAGTTTCTTGGCGCTGGACACCAAGGGCGACTTGGCGAGGAACTACGGTGCTATTGCCAGCAAGTATTACGGTTATAAGATTTCCGTGATCGACCTTCGCAATCCGACCAGATCAGATGGTAATAATCTTCTGACGTTGATCAACCGTTATATGGATTTGGCTCAGGAAGATCCCAGCAATCTGGCTGCCAGAGCCAAGGCCGAAAAGTATGCCAAAATTCTCGCCAAGACCATAGTTAATCCAGATGGCGACGCTTCCTCTTATGGACAAAATGCATTTTTCTATGATGCAGCAGAAGGATTGCTTACTGCTGTGGTACTTTTGTTAGCAGAATATCTTCCACCAACAAAAGAAGATTCAAGTGAGAGAAGGCATATCGTATCGGTGTTCAAACTGATTCAGGATCTGCTGGAGTCCCCTGGTCCAAGGCAAAAAAACTACTTCCAGCAGCTAATGGGGAAACTCCCCGATAATCACAAAGCGAAATGGTTTGCGGGAGCCGCACTCAACACCTCGGACCAGGCAATGGCGTCTGTCATGTCCACGGTCTTGTCCCGACTGAATGCGTTTCTCGACAGTGAATTGGAGCAGGTCATCTGCTTTGACAGCGCCATTGACGCGGAGACATTCGCCAGCCAGAAATGCGCTATCTTCCTGATCCTACCGGAAGAAGACACGACCAAAAACTTCATGGCCGGACTGATGATTCAGAATCTGAGCCGAGAACTATTTGCTGTTGCCGATGAGAACGGCGGAAAACTAAAAAACCGTGTGGTGTTGTTCTGTGATGAGCTTGGTACCATGCCGCCCTTTGATATATTGCCCCTATTCTCCGCCGGGCGCTCCAGGCGGTTGACCCTGGTGCCGATCATCCAATCGTTGGCTCAGCTTGAAAAAAACTACGGCAAGGAGGGCAGCGAGATCATTCAGGATAACTGTCAGGATACAATCTTCGGAGGCTTTGCACCGGGCAGCCAGACAGCAGAAGTGTTGTCCAGGAACCTTGGAACTCGCACGGTGCAGTCTGGCTCGGTGAGCCAAAGCAAGAATGATCCCAGTCAATCCCTGCAGATGGTAGAGCGGCCCTTGATGACGCCAGACGAGTTAAAATCAATTCCCAGGGGGCACTTCGTTGTTATGAAAACTGGTTGCCATCCAATGCAGACCCGACTCCGACTCTTCCTAGAATGGGGCATTACTTTCGAAAAAGAGGGATACACTGTGCCGGTACATGAAAATATGCAAGTCCACTACGCGGGGCGAAAGGAGCTGGAGGAAAGCATTCTATGTCATGCCTTGAAAAATACAGCATCGGAAAAGGCAGATGCAGCACCACAGCAAAACGGAAGTCAAAAAGCTGCAGAGGAAGATGCTCATGCTCCCGCTTCCGACGATACAAGTCTGAGAACATAATTGGAGGTGAACATGGTGGGCTATTTTGAATCGATCTATGCTGATACTGAATTGCCTCATCGGTGCAAAACCGTTTACATTTACCTCCGGGATCGGGCCAATGCATCAGGCACCTGTTGGCCAGGAATTAAGACAATCGCCTCAGATCTTGGCTTATCACGCAGCACTGTGAAGAGAGCAATCAACGAGTTGGAACGCAAAGGCTTCCTACTCAAGAACCCAAGATACCGCGCAAATGGCAGCCATACCTCAAATCTATATACTGTGCGCTAAAGCGAAAAAGTGGTTTGTACCATATTCTGATACAAACCACTTTCTCTTAAATAATTTGCCGCCAAGGGGTTTATATGCCCTGACGATGGACCGAGGGTGGGTTCATTATGGTCCCCCCAGAAGATCCCACTCTATTGGAGAACTTAATACAGAGAATAGTCTATATCTATGCTTGCGGATGACTTCATTTTTTAGCAAAAGCAAATCAAACGCATGAGACTGCTATTCTATGTTCCTATCCAAGCCAGCGAAGAAATCATCATAAGAGCAACTGTAAATTTTACGCAATTCAATCAACACACTCGCCCGGATATTCAACTCCCCTGACTCATATTTGGCATAGGCAGTTCGCCCGATGTCGCAGCCTCTTCGCTGTAATTCGGCACAGAGTTTCTCCTGGGAGATGCCATACTGATCCCGCAGCCGCCTGAGGTTAGAGCCCATGTTGCGGTCACGACGGATTTTTTGCTCCATCTGCGCGTCCTCCATTGACCAGTATTGGTTGCAACCGCATCTATTCTACGGTACAATGGTGGCAAATATTGTCCGTGATACTGGTCAACCTTTGGCGGGCAAATGAAGGCACACGGCACAAATGCGAATGGTAAAATCTGGTTAGTGACGGGCGAATACAGCGTGAGCATTCTCGTGGATAATGAAGTGCGGTGTGCCCAAAGGGCAGTTAATCCACTGTTGTTAGTAAAATAGCTGTCCGTATTATTTAACAGGTAACCTGCAATTATACTCTCAAGTCCAGGCAATGACACTCTGGAGAAAGAGTACGGGGGTGCGACCTGAAGGGGGAATCCGATGATTGTAATAGTCTGTTTGGACGATAAAGGCGGCATGATGTTCAATCACCGTCGGCAGAGTCGGGATAAGAGCTTGTGTGCGCAGATCTTAAGATTGACGAAGCACTCGATTTTACACATGAGCCACTATTCCGCTAGATTATTTTCTGACCTCAATCCTCCTGATCTGGCTGTTTCGGATACTTTCTTGCGAGATGCCGGCAATGGGGACTTCTGCTTTGTCGAAGATGCCGCATTGGCTCCGGTCGAGAAACGCATTGAAAAACTGATTATTTTCAAGTGGAACCGAACCTACCCAGCCGATCGGTATTTTGATTTGAAGCTGCATGAAGGAACATGGCATCTTGCTCTGTCAAGCAACTTTACCGGATACTCACACGAAAGAATCACTATGGAGGTATTTGAACGGTGAAACAGAAAGTTACATCCATTTTCCTGCTGGCAGCTCTTGTCCTTTCCCTCTTAGTTGGTTGTTCGACAGACGAAGGCAACTCTTCCAATTACCCGGATGATTCTCCATCCAGTGTTTCCTCTGGAATTGTGGAAAGTCCGCAATCTACTGATCGTGTAGAGCAGTCATCTGCCGACACAGATGACTCCGGCGTAGAGGCTGAGAAGCCGTCGGGGCCGAATGGACAGGGTAGCATGACCGGCCAAGAGATTGACCAACCAGTTTCCTCGACTCTTCCAAGTGAAAGTACTGCTGCCACCAGTTTTTCACTTTCCGATGTTGAGCCTTATAGTGGATCGGCTTATGTTGCAGTCAATGGAAATATTCCTTATTTCACATCTTCTGAACTGACAACAACTTCTTTTGAGCTATATAGCGCTCTCGACTCGCTCAGCCGGTGCGGCACCGCATATGCCTGCATAGGGCAGGATCTGATGCCTACCGAGGAACGCGGATCTATTGGATCGGTCAAGCCTTCCGGCTGGCACACTGTGCGGTATAATGGTGTTGTTGACGGGAATTACCTCTACAATCGCTGTCACTTGATCGGCTTCCAACTCTCGGGAGAGAATGCGAATGAGAGGAACTTGATCACTGGCACCAGATATTTGAACATTGATGGAATGCTACCTTTCGAGAATATGGTTGCCGACTATGTTCAGGAAACGAACAACCATGTTCTCTACCGCGTCACGCCCGTCTTTGAAGGGGACAACCTACTGGCTGCTGGAGTCCTGATGGAAGGTTACTCCGTTGAGGATGATGGTGATGGCATCTGCTTTTGTATCTTTGCCTACAATGTGCAGCCGGGGGTGACGATCAACTATGCAACGGGAGACAGCACGCTAGACGGAGCTGCTTCCACTTCAGAACCATCGGTTGCCCATGAACCCTCTTCCGATACCCAAGCCGGAACATCAACCGCTGAGGCACACTATGTTTTGAACAACAACACGAAGAAGTTCCACCTGCCATCTTGCGCCAGTGCGGACGATATCAAGGATTCCAACCGTGAGGACTATTACGGCTCACGCGAGGATCTAATTGAACGTGCATATGTTCCCTGCAAGCGGTGTAATCCATGAAATAATATCAGAAGCACAATGCGCATAAAGTCTAAATGATGATATAATATTCGCAATTGCGCAAAGTCATCTCGAGGGCGAAGACTGAACATGCCATGGATTTCGAAGAAAGCTAACAACATCAGGTAACAGTGGCTTGAACGAGGCTCTTTGCCTAGACGGCAATTCGTGATGGGTTAAAGGCATGGATTGGCACAAAGCGATTTTGACTAATCCCATATTATATCGTATTATAAAGTAACTAAGTAAGGATGTATGCCACAAACAGAAAGGGCGATATTATGACCGCAAATGAACAGTTGGCCTCTGTGGGCCGGAATATCCAGGAGAAGGCCACTCTCATTTGGAATGTGGCAAACACCCTCTTTGGTGCATTCAAACCCCATGAGTACGGCTTGGTGATCCTGCCCATGGTGGTGGTCAAGCGGTTCCACGACTGCCTGCTGCCAACCCATCAAGCGGTACTGGATACCTGTAAGAAGGTAGAGCACCTTGCAGTCAAAGAGGGCTTCCTGCGGACCGCTGCTGGATACCAGTTTTACAATACCAGCCCGTTCACCTTCGAGACTCTGCGGGCAGACCCAGAGAACATCAACGATAACTTCCGCGCTTATCTCAATGGCTTCTCCGACAATGTGCAGGACATCCTCGCACGCATGAACTTCAACGCCCAGATCGACCGCATGGAGGAGGCCGGACTGCTCTATCAGGTTATCGTGGACTTCTGCTCTGACAAGGCGGATATGAAGCCGGAAAAGATCAGTGCCGTTGATATGGGCTATATTTTTGAGAACCTGGTTCAGCGGTTTTCCGAGTCCTACAACGAGGAGGCCGGAGCACACTTCACCAGCCGGGATATCATCTACCTGATGTGCGACCTGCTGGTGACGGGAGATCAGAACACCTTCCACGGGGAGAGCATTACAAAGACGGTCTACGACATGACCATGGGCACCAGCCAGATGCTCACCTGCATGGAAGAGCGGCTGAAGCAACTGGATGCCGATGCAGATGTCACCTGTTTTGGCCAGGAGTTGAACCCCTTCACCTTTGGAATCGCCAAGGCTGACATGCTGATCCGTGGGGGCGACCCGGACAATATGCAGTTCGGTGACACCCTGGACGATGATAAGTTCGACGGCTATCAGTTCGATTACTGTATTTCCAACCCTCCCTTCGGAATTGACTGGAAGCGGGAGGCCACGGCGGTGGAGGCAGAACATAAGAAGGGTTCCGCTGGTCGCTTCGGTCCCGGCCTCCCCAGCAAAAGCGACGGGCAGATGCTGTTCCTGCTCAACGGTCTGTCCAAACTGAAGCCGGAGGGCCGCATGGCCATCATCCAGAACGGCTCCTCTCTGTTCACCGGGGATGCCAGTTCCGGCCAGTCGGAGATCCGCCGGTATCTGATCGAAAACGACTGGCTGGACGCCATCGTGCAACTCCCCAACGACAGCTTCTACAACACCGGCATCGCCACCTACATCTGGATCATCACCAAGGACAAGCCTTCGGAGCATATCGGGAGGGTCCAGCTCATTGATGCCAGCAAGTGCTATGAGTCTCGCCGGAAGCCCATCGGCAACAAGCGAGTGGACATCACCGAGGCCTGCCGGGAGTTGATTGTCAGGGCCTACGGGGAGTACCGGGACCAGACATGTGAGCGGGAGCTGGAGTCCGGGGCAAAACTCGTCTGCAAGAGCCGGGTGCTGGACAGTGTAGCCCTGGGCTATAACAAGATCACCGTGGAAAGCCCCCTGCTGGATGAGGACGGGAAGAAGGTCCTGAAAAAGGGCAAGCCTGTGGCCGACCCCAAAAAGCGGGACACGGAGAATGTGCCGCTGGACGAGGACATCGATGCATACTTTGCACATGAAGTCCTGCCCTATAACCCGGATGCCTGGATCGACAAGAGCAAGACTAAGGTTGGCTATGAGATTCCTTTCACCCGCACTTTCTACGAGTACAAAGAGATTGAGCCCGCCGACCAGATTGCCAAGCGTATCGAGGAGCATGAGCGTGCCCTGATGCAGAAGCTCCACGACTTGTTTGGGAAGGAAGGTGAGTGAGATGACCCCGGCAAAGGGCTATACGGAGATGAAAGAAAGCGGGATTGAATGGCTGGGAAAAATTCCAAACAATTGGTGTACCATTCGGGTAAAGTATGCATTTAGGATTAAAAAAGTGATTGCAGGTGAACTCGGACATACAGTGTTGTCTGTTACACAAAGAGGGATCAAGCCCAAAGACATGAGCGAAAAAGGACAATTTTCACTGGATTATTCTAAGTATCAACTTGTTGATTCAGGTGACTTTATAATGAATCACATGGATTTACTCACCGGATGGGTTGATATTTCTTGTATGAATGGTGTAACCAGTCCTGACTACCGTGTATTTCAATCGTCTAATCCCGAAAAATATTATCCGGGTTTTTACCGATATGTATTTCAAACTTGCTATCAACAAAGAATCTTCTACGGCTTAGGGCAAGGGGTTTCAGGCTTTGGGAGATGGCGACTCCCAGCAGAAATATTCTTAAATTTCTATGTCCCAGTACCTCCATACGAAATCCAATCCGCCATCGCCTCCTACCTGGACGCCCAATGCGCCAAGATCGACGAGATCATCACCCAAGCCAAGGCCAGCATTGAGGACTATAGGCAGTGGAAGGCATCCATTATCTACGGGGCTGTCACCAAGGGCCTGGACCCGAATGTGGAGATGAAGGACAGCGGCGTAGAATTTATCGGTTCTATTCCTGCACATTGGAGAATCACCTCTCTAAAGCGTATCTGCCAGAGGATTAAAGATGGTAGCCACTTTTCGCCGGAAACAACAGTGGATGGATTTCCTTATGTGACAGCCCGAGATGTCCATGGAAAAGGAATTGATTATTCTCAATGTCGCACTGTTTCAGAAGAAAATTTTCAAAACTTGGTTAAGACAGGGTGTCAGCCTCAATCTGGGGATGTATTACTGGTTAAAGACGGAGCAACAACAGGCCGTGTGGGAATGATGACTGATGATATGCCATGTGTTCTTTTGTCTTCTGTTGCGATGCTTACCCCGAAAGACAATGTTTTAAGCGAATATTTAATGTGGTTAATTGAATCTGAGGTTCTTCAATTCCAAATCAGAAAATCCATGGCTGGTTCAGCAATGCCAAGAACAACTTTAACAAAACTAATGGCATATTATGCAATCGAGTGCCCATACCAAGAGCAATGCATGATTGCAGAATATCTCGATAAAGAGTGTTTGCATATTGATGAACTAATCGCAAAAAAAGAATCTCTTATTGCTGACTTGGAAATCTACAAAAAGTCCCTCATTTATGAGGTTGTGACTGGAAAAAGGAGAGTAGAAGATACCAATCAAATGACGATTGCTATTCTTTCCCCTGAGATAATGCGGTACAGAAAGGCTCTGCTTATGCTCAGGGTGTTGGACTTGCTTGGTACTGGTGTCCGGGGACGAATTCAGTTGCAGAAATGTATGTTTGCCGCAGAGTGTTTGCTAAATATGCCATTTCACACTCAATTCATTCGATACGAACATGGCCCATACGATCCAGATCTCCCAAACATAGAAGAAATCATTAACGCAAAAGGCTGGTACACGGTTCTGAAAGGATCGCCTGTCTCCTACCAAAAGGGAAAACAATTCGAAGAGGGCTTGCGGGAGTATATGGATACTTTTTCTGAAATTGATCTGAAACTCGAAAAAATAGTGGATTTTTTGAGGCCAATGAAAACCTCTCAGGCTGAACGTGTAGCGACCTTGCTCGCTGCATGGAATGACTTTATTATTGATGGGGTATCCCATCCTACTGACAAAGAGATAATTGGCGAGGTCGTTACGAATTGGACTCCTAATAAGGCAAATCCTCAGTATTCTACTTGGCAGGACACTCTATTCAAAATGAGAGAACATCGGTTTGTGCCCAAAGGTTCTGGAGTTCACACATTGCAGAAAGAAGCGTAAGGAGGATACGACATGCCCGATAACGAAAGACAGTTTGAACAAGATATCGAGTCCTTCCTGATCTCTCCTGTCGGTGGTTGGCAGAAGGCGTCAGACGCGGGCTATCGGGCTTCCATGGACTCCGGTATGGCCCTGGACTTAGCTACCCTGGTGGGCTTTGTCCAGGCCACACAGCCCATCCAGTGGCAACGTTTCGAGAAACAGTGCAATTCCGATCCGGAGAAGAAGTTCTACAAGGCTTTTGAGAACGCCGTGGAGAACGATGGACTGATAAGTGTCCTGCGCCACGGGTTCAAGCACCGGGGGATTGAGTTCCGGGTGTGCTACTTTAAGCCGGAGTCCACTCTCAACGATGTGGCTGTCAAACACTACGGTCAAAACATCTGCCAGTGTATCCGCCAGTGGCACTACTCCGGGCAGAACAACAACAGCGTAGATATGATGTTGGCAGTCAACGGTATCCCGGTCGTAGCCATCGAGCTTAAGAACCAGCTCACCGGCCAAAGCGTGGACAATGCCAAGCGGCAGTGGATGTTTGACCGGGACCCCAAGGAACCAGCGTTCCGGCTGAACCACCGCGTCCTGGTGTTCTTCGCCGTGGATCTCTATGAGGCGGTGATGACCACCAAGCTGGATGGGGCCAAGACCTACTTCCTCCCCTTTAACCAGGGCAGTAACGGCCCCGGCAGGGACGGCGGAGCCGGGAATCCGCCTTCACCGGATGGAGACTACGTGACCTCCTACCTCTGGAAGGACGTATTGCGAAAAGACAACTTTTTGGACATCATCCAAAAGTTCGTCAACCTCCAAGTGAAGAAAGAGAAGGCACCTCAGAAAGATGGCGCACAAAGGGAAATCACTAAAAAGTCAGTCATCTTCCCCCGGTATCACCAGATGGATGTGGTGCGTCGGCTGATCCAGGATGTCAGAACCAACGGCCCCGGCAAAAACTATCTGGTGCAGCACAGCGCCGGTTCCGGGAAGTCCAACTCTATCGCCTGGACCGCCTACCGTCTGGCCAGCCTCCATGACGATGACAACAAGCCCATCTTCAACTCCGTGGTCATCGTCACAGACCGCACGGTGCTGGACGCCCAGCTCCAAGAGACTATCTCTGGCTTCGACCACACCCTGGGTTCTGTAGTGACCATCGACAAGAAGAAGTCCGCCAAAGATCTGCGGGACGCTTTGAACGACGGCAAGCGGATCATCGTCACCACTCTGCAGAAGTTCCCCGTGATCTATGAACAGATAGACGACACATCCGGCAAGGCTTTTGCCGTCATCGTGGACGAGGCCCACAGCAGCCAGACTGGCCAGAGCGCCATGAAGTTGAAAATTGCCCTGGCGGATACCCATGATGCACTCAAAGAATATGCGGAGCTGGAGGGTAAGGCCGAGGACGAACTGGAGGATGCGGAGGACAAGCTGGTGCGAGAGATGGTCTCCCACGGCAAGCACAAGAACCTGAGTTTTTTTGCCTTTACTGCCACGCCAAAGAACAAGACCCTGGAGATGTTCGGGGATGAGTATGCGGATGGCTCTTTCCACCCCTTTCATATCTACTCCATGCGACAGGCCATTGAGGAGCACTTCATTTTGGATGTGCTGGAGAACTATACCACCTATAAGACCTGCTTTCAAATCGCCAAGAACACCCCGGACAATCCGGAGGTCCCCACTATCAAGGCCATCAAGACTATCCGGCGTTTTGAGGAGCTTCACCCCCACAACCTGCAGCAGAAGGCCGCCATCATTGTGGAGACTTTCCGGGACATTACCAAGCACAAAATCGGCGGAAAGGGTAAAATGATGGTGGTTACGGCCTCACGTCTGGCGGCGGTGCGCTACTACCACGAGATCAAGGCATATCTGGAGGCAAATCACTACGACGATGTAGAGATCCTGATTGCCTTCTCTGGAGGTATCAGGGACCCAGACGAGGAGAACGGCACAGAGTACACTGAAAGCGGCATGAACCGAGACCGGGAGGGAAACCGCGTCAGCGAGGCCCAGACCAAGCAGGTCTTCCACGACGAGGGCGATGTGCTGATCGTGGCGGAGAAGTACCAGACTGGCTTTGATGAGCCGTTGCTCCACACCATGATTGTGGACAAGAAGTTACGAGATGTGAAGGCAGTCCAGACTTTGAGCCGTCTGAACCGTACTTATCCTGGAAAAGAAGATACCTACATTCTGGACTTTGTGAATACCAAGGAAGAAATTCTGGAGGCCTTCCAGCCATACTACCAGGAGACTAGCCTCACCGAGGAAATCAATGTTGACCTGATTTACAAGACTCAGAAGCAGCTCCGGGAATTCAAACTGTATAACGAAAGTGATATTGAGGTGGTCAGCAAAATCTACTTCGCTCCAGATGCGAAAAAGGCCACCTCCGTCCAGGCGAAGATCTCCAACGCTCTGCTCCCGGTGGCCAAGGCTTACAATCAACTGAGCAAGGAGGACCGCTACCAGTTCCGCCGCCTAATCCGAGCGTTTGTGAAGTGGTATAACTACATCTCTCAGATCGTGCGGATGTTCGATAAGGACCTTCATAAGGAGTTTCTCTTCTGTTCCTATCTCTCCAAACTGATCCCTGCAGAGCCTTCCACCCCCTGGGACCTGGAGAACCGGGTGAAGTTGGAGTACTACCGTCTGGAAAAAACCTTTGAGGGAGCAATCACACTGGAAGATAAGGCAACGGCCCTGGAGCCCGCGAAGACGAAGAAGGCGGTCAACATGAACGCCAAGAAAGACCCGCTGGACGAGGTCATTGATCGAATCAATGAGACCTATAAAGGCGATTTTACTGAAGCAGACAGAGTCTTGATTGGGACTTTGCGTGAGAAACTACTGGCGGATAAAAAGCTTCGCAAAGCAGCTAAAGTGGATGGACAGCAGATCTTCGAAAAAAATGTGTTCCCCAAGATTTTCGACCAGACTGCCCAGGCCTCCTATATCGAGAGCACGGAAACCTATACGAAGCTATTTGAGGATACCGCCAAGTATAAAGCCATCATGGTCGCCTTGGCAAAGGAACTGTATCGGGAACTTCGGAATGGATAATATGGGTATAAGACGTACTGATCCATGGCAATGCACAACTTGAAATGGGTTTAGAGAGAAAAATTTGGAGGAGTCAGCGTGAATGGTCAAGGAAAGCTACTGACACATTTTCTGAAGAATGCGGACAAGCTCGTAATACCTGTCTATCAGAGAAATTACGACTGGAAGGAAGAACATTGCAAGAAACTCTACTCCGACCTTGTAAAGACGATCCGAGATAACAAACGGTGGCATTTCTTCGGTGGTATAGTCTCCGTCAGTGATCCTATGGGCAGCAGTTCAGACTATCTGGTTATCGATGGCCAGCAGCGGATTACCACAGTTTCGCTTCTCCTCTTGGCGATTGCTAATCTGATCAAGGATGGACTCGTTACCCCTAATGATCCAAACCTGTATGACGTCATCACGAAGAAATATCTCGTTGATGAAATCAATCCTAAGCAGAGGAAGATGAAGCTAAAGCCCATCAAAGGAGATCAGGACGCTTATGACAGGCTCTGGGGCGATCCGTCTGAGTACAATTTCAGCTCCCGTATCACACAGAATTACCTATTCTTCTATAATCAGATCCAGCGTGAGGACATCAGCGTAGACCAATTGTTTACGGCGGTAGAGAAGCTCCAGATCATCGACATCACGCTAACACCACCCGACGACGATCCACAACTAGTGTTTGAGAGCCTCAATTCGACCGGCCTTGATCTGAATGAGGGCGACAAAATCCGGAACTTTGTTCTTATGCGACGATCTATGGAGGAGCAGGAGCAGTTCTATGATGACTACTGGTGCCCCATTGAAAAAAACGCTGGCTACGACAAACAGACGAACTCTTACGACGTGAGTCCGTTCATCCGTGACTATCTGGGGATTAAGGAGCGACGTCTGACCGCAATGAAGGAGATCTACCAGGAGTTCAAGGATTATGTTGAAAAGCGCGGCCAGATAGAGGATGTTCTTAAAGAACTCCGGGACTATGCGAAGAGGTATAACAAGATCCGGGTTGGGAATCCGAACTTTCCAATTAAACTCCGGGCTTCGCTATATCGGCTGAACCGTTTCGAAAGCAGTGTTTGCAGGCCGTTTCTAATGGAAGTCTTCCGACTACAGGAGGAGGATGTGCTTACCTTAGAGGATGTGGGTGAGGTCTGCCGCATTGTGGAGTCCTATCTACTTCGCCGCCTCATCTGCGATTTGCCATCCAACACCCAGAGCAAAGTATTCCTTACGCTCTGCAATGACATCAAGCGTCTCGATGGTACCTATGATGATTTCATTGAGAAACTGCGGTATGTTTTTGGAAACAAGAAGGAGAAGGCAGCCTTCCCAACAGACGAAGATTTTGCTGAAGGTCTCAAAAACAAGAATATCTACACAATGCCGGCCAGATATAAGGCGTACATCTTCGAGCGCATAGAGAATGGAGATAGCTCGGAGTACAAAGAGATCTATAATCGTCTGGACAGTGGTGAGTACACCATTGAGCACATCATGCCCCAGCATCTAACTCCTGCTTGGGCCAGCGAGCTCGGTGACGATGCTGAAAATATCCACGGCCAATGGCTCCACCGGCTCGCAAACCTGACCCTGGCAGCCTCCTCTTACAATATCAGGTACAGCAATGCCTCCTTCCAAGATAAGAAAACAATGAAAGACGGCTATCTGCAGAGCGGACTGAAAATGACCCAACAAATCGCCAAAGCCGATCATTGGGGCCTTCCAGAACTGGAGCAGCGGAGCAGTATGCTGGTAAATCAGTGCATTGCCCTTTGGCCAAATAAGGATACTACTTATGTTCCACCGCAGAAGCAGTATGACGAAATTGCGCTAGATGATGATGCCTCCTTGACTGGGCGTCAACTGATGAAGTATCGTTTTCGTGGAATTGAACATGAAGCCACAACTTGGGTTGATATGTATGTCCAGATGCTGAAGGAACTCCACAATATCGATACGGCGTATCTGAATTATCTTGCCGGCGCCGATGATAGCGTCGATCTGGCCAGCCAATTCTTTAGGACAGGAGATGGGTTTGAGGCATCTGCACTGGTCGTTGAAGGTATCTATGTTAATACCGGGACCTCCACGCAACACAAGCTGAATATGCTGAGACGGCTGTTTGAGCATTACGATCAAGACCCATCTGACTTGGTGTTTTTCCTCAACGAAAAGAAATGCAACGATGAGGAATCTAGTCTGCGGCATAAGGTACGTAGAGAGTACTGGTCGCAGGTCCTTCCAGCAATTCGTACCGAGACAGGCACTTTCAATTATGTCTCCCCGACCAAAAACAATTATATGTCTGGCTCTACGAGTTGCCCTGGTGTCCAGCTATCTTGCGTGGCGAACTACGATCAAGCCCGTATAGAAATCTATATCGATACCGGGAATGCAGGAAGGAACCAAATGATCTATGATTCGCTGAAAAGTCATCGCTCTCAAATTGAGGAGGATTACGGCCGACCACTGAAATGGTACAACCAAGAAGGCAATCGTTCTTGTAAATTATATGATGAACTTCTCGATGTCAGCGTGACGAACCATGATGACTGGCCTGCGATGATTAAATTTCACGTTGAGCGAGGGGCAAGACTCCTCAAGGCTGTGACACCATTTCTTCCATAGGCCCGGCAACTTATGAGGTGAGCATTATGAGAAGGCCCGCATATGATTCAAATGTTGCCTTCGAGGGTAAGATTAAATCAATGCGTCTGATTTCAGAGATGATCGGTTTTGGACCGATGCCTGCTCCAGATCGTGAGGTCGAACAGCGGTTGACGCTCAATTCCAGAGGGAAGATCTGGTTCAGCAATTACTTATATGGGGATGGGGTAAAGCAGAAACTTCATCGAAAAGAATGTTCAACGATTTCACCCACAGATGCGGATTATATCCTTAAATTGATCGCGATGGTATTTACCTCCCCCCAATCATCTGCGCTTGTTACAGATGTAGGTATGTGGAGGCTGTGCCTACTCAGTGAAGCTGGGCAGAATTTCAAGTATGAAGGCTCCCTGACTAGTCAAAGTGAAAATGACCCTCTCGGTATTGCATCTGAAGAATTGAGGATAATCTTGTCTATGCCTGAATTGGCTGCCTTCGACGGAAAGGTATCAGAAGGCCAACTGTCGGGGAAAGCCGATGGCCAGCGGCCTCCGAGCATGCAACGGTTTGTGAGGGAGTACAAAGCTTGTACGCACCAACACGGTAATATCGCTGATGCAAAGTGGGGGGACTGAACGAACAATATGAAAGCAAGTGGGAGGGATCGGAAATTCCGATCCCTCCCATCATCATTTTGTTTTGCTGATCAAGTCCGTTCTCGATACAGGAAGGTCATAGCCTGTGCACGGGAAACCACCGCCTCGGGACTAAATGTAGTCGCACTGGTTCTCGCAGTGATTTGGTTACTGGCGGCCCAAATGACTGCACTAGAGTAATATTGGCATCCATGGGGAGGATTAAGTTTTTTCTTTCCAGCAAAACGTGTTCGCACGCAGCAAGGTCTGCCGTTCCAATTCCTCTACAATGTGTTTCGCATCTTCCTCTCATCATACAATATATCGTTTACCATCAATCACAATGAAGAGAGAACGCTTCGTCTGCATAGAGGCATTGACATACTCAAGATAAGAGCGCTATGCTAATAACATCATCGGGCAGCACACTAACTGTCTCTCGAACACAATCAAGGCAAAAGCGACCAACTTGTTACAGTTGATCGTCTTTGTCTTCATCGTTCATTTCGAATATGAAACTTAGTATCGTAAAGTCATATTTACCTTGAAAAGCCGGAAGTGCGAGCCCGCAGCTAGAAGCAGCTAAGCACAAAGATACAGTGTTTATGCTGGTAACTATAAAAAGAAATGAAGTGAAATCTTTGAGTAAGCATAATCCATACAATCCTATTCCTCAAGAACTCAGAAAACAAGTTGAGCTAACTCAAAGGCTCACCAAACATATACCTCCTATTCTTGAGACGCAGGAACGCATCAAAGCCATGGTGATGCCTCTGGAGCGGTTATCCGCAATTAACAGCCAAATCATGAATTGCCAGATTCCGGCTCACAGCGTGCTGAACCCCACAGTAATAGCTGCAGCCGAGATGGCTCGTCAGCCGGAAGGAACACTGACTGCTGCACTCGATGCTACTCAGAATCCAACAGTTATGGCAGCCACAGAAGTAGCCACAAGATTTGCCGAGCCGATGGGTTTGGCAGCACTTCAAATGTCCAACTTACAGTTAGACACAGCGGCACTCCAGTTCGCCAATAACATCGAAAGAGTTCAGCCCCCCAACTATATGACAAATATCCAAGGTGTGCTGGATGCCTATTCTTCCGCCCTTGCCACTGTTCAATCTCCCTTCTTGGATTGGTTGCAGACGGTGGACATCTCCCCGCTGACCCGCATTTGGGAACGCTGGGACACAGAACGTCGGCTGGAGGAGGAGCGATACAGGGAGCTTCAAAAACTGCACCTGCAGGTCATGTATCAGGCCAGATGGTTCCCATACGCCTCTACCCTGGCGGGTGATATGCTGTTTGACGAGATAAACGAAATCATCGCTTCCAGTAAAATAGGTGCAACTGTAAGCAAGCGATGTGAAAAACGGATAGATACGGCCATCCTATCCCACTACACCAAGGCCGAAATCAAGCGTATCAAGAAGAAATGGAACGATTCGGAGATCGAACCTTATTTCAAAAAGGCACTTGGCCAGACTCTTGATGCTTATCTCCGAAAGGAGTATGCCTTAGTGATACCCTTTCTGGCTACCATGTGGGAGGGGATTATCAAGTCCAAGGTAGGAAAAAACGAGAAGAAATTCAAAGAAAAATGTAAGGATTTAGTGGATGAAAACGGCTATGATGAGGTGTTCAGTGACTTCTTTAATAATCTGATTTTTGGCCAATGCTACAGTGTTAATGATGTCGTGGATGGTATTCCCAACAGAAACGGAGTGGCCCATAGCTGGTACATCAAGTACCCTTCGCAGAAAGCGGCTCTCAATGCCATTCTATTGACGGATTTTGTACTGAGCCTGAAGCCCAAAAATGAAGCGGAGGACATCGAAAAAGAATAGCGGATATTTACTTCGCATTCATTTTTGTCGGTGTCATTGCTTGTTCAATAGAGTGTCCACCAGTATTCGAACACTTTGCGATACTGGTTGCCCTTCTTTGGTAGAGTGTGATATTTACGAACCTTGCGATTCGCCCTCCGCTTCAGATACTGCTGCCGACTGCTGGATTTCATGTACTTGATGTGAAGGCCGGAATGAAGCAGAGTCGTTTTCTCTTCATAATCTCCGATGATATACCCTATGTTTGGCGCATATCCGCTGTGTTGAATAAGAAACAGAAGTCGATCATCGTGTCTGACCCTTTGTATGCGCCGGTATTGCCTGCCAGTCCGACGTCCACCCGAGGTCTGACACAGCCGCGCATCTTTTTCAGATACCTTCAGGATTTCGGTAATCCGATTGTTTAACTCTTGCTCTGTCATAAGCCTTCCTGCTCTGTACAGTCCGGGAAATTGGGTTCACTCCATGCCAGGAGCCGCGCTTTTGGGCGTAAAATTCCCGCTGCGCCTTCTTGCTACGCTTGTTCAGTGGTACGAACTGCATCACAGTCTGTCACTTCCTTCTCATTATGCGATTTTCGGTTCCCCCGAATGGCATGGCAGGCATTCAGATAGTCTGTATAGCCGAGCAGCATCATTTTACCTGGTAATTCATTCAGTGCCGCAAGGAAACGCTCCTGATCCCGCTTTCGTACATGGCAGAAGATGACCCGGTATGGAAAACCATCCCGCGCATATTCCTCTCGAAAATGGACCCGCACCTGGTGCTTGATAAAAAGCTGGTCAGCCAGATACGCATCTGTATCCATGTATGCGTAGTAGGCATTCAGCAGTGAGAACCGCTCAATATCCTGATAAAAGTCTGTTTGTTTCAACGAACGCCTCCTATATGACAATCTCATTACAAATGTTCAAAATCGCTTGCCATTCCGAAATATATCGGGTATTCTGAAATACTCCGCTGCGGCGGAAATCATCCTGATGAATGGAGGCGATCCATATGTCCATGATTCAGTTTCCTGTGATCGATCCTGTGGCCACCGGAGCGAATATTTGCCGGCTCCGAAAGGATCGCGGCCTGACAGTCCGAGATCTCCAGCACTATTTCGGATTTGAGGAGCCGCAGGCCATCTACAAATGGCAGCGCGGGCAGAGTCTTCCCAGCGTAGATAATCTCTACGCACTGAGCGCTTTGTTCCAGGTGCCAATGAATGAAATCATCATCCCCACTTCTCATATCGTCTCTTTCGAGCAGCAGGCAGCCGTCTGCTGCTCAGGTCATTTTATCGGAGAATTTCTTCAGGTGCAGTGGGCATGGCAGAACTTCAAAACCGCTTAGACCCTTATCCGCCTGTCCATCCTCGGTCCTGCAGTGGCCCAACCAGGCCACTGCCCTGCCCCAGGTGAGCAAGCGACTTGAAAAAAGATTTTCACATCATTACTATGTGTACCAAGGGAGCGTAAGATTGAATTCTGCATTTAAGGGTAAACGTGTGGAAGAAATGGCGGCAATGCGCTGAACGCGGAGGGAAACGCCTGGCGTTCCTTTCATCATGAGTTATGAGCTCATTTCACATTCATGCAAATGCTGTCCGTAATCTGCCGGAGTTGCGCAGCCTCATAATTCATCTGCGCCTGAACCGATCATCACGACCTATCCATTCTGCCACGCCCACCACACCCGAAAGTGTGGTTCGGAAAGTTATGCAACTGCCGCCTTTTCAATGAAGTCGTTGAGGATCTCCTCGAAGCTGTCGTTGATATCAAAAGGAGCTTCGTAGGCCACCTCGGTATTGACCAGGCACTTATCCAAGGCCATGGAGATCTCGTCTGCCTTCTTGCTCAGCGCCGTGGCCATGCCCCGGATCTTGTTCCGGTCGAAGTCGATGGTGGTGACCTGGGTAGCGTCACACCGATAAGAAACCTGGTTGCCCTCACCATTGAAGCGGAATCCGGATCCGCCGCTGGCGATGGTCTTTTCGCTGTTGCGGAGCGTGGTCATATGCCGGAAAACTTCGGCCAGTTCCTGGCGCTGCCGGTTCAGGCCGACCTCGCTGTCCATATCCAGATCCAGTCCGCTCTTGGCCGCATGAATGGCTTTGCTCAGATTCTCCCGC
>NZ_JADKZI010000008.1 GCF_017811815.1 Flavonifractor sp. AGMB03687
CCCAACGATCGGGGCCAGACGGGGCCCCCGGGCACCTACCCCTTGTGCGCCATGGTGTGGGGGGTGGGGGCGGCCCCTTTTTACCCCCCCCGGGGGGGGTGCTGCCACAGGCAGCACCACCGCTTTTCCTTACCCATCCTCCAGCAGGTCCCACAGCCGCAGTAGGGCGGCCAGCAGCACCAGCAGCGAGGCCCAGAAGTTGACCTCACCGCCCCGGGTGCTCTCCTTCCTGCCCTGCACCCCCAGGCAGAAGAAGTACCCCAGGGCCAGAACCACCAGGGATGAGCTAACCAGCCTCATCCCCGTCACATCCGGGGCCTTGCCGTCCCGGCACAGCCCCCGCCGCTGTCGGTCTAGGGCCAGCCAGGACAGGCAGATGGACCCCAGCAGCACACTGAGAAAGAACAGGGACCGGTCCGCCGTTTTAATCTGTTCCCGTAACGCCGTATCTTGCATCAAAAGCCCCCCTCCCGCCATCTTATCGGCGGAAGGGGGGCTTTGTGCCGCCCATCAGGCAAAATACGCCAGGGCACTATGGGTGATCAGCCCGATGGCCAGCGCCAGAAACACCAGCAATACTCTGAGGACTTGCACAGGAACGCTCCTCCAGAAAAAATATGAAACAAGCCTCCGCTTATTCCTACTATTTAAGTATTATATCAGGCTTCCGGATGCCGTCAGGCATGGGGCCCCTCCAAATCCTGCCGCCGGGGGTCAGCACTCCACCCCCTCCAGGCGCATCACCGACACCTCGAAGGCGGTGCGCTGGCGGCTCTCGCCGTTTTCCAGCTTGGTGTAGGCCCGGCTCTGGAGGCGGCCCTCCAGCCGCACGCCGTCCCCCACCTCCAGCTCGCCGCAGCAGCGGGCCAGGGCCCCCCAGGAGATGCAGGGTAAGTAGTCCGCCCGACCGTACTTGCGGTTGACTGCCAGCATGAGATCGCAGATCTCCCGGCCCAGGGGGGTGCGCCGGAGCACCGGCGGCTTGCACAGCACCCCGGCCAGGGTGAGGCGGTTTTCGTTGGGCCCCTCCCCCGGCCGGAGGCTCTTGGCGTGGAGGGTAATCACCAGCTTGCTGCCGGTGCCGCTCTTGTTGTTGAAAGAGCGCACCTCCCCCTCCACCTCCACCGGCATGCCCGCCTTTACCGGACAGGTCTCCAGCATCTCCCGGGGGACAATGACGTTGATGGTGTCCTCCGACCCGGACAGCCGGAGAACGGTAAGGGGAAATGTGTCGTACACAACGCCGTGGGTCTCGTGGGACCACACCGGGTCCGCCGCAGCGGTGCCCCGGAGCAGTGCCCGGTTTTCATTCCATCCTGTCTGCATATCCATCCACACTCCTGCCTGATTTCGATAGCTGTGGCATGTATATGCAGGTTTGTCCCTCACTATGCCCGCCGGATGAAGACAGCGGTTGACGGCACCCTCTCCTCTGGAGTATGATAGGCAAAAGGGGTGTAGCAAGCGTGAACAAACATTTTAAGAATCTGACCTTTCCCAAGCTCTTCTTTATCTGGTTTACCTTCTTCTTTGTGCTGCTGATGATCAACATGCAGACGGTGAGAAGCGGTCTGCTGGCCAGTCTGTCCGGTGCGGTTCTGGGTGTGTTCCTCCTGATTTTCCCCATTCCGCCCCGCTCCTTCCAGCGCCGCTACGGCCCGGAGCGTGCCGTCAATGTCACCCGCATCATGGCGGTGGTCATTATCGTCATCTCCTTTATCACCAAGATCAAGTTTTGAAAAAACGTCCAGCCCTGGGGGCTGGACGTTTTTTTACTGCTGATTCTGCCAGTCGGCGGGGTAGACGAAGTAGAGGAACCGGGCGTGGCCGGTGACCGAGAACTGGATCTCGCTGCCCTTGGGTATGTGGATCAGCTCCCCCGGCCCGGCGGACACCTTCTGCCCGTTGCACAGGATGTCCAGCCGCCCCTCCACCACATAGTCCATCTCGTCGTAGTTCAGGGTCCAGGGGAAGGTGGTGTCGGTCATCTCCATGATGCCCACCCCCAGCCGGGGGGACTGCTCCAGGGTAAACAGGTCCCGGGTGTATACCTTGTCACCGGGGTTGCCGGTGTTCATCCGGTGGGCCTCAGTGACGGTGAGGGCAGGCACCTTGACCGCCTGCACCCCACCGCCCAGGTGCTCCAGCAGCACTTGGCGGATGATCTCTTCCAGCTTACACTTATCCATGACCGGTCTCCTTTCGGGTGAGGAACATGGCCACCGCCACGGCAGTGACGCCGCCCACCAGCTTGCCCACGATCATGGGGAAGATCATGGTGGAGTCAAAGCCGGCGGTAAAGCCCAGATGGTCGCCGAACACGAAGGCCGCCGACACTGCAAAGGCCACATTGATGATCTTGCCCCGGCGGTCCATGTCGTGGAGCATCTGGAACATGGGGATGTTGTTGGCCAGGGTGGCCACCATGCCCGCCGCCGCCACGTCGTTCATGCCCAGCAGGCTGCCCAGCTTCATCAGAGGCTTTCTGAACACCTTGGTGATGACGTACACCAGGGGGAAGGCCCCCGCCAACACGATGGCGATGTCGCCCACGATGGAGATACCCTCGTCAATGGAGTTGAGGCCGGGGATGATGGTGAGGGGGGTCAGTGCCTCAATGATGGCGGCCGCCAGGCCGATGGTGATGATGATAACGATGATGCGGCCAAAGACCTGGAACCCCTTCACCATGCCGTTAGGCACAAAGGCCAGGCCCAGGGCGATGAGCACCGCGAAGAGCACGATAGGCAGCAGGTTGCGCAGCACCATCATCACGGGGAAGCCCGCCACCAGGCCGCCCACAAAGCTGCCGATGGGGATGGTGATGACGCCGGCCAGCACACCGGTGGCCAGGGCAGGCCGGTCCTCGGCCTTGATGATGCCCAGCCCCACCGGGATGGTAAAAACGATGGTGGGTCCCAGCATAGCCCCTACGATGAGGCCGCCGAACTGGCCTGCCTCCTCGGTGAGAGCCAGCTCTTGGGCCAGGGGCGCACCCCCCATGTCGTTGGCCAGGATGGTACCGGCGAACATGGCCGGGTCGGCCCCCAGGAACTGATAGAAGGGCACCACCACCGGCCGCAGCAGGTTGGCCAGCACCGGGGCCAGACAGATGATGCCGATCATGGCCAAAGCCAAAGAGCCCATGGCCATGATGCCCTCCTCAAACTTCTCGCCCAGCCCGAAGCGGTTGCCCAAAATGCGGTCGATGGCGCCCAGCGCCATGAACACCACCATCAGGTAGACGATGATCTCATTGATGGACATATTCTGTCCCCTTTCTTTTCCCTACGGGTCAATGATGCCCACGATGGCAGCGTCCACGGGGATATTGCCCCCCGCCGCCAGCCGGGCGGCGCCGCCGGTGGCGATGAGAACCCGCTCGCCCTCACCGGCGCCCACGCAGTCGGCACACACCAGCAGTCTGTCCCCCACCTCCACCGTCAGAAAGGTCTGACCGGTGAGGTTGGGGGCCTTTTTTGTGGCCCACACCTTACCGGCCACCTGTCCCAGCAACACAGATCCCCATCTCCCTCAGCTGCCGCTCCAGAGACAGGCAGCGGCGATAGATTGACGGCGGGGCGGTACGGCGGTAGAGCCGGTACTCCAGCGCCCGCCGCTCCAGGCACACCCTGGCTCCCGCCAGCAGGGCGGCCAGCACCTCAGTCTCTCCCGGGCTGCCGGGCGCCAGGGCAGCCAGCCGTCCCATGGCCCCCACCGGCAGCCAGGTGATGACCAGGGTGCGCCCCCGCCACTCCAGCCTCATGGCAGAAGCAGGGCCCGGTCCCCTTTTTTGAATCCGCAGGCGTTGGCCTCGTCGTAGTCAATGTGGGCGAAGGTGGCGAACTGGGGGGACACCCGCACCTCCACCCCCTCAAAGGTCAGGGGCCGCCCGGTGAGGCACTTGAGCCGCACCTCCCGACCATTCTCCACCCCGAAGCGGGCGGCGTCCTCCGGGGTCATGTGGATGTGCCGCTTGGCGGCAATGACCCCCCGGTCCAGACGGAGCACCCGGTCCCCGCTGCGCAGGGTGATGCCGGGGGTGCCCTCAATGTCCCCTGACAGCCGCACCGGGGGCGTAATGCCCAGCACCACGCCGTCGGTGAGGGAGATCTCCACCTGGCTCTCCTTCCGCTCGGGGCCCAGCACCACCACGTTGGGGATGGACCCTTTGGGCCCCTCCAGGGTGACCCGCTGGGCGCACACGAACTGTCCCGGCTGGGACAAATCTTTTACCCGGGTCAGCCGGAAGCCGGGGCCGAAGAGGGTCTCCAGGTCGGCCTGGGACAGGTGGACATGGCGGCCGCTGGCCTCCACCTCCACCATCAAGCGGCGGACGATCTGCTCCGCCAGGGCCTCGATATTGACATTATTCAGCGTGTTCATAGCGTCCCGCCTTTAGCTTGATCATCAAGATCCACATGAGGGAGGACAGCCGGTTCAGGGCCAGGATGATGTCCCCCCGGGTCACGTTGCCCTCCACATCTTTGAAGGCGGCATAGGCCGAAAGCTCGGCCTGCCGCACCATAGTGCGCACCTTGTTCACCGCCAGCAGGGCAGGCCCGTCGGTGTAGGCGGGCAGGAAGTGGGGCTGGCCCAGGTACTTGTCCGGGTAGTGGGAGTACTCCCGCAGCTGCCCGGCGTCGTAGCCGCACAAATTTAACTCCCCCACCGGCTCGTCCAGCACGTCGCAGCGGATGAGCCGCCGCACCAGGGCCAGGGCCTCTTCCAGCTCCTTCACCAGAGCCGGGTACTCATGGGATGCCTGTTGGGCCAGCATAATCTCCCCCTCCAGAGCGTCGATCATGCCTCGGAAGGCGATGCGGGGGTGGTCCTTGCGCACCAGGATATTGCCCTTGAGATGGGTCATGTGCTCCGGCTTTTCGTTCAAGGTAGCCCCAAAGAGGGTTCGGTACTTGGCAGCGGCAGGAGCAGCTGAATCATCCCGGCCTTGGGGAAAGACCGCCTGGATCTTGTGGGCAGCCAGCCAGTCCCGGGCCCCGGGGGTCAGCTTCTGGTCACGGTTGACCACCACTGGCCCCCGGGTGCCGTTGTCCGACATGCGGCGCACGTCCTCACGGGTAAGCAGCTCCATTTATTCGCTCATGCCCTCGCCGGCGTGGGGCAGGATGTGGTCCACCTCGGCGTGGGGGCGGGGAATGACGTGGACGGAAATCAGCTCGCCCACCTTCTCAGCGGCGGCGGCGCCCGCGTCGGTGGCGGCGTTGACGGCCCCCACGTCACCCCGGACCATGACGGTCACCAGACCGCCGCCTACCTGCTCCTTGCCCACCAGCTGCACATTGGCGGCCTTCACCATAGCGTCGGCGGCCTCAATGGCCCCCACCAGTCCCTTGGTCTCCACCATACCCAGCGCATTTGTATTTGCCATGTTCTGTTTCCTCCTGTCAGTTGTCTGTTTCATGGGCTCCACCGGTTGGGCGGGAGCCGCCTTACTTTTTCTGCCCCGGCCCGATTGGGCCTTCTTTTTTGGCTCCTGCCGGGGCATTTCGGCCACCGGCATATGGGGGGCTCCCCCGGCCTCGCCGGCCTCCTCCCCGTTGGCGGCCTGGACCGGGTGCTCCATATCCTCCTCCAGTCCCTCTGGCTTCTCGGCCAGCAGGGCATTGGTCAGGTTCTGGGCCTCCTGCAAAATGGCCTCATGGGGGTCCAGCAGTACGCCATCGGCGTTGACCTCGCTCATCTTATCTCAGCCTCCCCATGATCTGCTCCACCAGCCGGTTGAGCAGCGCCTCGTCCACGGTGCAGGTCGCGGTGGAGAGCGGACTGCCGCCCCGCAGCTCCTCCAGCTCCTTCACGCCCCAGGCCACCCGCTTGATGTTGATGAGGTCCAGAGGGCCGATGTTGTTGGAGGAGGACGACCCGCCCACCGCGCCGCAGCCCAGGGTAAGGGCGGGGAACAGGCAGGTGGTGGCCCCGATGCCGCCCAGGGCGGAGGGGGTGTTCACCAGCACCCGGCTGGCGGGGACAGCGGCGGCGAACCGCTTGGCCACCTGTTCGTCCTCGGTGTGGATGGAGAAGGTGTGACCCGCCCCCTCCCACTCCAGGATCTCGATGCAGCGGTTGAGCACCGCCTCCTCGTTGGGCTCCACAAAGCAGCCCAGGATGAGGCCCAGCTTCTCGCTGGAGTAGGGATGGCCCTTGCCCACCCCGGTCTCCCGGGCCACCAGCACCCGGGCGGAGGGGGGCACCCGATTTAAGCCCGCCAGCTGGGCCACGGTGGCCACGCTCTTGCCCACGATGGCGGGGTTCATGGTGCCGTTGGCCCGCAGGATGAAGCGGGAGAGCTGCTTTGTCTCCTCCTCATCCAGCAGATAGGCCCCCTGGGCCCGGAGGGCGGCTTTCACCGCCGGTTCCATCCGGGCCTCCATGATGACGCTCTGTTCGCTGGCGCAGATGGTGCCGTTGTCAAAGGTCTTGGAGTCCAGGATGCGCTTCACCGCCTGCTCCACGTTGGCGGTGTGGTGGATATAGGCCGGGCCGTTGCCGGCGCCCACGCCGATGGCGGGGGTGCCGGAGGAGTAGGCCGCCTTCACCATGGCCGCGCCGCCGGTGGCCAGGATAAGCCGGGTGGTGTCGTGGCGCATGAGGGCGTTGGTGGCCTCGATGGTGGGGGTGGTGATGCAGGAGATGGCCCCTGCCGGTGCCCCCGCCTCCTCCGCCGCCCGGCGGATCACGTTTACCGTCTCCTGGATGCAGTTGGCCGCACCGGGATGGGGGGAGAACACGATGGGGTTGCCCGCCTTCATGCAGATCATGGCCTTGTAGATCACGGTGGAGGTGGGATTGGTGGAGGGCACCAGACCGGCCACCACACCCACCGGCACGCCGATGTCCACCGTTCGGTGCTCCCTATCCTCGGCCAGGATACCGTGGGTCTTCTGGTCCCGAATGGCCTCGTACAAGGTCACCGCCGCGAAGCGGTTTTTGATCTCCTTGTCCTCCTTCCGGCCGAAGCCGGTCTCCTCCACCGCCATGTCGGCCAGCCGCCGGGCATGCTGGGCCCCGGCCCGGGAGATGGCCGCCGTGATGGCGTCCAGCTGTTCCTGGGTCATGACGGCCAGAGCCCTCTGGGCCTTTCGAGCCTGGGCCAGCAGGTCCCGGACCTCCTGAACCGATCTCAGATCTTTATCAAATTCCATAGGATCACACCTCCTTGGGATGGTCCGCCACCGCCTTCACCGCCTCGGCAAAGGCGGCTGCCGCCGCGTCGCAGGCACTCTGGGTGCCGGTGAGCAGGCCGCCGCCGAAGTTGGTTTCGCTGGGGGGCTCAAAGAGGGCCACCAGCTCCACATCGGAGGCCTTCATGGCTTCGTCCAGTCCCACCATGGCCTCCAGGGGCGGGGCGATGAGGTAGGCCAGCGCCTCCCCCTCCCGCACCCCCGCCACCTTGGACAGATAGGTCCCGGTGCGGGAGACGGTGTGGGCGAAGTAGATGACGGAGTCGTCCTGGTTGGCGGAGCGGAACCCCGCCCCGCTGTTCATGAAGTCCACGCAGGCCCGCAGGCCGGACTGGACCTCCGCCGGGTTGGGCCCGGCCAGGATGCCGATGACCTCACCGGCCAGGGCGGTGGAGGCATTGGCAGCCCCGGCATAGAGGGACTTGCCGTATACCACCTCCACCGCCGCCGCCTTGGTGGCCTCGTCCAGGGCGCAGTAGGTCATGTCGTCGCTGTCGGCGGTGATGAGGCCGATGGAACGGTACTGCCGGGGCAGGCCCAGCTTCTTGGCCAAGGTCTCGCTGACGTTGGCAATGGTGCGGGTGGCCAGCACCTTGGCCGGGATCAGATCGCCTACCATAGAATCACCCCCTTAGGTCAATGCCGCTGGCCTTCTTGTCCAGCATGGTCTTGATGAGTTCCGCAATATGGGCCCCGGCTTCCACGGCGGTGGTGCCCCCCTTGTGGATGTTGGAGATCACCGTCCGCTTGGACTCGGGGATGCCAATGTGGGGCTTGTAGGTCAGGTATGCCGACATGGACTCGGCGGTCACCAGGCCGGGCCGCTCCCCTACCAGCATGCACACAACCTCCGCACCCGTCAGGTCGCCGATGTGGTCGGAGGCGCCCACCCGGCAGTACTTCACATAGAGCACCGGGCCGCCCTCCAGACCGTAGGCCTTCAGGCCCGCCCGCACCGCCTGGAGGCAGTCCACAGCGTTGGCCTCGATGGCGGCGGAACTGAGTCCGTCCCCCACCACCAGGGCGATCTTGGGATTCTGCCCAAAAGTCTTTTTGATGATGGCCTGGTTCTCCTCGTCGAACCGGCGGCCCTTGTCGGGCCGGGTCAGGTACTCGTCCTTGGTCTGGCACAGGGTCTGGACGGGCACAAAGCCGTTGTTCACCGCAAACTCGTCGGGCACATGGGAGAACACCGAGTCCTGGGCAGCGGCGTGGTCGGCCCGCATCCGCAGCATGGAGATGGTCCGGTACCGGGCTCCCGCTCGCCCCAGGCCCAGCCGGGCGGGGGTCTTTAACTTCAGGTCCTGAAAGGCCTGGCCGCTGCGGGGGTTGTCCACCAGGTACTGCCGCCGCAGGTCGATCTGGGTAATATCCTCCAGGCAGCCCTGGCTCACATCCTCCTGCCGGGAGGCGGGCCGGGTCGCGGTCACGGCAGCAGGCTTTCCCGCCAGCTCCAGCACCATCCGCTCCACCATGGAGCGCAGTTCTTTTTCATCCAAATTCAAAACCTCCTTACCCCAGCAGCACCGACGCGTCACCCGCCAGGGGGGTCAGCTTGCCGTTCTCCACAAAGCCCATGTCCTCCAGCCACCGCTGGAAGGGGGGAATGGCGGTGAGGCCGAACATCTCCCGCAGGGCGGCGGTCTCATGGAAGCCGGTGGTCTGGTAGTTGAGCATCACGTCGTCCCCGTGGGGGATGCCCATAAAGTAGTTGCACCCGGCGGCGGTGAGCAGCACCGCCAGATCCTCGATGTCGTTCTGGTCGGCCTTCATGTGGTTGGTGTAGCAGGCGTCGCACCCCATGGGCACGCCGGTCAGCTTGCCCATGAAGTGATCTTCCAATCCAGCCCGTATTACTTGCTTGGAATTATATAGATATTCCGGTCCGATAAAGCCCACCACCGTGTTCACCAGGTAGGGCTGGAACCGCTTGGCAAAGCCGTAGCACCGGGCCTCCATCACCACCTGGTCCGCCCCATGGTGAGCCTCAGAGGACAGCTCGGAGCCCTGGCCGGTCTCAAAGTACATCACGTTGGGCCCCACGGCGGTGCCCTCCTTCAGGGCCAGCTGCCGGGCCTCCTCAATCAGCTTGCCGTCCAGGCCGAAGGCCTCGTTGCCCTTCTGGGACCCGGCGATGGACTGGAAGATCAGGTCGCAGGGGGCCCCCTTGCGCACCGCCTCCATCTGGGTGGTGACGTGGGCCAGCACGCAGATCTGGGTGGGGATGTTCCAGCGGTTGCGCACCTCATGGAACCGGTCCAGCACCCGGCGCACACTTTCCACCGAATCGTCCACCGGGTTGAGGCCCAGCACCGCGTCACCTGCCCCGAATGTCAGTCCCTCCAGCAGGGAGGCCAGGATGCCGTCCGGGTCGTCGGTGGGGTGGTTTGGCTGGAGGCGGCAGGACAGGGTGCCCGGCAGGCCGATGGTGGTGTTGCAGTGGGCGGTAACCTTGATCTTCTTGGCGGCATAGATCAGGTCCATGTTGCTCATCAGCTTGGTCACGGCGGCGATCATCTCGGCCGTCAGGCCACGGCTCACCCACCGGATGGCGTCGCCGTCGTGGTTTTCCGCCAGCAGCCATTCCCGCAGCTCGGCCACCGTCCAGTTCTTGATCTGGTCGTAAATCTTTTCGTTCACGTCGTCCTGAATGATGCGGGTGACCTCGTCCTCCTCATAGGGGACGGCGGGGTGGTTGCGCAGGTCGGCCAGAGTCAGATTGGCCACCACCACCTTGGCCGCCACCCGCTCCTCAGCGTTCTCGGCGGCAATGCCCGCCAGCCGGTCTCCCGACTTCTCCTCATTGGCTTTGGCCAGGGCGTCCTTGATCGACTTGAATTCATAGACATGCCCCAGCAGCTTGGTCTTGAGTATCATGTGATCGCTCCTTTGCGGCTACGATTTGTTAAATACAAGTGTTTTTATAACGATGGGTAATACCGCACCCCCGGCCACCGGGGCGCCGATGTCGATATAGTCCCCGTTGTCCACCCCCACGCTGTCCAGACAAAGCAGGGGGCCGGGCAGCAGGGCGGCCATGGCCTGACCCAGCACCTTGGCCTGGTCGGCCTCCACCGCCACGATGGGAACAAAGCCCGCCTCCACCAGGGGAGCCAGGCCCTTCGCCACCCCCTGGGCCAGCTCCTGGATGCGGCGGTAGGAGGGGTTGCGCTCTCCCCGCAGGGCCAGGGCCAGCTGCACCAGTCCCCCCTGGTCCTGGTACCAGCCCAGTTTGTCCCGAATACACCTTGCCAGTTCTTCCGGCGGTCCCCCCTCCTCTCCGGCGGCCAGCTTGAGGATGGGGATGTTTTTCAGGGGAAAGGTGATGTCCCGGTAGAAGATGGTGGAGCCGGACAGATCGGTGGCGTGGCTCCCCGCCCCCACCACCGTGGCCCGGATGGTCTCCGCCCCCCGGAAGCGGCCTGCCTTCTGAAAGGCCGGTGAGGCAGCAATGGCCCGCCCCAGCAGCACGCCCATGTCCCCGAAGGCCAGCCAGTCCGCTGACGGTTGATCGATGCAGTCGGCCACCCCGCCGGAGAAGGACACCACCGGCACCTCCTCCACCGTCCAGCTAGTGCCCTCCGTAAGAAAGGCATCCAGCTTATCCCGGCCGGGTCGCAGGCCCGCAGCCTGCTCCAGAGCCTCCACCATGATCCGCAGGGTGGGCTGCAAGGTTTCCGGCGTGACCCGCTGGCCCACCACCGGGGCGGGGCACCCGGCCCGGGGAAACACCGGGGACACGTAGGTGACCTGTCCGCCTTTGTCCACCTTGATGAGCCGCCCGCCCACGTCCAGGCAGCCGGTGCGCACCAGCTCTCCATTTCGGTACAAAGCCAGGTTGGCGGTGCCGCCGCCGATATCAAAGTGTAATACTGTTGTGTGATGCTCCTTTGCGTATTCATCCGCACCCGCTCCACGGGCGGCCAGGATGGACTCCAGGTCCGGCCCGGCGGTAGCCACCACGAAATCCCCGGCAAACTCCGACAGGGCAGAGAGCACCTCTTTGGCGTTCTCCTTCCGGGCAGTTTCTCCGGTGATGATGACCGCCCCGGTGTCTACCTGGGACTTGTCAAAGCCCGACTTGCGGTACTCCTCCTCCACAATGGTCCTTACCCCGGCAGCGTCGATGACGGTGTCGGACAGCAGGGGGGTGAAGTGGATGGCGGAGCGGTAGAGCACCTCCCGCCCGGCGATGGACACCCGGGGCACCGTGAAGGGGGTGGCCCGGTTCTCCAAAGTTAATCGGGATAAAATCAGTTGGGTAGTGGAGGTACCGATGTCAATGCCAACAGATAGCAGCTGCTCCCCCATTACGCCAGCTCCCGCAGAATGGTCTTGATGTCCTGGGCGGTGACGCTCCGGGGATTGGAGGGGGCGCACAGGTCGGCCAGGGCGGCGGCGGCGATCTCATCCCCCTTGGCCTTCACCTCCTTGGGGTCCACCCCGCACTCCGACAGGCGGCCCGGCTGCTCCAGCCGCCCCCGCAGCCGCTCCATGGCAAAGGCCAGCCCCCGGGCGGTGGGGGTCAGGCCGCAGGCCTTGGCCAGGGCGGCGTACCGCTCCGCCGTGTGGTGATCGGATGCGTTGAAGCGGATCACGTGGGGCAGCAGCATGGCGTTGAGCCGCCCGTGGGGGATGTGGAACCGTCCGCCCAGGGCGTGGGCCATGCTGTGACTCAGCCCCAGTCCGGCCCCATTGAAGGCCATCCCCGCCAGGTTGGAGGAGAGCAGCATATCCGCCTTGGCCTCCTGGTCCCCATGAAAGGCGGCGGGCAGGTTTTTCCAGGCCAGGGCAAAGGCCTTCTCCGCCAGGGCGTCGGTGTACACATTGGCACCCTTGGCCACATAGGCCTCGGCGGCGTGGGTGAGCACGTCCATACCGGTGTCCGCCGTCACCTTGGGGGGCACCCCGGCAAGAAAGACCGGGTCCAGCACCGCCCGGTGGGGCAGCAGATCGTCGTCCACCAGGGGGTACTTCACCCCCTTCTGGCTGTCGGTGAGCACGGCGAAGGAGGTGACCTCCGAGCCGGTACCGGCGGTGGTGGGCACCGCCCAGAAGGAAATCTCCCCCGCCGCCCCCAGCTTTTTGCCGTACTCCACCATGGCCTTGGCGCAGTCCAGGGCGGAGCCGCCGCCGAAGGCCACCACCGCCTGGGGCTTGAAGTCCGCCAGGGCCCTGGCACCCCTGGCCACCACCTCCAGCGGCGGGTCGGGCACCACGCCGGTAAAGGTCTCCACGGTGCAGCCGGGCAGCCGGGCCTTCACCTGGTCCAGCAGGCCGGATTTGGCCAAAAAGTCGTCGGTGACCACCATCACCCGCTGCCCGGCCAGCTCCTCCAGGGCGGCCAGCGCATCGGCTCCAAAGGAAATGGCGGTCTTCAGTCTGAATCGTTCCATGGGCGCCCCCTGTTTCTTCCTTGATGGCCTTAGTATGGCGGCAGTGGTTGAGAATATACCAAAAATCCACCCAAAGACATCGAAAGAAAAGCTTCATCATTCCTTTAGAATCTGTTCACACCCTGTTCACCATCCCTTGGCGAAAAACGGATATGATAACAGCGTCAGGTACAAATGACAAACCATTCTCCTCTCTCTCTTACCTCTCTGTTCAAACGCAGGAACGCCCGCCAAATGGCGGGCGTTCCTGTTTTTTGTCTTTCGGTGTATGCAAACGTACAACAAAAGGCCCTGTTTCTCCTTATAATAAAAGGAAGTGATCTCAAATGGGGCTATTCAACTATTCCATCCCGTCTGCCGGCGAGATCCAATCTCAGCAGATGCTGCACCTGCTCCAGCTCTTTGCCGCCCAGCTGGAACCCGCCCGGGCCATGGAGGTGGCTTGGGTCTACCCGGAATTTGTGCCCGGTGCAGTGTACCAGACGGGAGATTATGTCCGCCGAGGTTTCAACTCTGTGGGCGATCCCCAGCTCTACCAGGTGACCCTGGACCACCGGTCCTCCGCCGCCTCGCTGCCGGAGCACACTCCGGAGCTCTATGAGCCGGTGGGTCTGGACAGCGGCGGCGTCCCCCTGTGGAGCCGCCCCGCGGGGGATCGGGACGGCTATGCACGCGGGGACGTGGTGTCCTTCCGGGGCCTCCGGTACCGCTGTCTGACAGACGACTGCCTGCTCAGCCCGGAGGAAGGGCCGGACCAATGGCAGGCACGGAACGATACACGCACAGAAGAGCCGCCGGTCGATTGACTGGCGGCTCTTCTGCGTTGTTCAGAGCGGATCTTCGCTGATGACGGTTTACTTACTTGGTCATGCCGTCCTCATAGGCCTTGATCATCTTCTTCACCATCTGGCCTCCAACGGAACCGGCCTCACGGCTGGTGAGATCGCCGTTGTAGCCCTGCTTCAGGTTGACACCCACCTCGGAGGCGGCCTCCATCTTGAACTTGTTCAGGGCCTCGCGAGCGCTGGAAACCACGGGCTGATTGCTGTTGCTGTTGGACATGATGTTGCATCTCCTTTGCAATCGTTTTGTTGGATCGGTGATCCGAGCATAGCTTTGCCCCATGCGGATTTTCTATGCGATTTTTCTTCTGCCAATCCATGGACTACATAAATCAGCCAACCGCAAAAACTCAGCTCATAAAAATGGCCGCCCGAAGGCGGCCATTTTTTATTTGGATCTAATTTACTTTTCGATGAAGCGCATGAGGATGGTGGCAACCTCAGCGCGGGTAGCGGTGCCCTGGGGATTCAGAGCGCCGGCGCCGTTGCCGGTGATGACGCCGCTCTCCACGGCCCAGATCATGGCGTTCACCGCCCAGTCGCTGACAGAGGCGCTGTCGGGATAACCGGACAGGTCGCTCTCCACCACGGGGCTGCCGGCGTAGCGCCACAGCATGGTGACCAGCTGCTCACGGGTCAGGTTGGCCTCCAGGTTGGTGCCGTCGGACACGCCCTCGGCGATGGCCCACACAGCGCCAGCCTCATACCAGGTGGAGCCGGTGGAGGTGTCCACGCCGTCGTAGCGGGCCAGGATGGTGAGGATCATAGCCCGGCTGGTGGTGACGAAGGGAGAGAAGGTGGTAGCGGAGGTGCCGTTCATGAGGTCATTCTCATAGACGTACTCCACCGCATCGTGGTACCAGTCGCCCTTGTTCACGTCGGCGAAGGGCAGGGTGACCACAGGCTTGGTCTCCTCCTTCACGAACACGGCCTCCACGGTGACCTTGGAGCCGGGCATCTTGAAGGTGAACTTGTTGGCGCTCTTCTCGGTCAGCTTGACGGCGCCGCCGTCCTTGGCGGTGACGATCAGGCTGTCCAGCTCGTAGCCCTTGTCGGGTTTCACGGTGATGGTCACGGTGTCACCCTTGTCGGCCCGGCCGGGATTCACAGTCACACGGCCGCCGGTGGTGCGGTCCACATTCACCAGGTAGTCGCCGGAGGGCTCGGTGGTACCGCCAGTAGAAGAACCGCCGCCAGTATAATTCCAGTGGGCATAGATCGTGCTGTTGGCTGTAAATACATACTGTCCAGTAACCTGCATTCCACCCTCAGCGGCAGTATACCAGCCAGTAAAAATGTACTCGCCCGCTTTTGTCGGGGTAGGCAGTTCAGTTAGCTTACCCTCGTTATTAGTCGTAGCAGTCGTTTCGGCAAGTGCATTGCCGCCGTTGACGTCGAAGGTAATAGTGTAGGTCTGTGTGCCAGGAATTACGGTGCCTTCACCGCTACCTCCATCCGGTGCATAATACAGCGTGATCTCAGCACCATGGAGATACTTTTCATTGATAGCAGCAGCAATCTGCTCCTGGGTCGCGTCTTCGCTAATATGATCATCCTCAGCATTCAGAGCGATAGCGGTAGCCTTATCCGCATACACTAAGGGTTTGCCGGAGTTACCCGTCACATTGGACAGGGTGATCTCAGGGATCTCGGTCACTCCGCCGCCCATGGCATATTCGATATTGGCATAAGCACTTGCCGCCGGATGCAGATCGCAATTTTCCAATGTAACATTGGCACCATTGATCATAACAGAGGTGTAGGTACCGCCACGAACAGTTACACCACTAAGCTTGCCGCCACTACAGCAGTAAAACTGTACACCGTGCTTGATCTGGTCGTTAGTCTCAACGATCAGATTTTTAACGATCACATTCCCGCCACCAGCGTTTACAAACGCACCATCAGAGGGGGCTCCAACACTGCCGCCGGTATATGCCAGAGTCTTGCCATTACCATCCAAAGTTACTCCAGCAGGAATAGTGACAGCAACAGAGGACTCTACATCTTTCAGCAACAGAATAGTATCACCATTTTGAGCTGCATCGACCGCATCATCAAAAGATGCATAATAAGTAGAACCAATCCGTGCAGCAGCATCAAATAGATCATCCGCCTGTCTGTCACAGATAACACTCATACCATCAGCCAAGATGATCTTACCTCCACTGACGGTATATTCGCCCAACTTTAAAGTAAAGGGACCCACACCACCTGCCATTTTTACTTCCACATCATTGGTAAGGGTCGCATTTTGTCTCAGTTCGATACCTTCTCCGGGCGTCAGATTCAGGCCATTACTACTAGTTAAGACATCTTGCAAAGCGGCAAGGACACCGCCGCCCTCCCAGTAATAGTATACTTCATAGGAAGGCCATACAGGATTTCCATTTGGGGTATTGACCACCACCCCGTCTGTCAAATCGACGTGGCGCTCTATAAAGGCTATTGGGTCATCCATGTTACCAATATCAAACACTGCACCAGCACTACCACCCGTACTATCAGTAAAGGTCACCGTGCCATAAAACTTTACACTATTGTCATCTCTGTCGATCCGGATCAGTGTTTCAACCGGAGTTACATTACCGATAGTATCTGCAGCAATAGTAGAGTCTGCAATGACCAAACGATTTCCAGTTGCATCAGGATTTCCGGAATTATAAATATCCCCATTGATCACGATCACAGAAAAGCTATATTTTTTATCCGTATTATATTGTCCATTTGTACCAATGACCGTGGACTGATTCTGAATCGTGATACTGCCGTTGTCTGTCCAAATATTAAAACCACTCCAGCCCAGCAGCGAAGAATGATCCACAGTAATATCTGCACCATCCATATCTCCTGTGCTAGTAGTATTTACCGCATATTGCCACCCATATATTTTGGAATCATTTAAGATCTCAACAGAACTTACGGTATTTCCAGGCAGATTTAGGCCACGACTATATCCGCCCATCCACTCATTTTGCCAATTTACACCATTTCTTACAACGGTATTGTCCAGAATAAGCTTATTATCCTTTGTGTTGCCCTGTCCAAAAGAGATGCCACGCGCAGAGGCTGCGTTAAGAGCCACCGTAGAATTTTTGAGGTGGATCGTTACATTGGAGGGAGCGCTATTAAAGGTAGCCTTGGTAGATGCAACCTGGATCCCCTGGGCAGCAGTGGCAAAGCCATCGCTTCCACTGGTGCAGGTATTTTCCAGCACCATCCTATCCGAATAGAGCTGTGCATTATCTGCTGCTACCGTAATGGGCGCATAACCCGCATCCATTAGACCGCCGATCCGCAGATTCTGGATGGTCAAGTTTCCTTTAACCAGGATGGTATTCTGCCCGGAAGTGGCCAGCTTGGCAGCATCACTTTCGCCTTTCAGCGTAAGCTCTTTACCTTCCGGAATTTCCAGATCTCCATCCAGTTCAATCGTGTCACTTATCGTAATTGTGTCCCCAGAATCAGCAGATCGTACTGCATCCTTCAAGCTGCCAAAGCTTGTAACCGTAGTATCTGCCGCCATTGCCGACACAGGCAGCAACGTCAGCAGCATTGCCATAACCAGCAGCAAGCTGCCGAGCCGTTTATGTGTTCGTCTCATAAGCATATCCTCCTTAATTTGATTTTCGTACTTAGAGCCTTCGCACCCTCATTCTAGCTCCTGAGGAAAGATGTGTCGACCACAGGAAATGGAAAATCCGTGGAGCGCTTCCGCTCCACGGATTTCTTTCCTTACTTCCCCTCCCGGTTCAGCAGGTCCCGTTTCAGGTCCCACAGCTTCTGAGAAAGGTCGACATAATAATTATGAGGATTCTCGAAGCGCTTCACCTCGTCCCACAGCAGATCGATCTGCCCGGCGCACCAGGCCCGCATCTCCGCGATGGGCGGGGAGTCGTACACCCGCTTGCCCTTCTGGAAGATGGGCACCAGCAGCTCCTTGGCGGTGAAGTTGGTGAACACACTGCGCTTCCAGGTGGCGTCCGGGTCGAAGAGCTCCAGAGGCTGGCTCTCGTCCACCTTTTCGTCCCACAGGGTGATGAGGTCGGCAAAGGCCTTCCCCGTCTCATTGTCAAAGAGGCGGTACACCTTCTTGAAGCCGGGGTTGGTGATCTTGTCCGGATTGGCGCTGATCTTAATCTTGGGGATGATATTGCCCTCTTTATCCTCCACTGCGGCCAGCTTGTACACGCCGCCGAACACCGGCTCGCTCTTGGAGGTGATGAGCCGCTCGCCCACGCCGAAGGAGTCGATCTTGGCGCCCTGGAGCAGCAGGTCCCGGATGATGTACTCGTCCAGGGAGTTGGAGGCCACGATCTTGCACTCGGTGAGCCCCGCCGCGTCCAGCATCTTGCGGGCCTTCCGGGACAGGTAGGTCAGATCGCCGGAATCCAGCCGGATGGCGCAGTTGGTGATGCCCTGAGGCAGCAGCACCTCTTTGAAGGCCTTGATGGCATTGGGCACACCGGACTTGAGCACGTTGTAGGTATCCACCAGCAGGGTAGCGGAGTGGGGATAGAGCTGGCAGTAGGTCTTGAAGGCGGTATACTCGTCAGGGAACATCTGGACCCAGGAGTGGGCCATGGTGCCGCCGGCGGGAGAGCCGTACACCTCATCAGCCAGAGTGCAGGCGGTACCGGCGCAGCCGGCGATGTAGGAGGCCCGGGCGCCCAGAATGGCGGCGTCGGGACCCTGGGCCCGGCGGGAACCAAACTCGCTCACCGGCCGCCCGTCCGCCGCCCGCACAATGCGGTTGGTCTTGGTGGCGATGAGGGACTGGTGGTTCAGGGTGAGCAGCAGGAAGGTTTCGATAAACTGGGCCTCAATGGCGGGGGCCCGCACGGTGAGGAAGGGCTCCCGGGGGAAGATGGGGGTGCCCTCAGGCACGGCCCAGATGTCGCCGGTGAACTTGAAGTTCTTCAGATACTCCAGGAAGCCCTCGCAGAAGCAGCCCTTGCCCCGCAGATAGGCGATATCCTCTTCGTCAAAGTGGAGCCGCTCCACATAGTCGATGACCTGCTCCAGACCGGCGGCGATGGCAAAACCGCCCCCGTCGGGCACGTTGCGGAAAAACACGTCAAAGTAGCAGACCTGCTCGGCATAGCCCTCCGTCTGGAAGTAGCCGTTGCCCATGGTGAGCTCGTAGAAGTCGCAGAGCAGGGTGTAATTCATATGTTCCTTCATGGTGTTGTAACCTCCCGGTTGATAACCGTGATCTGCAGGGCCTCCATCAGGTCCAGCACGTTGTGATGGAGGGCGGGGTCCGGTCCGGCGGTACAGGCGGCATCCACCACCAACTCCGCCTCCGGCAGCGCCCCCTTGGCCACAATGGCATTGGACAGCACGCACAGGTAGGACACCAGCCCCACCAGCTCAATGCGGTCATACCCCTGTTCCTTCAGCCAGCCGCCCAGCCACAGGGAGGGAAAGGCGGGCTTGCGCACCACCATATCCCGGCTCTTGTCCATGGCCTGTCCAGTCTGGCCGTAGAGCTGCCACCCCTCCGAGTTCATGAGGCAGTGGGGTACCGGCAGCTTTCGCCCCTCCTGGGTCTCCAGGTAGTTTTCCTGGTGGGTATCCATGGTAAAGGCCACGTCGTGACCGGCGGCATGGTAGGCGGCAATTTTCTGGGCGATGGGGCCGTCCAGTTTCTCCGCCCCGGCAAAGCCCAGGGCGCCGTCCACAAAGTCCTTCTGGTAATCCACCACCAGCAGCAGCTGTTTCATGGCCGTTCCTCCTTTACTGTCAAGACACCTGTCTATTATAGGTGTCTTGCAGTCAAATTGCAAGGGCCTTCTCGAAGCAGGGGTAGGTAAGGGGCCGGCCGTGGAGGTGGGTCTCCCCCACCTTGGTAAAGCCCATCTTGCGGATGAGGGCCTGCATCCGGTCATTCAGCGAATAGGTGTCGATGCGCATGGCGGCAATGCCCTGACGGCGGGCCTCCCCCTCGGCAAAAGCAAAGAGGGCGGAGCCCACTCCATGGCGCTGGAAGATGGGGTCGATGGCCATGCGGTGGATGACCACCGCCGGGCGGCTGGTGGTCCAGGGCAGGGGATCGTACTCGGGAGACTCGCTGGTGTTGATACAGGCCACTCCGGCCAGCTGGCCGTCAATAATGGCGGCGTACAGCTCGCCCCGGTCGATATCCCCGGCATAAAAGTCCCGGGTGGGGTAGTCCTCCCCCCACTGGGGGTTGCCCAGCTGGTTCATATGGACCACCGCCCGGCGCACCAGGGCCCAGATCTGGTCCAGGTCCTCCCGCCGGGCGGGGCGGATGGTCAGTTTTTCGGTCATTCCGCCACCAGAGTGGGGCCCATGGCCTCGTGGAGGGTGGAGGTCACCGCGCCCCGGAAGAGGCAGACGGCGTAGCGGTGCATCTTCTCCAGCTTCTCCGGCACGGCGTCGGCATTGATCTGGCCGCCGGTGGAGAAGTCGCTGTCCAGGATGAAGCGGGTCTCCTTGGGCTGGTTGGCGTTCTGGGGGTTGTTGGCGCCCACCAGGCCGGGACCGGCGTGGACCTTCATGCGATAGCCGCCCACCAGAGGAGTCTCCACATCCAGGGCACACTTGACGATCTCACTCTCCTCCACGTCGGGCTCGCCCAGGATGCCGATATACTGGCTCTGGATCAGGTCGTCCCACAGCTGATCCTCCAGGCCCAGGGCCTTGCGGGAGACGGCGTTGACGTAGCGCAGGCCAATGCGCTCAAAGTAGGCGGGCTGATAGATCTGGATGAACTGGGCCAGGGCCTGATCCAGCCGGATGGCAAAGTCCTCCCACCGCTGGTAGGTCAGGGTGGACAGGGCGATGAAGTTCTGGGTCAGGTTGATCTTCCAACGGCCGTCCTCCGAGATGAAGTGGTAGTTGGTGATGGGCTTCTGGGGCTCCAGGGCGGTGGCGTTGCCCTTCTTCACCACCTTGGGGGGAAGCTGCTCCTGCCGGGTCATATACTTGGGGAAATCCTTCCGAATGGCCTCCTGGAAGGCGGCGGGCTCATTGGCCCCGATGGACAGGATGGTGGGGAAACGAAGCTGGCAGATAACCTCCACCAGCGGAGAGCGGGCGTAATGGACACGCTCGTATGGCGCAAACAGCATAGCGGCTGCTCCTTCCTATTGATAGTCTCATCTATTTTATCCCCGAATGTGCCCTGTGTCAAACGCTTCGGCCTTGCATTCCCAAACTTTGGCCGGTATAATGCTGGTGAGAATCATAAGGAGGCGCGTAAGATGGAACTGGAACTGAAGCGGGGCGGCCGCACCGCCCGGGTAGCCACTCACGGCGGCGAGCTGATCTCCTACCGGGACGAGGCCGGTCTGGAGTATATCTGGACAGGAGACGAGGCCTACTGGGCCGGGCGCAATCCCCTCCTCTTCCCCATTGTGGGCGGACTGCGGGACGGCAAGGTACACATCGAGGGCAACGAGGTATCCATGAAGCGCCACGGCTTTGCCCGCAACAGTGAATTTTCCGTCATCGGCCACGGTGAGGACTGGGCGGAGCTGGAGCTGCGGGAGAGTGCCGACACCCTGGCGGTCTATCCCTACCCCTTCAAGCTGACGGTGCGCCAGCAGCTCACTGACACCGGCTTTACCACCGCCGTTACCGTCACCAACACCGGAGACAAGCCCATGCCCTTCTGCCTGGGAGCTCACACCGGCTTCCGCTGCCCCCTGGAGGAGGGGGAGTCCTTCACCGACTACGAGGTGCTCTTTGACGAGAAGGAAACCTGCCCCACCCTGGTGCCCGACGCCAACGGTCTGGACCGCAACCGCACCCGCCCCTGCCTGGAGAACACCGACGTGCTTCCTCTGACCTACCAGTACTTTGATGACATGGACACCCTGGTCTTCCAGGGCCTCAAGTCCCAGTCGGTACGCCTGCGCAGTAAGAAGAGCGGCAAAGGCGTGCGCATGACCTTCCCCGGCTTCCCGGTGCTGGCCCTGTGGTCCATGCCAGGCAAGGCGGCCCCCTATCTGTGCATCGAGCCCTGGCACGGCGTCCCTGCCGTGGTGGACGAGGGCCCGGAACTTTCCGACAAGGCCTTCTGCATCACCCTGGCCCCCGGCGAAAGCCGCACCCTGAGCTATCAGGTGGACACCCTTTGATCTTAAAAAAGGAGCCCTTTGGACGTTTCTGTCCAAAGGGCTCTTTTTTCAATGGGTGATCTGTTCCTTCAGCCGGTCCAGGTCCCCCTGGTCGGGGTGGCACAGGGCCCGGTCAAAATTCTCCAGCATGGCGGTGCGCCGGGGGCTGTCCTCCATGCCCTCGTAGCGGTCCCGCACCACCTGTGGCATCTTGCCTTGGCACATGTAGGTGCCCACCACCTGGACGTTGGGACCCAGGTTTTCCTTCACCCGGCCCAGGATCTGGTCAAAGTAGGCGGGGGCGCCGCCGAAGCCGGCGGTACCGAAGAGGAAGATCCGCTGGTTGGTGAGGCCCTTCAGAAAGTGGGCGGTCTGCTCGTCGCAGGTACCCTTGTCGGTCCAGAAGCCCACATAGATGGTGTCGGCCACCAGGGCCTCGGCATGGGGCTCTCCGAAGTAGCGGCACTCCTCCTCAGACAGGGCCTCCCGGACGGCCTGGGCCAGCTGGGCAGTGTTGCCGGTACGGCTGCTGTATGCAATGGCGTAGCTCATGTACGTTCCTTCCTTTCATAGATGCAGTGGACGCCCTGGTGGGTCATCATGCCACCCAGGCACTTCTTGTTGCAGCGGACACAGCGATGAAGGTCCGCTGTCCGGCCGGAGCACACCTTGTTGGGCCACTCCGGGTCGGCAATGAGCTGGCGGCTCATGGCGGCACAGTCTATGCGGCCGCTTTGCAGCTGCTCCTCCACAAAGTCCGGGTCGGTGAGCCCGCCCACGCCGCAGATGGGCAGCGTGGTGAGTCTGCGCACCTGGTCGCAGAATTTGAGGAAGCAGCCCTCCGCCCCAAATTCCGGGTGGTTTTTTGGGGGAATGGTGTCGGTCAGCTCCCCGTGGTTGGCCAAGGTAACATGGAAGCTGGTGACGCCCGCCTCCTCCAGCAGGGGGACGAAGATGGGCAGCTCCTCCTCCAGCACCCCGGCATTGCCGTAGTGGGGATTTTCCTGGCGCACCGCCAGCTTGTAGTCGATGGGCAAGTCGGGCAGGCGGCAGCGGATGGCGGACACCGCGTCCACCCCAAAGCGGGCCCGGTTCGCCGGGCTGCCGCCGTAGCGGTCGGTGCGGCCATTGAAGACGGCGGAGCTGAAGCTGCCGCACATCCGGTCCCCGTGGACCTGGACCATGTCAAAGCCCGCCTGGACGGCCAGCTCCGCCGTCTTGCCGAAGGCGTCGGTGATCTCCGCCACCTTCTCCTCCGGCAGACCGGTGATATAGGGCCCCACCTGCTGGTTGAGCAGGGGCCGCAGCTCCGCTTTGGAGATGCGCCCGGTGAGCACGCCGGGGACATACTTCAGCATGGCCTTGAAGTTGGAGTCGGACTGGTGGAGCTGGGCACACAGCTTGCACCCGTAGGGGTGGACGGCATCTGCCAGGCTCTTGTAAAACGCCATGCCCTTCTTGGTATACAGGGAGGGTCCAAAACCGTGGGGCAGCACCGGCACATCGCCGATGATGATCATGGCACAGCCTCCGGCGGCGATTTTGCGCAGCCGCTCCAGCAGTTCCTCCTGCGGGAGGCCCAGACTGGTGGGGGCGAAGATGACCCGGTTCTTTAAGGTCAGCCCGCCGTAATTCAGGGGGCTGCGGATGGTGTCATACATGTGGAATTCGCTTCTTTCCTGGTTGCTTTGGCCAGGAGGGCAAAGAGCTGCTCCCGCTCGTGGGCGTCCAGGGCGGTCAAAGCCTGCGCATCCCAGTCGAAGAACACCTGGTGACTGACCTGGAAGGCCTCCTGCCCCTTGGCGCTCAGGTCCAGGCGGTAGGCCCGGCCCTTCTTCTCCCGGGTGAGGACCCCCTCCTCCACCAACCGGGTGACGGTGCGCTGGGAGTAGCCCCAGTCCAGCCCCAGAGCCTCGGTGAGCTCCGCCTGGGTGCACCCCGGGTGTTTGCCCACATAGAGCAGGGGAAAGAGAGAGCCAAAGTGCAGCCCCAGCTCCTGGAGCCGCCGGGTGGTGTAGGAGGTAAAGCCCCGGTGGAATACGGTGACATAGTAGGCCAGTGTCTGGAACATGAACGGTCAACTCCTTTTCCTGACTCGGCCCAGTATACCCGCATCACTTGACTAAGTCAAGTATATTTTGTGAACATCCGCAAACAACAGGGCCCCCGGCATTCGCTGTGAATGCCGGGGGCCCATCCTATGCGGTAGGTATTTCTTTGCTCAGGCCTGGCCGCCCATGGTGACCTGGAAGGTCAGGGTCATGGTGTGGCCGCTGGCGTCGGTCAAGGTCAGATTGAGAGGGAAGGTCTCGCCGGGCTCCTCCTGGAAGGCACTCACAATGGCGGACACCAGGGTATTGCCCTGTCCGGCGGGGCTCTCGGGGTCCTTCACCCAGTTGGAGCCCAGGTTGGAGGCGTTCTCGCCGTTGGCCCAGGTGTAGACCTCACCGCTGTAGGTGATGCTGGCCACGGTGGCCCCGTTGTCCTGCCAGTACAGGGCACCCAGGAAGCGGGCCATGTCGTTCATGGCGGAGCCGTCGCTGACAGCGGACAGGTCGTCGTACCGGCCGGTGATGGTCACCGCCACGTCCTCCTGGCTGCTGCCGGAGAGGACGGCCTCATAGGAACCGGCATAGGTGTAGCCGTCGGCGTAGGTGTATTCACCGGCCCCGGTCACCACACCCACCAGAGGGGCGTTCATCAGGAAGACCTGCTTATATCTCCCGTCCTGGATGTGCAGGACGGAGTCCAGGGCCACCCCGTCCAGGGTCACCTGGGCGGTGGCGGGGGTCTCGGCGCTACTCACGTCCTCCACGATGGCCAGGAAGTGCTCCAGGTTGGCATCGTTGAGGGTGAGCACCGCCCCCTGCTCCACAACAGAGCCCTTGGACAGATCGATATCCTGCCAGGCGCTGCCGGAGATGGACAGGCCGTTGGCGGTGACGTTGGAGCCGTTAACATTGAGGCCGGAGGCGTTGCTGTTAACCAGGGTCACCTGCTCCAGCACCACAGCGCCGGAGGTGTAGGCCTGCACACCGGCGGCCCGGTTGGCGCTGTCCAGGGTCAGGTCACGGATGGTCACCCCTTCGGCCACGCCGCCCACATTGAGCAGGTGCTTGTCGGCGTTGCTGGAGCCGGTCCAACCCTCGGCGGCAGTGATGGTGTGGCCCTTGCCGTCGATGGTCACAGGGCGGTTAACGGAGATCTGGCTCTCCACCTCAAAGGAGCCGCCCAGCTGGATGGACTCCACCTGGCTGGCCAGGGCGGCGGTCAGCTCCGCGCCGCTGTTCACCGTCACACCCAGGTCCAGCTTCAGGGTGATGGCAGCCTCATGGTTGCCGTTGAGGGTGAGCTCGCCCACGGCGCCCTTGGCGGCAAAGTCGGCCACCAGCACGGACACCAGGGTGTTGCCGCTGTTCTCCTCACTGGCGGGGTCCTTCACCCAGTTGGAGCCCAGCAGGCCACGGTCGGCGTCCCAGGTGTAGTTCTCGCCGTTGTAAGAGATGCTCTGGATAGCGGCGCCGTTGTCCTGGCGGTACAGAGCGCCCAGGAAGCGGGCCATGTCATTCATGGCGGTGCCGTCGGCCACCTGGGTCAGGGTGTAGGCACCGCTGACGGTGATCCCGTCGCCGCTCTCGGCGGTGGTAAAGTTGCCCTGGTACACCCAGATGCCGTCGGGCTGGTCCTCGTAGCCGTTGTAGGACTGGGCGTTCTTCACCAGGTCCTTCATGGCCTCCTTGGCCTGCTCCTGCTCGGTGCTGCCTTCGCCGTCACCGCCGTCCTCGCCGGAATCCTCGCCGCCGGAGCCGCCGTTGTCAGAACCGCCGGAACCGCCCCCGTTGTTGGAGCCGCCGCCGGAGCCGCCGCCGTTGGAACCGCCGGAGGTGCTGCCGGACTGACCGGCGTCCACGGAGCCGCCGGGAATGGTGACGGAATCACCGCTGTTGTTTTCCACCTGGGTGCCGCTGGTGCTGACAGTGGTGCCGCTGGCGTTGGGGGTGGCCTCCACCTTGGTAACGGTACCGGAGCCCTCCACTGTGGTGTTGGAGCCGGAGGTGACCACGGAGTCGATCTTGGAGCCCTTCTCGGTCTGGATGGAGACGCCGTCGGCCTCCTTGGTGACGCTGACCTGCTCCACCTTACCGGCCACCGCCAGGGCGGCGTCGGAGCCGGACACGGTCAGGTCGCTCACCACAGCGCCCTTGGCCACGGTGACCACGGCGTCGGAGGCCTCTTCCATTACGGTGATGGTACCCACGGTTCCGGTTACCTCCAGCTTGGCGTCGGCGCCGGTGACGGTAACGGAATCCACCGCGCCGTCCACCTTCACCTGCTGGTCCTCACCGGACACAACCACCTCGCCTACCTGGGCGTCGCCCTCCACGGAGACCCGGACGCCGCCGCCCTGACGGGCCACGGTGACCACATCCACTTTGGAGTCGCCCTTGATGACCACGGAGTTGGTGCCGCCGCCCCGGACGATGAGCTTGCCCTCCACGGTGACGCCGTCCAGCACCACGTGGCCGTCGGCCACGCCCTCGGCCACGATCAGGTCCCCGGCAATGGTGAGGCCCTGGAGGGTCACGTCGTCTGCGCTGATGACAGCGGAGCTGTCCACGTCCTCAGTATAAGTACCGGCCTTGTCAAAGGTCTCGGCAAACATGTTGTCCAGCATCACCGCCACCTCGGCCCGGGTGATGGGAGCGGTGGGCATGATGTTGCCGCCGCTGCCCTGGACGTAGCCCGCGTGGGCCATGGCACCTACGGCGCCCTTGGCCCAGTCGGCCACCTGATCGGCGTCCCGGAAGGCGCTGACGCCCTGGCTGCGGCCGGTGAGCTCCAGCACCCGGGCCAGCATGACCATGGCCTCCTGGCGGGTGATGGTGTCGCCGGGCCGGGCATTGACGCCGTCGCCCTGGAGCACGCCGGCGGCGCAGGCCTTGAGCACCGCGTCGGTGTACCAGGCCTCATTGGCCACGTCGGCAAAGCTGTTGTTGGCGGCGATCTGGTAGTCCATGATCCGGTCCAGGATCACGGCCAGCTCGCCTCGGGTGATGTAACCGGTGGGATTCAGGCTGCCGCTGCCATCCCCCTTCAAAACGCCCCGCTGGGCCCACACCGACATGGCGTCGTCATACCAGTTGCCGGCAGTCTGGTTGGGCTGGGCGGCCATGGCGGCGGGAGCGCACACCATGGAACCGGTGAGCAGCAGGGATACGATCTGTTTCTTCATGCGATTGTTCTCCTTGTGATTGTTGCCCGAAAAAAGGGGCGGAGCTCACTGCAGAGCTCCACCCCCGGTGGCGTCCCGATCCGGAATCTTCCCCTGCAGCGCCGCCGACTCTTGTCGGGTTTGCCGTAAGACAGGGGGTATCTTAGCATACTCCTTCTCAGATCACAAGACAAAATCGCGAATTTAATTCATGTAAATATAGCCATTTCAAGGCTTTTTCACATGTTTTGTGAATTAGTAGGCCACACCCCAGTACACCATGTGCTTGGCGGGCTTGCCGCAGATGGGGCACACATCGCCCAGATGCTCCTGCTCCAGCGGGATACAGCGGGAGGACACGCCGGCCTCCTCCTTCATCTTCAGCTCGCACTCCAGGTCGCCGCACCACATGGTCTTGGCAAAGCCGCCCTGGGTGGCCATCTTCTCCTTGACTTCCTCCAGGGAGGAGCAGGCGTAGGTGTTCTCGTCCAGGTTCTTCTTGGCCTTGTCGAACAGGCCCTGCTGCACGGTGTCCAGCATGGTCTTGACGGTCTCCTCGATGTTGTCCAGGGAGACGAAGCTCTTCTCACCGTTATCGCGGCGGACCAGCACGCACTGGTTCTTCTCCATGTCCTTGGGACCCATCTCCAGACGCAGGGGCACGCCCTTCATCTCGTACTCGGCGAACTTCCAGCCGGCGGACTGCTCGGAGGCGTCCATCTTCACCCGGATGCCGGCGGCCTTCAGGCGGTTCATGACGGCCTCGTTGGCCTCCAGGACGCCCTCCTTGTGCTGGGCCACGGGGATGATGATGACCTGAGTGGGGGCGATGCGGGGGGGCAGCACCAGACCGTTGTTGTCGCCGTGGGTCATGATGACGCCGCCGATGAGACGGGTGGACACGCCCCAGGAGGTCTGGAAGGGGTGGTGGGGCTTGTTGTCCTTGCCGGTGAAGGTGATGTCAAAGGCGGTGGCGAAGCCGTCGCCGAAGTAGTGGGAGGTACCGGCCTGCAGGGCCTTCTTGTCGTGCATCATGCACTCCACGGTGTAGGTGGCCTCAGCGCCGGAGAACTTCTCCTTGTCGGTCTTGCGGCCCTTTACCACGGGCATGGCCAGGTAGTTCTCGCAGAAATCGGCATAAATGTTGAACATACGCTCGGTCTCGGCAATGGCCTCCTCGGCGGTGGCGTGCATGGTGTGGCCCTCCTGCCACAGGAACTCACGGTGGCGCAGGAAGGGACGGGAGGTCTTCTCCCACCGCAGCACGGAGCACCACTGGTTGTACAGCTTGGGCAGGTCACGGTGAGAGTGGATGATATCCTTATAATGCTCGCAGAACAGAGTCTCACTGGTGGGGCGGATGCAGTAGCGCTCCTCCAGCTTCTCGGAGCCGCCCATGGTCACCCAGGCGCACTCGGGAGCGAAGCCCTCCACGTGGTCCTTCTCCTTCTGGAGCAGGGACTCGGGGATGAGCATGGGGAGGTACACGTTCTCGTGACCGGTCTCCTTGAACTTCTCGTCCAGGATCTTCTGGAAATTCTCCCAGATGGCGTAGCCATAGGGACGGTAAATGAAGACGCCCTTGATGGAGGAGTAGTCAATCAGCTCCGCCTTCTTGCAGACGTCGGTGAACCACTTGGCGAAGTCCACCTCCATATCGGTGATCTGTTCCACCTGCTTCTTATCCTGTGCCATATCTATTCTCAATCCTTTATTATAAAATACACACGTGGTCTATTCATTTTATGCATTTGCGGCCCAAAAGTCAAGTATTGGGCCCGGCTCACAAGAGCCGGGCCCAATTTTTCTGCTTAAAGCTGGATGATCAGGGTGGCGACGAACTGATTGCCGGAATACTGGCCGTAGAGCTGGAGTCTGTCCCCGGGGGTCAGGCTGCTCAGGGTGGCGGCGGTACCGGCGCTGGTGATCACATTGGCCGACGACACGTCGGCGGCAATCACATTGCCGTCGGTGAGCCGCAGGGCCATGGTGCCGCTGGTAAGATCCGTGACCACCAGGGTGCCGGTCACCTGGGAGGCGGCCTGGGTGGAGGCCGAAATGTCGGTGACCTTGCCGCTCTGGACGGTGACGGTGACCCGGTCGCCGGTGCGCAGCTGGTCAATGGTGGTCAGCTTGCCATCCCGCCGGATGGTGGGCAGGGCCAGCAGGTCCAGGGAATAGCTGACATTCTGCCCCTGGTTGGTCTGCACCAGCAGGGTGGTGGGGCTGCCGTAGGTGACGCTCTGGAGCACACCCTGAGTGGAGGTGGGGCCCCCGCCGGTCAGCTTCAGCTCGGCCAGGTGGCCCATGCTGTCCACCCAGCACTGGGCCTGGGTGTAGTCCGCCGACGGGTCGATGAGCTCCTGACCGCCCACCTGCTGGTCCACCTGGACCTTGGTGAAGCGGTCGATGGTCAGCAGCCGGTTGGCTCCATTGACCTGGACAGAGATGCTGCCCTGGTCAATGGTGGATACTGTGCCGGTGAGGGCGGTGAGGCCGCCCCCCAGCCGGGCCGACTGGGGATTGCCCGCGCTGTCCAGATTCACCCGGACATACTGTCCCTGCCGCAGGGCGGTGGGGGTGGTGCGCATGTTGTTCTCATAGATGGGGGCGCTGGCGGGCAGGGTCAGGCTGGTGACCCCGCTGATGTTGCTGGAGAGCACCATGGCGGTGGTGCCGTCGCTGGCGGTAGACACCGAGGTGATGGTGCCGCCGGTCCAGGTGTAGGAGGTGTAGGCGGGCAGCTCGGCGTAAATGCCCTGGGCATCGGTGAAGTCGATGGCGCGGCGGAGCATGGTGGCCATCTCCGCCCGGGTCAGGCTGCCCTTGGGCATGAACTGGTTGGCGCTGTTGCCCTGGACGATGCCGTATGTACTCAGCAGATACACATAGGGCTTGAGCACCTCGGCAATGGAGGAGGTGTCGGCATAGTTCAGGGAGTAGCTGGTCAGGTTCTCCGCCATGGAGTCCAGCTGCATGGCCCGCACCAGGTACATGGACAGGTTCTCACGGGTGATGGACTTGAGGAGGGCCCCGGAGGTGCACATGGCCTCCAGCTCCGGCTGGCTGATGATGCCGGTCTCCAGACAGACGGCCATCTCCTCCTCGGCCCAGCTGTAGACCTCCTCGGGCAGGATCTCGCTGAGCTGTTCGGCACGGTCGGCGGCGATCTTCTTTTTATCCTCAGCCGACACGCCGGTGGTACGGGAGCAGAAGAGAAGCGCTTCGCAGGCGGTCATCTGGCGGGTGGGGGAGAAGGTGGTGGCGCTGGAGCCGTTGATGACGCCCAGCCCGGCCAGGTACTCCACGTCCTCCCGGGCCCAGTGGCCCTGCATGTCGGTGAAGCTCACCGCCCCGGCAGGGAGCACCAGCAGGGACATGGTCAGCGCCGCGGCCAGAGCAAGAACGGCAATTCTCTTTCCTTTCATAGCTTTTCCTCCGTCGACTGCATTGGTTTCCATAACTAGATGCCCTCATTATACCGGCCCGGTAGGGAAAAAGCAACCTGAAATCCGTCGTCCCCTTTTTATAATCTACATTTGTATTTTATCTTGACAAGTGTAGCGTAAAGGAGTATGCTGTTCCAGCCAAACGAAAGGAGGGGGTCCCCCCATGGAGGAAAAACAGGAGGAAGGTCTGGACCTGCGCCAGCGCAAGACCCGCCGTCAGCTGACCCAGGCGCTGGTAGAGCTGATGGAGGAGCGGCCCTTTCAGGAGCTGTCGGTGACCGACATCTGCCGCCGGGCCATGGTCCACCGCACCACCTTTTACGCCCACTTCAACGACAAGCAGGAGCTGCTCCACTATCTGATGGTCCAGGTGGAGCGGGAGTGCATTGCCGCCTGCGTTCCCCAGGACGCCCCCACCCCCCGTCAGTTCTTCCTGACGGCGGCCCGCAACGCCCTGGCCTTTTTCAAAACCCGGAAAGGGCTGTACCGGGCCTGCATGGCCAGCGGCGCCGACACCCAGACCCGCCTGCTGGAGGACGCCGCCGCCGAGGAGCTGGCCCGCCGCCTGAGCCAGCCTCCCTTCCCCGACGCCCTGCCGGGGCTGGACCCCCGCATCGCCGCCCGCTTCTACGTGGGCGCCATGCTCTCCCTGGTCCGGTGGTGGCTCCTCAGCCCCGACCCGGTGCCCGAGGCGGTGCTGCTGGACCATCTGGACCGTTTCATTCCCCACAGCTGAGAGGATTTTGCTTATGGAACAACCGGAAAAGAAAACCGAAACCCCCATGACCAAGCTGGCCCGCTTCATCGTCGACAAGCGCAAGGCCTTCTTTCTCATCTTCATTGCCGCATTGATCTTCTGCGGCGCCTCCATCAATAAGGTACAGGTGAACAACGACATCACCTCCTACCTGCCGGCGGACACCGAGACCCGGCGGGGCCTGACCCTGATGGAGGAGCAGTTCGTCACCCTGGGCACCGCCAACGTAATGGTGTCCAACGTGACCTACGACACCGCCGCCGCCCTGGCCGCCAAGCTGGAGCAGGTGGACGGGGTGTCCCAGGTGGTCTTTGACGACACCGCCGACCACTACCACGACTCGGCCGCCCTGTTTACCATCTCCTTCGACGGCGAGGCGGCCGACCCGGAGACGGTGGAGGCCCTTCACCGGGTGGAGGATGCCCTGGAGGGCTACGACCTGTCGGTGTCCACCGAGGTGGGCCGGGATACCTCCGCCTCCCTGAAGAAGGAGATGACCGTCATCCTGGCCATCGCCGCCGCGGTCATTGTGGTGGTGCTCCTCTTCACCTCCAAAAGCTATATGGAGGTGCCCGTCTACCTCATCGTGTTCGTGGCGGCAGCCGTGCTCAACATGGGCACCAACTTTATTTTCGGCACCATCTCCTTTATTACCAACTCCATCGCCGTAGTGCTTCAGCTGGCTCTGGCCATCGACTACGCCATCATCTTCTGCCACCGGTACATGGAGGAGCAGGACGGCGGTCTGGACCCCCGGGAGGCCGACATCGCCGCCCTGAGCAAGGCGATTGTGGAGATCTCCTCCTCCAGTCTGACCACCATCTCCGGCCTGATCGCCCTGATGCTCATGCAGCTGCGCATCGGCTTCGACATGGGTATCGTGCTGGCCAAGGGCATCGTGTGCTCCATGGTGTGCGTGTTCTTCCTGATGCCCGGCCTGCTGATGGTGTTCCAGGGTCCCATCGACCGCACCCGCCACAGAAACCTGGTACCCAAGATCAACTTCTGGGGCAAGGCGGTGGTCAAGCTCCGCTTTGTACTGCCCCCCATCTTCCTGGTGGTGGTCATCGCCGGCGCGGTGCTGTCCAGCCACTGCGTCTACGTCTTTGACACCAACGACGCCGACTTTGACAACAAGCCCGACTGGCAGCTGGCCGACGAAAAGGTGACGGCCACCTTCGGCAAGAAGAACACCATCGCCATGCTGGTACCCCGAGGGGACTACCAGAAGGAAAAGCGCATCCTGGAGCGGGTATCCGAGCTGCCCCAGGTGACCCAGGTCACCGGTCTTGCCAACATCGAGGTGGAGGAGGGCCGGATGCTCACCGACGACATCTCGCCCCGGCAATTTGCCGAGCTGGCGGGGGTGGACGTGGAGCTGGCCCGGCTGCTCTTCCAGGCTTACGGCCTCAGCGTGGAGGAGTACGGGTCCATCTTCCAGAACCCGGACGACTACTCCGTTCCCCTGCTGGACATCTTCCAGTTCCTGCTGGAGCAGAAGGACAAGGGCGTGGTCAGCCTCACCGGCGACCAGGCCAAGCAGGTGGAGGACCTGCAGGAGCAGCTGGACGTGGGTCTCAAGCAGCTCCAGGGCGAGGATTGGTCCCGGATGGTCTTTGTGGCCGACGTGCCCACCGAGGGGGACGACACCTACGCCCTGCTGGATGAGATCCGCTCCATCGGTCAGGACTACTACGACGACGTGGTGCTGGTGGGCAACTCCACCAACGCCTTCGACCTGGCCAGCTCCTTCTCCGGCGACAATCTGAAGATCAGCGTGCTCACCGCCCTCTTCGTCATGGTGATCCTGCTGTTCACCTTCAAGTCCGCCGGTCTGCCGGTGCTGCTGGTGCTCACCATTCAGGGCTCTATCTGGATCAACTTCTCCTTCCCGGTCCTCACCAACACCAACCTCTTCTTCCTCAGCTACCTGGTGGTCAGCTCCATCCAGATGGGTGCCACCATTGACTACGCCATCGTCATCACCAACCGCTATCTGGAGCTGAAGGCCATCATGAAACCCAGGGAGGCCATCGTGGAGGCCCTGAGCCAGAGCTTCCCCACCATCCTCACCTCGGGCACCATCATGGCGGTGGCCGGCTTCCTCATTGGCGGCATCTCCACCGACGCCACCATCGGCTCGGTGGGTCTTACCCTGGGCCGGGGCACCGTCACCTCCATCTTCCTGGTCATGACCGTGCTGCCCCAGCTGCTGCTGTTGGGCGACGCCCTCATTGAGCGCACCGCCATCACCCTCAACCGGGACCGGTCCCAGCGGTTTAACAAGGGCACCATGCGCCTGGACGGCCATGTCCGGGGCCATGTGTCCGGCTTTGTGGACGGCGAATTTAAGGGCGTGATCCACGGCAGCGTGGACGCCCTTATCGAGAGCAACTATCAGGATATCCAGACCGAAGACGACCAAGAGGAGGACCAGCCATGAACCGAACCAAACGTATCCCGGCCCTGCTGCTGGCCGTCGCCCTCCTCTGCTCCCTGCTGCCCCCCGCCGGGGCGGCGGGGACGGTGACCATCGCCAACCTCTCCGACCTGCGGGACTTTGCCCGCAGCTGCACCAAGGACACCTGGTCGGTGGGGGTGACGGCGGAGCTTACCGCCGACCTGGACCTGAGGGGCGCCGACTTCTCCCCCATCCCCATCTTCCAGGGCACCTTCCGCGGCAACGGCCATACCATTACCGGACTCTCCTTTTCCGACAAGGGCTCCAAGGTGGGGCTCTTCCGCACCCTGACCGAGAGCGCCGTGGTGGAGGACCTAATTGTGGAGGGCGCCCTCTCTCCCGGCGGCACCGCCGGGCAGGTGGGGCTGATCGCCGGTGAAAACAGCGGCACCGTCCGGCGCTGCACCGCCAAGGGCACCGTCTCCGGCCAGGAGGACGTGGGCGGCGTGGTAGGCCTCAACACAGAGACCGGCACCGTGGAGCGCTGCATCAATGAGGCCTCGGTGTCCGCCCCCAGCAACGCCGGCGGCATCGCCGGCCAGAGCCTGGGCACCCTAGCTGGCTGCGCCAACACCGGCGCCATCAACACCGACCCCAACGAGGAGGCCCCCTCCAACTCCGGCGGCATCGCCGGACTGTCCCGGGGCACCATCTCCACCTGCTCCAACGCCGGTACCGTGGGCTATCAGCACCTGGGCTACAACACCGGCGGCATCGCCGGGCTCCAGTCAGGCTACATCTCCCAGTGCACCAACACCGGCTCCATCCTTGGCCGGAAAGACGTGGGGGGCATTGTGGGCCAGTTTGAGCCCAGCGTGGAAGTGCGCTACGGCCCCTCCCCCACCGAAAGCCTCAACAACAGCCTGGATACCCTCTTTGACGAGATGGATGCCTTCGGCGACCAGCTCAGCGCCATGGCTGGCCGGGGCATTGAGGACATTCAGGCCATCCAGGACGCGGTGGGCGGACTGCGGGACCGGGTCAGCGACGCCGGAAAGGAGGGGCTGGACGACTACCGGGCCATGACCGACGCCCTGGACCAGGAGATCTCTTCCCTGCGAGATGCGCTGAATAGCCTGGGAGACCATGTGGACGCCTTCTCCGACGCCGCCTGGACCCAGCTGGACACCCTGCTGGAGCAGACCGATGCTCTGCGGGGCAGCGTGGACGATCTGCTGGACAGCACCGACTCCGCCCTCTCCAAGGCGGCCGCCGCCCTGGAGGACGCCATCGACGGGGTGGAGAGCCAGGTGAAAACCATCCGCACTCACCTGAAGGCCATGTCCGATGAGATCAACAACATGAAGACCTACCTGAAGCAGGTGGCCGACCGTCTGCTTCACCTGGATCTGGAGGGTGCTCTTTCCATCCCCTTCCCCAACCTGGACCCGGCAGGCCACCTGTCCGCCATCGGAAAGGCTCTGGACCGGCTGCCCACCCTGGTGGGCGATCTGGTCCACAGCTGGGAAACCATCGGCAAGCACACCTCCCACGAGGTGGACGCCATCCGGGCTGACGCCGACAAAGCTGCCGACGCCATCTACAGCGCCGCCAGCCACCTGGTGGAGGAAGGCCGCACTCTGTCCCAGAACGCCAGGCAGGACCTGGACACCGTTACTGCCCAGGCCGACGCGGTGCGCGGCCTGCTGAAAGACTACTCCGACACCCTGGGCAGCAAGACCCAGGATGCGGCGGACGACATCGGCGATCAACTGGATGTGATCCAGGACCGGGTGGACAACATGACCCAGGCCGCCGGTCAGGACAACCAGGCCCTCCATGCCGCCGCCCGGCGGGTGAGCGGAGCCCTGGACCAGGTGCGCCAGTCCATCTATGAGATGGGCCAGGAGCCCGAGCTCACCACCGCCGACCGGTCTCAGGACGCCACCGAGGGCACCGGTGTAGTCACAGGCTGCACCGCAACCTGCACCGTGGAGGGCGACTCCAACACAGGCGGTATCGTGGGTGCCGTGGGGGCCGAGATCGGCGACGACCCGGAGGCCACCTTTGACGCTGAGGACCTGAAGCTGCTGGCCGACGTATATGCCACTCTGCGAGCGGCGGTACGGGACTGCCGGTTTGACGGCACTGTCACCGTGAAGAATGACTGCGGCGGCGGTATCGCCGGCCGGTGCACCACCGGCGCCATCGTGGACTGCGCCGCCCGGGGCACCGTCACCACCGGCACCGACTACTGCGGCGGTATTGCCGGACATACCGGAGGCTCTATCCTCCGCTGCGCCGCCCTGGTAGACCTGGACGGCGGCAGCTGGCTGGGGGGCATCGCCGGTCTGGGCGGTACCCTCACCGACTGCCGGGCCATGGTGCGGGCCCAGGGTGACGGCGAATATCGAGGTGCCATTGCCGGTCAGTCGGAGGACCCCCTCACCGGCAACCGCTACCTGCTGGAAGATCTGGCGGGCCTGGACGGCGTGGATGTGACCGGCCAGGCCGAGGGACTGGACTTTCCGTCCTTCTCCCAGCTGGACTACATCCCGGCGGACTTCCTCATCTTCTCCTACCGCTTTACAGTGGACGGCCAACCCGTGGCTGAGATCCCCTTCTCCTACGGGGACGACCTGGACCAGAGCCTGGTGCCCGATCCCCCGGAGAAGGACGGGGAGTACGGCGTGTGGCCCGACTTCCCGGTGAAGGATCTGACCCGCTCCATGGTGCTGGAGGCCCAGTTCACCCAGCCCACCGCCACCCTCTCCTCCGGCGGAGAGTTCCCCGTCCTGCTGGCGGAGGGCGCCTTTGCGCCGGAGTCCACCCTGGACCTGGAGACCCTGGAGGACGCTCCCGCTCTGTCTGGCTGGCAGAGCATGGGCAGCTGGTCCTACACCGTCACCGACTGCTCCAGCGACACCGTGACCCTCCGCCTGCGGGCGGCGGACACCAACCGCCCGGCGGCGGCCATCCGGCAGGAGGATGGCAGCTGGCAGGTGGTGGAGGGCCAGCTGGACGGCAGCTACCTGGTGCTGGAGGGCCCCGCCCAGGGGCAAATTGCCCTGCTGGATCGGCCTGCCATCAGCCCCCTGCTCATCGCCCTGCCCATCTGCGGCGGCCTGCTGGTGCTGCTTGTGGCAATCCTGCTCCTGCGCCGGCGGAAGAAGCAGCACACCCCCGCCGCCGTCAACTGAATCAAAAAAGAGGCAGACACCATAGTGTCTGCCTCTTTCTTATTCCACTCGATTCTTTTTTCGGCGGAGCCGCCGCAGCTCCAGCACCACGCCCACTCCCACAAGGGCCAGGGCCGCCAGCAGCATGATGGCAAAGATCAGCACATTGATCCAGGAGAAGCCCCCCACGTCGGCGTGGGTGATCAGCACCTGCCAGGCAAAGTACTGGGCCAGGGTGGGCACCTTCTGCTCGGGCACCAGGCAGGCGCCCAGGCAGTTGCCCAGGGGGAGCACAAAGGTGATCTCCAGGGTGGCCAGACCTCCCTTCAGCCAAGGGCCCGCCGGCAACCAGTAGAGGATCACGAAGAGCAGCCAGACCAGGGCCATTACAAAGGCGGCAATGGGATATCCCAGGCGGAGCAGCCAGTTTCCTCCGGTGGTGAGGGAGATCACCGCCAGCAGCACGAAAAGCCACACCGTCAGCAGGGCCAGGAATGCGGGCAGGCGGCGTCCGCTATAGAAGCGGTTGACCGCCCACAGCCCCCAGGGCAGGGCCAGACCGGCGGCGGTGATGGCCAGCCCGCCCCCCAGCCAGGGGCCGCCGGTCACGCCCCAGCAGGCCAACAGCAGCAACAGCAGGCAGGCCGACAGGCCCCCCATGCAGATGGGCAGCTTGTTTCTCTTCAGGCGGAAGGGCAGGTTGGTCACGCAGAAGGCCATCCCCAGGGAGAAGAGCACGATCCAGAACCAGCTCAGCCGCCCCTCAAAGACCAGGTTGCAGAGGAAGCAGGGGACCAACGCGGTGAGGTAGGCAACCGCAAAGAAGATGCGGGTCCCCTTCACCACCCTGTTCCACACCGCCGCCGCCCGGGCCTGGGCGGACGCCTCATCGTCGTCGCAGGCGGTGAAGAACTCGTGCTCCGAGATGTGGAGCAGGCGGCAGATGGCGGGCACCAGGGAGACGTCGGGGTAGGACAGCCCCCGCTCCCATTTGCTCACCGAGGACTCCGTCACATAGAGGGACTGGGCCAGCTCCCGCTGGGTCAGGCCGGCCTCCCCCCGCTTCCGGCGGATGTAAGCGCCAAAGGTTTTCTTTTCATCCAATGCAAGGACCTCCGATCTTGGGCGAACCGCCCGACACACACCCTACCCGCCCGGCGGGGAAAAGTCAAGAAAAGAGCATCTATTTCTCCCTCGACTGTTGGTCGAGTTCTTCTGCCCCAATGGTTTGCAGGTTTTCTGCCAAAAACGAAAAAGCGGCCCGCGCAGTGTGCGCGGGCCGCCGGGGACTCAAAATTTGGTGCCGCCGAACTCGTGGAAGGTGAGGTTCTTGTTGCGCTCCTCCGTCCAGTTGATGGCCCACTGGGACCCGAAGAGGAGCAGCTGGTTGCCCTTGTAGTCCTCCACCAGCTTGGTGTCGGTGCCCAGGTTCAGGTCCTCCTCCTTCACCGGCTGGCCGTCCTCGGTCTCGATCCACCGCAGGTACTCGTAGGGCAGGCCCTCCATGTAGAGGTCCACGTTGTACTCGTTCTTCAGCCGATACTCCAGCACGTCGAACTGCAGGGTACCAACCACGCCCACAATGACCTCCTCCATACCGGAGTAGGGGGTCTTGAAGATCTGGATGGCGCCCTCCTGAGCGATCTGCTCCATGCCCTTCAGGAACTGCTTGCGCTTCATGGTGTCCAGAGAGCGCACCCGCTTGAAGTGCTCGGGGGCGAAGGTGGGGATGGGGTCAAACTTGAACTTCTTGGAGGCGGTGCACAGGGTGTCGCCGATGGAGAAGATGCCGGGGTCAAATACGCCGATGATATCGCCGGCGTAGGCCTCCTCGATGATCTCCCGCTCGGCCGCCATCAGCTGCTGGGGCCGGGACAGACGGATCTTCTTGCCACCCTGGACGTGGTAGACCTCCTTGTCCGCCTCGAACTTGCCGGAGACGATGCGCATGAAGGCGATCCGGTCCCGGTGGGCCTTGTTCATGTTGGCCTGGATCTTGAACACGAAGGCGGAGAAGTTGTCGTCCATGGAGTCAATGATCTCCTCGCCCGCCTTCCGGGGCAGGGGGGCGGTGGTCATCTGGAGGAAGTGCTCCAGGAAGGGCTCCACACCGAAGTTGGTGAGGGCGGAGCCGAAGAACACGGGGGACAGCTTGCCGTGGCGCACCCGGTCCAGGTCAAACTCGGCGGCGGCGCCGTCCAGCAGCTCGATCTCGTCGTTGAGCTGCTGATGGAGCCGCTGGCCGATGAGGCCATCCAGGTTGGGGTCGCCCAGCTCCACCTCGGTGGCGGTGGCGGCTTTGGCGCCGCCGTTGGAGGTGAAGTGGATGATCTTCTTGCTGCCCCGGTCGTACACGCCCTTAAAATCCTTGCCGCAGCCGATGGGCCAGTTGACGGGGTAGGTCTCGATGCCCAGCTCCTTCTCCAGCTCTTCCAGCAGCTCAAAGGAGTCCCGGGCCTCCCGGTCCATCTTGTTGATGAAGGTGAAGATGGGGATGTCCCGCATGGCGCACACCTTGAACAGCTTGCGGGTCTGGGCCTCCACGCCCTTGGCGGCGTCGATGACCATGACGGCGGAGTCGGCGGCCATCAGGGTGCGGTAGGTGTCCTCGGAGAAGTCCTGGTGGCCGGGGGTGTCCAGGATGTTGATGCAGTAGCCCTCGTACTGGAACTGCATGACGGAGGAGGTGACCGAGATACCGCGCTGCTTCTCGATCTCCATCCAGTCGGAGGTGGCGGCACGGGTGTTCTTCTTGCCCTTGACCTGTCCGGCCTGGGCGATGGCTCCGCCGTAGAGCAGGAACTTCTCGGTCAGGGTGGTTTTACCGGCGTCGGGGTGGGAAATGATCGCAAAGGTTCTGCGACGCTTGATTTCAGATTCGTATTGTGACAAGGTGATGTCCTCCTTGTTAAAATGTCAAATATCCATCCGTAGGGGTCGGCGTCTCTATGATTACGGCGGGCTGAGCCGCTCCACCGCCGCCGGAAGATCCGCGAAGGCGTCCACGTGGGGCACCTCATGGTCGATGTGTCCGAAGCCGTAGGCGGCGTGGAGGAAGGGCACCCCCGCCTGGGTGGCGGCATTGTAATCCCCCTGGGTATCGCCGATGTACAGGGGGTTTTTCAGGCCGTTGCGCTGCACCACCAGGGCGATGTTGTCCCCCTTGGGCTTGCCGGTGCGGCCGGGGTTTTCAAAGTCCTTGAAAAACTGGCCCAGGCCGTGGGCCTGGAAGAAGGCCTCAATGTAGCCCGCCTGGCAGTTGCTGACGATGAACAGGGGATAGTCCCGGGACAGGCACTCCAGGGTCTCCTCCACCTGGGGATAGAGCACGCCGCCGTGGGTGGCCACGTAGTCGTTTTCCACCACCAGCAGCTCATCCAGCAGGGGACGGATCTCCTCCTTGGGAATATCGGGCACCAGCTTCTTCACGATATCGGGCAGCAGCATGCCCATGCAGCCGGTGACATTTTCCCGGGTCACCAGTCCCGCCAGCTGGGGATTTCGCCGCTCCAGCACGCTGTTCCAGGACAGGCAGATGGCGTCTACCGAGTCCCACAGGGTCCCATCCAGATCAAAGAGCAGTCCGTCAAACAAAGGATACGCGCCTCCCGCTTTCGTCTCAAAAAACGACCACATCCACCTGGATGCAGCCGACAATCATACCATGTTACTATATCATACCCCATCCCTCTTTATCAAGCCTTCCAACCGCCATATTTTGCACAAAAAGGCCGGGTCCGCTTTACGGACCCGGCCTTTCCGGTTCTGCTTTACAGGGTAACGCCGCGGTAGAGAATGGTAGCCATCTCAGCCCGGGTCAGGGTGCCCTTGGGATTGAGCTGGCCCTGGCCGTTGCCCTGGATCACGCCGGCCTGCACCATGGTGGCCACGGCGGTGCGGGCGGAGGCGCTGACGGAGGCGCTGTCGGGGAAGCGGGCCAGCACCACATCGCTGGCATCCGCCACGCCCCGGTTGGCCGCCTTCAGGGCCCGGTAGAGGAAGACCATGGCGTCCTCACGGGTGACGGCCTGGGTGGGATAGAACTTGCCGCTGCTGTCGGCAGTGGCGATGCCCAGGGTCTTGGCGGCAGCCAGCGCGCTGGCATAGTAGCTGTTGGTGGGCACATCGGAGAAGCTGCTGGTCTGGGTGGAGGTGAAGCCGAAGGACCGGCACAGCATCAGGATGTAGTCGCCCCGGGTCATCTTGCTCAGGGGGCTGTAGGTGGAGCCGGTGCCGGAGCCGGTGGTGATGCCGTACTCGGCCAGGAACTCCACGGCGGGGATGGCCCAGCTGTAGCCGCTCATGTCGCTGAAGCGGCTGGTGGTGGGCGCGCTCACCATCACGTTGACAGTACCGCTGAAGGTGATGCCTGCAGCGTCGGTGCCCAGGTAGGGGATGCTCACCAGGCCGGTGTAGCCCGCCTTGGGCACGAAGCTGACCTCACTGAGCTGGTAGTTGCCCACCAGGGAGTACTGCAGGGCGGCGTTCACCTTGCTCTGATACTTGGCGGGACTCTCATAGCCGTAGTAGAGCTGGCCGCCGTCGGTGGTGGGGGACAGGAAGCGGACGGACATCAGCAGCTGACCGCCCCGGGCAGCGCAGGCCGTCACAAAGTCCACGGCGCTGAAGTCCACCGCCTTGCCGTTGGTGGTGTAGAGAATCACATTGGGCTCCTCCAGCTCGGAGAAGGTGATCTTCACCTGGCCGTCAAAAGACCGGCCGTTGGTGGCTTTGCCGCTGAAGGGGATGGTGACGGTGTCGCTGGTGCTGCTGCCGGGCACGAAGGTCACATCGTCCAGGCTGGGGGTGGAGGAGCGGTAATAGTTCTCTCTGCCCACCGTGCTCTGGCCGGACTGGTTGTACTTGTAGTACAGGTAGCCGTTGCGGCTGCTGGAGGTGAAATCAAAGCTCACATAGCTCAGGTTGGAGCCGGTCTCCTTGGAGCAGGCATTGTTGAAGGTACCGGACTGGAAGGTCACGCTGCCGCCGCTGCTGGCCTGGAGCTCGATGGTCACGTCGCCGCTGGCGGCGTCACCCACGCGGATGACCAGATCGCCGGAGAAGCTCTTCCTGTTGTCCGTTTTTCCGGTAAAGGGAACTCTGACGCTGCCCTCATAATTGCGGGCGGGTACAAACGTGATGTCATTGATCTCATCATAGCTGTACATTCTCTCGTCCACTTTGGCCTGATTTCTGCCATCGTAGTCGTAATAGAACACGCCCTTGCCGGAGGAGGGCAGACTGGTAAACTGGATCTGGGCGATGCTGTCCCGCACCGCGTCTATGGTATAGGCGTCAAAATCCTTCCAGTTCAGGGTAACCGTGTCGTTCTTGTCCACATCATAGGTCACGTCGCCCTCGGCGGACGCGCTTTTTCCGACATAAATGACCATTTCGCCGGTGAAGCTCTCGCTCTCGTTCGACTTGCCGCTGAAGGGCAGGGTCACGGTGCCCTCATAGTTCCGGGCGGGCACAAAGGTCAGGCTGTTAATGGCGTCCGCGTAATAGCGGACGTTCTCCCCCGCCTCCTCTTCATTCCGGGTGCCGTAGTCGCAGTAGAGCGTACCCCTGCTGGAGGATGGCAGATCGGTAAACTTGATGGACTCGATCTTGGTGCCGGAAGGCAGTTTCTCATAAACGTAGTCATCAAAGTCGGCCCTGCTCAGATCCAGCGTCTTGTTCACGTTGATCTCATAGGTCAGCAGGCCGTCAGAAGAGGAGGACCCCCGGGCGGCAGTCACCGTGACCTTTATCGTGCCGCTATAGCTCCTGCTGAAAAATGTTCCCCTGTCGCTCTCGCCCTCAAAGGGGATGTAGACAGTGCCCTCAAAATCCTCATTGGGTTCAAACACCAGCTGATAGAAATCATTGTAATCGATCGCCCGTCCCTCACAGACCTGCTCCTGATCTCCTCTGGAATTATACTCATAATAGAGGGTGCCCTCCCGGTAAACGGGCAGGTCAGTAAACCTGATGTCGCTCATGCCATAGCCGGTCTCATCGCTGCAGTAGTCGTTGAAGGTATCGTCCTCGATTTTCAGGATCTCGTCCGCCCGCACCTCATAATTCATGTTCGGTCGGGCCGCCAGGGCTCCGGGCAGCATACCGGCCACCAGGGCCAGGCAGGTGCCCGCGGACAGCAGCCGCGTCAGGCTCTTTCGCATCCACTTCATGTTCGCATCGCTCCTTCCAAAACGTCAGTGGTATGGTTGGTTCCGTCTCATACCCATGATTATCTCTTATTTCAGACGAAATGTCCAGCGCAATGGTTCCCGGTTCTTAAAATGAATTTCAGCCGGGCAAAGCCGCCGCCCGCCGGGAACTTCCGGCGGGCGGCGGCAGAGAGGGGAACTGTATTTGTCAGGCCGGCACAGCGTCCAGCCAGCCGGACCCGAAGCAGCGGCGGGGCAGCTGACACACGGCGGCACAAGCCGCCCTCCGTGCCTCCTCCCCGGACAGGTCCATCCTGGCCCGGGCCGGTCAGGTGGATCTTGCCGTAGCGCTCCTTATCCACCAGACGCTTGTCAATGAGGATGGACATCATACTGGTAACCGACGCGCGGGAGACCGCCAGAGACTGGGCAATGTCCTTGGAGGATACCTCCAGCCGGACCTTGGACAGGTCGTAGATGGTCAGCAGATAGCGGATGTTGGTGTTGGTCAGTTCCATGGTATGCTCCTTCCTTAGGACTGGGTGGGTTCTTCGTGGTGGGAATGGCACAGGCCGGAGCATCCGCAGCTCCCGCAAGAGCCGCCGCAGGAGCAGCTGCTCTTGCCCTGACGCCGGTTCTGGACGCCGCGATAAGCGATGACCGCGCACACCGCAAAAATGGCGAAGCTGATGAGAATGGTGGATAGCATAGTAACTGCTCCTTTCTGGATGGGGATGGGCGGGCCGCCTTACTTGGCGGCGGCCACCGCCCGCAGGTTGACGTCGGATTCCTCGTACTTATTCTTGCGCACCAGCAGGTAGATGAGGCCCACCAGGCAGATGAGAGCGGCCACAGTGCCCACACCGAAGGACACCTGGCCCAGGATGAGCCCACCGATCTGGTAGACGATGAGGGAAATCACATAGGCGAAGCCGCACATGTAGCCGATGGCGGCCAGGGTCCACTTGGGGCTGTTCATCTCCCGCTTGATGGCGCCCATGGCGGCAAAGCAGGGGGCGCACAGCAGGTTGAAGATCATGAAGGAGTAAGCGGAGATGGCGGTGAAGTGGGCGGCGATCTGCAGAGTCTGGTTGCCCGGGAAGAGCACGCCAAAGGTGGACACCACTTCCTCCTTGGCGATGAGGCCGGTGACCACCGCCACGGTGGCCTGCCAGGTACCGAAGCCAAGGGGAGCGAAGATAAAGGCCACCGCGTGACCCACAGCGGCCAGCAGGGAGTCGTTGTTGTCCTCCACCATCTGGAACACGCCGTCCACAAAGCCGAAGCCCTGGAGGAACCACAGGATGACGGAGGAGAGGAGGATGACGGTACCGGCCCGCTTGATGAAGGACCAGCCACGTTCCCACATGGCCCGCAGCACGTTGCCGGCAGCGGGGGCGTGGTAGGCGGGCAGCTCCATGACGAAGGGAGCGGGATCGCCGGCAAAGCCCTTTGTCTTCTTCAGGATGATGCCGGAGAGTACCACCGCTGCCACGCCGATGAAGTAGGCGGAGGTGGCCACCCAGGCGGAGCCGCCGAACAGGGCACCGGCAAACAGGGCGATAATGGGCATCTTAGCGCCGCAGGGAATAAAGCCGGTGGTCATGATGGTCATGCGCCGGTCCCGCTCCTGCTCAATGGTGCGGGAGGCCATGATGCCGGGCACACCGCAGCCGGTGGCCACCAGCATGGGGATGAAGCTCTTGCCGGACAGACCGAAGCGGCGGAAGATCCGGTCCATGATGAAGGCCACGCGAGCCATGTAGCCGCAGTCCTCCAGCAGGGCCAGCAGCAGGAAGAGCACCAGCATCTGGGGCACAAAACCCAGCACCGCGCCCACGCCGCCGATGATGCCGTCCAGGATGAGGGTCTGAACCACAGGGTGGGTGTTCCAGCTGGTCAGGGCATTCTCAACCAGCACGGGAATACCGGGTACCCAGGTGCCGTAGTCGTTGGGATCGGGCTCGGACACCTGGAGGGCGGCCTGATAGGCCTCCTCGGTGACAGGCACCACGGTGGTCTCGCCGGTCTCGTCGTCGTAGAAGTAAACCTCGCTGTCGCCGGCTTCATAGCCCGCGATCATGGCGGAGGCCTCCTCCCAGGCGCCGGAGTCTTCCTCCCAGGCGTCCACGTCGGCGGTGAAAGGAACGAACCAGCCGTCGCCGAACAGGCCGTCGTTGGCCCAATCAGTAGCCCGGGTACCGATGGCAAAGGCGCTGCCGCCCATGGCAATGGAATACACCAGGATCATCACCGCCACAAAGATGGGCAGGGCCAGGATGCGGTTGGTGACGATGCGGTCGATCTTGTCGGAGGTGGTCATAGAGTGGGCGGCCTTCTTCTTTTTCACAGCCTTGCCCACCACGGAGCTGATGTAGGAGTAGCGCTGGTTGGTGATGATGCTCTCGGCGTCGTCGTCCAGCTCCCGCTCGCAGTCGGCGATGTGGGCCTCCAGGTGCTCCTTCAGCTCGCCGGTCAGGTTGAGGGAGGCAAGCACCTTCTCGTCCCGCTCGAAGACCTTGATGGCGTACCAGCGGAGATACCGCTCATCCACCAGATCAGCGATGGACTCCTCGATGTGGGCGATGGCGTGCTCCACACTGCCGGTGAACACATGGGGCAGCTCGCCGGCCTTGTGGCTCTTGGCCAGCTCCACCGCCTTCTGGGCGGCCTCCTTGCCGCCCTCGCCCTTCAGGGCGCTCATCTCCACCACCTGGCAGCCCAGGGCGTCGCCCAGCTTCTTCAGGTCAATGACGTCCCCGTTCTTGCGCACCAGGTCGATCATGTTGACAGCCACCACCACCGGGATGCCCAGCTCGATGAGCTGGGTGGTGAGGTACAGATTGCGCTCGATGTTGGTGCCGTCCACAATGTTCAGGATGGCGTCCGGCTTCTCGTTGACCAGGTAGTTCCGGGCCACCACCTCTTCCAGGGTGTAGGGGGACAGGGAATAGATGCCGGGCAGGTCCTGGATGATCACATCCTTGTTGCCCTTCAGCTTGCCCTCTTTCTTTTCCACCGTCACGCCGGGCCAGTTGCCCACGTATTGGCTGGAGCCGGTCAGGGCATTGAACAGGGTGGTCTTACCGCAGTTCGGGTTGCCCGCCAGCGCGATCTTCAACTCCATCTTCTTGCTCCCTTCTCAATTAGTTCTCACTAACCATTGTTCTGAAAAAAGGCCGTCCTCCGACGGCACAGGGTGGATTACCCCACCTCGATCATTTCAGCATCGGCGCGGCGCACACTGAGCTCGTAGCCCCGCACGTTCAGCTCCATGGGGTCCCCCAGGGGAGCCACCTTGCGGATCTGGATGTTCACGCCCTTGGTGATGCCCATATCCATGATACGGCGCTTCACCGCACCCTCGCCGTGGAGGCGTACCACCGTGACGGTATCCCCCACCTTGGCGTCCTTCAAAGTTCTCATTGCTCTGCTCCTCTCAGATCATGATTCGTCCGGCCATGTTCCGGTCCAGGGCGATGCGGCTGTCCTTGACCTGCACGATCAGGTTTCCGCCCATCTCACTGACCACGGTGACCGTGGCGTCCATTACAAAACCAAGCTCAGCCAGGTGCTGATGGATCTCATCCTTTCCCGTGATCTTGCGGATGGTCACCGGTTCCCCCCGGCCTGCCAATGTCAGCGGCATCATAGGTCCTCCCTCCAGCGGCGGCTCTCCCGCCTTTCATCATTGGTTAGCACAAGCTAACCTCTTTAGCGAGTATGAGTTTACATCAACTAACCGATATTGTCAATCCCCTTTTTTTAAAATTTTTCCTGCCGCTTCTCCTCCGCCTTGACTCGTGCATATGTTTTATTTATAATGGGACCATCTGAATGTGGGAGGTGTCCCTGTGAAACAGGTGAAAATCACGGTCCTGCGCAAGCAGCTCTATCCCGACCTTGTCCGACGCTATCTGACGGAGCCGCCAGAGGAATGTATCTGCGATTTCTTTGAAGAGGGCGACGTATTTCTCTATGCCGGCGGGGCGGAAATGCCCCAGGGCTTTTGTCCCTGGGCCTGGATCGACATTTACCGCTCGGTTTCCGCCCTGTCCTGTGGGGCCACCTACACGCCCTGGCAGCGGGATGAGGGTACCTCGGTGGTATGCTGTACCGACGGCATCCGCCCGGTCAGCTTCCTGTTGGAAGCGGTGGACCCTGCCTGAGCAGCAAAAAACGGGCGGCCACAAGGGCCGCCCGAATTCGTTCTATTTGATAGAATTGTCAGGAGAGGGCCCCGCTGTGCACGGTGTTCCAGCCCTGCTCCCCCGCCTGGGGCGTGCCCTTGAAATCCCGGTCGAACCAGGCGGGCACGGGAGCCTCCTCCCGGATGGCCTGGAAGAAGGCGTCGATCTGGCGGGTGGTCTCGTCCACCGCCCCCTCCAGCAGCCGGTCCAGGTGGGCGCTGCTCTCCAGGGAGGCGGGATGGGGGGTCTCCTTCAGGGCCACGTCCTTGGCGGATTGGATGGGGAGCATCCGGCTCACCGCCCCGATGACCCTGCCTCGGCGGGTACCGCAGGAGCGGGCGAAAAAGTCCAGATAGAAGTTCATGGCCTTGTAGGCCCGGCGGACCTGCCGGGGAGAGGCGTGGACATAGGCGCAGGCGGCGGCATCCCACACCTGGCTGCCCTTGTGGGGCGGCACAGGCAGGTGGGCCTGACTGCCGGCGTCCAGACCGTCGCCGGCCATGAGCATCCGGTCAAACTCTCCCTCCATGGCCATGTGGGAGATGGGGCCCTCGGCGGAGCGCTCGTCCACGTAGCCGTGGCAGGCGCTGTCCAGGGCCAGGTGACACAAAAAGCCGGCCCCGTAGCCCACCGACATGGGCACCTGGGCCTCGATGGCCTGCCGCAGCCGCTCCACAGCGGGCAGGGCGGAATTGCGGTGCATCCGCACCCCCTCCCGGCGCACGGCGTTGGGGCGGATGGGCTGATAGAAAAACAGCGGGTCGGGTCCCAGGCAGCCCAGGTCAAAGGCTTCCCGCTCGCGGTCGATGGCCTGAGCCAGCGGCGCCGGCAGGCCGCCCAGGACTTTATCTCCAAACTTCAGATGCGCGTAGTAATTTGGCATGTTCCTGTATCTCCCTCCTGTCATAGTCCATAGCAGTCCATTTTATAGCTTCATTCTAACACGCTGTTCCAGAGAGAGAAAGCAAAAAAATATTAAATCTTTCGACATACAGAGAAAAAAAGGGAGCGTCCCACGGGACGCTCCCTTTTTGTTCGGTTTTCTCAGCCGCCCAGGTAGGCCTTCTTCACGGCCTCGTCGGCCAGCAGCTCCTTGCCCGGACCGGTGAGGGTGACCCGGCCGGTCTCCAGCACGTAGCCGCGGTCGGCCACGGACAGAGCCATCTGGGCGTTCTGCTCCACCAGCAGGATGGTGGTGCCCGCCTTGTGCAGCTCCTTGATGATGTCGAAGATCTGCTCCACCAGGATGGGGGCCAGGCCCATGGAGGGCTCATCCAGCATGAGCAGCTTGGGATTGGACATAAGGGCACGGCCCATGGCCAGCATCTGCTGCTCGCCGCCGGACAGGGTGCCCGCCACCTGCTTCCGGCGCTCCTTCAGCCGGGGGAACTGGGCATACACCCGCTCCAGGTTGGGGGCGATGGTGGAGTTGGGCTGGGTAAAGGCGCCCATCTCCAGGTTCTCCTCCACCGTCATCTGCTGGAACACCCGGCGGCCTTCGGGCACCTGGGCCAGGCCCTGGGCTACCAGCTTGGAGGCCGGCACGGCCTGGATGGGCTTGCCCATGAACTCAATGGAGCCGGTACGGGTGTGGAGCAGGCCGGAGACGGTCTGCAGGGTGGTGGTCTTACCGGCGCCGTTGGCGCCGATGAGGGTCACGATCTCCCCCTCCTCCACGTGGAAGGAGATGTCTTTCACGGCGTGGATGGCGCCGTAATACACGTTGATGTTCTTGACATCCAGCAATACCGCCATGGCTTATACCTCCTTCTGGTCGCCCAGATAGGCCTTGATGACCTCCGGGTTGTTCTGGATCTCCGAGGGGGTGCCCTTGGCGATGATCTGGCCGAAGTTGAGCACGCAGATGCCCTCGCAGATGCCCATGACCAGGTTCATATCGTGCTCAATGAGCAGGATGGCGATGTGGAAGGTATCCCGGATCTTGACGATGTTGTCCATCAGCTCGGCGGTCTCGGAGGGGTTCATGCCGGCCGCCGGCTCGTCCAGCAGCAGCAGGGAGGGGTTGGTGGCCAGGGCACGGACGATCTCCAGCTTGCGCTGGGCGCCGTAGGGTAGGCTGCCCGCCTTGGCGTTGGCCAGATCCTGCATATCAAAGATGCTCAGCAGCTCCAGCGCGCTCTCATGGGCCAGCTTCTCCTTCTTCCAGTAGCTGGGCAGACGGAGAATGCCGCTCCACATGGGGTAGCGCACATGGTTGTGCAGGCCGATCTTTACGTTGTCCTCCACCGTCAGGTTGTCAAACAGGCGGATGTTCTGGAAGGTACGGGCAATACCCGCCTTGTTCACCTGAACGGTGGACATGTTGTGGGTATCAATGCCGTCCAGCAGCACGGTGCCCCGGGTGGGCTGATACACCTTGGTCAGCAGGTTGAACACGGTGGTCTTGCCGGCGCCGTTGGGGCCGATGAGGCCGGCGATCTCGGTACGGCCGATGGCCATATTGAACTCGTTGACGGCAGTCAGGCCGCCGAAGTCGATGCCCAGGTGCTGACACTCCAGAATGGGAGTCTGCTTGATGTCGCGCTCGGGGATGATATTGGGGCTGGGCACAGGCACCAGCTTGGTCTCGGGGCGCTTGGGCTTACTCATGGCTGACGCCTCCCTTCTCGGCCGGCTCTTCCGGCGACTTGCGGAATTTCTCCTTGATGCCGCTGAAGAAGCCGCGCATCACCGGGTTGTTGGTGGCGATCATCACCAGGATCAGGACGATGGCGTACACCAGCATCCGGTACTCATCCAGATCGAAGGCACGCAGCAGCTCGGGCAGGTAGGTGAGGAAGGCGGCGGCAATGATGGAACCGCGGATGTTGCCGATGCCACCCAGCACCACGAACACCAGCACCAGAATGGAGGTGTTGAAGTCAAACTTCTTGGGAGCCACGGAGGAGAAGTTCATGGCGTAGAGCACGCCGGCGGCGCCCGCCATGACAGCGGAGGTCACGAAGGCCATCAGCTTGTACTTGGTGGCGCCGATGCCCACGCTCTCAGCGGCGATGCGGTTGTCCCGCAGGGCCATGATGGCCCGGCCGGAACGGCTGTTCACCAGGTTGAGCACCACAGTCAGGGCAATGAGCACCAGCACAAAGCCGGCGGTGAAAGAGGCCAGCTTTACGTTGGTGGTAAAGCCCATGGGCCCCTTCAGGATGGCCTTGCCACCCTCGGCCAGGTTGAGGGCCGCCTCATTCTCCAGGGAGAAGTGGAGGCCGTTCTTGTCCACGCCCACATAGAGCACGTTGAAGATGTTGCGGATGATCTCGCCGAAGGCCAGGGTCACGATGGCCAGGTAGTCGCCCCGCAGACGGAGCACAGGCACGCCCACAATCACGCCGGCGACACCGGCCAGCACAGCGCCCACGACCATAGCCACCGCCAGACGGAGGCCGGCATTGGGAATGGCCTCCTGCAGGGACATGGCGGTCACCACGCCGGAGAAGGCGCCCACGCTCATGAAGCCGGCGTGGCCCAGGCTCAGCTCGCCGGAAATACCTACCACCAGGTTGAGGGACAAAGCCATAACGATGTAGGCGCAGATGGGGATCAGCTGACCTTCCAGAGAGGAGGAGAGCATATCGCCGGCGCTGCACAGCTGGAGGATCACAAAGGCGGCAATGACAATGCCGTAGGTGATGGAATTGTTGATGAGCCGCTTGCGGCCCGGAGTCAGTTTCTTCATATCCCGCACCTCACACTTTCTCGCGGACAGTCTTGCCCAGCAGGCCGGCGGGCTTCACCAGCAGCACGATGATGAGCACGGCAAAGACCACCGCGTCGGAGATGTTGGTGTTGATGACCTTGGCAAAGGTCTCGATGATGCCCAGCAGGATGCCGCCCAGCATGGCGCCGGGGATGGAACCGATGCCGCCGAACACGGCGGCGGTAAAGGCCTTGATGCCGGGCAGGGAACCGGTGGTGGGCATCAGGGTCTGGTAGCTGGAGCACAGCAGCACACCGGCGATGGCCGCCAAGGCGGAGCCGATGGCAAAGGTCATGGAGATGGTGCGGTTGACGTTGATACCCATGAGCTGAGCGGCCGCCTTATCCTCGGAGCAGGCACGCATGGCCTTGCCCATCTTGGTCTTGGTGGTGAACCAGGTGAGGGCCAGCATGATGATCACGCAGGTCAGCACGGTGACCAGGGCCTTATAAGTAATGTTGACGCCCGAAATGGGCAGGGAGCCCTCGGGAATAACGGAGGTAAACACCTTGGTATCTGCGCCCCACAGCAGCAGGGCGGCGTTCTGCAGGAAATAGCTCACGCCGATGGCGGTGATGAGCACGGCCAGGGAGGAGGCCTGCCGCAGAGGCTTGTAGGCCAGGCCTTCGATGACGACGCCCAGGACGGTACACACCACCACGGCCAGCAGCACGCCCACCACAGGGGGCAGGTTGAAGCTGCCGGTGGCAAAGAAGGTCACGTAGGCGCCCACCATGATGACGTCGCCGTGGGCAAAGTTCAGCATCTTGGCGATGCCGTACACCATGGTATAGCCCAGGGCGATGATGGCGTAGACGCTGCCCAGGCTGATACCGGTGATCAGATTATTGAGGAAGCTCAAACCATTCACCTCTCTACTTGTTTTCTCTGTGTATGGCAGAAACATCGGCGGTCCTGCGGGGCTGCCGATGTTTCCACCATACATCCGTTTCTAGGATACATGGGGAAAAGCGGGCTGCCGGGTCCCCCCGGCAACCCGCTTCTGGGTCCCTGTCAAGCGGTGGTATTCCGATTCAAATTACTGGGTCACGTACACGCCGCCCTCGACCTTGACGACCACGGGGGCCTTGGAGACCTCGCCGTTGGCGGACCAGGTCATGCCGGTGCCGGTCAGGCCGTCCACGCTGAAGTCGCTGGAGGTGAACTGAGCGATCAGAGCCTCGCAGATCTCCTCGGCGCTCATGTCGGCGGTGACGCCGGCAGCGGTGCAGGCCTCGTAGATGGCGTACATGCAGTCATAGCCGTCAGCGGCGAACTGGTTGGGGATGCCGCCGTAGGCTTCCTGGTACTCGGCCACGAAGGTCTTGGTGCGCTCGTCCTCGCCCCAGGCGTTGAAGGGAGTCATGAGCATCAGGCCCTCGGCCAGGGTGGTGTCAAAACCCTCCAGGTCCAGGATGCCGTCCATGCCGTCGCAGCCGAAGAAGGTGGGCTCATAGCCCATGCTCTTGGCCTGGGCCAGGATCAGGGAAGCGGGGGTGTAGTAGATGGGCATGAACACCAGGTCGGCGCCGGCGTCCTTAGCAGCGCCCAGCTGCACGTTGAAGTCGGTGTTGCTGTCGTCGGGGAAAGTCTGCACGGTGACGATCTCCAGGCCGATCTCCTCGGCGGTAGCCTGGAAGGCGTTGAAGATACCGGTGGAGTAGGCGTCGCCGTTGTTGTAGATGACGGCGATCTTGGTGCCCAGGTTGTTGTCCTTAATGTAGTTGGCAGCGGTGATGCCCTGGTTGGGGTCGGTGAAGCACACCTGGAACACGTTGTCCTTGCCCGCAGTCACGTCGGTGGAAGAGGCGGAGGGGGTCAGCTGGAAGTAGCGGTCAGCATAGGTCTCGGAGGCCACCGCGGTGCAGGGACCGGTGGTGGTGCAGCCGTAGATGATCTGAGCGCCGTCATCCTTCAGCTTGCCGTAGGCGTTGATGGCCTTCTCGGTGTCGCCCTCGTCGTCCTGGGAGTTCAGGGAGAACTGCAGGCCGCCCAGAGCGTTGATCTCCTGAATGGCGATCTCGGCGCCCCGCTTGGTAGCCAGGCCGTACACGGCATTGGAGCCGGTCAGAGGACCGATGCCGCCGATCTGGATGGTGCCTTCGGTGTTGCCGCTGGTGGTCTCATTGCCACCGGCAGGGGTGTTGGCGGAGCCGCCCTCGTTGCCGCCGCCGCAGCCGGCCAGCATGGAGAAGCTGAGCGCACCCGCCAGCGCAAGAGACAGGATGCGAGACTTTTTCATTTCAATTCCTCCTTTGAGAAGTTGTTGACAATTATATGCGTGTCATCGGAAATTGTCAACCTTAAAAATGCACAAGTGCCCACCTGTCACGGAGGGCACTTGTGTGAACTATGAACAATTTATGAACGCAAGCGGGCAATTTCAAATAATCAGTCCGCCATTGGGGGACAAAACCTGCCCGGTAATAAAGTTTGCAGCGTCGGAACCAAGGAACCACAAGGCCTCCGCCACATCCTCCGGCCGGCCGATCCGCTCCAGGGGGGTCTCCTCCGCCAGGGCGGCCAGATCCTCGGGGCCCAGGTTGCCGTTCATCTCGGTGTCAATGACTCCGGGAGACACACAGTTCACCGTGATTCCAGAGGGCCCAAGCTCTTTGGCCAGAGCCTTTGTAAGCCCTATGACAGCTGCTTTTGCGGCGGAATAGGCCACCTCGCAGGAGCCGCCCACCTGTCCCCACATGGAGGACAAAGTTAGGATTTTCCCCGTCTTCCGGTGGATGAAATGAGGCAGCGCCGCCCGGATGGTATAGAACATACCGTCCACATTGACGGCAAACATCCGCCGCCAATCCTCGTCCGTCAGATCGCCAAACAATTTCTGCTGGGCAATGCCGGCATTACATATCAGAATGTCAAGTTGACAAAATTTATCCAACACATTGTCAACCATATTCCGCACCTGAACCGGGTCGGACACGTCGGCCTCCACCGCCCAGCCGCCGATCTCCGCCGCCAGGGCCTCCGCCCGCTCTTTGGAGCGGCAGTAATTGATCACCACCTGGTCTCCCCCGGCTGCAAACCGCCGGGCTGCCGCCGCGCCGATGCCCCGGCTGCCGCCGGTAATGAGTACTACCCGTCCTGCCATGGTCTGTCCTCCAGTCCTGTTTTTCTTTTGTTGGTTAGAGTATATCAGCCCCCCAGCAGATTGAAAAGAGAATTTTTAAAAAAAGTATTGACAACCCTCCCGAGTTTCGCTATAATAGTCCATGCTGTTCGGACGATTAGCTCAGCTGGTAGAGCATCCGCTTGACGTGCGGGAGGTCACAGGTTCAAGTCCTGTATCGTCCACCAGAAAAATCTCCAAAGCCTGAGGCTTTGGAGATTTTTTATCCTCAAACAACAAAAGGCCGGTCTGTGAACCTTCGTTCACAGACCGGCCTTTTTGGCAGAGACTCAGTCCCGCACGCACAGGGCCTTGGCCCCGTTGATACACACAGGGAAGAAGATCAGCGCGGTGACATAGGCCACCACAAAGATGGCAGGCACCTTGGTAATCCAGAAGCCGAAGAACCCGGCACCCAGCAGGAAGCCCACCTCACAGAACATGAGGATGAAGCTCATCAGCAGCACCAGCAGCAGCACGATGAAGAAGATGCGCACAAAGTAGGCAGGCAGGCTCTCCATCTTCAGGCCGAACTTCTTGACGAAGAAGTTGCCGAAGGCAGGCAGGTCGATGATGGTCTCCAGGGTCATATTCAGGCAGAAGCCGTAGATCATGCTCACCACCAGAGCGGGCACATTCAGGTTGTTATTGACCAGCAGGTTAAAGATGGTCACAGCCAGGGTGATAAAAAACGCCAGGAACACGTTCATGACCACGGGGAAATCTTTCTTTTTACACATAATACTCCTTCTCCTTTTCGGTCTGCTCCGCTTACCAGCGGTCCTTTTCCTCGGCGTAGAGGGAGGGCAGGATGGCGGCCAGGTGGCCGAACTCCTTCAGGTTGTGGGCGAACAGGCCCATGGGCACCACCGGGGGCACGCTGACGCCGTCGGGCAGCAGCTTGACCACCTGGCCGTCCACCAGGCCGTAACCGATCCAGAAGCGGCTGCGCAGCTCGATGCCCCCCTCGATCTCACGGACCATGTGGGTCATGATGGCCGCCACGCCCTCGCCGGGCTTGGGGCCGTGGCCGTTGGCGCACATCATGGTGGCGCAGGCGGGGGTACCCACCTTGGACTCGTCATAGCCCAGCTCATGGGGATAGCGGAAGTTCAGGATGAGCTCGTCGGGACCGGCACCGATGTCCTCCAGCACGTGGTGGACGGTGCCCCAAGTCTTCTCCCGCATGGGCACGCTGGGATCCAGCACCTTATCCGGCATCTGCTGGCGGGCATAGAAGTGATCCTCCGGGTCCCAGATGCGGTAGCGCATGTCGTTCAGGCCGTGCCAGGCAAACCACCACTCAAACATCTCGGGGGTGACGCCGGGCATCTCGGTACGGTTGGCCAGGTAGCCGGTGCCGTTGGGCATAACACAGTAGCCGATCTCGCCGGGCAGATAGCCGGGCAGGAATAGGTCGTTGCGCCGCTCGATGGGCAGGGCGTCCTTGGGATCCATGGGGCCGCCCTCCAGAATGGCGATCTTCTCGGCGGGAATGGGGGTGATGGGCAGGTCGTAGTACTTGGCGTAGGACAGTGCACGCTCTTCGGCAGTAAGAACAGGTCTCTGGCTCATAAAAGCTCCTCCTTGTCTGTTTGTTTTGCTGAGGTGAGAATAGCATAAAGCGCATATTCTTGTACGCATCATACAAAAAGCAGCCGTACAGTTCCTGTACAAAAGAAGGCAAAGTGTCCGAAGGAAGGCGAATTTTGCTTGCATTTCCATCTATGGTCAAATATAATAATTATTTAGCCAAAGCCCCCGCTTTTTTACAGCATTTCAGCCAGAGCCCCTTGTTCCTGCCGTTTTACCGTATGAAAGCGAGTTGATGGAAATGTCTCCCCGGGGAGCCTTGAACCGCCAGCGCACCATTCAGGACATCGAATCCGCCTTCCTGACCCTCTACCAGCGGGATGGCATCGATGGCGTCAGCATTTCCGGTATCTGCCAGGCCTGCGGCATTGCCCGGTCCACCTTCTACCTCTATTTTGAGGACAAATTCGCCGTGCTTCAGGGGGTGGAGGACCGGCTGCTCTCCGCCCTGTGGGAGATCTGCCGCAACCTGCCCGACGTGATGGACCACACCAGCGGCACCGAGACCGCCCTGAGCACCGTCACCCACATCCGGGAGAACCTGGAGTGGTACCGGGCCCTGCTGAGCAACCGGGGCGACCCCATGTTTGTCTACCGGTGGAAGAAGGACATCGTGGAAAGTCTGCGGCGTAAGCTGGAGCAGCGCAACGTCACAAAGCTGGACGCCGAGATCCAGGGAGTCTTGTTCTCCTCTGCCCTCATCGGGCTGTACACCCACGTGACCATGGAGTGCCCCGACATCCCCGACCGCACCCTGTGCCGCTACATGGACGACCTGCTGGCCCGCTCCCTGCGGCAGCCCATCACCCCGGCCCAACCCTATTAAAAAGACCGATCCCCCCGGACGTGCCGTCAGCCGGCACATCCGGGGGGATCGTTTTTTCGTTTGGAATTCACAGCAGGCCCCGGGCAAAGTCCAGGATAGTTCTGGCGTCCACCGCCAGGTTCAGGTTCTGTCCGTCGTCAAAGCCCGCCGTCAGGATGCCGATCAGCTCCCCGTACAGGTTCAGCAGGGCGCCGCCGCTGCTGCCGTGGGAGGTGGGGGCGGTAAACTGGATCATGGAGCGCTCCCCCACCGTCCGGAAGCCGGAGATAATGCCGTCGGACACGGTGTTGAACAGCCCCAGGGGGCTGCCGATGGCCACCACCTTCTGGCCCCGGACCAACTCCTCGCCACCCCGCCACACCGGAATGGGGGACCTGTGCTTCTCCATGCGCAGGATGGCCAGGTCCTGGTCCTGGTTGTACTTGATGAGCTCGTCGGTGTAGCACACGTCCTGCTCCTCCTCCAGAAGCACCCCAAAGTACCGGCCTCCCGCCACCACGTGGAAGTTGGTCAGGATGTAACCGGTCTGGTTGATGATGACGCCCGAGCCGGTCTTGAAGCACTTCTGCTCCCCGTCGTACACCTCCAACATGACCACGGAGGAGGCCAGCTTGGCAAGCTCCACATAGTCCAGCGGCTGCCGCGCGCCCGCCGACGGGGCGGGGGCGGGCCGGACCGGGCTGACCTGGGGCTGCCGGGGCGGAGCCGGGGTCTCCTCCCGCACCAGCACGGACAGCTGGAGCAGCTGGCTGTCCTGCACCTGCACGTCCTGCTCCCCGCTCACATAGAGCACATCGCAGCCCATGCGGAAGAGCAGGCAGAGGAAGAGATACTCCGGCAGCTTGACCGGGCCGCCGCACACGAACTTGGGGGAGGCGCCGATCCGCCGGGTGTCCACGAAGAGCCGGGGGAAGCAGCAGTCGATCCAATAGAACAGCTTTACCGCGAAATTGCGCACGATGGACTCCTCCGTCCTGCCCCGGCTCCGGCGGAACTGGTCCAGGATCTCCTGATAGTGGGCGTGAAAAGCCTCCTCCAGGATAGGGTTGTCAAAGGAGAAGGGCAGGCGGTCCGCTCCCCCGTCATAGAGCTCCAGATAGCCCTTCGGTTCCCCCTGGTCGGGCAGTCTGGGAAAGGCGGGCAGGAAGAGCCGTCCCCCGTTCCCCTCCCCTTGCCAGGCCTGGAGCCGCTGGGTCAGGGCCGGGTAGCGGTCCCCGCACAGATAGCGTGCGAAGAAGGTCTCCTTTCGGAAGTTGGAGTAGCGCCCGTCCAGGGCAAAAAACTCCTCCGCCAGGTTCGGCGTGGACGGGCGGAGCACCGCCTGAAAGTATTCGCTGTAGTTTGCCATGGTTCCCCCTCCTCGGACTGCTGGGTACTCAGCAGGTAATCTCTCCGTTCAGATCCCGGAGGACCTGCTGCAAAACGAAGGTATAAAAGCGGCCGGAGCCCTCCCACTCCCGGCGGGCGGGGCCGTCCTCCTCCGGCAAAATCCCCTGAGGCGCGATGGCCAGATCGGCCCGGCCCAGCATGGGCGCGTCGATGGGGCTGTCCCCGGCGCAGAGCACCCGCTCCGCGCCGAACCAGTGCCGCAGGCGGTCCAGGGCCGCACCCTTATTGATGGGGGGCGGGAAGAAGTAGACCTTCCGCCCCGTCACCCCCGCGTCCAGCGGAAAGGCGCCCTTTAACGCCTCGCCCAGAGCCTGAGCCTCCTCCGGGGTGTCGCAGGCGGCAAAGGTAAACATCCCGTCCACAATGCGGCACCGTTTGGGGGCGGGCCAGGCCTCCAGCGCCTGCAGGGCCTCCTCCAGGTGGGGCCGCCAGGGGGCCACCATTTCCTCCGACACCCGGGTCCACCGGGGGTCCGGCTTGCCGTCCACCAGCAGGAAGGCCCCGTTGGTGGTAACGGCATAGCGGGGCCGGCAGGCCTGGGGAAAGGAGATGCGCAGGTACTGCTCCATGGACCGGCTGGTGACGGGCACAAAGAGGGTCTTCTCCATAATTTGGGCCAGCAGCTCCGGGGTCTCCCCGGTGAGATAACCCTGGGCCGCCCCCTCCAGGTACTCCACGCACAGGTCGCCGGGCTGGGCGTGCTTACAGGAGAAGAGCAGGGTATTATCCAGATCACTGGCGAAAATGGTTTTTTCCATAGTCAGTTGTCAGCGATGGACTGAATGAGCCCGCACGCCCGGTAGTGCACCAGAGGGTACTCCACCAGGGTCACGCCTTTCTCCTTTGCAAGTTGATAGATATGGCCCAGATGGTCCTCGTCGGACAGGCTGCGGACCAGGATCTTCCACGGCATCCGCCGCAGCAGCACCCGGGTGGCCTCCCCGATGCTGGGCTTGACTAGATTGCGGTCGGCGATGGAGAAGTTGCGGCAGATCTGGTCCACCTCCTCCAGGGCGGTGAAGGGCTCCGCACCCTCCTCCGGCCCCAGGCAGCGCGCCGCCGTCCCCCGGGCGGGGAAGTGGGCCTCCACCGCCTCAATGAATGGGTAGGTCAGATCCTGCTCCCGCAGCTGGGGATAGCAGGCCGCGCCGTGGAAGTCCTCGGGGCCGATCAGGTCCCGGCGGTAGAAGGTCCGGCTCAGCAGCCCCGACACCGTGGAGTTGAGGCAGGAGCTGGCAATGAGGAAGTCGTCGTGGGTGCCGCACTTTTCGGCCAGGTGGGCCGGGTCGGAGAGCACCGCCAGCCCGGCGCTGACGCCGGGGTAATCGGCCATGGCCTGGCTCAGCTCCCGCTGGATGGCTCCCTTCCCCGTCCAGCCGTCCACAAACTGGATGTGCTCCGGCTTGTGGCGGGCCAGAATATACTTCATGGCATTGTGGTCGATCCCCTTGCCCCGGATGATGGAGATGGTGTAGTGATTCACATCCACACCGTATTCCCGGGCCAGAAACCGCTTGATGAGCACGCCAATGGAGGTGCCCGCCCGGGCCAGGGAGACCAGCACAGCGTCCGCCCCCTTGTCCTGCCAGATCTGCTCAGCCACCGAGGCCACCGCCTGGGCGGTCATGGGGGCGTAGCGGTCCAGAGCGTCGTGGTAGGCGGCCAGATAGGCCGGGGAGGGCTCATACTCCAGCGGCAGCATCTCGGAGTAGTGCACGCCGCTTTGAATGCGCTTCTCCCGCTCCTTGGTGGGCAGGGGTTCCACCAGGCCGGTGATGTCCTTCAGCAGGATCTCTACATCCTCAGGTTTATAGGTACCAAACATGCTGCCCTCCTTGGAGATAAAAGACCTTGCGGGCCGGATTGGCCGGGAACGCCGACAGCAGGGCACTTAGCGCCCCGGTCCCCGGCTCCGGCGTATCGGACACCACCACGATGCAGTCATAGTCCGCCAGATCGTAGAGGTAGGTGGTCCGGTCTTTCTGATAGAAGCTGGGCAACTTTCTGCCCGAGACAATGGGGTAGCCCTCCGCACCGCAGATGCCGATGGGACTGCGGGTGGTGGCGTGGCAGAACACCTGCCGCCCCTCCCCCAGCCGTTCCAGCGCTTGTCCCAGCACCAGGGCGGGATACATGCACTCCTCCGTGCCCAGCACCAGAGTGCGGCTGTTCGGCGGGCAGGCCTCCCCAGCCCGGGCCAGGAAAGTGTCTGCCAGGGCGGCGCAGCTGTGCTGCCACTCCTCCGCCGTCAGACCCAGTCTGGGGTCGGCCAGGGCGGGCAGGACGGTGTCCCCCTGGTGCAGGGACCACGGACGGGGCGTGACCGCCTCCGCCTCATGGATCTCCAGCGCTTCCACCAGGGCGGTGTAGTCCTCCTGGGGCAGCTTGACCAGATACTCGCTGTGGATGCCCGCCTCCTCCAGCAGGGCCTCGTTCTCCGGGGAGACCCGGTTCAGGAGGGAGGCCGCCACGATGCGCTTCTCCCCCAGGAGGGGATAGCGCTTTTTCAGCTCACTCACCATGTTGCGCAGGGTCTTGCCGGTGGAGATCTCGTCGTCCACCAGGATGACGGTGTCGGTGGCGGGCAGCCAGCGCTCCAGGGCGTCGCCGCTGAGCTTCTGCTCCACAGCGTGGCTGTGCTCCTCCTGAAACTCGATCCACCCCTCCGCCGCCGGGAAGTCCTCCCGGGTGGTATGGAGGTAGACGCAGTCGGGGGAGATCCGCCCGGCCACCGCGGCCCCGATGGCGGTGGCGGTCTCGGCAAAGCCGATCACCAGCCGGGTGTCGGGGTAGCGCCCGGCCAGCCGGTCCCCCAGGGCGTTCATCATGGCCAGGGCACGGGTGGGGGACACGGGGATGTGCTTGGCCTGCAGGGGGTTGACCAGCAGGTAGGTCCGCTTGCGGTTGTGGAAGCGCTTGGCAATGCGCAGGGTGTTTTCACGGGTGTACTCAGGCATATGACTGTTTCCTCGCTGTTTTCGTCAGGTTCTGCGGTTCCTGCCGGCCAGGAACCCAAAGGCGGTACCGCAGAGGCCGCCCACAATGTGCATCAGGTTGGCCACGTTATCCTTCACAAAGAGGATAGCGTAGACCTCCTGCCCCAGGTAGAGAATCGCCACCAGAAGGAGGGTCAGGGGGATGGTGCCGTCCTTCATACCGGAGAGGGAGGACAGCATAATGAGCATAAACACGATGCCGCTGGCTCCCAGCAGGGCGGTGTGAGGGAAGAGAACAAACTGCAGCACGCCGGAGATGAGGGCGGTGAAGAGAATGGCCAGCAGCAGCGCCCGGCTACCGTACTTCTCCTCCAGAGGGGGCCCCACCACCAGAAGCAGCAGCATGTTCCCCAGAAAGTGGCTGAAATCGGCGTGGCCCAGCACATGGCCCGCAAAGCGGAACAGGGCCAGGGGGCTCAGCGGGGACCGGTACACCGAGAAGAGGGCGGTGGTGGTCCAGCCGCCGGTGGCCCTGCCCAGCAGAAGGGCCAGCAGGGACAGGAAAAAGAAGCTGAGGATCACCGGCGAATTGTACTGCAGTTTCTTCATGGCTCGCAATCTCCCATTCTTGCAAAAAGGGGCGCCCCCAGCGGGGGCACCCCTTTTGACCTCTTATTTCTTGGGGGTGACCGCCTTGCGCAGCATGTCCACCGGGATCATGGTGACCGCCAGGATACCCACCACCACCCAGCCGATGGGGGCGAAGGGCACACAGCTGAACATGTTGCTGATCCAGCCGCACACCGCCACGGGCACCAGACCCGCGTTGACGATCAGGGCCTGAATCACAATAATGGCCAGGAACACCTTCATGAAGCCAGTGTTCTCGTTGAGGCCCTTAAAGATGGCAAAGCCGTCATCACGGACGTTGAAGCCGTTGAACAGGGCGCTCCAGATGAAGAGCACGAAGTAGGCGGTGAGCTTCTGCTCCGTGGTGGCAAAGAACTGGTCGAAGAAGGGTGCCTTCAGGAACACGAAGCTCAGCACGGTCAGCCACAGGCCCATGGTAACGATCTGGACCATCATCTCCCGGCTGACAATGCTCTCGTCCCGGCGGCGGGGGTTCTCGCTCATGTACCGCTCCTGGGCGGGCTCGTTGCCCAGCATGATGGCGCCCAGGCCGTCCATGACCAGATTGACGAAGAGCAGGTGGGTCACCTTCAGGGGCTCCTCAATGCCGAAGAAGGGGGAGATCGCGCTGACCACCACGGCGGCCACGTTGATCACCAGCTGGAACTTACAGAACTTCAGGATGTTGTGGTAGATGGTGCGGCCGTACCAGATGGCGTCCTTGATGGACTTGAAGTTGTCGTCCAGAATGACGATCTTGCCCGCCTCCTTGGCGGCCTCGGTACCGCTGCCCATGGCGAAGCCCACGTCGGCCCGCTTCAGGGCCGGGGAGTCGTTGACGCCGTCGCCGGTCATGCCCACCACCAGGTTCATCTCCTGGCACAGGCGCACCATGCGGGACTTGTCAGTGGGCAGGGCACGGGCAATGACCCGGATGCGGGGGATGATCTCCTTGACCTCCTCGTCGCTGAGCTCATTGAGCTGGCCGGAGGTGAGGGCCACGTCGTCCTCGGTCTTCAGCAAGCCTGCGTCCCGGGCGATGGCCACGGCGGTCTCCAGCCGGTCGCCGGTGATCATGACTACCTGGATGCCCGCGTGCTGCACCGCCGCAATGGCCTCCCGGGCCTCGGGGCGCACGTCGTCCCGGATGCCCACAAAGCCCACAATGACGGTGTCGTCGTTGATGCGGTTCTCGGTCATCTCCTGGTTGGAGTAGCCGAAGGCCAGCACACGCATGGACTTGCTGGCCAGCTCGTCGATCTTGGCGTTGATCACGTCCATGGAGAGGGGCCGTTCCTCCCCGCTCATGCTCAGGTAGGTGCGGGCACAGGCCAGCAGCCGCTCGGGGGCGCCCTTATAGAAAGTCTTACCCAGCTCGCCCAGATAGGCCTGGCTGAACTTGTTGGCGGAGTTGAAGCTCTGGGCCTTGGACACGGTGCAGGAGTTCTCCAGGCTGTGGAAGGTCTCCGTGCCCAGGAACTTCATCAGGGCCTGGTCGGTGGCGTTGCCGCCGATGACGTTCCCCTGGGCGTCAAACATGGACTGGGTGTTCTTACCGATGGCCAGGTCCACCAGGCCCTTGATCTTGCCGTGCTGGTTGATCTCGGTCAGAGGGATGGTGATGCCGTCGGCGGTGAAGAACTCCACCACCTCCAGCCGGCCCTTGGTGATGGTGCCGGTCTTGTCGCTGAAGAGGATGTTGAGGGAACCGGCGGTCTCAATGCCCTCGGCCTTGCGGACCAGCACGTTGTGGTCCAGCATCTTGCTGGTGTTCTGCATCAGCACCAGGGAGATCATCAGGGGCAGGCCCTCGGGGACGGCGCACACGATGATGACCACCGCCAGGGACACCGCCTCCACCAGGTCCTTGATGACCTGGGTGGCACCCAGGGCGAAGTAGGGGCCGAAGCCGCCGGCGGACAGGATGTAGTAGCCGAAGTAGAGGGCGGCAATGACGATGGCGCCGATGTAGCCGAAGCGGGAGATCATGTTGGCCAGGTTGGCCAGCTTGACCTTCAGGGGGGAGTCGGGCTCGTCCTCCTGCATCTCCTCGGCCATTTTGCCCATCATGGTGGACAGGCCCACCTTCTGCACGTCCAGCACGCCCTCGCCGTCGAAGAGGACCGCGCCCCGGAACAGGGAGTGCTTGTCCACAAAGGTATCGCCGGTGATCTCATCGGCCAGCTTGTAGCTCTCGTCAGCAGCCACCTTGGGGCACTCCTCCGCCTCGCCGTTGAGGGCGGAGTTGTCCACCTTGATGCTGCCCCACACCAGAATGCCGTCGGCGGGGATCTTGTCGCCCGGCTGAAGGAGCACCTTGTCCCCCACCACCACGTCGTCCATGTCGATGACGGTGATGACGCCGTTGCGGTAGACCTTACACTGGTCCTTTTTGGTGCTGTCCTTCAGCTGGCGGTACTTGGTGTCGCTGGCCACGCCGGTCTTGGCGGACACGAAGGCCACGATCAGGATGGCCACGATGGTGCCGATGGGCTCATAGATGTCGGCATAGCCGAAGATACACATGACGATCATCAGCGCCGCGATGGCCAGCAGAATGCGGATCATGGGGTCCCCGAAGGTCTCCTTGAATTCCGCCCAGAAGGTGGTGGGTTCCGAATCCGGGATTACGTTGCTGCCGTATTTCTGTCGGGATTCGAGAACTTCTTTGTCTGAAAGTCCGTTATAGTGCATGTTTCTTTCTCCTATAGACGCAGGAAAGAGAAGCAATGCAATGATTCGCTTCTCTTTCCTGCTCATGCTTATCTTAGTCCGGGCTTCCCCCGGTCAGAGGCTCAGAAGTAGCGCTTGCACAGCTCAGGCAGGCCGGGATCGGTGGTGGCCTGTCCCACGGCGTTGAACTTCCACTCGCCGTTGTTGCGATACACCTCGCCGAAAATCATGGCGGTCATGCCGTCGTAGTTCTCGGAGAGGTTGTAGCGGCACAGCTCCTGGCCGTTGCGGCCGTCCACAATGCGGATGAAGGCGTTCTGGATCATGCCGAAGTCCTGGTGGCGCTGCACCGCCTGGTAGATGTTGACCACCATCACGATGCGGTTGTACTCGGCAGGCACCCGCTCCAGCTCGATCATGATCTGCTCGTCGTCGCCCTCGCCGGCGCCGGTCAGGTTGTCGCCCATGTGCATGACGGAGCCCGAGCGGTGCTTCAGGTTGCCGAAGTAGATCACATCCTTGCCGTCCACCAGTTTTCCGTCCTTCAGCATAAGGGCGGACGCGTCACAGTCGATGGCCTGGGGCTTGGCGGCGAACAGTCCGCCGAAGAGGCCGCCCTTGGAGCGCTGGGCCTCGTCCCAGCCCAGTCCCACGATCACTTTGTTCAGGCCCTCGCGGCTCTCCTTGGTCAGGCTGACCTTCTGGCCTTTCTGCAAGCTGACAGACATCGTCTTTTACCTCCTTATGTAATTCCCGCCGTTGGGCGTCCAGGTTTTTTGATTTACTCCACGTCGATGCCGTAGTTGGCGCACAGGGCCGCCAGGCCGCCCTGGTAGCCGCTGCCGATGGCGTTGAACTTCCACTCGCCGTTGTTCTTGTAGAGCTCGCCGAAGACTGCCGCCGTCTCAATGGAGAAGTCCTCACCCAGGTCGTAGCGCAGCAGCTCCTGGCCGTTGGTCTCGTCATGGATGCGGATGAAGGCGTTGTTCACCTGGCCGAAATTCTGCCGGCGCTCCTCCGCCTCATAGATGGTGACGGTGAAGGCCACACGGGAGACGTTGGCGGGCACCCGGGTCAGATCCACCTTGATCTGCTCGTCGTCGCCCTCGCCCACGCCGGTGAGGTTGTCGCCCAGATGCTCCACCGCGCCGGAGGGGTCCTTCAGGTTGCCGTAGAACACGAAGTCCTCGCTGCGGCTGGTCTTGCCGTTGTCCCCCAGCAGGAAGGCGGCGGCGTCCAGGTCAAAGGCTCCGCCGGTATCAAAGGCGTTGACGTCCCAGCCCAGGCCTACCACCACGCGGGAGAGACCGGGATTATCCTTGGTAAGGCTGACCTTCTGGCCCTTTTTCAGACTGACAGGCATAGCTTATTTCCTCCTTATTACGCAACTTCGATGCCGTAGTGGCCGCACAGGGCCGCCAGGCCGCCCTGGAAGCCGCTGCCGATGGCATTGAACTTCCACTCGCCGTTGTGGCGGTACAGCTCGCCCACCACGATGGCGGTCTCGATGGAGAAGTCCTCGCCCAGGTCGTAGCGGATCAGGTCGGCGCCGCTCACCAGGTCCTGGATGTGGATGTAGGCGTTGGAGACCTGGCCGAAATTCTGGTTGCGGGTCTCGGCGTCATAGATGGTCACCGTGAAGGCGATGCGCTCCACGTTGGCAGGCACCTTGGACAGGTCCACCACGATCTGCTCGTCATCGCCGTCGCCCTCGCCGGTGAGGTTGTCGCCCATGTGCTTGACGGAGCCGCTGACGTGCTCCAGGTTGCCGTAGAACACAAACTCCTTCTCGGTGGGGCACTTGCCGGCGGCATTGGTCATAAACGCGGCGGCATCCAGGTCGAAGGCCGCGCCGGAGTCATAGGCGTTGACGTCCCAGCCCAGGCCTACCACGATCTTGGTCAGTCCGGGATTCCCCTTGGTCAGGTCTACTTTTTGTCCCTTAGTCAGATTGATGGGCATAACTGTGAACCTCCTCTTTTTGAATGGTGGTTATTTCCGGTCGGGCATGCTGTATCGGGCATTGAAATCGGACTTGATGGTCTCCAGACGCTTCTGGTCCTCAATGCGCTGCTTGCGGGCGTTCTCCTGGATCTGCCGGGTCTCATCGATGCCGGAGACGATGGTCTGCCAGGTCCGCTCCAGGGTCTCGATTTTGATAGAGCTGCCGGAGGCCAGCCGGGCGGTCATCTTGGACTGCTCGGCGGTGTTCTGGGCGTTGCGCAGCAGCATCTCGTTGGTGCGCTCGTCCAGGGCAGACATGGCCTCGGCCTGGATGCGCTGGCGCTTGAGCATGATGGCCTGGGTCAGGGCCTGCTTGAACACGGGCAGGGTGATGATAAAGGCGGAGTTGATCTTGCGCACCAGGTTCATGTTGCTGAACTGCATGGTCTTGATCATGGGGATGGCCTGCATGGCCACATTCTCCGCCGTCCGCAGATCCTGGGTGCGCTGCTCCAGCATCATCAGGGCCTGGTTCAGGGTGGTCAGCTCAAACTGGATGGAGTTGTCGCCGGTGGCCTCCATGTCGGCCTGGCGCTGGGCGATATAGGCCTCCAGCTCCCGGCAGCCCTGCTCACCGGCCAGGATGTACTTCACCAGCTCGTGATAGTAGTTCACGTTGGCCTGGAACATCTCCTCCAGCTTCCGGTTGGACTGCTTGATCTCGGTCTCGTACTGCTTGAGCTGGACGTAGATCTTGTCCACTTCCTCGCCCATGGTGTGGTACTTGGCCAGAATCTTGTCCAGCTGCTTGCGCAGGTTGCCGAAGAGCTTGCCGAAGAAGCCGGGGTTCTCCTTGATCTCCTCGATGTCGAACTTGTCCATGATCTTGGCCAGGGTGACCAGCATGGCGCTGGACTCGTCCAGCTGGGACATGTTCATGCTGTTGAGCACCACATCGGAGCACTTGGAGATCTCCTCCGCCGCACCGGCGCCGAAGGAGACGATGGTCTCCAGGTTGTATACCTCGATCTGGCTGGCCAGCCGGTCCACCTCCGGGGAGTTGGTCAGGCTCTGGTTCATCTGCTGACGGTCGGCCACAATGTCATACTGCTGGTAGTTCTCCTGCTCCGCGGGCAGAGTCGCACCCTGCTGGTTCTGGACCGGGGCGGGGCTGGCGTCAGGTCGTGTAAAATCCAATCCCATCTTCTAAATGCTCCTTCCGAATAGTTTTCTAATGGAACTCAAGCCACCTTCCTGGAGAGTACGGAAGTCGGGCACCGAAAGGTCGTACAGATACTCTCCGGTCTGAAGCTCGTTGACGTACCCCTGGGGGAAATATTTCTCCACACACTGGTAGCCGGTGGGCACGAAAAAGACGATGTCGAAGCCCACCAGGTTGAGAAAGGCCACCAGAATGCTGTCCTCCTGTGAGAGGATCTTCTCCGTGGTGTTGATCAGGATCAGTTTGGGATTCTTTTTGGTGAAGTCAAACTTCTGGATGCTGCGCAGTAGGTCCTTGCTCAGGTTGAGCACCGTGGCCAGCACGGTGTACTCCGTGCCGTTTTCATAGGTGCCGGCAATGATCCGCTGGTCCAGCATCAGCTGCAGTTTGTCCAGCAGGTGCTCCTGCATCTCGGGCCGCAGGATGCTGTATGGATAGGCCTTGTGGGCCTTGATCTTGTTCTTCAAAACCCGTCCGTGCTGCAAAAACTGGGTGACGAAGGGCTTGATGGGGTTGGCGTCCAGCCCCGTCAGCCAGGGCAGGCCCCGCACCACCGTGGTGTCCGGGGTGATGAGCTTCTTCAGCTCCTGCCAGTAGGGGCCGGTCTGCCCATCCTTCACGCCGCACACCTTGGCCAGCAGCACTGGGATGGTGACGGTATCGTTGAGCACCGTGAAGCTGGGGCGGTACTTGACCTCCTGGTCCCACAGCAGGGCGATCTCCTCGTACATGGTGCGCAGGGTCACGGTCTCGGCCCGCTGGTACTGCTGATTGCGGAACATGCCGCTGTCCTGGTACATGAGGGTGTCCAGGTCCCGCTCGGCCTGGTAGGCCGCTGTGCTCACCCGCACCTGGGAGGGCTCCACCGGGAAGCGCTCCATAGGCAGGGAGTCCTCAAACTCCAGGGTCAGCAGGGCGGGGTCGCTGAGGGTGCAGCCCTCGTTCCGGTTGGGGATGATCACCACCACATCCACCGGCAGCCGGGCCAAAAACCGCAGGAACAGGGCCTCGTTGGCGGTGGCGCACTTGCCGAAGAGAAGGAAGACGGACACCTCGGGCATCTTCCACCGGCCGAACAGCTCCTTCTGGTAGCGTCTGAGCCACACCAGCAGGTACACCGCCCGGTTGGTCAGCCGGGAGAGGGAGCCGTCACAGTGTTTGGACTCCTCCAGGATCAGGTCTACAAAGGCCTTGACCATAAGCCGCTGGAGGTCGGCGCTCTCCGGGTACTGGATGTTGGGCACCAGACCCGCCGCCAGCTGGTCCACGTTCTGGTAGTTCTGCCGCCGGATGGCGGAGATCTCCTCCGGCGTGGGGGCGGGAATGCCGCCGTTGAGCAGACACAGATGCCGTCCCTCGCTCTTGAGCTGCTGGTAGAAGGCAAACAGGTCGTTGGAGAAGAGCAGCTTGTCCTCCACGCCGTGCTGGAAGAGGAAGGCGTTGTAGAAGAAGCGGCTGTCCGTCCCCCGGTCCCGGAAGGGGGTGCGCACCTCCCCCAGCTCCGGCTTTTTCATCCAGGCATTGGTGCAGTTGGTCACGGCGGGAGGCGTGCCGTAGAGCCGCTGGCGGTTGGCCTGCTTCATCAGTTCCTGCTGGAGCCATTTCAGGTTAAAATGCTCCGGGAAAGGCGTCATATCGGGGGTCTGCCAGAGGGTGGTCCAGGCCGACTGGCTGTCCAGCTGCAGGTAGGGGCCATCCCCCGCCCGCTCCAGCAGCACGATGTCGGCCCCGGCCCGGGAGAGCACCAGCAGCAGCTGTAACTCGTAGTGGCTCACCGAGCCGTCATAGAGGATCTTGGGCAGGGTCTCGCTGCCCAGCTGGTTCACGATGCGCTCAAACTTGTAGTAGAGCCAGCACATGTATTTGATGTATGCATTGCGCAGCATATTTTCGTTCTTGCCGCTGCGCTGCATATCCTGTAGCGTAGAATAAATGGCGGACACTACGGTCTCCCGCTGTCCCTGGGACATCCGGGGCAGCCACTTTCCAAGCCGCTGGTCCAGAAAGGCGGGGTCCATCTGGAACTGGGCGCCCATCATCTCGGAGAAATAGGCCAGCTGGTTGGTGTCCGGGTTGGGAATCCTGCCGTCGATGATGACGCCGTTGCGCCGGGCGGCCTCATAATACTGCTTGACAAAGGTCTCGATCTCCGGGCTGTACCCTGCAATGCGGCAGAAGTACACCCCCTTTTCCCGGCGGCCGGACAGGGGAAGGAAGAAGTCATTCAGTTGTCCCGGCTCAACACGTTTCAGCATCACGGCAAACTTCCCCAACCATTTCTTAAAATATGTTATATTATAGCATCTTCCTGATATTTTTCAACAGGCATGCCCTAGGATTTCTGTCAGGATTTGGTGACAGAATCCAAAAGCCCTGGAAGGACTGCCCATTTCCTTTCGGCGGAATTTGTGGTAAAATAAGCGCAAGTGCCGCAGATGTGCGGCTGCGCGTTTTACGTGCCAGCCCTTTGCAATGCAAAGGGCTGGTTGCGCTTATTACACCATGACCAAGCCGGCAAAGCCGGCTTCCGCCGGATATCCGGCGGCCAAGCGGCGAAGCCGCTTGATGTCATGGTATAATGTACAGGCTTGCCTGTTCCCCTGCCGCCGGCAGGGGTGATTATGCTGCACAAAAGAGGGATATCAATGGTTCCACCCATCAGTGGTTACGACGTGGGCGCCCTGCTGTACTGCCCGGCCAACGCCCACCAGAGCATTGCCGACGCCCTGCGGGACGAGCGGTACCCCAAGCCCTTCTCCCTGGCCTTCTGTCTGGAGGACACGGTGGCGGAGGGAGCGGTGGAGGAAGCCGAGGAGGCGCTCTTCCGCACCTTGGAGCAGATCAGCCGCTGCCACGCCCAGCAGGAGTTCTACCTCCCCCTGATCTTCATTCGGGTGCGCAGCCCCCAACAGCTGAAAAAGCTGGCGGAGCGCTACAGCCCCTTTATCTCTGTCCTGCGGGGCTTCATTCTGCCCAAGTTCTTTGTAGACAACTGTGATGCCTACATCCAGGCCATCCAGGAGATCTCTCTCCGGTGGCCGGAGTACCGGTATATGCCCATCTTTGAGGCCGCCGCCATGATCGACCTGTCCACCCGCTATCAGAACCTGGTCCGGGTAAAAGAAAAACTGGAGGCGGTGTCCGACCGCATCCTCAACATCCGGGTGGGGGGCAACGACCTGTCCCACGCCTTCGGCCTGCGCAGATCGGTCCACGACACCATCTACGACGTCCGGCCGGTGGCCCACCTGCTTATCGACATCGTCACCACCTTTGCCACGCAGTATGTGGTCTCCGGCCCGGTGTGGGAGTACTTCGCCGGGGAGGGCTGGGACACCGGCCTGCGGCGGGAGCTGGCCCAGGACCTGCTCAGCGGCTTTGTGGGAAAGACGGTGATCCACCCCAACCAGATCCCGGTGGTCAACGACATGCTAAAGGTCTCCCGCCGGGATTACCAGGACGCCTGCCACATCCTGGGCTGGGATCAGGACGCCGGCCTGCTGGTCTCCGCCAGCCCCGACGCCACCCGGATGGACGAGGTCAAGACCCACTCCAACTGGGCCAACCGCATCCTGCATCTGGCCAAGGCCTACGGCATCCGGGAGGAATGAGTTCTTCCCCCTTTTGCATGCAAAAATGCCCAACTCCGATTTGGAGTTGGGCATTTTTTGTTATGACTGTTTGGAGGCTCATTTCCCCCGTCCCTTCAGGTTGCGCCGCAGGGGGGCGGGGCCCCGCCAGGCAAAGGCCCGGTCGCCGTACTTCTCCCGAAAGGTCCGGTTGGTCAGTCCCTCCAGGTCGGCCCCCTCCAGGGCATCCACCAGCCCCTCCCGGAACTCGGGCAGGGGGGACAGGGCGGGCGCGGCGTTGTAGGGGCACACCCGCTGGCAGGTGTCGCACCCCCAGATCAGAGGGTGGGCCTTCAGCAGGGCCGCCTCCCCCTCCGTCAGCTCCCCCTTCTTCTGGGTCAGATCGGACAGGCAGCGGCTCACCTCCACCCCCGCCTCCCCCAGGGCGCCCCCGGGGCAGGCGGTGAGACACTTGCCGCAGCCCACGCAGCCGGGAGACGGGGTGCGGAGCGGCAGCTCCAGCTCCACGTCGGTAAGGATGGTGCCCAGGAACACATAGCTGCCGTAGGGGGGCAAGATCACCAGCCCGTTCTTCCCCCGCAGGCCGATGCCGCACCGCCAGGCCGCCTGCCGTTCCGGCAGAGGGGAGTTGTCGGCGGCGGGCAAAAATATCTCATTTTCGTATTTTTTTCGCAAAATATCACAGATCGTATTCAATCTGGCGGTAACAACCTGGTGATAATCCCGCCCCCGGGCGTAGAGGGACAGGTTGCCCGGCCGCTCTCCGGCGTAGTAGGGGAAGGCGGCCACCAGCACCGCGCGGGGGTTGGGGCACAGCTGTTCCGCCTTTGCGATCGCCTCTGGGGTCATGTCTGCCGCCAGTTCTGAAAACGGCAAGCCGCCCCAGGCGGCGGCGCCTGCGGCGGCAAAAGCCTTATTCAGCATGGTCACGGTCGTACTTGTCCAAGGCCTGCCGGGCCAGCACCCCGTCGGGGATGCAGGGTTCGGGGCCGTTCTTCCGCTTTTGGGCGGTCTCGCAGCCCTTGCCCGCCAGCAGCACCACGGCGGGACGGTCGGCCTCCAGGATGGCGGTCTCCACCGCTCGCTCCCGGTCGGGAATGACGGTGTAGTCCTTGTTCCAGCGCTTGAGGAACACGCCGATGTCGGCGCAGATGTCCTCCACCTCCTCGGGGCCGGGGTCGTCCTCGGTGAGGATGATGCGGTGGGCCCACTCACCGGCGGCGTTGCCCATGCCCTCCCGGCGGTCGATACCCTTTCCGCCGGTGCAGCCGAAGAGCACCGTCAGCTGCCGGTCGGGGTACTCCGCCCGGACGGACCGCAGGGCGTTCTGCAAACTCATGCCGTTGTGGGAGTAGTCCACAATGACGGAGATCTGGTTGTCGGCGCTGACATAGTGCTCCATGCGGCCGGGGACGAAGGCCTTCTCCAGGCCCTCCTTTACCATCTCCTGGGGGATGCCGTAGGCCTCGGCCACCGCCACGGCGGCCAGGGCGTTCTCCACGTTGAACAGGCCGGGGGTGGAAATCGCCATATCTCCCTCGTAGCGGGGGGTGCGGACGTGGAAGGCGATCTGATTCCCCTCCTTGCGCACGTTGGTGCCGTACACGGTGGCGGCGGGGTCCTTCTGGGAGAACGTAATGACTTTCTCACACCGGGCGGCAGCCTGGGCCACCTCAGCGGCGTGGTCGCAGTCCATGGAAATACAGGCGGTTTTCGCCTGACGGAAAATCAACAGTTTGGATTGGAGATAGTCCTCCAGATCGGGGTGCTCCACCGGGGAGATGTGGTCCTCGCCGATGTTGAGGAAGACGGCGCAGGACAGGTCCACCCCGATGACCCGGCCATACTTCAGGGCCTGGGAGGACACCTCCATGGTGAGGTAGTCCGCCCCGGCGGTGACGGCGTTGGACAGGTGCCGCTGGAGGTCCAGAGGCTCCGGGGTGGTCAGCTTGGCGGGCTTGCGCTCCAGGCCGTCGTCGGTGACGATGGTGGAGAGCAGGGCGCTCTCCCGGTGACTCTGAGAAGCCAGCCAGGTGTCCACGATGGATTTGATATAGTAGGCCGTGGTGGTCTTGCCCTTGGTGCCGGTGATGCCGGTGATGGTCAGCTTGCCGGAGGGGTGGCCGTAGGCCAGGTCGGCCAGCAGGCCCATAGCCTGCCGGATATCGGTGACCCGCAGGCAGGGCAGAGGCACGTCGGGGTAAGGAGTCTCGCTGACATAGACAAAGGCGCCCCCCTCCATGGCCTGGCGCAGGTAGTCCTCCTTGAATTTGGCCCCCTTGCACACAAACAGGGTGTGGGGGATGACCACCTGGGAGTCGCAGGACACCAGGGCCACCGGGGCACTTAGGTCGGCGGGGATGGGCCCCTTGTCGGCCAGCAGGTCATGGCGCAGCAGCAGCTGCACAAAGTCGCCCAGAGGGCGGCGCAGATCGGTCATTGTCATTCACCACCATGTGAAAATCATGCTTGATACGGGTTTTGGGCCCCTTACACCATCCGCAGCTTGTAGCCGCAGGCGGTGATGCACCGCTGGGCCAGCACATCCATGGCGTCCAGATAGTAGTCGGGCAGGCCGTGGTAGGTGCGGTAGACGGACAGCTCGGTGCAGGCCAGAATGGCGCTGTCGCACCCGGCCTCCCGGAGCCAGCGGTCAATGACGGCGAATTTCTCCCGGGAGCCCTTTTCCCCCCGCTTGATCTCGTCGTAGATGATGCTCATCACCAGCTTCTGGATCTCCGCCGGAGGAGAGACCCCCAGCAGGTCCCGGGCGGCGCACTCCTTCTGGTACACGCCGGTCTGGACGGTGCCGTCGGTGCCCAGGATGCCCACCTTGCGCTTGCCCTCCGCCGCCAGCGCACCCACAGTCTCCCGGGGCATATGGACCAGGGGGATGGAGATATCGCCCTGGAGCCGGTCGGCAAAGTAGTGGGAGGTGTTGCAGGGGATGGCCAGCACGGTGCAGCCCCCCTGCTCCAGCAGACGGGCGCCCGCCAGCAGCCGCTGGTAGCACCCCTCCGCGTCGCCGCCCAGGATGGCGGCGGTGCGGTCAGGCATGGAGGTGTCGCTCCAGATCAGGGTGGGCAGGTGCTCCTGGTCGCAGGAGGCGTCGGTCTTGTCCAGGATGCGCTGATAAAAGTCCTGGGTGGCCTGGGGACCCATGCCACCCAGAATGCCAAGGCGTTGTTCCATTATTTCACCTTTTCCATACAAGAAGCATACCAGCCCACATAGCGGCGCTGGCCCTTCATAATGCGCAGGGTACGCACCAGGCCGTTGTCCGGCTTGTAGAACAGGGGGTTGACCACGGCGTCCCGGGACTCCAGGGTGTGCATATCCTCGTGGTACTTGGGATTCACATAGTCGTAGGCCACCTTGGGGGGAATGACCCACCACAGGTGCCGGTTCTTGGCGATGGTCAGCTTGCCCTCACGGCCCAGCACCCGGTCCTCCACCAGGCACTTGGCCAGGTTGTAACCCGCGCCGGTGACGTAGTAGTTGGACCGGCCCTGGCGGCAGTTGATCTCAAAGGCCTTGAACTTGCCGTCCCGCTGGTCGTACTTGATGTCGAAGTTGGAGAAGCCGGTAAAGTGGATGGCCTCCAGGAAGCCCTTCAGCTTCTCGCACAGCTCGGGCTCGGGCTCGGTGATGATGACGGCGTGGTTGCCGATGGCGTGGGCGGTGTGCTCCTCCAGCAGGACGTGGCCCACGCACATGAGGCGCACCTTGCCGTCGGCGCCGGAGTAGTTGGTGACCACCCGCATGTAGCTGTCGTCACCGGGGATGAAGTCCTGGATGATGAGGGAGTCCTCATACCCGGCGTTGTAGATGTCGTCGATGACCTGGTCCACCTCTTCCCGGGTCTGGAGGACGTAGGCCTTCTTCTGGGTGGGGAAGGGATGCTTCCAGTAGGTATCGGACTCGGCGGGCTTGACCACGAAGGGGCCCTCGAAGGGCAGTGTGAATCCGTGGCCCTCCCCCTTGTGGTAGACGTAGGTAGCCGGATGGTCGATGCCGTATTTGTCGCACAGCTCGTAGAACTTCTCCTTGTGGATCAGGGTCTCCAGCATGGACAGGTCCACATAGGGGGCGATGACGTTCTCGGGATAGTTGGGCAGGTTGGCGGAGATGGAGTTGAGGTAGTTGTCTCCGCAGCCCAGCACCAGGATCTTCTTGTCCGGGTGCTCGCGGGCCACCTCGTTCACGTTCTCCAGCACCTTGTCCACCCGGTCGTTGTTCTCACGCACCCGGTAGTCAATGATCTTGCTGCCGGCGCACACGCTGGCGGGGTACATGCCGTACACCACCGATTTGACGCCATAGGCCTCGTGAAAGGCCCGTGCCATGCTGTAGGCGTTGATGTCCGAGCCAAGCAGCACGGGCACAAAGTTAATTGCAGCCATTGTAAAATGCCTCCTGAAAGGTAATCTCATACCAATGTTCGCCCATGGGAATGACCTGGGCGCAATAATTCCCCGCCACATAGGCGGCCTGGGCCTCCGTGAGCCGCAGCTCCCGCCGCAGCAGCTCGCCTCCGGCGAAGCACTGGGACAGCAGGCGGTCCAGCTCGGGGTCCGGCGTGGTAACAGGGATCGTCATAGTCTCTCTCCTTTATGACGGACGGGCGCATCCTGCGCGCCCTGGGGCGGCTTGTTATCCTGCGGCGCGCTTCACCTGGTACACGCCCTGGATCTGACCCAGCTTGTTGATGACGGCGGTGAGCTCGGTGTGGTCCTTGACCTCCAGCACGATGCTGACGGTGGCATAGCCGTCGGGCATGGACCGGGCGGACAGGCTGGTGGTCTTGGTCTTGAGGGTGGACAGGGCCATGGCGATGTCCAGGGTGAGGCCGTCCCGGTCCTTGGCGGCGATCTCCAGGGAGGTGCGGTAGGTGGCCAGCTCTCCGGTGGCCCAGGACACCTTGATCCAGCGGCCCGCCTCATCGGGCTTGCGCTTCTCGGGGGCGGCGTTGGGGCAGTCCGCCCGGTGGACGGAGACGCCGAAGCCACGGGTGATGAAGCCCACCACCGGGTCGCCGGGCACGGGGGTGCAGCACTTGGCGAACTTCACCAGGCAGTTGTCGATGCCCTCCACGATGATGCCGCTCTGGTCGTGCTTGCCGGTCTTGACGGGCACGGGAGGCGGATTGCCGGTGGCGGGGTAGATGGTATCGGCCTGCTGGGCCGTCTTTTCGGCGGCGGCCTGCTCGGCATGGAGCCGGTTTAGCCGGGTCATCTCGTCCTTGACCCGCACCACCGCCTTCTGGGCGGACATGCCGCCGTAGCCGATGGCGGCGTACAGCTCATCCAGGGTGCCGAAGCGCACCTTCTTGAGAATGAAGGGCAGCACGTCCTCGGCGGTGATGGCCGCCAGGGACAGGCCCACGTGCTTGAGCTCCGACTCGAAGGAGGCGCGGCCGGTGGCGATGTTCTCCTCCCGCCGCTCCTTCTTAAACCACTGGCGGATCTTGTTGCGGGCCTCGTTGGACTTGCAGATCTTCATCCAGTCACGGCTGGGGCCGTGGGCCGACTTGGAGGTGATGACCTCCACAATGTCGCCGTTTTTCAGGGGGGTGTCGAAGGTGACCATACGGCCGTTGATCTTGGCGCCCGTCATGTGGTTGCCCACGGCGGAGTGGATGTTGTAGGCGAAGTCGATGGGGGTGGCCCCGGCGGGCAGGTTGATGACGTCGCCCCGGGGGGTGAACACGAAGACCTCGTCGGAGAACAGGTCCACCCGCATGGTACGCACGAATTCCTCGGCGTCCACGTCCTGCTGGCTCTCCAGCAGCTTGCGCACCCACTCAAAGGCCTCCTCGGTGCCCAGCTTGGCGTTGGCCATGCCCTGCTTGTACTTCCAGTGGGCGGCGATGCCGTACTCGGCGGTGTGGTGCATCTCCCAGGTGCGGATCTGCACTTCGAAGGGGATGCCGTCCCGGCCGATAACGGTGGTGTGGAGGGACTGGTAGCCGTTGGGCTTGGGGGTGCCGATGTAGTCCTTGAACCGGCCCAGCACCGGGTTGAACAGGTCGTGGATGACGCCCAGCACATTGTAGCACTCGGAGATGTCGTCCACAATGACCCGGAAGGCATAGAGATCGAAGATCTCGTCCATGGTCTTGTTCTGGGTGTACATCTTGCGGTAGATGGAGTAGGCGTGCTTCACCCGGCCGTAGATGGTGCAGTGGATGCCCTCGGCGTCCAGCCGCTCCTGGATGCGCCGCTGGACAGTGGCCAGGAACTCCTCGTGGGCGGCGGAACGGGCGGCCAGCTCATCGGAGATCTCCTTGTAGCCCACCGGGTCCAGGTAGCGCAGGGAGGTGTCCTCCAGCTCCCACTTGATGCGCTGCATACCTAAGCGGTGAGCGATGGGGGCGTAGATCTCCATGGTCTCCAGAGCCTTCTCCTTCTGCTTCTTGGGAGACTGGTACTCCATGGTACGCATGTTGTGGAGGCGGTCGCAGATCTTGATGAGGATCACCCGGATGTCCTTGGCCATGGCCATGAGCATCTTGCGCAGGTTTTCCATCTGCTCCTCTTCCTTGGAGGTGTACTGCACCCGGGTCAGCTTGGTGACGCCTTCCACCAGGTCGGCCACCACCGCGCCGAAGAGCTTGGCGATCTCCTCATGGGTGGAGCCGGTGTCCTCGATGCAGTCGTGGAGCAGGGCGGCGATGATGGAGTCGGTATCCAGCTCCAGCTCGGCCACGATCTCGGCCACCGCCAGGGGATGGGTGATATAGGGCGATCCGTCCTTGCGCAGTTGCCCGGAGTGGGCATTGTCGGCGTAGGTGAACGCACTGAACAGACGCTGGGTGTCCAGCGCCGGATTATAGGTTTTGATTTTGTCCTCAAGAGCCTGATAACGCTCCAGGATGGGGTCCATACAGGGCACCTCCTGTCGAAATAAAGATAAGGGGATTTATCCGCTCATGCCCCGCAGGCGGCGCATGATCCAGCTGTCGTCCAGGTCCACCTTGCCCTCCACCGCCCGTAGGGCGATGTGCAGGTGGTCGGTGGTGTGCTCCAGCCGGATGAGGCCCCGCTCGTCAAAGACCTCCAGGCACACCAGGGTGCGCATGACGGTCTCCCGCCGTCCGGCAGAGCGGGCGATGTTGCGGGCCAGCCGTGGGGCGGTCTCCTCCAGAGGAGACTGTCCGGCATGGCCCTTTAAATAGCGCCAGAGAACCACGAACTCCTCCCGGGTGGGCAGCAGAGCCGCCGCCTCCCGCTGGGTCAGTTCCTCGCCCCGGCGGAACTTTTCAAAGAGGGCCCGCTCGGCCTGGGCCCGGGTGAGGGCGGGGCGCAGGTCGCACACCTGCAGCTGGACCGACCGCCACCCCCGGTACTCGTTGACCTGAGGGGTAAAGGCCACGTCCACCCGGTCCCCCTGGGCCACCCCCATCTCGGCGGCGGTGGCGGAGAAGAAGATGGCGTCAAAGCTGCGGCCGCCGGCGGCCACCTTCAGCTTCAGGTGCCGGCCGCCGCCCACCTCGCTGAGAGCGGTGATGAGGCAGCCCTGGAGGTAGAACACAGGCTTGGGATTGCCCGAGCCGTAGGGCTCCAGCAGATCCAGGCCCTCCACCCCCTCCAGGGTAAGGATACCCACATCGTCCACCGGACAATCCACATCCAGGGCGGACACCATCTCGGCGCCGCCGGTGCACTGGCGGACGTAGTCGTTCATAGCGGCGGTAAAGGCAGGGATGTTCTCCTCCAGAATGGTGAAGCCCGCCGCCAGCTCATGGCCGCCGAAGCCCTCCAGCAGGGGGGCGCAGTGCTCCAGGGCGGCAAACAGGTTGAACCCGCCGAAGGACCGGCAGGAGCCCTTGCCCTTGCCGTCCTGGAGGCAGATCATGAAGGCGGGGCAGGAGTACTTCTCCGCCAGGCGGGAGGCCACGATGCCCACCACCCCCTGGTGCCAGTGCTCCCCGGCCAGTACCAGGGCGTACCGCTCCTCCTGGGGCAGGGCCTCGGCCAAAGCCTGGCACTCCTCGCTGATCTGGGCCTCGATGGTCTGCCGTTCCCGGTTGAGCTCACACAGGCGGATGGCCAGCTCCTCCCCCCGGGCGGGGTCGGCGGTGAGCAGAAGCTCGGCGGCCAGGGAGGCGCACCCCATCCGGCCCGAGGCATTGAGCCGGGGGGCCAGGGTATAGCCGATAGCCACCGAATTGAGAGGCCGCTCCTCCAGGCCCGCCTGCCGCAGCAGGGCCTTCAGGCCGGGGCGGCTGGTGCGGCGCAGGGCCTCCAGCCCAAGGCGCACGATGGTGCGGTTCTCCCCGGTGAGGCTCATGACATCGGCCACCGTGCCGATGGCCGCCAGGTCGGCGTACCGGGCCAGCAGCTCCTCCTGCCGGGCGAGGCCGCCCAGGGCCAGCACCAGCTTGAGGGCCACCCCCACGCCCGCCAGACACTTGAAGGGATAGGGACAATCGGGCCGGTGGGGGTCCACCACCGCCAGGGCGTCGGGCAGCTGCTCCTTGCACTCGTGGTGGTCGGTGATCACCAGGTCCATGCCCAGCTCCCTGGCCCGGCGGGCCTCCTCCACGGCGGTGATGCCGCAGTCCACCGTCACCACCAGGCTCACCCCCGCCTGATGGAGGGTATCCAGGGCGTCGGTGTTCAGGCCGTAGCCCTCCTCCATCCGGTCGGGGATATAGGGGACCACCGTCCCCCCCTCCCGGCGGAGGAAGTCGGTGAGCAGGCTGGTGGAGGTGATGCCGTCCACGTCGTAGTCGCCGTAGACCGCGATGGTCTCCCCGTCGGCCAGGGCACGGGCCACCCGGGCGGAGGCCCGGTCCATGTCCTTCATCAACTGGGGGTCCTGGAGCTGACCCCTCCCCGCGTCCAGAAAGGCACGGGCCTTCTCCGGGGTATCCAGCCCCCGGGCGCACAGCACCCGGGCGGCCAGGGGAGGCAGCCCCGCCCGCTCCAGAGCGGCCACTCCAGCCGGATCGCTGGCCGCCAGATTCCATTGTTTATATTTCATGGGCGGCCACCGTCCTTTCCCATTAAAATTACCCTTAATTATATCAAATGCGTTCCGCTGTGACAAGGGGTTGGAAGAAAACGGCGGGCGGCCGTGTCCGCTAATATTAAATGCACAGAGACTCCAACCGAGTCCGCTGTGCATTTTTCTTTTTTATTCAACCAAATGAGACGGAGGTGAGACCGACGGGAAAGTACCGCTACCTGACCTTCGAGGACAGGAAGAAGATCGAGGCGTGGCACCTGATCGGAGACCGGCCGGCTGACATCGCGGCCCGCCTCTCCGTCCACTACACCACGATCTACAAGGAGCTCCAGCGTGGTGCGACCGGCACGCTGGACAGGAACCAGCGCGAGGGGTACAGCGCAGAGCTCGCCGAGAGGCGACTCCGTGAAAGCTTCAAGCGCAGGGGCAAGAAACGAGCAACGGCCGAGACATAAGCCAAGATCACCCGGCTCCGCGCCGGGCCGAAGAAAGGAGAGCCCACCATGAGAAACCACAACACGACCCCGACAGCGAAGATGGACGAGCTGCGCACCCGCGCAGACTCCTGAGCGATCGGCGGCCGTGTTTTTGTTTTTCAGAGGGGCAGCCAAGAACCCCGGCGCCCGCCGGGCCAATTAAGAAAGGAGCACACCACCATGACACAAGAAGATCTGAAACTGAAAGTTATCAACGCTGAGGCCAAGGTCGCCAAGCGCACCGCCGTCCTCAAGAAGCACCGGGAACAGCTCGCAAAGCTGATCCAGAAAGGCGCCGACAAGTTCGACATCAGCATCAAGCAGAGCGACATCGAGAGCGCGGTCGACAAGCTCGAGGAGGCCAAGCAGACCCTCGCCAACTGGCAGGCGAAGCTCGACGAGCGCATCGCTGCCGATGACTACCTCGAGGCCAACGCCCCGGAGATCCTGAAGGACTTCCTCGAAAGCTGGAAACAGCACGCGATCGCCTACTACCGCGAGAAGCGGATCCGCTTCATCGAATACCGCAAGGAGCTGAAGGCCCAGGAAAGAGCTGCCAGACTGGAAGCACTTCAGACGCTCCCCTCTCTCGAGAGATACCGCGAGATCTACAAGGGCCGCGAGCTGACCGACTCCGACCTCGCAAACCTCTGGCCCCGCAAGGACGTCGACGCCTTCCTGAGCGAGCGCGGTCTGGAATATCACCAGATCCAGAGAAAGCTCAACGAGTTCGGCGACCAGATCACCTTCAGGCTGCTGGAGATCCGCGACGATCAGGAGCGCGAGGCATGGCTCGAGAAGGCGATGGAGGAAGAAAAACGGGCCAAGCTGATCGACTTGATCGGCCGCATCATGGGCACCGTCGGCACCATCACCGACGCGGCAGCTCTCCACATCGGCCCGGAGGGCGACATCAACGGCTACATCGTCGGGACTGAAGGCAAGGCCAAGATCCAGACCATCGGCGCCGGCGGCTACAACATTCAGTGTTTCCACTTCAGGACACTGATCCACGAGATGAAATGAGGAGGACACGACAATGCTCAACTACACAGAAATCGCAGCCAAAACCTGCCCGCGCATCAAGTCCGAGCGCGAGCGGCTCGGGATGGAAAAGAAGGAGCTCGCCGCCACCCTCGGCTACGGGCTCAGCAACTACTCCTCCTATGAGACCAAGACGCTGCCCTCGCTCGAGAGGGTGATCGAGATGGCCGCCTTCTTCGGGTGCAGCGTCGACTACCTTCTCGGCCTGAGCAACACGAGGGAGGTGACGCCATAATGGCAACACTGAGAGACATCGCCCGAGACGTCGCGGAGGAGATCCGCGACGGGATCGGCTGGGTGATCGTGTACCGCACCGGCCGCTCATGGAGCGCTCTGACCCTCTGGAGCGACCTCGGGAGCGGCGAGTGGGAAACCGACGACCTCAACGACGCCATCGGGATCCTGAAAACTGACCCGGACGCCGTCGTCCTGAACGGCTACTACTGCGGCCACTTCGGCGAGGGCATGACCATCGACGAGATCGCCGCCGGGATCCGCTGGCACTATGAAGGCGGCCACAACCGCCTCGCGGACTATTACGAAGTCGAGCAAGGGCTGAACGCCATCGAGGAGGCCCGCAAGACCGCCGAGGCCGCTGGCCTCCCATTCTGCGAGCGTCTGGCCGATGGCCCGGACGACGAGCTTGACCCGTACACCTACGACGGGAGCATGAGCGTCGGCGACTACGAGGCCGTGCAGGACGCCAAAACAGCCCGGGAGGAGCTCGCTGCCGTCGTGGCAGCACGGGCCCCGGGCTTGCCTGCTGAAAAGCTGGACGAGCTGGCCGCTGCGGCCGCTGGCCTACATATCAGCCCGGAAACCATGCAGCAGATCCTCGAAGCCTTCGGCCGAGTCGCCGAGGCCATCAAGGAAATGGCCCGCGCTCTGATGGAGGCGTTCAAGCCGATCATCGACTGGGCCAAGAAAACGGCCGAGCGCTTCATCGAGGCGCTGGCTGCCGGCATCGTCCCGAGGAAGTGGCTGCACCTCGCCAAGCACGCCAAGAAGGCCAGAACCCGCAAGAAGTACCGCAACCGCATCAGGCGGGCCGTGTTCGCCGCTCTGGCCGCGGAAGGGGGTGGGAGCTCATGACCGCCAAATGCGTCGGCTGCGGGCTCGACTGGAACGTCAGCATCTACCAGAAGATCCCCCGCACCGGCTACATCTGCCCGCACTGTGAGAGCCGGATCCGCGCCGGCGAACCGCTGAAGAATATACAGGCCAGCCCCAAGGGCCGGCCGCCAAGAACGAAAGGAGCAAAACCATGAAAAAAGCACTCAAGACCGCACCCCGCGGCACCGCCTTCAACTATGCCGGCCAGCGCTGGGTCGTGCTGGAACATAACGCCACCGGCACCCTCTGCCTGACTGAGAAGATCGTCGAGGATCGCGCCTTCGACGACGGCAACTGCAACGACTTCAGCAAGTCCAGCAGCCTGCGCTACCTGAACGGCCCCTTCCTCGACACCCTGATCGACGCCGCCGGCTGCTCCAGCGCCTTCCTGACGAGTGAGCTCGACCTGACGGCCGACGACGGCCTGAAGGACTACGGCACCTGCAACGTCACCATCTTCCTGCTGACGGTCGACCAGTACCGGCGCAACCGCGACGTGATCCCCAACGCAGATGACTGGTGGTGGCTGTCCACGGCCGTCAGCACGGCCTCCAATGGGTACGAGCATAGCGCCCGCCGCGTCGACACCGATGGCGCGCTGAGCTGGAACAGCGCCTACTACGGCTACTACGGCCTGCGCCCCGCTTGCTATCTGGACTCCGATCTCCTGATCTCCTTCGACGAGCAGGACGTGACCGCAGAGCAGGCCGGCGACATCGTCAAGGAGCTGATCGAGAGCTTCGGCGGCAGCTTCGCCACCGAGGAGCAGCTCAGAGCTGCGGCCTCCTTCATGCTCGGCACGCTGCGAGCCACCAGAGAACAGGAGGCGGCCCATGAGTAACCTGACCGCCCTCCTGAACAAGTACAAGGCCCTCGTGATCTTCGACACCGAGACCAGTGGCCTCGACTTCGACAAGGATCAGATCATCGAGCTGGCGGCCCTGCGCGTGGAGCGCACGGCCTCCGGTGGGCTGAGGATCGCCGGCAAGATGGACACCTTCATCAAGCTGCCCGAGGGCGAGACGCTGCCGGAGAACATCGTCAGCCTGACCGGCATCACCGACGCCCTCCTCCAGACCGAGGGCGTGCAGCCGGCCAAGGCAGCCAGCCAGATCGCCAAGCTCATGCAGCCGGGCCCCGTCCTGATGATCGCTCACAACGCACAGTTCGACGCCTGCTTTCTGCGCGGCCTTCTGCGCGGCGCCAAGGTCGGCCGGATCGACTGGCTGGACAGCCTGACGGTCTACAAAGACCGCCGGCCCTACCCTCACAAGCTCGCCAACGCGATCCTCGCCTACGATCTCGAGGACAAGGTGCAGAACAGCCACCGAGCGATCGACGACGTGCTGGCCCTGTTCGAGGTGCTGAAGGCGATGGACGACGAGCGTGACGACCTCGCTGCCTAAGATCACGGCCATCGCCAAGGGCAAGGCCCACCCGTACCACCTGATCGCCGTCTCCGGCGGCGGCTCCACCGTCTACGGCTGGGTCGACGCCAGCACCGTCAGCGTCGGCAGCGAGGCCGCAGCAGCTACCTCCTACCGCGTGAAGATCACCGCCGACGTCCTGAACATCCGCAAGGGCCCGGGCACCAACTACGGCACCAACGGATCCATCAAAGATGGGGGCATCTACACCATCGTCGCCGAAAGCACCGGCACCGGCGCGACCAAGTGGGGCAAACTCAAGAGCGGCGCCGGCTGGATCTCGCTGGACTACGCGAGCAAGGTCTGATTGTGCAAAATGCCACCGGCGCGGCGCGGATCGCGCTCGGCCAGCGGCATCAATATCGGCAAATTATACAAAAACCCGCTCGGGAGAGATCCCGGGCGGGCTTTTTCTGTTTTGTGGGCCTTTACTCCTCACCGTCGTCAACGCCGAGCTCGTGGGCCAGCCAGTACATGTGCTTGCAAGGCTTTTCCCGCTCTACGAAGTCGGGGCAGGTGCAGCCGATCAGCGTGGTGGCGTATTTGTCGCCGCCTCCACCGATGAACGTGGCACACTTCTTCTCGAGGTCTACAACGTCGGGCATCAGATCGCCGGAAAGCGCACGAGCGCGGCGATCCTTCTGCGGCTGATACTTCAGGTGGTCACCCCAACGGCTCCACAGCTCGGCCGCGCTGGTGGCCTCATAGTCGGCCATGATCTGCGCCGTCTCCTGTTCCTCCTCGGTCGGGCTGAAGCGCAGGGCGCAGCCGTTTGAGTCATAGAACCCGCCGCACAGGATCGTCACAATATCGACGATCCAGCCGATACCGCAGACGCCGGCCGTCAGCGTCCAGATCACGCCTGTGCCGATTTTGCCGACATAATACCGATGGGCACCGAGCCATCCGAGGAAAATGCAGAGGGCCAGCGCCACACCCTTGCTTTTGGGTGAGGTCGGGCGCTCTGAAGCCGGCACCGAGACGCCGGCAGCGCCGCCGGACTTCCCGCCGGAGCTGGTCGTGTAGGACAGGCCCGTGCCGGGCATACTGACAGTGGTGTGACTTTTCCCGGTCGTGCTGATCGTATGCTTCAGACCCTTCGGGCCGATGGACACGCTCGCGCTCTTTTTGCCTACATTCAAGCGAACACCGGGGAGGATCTGCTTGCTTTTTCTAAACCGTGTTCCCATGAGTTACTCCTTCCTGATGACTTTTGTTTTTATTAGCGTTTAGTCATCTTTAGGATAATATTAGCACGGGAAAAATGGTAATGTCAACATGACGTGGTCATCTTTGGGATAAAAAGGAGGTGGGTGCTGCGAAGATTTACAAACCAGACGGAAAGTGCAACATTTCCGGCGCGAATGTGCGAGAGGCACGGCAGCGGGCCGGCCTATCTCAGGAGCAGCTCGCCTACAAGATCCAGATCGCGGGGCTCGACATCACACAGAAGGCCATCAGCAGGATCGAAACCGGCGACCGCATCGTCGCGGACTACGAGCTGCAATATCTGGCCGACGCGCTGGAGACCTCGATCCTCAACCTGCTGGGTATAGAATGAGAGCGACGGGAAGGCCCGCCGCTCTTTTTTTACTTGACATTATAGAGCAAATGCTCTATAATTAAGGCATAGAAAAACAGGAGGAAATCAGCATGGAGAAGGTCGAAAACAACAGCAATTTGCAGAGGCTCCGCAAGGCCGCAGGCTTCTCGCAGTCGCAGCTCGCAAAGCTGACCGGCGTCAACGTCCAAGTGCTTCAGCAGTACGAGCGCGGCGCCCGAGACCTGAACGGGGCCAAGCTCCTGACGCTCCTCAAGTTATGCAACGCTCTGGAGTGCGGGCTGGCCGACATCATCACGGACAAGGAAACACGGGAGCAGCTCATCGCATACGCAGCACACTGAAAGAAGGGACGGCCGGCGGCCGTCCCTTTTACCATTTTCAAGGAGGTACATCATGGGAGAACATTTCAGCCACTTAACAATGACCAAGCGGATCCAGATCGACGCTTTTCTGCGTGCCGGCATGAAGCCGACCGAGATCGCCAAGGAGATCGGTGTCCATTATACCACCGTCTACCGGGAAATGAAGCGGGCCACCTATGAGCACCTCAACAGCGACCTGACCACCGAGATCCGCTACAACCCGGACGAGGCCGATCGGCTCTACCGGGAGCACCTGAAGGCAAAGGGCCCGGATCTGAAGCTCGGCAACGACTACGAGCTGGCCGACTACCTCGTCGAGAAGATCCGCGACGAGAAGTACAGCCCCGAGGCTGCCGTCGGCGAGGCCGAGGTCAACGGCTGGCGCTTCAAGACGAAGGTCTGCGCGAGCACCGTCTACAACTACATCCGCGGCGAAGTGTTCGGCGACGATCTCACGACCGAAATGCTGCCGCAGGGCGGCAAGCGCAAGCCGGCCAGAAAAGCACCCGAGGGCACCGTCTCCCGAGCCCCAGTAGGCAAGAGCATCGAGCAGCGGCCGAAAGAAGTCGACACCCGCGAGACCTTCGGCCACTGGGAGATGGACAGCGTCGAAAGCTGCCAAGGCGTCAGCAACACCCTCCTCGTGCTGACTGAGCGCAAGACCCGCAAGGAGATCATCATCCCGCTGCGGGATAAGACGAGCGCCAGCGTCGTCCGGGCCCTGAACGGCATCGAGCGCAAAGCCGGCGCCCTGTTCCCGAAGATCTTCGCCAGCATCACGGTCGACAATGGCTGCGAGTTCGCCGACGCGGCCGGCATGGAAAAGAAACGCCGCGGCAAAGGCAAGCGCACCGAGATCTACTACTGCCACCCGTACACGCCAAGCGAACGAGGCAGCAACGAGAACCAGAACGGCCTCATCAGGAGGCACATCCCGAAGGGCACCGACCTGAGCCAAGTCTCGCCCCGGGAAGTCAAACAGGTCGAGGAGTGGCTGAACAATTACCCCCGGAAAATGTTCGGTTTTCTGTGCTCCGAGCAGCTTTTCCGGGCTGAAATCGCCGCTCTGCTGCCCTCGTGAAAAATTTTTTAGGCTTTTTTAGCATTTAATCTTGACAAAAGCGAAAACGGCGGGCGGCCCTCACGGCCGCTCGCCTGTTTTTCTCAGCCCAACTCCAGGTACAGGCTCACCAGATCAATGGTGGCCTTCATGCCGTCGAAATGGGTCCGCTCCATACCGTGGGAGGCGTGGACGCCGGGGCCGATGAGGGCGCCCTTGGCGTCCATGCCGGTGTGCCAGGCCACCGCCACGTCGGAGCCGTAGTGGGGGTAGATATCCACCGCGTAGTCCACCCCGTTGTTCTTGGCCAGCTCCACCAGACGGCTCACCATCTCATAGTCGTAGGGGCCGTTGCTGTCCTTGGCGCAGATGGACACCTGATACTCGGTGCAGCTCAGATCGTCGCCCACGCAGCCCATATCCACCGCCAGCAGCTCATCCACCTGAGGCAGGGTGGCGCCGCCGTGGCCCACCTCCTCGTGGACGGTGAAGCACACATCGGTGTCGTAGCGGGGGCGTACCTTGGCAAAGTGCATCAGCCGCAGCAGGGTAAGCAGGATGGCGGCGCTGCCCTTGTCGTCGATGAACCGGGACTTGAGGAAGCCGCTCTCGGTGACGGTGGTCTTGGGATCGAAGCACACATAGTCTCCGGCGCAGATGCCCAGGGCCTCCACGTCCTCCTTGCTCTTCACCTTCTCGTCGATGCGCACCGCCAGCTCCTTCTCCTCCCGGGGCCGGGTGGCGGCGTCGTCATAGACGTGGACGGCGGGGGACAGGGACAGGATGGTACCGGTGTACACCTTGCCCTCCCGGGTGTAGATGCGGCAGTACTCGCCGTCCAGGGTAGGCAGGATGGGGCCGCCCACCTTGGTGATCTTCAGCATGCCGTCGGCGGTGATGGACCGCACCATCAGACCCAGGGTATCCACGTGGGCGCACAGGCCGATCTTCTTGCCCTTCTCCCGGCCGGGCACCGACACGATCAGGTTGCCCTTGTTGGTGCGCCGGGTGGTATAGCCGTGGTCCTGGGCGATCTGCTCGGCCTCCCGCACCACGTTCTGGGTAAATCCGCTGGGGCTGTCGATGGCCAGCAGCCGCTTGGCAATGTCCATCATGATGCCCTGACAATTTTGTGTATCCAGCATTTGCGTCCGCTCCTTGATTGTAGTATGATGTCCCTATCTTATACCAAACCACGGGAGCGATGCAACCATGTCCGAAGAAAAGACCAACGTGATGCGGGTACTGGATCAGAAGAAGGTGCCCTATACCCCCCACCACTACGCCCACCCCGACGGGGCGGTGGACGGCGCCAGCGTGGCCGCCCTCATCGACAAGGACCCCGCCAGCGTGTGCAAGACCCTGGTGACCCAGGGGGCCAGCAAGAAATACTATGTGTTCGTCATCCCGGTGCTCAAGGAGCTGGACCTGAAGGCCGCTGCCAAGGCGGTGCGGGAAAAGTCCATCGAGATGATCAAGCAGGCCCAGCTGCTCCCCCTCACCGGCTACGTCCACGGCGGCTGCTCCCCGGTGGGCATGAAGAAGCAGTTCCCCACCGTCTTCGATCAGAGTGTGGAGGGGCTGGACACCATCACCGTCAGCGCCGGAAAGATCGGCGCCCAGGTGGAGGTGGCCCCGTCTGCCCTGGCGGAACTGGTGCGCGGCTCCTTTGCTCCGGTTGCGAAATAAAAAATTTTTCCTCTTTTGGGGAACCTTTTGCAGTCTTGCCCGTCTATCCCTGTGACAACAAACTTGCAAGGAGGACCCCATGATGAAGAAATTCGGTTCCGCCGCTCTGGCCCTGACTCTGGCCGGCGCCCTGGCTGTCCCCGCTCTGGCTGTTGAGACCCCCGTGCTCATCTCCGCCAAGGTGGACGACTACACCACCGCCATCACCCTCAACGGTGAGAAGCTGGACACTACCGGCATCCCCGCCGCCAGCCGGGCCGACCTGGTGCCCCTGCGTCTGGTGGCCGAGGCCGACCACGGCTCCGCCTACTGGAATCAGGAGGACAACGAGTCCTGGTTCAACTTCGGCAAGGACAAGATCACCGTCCAGTACGCGGCCAACACCATCCTGGTCAACGACGTGGCCGTCAACACCACCGCCGAGGTCCATGACGGCGTGACCTATGTACCCGTCGCCGTGCTGGAGGGCATGGAGGGCTTCACCATCACCTCCGACACCGAGACCGGCAGCGTGACCATCACCACCCCCAACAACGACCCCATGGTCAAGCTGGCTTACGCCATCATGGAGAGCAGCGAGATGTTCGGCTCCCGCACCGATGAGGCCACCCTCACCGACGCCTACAAGATCCCCGCCGACCAGTTCGAGCAGGTGGTGGCCTTCTTCCCCATGATCACCAGCCCCGACACCGTCATTGTTGGCAAGCTGGCCGATGGCGCTGACGAGAAGGCGGTCACCGACGCTCTGGAGGCCTACCGTCAGAGCCAGGAGGACACCTTCTCCTGGTACCTGTCCCAGAACCTGCCCAAGGTGCAGGACGCCCGCACCGTGGTAGAGAACGGCTACCTGCTCTTCTTCATCGGCGAGAACGCCGACCAGGCCGAGGAGCTCTTCCACGCCTATGTGGAGGCCCAGGGCTAATTCTTCCAACTGCGAAACAGGTCCCGGTCTATGGCCGGGACCTTGTTTTTTCCACTTTCACCGGATATAATGTGGAAAAAAGAAGGAGGGATCACCATGGATGAGACGCCCACCGTCCCCACCCTGCCGGTGCTGGAGGAACTGCGGGCCTGCTATGGGACCTTTGTGGAAAAGCTGGAGAAAAGCCGCGCCTCCAGCCTGGGCGAGGTCATGGGCAACTACTTCCGCGCCCAGGGCAACCCCCGGGTGACCTATGCGGTGGAGGAATTCAACGAGACCCTCAACGGCCATGTGGCCGCCCTGGCCAATGATCTGGGCTCCCGCCCGGCGGAGGAGGCGGAGGCCCTGGCTCTGGAGGCTCTGGAGCAGATTCTGTTCTATCCCCCGTCCAGGAACAACACCGTGGCCTTCTCCCTGGCTGCCTTTGAGGGCCACGCCCTGCCCCTGATCCCCTTCCTGTCCCCGGAGCGGCGGAAGGAGCTGGCCCGGCGCTACACCAGACGCACCTCCCCCCGGATGATGCTGCCCAACCAGAAAAAGGTGTGGAACGCCCTCACCATCTGTTAACGCAAAAACAGGCCCCCCGGATCACTGAAGTGACCCCAAAAAGTTAGACAATATTTGAGAGTAAAAATTGTTCAAGCAACCGAAAGGGCTTGTTGTCTGTGAAGAGCAGGCGGCAAGCCCTTTAGCTTTGCCTTGATACGGTGGTTATTGTAATAGTCCAGATAAGCAATCAATTCTTGCTTGAAGTGTTCCATGGAATCAAATTCTTGCAGATAGAGCAATTCGCTTTTGAGTAGACCGAAGAAGTTTTCCATGACAGCATTGTCCAGACAGTTCCCCTTCCGGCTCATACTCTGCCGGATGCCTTTCTTCTGAAGCATCCGTTGGTACTGTTTGTGTTGGTATTGCCAGCCCTGATCGGAATGCAGGATGAGGTTGGTTCCATCCGGTATTTTCTCAAAAGCCTTTTCCAGCATAGTCGTAACCATGCTCAGAACCGGCCGGCTGGAGATCGTAAAGCTGACCAAATCACTGCTATGTAGATCCAGAATGGGTGAAAGATACAGTTTCTCCCCGAACAGGCTGAATTCTGTCACATCCGTGACCCATTTCTGGTTTGGCTTTTCGGCGCGGAAATCCCGGTTCAACAGATTTGGAGCAATCTTGCCAACCTCACCCTTGTAAGAATGATACTTTTTCATCCTGACACGACAAACCAGGCCCAGTTCCTTCATGAGCCTCTGGACAGTCTTGTGGTTCAAGGGAATATTACGGCTGCGTAGTTCTGTTGTAATACGGCGGTAGCCATACCGACCTTTGTTTTCGTGGTATATGGCTGTGATTTCTGCCTTGGCAGCTTCATATTTGTCTGGGCGGTTCATCCGCTTCAGATGATAGTAAAACGTTGCACGGGGCAGTTGAGCGATTGAAAGAAGAATATACAGAGAATGTCTTTGCCTTAGCTTTTGAACTACCTGCGTTTTCTGCGCTGGCGCCGCTCGTCTTCCAAAACCAAGGCTTGCAAGTTTTTTAGGTATTCATTCTCCGCACGCAGCCGCTGTACCTCGGCCAGCAGATCTTCTTCTACCTCTTTCGGCAGCTTCTTTGGCCGGCCAGTGCTGCCGCGCCCTCGACGCTCCACCCGAAATCCTTCTGGTCCCTCTTCCAAATAGATTCGTTCCCATGATTTGATCTGGTCTCTGCTGTTTACCTCAAATCTACGGCAGGTTTCGCGGTAACCCAGTCCTTCTTCCAGCATTGTCTTTATTACCTGCTCTTTAAATTCCGGCGTATATCGTTTATTTGGAACTCCTTTTGGCATAGCAAAACACCCCACTTGTTAGATAGTATATCATACTGTCTAACAAATGGGGTGCAGTTCACACCGGGGGGCCTGTTTTTTTATTTCTTACTTCATGAGGGAGCACACCAGCTCGGTGTATCCGGCGGGGTCGGCCAGGGGCAGACCGGCGATGAGCTGGGCCTGGGCGTACAGCAGCTTGGCGTACTTGGCGGCCAGGTCCTTGTCCTCAGCTACCGCCCGCTTCAGGGCGGCAAAGGCCTCGGAATCGGGGTTGAGCTCCAGCACCCGCTGGGCCTTCATATTGTCGGCGTTGTCCGGGTCCATGCGCTGGAAGTACTTCTCCATCTCCAGGGTGATGGGGCCGTCGGTGGTGAGGCACACGGCGCCGCTCTTCAGGATCTTGGACAGGCGAGCCTGGTGGATCTCCTCCCCCAGGGTCTCCTTCAGGAAGTCCAGCACCGGCTTGTTCTCCTCCGCCTTCTGCTCCAGGGCGGCCTTCTCCTCGTCGGTCTCGGGCAGGGCGTCGTCGTCGTCCACCGACTTGAAGGGCTTGCCGTCCACCGCGCCCAGCACGTTGACCACAAACTGGTCGGCCTCGGCGGTGAGGTAGAGGATCTCGTAGCCCTTGTCCCGGATGCGCTCGGCCTGGGGCAGCTTGTCCAGCTTAGCGGTATCCTCGCCGCAGGCAAAGTAAACGTACTGCTGATCCTCGGGCATGCGCTCCTTGTACTCGGTCAGGGTGGTCAGCTTGCCGTCCTTGGAGGACCAGAAGAGCAGCAGGTCGCTGAGCAGGTCCTTGTGGACGCCGTAGTCGGCCACCACGCCCATCTTGATCTGGGGGCCGAAGGCCTTCCAGAAGGTCTCGTACTTCTCCCGGTCGTCCTTCTGGAGACGGAGCAGCTCGGCCTTGATCTTCTTCTCCAGGTTGTTGGCAATGACCTTCAGCTGGCGGGTGTGCTGGAGCATCTCGCGGCTGATGTTCAGGGAGAAGTCCTGGGAGTCCACCACGCCCTTGACGAAGCGGAAGTGCTCGGGCAGCAGGTCGGCGCACTTGTCCATGATGAGCACGCCGGAGGAATAGAGCTGCAGGCCCTTCTCATATTCCCGGGTGTAGAAGTCGTAGGGGGCGTGGGAGGGGATGTAGAGCATGGCCTTGTACTCCACGGTGCCCTCAGCGGACACGTGGATCACGCTCAGGGGATCCTCCCAGTCGCCGTACTTCTCCTTGTAGAACTGGTTGTATTCCTCGGTCTTGACCTCACTCTTGGGCCGCTGCCACAGGGGCACCATGGAGTTGAGGGTCTCCCACTCGTCGTAGTCCTCCCACTCGGGCTTGTAGTCGTCACCGGCGTCCTCCGGGCGAGGCTTCTGGCGGGACTTGTGCATGAGCATGACGATGGGGTAGTGGATGTAGTCGGAGTACTTCTTCACCAGATCGGAGATGCGGTACTGCTCCAGATACTCGTCATAGTGGTCGTCGTCGGTGTTGGCCTTGATGTGGAGCACGATGTCGGTGCCCACGCCCTCCTTCTCGCAGGGGGTGATGGTGTAGCCGTCGGCGCCGTCGGACTCCCAGCGGAAGGCCTCCTCAGCGCCGTAGGCCTTGGAGGTAACGGTGACGTGGTCGGCCACCATGAAGGCGGAGTAGAAGCCCACGCCAAACTGGCCGATGATGTCGGTGGTGTCCCCCTCGGCCTTCTCCTGCTTGGCCATCTCCTGCTTGAACTGGAGGGAGCCGCTGCGGGCGATGGTGCCCAGGTTCTGCTCCAGCTCCTCCTTGGTCATGCCGATGCCGTTGTCGCTGATGGTCAGGGTACGGGCGATCTGGTCGGGGGTGAGAGTGATCTTCAGATCCGACCGGTCCAAACCTACCTTGTCATCGGTGAGGGCCTTGTAGGCCAGCTTGTCCATGGCGTCACTGGCGTTGGAGATGATCTCCCGCAGGAAAATCTCCTTGTGGGTGTAGATGGAGTTGATCATCAGGTCCAGCAGGCGCTTGGACTCTGCTTTGAACTGTTTCTTTGCCATGGTGGATGCCTCCTGTATGTAAAACTATATTAAAAACATAGCGTTAGCACTCAACCATCCTGAGTGCTAACGCTATCATAATCCTTCGTATGAAAAATTGCAAGGGGGTTCAAGAAATGTTTACAATTCACGCCTCCTCATCCATCTCCCAGTTGTACTCCCGGAACACGATCCGGAAGGAGGGGATGTTGTCCCCGCCCAGATTGGAGGTCTCCACCGTGAACCGGTAGGCCCGGTCGGTGAGGAGGGCGGACACCACCACGTCCTCCCCATCCTCCCGGATGGTGACCTCTTTCAAAAAGTGGCTGTCCCGGCCCAAGGAGCCCGCCGGGAAGGAATAGGGATACAGGTCCTCCGGATAGACCCCCTCCCCGGTCCATTCCGCCGCCTCGGTCCCCACGCCGCCGCTCTCCAGACAGGTGTTGTACAGGCGAATCGTGAAGGTTCTGCTGTCCGGGTCATACGTGGTAGAAAAGCCGGGGGTGCTGGTGGCAGCCGGGAAGAAGGACTGGAATTTCTCCATACTGTCCCCATTGGGAATGAAGGAGAAGGACAGGCCGTCGGCGTCGATGCGGGCGTCGTAGAGCTGCTCATACCGCTGAGAATAGACCGGCCCCTCCTCCGTAGCGCCGATAAAAAGGGGCTGGGCCGGGTCCAGCCAGACCGGCTCATAGGAGGTCTCCACATCGATCCACCCTGGAACCAGCTTGCTGTTTTCATCCCCCAGTACCCGCACCGTGGCCTCCTCAGGCAGGCCGTTCCAAGGGGTGATCGCGCTCTGCCCGGTGACAGTGTAATGGACCTGACCAGGACCTGTGATCTCATAGCTGGCAAACTGGCTCATGGCAGTGAGCTGCACCCGGCGGCCGGTCTGGCCAAACACCCAGTCCAGCAGGGAAAAGTTGGAGTCGTTCTCATAGCCGTACTCCACCAGCCAGTCTCCCTCATAGGGGGTGAGTTTGCGCACCTCATAGCCCTCCCAGCCGTACAGGGTGTAGATGCTCTCCTCCTGTACCGGCAGCACCGTGAAGTCGTAGCCTGCCGCCGGAGTGGTCTCCTCCGCTGGGGGCGTGGTCTGCGTCTCAACCGGCGTCTGTGCCGCGCAGCCGCACAGGGCAAGGGCCAGCAGCAGGGCGGGAAATGCCTTTTGTCTCATGACAGTACCTCCTTTTGTGCCTCCATCCTACCATGACTCTCGGTACAGAGGGTTACAGGAGCGGTGCCAATGTGGAGACAAGGGGTTACAAAACGCGAAAAAAGGGCGGTTTTTGCCGCCCTTTTTTCCATATTTGTATGCTGCTGTCAGATCCACTCCAACAAAGACAGGACATAGTCCCGCATCTTTTTGCTGGACACCGCGCACAGCACCACCAGGAGCAGCCCCACTCCGAAGGCCCAGAGCATATCCTGCCCATAAAGGCCAATGCCCAGCAGGGCCACACCCAGCACCGCGATTCCGCTTTTGATGTATTTCATCATAAGCACCTCATTTGCCCACGCAGAACCGCTCAAAGATGCGGGCGGTGATGTCCTCCCGGATGTCGGCGCCGGTGAGCTCGCCCAGGGCGGACAGAGCCTCCTCCACGTCGGTGAGGAGGGCGTCGGGGGTGACCCCCGCCGCCAGGCTGGCGGCGGCACGGTCCACGCTGTCCAGAGCCCGCCGGGCGGCCTCAGCCTGCCGGGCGTTGGTGAGCAGCTCTCCCGCCGCCTCCGCGCCGCCAGCAGGGAACTGGGTGGCCACCAGCTCGCCCAGCTTGTCCAGGCCCATACCGGTCTTGGCACTCACACTGACCACCGGGGGCATCTGCGCCAACCCCAGCACCGGCATGGGTGCCGAGGGCAGGTCTCCCTTGGTGCGCACCAGGATCACGGGCGCCCGGTCCATGGCGCGCTCCAGCAGGGTCACGTCCTCCTCCGTCACGGGGACCGAGCCGTCCCACAGCACCAGGATGAGGGCGGCCTCCTCCAGAGCGGCTTTGCTGCGCTCCACGCCGATACGCTCCACCGCGTCGTCGGTGTCCCGGATGCCGGCGGTGTCGATGAGCCGCAGCACTACGTCCCCCAGCCGACAGCGGGCCTCCACCGTGTCCCGGGTGGTGCCGGGAATGTCGGTGACGATGGCCCGGTCATAACCCACCAGGGCGTTGAGCAGGGAGGATTTGCCCGCGTTGGGCCGCCCCGCCAGCACGCAGGGCACACCGCCGGTGATGTACCGGCCCCGCCGGTAGGTGGCCAGCAGCTCCTCCAGGGCCGTTCTGGCCCCGGTCAATCCCGTCTGGATGGTCTCCGCCCGGAAGGGGTCGATGTCCTCATCCGGGTAGTCCAGCACGGCGTGGAAGTGGGCCAGCAAATCGGTGAGGCCGTCGTAGATGGCTCCCACCCGGCGGCCCAAAGCGCCCGCCAGCTGACCGGCGGCCTGCCGCACGGCGGCGGGGGTCTCGGCGTCGATGAGGTCGGCCACCGCCTCCGCCTGGGTCAGGTCCAGCCGCCCGTTGAGGAAGGCTCGGCGGGTGAACTCACCCGGCCCCGCCTGCCGCACCCCCTGGGCAAAGAGGGCCTCCAGCCCCAGAGCCAGCACCGCCGGGGAGCCGTGGCACTGCACCTCCGCCGTGTCCTCCCCGGTGTAGCTGTGGGGGCCGTGGGAGATGGTGGCCAGGGCGTGGTCAATGACCTCCCCCTCAGGGCCCAGCAGCTCCCCCAGCACCAGACGCCGGTCCTCCTGCTCCTCCAGGGCCTTGCCCCCCAGGGGGCGGAACACCGCGGAGACGGCGGAAATGGCCTCCGGCCCGCTGAGCCGCAGGATGCCGATGGCGCTTGGCACGGCGGGGGTTGCAATAGCTGCGATGGTATCGGACATGGTCTTCCCTTCCTGTTTCCGCCGGAATCGGAAACTTTGGCGATTCTGCCGTGGATTTTCCCCTTGACTTTTCTTATGTCGACCAAAAGATGCATAACGGCTGTTTTCCACCCCTGTGGACAAGTGTGGAAAACCATGTGGATAATGTGGAAAACCCTGTGCAGGGAAGCCTTTCCTGTTTTCTTACCGTTTTTTTACATTGCATATCATTCTGTATACATCCTGTCAAAGGGAATGGACGTATCAGATCTTTTGTTAGGACGTCAAAAAAATAAACGGTTTTTGGGCAAGTCGGCACTTGCGCGGTGAGGGCGGGCATGATACCATTACCTGGTGGTAATCGTCTGCCCCGGAGCGCCCCTGCGGCCCTGTGCGGCAGACCTTTTACTGCCTGTTTCCCACCAGCTGCCGGGCCCGTTCCAGCAGCTTGGTATACACCTCGTCCATCTGCCACTCGTTGGTAAGCGCCAGCAGCTTGTCCGCCGGCAGCCAGGCCACACCTGTGTTCTCCCCCTCCCGATACTGGAGGGGGTCACTTTCGTCTGCGGTCAGCAGATAGGTCACATTCAGGTGCTGGTGGGAGGGTACCCACTCCCCCCGCTTCACATGGCCCCACACCGGCAGGATCTCCAGGGAGGCCATGGCGGTACTTAAAGGCCGGATGTGGACCACGCCGGTCTCCTCCCGGGCCTCCCGCAGGGCCACCGCCAGCAGGTCGGCCTCTCCGTCGGCGTGACCGCCGGTCCAGGCCCACACCCGGTACAGGTTGTGGTGGGCCATGAGCACCTTGGTGGCGTCGGCATTGACCACAAAGCCGGAGGCGGTGAAGTGGGCGATCTTATTCTGCCGGGTCAGGATATTGTCAGGAAACAACCGCAGATACTCCAGCATCATTTTCTTGTCCCCCACTTCCTGCTGGTTTTGGGGGACATAAGCCTCGATCTCTTCCCGGTACATCAGCGCACCCTCTCGTAGGTCACGTAGCGGAAGGTCAGGCCCTCATGCTCCAAGGGCTCCCCCTCCTCGGTCACCTGCCACGCCGGGTCGGCGTCCAGGTCGGGGAAGAAGGCATCGGCGGGCCAGGCCTTGTCGATCTTGGTGATATAGGCCCGGTCACAGTGGGGCAGCAGGGCTTTGTACACGCTCTCCCCGCCGATGACGAAGGCGTCCGCCGGGGCGGCAGCCAGCAGGCTGTCCACGTCGGGGAAGACCTCCGCCCCTTCCGGGGCAAAGGATTCGCTGCGGGACAAGATCAGGTTCCGCCGGTTCTTCAGAGGTCTGCCGCCGGGGAAGGTGGCCAGAGTCTTGCGGCCCAGAATGACGGCATGGCCGGTGGTAAGGGCCTGGAACCGCTTCAGGTCGGCGGGGATGTAGCACAGCTGGTCCCCGTCCTTGCCGATGGCCCAGTTCCGGTCCACCGCTGCAATGAGATCCATATCGTTCCCTCCTTAAATGGCCACCGGAATGGGCTGGTCCAGGGTGTGGAACTGGTAGCCCTCCAGCTTAAAGCTGTCCTTGGTAAAGGCATAGAAATCGGTAATGTTCGGGTCCATCCACAGCTTGGGAGCCTCGTAGGGGGTGCGGGAGATGATCTCCTCCACCACCGGCACGTGGCGGTCATAGATGTGGGCATCGGCAATGACGTGGACCAGCTCGCCCGCCTCCAGACCGGACACCTGGGCCATCATGTGGACCAGGGCGGCGTATTGCATCACGTTCCAGCCGTTGGCGGTGAGCATGTCCTGGGACCGCTGGTTGAGAATGGCGTTGAGGGTCTTTCCGCTGACGTTAAAGGTCATGGAGTAGGCGCAGGGGTAGAGGGCCATCTCGTGGAGGTCGTGGTGGTTGTACAGGTTGGTCATGATCCGGCGGGAGGCCGGGTTGTGCTTCAGGTCGTAGAGCACCCGGTCCACCTGGTCGAACATGCCCTCCGCATACTGGTGCTTGACCCCCAGCTGATAGCCGTAAGCCTTGCCGATGGAGCCGCTCTCGTCGGCCCAGGCATCCCAGATGTGGCTGCTCAGATCGTGGATGTTGTTGGACTTCTTCTGCCAGATCCACAGCAGTTCGTCCACCGCGCTCTTGAAGGCCATCTTGCGGATGGTCTGGACGGGGAACTCCTCCCGCAGGTCATAGCGGTTGACGATACAGAATTTTTTCACGGTGTGGGCGGGGGTGCCGTCCTCCCAACGGGGGCGCACGTCCTGATCGGTGTCCCACACCCCGTGGGCCAGAATATCTTTGCAGTTCTCAATGAACAATTCGTCTGCGCGGCTCATGGCGTACCTCCATCTTCCTTTGCATGGTATTTCTCTATTGTTGTTCCGGGGAAGGATCCCCCTCATATATCTTCAAAAATCAACATCAGGAGTGTGACCGACACCATGAAAGACGTCCCCGCCTCAGGTTCCGCCACCACATCCCATTCCCTTCACATCCACATCGGCCTGCGCAACATCAAGACTGCCCTCTCGGCGGCCCTGTGTGCGCTCATTTACTTTCTCTTCCTGGACAACCGCAACCCCACCTTCGCCTGTATCGGCGCCATCTTCGGCATGGGGGCCAACATGGACCACTCCAAGCTCCACGGCGGCAACCGTCTCTTCGGCACCATCATCGGCGGCTTTCTGGGCATGGGGCTGTTCCGCATCTATCTGATCTTCTACCCCGACGGGGAGAACCGGCTGCTGCTGGTGCCCCTCCTGTTCGTGGGCGTGGTCATCCTCATCCTGCTGGCTCAGTTCTTCTGGGTGGGAGCGGTGCAGCCCGGCGGCGTGGTGCTGTGCATCGTGCTCTTCAACACCCCGGTGGACACCTACGTGTCCTACGCCGTCAACCGTATGTTTGACACCGGCGTGGGCGTGGCCATGTCCCTGCTCATCAATTATCTCCTCCCCCGGGAGCGGCTGGAGCCCTGGGTGGACAAGATCAAGGCGAAGCTTCATCGGTAAGGGGTCCTTTACAAAACCTCACCCAACAGGCCTTCTCCATGAAGGCCTGTTATTTTTACGTCCTTTTTCACGTTGTGTAATCCCTTGGCAGGAGCAAAGACCTCGGTGTAGTTGGGGGCGTGGCCCCGCCACAGGCCGTCCTTCTCCTCCTCGAAGAGGACGGGCAGGGTCTGTCCCACCCAGCTCTCCAGCCAGGTCTGGTGGAGCTGACGGGCCACCTCCCCCGCCCGGTGGGCACGGTCCTCCTTCACCGCGTTGGAGCACTGACCGGCCATGGCGGCCGCCGGGGTGCCGGTGCGGCGGGAGTAGGGGAAGATGTGCATGGCGGAGAAGGCGCATTTCTGCACAAACTCCAGGGTCTGGGCAAACTCCTCCTCAGTCTCCCCGGGGAAGCCCACAATGAGGTCGGTGGTAATTCCGGGGCGGTCAAAGTGTTCTCTCAGTAATCTGGCGCTCTCATAATACCGTGCGGTATCATATTTCCGGTTCATCCGCTTCAAAACGCTGTCGCATCCCGACTGCATGGACAGGTGGAAGTGGGGGCACAGGTTGGGGATGACCGCTCCCCGGCGGCAGAATTCCTCCGTGATGGTGCGGGGCTCCAGGGAGCCCAGCCGCACCCGGCAGTCGGGGGCGGCGGCGCACACCGCTTCAATCAGGTCCATCAGCTCCGGCTTGCCCTCCAGATCCCGGCCCCAGGAGGAAATCTCGATGCCGGTGAGCACCAGCTCTTTGTAACCCTCCTGGGCCAGCTTGGCGGCCTGGGCGGCGGCCTCGTCTGCGGGCAGGGAGCGGATGGGGCCCCGGGCGTAGGGGATGATGCAGTAGGTGCAGAAGTTGACGCAGCCGTCCTCCACCTTCAGCATGGCCCGGGTGCGGCCCTCCAGGCCGCCGGCAGGCAGCCGCTCGAAGGTGCGGCGGCGGAGGGCGTCGTCCACGTCCACCACCTGGCCCCCGTCGGGGCTGAGGGCCTCCAGCCGATCCAGAAAGCCCATGCGGTCGTTGGTGCCCATCACCAGGTCCACCTCCAGGGCCTCCACCGCCTCGGGGTCGGTCTGGGCGTAGCAGCCGCACACCGCCACAATGGCGTGGGGGGAGCGTTTGCGGGCCTGCCGAATCATCTGGCGGGACTTTTTGTCGCTGACCGCCGTGACGGTGCAGGTGTTGATGATATAGGCGTCGGCCTCCCCGTCAAAGGGCACCAGGGTGTGGCCCCGGCGGGTGAGCTCGGCCTCCATGGCCTGGGTCTCATACTGGTTCACCTTGCAGCCCAGGGTGTAGATCGCTGTACGCATACGCTTTCCTCTCTTTACAGGCCGGATTTTGGTTGAAAATCCATGGACGCCTGTCTATAATAGAATTCAGAACGATTGGTTCTATTATAAAGACTCGCTCGGCCATTGGCAAGCAGTTCATTCTGGAGGTGCCCCATGTCTGAATTTCAGGTCTCTCTGGCCTCTATTGAGGAGGTCCGCCAGTTCGTCAACGCCGCTACCCGCTCGTTCTGTGAGGTGGACGTGCTCTCCGGCCGCTATGTGGTGGACGGAAAGTCCATTATGGGGTTATTTTCCCTGGATCTGTCCCATCCCGTGACCATCCGCCTCCACGGCAGCGACGGCGATCAGGCCGCCTTCCGTCAGGCGGTGGCCGCCTTTGTTCCGGCTGAATAACAGACAAGCGGGGCGCTGCATCAGCAGCGCCCCGTCTTTTTGTTAATCCTCAATGTAGGCCCGGATGCGGAGGGTGACCCCCAGATCCTCGGTGATCTTGCGGCAGCGGTCGATGTCCTCCTGGGTCTTGTCCTTGTCCACAATGGTCATGACCACGTGGGGCACATGGGCCGTGGCCTTCTTGGCGAAGTCCAGCATGGCCTCCCAGGCCTTTACGCCGTCCTTGGGCTGGGTGACGGCGCAGTACTCCTCCGGCGTGGAGCCGTTGAGGGAGATGGACACGGTGTCGATGCGCCCGGCCAACTCGGGCGTCACGTCCCGGCCCAGGATCAGGTTGGCGTGGCCGTTGGTGTTGATGCGGATGGGGGGCAGGTTGGGCACCTTCTCCTTCAGCTGATCCACCAGCCACAGGATATCGTCGGTGCGGTACATGGGCTCGCCGAAGCCGCAGAACACCAGCTCCCGGTACTTGGAGTAGTCCCGGGCCAGCAGGTCGTCCAGGGCCTCCTGCCGGGTGGGCTCATGCTCCAGCCACAGGTCGTCGGCGTAGATGGAGCCCTTGTGGCCGTTGTGCCGCAGGCAGAACACGCACCGGCAGTCGCACCGGTTGGTCAGGTTCACATAGAGGGCGCCTTCGTACTCATAGGAAATGGTCATCATGGTACATTACCTCCATATCAATGGGCGGCCTGGGGCCGTCCTTATGCGATTCCAAAAAAGCGCTTTCCGTTCTCCAGGGTGATGCGGAGGACCTCCTCGGTGGTCAGCCCCTTCAGCTGGGCCACGGTCTGGGCCATGAGGGGGATGAGGGAGGAGTCGCAGCGGCGGCCCCGGTAGGGCTCGGGGGCCATATAGGGGGCGTCGGTCTCCAGCATGATCCGGTCCATGGGCAGCCAGCTTATCACCTCGGGGGCCCGGCGGGCATTCTTGAAGGTGATGTTGCCGGTGAAGGAGAGCATCCACCCCTTGTCCACCAGCACCTTGGCGTCCTCAATGCTGCCGGCGTAGCAGTGGAACACGCCCCGGGCGTTGGGATGGGCACGAACCATATCCACGCAGTCCTTGTGGGCGTCCCGGTCGTGGACGATGGCGGGCAGGTTCAGCTCCTCCGCCAGGGAGAGCTGGGCGTCGAAGAAGTCCCGGGAGTTGGCCCGGTCCTCGGGGGTCTTGACCCAGTAGTAGTCCAGGCCGATCTCCCCCACCGCCACGCACTTTTTGTGGGCGCACAGGGCGCGGATCTCATCCAGCTGGTTCATGGTTACCCCTTCCAGGTTCTCCGGATGGAAGCCGGCGGCAAAGTAGAGATAGTCGTAGCGCTCCGCCAGGGCCATGGACTGCCGGGAGGACTCTAGGTCGCAGCCGGGGCACACCACCAGGTCCACCCCCTTGTCCGGCAGCTGGGCCAGCAGGGCGTCCCGGTCGGCGTCAAAGGCGTCGTCGTAGTAATGGGCGTGGGTATCGAAGATCATAAAGGCCTCCTGTGGTCTTGTTTTTTCCATCATACTCCCTTTTGCCCTTGTTGACAAGGGGCGGCGGCTGTGGTATACTGCCACAGAAATACGGGGATGAGGTCCGCCCGGGGCATTTGCCCGAACCGCCATTTGGCTGATGACTTCTGCAATTTGTTGCAGGGAGCATTGGCTCTTTTTTTGCCCTCTGGAAGGGATGATGTGTGTTATGTTGACAAGTTTAGGCTTCGTGCTGCTGTTGGGCCTGGTGCTGGGCACCCTGGCCACCAGGCTGCGGCTGCCCTCCCTGGTGGGCATGCTGCTGGCGGGTATTCTGCTGGGCCCCTGCGTGCTCAATCTGCTCTCCCCCAGCCTGCTGGGGATCTCCGCCGACCTGCGGCAGCTGGCCCTGGTCATTATCCTCACCCGGGCCGGTCTGAGCCTGGATGTGGATGACCTGCGCCGGGCGGGACGGCCCGCCATTCTCATGTGCTTCCTGCCCGCCACCTTTGAGGTGCTGGGTATGGTGGTCCTGGCCCCCCGGCTGCTGGGGGTAAGCACCCTGGACGCCGCCATCATGGGCGCGGTGGTGGGTGCGGTGTCCCCCGCCGTTATTGTGCCCCGGATGCTCAAGCTGATGGAGGAGGGCTATGGCACCGCCAAGGGCATCCCCCAGATGGTGCTGGCGGGGGCCTCGGTGGACGACGTGTTCGTCATCGTCCTCTTTACCTCCTTCACCGGCATGGCCCAGGGCGGCTCCTTCTCTCCCGCCGCTCTGGCGGGGGTGCCGGTATCCATCGTGCTGGGGGCGGCCTTCGGCTTGCTCATCGGCTTTGTGCTGGCCAGGTTCTTTGCCAAGTTCCACATGCGGGACTCTATTAAAGTGGTCATCCTGCTGGGCCTGGCCTTCCTGCTGGTGGCCCTGGAGGACGTGATCCCCGTCCCCTTCTCCGGCCTGCTGGCGGTGCTGGGTGCCGGTCTGGGCCTGCGGCGCTGGCGGCTGGTGGTGGCACAGCGGCTCACCGCCAAGTTCGGCAAGCTGTGGGTAGGCGCTGAGATCATGCTCTTCGTGCTGGTAGGCGCCGAGGTGGACCTGGGCTATGCCGCAGCCGCCGGTCTGGCCGCCGTGGCCACGGTGCTGGGTGTGCTGTGCTTCCGGGCCCTGGGCGTGCTGCTCTGCGTGGCAGGCAGCAAGCTCACCCGCTCGGAGCGGCTCTTCACCGTGCTGGCCTACCTGCCCAAGGCCACCGTTCAGGCCGCCATCGGCGGCGTACCCCTGGCCATGGGCCTGGCCTGCGGCCAGATCGTCCTCACCGTGGCGGTCATCGCTATCCTGGTCACCGCACCCCTGGGGGCCTTCGCCATCGACTTCTCCTACAAGAAGCTCCTCTCCAAAGGGACGTAAAAAAAAGACGCCTGCCGTTAGACAGGTGTCCGTAAAACAGTTAAAGGTCGAGTATCTAAACAGTAGATACTCGACCTTTTCTTTGTGGGGATAAAGGCGCAGAGATCCTCCAAAGGCTCCCTTGTGTAAAGGGAGCTGTCAGCCGGTAGGCTGACTGAGGGATTGTCTTACCGTAGCATCGATATACTCGCAGACCCCACGGAAGTTTCTGCTGACTTCGTTATTCGGAATCCGCAGAACCTGCAATCCATAGCCTTCCAAGAAGGTGGTTCGTTCTTCATCTTTGTCCATATTCTCATCCTCATAGTGTTGTGAGCCATCCAGTTCTATCACAAGTTTGGCTTCCGCACTATAAAAATCAGCAATATATTTTCCCAATACTTTTTGCCGGGAGAACCGCACAGGATAGGAACACAGAAAATCATACCACAGGTGTTTTTCTTCTTTTGTCATCTCTTTGCGCAAGTGCTTTGCCAATGGAACCAACTGCTTATTATGCTTTGACTGCATGACACTCCCTCCGTCACGGCTGCGCCGTGCCACCTCCCTTTACACAAGGGAGGCTGTGGTGCGGTGCAGCACTGCACATCGCACCACACACCCAAAGGTGTATAGAAGTGCGCCCTTAATCAGTTCGATAAACTGGAATTTGCAGAATTGAATCATTACACACAAGGATTAAAAATTGCTGCAGCTCCATAATGGCTATCTGCATCTACAATTTGAATTTCAATCTTATTCCAAGCATCGGTTCCTTCAACTTGAATCAAATAAGCTGTCATTTCCCTATCAGCAGCTACTTCTACGACTGTGTTCTTTGCAATAATAGCGGTTTCTTTCCCATCAACTTCCACACGAATGGAAATATCATCTGGTGCTATGTTTTCATTTCCTTCCTGAAATTTCACCAAACTCATAGGTCTAAAGTATATCATAAGACCATTTCCTGCACCTTTGACAGAAAAAATATGTAATCCGTATATCTCCAATGTATCAAAGCTAATATCCAACGAAGTGTTTTCTAAAAGCGGCATGTTTTGACACCAATACTCCAAATAGTTTACCGCATAGTCTTTTACTGCAGTTAAAAAAGGATACTTCCCCCCGGGAATATCGAATTGATAGTATCCATCCTCGTTACTATCTGCACAGTAGATAGTAGTAAAACTGTTGTTCTTTATTTCAATCTTAGCTCCGGCAATAGGAGTATTGTTCTTACTTTTTACATATCCATCTAAAAGCATTGACTTATCTCCCCGTCAAATTTTGATTTGTTGAATTGTCTATACGGTATCATAGTCACCTTGAAAACACAATCGGCACAGCGCTGTGCCGATTAACTGTTTTATGGACACCGCCCATTCTGGCAGGCGTCTTTTTTTTAGGGCTTCTTGCCCAGCTTGTGCTTGGTGCCGTCGGGCTCCACGATATAGGTGTTCTCCAGCTGGGCCACCAGATTGTTCCGGTAGGCGGCGATATACTCCTGCCGCAGCAGGTCCCGCTCCACCATCTCCTCGGGGGTCAGGCCCTCCTCGCTTTTGGCCTTCTTGGCCAGCTCGTTGATACGGGCAATCTTTTTCTCATCCATTATACATATCGCTCCAGTAAAATCATAATTCGCCCCTTTTTGGACGGGCCGCCCACCTCTTTGAGGACACATTTGCCCAGGCCCCGGCAGCTCATCACGTCCCCCTCCGCCACAGGGCGGTCGGGCTTGAGGCACTCCCGGTGGTTGAGCTGGAACTTGCCTGAGGCGATCAGGTCGGCTGCCTTGCCCCGGGACAGGGAAAATCCGGCGGCGGCCACCGCGTCCAGCCGCAGGGAGCTGACGGTGTCCCGGATGGGTTTCACCTTCACCTCCGGGGGCTTCAGGTCGGCCAGCTCCATGGCGGACGTCTTCAGCCGCACCCGGCCCGCCTGGTCCAGATTCATCACTAGGAAGTCGGCCACGTCCTCCAGGGCCAGGATGTGGCACTCGCCGTCCCCCACCAGCAGGTCCCCGATCTTCTCCCGGTCCAGGCCCAGGCCCAGAATGGAGCCCAGAAAGTCCCGGTGGCTCAGGGTGCCGTTGGACCAGGTACAGCGGACGGCCCTGATAGGACAGTCGCTTTCCAGCCACATATCCTCCTCCTGCCAGTCGGGGAGGAAGGCGCACACCGTCCGCTCCGCCCCCTCAAACCCGCCGTAGAACAGGTGCCGAGGATGGCCGCAGGCGTTGAGCAGGTTTTCCACACTGACCCGCTCCTGTGGGGATAAAAAGCCGGTATGGCCGAGGACCGACCGGGTACGGGCCAGCTCCAGCTTGTCCATAGCCCGGGCCAGCAGCAGCCGCTCCTCCCCGTCCCGGGCCAGCTTGTTCAGCAGTTCGGTTTTGGTCATCTCTTCCTCCTGTGGGGTAGTGTACTCAGAATAGCACAGTTTTTCCCCGCTGGCAACTGCCGCCGCCTTGACAGCAATGCTATACTGATAATAATTACGAGAAAAGGGGGTGGGTCCATGCCCACGTTCATTCTTCATCCGGAGCGGCTGGACCTGACCGGCCCCGGCGGAGCGCTGTGCCACGGGGCGGACCAGGACTGGTTCCCCGATCCCTGGCAGCAGCGGGCGGGGTGCGGTCCCACCACCGCCGCCCTGATTTTCCACTATCTTGCCCAGCAGCGCCCGGAGTTTTCCCCATTGTGTCTGGAATTGGGGAAAGACTGCGCCACCTTTACCGGCCACATGTGCCGGGTGTGGGAGTACGTCACCCCCCGCAGCCACGGGCTCAACCGGCCGGAGTACATGGTGGAGGGCATGGCGGCCTACGGCCAGGCCGCGAGGGTACCGCTTACGCCCACCCTCTTCTCCTTCCCCTCCGCCCGCACCAAGCGTCCTCCCTGGGAGCAGCTGCGGGCCTTCGTGGAAGCCAGCCTAAAATGTGACTGCCCGGTGGCCTTCCTCAACCTGGACAACGGCAAAATCAAGCAGCTGGACCGGTGGCACTGGGTGACCCTTGTGGGCCTGGAGGGGGACATTGCCTCCATCGTGGACAACGGCAACGCCTTCACCATGGATCTCAGGCTATGGTACGCCACCACCAAGACCCGGGGCGGCTTTGTGTGCGCCCTGGGGGCGGGAGAGGAGTTTGCATCGTCATGCTGAAATGGCTGGCTTTATGGGTGCTCTTCTGGAGCATCCTGGACTACATACTTATGGGTGTGGACAAGTGGAAGGCCAAACGGGATCGCTGGCGGGTGCCCGAGAAGACCTTCTTCCTGGTGGCCGTCCTGGGGGGCTCCCTGGGAGCCATCCTGGGCATGTACGCCTTCCACCACAAGACCCGCCACTGGTACTTCAAGTGGGGCCTGCCCGCCATCCTTATCGCCCAGATCGCCCTGGGCGGGTGGCTGTACTGGCACTTTTTCCTGTCCTGACCATGCGGAAGCCAATGGCTTCCGCATTTTTTTGCAAAGATGAAGAATCCGGCGTTCCTCAATCGTATTGTGGGTGAAAGCGCTTTTCAATCCCACGGAAAGGACGTGACAGCCATGCCACCCATACCAGACCGGGCGGAAGCCCAGCGGCTGGTGGATACCTACTCCGACCTGATCCTCCGGCTGAGCTACACCTATCTGGGCAGCACTGCCGACGCCCAGGACATCTGCCAGACCGTCTTCCTCAAGCTGCTCCAGGCCCCAAGGCCTTTGACAGTATCGAGCACGAGCGGGCCTGGATCATCCGCACCGCCGTCAACCTGTGCAAAGACCACCTGAAAAGCCGATGGCGACGCACCACGGTGGCCCTGGACGCGGCGGAGCACGTGCCCGCCCCCCAGCCGGAGGAGGGCACCCTGCTGGCAGCTCTGGAGCTGCTGCCCCCCAAATACCGCACGGTCATCTACCTCTATTACTACGAGGGCTACTCCGCCAGGGAGATCGCCGCCCTGGTCCTCAGCGTGGGCGTGGCAGGCGCCACCGGCGTGCTGGGGGAGGTGGGGGAGCGCTTCTCCGCCCTCTTCGGTCCCGCTACCCAGACCGAGGTCATTGACCAGATCGGCTACCCCATCGGCGCCTCAGTCACCGCTGACGGCATCACCATCACCGCCGACGCCATCGTGGGGGACACCTACTCCTACGCCATCGTCTACTCCATCTCCCGGGAGGACGGGCAGCCCCTGGTGAGCCAGGAGACGCTGGACGGCAGCGAGGAATACGAGGGCCGCCTGCCCCTCTCCTTTGAGTCCTACGACCTGCGGCCCACCGGCCCCTTGGCCTTCCTGTCCTCCGGAGGCGGCGGAGGCTTCTCCCACTTCTACGACGCCGACCCCACCGACAACGCCATCCAGTTTGTGACCTTCTGGACCTCCGACACCCCCATCCGCTCGGGCAAGGTGAGCACCACCTTCCGGGGGCTCTATGACACCACCGACAGCTATGCCAACAAGACTCTGCTGGCGGAGGGCCCCTGGACCCTGGACTTTACCATGGACTTTGAGGATTCCTCCATGGACCTCCCCGCCGGACAGGCGATTCAGGTGAGCGGCATGGACGCCACCCTGGGCCGCATTACCCTCTCCCCCCTGTCCATCATGGTGGAGTACACCGTCCATCAGGAGGCGCCGGAGGCGGAGCGGCAAAACGGCCAGGAAGATGCGGCAAACGACCCCTACGCCCCCTTCCGGGACCTGCCCGTGACCCTCACCTACACCGACGGCTCCACCCTGGAGCTCAAGAATGCCACGACCAGTGCCAGCTCCAGTGGCGGCAAGACCAAATGCACCATGGGTATTATCTTTGACTCCATCCGTCCCCTGGAGGAGGTGGCCTCGGTCACCGTGGGGGATGTGGTCATCCCGATCTCCCAGTAAAACAAAAACAGGGCCCGCCATCTGGCGGGCCCTGTTTCGTTAGCGCTGGTACTCGAACTCCAGATTGTACAGGGACACGATATCCCCGTCGTGGATGCCCATCTCCTCCAGCCGGTCGAAGAGGCCGGACTGGCGCAGCATCTTGTCGAACCAGTTGCGGGACTCGTAGTCGCCGAAGTTGACGTTGGCCATGAGCCGCTGGAGCCAGGGACCCTCCACGATCCAGGTGTCCTCCTCGTGGATGATGTTGAGGGGCTCGGACATATCCACCTCCGGGGGACGCTCCACATAGGTGGGCTCGTACACCGTGATGGGAGGCAGGTGCTCCAGCTCCCGGGCGGCGGCAAACATCAGCTCCCGGGTGCCCAGCTGGGCAGCGGCGGAGATCTCATAGAAGGGCATGCCCAGCCCTTCCACGTAGGCCTTCAGGGCCTCCAGACCGGTGCGGTCGGCGGCGATGTCCACCTTGTTGCCCGCCACGATCATGGGCCGGGAGGCCAGGTCGGGGCCGTACTGCTTCAGCTCCTCCTGGATGGCCTTAAAGTCCTCCACCGGGTCACGGCCCTCGCAGCCGGACACATCCACCACGTGGATGAGCAGGCGGCAGCGGTCGATGTGCCGCAGGAAATCGTGGCCCAGGCCGGCGCCGTCGGAGGCGCCCTCAATGATGCCGGGGATGTCGGCCAGCACGAAGGACACGCCCTCGTCCACATAGACCACGCCCAGGTTGGGGAACAGGGTGGTAAAGTGGTAGTTGGCGATCTTGGGCCGGGCCTTGGACACCACGGAGAGCAGGGTAGACTTGCCCACGTTGGGGAAGCCCACCAGGCCCACGTCGGCCAGCAGCTTCAGCTCCAGGATGACCTGCCGCTCCTGACCGGGCAGGCCAGCCTTGGCGAAGCGGGGCACCTGACGGGTGGGGGTGGCAAAGTGCTTGTTGCCCCAGCCGCCGTTGCCGCCCTTGGCCAGCACGAAGCGGTCGGTCTCCGACATATCACAGATGATCTCCTGGGTCTCGGCGTCCCGCACCACGGTGCCCCGGGGCACCTTGATGATCATATCCTCGCCGTCCTTGCCGGAGCAGCGCTTGCCCTGTCCGTCCATGCCGTTGCCCGCCACGTACTTGCGCTTATAGCGGAAGTCCATCAGGGTGGACATATGGGGGTTGATCTCCAGGATCACGTTGCCCCCCCGGCCGCCGTCACCGCCGTCGGGTCCGCCGGCGGCCACGTACTTCTCCCGGTGGAAGGCCACCGCGCCGTTGCCGCCATTGCCCGCCTTGACGGTGATGCGGGCGGTATCTACAAAGGGTGCTGCCATAAAAACCTCCTTCGTCTGGCCTTGCGGCCATCATCTTGCCAATAGAAAAGCCTCGAACGGGTTCCCGTCCGAGGCTTATGATACCCATAATTACTGGGCGATCTCCACGATAGAGACCTGCTTGCGGTCCTTGCCCAGGCGCTCAAACTTCACGCGGCCGCTCTTCATGGCGAACAGAGTGTCGTCGCTGCCCTTGCCCACGTTGACGCCGGGATGGATATGGGTGCCCCGCTGGCGGACCAGGATGTTGCCGGCCAGAACGAACTGACCGTCGCCCCGCTTCACGCCCAGACGCTTGGCCTCGGAATCGCGGCCGTTACGGGTGGAGCCCACGCCCTTCTTATGAGCGAAGAACTGAATACCGATGTTCAGCATGGTGTCACACCTCCAAACTTGTGTGTTAAAACGTTCGTCGTACTGTCCGATCAATCCTCTTCCAGTACGAGAATATTCTCAGGATATTCCTCGTGCAGGCTGGCGAAATGGACCATGAGAGCAGTCAGAAGAGTCTGACAGGTGCTCTCGCCGGTCTCGCTGAGCCCACCGGGGATGCGCAGGGTGATGGACGCGTCGTGCTCCTTCACCTTCACCGAGGCGCCCAGGCCCAGTACGTCGTTGACGGCGCACTCGGTCAGGCGGATGGCACTGGTGACGGCAGCGCAGACGATGTCGCTCCCCGCTTCGGCGTAACCGCTGTGGCCCTTCACAGTGAAGCCCACGATGCGGTCCCCCTCCATGTGAAAAGAGACGGTAGTCATCTTACAGGGAGATGGCGCCGATGGTCACCTTGGTGTAGGGCTGACGATGGCCCTGACGCTTGCGGTAACCCTTCTTGGGCTTGTACTTGAAGACCATGATCTTCTTGCCCTTGCCGTTCTTCACCACGGAAGCGGCCACCTTGGCGCCCTCCACCACGGGAGTGCCCACGGTGATCTTCTCGCCGTCGATGACAGCCAGCACCTTGTCAAAGGTCACGTTGTCGCCGGCCTCGTTGGGCAGCTTCTCGATGAAGAGGGTATCGCCCTCAGCCACCTTGTACTGCTTACCACCGGTCTCGATGATTGCGTGCATTACGTTTTCAACTCCTTCATTACGGGCTCGCTGTCGGGGGAGGGCCGAAGCGTGACGTCACATCAGTCACGTCGGTCACTTGGGTTCCCATTCAAAGCGGCTCTAGTAGTATATCAGTCAACATTCCGAAAGTCAAGGCATTTTTGAACTTTTTTCGCGGTTTTCTCAGCTCAGCACCGCCCAGCTGCCGGTATCGGTGCCCTGGCTCACGATGGGCACGATCTCCAGGCCCTCAATGGTGGGTACCGTCTCCCCCTCGCCCACCTGGACGTAGACCTTGTCGGCGTACTGCTTCAGCAGGTCCAAGGTGAGGCCGCTGCCGTCGGAGCCGCCGTTGAGCACCGTCAGGCTGGTGACCACCGACACCTTCACCTCGGGGTACTGGGCCATGGTCTGGTCCAGGGTCTGGAAGAAGGTCTCCATGGTCTGGGTCAGGGTGGCGGGGTCATAGTTGCTGTCGCTCTTGATATAGCTGACGGTGCCCCGGGTGGGGAAGCCGCAGTTGTCCAGCAGGATCTCGTCAAAGCCCAGTCCGGCCAGCTCGCCGCACACCTGGGCCACATAGGAGCGCACCGACTCCACCGCCGGGCTGCTCCAGCGGATGCTCTCGTCGTCCCGCCAGTTGCCCGAATTGCTGTGGATGCCCAGGGCCCGGTCATTCCAGGGCAGGGCGTTGTCCCGGAAGCAGGAGATCCAGGCCACGGTGTACAGCTCGCCCCCGTTGAGGGTCTGGATGGCCTCGTTGATGCCCGCCTGCTCCGAGGAGGTGCCCAGAGTGGTCTGGGACTGATAGCCCAGAGTGCCGTCGGTCTCCTTCATGGAAAAGATGGCGGCGGTGCCGCCAGCGGCATCCACCTGGCTCTGGGCGGTGCCGTCGGTAATGGCAGTAGCAGCCAGCAGCACGCCCCGGAAGTCGGTCTCCGGCTCAGGGGTGCTGGTGGGGGTGGGAGAGGGGGTGGTGAGCTGGAGGGGCGTGGAGTTCTCCGGCGGAGCGGGCTCCCCATCCTTGTTCTGGAAGAAGGGCAGATCCAGCCGCACGCCGTCGGATGTGTAGTGGATGTAGGGTTCCAGGAACAACAGGGCCGCCACAGACAGCACCAGCAGGCACAGCAGTATCCCGATCAGAATTTTCAGCGCGGTTCGGCCGCGGCTGCGCCCATGATAGGGGTCGTAACCATACCTCCTCACGATCGGACACCTCTTCCCTTCCTTACTAAAATCAGTTTGCCTTCTCTTCCTCTACCTTGCTCAGGGCCTCGTCCAGCTTCTGCAGGGCGGTGGCCACCAGGGTGCGGTCCTCTTCCGTCATATGCTCCATCAGGGTGGAGAAGTAGCTGCGCACATCGGTGGCGGCCTTGTCCCGCAGGGCGGTATACTTCTCGGTGGCGCTGACGTAGATCACCCGCCGGTCGGTCTCGCTGCGCTGGCGCTTGGCCAGGCCCAGCTTCTCCAGCCGGTCCACGATGCCGGACACCGTGCTGTTGGCGCTGCCGGTGCGCTCGGCCAGGGTGCTGATGGGCACCGGTCCGTCCTCCCCCAGCACCGTGAGCACCATAGCCTGGGGGAAGGTCAGATCCATCCGCCCGTAGTGGCTGCGGAACTGCTGGGACACGTGCTGGGTGACCCGGAGGTAGGATACGAAGAGGTTGCCTTTTTCCATGTGGGGGTTTCTCCTTTCTATAGCCCGCGCCGGAAACGGCCCGGTCAACCCATGGCCTGGGTGTTCATCCGCTGTAAAATCACGGCCAGCTGGGCACGGGTGGTGGTGCCCTTGGGGGAGAGCTTGCCGTCGGAGCCCTCCAGCCAGCCCATGCCGATGGCGTGGGCCACGCCCTCCTTGGCCCAGGAGGCCACCTGGTTGGCGTCGCTGTACAGATTCAGGGACCCCTCCGCCATGGACTGGCCCTTGTACTCGTCATAGCGGCTGAGCATCACCGCCAGCTCCTGCCGGGTGACCACGCCGTCGCTGAAGGTACCCTTGTCGGTGCCGTTGATGATCTTGGCCTCGCAGGCCCAGTCGGCGGCAATGCCGTACCAGCTGTCGATGGGCACGTCGGGGAAGTGGCCCCGCCACACCGGGGTGGGCTCCCCCTCCATCCGCCACAGCACCACGGCCACGGTGGAACGGGTGACGGTGGCATTGGGGGAAAACAGGGTGTCGCTGACGCCGTTCATCAGGCCCAGGTCCACCACTTCATTCACCGCCGACTCATACCAGGATCCCTTGGCCACGTCGGCAAACTCCGCCGCGGAGGCGGGCAGCGCCAGTCCGGCGCATAAAGTCAGGGCGCAGATCAGCGCCGCGCATTTGCGTTTCAAATCAGGTCCACTCCTTACTGTTTCTCTATGGGCCGCTGCCGAACCTACACAGCCGGCAGATATTTTTAGCAGGGATTATTATAATGCGTACTGAACAAAGCAGAATACCTTGAAAGCACCTGCTTTCAAGGTCTGTTGGCTTTGTTCAAGTGCAAGGTTTTTGGACGATATCGTCAAAAACCTTGCACCTTTCGTTGGTGCGTTGAGACGCACCAACGGAAATACGCATTGTAACAATGGCTGAATTTCATAAAAACGGCCACTTCAAGCCGTTTTTATAAAATTGCGCGGCTACCGCCGCGCGAATAAACCGCATGGCGGTTAATTCAGCAGACATTATTTTACGATACGTATTTTAAAAAATTGTGAACACAAATGGACCCAATTATAAATTATTCCCCGTTGACCCTCTTTTCTCCATAAAAAAGGAGCGCCGCCCCCCGGGGACGGCGCTCCTCGGCGCTCTATACGGCCAGCATCCACTCCAGGGCCACCAGCAGGCCGAAGCCCGGCGCGCCCAGCACCCCCAGCACCAGGGCGTTGGTCAGGTTGACCCCCAGATGGAGCCCCAGGGCGCCCCCCGCCCAGCTCAGGACGTAGAGCACCCCCAGCCCCACGCCGGTCCGGGCCGCCAGCCGGCCCAGCCAGCTCAGGGGCCTGCGCAGTACCGCCAGAAGCAGCACCAGAAATAATCCCCCCGCCACCCAGGGCAGGGCATTGAGCAGTGGTTCCACCGCCGCCACCTCCTTGTTCCTGTGCCAGAACCTTGGCGGCAGGGCCCATGCCCCCTTATCCGGTGCGGGCGGTCTCCTCCCCGTCCAGCTCCTTCACCTGCCGCAACAGGTAGGTGTAGCGGGACTGAAGGGCGTTGATCTCAAAGACAAAGGATTCAATGAGATCCGGGTCACAGGCATCGTTGAATCCCTGATAGGCCTGGGCGATGAGGGCGCGGGTCTGGGACAGTCCCTCCAGCAGCACGCTGCGGGTCCTATCCCGTTCCCGATCCCGCCGGCGCAGGCTGAAGCGCTTGACGGCTTCCGGCATATGCTTTCCTCCTTGCTCCGGACTCTTACCGGTTTTATCCTATGTCCAGTTTGGGCAGGTATGCCTGTTTTTATACCGGTTTTTTCCTGACATAGCGCACTGGAGGCGGGACATACTAAAAGCGGACCGGATGTCCGATTGGTTCCGCATCTCCTTTTAAGCCGGTGCCGGGTGAGCTCACCCTCTGGCGAAAGGCGAAAGGAGCTTCAACCATTCGATCCCCGATCCTGCAAGGGGCGCGGTGGAAACACCGCGCCCCGGTTTTTCTGCATGAAAAAGGCGCGCCTTGCGGGCGCGCCTTTTTTTGCGATTAGTCCTTGCCCTTTTTCAGGTCGGCGATGATCTTCACGATCTGGATCACCAGGGTGGGCAGGAAGGCCAGACCCACGATCTGCCCCAGATTGGCCAGTCCGAAGGCGGGGGAGACCATGAACAGGCTCTTGAGGCCGGGGGTGAAGAGCACCAGCATCAGCAGCACCACACCGGCGAAGAAGGCGCCGATGGAGGCCTTGTTGGCGGAGAGCTTCAGCTTGAAGATGGACGCGTCGCCCCGGCAGTTGAAGCCGTGGAACAGACGGGCCAGGGTCAGGGTAGCAAAGGCCATGGTGGAGGCCAGCATGGCGTCGCCTCCCTGGTAGCCCAGGTAGAAGGCGATCATGGTGACGATGGCGATGAGCAGGCCCTGGCCGCCGATGCGGGAGAGCAGGGACTTGTTGAGGATGGGCTCCTTGGGATCTCTGGGCTTCTGGTCCAGCAGGCCCTTGCGGGCGGGCTCCACGCCGATGGCAATGGCGGGCAGAGAGTCGGTGAGCAGGTTGATGAACAGCAGGTGCACCGGCTGGAAGGGCACCGGCAGGGCCAGCAGGGAGGCATACAGCACGCAGAAGATGCCGGCGGTATTGCCGGAGAGCAGGAATTGGATGGCGTTTCGGATGTTGGCGTACACGCTGCGGCCGTTGACCACCGCCCGGACGATGGTGGCGAAGTTGTCGTCGGCCAGGATCATGGAGGCGGCGTCCTTAGACACCTCGGTGCCGGTGATGCCCATGGCCACACCGATGTCCGCCTTCTTCAGGGCGGGGGCGTCATTGACGCCGTCGCCGGTCATGGACACGATGTTGCCCTTTCGCTGCCAGGCGTTGACGATGCGGATCTTGTGCTCGGGGGACACCCGGGCGTACACGGAGATTCTGGCCAGGCGTTCATCCAGGTCGGCGTCGGTCATCTGGTCCAGCTCCAGGCCGGACACCGCCTCATCCCCGTCCTGGAAGATGCCCAGCTGGCGGGCGATGGCGGAGGCGGTGACCTTGTGGTCGCCGGTGATCATGATGGTGCGGATGCCGCCCCGCTTGGCGTCGGCCACCGCCTGAATGGCCTCGGGCCGGGGCGGGTCGATCATGGAAATGAGGCCGATGAAGGTGAAGTCGTTCTCGTCCTCCAGGGTGAGGGGCCGGACAGCATCCATCTCCCGGTAGGCAAAGGCCAGCACACGCAGGCCCTCCATGGACAGCTCCATGTTGACCCGGGCGATCTCCTCCTTGCGCTCGGGGGTCATTTCCACCTTGCCCTGCCGGGTGAGCAGCCACTTGGACCGGTCCAGCAGTACGTCGATGGCGCCCTTGGTGAAGAGGGTGGGCACCCCGTCGATGTCGTGGAGAGTGCTCATCAGCTTGCGGTCGGAATCAAAGGCCAGCTCGCCCAGGCGGGGATGCTGAGCCCGGTAGGCCTCCTCGTCCACGCCGAACTTCTCGCCCAGCATGACCAGGGCCACCTCGGTGGGGTCACCGATGGAGGCGCCGGTCTCCTCGTTGTTGGTGGCGTCGCTGGCCAGCAGGGCGGCCTTCAGCAGCAGCCGCTGCACATCGTTGACCAGCTCCAGGTCGTCGCCCTCCAGCAGGGAGCCGTCGGCGTACACCTTCTGGGGGGTCATCTTGTTCTGGGTCAGGGTGCCCGTCTTATCCGAGCAGATGACGGAGACGGAGCCCAGGCTCTCCACCGCCTTCAGGTCCTTGATGATGGCGTTCTGTTTGGCCATCTTCTGGGTGCCCATGGCCAGCACGATGGTGACGATGGAGCTGAGGGCCTCGGGGATGGCGGCCACCGCCAGGGCCACGGCGAACATGAGGGAGTCCAGCACGTCCATGCCGGTGCGGAAGACAGACAGGGCGAACACCACGGCGCAGATGGCCATGATGACGATGGCCAGCTTGGCGGAGAAGCTGTCCAGGCTCTGCTGCAAGGGGGTCTTGCGCTGCTGGGTCTGGTTCATGAGGGCGGCGATCTTGCCCAGCTCGGTGTTCATGCCGGTACCGGTAACCAGCACGGTGGCGCGGCCGTAGGTCACCAGGGAGCCGGAGAACACCATGTTCTTCTGGTCGCCCAGGGCCACCTGGTCGGCGTCAATGACATCGGCGGTCTTATCCACGCCCTCGCTCTCGCCGGTGAGGGAGGACTCATTGACCTTGAGGGAGAAGTTCTCCAGCACACGGCCGTCGGCCACCACCATGTCGCCGGCCTCCAGCAGCACGATGTCGCCGGGGACCACGTCGGCGGAGGGGATCTCCAGCCGCACGCCGCCCCGCAGCACCTTGGCGGAGGGGGAGGACATGGCCTTCAAACTCTCCAGCGATTTTTCCGCCTTCAGGTACTGAACGGTACCCAGGATGGCGTTGAGGATGAGCACGGCGAAGATGACGATGGTGCTCTCCACGTTCTCCGACAGAGCGGAGATGACGGCGGCCACGATGAGGATGATCACCAACAGATCCTTGAACTGCTCGGCAAACACCTGGGCCACCGACTTCTTCTTGCCCTCGGACAGCTTGTTGGGGCCGTACTGCTCCCGGCGGCGGCCGGCCTCCTGGTCGCTGAGGCCTTCCATCTTGGCCTGTTGGGCGTCCAGCGCCTGCTGGACTGACTTTCGGTAATAGGATTCTGTCATAGCATTTCCTTCCCTTCCAGTTTGCGTTCCGGCGAAGGGTAAAGAAAAAAGACCCTTCGCCAACCGCCGGAAATTCCTCGGCAGTTGTCGAAAAGTCTTGTTACCCATGGGGTGCATACCGCCAGGCCGGCAAACCGGACCGTGATGTTGATGGTATGGCTTTAAACTACTCCCTTTTCAACTGCGGCCATCATAGCACAGTTTGACCGGCAAGTCAATCTCATTTTGGTAGCATACCCGAATTTTCCCGCCCTATACCTCCCCGGCGTTGACGCAGGCAGGGCTATCCGTTATAATTTGTGCAGATTACCATTTGGAAAGGGGCCGCCCATATGAAAGGGAGCGTTGTCAAATTCCTCCTCAAGACCGCCTGGGTGCTGGAGCTGGTCATTGCTCTGTTCATCCTGCTGGTCACCGTGGTGCAGATGGTGCTGACCGGAAAGGACTCCCTGAACTATCTCATGATCGGACAGTTCAGCCTCAATGAGTTTTTTGCCAACACCATGAACATCGTCGTGGGTCTGGAGTTTGTGAAGATGCTGATCCTCCACACCCCCCGGGCCGTTACCGACGTGCTGCTCTTCGCCATCGCCCGTCAGCTGGTGGTGAGCCACTCCAGCTCCATGGACACCCTGCTGGGGGTGGCAGCGGTGGTCCTCATTTTCGTCATCAAAAAGTTCCTGCTCTCCAAGGAGGACTCCACTCCGCCGCCGGATATTTTAGGTCGTTTTTTCGGTGGGCGCAGCGAGCAAAAGGAGGAAACACACCATGAATGAACCCCATTGGATTTCCGCTGTTTTCAGTCCCACCGGCGGCACCGCCGCCATCGCCAAGGCCGTGACCGGCGGCGCAAGTCAGGTCATCGACCTGTCCCGTCCTGTTCCGGAGACCCCGGTGGCGGACAATGCCGTCTTGCTGGTCGCCGCGCCGGTGTTCGGCGGGCGCATCCCCGCTGTTGCCCTGGAGCGGCTGGCCGCCCTGAAGGGCTCCGGCCCCGCCGTGGCCCTGGCAGTCTACGGCAACCGGGCCTATGAGGACGCGCTGCTGGAGCTGAAGGACGCCCTCACCGCCGCCGGCTTCCAGGTGGTGGCTGCCGCCGCCTTCGTGGCCCAGCACTCCATCGCCCCCACCATCGCCCAGGGCCGCCCGGACAGCGCCGACCTGGAGCAGGCCGCAGCCTTCGGCCGTGCGGTGCTGGACAAGCTGGCCGGTCCCGAGCCTCTGGCCCCGGTGACTGTGCCGGGCAACACCCCCTACAAGGACTGGAAGGGGGTCCCCTTCCACCCCGCCGCCGGGGAGAGCTGCATCTCCTGCGCCGTGTGCGCCGCCCGCTGCCCAGTGGGCGCCATCCCCACGGGACAGCCCAGCCAGACCGATCCGGAGCGGTGCATCACCTGCATGCGCTGCGTATCCGTGTGCCCCCGGGGCGCCCGCACCATCCCCGCTCCCGCCCTCCAGGCCACCACCGCCATGCTGGAGGAGAAGGCGGGTACCCCCCGTCAGCCCGAGCTGTTTCTTTAAAAATTAGAAAACGCCCTGTATTTTCCCCTCGGAAAATACAGGGCGTTTTTATATTTCAGGTTGTTACGCCAGGTCCAGCTCCACCGGGCAGTGGTCGCTGCCGGTGACGTCGGCGTGGATGATCTGGTCCTTCACCCGGGGCAGCAGGCGCTCCGACACAATGAAGTAGTCGATGCGCCACCCCGCGTTGTTCTTCCGGGCGTTGAAGCGGTAGCTCCACCAGGTGTAGGCCCCGGTCTTGTCCGGGTAGAGAGCCCGGAAGCTGTCGGCAAAGCCGCTGCCCAGCAGGGTAGTCATTTTCTCCCGCTCCTGGTCGGAGAAACCGGCATTGCCCCGGTTGCTCTTGGGGTTCTTCAGGTCGATCTCCTCGTGGGCCACGTTGAGATCGCCGCACAGCACCACCGGCTTCTTCTGGTCCAGGTCCATCAGGTAGGAGCGGAAGTCATCCTCCCACTGCATCCGGTAGTCGATGCGGGCCAGCTCGTTCTGGGCGTTGGGGGTGTAGCAGCACACCAGATAGAAGTCCTCATATTCCGCGGTAATGACCCGGCCCTCAGTGTCGTGCTCCGGGATGCCCAGGCCGTAGGTCACGGTGAGAGGCTCGGTCTTGGTGATGAGGGCGGTACCGGAGTAGCCCTTCTTCTCGGCGCTGTTCCAGTAGATGTGATAGCCGGGCAGGTCCAGCTCGATCTGGTGGGGCTGGAGCTTGGTCTCCTGCAGGCAGAAGGCGTCGGCGTCCATGGCGTTGAAAAAGTCCAGAAAGCCCTTACCCAGGCAGGCTCGCAGGCCGTTGACGTTCCAGGTGATCAGCTTCATGCGTCCGTCTCCTCTCTCCCCCAGCCAATGAGATGGGGGAGGAATTTCAGCATAATGGGCAGATAGGTGGCCACAAACACCACCATCGCCCCAAAGGCGGCCCACTTCCGCACCCGTTTGGGGGCAGCCAGGCCCAACAGCACGCCCACGGAGCACAGGCACAGCTTTACCAGGGCCAGGTCCTTCCAATTCATTTTGGCGATATAGGCGTCGGCGGCAGAAAACAGTCTCTTCATAAGATTCCCTCCAGTCGCAGCAGCCATTCCTTCAGTTCCAGCCCGCCTCCGTAGCCGGTGAGGGTACCGTTGGCCCCCACCACCCGGTGGCAGGGCAATAAAATGGGCAGGGGGTTGCGGTGATTGGCCTGACCCACCGCCCGGCTCCCCTTGGGGCAGCCCACCCGGCGGGCCAGCTCTCCATAGGTGATGGTCTGTCCGTAGGGGATATCCGCCAGGGCGGACCACACCTTCTGCTGAAAGGGGGTGCCCTGGGGCTTCAGCGGCAGGTCGAAGGTCCACCGCTTCCCCGCGAAATACGCCAGCAGTTCTTCCCGGCCCCGGGCCAGCAGAGGGGTCTCTGCTCCCACCGGCTCCGCCGGGGTGTTGGGCAGATACAGGGCGGTGAGGGCCTCCTCCGTCCCCTCCAGGGCCATGGGCCCCACAGGGGTATCAAAGACGATGCGGTCCATCTCAGTACCGCCGCACCACGGCGGTGACCTTGCCCAGGATAGTGCAGCCCTCGCCGTCGATGGGCTCGTAGTCCGGGTTCTCCGGCATGAGCCACACATGGCCGTCCTTGCGGCGGAGGGTCTTTACCGTGGCCTCGTCCTCAAAGAGGGCCACCACGATCTCCCCGTTGTTGGCGTCGCTCTGCTGGTGGACCACCACCAGGTCCCCGGGCAGGATACCGGCGTACTTCATGGACTCCCCCCGGACCTGGAGGGCAAAATACTCACCGGGCCGTCCGCCGGTGTCAAAGGTCAGATAGTCCTCAATACACTCCTGGGCCAGAATGGGAGAGCCGGCGGCCACGCTGCCCACCACAGGCACCTTGTCCTCCGGGGGCGCCGGGGGCTCGGTCTGGGCCACGGTGATGGAGCGGGTCTTGCCCTCCGCCTTGGTGATGAGCCCGGCGGACTCCAGGCCCTTCAGGTGGAAGTGGACGGTGGAGGGGGATTTCAGTCCCACATAGGCCCCGATCTCCCGGACGGAAGGGGGATAGCCGTGCTCGGCCGAAAAGGAAATGATGTAGTCGTAGATCTGCTGCTGCTTGGGCGAGAGCGTTTTCATGGCAGACCCTCCTTATCCAGTCTTATACGACTACAGTATACCATAATCGCCCCCGTATTGCAAACATTTGTTCTAAATTTTGCTAAAAATCCTGGGTTTCAATGGCCACCGACAAACGCAGCAGGTATTGGTCGTACCCCTTGCCCGCCAGCTCGTCCAGCAGCACGTCCTCCCAGAAGTAGGGCCCCAGGGTGAGCCCCTTCTCCTCCGCCCACTCCAGCAGGCGGCGATAGCCCTCCCACACGGTGTAAAAGCTGCCGGCGTGGTAGTAGGTCAGGTAGGACCCCGCCGGGGCGGTGAGCAGCCGCACCCCCCGGATGGGCTTGTCCACCTGGGTGTAGCAGTGGGTATAGCCCTCCCAGTCTCCCTGCCGGGCGGACTCCACCGGCAGGATGGCTCCCAGGGCGTAGGGGCTCTCCACATGGTGGGCCTCGCAGTACTCCATGTGGCGGGCCATGACCTGGGCGTATTTGCCCGCGTCGGCGATACCGGGGGCCTCGGTGGCCACATACCACCGGCGGGGCTGCTCCTCCACACGGACCTGGCCGGGACACACCGCCATGGCCTGGCGGGTCAGCTCCGCCTTTCGTGCAATAAGGGCCCGCAGCCGCCGCAGCCGGTTGAGCTTCTCCGTCAGGGCCGCCCCCTCCCGCTCCAGCAGGTCCAGCAGGTTCTCGGGACTGCGCCGGTCCAGATAGGCCCGGATCTCGGCCAGGGGCATCCCCAGCTCCTTGAGCACCGCAATGACCTGAAAGACCTCGATCTGCACCGGGGCGTAGTAGCGGTAGCCGTTCTCCCCCCGGATGGCGGGGGAGAAAATGCCGATCTCATCGTAGTGAAACAGGGTGTGCTTGGTGACGCCGCACAGGGCAGCAAACTCCCCGGTGGTAAAGCGCATATCGTTTTGAGCCATGGGGCCAACCTCCCTCTTGACTATCGGGTTACCCGATAGCTTATCATGGTCAGTGCTGTTTGTAAATGCTTGATAGAAAAGGAGGCACAGGCTATGAAAAATCGGTTGGATCAGGACTTTACCCTGGGCGGACTGCTCCGCTTTGCCCTGCCCACCACCATTATGATGCTGGTGACCTCCCTGTACACCATTGTGGACGGGGTGCTCACCTCCCGGCTGGTGGGAGAAAACGCCCTGGCCGCCATCAACATCGCCTATCCCGCCGTCAGCATCGTGCTGGCCGTGGGCATCATGCTGGGCACCGGCGGCAGCGCTGTGGTGTCCCACCGGATGGGAACAGGAGATCTGGAGGGGGCACGCCACACCTTCGGCTTCCTGGCCGTGACGGCAGTATGCGCCGGGGTGTTCTTCGCCCTGCTGGCCGCCTTCGGTGCCGAGCCCCTGGCCCGGCTGCTGGGGGCCAGCGACCTGCTGCTGGCGGACGCCGCCTGCTACCTGCGTATCCTGCTGCTCTTCGCCCCCATGGCCATGCTTCAGCTGCTCTTTGAGAGCTTCTTCGTGGCGGCGGGCCGCCCCGGCCTGGGACTGGGGCTCACCATCGCCGCCGGCGTCACCAACGGCGTGCTGGACTGGCTGTACATGGGGCCCCTGCAAATGGGCATCGCGGGCGCTGCTGTGGCCACCGTCACCGGCTACTGCATCCCGGCGGTGTGCGGCGTGATCTTCTTCCTCACCCGGAAGGATGGCCTGCGCTTTGCCCGCCCCCAGCTGGACTGGCGGCTGCTGGGCCGGGCCTGCTTCAACGGCTCCTCCGAGATGGTGACCAATCTGTCCACCGCCGTCACCACCTTCTTCTTCAACATCATCATGCTGGACCTGCTGGGGGAGGCAGGGGTGGCCGCCATCACCATCATCCTCTACGCCCAGTTCCTGCTGGTCTCCCTGTTTTTGGGTTTCTCCATGGGTGTGGCCCCGGTGTTCAGCTTCAACCAGGGAGCGGAGCGGTACGACCGGCTGCGAGCCACCTTCCGCCACTGCGCCCGATTCATCCTGTGCGCCGCCGTGGGCATCCTGGCCGCCGCCCTGGTGCTGGCCCCCGTCATCGTGGGGGTGTTCTCACCGGCGGGCACCCAGGTCCACGCCCTGGCTCTGGAGGGCTTCCACTTCTTCGCCCCCACCTTCCTCTTTGCCGGGGTGAACATCTTCGCCTCCGCCCTCTTTACCGCCCTGTCCGACGGACGGACCTCCGCCCTTATCTCCTTTGCCCGCACCTTCGGCTTCCTCATGGCCGGGCTGCTCCTGCTGCCCCGCATCCTGGGGGTCACCGGTGTGTGGATTGCCGTACCGGTAGCAGAGGCCATCTCCTGCCTGCTGTCCATCGGCTTTCTGTGGCGCTACCGGGCCAAATTCGGATGGTGAACCACTGAGAAAAAAGTAAGGCGTGCCTCGGCGTGCCTTACTTTTTTCTCAGTGGTTACCATTTTGTGTCTGCAAATCCTACAAATCCCTGCACAAATTCCCGTGATATCTCCCAATAGACAGTCCCCCCGTCCAGTGCTACACTAATACTTGTATAGATTATATACTTATTAGTATAATTTCACTGCTGTAAGGAGGTCTAACCGATGAAATCTTATTTTGATCTGACCGGACAGGTTGCTGTGGTAACCGGCTGTTCCACCGGTCTGGGCGTGCAGATGGCCCATGCACTGGCCAATCAGGGCTGCTCCATTGTGGCGCTGGCCCGCCGTCAGGAGAAGATTGACGCCGTGGCCAAGGAGCTCCACGAGACTTACGGCGTGGAGACCCTGGCAGTACGCTGCGATATCACTGACACCCAGATGGTGCAGGAAGCGGTGACGACCATCATGGACCGTTTTGGCCGCATTGATATTCTGATCAACAATGCCGGTACCGGTGCCGCAGCCCCCGCTGAGGATATCACCGACGAGCAGTTCGGCAACGAGCTGAACATTGACCTGTTCGGCACCTTTAAGATGGCCCGGGAGGTGGCCAAGCAGGCCATGATCCCCGCCAAGTACGGCCGCATCATCAACATTGCCTCTATGTACGGTCTGGTGGGCAACAAGATCGCCCCCTGCTCCCCCTATCACGCAGCCAAGGGCGGCGTGGTCAACCTGACCCGGGGCCTGGCCTGCGAGTGGGGCAAATACAACATCACCGTCAACGCCATCTGCCCGGGCTATTTCTGGACCCCTCTGACCAAGGACACCCTGGACACCGACTGGTTCAAGGAGTACGCCAAGGGCGCCATCCCCATGGAGCGCTACGGCAACGAGGGCGAGCTGGACTCCACCGCCATCTTCCTGGCCTCTCCCTCCTCCAGCTACGTCAACGGCGTCATGGTGCCGGTGGACGGCGGCTATACCTGCATGTAAATCCTCTATCAAACCCGATACAACACCAAGCGGGCCGTCCTGCAAAGGACGGCCCGCTTGGTGTTTTGTATTCAGCGGTCCCACTTTTCGATGATGGCCCGCAGCTGGTCGGCAAACTTGCCCAGGTCCTTGTTGGTGCCGCCCTTGTTGTGGGCGATGACCTCCATCAGCTTGCGGCCCACATCCTCCAGCCGCTGGTAGGCGGGGGAGGCGCCGGGCGTGACCGCCGGCTTCTGCTCCGGTGGCAGGCCGGGGGAGAGCATCTTGTTGGCCAGCAGGTCGTAGACCTCCTCATAGTTGGGGGCGTGGGCGGCCAAGCCCCGCTGGCGCAGGGTGTCGGCGTAGATCTCGGTGACCTCCGCGTCGCCGTGGACCACGAAGACCTGCTTGGGGTGGGGATTGTAGCTCTCGATCCACCGCAGCAGGCCGTCCCGGTCGGCATGGGAGGACAGGCCGTGGAAGTTTACGATCTTAGCCCGGACGGCAATCTCCTCGCCGAAGAGCTTCACCGACGTGACCCCGTTGATGAGCCGCCGGCCCAGGCTGCCTTCCGCCTGGAAGCCCACGAAGACCACGGTACACTCCGGCCGCCACAGGTTGTGCTTCAGGTGGTGGCGGATGCGGCCGGCGTCGCACATGCCGGAGGCGGAAATGATGATGCGGGGGGTCTTGTCCTCATTGAGGGCCCGGGACTCCTCGCTGGACTCGGTAATGGTGAGACCGGGGAACTGGAAGAGGGCGCCCCCCTTCAGGGCGGCGATGGCCTCCTCGTCCAGATAGCCGTGGAGGTCGCCGGAGAAGATGCGGGTGGCCTCGCCCGCCAGGGGGGAGTCCACCACCACCTGGAAGTTGGGCACGCTCTTCACCAGACCTTTTTCCTTCATTTCCCGCATGAAGTACAACAGCTCCTGGGTGCGGCCCACCGCGAAGGAGGGAATGATGACGTTGCCTCCCTTGCCCAGGGTCTCGTCAATGATGGCGGCCAGGTCCCCGGTGTAGTCCGGCTTCTGGCTCATGTCGTGGAGCCGGTCGCCGTAGGTGGACTCGGTGAGGACGTAATCGGCCTCCTTGATGTACTGAGGGTCCCGGATGATGGGCTGATCCCGGTTGCCGATGTCGCCGGAGAAGACCACCTTGCGGGTCTGGTCCCCCTCGGTGAGCCACATCTCTACGCTGGCCGAGCCCAGCAGATGGCCTGCATCCACAAAGCGGATGCGCACCCCGTCCTCGATCTGGAGGCGGGTGCCGTACTCGCAGGTGACGATGTGCTTGATGGCCTCCTCCGCGTCAGCCACGGTGTACAGGGGCTCCACCGGCTCGGCGCCGGAGCGCTTACCCTTCTGGTTCTGCCACTGGGCGTCGCTCTCCTGAATGTGGGCGGAGTCCCGCAGCATGATGGACAGCAGCTGCCCCGTGAGACGGGTACAGTAGATGTTGCCTTCAAAACCCTGCTTCACCAGCAGGGGTATGCGGCCGGAGTGGTCGATGTGGGCGTGGGTGACTACCACCGCGTCGATGTACCCGGCGTTGAAATCCAGCTCCTGGTTGTCCCGCTCGTCCCTGCCCTGCTGCAGGCCGCAGTCCACCAGAATCTTCTTCCCGCCGCACTCCACACAGTGACAGCTGCCGGTAACGGCACGGGCTGCGCCGAAAAAAGTCAGTTTCATGGGGCACCTCCTTGTGCAATTTTTACAAGGTCATTGTACTCCCAAAACTGTCCGGTGTAAATAGTCGGATGGCCCCCTCAGGACAGGGTCTTCTCATTTTCGGCAAAGAGCTTGTCGTTGATCTCCTCCAGGCTCATGCCGTGGACGATGCCGTAGCTGATAATGGCGTCCCGTCGGATCTTGGGGTAGAGGGGGGCGTAGCTGGCCTGCTTGAGCAGCTGCTGGGTCTGCTCCAGGGTGGTCTCCAGTCCCACGCACAGGCAGATGAGCCGGTCCCGGGAGGGATTGCGCCGCCCGGCAAAGACCTGGTGGAGGTAGACCTCGCTCATCCCCGCCTTGCGGGCCAGGGCCGCCTTGGAATAGGGGCAGTCTTTATAGCACTCCGTCAGCAGTTCGGCAATGCTCTGGCTGGCGAAAAAATCCTGGTTGTCGCTGAGATAGGAGTCCAGATCGGGCTCGCTCATCAGGGCCTGGCTCAGGTCACCGGTGGTCTTCATTTCCATACTTTCCACTCCCCTTTACATTCAAATGGAAATCGTATATACTAAATGTACAATATTTCGTGTCCTAATACAATATGCTCTTTGCATAGTGTACAAGGCCTTGGAGGGGATCGGTATCTTTACCTGGCTGTTAAACGCGCTGGAGACGGAGTATGACCAGCTCCGGGTCCTGAAGCAAAGTCCGCGGGGCAGTGTCTGCCTCATTCGCCACAGGGCCACTGGCAAGCGCTTCATTCTGCGCCGTTTTCACGGCAATCCGGAAGTCTATCGCAAGCTGCTGGACTACAGCTGCCCCCATCTGCCCACCGTATACGAGGTGGCATTCCAGGACGGCCAGGTGCTGGCACTGGAGGAATATATCGAGGGCGACACGTTGGGCTTCCTGTTACGGGAAGCTCTTTTTTCATCGGAGGAAACCCGGAAGATCGTCCGGCAGGTGTGCAAAGCCCTGTGGGTGCTCCACTCCATCGGGGCGGTCCACCGGGATGTGAAGCCGGAGAACATCATCCTCCGGGGGGACCAGGCGGTACTCATCGACTTTGACGCCGCCCGCTTCCACAAGCCGGAGCACGACAACGACACCCAGATCCTGGGCACCACCGGCTTTGCCGCCCCGGAGCAGTACGGCCTGTCCCAGTCGGACATCCGCACCGACATCTACTCCCTGGGGGTGCTCATCAACGTGATGCTCACCGGAGAGCATCCCTCCAAAAAGCTGGCCCCGGGCAAAATGGGCCGCATCGTGGACCGGTGCACCCACGTCAATCCCCAGCACCGCTATAAAAACGTCCTGCGGCTGATGGAGGTCCTGTAGCATGACCAAGCCCTGCCCCGCCTGCGGCGCATCTCTCCCGGAGGGGGCCTCCTTCTGCCCCTACTGCACGGAAAACCTCCGGCCCCGGCAGGCGGTGGAGGTGCCTGCCCGCTGGTGGATCAAATGGCTGAAGCGGCTAGTAACGCTGCTAGTGCTGACTGCTCTGGCCGCGTCGGCCTTTTTGCTGTATGACGCGCTTACCCCCGATACATACGACGCCTGGGGGGAGCTGACCTACCACCTGAACGGCAACGACTACCACCTGGCGGTCACCTTCCGCAACGACGGCACCCCGGAGCCGGAATACACCGTGCAGACCATCGAGGACTGGAACTATGACCGGGCCGCCAAGATTTTTGTCACCCACGGAGACACGGGAAAAGACGCGAGGCAGATCTTCCGGCAGCAGATCCAGGAGATCCAGGTCCAGGTCTTCCAGCCCTCGGAGAACCCCTCCTTTATCACCTGGAAGCAGCCCAGCTATCAGGGTAATTCCGCCGCCGAGGGGATGGCCCTCTCAGCGTTCTATTTCACCGGCCAGACCCGGGGGGAAGCAGAGATCCGGTGGACCCTGAATATGAAGAACGGGGACACCATCCTTCTACGGCACAAGCTGGTGATCCAGCCGGTGGGGGTGGTGGACTACACCCCGGCGGACTACGATATGGACACCATTGAGGACCTTCAGGCTCTGGTCGATCAGATCCAGGCAGAGGTCCCCCTGCCCACGGTGGTACGGCTCAGTCTCCCCCCTGTCCACTATGAAGGAGGCCTCACCATCACCGGGCGGCCCATCAACTTGTACGGCACCGTGGATGAGCAGAACCGGCGCACCGCCTTTCTGGGCCCGGTGACAGTGGACGTGGACCGGGGCCCCCAGTGCTTTATTGAGAACATCGACTTCCGGGGCAGCGGCTCGGGCACCGGCCTCACCGTGGAGGCCGACGGCCGGGTGCAGGACTGCCTTTTCACCGGCTGGGACACCGGCCTGCTGGTGGGCGGGGACGATTGGGCCGACCCGGTGGGGTGCTGGTTTGAGAACAACAGCGTGGGCTTCCGTTTCGACAGCAGCGGAGATTACTGGAATTACACCGATTTTACCGACAATACCTTCCGGAACAACACGGTTGCGGTGGATCTTTTGCGGGTACCCGGCCTTAAGACCATTGATTTTACGGGCTGTCTGTTTGACGGCAACAAGGCCACCATTCTCAACCCCACCGGTCACTCCATTAACACCGGAAACGCCACCTTTACCTGAAAGGAATGATCCATATGGAACACAAATGCCCTCACTGCGGCGCAGTTCTGCCGGAGGAGGCCTCCTTCTGCCCCCACTGCGCCCAGAGCCTCCGCACCCGGGAGGCGGCCGCCGTTCCCGCCCACCTGTGGCGGAAGGGCCTGAAATGGGTGCTGGCGCTGGTCATCGTGGCAGCCGTCTGCGCCTTTCTGTTTTGGCCCTCCAAAACCACGCCGGTGGTCTTTCAGGAGGATGAAAACGGCATGGTGAAGGTCACCCCCGAGTATCTGGAGGAGTTCTTTCCCACCCTGACCTGCGTTGACTTCCGCACCACAACCCAGACCAGTGACAACATCGACGACTATCTGGTGAACAGCTTCCAGATGGCCCAGCTGGTGTCCTCCCGGGGCACAGAAAGCGCCGTGGGGGATTATGGGATGTACAACGCAGGCAACGACTCCAACAACCGGGTGGCTCTGCTGCTCTTTGACGGCAACACCCACCTGATGGGCTATTTCATCGGCTCCCCCACCAGTCTGGGAGACGGCAAGTGGCAGATGGACGTGGTAAGCTGCGACTATGACTTCACCGAACTCTACGAAAAGGAGCTGGCCGCCTTTGAAGGAAGCTGGGAGGACGATTTCTCCACCTACATTCCGTCGGAGGAGATCGCCTCCTCCGGGGCGGTGTGGTTCCTGAAGGGGTACAACACCGCCCAGGGCCCGGTGCTTCGGGAAGACGACGCCCAGATCTACGCTCTGTGGCACACCCTCCATGGCCCGGAGTTGGAGCGCCAGTGCCGGGAGATCGAGCGGCTGGCAGAGTTCCTGCCCAATGAGGGCCGGTGGATGTGCTACCTGCTGCTGGACCGGGACTACAACCTGCTGGGCTACACCATGCTGGACTACCAGGGAAACGGAGGATAAGAGATGGAACACAAATGCCCCCACTGCGGCGCACCTTTGCCGGAGGAATCCTCCTTCTGCCCCCACTGCGCCACCGACATTCACCCCCGGAAACAGGCGAAAACCGCCACTCCTCTGCTGAAAAAGCAGCTGCTGGGGCTGCTGGTTCTGGTGGTGGCCGCCGCCATTGGCGGGGCAATCTGGTACTTTAACCGACCCTATGAGCCCCAGGAGTTTGACGCCCTTGGCGAGGTATACTACGAGAGCGGGGACAAGATCTATCAGCTGCTGGTAGCCTGGCCCAACGACCGCTGCGCCCCTGCCCCCGACATTTATCACCAGGGCGCTCCCGATGAGCAGTACCGCTGGCCCTCCCGTTGGTACGTCAACGACGCCACCACCGGCGCCGACGCCTGGGCCGAGTTTGAATCTCTGGTGGAGGGGGTCACCGTGGAGGTGGTCCAGGACCAGAACGCCTCCGCCCCCCTCACCGCCGGGGAGCCCGGCCACGATGCGGACTATTCCCCCGATGCCGCCATGGTGTGTTCCCTGGACTTCACCGGCAATTCCGGCAATCCCCAGGTGGTCTGGACCATCCAAATGAAAAACGGGGACGTGATCCGGGTCCGCCAGAACATCCACATCACCCCCATCATCACCCACGAGTATCACTGGCAGGACTACCCCATGGACACCGTGGAGGACCTCCAGGCCCTGCTGGACCAGACCGCCCGGGAGCTTCCCTCCTCCGATCTGGTGTACCTCTACCTGCCGCCGGTGACCTATGAGGGGGATCTGACGCTGAACCGCTCCTACGAATTCTACGGCTGCACCGACGAGGGGGCAGGCCGCACCGTCCTCAAGGGCTCGGTGACCATGGACAGCGGCAACTATAACTGGATCAACTACTTCTACGACATGGACTTTGTGGGGGACGGCACCGACATCGGCATCATCGCCCCCGTGAAGGCCTGGGCCATCGGCTGCTCCTTCACCGGCTACAAGACCGGCTTCCAGTCCCAGGGGGAGGCCTGGATCAACGTGACCCAGTGTACCTTCACCGGCAATGAGGTGGGCTTCCACTTCAACTCCATCGGCCAGTCCGCCTTGGACACCCGCTATCACAACAATACCTTTACCAACAACGGCACCGCCGTGCTGCTGGAGAATGTGCCCACCGACATTACCCTGGACTTTGAGGGCACGGTGTTCTCGGGCAACGGCATCGACGTGGACAACCGGTGCGACCATCCCATTGACCTGTCCAAGGCCACACTCCAGACGGAAGGATAAATAGAGGGCGCGCCGCAAATGCGGCGCGCCCCTAATTTTGTTATCTTAGATTTACAAAACAAAAAAGCACATCCTTTCGGATGTGCTTTTTCATGGTGGAGACGACAGAACTCGAATCTGTGACCCCTTGCGTGTGAAGCAAGTGCTCTACCGGCTGAGCTACGCCTCCATATTGGTGACCCGTACGAGACTCGAACTCGTGTTACCGCCGTGAAAGGGCGGTGTCTTAACCACTTGACCAACGGGCCATGTTGCCCAAGCGGGCCGAACGCTCGGAAAAGGGACCCCAAAAGACGGCACGTGCCGTCTTTTGGGTCTGGTAGCGGCACCTGGATTTGAACCGGGGACACTACGGGTATGAACCGTATGCTCTAGCCAACTGAGCTATGCCGCCATCTGTGCCCGGACGAACAGGGCAAGAGATAGTATATCCGAAGTGTCCCCATTTGTCAACGCTTTTTTCGCAATTTTTTCAAAAATTTTTGACAGGCCTGTCTCAGTCGATTTTATAGCCTACGCCCCAAACCGTTTTGATAAACCGGGGATTGCGGGAGGGCTCGCCCATCTTCTCCCGCAGGCGGCGGATATGGACCATGACGGTGTTGTTCCGGTCCAGGTACTTCTCCCCCCACACGCTCTCAAAGAGCCGCTCGGCCGAGATAACCTGTCCCCGGTTCTCCGCCAGCATCCACAGGATGTCGAACTCGATGGGGGTCAGATTCAGCTCCTTGTCGTACAGGGTACACTCGTGGGTGGCCCGGTTGATGACCAGACCGTTGAAGTCCAGGATATCCTTGCTGTCCCCCTTGTCCGCCTCGTTGTAGCGGGTATAGCGGCGCAGCTGAGCCTTTACCCGGGCCATCAGCTCCAGGGGGTTGAAGGGCTTGGTGATATAGTCGTCCGCCCCGATGGTAAGCCCGGTGATCTTGTCCATGTCGTCGGCCTTGGCGGTGAGCATGAGCACCGGGAAATGGTGGTCCTTGCGGATCTCCCCGCACAGGGTGAAGCCGCTGATGTCAGGCAGCATCACATCCAGAATGGCCAGGTCCAGCGCCCGGCTGTTCACCACCGCCAGGGCTTGGGTGCCGGTGTTGCACTTGTAGACGGTGCAGCCCTCACTCTGCAAATAGACCTCCACCAGATCAGCGATCTCGGGCTCGTCGTCCACCACCAGAATGTTGGCCTCCATAGCCATCCCCTCCTTTTGCCACGATTATACCGGTCCCGTCGTATTTTCGTCAAGCGGGCGGAAAAAATGTAATAAAAACATAAGATGGCCGCCCACCCCATCCGGTGGTGACTTTTGGGCCCGTTGGTGATACAATACTTCTACTGTTAATCATTCGGTGTGAGAAAGAGGGCTGTTCCATGCACGACGCAGACGCATTGCTGGCCCGGGTGATCGCCCAGGCCAGGGCGCTGGACATCCCGGTCTCCTCCCATATCCTGCCCCAGGTGCGGATCAACCGCCGGGCAGTGACCCGGTTCGGCTGCTGCATCCACCAGCGGGACGGCAGCTGCCTCATCGAGCTGTCCGCCCGCCTGCTGGAGGCCTCCGAGCAGGCCTGCCTCCAGACCCTGGCCCATGAGGTGCTCCACACCTGCCCCGGCTGCCGCAACCACGGCCCCCGGTGGAAGGGATACGCCGCCCGGATGAACGCCGCCTACGGCTACGAGATCGCCCGGACCGACACCTGCCAGAGGCTGGGGGTGGAGGACACCCGCACCATCCGCCATCTAGTGGTGTGCACCCAGTGCGGGCGGCAGTTCCCCCGCACCCGGCTCTCCACCCTGGTGGCCCACCCGGAGCACTACCGCTGCGCCTGCGGCGGCACCCTGCGCCGGGCGTATTAGAATGGAGTGACTGTTACGAAGAAGCATAGCAAGGCCGCCCTGTTCAACCGTATTTTCTCCATTGCGGGCCTGAGCATCGGCGGCGTGATCCTGATCTACCTGCTGGTCTATGTGAAGCGCACCATGGACCTGCGGGCCCTGGTGGCCCAGGTGCAGCCCGGCTGGCTGCTGCTGGCCGCCCTGTGCATCCCCTTCAGCGAGAGCGTAGACGCCCTGCTGTTCTACGCCATGGGCCGCTCCGCGGGCTGTCCCATGAAGCTGACCGGCTGCTTTGACGCGGCCTATATCGGGGAGTTTTACTACAAGCTGGGACCTGCCGGGGCCCCGGTACAGCTCAAGCTGATGTACGACGCCGGCATGTCCGCCACCTACACCGCTTCCATCTACACCTGGAAGGCGGTGGCCAACACCATGGTGTACACCGTCTACGCCGTGGCCGCCCTGCTCTATGAGGTGTTCTGGCGGCAGGAGAGCCTGGGGGCCGCCGTGGCGGGGGCCGGGGTGCTCATCGCCCTCTACCTCTTCCTGTGCGGTCTGGCGGTGTTCACCGCCATCCGCCCCGCCCCCATTCAGCGGCTCATCCGCCGCATCCTCACCTTCCTGTCCCGCCACTGGAAGGTGATGGCCAAGGAAGGCATGGTGGATAAGGGCATGAACAAGGTGGACGAGTTCTGCCATCAGCTGCGGGCCTTTCAGGGCAACAAGAAGATGCTGGTATGGCTGTACGCCGGGATGTTCGTGGAGCTTACCGCCCTGTTTGCCATCCCCTACTTCCTCTACCGGGGCCTGGGGCTCACCGGGGTCTCCTTCTGGGAGCTGGTAATGGTCCAGTGCCTGGTGATGGTGCTCTCCCGCATCATCATGCTGCCCGGCAACGCCGGAGGGGCCGAGGGCAGCTTTTATCTGTTCATGAGCCCCATTTTCGGGGAACATCTGGCGGTGGGCCTGGTGCTGTGGCGTTTTGCCTCCTTCCTGGAGGTGCTGCTGCTGGGCGGGGCCTGGTCGGTGGGCCGGTTTGCCAAGCGCTCTGCCGCCCGCCATCACCCCCACGGAAAGGAGGAGACTGCGTGAAGGGGAAGTACACCCGACTGAAGCTGAAAATGCTGCTGATGGTGGTGCTGGGCACCATCATTGCCGGAGCGGTGGGCATCTTCCTGCTGGAGGTGGTCATCGACGGCGTGCTCCAGGACCCCTTTGCCCGGTTCTTCCTGTGGGCCTCCCAGACCCTCTTTGGTCAGACCCAGGAGGAAGCCCTGAACCTCTATCAAATCTATATCCGAAACAACAAGTCGGAGATCCTCACCGTGTGCATCATGGTACTCATGCTCGTCGCCTTTTACCTGGCTCTGGGGCGGTTCACCCACTGGCTGGAGGACATCCGGGCGGCCACCCGCCGCCTGGTGGAGGAGCAGGACGACCCGGTGGTGCTGCCCCGGGAGCTCTCCCCCATCCAGGACGACCTGAACGCCATCCGGGTCCAGCTGGCGACCCGGGAGCGCTCCTCCAAGGAGGCCGAGCAGCGCAAGGGGGATCTGGTGGCCTTCCTGGCCCACGACCTCAAGACCCCCCTCACCTCGGTGGTGGGCTACCTCACTCTCCTCCATGACGACCCCGGCCTGGACCCGGAACGGCGGGCCAAGTTCACCGGCATTGCCCTGGACAAGGCCCTGCGGCTGGAGGAGCTGCTGGGCGAGTTCTTCGACATCACCAAAATGGACCTGGACAGCGGGGCGGGGGAGAAGGTGCCCATCCAGCTATCCATGCTGCTGGAGCAGCTGGCCGACGAGTTCTATCCCCTCTTTGCCGACAAAAACCTGACCTGCGCCCCCAACATTCAGCCCCATCTGGTGGTGCGGGGCGACCCGGACAAGCTGGCCCGGGTATTCGACAACGTGCTGCGCAACGCGGTGAGCTACTCCATCCCCGGCGGCACCGTGGACGTGCTGGCCAAGGCGGTGGGCAGCCGGGCGGAGATCACCATCCAGGACGAGGGCCTGGAGATCCCCGAGGGGGAGCTGGCCAACATCTTTGAGAAATTCTACCGGCTGGACGCCGCCCGCTCCACCCGCACCGGCGGGGCGGGGCTGGGTCTGGCCATTGCCAAGGAGATCGTGGAGCTCCACGGCGGCACCATCCGCTGTGAGAACAACGGCAAGCTGACCAGCTTCATCATCTCCCTGCCGCTGTACCGAGGAGGAAAGGTATGACACTGGAAGAGACCGCCCTTGCCCGGCTGACGGGCAACCGGCTTTTGTACATCGACATGCTGGAGGTGCTCCGCCGTGGGACCGCTGAGGTCCGCCGGGCGGGCCCCGACGGCGTGCTGCTCTACGATCCCCCCAGTGAGGTGTGGTTTCTGGACGCCGAGACCCCCGCTGTGCTGGAGGAAATGCTCCCCCTGATGGAGGGGTGCACCATCCTGACCGGCCACCAGATGTGGTATAAGGACCGTCTGGCCGCCCACTTCGGCTTTCAAACGGAGCAGATCTGCCACCAGGCGGCCTGGATGAACAATCAAATGCCTACCGTTCCCGCCTTTGACGGAGAGATCCGCCGGCTGGACCAGAGCTGGGCGGAGTGGGCGGAGGAACACTACAGCCACTCCTTCGGGGGCGTGGACTATATGCGGGATGCCATTGACCGGGGGATGCTGGGGGCCTTCGTGGCGGGAAAACCCGCCGGGTTTATTGCCACCCACATTGAGGGGTCCATGGGCATGCTGGAGGTGCTACCCCAGTACCGCCGCAAGGGCATCGGCGAGGTTTTGCTGCTGTCCATGACCGCCTTCTGCCTGGAGCAGGGCGTGTACCCCTACGGCCAGGTATGGTGGGACAACGAGCCCTCCCTGGCCCTCCAGCGCAAGGTGGGAATGACCCTGTCGGAGGAGCTGATCTTCTGGCTGTTCTGACCGGTTTCCCGACGTAAGAAGCACAAAAAGGCCGCAGACAGTTGTCTGCGGCCTTTTTCATGCCTCGCCGTTGGAGATGGCGCCGAAATCCTGGAAGGGGAAGAAGACCCACAGGGCCCGGCCCAGCACATACCGCTCATCCACCGCGCCCAAGGTCACGTTGCGGCTGTCAGAGGAGTGGTTGCGGTTGTCGCCCATGACGAAGATGGAGCCCTCGGGCACCAAGATATCCGTGATGGACTCCTCCGGGGGCTGCATCATGGCCTCCTTGATGTAGGGCTCGTCCAGCACTTCGCCGTCCACGGTAACGGTACCGGCGTCGTAGTCGATGACCACGTGCTGACCACCGGTGGCGATCACCCGCTTGACGATGGGCCCGTCGGCGTCCTCAAACTCCTTGGTGAGCACCACCACGTCCCCCTGCTTGGGGGTATAGCCCACGCTCTGGAGCAGCAGCAGGTCTCCGTGGTAGAGGGTGGGCTCCATGGAGATGCCGTCCACCACGATGATGCGCCCCACAAAGGTAAAAATGAGAATCAGGACCGTCAGCACCATCACCAGGGCCTGCAGCCAGAAATAGAGGTCGCTTTTCCAGGTGTTCTGCTTGGTTTCCTCCGTCAATGCCATCAGCTCCATTTGCTCAAATCATGCAACATTATACCGTGCTTTCCCCGCCGCCGCAAGGGATTTGGAGGCAAAAAAGAACGCAGGCCCAACTGGGTCTGCGTTCTTGCGTTTACATCTCCGCGCCGTGGGCGATGGCCCCAAAGTTCTGGAAGGGCAGGAGCACCCACAGGGCCCGGCCCAGCACATACCGCTCGTCCACCGTGCCCAAAGTCACATTGCGGCTGTCGGAGGAGTGGTTGCGGTTATCGCCCATGACGAAGATGGAGCCCTCGGGCACCACCACGTCGTGGATGCTGTCCATGCCGGGGTCCACCATGAACTCGTTGATATAGGGCTCTTCCAGCACCTCGCCGTCCACGGTGACGGTACCGGCGTCGTAGTCGATGACCACGTGCTGGCCGCCGGTGGCGATGACCCGCTTGACGATGGGTCCGTCGGCGGCGTCAAACTCCTTGGTGAGCACCACCACATCCCCCTGCTTGGGCGTGTAGCCGATGCTCTGGAGCAGCAGCAGGTCGCCGTCGTGGAGGGTGGGATACATGGAGGAACCCACCACGCCGATGATGCGCCCCACAAAGGTGAAGATGAGAATCAGGGCCACCAGCACCATCACCAGGGCCTGTAACCAGAAATAGAGGTCCACCTTCAGGGCGTCCTTCCCCTCCAGCTCCTTTTCCTGGGTCTTTTCGTTTGCCAATGCCATCAGCTCCATACGCTTGGAATATGCAACATTATAGTCCGATTTTCCCCCGATTGCAAGGGAAATGGGAATCAGCGTCCCCGCTGCCAGGCGCTTTCCCGGCTGTGGCAGGTGAAGAGCAGGATCTGCCGCTCCTCCCCCAGCTGGCTCAGGCAGTCCAGGGCCTGGGCCATGCGGCTGTCGTCAAAATTGGCCAGGGCATCGTCCAGCACCAGGGGGCAGGGCTCCTCCTGGGGCAGCACCAGCTGGCACACCGCCAGCCGCACCGCCAGGTAGAGCTGGTCCGCCGTTCCCTGGGACAGAGCCAGGGCACGCCGGGGCTGGAGGCCTCCCGCCTCCTCGGCCAGAGCCTCAAACTGCCGGGTGAGGGACACCTTGTCGTACTTGCCGCCGGTGAGCTTGGCCAGGTAGTCCCCGGCCAGATGGTTGAGGGCGGGGGAGAACCGGGCCTGGAGCCCGGCATGGGCGGCGTCCAGGGCCTTGAGGGCGATCTCCAGGGCGGCATACTCGGTCTGCCGCCGGTCCAGCTCCTCCCGGGCCGCCTCCCGCCGTACGGCCAGCTCCGCCAGGTCTCCCGTGCTCTTCAGCTCGCCCAGCGCCATAGCCAGGCCGCTGCGCAGCCGGGACAGCTCGCCCTCCGCCGCGTTGAGCTTGGCCGCCGTCTCGGCGGGGTCGAACCGGGGCTCCACCCCGGGGTCGGCCGCCACCGGCTCGGGCCGGGGCAGGCTGGCGGCCAGCTTCTCCGCCCCCTCCAGCTTCACCTGTGCGGTGGCCAGCCGCTCCTCCAGCTGGAGGGCGCGGGAGATGGCGGCGGACACGCCGAAGGTGTCCTTCACCGTGGGAGCAAAGGGGTGGACCAGCTCCAGCAGAGCCTTGCGGGTATTCTCATCCTGGGCCAGCAGGGCGTCCAGCTCCTTCTGGGCGCTCTCCCGTCCCTTGACGGCCTGATCGGCCACGGCGCAGGCCTCCCGGTAGGCGCTGGCCCGGGCCAGGATGTCCTCTGGGCTCTCGGCCTCGTAGCGCTCCAGCAGCTCCTGGGCCAGAGCACCGGCCTTCTTCTTCCGCATGGCGGCGGCCGCAAACAGACCCACGCCTGCCACGGCCAGCACGCCGCAGGCCGCCCAGCCCATCCAGGGGGCGGGCAGCAGCCCGGTAAAGCTGACCACCAGGGATCCGGCGGCCAGCACCAGGCAGGCGGCTCCCGCCCCGTACAGTCCGCCGCAGCGGGGGGCCTCCCCCGCCGCCTGGGCGTCGTCGTTGGCCTGCTCCCAGGCCTGGTCGGGAGTCATCTCAGGGAACAGGGGGTCCACCGCGTCGGCGGCGGCCTGGGCCTCGGCGGCTTTGGCCTCCTCCAGCTTGACCTCCGCCTGCTTGCGGCTGGTATGCAGGGCGTTGAGCTGGTTCAGCTCCCCCTGGGCCTGTTGCAGGGTGGCCTTGTCGGGGGGCGTACCGTAGCGGTTGAGCTCCACTTCGATGGCGTCCACCTGGCCTTTGGCCTCTTCCAGGGCGCTCTGGGCCTCCTCCCACCGCTGACGGCGGGCGGCCATGGCCCGGGCCAGGTGGGCGTCCCGCTCGGCCTGGAGGCGCTTGTGCTCGGTCTGGAGCTTCTCCAGTTCCCGCTTGGCCTCCTGGGCCAGCCGGAAGGCCTTGGCCTGGCGGCCCTCCACCTCGTCATTCTGGGTCAGTTCCTCCTCCAGCTTGGGGATGAGGCCGGTCTTGTTGTGCTTGCGGCGGTTGAGCCAGTCCCGCAGGCGGCGCTCCACCTGGGAGTAGGACACGTCCTCCTCCCCGCTGGAGGCCAGGGCGGCAATGCGGGCCTCCAGGGCGGGGGCGCCGTCGATGGCCGCCCCTCCCTGGCCCACAAAGGCCGACCGCTCAAAGACCTCCCTAGGTGCGCCGATGAGGGTCTCCCCCACGTTGTCGGCGGTGAGATAGCCCACCGGCTCCCCGGTGTCGGTATACACCGCCTCGAACTTGCCAAAGGGGGTGTTGCCCTTGGGGCCCCGGCGGAGGGTGATCTTCTCCCCCTTCCACTCCAGCTCCAGCACGCCCTCCATGGCGGCACCGCTCCAGGGCTGGTAGCGGTTTTTTTCGGCGATGTAGCCCTGCTTGTCCCGCTCCTTGGTGTTGATGCCGTAGAGCATGGCCCGCAGGAAGGCCGACCAGGTGGACTTGCCCCCCTCGTTGGGGGCCTCGATGATATTCAGGCCCTCCTTCAGCGTCAGTTCCTGGTGGTCCAGGCCGCCGAAGGTGGCTCTCATTCGAATAATTTTCATGGGCAGGGATCCTCCCCGTTTTCCAGCGCCGCCAGGGCAAAGCGGGCGGCCAGCTCGGCCTCCGGCCCGCCCCGGGCCTTCAGCTCCCGCAGCACCAGGCCGGTGAGGGAGTCCTCCCCCGCCCGGGCCCACAGGTCCCGCAGCTCTCTGGTCTGGTCCCGGAGGGTGACGCTGTAGTAGTATGGCTGGGCCTGGGCGGTGAGGGCCGCCAGGTCGGGCGGCCCAAAGGACCGCTGGCCCGTCAGCAGGATGCGGCAGCAGTCACCGCAGGGCTGGGCGGGCAGAACGGCCTCCAGGGCCTCGGCAGCGGTGTCCGCCCCGGTGACGTCGGCCTCCACGATCTCATACCGCCGACCGGCCAGGGGGACAAACTGAGCGGTGACGTCGGCGGGGTCGTCCCCTACGGTGACAGCCAGCACACCCTTGTCCCCCGTCTCGTCAAAGCCCCGGCCTTCGGGGCAGCCTGGGTAGGCCCACCAGGTGTCCCCCGCCTTCTGCAATCCGGAGCAGGCGTGGATGTGGCCCAGGGCCAGGTAGGTCAGGCCGCTGGCGGCAATGTCTGCGGGGTCGATGGGGCCGTAGCGGCCCTTGCCCTCCACGTCGCCGTGGAGAACCATCAGGTGGACCTGTCCGTCCCGGGGGGCGGTAAAGCCCATCAGGGGGGAGCGGTCGGCCTGGGGGGTGGTGAAGGCCGCGCCGTGGACGGTGCAGCCCAGCTCCGGCAGTTCCACCGACTCCACCCCCACGGTGGAAAAGATGTGTACATTGTCCGGCCACACCGTGTTGGCATACACCGAACGGGGGCCGTAGCAGTCATGGTTGCCCGGGGCGATGAACACCGGGGCGTGGATCTGGCCCAGGGTGCGGGCCAGGGCCTCCACCGTCTCCTGGTAGGTCTGGCTGGAGTCCAGCAGGTCGCCGGACAGCAGCACCAGGTCGGCCTGCCGCTCCTCGGCCAGGTCGGCCAGCCGGTCCAGCAGGGCCCGCTGCTCCTCCCGGCGCTGCCGGGCCTTGTCGGGCGGCAGGGAGGCAAAGGGGGCGTCCAGATGAAAGTCCGCCCCATGAAGAATGGTCAGCATGGTTTTGTGTTCCTTTCCGACAGGATTCCAAAAAGGGAGGGCGATCAGTCCCGCAGGTCCACCCGCTCCACCCCCACGCACTTCCGCGTATCGGTGTCGATGGAGAAGAGGACGCTCTCCAGCTTGCAGGGGCCCTCCGCCTGCTCAAACCGCCGGGGCAGTCCCCCCAGGAAGCGGTTGATAGCCTGGTCGGGGCGTACCCCCAGTACGCTGCGGGCGGGGCCGGTCATGCCCAGATCGGTGATGAAGCCCAGGCCCTTGGGAAGCACCTGGCCGTCGGCGGTGGGCACGTGGGTATGGGTGCCCCACAGGGCCTGGACCCGGCCGTCCAGGTAATAGCCCATGGCCCCCTTCTCGCTGGTGGCCTCGGCATGGAAGTCCACCAGCACCACGTCCGTCCCCTCCATCCGCTTCAATACCTTGTCAGCGGTGGTGAAGGGGTTTTCAAAGTTGCTGTCCATCTCGCACCGGCCGATGAGGTTGACCACCCCGATGCGCAGCCCCTTGGGGCCGTCGTACACCCCCCAGCCCCGGCCGGGCACCCGGTTGGTGTAGTTGGCGGGCCGCAGGGTGTAGCGGTCGTCCTCCAGGAAGTCGGCGATCTGGATGCGGTTCCAGGTATGGTTGCCCAGGGTGATCACGTCGGCCCCGGCGTCAAAGATATCTCTGGCCTGCCGGGGCAGGATGCCCACCCCGGAGGCGTTCTCTCCGTTGACCACGGTGAAGTGGACGTCCCGGAGCTTCTTCAGGCTGCGGAGGTGACGGTTCAGGTAGTCCACGCCGCTCTCGCCCACCACGTCGCCTACCGCCAGCACGTTTAAAATCATAGTTTGCCTCCCTCTGTCTGTTTACACATTGCTCTTATTATATGTGATTTTGCCAAAAAGGGCAATTCCTCTTTGCCGCCGGGACACGCAAAAAAGCACGCCTTTCGGCGTGCTTTTTTCCTTACCCTTTCAGCCCCAGCAGCACCTGACCGGCGGACCGGGCAAAAAGCCGTGCCCCTGCCAGGGCCTCCTGGAGGGTGTTGCCGTGGGTGCCCACCTCCACCAGCAGGGAACCGGTGGACAGCTCCTGGTTGTAGCTGGAGGCCCGGAAGGCCATGGGCCGGGCCAGGGTGGGGTAGAGGGTGTTCATGCTGCTCTGGAGCTTACAGGCCAGAGTCAGGTTTTCCATCCAGTGGGGATTGCTGCCGTCCTGGCCGTGGCCGATGACCAGCATCACCTGGGCGGTGTCCACCCCGTCGATGCGGGTCACCGCCTTGTACACTGTGCCGTCCTCCCCCACCAGGGCGTCCCGGTGGACATCCAGCACGATTTTGATGGAGGGATACTGCTCCAGATACTGCTCCACCGTGGTTTTGGAGCGGGTATAGGCCCCGTTGTACTGGGGGTAGTCGTGGAGGGTGCGGTCGTGGACCACGCTCAGGCCCATCTCGGTGAACACCCGCTCCATCTCATCCCCCACCCGCAGCATGTTGTCCTCCTCCTCCAGGGTGCGGGACTGGTCGCTGGCGGTATATACGTCGGTACCGTCGGGGGTGTAGGCCTCGGTGGCGTGGGTATGGACGATGAGGATCTGGGGTCCATCCGACGGCAGGGTGATGTTCACCGCCGCCTCGGCGGCCGCGGCCAGATCCACGCTCTCCCCGGTGCGGTTATAGAGGTACAGCCCTCCGGCCACGTCGTAGCCCTGGGGGCTGGTGGGGATCAGGGTGCGGGCGATGATGTCCGACGGCGCGGCGGTGACCTCCGGCTCCTCCCCCAGGTCGTCGTGGTCCTGGGCGGGCTGCCCGGCAGGCAGCTGGAGGTCCTCCTGGGCGGTCTTGCCCAGATAACCGGCCACCGCGTCCTGGCTGCCGGAGAGCAGCCGGGACTGGCCCACCGCCAGCCGGTCCCAGCCGTCCAGCGTCCCCAGCAGCCCGGTGCTGCCGGTGCCTCCCAGTTCCGCCGCCAGGGCGGTGGCCACAAAGGCCCCGTTCTCCCCCAGACTCTCCAGGGCCCCCGACGCCCCGCCGCACAGGATCAGCAGCCACACCGCCAGGGTGGCCAGGAATAACGCTCCGCACCGGCGGAACAGCCGCTTCCAAACAATCCGACCTTTCATGTCGCACCATCCTCATCTGTATTCCCGGACAGACCCGGGTCCCTACTACCCTATGCGAAGGTGTCCGGCGGTATGACTTGTCCCATCCGCATATTCCGGCCAGAAATAGTTTGATGGTCAAAATATTTTCTTGACTTTTTCCCCTGATTCGGTATAATGCAGTTGCTGACGCAGGTCATGCGGGAAGGAGGCGTCCGTGGAACAGACAAGCGAAATACTCCATCAATTTCTCTCCGACGTCTTTGGGGACATCCTGAAGCGGGAGGAGGACAGCCTGGCCGCCGGGGACCTGTCCCTGCGGGAGGTCCAGCTTATCGACGCGGTATGCCGTACGGTGGATCAGGGCGGGGACAACCGCTCCACCGCCATTGCCGCCGCCCGCCGTGTGGCGGCAGGCACCCTGACCTGTGCGGTGGACCTGCTGGTCAAAAAGGGCTATCTGGTCCGGCTGCGGGACGGCAAGGACCGGCGGGTGGTGCGGCTGATGCCCACCCAGCAGGGCCGGGATGCCAGTGAGCGGCACCGGGCCTTTCACCGCCGGATGACGGACAGCGTGTTGTCCGTGCTCACCGATCAGGAGGTATCCGCCCTGATGCGGGGGATGGAGAAACTCACCGATTTCTTCCGGGGCGGATTGCAGGCCCCGGCCAATTCAACCATAACAGTGCAGACAAAGTGAGGTTATTTATGAGTAAGATCGCCATTGCCACTGACAGCAACAGCGGCATCACCCAGGCGCAGGGCAAGGAACTGGGCATCTTTGTGCTGCCCATGCCCTTCTACATCAACGACGAGCTCTTCCTGGAGGACATCACCCTGTCCCAGGAGCAGTTTTATCAGCGGCTGGAGGAGGGCGCTGACGTGAAGACCACCCAGCCCTCCCCCGGCGACGTCACCGACCTGTGGGACAAGATCCTCCAGGACTACGACCAGATCGTGTACATTCCCATGTCCAGCGGCCTGAGCAGCTCCTGCGAGACTGCCATGATGCTCTCCCAGGACTACGAGGGCAAGGTGTTCGTGGTCAACAACCAGCGCATCTCGGTGACCCAGCGCCAGGCGGTGCTGGACGCCCAGGCCATGGCCCAGGCAGGCAAGTCCGCCCAGGAGATCCACGACTATCTGGAGCGCACCAAGTTTGACTCCGACATCTACATCACCGTGGACACCCTGAAGTACCTGAAGAAGGGCGGCCGCTGCACCCCCGCCGCCGCCGCGCTGGGTGCAGTGCTGGGTATCAAGCCGGTGCTGCGCATCAAGGGTGAGAAGCTGGATTCCTTCGCCAAGGTCCGGGGCTGGAAGGCCGCCAAGAAGTCCATGATCGACGCCATCCACAACACCATGGACACTGAGTTTGCCGGTCTGTCCGGTCCGGAGCAGCTCCACATCGCCGCCGCCTACACCGGCGAGCGCTCCGGCGCGGAGGAGTGGCTGAAGGAGCTGGAGGAGACCTTCCCCGGCTATCCCATCCACATGGACCCCCTGTCCCTGTCGGTGGCCTGCCACATCGGCCCCGGCGCACTGGCGGTCACCGTCACCAAAGCGCTGGAACAATAACGATTCTACAGAAAAGCGGGCACGCAAGTGCCCGCTTTTGTTCTCTTTCCGCTCCATTCGGCCTGTTTATCCCCAATTCTGTCGATGTTGGGAATTATTTAAAAATCATGCATACTTTCTTCACATTTCATCCACAATTACCGGTTATGCTAAGACACGTTCAAAGGAAACAACAAAACCCGTTGTCAAAGGAGAGACCCGTTTATGTATTACAGTGATTACAACCGGCCCCCCGAGGATCGGGAGCCCATCATAGAGACCGATCAGTTCCACGTCCATGACGAAGAGCCCCCCAAGCCCAAGAAGAAGGGCGGCTTCGGCAAGATCATTGCGGTTGGCCTGTGCTGCGCCATCATCGGCGGCGCGGTGGGCGGCGGCGGTGTCTGGGCCGCCAGCCGGCTGGGCAACACCGCTACCATTTACGAGGGCAGCCGTCCCTCCGCCGTGTCCCTGGCCAACGTGGACGGCAAGACGGTCCTCTCCGCCGAAGAGGTATACGCCTCCAACCTGGAGTCGGTAGTGGGCGTCAACGGCAACGTGACCACCAACGTGTGGGGCCAGACGGTGAAGAACGCCGTGTCCGGTTCCGGCTTCGTCATCAGCTCCAACGACACCTCCAGCTACATCCTCACCAACTACCACGTCATTGACGGCGTCACCGACATCACCGTCTTCTTCTCCGACGGCAAGAGCTACGACGCCACCCTGGTGGGCGGCGAGGAGGAGAACGACATCGCCGTACTGAAGATCGAGCAGGGCGGCCTGCGGCCGGTGGTGCTGGGCGACTCCGATGCCATCAACGTGGGTGAAAACGTGTACGCCATCGGTAACCCCCTGGGTGAGCTGACCTTCACCTTCACCGGCGGCTATGTGTCCTCCAAGGACCGGGCTGTCACCATGAGCGACGGCACCGTCATCAACATGATCCAGACCGACACCGCCATCAACTCCGGCAACTCCGGCGGCCCCCTGTTTGACAAGTACGGCCAGGTGGTGGGCATCGTGTCCGCCAAGCTGTCCTCCAGCGGCTCCAGCTCGGAGGCCTCCGTGGAGGGTCTGGGCTTCGCCATTCCCATCAACGACGTGAAGGACATGGTCACCTCCATCATGGAGAACGGCTACGTCACCGGCAAGCCCAATGTGGGCGTGCTCATCAGCGCTGTGGATGAAAGCGTCCAGCGCTACGGCGTGCCCGCCGGCGTGGAGATCATGGCCATCCTGGACGGCTCCTGTGCGCAGAAGGCCGGCCTGCAGGAGGGCGACATCATCACCGCCGTGGGCGACACTCAGGTCACCAGCGAGACCCAGCTCCAGAGCGCGGTAAAGGACTATAAGGCGGGAGACACCGTTGCCTTTACCATCTACCGGGACGGCAACACCTCCACCGTCAATGTGACCCTGGACGAGGACAACCAGGAGCGTCAGGACGCCATGGATCAGCTGAGCGAGGAGTACACCCAGCAGCAGCAGTCCCAATCTCAGTCCCAGCAGGGCGGCAATTACTACTACAACTTCCCCTTCGGCGGTTGGTAAGCAAAATGAATACAGAAAGGGCGCGCTGCCTGAGCAGCGCGCCCTTTGTTATACCTGAATAGAAACCGGGCGGAGCCGTTTGGCTCCGCCCGGTTGGGTTGTGCTGAATCAGCCCTGGGTGCAGTGGTCGAAGAAGAAGTAGCCCAGAGGAGTGTAGTACATGCCCTGGATACCATCGGCCAGCATGTACTTCTGAGTGTAGAAGTACAGGGGGCACAGAGCATAGTCCTGACCCATGATGATGTCCTCAGCCTCGTGCATGAGCTTCATGCGGGCAGCAGGATCGGTCTCGGCCTTGGCCTCAGCGATCTTGGCGTCATACTCGGGGTTGGCGTACTGAGCATCGTTGTTGCCGCCGCCGGTGAGCCACATATCCAGGAAGGACATGGGATCGTTGTAGTCGGCAATCCAGCCGTTACGGGCGATGGAGTAATCGCCGTCCTTACGGGTCTGCAGGAAGGTGGCCCACTCCTGGTTGTTCAGGGTGACGGTCACGCCCAGCTGGGTCTGCCACATGTTCTGCAGGGCCTCGCCAACAGCCTTGTGAGCCTCGCCGGTGTTGTACAGGTACTCAACAACAGGGAAGCCCTCGCCGTTGGGATAGCCAGCCTCAGCCAGCAGCTGGCGGGCCTCCTCACAGTTGGCCTCATAGGCCTCCTGGTAAGGATCATAGTAGTCGCCGCCCACGGTGCGGAAGTCGTCGCCGGTGGCGCCTTCAGCGTCGTACACGCCGGCGGGCACGAAACCGCCAGCCTCGACCTGACCGGTCTGGGTGATCTCGTCAACAATGTACTTACGGTCAACAGCCAGAGTGAAGGCCTTGCGGACGCGAGGATCGTCGAAGGGAGCCTTCTGGGTCTGGTAGCAGACATAGTAGGTGCCGATGTAGTCCACGATCTTCAGATCGCCGGAGGTCATCAGGCCAGCGATCTCGTCGGTGGGCAGATCCTCGATGAAGTCCAGCTCGCCGGACTTAAAGCCGTTGAGCATGGCGTTCTGGTCGTCCATCAGCTTGAAGGTGATCTTCTGGGGGCCCAGGGAGGCCACATCATAGTAGTACTCATTGGGCTCCATGACGATCTGAGAGTTGGTCTCACGAACGGTCATCTTGTAAGCGCCGTTGGAGATGTAGGTCTCGGGAGAGTAGGTCCACTGAGCGTTGCTCACCACGTCCTCACGCACGGGGAAGGTGGAGGGGAAGGCGCAGATCTCCAGGAAGTAGGGCAGGTCGGTGGTCAGAGTGACCTCGAAGGTCTTGTCGTCCACAGCCTTGACACCCAGCTCGCTGGGATCCTTCTCGCCGTTGATGATGGCATTGGCGTTGACCACGCAGTCGATCATGTAGCTGTAGTCAGCAGCGGTCTCGGGGCTGACCAGGCGCTGCCAGGTGAACACGAAGTCCTGAGCGGTGACGGGCTTGCCGTCGGACCACATGGCATCGTCGCGCAGCTTAAAGGTATAGGTAACAGTGCCGTCCTCGTTGGGAGTCTTCTCATAAGACTCAGCCTGACCGGGAGCCAGCTCAGCGTTGTTGCAGGTACCGTCGGTGCCGGCAGTCTCGGTGCCGGAATCCTTCCAGCGCATCAGACCCTCGAACATGTGGCTGAGCATGATGGCGCCGTCGACCGCGCTGTTCAGAGCGGGGTCAATGGACTGGGGCTCGGAAGCAATGTTCAGGGTCAGCTCAAAGGGCTCACCCTCATTGCCGCCAGTCTGGCTGTTCTGAGCGCCAGGGGTGTTGTCGGTGTTCTGATTGCCGCCGCCGCAGCCGGCCAGCAGACCGAACACGAGGGCCCCGGACAGAAGCAGAGAGACAAGCTTTCTCTTTTTCATGATTGGACCTCCATCTTTCTCATTTTTGTATCGGATCGCCGAAACGGCGGGATACACCAGAATGGGAATCAAAACCTTGGTGCCCATATGCTTTGGGCACCGAAATCCCTTCGCCTTTCACACAGTAAAGTAACACAGACACATTATACCACAGATAACACATGTGTGTAAAGCAAATGTTTCAGAATTGTTACAGGTTTGTGGACGGATTTTGAAAAAAGGCGGCACAGGGCCGCCTTCTTCCAATATGTTCTTTAACCGAGCAGGTGACAAGCGGCATAATGGCCCGGAGCGTGCTCCTTGAACTGGGGCACCTCCTGCTTGCACTTCTCAGTGGCATAGGGGCACCGGGTGTGGAACCGGCAGCCGGAGGGGGGATTCATGGGGGAGGGGATGTCACCCTGGAGGACAATACGCTGCCGGGTGCGGCTGACCTCAGGATCAGGCACGGGCACAGCAGACAGCAGGGTCTTGGTGTAGGGGTGGATGGGGTTCTTGTTGAGCTCATAGCTCTCGGCCAGCTCTACCAGAGTACCCAGATACATCACGCCGATACGGTTGGAGATGTGACGCACCACGGACAGGTCATGGGCAATGAACAGGTAGGTCAGGCCCAGATCCTGCTGCATGTCCTCCAGCATGTTGACCACCTGAGACTGGATGGACACGTCCAGAGCGGAGATGGGCTCGTCGCACACGATGAACTCGGGGCGCACCGCCAGGGCGCGGGCGATACCCACGCGCTGCTGCTGACCGCCGGAGAACTCGTGGGGGTAGCGGTTGGCGTGCTCGGTGTTCAGACCCACCCGGGCCAGAAGCTCCTTGATACGGTCGGTGCGGTCCTTCTTGCTGGGGCACAGCTTATGGATATCCAGAGCCTCGCCGATGATCTCGCCCACGGTCATACGGGGGTCCAGAGAGGCGGAGGGGTCCTGGAAGATGATCTGCATCTTGCGGCGGTAGGGCAGCATGTTGGCCGCGGTGGGCTTGGGGGTCTTCACGTGGACCAGCTGGCCGTTCTCATTTCTCTGCCAGGGATCCTCACCCTCGAAGATAGGCTGGCCGTCGTAGATGATCTTGCCGGACGTAGGGGGATGCAGCTGGAGGATGGTACGGCCCAGGGTAGTCTTACCGCAGCCGGACTCGCCCACCAGGCCCAGGGTCTCGCCTCGCTTGATGAAGAGGGACACGTCCTCCACGGCCTGGACGCCGGGGCCTTTCACGCCCTTGACGCCAAAGTATTTCTTCAGGTGGTCTACCTGAACGAGGATATCATTCTTCTCACTCATGGTCGCCCGCCTCCTTGTTCTCGGTCTCTGCCGCGGGCTTGGCGTCCGCCTGGCCGGCCTTCTCCTTCTGGATCTGCTCCTGTACCCGCAGCCAGCAGGCGGAGCGGTGGCCCTCGCCCAGCTCCACATAGGGGGGCATCTTCTGCAGGCAGATCTTCATGGCATACTCACAGCGGGGGGCGAAGGGGCAGCCCTCGGGGGGATTGAGCATATCCACGGGGGTACCCTCGATGGGGATCAGGCGCTCGTAGCTCTCGGCGTCCACACGGGGCATGGACCGCAGCAGGCCCATGGTGTAGGGGTGGCCGGGCTTGTAGAAGATATCGTCCACAGGGCCCTGCTCCACCATCTTGCCGGCGTACATGACGGAGACCTTGTCGCAGATCTCGGCCACCACACCCAGATTGTGGGTGATGAAGATGATGCCCATGTGGGTCTTCTTCTGCAGCTCCTTCATGAGCTCCAGGATCTGAGCCTGGATGGTCACGTCCAGAGCGGTGGTAGGCTCGTCGGCGATAAGCAGTTGGGGGTGGCAGATCAGGCCCATGGCGATCATAACACGCTGACGCATACCGCCGGACAGCTCATGGGGATACTGCTTCATGCGCTTTTCCACGTTGTTGATGCCGACCAGTTCCAGCATCTCCATGGCGCGCTTGGCGGCCTCTTCCTTGGAGACCTTCTTGTCGTGAGCCTTCAGAGCCTCTATCAGCTGGTTGCCGATGGTGTAAACGGGGTTGAGGCAGGTCATGGGGTTCTGGAAGATCATGGCGATCTTGTTGCCGCGCAGGTCGATCATCTCGTCCTTGCTCTTGGCCAGCATGTCCTCGCCCTCGAAGGTGATGGAGCCGCCCACCACCTTACCGGGGGACTGGAGCAGGCCGATGATGGAGTAGGCCTCCACGCTCTTACCGGAGCCGGACTCGCCCACGATGCCCATGACTTCGTCATAGTTCAGGTCGTAGCTGATGCCGCCGACAGCCTTGACCTCGCCGGCGGGGGTGAAGAAGGAGACGTGGAGATCCTTGACTTCCAGCAGCTTGCCGCTCTTTTCGTTGTTTTCCATGGTGTCTCCTCCTTTCTTACTTCTTCAGCCGGGGATCCAGGGCGTCCCGCAGGCCGTCACCAAACAGGTTCAGGCACAGGATCATAACGCTCAGGATGGCGGCAGGGATAAACAAGCGGTAGGGATAGGTCTGCAGACCGCTCAGGCCGTCGGAACACATGGAGCCCAGGCTGGTCATGGGGGCGGAAACGCCCATGCCCAGGAAGGACAGGAAGGACTCCGTGAAGATGGCGGAGGGGATCTGCAGGAAGGTGGTGGTCACGATCTGGCCCACACAGTTGGGCAGCAGATGGCGCTTGATGATGCGCCCACCCTTGGCGCCCAGAGCGCGGGCGGCGGTAACGTACTCCTGCTGCTTGAGCTGGAGGATCTGGCCGCGGATGATGCGGCTCATGGTCACCCAGTACAGCAGGCCGAAGGCGATGAAGATTGCGATCAGGTTGGGGCCCAGAATCGTAACGAAATTCTGCAGGGGGCCGTCACCCGAGTTCTGGAAGTCCTCCAGGATGGGCTTCAGGGTAGCGCCCAGCAGCAGGATAATGAGCACCTCGGGCACGGAGTAGATGATCTCCACGATACGCTGCATGATAGCGTCCACTTTGCCGCCGAAGTAGCCGGAAATGGAGCCGTAGATGGCGCCGATGACCAGCACGATCAGGGCACAGCAGATACCAACGATCATGGACACGCGGGCGCCGATCATGGTACGGACCATGATGTCACGGCCATGCATGTCACAGCCGAACACATGGGGGAAGACAAACTCGCCGTTGGCCTTGCGCTGCAGCTCCTCATCGGTATAACCGAAGAGGTGGGGCTTCAGTTCCTCGCCTCCGCCAGACTTGATCTGGGCACGGAGTCTGGCCTCATCCAGCTTAGTGAACTCCTTGCCGGCAGCCTCAGCCTCGGCACGGGCCGCTTCCACCGCGGCATCAGGATCCTGGGCAGCACGGTCCTCCAGAGAGTAGTGCCAGGGATGCAGGTTGTTGGCACCCCGGATCTGCTCGTCGTAGCCGTAGGGCACCAGCATGGGGCCCACAAAGGCAAACAGGCCAATGAGGATAACGATAACCATGGCCACCATGGCTACCTTGTTGTGGCGCAGACGCCGCCAAGCATCTTTCCAGTAGGACACGCTCTTGCGATCCTGAATAAAGCTCTCTTTCTCCTGAGTGGTAGCTGCCTCAAAAGCATTCTCGGGCAGATTGTTCCAGTCCAGGATGTCCTCAACATCGGGCTGCAGGGAGCCAAGGACTTTCTTATGTTTACGATCAGCCAACTCAGTTCCCTCCCTTGCTCAGATTGATACGAGGATCCACCAGCTTGTACAGCAGGTCGGCCAGCAGGTTCATCACAATGACGAAGGCCGCCAGGAAGATGGTGGTACCCATGATGATGGGGTAGTCACGAGCCTGGATAGACATCACGAAGTAGCGGCCCAGGCCGGGAATGGAGAACACCTTCTCCACCACGAAGCCGCCGCACAGGGTAAACGCGATCTGGGGGCCCAGATAGGTAATGACGGGGATCAGGGCGTTGCGCAGGGCATGCTTGAAGATAATCTTCTTGTTCTTCAGACCCTTGGCCCGAGCCGTCTTGATGTACTCCTGGTTGATGGAGTCCAGCATAGCGGTACGGGTCTGGCGGGACAGATAGCACATGGGGTAGAATCCCAGGGCCAGGCAGGGCAGCACATAGCTCTTCCAGCTGCCGTCAAAGCCGGTTGGGAAGAGCTTGAATCCCTCGATGCCGCCGGTGAAGACATGCAGAAGGATGGTTGCTACTACGAAGCCCGGCATAGAAATACCGATGGTACAGATGACCCGCAGCAGGCTGTCCACCCAAGTACCTCGCTTATAGGCTGCCAAACAGCCCAATGGGACGCCCACCAGTATGGCCCACGAAATGGCAATAATGCCGATTCTGGCAGACAGGGGGAACATGGTGGTAATGATATCAAGTACAGGACGATCCTTCTGCATCTTGATGGAATTACCAAAATCACCGTGGGCAATGTTGCCCAGATACTTACCCAGCTGAACGATGACCGGCTGATCCAGGCCATACTTCTCATTCAGGGCGTCAATGGTAGCCTGAGAGGGGGTCTTCTCAGACAGCCAGGGATTGCCCGGAATGGCGTTCATGAGCAAAAAGGTTAGGCAGGTCACGATAAACAGCGTGATGACTGCCATCACCGCTCTTTTTAAAACATATTTTGCCATTTCTTCACTTCCTATACCATTCTCTGTGCATTCTCGTAAATTGCCCCACAATAAACGTCTGTTTATTTTATCGTAAATACCACCTTCCGTCAAGAGTTCTATGGCCTGAATTTGATGGAATAGCCGTCAAATCTTGCAGATGTCCTCCACAAGAAGACACTTTTCTGCATAATTGTCCATTCTTTCTTTCGGCGCCAGATGCTTTTTCCCCTTGTACCGCCTGCTTTTCAGAACTCTTTCTCGCTAAAGTGATAAAATTCGCTAATATTTATTCATGGATGGAGGCGTTATATTCATTTTAACGGAAATCCTGCAAAACGGCGGCTTTGAATCCCACCCCACCGTTCGATTGCAAAATCACTCCAGGCGCAAAAAAGGGCGGACAGACGCAGAAAACCGCGTCCGTCCGCCCCATTCTGTCTGCGGTCGGTCAGTCAAAGCCCAGGCCCATATAGCCCTGGGTCTCCTCGCCCCACAGGGCGCCCTTTTCCTGGTCATACCATTTGACCATACCGAAGGGCTGCAGGTAGCTGCCCTGCATGCCGTCCCACTGGGCGGGGGTACGCACGAAGCACCGCTGGCCAGGCATTTTGGCCGCCAGGGCGGCCAGGCCCCGGGGCATATGCTCCGGCGGCAGCAGCAGCTCCTTGAAGAGCACGCTCTTCTTGTCCAGATATTCCGCGGCGGCGCAGCCCCGGAAATCGCCCACCATAACGCGGTACAGTCCGCCGCCGGACAGCTTGCCCATGCCCTCCTGGTAGCGGATCAGATCCTCTCCGTAGAGCACCGAGGGGATGCCCTCCAGGGCGTTGCGGCGGATCTCGTTGTACTCCTCCGGGCCGATGGGCTCCACCTTGTCCTCCGGATGGGCGGCGGTGGTCATGCTGCGCAGCAGCTCCACCTTCCGGGTGAAGAAGCCGGGCAGGAAGCCCACCATGGAGAAGAATTTGAACAGGCTGGCCTCGGCGGGCACCACGGTGACGCAGTCCGCCCCCCGCTGCTTGAGGAACTCGTCCACATAGAGCAGCAGCTGACGGCCGTAGCCCTTGCTGCGGACGGCGGGGTCGGTGGCCAGGGCGTAGATATACCAGGCGGAGGCGGTGCCGCCGCCGGGCAGGGTGATGGTCTGGGGCAGCAGGGCCAGCATGGAGGCCAGCTTGCCGTCCTCCAGCAGGAGGAGCATATCCTCCGGCCGCCAGCAGCACTGGTAGAACCAGTCGATATAGCGGGGATCGTCGCCAAAGGCGGCCTGCCACAGGTCCTTCTGGGCCTGGGCCTCATCAGGTCGGGATGGACGGATCTCTACCATGGAAACACTCCTCTCATTTCTTGTCCACAGTCATGCTTTCATAATGGCAGCGTACTTCTCCACCAGCAGGTCAGGGTAGTAGGACAGCTTGGCCTTCCGCAAGCCCTCCACGCCCATGTCGTCCTCCCGGTTGAGGTATTTCACCTGGGGGTGGCGCTGGCGCACCCACCGGGCAAACTCCCGGTTGATCATGGCGTACGCTCCCTGGAGCTCGCCGTAGGCCTTCTCAAAGTGAACGTCGTAGGTGTCGGCGGACAGCATGTCCCCCATGGTGAAGGCCACCACCTCGCCGTACACCCGGATCAGTCCGCCCTCCAGGCCCAGCTCCTGATAGTGCTCCATGGCGGTGCGCAGGGCGATGCCCTCATCGCCCAGATCCCGCTCCTCGGCCTCGCCCTCCCGCTGGAGGGAGCGGCGATACCACTCCCGGTCCATCTCCAGACATTCAGGCAGGCTTTCCGGGGTGATCTCCTCATAGGTCCAGGTGGGGTTGTTCTCCATAAAGCGGTTGATGTGGTTGCGCTTGGCGTGGAGCTTCTTGCCTCCCAGGTCGGCCAGCCGGTCGATCTCATAGAGGTAGTCGTAGCCGTCCCGGTCGGCCACGTAGTCAAACTGGCCGGGGAAGAACTCCTCCAGCTCGGCCATCTGGCCCCGGGTCAGGCACACCAGCCGCAGGGGCTGGCCCCGGCTGTCGGCTTCCGCCTTCAGCGCCTGGATGGCGGCAGCAATGTCGCCCGCTCCGGCGGGGTACAGATAGCTGCATCCCATCCGGCCGCAGAGATGGGTGAACAAAAAGCCGTTCCCCTGGGCGATCTCCACGTTGTAAGTCTTTTTCCAGACATAGATGTTGGTAAAGTTATAGTCGCAGCCCCGGTAGTTGCCCCGGGCCAGCAGTCCGTCCACCCAGGCCTTGTCCGAAGGGGTGGGCGTTTTGAATTCGATCATGGGGTTTTTCTCTCCTAACCATTTCCCAGTATGCCGACATGATAGCACGGCCTTTTCAAATTGGCAAGGGAAATCGGGCGAACGAGGCCGGAAGAACCAAAACGGACGGCCAAAAGGCCGCCCGTTTTCCCGATTAGTTCTCTTCCACCAGCATGAGGCAGCCGTCCTGGTCGTACTTGAGCCGCTGGACCTCCGCCTTGGTGTTGCGGATGATGTCGTCCATGCGCACGCTCTCGGTGACGGTGGCCACGAAGGTGTAGGCCACGCCGTGACGCTTGGCCCGGCCGGTACGGCCGATGCGGTGGGTGTAGTTCTCCATCTCGTCGGGCACGTCATAGTTGAACACGGCATCCACGTCGTCGATGTCCAGGCCTCGGGCGGCCACGTCGGTGGCCACCAGCACCTTGATCTCGCCCTTCTTGAACTTGTCCAGGGTCTTTTCCCGCACCCGCTGCTGGATGTCACCGTGGATGGCCTGGCAGGAGATGCCCCGCATCTGGAGCAGACCGGCCAGCCGGTCGGTCATGTTCTTGGTGTTGCAGAAGGCGATGGCCCGCTCGTACTCCCCGTGGGTGATGAGGGCCACAATGGTGTCCAGCTTCTTCTCCCTGCCGTCCAGGTCGATGCGGTACTGGGTGATGTCGGGCTTGGACTCCTCCACCGGGCGGACGGTGATCTCCACGGGGTCACGCTGGTACACCCAGGAGATATCCATGACCTCTCGGCTGATGGTGGCGGAGAACATGCCCAGATTCTTCCGGTGCTTCAGCTGGTCCAGGATACGGGTCACGTCCCGGACGAAGCCCATATCCAGCATGCGGTCGGCCTCGTCCAGCACCACCGTCTCCACCTTGTCCAGCTTGACGGTGCGCCGCTTCATGTGGTCCATGAGCCGGCCGGGGGTAGCCACCACGATCTGGGGGCGTTTCTTCAGGGTGTTGATCTGCTTGTCAATGGGGGCGCCGCCGTACAGACACACGGTGCGCACGCCCTCCTTAAATTCGCACAGGTCCCGCAGCTCCTCCTGGATCTGCACCGCCAGCTCCCGGGTGGGGGCCAGCACCAGGGCCTGGACCTCCTCACGCTCGGGGTCGATGTGCTCCACCATCGGGATGCCGAAGGCAAAGGTCTTGCCGGTGCCGGTAGGGGCCTTGGCAATGACGTCCTTCCACTGCATGAAGTAGGGGATGGCTCCGGCCTGCACCGGGGTGGCCTGCACGTAGCCCTTCTTCTCAATGGCCTTCATGACCGCGGGGGACAGGCCCAGGTCAGCATAGTTGACGATCTCGTTGACCTGCTCGCCGTTGATTTCCATGGGTACAAAACTTCCTTTCCGTTTCAATCTGCCTGATTTAAGGTCCCCACAGGCATCGAAACTCGCTTTCGTACCCAACGCCCTCTTTCCCCGGGGCGCGACCTCAAATCGTACCGGAAAAGTGTATCATACTCCCCGAAAAATTGCAATCCTTTCCCCAAAGAGGCCAAAAAAGCCCCGGTCCGCCGTCTGGCGGGCCGGGGCTTCGGGTTACAGGACCTTGGACAGGAACTCGATGGTACGGGGCTCCTTGGGGTTGGCAAAGAAGGCGTGGGGCTCGTTCTGCTCCAGGATGTGGCCGCCGTCCATGAACAGGACCCGGCTGCCCACCTCACGGGCAAAGCCCATCTCGTGGGTGACCACCACCATGGTCATGCCCTCGTCAGCCAGCTGCTTCATGACCTCCAGCACCTCGCCCACCATTTCGGGGTCCAGGGCGGAGGTGGGCTCGTCGAACAGCATCACCTTGGGCTTCATGGCCAGAGCGCGGACGATGGCAATACGCTGCTTCTGGCCGCCGGACAGCTGGGCGGGGTAGGCGTCGGCCTTCTCCTCCAGGCCCACCCGCTTGAGCAGGGTGGAGGCCAGATCGTCGGCCTCGGCCTGGCTCATCAGCTTGGTGCGCACAGGGGCCAGAGTGATATTCTTCCGGATGGTCATGTTGGGGAAGAGGTTGAAGTGCTGGAATACCATGCCCATCTGACGGCGGACCAGGTCGATGTTGGTCTTGGGGTTGGTGATCTCGGTGCCCTCAAAGGTGATGGTGCCGGCAGTGGGGGTCTCCAGCAGGTTGAGGCAGCGCAGGAAGGTGGACTTGCCCGAGCCGGAGGGGCCGATCACGACCACCTTCTCGCCGGGATAGATGTGCTCGGAGATATCGTCCAGCACCAGGTGCTTTCCAAAGGACTTGGACAGATGTTTAACGTCGATCACTTTGACGCAGCCTCCTTTCCAGAATCCCCAGCAGCCAGGTGAAGAGCATCACCATCAGCAGATAGATAATGGCAATGCCGAGGTAGGGATACATGACATCATAGGTTTTGCTGCCGATGGACTTGGCAGCGTAGACCAGCTCCTTGCCGCCGATGGCGGAGATCAGGGCTGTATCCTTGAACAGGGTGATAAACTCATTGCCCAGGGCAGGCAGAATGTTCTTGAACGCCTGGGGAATGACGATAAAGCGCATGGTATCCAGGTAGTTGAGGCCCAGGGAACGGCCGGCCTCGCTCTGGCCCATATCCACGCTCATCAGGCCGCCGCGGACGATCTCGGCCACATAGGCACCCGAGTTGATGCCCAGAGTAAGGGTACCCACCAGGGTGTACTCCCGGCTGCTCTTAAAGATGATAAAGCCCATGATGAGCAGCTGCACCATCATAGGAGTACCGCGGATGACGGTAACATAGATCTTACAAATCGCGTTGAGCAGAGCCAGAATGGGATTGTGGCGGCCCAGGCGCTGCTGGTCATGGGTGGTGCGGATCACAGCCACCAGCACACCCAGCACAATGCCCAGGATCAGCGCCATGGCGGTGATCCACAGGGTGGTCAGGACGCCGTCCACATAGAGCTGCCAGCGCCCCTCCTCAAAGAATGCTTTATAGATGCCCACAAAGGCGTCCTGCCACCAGGGCAGGTCTACGCCGTCTTTCAACTGCTGCCCCAGGGTCTCATAGAGTTGCACCCAGTTCAAAGAGATTCTCCTTTCTTACTTGCTTCCGAATACGACCCGAAAAAGGACGGCCCGAAGGCCGCCCTTTTCAGTTGCATACAGATCTGTCGTTTGCCTTAGCCCTCAGCGGGGATGTACTTGTCGATGATGGACTGCACAGTGCCATCCTCGATCAGCTCGCTCAGAGCGTTGTTCACAGCGTCCTTCAGAGCGGTGTTGCCCTTGGCAAAGCCGATGGCGTAGTTCTCGTTGGCAAACTCGGTGTCCAGGATCTTCAGGCCGGGGTTGGCTTTAACATACTCCTGAGCGGGAGCGTTGTCAATAACAACACAGTCCACCTGGCCGTTCAGCAGAGCCTGGATGGCGGCGGCGCCGTCATCGTAGGGGATCACGGCATCCTCGCCGTAGCCGCCGTTCTCGGGGGTGTCGGAGCAGTAGATGTAGCCGGTGGTGCCCATCTGGCAGCCGATCAGCTTGCCGTCCAGATCCTCAATAGTGGTAATCTCGGAATCCTCAGGCACAATAACCACCTGAATGCCGTTGGCGTAGGTGTCGGAGAAGTCCATAACCTCCAGACGGTCGTCGGTCACAGTGACGCCGGCCATGACGATGTCGCTCTTGCCGGTCTGCACAGCCTGCAGGGAGGCGTCGAAGCCCATGTTGTCCACGACCAGCTCCAGGCCAAGCTTCTGAGCGATGGCGTAGGCGATCTCCACGTCGATGCCCTCGTAGCCGGTGCCCTCGTAGCCCTCGCCGTCACCCACCATCTCATAGGGGGGGAACTGGGCGTTGGTGCTCATGATCAGCTTGCCCTCTTCCACGGTGGTGAACTCGCCGGTGGCAGCGGGAGTCTCGCTGTTCTCAGCGGCGGGAGTCTCGCTGTTGCCAACGGGGGTCTCGGCATTGCCGGTGGTGCCGCCGCCGCAGGCGGTCAGCAGAGACAGGGACATAACTGCGGTCAGGCCCATAAGAGCCAGTTTCTTGAAGTTCTTCATGATGTATTCTCTCCTATTCATTGCGTTTGACGCGTTCCTCTTGGTGTTCCTTGATTCGGTGAATCCTATTATACACCATATGCAAATAAATGCAATATTTATTCATTCGTCAAACCCCACAAAAAACGTGAAAGTTTTGCCCCGGTCTCTCTCCGCCCCACTGTTGCAGGGGGCGGGAGTCACATAATGCTGTTATGTGGGAAAAGGGGCCTGTTTTCAGCGTTTGAAGGGGTTTACTTCGGGGAAAACAATGTGGTATAATGACGGCGATATGTTCACATATGGTTTTGAAAACCAGAAAGGAGGCACCCTTTTGGAAGAGATCCGCGCATTGAAAGAGCGGCTGGAGGGCGAACGGCCGGTGGATTGGGAGGGTTTCCCGGATATCGGACTGTATATGGATCAGCTGATCAGCTATATGCCCCGCCAGCTCATCCACTACGGGGAGGGGGAGGCCCTCACCTCCGCCATGGTGAATAATTATATTAAAGATGGTGCCATGCCCCGGGCGGAAGGGAAGCGGTACTCCCGCACCCATCTGGCCTATCTCACCGCCCTGTGTGCTCTGAAGCAGGTGCTGTCGGTGAAGGACGCCGGTCTGCTGCTGGCCTCGGCGGCCCAGGGCAGAGAGCCCCGGGAGCTGTACGAGCAGTTCCGCATGGAGCTGGACCGGGCCCTGGACGTAACCGCCGGGTCCCTGGACCCCACCGCCGGGGAGGAGGACCTGCCCGGTCTGGCCCTGGCCCTGGCCCTGCGCAGCTACGCCGACAAGCTGGCCTGCCAGCGCATCCTGGAGCTGCTGCGGGCCAAGCAGCCCCCCAACGAAAAGGAAAAGAAGAAAAAAGACTGAATACCGCTGAGATTTTAACAACGATGGAGGTTCTCTGAACAATGGGAGACTATGTGATTTTGACCGACTCCTCCGCCGACCTGTCGGCAGAGATGGTGGCAGAGCTGGGGGTCGAGGTGATCCCCCTGTCCTTCACCATGGAGGATAAGATCTACTACAACTACCCGGACAACCGGGACATTGACCCGGCGGACTTCTACGCCCGCCTGCGGGGCGGGGCCATGGCCACCACCTCCGCCGTCAACGTGGCCACCTACACTGACGCCATCGAGCCCATGCTGAAGGAGGGCAAGGACGTGCTGGTGCTGGCCTTCTCCTCCGGCCTGTCCACCACCTGCAATTCGGCCCAGATCGCCGCCGGGGAGCTGATGGAGCAGTACCCCGACCGGAAGGTGGCTGTGGTGGATACCCTGTGCGCCTCCCTGGGCCAGGGTCTGCTGGTGTGGTACGCCGCCAAGCTGAAGCAGCAGGGCAAGAGCCTGGAGGAGGTCCGGACCTGGACCGAGGAGCACAAGCTGAACCTGTGCCACTGGTTCACCGTGGACGACCTCCACTTCCTCAAGCGGGGCGGCCGCATCTCCGCCGCCACCGCCGTGCTGGGTACCATGCTGTCCATCAAGCCGGTGATGCACGTAGACAACGAGGGTCACCTCATCAAGGTGGGCACCGCCCGGGGACGCAACGCCTCCCTGAAGGCTCTGGTGGACCACATGGAGGAGACCGTGCTGGACCTGAAGGACCAGGTCATCTTCATCAGCCACGGCGACTGCCTGGCCGACGCCCAGAAGGTGGCCGACGACGTGAAGAGCCGCTTCGGCGTGGAGACCGTGATCATCAACTACGTGGGCCCCGTCATCGGTGCCCACTCCGGTCCCGGCACCGTGGCCCTGTTCTTCCTGGGGAGTGAGCGCTGATGGAGGATATCAAGTGGCTGGAAGTGGTGCTGGACACCACCGAGGAGGAACTGGACGGCCTGTGCGCCCGGCTCACTGCCAACGGCGTCACCGGCTTCGCCATTGAGGACGAGGAGGATTTCAAGACCTTCCTGGAGCAGAACCGTCAGTACTGGGACTATGTGGACGAGGACCTGATGGAGCGCATGAAGGGCGTTTGCCGGGTCAAGTTCTACGTCTCTGACGACGACCACGGTCAGGCCCAGCTGAAGCAGTGGCTGGAGGGCATCGACAAGCCCTACACCACCTCCTCCCTGGGGGACAACGACTGGGCCCACTCCTGGCAGAAGTATTATAAGCCCATGACTGTGGGCGAGAAGCTGTGGATTGTCCCCGAGTGGGAGAAGGGCCAGACCCCGCCGGAGGGACGCACCCCGGTGTACCTCAACCCCGGCCTCACCTTCGGCACCGGCAACCACGCCTCCACCCAGCTGTGCCTAATGGGCCTGGAGGAGTATGTGGTGCCCGGTCAGCCGGTGCTGGACCTGGGCTGCGGCAGCGGCATCCTGTCCATCGCCGCTATGGTGCTGGGGGCCTCCACCGCTGTGGCGGTGGACATCGACCCCAAGGCGGTGGATGTGGCCTATGAAAACGCCGGTCTCAACGGCATCGGCAAGGACCGGTACACCGTCCGGGCCGGTGACGTGCTCACCGACCAGGCGCTGGTGAAGGAGCTGGGGCAGCAGCGCTATCCCCTGGTGCTGGCTAACATCGTGGCCGACGTCATCATGCCTCTGTCCGCCAAGGCAGGGGATTGGATGACCGAGGACGGCGTGTTCCTGTGCTCCGGCATCATCGACACCCGGGCCGACGAGGTCCAGGCCGCTCTGGAGCGCAACGGCCTGCACATCATCCGCCGCCGGGAGCAGAACGGCTGGGTCTCCCTGGCCGCAAAGCGGGCATAATGTGAATGAAAAAGGACGTACCGCACAGCGGTACGTCCTTTTTTGCGTGTATTTGTTCTCCCCGTGTGATCTGTAGGGGCCGATGCCCTCATCGGCCCGCTGTACCGAGCCTCCGGCGGGCCCCTTTCCAGCGGCGGAAAGGGGCGAAAGGCCGCCGGGGCTGCGGCCCCGGTCCCCGGAGTCCATGGCGGCGGTGGGGTTTTCGGGAGAGATCTATTTTGACAGCGCTTGCCCGCCGGTTCGGCCTATTGGAACTCGTTTCCCCGGCAGCCGAGCGAATGTTACCCCGCATATCCTGCCAGCAGCTGCGTTTCCCTCTCCCCTGACTATGCCGCCATCGGCGCGGTAGCCCTTGCACACCTTGGCAGCAATCGCAGGCCCGGACAGGCACAGTAGGGGCGGCCTTTGCGGCCGCCCGTCCATTACCGCATGGCCAGCAAAAAAGTACCTCTATTGGTCGCTCTCCTCCTTCAGGTTTTCCAGCGCCACCCGGGTAGCCTCGATCACGAACTGGGAGAAGTTGCAGTCCGTACCCTGGATGGCCTTCTCCACCTCCTCCAGGATCTGATTGGGGAAGCGGATCGTCTTGGAGGTCGTACCGGGAACGGCGGGCAGTTTGAATTTAGCCATATGATCACCATGTCTTACATTTTGTCATTTACAATGTAATGCATGCTGTGCTATAAGTATGTAAGACAAATTGTAAGACGTATGAAGATGATACTATGGACTGGGAGACCGCCTATCAACAGTGCCCGCCCTTTGGGGTGGGAAAGGGCCCTTACACCGGGGAGACCTGCCGGGTGATGGAGACATTTCGACGGGACCTCACGGCGCTCCGTCAGGGGCTGACCGGAGAAACAAGTGACCTGCTGGAGCGATATCTGGAAAGCGCAGAGCAGTACCTGCGTAGCTGCTGCCGCTACTATTATTACCGGGGCATGCTCCACGGAACCAGTGAAGCACTGGAGATCTGGACGGCAGAGTACTGCTCCGGAGAGGAAAACGGATAGGCAACCAGGCAGGACCCATCCGGCTTTATGCAAAAACAGCGCCGCCCTTTTGAGGCGGCGCCGTTTACTGGTTTGAGTCACTCGGCGGAGATCATATAGTAGTACACGGGCTGACCGCCGGAGAGCAGGGTGATCTCGGCATTGGGACAGCACTCGGTGAAGAGCTCCAGAGCCTTCTGGGCCTGTTCCTCGGTGACGTCCTCGCCGTAGAAGATGTTGATGAACTCGGCACCCTGCTGGGCGTCGGCCTGGGCCAGACGGCGCAGCAGCGCATCCAGATCGGTATCGGTACCGAAGAGCTGGTGCTCGGTGAGAGCCAGGTAGTCGCCCTGCTTGATGGCAAAGCCGTCAAAGTCGGAGTCCCGGGCGGCATAGGTGATCTCGGAGGTGTGGACGTTGCCGATGGCCTCAGTCATGGCGGCCACGTTGTCCTCCTGGGAGGCCTCCAGGTCCATGACCATCAGAGCGGAGATGCCCTGGGGCACGGTCTTGGTGGGCAGCACCACAACCTGCTTGCCCTCGGCCAGCGGGATACACTGCTGGGCGGCCATGATGATGTTGCCGTTGTTGGGCAGCACAAAGACGATCTCCGCCGGGGTGGCATCGATCACCTTCATGATATCGTCGGTAGAGGGGTTCATGGTCTGTCCGCCGCTGATGACGCCGTCGGCGCCCAGATCGCGGAACACGGCGGCCAGGCCCTCGCCGGCGGCCACCGCCACCACGCCGTACTTCTTCTCGGGAGCGGCGATCTTCCGGCCGCCCTCTTCGTGGTGGTCGTCCTCCTCCAGATCGTCGGTGCTCTGGATGTGGCGCCCGGCGGCCAGATCCTCCGCCTGGGTGCGCATGTTCTCGATCTTGGCCAGCTCCAGAGTGCCGTACTTCTGGGCCTCAGTCAGGGCTGCGCCGGGGATATCGGTATGGACGTGGACCTTGAAGCAGTCGTCGTCCTCGCCGATGACCAGGCTGTCGCCGATGCTGTTCAGGTAGGCCTCAAAGCTCTCCAGGCCCTTGTTGGTGGTCTTGCGGACGATAAATACCGTGTCAAAGGTGAAGGTGATCTCCTCGGCGGCAATGGCGGCATAGTCGGTCTTGTTCTCCGACTTGCCGCTCTCCTCTCCGCCCTCGGGCAGAGGCAGGCCCCGCAGGGAGTCCAGCATACCCTGGAGAATGACCAGGAAGCCCTTGCCGCCGGCGTCCACCACGCCGGCCTTCTTGAGGACGGGGTTCATCTCGGTGGTGTGCTCCAGGGCCACCAGGCCCTCGGCAATGGCGGCCTCCAGCACGGCCTCAGGGTCGTTGGGAGTCTTGCGGGCGGCGTCGGCAGCCCGGGCAGCGGCCAGACGGGACACGGTAAGGATGGTGCCCTCGGCGGGCTTCATAACGGCCTTGTAGGCGGCGGCCACACCAAAGTCCAGGGCAATGGCCAGATCCCGGCCGTCGATCTCGTCCTTGTCCTTCACGCCCTTGGAAAAGCCGCGGAACAGCAGGGACAGAATGACGCCCGAATTGCCGCGGGCGCCCCGCAGCAGAGCGGAGGCGGTGGTACCCGCCGCCTCTCCCACGGTGCGGGGCTGCTTCTTGCGCAGCTCCGTGGCAGCGGTGGAGATGGTCAGGCTCATATTGGTACCGGTGTCGCCGTCAGGCACGGGGAATACGTTCAGCTCGTTGATCTGCTGTTTCTCAAGATTGATGGAGGCTGCCGCATGAATGATAGACTGGGCAAAGGACGCTCCGTCAATGCGCTCTCTCATGTCTGTGTTCCTTCCTTTCAATGGGCGGGCCGGCTTCAGCCGATGACCATGGAGTCAATGCAAACATCCACATTGCGCACCTCGGCGCCCGTGGTACGCTGCACGATATAGCGGACCTCGCTCATGATGGAGCGGCTCACCGCCATCAGGTTCACACCGTTGTCCACGATGATGTGCAGCTCGATGGAGACCGTGGAATCCTCGTTATAGGTGACCTTGACGCCCTTACCCATGGATTCCCGGCGCAGCAGGTGGACCAGGCCGTCGGTCTTGGAGCGCACAGCCATGCCCTTCACGCCGTAGCAGTTGGTGGCGGCGGCGCCGGTGATATTGGTAAACACTTCGCTGCTGACGGTGATCTCGCCCCGTTCAGTTTGCAGCTTCATTGTCTGATCCCTTCCTTTCGTGGGGTGTCTTACTGGCATCCCCGTCAAAGCGGGGGAAAAGGTTCCATTGATTTGTCCCTTTATTGTATTCCATTTCACGCCAAATTACAAGGGAAAAAGTTTCTGCAAAGTGGGAATGTACACTTGTAATTTCCCCCAAAACCGTGTACACTGTACCCATCGGTATTTTGTTTTTACCACAAAAGGAGGCTGTCGGACGATGAAAAAGTTTTTCTGCTGGATGGTGAAGATCCTGGCCGTGCTGGCGATGCTGGGCGCGGTGATCTATGCCGCCGTGGCTTACTGGGATAAGATCATGGAGCTGGTGTGCAAGGTGAAGAGCCTGATCTCCGGCAAGGACTGCGACTGCTGCATGGAAGATGTGGACTTCGCCGATTGGGAAGAGTAAGAAATGCGTAAAAAGGCCGCTGCCAACAGGCAGCGGCCTTTTTTACTTCTGAGGCGGGCGGCACAAACGGCCAAAGTACCAGCCGGTGACCCCGTTCTTCTTCACCAGGGCCCGATCGGCCAACCGGCGGACGATGGACAGGATATCCCCTGGCTCCACCGCCGGACGGTAATCGGTGGATTCCTTGCACAGGGTGTCCTCCCCGGAGCGGTAGAGGTAGTCGGTGAGCACATCCACCTCCCGGCCGCTCTCCAGGTGGCGGCAGCGGCACAGGGCCCCGCCCCGGCGGAGCACCTCCACCTGGCTGTGACCCCAGCGGACGTTGACCGACTCCGGTGTCTCTTCCTGGGCATCCAGGGCCATGGCGGTGGGCAGGCCGTCGCAGGCGAACCAGGTAAAACCTTCCCCCGGCTTTTCAGGAAGCACCAGGGCGTTGAGCTGGGCATCCCGCTGGAGGGCACAGCCTCCGTCGATGGACACAATGTGCTGCTCCTCACACACCAGGGGGTGGGTGGTGGGCACGTAAGGGTTGTAGAGGGTCACCGGGGTGTGGCCCACGATGCACCACCGACGGAACTTGACGCCCCAGTCCAGGAAGCTGTCGTTTTTCATGCACTCCCAGGCGGTCATATCCTCCAGCCGGTCCTCGTCCCACACCCCGCCGTGGACAAAGAGGTAATCCGGCGTGACCAGGATCTCCGGCATGGAGGCCAGAAAGCGCAGTTCCGGGCCGAAGCGGTCCAGAATCACCTGCCGCAGGGCGGGCAGGTCGTCGGGGGAGCGGGTCTCAAAGCCCGCCTCCTGACCCATCTGCACCAGAGTGCACCGGTTGCGCCACACGTTGAGGTAGTGGTGGAAGAACTCAGGCCGCACCTGGGGAGACTCTACAAACTCGGTAACCAGGTCGTCGCAGTTGCCCCGGACGCAGTACACCGTCCGACGGGTAGACAGGTCCATGACATAGCGCAGCACCGACAGGCTGTCCAGGCCCTTTTCCACCAGGTCCCCCAGCAGCACCAGGATGTCGTCGGGGCCATAGCCCGCCTTGTCCAGCGCCCCCTGGAACAGGGGCAGGCTGCCGTGGATGTCGCTGATCACCAGCACCCGCCGTCCGGCAGGGAACTCCAGCCGCTCTATCCGGGCCTTTCGTGCCATGGTGACCACCTCGCTTTATACGGAAACTGATTTCTGAGCTTGATACAACTTGGCGTATTCGCCGCCCTTGGCCATCAGCTCCTCATGGGTGCCCTCCTCGGCGATGCCGCAGCCGTCAATGACCACGATGCGACCGGCGGAGCGGATGGTGGACAGCCGGTGGGCGATGATGAGGGTAGTACGGCCCTGAGCCAGGGCGTCAAAGGCGGACTGGATGCGGGACTCGGTGACGGTATCCAGGGCGGAGGTGGCCTCATCCAGGATGAGGATGGGGGGATTCTTCAGGAAGATGCGGGCGATGGACACCCGCTGCTTCTGGCCGCCGGAGAGCATGACGCCCCGCTCGCCCACCTGAGTCTGGAAGCCGTCGGGCATCTCCAGAATGTCGTCATAAATCTCCGCCCGCTTGGCGGCCTCGATGATCTCCGCCTCGGTGGCGTCGGGCCGGCCGTAGCGGATGTTGTCGTAGATGGTACCAGCGAAGAGGAACACGTCCTGCTGGACAATACCGATCTGCTCCCGCAGGTCGTGCTGCTTGAGCTCCCGCACGTCCTGGCCGTCCACCAGCACCCGGCCGCCGGTGACGTCGTAGAACCGGGGGATCAGCTGGCACAGGGTGGACTTGCCCCCGCCGGAGGGGCCCACCACCGCCACCGTCTCGCCGGGGCTGACGTGGAGGGTGATGTGCTCCAGCACGGGCTCAGAGGAGGACTCGTACCGGAAGGTCACGTCGTCCACCAGGATGTCGCCCTTCACGTTGGCGAGGGGGCGGGCGTCGGGGGCATCCTGGATGTCGGGCTCCACCCGCATCAGCTCGGTGAAGCGCTTGAAGCCGGCCATGCCCTGCATGAACTGCTCCACGAAGGCGGACAGCTTGCGGATGGGGGTAATAAAGGTAGTGACATACAGGGCGAAGGTGGTCAGGTCGATGAAGTCCATCTCCCCCTTCATGATGAGGAAGCCGCCGAAGGCAATGACCAGCACCGACAGGATGCCCATGAAGAACTCCATGCCCGACTGGTAGAAGGCCATGGTCTTGTAGTAGCCCCGCTTGGCACCCCGGAACTGGTCGTTGGCGGCGTTGAACTTGGCGCTCTCGGCATCCTCGTTGGCAAAGGCCTTGGCGGTGCGCATGCCGGAGATGGAGGACTCCACCTCGCCGTTGATGCCGGCCAGCTTGGCCTTGACCTCAATGGAGGCGCGCATCATCTTTTTCCGGGTCAGGGCGGTAAAGATGATGAAGATGGGGATGACGGCAAAGACCACAAGGGCCAGCTGCCACTGGATGGTGAGCATGATGCCGAAGGCGCCCAGGATGGTCACGGAGGAGATGAACAGGTCCTCCGGGCCGTGGTGGGCCAGCTCGGTGATCTCAAAGAGGTCGCCGGTGACCCGGCTCATGAGCTGGCCGGTGCGGTTCTTGTCGTAGAAGGAGAAGGACAGGTCCTGCATGTGGGCAAACAGATCCCGGCGGATATCCGCCTCCATCCGCACGCCCAGCAGGTGGCCCCAGTAGGTGACGATGAAGTAGAACACGCCCTTGAGCACATAGGCCAGGGCCAGCAGCACCATCACGGTGAAGAAGGTGGCGAACAGCTTGTTGGGCAGCAGGGTCTGCATGGCCTCCCGGGACACCATGGGGAAGAGCAGGTCCACGATACAGATGCACAGGGCGCACACCATATCCAGCAGGAACAGCTTCCAGTGGGGTCTGTAATAGGAGGCAAAGATCCGCAGATAGCCCCGGTTTTTAAAGTCTTTTTTCTTGGTCATAGCGGTCTCCTCTCAAAAAAATCCGTTACCTGATAGTATAATCTGCCGCCGCCGGCTTTGTCAACCGAGGGCGGGTCCGTCCGGCCCCCGGACAGCAAAAGACGCCTCCCGCGGTCCCTTTCGCGGCAAGGCGTCTCTATCCCTGGTCCGGTATGTATCGCAGCACGTCCTCCACCCGGCAGGACAGGATGCTGCACAGGTCGTTGAGGGTAGCGGTGGAGATGTTGCGGTTCTGTTTCAGCGAGTCCAGCGTCCCCCTGCTGAAATGGAACTGCTTGATCAGCGCATATGTGGTGATCCCCTTGCGCCGCATGGTCTCCCACAGCGGGTCGTAAGCAATCATAGAATGCACCTCAATCGGGGAGTTCTATTACATTTATTATATAGACCCTCCAGATACTTGAATATACCCGATATTCCGGGTATAATGGACGTATCCACCAGCGCGCCCCCGCGCTGGGTCAAAATCAATATGAGAGGAGATACGCAGATGAAGAAAAAATTGTTGTCACTGCTGATGGCTCTGTGCCTGGTGGTGACTCTGCTGCCCGTGAGCGCGCTGGCGGCAGATGATTCGGCGGATGCTGCGGCGGATCTGATAGAAGGATCCGCAGAAGAGTCCGCAGAGAGTTTAATGGAGGTCCCTGCGGCAACCGCGAGCGAAACTGTTGTAAAGGGAAACAACTCTGGTTCCAACCAGCCTGTAAACAGCGAGAGTATCTTCAATGGTACAACTGCAATTGCCGAGGTTGGCGGTCAACAGTATTCTACCTTACAAGAAGCACTGAATGCTGCGGCTTCTAGCGAGAATAAAACTATTACAATTTTGGTTTCTGGCGAGTATGTCCCGTTTACAGTTAATCAAGTGGGGGTCAATGTTTGTGCGAAAGATGGTGTAGACGTAACTATCAAGACGAACAAAACCACTAAGATGGCTGTAACAGCGAACAATGTTACACTGAAGGGTCTTAACTTTGTCTCTACAGATGGAACTGCTGTAATCAGCGGCGGCAGCTGTGACGGACTCACTCTGGAGAAGTGCTCCTTCACCGGAAATGGCGCAACGGACAGCATTGCTCTCTATATCCACCAGCCCAATATCACCATCACGGGTTGTACGTTCGAGAACTTCGAGCGGGGCTACTACACCTGCGGCGATAACCACGCCGCTGGGAATATGGTCTTCGAGGGCAATACTTTTACCAATGTCCGTGTGCCTATCGACGGCTATTGGGGCATGCCCGCTACGAATAACACGAATATTCAGGTTACTGATAACAAAATCGACGCTGGCTCTTGGGGCACAGCCTACATCCAATTGTGGGACTATGCGCAGCTTGCAAAGTGGGCTGATTTTGTACATCAAGGCGAGAAATTAAACCCGGACGGCAAAACTGCCCTGAAGGGTATGGTCAGCGGAAACTCTGCAACGGGTGGCGAACTGGTGCTCTATGCTACCCACTGTAACTGGTACAGTAATTCTGAAATTCAGTGGAAAGGTCAGCAGCCGGTTTATCGTAATATGATCTTCCTGGAGAATGTGACCAAAGAAAACGAGGTCACCGTGACACACAAAGATGGCAGCCCGATTACAGCATTTAACGAATCTACTGGTAAAAAGGAAGTAGCTAAAAAGTACGTCATCTACACCCTGTCTGAGGGCGAGTACAAGGTCAACGTCACGCAGAAGCAGGAGAATGGAGACAGTGTCGTTACAGAATATGATTTGACCGTTGTCCCCACAGAGCATGATCCTACCGGCGGAAACACACAGAAAATCAAAGTTACGCCTCTGGATGGAGAAAACAACACGGTCGCCGTAGTGGGCAATGTTCCTTACACCTCTCTGGCCGCTGCTGTCGAGGCTGCCAAGAACGGCGGCACCGTGGAGCTGCTGCAAAATGTCACCATTGACACCTGGAACCAGGTTTGGGATACCGATGGTCTCACCATCAAGGGCAACAACCACACGGTCACTGTCAACAATGTCGAGTCCGGCGCCAACGGCAACTACCTGTTCTATGGCGCAAAGAACCTGAATGTCTCCGACCTGACCATCAAATTCACCACCAATGGCAGCGGTTTCTCCATGGTCTCCGGTAAGCTGGAAGGTGTGACCGTCAACGGCGGCGTATACGCAGTCGCTACTGGCGCCGCTCCCGCGGGACAGAAG
>NZ_JADKZI010000009.1 GCF_017811815.1 Flavonifractor sp. AGMB03687
TCCGACGGCACCAACCTGGAGGCCAACCTGACCCGTGAGCAGCTGGTCACCATGCTGTGGCGCTACGCCGGCAGCCCCGTGGTGGAGAGCGACCTGTCCGGTTATCCCGACGGCGCGGCTGTCAGCGACTGGGCGTTGAACGCCATGATCTGGGCCACCGGTGAGGGCGTCATCACCGGCAACGGCGCGGGCGCGCTGAATCCCCAGGGCACCGCTACCCGTGCCGAGGTTGCCACCATCCTCATGCGGTTTATCGAGAACTAAATCCAAGCATAAAAAGCGGTCGCCTTCGGGCGGCCGCTTTTTTAATAACGGTAAATCCGTACACTCTACCACCGTTCGGTTGCCAAATTCCCGCCCATGGGCTATGCTGAAGGGGAGAGGTGATCCCTGTGTACGACATGGACAAGCGCGCCTTTGGGGCCTTTGTGGCCCAGCTCCGGAAGGAGAGGGGCTATACCCAGAAGGAGCTGGCCGCCCGGCTCCACATCACCGACAAGGCGGTGAGCAAGTGGGAGACGGGGGCCAGCATCCCGGACACCGCCCTGCTCATCCCCCTGGCCGAGCTGCTGGGGGTAACGGTGACCGAGCTGCTCCTCTGCCAGCGGCAGGAGAAGCCCATGGAGCCGGAGGCGGTGGAGGATGTGGTCAAGACCGCCATCCGCTACGCCGGGGGCAAGCCCAAGCGGGCCTGGAAAGAGAAGGGGCGCTGGCCCCTGTGGTACAGCCTGTCCCTGATGATCGGTCTGCTGGGGCTGTGGGCCAACTGGACCTGGACGGGCCTCCCAGAGGTGCTGCCGACCCCTGTCCTGCTGGGGGCCATCTTCGGGGCCTGGTTCTGCTTCTTCACCCGGCTCACCCTGCCGGAGATCTACGACCAGCGGGCCATCAGCATGGTGTTGGACGGACCCTTCCGCATGAATATGCCCGGCCTCACCTTTAATAATCGCAACTGGCCCCACATCGTCACGGCGGGCCGGGTGTGGTCCTGCGCCATTATGGCCGGGCTGCCCCTGCTGTCCCTGGTTCTGGGGCTGCTCTGCCCCACCCTGTGGGAGATGGTCCAGCTGTGGGTGATTCTGGTCCTCACCCTGGGCGGATTGTTCATCCCCTTCTACCGGGTGGGCAAAAAGTATCAATGAACAAGACCGGCAGCCTGCTTCACAGGCTGCCGGTCTTGTTTTGCCCGAAACGGATGAGGGCCGCTGTTGGCTTGCTTGGTTATCCCTCCGATAAATGGAGCGTCAGCTCGATTTCATCTTCGTCTGCTGCTCCGGTCTCTGTAAAGCCTTTGCTTTGATACAAATGCAGTGCCCCCACATTCTCTTTGTTGCAGGTCAGGGTCACCCGGTTGGAGGTGCCAAAAGGTTTCGCCCGGATAAAGTCAAGTACCTGGTCCAATGCAGCGCCGCCATAGCCCCGTCCCTGGTACGCTTCATCCACCATCATATGCCAGATATCATATTCAGGGATATCGTAATCATAAATCACCATGACATAGCCAACCATGGTATCCCCTGCATAAATGCCAAACGGCTGGCATTGCTCCCGGTAGACATAGGCCTGTGCAAGACTGCGGATGGGATGGGAGACAAAACGCTCCTGTCCGGGCGCCAGTTTCAGCTGAAATGCGTCGATAAAGTTTTCTTCTGTAATTTTTCTGAGTTGAATCATAAATTCCTCCATAAATTGTCCTGACTGGATTGACAGTCGATTTTGTATGAATATCTATGGAAGAACAGACGATTGCATCAAAACGCAAAAAAGCCGTGGTTGATGAACCACGGCAAACGAAATCTGTTAAAAACGATTATCCTGCAACCGAGGCCTTCACAAGATATTCAGATGTCCGATTCTCTCTGCTATTTCTCATCATGAAGCACCTCGCTTTCTGTATGGATTTGACACCATCATACTCCCTGTCATCCCTGCTGTCAATCATCGCTTTTGGGCTGATCTCCCACCCAGTATCTCTCCCTCTTTTTGTCCAAAACCGTTGTGTCGGCTTGCTTCCGCCCGGGTTTGGTGATAGAATGGAGCGGATTTTCATTGAGGGAAAAGAAGGAATTGTTTGTTATGGTCCAATATCTGTTGATGGTGTCCTCCCAGGTGGGGACGATGTTTATCATGATGGCAGTGGGCTTCGTTCTGGCCAAGCTGGGCAAGCTGACCCCGGCATCCATCCCCCAGCTGACCAACCTGCTGCTCAACGCGGTGCTCCCCTGCATGCTGGTAGACTCCCTGCAGATCGAGCGCACCCCCGCCCTGCTGGGGGCCATGGGCTACACCTCTCTGTTGGTGGCCGTCCTCTATCTGCTCTACTGCCTGCTGTCCATGCCCCTGTTCCGGCGGCAGCCCCCTGCCACCGGCAAGGCCCTCCGCTTCGGCGTGCTGTACGGCAACGTGGGCTTCATGGGTCTGCCCCTGGTGCAGATGGTGCTGGGGGACCACGCCATGGTGTACGGCGTCATCAACCTGATCATATTCAACATTTACAACTGGAGCCAGGGCGTGGTGCTCATGGGCGGCCGCAAGCAGGTCTCCCTGAAGCAGGCCGTCCTCAACCCCGGCATCATCGGCACCATCACCGCCATGGTCCTCTTCCTGTGCGGCATCACCCTGCCCCCCATGGTGGGCAACGCCGTCAGCTTCCTGGGCAGCATGAACACCCCTCTGGCCATGGTCATCATTGGCGCCCAGATGGCCTCCGCCGACTGGAAGGCGGTATTCCGCAACCGCTCCATCCTGGCCGCCGCCCTGCTGAAGCTCATCGCCATGCCCCTGCTCACCGCTCTGGTGCTCTATCCCATCCACCCCGAGCCCGACCTGTACTGCACTCTGGTGCTGCTGGTAGCCGTACCCACCGCCAGCATCACCGCCATGTTCGCCCAGCGCTACAATCAGGACGTGGCCACCAGCGCCCAGCTGGTCACCTTCACCACCCTGTTGTCCATTCTCACCCTGCCCTGCATGGGGGTGCTGGCCGCCGTGCTCAGCGGCGCGGCCTGATGGGCCAAATAGTTTCAAATGCTTACAAAATGGCTTTTACCATTTACTCCAGGGGGGTACCGGTGTTAAAATGTTGGAATCATCCCATACCCCGGGCGGCCTGTCCGCCCACAGCACATATGGAGGTTACCATGAGAAAGCAGACCATTCTGACCGGGGCCATCGCCCTGGTTCTGGCCGTTTTTCTGGCCGCCTGCAGCGGACCGGCTCCGGAGGTTACACCCTCTCCCACCGCTGCGGCCACACCCACGGCTACCCCCACCCCGGAACCTACCCCTACGCCTACGCCCGCGCTCCCCGCCGAGCCGCCTGAGTGGGGCGAGCAGGTCTTTACCCAGACCTACACCGCCGGTGACGGCACCCAGGTCATGAGCGTGCGCTACACCCTGCCTATGGTGCAGAACACCGATGCCTGCCCCGCCGGCACCGTCATCAACGATTGGTATAAGGAGGACGGCGCCAGCCGCATGGAGAGCGCCGAGGAGAACTACGAGCAGGTGGTTGCCGACTACGACGTGTCCAAGAGCGCCGGCTTCTCCTTTACTCCCGTCACCGAGGAGATGAGCTACAAGGTGCTCCTCTCCACCGATCAGGTCATCAGCATCCGCCGCACCTGGTACATCAACAGCGGGGCGGCCTATCCCACCGTGTTTGAGCTGGCCGAGAACTTCGACCCCCAGACCGGCATCAAGCTGACCTTTACCGACTTCTTCACCGACGCTCAGGCCGTACGTGAGCGGGTGGTGAACGCCTTCCTGGCCTCCTCGGAGATCTCCGCCGGCGGCTATACCTGGGCCCAGGTGTCCGCCGCTTATCAGCCGGAGCAGTTCTGCCTGTCCTCCGAGGGCTATACCTTCTGGATCCAGGGCAACACCCTGAACAACCTCCACTCCCCCGTGGAGGTCACCCTCCCTTATGACACACTGAAGGACGTGAGCATGTATGCAGCCCAGTAAACCGCTGGAAGGTCATACGTATCCCCTGCGCATCGAGGGCTACAGCAGCGACGGCGCCGGCGTGGCCCGTCTGGACGGCATGGTGGTGTTCGTCCAAGGCGGCGTCCGGGGCGAGCTGTGCCAGGTGCGGCTCACCCACGTGGGCCGCTCCGCCCTGTGGGGCGTGGTGAAGGAGATCACCGAGCCCTCTCCCGCCCGAATCCCCCCCGACTGCCCCTACTACGACCGGTGCGGCGGCTGCGCCTTCCGGCACATCACCTACGCCGAGGAGCTGGAGGCTAAGCGCACCCGGGTGGAGGACTGCCTCCGTCGTCTGGGAGGCGCGGACATCCATGTTACCGAGATCCTGGGTGCCGCCCGGCCTGACCGCTACCGCAACAAGGCCCAGTTCCCCGCCGCTCCCGGCCCCCGCATCGGCTTCTATCAGGCCCGCACCCACAAGGTGGTGGACGTAAAGGACTGCCTGCTCCAGAGCGAGGCGGCCTCCCGCCTCCGGGGAGCGGTGAAGGACTGGATGATGGAATATTCCATCCCCGCCTACAACGAGAAGGCCCGCTCGGGCCTGGTACGCCACGTGTATGTGCGCACCAACCGCCGGGGGGAGAGCCTGTGCTGCCTGCTGGTTAACGGGGTAGGGGTACCCCGGGAGACCGAGCTGGTCCACGCCCTCCGCGCCGTCGAGCCGGGACTGGTGGGCATCGTGCTGGGGGTGAACAAAAGCCACTCCAACGTGATCCTGGGGGACTCCTACCGCACCCTGTGGGGCCAGGATTTTCTGTCCGACACCCTGTGCGGCTCCGACTTCCGCCTGTCCGTCCCCTCCTTCTACCAGGTCAACCCCGACCAGACCGAGGTACTCTACGGCAAGGCGGTGGAGCTGGCCGGGCTCACCGGCAAGGAGACCGTGCTGGACCTGTACTGCGGCATCGGCACCATTTCCCTGGTGATGGCCCGGAAGGCTCGCATGGTGTGGGGCGCCGAGGTGGTGCCCCAGGCGGTGGATGACGCCATCCAAAACGCCCGCCGCAGCGGCATCACCAACGCCCGGTTCCTGTGCGCCGACGCCGGCGAGGCCGCCCGGCAGCTGGACCGGGAGGGGGTGCGCCCCGACGTGATCTGCGTGGACCCGCCCCGGAAGGGTCTGGCGGAGGACGTGGTGGCCACCATCGCCCAGATGGCTCCCAGCCGAGTGGTGTACGTGTCCTGCGATCCGGCCACCCTGGGCCGGGACGTGAAGCGGTTCGCCGCCCTGGGCTATCAGCTGGACACCGCCACCGTCGTGGACCTCTTCCCCCGCACCGTCCATGTGGAGACGGTAGTGCTTTTGTCCAAACTCAATGCCAAGCAGCATATCGAGGTGGAGTTGAATCTGGACGAACTGGATTTGACCGCTGCGGAGAGCAAGGCCACCTATGATGAGATCAAAGCCTATGTGTTGGAAAAGCACGGTCTGAAGGTGTCCAGCCTGTATATCTCCCAGGTCAAGCGGAAGTGCGGGCTAGATGTGGGACAGAATTATAATCTGTCAAAGAAAGAAGACGCGAAAGTGCCACAGTGTCCGCCGGAAAAAGAAGCGGCAATTATGGATGCACTAAAGCATTTTCAAATGATTTGAGATGTAGACACAATTACCCTTTACTCCAAGAAAAAATATAGCGCAGCCCACCAATCAATAATAATTGGTGAGCTGCGCTTATTATTTTGGCATGTAATCAGCCTATTTTATTGAATGCTGTCAAGAATCTTTTGTACGGCATACGGCTTAGCGTACTTGATATAAGCGTCACTTACAAAAATGGTACCGGTAGCTTGCGGTTCAACCCACATTGCGGGGTATACAACAACCCTTTTTGTATTTCTTCGTCCAGTTGCAATGATTTCACCATCAGAAGTAATCTCGCAACCAGATTGCTTAAGGATATTTACCAAAGGCATTATCATCTCTATCTGTGTCTCTGGCTTGATTGGCAGCGCATTTATCCCATCAACACCCCATTCAAGAAGTTGAAGCGCAGCAAAACGATCAAGCATACCATGTACATATTGATTCCTGTAATGCTTTAGACATTTGGAGCACGCAGATCCGCAATTGCAAGAACTTAAAAGTTCCTTCATATCGGCGAGCAATTCAGCAATCGCATCAGCTACGCTGACAGCATACCCGGCGCCACTTGACAGGCTGTCATAAAGATAAATATCAACATAAGAGGCTTCAGGACCAGTTCTAAGACGATAACCAGTAACAAGTTCGGTAAATTCAACATCAAGCTTTTTGCTTGCCACAAGTCGCAGCGCTTCAGCTAGGGATTGCGCAGCTCGATTAAGCCATGGATTGTCGTTTCTTCTGACATCAATGATCCTATCGTCAATTGTGAATTCGAGAACTAACATATCAGTTATAAAGTCATAGCCAAGATTCACATTAAAATAGTTGCTGTGGCGGCATTTACCTCGAGTATACTTCGACTTGTACGGTCTGTTAATATCGTTTAGAACAGAAATGTCATCACCAGGCATAGCAGCTCCACAGTCCTTGCAGACCATAAAACCCTTGTCATCTGTTCCTTTGTTCAGCATGATAATGCGTTGGTTTGTTCGTGAAGCGATCCGTATGTTTTTACAGCCTGGGGCAAGTTTCATTTCTTCAGCCTCGGGTAGAGTTGAATAAAGAGGCTGCTGTACAGCAGTGTATTCTTCTGACAGCTGAACGTCTGGTATGGATTCAGCGTTTCTTGGCGCAAACCCCCAGGGGCGCATCATTTCACGGGTAATCTTCAGATCACTATTCCCACAAAACGGGCAACGTTTGGTTTTCTCTTCCCTCAAGCCGAACCAACCACACTCAGGACAAGAGATTATCTCCTTCACATAATTTGGGTCTTCTGTATAAGCACGTGCCGGAGTCAGCGATTGACCATGGCGACGCTCGCTTCCGGGATAGTAGAATCCACCAATCTGATAGGTTTGTTTATCAACAACAATTGCTCTACCAGGGGCATATTCGCCAATAGCTACATCCAGGCCACGATCAACCTCATAAAGAATCTTTCCGGATGTATCTGGTATGTAAGTACTTACGACATTCTTTGGGAAAGAATATGTTGGGATGATTCCTTCTTCATAGAGAGCATCTAGAAGAATCTTCGCCTCACCTTCCTTAGCTCCTTCTTCTACTCCAAAAAGTTCGGGGTGTGTCTGACATTTTTCTTTCAGTGTATCGAAAGATTTTTTCAGCTCATCCTCAAACACTGAATAGTGAAATGGTATTCCGACTGGTAGAAGGAGCTTGTCTTTATTTGCATTATAAGAAGCAAGATAACTCTTAAAGTTGTCAAGAAAGTCGTTTAGGAAAACGGCTGCTGTAACTGTATCAAGGCTCATGTGGTTTTCCGAAAGAAATTCTTGGAGAATAACCATAGCTAGATGACGTTGGAGGAGCTTTTCACTTCTTATATCAATCCAAGGCTTGCGAGGGTCTCCGCGGAACATAGGAATTGGATCATTGAAGTACAAGGTATCATGTGGACCATCTTCACAGAAAGTAACAATGGTAGACAAACTAGATCCACGTCGGCCAGCACGACCAGCTCGCTGCTGGTAATTTTCACGCATGGGCGGAATATTGCGCAAGCCGACCGCGACCAGGGAGCCAATATCAATACCTACTTCCATGGTGGTTGTGCTGCTAAGGATATCAACAGGTGTTTCACCATCTTGGATTAAATCTTGGAAGCGCAATTCATATTGTTCGGTTTTACTCCAAAGATCATCACGTTGGTCTTTATGTGAGAGCTGCGCAGTATGTTCCTCGGTGTCAATTACATGAATCGGCTCACCTTGAAGCGCATCAGCTACCGGCTTTCTCCAGAAACCAAGTGCCTCGTATTCACCAGATTTCATTTCATGGATATGAGAAGATCCGCAGCTTGGACATTTACCTTTCAGCGTAAAAGGAGTCAATTCAGAGCATTGTTCACATTTGTACCATACATGAGAAGTATCAAAACGTGGTTTTACTCTAGAGAGATCAATATATAATTTCCCATTATCAGGCTGCGCCGAATCAAGAAATTCTTCCTTTAACACTCGTTTCCACGCCATCTCAGTTTCGTTCCCGTCATGCCATTCCATGATCTCGCGGATAGTTTTTGAGAATCCCCAATCCTTATCAAGCCCGTAGCCACCGTAATTGGGGCGGACTTTCAACCGAATTGTGTCACTAATTGTATGGCCGATAGCTGTAGACATATCGCAAATTGATAGTATCCACGCATTAAAAAAGTCAATAAACTCCTCATCAGTAACCGTCACATTGTTCTCTTCGAGTGCATCTACAGCATCAAAAAGAGCCTGGTCTGTAGGTTCAATCCAGCTTGTGGCCGAGTCATACAAGGTGTTATAGCCACCAGCAAACAACCGCAAGAGATATTCCTGCATCTGAACAGGAGCGTTTGCAATCGTGAATCTTGGGGCATACTCTCGCCCTCGTTTTATACAGCGATTGTAGTTATTCAGTGCAGCGGTACAATCTTCGGCAAATTTTATCCGTTCAGGCCCATGAAAAATTTGTACATGATGCTGACCAGCGACAAGGCAAAAATAATCATACAGCGAATTTATTGACTGCTCAACCGTTTGTTCTTCCATCGTTTTGATGGCGATTGCAAATAATTGCCTTGCAGCAGATATGTCCGAAGCCTCTGACATATCTCGAGCTAGCTTTGCTGCTCGCTGACGACTGTCTGAAAACAGCAAGACTTTACGTCCCTCGTTAGGAAACCGATCCGGATCATTATCCTTTCCTGGCACAGCAGGTTGCAGTTGGAACTGCGCTTTGATCAGGTTGAAGAAAGATTGATTGCCTCGAGTGTTAAACGAAGTGAGTTGTGATGTAGAAAGCTGATGCCTGCAATGCGGACAAGTGGGGAATGTAATAATCTGCGGTCTGCCTTTTGCAGAGTAGTTGCAATAGTACAGCTTTCTAATCCAAGGTTTTCCAGCGGATGAGTCATCTGTGAAGTTAATAAATCCGCTTTTAACATCAAGATAGCAGGGGCGAATAGCATTTTTACCCTGCTTTGCAGGAAGCTCAAAATCGTCAGTTGGGATGAACAGATGTATTTCTTTCATCCTGCGATCCATTAACTGACCGGGATAATGCCACAGATATACATTTCCATGAAGCCCCGAGTCATCTTCAAGAACATAACCTTTGAAGAACAGCGCACCACAACGTCGATCATTATAAAGTTCGTATACAACACTACCACAATGTGGACAAATCAAATTACCATCCGATAAGTAGATTTCTCCTAAAGTGAGTCCGCCTTCCGAGTGAGAGCAACTACAATTGGTGTTGGTACAGGCATATACCCCCGAAATACCTTTGAAGAGCATGTGCATACGTGCAGGGAAAAGGACAGAACCTTTAGCGTTTTTTGCAAGCGGTGCAATTGCTAAAAGGACACTAACCGCCTTGAGCGCATCCTCTGGATTGAGCTCCGGGAAGATACCAGAAGAAAGTTCTCCAAGTGATACTGCATTTCCGCGACAATTCTTAATAAGCTCATGGAACGGACGGTAATAGACAAGATTTTCGTACATCCAGTTGTATACTGATTCCAAGGATGTAATACCAGAATCAAATCCGTCTAATTGTCTCCAGAATGACAAAAGCGCAGAAAGTTTCACTTCATCCCTGTCTTCAAACTGACCAGGATCTGAGTTTAAGAGGAGCTTGGCGGGAATATCATATTTCAACTGCCCGTCGATCACTTCTCTCTCACCCGTCAAGTAACAGAACCGTGTTGCTGTGTCGGAAGCGGTAAGTTCATTTGCAAACTTCATTACGGAATCAACGTCTTGTTGGTCTTTGTTGGGCATACTTGCAGTAGTGAGTATAAATTGCACACGATCACGGCTGATACCGAGTTTATGGAACAGTCTGCGAATCAATAATGCCACTTCACCGCCGGATGAACCACGGTACATATGAGCTTCATCTATAACAAACAATAATTTATTCTCACTGTCTGAAGCCAGCCATTCGTGTGTATCATTCCAGATTTTTTGTTCTCTGGGACGCAATAGCATGTATTCCAACATAGAATAGTTTGTAATGAGAATATCCGGGCAGAATTGCTGCATTTCAAATCGTGTGATCAGCTCTGCATCATCATCGTTTGGAATATGTTTACTCTCATGCAGCCCTTGAAGGAACTGATTCATATCCGCCTTTGCAGGTATCTTTCCCTCTTTGAGAAGGTGATTGAAAAATTCTTTTTCAGAATCGCTTTGTGGGAAAGACATTCTTGCTAAAGTTTTTTCCAGTTTTCTGTCCTGTTCAGTGGAGGGTTGAACTCCAGGATATGGGGTTCGGCCAGTATACATTCCAAACTGAGGACGACGCGCCCCAGTACCACAGGTATTCCGGAAGATTTTGATAAACTTGTTGTCAGGATCTCCGATCATTCTTCTAAGGCGGCTAACTTGGTCTGAAACCAAGGCGTTCATTGGGTACATAATAATTGTGCGAACTCCTCGTTTCGCCCACGATTCCTTGGAATTCCTTGCTTCGGCTGCCATCTTTGCAAGGAGAGGCCACATAAAGCACTCAGTTTTACCGGAACCAGTACCAGTCGAAACAAACAAGTTTTCTCCTTTAGTTGCCGCTTCAAGCGCCGATATCTGGTGAGCAAACGGAGAAGGAAATACTCCTATACCAGCCTTTGCCAACTGCAAGAAATACTCTTTCATCCAATTCTCAAGGGATGCTGTTTCAATACCGTTTTGTACTGTAACATATGCCGGAGAGGATTCAATAAAAGGTCTTTGGTAAAGCAATCCTTCATCATCAATATGATTGTTTAGGGCCGAAAGCAGAATCGGGGACTTTCCGAAATACTGCGACTTAATATAATTTTCTAGTTCTGTTCTCAACTGTTTATGGACAGAATTAGCTCCATTTGGCATCAGGCTATCCCTCCTTTGAATTCATATCCCTCATCAGATAGAATATTTTTAATGGCTGCAAAAACTTCTACGGAGAGCTTCCGTCTGAAATTACATGGAAGTGCTGTACATATCTCAGGCCAACTATAGCACTTTAAGAATTCCAGTTCGCGTGGCGGAAGCAAATAATTCATACGGATGTGAACCAATACTCCGTCCTCAAAGTACTCTATCGGCGGTAATGTTCCATAGTTCGACAGACAGGCACATGCAAGTGCTCTGTAGCTATAATTTTCTACCTGCCACTGAGGAAGAGGACTGACTTCTAGTACAGCGTCAACATAGCGATAAAGATAATATAGCTGAGAACCTTTCATTCCGGTTCGAAGAATTGAAATTGTACCAGTTTTGTCTGGCTCATTTACCCAATACCCACGGGAAAAAGGAGGTTTCAGACGAAGATACTCTGTGCCAAATTCAAACGATGGCTTCGATTTCCAGGAAGCAGCAGAGAGTGTAGCTTGCCACAATGTTTGTAAATTTTCTTGCTCGAGGCCAAACATTGTTTTTATATTATTGAGGTTTGTTCCGCCATCCTGCTTTGAATAGAATCCAATGCCAGACACACAGGAGATATTATCCAAAGCAATACCTCTTTGAAATAGAACTCCACCAAAGTGTTCTTCATGTTTTTTTGATGCTACTATTCGATTCGGGCGGTGATAAACTACTCCTGCACTTAAGAATTGATTTGTGATCTCCTCTTCAAGTTCTTCAGAATTTTGCGGTAAGGTTCCCAAAAGTTCCGGATACAACGACTTATAACTGCCAAGTATGCTGCGGATTCTTCTTCTCAGGTGCCCAATAGAGATGGATTCCTCTGTATCGTCCCAGAGGGAAGCATACGCCATCATGCCGCAAATGCTATAAACAAGACGCGTTTTCCACTCATCCGCTGTTTCCTGGTTTCCTCTAAGAATATGATATTGTCGTGATACTTTTGAGAGAAGTCCGTTATACTTATCCATCAGTTTTCTCCTAACACATGCTGGAGATCACGCTTGAGGTTAGCAGAAATTTCGATGCTCTTCTGCGGATCTGCAATTGCCGCTGCAAGTTCATTTATCGCCATTGAAGCATAGGAAATCGGAAAAATAAAAAACAAAAAATCGTCATCTGTTGTAGTAGAGGGATAAATGTTGTGTATGGTAGCCATAAGACTGTTGATTTTGCTTCTAACTAACGAGCTCAGCCCCAATTTTGAAAGGATGGTTAATTCTTTGCGTGCGCCTTTCCCCGCCAAGTAGGGTTTGAAATCGTCAGAGAAGTAACCGCCATAGTATTTGCCAGTAGCTTTTTTATCCACCAAAAACTCCGTAAACAGTGGCAACGTGAAGCTATACAGGCTTTTGGGTTCAACCTGAACGTCTTCTGCATATGGATGGGTAGCTATATAAAAAATATCTTTTTGGAAAAGTATTTCTGGAAGCCGATTCATCCAACTACCTGCAAGAAGGTTGTTAATTATTACGATGTCTTCACCATCAGCCCCAATTTTCTCAATCGCTTGGCGAACACAACCGCCTTCACAATAGAGTTCGCCATGTTTATGAGCAGTTACAGCTGCGCAAAATGCTTGGGCAATATCAATTGCATTGGGACCAACAAGTAAAAGTGGCTGTTTTTCAATATAAGCAGCACAAAGAAACGCAGCGAGGCCACTTCTGTATTGTTCAGCAACACCTGCCTCTGCAAGTTCAAATACTGCTGTGTTGATAACATCCGCCCAAGAGTGATGTGCTTCAAGTTCATCAAGATGTTCAAATTCAGGGAATGTGCGATATACAGCCATATCAAGTTCAGACGCAGCATCGACTGAGGTGGGAGTTGTTGTTCCAACAATCTGCACTGGTTGTCCCCCAACAAATGCCATACTTGCAATAAAATCCGCCGCATTTTCACGAGCTTTTTGGATTCGTTCAGCAATTGCTTTTTCGACACCATCCGCCAGTTTTTCTTTTTCAGCTATGATACCAGAAAGACGCTCATCTTCTACTTTGGTTTTGCTGAATGCTTCTTGTGCTTTGTCTAGATCCTCAGCAGCAGATATTAACTCCTCATGAAGTAGATCGAGTTTTTGTTGGGCTTCAGTCAAGAGTCTTTCATTCTCTTTTTCCCAGTCCTGGCGAATAAGTTCTTTCGCTTTTTCTTGAAGTTCGGTGTTGGCAGAAAGAGCCGAGCGGATTATTTCGTCTTCTAAGCTATCTCCATCGACATATTGCCAGACTATGCTTAGAAATTCATCCAGCAGTTCTTTTGCAGCGGGATCGGAGCAGCGGCATGCGGCCCCAATTTTACACGTGATGTCATCAACTGGAATTGCATCAATAAAGTCCTTAAAGGTCTTATACTGAGCTCGAGTTACATCTCTCATTTTATATGTAGCCCAGGAAATTGAAGACATTACGATATCTTTTACAATATCAAGTGGACTTTTCAAATGATATAGTTTGCTTGGAAGCCCAGCAAATGCGTTTCCATAGAATGATAATCCATTGTCCAGATGTATAACGTCAGCATTAGTGAACTCATATACCGGCACTACAATGCAATCTTTAGAAATATTTGTTTTTTCGTTAACAGTATTGAGTTCTTTGGCAGTACAAAGGATACCCGTATGCTGTCCTTTGGATGTACAAATAGAGAACATGACTCTTCGGCTGTGGGGCTGGTAATTGATTCCCTCTTTCAGAAGACTAACCAGCTCATCAAGGCTTGTTGCCTGTGTAAAGGTCACAAGTTCAATGGCATCTAACTCTGTATTGTATCGGGACAGTATATAATCCTTGGAAGGATCATTTTCGTTCGGAACCGCAGACCAAGTCCAGACACCATAGAACCCATCTTTAGAAGGGCCATCCTTATAGAAGATTTTATCTCTATTTGTAAAGTACGGCGGGATATCTTCGTTTCTGTGGAAAATGTAATAGTGCCCGTTATTGTTCAAATCGGCATATCGTATAAGCCATTTCTGACCATTATAGTCCGAAACCACACTGCACAGAGAAACAATTTCATCTGCATTGTCGGAAGGCAAAATGGAGGCATCTGTATCATCAAACTGTGCAAGATAATCTGCATCATCGCTCGCAAAGGCACTAGGAGCAGTCTGCAATTCGGAAATCTTTGCCTGTGCCTCAGCCAGCAAAGACGCTAATTGATTTTTATCCTGTTCAATTTTCTGAATTTTCTCTTCACACTCAGTTTTTATGGCAGTAATGCTATGTTGGGCTTCCTCAACTTGATTTGACAGGCGTTGATTTTCTTCTTTCATGGCCTGGATTTGAGTGGATGTTTCGGTATTTCTTGCACGCTCAGATTTAATATCTTCCATTCTCTCGAAAAGATTAGAGCATGTGTCCGTATCCAAAGGGTTTCCTGTCAGCTTAAAATATAACTCGACATTATTGACAAAGAAAGAGTCAAGCATAGTTGTCGCTAAGGCGGCACCATGAGAGAAGCCTTCTCCCTCAAGTTTAGCTATATTTTCTTCAATTTCCTTCAGCCAGTGTTCTACCCGCATATTAACCCACATTGCGATGAAGGGGTTATCAATATGGGTTATAGCAATTAACAGCGCATGTTGCTCTGTCAACGATTTGGCTCTGAACCCTTTTTGGATTTTTGAAAATTCTTGTTCGTTTCTCTTGAAGAGTTCTTTGAACTCTTTACCTGTAATGATCTCGCAGAGGGTTGATTTTTCTTCTTTGGTAAGAAGTCCGATGTAGTTCATAATTTATCTCCCTGTTTATTTGTACTTATACTGCGATAGGCATCCTGCAATCTCCTGTAGGATTGCTCATTGATAGTACCTTCTCTGATACATTCCCGTATCCATTGACATATCTGCGGATAACGACTCATACCTGCTAAAATATTTCGCAAAGAATGAGGAGCGGGAATAAATATCCCCGATGCGTTACGAATTCGCTTCAGGATTTCGACTTCATTGTCTGTGATGCTAACCTGTCGCTTTTTGAAGTTGATTTCCCAGACAACATCAAGGCCGATGACAAGTTGAACGCTTACACCGTAGGATAGCCCATTCAATTCAAGCTGTCTGTCTGCAACTATTTTTCGCTTATCTACAACACGATTGTTAGAGATTATGAGTTCGCCATCAAATGTTGATTTGAAGAGCAGTGTTTTATGGTGTGGCAGCGTATTACTTTCACCAGATTCAATCTCAGAACCAGAAAGATCGGTTACTAAGATTGCAGGAGATGATCCAACTCCATTGAGAGGTTCTTTCCAAAAGTAAGTATATTGTAAGGCTTGAGTACGTCCTGCTGATATCAACTGTTGCCTACTTGAGCAGTGGACTTCATATAGTTTGGGATAAGAGACATTATGATTTAGCTGGCAGACCGCTGCGGAAGGAAATGTTTTGACGGTAGCTACATTACCTTCGACAAGCATATACATATTATCTTGACTATGCTTTACTATATAATTTCCTTCTACAAACAATGGCCACACCGGCTGCAAAGAAACCGGGTGTTCTGTCAGGCGGCAGTGAAAATCAAGAAAGAATCGGGCAGCTTCTTCACTAAATGCGGATGCAGAAACTATGTAAAGCGTCCAGGATTCCCAACCAAACTGTTTCTGGACAATTTCTTGAATCCGTATGCTACTATAAGATCTCCTATAGAAATAGCCGCGTTTTAGCAAATAGTATTCTTTCTCAATCTCAACATCAGCATCGTATGTGAGCTTCTTGCCAGAAGACTTTTCAAACAAGGTTCCTTCTGGATCAATTCCGGTAATTTCAGCTGGCCAGAATTCGCGCAGTTTATCAATTCCATTTTTAAAATTGAGAGTGTATTTTTCAAATGGCCTTTCACCAATGGGGAGATATGTAATACCTTCGTAATTCAGCCGTTCTTTTGTAAACACATTAGGTGTAGTCGATACTCCTTTCGGCTTGATTTCTATACAAAAATCTTTGGTGAGAGAACTAATTGGGGCGCGAATCAAGCCAATTTCAAATCTGAACGAAGCTGCGGACACACCTGTGATGCGGATTGGTAAATCATGTTCCTGAGAACCATAAGAAATTGAGTAACCAGCTCCCAATATACGTTCAGGGCAGTTTTTGCTTTTTTCATAGGCGCTGTGTCTGAAGTGGCGAGTTTGGACCGCTCCATCAGTAAGAGAGACGTATTGTCCACATAGTTCGCACATAAACAAACCGCTGTGAGCAGATACTGTTCCGCCTGGATGCAATTTGGCTGCTTGTTCTGCCGTAATCCGCTTCCAACCGTTATCCGACCACATGCAGACATGCGTTAATGAAGCCACATGCACTCCCCCCTTACACAATTTCTTTCTTGATTTGTATTTTTCGCTACTGCTTATGGGTAAATCTGAAAAAGCTAATTCATAGAAAAAATTTCTGATTATATATTTTTGACGGCGATTAAACTAACCCGTTTTGACGGTTAGAGTATCATTGCTGCCAAAAATAATAGGGTATCCAAAGGGGAAAATCCCCTTGGCTCTGGGTTTCCAATAGGGGCGAGCAGCATCCCTGTTGGCACACGATTTTCCGTAGGAAAGTCTAGTGTGTTATACCTTTGCTTCCGGCTGACGCTGGAAAGGGGCTGGCTTCGCCATCTGTTGTACGGGCAGATAGCGGTTGACAGGCACTTTTCGGCGACAGTAGGACAGGCGGATTTTGTGCGGCCACGGACGAAATCAAGATTTGCACAGCGGGCAGAATCCGCCTGCCCGGAAAAGGAAGCAGAGGTATATCAAAGCCCTTGTCCCGCCGCAGCGAAACGCACTAATACCACCATGGCAGTTCCAGCCAGAGATTATCCAGCGCCAACGCCTCCGTTGACCTTGCACGGCTCTCGCTGAGATGAAAGTGCAGAGCAGTTCCCACCAGAGGATGCTCCATGTCATCCTCAAAGCCAAAACGGTACAGCAGATAAACCCGCTCCCGTTCTGATATGCGCCGCAACCCTTCATAGAGTTCTTTCCGGTTTTCCGCTTCCTCCATAATCTTATCCGGCTCCGACGCATAGGGGTCAGCAATCAGGTCGGAACGCTGCACGGAATGTTCACCGGGAAGCAAATCATCCAGATTGATTCTCTCCATGGGGATACCGTCTTTGTCAGACTGCATCCGCTGTTCAAAGACCGCAAAAGCAGCCGAAATCAAATCCATCATGGCGTTGCGGATGGCAGGCCCCGCATAGGTCAGGAACTTTATTTTTTTGCCGGGATCATACAGGGAGATTGCCCGAAGTAAGCCGATACTCCCCTCTTGGATCAGGTCATCGTGGTCGATACCCAGCTCACTGTTCCCAAGGCCCACGCTGATATACAGTTCATTTGCAGTTTTTCGGATATATCCCAGATTGTTCTGTATCAGTTGCTCCTGCGCCTGTGTATCCCCTCGCTGTGCCAGCGTGCAAAGCCGCTCATTGGTCATCGTTTTCATCGCGTTGTTTTGGCTGCATACTCTCCATCATGTGAAGCAGTGCCTGCTTTAATTCTGCCAGTGATTCATCCTCTGCCAGCCCCATCTGGGATATGGGCTGCACGACCATGGCGGCAAGCTGCTCCGGGGAAACCGATGGATGATGAAGGTCTTGTCCCTTGGTCAGTTCTGAGAACATCTGCTCGGTAAGCTTTTTTGTCATGTTCTGGGAAATCCCTTCCCCGGAAGTCATTTCCTTTTTGATCTCCCGAAGAACTGCCATAAATTGATTTTGAATATTGGTCAGATCGGCTTGAAAAACCGGTATCTTGTTCAGAGAGACCGCCTGAGCCGCCTGTTGAGTTGCTTTCCGGATGTCCGGCTGTTCTTTGCCAGTCATCAACAGCATGGAACTTAACGATTGCAGGATTTGGTTCTGCGCCGCAAAGCCGGAGGCCATCGTTTCGTCAAAATACAGGGCGATCATACTGGTCAGCTGGGCAAAGCGGCGGTTTTCCAGCAGGCGGCTCACCACTTCTGGGTTCACCCGTCCCGTATAGAGATTGCGTGCTGCTTCGGCAGAAAGGCCCAGCTCAGAGATATCATAATTCTTCTTGTCCGGCACATTGGTCAGACAGAGCAGAAAGTCCGAGGATGCATTAAAAATCCGGGCAATACGGATGATCTGCTCGGTGGTCAGTTTATTCTTTGTTCCATTCAGAAAACGGCTGATGGAGCTTTCCGCAACGCCGATTTTAGACGCAAGCTCTGCCTGCGTGATTTTATATTCCTTCATCAAATCCTGTAATCTCTGCTGCGGGGTATTGCTGGGGAGATATTCCTGTCCCATAGGCAGATCACCTCGTTTCTTTTCTGTATTTCCCGCTTTTAATGCGGGCATCGGTTGGTTTTTCTGCATCCTCCGGGATGATCCAGCGGCTTCCTGCTCTTTGTGCGCCGGGAATCCGGTCCTGGTTGCAGAGGATGCCGACCCGTCGGGGAGAAATCCCCCATTTCTCTGCGATTTCAAACGTAGAAAGATATTTCATAACCAGCCCTCGTTGTTTGCAATTCTATTTTCTATTATATTCCATAACAGGAACAATCTCAATCCATATTTTGAGAATTCAGCCGCCTTCTATCTTGCAATTCTGCAAGTTTTGGAGGCGGTATTTTATTTTCTTGCAAGACTGACGGATTTTTTGAGCCATGCCCTTTTTCTCCGTACATTGAGGTGACAGGAGAAACCTGTACAAAGATGAAGGAGGAACATGAGATGGATATTTTTACGACTGTAAAGGCAGCAGTTACCGTAAGACAAGCTGCTGAACACTATGGGCTTCAAGGCAGTCGAAATAGCATGGTCTGTTGTCCATTTCACGATGACCGGCATCCCAGCATGAAGCTGAACGAACGGTATTTTTACTGCTTCGGCTGTGGAGCTACCGGCGACGTGATCGACCTTGTGGCGAGGTTATTTGATCTGAGCAGCTACGAGGCGGCTAAAAAGCTGGCTCATGACTTCGGGATTGACCCGGACAAGCCACCAGCAGCAATCGCCCTGCCCAAACCGGAACGTCCCCTGCTGAGAGCATACCGTCAGGAGGAAGTGCGTTGCCTGCGGGTATTGTGCGATTATCTGCATCTTCTGGAAAGCTGGAAGGTGCAATACACTCCCAAGACACCGGAAGATGTTCTGGATGACCGGTTTGTGGAAGCCTGCCAGATGCTGGACTATGTGGAGTATCTGGCAGATTTGCTCATTGTCGCTGAGCTGGAGCAGCGGGTGAAAATCGTAGAAATGCTGAACAAGGATGGCCTGATAGCCCGGTTAGAGGAACGGCTGGAAAGACTGAGAAAGGAGGAGTCGAGCTATGAAGAAAAACAAGCAGCCTGATGGGATGCCCGTTTGGTTTGATGGAAAAAGCATTAACGAAGCCCTGTTTTGTGAGGAGTTCTTGCAGACACACAAGATCATCTTTACAAACGGGGCTTTTTTTACGCCCGAAGGCCGTGTAACCGATGAACTGCCCCTGCGGGGAGAAATTTTTGAGAAGCTGAAATGCTGTGCGGTCAGCAATATCCCCCGCAAAATCAGCAACATTATGGAGCTGATGAAATTGGCGGCGCTGGTGGAGGATTTTCCCCCGGAACCGGACCGGATTCATCTTTCTAACGGCACACTTTTTCTGGACGGGAGGTTTGTGGAGGGAAAACCTGAAATTGTCCGAAACCGCCTTCCTGTAGCATACAACCTCAACGCTCCACAGCCTGTCCTTTGGCTGCAATTTCTGGATGGCCTTCTCTATTCGGAGGACATTCCTACCTTGCAGGAATACATCGGCTATTGTCTGATTCCCAGCAACAAGGGTCAGCGGATGATGGTTATTAAGGGCAACGGTGGCGAGGGCAAGAGCCAGATCGGCGCTGTGCTGGGAGCTTTGTTCGGTTCCAGCATGAAGGACGGCAGCATCGGGAAAATATCCGAGAACCGTTTTGCCCGTGCCGATTTGGAACATATCCTCCTGTGCGTAGATGACGATATGCGGATGGAGGCCCTGCGCCAAACCAACTATGTGAAATCCATCGTGACCGCCCAGGGCAAGATGGATTTGGAGCGCAAGGGCAAGCAGAGCTATCAGGGATGGATGTGCGCCCGGCTGCTGGCCTTCTCCAACGGAGATTTACAGGCGCTGTTTGACCGGAGCGACGGCTTTTACCGCCGCCAGCTGGTGCTGACCACGAAAGAAAAACCGGCTGGCCGTGTGGATGATCCTGACCTTGCCGAGAAGATGAAAGCCGAGGTGGAGGGTATCCTGCTGTGGGCTTTTGAGGGATTGCAGCGGCTGGCCGCCAACAACTTCAAGTTTACCGAAAGTGACCGTACCAGAGAAAACCGGGAGGCAGTCAAACGGGACAATAACAATGTCTATGATTTTCTGGATTCTGACGGATATGTTCGCCTGAAATCCGATATGTCCGCCAGCTCTAAAGAACTGTATGAGGCGTATCAGATTTACTGTACCGAGAACAACCTGCCCGCCCTGAAACCCCGCAGCTTCAGCGAAGCCCTAATTGCCTGCCAGAGCCGCTACAATCTGGAATACTGCAATAATGTGACCAATGCCGCCGGACGGCGGGTGCGTGGATTTCTGGGGATTGAAGTATTGGTGAGAAATCATATATCAGTGTTTTCTGGTGATTCGATGCGTACGTACGTACCGGAAGATGTGCCGGAGGAATGGCTGCGCTGAACCGTGTACGTACGTACGCTTTGATTGATCCTTGTTCTCCCTTTTATAGCAATTCGGCGGCTATGGCAGTCAGAATCACCGGTCAAATCCCCATGCTAAATCAAGGCAAGTGGGAATCGAAAAGTATTTGACGGTTGGAAGAAATCATTTTGCGAAACCGTGCTTCTCGCCCCAGTGAACCGGGTGCATGGAATCATGGGAAAATGCACGGTTTCGAGCCAAGTCACACGGAACGGAAAAGTCGGAAGGTGCGACCTATGGACAGGACATTACACCGGCAATTCTGAACGGATTTGGTAACAAGAGAATTTTTCACGACACAGCGAAGCGGTTATGCCAGAGGGCGTACCGGCTTCGCTTTTTTATCAAGTAAATTTAGGAGGATTATTGATGATGACGGTACGCAACGAGATTAAGGCGCAGATTGTCCGGGCGGGATACACCATGCAAAAGGTAGTGGACTTGCTCCATGAGGAATACGGCTGGTCGGACAGTGTTTCCAACCTGTCGGCCAAGCTCCAGCGGGAATCTATTCGCTACAAGGAGGTCGTGGAGCTGGCCGACGTGCTGGGCTATGACCTGATCTGGCAGAAACGGAGGGACAGAGTATGAGCAAACCGCAGTATGCCATTCTCCGCTTTGCCAAGTACAAAGGGCCGGAGATCGGGAACATTGAAGCCCACAACGAGCGAACCAAAGAGAAATATGTCAGCAACCCCGATGTGGACATTAGCAGGAGCAAGTATAATTTCCATCTGATTGAGCCGGAACGAAAATATCGTGCGGAGGCGGAGCGGCAGATCAAAGAAGCCGGTTGCCGTACCCGTTCAGATAGTGTTCGGGTAGTGGAAGTTCTGGTAACTGCCACACCGGAGTTCTTTCGGAGAAAGAAGAAATCTGAGATCAGAGCCTATTTTCAAGAGGCGCTGACCTTTCTCCAGCAAAACCAAGACCCCAAAACAATCATATCTGCTGTGGTGCATATGGACGAGAAAACGCCCCATATGCACCTTTCTTTTGTCCCGCTGACTGCGGATGGCAGGCTCAGTGCCAAGGAGATCGTGGGAAACAAGAAAAAGCTGACCCAGTGGCAGGACAAGTTCTGGGAACACATGGTACTCAAATACCCGGATCTGGAACGTGGGGAAAGCGCCAGCCAGACCAGACGTGACCACATTCCGCCCAGAGTGTTCAAAGAGATGACCCGCCTGACCAAGCAAAAGGCCAAACTGGAGGAACTGCTGGCCGGTATTGGAGCCTTTAACGCAAAAAGCAGAGCTGCCGAAATTGCGGCTCTGCTGGATCAGTATATCCCTGCGGTGGAGCAGATGCACAGCACTATGAAGAAGTATCAGGTGGCATTTACGGAAACCACCGTGGAGAACAAAAAGTTGAAACAGGAGAACGCTCAGCTGGAGCAATCCCTAGAGAAAGCGACCCAAGAAAGCACTTTGAAGCAGCTGGCCGATGCCAAACTGCAACGGGATTATGAGGATGCTGTGGCTGTACTGGATCGTATCCCGAAAGAAGTGCTGGCGGAGTACATGCACAAACCGGACAGACGGAGGATAAATGCCTATGATAGATGAGTGGAACGGCCTTGCCGTTTTGCTGGCAGATATGATTGAAAAATATGCTGGAGAGCTGGACTTAGATTCTTTGCCTGATCCGGTGTTTCCCGAGGATAAAATCACAAACCACATCACAGATAAAAATATTGGCAAAGAAAACATTGAAACGCCAAAAGCAGCATGATACAATAATCGTGAGATAAGTGTCCAAACAAATTTTCCAAGGGAAGAAATGCTTCCCTTGGAAAATACATAAGGAATTGTTGAACAGTATAAGCGAGGAAGGACCATGGCGAAAGAAAAGATAAAAGTTTATACCTATACGCGAGTGTCTACCGCTATGCAGATTGACGGCTACTCGCTGGATGCCCAGAAATCCCGCATGAAAGCCTTTGCAGAATTCAATGATTATGAAATTGCTCACGAATATGAGGATGCGGGAAAATCCGGTAAATCGATTGAAGGCCGTACGCAGTTTAACCAGATGATGGAGGACATTAAAACCGGCAAGGACGGCGTTTCCTTTGTTCTAGTATTCAAGCTGTCCCGTTTTGGTAGAAATGCGGCGGATGTCCTTTCCACCTTACAGGTCATGCAGGATTTTGGTGTCAACCTGATCTGCGTGGAGGATGGTATTGATTCCTCCAAAGATGCAGGAAAGCTGATGATCTCCGTCCTATCGGCAGTGGCAGAAATTGAGCGTGAAAACATCCGTGTCCAAACCATGGAAGGTCGTATCCAAAAGGCCAGAGAGGGCAAGTGGAATGGCGGCTTTGCCCCCTACGGCTATAAACTGGTGGATGGCAAGCTGCAAATCAACGAGGAGGAAGCTCCGGCGATTCGCACCATCTATGAGCAGTATGTTACAACCGATTCCGGCGCAAATGGGATCGCAAAATATCTTGAAAATCATGGGATTAGCAAAGTCCAACGCCAGAACGGGAAAAATCCTCTTTTTGATGCCCGTCTGATCCGCATGATTCTGAAAAATCCGGTTTACTGCGGCAAGATTGCCTATGGCAGGCGAAAAACCGAAAAGGTGCATGGAACCAGAAACGAGTACCGTTTGGTAGAACAAGAAAACTTTTTGTTGGTGGATGGTCTGCATGAGGCCATTATCCCGGAGGATGTATGGCAGGCAGCACAGGTCAAGTTGGCTGCTCAAGCCAAACGGTATGAACACGTCAACAAAGGGAAAAACGAATGCACTCACCTGTTGTCCGGCATTGTAAAGTGTCCCGTATGCGGTGTTGGAATGTATGGTAATAAGTGCGTGAAACGGAAAGCGGACGGCAGCAAATACAAGGATTTCTACTACTATGGCTGCAAACATCGCTCTATGACCCGTGGGCATAAATGCGATTACAAGAAGCAAATTCGGAAAGAGCTGCTGGACGATGCTGTAGCGGAGGTAATCTGTAAGCTGGTCAGCAATCCCAAATTTGCGGCGATGATGCAGGAAAAGATCAACATGAAAGTCGATACCACGGCGATTGAGCAGGAAATCAGCAACTATGAAAAGCAGCTTCGTCAGGCTTATTCCACCAAATCCAAGCTGATTGAAGAAATCGACTCTCTTGACCCAGACGACCGGCATTACAGCAGGCGGAAATCAGACCTTGATGATCGGCTCTATGGGATGTATGATAAAATTGAAGAATTAGAATCCCTGCTGATTGCAGCCAGAGTCAAGAAACAGGCCATTGAGGCAGAAAAGCTGACCGGCGATAATATCTACAAGGTCCTGATCTACTTCGATCAACTCTATGGAAAGATGAACGACAGAGAGAAACGGCAGTTGATTGAGGAACTGATCTCTGAAATTCAGATTTACCCGGAGCGTCAGCCCAATGGCCAGTGGCTGAAATCCATCAAGTTCCGGTTGCCTATCATCGAGGAAGATATGAATATTAGTTTGGACAATGAACAGCATGTTGAGACCGCCGCCCGACTTATCCGGACGGACCACTAAACAAAGCAATCCCCCTGCTCCGGCAGGGGGATTTTTCTATCTTCTCCGGACCGCCGGGCCCTTGCTTTACCACAGCAAAGCATATATAATAGACTATATCGTATAATCCCTTTCCTGTTGAACTTGCACAGGAAAGTACAGAGTCTGTCCAAGAAGAAGGTTTTTTATGGAAGAGAACACCTGTGGCCGCAGCTGCATCGACTGCGGCTCCGCTGCCTGTAACGATCTGAACCACTCCGACGCCTTTCCGCCCTTCTGCCTGTCCAAGAGTCTGGAGCAGGAGGTGCTGGAGGAGGCGGTGGCCTGCTACCAGGAGCCGGACAACCACGCCGCCATGGTGGCGGCCGCCGAGGTGGAGTGTGAACACTATTGCCAGTACACCCGGGTCCAGGAGATCGTGGAGTTTGCCAAGAAGCTGGGCTTTCACAAGATCGGCATTGCCACCTGCGTGGGCCTGCTCCATGAGTCCCGCATTCTGGCCCGCATCCTCCGCTCCCATGGCTTTGAGGTCTTCGGCATGGGCTGCAAGGCGGGCATGGTGAAGAAGGTGGATCTGGGCATCCCGGAGTCCTGCAACGCCGTGGGGGCCAACGCCTGCAATCCCATCTTCCAGGCCAAGATGCTTAACGCCGCAGGCACCCAGCTCAACATCGTGGTGGGCCTGTGCGTGGGCCACGACAGCATGTTCTATAAATACTCCGACGCTCTGGTCACCACCCTGGTGGCCAAGGACCGGGTGCTGGGCCACAACCCGGTGGCCGCCCTGTACAACGCGGAGTCCTACTACAAATCCAAGGTGTTCGGACCGGAAACGCCCTAAGTCCCCGGTACCTCATCCGGGCAGGTAGGTCCGGCACATACAGCAAGCCCCTTCCGTTTCAGAGATACACAGGAAAGGTGGAGCGCGCCTATGTATGAGCAGCACATTCAAACGGCCATTGAACGGACCCGCACCATGGTACACCGCTACTACTGTGAAAATGACGTGGATGCGGTGATCGCCCAGATGAGCGAGGATATTATCTGGCTGGGAGCCGGCGAGCAGGAGTACGCCGCCGGCCGGGAAACGGTAGCCGGGATTTTCCGGCAGTTCCAGGGCCAGGTCCCCAAGTGCCATATTTCCGGAGAGGAATATCAGGCTATCCCTCTGGGGCCGGAGGTTTGTCTGTGTACCGGACGCATGTGGATCGCCACCGACGCCTCCACCCAGATCAGTCTCCGGGTCCATCAGCGCATCACCACCATATACCGCTGGGTAGACGGCGCCCCCTTCTGCTGCCATATCCATATCTCCAACCCTTACAGCGAGATGGTGGAGGAGGATATCGGCTTCCCCACCGCCATGGCCCGGGCGTCCTATCTGTACCTGCAAGAGCAGCTGGCCGCCCAGACCGCCCTGCTCCAGCGCATGAGCTATGAGGATTCCCTCACCGGGCTGTATAACCGCAACAAGTTTAACGAGGTTCTGGCCCGGGACTGGAGCGACAGCCCCCATCTGGGCGTGGCCTGCTTTGATCTGAACGGGCTGAAGCAGGTCAACGACCACCGGGGCCACAGTGCCGGAGACACCCTGATCTGCCGGGCTGCCCGCCAGCTCCGGTCGGTGTTTGACGGCAAGGCCTACCGCATCGGCGGCGACGAGTTTCTGGTCATCGACGATACCCTGGATGAGGCCGACTTCCTGGCCGCCGTCCGCGCCGTGGAGGACGGCATGGAGGCCGAGCACATCAGCCACTCCGTAGGGGTCTCCTGGCGGGCCGCCCCATGCAGCATCAGCCAGCAGCCAGCAGGTGGAGGAGGCCGATCAGCGGATGTATCAGAACAAGCGCGAATTTTATAGCATTCAGGACAACGACCGCAGGCAGTGGTAACCCGGGTCCTGTGCATCCAACCGGTTTCCCAGGGGCGGCTTTGCCGCCCCCTTGCCTTTTGTCCGCAAACCGTGTACAATCCTCTTGCGGCATTGACCGCGTTAGTTTACTTTTTGGAGGGATCTGTCATGCGTCTGGCCCGGCCGGTGGGCGATATTACCCAGGGCTCCATCTGGAAGCAGCTTCTGGCTCTCTTCTTCCCCCTGTGGTTCGGCACCTTCTTCCAACAGCTGTATAACACCGTGGACACGGTGGTGGTGGGCCGGTTCGTGGGCAAGGTGGCCCTGGCCGCCGTAGGCTCCACCGGCGTCATCGTCAACCTGACGGTGGGTATCTTTACCGGCCTGGCCGCCGGTGCGGTGGTGGTCATCGCCCAGCGTTACGGCGCCCGCATGGGGGAGGACGTCCACAAGAGCGTCCACACCGCCATGACCCTGTCGGTGATCATCGGCGCCATCTTCATGGTGGTGGGCTTCATCCTCACCCCCTGGGCCCTCCGTGCCATGGACACCACCGCCGACGCCCTGCCCGGGGCCATCCTCTATCAGCGGGTGTACTTCCTGGGCATGATCCCCAACGTGATCTACAACATGGGCACCGGCGTGCTCCGTGCTGTGGGCGACTCCCGCCGCCCCCTCTACTTCCTCATTGCCGCCTCCCTGTGCAACATCGTGCTGGACCTGCTGCTGGTGGTGGTCATCCCCCTGGGGGTGCTGGGCGTGGCCATTGCCACCGTGTCCTCCCAGGTGCTGTCGGCGGTGCTGGTAGTCATCTCCCTGATGCGCTCCGAGGGCACCCCCTTCCAGCTCTTCCCCTCGGAACTGAAGCTCCACCGCCAGCCCCTCTCCGCCATCATGAAGGTGGGACTGCCCACCGCCCTGCAGTCGGTGATGTATTCCGCCTCCAACATCGTCATTCAGTCGTCCATCAACTCCTTTGATACCGACGCGGTGGCCGCCTGGACGGCCTACGGCAAGATGGACATCCTGTTCTGGATGACCATTACCGCCCTGTCCCAGGCCCTCACCACCTTCGCCGGACAGAACTACGGCGCGGGGAAGTATGACCGGCTGAAAAAGAGCGTGCGCATCTCCATCGCCATGAGCGCCGCCATCACCCTGGCCATGAGCGCCGTCCTGGTGATCTTCGCCCGGCCCATTCTGACTATCTTCACCCCCGACCCCGACGTGCTGGAGATCGGCGTGGAAATGGTGGTCTTCCTGGCCCCCTGCTACATCACCTATATTCTGGTGGAGCTGCTCCCCGGCGCCATCCGGGGCGCGGGCAAGTCCCTGGTGCCCATGCTCATCTCGGTGTTCGGCGTGTGCGGCCTGCGTCTGCTGTGGCTCTTCCTGGTGGTGCCCCAGCACCACACCATCGTCATGGTGGAGGCCAGCTACCCCATCACCTGGACCACCACCTCGGTGGCTCTGCTGCTCTACTATAAATTCGGCAAGTGGCTGACCAAGCCGGAGGAGCTCTCCCTCCGCTGACGGGCATGCCCTTCTTTTCCCCCAAAAGTGCAAAAAAATGCCCTGTTTTTTGCGAATGAATCCTTTACAACAGGGCCAGACTATGGTAGAATATCCTGGTCTGTAAACAGACGCTATCTTTACCCCGGACTTCGTCTCCCGGCTTACACCGGCCGGTCACGCAGCCCGCGGGCACATTGTTTGAAAGGTGGAACTCAACCATGATCCGTAAGGACGAAAAGACCGCTGTTATCGAAGCCAACCGCACTCACCCCACTGACACTGGTTCTCCCGAGGTGCAGATCGCCATTCTGACCGCTCGCATCCAGGAGCTGACCGAGCACCTGAAGGTGCACAAGCACGACAACCACAGCCGCCGCGGCCTGCTGAAGATGGTCGGTAAGCGTCGTAAGATGCTGGACTACCTGATGAGCAAGGACATCGAGCGCTATCGTGCCATCATTGCCAAGCTGGGTATCCGTAAGTAATAACAGACTGAATAGGGGTGGCGCGGACCTCCGTGCCACCCCTTCTTCCCATCCGTCAGAGCACGCTTTTTAGCAGTTGAACCTGGGCCCGGAGGGCCGGACGTGGGTTCAAGTGCTAAAAAGAGCCTGGCTCTGATGTGTGGGAAACACCAACGAAAAGGAGGAACAACCTGCATGTCAACCATCATCAAGCACAAGGAATTTACCAACCGCAAGGTGTACAAGACTGAGGTCGCCGGCCGTCCCCTGACCATCGACGTGGGCAAGGTGGCTGAGCTGGCCACCGCTTCCGCCATGGTGACCTACGGCGAGACCACCGTGCTGGTGGCCGTCACTGTGTCCCCTCGTCCCCGGGACGGCGTGGACTTCTTCCCCCTGAGCGTGGACTTTGAGGAGAAGCTGTACGCTGTGGGCCGCATCCCCGGCTCCTTCATGCGCCGTGAGGGCCAGCCCTCTCTGCCCGCCGTTCTGGCTTCCCGCGTCATCGACCGCTCCATCCGTCCTCTGTTCCCCTACGATTTCCGCAACGACGTGGTGGTGACCGCCACTGTCATGAGCGTGGATCGTGACTGCTCCCCCGAGGTGACCGCCATGATCGGCGTGTCCGCCTGCCTGGCTTACTCCTGCATCCCCTGGGCCGGCCCCATCGGCTGCCTGGAGGTGGGCTATGTGGACGGCCAGATCGTCATGAACCCCACCAACGAGCAGAAGCACAACTCCCAGCTGGACCTGACCGTGGCCGCCACCGATAAGAAGGTCATCATGATCGAGGCCGGCGCCAAGGAGCTGCCCGACGACATCATGTACGACGCCATCGTCAAGGCCCACGAGGAGATCAAGAGCCAGGTGGCCTTCATCAACGAGATCGTGGCTGAGATCGGCCGCGAGAAGATGACCTACGACCACGCTGACTTCGACCAGGAGCTGTTCGACAAGATCGTGGAGGCCACCATGGACGAGGCCAAGGCCGCCATGGACACCGACGACAAGAACGTCCGCGAGGAGCGTTGGAACGCCCTCATCGAGCACTGGCATGAGCTCTTCCTGGAGGACTATCCCGAGATGGACAAGTACCTGGAGGAGATCACCTACAAGTTCCAGAAGAAGATCGTCAAGGCCTGGCTGCTGGAGGGCCACCGCGTGGACGGCCGTGCCAAGAACGAGATCCGTCCCCTGGCCGCCGAGGTTGGCGTGCTGCCCCGCGTCCACGGCTCCGGCCTGTTCACCCGCGGTCAGACTCAGGTGCTCTCCATCTGCACCCTGAACACCCTCTCCGCCGCCCAGAAGCTGGATACCATCTGGGAGGAAGAAGAGAAGCGGTACATGCACCACTACAACTTCCCCGCCTACTCCACCGGCGAGGCCCGTGCCGCCCGCTCCACCAACCGGCGTGAGAAGGGCCACGGCGCTCTGGCTGAGCGTGCTCTGGAGCCCGTTATTCCCCCTGTGGAGGAGTTCCCCTACGCCATCCGCGTGGTGTCCGAGGTCCTGAGCTCCAACGGCTCCACCTCTCAGGGCTCCATCTGCGGCTCCACTCTGGCCCTGATGGATGCCGGCGTGCCCATCTCCGCCCCCGTGGCCGGCATCTCCTGCGGCCTGATCCAGGACGATGACGGCGGCTTCACCACCTTCATCGACATCCAGGGCGTGGAGGACTTCCACGGCGAGATGGACTTCAAGGTGGCCGGCACCAAGGCCGGTATCACCGCCATCCAGATGGACATCAAGAACGACGGCCTGTCCCACGAGATCATCAAGGAAGCTCTGGCCATCACCAAGGACGCCCGTTACGCCATCCTGGACGAGATCATGCTGCCCTGCATCGACAAGCCCCGTGCCGACGTGGCCGACACCGCTCCCAAGATGGTGAAGATGAAGATCGACGTGGACAAGATCCGCGAGGTCATCGGCTCCGGCGGCAAGGTCATCCAGAAGATCTGTGCCGACACCGGCGCCAAGATCGACATCGAGGACGACGGCACCATCTACATTGCCGGTACCGACAAGGCCTCCTGCGACGCCGCCAAGAAGACCATCGAGACCATCGTGTTCGTGCCCGAGGTGGGCGCCCTGTACTACGGCAAGGTGGTCCGCATCCTGCAGTTCGGCGCCTTCGTGGAGCTGGCTCCCGGCAAGGACGGCATGGTCCACATCTCCAAGCTGGCTGACCGCCGCGTGGAGAAGGTGGAGGACGTGGTCAACATCGGCGATATGATCTGGGTCAAGGTCACCGATATCGACGAGAAGGGCCGTGTCAACCTGTCCTACCGCGACGCCCTCAAGGAGATCAAGGCCAAGAAAGAGGCCGGCGAGCCCATTAAGTAATTCCAGAACGCATAAAAAATCCCCGCTGCAATCGCAGCGGGGATTTTTTGTTGGTATTGCGATTTATCCCTGGGCCAGCAGCTTCATGAACTCCTCGCCGGTGATGGTCTCCTTCTCCAGCAGGTAGGCCGCCAGGTTGCGCAGCTGCTCCTCGTGGTCCCGCAGCAAAGCCAGGGCCTTCTGGTGGGCCTCCTTCACGGTTGCCACCACCTGCTTGTCGATCTCGGCCGCCGTCTCGGCGGAGCAGGCCAGGGAGGTGTCGCCCCCCAGGTACTGGTTCTGTACCGTCTCCAGGGCCACCATGTCGAACTGCTCCGTCATGCCGTACCGGGTAATCATGGCCCGGGCCAGCTTGGTGGCCTGCTCGATGTCGTTGGAGGCGCCGGTAGTCACGTTGTCCGCGCCGAAGATGAGCTCCTCGGCGGCCCGGCCGCCGGTGAGGGTGGCGATCTTATTGATGAGCTCGGCCCGGCTCATGAGGTTGCGCTGGCCCTCGTCCACCTGCATGGTGTAGCCCAGAGCCCCCGAAGTGCGGGGAACGATGGTGATCTTGGTCACCGGGGCGGAGTTGGTCTGGAGGGCGGCCACCAGGGCGTGGCCCACCTCATGGAAGGACACCAGCTTCTTCTCCTGGGGGGAGATGACGGCGTTCTTCCGCTGGGCGCCGGCGATGACGGTCTCCACGCTCTCCTCCAGGTCGGCCTGGGTCACCGTCTTGCGGCCCTGCCGCACCGCCCGGAGGGCAGCCTCGTTGACGATGTTGGCAAGCTCGGCGCCGGAGGCGCCGGCGGTGGCCCGGGCGATGGCGTTCCAATCCACGTCAGCGTCGATGTGGACGTGCTTGCCGTGGACCTTCAGAATAGCCACACGGCCCTGGAGGTCGGGCAGCTCCACCGGCACCCGCCGGTCAAACCGGCCGGGCCGCATGAGGGCGGGGTCCAGGCTCTCCGGACGGTTGGTGGCCGCCAGCAGCACCACGCCCTTGCTGGAGTCGAAGCCGTCCATCTCGGCCAGCAGCTGGTTGAGGGTCTGCTCCCGCTCGTCGTTGCCGCCGTAGCCGCCGGTGTCACGCTTCTTGCCGATGGCGTCGATCTCGTCGATAAACACGATGCAGGGGGCCTTTTCTCCCGCCTGCTTGAACAGGTCCCGCACCTTGGCGGCGCCCATGCCCACGAACATCTCCACAAATTCCGAGCCGGAGATGGAGAAGAAGGGCACCTTGGCCTCACCGGCTACCGCCTTGGCCAGCAGGGTCTTACCGGTACCGGGAGGGCCCACCAGCAGCACGCCCTTGGGCAGCTTGGCGCCGATGGCGGCGTACTTGTCCGGCTCATGGAGGAAGTCCACCACCTCCATCAGGGACTCCTTAGCCTCGTCCTGGCCCGCCACGTCGGCAAAGGACACACCGGTGGAGGCCTCCTCCACGTAGATCTTGGCGTTGGCCTTGCCGAAGGTCATGGCGTTGCCCATGCCGCCGGGCAGGTTATTGCCCATGCGCTTCATCATGAAGCGGGAGAGCAGCTGGCCAATGAGGATAAAGAGAAAAATGGGCAGCACCCAGCTGATCAGGGCAGCCAGGATGGGGTTGGCCTGGGTGGGGATCTCGGCAGTGAACACGATGTCCGGGTCCTCCCGCAGCTGGTTCAGCAGCCGCTGGCCGTCGTCCGGCCAGATGCCCGTCTTGTAGTAGCCTTCCCGGCCCGACTCGTCGGTGCCGATGAACACGATCTCCCGGCTGTCCTCGTCCAGGGCCACCTCGGTGACCCGGTCGGCATCCACCATGGACAGGAACTGGCTGTAGGGCACCTCAACCACCTGCCGCTCCAGCACCGAGGGGAAGAAGAAGACGTTGAGGAGCATCAGCGCCACCAGAGCGATGGCGTAGTAGAAGATCAGCGGTTTTTTCGGCGGGCTTGGGGTCTTCCCGTCGTCTTTAATCTCTTGCATGGTCAATTCCTCCGAAGTCCGAATAATGTTTTCTATGCTAAATAAATCATAGATTTTTTCTCTGGAAAGTCAATAGCTTTCCCCGAGGTTTTACACATTATTCATACATGATGTGGAAAACCCGGAGCGAGAAATCGCTCCGGGTTTTGTCACTCAGTATCCGTTTACTAAGGCGTCCAGCACCTTGGCGGCCACCGAACCGGCCACGTCGGCGCCCGAGCCGCCGTTCTCCACCATCACCACAAAGGCGTAGGGAGCGTCCTCGTTGCGGAGGAATCCGGCAAACCAGGCGTGGGGGGCGTTGCCGCCGCCCACCTCGGCGGTGCCGCTCTTGGCGCAGATGTCCATGTTGGGGAAGCGGTTGGCGCCGTAGGCGTCAATGACGTTGCGGGACATGATGTCCGCCAGGGTGGCGGCGGTGGAGGACTCAATGAGGGTGCCCGTCTTCTTGGTCATCTGGGGTAGAGAGGGGATCCCCAGTGGGTTTTCCACCTTCTGAATCAGCTTGGGGACAGCGGCCTGGCCGCCCTGGGCGATGGCACCCATGTACACCATGATGGCGCAGGGGTTGGCCAGGTCATTGTACTGGCCCACACCGGCCCAGGCCAGCTGGCCGGTGGTGCCGGAGAAGTCGAACCGTCCGGCGGCGGAGGTAAGGCCGCTGACCTTGTAGGAGGAGGTGAGCCCCGCCTTCTCGGTATAGCTCTGCATGACCTCCGGTCCCAGCTCGGCGGCCAGCTGACCGAACACCCCGTTGCAGGAGTTGGCCAGGGCCCCGTAGATGTCCATGGTGCCGTGGGCGTGGGGGCAGGTGATGGCCTCGCCTCCCACGTCGGTGGAGCCGGTACAGGTCCAGGTCCGGTCAAAAAGGTCGGGGATGTTCTCAATGGCGGCGGTGAGGGTCACCGTCTTGAACACCGAGCCCGGCGGGAAGGTGCCCGACAGGAAGCGGTTGAGGTACACACCGTCATAAGCCGGGTTGTCCTCCACGTCCTCCGGCGGATTCAGGGGGTCGTAGGTGGGGGAGGACACCATGCACAGGATCTCACCTGTCTCATAGTTGTACACACCCACCGCGCCCTTACGGCCCCCCAGGGCCTGATAGGCGATGTAGTTGAGCCGGGCATCCAGGGTGAGGTAGAGGTCGTTGCCGTTGCCCAGGGGGGAGTAGGCCCCGGTGATCAGGTTGAAGCCGGACAGCTTGTCGGCAAAGGCGGTGAGGGCGCCGGTGCCGATTTTGCCTTGGGCATCCCCCACGGCGTGGAGGGTAGCCTTGCGGACGGTCTCATTCTCGTAGTAGTGGCGGCTGCCGTCCTCGTCCGCCCAGCTCAGCACGTCCCCGTCCCGGTCCAGCACCCGGCCCACCGAGAGCTGGCCCTGGCTGTTGTACAGGTGGCGGTTGGCGGCGAAGGAGGCCCAGCGGTTGCCGTAGAGCACATAGCGCACCACGTAGAACCCCAGCCCCAGCACCAGAGCAGCGGCCAGCAGCAGGCAGAGGACCGCCCGTTTTTCAATCTTCTTCATATCGGTCCTCCCACTGGTCGGTGCGTTTCATGGACAGCTGAGCGTTCTGCCGGTCCTCCTTCCGGGAGGGCAGGCGGATGGCAAAGCTGGCGTTCTGGCGGGTGTCGGTGGCCTTCAGGTAGGCCAACAGGCCCCAGGAGGCGATCATGGCGGTACCGCCGTTGGACACAAAGGGGAAGGTGACGCCGGTAAGGGGCAGAATATCCACCGCGCCGAACACGTTGAGGCAGGTCTGGAACACCATCATGGAGGTGGCGGCGCAGGCGGCGATGATGTAGAAGGAGGACCGCCCCGCCCGGCAGGCCCGGACGGCGAACACCGCCAGGGTGACGATGGACAGGATGGCCAGCACCGCGATGATGAGGCCCCACTCCTCGCACAGCATACCGAACACCAGGTCGGTGTCGCCCGCGCCCACGTTGTGGAGCCAGCCCTCGCCGGGGCCTACGCCCACCAGGCCGCCGGAGGCAGCGGCCGACATGGTGCGGGTCTGCTGGTAGCCGCTGCCCACCGAGGCGTTCTCCCAGGCGTGGCCCCAGGTAGCGAAGCGGCTCATGATATAGGGCTTCACCGACAGCATGGTGAGCACCGCGAACACGCCGCCGCCGCAGATGAGGGCCAGGGTGGCCCAGTCGCCGGAGCGGAGGTAGGCGATGACCAGGAAGGTGATGAAGAAGATGGCGGCGGTACCGAAGTCGCTCATGTAGGCCAGGCAGGCCAGGCACACGCCGGTGAGCACGATGAACAGGCCCAGGTTCCGCTTGCGGAAGAGCCGCTCCAGAGTGGCAGCTCCGGCAAAAATGTAGCAGATTTTGGCGATCTCCGAGGGCTGCACGCTGATGCCGCCGATGGAGATCCAGTTGGCCGCGCCGTACTTGGGGTCGGCCAGGCCCAGCTTGTAGAGCACCACCGTCAAGCTGAGGAAGCCGATGGCCGCCCCCGCCATGAGCCAGCGGATCTTCTTGGCCCGGTCCAGATCCCGGAGAAAGACGCCCAGGATGAGGAAGAGGATGAGCCCCAGCACCACACAGAGGAACTGCTTGAAGAGGGCCGCCGTGTTGGAGGAGCAGGTCACCGACAGGGACAGGGTGGACAGGAAGAAGGCGATGGTCTCCATCTCAAAGCCCACCCGCCGGGTGGCACGCAGCACCAGGAAGTAGAGCCACATGACGCCGGTAAAGCACAGGAAGGTGAAGGGGATCATGGGGGAGGCCCCGGGGCTCTCGCTGATGATGAGCTGGATGGCGGTGAGCACCTGGAATATGGTAAGCAGCACCAGGCCCAGCCAGGGGGACACCGGGCGGGACCGGCGGCGGCTGTTCCGCCGCTTGGCCTTCTCCTCGGGGGAGAGGGGGAGGAGCACGGTCTCCACCCCGCCCACTGCCAGCACGTCGCCGTACTGCACGGGGGTGGCGTCGTGGACCGGCTTGCCGTTGACAGTGACGCCACCCTTGGAGTTTAAGTCGTAGGCCGTCCAGGTGTCGTCCTCATTGCGGATGAGGGCAGCGTGCTGCCGGGACACCACCGGGTAGTTGAGCACCACGTCGCAGCTGCTGCCCCGGCCCAGAATATTCTCCCAGTGGGTCAGGGGCTCGTTGGCCCCGTTGGGCAGGGTGAGGTAGGCCCACACCTCGGGCAGGCAGGGCACCGTCAGCAGGGAGCGGATGGTGCGGATGAGGATGAGCAGGGCCAGCACGGGAAACACAAAGCGCACGATGGAGGTAAACCAGGCGCACAGCACCTCGTTTTCCGCCAGCCAGCTGGTGATCAGCTCCATACCGCCCACCTCCTTTCGCATCAGAAACATAAGAAATATGGGAGCCTGGGCAGGCCCCCGGTCCCTACAGTATAGCACAACTTCTCCCGCCGAAAAAGCGCAAGGGGGGCCATTGCTGGGATTTTTAAAGAATTTTTCACATTTTCCACCCAGTTTTCCACCTCTTGCGGCGGAAGCAAACCGGGGGTATAATGAGAAAAAACAGCAGGAGGACAACAAAATGGCACATATTGTGGACGCCAAGGGCAAGCCCTGTCCCACCCCGGTGATCCTGGCCAAGCAGGCCATGACCCAGGGACACACCGCCTTTACCGTGCTGGTGGACAACCCCACCGCCGTGGAAAATCTGAAGCGCCTGGCGGGCAACCAGGGCTTTACCGTCTCCGTCCGGGAGGACAACAACACCTTCGCTCTGGACTTTGCCAAGGGGGAAGGCTGCTCTGCCTGTGAGGAGGCCGTCAACTCCCCCCTGCCCGCCGCCGGAGGGGACTGGGTGGTCTTCGTGGGCCGGGACATCATCGGCGACGGGGACCGGGAGCTGGGTACCAACCTGATGCGCATGTTCTTCTACACCCTGGCCCAGGGGGAGGACAAGCCGGGGGCGGTGCTCTTTATGAACGCCGGAGTCAAGCTGCCCACCCTGGATGAGCAGGTAGTAGACCACCTGAAGGCCCTCAGCGACGCCGGGACGGAGATTCTGGTGTGCGGCACCTGCCTCAACTTCTATGGCATTGCCGAGCAGCTGAAGGTGGGCACCGTCAGCAACATGTACGACATCGTCACCCGGATGCAGAAAGCGGGCAAGGTGATCTCCCTCTGATGGACTACGGCGTCATCACCTTTACCTCCACCTATGGAGCCATTTATGCCCAGAAGGTGCTCAAGGAGGTGGCTCCCGTCCAGGTTATGCCGGTGTTACGGGAGATCTCCCTGGGCTGCGGCATTGCCGTCCGGTTCAAGCCGGAGGACCTGGAAGCAGTACGCGCCGCTCTGGCCGTCTCCACCCTAAAGGAGGGGGAGTACGCCTTCTACGCTGTGACCGGCAGCGGGAAGGACCTGACCGCACAGCCCCTGTAACCGACCAAACAGAAGCAGCCCCCCGCGCTGGCGGGGGGCTGCTTTTTGCTGTTTTTACTTGAAGTACTCGGCGCCGCTCTCCAACAGGGGCTGATACTTGTTGCCGGGGATGTTGAGGGCAACGTGATCGCCCCGCCGCTCGGAGTGGCCCATCTTGCCAAAGACCCGGCCGTCGGGGGAGAAGATACCCTCAATGGCGCACAGGGAGCCGTTGGGGTTGACGTCGATGTCCATGGAGGGCACGCCGCTCTGGTCCACGTACTGGGTAGCCACCTGGCCGCCCGCGATGAGCTGATCCAGCACGCTCTGGGGCGCCACGAAGCGGCCCTCGCCGTGGGAGATGGGGATGGCGTGGAGGTCGCCCACGTTGGACTTGAGCATCCAGGGGGAGTTGACGGAGGCCACCCGGGTGGTGACGTACCGGCTCTGGTGGCGGCCGATGAGGTTGTAGGTCAGGGTGGGACAGTTCTCATCCATGTCCCGGATCTCGCCGTAGGGCACCAGGCCCAGCTTGACCAGGGCCTGGAAGCCGTTGCAGATGCCCAGCATCAGGCCGTCCCGGTTCTTCAGCAGGTCATGGACCGCGTCGGTGATGGCGGGATTGCGGAAGAAGGAGCAGATGAACTTGGCGGAGCCGTCGGGCTCGTCGCCGCCGGAGAAGCCGCCGGGGATAAAGACGATCTGAGCCTTGCGGATGGCGCCCTCCAGCTCCACAGTGGACTGGAGGAGATCGTCGGCAGTCAGGTTGCGGATGTTCACCGTCTCGGCGTCCATGCCCGCCCGCAGGCAGGCCCGGACGGAGTCATACTCGCAGTTGGTGCCGGGGAACACGGGGATGACCACCCGGGGCCGGGCGATCTTGGACTTGCACACGGCGGGAGAACGCTTGTCCCAGGAAATAGCCTCCACCGGGGCGGCCTTGCCCGCCTTGGTGGGGTACACGTCCTCCAGCACGCTCTCGTTGAGGGAGAGCAGCTCGTCGATGGAGGCGGAGTCGCCGTTGACGCTGATGACAGCCTCGGCGGTGGTGTGGCCGATGAGCTGGCCGCCCTCGCATTCCTCGGTGAGCTGGGCCACGATGGCACCTGGCATGGGGGCATCCCAGTCCAGGCTGTTCTCCACGCTGGCAAAGCCGATGGTGTTGCCGAAGGCCATGTTCATGACAGCCTCGCCCAGGCCGTTCTCTACGGCCCAGGCCGCCTCCACCTTGCCCGCCTGATGGAGGGCGTACAGGGTCTTCCAGGCGCTCTTGCTGTCCTCAGAGGCGAAGAGGTACACCGGCTTGCCCGCGGTCTTGAACTCGGGGGAGAGAACCTCCTGGGCCTTCACCGGGGCGATGGCGAAGGAGATGAGGGTGGGGGGCACGTCCAGGTCCAGGAAGGAGCCGGACATGGAGTCCTTGCCGCCGATGGCGGCGGCTCCCAGCTCCAGCTGGGCATCCAGGGCGCCCAGCAGGGCGGCGAAGGGCTTGCCCCAGCGCTGAGGCTCGGTACGCAGCTTCTCAAAGAACTCCTGGAGGGTCAGGTAGGCCTTCTCATAGTTTGCGCCCGCCGCCACCAGCTTGGCCACGGAGGTGTACACCGCGCTGTGGGCGCCGGCGTAGGGATCGGCGGACAGCTGGTCGGGGTCGCAGCCCCAGGCCATGACGGAGGCCTGGTCGGTCTCCTGGTTGGGCTCCACGGGGAAGAGGGCGGCCATGGCCTGGGCGGGAGTGCGCTGGGTCTTGCCGCCGAAGGGCATGAGCACGCTGCCCGCGCCGATGGAGCCGTCAAACCGCTCGGTGAGGCCCCGGCGGGAGGCGGACTTCAGGCTGGCAGCCATCTCCCGCAGGGTGCGGAACTTCTTGTCGCTCTGGGGGGCGTGGGCCTTCTCGTCCACCTGGACGGAGGCGTGTTTCACCGCGCCGTTGGTGTTCAGGAAGGCACGGGACAGGTTGGCCACGGTCTGGCCCCGCCAGGTCATGACCATGCGGGGGGACTCGGTAACGGTGGCCACCTGGTAGGCCTCCAGGTTTTCAATGGCGGCACAATTCATCAGGGTCTGGGCATCCTCGGGGGCCACCACCACGGCCATACGCTCCTGGGACTCGGAGATGGCCAGCTCGGTGCCGTCCAGGCCGTCGTACTTCTTGCGGACGGCGTCCAGGTCGATGGACAGGCCGTCGGCCAGCTCGCCGATGGCCACGGATACGCCGCCGGCGCCGAAGTCGTTGCACCGCTTGATGAGGCGGGTCACGTTGGGGTTGCGGAAGAGCCGCTGGAGCTTGCGCTCCTCGGGGGCGTTGCCCTTCTGGACCTCGGAGGCCATGGTGTCCAGGGAGGCCAGGTTGTGGCTCTTGGAGGAGCCGGTGGCGCCGCCGATGCCGTCGCGGCCGGTGCGGCCGCCCAGCAGGATGACCACGTCGCCGGGGGCGGGGGTCTCACGGCGGACATGATCGGCGGGGGCGGCGCCCACCACCGCGCCGCACTCCAGGTGCTTGGCGATGTAGCCCTCGTGGTAGAGCTCGGCCACGTGGCCGGTGGCCAAGCCGATCTGGTTGCCGTAGGAGGAGTAGCCGGCGGCGGCAGTCTGGGCGATCTTGCGCTGGGGCAGCTTGCCTTCCAGGGTCTCGCTCACCGGCACCCGGGGATCGCCGCAGCCGGTGAGGCGCATGGCCTGGTGGACATACACGCGGCCGGACAGGGGATCCCGGATGCAGCCGCCGATACAGGTGGCAGCGCCGCCGAAGGGCTCAATCTCGGTGGGGTGGTTGTGGGTCTCGTTCTTGAACATGAGCAGCCAGTCCTGCTCCTTGCCGTCCACCTGAGCGGGCACGTGGATGGAGCAGGCGTTGATCTCCTCGCTCTGGTCCAGCTCGGGCAGCAGGCCCCGCTTCTTCAGGGTCTTGGCGCCGATGGTGGCGATGTCCATGAGGGTCTGGGGCCGCTTGGCGGCCTTCTCCTCGCCGTACACCTCCACACGGGCGGCCAGGTAGCGGTCGTAGGCCGCCTTGACGGCGGGGTCGGTGATCTCCACGCTGTCCAGGTGGGTGGAGAAGGTGGTGTGGCGGCAGTGATCGGACCAGTAGGTGTCCACCACCCGCACCTCGGTGAGGGTGGGATCCCGCTTCTCCTCATCCCGGAAATAGGCCTGGAGGAAGGTCAGGTCCGCCAGGTCCATAGCCAGGCCGTACTGGTTGAGCAGGCTCTCCAGGCCCGCCTGATCCAGGGTGGTGAAGCCCTCCAGCACCGCCACGTCAGCGGGCTCGGGGTACTGCTGGATCAGGGTCTCGGGCTTGTCCAGCAGAGCCTCTCGGCTCTCCACCGGGTTGATGAGGTAGCCCTTGGCCTTGTCCAGATCGGTCTCGGACAGAGCGCCGGCCAGCACATAGACAGTGGCGGAGCGGACGGTGGGCCGCTCGCCGCCGGTGAGCATCTGAATGCACTGGGCGCAGGAGTCGGCCCGCTGGTCGTACTGGCCCGGCAGGGCCTCCACCGCCAGCAGGGCGCCCTCGGTCTCCGGCATGGTCTCATCCCACAGCTGATCCACCTGAGGCTCGGACAGGATGGTGGTGCGGGCGGCCTCATAGGCGCTCTGCTCCACACCCTCCACGTCGTAGCGGCGAATGACCCGCACGCCGGTAAGCCCGCTGAGTCCCAGGGTACCCTTCAGTTCACCCAGCAGGTGTCCGGCCTCCACGTCGAAGCCCGGCTTCTTTTCCACATAACAGCGAAATACCTTCCCCATATGTACCTCCCTTAAAACTTCCCGCGGATGGAATGTCCTCCATCCTGCCCCGCGGGTGCCGCCATGCGGCGGGCGGCGCGCCTTTGACCCGGTCAGCTCCATTGGTCTGCCGGGTTTGTCTCTTTCATAACTATAGCACGGCACACCGGCCCCCGGCAATAGGCAATCCCACCGGAGATCAGGCCCTCCCAGGCCCTGTTTTCCGTCCGCAGATTTACTTTTCTTCTGTCGCATGCTATACTTTTCTTAAACCGGCGCCTGCCGGGGCCTATCTCTGCGGTGCACCCGCCGCGCCGCCCAAGGTAAGGAGTGTTGTGTATGTATTGTCCCAAGTGCGGAAAAGAAATGCCCGACGGCTCCGCGTTCTGCAGTAACTGCGGCGCCAGCATGAGCGGCACCGCCTCCACTGCCGGACAGCCCTCCCCGGCCAGCGCGGCACTGGGCGGGCTGGTGGGCTTTCTGAAGGCCTACTTCCGTTCCCCGGTCCAGGCCACCCGGGACACCCTGGCCAAGAAGGACCTGGTCACCCCTCTGATCCTGCTTGGCATCCAGCTGGTGGCCTGCATCCTGATGGCCTTCGGCCCCTGCGCCAAGCTGAGCGCCATGAGCTACGGCTACCTGAACATCCCCTTCCAGCTGTGGTTTGTGGGCGGTCTGGTGGGCGGCGCCATCTGCATCGCCCTGTTCCTGGGGCTGCTCTTCGGGGGCGCCAAGCTGCTCAAATCCACCTGCACCTTCCAGGACGTGGTCATGGTGTGCGGCAGCCACTCGGTGTTCGTCTCCATCGTGATGCTGGCCTCCTTCGTGTGCTTCCTCATCTCCATCAACCTGGGCGCCTGGCTCTTCTTCCTGTCCCTCATTCTGTGGGTGGCGCTGGGGGTGGACTCCTTCCGGGCCCTTGTCCCCGAGATGGAGTCGGGCAAAAGCTGGCTGGTCTATCTGGGCGTGGTGGCCGTTACCCTCATCCTGGCCCTGCTGCTGGTGGGCCGCGGTCTGCTGCCCAGCCTGGTGGGCTCCTCCTTCAGCAGCCTGTTCAATTCCCTGCTGTAAACGAACATGAAAAAGCCCGGGTGAACCGCATGCGGTTCACCCGGGCTTTTTTCGTTCGGTCAGGATGCCTGCTCCGGCAGGGGAATGGCAAACTCCTGCACCCCCATATAGCCGGGGGCGATCTCATACTTCTCAAAGAGGACCACCACATTCTTGTCGGCGTCCAGGTAGAAGGTCTGATCGTCGGAGATGGACTCGAAGCCGCCCTCCCCCTGGAGGAAAAAGACGTTGTCCGGGTCCTGGCTGCGGCGGGCGATCTCCTCAGAGATGGCGGCGTTGGCACTCTCCTTGTAGTCGGGACCCAGCAGGTCCTTCAGGGTGACCTCCCGGCCGGCCGTCAGGTCGATGTTGTAGGCGTAATGCTCGGTATAGGCGCTGGCCAGGGTCTCGGTCTTGGTGATGACGAAGGAGAGGTACTGCTCGGTCTGGCACTTGATCTCATAATCCACGCTGATGACGATAGGCATGAAATCGTCGGGGTCGCCGCCGGTCTCCACATAGGCCTCCTTGGTCTCCCGGGCCCGGTCCTCCGCCTCCTGGAGGATCTGGTCAAGGCGGGTGGAGATCTCAGTGTTCACCCGCTGCTCCAGGTCGGTGTCGCCCGCCAGATCCAGGGCGGGCAGACGCACGTCAATGAGGTGGTCCCGGTCCTCCACGGTATACTGGGTGACGGTGAACACCCGGGCCAGGTCTCCCAGCACGGGCACCTCGGACACGGCCTGGGCAAAGGTGGGGCTGGCGTTCACCAGCAGCACAAAGCAGGCGCAGGCGGCCAGTCCGGCGGACAGGCTCCGCCGCACGTTCCGCCGGTGGGCTCTCTTACGCTCTCCCGCCCGCAGGGCGGAGGCCACGGCAAAGTTCAGTTCCTCCGGCGGCTGGGTCTCCCGGTATTGCTGCCGGGCCTGCTCCCATAGGTCCTTCATGTTGCAACCTCCTCCCCCGTGAGCTCCCGCAGCCTGCGCAGACTCTTGTACAGGCGGGATTTCACGGTGTTCAGATTGGTCCCGGTGACCCGGGCGATCTCTTCCAGCTTCATGTCCTCAAAGAAGCGCAGGCGGATGATGGCCTGCTCCTTGGGACCCAGGCGGTCGATGGCGGCGTACAGGTCCAGCCGTTCCGCCGGGTCGCTGGCAGGGGCGGGAGCATCGGTGGTGGAGTCCTCCAGCGACACCAGCCGCTTGCCCCGCCGGTAGTGGTTCATGCTCTCGTTGAGCAGGATGCGGTAAAACCAGGTCTTCATGTACTCCGGCTGACGGAGGGAATCGGATTTGGACAGGGCCCGGACAATGCTCTCCTGCACCACATCCAGGGCAGCGTCCCGATTTTTGACATAGCTGTACGCCAGGCGGTAGAAATCCTCCTGGTGGGACACGATATACTCGCTCAGCTGCTGCCGGATGTTGCTGTCCAAAGCCGGGGTACGCTCCTTTTTACTGGGCTGCCGTCTGGGCCGCCTGATAGGCCTCAGGGGTGACGGTGTGGCACATGAGATATTCCAGCCACTTCTGATACCAGGCCTTGGTATAGTGGACGCCGTCCACGGTGGCCTCGGCGGGCAGGATGCCGTTTGCATCGCTGAGGGCGCTCTTCACGTCCACCAGCGCCACCTGGCACTCCTCCGCCAGCTTGGGGAACACGCTGTTGAAGTCGGCCACCCGGTCGTTGTTCACGTAGGAGGGCTGATTCTTCTGGGCGCAGATCTCCGGGTTGACGGGCACCAGGTTCTGCAGATAGATGATGGCGTCGGGCTGGGCGGCCTTGACCTCCTCCAGGAAGGACTTGAAGGCCTTGTAGAAGCTGTCGGTGCCGGGATAGCCCAGCTCGTTGATGCCCAGAGAGATGTAGATCTTCTTGTACTGGGGGCCTCTCTGCAGGGCCTCCACCACGGTGTACTTGCCGCCGTTCATCTCCACCACCTGGCGCTTGCTCATGTCAAAGATGTTCAAACCCTTGTAGCAGTAGAAGGTGGCGCCCTTGATACCGCTGTAGATCTGCAGGCCGTCGGTGCGGGAGTCGCCGATGAACAGGGCATCGGAGAAGTAGTCCATGTCCACCGGGTCGGACTGGGGCACCGGCTGGGTGAAGGAGAAGGCCGTCGTCTGGGTATTGCCCGCCTCAGGGGTGGTGGTAGGCGTGGCCTCAGGCTCGGGCGTGGAAGTCGGGGTAGACTGAGGGGCGCTCTCCACCACGGGGGCAGAGGGGCTGGCCGTGGGGACGGTATTGGGGGTCACGTCGGCGGCAGGGGGCGCACTCTTGCCCGCGGAGGGGATGAGCAGCAGACACACACACACCACGGCGGCGGCCACCAGCAGGGGCAGGGTCACGCCGGGGCCTTTCCCCCGCTTTTTCACACGTTTGGGATGATAAGACTGAGACACAGGAGACACCTCGTTCTTTTAATCTGAATCCGGCTGTCAGTTGCAGCGTTCTGATTCTTAGACGGCAGCACGGCGCGAAAAGTTGAAGGCGCAGGATTTATTTTTGCAGAAAAAACGCCGGGAAATACCCGGCGTTTTTTGTGGGGGGACCGATTCAGTTCAGGCCGTCCAGCACCTTCTGGGCGGCGGCGGCGTCGGCGGCCACCACCAGCAGGGCGGTGTTGCCGGACTGCTCCACGATGGCGTGATTGAGCTTGTCCACCTCGGCGGGCATGTAGCTCTTCAGGGCTTCGATCTGGTCGCTCACCCGCTTGTCCAGGGCCTCCTTGGCGGTCTTGGCGGCAGCCTCGTCGGTGAGGGTGAGCACGGCGATCTCCTCGGCGCCCATGGACAGGGAGGTGTACACGGCGCTGTCGGTGATGGTGGAAGCGTCAATGCCGTACATGGCGGCGGCGGTGTCCTTGTCCAGGGTGTCCAGGGTATCGGTGAAGGCTCTGGAGTCCAGCAGGGCCTGGGCAGTGGCGGCGGGATCGTAGTTCTTGGCGGCGGTCTCGCCTCCGCCGCCGCAGGCGGACAGACACAGGCACAGGGCCAGAACTCCGGGTACCAGACGGGTCAGCAGGTTTTTCATGATTCTCTATCTCCTTCCATCGCGGTCTGTCCCGCCCGATAGGCCTCCGGGTCCACCGTATGGCTCATCAGACAGGCCAGCCATGTTTCATACCAGGGACGCTGAAAATGGATGCCGTCCGACGTGGCCTCACTGGGCAGGCCGTCGTTCTCGTCGGACAGGGCGCTGTATACATCCACCAGGCAGACCCGGTGCTCCCGGGCCAGCTGGGCGAACAGCTCATTGAATACGGCCACCCGGGCATTGGTGATGCAGGAGGCCTGGCCGTACTTGGCGCACTTGGCCTCGTCCACCGGGGCCAGGTTTTGCAGATAGACCACGGCGTTGGGCTGGGCTTCCTTCACCTGGTCCAGGAACTTGCCGAAGGTAGCCAGGTAGTTTTCCGTGTTGTAGTAGCCCAGCTCATTCATGCCGAAGGCGATGTACACTTTTCCAAACTGGGGTCCCTTCTGCAGGGCCTCCACAATGGAGTAGGACTGGCCGTCCACCGTTACCAGGCCGGGGTTGTTCACCCCGAAGATGCTCAGGCCGGTGTAGTCGTAGAAGGTGGCGCCCTTGATGCCGCTGTACAGCCTCAGTCCCTGGGTGCGGGAGTCGCCGATAAACAGGGCGTCGGAAAAGTAGTCCATATCCACCGACACCCCGTGGGGCACCGGCTGGGAAAAGTCAAAGGCAGGGGTGGGGGTAGGCGTGGGTTCCGGGGTGGGGCTGGGGGACACCGTGGCGGTAGGAACGGGGTCGGCTCCCTCCGCGAGGGAACGGTTCAGCACCGGGACGGTCACTAAAACGGCAGCCACCACAACAGCCGCCAGAATCACAGGCAGCCGCCGGCGGCGGGGCTGGGGTGGAGGCTCCTCGGAGATTTTATGATACAGAGAGCGGGACAAGCTGGATGCACCTCATTTATGTCATTGTTCAGGGGCCTCCAGCACCAGGGGAATGAGCTCCTCCAGGCGGCTGATCTCCCAGGTGGGGGCCGGATTGGGATGGGATGAAGATGGTGCAGCGGGGTGGTACCAGGCGGTATCCAGCCCCACGGCGGCGGCGCCGCCGATGTCGGTGGTCAGGTTATCCCCCACCATCAGGGCACGGCGGGGATCGGTGATGCCCAGGGCGGTCAGCACCGGGCGGAAGAAGTCGGGGCTGGGCTTGGAGGCGCCCACCTCCTCCGAGATGAAGAGGTGAGGGATGAGGCCCGCCAGGGCGGAGCGCTCAAAGCGGCCCCGCTGGGCCCGGGCCACGCCGTTGGTGAGGATGGCCAGGGTGCAGTGCTCGCCCAGCACCCGGCACACCTCCTCCGCGCCGGGCAGCAGGAAGGGCTGCTCCCCCAGCCGGTCCAGGTAGGTGCGGTTGAGGGCGGCGGGGTCGGCTTCCACCCCCAGGGCGGCAGTGAGGCGGGCAAAGCGCTCCACCACCAGCCACTCCCGGGTGGCCACCCCCTGGTCCAGCATGGCCCACAGGCCGCTGTTGATGGACACGTAGAGGGCCTCGGTCTCCGGGGTGCAGGGGATGGAGAACTCCTTCAGGGCCAGGGCCAGAGCCTCGTGCTCGGCCCGGTCAAAGTCAAACAGGGTATTGTCCGCGTCAAAGAGGACAAAGTCATAGCGATTCATGGGTGGGTTCCTCCGATCCGGCCATGGCGGCGGTTTTGATAGGTGGTGATGAGACGGGCCAGGGAGGACACCATCAGCACGCCCACCGCCAGAGCGCCCGCCATACCCAGGGTATGGAGCAGGGACTCCAGGAAGAGGGAGGTCTCCCCGCTCATGGCGTGCTCCATGGTGTAGTAGATACCGCCGCCGGGCACCAGGGGGAAGAGGGCCACCAGTAGGTAGCTGGTCACCGGGCACTTGCGCAGCCGGGCCATGATCTCCGACCAGGCGGAAATGGCCAGGGCGGCGAAAAAGGCCTGGATGATGTCGCTGTGGACCAGGGGCGCGGTGATCAGATAGACCAGCCACCCCAGACCGCCGCCGCCGGCGCAGATGAGCATACCGGCAGCGCCGTGGATGTTGAAGAGCAGGGAAAAGCCGATGCAGGCGAAGAAGGCGTAGAAACAGGGCAGATAATAGGTAAAGGTATCCATGTCAGCCTCCCATCAGCGGCCGGATCAGACCCAGGGCCAGAGCGGTGCCCAGGGCGATGGCCGCTCCGATGAGCAAAGCCTCAGCGGCCTTGCTGATGCCCGCCACCATGTCGCCGGCCATAATGTCCCGCATGGCGTTGGTAAAGGCGATGCCGGGCACCAGGGCCATCAGGGCGCCGATGATGATGCTGTCCGAGTTCTGACCCACCCCTACGGCGGTGAGGGCCAGGGCCACAAAAGCGGAGGCCGCCGCGCCGGCGATGGTCTTGAAGAACAGGTTGGCACCCAGCTTGGAGGTGAGGGCCAGGCACAGGCAGATCACCATGCCGCATAGGCCACCGCACAGGCCGTCCCACACCGAGCCTCCGTAAAACAGGGAGAACATGCCGCAGCCCAGAAAGTGGGCTGCCAGCTGGGTGGGTAGGGAATAGACCTTGTGGGTGCGCTCGATCTCCCGCATGCTGTCCAGGGCCACCTCAAAGGGCGGGGTCTCCCGGCACAGCCGGCGGCACAGATCGTTGTACCGCTCCAGCAGGTAGATATCGGTGCCGTGGTTGGGCATCCGGCGGATCTGGGTCATGGGCTCCCCCATGGGAGAAGTGAGGCTGACGATGATGCAGTTGGGGATGGCAAAGACCTCCCCCCGCTCGGCCCCGTAGGCCTGGAGCAGGCGGCTGATGGACTCCTCCACCCGGTAGATCTCCGCGCCGCTGAACATGAGCCGGAAGCCCATTTCACTGACCATTTCCAGCAGTTCGTTGTAGTCCAGCTTCAACGGGGAGACCTCCTCTCTTCGCGCCTGAAAATCCGATGATTCCGGTTGACACCGGTTTACAGCTTATCACATTTCCCGCGGGATATCCATACCTTTCGCGCAAATATTCCGGCCCCGCAAAAAAGGCAAGTATTGATTGTAAAAATCGGATTTGGTACAATAATGTCTACCGAATAAACCGCGATGCGGTTTATTCGTGCGGCGGTAGCCGCGCATTCCATAAAACGGTTTAAAGCGGCCGTTTTATGGAATGTAGCCATTGTTGCAATGCGTATTTCCGTTGGTGTGTCGCACCAACGGAAGGCGCAAGGTTTGGACGATTTTGTCCAAACTTTGCGCTTGAACAAAGCCAACTCACCTTGAAAGCTGGTGCTTTCAAGGTATCCAGCTTTGTTCCGTACGCATTACAATATAAGGCGAAGAAAAACAAGGAAAGAGAGGTGGTCTCATGCCGCCCAGAGAGAAGACGCCTGCGGAGAAATCCGCCGAGAAGGCCCGCATCCTGGAGGCCGCTCTGGACATCCTGGCGGCCGACGGCTACGAGGGTCTCACCATGCGCAGGCTGGGGCAGAAGATCGGCGCCTCGGCCACCAAGATCTACCTCTATTTTGTCAACAAGGATGAGGTCTACCTGTCGGTGGTCACCGAGGGCTACCGGCAGCTGTGCGACGCCCTCCGCCAGGCCATGGACGGCGTCAACGGCGGGGAAGCCCGCTTTGACACCTTCCTCCACACCTATCTGGAGTTTGCCTGGGCCCACCCCACCTTCTATGAGGTGATGGCCCTCAAGCAGATCCCCATGCAGGCCGACTACGTGGGCACCCCCATGGAGGCGGTGGCCCGGCGGAAGTACGAGGCGGGGATGGAGGTCTTCAACCTCACCCGGGAGGTGATGGAGGGCTACCTGCGGGAGAAGGGCTATGCTTTCCCCATGTCCCGGGACGTGGCTGCCTTCTCCATCATCGTATTTCTCAACGGCCTGCTCAATACCTACTACAACAAACTGGCCCAGACGGTTTTTTCCGATCTGGATCAGCTGCTGGACGACTGCATCCGGCTGGTGAAAAGCGCCTTCCGCAACTGCGCCCTGCCGGGGGCAGCCAACCTTGAGACAAATCAGGTGAGTGAATCATGACGGAGGAAGAAAAGATTTTTGCCGGGAAGATGTTCGACCCCCGGCGGCAGGAGCTGAAGGATCTCAAGCACATCGCCCATGAGGCCTGCCGGACGTACAATGCCATGGACGAATACGACCCCGCCCGGGCCGACGTGCTGCGGAACATCCTGGGGGGCGTGGGCAAGGTGTGCTACTTCCAGGGCCCGGTCCAGTTCAACTACGGCTGTCACACCTTCATCGGGGAGAACTTTTTCGCCAACTTCAACCTGATGGTGATGGACGATGCCCGCATCTACATCGGGGACAACGTGTGCTTCGGCCCCAACGTGTCCCTCATGGCCACCAACCATCCTCTTCCCGCCCAGGAGCGTACCGGCCTGGACAACGAGGGCCGCACCACCATGGCGGAGTTTGCCCGGGAAATCCACATCGGCAACGGGGTGTGGCTGGCCTGCAACGTGGTGGTGCTGGACGGCGTCACCATCGGGGACGGGGCGGTGATCGGCGCGGGCAGTGTGGTCACCAAGGACATCCCCGCCGGCTGGCTGGCCTTCGGCAACCCCTGCCGTCCCATCCGCCCCATCACGGCGGCGGACAGCAAACGGGAGCTCATCCTGGAGGAGGACCTGGAGCACTTCGCCTGGAACCTCAACGGATAAACCCAAAAAGTGCGCACTGCTTCCTACAGCGCGCACTTTTTTTGCGATTCAGGGATCAAAGGCTGCGCTGCGCCGCTCCTTTCCCCCGAAGAGGTTGTTGTATTGCACACATTGGTACTCCTGGATCAGACCGGTGTAGTCGTTGGTCTCCAGGTGGCTGTGGGCCTCGCCGTCGGCATCCACGTAGCCCACGAAGGTCAGGGCGGGCAGGGTCTGCTGGAGCTGCCACAGGTAATCCTGATACCCGGTGAAGGGGATCCCGGCGTACCGCAGCAGGTAGAGGCTCAGGAAGTTCAGGCTGGTCACCTCCGGGCCCTCCTCCGGCAGGGGGTAGTTGGCCCAGATCACATAGGGCACCTGGTACTTGCCCATATACTGCGCCATGGTCATCTGGTCCTGGGTCACCCCGTAGGCCTTGTCCAGGAAGCCCTGCTCCACCGAGGGCTGATGGTCGCCGAACATAAGGATGATGGTGGGCTCGTCCTGGTTCTGGAAGTACTCCACCAGGGTTCGGAAGGCCTCATCCGTCTTGTTGGCCAGGGTGAGGTACTGCTCCGCCATGGGGTACTTGCCCGGCTCGTCGGTGAGGGTGACCTCCGCCGGATAATTGGGGTCGGTGTAGCTGCCGTGGCTCTGGATGGTGACGTTGAACAGGAAGAGAGGCTTGCCCTCCTCCTTGTGCTCAAACTCCCAGATGACCTGCTCAAAGTCCGACTGGTCGCCCACGTAGCCGTGCTCCATGGTCTGGGGCACGTTCATGTCCTCCCCGCACTTGAAGGCGTCAAAGCCCAGGTGGGGGTAGGCCCGGTCCCGCTGCCAGGAATTGCGCTCGCCGGGGTGGAAGGCCAGGGTGTCGTATCCCTGGGCCTTCAGGATGGAGGCCAGGGAGGCGGTGGGACCCAGCACGTACTGCTGGTAGGGGATGCTGCCCGAGGGCAGGAAGGCCATGGAGTTGCCGGTGAGGAACTCGAACTCGCTGGCGCTGGTGCCGGCGCCGAACACCGAGGTGTAGGCGTGGCCGAAGATGGCGTTGTCCAGAGACTGGACATAGTCTATGACGCTCTCACTGAGCGAAAGGTTGCCGTAACTTTCAAAATCTGCCCAAGATTCATTCATGATGGCAATGATGTTGGGCTTCTTCACCGACACCTCAGCGGGCTGGGCCGGTTCGGTCTGGTCCAGGATCTCGTCCACTGTCTCGGGGGAGTAGTTCTCTGGCACCTCTACCTCCAGAAACTCGGTGTTGCGCAGAAACACCGCCAGACAGCCCCACTGCCGGTAGGCTCCCGTGGGGTCCCACACGTCGGTCTTGACCCCCAGCTTACCCAGCTTCTCGGTGGGCAGCAAGAAGAGGAGACAGGCCAGACCCGCCGCCAGACAGGCCAGCCGCAGGGGGATCCCCTTCCGGCCGGTAATCCGCAGCCGGGCCTTGCGCCGCTTGGGGTGGAGAAAGACCACCAGGGCCGCGGCCAGGGCAATGGCCAGACCGATCTGCCAGGTGAGGAACAGGTGGTAGTTGCCCGCCACATCGGCGGCGGTGGCCAGGGCGGAGAAGTCCCAGGGCTGGACGGGGGTGCCCCGGAAGGAGTTTACATAAAAGTTTGCCGCACCCCAGGCTCCGGCGGCGATATGGACGGCGATGGTGCAGGGGGCGATCCGCCCCAACAGGGCGCACAGCACCCAGAACAGCAGGGCCACACACAGGGCGTTGGCCAGCTGAACGGGCAAGGCCATGGCAAAGGGGTTGGTCCCGTAGGCCAGCTGCATGAGCCACACGGCAGTGAAGGGGGTAAGCAGCAGGAACGCTGCCTGCCACAGGCGGTCCTTTCGTAGGATTTCTTTGATATGCATAGGCGTTTCTCCTAAATCATCAGCAGATAGTCCGTGATTATACGCCAAAAAGTGCATTCTGTCAAAGGTGGCACCCCCGCCTGTCCCCTAAATATCCCCCGCACATTTAGAACAAAAACATCCCTATATCCGACACAATTTGCAAGTATTCGTTACTTTTTCGTTTAAAATAATCCCTTATACCCCTTTCAAAAAGGGCAAGAGGCAAATCGGTCCTTTCTTACGTTTTCCTTTCTGAAAGGTTCAATTTTGGAAAAGGCCTTAAAGGCAGAAAAAGACGGCCCGAAGTTCGGGCCGTCTTTTTTGTATCATACCTCTTCCTGTTTGCCGGCAAAGGCTTCCATGGCGCGGGCGTCGGCCTCCCGCTTCTCCTCGATGGCTTCCTTCAAAAGCATATCCTTCACCTATATGGAGCCAGCGGTTTAGCTAGTGCTAATCAATCCCAAACAGCCCCATTTATCAAGGTTTTCTCTCCCCTGGCCTCCCATCCACTCCCAAGGCCTCCCACCTACTCCCAACCTAGAAGCGGTAGAAATACGGTAAAAGCCCGGTAGCCGCTCCCCACAGCTACCGGGCCTCCATCCATTAAACTGCTTTTCCACTCTCCGGGAACGGAATGACAACGGCGCTCTCTGTTGTATCTTCCGACGCAATAAACTTATCAATCTCAGACAGTTTATCAATCTCCTTCACCTTGGTATCTTCCAAGAGGTGGACATAGATATTGTAGGTAGTCTTGACGTTGGCGTGACCTAGCTGCTCCGAGATCGCTTTAATATCCACCCCAGCTTCAAAACAGCGGGTGGCGTAGGTGTGGCGAAGTGTGTGCATAGTCGCATCCTCAATGCCTGCCTTTCGGTAAATCTTGTTCAGGCTCTCTTTTAAATTGCCATACTGGACAATTTTGTTTCTGGTGTTCCAGAATACAAGACTATCCTCTGACCATTCCAGCCCCAGCGCCGCCGCACGCTTTTTCATTTCTTCCTTATGCTCCGCTAAAATAGCAACCAACCCCGCCGTGATGACTATCGTTCGCTTGCTCGATTCGGTTTTGCAGAAGTTTTGTATCTCTTGCTTGCCGCTGTGGGTTGCGTAGTCATGGTGCAAGATGGCCTTCTTATTGACCCGAATCGTACGCTTATTCAAATCAATATCTTTCCATTGAAGCGGAATACCCTCCCCAGCACGCATACCCGTATATAGATAGGTCAGCAACATTGTCCGGTAATACTCCCCATCCAGCGCCGCAATCAGCCTCTGCTGCTCCTCCTTGGTTAGTGCCCACACATCTTTTCTATCATCCTTCGGATACGCCACGCCCTTACAGGGGTTCTTGGGTATCATCCCCAACTCTACCGCCTGCTCCAGCGCTCCATGAATGACATTACGTACTTTGATAAAGAGAGAGAATCTAAAATTTCCGTTATCTAGCATTTTCTGGATATGATAGGTGGTCAAATCCTTTAGTGCAATCTCTCCCACATACGGCCTGATATGGACACGAAAGTTGTTTCGGTAGCTGGTCAGCGTAGACGGTGCCAAATGGGGGGCTTTGTACTTCTCAATCCAAGTATGAATCCAATCTCCCGTTTTAATGGCTGCCTTGGAGCGGCACACTCCCACCGCTTTCTCATTCTGTAACTGCCGCATCTTCTCCACAGCTTCCGCCTGGGAGTTAAAGTAGAAGTACAAGTATTCCCTCTTGCCATTCTCCTTATAAAGCCCAGTGGGGAAAGTTACCAACCACTTCCCGTCCTTGCGCTTTCTGATGCTACCCTCACCGTTTGCTCGCTTTGCCATTATCGATTCCTCCTTTAAGTTTGGCGGGGTGCCGAATACCAGCACCCCACTCTGTCTGTATGTACTTCACTTAAACTATCCCCGCTCGGTTGTCGGATTGTAACGCCAGCCACTCCATAAGGCAAGGACTTTTTTCTTCATCACAGTAAGAGTCTAGGAACGCAATTCCACCAAGTGCTTCCTCCTTTAGATTGTAGTTACACCAGATCCACTCTGCCCCCTCCGACTTCTTCTCGCCCACTTCACAGCTCTTGGTATATGTGCCAAGCAGATGTCGGTGCCAGCCGTAGGGCAAAAGGTAGTAGTCGTACAGATCTGTCCCATCGTCCCTGCCTGACCAGTAACCAGATAGAACAATCTTGGCTTGTGCGTCACGAATCTTCTTTAGTAGGTTGATGTGGTCACGCACATCAGGCATATCTACTTGATATAGCTTTCCATCACACCGCAATCCCTCCAAATAGGGCGGGTCAAGAAAGATAAACGCATTGGAGTCACCCAGCAAATGTTCTTTGTCCATCACCGCAAGGGCATTGTCGTTATAGACTCGGAATACCTGACTATCCAGCGCCCTAAATGCCAGCGATAGCTTTAACGAGTGTTTAAGCAGATTTTCATATGCTTCTCTGTCCTTGTAGACCCATGCTCTTCCATCCGCATTGAAAGACTGACGGTTTAGAATGAATGTATCAACCGCCCATTGAAGCCTGTCCTCCCGCTTAGAGCCATATGCCGTCTGCCGTTGCTTGGCCGCTTCAAATGCTCCCCAGCTACAGCTGGTCTTCTGTATCTGTTTTAGCAGTTCCCCTCGACTCTCCGTATCTGTTGCCATCCGCCAGAAGTTCGCCATGTTGGGATTGAGGTCATTGAGGATTTTGACTTCAAATTTTCGGCTATTCAACGCCAAAGCTCCGCTGCCGCAATACAGCTCGGCGTAGGTTGTGCAGTGGCCGGGGATAAGGCGGGAGAGAACTCCCGCCATCCTCGCCTTGCTGCCAACATAGGAAAAGATTTGGACGCTTGCCTCCAGGCTCATGCTGCCACCTCACTTTTCTCAGGAAGTCGAAAGGATAGAAACCAGTTATTTGCGCTCCCGGTGTTGATTTTGTAGGTGTAGGGATGCCCTGTCCCATTGTTGACCCGAAGTAAGTTCCACGATTTCAAATTTTTCTCAAGTTCCAGGCGGCTATATCCCAACTCCAACCGTTTCAGTACATTGGGGAGATAGCTGGCAAGGATATTCCCATAGCCGTCACGGATAAACACCTTGCCAGGTTCCTCATACTCCCACACATACTCACACAAGGCACGATATGCCTGCATGATAGAACACTGTCCATTTCTGTCCTCCTGTACGGGAAGGTTGCGGTGTTGCTTCATCACTGCCTCATAAATTTCATTCACCATCTTTGGCGCTATTCCGTCCAGGTCAGCCAAATCATTTAGTGCCTTTGCCTCTGTCAGCTTCCGCTTGGCGTATTCCCGGACGGGGCTGATTTCCCCATCCGGGTACACCAGAGCCAGCTTTAGACGCCGCTCCATTGTTCCCACATCCCGGCTCCATGCCCCAACCACCACAGGACCGTCAGCAACCTTATAAACCTCCGCCATTGTACCAGCCGCCATGAACCGCTCCACAACTTCTGTCATGCGTGTCATATCTATAAACCTCCATCATCTTTTGTTAAGCCGCTTCTCCATTGAGCCAGGCCACAAACCGCTCCCGACTCACCCGGTACTGTTTTCCAATGCGGAACGCAGGAAAATCCTTGCTATGAAGCAACTCATATGCCGTGTTCCTGGAAATCCCCAGTAACCCAGATATCTCTGCTGGTGTCAGCACCAAAGGCAATTCCTCCACTTTTCTGAACATTACCTTATCCATAAAGCCCTCCTATGTGAAAAGGGATATTCTCCCATGTATTTTCAGTAAATATGTTCCACTACTCCTATTTTGTATATATCACCCCCTTAAATGTTCAGCAGTATAAGGAAAGATCAATGTAAAGAGATATACTGCTCCCTTAAAATCCCAATGTCCCTATTAGGGCATCACTATTCTGTTCTCAAGGTGCGCGCCTTTCCTCTGGGGCTTGGTGCCCTGTCCTCTTTACATGCATATCATATCACAATGATATTTTCCTTAGAATTATACGCATTTTTACGATATACAATGTTATTGTTTTCATCATATATGTAATACTAATGGTTTTTTGATGTACATCCTCCCTTTTTATTCTCGTTACACCACACATACAAAAAGAGCCACATACTTCACTATGAAGCACATGGCTCTAAAATTATTTTTGCCGTTCTTTATCCCTTGCGTTCTTGTAAACTATCATACTTGAAATAAGTGCATTTTTTTCTTTTAACAGCTTCTGCAATTTTTGAAGCTGGCCAACCTGGCAGCCATCCAACAGTGAAAAAGACAGTTGATTGATTTCTGTCATTATGTGACGCAATGTTTCCGGTGAGGTTTTTGATGGTGCCGGCTCCATGTTTTTAAGGTAAAAGCACAATCGGTAAAATTCTCTGTTTTCTATATTTGTTCTACTGACTTTCTTAAGACACTCACATATCTTTTTTTGTACGACTTTCTCTTGTCCTTCCTTTCGCTCCTTGTCCCAGTCCTTCCAGTCCTGCTCTGTAATATGAACCTCTCCGTTTTCTCCTTTATACGGACAGATAAAGCGTTCTTCTCCGGTAAATATCTCTTTCCTCAAACCTGTTATCTGTTGTAAGTCCGCTAATTCATTTCTGCCATACCGCACAACACCCGTATTTATGATACGGGTATATCGTTCCCGACTTGTATTGAACGCATTATAAATGGTATCGCCGTCACCACGGCTCCGCCCATGTATTACCTGCCACATATACCGCATAATAAAGTAATTGACACGGCGGTTAAACTGCTTTTTCTGTTCGTTCAGTTCTGACACGGCTCCCACTGTTTCATTTGCCACCCGTTCCGCCTCCTAACTGCCTCTTCCATGATTGATATGGCTATTATAGCGAATATAGGGCACACAATCAACAAGGAGAGCAACGGACCATATAAACATCTAAAACAACTTGGCTGACAAAAGTATCACACGCAACGCTGCAATCTGTGTCATTTCAGGCACTTGGAACATTTGGAACATTTCCCGCCCACATTCTCAACTAGCCTATTTCATGTAGGGCTCTTATTTTTTCTAACTTCTCCCACTTAATCCTTCCATTTTAAAAATCCATCCATTTTACCTACTCTCACAAGGAAAAATTCTCTACTTCCTCTTTTTCGTCTTGACCTAGATATTTTTCTTACAAATACCTTCAAACAATAAGATTTATTCTTGTCTGTATCATCTCTTGTGTCATTTTTTATTGAAACATCCTAGATAAACCATCAACCCATCCTCGTATTTGATAGTGCGTGTATCTTTCTCAATCTCAACTAGCCCTCTGCCCGTTCTTGCTTTTCCAGCAACTCAAACAGCAAATTTATAAAATAGGTCAAATACATCATTACAACTAGCCTAACTCACGTATGGGAAAAAGTGCTTGAAAAAGTATAAAAAGTAGGGGAGCAGCATGATACGCTGCTCCCCTGGTCGGATGTGTTTTTAATCCTTTGGATTCACACCCCAACGCTTTGCCAGTGCCTTGGTGATCGGGCCAAGAGCCGCCACGTCCTTGGCGTACTGGCCATCCTGTCCCAAGAACAGAAGACCGATCTGTATGCCCTGAGGCGTGAATATGGCATACTGCTGCCCCCGCTGAACCACGTACAGGTTGTTTATCATGTTCATCTCACTCCTAACAAAAAAAATATACTCCATCTGCAAATGGAGTATATCAAGCGGCTATATCACTATTAACAACTGTCCTGCCTGCTATTGGCTCATCTTCCCACTTTGTACTCTCTGTTCCACCCTCTGTTACTGGGACATATTGGTCATAAGTGTATTTCCACTCAACCATTCTGTACTCTGGCATTTCATCTTGTACTTCTATCTTTGGAAGTGTTTGCTCTCTTACATGAGTGGATACGTGCTCAGTACCCTTAGTAAGAGTGAGTTCTCCATTTTCATCAATAGATGCATACAGTACTTCCTGGTCATATACCTTTACTATTCTATAATGTAGTTTATCTTTATTCTTCTCTACTGTTGTTGAAGTACATGGGTCCTTACTAGGATCAGGTGCTGGGTGTTCTTTGTAGTTTGGGTTATCTCCATGAGGGTTAGGATCAGTTATCGGATAATTATGACTATCATAAGTATGAGTTTGGTCGTCACTACCTCTTAATTGGTAAAGATGAAGTGACCATCCAGGCTGCATAGCAGCAACAGTGTCATTGTCAACTGCTTTTCCGTTATCTACTGGTGGGTCTATAACCCAAGTTTGTTGAATATCTTCAGTTCCATTATGATAATAGTGTATTCTTATGCCTTTAGTTAAGACCATTGCTTTACGACCTACTTTACCGAATAGAGACCAGTCGTAACCACCATTCTTTCCACCACCATCTGACCCAGCAAAGTCAGTTCCCCACTCAATCAACTTTTTACATATGAACCCTATATCTGTTTGAGTTCCGTAAACTGAATATCTGCTGAATTGTGATTTACTTATTCTTAACTGGTTCCATATTATTGGCTCTACTGATACTACTAACTTCCTAGAGCCCATAAGGTCCATTGGAGTTGTTTGATTATTTGCTAAAGCATTAAGCTCTGCACTTGAATAAGGTTGACCAACAAAAATGTCACTCTTAGGTTTCCAAAAGTATCCTACCCCATTAGCTCTAAGATTTAAAATGGCAAATAGAGCTGCATTTATATCTATCTTATCATCTGATATACCATACATTTTTTCTTTAACCTTAGTACCCTGCTTATACCAATATCCATTTTGCCTATCCAAATGATAGGGTATGTTCTTTAAATTTGAGGCTGTAATAGAAACATCTCCATTAGTTTTAAAACTTAATTGTCCAGAATTAATTCCAGAATATAAATCGCTTATAGTGATTGCGTAACATTTAGACTCCCAGTCAGATCTATATATACTAGCTTTTCTATAACCATCAGTCTTATTCTCTAATCCATAGTAGCTACAATTATATGGGTAAGAAAATAACAAATCTAAGTAATCTTTCCCATTGAATGTAAATGCTGGCTTTCCTGCATAGTCTAATATAGCTATTCTAAATCCTTGGTATCTTGGTGCCCAAACTCCTCCTGAAGTAACAGAAGCATTATTTGCACCAGATCCACCTGCTGATTGCCAAACGTCTACATAATCAACAGCGCTTGCAGTTGTACTTAATAATGACATTATTGTTACAATAGCTAATAAAAAAGCCAATAATCTAGACTTTAAGGCTGTCCTCATATTTATCACCTCCAACTTTCAGTATTTATTACTCAATATTGATACCTGCGTTACCCTCAGACTCTAAGTTCTGAAAAGAATCAGGATTTCCCTGAGGATCAGCGTTTATAAGACCGCCTAAACCGCCACTAGCTGGTGGTTGACCTACCTGATCACTACCTCCGCTAGATATGCTTCCGCCTGTTGAGGTGCTTGGCTTGCTGGTTTGACCACCAGAAGAACCTGAGGAACTACCACTATTACCACCTGTGCTGGGCTTGCTGCTGGGCTTACTTGTCTGAGTGCTGCCAGAACTACTATTACCAGTACTCGGTTTACTTACACTGACTTGTGGCTTGGTAGCACTGAGATAGTCACTAGATACATACGCTACCTTACCATTAAACTCTATCCGACTCCATCCTGCTGCAGCTCCAGTACCAATGCCTGTACGAGTAACAGATTGAGCCTTGGTTAAGCTACCTAACTTATCGCTGTTGGTGCTATAACTGGAACGTACATTGACTGTGGTGGTTGCATACATGGTCTCGCTACAATCGGTGAAAAGCTGCTCCTGTTCCGTGGTATCATCCCGGGCAGGAGTGGAAACGCTCTCCGGGGTGGGGGTGGTTTCGGGTGCGGTTTGGGTGGTCTGCTCTGGGGTGGGGGTACTGCTCTCCATGGACTGGGAGACTTCGGGGGTGCTGGTTTCCTGGCTCTTATCAGCGGCGTTTTCATTGGAACCACCACAGGCTGTCATGGATAAAATCAGTGCCAGGGACATACCATATATGATCGCCTTTTTCATTACGGTTTCCTCCTGTGCCGTCACAGTGACGGCTTTTTTATTGACTCTCAACAGCTTCCACCCAAGGGGGACAGAGCCAGCCTGTCTCCCCTTGAGCTTCTGCCGCCGAGACAAAAAGAGCGCACACAGGTACAAAGATACCCATGCACGCACGAAATGATCTTGCTATGTGCTTTACACAACTCGTATAACGCACCTTGCTAATTCAACAAGATTGCATTATACTGTGGATGTGGTACTGCTGACGCAGTTGTGCATGGTGGTCACGACACCTGTACAGGGGATAGAGGGTTGCCGCCCTCTATCCCTGCCGCACTATTTTTTTGCCTCGTAACCTCATTCTAAACCATGTGGATATAAAATGCAAGTAGAGCAATCGATCTTAAAAGTAAATGTCCATTTTTATACTTCAAGTCGATCCATACATATATCCACCATGGATGAGGTGCTATTGTGTATATCTATTAAGCACTTTTTGAGGCAGGGAAATTTTTCATCCAAGCAGCTGTTGAGCGAAGATGTCCTGAGGAAGTATAGTATGTTTTGCGTTTCCCCAAATGTTGAGGTTCTTTCTTTATGCCTATTTTCTTTGGAGAAACTGTCATTCCATCTGAAAAATCCATGCCTATTTCTGCTTCTATTATTGACGAGTAGGAAAAATTAGTTGTCTTACCGGACAAACCCAACATTTCTCACCAGCATTTTAAGACTTCACCGGTTTTATCTACGCTCTCCCTGCCATTTCTTAAGAGTCGTTCACCGTATTATACTTAGTTTCACCTCCCTAATAGTAAGTCTTTGCCTTTTGGCGAAACAGGTCGATTTCTTTCTGCCCCACTTACGGCGCTCCATCTTTACCTAATCAGTGTATCGTGTGCCGTTAATTAAAGTCGTTGCTTGCTATGAAGCTAAAAATTAGCGTTCACTGTTCTACACGATACCTAATGTCTCGTTTATCTCGAATTTTTGGTAAATTTGGTAATCAAGTCGAAACCGCCCCACTGTCTCCCGCATTTATTCGACCATGTGGCCGTGACTGTATCACCTTTTTTTCACAAGTCAAAAGTGAAATTGCCCTTATTTGCCCTTATTCATCTCACCCCCAATATTATTAAAAAATGCTGGGAGCAGCAGAGTATCCCCATTTTTTGCACACTGCTTGGCCCTGCCGCTCCAAAGGACCCCTTACATCTTTTCCTCACCCTCTGGGGCTTGTTTCACCCCCTTTTCCTCCTCTGCATACCACATACCCCCCAGCACCCCAAAAGTCCTCTCCAGCACTCCCAGAACCCCCAGGATCGCCACCACTCCCAGGGTGGTCATGGCAATCAGTACACAACCCCCAATCACCAGCTCTGCAATATGGCACATCTGCTTCACCTCCCTTTTAAACTGAGCGGGCCACCCTGACCGGGTGACCCGCTTACTGTTTCCTTATTTTTTCACTGTCTTGCCCTGGGGCATTTCCTCCCACTCCCAGGCACACTTGATGGTGTCACCGTCCAGCACCACACCATTGATAGCTCCCAGGTCAAGCAGCGCCTTGATCTTGTCGGCGCAGAAGGTCTGACGGCCAAACCGGGAGGAAATTACCTTGTAGTTCTCACCGTCCCGGCGGTACACCGTGTACATCAGATTTGCCACCGCTGCCGGGTCGGTGCTGGTCAGAGTCCCCACGCCTGTCTTGACCATGATGGCCCGGAACCCCTTGGCCTCGTCCAGCTGCAAAGCCCCGTTGCCATCCAGCACCATACCCAGCACTTCACAGGACTTGACCGCCTCACTCAACTGCTTGGCGGTCATACCCAGAACCTCACCGCCATTCACACCGGGATTAAAGACCTCATACCCAGTCACTCTCTGCCCCAGGTCAACCCGGTTAATGATGAACTTCTTATCCATAGTACACACTCCTTAAATTAGTTATCGGTCAAGTTCTATCTCTCAACCACAACTAAACTATAACGCTGACACAGCCCTCTTGACTGCTGACGAAATAGCCGGAATATGTACCTATGGATTGGTGAGATGGGAGGGGTTAACCCAGCTCGATGATTGCCCCGCCGTCTATGCCCTCTTTCTCCAGCTCCCTTACTTTCCGATACCAGGTAGACCGGGCAATCCCCAGTTTTTTGGCTCCCTTGGCGGCGCTGATCTTCCCGGCTTTCCACTCCCAATAAACCGATTCAAAGGTACTTTCCGCTTTCTTAGGTCTGCCACTCATACGCCCTTCCTCTTTGGCTATGGCAATCCCCTCAGCCTGCCGCTCCAAGATTGTTTCTCTCTCAAACTGAGCCAAAGCGCCAAAGATGGTCAGCATGAGTTTCCCTGTTGCACCTTTTGTGTCAATATCCTCCTTTTGACTAACAAACCTTACCCCTTTTTTCTCCAATGCCGCTGTCAAATCCAGCAGATCACGGGTATTTCTCGCAAAGCGGGAAAAGCTCTCCACGACTACTACATCCCCCTCACGCACAAAGTCCATCATCTTCTGTAACTCTGGGCGCTGGGTGTCCTTACCGCTTAACTTGTCCGTAAAGACGCGCTCAACCCCTAATTTCTCCATAAGTACATCCTGACGGGCGGTGTTCTGCTCCTTTGTTGAGATACGCACATATCCCACTTTCATATTGTTGTCACTCCAATCAACTAGATTTGTAAATGAAACAAAACCCAAAAATTGTCCCATAAAGCACCGCTCCAAAAGCCATACCTTTCAGAGCGGACAACTTGATTGAGCAATCGAGCGTCCCAAAAACTTATTTGGAACTTTTGGAACACCCTTTTGAATCGTTGTTTCAAATACTCCCCCTTATCATTTTGGAGCAGCACCAAAGGCACAACAAAAAAGCTGGTACTGTTCGGGGTATCCCAAACAGTACCAGCTTTTCACATTTCGTCCCATCGTAAAAGCGGTAAAATTACGGTAAAACCGCCCTTAAACCTGCTGGGGCGCTTCACCCGAAGACCCGAAAGTCCTTACGGCTCTAGCGTCTTCGTCTCTCCGCTCCTCGATGGCTTCCTTGAGGAGCATGTCCTTTACCTTCATCAGACGGATGGTGTTGGAGCGCTCATTCTCGTCCAATTTCATGGTGATATACTTGATGGCCTCTTCCATCTGAGGGATTTTGACGTATTCCAGGGCGTTGACCCGGCGGCGGGTCTTTTCGATCTCCTCCGCCAGCAGCTGGGAGGTCTTTTCGATCTCGGCCAGCTTCAGCATATCCTGAAACACCCCGGACAGGGCGTCCACCGCGCCGTCCAGTTCGCCGGAGGTGTTGGCGAAGCCGTAGGGATAGATCTCCCCGGCGTCGTCGCTCTTGGTCCGGAACTCGTAAACGGGCACGTTGACGCTCATGATGTTCTGGAAGGTCATATCCAGCTCCACGCTCTGCTTGGGGTACAGGAGAGACTGCTCCAGCATCTCGGAGGACATGAGGGCGGAGGCTACGGTGAAGGAGCCGTGGGCCCGCATGAGGCCGTCCTCCACCTTCTTCCGAAGAGCCCGGTTCTCCCGCACCACGTCCATGAACTGCTTCATCAGCTCATCCCGCTTATCCTTCAGCAGCTTGTGGCCCCGGATGGAGGTCTTGAGCCGGGTCTTCAGCCGGGTCAGCTCCTGCCGGGTGGGGTTCACATTGATCGCGGGCATACCTTATCCCTCCTTTTTCGGGAGGTATTTCTCGATATACTCCGGCTTGATGCGCTTCAGCTCCGCCTTGGGCAGCAGGCTCAGCAGATCCCAGCCCAGGTCCAGGGTCTCGATGATGGAGCGGTTCTCATCGGTGCCCTGGGAGACATAGCGCTTCTCAAACTCGTCAGCAAACTTGGCGTACTGCAGGTCGGTGGGAGAGAGGGCGGCCTCGCCCAGGATGCTCATGAGCTCCTTGTTCTCCTTACCGGTGGAGTAGGCGGCGAACAGCTGGTTCATGGTGCCGGCATGGTCCTCACGGGTCTTGCCGGGGCCTACGCCCTTATCCTTCAGACGGGACAGGGAGGGCAGCACGTCCACCGGGGGATTCACACCCTTGCGGTACAGCTCGCGGGACAGGATGATCTGGCCCTCGGTGATATAGCCGGTCAGGTCGGGAATGGGGTGGGTCTTGTCGTCCTCGGGCATGGTCAGAATGGGGATCATGGTGATGGAGCCCTTCTTGCCCAGCTGACGGCCGGCGCGCTCGTACATGGTGGCCAGGTCGGTGTACAGGTAGCCGGGGTAGCCGCGGCGGCCGGGGACCTCCTTCTTGGCCGCGGACACCTCACGGAGGGCCTCGGCGTAGTTGGTGATGTCGGTCAGGATGACCAGCACGTGCATATCCTTCTCAAAGGCCAGGTACTCCGCGGCGGTGAGGGCCATACGGGGGGTGGCGATACGCTCGACGGCGGGGTCGTTGGCCAGGTTGGTGAAGAGCACGGTACGGTCGATGGCGCCGGTGCGGCGGAACTCCTGGACGAAGAAGTCGGACTCCTCGAAGGTGATACCGATGGCGGCAAAGACCACGGCGAAGTTGCCGGCGTCGTCGCCCAGCACCTTGGCCTGACGGGCGATCTGGGCGGCCAGGGCAGCGTGGGGCAGACCGGAGCCGGAGAAGATGGGCAGCTTCTGGCCGCGGACCAGGGTATTCAGACCGTCGATGGTGGAGATGCCGGTCTGGATAAACTCGTTGGGGTAGTCACGGGCGGCGGGGTTCATGGGCAGGCCGTTGATGTCACGGTACTCCTCGGCCATGATGTCGGGGCCGCCGTCGATGGGACGGCCCATGCCGTTGAACACCCGGCCCAGCATATCGCCGGACACGGGGAGCTGCAGGGGGTGACCCAGGAAGCGGACCTTGGACTGGGCCAGGTTGATGCCGGCGGAGGACTCGAAGAGCTGCACCACCGCGTTGTCGCCGTTGACCTCCAGCACCTTACAGCGGCGGATGGAGCCGTCGGACAGCTCGATCTCGGCCAGCTCGTCGTAGGTGACGCCGGAGACCTTGCGGACCACCATCAGGGGGCCGTTGATCTCCTGAATGGTACGATATTCACGGATCATTCCTCAGCACCTCCCTTGGCGGCAATAGCCTCGATCTCCTCTTCCATTTCCCGGGCCATCTGGGCGTAGACCTCTTTGAACTGGTCGTCGGGCACGCTCTTGGCGCGGCCCATCTTTTCCCGGAACGGAATGGTAAACAGCTCTGCCACAGGGGCGCCCTTCTCGATGGCGGCCCGGCACAGCTTGTCGTAGTCCAGAATCATCTGGATCATCTTGTCCTGGCGCTCGTAGCTGGAATACCAGTCCACTTCCATAAAGCCGTTCTGCTGCAGGAAGTCCTCGCGCAGCATCTTGGCGGTCTCCAGAGTCAGCTGGTCGCCGGCGGACAGGGAGTCCTTACCAACCAGCTGCACGATCTCGTTCAGGCTGGCCTCCTCCTGGAGAATGGACATGGACTTGTCGCGGTTGACCATGAACTGGGGACCCAGGTGCTCGTCGTACCAGGGCTTCAGGGAGTCCAGGTACAGGGAGTAGGAGTTCAGCCAGTTGATGGCGGGGAAGTGACGGCGGTAGGCCAGGGAGGCGTCCAGGGCCCAGAACACCTTGACGATCCGCATGGTGGCCTGGGACACGGGCTCGGACAGGTCGCCGCCGGGCGGGGAAACGGCGCCCACGGCGGTCAGGGAGCCCCGGCGGTCGGCGTCGGAGCCAATGCACTCCACCATGCCGGCCCGCTCGTAGAACTGGGCCAGACGGGAGGACAGGTAGGCGGGGTAGCCTTCCTCACCGGGCATCTCTTCCAGACGGCCGGACATCTCACGCAGAGCCTCGGCCCAGCGGGAGGTGGAGTCGGCGATAACGGCCACATGGTAGCCCATGTCCCGGAAGTACTCGGCGATGGTGATGCCGGTGTAGATGGAGGCCTCACGGGCGGCCACCGGCATATCGGAGGTGTTGGCGATGAGGACGGTACGCTTCATCAGGGACTCGCCGGTACGGGGGTCCACCAGCTCGGGGAACTCCCGCAGAACGTCGGTCATCTCGTTGCCGCGCTCACCGCAGCCGATGTAGACCACGATGTCCACGTCGGACCACTTGGCCAGCTGGTGCTGCATGACGGTCTTGCCGGAGCCGAAGGGGCCGGGGATGGCGGCGGTACCGCCCTTGGCCACAGGGAACATGGCGTCCACGATACGCTGACCGGACAGCAGCGGGGTCTTGGGGGGATACTTATGCTTGTAGGGGCGGCCCACACGAACGGGCCACTTCTGCACCATGGTGAGATTGTGCTTCTCGCCCTGGTCATCCACCAGCACGGCCACGGTATCCAGCACGGTGAACTCGCCGGACTGGATGGACTGGATGGTGCCGCTCATCTTGGGGGGAATCATGATCTTGTGGAGCACCACGCTGGTCTCCTGGACGGTGCCGATGACGTCGCCGCCGATGACCTTGGCGCCGGGCTGGACGGTGGCGTTGAACTGCCACTTCTTCTCCCGGTCCAGGGCGGGGACCTCCACGCCGCGGGGCAGGTTGTTGGAGCCCGCCACCTTCATGATGCCCTCCAGGGGGCGCTGGATGCCGTCGTAGATGTTCTCAATGATGCCGGGGCCCAGCTCCACGGACATGGGGGCACCGGTGGTCTCCACCACGGCGCCGGGGCCCAGGCCGGAGGTCTCCTCATAGACCTGGATGGAGGCGGAGTCGCCGTTCATGGTGAGGATCTCACCAATGAGGCGCTGCTCGCCCACGCGGACCACGTCGGCCATGTTGGCGTCGGTCAGTCCGGTGGCCACCACCAGGGGACCGGAGACTTTGACGATTTTTCCGCTCAAATAGCTCAACCTTCTTTCTCGTCGGCGCAAACTGCACATCCTTCGCGTCCCCGTAAATGGGAACGCTCACTCGTTCCGTTGCGCCTCCTCCTCCCCGTCCGACCCGCTTGCGCTGGGCTCGGCCGGGGGTGCGGGCGGCCATAAATGCCGCCCCTACTTGCCTCGCAGAGTTTCCGGCGCATGACGCCGGAAAGAAGATCAAAATTCGTGCGCAGCAGGACATGCGCCTGCGGAGCACACCCCTGCCTGCTCCGCCACCGGCGGGCAGCCACCCGCGCGGGCGCGGGTGAGGGGGGTATCGAAGGCGGTTTCCTCGGGAACCGCCTTCGTATCTAGGGGGGACATCGTCCCCCCCTGGAAGGTCAAAGGATGTCCGCGCCCACGGCCCGTTCCACGGCGCTCTTGACGTTGGCCATGCCGATGCCCAGAGAGCCGTCCTTGCCGGGGATCAGGATAATGGCCGGGGTGAGCTCATCCTTGTACCGGGCCACCTCCGCCGTCATATCGGCGGCGTACTGCTCGGTCAGGTAGATCACCGCGTAATTCTCCTTGGCCAGCTTGTGGAGGATCTGCTTGGCCTCCTCCACCGTTTCAGCCGGGAACACGTCCAGCCCAAGAGCCTTGAAGCCCAGGACGCTGTCCTTGTCTCCCAGCACTGCGATGCGATACTTAGACATAGGCTTCACGCAGCCTTTCCCGGATGGTATCCCCGTCCAGCCCCGCCATGCGGCCGGACAGAATGGTGCGGATGGCGGTAAACTCGGTCTCCCTGGCGTACAGGTAGCCGATCACCGCCTGCTCCCCGAAGGGGATGCGGCGGGCCTGGGCCAGATAGCCCATCACCGCGTTGTCGCACAGGCGCTCAAAGGCGGTGAGCTCCCCGCTGCCGGGGGAGGTGAGGGCGGCGCCGGCGGCGGCCGCCTCGCTGAGGGGGCCCGCCCGGAACAGGGCGGCCAGATCGCTGCCCTTGCCGGAGGTGAGGGTGTGTACCTCCACGCTGCCGCCGGGCAGCAGCACCTGGCTGAGGAAATCGGAGCCCTTGCCCATGCGGGCGCACCGGACGGCAGAACGCAGGTTGGTGGCGTCAATGAGCAGGCGGACGTACCCCTCCAGGAAGGGACTGCCCACCGCCTTGGCGGTGTCGCTCATCTCGGCGAAGTAGGCCTGGTCCAGCACGAAGTCGGCCAACTGGGGGTCCCCGCCGCCGTTGAGCAGCTCACGGGCCTGAACGATGGCCTGCCGGAAGGGATCGGTAAAGTCCCGCAGGTTGTCCCGCTGGTAGGCCTCCTTGATCTGGGCGGCGGTCCAGCGGCCGCCCTCCATCAGCAGCCGGTCGGGCTCAGCCCCTACGGCGGCCGCCTTGATGAGGGTCTTGGCGTTGTGGTAGTCGTACTTCATCTGGAACACGTCCACCAGCCGCTTGTCGGGCACCGCGCCCTTGAGCTCCTTATACAGAGCCCCCCGGGCGGCGGAAAGCATCTCGTCCAGCGCGGCGTGGGTGAGGGCGGGCATTTCGCCGTAGCCGCACTCGGAGAGGACCTTCACGGCCTCGTCGTCGGTGCGGGCGTCCAGCATCCGCTCCATCCGCTCCCGGGTCAGGAGACGGTTCTCCATGGCCCGGATGCGGGCGGATATGGTCAGATAGTCGGTATCTTTGATCTTAGCCAAAATGTTGCCTCCTTACTTGCAAGGAGCGCATCAGTCAAAGAGCACCTTGGCCACCTCGCGGTCCATTTCGCCCCGCTGGAGGCGCACCAGAGTCTCAAAGGTGCAGTTGACCTCCACGTCCCCGTCGCTGAGGATGAGGCCCCCCTTGATGGGGCGGGACTGCTCGGACATGGTCAGGTGTCCGTCCTTCAGGCGCTCGTTGGCCCGGGTGACCACCGCCTTGCCGTAGCGGGCGCGGTCCTTCTGGGAGAAGATGACCGCCTCCCGGCCGGTGGAGGAGGCACGTACCGCCAGGTCGGCCAGCAGGTCCACGTACTCCTTGTCGGGCAGGTTCACCAGCTGCTCCAGGGCCAGGTCGTAGGCCTTGGACAGCATCTCCTGCTTGGCGGCCAGCTCCAGCTTGCGGGCGTCCAGCTGGGCCACGCTGGCCAGCCGCTCCACGCGCTCGTCGGCGTTGCGGCGGCCCCGGGAGAGGATCTCCTCGCTCTCCCGCTTGGCCTGGGCCTCGTACCGCGCGGTGATCTCGTCGGCCTGGCGGCGGGCTTCGGCGTTGATGTCGTCGATCTCCCGCCCCGCGTCAGCCGCGATGCGCCCGGTGATTTTTTCAATTCCGTCCATAGTCTACCTCTTGCTTAGAAGCCGAACATGATCATCAGGAAGGAGATGAGCAGGGACAGGATGGCGTAGAACTCAACGATGATACACAGCACCATGCCCTTGGACCAGTCGTTGGGGTTCTTGGCCACGATGCCCACGGAGGCGGCGGCCACGCGGCCCTGGGCGATACCGGAGAGCAGGCCGCCGAGAGCCATGGGCAGGCAGGCGGCCAGAACGATGAGGCCCTGGGCAATGGTGAGCTCGCCCACGGTGCCGCTGAACAGGCCCATCTTCATCAGGGCCAGGAAGCCGATAACCAGGCCGTACAGGCCCTGGGTGCCGGGGATAACCTGAAGGATCATACACTTGGAGAACTGAGAGGGGTCCTCGGCCAGCAGACCGGCGCCGGCCTCACCGGCCAGGCCGGTACCCTTTGCGGAACCAACGCAGGCCAGGCCTGCAGCCAGAGCGGCGCCCAGAAAACCAAAGAACGCGCCAGCGTATTGGGTCAGAAATTCACCGAATGTCATGTTACTGTTCCTCCTTAATGTCGACATACTTTGTCGCAATATTCAGGGGCCGCCAGGGGCGTCCGCCCTCTTTATAGAACTGCTTGAAGAATTCCAGGTATTGCAGACGGGATGTGTGGACGTAGGTGCCGATCACGTTCAGGCCGATGTTGAAGGCGTGGCCGATGATGAAGATCACGAAGAAGATGGGGATGCCGATGGCCGGGGGCAGACCGCCGCCGGGCATGGCGCCCAGAATGTTGAACACCTGGCCGATAACAGAACCGGCCAGCATCATGACCATCAGACGGGAGTAGGAGAGGATGTCTCCAAAGTAGCCCGTCACGCCGTTGTACACCGCGCCGATGATGGCGGTCACCTTGCCAAAGCCCTTGGCGGAGCGGCCCTGGCCCAGCAGCATCAGGCAGCCGATGATGAGCACCACCGGGTAGCCCGCCACGTTGCCGATACCGGCGGCGAAGAGGCCGATGCCGATGAAGATGACCCACCAGGTACCGATGTCCAGGATAGCATCCACCACCTGGCCGTCCCGGCAGAGCATCCAGAACTTCACGATCATACCCACGATGATCTGTACGAAGCCCACCGCCAGTGCGAAGACCAGCACGGTCATGGGGTCGCCCATGACGTTGAGCAGGGGACCGGGCACGCCGGTCACCCCGTCGGGCACCGACAGGAAGGGGATCACCGGCTGGGGCAGGCCCAGCATGTTGGTGAACTGATACAGGAAGTCGGAGAAGAAGCCGCCGGTGAAGAAACCAATGACGGCGGAAGAGATACCGCACATGATCATCAGCCGGATCAGCTGTCCGAAGCCGCCCTTAGGGCGCACCTTCCAGTTGATGAAGGCACAGGCCCCCGCCAGGATCAGGCCGTAGCCCAGATCGGCGAACATGAACCCGAAGAAGAAGATATAGAAGGGGGCCATCAGGCCGTTGGGGTCCACGCCGTCGTAGGCGGGCAAGGAGTACATTTCAGTGATGGTGGTGAGGGGCTCGGTGAACTTGTTGTTCTTCAGCTTCACCGGCACCACCGGGTAGTCCTCCGGCGCCGGGTCCTGGGTCTCCCAGCAGCAGTCATACTTCCCCAGCTGCTCCAGCAGCTTTTTCTCGTCGGGTACGGGCACCCAGCCCTCCAGGAAGAAGGCGGTGCTGCTGTCCAGCAGGCGGCAGCGGGCCTCCTCCCGGGCGATCTCCTGATCGGCCCGGTCCAGGCACTGCTCCAGGGCGCCCTTTTTGGCGGCGTACTCGCCCACCTGGGCGATGGTGGCCTCCAGTTCCTTGGCGGCCTCGGTCAGCTTCTGATCCAGCTGCCGGTCGTTCTCCGCCGCGGTGCCCGTCCAGCCCCGCAGGGCGGAGCGGGAGAAGCCATACTCCTTCAGCACCTCCTGGCACCCCTCCTCGGCACTGCGGTGACAGAGGAACACCAGATACTTCAGTTCGTTGTCGGCCCCCGCCCGCATGAGTTCATACAGGTCGGTGACCGCCCCCAGAGCACCTTCCATAGCGTCCAGATCGGTGGACGCGGCCACCGTACCGAACTGCACCGCCACCTCGGGGGTGGAGGCCGTCTCCAGGGGGATATCCAGCGCCAGCCAGGGAGCCAGCGCCAGCTTTTGGGTTCTCAGCTTGTTTTGCTCGGCATAGAGGGTGGAGATCTTACGCTCCAGAGCCACCAGCTGCCCGGCATCCGCCAGGCCGGTCCGGTAGGCCCCGTCGTCGAAGAGCTCTCCCTCGGTGATCACCGGTCTTGGGGTGAGGAGCCCGCCCTTCTGCTTGGGTCCGTACTTTTTCAGCGTTTTGAGGGCGTTCTCCACGCTGGTACGGGCATCCCTGGCCTCGTTCAGCGCACCGGTGTCCGGCCGCGTCAGACTGGCCCAGTCGGGGTCCCCTGAGCGGTCCCCCGGCTCGTCAATCTCCACACAGCCCAAATGCTGAAGCAGCCGCAGCAGGGACTCACGCTGGTCCCGCATGCCGATGAGCCGCAGCCGCTTCATTTTCACAATGGACATCAGTTCTTCACTACCCTTCTCACGATGCTGGCAGCGGCGTCGGCCAGGCGGCCCTCCGCCTTGGCACGCAAGGCATCGCAGGTTTTCTGGGTCTGAGCGTTTACCTCGGCCGCATGCTTGGCCGCCGTTTCCTCGGCCGCCTTCATGAACTCGCGGGCCTGGGCCTCCGCCTGCGCTCGGGCTTCCGCCAGCCGGGCCTTTCCTGCCCGCTCGGCCTCCGCCACGGTGCGCTTGGCCTCTGCCTGGGCTTCCGCCTTGCGCTGCTTGTGGAGCTGCTCTGCCTCGGTCACCTGCTTGATCGCTTCCAGAGACATACATTCACCGCCTTTCCGCATCTCTTGTCCCTTGGGACAATTTTCCCGATGTTATCTGAATCATACTTCAAATACCCGGTGATTGCAAGTTTAAAATTATAAGTTTAGTTTTTTGTCTGCAATTTTTTCAGGATGAAATATTCGTTTATTTTTTCATATTCTCTCTATGTTATTTACTTAACGATGTTTTTCGTCAAAATTTCTTAAAGCTTTCTCTTTGTTATTTCTTTAACAAAAAAATTTTGTTCATTTTCACCATACCAGCAAGTGTACCAAAAAAGGGCGCGCCGCGGCTGCGGCGCGCCCTTTGGGCTGCTTGTATGAGGTTAGTCGTCGCTGAGGTAGTAGGGCTTCATCAGGCTGGGCTGCTCGGTGGAATCCTTCTGGCCGTTGGTGCGCAGAATGATCTCCGGCGGACGGCCCGACCGGCCCCGGCCGCCCCGCTTTTTGCGCCCGCTCTTGGGGGCAGGAGCGGCGGGCTGAGCCTGCTTCTCCTGGGGCTTGCGCTCCTTCTTGGGGGCCTTCTCCTGAGAAGGCTGCTTCTCCTTCTTAGGCGCTTTCTCCTGGGAGGCCTGCTTGCCCTTGCGGCTCTGCTTGGCCTCCTTGGGGGGCTGCTCCCCCTTGTCCTTCCGGCGGGGCTTCTCGGGCTGCCGGGGCAGCTTCCGGGGGGCCAGCAGCCGGGCGGTGGCGTCCATGATGATATCACTGGCCAGCGGATCGGGCCGGTGGAAATCGCCAAAGGCGGGCTCGAGGGCGGAGGGATGGGCGGGAGCGGTGGCTACCAGAGCCTCCTCCAGAGTGGCGCTGTTGCGCACCCCCCGGCGGGGCTTCTTCTTTTCGGGCTGGGCGGGTGCGGGCTGCTCCGCTGCCTTCTGGGCAGCCTTGGCCTTCTTCTCGGCGGCAGCGGCCTTGTTGGCGGCGTCCCGCTGGCGGCGGCGTTCCTTGGCGGCCGCCCGGGCCTCGGCATCCTCCGGGTTGACAGTACGGCCCTTCTTGTCCTTGGGCAGGGGCTCAAAGACCTCCATGGGCCAGGGATGGTCCTCCACCACCGGGATGTCCTTGCCCAGCAGCTTCTGGATGTCCTTCAGCTCCTGTTTCTCGTTGATGTCGCAGAAGGAGATGGCGGTACCGCCGTGGCCCGCCCGGCCGGTACGGCCGATGCGGTGGACGTAGGTCTCGGGCACGTCGGGCAGGTTGTAGTTGAAGACGTGGCTCAGCTCCTCGATGTCCAGGCCACGGGCGGCGATGTCGGTAGCCACCAGGGCGGTGACCTTGCCGCTCTTGAAGTCGGCCAGGGCCTGCTGCCGGGCGGTCTGGCTCTTGTTGCCGTGGATGGCGGCGGCGGCAATACCCGCCTTCACCAGGTCCCCGGCCACCTTGTTGGCGCCGTGCTTGGTGCGGGTGAACACCAGGGCGTTCTTCACGTCGGGCTCCAGGATCAGGGTGGCCAGCAGCTTGGTCTTGTTGCCCCGGTCCACATAGTACAGCCGCTGGTCAATGACCTCCACCGGAGAGGAGACAGGGTTTACCGCCACTTTCACCGGGTCCACCAGCAGGGAGTCCACCAGCCCCTGGACCTCCGGGGGCATGGTGGCGGAGAAGAAGAGAGTCTGCTTCTTCTTGGGCAGCCAGCCCAGGATACGGCGCACGTCGTGGATAAAGCCCATGTCCAGCATCCGGTCGGCCTCATCCAGCACGAAGACCTCCAGCTTGGACAGGTCCACGAACTTCTGGTTGTACAGGTCGCCCAGGCGGCCGGGGGTGGCCACCAGGATGTCCACGCCCTTCTTCAGCTGCTCCACCTGGGGGTTCTGGCCTACGCCGCCGAAGATGACGGCGGAGCGGATGGGCAGGTGGCGGCTGTAGGCCACGATGTTCTCCTGGATCTGGAGGGCCAGCTCCCGGGTGGGGGTGAGGATGAGGGCACGGATACCCTTTCCCTTGCGGCCGCTGAGCCGCTGGAGGATGGGGGCGGCAAAGGCACAGGTCTTGCCGGTGCCGGTCTGGGCGCAGCCCAGTACATCCCGGCCCGCCAGAGCGGGGGGAATGGCTTTTTCCTGAATGGGGGAGGGGCGTTCATACCCCTGTTCGGCCAGCGCCTTCAGGATGGGCGCGTTCAGGCCGAGGTCCTGGAATGTCATGCGGTTCGTTCCTTTCGTCTTACATGCCCCTTCCGCGCCGGGGGCACCAAAAATAATCCTGCCGCGCGGAGGCAGAAAAAACACGACGAAGCCCGCCGGCCAGCCGGCGGGCATTTCATCCGTGATATTTCGCTATCCTATAGTATATCATTATTTCAGAAAAATACAAGGGGCGGTCAGCCCAGCCGGGCCACCACAGCCGCCACCGTCTGCTCCAGGGTGTTGCCCCCGGTCACGTCCACCGTCAGGTCGGCGTACTTGCGGTAGAGAGGCTCCCGGACAGCGTACACGTCGGCCAGTGTCTGTCCGGGCTCCATGGCAATACCCCGGGTAGTGATGTTGCGGATGCGCCGCTCCAGCTCCTCCAGGGGCACGTGGAGGTACACCACCAGCCCCAGGTCCTTCAGATGGCGGGCGGCCTCCTCCCGGCAAACGGCGCTGCCGCCGGGGGCAATGACGGTACCGGTGCAGTCCAGGTCCCGGATGACGGCCTCCTCCACGTCCAGGAAGCCCTCCACGCCCCTCTGGTCCAGGATGTCCTGGAGGAGCGCGCCCTCCCGCTGCTGGATGAGCAGATCGGCGTCCAGAAAGCGATAGCCCAGAGTCTTGGCCAGCAGCACCCCCACGGTGCTCTTGCCCGAGCCCGGCATTCCGATCAGCGTGATATTCTTCCTCTCCACAGCGGCAGGTCCCCTCTCGAAAAAACTTTTTGGTTCAGTATACCAGACCGGACCCCGCCGCGCAAGAAAAACCTGCCCCCGCGCAGCTTGCGCGGGGGCAGGTTTTCAACCATGTTATCGGTCCATCAGCTGATAGAGCATGACCACCGCCTCCAGCCGGGTGGCGGTGCGGTTGGGGAGGAAGCGGCCCGCGGCGTCCCCCTGGACCATGCCCAGGCCCTGGGCGATGGCGGCGTAGCCGTAGTACCCCTCCGGGATGTCTCCCCGGTCGGTAAAGGTACACTGGAAGATGCCGGGGATAACAGCGGCATTGCCGTAGCCACCCCAGTCCAGCAGCACCTTTGTCAGCTCGGCCCGGGTCACCGGCTTGTCGTCCTGCCGCTGGCTGCGGGTGATGAGGCCCATGGACACCGCCTGGTCATACACCTGGTCAGCGGCGTCCTCCTGGCTCAGGTCGGCCAGATAGCCCCGGGTACTCACCATCAGGGCCATCAGGTCCAGCTGGGTCAGTTCCTTGCCCGGCTCCAGCTTGCCGCCCAGCCAGCCGATGCCGTAGGAGGCCAGGGTCTCGGCCTGGGTCTTGCCCCAGCTGCCCGCCAGATCGGAGTAGGTGGGCCGGTCGGTATGGGTGCTCACCGGCTTCACGGGCTGGCCGGTCTTGGCGTCGATACCCAGCAGGGACTGATCCCGCTCCAGGGTGCAGCCCAGCTCCAGGCCCATCAGGTAGGTGTAGCCCCGGGCGATGAGGTCCTGATACTGGCTGCCGTAGCGGTCCAGTCGACGGGGCACGGCGGTGTAGCCAGGGGTCACCGTATAGGTGGCAAACCAGGCGTCCAGAGCGGCCTGCTCCGTAATCACCCCGGCGGGGTCGTCAAAGGTAGGGGCGCTGTCAAAGCTGCGGGACAGCCGCAGGATGGTGCCGTCGGCGCTGTCCACCCCCACGGTAATGGAGTTGGTGGGGTAGAAGTAGCCGTTGACCTTCTGGGCGAAGGTGAAGACGTGGACCCGATCGCCCTCCCCGGCGGGGGTGCTCTCATACAGGGCACAGCACTTCCACTGCTCCCCCCACAGGGATGCCAGGAAATCCTCCGCCGTCTTCTGGGCGGTCTGCTGGCTGACAGCGGGGGTATAATCCTCCTCCGTCCAGGCGTAGCCCGAGGCGCTCAGCAGGGCCCCGGTCTTGCCGTCCAGGGTGATGGTGCGGCTGGAGCTTCCCTCCTGGTCCCGGGTGTAGCGCAGGGTGGCTTTTACTTCGCCGCTCTCCCGGTTCAGCTGATAGGAGCAGCTGTACAGGGTCCAGCTATCCAGCTTCAGCGCGGCAAAGGTGCGGGCCTTCTTGTCCAGGTCCTCCTTGGACCACACCCCGGCCATCTGGGCAATGCCCTCCTGCTCCACGTCGGTGAGGGAGTTGCTGCCGTCCCCGCTCTCAGCGCCGCCGGAAGCCGCGTTGTCCCCTTCGCCCTTCTCCAGCTCCTGATACAGCTGGGTCAGGTTGACCAGCTCCCCGGTGGCGGCGTCCACATAGTAGTTGTCGCCGTACACCGGCACATAGCGCAGCACCGCCCGGCCGGGATCGCTCTCATCGGGCACATATTCCAGCTTCAGCTTCAAGGTGCCCTTCAGCAGGGAGGAGGCCTTGTCCGCCATGTCGCCATAGGGGGCGGGGTCGATGGGCTCGTTCAGATAGGTCTGGTACAGGTCGTCCCGCTGGTAGCCCACCACGGTACCGTCCCGGGTGTCCACCTCCACCCACACGCCGATGGGGGAGGGCAGGCCGTAGAGCAGCAGCTGAGCCTGGAAGCCGTAGGTTCTGGCCCCCACCTGGCCATTCTCCTCCTGGGCCGTCAGCTTGACGCTCTCCGGGGCGTGGAGCACCTGGTCGGCAAAGGCCTGGGCATAGGGCAGGGCCTCCGCCCGGCTCAGGGTGGGGAAGGCGGTGGTGCTGTCGCTGTCCGTGGGGTAGGCGTAGCTCTCCTCCCGCCGCAGGTCGTAGGAGTAGATGGTGCCGTCCTCACCGGCCTCCACCCGGAGGGTCTCCCCCTCCTTCTCCCAGTTCAGGGTCCAGTACGTGTTAAACTCGTTTTCTGTGAGGTCGCCGTAGAATTTGGTGTAGGAGTCTCCGATGTTCAGCTGCTCCTTCACCGCCTGGGTCACCTGGGTCATCCGTTGGTCCGTGGGATCGGCAGCCGCCGCAGGCAGGGCCAGAGCCACCGCCAGCACCGCCGCCAGCAGGGCGCGCGCAGTCCGTTTCATAGGGTTTCCTCCTTTGCACAAATCTTCCTACTCGGTTAGACGAAGGGAAAACCAAAAGGTTTCCATGAAAAAGAAAAAATTCCGCTTGCTTTTCTCGAACATATGTTGTATACTCAACTCGAACGAAAGTTCTAGAACAATAACCGGGAACTTTTTGCCCCTCTGCTCCGTCAGAAGGACAACCTGATCCTTGGATAGTACGTTTTATGGGACAATGGACCCGCTATACTGGGGTCAAACGCCGGAACAACAGGAGGGACAGCGGTATGGAGACCATGTTTATCAATCTGGACGCCAGACGGGTGACCATCAGCGGGTGTGAGATGGATCAGAAGGCCTGCGTAGGCCAGGAGACGGTGTGCTATACCGTTCTGCCCCGGCGGAAGGAGCCGGTGCGCACCACCGGGAAGGTGCTGGACTTTGAGGCCTGCCGCCGGGCCCTGGAGGAGACCCCGGAGGAGGCGCCCCGTATGGAACGCCCCGCCCCGGCGGAAGAGGAGGCCCCCCGCCGCCGGCTGGACCTGGTGCTGGCCGCGGACATCGCCGCGTCGGTAGGCGTGCTGCTCCTGGTGGCCGCCGTGGCGGTGCGCTTTTTCCTGGGATAAGAAAAAAAGCAGGACATCCATGGATGTCCTGCTTTTCTTGCAGAAGAGAAAAAAGAAACAGCACTCCATTTGGAGTGCTGTTTCTTTTTTCTGGAGCAGGTGACGAGGCTCGAACTCGCTACCTCCACCTTGGCAAGGTGGCGCTCTACCAGATGAGCTACACCTGCAAGCGACGGATGTCATTATAGCAATCCATGCCGCTAATGTCAAGGGTAATTTTCGATTTTTTTATTTTTTCTTTTCAGGCCTCCTGGCCCTCCCACTGATAGCCCATCTCGGTCATCTGAGCGGCGGTATAGGTCCGGTTGGTGCTGCGGCTCAGATCCACCCACACGGTGGCTCCGTTGCGCACCACCTGGTTGAAGAACCGGGGTTCCCCCTGGAAGGTGCCCTCCACGATGTCGCTCTCCAGCCGCAAGCCGTCGCACAGCAGCTGGAAGGCCAGGGCCAAACCCTCGTGGTTGGCCCCCTTGCCCACCAGGGCGTCCCAGGCGGTGGCGCCCCCCTGGGCGCTCACCTTCACCGCGCCGGGCAGGGCCTCCATCAGCAGGTCCAGCCGGCGGGTCTCGATCTGATAGCGGATGGGGGAGAGGATGGTCTCCGCCTTCTCCTGAAGCTCCTGGCTCTGGCGCTTGAGGGCGGCGGACTCCTGGGGATAGTCCAGCAGGATCTCCACGATGCGCTGGGTGCCGGTCTCCGGGTAGAGGGTGACGGTACACTCGGGCATGCCCAGAGCCGCGGCAGGGGTGTCGTAATAGGCCTGACGCACCTGTTCCTTCACCGTGTCGGCGTCGCCGGTGAAGTAGCCAACCCGCAGGGCCAGCTCGGTCTTAAAGGAGGACAGAGCCTGGGCCGCCTCCTCCCGGATGGCGCTGGTGCCGGTGATGTTCACCAGGGAGCTGATCTGGTCCAGGGTGCGCTTGTAGGAGATGGTGATGGTGGCCTCATAGGTGGTGAGGATGGTGGTGTAGTCGTTCTTGATGAAGTCCACGGCGTAGGCCCCCAGGGGGTCGTCCTTGGCCACTTCCAGGCAGGCCCGGTTCAGGTCCTCCTCCACGTCGCCGTTGTAGTCGGTGAGCTGGATGACTCCCTCCTCCATGCCCTGGGTGACGAAAAAGAGCACGCCGTTGACTAGTTCGGAGTAGGTGCTGGCCTTGACGGTGGAGGAGTCCTCCCCCAGCACCGGCTGCTCGGTATGGGGCTCCACCACGGTGTAGGAGGAGCCGCTCAGAGAGACGCAGCCCGACAAAAGCAGGCTCAGGCACAGCGCCAGGGCCGGTATCCGCTTGTTCACAGGCTGCCCCTCCTTTCTCTTAAAAGCCCAGGTCCTCGTCCACCAGTACGATCTCGGTGCGGCCGATGCCGCTGGAGGCCTCCCACAGCACCAGCATGCCCCGGCACAGCCGCTCGGGACTGCTGCAGTCGTAGCACTTGTCCCCCTTGACGGCGCAGGGGGTCTTCCGCTGGAGGCGGATGGCGTTCTTGGGGGAGGCCACGTTGCGGGCCCGCCATACCGCCCCGTCATAGTCGGGGGCCAGCTTGTTGCGGCCCACCACGAAGTAGACCTCCTCATGGCCGAAGACGGTAGAGGCAATGCGGTTGCCCACCCCGTCGATGTTGACGATCTCACCGGTCTCCGCCAGGCCGTTCACCGAGGACAGGTAGACCTGGGTAAAGGCGGCATCCTCCTTGCGGCTGCCCTCCCAGTGGGAAACCACGGTGTTGTGGGTCTTGAGCGGGTCAAAGAGCCCCATCTCCCGGATGCTCACCGAGCCGCCCACACCGATGGTCTTGCCGTCCAGCTTGCCGTCCAGATAGTCCACGGCCTCCGCCGCGGTGGCAAAGCAGGTGACCGCATAGCCGCGCTTCTCCAGATTGGCCTTTACCTTGGTGAAATCCGTCATAGAAACCATCCTTTCTCTGTGGAGGCGATCAGATGTCGTTCTTGTTGTAGGTGCGGAAGCCCTCGCCCAGTACGTCGTGGGCGTCGCACACGATGAGGAAGGCCCGGGGATCGATCTCGTTGACCTTCTCCTTCAGGGGCACGATCTCCTTCTGCTTGAAGGCCACCATCAGCACCTTCTTCTCGTCGCCGGAGTAGGCGCCCTCGCCGTGGAGGATGGTGGCGCCCCGGTCCATGGCAATCACCGCGTCGGTGATCTCCTTGCAGCGGTCACTGATGATATAGGCCACCTTGGAGCTGTCCAGGCCGTAGAGCACGGTGTCCATCACCTTGGTGGTGATATAGAGGGACACAATGCCGTACAGGGCGGTCTCCACCTTGCCAAAGGCCATGGCGGCCAGGGCGATGACGATGAAGTCGGGGATGAGCACCAGGGTGCCCATGGGCAGCCAGGCAAACTTCAGCTTGAGCAGCCGGGCGATGAGGTCGGTACCGCCGGTGGTGGCGCCCTTGGAGAACACCAGGCCGATGCCCAGACCCAGCAGGGCTCCGCCGAAGATGGAGGCCAGCATGGTATCCATGGGCGGGAACTGGTAGATCATGTTCATCACGTCGATGGCAAAGGAGCTGAAGGTCATGGCGTACAGGGAGGACACCAGCAGGTGGCCGCCGATATACTTCCAGCCCAGGAAGAACAGGGGGACGTTCATCACAAAGACGGTGGTGCCCACCGGCAGGACGGGGATGATGGCGTTGAGCACCTGGCCCAGGCCGGTGAGGCCGCCCATGGCCACCAGGTTGGGGGCGTAGAAGATGTTATAGGCCAAGGCATAGAGCAGGGAACCCAGCGTGATGATGGCATAGCTCTTCACGTAATAGCTTACAGTGTGTTTCAAGGATAATTCCTCATTTCTCTCGCAGAATCACAGCAGGCTGATCTGTTCTTCGCCCCGGTCCTCCTCCTTCAGCAGGGCGCCTGCCACCGGCAGGGACCGTGCCCGGTACCGGGCGGCGTTGACGATGGTGGTGTCCGCCAGGGGGCGGGCGCTCTCCACCTTCCACTTGGGCTTGAGGGTCATGACGTTGACGCCCTGGGTGGAGCGGGTGGTCTTGGGGGTGAGGGCGGCGGTGTGGAACACCAGGCAGCGGCCCTCGGTGGAGGTGACGGCCACCTCCAGGTCCTCCTTGATGTGGAGGGCGGCGGCCAGGGGAGACTTGTCGGAGTAGGCGCCGGTGAGCTTCTTCCGCTTGGTCTGGGTCTGGTAGGCGGCCACCTCCACCCGGGCCACCTTGCCGTTCTCAAAGAAGAAGAGGATATGGCCGGAGTAGTCGCTGGTGAGGCAAGCCCACACGAAGCTCTCGCCGGGGTCCATGCCCAGCTTGGTGGGCAAAAAGTCGCCCAGCACGCTGGCCTTGGCGTCGTCGAACTCGCTGAGGGGGGCCTTGTAGCACTGCTGCTTGTCGGTGAACACCAGCAGCATGTCCCGGTTGCTGCCCTCCCAGTACAGGTAGGGGCCGTCCCCCTCCTTGTACTTCTGCTCGCTGCTCATGCGGAGGGACTGGGGGGTGATCTTCTTGAAGTAGCCCTCCTTGGAGCAGAAGACGTGGACGGCGTAGTCGGGGGTCTCGTCCTCCTCCTCCAGAGCGCCGGCGGCCTGATAGTCGTAGATGATCTCGGTGCGCCGAGGGGCGGCAAACTTCTTCTTCACCGCCGAGAGTTCCTGGGAAATGATCTTCTTGATGCGGCCGGGGTTGTTGACGATGTCCTGGAGGTCGGCGATCTCCTCCTCCAGTCCGGCCACCTCCTCAATGCGCTTGAGGATGTATTCCTTGTTGATGTTGCGAAGCTTGATGTCGGCTACATATTCCGCCTGGATGTTGTCGATGCCGAAGCCGATCATCAGGTTGGGCACCACCTCGGCGTCCTCTTCGGTCTCCCGGATGATCTTGATGGCCCGGTCGATGTCCAGCAGGATCTTTTTCAGGCCCTTCAGCAGGTGGAGCTTCTCCTGCTTCTTCTTCATCACGTGGTAGGTGCGGCGGCGCACGCCGTCCATCCGCCAGGCGGTCCACTCCTCCAGAATGGCGCCCACGCCCATGACCCGGGGCATACCAGCGATGAGGATGTTGAAGTTGCAGGAGCAGGCGTCCTGGAGGGTGGTGGACTTGAACAGCTTGGCCATCAGCTTGTCCGGGTCGGTGCCACGCTTGAGATCGATGGTGATTTTCAGGCCGTTCAGGTCGGTCTCATCCCGCATGTCGGCGATCTCTTTGATCTTGCCCGCCTTGATGAGCTCGGCCACCTTGTCCATGATGGCCTCCACCGTGGTGGTGTAGGGGATCTCGTACACCTCGATGAGGTTCTCGCTCTTGAGGTAGCGCCACCGGGCCCGCACCTGGAAGGAGCCGCGGCCGGTGTCGTAAATCTGCTTTAAGGCGGCCTCGTCGTACAGCAGCTCGCCGCCGGTGGGGAAGTCGGGGGCCTTCAGATACTCCATCAGGTTGACGTTGGGGTTCTTGAGGAAGGCCGCCGTGGCGTCACACACCTCTCCCAGGTTGAAGCCGCACAGGTTGGAGGCCATGCCCACGGCGATGCCCTGGTTGGCGCTCACCAGTACGTTGGGGAAGGTGGTGGGCAGCAGGGTGGGCTCCTTCATGGAGCCGTCGTAGTTATCTACAAAGTCCACCGTGTCCTGGTCGATGTCCCGGAAGAGCTCGGCGCAGATGGGGTCCAGCCGCACCTCGGTGTAACGGCTGGCGGCCCAGGCCATGTCCCGGGAGTACACCTTACCGAAGTTGCCCTTGGAGTCCACCAGGGGGTGGAGCAGAGCGCCGTAGCCCCGGGAAAGACGCACCATGGTGTCGTAGATGGCGGCGTCGCCGTGGGGGTTGAGCTTCATGGTCTGGCCCACCACGTTGGCGCTCTTGGTGCGGTTGCCCCCCAGCAGATGCATCTGGTACATGGTGTACAGCAGCTTGCGGTGGGAGGGCTTGAAGCCGTCGATCTCCGGGATGGCCCGGGAGACGATGACGCTCATGGCGTAGGGCATGTAGTTGAGCTCCAGGGTCTCGGTGATGGGCTGCTCCAGCACCTCGGGCCGCAGGCCCATCACGTTGGGGTTATTGACCTTTTTCGCCCCCTCCTCGGGGGTTCTTTTCTTAGCCATGGTATCAATCCTTTGTTCGTCTAAACGGTGTTTTTCGCAGCCCGGCTGTCTGTTTTGGCCCGGTACATCCGGCTGTCCGCCACGCCAAGCAGCTCATCCAGCGCCCCGGCGTCGGCAGGGAAAGCGGCAGCGCCGCAGCTGAAGCCCAGGAAGGGGACCGCTGAATTGGCGGAAGGAACGGAGAAGCCCCGGATCTCCTCCAGCATGGCCTCGGCGCCCGGCTCTCCTTCCCACAAAAAGACAAATTCATCCCCCGCGATGCGGTAAAGGGTGCCCTGGTGGGAGAACTGCCCGGTAAACGCCCGGGCAAACCGTCGGAGATAGTCGTCTCCGGCCACATGGCCGTAGGTATCGTTGATGGATTTGAAGCGGTCCAGGTCGATAAAGGCGATGGCAAAGGGGCGTCCTCCGCTCACCAGCAGCTCCGCCTGTTCAAAAAAGGCCCTGCGGTTGTTCAGGCCGGTCAGCGCATCGGTGAGCGATTCCTGTTTGGTTTGGACCGCGTGCCGCCGGGCATGGGTCAGGCCGTAGAGAGCCTGGTACATCAGGGTGGTATTGACCGCCAATGTGCAGATCAGGGCCAGCTTTGCCGCCAGAGAATCCTCTTTCAGCAGCACCCAGTTTGCGCAAAAGGTCACCGCACAGGTGGATGCGCTGAGGCAAAAGAACATATTGCCCTTATTGGGCTGGTCATGGACGATGACATAGAGCAGTCTTTCGTGCAGCAGCCGCAGAAAAAATCGCAGAGTCAGCAGATACACCACCGTCTGGATGATCAGCATGGCGATCATCTCCGCAGCTTCCGGAAAGAACTGGCCCAGATATTTGGAGAAGAGGTAGATCAGCATGGTGTAGGACCAGGACAGACACATCACCGACAGGGTGGTCTTGATGCCGTACCGGTAGAGGAAAAACAGCGGAATCAGGTAGAAGAAGCCGAGAAACACAAAAAAGCCCTCTCCGTATCCCGGCAGCGCAGCAAGGGTGACAGAACTGATCCCCACCAGCAGCAAAGTGAACCCCGCCATGACGGGTACCACGATTTTGGCAGAGGCCTTGCGTTCCAAGCAGATGTGGCTGATATACAAATTGACGCACAGCATTTCTAAAATCGTAAAAGCGGACAAATATTGTATGGGGTTCACCTCCCAGTGGTGCAAAGAAAGGCCGGTGTCCCACCCAGCAGGCACTTCTTACGAGATATCCGCCAGCTCTAAATATTTATATCCATTTTCCGCAATGTGGTCCTTGCGGCCCTGGAGGTTGTCTCCCAGCAGCAGGTCGAAGACCCGGGCGGTGTTCTCCACATCCTCGGGCATGACCTTGATGAGCCGCCGGGTCTCCGGGTTCATGGTGGTGAGCCACATCATGTCGGGCTCGTTCTCGCCCAGACCTTTGGAGCGGTTGATGGAGCACTTCTTGCCCGCCAGCTCGCCGTTGACAATTTCATTCTTCTCGGCGTCGGAGTAGGCAAACCAGGTCTTTTCCTTATAGTTGATCTCGTACAGGGGGGATTCCGCGATATACACATAGCCCCGCTGAATCAGGGTGGGGGTGAGGCGGTAGAGCATGGTGAGGATCAGGGTACGGATCTGGAAGCCGTCCACATCGGCATCGGTACAGATGACGATCTTGTTCCACCGCAGGTTCATGAGGTCGAAGGCGGCCAGGTCCTTGGCGTGCTTGTCGTGGACCTCCACGCCGCAGCCCAGCACCTTCAGAAGATCGGTGATGATCTCGCTTTTGAAGATCTTGGCGTAGTCGGCCTTGAGACAGTTCAAAATCTTGCCCCGGACGGGCATGATGCCCTGGAACTCCGCGTCCCGGCTCAGCTTGACGCTGCCCAGAGCCGAGTCGCCCTCCACGATATAGAGCTCCCGGCGGGTAGTATCCTTGGTGCGGCAGTCCACAAACTTCTGCACCCGGTTGGAGATATCCACGTTGCCGGACAGCTTCTTCTTGATGTTCAGCCGGGTGCGCTCGGCGTTCTCCCGGGAACGCTTGTTGATGAGCACCTGCTCGGCGATCTTGGCGGCGTCGAAGGGGTTTTCGATGAAGTAGACCTCCAGCTGGGAGCGGAGGAACTCGGTCATGGCCTCCTGGACAAACTTGTTGGTGATGGCCTTCTTGGTCTGGTTCTCGTAGGAGGTCTGGGTGGAGAAGTTGTTGCTCACCAGCACCAGGCAGTCCTCCACGTCGGCCCAGGTCAGCTTGCTCTCGTTCTTCTGGTACTTGCCCTGGGCCTTCAAATAGGCGTCGATGCCGTTGACGAAGGCGGACTTCACCGCCTTCTCCGGGGAGCCGCCGTGCTCCAGCCAGGAGGAGTTGTGGTAGTACTCAATGACCTGCACCGTGTTGGAGAAGCAGAAGGAGACCGACAGCTTTACCTTGTACTCGTCCTTGTCCGCCCGGTCCCGGCCCTTCCGCTCGGTCTGCCAGAACACCGGCTGGGTCAGGGGATTGTCCCCCGCCAGCTCCTTCACATAGTCCTCGATGCCGTTTTCGTACTTGAAGTCGGTGGTCTCAAACTTGCCCCCCACCTGGTTGCGGAATCGGAAGGTGATGCCGGCGTTGACCACCGCCTGCCGCTTGAGCACGTCCAGGTAGTACTCCACCGGGATGTCGATGTCGGTGAACACGTCCAGGTCGGGCAGCCAGCGGAACTTGGAGCCGGTCTTCTTGCCGGTGTAAGGCTCCTTCTTCAGGCCGCCCACATTCTCGCCCTTCTCAAAGTGAAGGGTGTACTCAAAGCCGTCCCGGTGGATCACCGCGTCAAAGTAGCGGCTGGCATACTGGGTGGCGCAGGAGCCCAGACCGTTGAGGCCCAGGGAGTACTCGTAGTTGTCGCCGGAGTTGTTGTTGTACTTGCCGCCGGCGTACAGCTCGCAGAATACCAGCTCCCAGTTGTACTTCTGCTCCTTCTCGTTCCAGTCCACCGGGCAGCCCCGGCCGAAGTCCTCCACCTCGATGGACTTGTCCTCATACCGGGTGACGGTGATGAGGTTGCCGTGGCCCTCCCGGGCCTCGTCGATGGCGTTGGACAGGATCTCAAACACCGCGTGCTCGCAGCCCTCCAGCCCGTCGGAGCCGAAGATGACGGCCGGGCGCTTGCGGACCCGATCCGCCCCCTTCAGGGAGGAAATGGAGTCATTGCCGTAACTTTTGGGGGAAGAACTTCTTGCCATGGGCCTCTCCTCATATCGTAAAACTGCCGACCTCCGAAGAAGTCGGCGCGAAATGTGCGCATACGGTATTATATTACCCCATCCGCGCCTAAAGTGTCAAGAAAACGGAACCGCACACCTTTCCGTCCGAAGCAAATTGCCGCGCCGGTAGCAGTACCGGCGCGGCAATGGCAGGCCTGGATCAGGCCCCTGGGACAATGGGATTTAGTTCTCGATAAACCGCATGAGAATGGTGGCAACCTCGGCGCGGGTGGCGGTGCCCTGGGGATTCAGAGCGCCGGCGCCGTTGCCGGTGATGACGCCGTTCTCCACGGCCCAGATCATGGCGTTCACCGCCCAGTCGCTGACAGAGGCGCTGTCGGGGTAGTCCGCCAGATCACCTTCCACCACAGGGCTGCCGGCGTAACGCCACAGCATGGTGACCAGCTGCTCACGGGTCAGGTTGGCCTCCAGGTTGGTGCCGTCGGACACGCCCTCGGCGATAGCCCACACAGCGCCAGCCTCATACCAGGTGGAG